>NZ_JAJIWP010000002.1 GCF_020880975.1 Mucilaginibacter sp. UR6-1 | reverse complement strand
CTATGATGCTGCGTTAGGCCGGTTTATCGCTGTTGACCCTATGGCCGAGGCTACTGAATCCATGACGATGTACCAGTATTCAGCTAATAACCCTATCATGTTCAATGATCCCTTGGGGGATAAACATATTTCGAGCGCTTACCCTGTAGAGAGGCCTGAACCGCTTCAAATCCTCGGGATTTTTCGTAGTACTGGACGTATTTCAAGGGAAATGTATTGGAGTGGTGTTGAAGGTGCTTTTATAAAAGAAGATTATGATCCGTTTGCCCAAGGCCTATACGCTGCTTACTGGCAGTCTGCATTGAGTTTTGCCGCTGACGTAATAGAGCAAAATACAACCGGTGATGCGATTACTTTTTCTGGAGAAGATTTTATGATTGGGGCCGGAATTGAAAATAGTATATCTAATGGAGATTTAGCCGGGGCTATATTGAATATCGAGAATGGAGAACTAAATATAAGCACTTCTTCTTACATTGCATCTACAGATAGAGGTAGCATTGGGGCAAACAAAATTGAATTAAATGGATCCTTTCAAGGCCGGCCAACCCCTGACTATAGACTAAAACATGTTATTAAGGATGGCATTGAAATGGATAATACGCCTTTTTTAATTCTGTTTCCTGTTTTAAAAGGTGTAAAAACAGTTTTCGAACTAATTTGAATTGTTAAGAAAGATCCTGCCGAAGTGCTCCAGTCAATAAAAAATCTAAAGAATTTCAAATATGACACTCGACTAAATAATCAAACGGATTTATATCATGATTTTCCTCGCTCGTTCGATAGAACTATTATTGAAAACGCACCATGGGCACAACGGATTAAAGATGGAGCAAATTGGTTTGAGCATCCAGGTTTTGTCAATGAAAGCCTGGATATTACCAAATCGGAATAACTGATAAAGGGCTGATCTTTCACAGAAATTTTGTTCCTTTATAGTAAAAAGTAGAATCAAAAATGTCGATAGTATTTAAAAAAGTCACTGGTGAACACATTTTTTCGCTAGAGAATTTCACCAATATCGGAATGGAACATCCGGTTATTGGCTATGAGTTTAGTTTTTTTAGTGATGGCTTTATAGTCAAGTTGCCCTTAGAAGCTGAACTTTTTGATCTTGAAGATTTATTTAAAGGATTGAGCTATATAAACCAAAGTTTAAAAGGGGGGGTTTATTTTCAGCCTATGATAAGTGGGCGTATTAAGATTAAGATTGATATGACAGATCGTGGTCAAATTGAGATTGATGGAACCGTTAACGACCCATCGCACTCTACAAAATTATCTTTTAAATTCTTAAGCGATCAGACATTTCTTCCTGATTTAATTTCCCAATGTAAAATGACAATCAACGCGTTAGAAAGAGATTAAAATTAAAGCGAGACTATTTATTACGGCCGCTAAACATTATTTAAACATCCATCTTAATTCGATGCGAGAACATAAAAGCGTTAACTTAAATAAGACGGGACATTAAATAGCCTATATTTATTTGTTCTTGACACTTTTCACCGTCTCGATCCTGCTAATTGGGAACTTTCTGTTTATCAAAATTAGCATACTAGTCATTGATTATTTATTAAGATGAGGTAATACTCGTCAAATGTAAACATAGTTCTTTACGCTATAGTAAATAATCATTTCAAAACGCTTTTTGATAAAAAATCTAAATACCTAATAAAGAGGCTTAGCGAAATAACGTAGCAATGTATCTAAAATTTGTGAATAACATACGATCTCAAACGAGAAGTTTAGTTTCTAAACTGACGTTTGTTAAAGTGTGAGACGAGCTTCTGCGATTTATAATCTTATATGTATCGAAAATTAATTGTTAAAAAAACACAATTTAATAATTGAAGATATAGAGCAGAAGGGAAATGAACTTATCTTGAATATACCCTTTACATCTAGCGAAAAAGGTTTATCATGTTAATAATTGCTACAGAAGTTCCACAACGTGATTGCGCCGTGTGTTTTTATTTTTCTCATAACTTCCTGCTTGGAAGCCTGCTGCTGCAAAAAAACTGTTAGCAAGCAGTACTTACTACCAATAATTCTGACAATAATGAACATGGAGAAGAGAAGATAAGAATAGAATCTTCGCACCTTTTTTTTGAGTTTGCAGCATATTCTTTCAAATCTTGTACAGCCGTACCATGAAGTTGCCATAACTTTAAATTGACCAGTACTACTAATCTTATAAGTGACATTGCTATAATTAAAGATAATGGTTAACGTTTTCCTTTATATCCCAATAAAGTAAATTTGCAATTTTAAGTCAGTCTTCTCAATAGCACTATTTTTTTCAGAATAAATCTCCACAGATCTTAATTGCCCGTATCCTTTTATCTTTTCAGCATCATTCAAAAACCTGATCATGTTGTGATAACTTCCTTGTAAAATAACCCTATGCTGCTGACTGTCACTTGCGGTATCGGCAACTGTTGGTATATCCGTCATACGAAGGCTGTGTTTTTCTGCAAGCAGCGACATCGTGGTAATTAGCGTTGAACGAAATGTGGCTGTGTCCACCTTGTATAATTCGAGGGCTCGTTCAAGGTTTAGCGATTTACGCTTTGTAAACCCAGGTTGCGCAACCAAGTCTTCGCCGCTTTCGAGTTGTGCATGTAACTGGCGGTTGGCTTGCAATGCTTCAAGTGTCTGCTTAAAGGCAAACTGATAGGCCAGGTACAACATCAGCAAACCACCGGCTAATAAAAGGTATCCAGGTTTGTTTAAGAGTTTATCCATTTGATCAATACGCTGCTGTTATTACAAATTGCCCTATCCCTGTTTCTGGATTTACGCGGTAAATTTCTAACTCTGCATTTTTAAGCCATTTACAAGTACCCATCAAAGCAAGCCATTCATTTACGTTCAATACCCGGTCAGCATTACCTGTTATTTTAAGCCGATGGTCAATAAAATAGGTATTACGCAATTCACGGCTCTTTTTCTGATCAACCGGGTTTATCTCAAATGCTGTAAGTGTAACGCCATCAGGTAACAGTGAACACAACTGGTCAATCATGACACTTTTCAGCTTGCTGCCATTGTAACCCAGTTTTTGCAAAACAGCTTCCTGTTCTTTTATCTTTATACTTTCCTGACGTGCGTCGCCTGCGTTTTGCTCAATAAGTTTCGTGCGTGACTGTAGTTCCAGATTTTCTGTGTAGAAATGATTAAACACTAAAAAATTGATCAGCAGCAAAACAAAAAAAGCCATAAGCATCAGCATTGCCTGAGCTTTCAGCTTTTTGCGTTGCATCCAGCCGTTCCTTAATTCCGTTATCTCTTCTGAGTCAACACCTATTACAGCCAGCCTATCATGCAATGCCAATTGAAATGCCGCAGCATAAGGCAGTAATAACCGCTCATCCATCCGTTCAGATTCTATCTTAAAGGGCAGTTCTGCCTTTTTACCGTCCTGGTAAACGTAACTCATCCAGTGGTTTTTTTCGCCCAAACCAATTTGATGACCGTCAAAGATTAACGTATCGCTATAATTATTTAGCTGAGGAAGAATTTGATCAACTGCGAAAGGCCCTAGGCTTAGCAGGAATACCTTAAAGCCCATGGTATGTAATTGCGCCATCCACCTATCCGCATCCGTTCGGCGTATTAATGAAATAAACACACTTGCTCCTGACCGAAAATCCTGCCGGTAATAATCAGCCGGGTCAGCGCCTGGTAATATAGAAGCAAAATCAGGAGAAACGTTTTCACCATTTAGTTCAACAATTTTGGTCAATACACCTTTCCCGTTTATATTCAACGCGATCAGGGTACCGTTATTTAATTCCTTGGCAACATCTTTCAGCGAATGCTTTCCGGTAAGTTTCTTTTCAATATCAAGCTGTGTGCCTTTAACGCAGATTGAGCAAGCATGCGCAATATACGAGCCGTCGGGCAATAAGTGCAGCGTTAAACCGGTTGCTGTGTCTATTTGATAGAAACGTTCCAGCATGGCTTAGCGCAAAATGGTTGACTTAATAAATAATACTGTAACCACCCGTGCGTTGGTTTTTGAACGACTGCTGAACAGCCACTTCAATACAGGTATACGGGAAAGGAACGGCACACCCGATCCGCTTTCCGACTGCTCCGTGCGCTCTATGCCGCCCAATACGATCATGTCCTCATTATTTACTCTAAGGCTGGTTTCGTACTTACTCAACGAGCGTGGGGGCGGTGATCCGTCACGGGGAATGGAGAGGAAATCAGAAATATCAACATTGATGCCCAGTGTTACCTGATCATCACCGGCCACTACAGGTTTGATCTTGATCGACAAGTCCGCTTTCGATTCCTTATACTCGTTGTAAAATACGGATTGAGTAGAGGTTGTTGTGGGATACAGGTTCTGCGTTACGTTTTTATAATATTGAACACTGCCTACACTTAGCGTTGCGGTGTGTCCATTCAGCGCTGACAGTTTAGGTACCGAGCGGACATCTACATTTTCGTTAGCCTCTAATGCGCTTAACCGAACGTAGAAATCAGGAGTAACACGACCTAAGTTGGTTGAGGTAATCCTGCCTACACTCTTCAAAAAGCTATTAACAGCCTTTGATCCAAAAGTATAATCCAAGCCGGGAAGAACAGTTCCACCTGTTTTAACGCTATCAGAAACACCGGCAGATATACCCGTGCTTATGGTTCTCGTTTTACGGATATCTACCATAGTTACCTCGATCAATACCACCGGCACCAACACATCTAATTGCTTAATAAATGCTTCGGCTTCGGCAATCTGCGCGGCGGAACCTGATAATAACAATGCATTTTGCTCGCGGAACTCTTTTATACCCAATCCACGCTTCCAGTCTTCGGGTATCATTGTGACTACGGTGTCAATAGAACGATGTTGTAATTGGATAACCTTAAAGGTTCGCAAACCTTCCATTTGCCGCTCGCCGATCAGGTAAATACCGTTATCGGTATGGAAAGTGTAGTTCGTTCCTCTGAACAGGATATTTAAAAAATCTTCAAAGGCAACATCTTTAACATGTAGGGTAATATTACCCTTCAAATCAGAATAGAGTGAATAGTTGATATCCAGTTCCTGCGATGCCTGGCGAACCATGTCAGCAATGCTCGCACCGGTAGCGTCGGCAGAAATGAGCTTACGACCGTTGACTACCCTGCTATATAAACCTACATTTCCGCCCGGATTAGGTGCTACCGGCCTGAACGCCCTGCGTACACCGGTTTGCTTATCGTTATTAATATATAACTCTTCACTGTCATTTAAAGATTGAATCAAATAAAAGCCGTCGCTGGTTTTAGTCATCTTCAATTCATTGGTAAAGGCCATTTTTTCAACAGCAGTTTCAAACGTGGCCGCATTAATGAACGCGGTTACGCGCTTACCTTGTAAAGCAACCGGCACAACCACATTTTTTCCGGATACCTGTGTTATCTTCCGGGCAACGGCAGCAAGGCTGTCATTCTCCAACTCCATAGAGAGTGTGTTATTCAATTGATTGTATCGTACATTAATATCTTTGATCTTCGGCCCTGCCAGTAATGCAGGATCCTGGTAAGGGCTGATAGAAATGATCGAGCCCAATACCTTAATATCAAGATTATATTTTTGGGCAAGAAAGACTAAAATATTCGTTGCTGTTACATCACTGAATCGGTCATAAATTGCAAAGGTCAGCTTGGGGTCGATGCTCATGTTCAGGTTATTAGACCGGGACAAGCCTGTAAGGTATTCCTGTAAAGACACACCGGTGACTGACAGGTGTACCTTTTGCCGTAAGCCGCTGACTTTGGCAGATAATGTAGTAAGGTTTTCCTGCAACTGCGCAATCCTATCCGGTTGCTGGGCATACAACCGTATTGGTAGCAGAAAAAAACAGATCAATATAATTCGTAAAGGTTTAGGCATTTCAACACAAATCAATAATTAAATAACAAGGGGTAAATTTCATCAAGAGAAGTAACCCCGGATTTAAATAAATTAAAAGCGTTCTCGGCAAGGGTTTGTACCCCGCGTTCACGCAACAGATCATCAATATACAAATTTCCTTTTTTAATTTCTACGGCCAGTTCCTGATCCACGGGTATTACCTCATAAACTGCCTTACGACCTTTATAACCGGTGTAAAAGCAATGGTCGCAGCCCGCGGCTGTATAGTGCACATGAACTTCGCTGTAAGGCCTGAATTGTTTAGGATACAATTGCGCATCAAACGGTGCTTCCTTCCTACAATCCGGGCAAAGCAGGCGTACCAGGCGCTGTGCAGCAGTGGTGTTTAGGGTACTGGCTACCAAAAACGGCGGTATATTCATATCAATTAACCGGGATATGGTTCCCCAGGCTGAATTTGTATGGATAGTAGACAGCACCAAGTGACCCGTTAGTGCCGCCCGAATAGCCATATTTGCCGTTTCCGTATCACGTATCTCTCCTACCATAATCACGTCCGGATCCTGACGTAAAAATGTCCGTAAGGCAGATGCAAAGGTGAGCCCGATAGATTCTTTTAACTGCACCTGATTAATCCCCTCTAAGGTGTATTCGATCGGATCTTCGATAGTCAGGATGTTTCGGGTTTCTTTATTAAGCAGTTTTAAAGTAGCATAAAGAGTGGTTGTTTTGCCGGAGCCAGTTGGCCCGCTCATCAGGATGATCCCATTAGGCCTGCGTACGCCCTGAAGGTAATTGTTCAGATCAAACGCTGAAAAGCCCAGGGTATTCAGATCAATGGATGTGGCATCATTGCTTAATAAACGCAATACCACCTTTTCGCCGTGCAAGGTAGGCAGCACGGATACGCGAATATCAAACTGCTGGCTGCCGTGCTTAAAGTTGATCCGTCCATCCTGCGGCAGGCGTTTTTCCGCTATATCAAGATTTGCCGCTATTTTAATTTTATTGACCAGCGCCGGATAATCTTCCCGTTTAAGCAGATAGCGCTCTACCATCATACCGTCAATACGAATACGTACCCGGCATTTCTGCTCATATACCTCTATATGAATATCACTACTTTTTAATCCTTTAGCTTCGCTGATAAGTTTGAGCAAAAAATCACTTTCATGCTCTGCTGCAAGTAACATCTGACCACCTGACGGCAACTTGTTTTCCCGTAGGTAATAACGCGAAAGCATACGGGCCACCTGGGTTACAGGTAACGCTTCCAGCTTAACAGGCTGATTCAGGACGATCTCCAGTTCATCCGTAAGTTCGTTGGCTAAAGCCCCTTCTTCGCAGTATAGCCACAGGGATCCGTTCAAACGGCCTTTGGGTAAAATGCGGTAATGCCAGGCCTGTTCTTTGCTTACCAAATGCAGTTGATCTGATGCTAAAATGATATCTTCCATGGCATTCATATCAAGATCCATCTTGTGATCCAGTCATCCTGCGTAAGCGATACAACCGGCGATAACCAATCAACAATTAAAAACACTAATAAGAAAAATGCCTGTAAACCTGCAAGCGGCACTTTTATAGCCACTGTATTTTTTCGGATAGTTTGCCAGCTCAGCCATGTAATCAATGACAAAAACAAGCTGACAAGGTAAAATCCAACAAAATTAAATAAGGATAAATAACAAGCTGTACAGATCAGAAAAAGCACATCTCCCCAACCTAATATCCCACGGGTAATATTCGTCCACCGTCTGTTCTTTGCGGAAAAGTAAATGGTAAGTATTCCTAACTGCATTGTAAGAAAGATCAGGCATTTCAGGCCGTCTGCCATAATGACCATCCAACTTTCGTTATTCAACCAACGCAATACGATGAACAGTGTCAGCAACAGTGGAAAACACCACAGATAAATTGACCTGCTTCGGGCATCCTGTAAAAAGATGTATCCTAACACCACCATCAAACACAATTGCAGCACCATAATCATGATCAATCGGGTGTTACTTCACGAATCGTCTTATCCTGGTCAATCTCCCAAACATTGAACGTACCGTTACCGTTAAAATCCACCACGGCCGTAGCACGCGCGGTAAATGTGGTATTTGAAGCGCTGGTAATCTCAATACGGTAATTGGCTTTGCCATCTCTTCCGTCAGTGCTTAGCTTTTCCTGTAAAAAGCCGATCTCACCCAAATCATCGGTATAACGGGAATGTTCAAAGAAATAATTTTTTTCAAGCGACTGTACAAAACCCAACTGTGTTTTGGCTTCCATACTTTTGGCTTTAGTGATCAGTGGCAATAAATTAGGCAAGGCCAGCAATACAAGTATACCGATAATAACAAGCACGACCAGTACCTCCTGGAGGGTGTAAGCTGTGACTTTGGCGTTTAGGGGTTTTCTAAAAAATTTCATTACAAAAAACTGTCACTAAACTAAATTTTTTTTACTTTAGATGCTAAATGTATTTGAACTTTTTTCGCCTGAGCCTCTTTACAGTACTGTTAACCGGATTAATTTCCTGTAACGAATTTATTGAACCTTCTATTGAAAAAAGACAGGTTGCCTTGCGCGCACCGGCAAACAATTACCAAACCAGCAATTATACGGTTGGTTTCTGGTGGGATGAAGTGGAAGATGCACTTAACTATCGCCTGCAAATTGTTCGCCCCAACTTTGATTCTATCGCCAGCCTTGTTATGGATACAGTAATCCAGCGAAACACCTTTTCGTTAACACTTGAACCAGGGGCTTATCAATGGCAGGTACGTGCCGAGAACGGGAGCTCGGCTACAGCTTACACTGCTCCAAGAAACCTCACCATTTTGCCCGGAAGCCTGGAAGAGCAAACGGTGACATTGTTATCCCCCGGCAACAATACCCTGACCACTCAAAGTGCTGTATCGCTTCAATGGAACAACCTGTTTGGCGCATCGGCTTACCGACTGCAGATTGACAGCAACAGTTTTTCGGGATCGACCTACGTTTATGATCAGGTTATCCCTGCCGGTCAGTACCGCTTTACCTTTCCAAAAGACAATGTTTATCAATGGCGTGTACGCGGCCAGAATGAAGATGGCACAAAATTGTCCAAATGGTCGGCTGTTTATACAATCACCAGCGACCGCACTCCGCCCGGTGCAATTACAGCTACACAGCCTGATAACAACGCGCAAGTACAATTACCGGTAACTTTTACCTGGTCGGCACGTAATGATGCTGCTAAATATCGTTTCTACTTGTACCGCAATAATGGCACTACGCTTTACAATAACACTTTCCCCGTTGAATCCACCAATACAAGTTATACGTTTACGGCGGGCACTGCCGGTGAGCGGGTATATTGGAAAGTTACCGCTGTAGATGCTGCGGGTAATGAAGGTGCTGCCAGTGAACTCCGGAATGTACTATTACAGTAAGCGCTATGTTGAAGGGAAAAACCGCTACTTATTTACTGATCGCCGCTGTAGCTACCGTATGGGGTGTTATAATCTACCGCATCGTCGGTTCGCTGGGTGATGAAGAGCCTGTGGCTATACATACTACCTCCGCGAAAAAAGCACCTTTGGATGATTATGCCTTCCAACCGGATACCACCCATCTGTTACTCAATTACCGTGATCCGTTCGGTAAAAGCAAAGCGCCGCAAACTGCGGATACGACAGCATCTATTAAAAGGGAACGAAAGATTAATACACTTGCTATAGCCGCAAAGCCTGAAATAACCTGGCCAACTATTAGCTATGGCGGTTATATCCAAAACCCGGAAACTAAAAAACTGATCGCCCTGCTGCATATTAATGGCCGTAACACCATGTTAGCTGAAGGTGAAAGCGCCGATGGGGTTGTTTTAATTAAAAATCTGCGCGATTCCGTGCGATTACGTTATCAAGGAAAAACAAGATTTTTTCAACAGCAAAACGCCAATCCATGAAAAAACTGATCTATATTTTGATGCTGGTCTGCCCTGTGATGGTTAACGCACAGATCGTTCCGACTGATGCGTTTCAAAAAGTACGCTTAACACAGGGCGACAGGATGCTATTAGCCGAGATTAAACCGGTTAGTTCAAATCCTAAAGCGAAACCCGGTTTATGGTATAGCTGGTACAGCGCCAGCCAAATCAACACGACACAGGGCGGTTTTAGCGGAAAATTACTTAACGGCGAATATAAAGAATGGTACCTGAATAAGAATTTGAAAGAACAGGGCCAATTTGACCGGGGTTTAAAGAGTGGCATCTGGAAAACCTGGCGCGAAGACGGTACGCTGTCGGCAACTTACACCTGGAAAAACGGACAGCATAACGGGCCTTTCGCCGTTTATAATGAAAAAGGCTTGCCACAAACACAAGGTAGTTACCACAACGATCTGCTGGATGGAAAGATTAAAAATTATGTCAATGCCGATTCTGCTGAGGTTACACGTTATAAGGATGGCAAAGTAGTATTGCCGAAACGCGACAGTTCATCATTCCTGCGCAGGATCAATATCTTTAAACATAAAAAAGGCAAAAAGGATAGCACATCAGTGAAAAAGCAGTGACAGTAAAAAAGGTTTCGGGCTCGGCTTTATACATCGTCATCGTTATCGCTTTGGTGATCGGTGTCATCTGTGCGGCACTCGTGGCCATCGCGGCATTTTACCGCCTGCAGGATCAGCAAGCCCACCGCTTTGAACGACTGCAACATAATTTACATTCGGGCATCGAGCAATTACTGGCAAATACCGGCACAACTTTAACAGACGTTAAATCCATCGACCTTTATAATGATGGGCAAGATAGCATATACCTTCAAAAATATACCTGGGGTTTATACGATGTTGGCATTGTGAAAGCCTGTAAGTTACAGGACACCTTAACCGGCGTATTCACCATTGCACGCAATATTGATTCAACAAAGTGGACTGCGCTTTACCTGGCCGACGAAGATCGACCATTAGGGGTGACTGGCAAGACACTGATAAAAGGCGATGCTTATCTGCCTGCAGCCGGTGTAAAAAGCACATATGTGGATGGAAGACAGTATGAAGGCCCGAAGAATATTATTTCCGGTAAAACAACACGTAGCAAACCGCTGCTACCGGAACTGGATGAATTCAGGATAAAATTACTTCGTGAACAATTAAGCTCCATAAAGGGTAATGTTTCACAATCTCAGTTAACCGGAACGTTTAGTAATCAATTCCAGCATGTGGAGCAGATCATTTCAGCTTCAAAAAATATACTGACCTTATCATCCGGCAGCCTTAGCGGGCGCATTACCATCCATAGCGATACCACTGTGGTGATTGATAGTACCATGACGCTGGACAATGTGCTGATCTTTGCCAAGGCGATTGATGTCAAAAGTGGTTTTCATGGACGGTGCCAGTTATTCGCGACGGATAGCATTCGCATAGGTAAACGCTGTCAATTTAACTATCCGTCCGCTGCTGGTGTAATCAGAACCAAACGCTACAAAACACAAGTGCCGGTTCAGCTTCGTTTAGAAGTTGCTACAGAATTCAACGGTATATTATTTACTTATGAAAAAGAGCCTGATGTACTCAAGCCGGTGATCGAACTTGGTGAGCATACTAACATAACCGGGCAATTGCATACTTCAGGCTATATCCGGCTTTCTGAAAAAGGCAATACGATTAAAGGAAGTATTTTTTGCAGTCGTTTTCTATATCGTACGGCATTTTCCACTTTTGAGAATTACCTGATAAATGCTACCATCAGCAGCGATGGTTTATCGCCTTATTACATGACCACCAGTTTGCTGCCGATAGCCGCCAACAGACAACAGATATTACAATGGCTGGAAAGAAAGTAAGCATGAACACAAAGGTATCCGGCTCCACGCTGATGGAAATATTGGTAGCAATGATCTTGCTGCTTATCGTATTTTCTGTGGCCATGATGATCTTCACTAATATTGCCCGGTCATCTGTAAACTCACAGCAAATACTTGCCCGTGCAGTTGCCGAGCTGGAATTGCAGCGTACCAAGCGGGAGAAGTTATTTACTCCTGATCAAATTCCTGTTGATTCATTGATTATTATTCGTGATGTACAATTCCCTGCTGAACAGCCCGGCATGGTTGCAATCAGTATCAGGGCGGCTGACAAGCAGAATAAAACATTGGCAGAAATAAAAGAACAGTTGCGAATAGATGAAACAGAGTAAGGTAGCCGGTTCTACTATTTTAGAAATGGTGATCGCTATGCTTATCACCGGCATTGTGATCGCTATGGCCTGGAGCGTGTTTTCGCTGGTATTGCGGTCGTTTGACGCTTATCAAAGCAAGCATAATGACACGGAACAGCTTACCCGCCTTAATATACTACTCCAAAAGGATTTTTATAAAGCAACAATAATTACGCGCGACAGTGGCGGAATAAGATTGTTTACTGATACCACCTCTGTTCGTTATGAATTGGATTCATCTTTCATCGTTCGTCATACTGTCGTTACTGATACTTTTAAATTTCAAGTAACTGACCCTGTATTTACGATGAACAGCGTACCTGTAGCTAATGAACCAAGGATGAGTGAAGAAGAAAAACGGATTGATCATTTCAACATGACGATACTATTCAACAAGCGTGCCATTCCTTATTTTTACGATAAAAAATACAGTTCGCAAGACCTGATTAACCGAACCGACCATGCCGAGCATTAATATCAAACGATTCGAGAAAAAAGTAATAAAGCCTCAGGCCAAAAAGAACGACTCGGATGGCTTGCGCTCATTGCTGAACCGGGAGATCAGTTTTGGAGGCAATGGTCTGCCTGATAAAAAAAAGGAGGCGCTTTATCTGGAGCTTAGTTCCCTCCTGGAAGCAGGCATCGACCTGAAAAGTAGTTTTGAACTGGTTACCGCCGACCAGGAAAAGGAAAAAGACCGCCGCCTGTTCGAAACCATCCAAAAGGATGTACTCAGCGGTGCTACATTTTCAGACGCTTTATCGCGCTCTAACCGCTTTTCGCTATATGAAATTTATAGTTTGCAGATTGGCGAAGAAACCGGAAAGCTGGTAGAAGTGCTTAAGGATCTTGCAAGGTATTACCAAAACAAGATCAAACAACGGCGTAAGGTTATCTCAGCGCTTACCTATCCTTGTATCGTGATGGCTACCTCGTTCGGCGCTATATTTTTTATGCTGCGCTTTGTGGTGCCAATGTTCGGCGATATTTTTAAGCGTTTTGGCGGTGAACTGCCCTGGATCACCCGGCAGACCATAGCCCTATCTAACCTGATGGGTAATATACTGCTGCCAGGCATTTTGCTTACTGTAACATTAGCTATCATCGGTTACCGCATTCGTAAAGAACCAACATTCCGCCGAATCTCTACCGCTATTACGCTGCGAATGCCTATTGTAGGGCCGATTGTGCAAAAGATCTACCTTGCCCGCTTTTGCAATGCCATGCGTCTGCTCATCGTGGCACGTTTACCGCTTTTACGGGCTATTGCACTTTGTAGGCAGATGATCGGTTACTATCCCATTGAAGCTTCATTGACAAAGGTTGAAGCAGATATTCTGAACGGAACGCCGTTGCACACCAGCATGCAGCAATTTAACATCTACCCCGACAAAATGGTGCAGTTGATCAAAGTCGGCGAAGAAACCAACCAACTGGAATTTTTCTTCGGCCGCGTTGCAGACCAATATATTGAAGAGGTGGAATATAAAACTTCCAACTTAAGCAGCACCATGGAGCCGTTGATTATCGTTTTTTTGGGGTTAGTTGTAGGATTGATTGTGGTATCGATGTATTTGCCGTTGTTTCAGATGAGTAATGTGTTTCAATAGCTGCATCTACAAAATTTTACAGTTTAAGAGAGGGAATAGAACTTAGCCCGAAAAAAGTGCTTTTACAATTTGTAAATGGGTTTGGTCGCTATGAATGCCACAAAAGTGCCACAACTACTTACCACCTTTCTCCAAGTATCTTTTTAAAGCTTCCTGCAAGGAAGCCGACTGATTTAAAGAATGTTGTAATTCGTGATGTAAAATTACAAATAAATTTTTAATCAAGTGAACCCTTTGGTGCAAACTTCCAACGTCTTTTTTGAGATAAATTCCATCTCATTTCAATTTCATCTAATTCTTGATCTGTAATTGTATCATTTTTATTAGGGTTTTTAATGACTGGGTTTAATAGCTTACTTGCAGTTTCTGGATGAGGGCCTGTCATAGTTGCATGATTAGGGTTGCTTACGCTTGTTTTTATAATATCTGCACCCGCCTTTCTCAAATCTCCAACCATTGTTGTCAATATTTTTCGTGAGGTAAAGGTTTAGCTAGTTTCGCCAATCTTAAATTCTTAAAACATTGCTTAAAAGGGTATCACGAGATTGTAAGTACTTTTAACATTCTGACCATTTGCAATAGCCGGTTGAAATTGAGGTAGCTGATTTATCAGAGCTCTAGAATTAGTTATGCACTCATCACATTTGGTAATTGCTTTAATTATACGATAATCTTGAACTTTTCCAGTTTCGCCGACTAGTATCGTTACGATTACTCTTCCAGAAACGTCTGCAATTGGCATTTTTAAATTTTTGTTTACAAATAGTTGAAATTCGAGGCTATCTTTGTATAGAATAGGACGTTTGTCTAATTTCTGTTTGAGTTCAATCCGCTCACCATTTACGTCGATCCAAAATTGACGCAGGATTTGTTTGTTTTGTGAAGCTTGTGTTTCTATATAGGGTTGTCCAAAAATGTCTTTGGAAATTTGCTTAGTATGCATCTTTTGTGCATGACATGAGATATTTGCTAAAACCGAAAATAAGGCTATCAAAATCTTGTTACTTTTGACTATCATAATTTTTCTTTGCTTCTTTTTCTCGTCCATTAATTTGTTCTTCTAACTCTTTATTATATCCTTCGCCACCTGGTAATCTTGATCCGCCATGCGAATGGGCCTTGTTTAAAATTTTGAATAATGCATGTCCATAAGCTTCGTGGGCAACAGTTGATACTGCTTGTCTTTCCCCAGCGTCACCATGTTTATACATATCACCATTAATAAAGATTTGTGTATTGCCATTAAGGGACTTGCCATGGGCTCCATCTTCATCACCGTATATTGTAACACCCCAATTTCCACTCAATATCTTTTTATCACTTACGAATTGATTTTTTGACATTATTTCTTCCTTCGACATTCCTGTATATGCAGGATCTTTCATCAGAAAATCCACATCAGAATCATAGGTTGTTGTACCTTGATCTTGTGTTCCCAAAGTACTTTCATAAGTTTGCGCTATGGAGATTTCAACTATTTCTTTTGCTTGAGCAAGTGTCAACAAGCTACTATAATTGCCACCAACATTGCCTAACTGGCTTTGACCATTCGCTAAGAATTCTTTATCAATAAATCCTTGAGCATCTAATCGAACATATTTTGCTTCATCTTTAGTTAACCCCATTGTTATAATCTTTAATGCAGCATCGCTCATTGGTTTCACATCTTCACCTTTGACATCAGTAAAAATAATGGGGTTATTCAAGCAATAAATATAAGGAGAAACATGATTGTACTTTTCTAATTTTGGATCGATACCCCACCAACGTCCAGTTACAACATCGTAAAATCTTGATCCAAAATCATATACATTCTTTAGATTCTCTTGTAGCTCTTTCTTATTATATAGATAATTATTTTGGGGGGAAACAATAGTATTACCAGTCCATTCCAACCCAAATGGCTGATAGTTATTAGTTTGAACCAATCGGGCTGCATTATTATAAATATCGAAGCCAACGCGGCTGTTGCCTAAATGATCAGTCAAAGTATATTCATAGCTGTAAACGCTGTCGTTTAAAGGCAAAGCACGCCCTTCCTCGGTCTGAATAAAATCAACGTTCGTGTTGGTATATTGAACGCCAGCGATATACTCCGTGAAAGTGCTTGTACCTACTTTGCGCCTTAATTTCTGTCCCGCTGCATCATAATAATAAGTAGTGTTCTTACTGCTAATCGTTTCGGGTAAATTCAAAAGATTGTAAGTAATGTTTGCTGTAATGCTTCGTGAAGCATCCGTAAGCATATTACCGTTACCATCGTAGGTATAACCAAACGTCCCCTGCGGCATTCCGATAGTGGGTGATAGTGCTGAAACATCAGTAATTGTAGCCAAACGGCTGCTGCTTGCAGCATACGAGTACACCAGACTGTCAATCTTGCTACCTGCATCATAACGGGCCAGCCGGGTAATGTTTCCCATTTTATCATATTGTATGCTCTGCTCATTGAAGCCGCCGGTTGCCTTACCCGATGTTAACCTGTTCAGCCGATCATAGGAATAGGTATAGGTCTTGTTCAGGTTACCCGGTACTCCCCACAACTGGTTTGCAATATTTCCATTAAACTGCTCGGTTGTTCCGTCAGTATATTTTAGCTGCATGGCAAATAGCGGTGCGCTGCTGGTCAGCATCCAGCCCTTTTCATTGTAGGTATAATCTATCTTTTGTTTAAAGTTGGCCAGGTTAGTAGTATCCGTAGCATGCAGGTATTTCGTCTTTAACTGGCCGATCTCATTATATGCCAGTTGCGACAGCAACACTTCGTTGGTAGTTACCTTTCCCTGGTTGGTGATCCGCTGGGTCGTCTTGGTCTTTCGCCCCATGTGGTCATACTGGTACCGGTTGAACACTGTAAACCGGGTTTCAGAGTTAGTCGTAGTTGCATTATAGATGACATGCCTTCTCGACACCGTTGTCGGCTGATTATTGAAGTTATAGGTGGTATTGACCAGATCGTAATTCTTCACCGTGTTCAACCCGCCTTTGTAATGTTGCTTATAGGTGGTAATCACTTTTCCTGCATCGTCATAATGATAAACCGTCCAAAGCAACGTCGCAGGGCTATTAAGTACAGCGGTGCGGATCGCAGTCAGTAGGCCGATCAGCATTTTGCTTTCGTTTGCCGGCGCACCTGTTGTTTGAAGACCGTAAACACCAGCATAGCTGTCGTAATAGTTGATCACCAAATTGGTTACACCAGTCTTGGGAAGGGACTGGTTGGTATAGTCTGTAGAATCCTGCTGGCCAAGGTTCTTGCGGCTCTCCCACAATGTGGTTTGCGCATTAAAATCGTTCTGCATAGCCGCACGCACGTTGGTCCCCGGTGTGTTGCTGTTGGGGATATTGTATATACCGGTAAGGATTACTCGGCCCAATCCATCATATTTGGTAAAACTGGCCTGCTGCGGTGTTTTCATACGTTGCAATGAATCCTGCGTAGCTACTATCTGGTCGATCTTGTTGTATATCATATATTCCCAGCCTTTGCCGGGTAGTTTTTTCTCTACTATCCTGTTGCGTGCATCATAGCGGTATTGATAGCAGTAGCCGTCCAGTTCTGCCTGGCTTATAGCTGCTGTGGCATCATTGGCCAACGGTGGTAGCACATAACATAGGTTGCCATAATCGTCATATACATAGTACGTCATCAGGTCGGAACTGTTGGATTCCCAAACACGCTTCAGGATTACCCTGCCTTCCTTGTCTTTATACTCTTCAACCGTACCCGCCCTGCCATTTGCCGCAACCCAGTTTTCATCTTTGCTAATCGTTACATATAGCTGGTTTGCTGCGTACCACTTATTGCTGGTAAGCCTTCGCGTGTGAGTTCCGCTCGGACTGATTGCCCAATAGTACCTTACTTTCCGAAATCCTGTAGAATCGGTATTGGTGGTGTCTTTGCTAATGACCGTTCGTCCGGCTGTAGTTGTCCGGCTGGCGGCTGGCTGCCATACGGTACCCGGTGCGCCTTGTTCTAACGTTCTATTCAAAGCCGAAGGCTCAAAAACGGTTTGGGCGTAAGGTGCGGTCGTCCTTACAACACCATTCGTTTGTTGAGTGCCGGATGATCCTGCTGGATTGTAAAACAAACCTTGCTGCGTAATGGCGTCTGTCTTATAAGTGCCGTCGGCTGTTCCGGTGTAAGCAAAAGGCATATACTTTTTTACCTCCCTGCCGAAAGGATCGAATTCGACCGGCTGCACAATGTCTTTTGTCCCGTCGGCATTACCTTTAACCTGAATAGTTTGCAGCGGTCGACCCAGGTCGTCGAAGTATTGGACTTCTGCTTGAACCGAGTCTTTGTTTACTTGTTTGCTCTGTAATGCCGACATGGTCTTAACCTTCGTACGCGGTGTTAACACCCGGATAAAGTTCTGATTTGGTGATTGGGCTCTTACGCCAATAGCGGGTAGAAACAATAAATAATAAATGAAGACGCTTAAACCAACTTTATAACAGGATTTTATATTTGATAACATTTTAATTTCCTCCTTCTGTTGGTGATTCCCCTGTTTCCTTCGGCGTTTCGTCAGTTCCTGTTGAACCGGCACCTCTTGCGTAAGCGTTCCAAAGGTTAATTTGAACCGATGTCGTATTTGACATATCTACATTGCTAAAGCTGTAGGTAGTTGAGCCGTTGTTGTAGGTTTCCAAATACAATGGATCGGTAAGTGTAAAGCCAATCATGATCCAATCTGTTGTCGGCATGGTAAATTCAAAGGTGTAAGTGCCGCGTGGTATAGTTGGCCCCGCTTGCAAATTAGCTGTGTTAAATGTATAAAGTGTATTTCCCACAGCGTCTTTAATTTTTAGTTGATTTATCTTTGCTGTTGTACCGGTCCAGTTTTGGTAGTTTATGGGAACATTGGCTGACAACGTAGTGATGACCGGGCAACCCGTTTGCTGTCCCTTATAATTGTAGCAGTAATTCTTTAAAATATTACCCTCTGCATCTTTTACATTCAGCAAACGCTGCGCGCTGTCATACTCAAAATACGAAACCTGATTCTTAGCATCTGTAATGCTGGTAACACCAACTCCCGGGTCGTAGGTGTACGTGGTCATCTGCGCATCGTTTGGATACAAACGTACCTCATCAATGTTGCCTGTTCCTGTAAGTGTTACTGTGCTTTGACCGGATATCCTGTGCTCGAAATAAGTCCAGCCGTTTATTGTCGCACCTTTGACCGCGCCGGAGATCGTACCGCTGATCGCCAGGGCACTTGTGCTTTTGCGCCAGTAACTCACCCGGTACGTTTTTGTAGTGGCAAGCCCACCTTTATTGATGTTACCGTTACTTAGGTTATAGGACACCTTTCCCGTCAGCCCCTGCGTTAAATCCCTCTGGGCTGATGCTATTGTCCACCTGCCCGTACCTTCATCTTCGAAGGATGTATAAGCAATGCTGTCAGGGCCTGCATTCTTGATCTCTGCTACCGGGTAGGAGTTTTTATAACCCCAGATGTATTTGGCAATCGCCCCTTTGTCCTGCGAAACAGCCAGGGGATTGCCTTTGCTGTCATATCTCTGATACCGCAAGCGTACCTCTGAAGCGTTATTTCCTTGCTTGAACTCGACCGTTTTAGGCAGATACATGCTGTTAGTATCAATATAGTTGGTAATGGTCCGTGCAACCGGTACCGAATTCTTTTGCTGCGTAAACTCGATCTGCGGGCTGACGATGTTCTTCGTTTTCATAGCAGCATATACGCCGGTGGGGTCTTTTCCCGCGTTGACCATATCTTCAGGAAAATTAACCAATTTGACAATTGAATCTCCCCGGCTGGTAGACGAAACAATTCGGGTTGGATAAACGTGATTCAGGTTATTATAGTAATATTTTACCGTGTCACGCTGTAATACCGTTGTTCCATTTGTATCGTAGTTATTCGTTATTGAACGTTTCGGCACACGGCTGCCCGATGAAGTAGGATAATCGAAAAAGACAAAATTATTCATGAACTCAGGTACATCCAAAGAGTATTGAAAACCGCGCATATCAAACCGATAGCCAATGTATAAGCCGTAACCTGAGGCTTTTGCATAGTTATTATACTCTGTAAACTTTTCCTGAACTTTTGCATATTGGTTTGAGCCAAGACTTTTATAATGAGTTTCACTGGACAACTGGCCGTTCTTCCAAGTGGTAGGAATAACTTTTACGCCATTTTGATAGGCAGCGTCAACGATCAGAAGGCTATCAGCAAAATTTTCGTAGGTGTACACACTCATACCAGCATTATTCAGGCTATCACCTTGGTAGACAGTAATATTATCGTAAGCAACAGGACCGCCACTTAAATTTGATAACGAATATGTGGGACTGCTGGAATATATCCAGTTGTTCGCAATAGAGCAAAATGCCTGTGAGATGCCATCATTATAGGCATATATGATTTGACGATTCTGACGGTTAAAAAAAGCAAGACTGCTGTTCATATAAATACCGGCACCATTATTACCATATTTATAGGTTTCTTTAGTGATCAGGTTGGCATTGCTATCGTAATTTTCCTGACTTTTAAGACGCAACCCGCCACCTATTGCTGCCGTTGGCGGAAGCGTCTGTGCTACTTCATATCTGATAGATATGTTTGCGGCCGGTAGTTGCTGGTCACTTACTTGAAGTGTACCAATTTTGGCCAAGGCGACGAGCTTATATGCCGTGTTAGGATCAAACCCAAACCCAATTGTAACGTCTATGTAATTAGTTTGATGGGCTAATTGTTCATAAACTACCGCGTTGTCCGATACTCTTACAATACGAACATAGGGCGTTTCCGGCAATTGTCCGGGGTACACGCTTTTAGGTGTCATTATTATATGTACAAATCCGACATTCTTACCACTAATATTTGCCACTCCTGATGTAAAATTGGTGGTCTTGGTTTCATCATATTTCCCCACCGCAGCTGCCGATGCGTAAACTTCGTGCTTTTGTGTTTGGCTATAATCAAGATATTCATGCGGTTCATAATTGAACACAGTATAACCCTTTGTTGGATAAGTAATCTTTTCCAGCATACCGGCTTTCATATAATATTCATTCGGTGTCCGATCCGCACCTTGGGTACCACCCACTGTATACGCGGTATATAAAATATTACTTGGATTATTATAGGTGCCGGACGGCTCACCAATATATTGTTTAGATTCAAGCAAGGTCTGATTTCCGTTTTTACCATTGTAGTAACCCCAATAGTCTTGGGCAAAATAATTAACCGGTGGAAGCGCTACGGAATTATATTGGAATTGATGAGATTTAAGGCGAATGTTATTTCTATCACTTTCAGTTACGCTATCCAATTTCATCCGGTACTTTGCCGAATTTCCGTTTTCATAGCCACTTGGCATACTTAGGCCATTATACCAAAAATCCGTATGAATTTTATAACTTTTGAGACGGTTATATTTTTTCTGCACAAAGTCATAGCCGGAGATGATTACAGAATCAAGCCGGCGACTTGGGCCGTCCAGGCGACCGCCTTTCGCTACGAAGTCAACTTTCCCACCTTTGTAAATAATGGTTTTGATATAAAGTGGGTTTGTTGTGGCACGTTGAGTGGTAGAACCTTGTAACGGTTGCAGTATACTTCCTGCACCACTTGTGTTACACCCACCACTGGCGCCAGCAAAGTTCGGTCCGTACACCTGGCTAAAACCAAAGGAATACATTGGAAAAGAGGCACTGGTATTGTCATAAACGAACTTGACGGTATCTGATTTGTCTGCGGAGATCATCTCGGTGAGGTACCAGCTTGACGTACCGGACAAAGTTTCGCTGATGCTGCTTACCGTGCGTTCTGTGTCTTTGAAATTATAAATATTGCCGTTTTCATCAAGAGCAGTGAAAGTGCCCGGCGTATTAGGAATCAAATTATAAGAGATTTTAACGGGTCTATAAGGTGTTAAAAGCGGCTTACGGTCTTTACCAAAAACGAAAGCTCCGGACTGGTTTACAAAGTTGTAGAAAAAGTTATCCGGTTGGGTGTCGTGCATAGGCACGTTTAGAATTGCCGATTTCAGATAGTACATGTTGTTGCTGCTGATAATTTCAGCTCGCGTCAGCAATGTATCACCGAGGTAATGCGTTTCATCGGCCATGTTGACAATGGAGCGAGTTATCACGCCACCGGCGTTCAATGACCATCCTGTACCTACCCAGGTAGCCATTTCATCTACCTTAATCCCTGAAGCGTGATACGACAAGGAAACAGGTATGGAAAATCGGGACGTTTTGATGTCGTATAATGGGATGTTGATCTGAGGCAACCCTGAGTTTTTATCTATCGGCATTTGCCCGTATTTGCCTAATTGCGCTGCTTCAGGCGGTGGTGGGGTAATTCTGGGTGCTGTTAATTCAGCTGTGGACTGGCTATAAGAATTAATACTGCACAGTACAGCAGCAATAAAAATCAATAATCGTTTGTGCATATAAGATTAGGAGAAATTGAGATAAAGGAACCGGTTGTCGAATAAGAATGGGTTCAAGATGGAGGGCTATTCATGTGTAAGTCAGGTTGTTTTTATAAAAATGTAATTAAAATTTGAATGTTCCAACATTTCTTTGTAATAATTTTTATGGCACCTTGAGCATTAAAGGTATGTCTTGCAGAAAGACATGATGATATTAAACCCTGTTAATAGGAAGAATGTCGGGTCTTGATAGGTTAACTATTGGTCGCTCGTTAGGTAAACTTTTCAAGCGTGGAGTAAATTTATAAGGGAATGTATGCAATTCATTGGAATTGCCGAGAGAACTGTCCTATCAAGTAATGGCCCAGAAGGGAAACGAACTGGCTTTAAAATCATGCCTATAGATGCGTTAAAAGGGTTTGTAGCAAAAAGTGCCACTGAATTGCCACCGATACTTCCCCCCTATTCTTCGACCAATGTTATCACTAGTTAACACCATAATAGATTTATTAATTAAAAAAGCCGTAAAGAATGTATTCTTTACGGCTTTTTTTAATTCTATTTCGCTTCGGTATCCAGGATGGTATGAGGGGCGGTAAACAATATAACCCATATCTTGTAACTCCTTAAAATACTTATGATACGTAGGTATAGTACTTACATGTGAAAGCGCCATTAATTTGCTACGGCTTACCTTAATTATATGGTTTTGTCCTTGCCTATATCCCAAATACAGTATAGCGGTAAGCAGAGCAAAATGCCACACGGTTAACCGGTTGTCCCTTTCAATAAGCGCGAGGTACGCAAACAGCTCGTCCATTTTCATATGCTCAATCGTTAAAAAGGTTCAGCAAATCTGCTTTATTATAATAGTATGAGCCGAGTATCTTCTTATACCTGACCTTACCGGTTATTCGCAGGTTCTGTAATGTACCGGCTGACATATCCAATAGCTTGCGTACCACTTTGCTTTTTAACCATTCGGGATGCAAACTTTCCTGGTGCGAGCTACCGTTTTGCACGACCTGGCGGATGTCATTTAATAATATCATTCCGAACTGTCTTAAATCATCTTTTGTCACCACATTTTCCATCTCTTCACTTTTTTTGATGCTTAATTAGATCTCGCTCCCCATCAAGAAAATAAATCAAGCTTCTCATTTTTTTATTATTGATGGCTCATACGTAATGTAGCCGTAACGGTCAAGGTCATTAACGCAATTGTAAAAGGTATTCCGCCACGATATTTTAGCGATCCTCATAATGTCCCGGCTGAATACCTGGATTGGATTAGCAAAGCCCTCATTAAGCCGGTATTTCCATAGTGCAACGTAAATGGCAATATGGGTAGACCCAATACGCCCGTCCTGCTGCACCAGGGATAAAAAATCCGACAAGGGCTTTGACTTATCCATCACATTTTACACTTTCTGGCCACGGTTCTTTTTAGCCTTTGGTGAATCACCAACCACCTCGGCATCCGCCACTTCCACCTTCTCGGCTTTCTTGGCCGATTGGCTTGCACCTTCAGCCTGTTTTTCAGATTTCGATTCACGGGCACCGAGCTTCTGCATGTTCTCATCATACACATTGACACTTTTAAATTTCGGGTTGGCCTCTACAAACTGCTTCTGTTCCTTGCCGTCAATTACAGCGGTTACCGACTGGATGTTCCCTTTTTTAAGGCTGTCCATCAGGTCCAGCTTAGAGTTGTCGTATTTCAGTTCTTTAAGCGGATGCTTAGAAAGCGCAGCTTCAAGGTCGTAACCGTAGTTTTCACTATATTTTCTCAGGGCGAAGTTGCCCTTGTCGTCGCTTTGCCTCATGTCGAGCTGAACCCAGCTGTTGTACTTTTCACCTTCTTTGTTGGTCAGGTCTTTGTTTACCGCGCGGCCTTCCATGAGGTTGTAGGCTTCTTTCAACGTGATGTTCTGGCCTTTATTAATGTAAAAGGTTTGCTTCATCGCTTCTTCGCTGCCATCCTTTTTCAGGCTGACATCGTAAGAATTGAAAAAATACATATCGCTCTGCTTTGACTTAGAGAAGTTCAGTGTCGCTTCTACGCTGTCGTTCCCAATCTTGGTGCTGTGCTGAAGCTTAAACTCCTCGCCACCTTTGTCAATTTTTGCCTGTATTTGCTTTGGTAACTCCTCGCCAAAGCCGGTATACTTTACCTGGTCTTGCAGGTATTCTAAATTTTTCTGGTTCATGTCCATGCTATTTTTATGTTTAATAGTTTCAGATTCTATGTGATAGTAGGTTTTGAGCAGCGCGGATAGGTCAATGTAGCCATCCTCTACAGCAAGAAGGCTGCTATCCTCAAGACCTTTTTCCATTGCCCTGTATAGTGGGTAAATTGGCTGGTAATCAAACAAATCCACATCAGTGCGCATCTCGTGGCAGTATTCAACGGCATCATAACTGTCATCAAATGCGTTGAGCTCCCGTACATCCGACACCGGAAAAACCGGGTCAAAGGCGATGTAGGCGTAACCTTCCGCATGCAGGTCGGCTAAACCTTCCAGGACTGCATTGTAATCTTCAAATGCTATTTTCATCGATTTAATTTTATGGTAAAAGCCTTGCCCTGACGAGCTTCCGGTTCTTGATGTGCACCTCCAGGTGCCTGCCACCATTCTTTTCCATGAGCTGGATGGCCAAATACTTTTTATCCGGGATAGTGAATTTCGGCAAGGCAAAAACAATGGATTGCGTAGTGTTTGCCTTGATTGCATCTGAAGCGTTTTCAGCCAGTACCGGTGCCACTTCAATTTCCTGCGTGGCGGTCCGGTTGGCTTTTTGCTGGTCGCGGATAAAGAAGCGCAACTGGCCGATATCGTAGCCGATATTGGAACGGTTCCCTATTTCCAGCCTGCAATAGATCACATCGTTATGGATGAAGAAACTGCGGACCAAAAAACGAATACCAGCTGTTTTATCACGGGCAACGCTGCCATTAACCTTAGCATTTAGTGCTGCTTTTGCATAGCGCGTGACTTCAGCTTTGTTATAGTTGGCCTCTGAAAAAGTAATGCCGTTCTTCGCAGTATTGTCAGAAATTGAAATAGTAAGTGTCTCTGGCTGTCTGCTATAGTTGACCACAAAAGAGCTTAGCCTGCCATCGGCGGTAATCACTGAAAGGTTGGTTTCCGGGAAGCTGTCCCTTGCTGCTTTGACTTGCAAGATATTTTCCACGCCCTTGGCTTTTTGTGCGAGCACATACCGGCTGCCACGGTCTACGCTGACAATCGCCTGCGGGAAAATGATGTTGGTTGTTTTGGTTGCCGTAATGTAAACAGTGACCGAATTTATTTCAGGTTGTGCATACGCGCTTATACCGTTTAGCAAAAAGGCTATGCCGAGGATGAATACTGCTTTGATCGTTTTCATATGGTTGTTATTTAATGTTGTGGATTGATTTGCACACTTGCCTGCTGCTGCCTGCTATCCCTAAGCAGTACCTGGTAGCCTGCCTTAACGGTGACTTTGACAAGCTTTACTTTTTTGCTGAAGAAGGTTTTGGCGGTTTCAATGCCCGCAGTGGCTGCCTGTCCCTGCCAGGTCGGGTCAAGGGATGTGAGGCCGATACCCTGGACGCTACGATCAGCCGAGTTGGCTGCAACATCGCGTGTAATGGCACCGGGGATATGGATGCCGTCAAGGCCATCCATATCGACTACCTGTAAGGCCACCGGGAATATGGAATTGCCGTAGCGGATGTTGGTGATTTCGATGTTCAGGCGCTCTCCACTTAATGAAGCGACCCCGAAAATGAAACTGTCTTTGGGTATCTGTACGCCGTTTACCGCAATAGCCTCCTGAAGGCGTAGCTTTATAATCGCACCGTTTACCAGCGTCTGCGTTTCATGGATGACGGCGGGTATGGCATTTTGCGTAGTTGTATCGGTCGTATTATCATCAAGCCCATAAAAACCGTTACCCGTGTTTTGAGAGTACAGGTTATTATCAAGTAGCGTTACCGAAGCGTCACTTGCCGCTGCGACCTTGTAGGCCTGCTGTTGCTTTTCGGCTTTGGCCTTATCGAATTGTTCCTTTACCCGCTCCGGGTTTTGAATGTCCATGATCTTCTCCAGCATGGCGTTGAGTTGCGCCAGTTCCGGGTCAGGTTCGCCGGGCTGATTCATGGCCTGCATCATCTTTTCAAGTTTCTCTACATCGGCGCTGCCTACAGTTGTCGCCTCACGCGGCGTTGGCGTGTAAGTGTTACTCGCAGCTGGCGAAGTCGCCGGTTTATTCAGTTCCTTATTGAGCAGTTCTAGCTTGCGATAGATGTTTTCGGTGTTGGGGTCGTTGCCGTACCAGCCGCCAATCGATGTGTTCAGCCCGCCTGTAGCTGTATTGCCGTTGAACGGATTGCCAAAAGCTTCGTGGCCTTCTTTACCCATATTGGCCTGGTCGTTACGCCTTTGCTCGCCAAGGCGGATTGAATCCTTTTGCGCCTGCTCGTAATAGCTCATTTTGTCCATCGGCTTATCCTCTTTCAGGTTAGCCCCTGGCAGGTTCAGGTTAAACCCTTTTGTTTGCTGGGAAGCAGCTGAAGCTGCTTCCATCTTGCCGCCACCGAGTGCCCAGAAGGCAAGCGTTAAAAAAGGTAATACAAGCAGCGGCAGCACCAGCATGAACTTGCGCTGGCGCTTCATTTTAGGTGTGATCTCTTCTTTTTTCATTTTTCCTTGTTTTTAAATTGCTGGTAATATTCTTCGACCTGTTTCACGATATCCATGAGCCCCGGCCGTTTGTTGGTGATGCCGTCGTAAATCCTCCTGCCTGTCGGGTCGCGGGCAAGGCTGTCCATGTACCGGTGAAATTTCTCAATGCGCAGGTATTCTTGAGGTGAGATATTGGCCTGCAATTCCGGTTCACCCATATCACCTGCGTGAGCCGGCTTTTGTATCGCAGCCACTTTTATTGCGACCCTCGGCGCGCCGGTAAAGGCGCTAATTATCAGGTAGCCGCTATTACTCCCCATAAGGAGTATCAGGCATGCAAGTGCCGTTATCCAACCTTTCTTCGTAAAGCCTGCCGTGCTGGATGCCATCCATTCGGCCCACTTCGTTTTGATTGTATTATACCCGGTGGTTACCTTGCTGCTTACCATCTGATTTAGCGGCGATGCCGGTTTGTTTTTAGCTTTTCTGAAAAATCCCATAGCAGTACGCATTAATGCCTTGCGGCAGTTTTCAAATCGCGGTTCTCAATGGTGTTCCATCTCTCGATCAGGAACCCGTGCGGGTTGTTGTCGCTGCGCGACACGTTACGCAAGGCCCCTTCTGTCACAAGGCTACGGGTGGTGAGGCTGGTTGGACGCATGATGCTTTGGGTAGCATAGCAACGGAAATGGTATGGATACTCCGCTACATCGACCATGACGCTGTCCACGCTTATGGTCTGGCTCACATTGCCGGAGATAAGCCCGGCGTAATAGCCGTTTTCTTTCAGGTCATCATAGGCGCGCTTAGCGCTGCCGTCTGCCAGGTAGAGTGCTTTTGTGGTGTTGGCGGCAATGGCCTTATCATCGGGGTCGAGCGTGAAGAAAAGCTCATGGAAGGCCTTCACATGATCCCGTGCCTCAACCGGCACATTGTCTTTGCGGCCAGCAGAAAATGCTTCGAGCGCCTTGCCGCCTGAGAGTATGTACACCCGTGACTTCACCTCGGATACCAGTGCAAAGCTTTTCCAGATGGCAAAGGTGCAGATGGCTACGCATCCGATGACGACAGCAATGGTGAACATTTTTAAATGGCGTACCGCCGTATCGATATTTTTCATTTTTGTAAACATGATTTCCTCCTTTCTTTATGAATTACCCTTTAGCTTATCATTCATGTACCCGCCATCGCCGGTTGTATTAGTAGTTCCTGAAAGCTTTTGGTAAATGGTCCTGGCACCATCCATCGCAGCACCCGCAGCCATTTGGGAACTGCTTGTTGCAGTGTTCACCGTACTTTGAGATGAAGAATAGAAAATGGCTGTTGTCTTTTGCTGTAATGCTCCGCCGCCACCGGCATGAACGATATAGTTTGCCACAGATGGCACCGTAAAGTATCCAACGATGCCGATAATCATAAAGATGAGGTAAGCGACATCCTGCTTGCTGAAGAAGGTGTCGCCCTGGTTGGCAATCTGGGCAAGGTCATGCTGGATCATCTTTTCCTGTATTTTGCCAATGATGGCACCGAAGATGTTTGCCACCGGAAGCCAAAGAAAGATGTTGAGGTAACGGGACAGCCATGCGGTAAGGGTATGCTGCAAGCCGTCAAAGACAGCAAGTCCGAATACAAGCGGGCCAAGTATGGCCAGCACCACCAGTTGGAAGGTTCGCAAGGTATCAATACACAACGCGGCGGCCTGGAACAAAACTTCAAGTACTTCGCTCATCCATTCCTTAACCGAGTTGCGGAAGTTGTACATCGCTTTGGACATGGCAAATCGTATGTCGTTGCCGATGCCCTCTAATATCCCTTCCTCATCCGGGTCGGCACCTTCGTGCGTATACTTGTACCACCGGTCACGGTCGCCATCACCATCAGTGCCTACATACATTTTCCAGGGATCTGTAGTTTTTATGGCTTCCTCTTTTTCGGCTAATAGCTTCTCTATTGCATCATTAGAGCCCTCCACCATAGCCGCCGTTGCGGTAACCGTGGGTTTCATCACGCCGTTTATGATACCTAACACTGACGGGAACATCAGCACACACATGCCTAAGGCAAAAGGCCGAAACAGCGGGTAAAAATCAATGGGTTCTGCATTTGCCAGATGCCGCCACACTCTTGAAGAGATATACCACAAGGCTGCAAAACCGGCAATGCCTTGTCCCACGGAAATCAGCTGGCTGCACAATGGGATCATCTCATCGTAAAGCTCATCAAGTACACCGTGCATGCTTTGCAGCTCGGTGCCGACGCCTTGCGCATGGCTAAAAAAAGGCAAAAGCAATCCTGTTACCGCCAGTACTGCGGTTTTCAATAGTCGTTTCATCATAGTTGATTTAGTCGTTTATACCATAGATACTTTTGGAGGTGCGGGCATCTTTACGCTCCATTGCCCGCTGTAAGGCCAGCACAGATGTGTCGTTATTGAAGTTCCGCAGGAACATAAGTTTATCTATCATCTCGGCGTGGATACGGTCAATGGCCTGCAAGCGCTCATCATCACTCATGCGTGCCTGACCGGCTGTGATAACCAGCAGCAACTCGTCCAGGTTGCGCAGGCTTTCTTTTAATAGGTTATCATACACTTTGGCCACATAGCCAATCTCGCGAGCATTAAAATTATCATCGGCACGGAAACGGTTGTAGGCGCTGCGGTATTCACGTACAAGCTTTACCTGGTACTCCACAATCTCTGCGGCCTTATAGTTGTTTCTTACTGTAGGGCTTACCGCCATCAGCCCGTCAAGAAAGGCTTTATGCAAGCTGAAGTTGCCTTGTGAAATATCCTTGATGGTATTATAGCCGCCTTCCAGCACCTGGTAGCCTTTTTTCATATCGGAAAGGATCTGCTTGAACTGCGTGAGCTTTTCGATATTAAGCAGGAGTTGCTGTACTTCCTGCGATTGGGCCGAAGCCCTGTTTTGCACCATTCCAAATAGTGCAAAAACTATAATCAGACACATCTTTTTCATGGTTCAGTTGGGTTAATGTCGTTTAAAGAGCGGCCGGTTGCAGCATCATTCTTATCGCGCAGCCTTGCAATGGCAAGGCCTTTGGACTCATTGCCAAAGCCACGGCAGAACTCCCAATTTTCCTGCATCTGCGTATAAAGGCGATTGATGCGTTCCATCCGCTCATCGTCCTTCATTTCCAGCTGGCTATCGGTTGTGACGGCAATTAGTTCATCAATCAGCGCCTCGCAATTCTCCAGCAGCCTACGGTAAGACCTTTCGATATAATCCAGCTCACTGCCTTCAAATGTATCGCTACGGGAAAGCCAGCTATAGGTACTATTGTACTCCTTCACGATCTTGACCTGGAGGGCGATAATGTCAGCGACCCTTACGTAGTTTTTAATTTCAGGGTTAACCATGCGTAGTGAGTTGAAGAACACTTCGTGCAGGTTGAACTCGCCATTGGTTATGTTGCCTATGGTTGTCAATCCCTCTTTGGCTATCTTGTAGCCCTTTTGGGCATACTTGATATACACTTTTAGGGCGGCGATCTGCTGGGTGAGGTATTTCTTCTGCGTCTTGTTCTGCTTGAACCACTCGCTCCAGGTTTGCCCGTGAGCAACAGAAAATGTTACCAGGGCAATACATGTTATTATAAATGCTTTCATAACTTAATCCGTTTACTGTTTCTCTTAATCAATTCGATAGAATGTATAATCAGTCCTTTCAGTGTATCGCTTAAATGCTGTTTATCGGGGACATCTTCTGGCCCTGGTTCCTTTAGCAACTGCCTTGACAGTTCACCCTTGTAGGTGCCGTTGTTGTAGCTCAGGTCTATAAGCCTGATGCTAAACTTTTCATCATTGTAGCTGCATGACATGTAACTGGATACATATGGGCTGCCTTGCTTTTCCCATAGCGGATAGGAAGACATGCTGAACGTGTTCAGGCCTTGCTGCCCGGCAAATTCCTGCTGCACTCGCTTTAAACCTGCCTCGATGGTATCGGTAAACTCAACGAGGGGGAATAGAACTGCGTAAGCCCTGTGTATCCTTTAGCTTGAAAAAGCGTGAAAAGGTCATTTGCTGTAAATGCTGCCATACCATTTCCTTTATTGTATACCGTAAAGCTTTCTTACCACATCAGCCTCATGTGCATCTTTTGAGCGTTGAAGGCTAAGCACCGCATTCTGCCGGTTAAAGCGGGTAAGGTCGCTGTAATTCTCATCCACCCGGTCGGCGGCTTCGTTGATGAGTTCCAATCGCTTGGCATCGCTCATGGTGGTTGCAAAGGATTCCACTACAAGGGTTATCTGATCAATATTCTTCAGGCTTTCTTCCAGTATACCTGCATAGACTTTACCCATGTATTCTATCTCATCAGCGGTAAAATGCTCATCCTGCTGCAAAAGATTCCAGGCGCGTTGATATTCCTGAACCAGCCGCACCTGCTTTTGGGTAATATCCCGGATGCGCTGGTAGTAGCTGATGATGGCTTTCACTTTAGCGAGCTCTTCGTAGTACTTGGCATATTGCTCTTTCTGCTTTTCCGTCCAGTCGGCTATCTCATCGAGCTTTAATTTTGAAAGCGCATTTTCCAATGTCTTCTGCGCGTTTTGCAGCCAGATGGTTTTATTCTGCAAGCGCTGGATGCGCAGGTCAATCGCCTTAACCACCCGCTTTACCGCGCCGGTGATAAAATCCAGACCCGGTATCTGCGCGTTTGTCTCTTGCGTGGGCACTGCAACCCACAGTACCAACGCCAATCCTAAAATCCTTATATACTTTTTCATAATCTCTAGTTTTTAAGTTTGCTTCTTATATCATCCGCCATGGCCATGATACCCTTTCGGATGTCGCCGCCAAACTTTGACGCGTATTCCATTAGCTTGACTTTTTCGGTCTGCTCGGTAGAATAAGCCAGGTATTCTTCCAGCGATACTTCTGTCCGGTATACTTTGGAGAGCATCCCGCCAAGTGAAATAAAAACCTCCTTGTATTTGCGGGCCGGGTCGTTGGCTTTGTTGACCGAGAGTACCAGTGCTTTTTCCTTTTCGGTAAGCCCCAAAAGCTCCTGTATCTGGTCGAATTTGTTTTGGTACTTGCTTTGGTCAAGCAGTATCTTGCAGTCGCTGTTGTTGATGATGGCCTGTTTTACCACCGGTGAGGAAATAATGTCTTCCACTTCCTGCGTCACAACTATCGCTTCGCCAAAGAACTTCCGCACGGTTTTAAAAAGGTATTTGATGTACTCGGCAAACCCCTCCTTCATCAGCGCCTTCCAGGCTTCTTCGATTAAGATCATCTTGCGGATGCCCTTCATTTTACGCATCTTGTTAATGAAAACTTCCATGATGATAATGGTAACCACCGGGAACAGTATCGGGTGGTCCTTAATATTGTCCAGCTCAAAAACGATAAAGCGTTCCTGCAAAAGGTTCAGGTTTTCGGTAGCATTAAGCAGGTAATCGAATTCGCCGCCCTTGTAGTACGGGCGCAGTACATACAGGAAATTATCTACGTCAAAATCCTTTTCCTTTACCCGGTCATCTTCCAGTACTTTTTTATAGGCATCCTGCAAGAACTCGTAAAAGGTGTCGAAGCAGGCAAATACTTCGGGATTACGAATCAGGTAATGATAATAGCCGCTGATAGCATTAGACAAAGCCACATATTCACTGCGCTTAAAGGCTTCATCGTCCTTTTTCCAAAGTGCTAACAGCAAGGTCTTAATGCTCTCTTTTTTTTCGGTGTCCAGGCTGTCGCCTTCACCAATAAAAAATGGGTTGAACCGGATGGGATTCTCTTCGCTATAAGTAAAGTAGTAGCCCTTTACCATATCGCACAACCCTTTATAGCTGTGTCCAACATCCACCAGTACCACGTGCGTGCCTTGCTCGTAATAGCTCCGTACCATGTGGTTGGTAAAGAATGATTTGCCGCTGCCCGAAGGCCCCAATATGAATTTGTTGCGGTTGGTACAAATGCCCATGGTCATGGGCTCGTCGCTAATGTCCACATGCACGGGCTTGCCGGTAAGGCGGTCGCCAAGGCGGATGCCCACAGGGCTAAGTGAAGTGCGGTACCCTGTTTCCAAATTGAGGAAACAGGTAGCCTGCTCGGCAAAGGTGTCAAAGGTATTTGTTTTCCGAAACTGCCAGTAAGCTAATGAATGATGAGCCAACGGTTGAAGTATCGAATTCAGCCAAGGAAATCGAAGTGTATGTACAAAAACTCGGTACTTTCAGAATCAAAATGGAGGAAGGTGTAGAGTCCAAATTTATGGGCAACGGTTTCCCACATTTAATATTGGCCCACTTGTTATGCACCGGCGTTTCAGGAGAAGGTGAAAATCCCCATAATTTGAGGCTCCACCTCATTGGTGAGCTTGCTGATAAAAAATATATTGTAAGGAAGGCCGATAGTACTTTTTTTCATGAAGGCATTCCAACCTTTGAATTGGGCCGCGTCGGCGAGGTTATGCTTACCAATATTGGGATTGTAGAGCCTATAACGCAGGCGCTTCACCTTAATCTGCTTTGGCTGCCTAAATTATTTGAAAGCTTTTTTAACAATGCGCTTGAGGAAAAAAAATATCGATTGCTCCACCGTATGTATATAGCCGCAAAAAATGCAAAGGCGATGCAAATGACAGATAACATTAGTGCGGCCGTTTGTAACAGGATCATAAAATCATATGAAGCGCTATTGCCTGAAGTGATGGCGGTTGCCCTTACAGCTGATTCCGCCGGTAGGGAGGAAGAAAAACGCATTGAAAATCGTATCAGGGCTTTGAAAAAACGTAAAACCGGGCCTGCAACTACACCAAAGAAGCCTAAACGCAAAAAGAGAAAGCGCTAAAATCATTAATCTTAAATAGTAAAGCATGGTTTTCCAAAAAGTATTAAAGGGAATAAACGGGTTGGACAATGCGCAGGCACAAGCCATCGTTGACAGTGGCATAACCTGCAATTGGTGGCGAAAAGCGGGAACGATTACACCGGCAGAACGTAAGATCCATCTTACAATGAATAATCTAAAATTGCATTTAAATCAGTACCACAGGCCGGTACCACCGAGCAACCCCCTCCATAGTTTACATACCGGGAAATTTGGCGAGGTTTCACCTTTTATATCTACTACTGCTGGAGCTGTGGAACGCGATTTCAGCACAAAAAGAAACCTTGTTTTTCCGCCGTTCATGACAGCCCTAAATTTTGCCACAGACAACAATAAATCCAGCGGCTATATTTTCTATGCCTATCTGATGACAGTTGGAAAGGTTGCTGTAGAGATGGAGCAATTTTCCGAAGAAATAAGAAACCTATATGTGTACCAGGATTACCAGCCCTATTACAGGCAGGGAGAAATTATGGCAAAAATTATAATTCCATCAGTACAAATTGAAAAGGTTGAAGGATATAATTGTACCGATGTTAAATTGGCACAACGTAGGGGTATCTTGCCAGCACCCCATTTTACTTATACGAATCCGGCCTATCAGGCTCCTGAAAAGTTGTCTAACATACAAGAAGTAATTTCATGAGTGATTTCACCGAAGCACTGAATATTAACAAGGAAGATGCCTTAAATGTTGCTCAATCATATGAAGGATATGCCAGTGCCGTGAGTAAAGAGGGTAGCGATAAAAACCTCGCATTTGTTGCAAGTTCATGGCTGATAAGTGCGCTATACCAATCCCTCTTAGACACGCATAGGGCGAAAGAATTATTTGCATTAGCTGCCGATTGCTTTTTTCAGATACAATCGCCACTATGGCGCTTGTGTGAAATATGTGCCCAAGGAGCAGCAGGGAATCGTTTTTCTAAATCTAAAAGTCGGGAGGAAGATTTCGACCACGAGGATTTTTTTTACAGGCTGTTGCAGCAATACGACGATGATCGCGAGTCCGGGTTTGCTTTTTATCCCGATCAAAATGCAGCGATGGATTTTCCTCTTACGGGCCGCGTTCCATATTTAAACATCCCTTATCAGCTCGTTATTGAGGCAATGAATGAGGTTGACTCTACTCATTTTACAAGTAATAGTAAGTCTAGGGAGCATTTTTCCAATTTGATTGGACGGCTTAGGGAATTGATAAGCCTTTACCAAATAGACGAGTATCGTTGGAGAAATGTCCAGGGCCCCATCTTGCCCTTTGAACCTGCTGCCCTGGCCATCACAATTGTACTGGTAAAGAAATGGTGTAGCTATAATACTTACGAAGAATTGCTGGATAGGTTAAAAGGGATGAATACTCCCCCAATTCCTCTACTGCAAATAGCTTATGAATTTATATTTAGTAACGAGCGATACTAATAACGCCTACTGTCATTACGTAATCAATATAACCTCGACAATTGGACTGGATAAAAAACTACATTAAATTTTTAGATTGTGTCAACCCGCAGGATCTTCGGGTTGAAGAAGCAATGCAACTAAAAAACAAAAACCTGCCGACTAAACTTTATAAATACAGGTCTGCAACCGATTATGCCATAAAGAACCTGGCCACTGATACGGTCTGGCTAAACACCCCTTCAGAATACAACGATCCCTTTGAGTTTGCTGAGTACATAGATTTTTCCAAACTTCAGGCTCCGATTAATGGCAAGGCTGAAGTCGACATCGTTGCAGATTTCGCTACAAAATATCCTGTTCCCCAGGATGTAATGATGAGGGCACGGAAAGCGCCAGATCCTTTAGAATTCCTGATTGACTACGCTTTGGGAATTGAAGGCCGTAGCAAAGAACAAATCAGTGTCTTTAAATCGGTTATGAGACAGGTGATTGAGGATCAATATGCAGATGTGCAACAATGGAAAATTGATTTTATGCAGGAACAAATGAAAGTATGCTCGTTTTGCGAATCCCACGAACAGTTGCTGATGTGGAGCCATTATGCAGATTATCACACAGGTTTTTGTGTCGAATACAATATTTCGCTTTGGCCAGATGAGGACATCCGAAAAAGGCTGCTATATCCAGTAATTTACCAGGGGCATAGATACGACGCAACAGCACACCTAATGCAAAACCTTATTGGGAATAATGGTTTTAATCCGCTTTATGCTATCATTTCAGGCTCAACAAAGTCCATAGAATGGTCTTATGAGAAGGAATGGCGTTTCATCTTTAATATTGGGGGTACATTCCCAAAACAAAACTGCCGAATGGATTGCCAGACCAAAGTTTTTCTCGGTTATCGCATGGCACCAGAGCGCAAATCAGAAATTATTGCTATCTGTAATTCACGCGGGATTCGAGTGTTCCAGGCAAGGCCATCCGTTGACCACTTTAAACTGATCTTTGAAGAAATTTTTCGATAAATATTGTTAACTAAGGATTCAATTTATATTTCCATTCCGGACCTGAACGGTGAATGTCTCCACTAAACAGCGGCTCTGTAAAGTAGATACCTTCAAGCAAGTGAAAGTATTTGTTAGCATTCTTGAGACCACCGCAAAAACCTGGTTCCGTGGCGATAGTAAAGCCAGCCAAACAGTCTATAACAAAACCGATACTGGGATTTGAATACGCGAACTGCTCAACGATTTGCTCCTTTTTTAAGAAAGTATAATTTTTAGATTGCTGAGTTCCGCCCATAGAGGAAGGATTACTTATTGTAAGGTAATCGAGGTCAATATCAAAATAAAGTTGTTCATCCTTAATATTCAAAATGTGTTTTAAAAATTCCTCCTGGCTCTTGAATATAAATACTGTATGTGTATTACCGTAGAAGTCCTTAATGGTCATGGTTGATTTTCGGGAAGTGTTTTGCCTGCATATGATATATACATCCTTTATCTTATTTAGCAATGCAGCGGCATATATCTGTACATCATTGAAGTGGGATAGCTTTGCCCATGTGTAGAATGCGACCTCGCCGCTATTTACAGTATCGAGCTTTTTGAGGTCACAACGCTGGTCTTCATATGGTGGGCATAGGTCCTGATGCCAGTCATAGGTAACCAATGAGGGTATAACCCCGTCATTGGCGTTTGTCCATTTTAGCCAGTAATAAAAAGCGAAGCGGTGTTCCTGAAAGACGGCAATCTCTATCGTCTCATTCGGTATTCTTGGGTCAGGAAGATATTCCTCCAGGCATCCGGGAGGGTCGATAAATGAAGGTATATTATAATATTTAGAAGAATTTTTCATGATTATATGTTGTAGTCAGGCCTTGTAAAGCGCCCAATTAAAGATGATTATTTATAGAAAAGGCTGGTGTAACAAAGCTAATACTTTTAGTATTATTGAAGTTTTAAAAATGTTGCAAAACAGGCTATATCAAATCGTGACTTCAACATTATAAATAGTACAATAATGTTAAGAGTCTGAATTGTAAATGAAATTATTTTTTTATTAAATTAGCTTAAACCATCCTTGTTATGATATAGAACATTTCCTTTACCATTTACCCTTAGTGGTCTTTAAATACCTTCAAATCGCCCCTCAACTAAGTGACCTTACGGTATACAGATTTTAATAGTAATACAAATATTCTTTAGCTATAAATTATCGATGTCTGAGCAGCTTTCTTCCTTATTAAAGATCACATCCCTGGTCAATTCCCATGTTTCATTGAAATTATTGCGGGCAAAAAGCCTTCCGCTCCTTATCGCGTTTCTGTACCAGGAATACAAAGCCAACGATATGGTAACGATTCCCTACCAGCAACTCATTCAGAAATTGGGCGATTTTTTAGAGAAAGTGGAATATAGTGACGATGATGATGACCTTATTTCATCAAGATTGATTTTGGATTTTGACGAAAAAGCAAAACTTTATATCAATCGCTGGATTGATGCTAATTATTTGCGGAATGTCATGGATGATAGCAGCAAGGTACCCCTCGTTGTGATATCGAAATATACAGAAAAGGTATTTCAGGTTTTTGATCTTTTAAAGGAAAGAGAATTTGTAGGAACGGAATCTAAATTTAAAGATATTTTCTATAAGCTGAGGGATATCGTCGAAAATGCGAATCCAGATAAAGAAAAAAGATTATTAGAGTTGGAGCGTCGCAAGCAAGTTATAGACGAAGAGATCCGTCAAATTAAAATTGATGGTTACGTCAGTACCTACGAAGACTATCAAATTAAATCAAGATATGAGGAAATAAACAGGCTGGCAAATGAACTCATTGGTGATTTTAAGGAGGTGGAAGACAATTTTAAAGAAATTACAAGGCGTATTTATGAAAGCCAGCAAGAGGGGGATCTAACAAAAGGGAGAATTTTGGAAGAAACATTTGATGCAATTTACGAACTGCGGCAAACCAGCCAGGGAAAGAGCTTTTATGCATTCTGGCAATTTATGATGGACGATGTTAGCCAGTCTGATTTCCGGCTACTTACTAAAGAGGTGTACAGGGTAATGGAGGACAGGGGAATTGCCACAAATACGCGATACCTGCGCAAGCTCAAATCCCTTTTGCATCTCGCAGCACGAAAGGTTTTGGACAAAAATGGTGTACTAGCTGATAAACTAAGCCGGGAAATTATTGCAAAAGATCAGCTTGAATCCAGAAAGACACGTGAGCTGATGGCATCCATAAGAAATTTAGCTATCAAAAGATTATATGCTACCAATGAAAAAGGCATGTATTTAGAAATAGATGAGAGGAAGCCTTACCTCCAAATGCCACTTGAACGCAAACTTGGTGAGTATATGGAGAAATCCAGCTTTTCGGGTAAGGCTGAAAAAGGACAGCTAACATTGTCTGACTTAGAGGATCTGTCAAAGATTTACAGTGCAGACCTTATTGACAAACAAATTTTAATAAATAATATAAATAAGCTCCTTCAGGATAAAGGCACTGTAACTCTCAAAGAGGTAGTTGGTGTTTTTGCTATTGAGAAAGGCCTTGCGGAACTGCTGGCGTATGTGAGCCTTATAAACTTCTCTCCAATGTTTTATGTAAATGACCAAATCAAAGAAAATATTCTATTTGATAAGAAGTCAGATAAATACCTTGAACTGCCTCAAATTATATTCTGTAAATAATAACATGGAAAATAACCTCGCTAATATTGCACCATATGCAAAACCGGCTGTAAAGCTCTTGCAGGGCCTAATCTTTGAAGATCAAACAGATATTTGGACGGAAATAATCCAATACCGATTAGAACTGACAAAATATTTTGAAAAAATTGCTATTGAGCTCATCATTGATGAGCGTGATGGATATGCTTATCTGAAACAGGTTTTGTTGGATGATTTAGGAACCACAATTGGCTTGATCAGAAGAATGCCACTATCATATGAACTTACATTAGTTTGTGTTTTATTGCGGGAGTGGCTTCAGGAATTTGAGGCGAATGATGTGGAGACGGTCAACCTGTACATTACTGCTAAGGAATTTCGAGACAGGCTTGAATTGTTCTTTAAGGAGAAAACCAACGAGCTTAAATTTATCCGGGAACTGAACAGCCATTTGGAAGCTTGCGAAAAAATGGGGCTGCTGAAATTGGTTGACAAAGGATCTGCAGACCCTGATGAACATCGCTACGAAGTAAAACGCATATTAAAAGCTAGAATAACTGTAGAAGAACTAACACGTTTTAAAAAATTATTAGAAGATGAATTTAAGTCTGTTTAGCACAAAACCAAGTGAGTCGGGTTTTAGGCTGCATACTTACGAGGTCTGGAACTGGGGAACTTTTGACAATAAGGTATGGTCCATACACCCGCAAGGTGAGACATCGTTACTCACTGGAGCTAATGCATCAGGTAAAACAACGCTGGTTGATGGCCTGCTTACATTGCTTGTCCCCGAAAAAAGGATGCGGTATTATAACCAGACTGCGGGCTCCAAAGGTGAACGTACAGAGGAAAGTTATGTGTTGGGTGAATATGGCGAGAGCGAAGACCTACTTACTAATATTAAAGAAATAAAACGTTTAAGGGGTGAAAAGAATAAAGTTCAGTCCGTTATTCTGGCGGTATTTAAGAATGAATCATTATTCGTTACACTTGCTCAAGCCAGGTGGTTTTCCGGTAGTGAACTCAAACGTACATTCGTATTATCATATAACTCATTATCCATCGAGAATGATTTTTCGCCATTTGATAGTGAAGGTGATTGGAAAAAAAGGCTAAAACAAAAATACGCCAAGCAGGGTACAAAAGAATTCGTGTACTTAATGGAAAGTCCCGGCGAATATGGCAGGCTAATGCAAAAAGTATTTGGTCTAAGGTCAGAAAAAGCACATACGCTATTTAGCCAGACTATAGGGCTGAAAATTTTAGGTAATCTTGATGAATTTGTGCGTATCCAAATGTTAGAAGAAAGGGATTCTGAAACTGAATTTCAAAAAATAAAGAGCCATTTTAAAACGCTCGATGACGCTCACAGAACCATAGAAAAATCTTACAGGCAAATTGAGCTATTAACACCGATCCGCGAAAAGGCATTTGTCCTATCTAAATTAAAAACAGAAGTACTCGAACAGGAACTATTTAAAGAAGTTGCCCCGCTATGGTTTTCTTTAAAGCAAAAGGCACTTAGCGAAGAATTTATTGCAGACCAAAGAAAAAAACTGACAATGCTTTCCGATACTATTTCAGAAAACGAAGATGAGATCGGACGTCTTAATAATGAGGAAAGGGACCTTGAGCTCCAAATTAAAGAAGATGCTATAGGTTCTCAAATTAGTACTTTAAAGAACAGGAACCGGGAACTCACAAAAACCAAGGATGAGAAAGTGCGGGAAATAAATGATTACAACAAACTCGCAGATATTCTCGATTTAGCTTTAAATCCTCAGAGCAAGGAATTATTTGAAGAACAAAAAGCGCAATGTCTATTGAAAAGAAATATACTTGATGAACAGCGGATTAAAAATGAAGAAGAACTTTTTAAGACTAAAACCTTAAACTATAGTAAGTTTATCTGACTTTTCGTGAACGACTTAAGTATTTTTCAGCAATAGCTACAATGGCCTTCTGTACTTTCATCTGTTTACGAAGGCGTTCGAATAACGCACACCAATAGTAGTCCTTAACTCGCACGGCCCACCCATGCAGCAGTGATAAAAGCGGTTTTGAGGCAGGAATTGCTTTTTTCAACTATTCCGATAAAATGTTATTGATTCCTTTTAGCGTTAGGTAAGGCGAGCAATTTTGATACGATAATCTTATTACAGTTAGCTATCAGTTGATGATCATTCGATGTCACCATACGAACTCCAGGCGTCAGGTGTTTGCTATCTCAAATATTATTAAACAAATTTTTTTCTTTTAAGTTAATCATATACATCAATATTTACATCTATTATGAAAGCAGCAGTATTTCACAAACCCGGCGATATTCGCTATGACACTGTAGAAGACCCGCGTTTATTAGCGGATTCCGACGTGATCCTGAAAGTCACCTCGACGGCCATTTGCGGTTCCGACCTGCATATCCTGAGCGGCGGCGTACCACAGCCCAAACCGATGGTGATGGGCCACGAATTCATGGGCATCGTCGAAGAAGTCGGCAAAGGCGTAAAGAACCTGAAAAAAGGCGACCGCGTGGTCGTACCTTTCCCGATCTCCTGCGGCCATTGTTTCTTTTGCCAGCACGAGGCATCACCTGCTTGCGAGAATTCGAATTACAAGCATTATGGCCCCAATGGCGACATGGCCGACCAGAAAGGCGCGGCCCTGTTCGGCTATACCGATCTGTACGGCGGTTATTCCGGGGGGCAGGCCGAATATGTCCGCGTTCCTTACGCCGACATCAGCCCGCGCATCGTTCCGGAGAACATGAGCGATGAGCAGGTACTCTTCCTTACCGATATTTTTCCTACCGGCTGGTCAGCTATCGACTGGGCGCAGCTCAAAGGCGGCGAAGTGGTCGCCATATTCGGTTCAGGCCCTGTTGGCCTGATGGCGCAGAAGGCGGCCTGGCTGAACGGTGCCAGTCGTGTTATCGCTATTGACCCGTTGAACTATCGCCTCGAAAAAGCTAAAAAGGTTAACAATGTTGAAACCCTTAACCCGAATGAAGTAGACGTGGTGGAAGCCATCCGTGAAATGACCGGTGGCCGCGGTGCCGATGTTTGTGTGGAAGCGGTCGGTTTCGAGCCGGAACGCAATATCGTGGACAAGGCCAAAGCGCTGATAAATTTCGAGGTCGGCAGTATGAAGGTACTCGACCTTGCCTTCAAAGCCGTACGCCGCATGGGCACCGTATCCATTATGGGTGTCTATGGTTCCACCTACGATAACTTCCCCTTACATCGCTTGTTCGATAAGGGCATCACCCTTAAAATGGGGCAGGCCCCGGTACTGAATTATATCGACCACCTGATCGAACTGGTGAAGACTGAAAAAGTTGTCCTGGACGATATCATTACCCACACTTTACCGCTCAGCGAAGTGACACATGGTTACGAGATCTTTGATAAAAAACAAGAGGATTGTGTGAAAGTGGTTTTGAAACCCTGGGAACAGCGTAAAGAGAACGAGAATACAGAACCCATAAAGATAGAGAACTAATGGAAAATCAAAAAACAGCCCCGATCACCGGTGGTACCAGCGGGATCGGTAAAGAGCTGGCAAAACTGTTCGCCAAAGGCATTCAGTATGGCTAAATATTCTGAAAAAGCCCAGGACAATATCCATAAGGCGCTACACGAAGAAAAAGAAGTACCCTGAACACAGGTAGCGGAAAAAAAAGTAACCAGCAAAAAACAAGCTGTCGCCATCGGACTTTCCGAAGCCCGGAAGGAAGGCGCTAAAACACCGAAAAAGAAAGATTGAGATGGACGAAAAAAATAAAATGAGCCGACGGCAGATGGCCGCCGGCCTGGGTACCACGCTGGCGGCAGCAGCTCTTGCCCCAGCCTTTGGTGCCGTAAATAACAAAACCATGGAAAACGTAAAATTGGAAGACCCAACCACTAAATACCCCAGACCACCATTTCAAGAGCAAAAGCAGGAGTGGCCGGGATTGGCGAGCAAAATGACACCGAAACCCGATCATGGCGAGATAAGCTATAAGGGTTCGGGAAGACTGAAAGGCCGCAAGGCGCTCATCACCGGTGGTGATTCCGGTATGGGCCGTGCTGCAGCCATCGCCTACGCCCGTGAAGGCGCGGATGTGGCCATCAATTATTATCCGACCGAAGAAGCCGATGCGCAGGAGGTAATCGCCTTGATGAAAAAGGAAGGCGTAAAAGCCATTGCCATCCCCGGCGACCTGCGCGACGAAGCCTTTTGTAAAAAACTGGTTGACGAAGCTGTTAAACAATTAGGCGGGCTGGACATCCTGGTGAACAACGCTGCCAGGCAGCAAACGCAGAAGTCTATTCTGGATATTACCAGTGAAGCGTTTGACGCAACCATGAAGACCAATATATACGCACCTTTCTGGACCACCAAAGCGGCATTACCGCATTTGAAACCGGGTTCGGTGATCATCGGTACGACCTCCGAACAAGCTACCGATCCATCAGGCGATCTGTATGACTATGCACAGACCAAAGCCGCGACCTCGAATTATGTAAAATCGCTGGCTAAACAATTAGGGCCAAAAGGTATTCGTGTGAACGGTGTAGCGCCTGGCCCGATCTGGACACCGTTGCAGGTGAGCGGCGGAGCGACCATGGAAAAGCTCAAAGAATTCGGCGGACAGACCGCTTTGGGTCGTCCCGGACAACCTGTAGAGCTCGCCTCCATTTATGTACAATTAGCGGCCAGTGATGCCAGCTTTTCGACCGGACAGATCTACGGCGCAAATGGCGGCGGCAAAGCTTGATTTGATTGATCAGAATACGATGTTAACCATAATGAACGATTTGCCCAGCCACGTGCTGGGCATTCGCATTAGTAGCGGGGTATCCGAAGCAAATATTAAAACGGTTATTTCGACATCACATATATCAAGTCATCAATAAATTTAGAATGATGCTTAAACAATTCAGCTTTTAAAAGCTTTATAAATGATCATTTATCTTATGCGATCAATCTCACTATTAACTATAGTACATCAAAGAAAAGAAGCATTACATAATCTACTTGCAGGTGTAAGTCGGTTAACCGTAAAGCCAGATGAGATTGTAATCATATTCATGAACGAAGAGATCATGGATTTACCATCTCTCAACATTCCCATTAATACTTACCGGATTGACCGTGAGGGGTATTTGCCATTGGCAGAGGCCAGAAACATGGCGGTTGAAAAAGCTCATTGCGAATTAATGATTTTTTTGGATGTTGATTGTATACCTGCTATTGATCTGGTCGAAAGATATAAAACAGCATTTGCATCAAACGATATGCTTTATACCGGGCCAATCCGATATTTATCTAAGGAAGCGAGTAAAGATGACGACCTGTTTAATAAATTAGATATACTAAGCAGACCAGATCAGATAAGGGATTTTAACAAAGAGATCAGCTACGAATTGTTCTGGTCGCTAAACTTCGGATGTACCAGATCAACTTTTGAACGTATCGGCGGCTTTGATGCAAACTTTACAGGCTATGGCGGTGAGGATACCGATTTTTCATTTTCGGCGCGAAGCAATAAGGTGCCTATCCAGTGGGTACAAGCTGTAGCCTATCACCAATACCATCCGAGTTATGATCCTCCGTTAAATCACATCAGGGAAATTATAACCAACGCGAAGTTATTTAAGGATAAATGGGACACATGGCCTATGACAGGTTGGCTCAGGAAATTCAAAGAGCACGGCTATATTATTTGGGATAACGATAAGCTGGAATTACAACGGCTGCCTGACGAAGGCGAAATCCAATCGGCAAAAAAATTTGAAGCTTAAACATAGATAGATCGGTATACGGACAGAATACCATCGGCAGCCCTGCCAACGGCATCGTTATCAATAAGGTCCCGCCAGTCAGGCACCGATCTTGTGGTATCAGAAAGCAATCGTTTCCAGTTAGTATCGTAAAGCTGATTTGGCTGAACAACGGTAGCGAGCCCCAATTCCTCCAACAACTCTGCCTTGTCTATCTGCTCGTCAAATGGGCGCTTCTCAGGTATCACAATGAAACGTTTATTCATCGAGGCCATTTCCATCACGCTGTTATGACCGGCATTGCCGATAACGATCTTGGCACGCCTTAATATTTTAATAGGATCAGGCAGATGACCATATAGCACTACATTCTCAGGCAACTGCGTGTAATCTTCGTTTAATATGCCGATCACCTCAACACGCCATGATCTGCAGGTATCTGCCAGGTGGTTTATGAATTTCAAGTCGATACTGGTACCGCCCCTGCCGGTCAGTATCGCGATCGTATTATCAATTTCTTGAATATTCTTTATATCGTCAGTCGCATAGCGGCTAAATCCTCCTGCAAAGATCGTCTTGTCTGTCAACCATGCCGCCTCTGACCGCTGCATTTTAAAATGGTACGGGGCAAGCAGTGCGCTGGCACTTTGGTAGGCAGCCATGTGAGCAGGGTCATTACGATTACCATGTTGTCTAACAACAATGACCGGAACACTGCAGAGCCTCGCCAGCAACGCGATCTCCACAGAAACATCAACGATAAGTATAAGCGGATAATTGCTGCTGAAAAATTCAGTCAGCAGCCGGTTCCGATCCCGAATGCCTTTTACATTTAACGGTGCATAGTGAAGTGCATCTACAGGGTTTAGCGGGATAAAATTTGCGTCATCTGCTTCTGGCGTATCCATCGGCAAATGAATGCAGTTGACATTTTCCGGCATCAGATTCTTATATTCTTCAAGTCGGCTGCCTAAAAATGTGATAGTACAATCCGGCAGGGCGCGGCTGATAGAGATCGCACGCATAACGTGCCCTGACCCATGATGGTGCACGTAGTACCCGATATTAACCGGCATTAGTCAACTCCTCCGTACTGATGAGTTCTTTAAAAAGCGCTTCATAAGCATCAACCATGTGCTCCGCATCCAGCGTTTGTTCTGCCCGCTCTCTGCATCGGGTGCGGTTTAACTTGGCAGCCTGATTGATGCATTGTGCCAACTCATCCGTACGATTACTGGTGGTCAGGCAACCGGTTTCTTCACAAAGGATATAGGGAAGTGCTCCCCTTGATATGCCTGCTACGGGAGTGCCGCAGGCCAGGCTTTCGGCGACCACTAAACCAAAGGGTTCATCCCAGCACGGCGTGATCACACTTACATCCGCGTTTCCGATCAGGTCGTTTAGCTGCTCGTGGTCACATGCGCCCAATACTTCCACGTTTTCGTCCAGTAATGGCGCTACATATACATCGTAATAATTACGATCCGCTATAGTACCAGCGATCTTAATATTGCGCCCAGCCTCCTTAGCCGCTCTGATGGCCAGATGAGTGCCTTTGTCAGGATGTATACGACCAAACCATATTACATAACCACCGCTTGGCTCAGCGTTAAAGGTCCAGGTCTGCGTATCCACACCATTATTAATCACCTGGCAATCTTTTAAAAAAGGCTTCCAGGCCTCGGCATTGGTCTTAGATACACTTACAAATTTGATCTGCCCGAGCTTCTTCTCATGAGCCATTGCCCTTTTCAGTTCAAATATAGGTGGCGTGTGCAAAACGGTAACCATAGGTGTCTGTATCAGCGAAGCCATGGTGATCGGAACATAGTTCAAACTGTTATTAAAAATAACATCATGCCCCTGGCCATCAATGTCCTGCATGGTTTCCAGGTAAGCGTGATGGGTAGAGATAAAATCTTCACTTAGTTCATGAGAACGGAAACGACTGAATGTCTCGCGGTCGTAATCTGTATCGCTTAGGATTACTTTCACGTTTAGGTCCGGATCAGAAAGTTCACTTGCATACAAGGTGATCTGATGGCCGCGGGCTTTAAGACGGTGGCAAATATCATGTGTAAAGGCTTCAAGCCCTCCCATATAGGGTTTACGTATCGGGTGTTTCAGGTGAGCGATGATGCCTATGTTCATTAATGCTTTTGCAGACAACAACTATTGATGGCTGGTTATGTTTGCATCGCTAAGCTTATAGTTGTAATTAATTTTTGATATTATTTAGATTTATATGAAATTTATTTTATTAAAAAGTAAATTCACGATAGATAATGTCTTGGCACGCCCTGGCTAAGCCTTCAACTTTTATCACTCATATGCGGAGAGCTTACAGTTGATATAATACTTGCAGCAACAATGGTATCAGGTACAATATGTAATAATTTGTTTTAAGAGGATCAAGACCTTCTTTTTAAGAACCTTACCTGATCGTCAAATAAAAATCTCTCGGTTAGGTCATCAGAATTTATTATAAACCGAAAGGTTGATCACCAACTAATGTATTATTGTAAGTTTTTTTAAGACTTGTCCTCTACGATCAATTGCCTGCATTAATAATTTATCCCGGGTAAGCGAAAATATCATAAAGCCTTGTATTGGAGCAAAAAAATCAACAGGGCCACGTGGCTTTAACTGCTCATTGGCCTCGCTGCCAGCACCCGAGATAAAATGGTGCGTGAATTTTTGCGGCGGATGGTAATACTGCAAATGATGTTCGTGGCCTGATAAGTATACGTTAACCTTATACTTTTCAAACAACGCTTCAAGCGCGTAGCGCATCTCGGGCTTGTTAAGCGCACGATTACCGGCGGTGTAAAGCGGGTGATGGCCGATCACTATTTTCCATTTTATGGTTGAGCTGGTATCTGCCAATACCTTTTCCAGCCATTGCTTTTGTTTCGTGCTGTCCTGTCTGATCAACTCATCACGGTATGAGCTGTTGTATGACGATGGTTCGAGCGGGTTTGTATCAATAAAAACAAATAATGCCTCGGCATTTTCACCAACCTTGCGCTTAAACGAATAGTAGCGCGCAGGCATGTTCCAGCGCCCGCTTACCTGCGAGTAATCAACCTCGGCCTGCGGGTTCTGGTGATAATCATGATTACCCAGCACGGCATACCAGGGCCGGTGCAGCGGGTACTGATAAAACACATTCTCAAACGACAGGTTCCACAATGGGTCGTGCACGCTTTGTACGCCATCAGGATAAATATTATCGCCTGTGGCTACAATAAATTCGGCATTAACACCTGTAACAGCTTTAGCCAAGTTGGCGGCCATATCCTTTTGAAAATACTCGCCTCCCCTGCCAAAATCACCAACTGCGGCAAACTCAAGCGCACCATCAATACTCTCCTGCCCTTTAATATATCCACCACGATAGCCTTTTGCATACTCGGCCTTATAATCTTTTGTTTGAGCGTGCGTGTCATTCAACACAAGAAGCAGTGATAACAGGGTCAATATTTTTTTCATACTATGCTAAAATAAATATTGCCCGGTATACAAGCCGGGCAATAAGTAAAACAATATAAATAATTAATAACCCGGATTTTGTGTCAGGTTAGGGTTTAACGCTTTCTCGCTGGTTGGTACCGGGTAAATACGTTTGTTTACATCGGTATTGGTTTTAAAGCCCCAGGCATCCTCAAACTTACCAAAGCGTATCAAATCATTACGGCGCCAGCCCTCCCAGGCAAACTCGCGGGCACGTTCGTCAAGCAACTGGTTAAGTGTAATACCGGTTACCAAAGGAGCTTTGGCACGTGCACGAATTTTATTTACCAATACATCGGCTGTTTGCAGTTCGCCATTTACGGTGGTGGCAGTAGCGCCCCTCAATATAGCTTCGGCTTTCATCATCATTACATCGGCCAGCCTCAGCACCGGCATATCATTACCCTGGTAACGTGTGCTTGAATTTGCATTCGGGTCAGGGTAAAACTTTATCGAGCGCACTCCCCGGGCTTTTCCCAACTCATCATTACCCACATCCATGGTAGCTGGCCTTACCAACGGCATTTCAGGGGTAAAATCAAGGTGATAATCAACCGCTGCAGAGCCATCGCTGCCTGTATAACTGGCATCAACGCCTTTTTTGGTTGATTTGATAATTACCGGCGAACCATTGTTCTCATACTGCTTACCGGCCAGCCAGGTAGTGTTACGCACATCACCGGTAAGGTTAAATTTCACATAAAAATCCTTAATGGTACTCAGCGCTATACTCGGGCGGAAAGGAATGTTGTATTTAGCCTGTAACGCGGTGTGCAATCCAAAACGGGTGAAGTGATTACCTTCGGCCACGTTAGGATCATACGGAATAGCGAAAATAGTCTCCTTGATCTGCGGGCCATTATTTGGTGCAAATAAGGTCATGTAATCAGCATCTAAGGAGTAGATACTTTTCGCACCGTTCAAAACACTGTCTGCCATGGCTACTGTTTCGGTAAACTTAGGCTGACCGGTGTAGTATTGCGCGTTTAAATACAATTTTTCTAACAGGGTAAACGCCATCCACTTTGTTGGGCGGCCGTAGGTAAACGTACCGGTGTTAGGGTTAAGGTTTGGCAATACCTCCTTTAATTCCTTCTCAATAAAAGCAAATATATCTGCACGAGGTGCGGTTTTAGGCGGCGATGTTACCGGAAAGCTGGTAACCAGTGGAATATTACCGTACAGGTCCATCATAAAATAATAGAATAAAGCTCGCATGGTACGCATTTCGGCAATTGCACGCTTTTTATCGTCACTGTCGGGCGTGGCTTCAAATAAGCTGATAATGCGGTTACAGGTGTTTATACCGCCAAAGCCCCACTCCCAGTTTGAACGGACATTCGGGTGATCAGGGCCCCAGGTATGCAGGTGCAAAAAACGGTACTGGCCGCCATCGTCATAGTTACCATCGCGAGCCGGTATAATAGCCTCATCGGTTGATAACTCCTGCATCCGCCAGTATTCCACAGCATAAATTGAACGCAATTGCGTGTAAACCGGGCCTGTTGCCGCTATAAAACTTTCAGGGTTTGTTGGAAAGTTACCAGGGGTAAGCTGCGATTCAACGTCGGTATCAAGCTTGGTGCAGCCTGTTATTGCGGCGGCTAACAATAAAGTAAATAAATGTATCTTTTTCATGTTTTTGCTGATTAAAAGTTCACGGTCATACCTAAAAGGAACGATCTGGTTTTAGGATAGAAATTGTTGTTATCAACTCCGGGGTTAAGTCCGCCCATGTTGCTTTCCGGGTCAATACCACGATAATCAGTAATGATAAACAGATTATTACCGGTGGCATAAAACCGCAGGCTGTTGATCGACTTAGTTTTCAGTTTTAAAGTATAACCCAGTGTGGCGTTATCCAAACGCAGGTATGAGCCGCTTTCCAGATAACGGTCTGAAAGAATATAGGCATTATTATCATTAGGAGATTCGCCTAAAGTAAAACGTGGTATGTTAACGTTAGCCGCGTCAGACGGGCTGTTAAGGTTAGCCAATGTTGCATTCAGCACTTTGTTGCCGTAAACGCCACGTAAAAAGAAACTAAAGTCAAAGCTTTTGTATGAAAAATTATTGTTCCAGCCATATAGCAACTTTGGCTGTGCATTACCTGCGATAGTAAAATCAGCTACAACTGGTGGCTGGTTGCTTACACTGCCATCGGCCTTGTAAAACTGAGAAACGCCATTAGCATCCTTTCCCGCGTAACGTGCCAGTAAGAACGTACCTATCGGGTACCCTTCCTGCACAATTTGCGAAGGGTTGGCTGACTGCCCCTTGCCGCCAAGATAAGCGGTTTGCAAATAAGGCAGCGTAAACACATCGTTTGATAGCGATACCACCTCATTACGATTATGCGAGAAATTAAGTGTGGTTGTCCATTTAAAATCTTTACCATTAAAAGGCTTTGCTGACAGCATAACCTCTATACCTTTGTTGCTTATTTTACCGGCGTTAGCTGTAAGCGTGTTTACAAAATATTGCGTGGTTGATACGTTGTAGTTCCATATCAAATCAGAAGTGCGTTTTTCGTAAACATCAACAGAACCGGTTAAAATATTGTTGAACAATCCGAAATCGACACCTATGTTAGTCATGTCTGTACGCTCCCATTTCAAATCAGGGTTGGGGTTCTGCACAGGACCAACAGCGTTTATAAAGTTGCCGTTGTAATAAAAACGGGATGTTGTTGAGGTTTGGTAAAGCAACAGGCGTGTAAACGCGTCAAAGCCTAAGCTATTGCCTGAGCTACCGTAACCGGCCCTTAGCTTCAAATCATTTACAAACTTTACGTTTTCCATAAAGCTTTCTTTACTGATATTCCAACCGGCTGATACGGCAGGGAAGTAACCCCAGCGATTATTAATACCAAAGGCAGATGAACCATCGCGGCGAAGCGACGCCTGCAACATATATTTATACTTATAGTTGTACTGCGCACGGCCATAAAATGAGATCAGCCGGAGTGTTGATATCGGCGCTACCTGATCATAAGCTATTGTTGAGCCTGCAGGCGCGTTACCCAGGCTCAAGTTATTATAGGTTAAAGCATCGGTAATAAAGTTACGGTTCGAGGTACTGAAACCATCATTGTTCCTATCCTCCTGCCATGAATAACCGGCCAGTAACTTCACGTCATGATCGCCAAATGTTTTATCGTAATTAAAAAAAGACTCTAATACTTTTTTGTTGTTTGTATAGCTGTTGCGCAAAGCATAACCATTATAGCCCTGTGCCAAACCCGACGCGCGGTTGTAATAAGCATTATTATTATTCTGCTCATCCTGGTAGGATACGCTGATTGTATACCTCAACCCATCAAACAGTTTAGCCTCGGCCATAGCATTCCCTAAAAAGGTTTTTACCTTTCCATCAAGTACCGAATTATCGACTAATGATACCGGGTTTAAATAGCCGCGTGTACGGGTAAAGTTTTCGGTAAAGCTGCCATCGGGCTGCCGCACATTAACTGTTGGTAAATAGGTGAGCATGTTTTGGTAAACCTCGTCAGGTATATCGCTGGTTGAGGTGATGCTATTAACGGCTGATACATTCAGGCGCAGGCGGTCATTAAAATACTTTTGATCGAGATTAGCACGCAGTATAAAACGCTCCATTTCCGAATCCTTGATGATACCCTGGTTTTTAAGGTAGTTCATGCTCACGTTGTAAGCCGTTTTACCCGTATTACCACTTAACGACAGGTTGTGGTTATGTGAAAAAGCACTGCGGGTAAGCTCCTTTTGCCAATCGGTATTAGCGCCTTCGTTGTTATCAACCGGGTTAAGGCTTCGGTTGTTATCAGCCAAAAACTTACGTAGTTCGTCGCCGGTAAGTACATCAATCTGGTTTGATACCTTTTCAAAACCGGCATAAGCGCTGTAGCTTAAACGCGGTTCGCCGGGTTTGGCCTTGCGGGTGGTAACCATAATTACACCGTTTGCCGCACGTGAACCATAAATAGCGGTTGATGATGCATCTTTCAAAATGTCCATCGTCATGATATCCTCAGGTGCAAGCAACGCTATTGACGCACCGGGCACACCGTCAATCACATAAAATGGTTCCTGAGCGCCGCCACGTAATGTTGACGGGCCACGCAAAATAATAGAACCCGTTTCGTTAGGGTTACCGCTGCGGGTAACGTTAAGGCCCGGTACCTTACCCTGAAGCAATTGCGCCGGTGAGCTGATCACCCCACGGTTAAAATCCTCGGCTTGTACCGAGGTAATAGCACCGGTTACCTCGGCCTTGCTTGAACGGCCGTAACCCGTTACTACTACTTGTGATAAAGCTGTAGCACCTTCTTTAAGTATTACCGCCAGCGATATTTTGTTACCGGCAGTGGCCGTGTAGCCCGATAGTGTTTTGGTAATGTAGCCTACATAAGTAAACGTAAAAGTATAATTACCCCCGGTTTGCAGGTTATTGATGTTAAAAAGGCCATCCTTATCAGTAACGGCATTAATAGCGGTACCTGTACTGGTATTTTGCGCGTTAACGGTTACGCCGGGCAGGGCTACCCCGGTCGAATCCTTAACGATACCTGTTGCAGAGGGCGCGGTTTGCGCACGGGCAATCGTAAAGCTTAACAGGGTCACCAAAAACAGCATGGCTGTTTTTAAACTGACTGTAAAGCATAATTTGTAATTTTTGAGCATAGTGAGTGGGTTTTTCGTGTGATGAAATGATTATTTTTTCTTGTTTACTTTAATTGGACTTATGGTGTAACTGCTATCAGTTTTTATTACCTGCAGCTTGTTAAGCGTACTTATGGTTGAAAGTACTACCGGCAGTGAGTCGGCAGCGATATTAAAATCGCCTGTAAAACGATACTTTTTCAGATCGGCCTTTATGTTTATGCTGTCGCCGTATAGTTGTTGAAGCTTGTTAAATACATCAGGCAGGGGTTGGTTAACAAAGCGCAGCGTATCGCCAGTAAGCTTTATGGTACCTGCAATGGTTGCCGCTGGTTTAGTAACAGGTAGCTGCTGCTCATTAAAAATTTGCACATTTATACTGCCGGTGGTTTTATTATACACCAGCTCCTTACCGGGCAGCAGGTATTGCGGCTCAAAACCATTGGTGGTATTAATAACCCTAACCTTACCAGAATGTAATTTTACACGGGTAATCTTTTCGGCCGGCCAGGCGGTGATGGTAAAAACAGTGCCCAGGGCAGTAGTAGCTACTTCGCCCGAGAATACGGTGAACGGACGGGCTTTATCTTTAGCCACCTTAAAGCGTGCAACGCCGGTAAGGTATATATCGCGGCTTTTGTTTTTAAAGGGGAGTTTATATCGTACAGATGATCCGGGTGACAGGGCAACATCCGATCCATCATCCAGTTTAATATGCTGAACACGGTTGCCATGGTTAGTAGCATTTTGCCAGTTGATAACATGCGTTTTTGAAACTACATATGGTTGGCCCTGCGGCTGAGGGCGTGTAAGCTGGAAAACCATCAGCCCGATAAAAACACATATTGTTGCCGCTATGCTTATGTATCGCCATAATTTAACAGGTTGCCTTTTTGGCTCAACATTAATTTTTGAGAGTATGGCGGCCAGCATATCCGCTGATTTTTTACCATCAGGATGTGTGCCGGTAGTAAAGGCAAGCCATTCGTCATAGCTTAAAAACCGCTCAACTACCTCTGGATGTTGTGTGAGGTATTGGTAAACCTGTTCGGCTTCTTCGGCTGTGCATTGCCTGTTAAAGTATCTTTTTATCTGATCGTCCGTTGGATGCATATACTCCCAATACGGGAGCCGGGCGCTTAACCCCCAACGCTTAACAATTATTTAATAAAGCATCCAGCAAAAAAACAAACGCGGTACTGATGGCTGATTTGCGAAGTTGTTTTATGGCAAGGGTAATATGGTTCTCAACCGTTTTGGTTGATATGGATAGCATCCTGGCAATTTCGGCATTGGTTAAATTATTGAACCTGCTGAGTTTAAAGATCATCTTTCGTGCCGGCGGAAGCATTTCAATGGCATCGTTAACATTTTTCAGTGTTTCCCTATCACCCAAATTATCGATGTAAGGCTGGTTTATTTCACGCTCTAACTGGTTAATCAAATTATTACGTACAGCATCCTTTCTCAATTCATCTATCATGGCGTTGCGTGCTATGCGGAATAACTGCACATCAATATTATACTCGTCCGAAAGCTGGTGCCGTTTTTCCCAAAGTTTGATAAAAGTTAATTGCGTTACCTCCTCCGCCAGGTAGGCTGATGAGGTTTTGTGCGCAACAAAAGCATATACCTTTTGATGGTACTGGTAGTATACCATTTTGTAGGTAATTAAGCAATCCTGCTTGAGTGCACGCACATTTTTCATAGCACGCAAAGGTTTAGCTTAACTATTACCTGCCTGTTAGCTTATCGTTAAAAATATGCTCATCTGATAACATAAGAATACTGGTGGAAGATTATTTTCTTACATAATCCCCCTTGCAATTGTAATATTTCATTATAAATAATTATCGATTACTACCAATACTTTAACTTTGTGTACTGATTGATGTATTAAATTATCAGTGATACCCCTGTTAATTAGATAAGATGTCTGCAAAAAAAATTACCGTATTATATGTTGATGACGAGGAGCATAACCTGTTCTCGTTCAAGGCAGTGTTTCGCCTCAAATACAACGTATTAACTGCTATTAGTGGTGATGATGCATTGAAGATACTTGCCGAAAAACCTGTACAAGTTATTGTTACTGATCAGCGTATGCCGGAGATGACAGGCGTGCAGTTTTTGGAAAATATATTAGAAAAATATCCTGACCCGATGCGTATCCTGCTAACAGGCTATGCTGATATGAACGCGGTAATTGATGCAGTAAACAAGGGTAAAATATTTCATTACCTCAACAAACCCTGGAATGAGGAAGAATTAGACGCTACCATTCAAAAAGCGTATCAAAAATATCTTGAAAAGATAGAAATAAAGGATATGAATGAAAAGCTTACCCTCTCTAATGACCAGCTTGAATTTATGCTGAGGCAAAAATTATTATCCTGAATATTATTATTGAACTTCATGCTGCGGCATAATATCCTGAAGTTTCTCCTTTGTAAGCGGTTTTTCAATTATCCCGCTCACTGTTTTGTACGATAACCCTTTTGAAATATCACTATTATTGCGGGTAGACGATAGTATAAATATTTTGTACTGACGGGTTATTTCATCAGCCAGTTTTTCAAATGCGTCTAAAAATGCAAACCCGTTCATAATAGGCATCTGCAGATCAAGAAATATTATTGCAGGCAGGCTTATACCCACACTTTTAGCGCGTATTGCATCAAATGCCGTTTGCGGGTTATGATACAATTTAACCACACTGTTTTTGTAAGTATGCTGAATGATCTTTTGCGCTATAAAGCAATCAAGGTCACTTTCATCAATAACTATTAACGATAAGTCCATATGTTATTTACAATGAAGGTATGGTCACTTTAAATGTTGTACCCTGATCCATAACAGAGTTTACTTCAATCTGTCCGTTAAGTTTAAGCAGGGCTCCCTTTACATTATATAAGCCAAAACCTGAACCTACTTCCTGAGAGTTTGCGCGATAAAAAAGGTTAAATATCTCGCCTATATGGTTACCCAAAATGCCCACACCGGTATCCTTTACGCAAACCGTAGCCGTATTATTCTTTACTTCAACAGTAACCTCAACGCGCTTATTTATCTTACGCTTGTCCTGATATTTAAAAGCGTTTGAAAGCAGGTTATTAAAAATAAGCTTCAGCAGATCCCTGTCATTTCTAAATGTTTCCGTTTGTGTAATGCTCATATCAAACTCCACATCATTAACCTTGGCGCTTACCTCGTAAAGCGGTTTCAGTTCATTAAAAAACTCCTCGAAACTGATCTCCGCTATCTTTAATTCGCCGCGCTGCAGGCTGTAATAATCGTGCATGTTGATGATGTAGCTATCCAGTTTACTGATCGATTTTTCCATCAGCAACAGCATTTCTTTCATCTCGTCAATATCATCAATATCATGCGCCACGTTTATGGCACCCAATATACCTGTAAGCGGGCCCCGTATGTCATGACTAACGCTGTAGGCAAACTTATTTAACTCATCATAAGCTGTTTGCAGCTCGTTATTTTTTACGGCTAACATTGAGGTAGCCATGTAAAATTTGCCGGCCTCATCAATAGCCGATAGTATATCAGGCTCCTTCCAGGGTTTTTGAACGTACCTGAATATGTTGCCTTTATTAATGGCGGCTATGGTGGCTTCGGCATCGCTATACCCTGTTAACAATATGCGTACCGGCAACTGGTGTTTTTGGCGCATTACCTCAAAAAACTCTGCGCCCGACATGCCGGGCATACGCTGATCGCAAAATACAACACGTATATCCGGATGCTGATCAAGTATGGCAAAAGCTTCGTCAATCTTATCGGTAACAAACACCTGGTAGTTCATTCTTAACGTAGCTTTAAAACCAATAAGGTTATCCGGTTCATCATCTACATACAAAATTTTTATCTTCTCAGCCATTATTAAATTGGTTTATTATTGATCGAAAAAATATTTATACGGACTATCGTCCAGTTTTGATATTGGTTATTGCAACTTTAACGGCAACTCTATAATAAACTCGCAGCCCTCTCCTTGTTTACTATTTACAGTAATATTACCGTTATGCCTTTTTATGGTATTATAAGCTATTGACATGCCCAAGCCCGTACCCTCACCTACATCCTTAGTGGTAAAAAAGGGTTCAAATATCCTGTGCTGTGTATCCTGGTTCATGCCAATGCCGTTATCAGCAAAATGCAGAAATACATGCCCATCATGCTGCCTGGTTTTTATACTGATGATGCCCCCGGCGTTTTCACCAAACTTTTTATTGATGGCATAAACAGAATTTGATATCAGGTTTAAAAATACCTGGTTAAGCTTGCCGGGGTAACACTCCACCAGGTCAAGCTCACCGTAATCCTTTTCAACCGCCACTTTGTTGTTAAACATATTGTTGCTGATGATCAGCGTAGATTCAATACCCTCATGCAGGTCGGCATATTTTAAGTCGTCCTCATCAAGGCGCGAAAATATTTTCAGCCCTTTTACAATTTCGGCTGTACGTACTGCGCCCTCATTGATCCCTTTAAGTAAATGCTTTATCTCATAGTTCAGGTAATCAAGGTCAAGCTCCTCTTTCAGGATATCTATCTCCTTTTGCTTGGCTTCAACCGGTTTGTCTGACAGGCCTACCTGTTCAATGGTTTGCAGCGCATCCATCATCATCTCGATATCACGTTTAAGCGGGTTAATGTTTGACGTTACAAAATTAATAGGGTTATTAATTTCGTGCGCTATACCTGCCGTGAGCTGACCCAGCGAAGCCATTTTCTCTGACTCAACTAATTGTGATTGTGCCTGTTTCAGGTTATCCAGTGTTACAGATAGCTCCCTGTTTGTTTTATTCAGCTCAAAAGTACGATCGCTCACCTTGGCTTCCAGTATTTCGTTCTGTTCGCGTATAATGCGCTCATTCTCCTGCAATGCCCGCAACGCCTCCTCCTGCGATCGCTCTTTTTCTTTTTTAAATACATTTATCCTGTCGGCCAGCGCAAATGAAAGCAAGACGGCCTCAAGCGCCGAACCGATAAGCAACGCCGAGTTGGTAAGATCGTTATAAGGCAGTACTACGTTAAAATCCTTCAGCACGTAAATTACCACACACACTATAAAAATTGACCACGCGATAAGGAAGTATTTAGCCGAGCGCGAGCCTTTCAATAATATCCTGATCGCCATGAACAGCACATACAACGCACTGAACATTGCCGTTGACAGCATGATGGTGTAGCTCAGGTTACGATGCCCTAAAAAGGCAAGCAGTATCTGAAAAGAATACAGCACCCAAAAAACATACGAGAACTTATGCAGGCCCGGTGTATAAGTTTTTGATAAAAGGAAACTTTTTGAAAACTCAATAGCCGACAAACCGATCAGCGCGCTGGTTATGTATATCAGCATATCGGCTATCAACGGGTGATTTTGCAGCACAAACCGTAGTAAATAGCCTTCCATGGAGGCTTGCGTTAACAATACCATGGAGAGGTAAAGGATGTAATACAGATAGTTTTTATCGCGTACGCTGGTGTATACAAAAAAGTTATACAATATCATTACCAGTATTATACCTACGTAAATACCAAATGTAATGTCCTTAAAAAGAGCCCTTTCAACTATTTGCGCCATGCTGCCTACATAAAATGGCAGTATAAGCTGCTTGCCGCTTTTTACATACAGGTAAAAGGTGCTTTCACTATCCTTTTTAAGATTTAAAGGATAAATGAAGGTTTGATGTTTTATGATACGCGTATCAAAAGCTAAACGGTGGCCGCTTGTATTTTTCTGTGTTACTTTACCGTTTGTTAGCTGATAAAAGTCAACATAGTCAACCATTGGCTGGGTAAACTGTACGGCCAGTGTGGTATCGGCTGATTGGTTTTTTATGGTAAACCTGATCCAGTAACCATAAGGCTTGGTATCCAGGTTTGGGAAGTCATTATCTGTTTTTTGATACCCGGCAGATTGTATAGCCGCGGCAAGCGGCATGTTGGCATTAGTATCCGTTAGCACTTCAATGCTTTTGCCGATCACCTGTACCTTGCCTTTAAATGTAACTATATTTTGCGCATTCGCGGATACAAACACGCCCCCCATCGCTATTAAAAACAGTGCCTGGCATACAACAATAAAATATCGCATCAATCGGTAATACATTTCAGTTAGTTAATACTTAACCGCAGCTTAAAATTGGTAAAAAAGCTCGTCCTTGTTTTTACGCAGAGATTTTGGTCCGTAATCATCAGCCAGGGCCAGCTTCATTAAAAATACCTCTGTTTGGTTTTCTTTGCCTGCCGGAAATATTTTCAGGAAGCGCTCACGCAGCCTTGTTAAATTTTCGATCTCATCCGGTGTAAGCTGCTCGGCATTACCATGTACCAGGCGGTTAAAAAAGAACACGGGCGACAGCATTGGGTGTACAGCAATGCTTTCGGCAGCACTTAACAGCCATAGCTTTTCAACAGCTTTACCGGCTTCTATTAACCCGGTATGAGTAAGTGAGGGTATGGTAATCAAAGCCATGCTGCCTGCCGACTTAACCGCCTTTAGCGAGAGTTTTTTAAAAGCGCTTCCTTTTTTCCAGTCAGATATTAGTTCAACAGCCTTCCAGTCGCCCGCAACTTTAAACCCGGCTATATCGCTTTGGCTTATATCAACCGCCTCTATCTCCACACCGTCGCGCTTTTGGTCGGCCTCTGCCCTGTCCCACCGCAGTTCATGGTAAAATTCTTCGTGGCCCAGTTTATTTAACAACCTTACCTTATCGCATTCGGCAATAATATCGGCCAGTTCTGCCAAATCCTCTTCGCTTTCAGTGTGGTACAGGCTAATGCCTTTAAACTCATTTAAAGCCGACTGTGCCTTGTCATAAAAAGAGGCATCAATGGGTTTGCGAACATCTATCCGGCGGTTGGTTCGGCGTGTAAATATCTCATTAGCCAGTTTGGTATCCTCACCTAAAACAACCTGATCCTGCTTTTCAAAACGGATAACTGCGGCTATTTGCGTTGCAGCGCCTGTTGGAAATATCTCGGCGTTACCGGCTAAACCTATGGCGCTGGCTTGCAAGTGTACATTCTCTAAAGCCGCGCCTAACGACATATGTGAGCCCATCTCGTAATAATCTCCCCATGACCATGACTTGTATTTATCATGGAACAGAAATAGCAAGCCTTCATGATAAACCCATACCCAGGGCTGGTTATTACCCGCTGATGGCGCTGCCAGGGCGGCATCAACTATCCGGTGCAATTGCTGCTCATCCGGTTTAAACGTTGCCGCCTGATGCTCTTCAAAGTATTTTTTTATACTATCGGTCTGTTGATCTCTGGTTAAAGGCTGATATGGATTTGCCGACGGCTGAACTTCTTTAGCAACATGTTCATCCTTTACCAACTCTTCCAGGTCGATATAATAACGGCCCGATTCATGGTACTGATCAAGCAGTATGCGACGGCAAACATCGGTGGTAAGCGCTCCGCCCAGCGTTACCGACGAGGCTAACTGCGGCCAGGTATTGATGGATTGCTCAACCTCCAGCATTGATGCCTTTAAACGGGTCGAGATGGTTTCGGCACCTATCATACGTAAAATATAAGGCACCTTTTGCTCATTGGTAAGATCCTTGATATTATCAGGGTCAAGGCCATCGGCTAAACCATGCAATACAGGCCTTTGCGGCTCAAGGTCAAACCGTTCAACATCAAGCATACCACGGTCATTGGTATCCATAACTACCGGTATATTCAGCTCACGGGCCTTATACCTGCTTTGTATCTTAATGTCGAGGCCATCACAAACCTCTATAAACAGATCGAGCTTTTGGTTGCCGATAAAAAAAGCGTCCATATTGCCATTGTGCAGGCCATCGTTAAATATCTCAACTCTCAAAAACGGATCGATCTCGGCAATCTCACGCGCGGCTATTACCGTTTTATTGATGCCGAGGTTAAACAGCGGCGTACGCAGGCGGTTAAGGTTACTCAATTCGGCCGTATCAAAATCAGCCAGGCGCAACTCACCGCAAATACGCTCCATAGCGATAGTAAGCGCGATAGAATGACCTACCGACAAACCTACAATACCAATTGCCTTTTGCTGTAAACTGTGCTGCTCATCAAGTGTTATTTTATAGCGGTTTCGGTTGGTACGTACCTCTATAAACTCCTCCTCATCCAACAAATGAATCAGTTTTTTATTCCACGGAAAATAAACCCATACGCCCTCCTCATCAGGATTTTTGCCCGCATGGCGGTCAGCTATCAATCGCTGATAATCATCAGCTTTAAGCTTGATTGTTGGGTGCTGCATTTTAAGCAGTTCTTTAAGCTGCTCTTCATAATTATCATGTACAATACTAACCTGCCTGTCCGCTATCAGCGCGGTAAGTGCCTGCTGATCCTGCGTATTTTTTAAACGAAAAAAAACAGGCCTGTAAATTTGATTGAGTGAGCCGGTGGCTTCAATTAATCCTGATAACTCGTTCATATATGTAATTGGTAGCTGTTTTACGATAAAACAGTATGTAATGTTGGTTTATTATCGGTTTAAAGAAAATTCAGATCTTTCTCATCAACCTTACCCTGTAAAAAGTTTTTATGTGTATTGGCTATGGCCTGCTCAAGGCTCCAGTTGGCCAGTGTTGGTATCTGCGTTTCGTAATGTATGATGATCCTTTTACCACGAAGCTCCTCTTCACGCACAGCATCAAAACTGCCGCGGATCTGAAAAACTGCCTTTTTATCTTCTTCATCGGCCAGGCTCATTACGGGTACATCCTTTAACAGCATGGTAGTAGCTACCAGATCGAGCTTTGGATAATAAAAAGTACCGTTGTTGCCAATTGTTGCCACCAGTTCCATGCCTATACCCTTAACAGGTTTAACAGTGTACGGGGCACATAAAGCGAATAATGATTGCAGCCCTAACTGGTAAGCAATGGCAGCCGATACCCTTATCAAAAAAATACTGCCTACACCATAACCCGCTATCTCGCGCGAGTTCCATAATCCGCAAAGTTCACCGGTACCCTGTTGTGCATAATGGTATACGGTTTCGAATATCTTTGGGTCCATACTGCCGGTGGCCTGTTCAATGGGCAACGGTTGGTGCCCGCCTGCAACATGCACACGCGCGCCGCCGTAAACCCGTGTACCGTCAAGCGACTCAACAACCATAACAAACGCGTCGGGGTTTTCAGTCCATTCATGCCTGGATGATGTTACCTTTGTAACCCCGATAGATGTTAACACATGGGTATGGCCCTCAATAAATGCCTCACATGTTTCGGGGTCATCAATGGCTCTGAAAGCCCTGAGCCTGACTTCGGGCCGCTCCTTATTTATCGTAGATTCCATTACTGCGTAGGTGGTAACAACAAAAAAAGCCATTCACCCAACAATAATCCTCTAACCCGCTGCTTTTTCAATTGCCCAACAAATGTAGTAAAAGCAAGTTTATGATATCAATACCTCATGATTGCGATGGAAATTTATGACTTACCAATGCACTTGATGTTTCTTAAAACATTCACTTGTATTTAACCTTTAATTTTAATTAGCTTTATACCCTCAAATTTATATAGCCAATTAGCAAACCCGTTTTGCATTTACTTTAATATGTATCAAGCATCGCAACATCAATTGTGGCCTGACAGTAAATTGTTGGAGTTGATAAAACTTGACGACAGGGGCGCGTTTGAAATGTTGTATAACCGGTATTCGGCCAAAGTATTTCATGTTGCTTATAACCTGTTTCGTGATAAGTATGTATGCGAAGATCTGGTACAGGAACTGTTTACCGACTTATGGTTTAAACGTTACCATTTGCATATTAACAGTTTACCGGGCTATTTAAAGGTGGCCATCAAAAACAGGGTACTGGTTTATATACGCACCCAAAAGGCTACTATTGATATTGATACCATTGACAGGATGATGGAACAATACAGCGCCGATAGCAAGCTCGTGCAAAATGATATTGCCCGCCTGCTTGACGAGGGCATTGCCGGTTTGCCCGAAAAATGCCGCCAGGTGTTTTTGCTAAGCCGTAAAGAATACCTGTCAAACAAAGAAATTGCCCAACGGCTTAACATCTCTGTAAAAACCGTTGAAAACCAAATGACCATTGCCCTGCGCTACCTGCGCACCGGCCTTACGGATTACCTGCCGCTGGCTGCCCTGGTCGTACTGTTGCAGGATAGGTTGTAATCAAATAAATATTTTTTTTAATTCTTTTAGGGGGTAGGTGCTTTTTCTGCATCCTACTATATGTAAACCCAATGAGAAGATTTAATAAACCTAATGAACCCGGAAGGGTAAATGACGGCCGTTTGCAGGAAAAACTGGTGGAGAAATATTTTCAAAACCTGGATTTTGACGATGTTCAAACCGGCCCGCATGACGCTGAATTTGACAGCAAAGGGGTTTACGCCAATATTCTGAATGCTATAGATGCTGTACCCGAAACACCCAAACGCCGCTCATACACCGGCTGGATGGTTGCCGCCTCTGTTTTAATAGCGTTTATTTCACTTACCTATTACTTCCGTTACAATATACTCAACTACGTATCACCCGTGCATACCATGCAGGTGGCAGCAGCACGAGGTAGTGTTACCAGTATTGTTTTGGGCGATGGCACCAAGGTATGGCTTAACGGCGGCAGCCGCATCAGCTATCCCGAAACCTTTAGGGGCGAAAAGCGGGAGGTTACCATTACCGGCGAGGCCTTTTTTGATGTGATGCATAAAACCGACCAGCCTTTTATTGTACATACGGGCAACATTACCACCCATGTACTGGGTACCAGCTTTAACATTAAGGCTTATGATGATGACCAATTACTGCACGTTGATGTGGTAAGCGGCAAGGTTGGCGTTGTACCGGCTGAGGGCAGCGCCTTGTCATTCAATACCATTTATCTCACACCGGCACAGGGCATAACTTACAATAAAACAGATAATTCCATATCAAAAACAGCCGGTATTGATATTTCAGCTTTATCTGACTGGAAGGCAGGCAAACTCATATTTAAAAATGCCGCCCTGCCCGAAGTGATAAAAACGCTTAACCGCGAGTTTGAAGTTAGCATTCGCGCGGATGCTAACCTTACGGCGTGCAATATATCGGCTGATTTTACCAATGTACCTATTAAGGATATTATGGCTGTTATTGCCCGTCTGGTTAAAGGAAAGGCAACCCTTAACGGCACTGTATATCACCTGAAGGGCAAAGGCTGTTAGTTACTAATAACCAATAAATTAAACTGTACATAAACCAGTTGTAAACTTAAAAACTAAATTATGGAACAAGGATCTACTTAATTAAAACAAAAAACCCTGTACAAACGGATTTGAACAGGGTAAAATTCAAAATGCAGGTTAATAAAAAGTGGCTTTGCGTCTGAGCTGCAATTCGTAGCAAAAACACTTTAGTTTCTAACACTTTAATTTTCTCAAAATTATGAATAAATCTCTGTTTTATAATGGAGTGATTCGTCATGTGCTAATTCTAATGAAAATTACCTCGCTTGTTTGTTTTGTTGTTTGCTTTATGTGCCTCACCGCCATTGCAGACAATACTTATGGGCAGCAGTTTTTAGAATCGCCGGTAACGCTCAAACTAAATAATATTAAGCTTACTGACGCGCTCGAAAAAATCGCTGCCGATAATAAGGTCCGTTTTGCGTACACCGATAATGTGCTTAAACAAAGCTACAGGGTAACGTTTAACGTGCAGGGCAAAAGCGTGCGCGATGTATTAGGCCAGCTATTGACACCATTTAACCTAACCTATAAGGTTATAGGTGATGTTATAGTGATCAGTGAACCCACTGCCCAAACCATTACATTTAGCGCGCAGGAAACATCCGCAAAGCAAGCTAAAGTAACGGGTAAAGTAACTGACGATACCAACTTTCCGCTACCCGGTGTAACCGTAAAATTAAAAGGTACTACCATAGCTACTGTTACAGATGCCAATGGTACATTTTCAATTGATGCCCCTGCCGATGCAGTGCTGGTATTCTCATTCATAGGTTATAACCAGCAGGAAGTACCGGTTAACGGCCAAACAGCTATCAATGTAAAACTTGCCCCTGCCCAAACCGCCCTTAACGAGGTGGTTGTAGTTGGTTACGGCACCCAAAAACGCTCGAGCGTGGTTGGCGCTATTGACCAGGTAACGTCCGAAGCTATTGAGGGCAAGCCCGCCGTAAGTGCTATACAAGCATTACAGGGTACATTGCCTAACTTAACCATTCAGCAAAAAAACCTTGAACCGGGCCAAACGCCTAATATCAACATTCGTGGTTTAGGTACGCTTAACAACAACTCGCCGCTGCTGGTTATTGATGGGATCATCAATGAGGATGTGAGCGCTATTAACACCCTTAACCCGTCAGACATTGAAACGGCTACCGTGTTGAAAGACGCGGGCAGCGCGGCTATTTATGGTTCACGCTCTGCCAATGGTGTTATTTTAATCACGACTAAAAAGGGTAAAAAGGATAGCAAAGCTACCGTAACCTATAATGGACTGGTGGGCACACAGGTGCCACGCATTACGTACCGGCCGGTACACTCGTACGAAAACGCCATATTGCGTAATGAGGCGGCTACAAATGCTAACCTGCCTGCTGTTTACTCGCCCGCACAGGTGCGCCAGTTTCAGCAAGAGGGTGACCATGAGTGGTTTCTGGATGCTATCCTGAAAAACGCTTTACAGCAAAACCATAACGTGAGTATTACAGGCGGTAACGCTACCACAAGCTACCTGGTTTCGGCCGGATTACTTGATCAGCGCAGTAACCTGGTTGGCCCTGATTATGGTGCAAGGCGTTATAACTACCGCATTAATTTAACTAACGAAATAGGCAAATTAAAGCTGACCAGCATATTAACCTACGCCCGTACCGAGCGTAAAGAGCACTCGTACAGCACAGGCACATTAATAGTTGATGCCGGCCGTACCCCTACTTATTATGACATTAAGGACGACCAAGGTAATTACCTGACCAACGATGTACTATCAGAATTTAACCCGCTGGGTATATTGGAAAAAGGCGGCTACCGCAAGTTTGATGATGACGTGATCACCGCTAACCTAAGCGCGGAATTCGCCGTTACCAAAGAGCTGAAATTACGCGGTGTTTTTGGTGCCAATTTGGGCAGCTATCATACCCTTGAGCGTGTACAACGTGTTGATTACCTGCCGAAAGGTGTTTATGGTGCCGATAGAAACACGAATGACATCAGCTCAAAAAACCTGTTTTTGAACACACAATTGATAGCCGAATACAATAAGGTATTAGCTAAAAAGCACTCAATCGGCGTTTTAGTAGGTGTAGCTAATGAGTCGGTTACTAACCGCGGTACAGCGCTGCGTTACAAACTAACCGACCCTGAATTGGGTACACCGGTTGATGGTACTGTAATTGATGCGGCAAATTCAAACGGCACGCTTGGCAACACTAATGAAACCAGCCTTAACTCCTTGTTCGGCCGTGTATCGTATGATTTTGAGAATAAATACTACGGCGAGTTCAATTTCAGGATCGATGCTTCATCAAAATTCGCCAGGCAAAACCGTAATGCTTTCTTCCCGTCATTCTCGGCAGGTTACCGCATTAGCCAGGAAGATTTTATGGAAGACTACCGCGATCGCTTTGGCGATCTGAAAATCCGTGGTTCGTACGGTGTATTGGGTAACCAAAGTGTTGGTAACTACCAGTACTTAACTACTTACTTTAATATCCCGAACAATTACGTGTTTAACAACCAGGCAACTTCGGGCACGGGCTTTAATATTGCCAATCCTGACATCCGTTGGGAAAGAGCAGCATCATTTAACATTGGCTTTGAAGCAACCTTGTTTAAAAATGCCCTTAGCTTCTCGGCAGATTACTTTAACAAAACCACCCGTGATATACTTGTACCACCGGCAGTACCTGGCGCGTTTGGTTCAGGCTTACCATCGTTTAACGCCGGCGAGGTTAACAATAAAGGCTGGGAGTTTACGGCAACCTATCGTAAAAGCACCAAAAACTTTAAACATGTATTGAGCTTTAACATTGCCGACTCTAAAAACAAGGTTTTACAATTTGAAGGCAATCAGCAAATATCAAGCTATGATGAAATGCAGGTATTGCTTAAAGTTGGCTTACCGATCAACTCGTACGTAGGTTACAAACGCGATGGTTATTTCCAAAATCTCGACGAAGTAAATAATGGCCCTAAACCTACCGGGCTGAGCGTACTACCCGGCGATATACGCTATGTTGACGTAAATAAAGATGGCATTATTGATGAGAACGACAAATTTGTGTTGGGTAACCCGCTGCCTCGTTATACTTTCGGCTTAACTTATGATATAACCTATAAGCAGTTTGATTTAAATATCTTTCTGCAAGGCGTAGGCAAGCGCAGCATGTTTTTACGTGGTGAGCTGATCGAGCCTTTCCACTTTAACTACTCGCAGGTAATGTACCAGCACCAGTTGGATTACTGGACACCGCAAAACCCTGACGCGGAATTCCCTCGCCTTGCGGCAAACGGAAGCCAGTCAAACACCAACAACTTCCGTCGCGGGTCTGACCTTTACCTGTACAATGCCGCTTACGTTCGCTTAAAAAATGTACAGTTTGGTTATACCTTGCCGGGCAACATAGCTAAAAAAATAGGCATGAAAAAAGCCCGTGCCTACTTCTCAGGCCAAAACCTGCTAACGCTGTCGGGTATCGACTTTGTTGATCCGGAATCAACCGAGTTTGATAACGGCCGTGGTGTTGGCGGCGCTAACAGCGGCCGCAGCTACCCGCTACCGGTTTATTATGGCTTAGGTATTGATTTAACCCTTTAATAAGTACCAATATGAAAAGATCGCAACTAACAAAAACCGCTTTTTTGATCATACTGGTAAGCGTATTATCAGCATGTAAAAAGCTTGACCTTGTGCCTACCAATAATTTTACCGACGCAAATTACTGGACCAGCGCAGCCAAGGCAAACAGTGTATTAAATACCGCATATTCGCAATTATTAAACAGCAGCCTATTCTTTTACAATGAAGGCCTGTCTGACAATGCTTACAACGGCCGCGGCGATAACGAAGGCGCAGCCTCATTAGCAGCAGGTACCTACGATCCATCATTAGGGCGGTTAAAAAGCGAATGGGGTTTTCATTACACCGGCATCAAAACCAGCAACATTTTTTTAGAGAATGTTGATCGTGTGGGAGGTATGGATGAGAACCTGAAGAACCGCATGAAGGCTGAAGCACGTGTACTACGCGCATGGCACTATTTTTACCTTACCACCTGGTTTGGTGATGTACCATTATTCAGCAAAGACCCTACGGTTGAAGAAACCAAGACCGTAAGCCGTACACCAAAAGACCAGGTGGTTGATTTCATCCTGAAAGAGCTTGACGAAAGTGCCGCTACCCTGCCCGTGAATACCGCATACCCTGCAGCGGATAGAGGCCGCCTGACTAAAGGTGCCGCTATTGCGTTAAAAGCGCGCGTATTGCTCTATCAAAACCGCTGGGCCGATGTGGTTACCGAGTGCGAAAAGCTGATGAACAGCAACGCCAATGGCACTTATAGCTTATTCCCATCGTACGAAGGCTTGTTTTTACCACAAAATGAGTACAACAGCGAGGTGATCTATGACATTGGTTATGTAACTGTTGACAGGGAGTATCAAACGTTTTATGATATGGCTCCGCTATCAGTTGGTGGCCGCTTGAATGCGCTTGCACCTACGCAGGAGCTGGTTGACAGCTATTTAACGCTTAACGGCCGCAAAATAAATGATGCCGGTTCAGGATACGACGAGAATGATCCGTACAATAACCGCGATCCTCGCCTTACCAATACCGTAGTTTATCATCAGTACAATTGGAAACTGCCAAACGGAAGTACAAAGGTTATTTATACCAAGCCGGGTACTGATCCTGACAGCAATGCACCGGATGAATACCGCTCAGGTAGCATCGCGTCGCCTACAGGTTATTATACCCGTAAATATTATGATCCGCAATCGCGCACCAATTTCCAGGCCGCGCTTAACCTGATCATGATACGTTATGCTGATGTATTGCTGATGTATGCCGAGGCTAAAACCGAGCTTAACCAGATGGATGCTTCTGTTTGGGACAGAACTATAAAGCCGCTGCGCCAGCGCGCGGGTTTTACAGCACCTGAAGCTATCAACTTTAACGCCTCAGCCAACCAGCGCGATGTTGTGCGTAACGAGCGCCGAACAGAACTTGCTATGGAAGGCCTGCGCATATTTGACATTCGCCGCTGGCGTATTGCCGAGAATGTGCTTAACGGCTGGGCGCATGGTGCCAAGTTCGGCCCTGCTAATGTTGACAATGGCTACATCCGCGCTAACGAGCGCCGTTTTGACGCAGGCCGTAATTACCTGTGGCCTATACCGCAGGATGAACGGGCACTTAACCCTAACCTTGGCCAAAACCCGGGCTGGTAATATTATTTAGTTTGAAAATCAATTAACAGGATCAAATCATCATGAAAAAAAATATATTCTGCATAGTACTTGCAGGCATCATAGCAACTATATTTTCCGGCTGTAAAAAAGATAAAGAACTTAGCCACACCAAAGTAACGCCTGTGCAGGCACTGTACTTTCCTGAAAACAACAAATTTGTTAAGCTTGACGGAAGCGGCACTGTAACTTTTGAATGGCAACAGGCTAAGGCCGAGGATAATGGCTATGTAAGCTATGAGGTAGCGTTTACCAAGGAAGACGGAGATTTTACAAACCCTATTTATACTGTGGCATCGGGCCGTAACGGTTTTGATAACACCATTGTTATGAGCTACGCCGACCTTAACCGTGTAGCCACACTGGCCGGTATAAAACCTGCTGAAACAGGTAAGCTGAAATGGACCGTTATATCCTCAAAAGGGATCAACCCTAATATCCCAAGTGTATCAAGCCTGATCGAGGTTGAAAGGCCTGACTCATTTGTTACGCCTAATGATCTGTATGTTACCGGTGCCGCTACCGAGGGTGGTACTGATTTGGCCAATGCCAGACACTTTAAAAACCTGGGCAACGGCAAGTTTGAGATTTATACTAAATTGAAAGATGGTGATTACCAATTCGCGTCAGACAATAAAGGCACACCGTCTTTATTCTCGATAAACGCGGCAGGTAAACTGGCCGAAAACGGCACAACCGCGTTTGCCGGCAATAAAGTGATGCGTATTGTGCTTGATTTTAACACCCGCGAAGCACAAATGACCGAGATATCATCAGTAGGCTTATGGTTCTCTCCGGAAGGCAAGGTGCTGTTTGATCTTCCTTACGTAGGTAACGGAACCTGGCTGGCTACTGATAAGCCTATCGTGTTCAGGCAGGAAAGCTGGGGCCGTGATGAGCGCTACAAATTTCGCTTCTCAGTTAAAAATGCAGTAGGCGAAGCAGGCATTGAATATTTTGGCAGTAAAAACCGTGATAATAACAGGCCTGATGCATCAAGCCCTGCATCATACTATGATGTAGTTGCGGTTGATAACTCACAATTTGATTATGCCTTTAAATTCATCACCGGGGCTGATAATCATAATGTAGACATCAAGGTTGATTTCAGTGGCGCTGCCTATACCCATTCAGTAACTGTTAAATAACCTGATCTGTTCACTATGGATGCCGTACCCCATCCGGTCGGCATCCATAAATAAGATATTATATTTATGAAACTGAATAAACTGACTATAATAAAACTCGCGGCACTGGCTATGGTATCAGTATCATTACCTGCCTGCAAGGATAAGGCCTTCCCGCTGTATGGTGCCGATAACCAGCGCCCGGCGGTAAGCTATAACTGGGCCCTCACGGCCGATACATTACAGGAAAAACTATACAATACCTTCCTGTCGGCAAACGGGCGTTACTTTGTGCAAAATGATGCGGGTAACTCTACCTTTCATTACTGGCCTAACGCTCACGCGCTTGATGTACTGGTTGATGGCTACTTACGCACCGATAATGATGTTTACGTACAGCGTATGAAAGCCCAGTTGAACGGCATTATACAAACCAACGGCAACAGCCTGCTTAATGATTATTATGATGACATGGAATGGCTGGCGCTGTCAAGCTTACGGGCCTACCAGGCTACTGATGATGCCGCTTACCTTAATGCTGCAAACACCCTGTGGACAGACATTAAAACCGGACTGAACAGTAACCAGGGCGGTGGCATAGCATGGCGTAAAAATCAGCTCGATTATAAAAATACCCCCGCGAATGCCCCGGCAATCATTTTCGCGGCAAGGCTTTCGCGCATTAACAATAACACGGCCGATCTTGATCTGGCTAAAACATTATACACCTGGTTAAAGGGCACGCTGGTTGACCCATCGTCAGGTTTAGTTTGGGATGGCATTAATGGTAATGGCGACGGGCAGATCAGCAAAAACCTGTATACTTATAACCAGGGGATATTTGTGGGCGCTGCGCTTGAGCTTTACCACGCTACAAATGATGCCGCCTATTTAAATGATGCCATGCGCACCGCCAAGGCTTCTCTTGCAAGCGGCGATATTACGCCGGGTGGTATACTTAAAGGCGAAGGCCAGGGTGATGGCGGCTTATTCAAAGGCATACTGATAAGATACTTTACTCTGCTTGCACAGGAGGACGCGGTAGCTGCTATTGACAGGAACGAGCTGGTAAAATTCCTGAAATTTAATGCCGAAACCTTGTACACCAACGGCATAGCAAGGCCCGCACATACCATCAGTCCGGATTGGAATAAGAAACCATCAGGCACTACCGATCTTACTACACAGTTAAGCGGCATGATGCTTATTGAGGCCGCGGCTACTTTGAGTGAGGCTAAGTTATTTTAACATTTATAACCTGCACCTTTTCATAACTCAAAAGGCCTTTTACTGATTGGTAAAAGGCCTTTTGTTATTATCTGCAAGCTGAACGCCGTATATCGCTTAACTCTTTTTTGATAAAGGTATTGTAAACCAAAAGGTACTCCCCTCGCCTGATTTGCTTTCGATACCTACTTTGCCGCGGTGCCGCCTAACAATTTCGGCGGATATGTAAAGCCCTAATCCTAAACCTGAGAATTGCTGCGACGACTCCTGCACGCGATAAAATCTATCAAACAGGTAAGGTTGTTTTTCGGCCGGTATGCCTATCCCAAAATCTTTAACCTCCACCCTAAACATGGCTTTATCCAATGTACAATTGATCACCACGGTATCTGCAAGGGGTGAGTACTTAATGGCGTTGGTTAAAAAGTTATGTACTACCTGCTCAATCCTCGGCCTGTCGGCATCAACTATGATATCCTCCTTGGCATTCAGTATCAGTTTATGTTTAATGCCCGGTGCCTTAACATCCTCAATACATTCCTTCACCATGTCAATGGCGTTAAACTGCTGATAATTCAGCACCATTTTGCCTTCCTGTATCTTGGTAACATCCAGCAGGTCGTCAACAAGGTTGGTCAGTTTCTGGGTTTGATGACTTGCCTTATCAATAAACCGCGTAAGGGTTTCATTGCTTTCCATTTTATCCATCATGCGCTGCACTATCTGCAATGATCCTTTCATGCTCGTGATAGGTGTTTTCAGTTCGTGGCTGGCAATGCTCATAAATTCATCCTTACGGCGCATCAATTCCTCTGTAGCCATACGCCCGAGCACAATATCTGTAACCTCAAAGCCAAAAAAAGCGATACCATCAATACGGCTGCCGTCGTAATTATAAACGGGCGTTAAGGTAATATCCATCCAGCATTGGTCATGCTCCTTATCGGCTACATTGCTACGGTCTATCCTTATCTGCTTTCCTTCAAAGGTTCTTCCGCTATCAAATACTTCCTTTTCAATATATTCAAAATCCAGGTCACTCGCGTTCAGTTTTGATCGTGAAGGTTTGCCCGCGGCATGTTCAGAACCAAAGAAATCAGCATAGGCCTCGTTAACAAAATCATAAACCAGATCCTCTCCCCGCTTAATAGCTATCAATGCCGGGGCGTGGCTAAATATGTTTGAAAACTCCTGCTGCTGCTGGTTAAGCCTGGTTTGCAGTTCAAGTCGTTTTTGTTCTGCCTCCTTTTGTTTTGTAATATCAATTATATAACTCACGGCACTAACCTTGTCATCCTGCTCAAGTAATGCCGACCCCATTAAAACAGACACCATACTGCCGTCACGCTTAATGTACTGTTTTTCAAAAGGCGGGCATATCTTGTGCTGCTTTAACTGCTGTACTGCACTGTAGCTAATGTCCATGTATTCTTCCGGGGTGATATTTTTCCAGTTGAGCTCGTCCTTCTCTAACTGCTCCCTTTCATAACCCAACATATTCAAAAAGGCATCGTTGGCTTCAAATATCTCACCGTCGAGGCTTGAAAATATCATCCCGATCATGTTAGATTCAAATACCTTTCTGAATTTTGTTTCGCTGCTGCTTAGTCGTTTTTCTGTTTCAACAAGCTTGCTTATATCTATAATTGAGCCTACCAGCCGGTAAGGGGTTCGCAATTCATCTTCCAGTATACTCCCCCGGTCCAAAATAACGGCATACTCGCCATCAGCTTTTTTAAAGCGATACTCTGCCGACCATTTAGCCTGATGACCGTTGATGGCTTCAAACACACTTGATTCCACACGTTGCCTATCGTCAGGGTGTATATTTTCAAACCAAAAATCAATAGTTTCAGTTTCGGCAGACCGATCATAACCAAACATGGTTTTAAAATTCTCGCTCCGCCACATTTTATTGGTTACCAGGTCCCAATCCCAAATGGTATCATTTGTAGCCTTTGATACAAACTTGAACCTTTCTTCGCTTTCGCTCAGTTCCCTGGTACGCTCTATTATTTTTTCTTCAAGCCCTGTATTTAATAACCTTAAACTCTCGCGCGCTTTAACAAGTTCGGTATAATTATTCTTCAGCTTTTGTTCGGCAAGTTTACGCTTGGTAATGTCAGTAAAGCTCATTACAAAGCCATCGGCCATTTTAGCTACCACCATTTGGTGCCAGTTGCTGCCGGTTATCTGCAGCTCAGTTTGAAATGGCTCGTTGTTATTCAATATCTTTTCAAGACTTCCGGCCGGCAGCATTTTACTTAATTGCGGAAACTCCCTCAGATCGGGATGCCTCAGCAACTCATTCGAAGACTTTTGAAAAAGCTCTTTAGCCGCGTTATTATGCGAGATACATTCATAACCGTTAACCTTACCATCTTTATCCTTTACCGCACTAAATGCCAGTATAGCTGCCGAACTTGCATTGTATACGCCCGAAATGATGTTATTAAGCCTTGTAATAGCCGTAATATCAATAAATGTTATAACCACGCCATCAACCTTACCACCCTTTTTTAGGTATGGCATAATACGCATCAGGTTATTACTGCCGTTGTGCAGCGTAACCTCTTTTTCAATAACGGCATTATTGGCCAGTACGCTGTGAATATCACTGTTGAGGTTATCGTACTTTATGTTGTTTGACAAGTGATTGATCGGCCTGCCGATATCTGAATCGATCACATTGATCATATTTACCGCGGCCGGGTTAAACTTGCGGATATTAAGGTTAGCATCAATAAATATCTGCCCGATGGTGGTGCTCCTGAAATAGTTATCAAGATCCTCGTTAAGCTCCAGCAGCTCGCGTATCTTTTGCTGATGCTCGGTATTCAACGTGTGCAACTCCTCATTCAGTGATTGCAATTCCTCGTTACCTGATTGCAGCTCTTCATTGGCTGACATTAGTTCCTCGTTGGATGATTGCAACTCCTCGTTGGTAGTTTCCATCTCCTCCATGGCCAGTTGCAGGTTTGAGCGAGTTTCGGTCAAAGCTGTTTCCATTTCCATCAGGTACTCCTCCTGCGAGGTAAGATGATCAATATCTGCCGGCTGAACGTTTTTGATGGGCACATCTACCTGCAATTCATTAAGCAGTATAAGCGTATAGCCATTCGGCGATTGCTCGTCGGGTGGCTTAATGGTCATTTGCAGTACCCTGCCTCCGTCCAACTGGCCGGTTATCAATTTCAGCTCATTATCTTTCCAGGCCTTGCGTATGCTGGTGCTCAGCATTATAGAGATTTCGCGGTTAACCATATTGAGCACGTTAAGCTCAAGCTTCTTTTTAGGCAGGGTTAAAAAGCGGCTAAAATCGCCTATGGTTTCCTTTATGGTAAAGCCCTTATCAATAAATACGCCCACATAACCCATTTGCTCGGTCATGAGGTTTTGAAACTCATCCGCTATAGACCGATTGGTTTCAACCGGCTTGATCAATATTTTTTTTGACGAATTTGGTACCGGCAGCGGCGATGTTGAATAACTATGATGCAGGTTGTATTTGATATTGCCCGACCGCTTATATATTTTAAGCTTACCGCTAACCTCAACAAGCCCATCCATTATACTGCCGGCATTTTCGCTCGAGCCTAAAAACAGGTACCCGTCCGGCCGTAAAGAATAATGGAAAGTGGTGAGTATCTTTTGCTGCAAAACAGTGTTCATGTAGATCAGCATGTTGCGGCACGAGATCAGATCATTTTTTATAAAAGGCGGTGATTTGATAACGTTGTGCGCCGCGAAAACCACCTTCTTCCTGATCTCCGGGATAACGGAAAATGTACTGTCGGAGTTTTTGATGAAATAGCGGTTTAAAGTATCACTATCAATCTCTTTAACACTCGCGGGCGGGTAACAATTTTTTGAGGCGATGCGGATGCTTTCCTCATCCAGGTCGGTAGCGAATATCTTCAGCTCAATATCACGCCCGGCGGCTAACATCCGCCTGTGAAAGGCAATGGCCAGTGAGTAAGCCTCTTCGCCCGTACTACAGGCGCATACCCAAACCTTAATTGTGCTGCCATCCTCTTTTGAGGCAATTATCTCGGGGATAACGGCCTGCTCAACCTTATCAAACGCGGGCTTATCTCTAAAAAATTTGGTTACGCCTATCAAAAAATCCTTGGCTAATATTTTAGCCTCGGCAGGTTTCTCGTTTATATAGTCAATATATTCTTCAAGGTTATTAACCTCGGCGGCAGCCAGCCTGCGGGCTATGCGCCTTAAAATAGTAGGTGTTTTATATAGGTTAAAATCCTGCCCGGTTTGCTTTGATACCATCTCGAATATTTCGGTCAGGTGTTCATCCTCATAAAGCTCTTTTTCAAGCTCCGGTACATAACTATGGTTAACATAGTTGTATATCTCGGTGTGCATATTAGCCGGGGCCAATATAAAATCAGTATTGCCGGATGCGATGGCACTGTTAGGCATCCCGTCAAACTTGGCGGTTGATGGGTCCTGTGCTATTACCATACCACCGCACTCCTTTATGGCTTCAATACCTTTGCTGCCATCGGTACCCGTGCCTGATAATATTATGGCAATGGCCTTTTCTTTAACATCATTGGCAAGGGTAAACAAAAAGCTATCAATTGCCGTGTTGGGCGTTTTATCCTTAACCTTATCGGCAAGCCGCAGTTTGCGGTGCTTAATGGTCATTATTTTTTTACTGGGAATAATGTATACACAATTTTTTTCCAGTAACATATCATTGCCGGCCTCCATCACCTTCATGTGGGTGTGTTTGGCAACCAGCTCTACCAAAAGACTTTTATAATCAGGAGATAAATGCTGAATAACTACGAACGTAAAGCCCGAGTTAGGTGGCATATGGTCAAAGAACTCATGGATGGCCTCCAATCCTCCGGCAGATGCACCAATGGTAATGATGTAGCGATCATTAACCACGTTCTTCCTCGAATCCTTAATAGCCTTAGTTCTCAAAACTTACCTTTTTTTGTATGAAATTCATAAATAAAGCTCCTCATCGTTTCAGCAGCGGCAAGCTCATGCGCCGTCCATGGGGCCGACGTTTGATGCACCGTTTGCTGCCAAAGCTTAAAGGAATTGCGGGGATGATAGTTTTTTCCGTCGAGTTCAAAATTAATGGCCTCATCCGGATTTCCTCCCCACTTGATCTCGCGTTTTACCTCACTCCTGAAACAAACGATAAAATCGCCCTGATCTGTATCTATGGGCAATGCTAAAATACCGCTTGCAATTTCAGCTACCGGTATGGCATCATCATACATTTCGGGTAAATGGTCTGTTGCAAATGTCCGCTCAACGCGTTTGGTTTGCAACCACAAAATCAGGTTCTCAACAAACTCTTCGTCCGGAATGTTTTTAATACCTGATATAACGCCGCCTATAACCGCTACGGCGCCACTGGCATTAAACAAATCGGCAATGTTAGCTTGTTCGGCATCCAGCAAACCCTTAATAATATCATCTTCGGCATAAACACGGGCCATAAGCGCAGTTTGCTCCTTTTGCAGTTCGGTTTCAACATCCGCCTCATTTTTATGCAGTAATGATTCTATACGGGCAGAGATGATTGATGACAAAAGTTCACAGATAGAGCAAACCTCCAGGCTAAGATATTTTGGCGTGATGTGGTGACAGGCAATAAGCCCCCAAAGTTCGCCATGATAGATCACCCGGATAGACATGGATGCCATTACCTGCATATTTTTTAAATATTCAAGGTGTACGGCAGCAACACCACGCACGTTCGAGTCGGACAGGTCAGTAAACGTACGGGTAACAGGGTTAACTATCGGGTACAGGCTTATCGGCTTATACGTTCGGTCGGGTATTAACCGGTACGGATTTTTGAGATATAACTGCCGTGCCTGGCGGGGTATATCCGAAGCGGGAAAGGTATGCCCCAGGTAATGTTCAAGTTCCGGCACCTTTTCTTCGGCTATAACGGTTCCGTTCCAGTCCTCATCAAAACGGTACATCATTACCCCGTCAAACCCGGTTATCTTCCTGATCTCGGTGATGCCTACCCTGCTAACCTCTTCGGCTGTAGTACAGGCTTCTAAACGGGCTATGGCTAATTTAACCTCTTCAAAGGCTTGTGTAAAGGCACGGTCAGTACTAACCTTTTTTTCCATTTCAAGGATCACGTACCCATCCTTGGCATGTATCAGTATTTCCATCTGATGGCCATGCAGATCAAAGGTCATTGGCGCCTTAGCCTGTACCTCGTCATTTAAACGCTGCCTGATTTTATCAAGCTGATCAGCATCAGTAAGCTCATTAAGGCTTTTGCTGATCAGATCCCGCGGTTGCAGTTGCAGCAATACAGCTAAGTTTTCGCTGCATTGTATTATTTGCAGGTTTTCGGGCTTTATTACGAGCAGAAAACCATAATCCTGAATAACGTTAATATGATTTAAGGGCAGGCTGCCGCAAAAATCCGAATCATAATTTTTTTTTCCAGCCATGTAGCTTTTTTCGGTATAAAACAACTGATGACCAGAACAATAACGGAGCGTAATTATCGGCTAAAACAGATCAACAGTAGATGTACCGGCTAAAATAATACAAATAGTTCAGTATAAACAATGAACTTTACTTTGCATACAACCTAAAGCTATAATGGAAAATGGTATAATGTGTGGAATTGAAAAAAATGCAAAAAAGCGACAAAGCAATTAATGCACATGTTGACAATAAATTATTAATGTAATACTTTGAATCAATAACAGATGTACTCTTTTAGTGAGAGCTACACCGTACTAATGATGTTGTAAAAAGTTTAATAATAATTGGATTACAAGCTATTGCAGGCATTAATTAGCCAGATGTTTGCTTGGTAAATAACGCTCTACTATCTCAGCTAACATTTGTTTTGGCAGCGGCTTGCTTATAAAACCCTTTACAGAGGCAAATTCAGTGGCGCGTAGTTTATCACGGCAATCAATTGACGAACTTACTATAAAAACATCGGGTTGTTTGTGTAACGCGGGCATCAGGCTTTCCAGGTCGGTTAAAAACTGCCAGCCGCTGTAAGGCATGTTCAGATCAAGAAAAATAACGTCAGGCAATAGTGACAGGTCACAGTGATTTTCCTCTAAAAAGTTGATAATTGATGCAGCATCAAGTGTATGGGCTGTATCTTCAAATACCTCATACTTATCAAACATCTTCTGCATTATCAAATGTTCAATAGGGTTGTCGTCAATCATTAATGTTTTGCACATGGTTAGTTGCTAATTTGTTTAATTGATCAATACAATCAGTATGCCATAACATTTTATGTACAACCTACATTTATTACCCTTAACCAATGGTGTATCAATTACACAATGAGTCACAAATTGTAGAAATTTGGGAAAATCACACAACACCAACAGTTAATCAAGTTGCGCAATATGATATATTTAATCGATATAATAACCCGTAATTAATAAATCAACCGCATAATAAATCCTCAGTTAAATAAGCAAAGGCCATAGATCTTTGATCCACAGCCTTTGTTTAAGGGTTTAAATGTGATTAAGCTTCCGCTCAGTTACCAAAGTAAGCATCTGAATCAAGATCGTCGATCAGTCCGCGATGGGTTGGTTCCCAATTCAAAGCCTTACGTGTTTGCTCGCTTGAAGCCGGGCTGTTAAGCGATGCGAAATATGCAAACCAACCAAAATGCGCCGCGGCTTCATCCTTTGCTTTGCTAACCACCGGCAGGTTAAGATTTTTACCTATTACAGCAGTAATATCAACAAAAGGTATACCTTCATCACCTATGGCATGGTATATTGCCCATGGTGCGTTTTTCTCTAAAGCAAGCCTGAACAATTTGGCCGCATCAAGCCTGTGTACCGCAGGCCAGCGGTTTTGGCCGTCGCCAATGTAAACGGCCTCTCCTTTTTCGCGCGCCAGGTTGATAAGTATGGGTATAAAACCATGGTCGCCGGCATCATGTACCGATGGCGGCAGGCGCACCAATGATACATTTACACCGCGGGCGGCAATAGCTTCGGCCGCCTCCTCTGATGCCCTGCGCGGATGATTCGATGTTTCCGGTGTGGCTTTATCATCCTCAGTAATCAGCCGGCCAAGGCTTAACAGCCCGATGCCTGATGTGATGATGAATGGCTTACCTGTGCCTGCCAGTACATCGCCTATGGCTTCAATTACGCGGCGGTCTGTAGCACAACTTTCTTCAAACTTGCTAAAATCATGAATAAAGGCGGTGTGAATAACTCCATCAGCCCGGAGGGCGCCGCTTTTTAAGCTTTCCAGATCATCAAGATCGCCTATATGCACCTCGGCACCCGCGGCAATAAGTTTTTCGGCTGATGAGTTTGAACGGGCAAGACCAAGCACCTGGTGGCCTGCACTAATAAGTTGGTTTACTACGGCCGAGCCGACAAAGCCCGAAGCTCCGGTTACAAATACACGCATGTTTTTCAATTATTATATTATTACCCGGTGATGCACCTTAAACCATAAATGCGTTATAAAATGCAGCACCCTTATTTAACAATACAAAATTGATGAATTGCAGCCCCCTGAAAGAGGACATTTGACGCTGTTTTGCCTACCGCTGCAGTTGCGCCTGCCTTATACGGCTCAATGTTTTTAATGATACGCCTAAGTAAGAAGCTACCATACGTAAGGGCACACGCAGCAAAATACCGGGATAGGTTTTAACAAAGTCTTCATACTTCTCCTCGGCTGTGGCACTGATGGCCTTGTATAAACGATTACGGCTGGTATGCAGGTTTTGGGCGACCAGGTTTTCTGAATATTGTTTCAATGAGGGAATATTGCTCATTAAACCTGTAAAAGTATCCTTGGTCCATAGCATCAAGCGGCTATCTTCAATGGCTTCAATATTGTAGTTTGATGGAATACAATTGGCATAGCTCTCTCCTTCGGTCGTCCAGGTCAGCGCGGGCGAGAATTGCATAACGTGCTCTTCACCATCAGCATCAACACCGTAGGTACGCAAAAAACCTTCAAGTATAAATATCTTATAACGGCAAACATCGCCCGCCTGTAACAGCAATTGCTTTTTGCGTACGTTGGTTACAGTGGCGGCCCGGGCTATCATGCTGATCTCGTCGTCAGTTAAAACGGCGGTCTGCGTTTTTATATATTTTTCAAAGTCGGCAAACATGCTCAATTCAAAAATAGCAAATATTAGGTGCGGGGCAACTTAATTGTATCGCCCTGCATTTTAATGTTTATTTAGCGGTAAGCGCGCGGCCTTCAAAAGCTATACCCGCCCAACCATTAGCCATAAACTGCCTGATGTTTTGATGCCCCTCTCCCTGCGGATCATTCAGTACCGATTGATAATGTTCGGCAAATAAGTACAGCGTATCTTCGGCGCTTAGCTCATTTAACTGTGCAAAAGCGAAAACCTTGGCACTGCCCTGGTTTTGCGCAGCCTCGTTATACACATCGCCGTTTTTAAAAGCTGTTGGCTGATGCTCGTAATAGCTTTCAATAAATTCAATTACCTCAGCAAATAATGCTGTGTTATCTTTTAGTTTTTGGAGTAGTATGTTTAGTTGTTCTTTCATTATTTAATATAGCTACAAGGGCTGCAAAGCTACAATAGCTTTATCTCATTTACTGATCAAAATAAAAATTGATGGCTGGATAATAACTCAATGCTTACGGCTTACCGATGGCACTACCGGCAAGCCCTCGTTCCCTGCGGCGCTTACAGCCTGCACAGCAAAAAAGTAATTATCTTTTGAATAGGGCAGCGTGATGCTGGTATCAGTTGTAAAAATCTTTTTTTGCCATACCGGGCTTGTGGTTTCGCGCATCAGCACGTAATAACCGGCGGCTTTACCGGCAGGGGCTTTCCAGCTTAACCCGGTTGAGTTACTCAGGGCTACCACGGCAATATTCACTTCCTGTGGTGCCTGCGGCGATTTGGCCAGGTTAGCCAGGTTGCTCAAATTCATGCCGGTATTTTTACGCAGGTACTCAAAATCCATAAACTCGGGCAGGTCGCCATACTGAATGCCTTTTTCAACACGTACATCCTGGTGCTGATGGTTAAAATTCTCGTTCATCTCGGTAACCCTTACGGCCGCGTAGCCCTGTTGCTGATATGGCAGGTGATCGCCGCCGCGCAAAAAGCGGTCGGGCCGGTATATCATCACTACTTCCAGGTTATCTATATAACGTTCCCCTACTTCCTTAACATAGCGCGCTAACTGCCGTGAGGGGCCATCGTTTTCCAACCCCATGGCACGTATGGCGGCCGCCTTTTGTTCGGTAAGTTCAAAAGCCGAGAGGCCCTCACTAAACACCCGCACACGTGTGTTACCTATTATATTGGTTTCATTAGTGTTGTTGCTGCCTATAATATCATTGTTAAGTACGGCCTGTATGTCCCATTTATCGCGTTTGGCATTTGCCGCCATAAAACCGGCGCCAAGCAAGCCCTGCTCCTCCCCGCATACCGCTACAAATATTATAGTTGCCGGAAACTTATGCTTACTCATAATACGGGCGCACTCTATAACCGCGGCTGTACCGCTGCCATCATCATTAGCGCCGGGGGCAATACCGGTGCGGTCCATCACACTGGTACGCATGTTATCCATGTGCCCGCTGATGATGAATATTCGATGATCATCCGGATCAGTACCCTTTAGGGTGCCTACCACATTGGTCAGTATCAACGTACTATCTATCCGCTTACCATCGGGCTTGTAGGTGCTTGTATCAAACTTAGCCATAAACCTGCCACCCGAAGTACGCGCAAAGCCGCTGAACCGGCTCAATATCCAGTTACGTGCAGCGCCTATACCCCTTTGCGCATTAGTGGTGCTGCTTAACGTATTACGTGTGCCAAAACTAACCAGCTTATTAATGTAGCTTTTTAACGAATCAGTCGAAACTTCGGCCACCATACCGGCTATCTCGGCATCCTTATGAATAATTACCGGCGACTGAGCGATCGATACTTTTGTTAAGCAAGCAGTAAGCAGTAGTAATAAAAGTTTTTTCATGGCGTGAGGCATATCCGCTAAAATACTATAAAACTATTATTTGTTGGTGCTGATACCTATCGTAGCAAGCGTAATGTACGAAAGCTGAATTCGGGCATCATAAATTCGACCTGCGAAGTGCCGTTTTTAAGCTGTTTTGGCTTCAACTCCTGCTTAATATTGCCGTTCAATTCAACCAGCCGCGCTTTTTTGAACGCGAAATTTAAGTTAATTATCTTCCTTCCGGATGTTCCTTCGGCATTGAAAAACCGGATAAGCAGTTCTTTACCATCATCAACAACTGATGATATTGTTAAACCGTTGTTTCCTGCATCTATTAGTGTTTTACTTGCTTGCAAAGGGCCGGTATTTGAAACCGATGCCAGCAAAGGCTCGTTCCACCCGGCAGAAGCTGACCATACACCTGCTTTTTTCCAATTACCCGCATGTGGCAGCAAGGCATAGTGAATGCCGGTTGGCCCGTTAGTAAAATAATCTCTGCCCCATAAACCCATACCAGAGTATTGCACCACCAAGCCTAACGGGAAGTTATTGCCGTGGGTATAACTGGTGGTATGATCGGTAAATAAAGCCACGCCGTAACTGCCATCCGCGGCCATTACATCAACCCAGTTAAGTATGATGTTATTTTTAATGCTATCCCAACTGTTAAAAAAAGTATTGTTCAATTTACTTTTTTCAACCTCAAAAGGGGCATTTTTGTATATCTTTTGATCTTTTAGCGCCAGCGGAAATACAGCCAATAGTTTGTTGCTATCGTTGTAAAAGGGCTTCTTGTAATCCGTCCATTTATAATTGGCCTTATTTACATACTCACCCACCTTAACATCTTTTTGCCAGTTTATGCCCAGGTGCATATCAATCAGCGGATAGCCCATGGTTATGCTAACGCGCTGGCTTACCTCTGTACCTGCTATGTTTGTTTTGATAAGCAACGTTGCCCTAACCGCGCCTTGCTCAATTACCGATATTTTGGCTTCACTATTACTGGTTGTTTTAAAGCCTCCATCTTCATAAAAATTTCCGCGAAGCGCGTTGAAACCATTGGCGTTGCGGGCGTCTACCAAATCCCTTTTATAACGCTTATCATAAAGCCTTGTGATATTGCCGCCTTTTTTAGCATCAATGGTTATTACATAAATATCCGACTCAAGCGTGTAACTCCCGCCAGGTAAGCTTAAAACCTTTACCCCTGCCACAGTTTTTGGTTTACCCTTTACAAACCGGTAAGTGCTGTAACCAAATGCAGGCGCGTGAGCGATGAACAAAACACTATCACCATTGAACTGCGTAGCAACCTCACGGCCTTGATCATCGTTAATAATTACACTATCAGCATTGAGCCCCGCCGGTACAGCTACGCTTACAATTTGTTGCCTGGCACGGGCGCAGGTGTTAAACACTGTAATAACCTTACCTGTTAACCCACTACCGCTCATTTTTTTTAAAGATTCCTTATTGATACTATCACTCTGCCTGATGGTGTTGGCTGTCCAGCCCTTTACCTTATCGGCCCAGGTATCACCCTTGTCTCCGTTATAGGGCACTATCCAGCAATCATGATGCTGAGCCAGCATCAGGGTGCGCCAGGCATCATCAAAATTTGCAGTTTGCTTTTTGCTGCCGATCAACCCGGCTATGGCTGATAATTTTTCGGCTTGTAATATTTTGTTTTCGGCAGCACGCACGCGCTGTGCTATTTGCTGCGTAACCTGCGATCCCCAAACCAGGCTCACCAAAATATCCTCCTGGCTTACGCGCCAATCGGTAGCCTTTTCGCCTTTGGCTATGCGCTCAAAATAGTTGCGCCAGGTGGTATACTGCTTTTGGGTAGCCGGGTTATTTTTGTCAAGAAATGGTCCGCCTTTCCAGCCGGCATCCTGCAACGTCATGCCAAGAGGGTGCTTAATGCCATATTTTAAAGCGGCGTCAACATAATCAGCATTATTGTTCCAGCCGATGGTTTGCCAAGTTGATTTAGGTTCAAGCCGTTCAATAGCATAACGGGGTACAGTCAAAATGCTGCTGCCATCAGGGCCTATCCAGTTAACCAGTTCGCCACCAAAAGCTGTGGTGTAACCCCCAAAACAGGTATTGGGGTTTTTAAGCGATGCATATTTAAAACCATACGACCGTAATATACCGGGCAGCGCGTTTGTAAAACAAGGCTCCTCAGATGAATAGGTATTAAATTGGATGCCCGGAAATGCAGCCTGCAACTTTTTGATACCATAGCCCAACTGACGAATAATGCTTTCGCCATCAATATTATACATGTAGCTTTGGGCATAAGCCGGGTTAACATACTCAATACGCTGGTTAACTGACTGATTGGCCATAAGCGCCTTAAATTCAGCAAATGCCTGCGGATCAATTTTCGCGGCGCGATCCCACGTTTCGGGCTCTATCTCAAGGTTTATTTTCCAGTAGGGATACTTTTTGAGCATATCCACCATAAAGCGGGTATTCCAATCAGGGTAATGCCCCCAGATGCCGCCATGGTAACCATCAATAAAATAAGCCTGCTGCCCCCGTGCGTTTAACGTGACACCAATAAAACTTACTGCTAAGCACAAAAGTTTAATGATGTTTTTCATGTAAAAAGTTTCATGAGGTTACCTGTATATGGTTTTGGTTGCCAAATGTGATTTAATAATAATTGGTTAGCCAAATATATTACTTACAAAACATAAGCATAAACAGGCCTGCACTATTTAACCCACTCGCCAAAAGTAAAGGTAAAGGTAGTACCCTTACCCGGCGCACTGCTTACCTCAATGGCGCCGTTATTGGCCTGTATAAACTCATAAGATAACATGAGCCCTAAGCCTGTACCCTTTTCGCCATGTGTGCCACGCTGGCTGGTGTTTATACGTCTGAATATTTGCTCCGCCTGCTCCGGGGGCATGCCTACCCCGTTATCCTTTATGTAAAAACTCAAATTATCGGTTGGTTGGGTTACAAGGCTGCCCACCATTACATAACCGCCTGTTGCCGTAAATTTTATTGCGTTTGATAATAAATTGCGCACAATAAAATCAAAATGGTCGGCATCTCCGTTGATCATCACCTTTTGGTCGACTTTAATATTGATGATGATATGCTTTTCGGCGGCGGCGTTTCTGAATAAACGTACATTTTGCGCCACAATATCGGCAGGATTAAAGTTTACAGGGTTAACCTGCTTGCCTTTAAGCTGTAATTGCCCCCATCGCAGCAGCTTATTCAGTACATCAAGGGAGGCATCGCAATTATGCTGCAACTCACTCACTACCTGGTTGCGCTCGATAGCGGTAAGGTCATCATCATCCAGTAACGATAAAAAATTTTTCACCGTGGCCAGCGGCGCACGCAGATCATGGCCAAGTACCGAGAATAATTTATCCTTACTCTCATTTGATGCCAGCAAATCGGCATTCAATTGTTGTAGACGCCGGTTGTACGCCCTGATGCGCGCGTAAAATATCATCACAATAACCAGTATGGTTACCATGGCTATAACTATAAAAACAATTACCTTTTGCTGGCTGCGCTGCTCGCTGTTAAGATATTTTAGCCTTTCAACACTGGTTTGTGATTGCTGCAGATCATAGCTTGCCTTTAAGTTACCTATCTCGGTACTGCTGGCAAGGTTAAATATACTATCGCTTAACGCCCGTTCGCGTTTGTTTACCTGTAATGCCTCGGCATATTTGCCTTGCTGCTCATACAAGGCAGTCATGAGTCTAAGGGTTTCAATGGCTACTTTGCTGGCGTGTTTTTGATAAGCAAGCGTTACGGCTTGTTCTAAATACGCTAATGCCCTATCCGGATCTTGCTTGCTGTAAGTATCAGCAAGGCCATTCAACGTTTGTATTTCACGCAGGTAATTTTTTATGCGCCTTGCCCTTTCAAGCGAGGTAAGCTGTATGGCTGCCGCACGCTTTGTATCGCCCGCGCGGGCATAGGCCATACCGAGGCCGTTAAGCAGGGTTACATTCAGGCCGGCATATTGGGGTTGATTGCTTAGTGCTATACCTTTCTCGTAATAAGTAATGGCCTTATTTATTTCGCCTGTTTCGGTATATAAAAGGCCAAGGTTATTGTAAATGTATAAAGTAAGCCCCATCAAAGGCAATTTGCGCGATAGTGTTTCGGCGTTTTTTAAATAAGTTAAGGCAATATCATACTCCGTTTGGCCCATGTATGCCTCGCCAAGGGTAATGTTGCACTCCATTATGCCACGGGTATTTTTTATGGCATCGTGCATACGCAGTGCCTTAAAAAAATAGGATGTAGCTGCATCAAAATTACCCTGCCGCATCTCGGTAACACCCAGCCTGATGGTTTCATCGGCAATGCCTGCCTTATCACTCAGTTGCGTGTATAATTGTATAGCCTTTAAATACTTATGGCGCGCGGCCGAAAAACGCCCCTGGTTTTCATCAATAATACCCAGATGGTTAAGCATTATGGCCTCACCCTTTTTATCGTGTAACAGCCGACTCAGTTCAAGCCCCTTTTTGGCGTAAAAAATCCCCGAATCGGGAATAGAGAAACGATAGTTTATAACCAGTTTTTCGTAATCAGCTACGGTTTTAGGCTGATCAGACGCATAACCCCTTCCGGCTGTTACCAATAACATGGCAAAACCCAAACAGCACATTAAAACATACTTTATTGAACGTACAGCTTGCATTAGGGGATTTGTACCTGCAAAAATAATGATTTATATAAACTTTAATTTCAGAAGCAATTATATCGTTACACACAAACATGGCACATTACCATAGTAATTAACACGCTCTTAATATTCAGCTAATCCGCTGGCATATTAGTTGCGTATATGTTTATGTTGATTACCCATAAAGAATTGTGATGATGTTTTACCTTACCTTTTTAATACCGGCCACGATGCTGGTACTTGCCTACAGGCATTACAAAAGTTTTACAGCTAAAATTGGCTCAGGAAAAGTGGTTGAGATTGTTAGCGCCCGAAAAAACTATCAGATATACCTCGGGTTAGGCTGCTTTTTCGCATTGGCACTTATCCTGATCAAGCTTTCGCAATTACCGCCGGTTTTTCAGGCTCCCTGATCAAAAACCCGCTGTTAAAGCTAAGGCCATGGTTAATGCATTTAACCATGGCCTTTTATTTATGGCGATAATTGACGTGATTAACCTCAGCCGTAATATTTTTACGATTTTAATACATAAATAAGCTTAACTAACCATGCAAAATTGTTAAAAAGCAGCCGTTTATTATTAAATTTGAAAAATGACCGATCTGAACGAATATGAATGCGAGATGCTGGATGTTATGCTGGAGGCATTCGGCGTTCCTGATAGTTTAACCCGCCGCCAGATACTTGAACTATTTGACCATGACGAAGCCGCCGCTTTTGCCATGGTACAGGCGCTTATACGTGAGGATCTGGTAGTGGCATCAGGCAGTTACGGTGAATTTGAACTACCCGAAAAGCTAATTCTTAAACCCAAGGGCGAAAAGTTTTTAAAGGATGGTGGTTTTACACGCCGTTACCAGCAAGAGCAGCAACGCACTAATGAGGTTGGCGGTACCCTCGCCAAGCTCCAGCAGCAAAATATGAAGCTGCAAAACGAGCGACTGGCCAATCAATCGCAGGTTATTGATCTGCAAAAAAAGGCAGCGGCCATGCGTATGCAGCTCTACATCAGTTGGGCACTGATCGTGATCGCTTTACTGATCGGTTATTTCATCGGGCGTAAATAGCAGCAGGCTATTATTCCAGGGTCTTTATAAAATCCTGCAGCGTTTCGCCTTCATCCAAATTCAGTTTTTTACGCAGGCGATAACGGGCTATACGCAAGCTATCTTGTGATATGCCCAGCATGGTTGAAATATCTGCCGAGCCTAAATTCATTTTTAACAAAGCCAGCAAGCGCATATCGGCAGCGTTTAACCCGGCGGGGTGTTGTTTAAGGCTGTCAAAAAAGTTTTCGTGCACCTGCTCAAACACTACCCTAAAATCCTCCCAGTTTTTATCATGACTGCTGCTGATCTGGATCATGTTCATCAGCTTTTTAAGCTCACGCCGCTGGTCGCGCTTGTCATCCTTTATCATCACGTTGAGCTTATCCTTCAGTTCATCAAGCAACTGGTTTTTTTGTATGATATTAAGCGTATGGGTGGTAAGCTCCTTGGTTTTTAGTTCGAGGGCGCTTTTAAAACTTTGCTGACTTTGCTCATTCAGCCGTTGATCATTCTTAATTTTAAGCCGTTGCCTGCTTATCACACTGGCGGCAAGCAATACAACCAGGCCGGTAATTACCGTTGCCCCAATGGCTATAATACGGTTGGTAGTCTTTTCACTTTCAAAGCGATCAATCGCGTTATCTTTTTGCTCTATTTCAAACAAGGTTTGCAACAGGGCTAACTGCTTTTCGTTATCCTCGGTATATATTTTAAGGAAGATGGTACGCCCGGCTTCGCTGTAATGGTAAGCGCTATCATTACGGTTAAGCAAGTTGTATGCTTTAGACAGGTCGCGATAGGCGCTGCCTAACTGGTACTGATCATTATGCTTAGCGGCAAGCTTGGCAGCGGCATAGGTATAAGGCAAGGATTGCCGGTACCTGCCCGATTTACGGTAAACATCGCCCAGGTTGTTGAGCACCTCTATCTGCGCCAGCATGTTGTTGTTAGCGTGATTGATCTGCTCGGCAAGCCTGAAATATTTAAGCGCCGAATCAAGCTGTAATTTATCTTCGTGCAGGCTACCTAAATTCTCATATATCTTGGCTATACCGCTTTTGTTGCCTGCCAGCTTAAATTCTTTTAAAGCTAACTGCTGGTATTTAACCGCCCTGGCGTAGGCATTGGTTTTCTCGAAGGTTTGACCTATAAAGCCATAGGCCTTGCCCATTCCGTTATGATCGTTAAGGGCTTTGTATAGCCTGAGCGATTCCATAAACACCTTGGTAGCGGCCGAGTACTGCCGGGCATGGTAATAGGTTTGGCCAATATTGTTCAGGTTTTCGGCCAGTTTTAGCCTATCACCAAAAGAACGGAATATTTTATCGGCCCTGTAATAGTTCCCAATAGCCTGCGAATAGGCTGTCTGATAATAAAAAAGCTGGCCAATTTGCTGGTAACATAACGCCGCGCTCATTTGGTCGTTAATAGCAAGCGCGTGGCTAAGTTTCTTTTTTATGGCGATAAATGATGCCTGCGGATCAGCGACGGCGGTAGTGATCTTTTTTTCAGGCGTATCATCAATATGGTTTTGAGCTGAAGCATACTGTAAACCGGCAAACCACAATAAAAGACATAGAGCCTGCGATCCCAAACTACGGATATCTTTTTTAATCTCTCGCTTACCGTACATTACCTTTAATCAATATTTGCCTAAAGGTAGCTTTGCCGTATTAAGTAAATGTTAAGTAACTATATCAACCGCTTGCTACAAGATCATTTAACGAGAGCAGATTGTTTACAGCATCGCCCATGGTATTATTAAAGTAGACATATACTGTCTTACCATCATCCAACCATTCATTGATGTATGATGCGTATTCTGCCAAATACGCATCGCTATAACTACCACGGTAACCACCTTCAGGCCCATGGAAGCGCAGGTATACAAAATCTGTCGAAGGTTCCTCTAATGGCGTGGCCGATGCAGGCAGATCATGCAGTACCAGGGTTGCATTAAAGCTATCAAGCAGTTCAAAAACATTATCAGTATACCATGATCTGTGCCTGAATTCAACCGCTATATTCCAATCGTTTCCGGCATCCTGCAAAACACTTAGCAAATATTGCAGCCTGTGCGCACTGCTTACTTGCAGCGAGGGCGGAAACTGGATCAGCAAGCATCCCTTTTTTTCGCCGGCCTGTTTTATTATCTCAACAAAACGCGCAACATCAGCCGGATCAAATTCCAGGCCTTTGTTATGTGTTATCTGCTTCCATAATTTATAAGTGAAGCGAAAGTTATCAGGCACATCATCAGCCCATTTACCTATTGTTGATGGCATGGGCAATTTATAAAAAGTGCTGTTCACCTCAACGGTGTTAAACAGACTGGCATAATAACATAACCGGCTCCTGTCCTTAAAATCGTCAGGAAACTGCAGCTTATTCTTCACCGGCAATACCAAATTACTCGTGCCTGAATAAAACCTTTTGAGCCTGTCAGCCTGCATTATTTACGAAGTGCCTTTATAGTTAACGCGGTAACTAAACCACCAAACAGATAGTAAGCTACCGTCATACCGGTTGTACGGGGCGTTTTAGTTACCGGGGTATCATTCAGCCCAATCTTCTCCGGCAGAGTTACGGCTCCCAAACCTGCGGCAAGGCCTAAAGCAACTCCGCGCACAAGCAGGTACTTCTTTTTACCTAAGCCTATGGTACTGTAATATAGGGCATTGCTTAATAGATCGCCACCCAAGGCCGCGGCATAAAGTTTATCGCCGCTTAAACGTTCACCGCCAGCGGCCTCAATGGTTTTGTTAATGCCTTCTTCACCTACCAGATCAACCCGTGGCGCGTCGTGGTCAAAACGTTTCAACGTTTCGTGCAATATATTCAGGGCAACCGCGCCTGCAATGCCGCCTATAATGTTTTTAATAATGCTCATGGTTATTTAAATATACTTTGTGCTTTTTTTAATGTTTTTTCAAGATCAATGCCCTTGCCCAACGCCCCTTTAAACAGGTCGCCGGTTTCTTTAAGCCTGTCCACGGCGTTGTTAATATGAAAATCGCGCATGGTGAGTCCGGGCTTTACCTCATCCCAACTCAAGGGCATAGATACGGTAGCACCCGGTTTTGGCCTTAACGAGTACGGGCAGGCAATGGTAGCGCCGGGTCTGTTCTGCAAAAAATCCAGGTACATTTTACCTTTTCGCTTGCTTATCATACGTTCTAAACTGGTATAAGCGGGTATCTGCTCATGTACCAGTTGAACGATCAGTTTGGCAAACATTTGCGATTGATCATAATCGTACTTAGCATTCAGCGGAATATAAATATGTATTCCTGTTGAGCCCGATGTTTTAGGATACGATGGCACGCCAATAGCCTCCAGCACCTTGCGTACCTCCTGCGCGGCTTCAATCACCTGGTCAAAGGTATTTTTATCGGGGTCGAGATCAATCACGCAATAGTCCGGGTTATCCGGTGTTTTCGCCCTGCTGAACCAGGGGTTCATTTCAATACAGCCTAATGATGCCATCCATAACAGGTACGATTCATCCGAACCTACCAAGTACTCCTTATGCTCGCCATCACTGGTGGTATACGGGAAGGTTTTTGTAACCCAATCAGGCGCTTTGCCTTTTATATCTTTCTGATAAAAACTTTTTCCGTTAATTCCATTCGGAAAACGGTTAAGCGACATGGGCCTGTCAACCAGATAAGGCAATATGTATTCTGCCACCCGATAGTAGTAATTGAACATATCGCGCTTGGTAATATTATCATCGGGCCAGTAAACCTTGCTAAGGTGAGTGAATTTAATATCATGGCCACAAATTTTGCGCACCTGGGTTTCATCCTTAGGGTTGAGCAGCGTTTTGCGGTCTTTACCGGCAGGTGGCTTTATGGCTTGATGTGATGATATTTTGGGTTTATCTTCTGTTTGTTCAACGGTTTCTTCGGTATCTTTTGGCGTTTCAAGCACCACATCTTTAGCCTTTTTGTCAACCCGCATACCTTTAAATGAGGCCTGCCTGAAAACGCCCTCGCTGGTTACCTCGGCAAAGTTTATTTCGCAAACCAGTTCGGGCTTTAACCAGGTAGGTTTTGCGCCCATACGCTGCGGCCTGAAACGCGATGGTTTATCCACATCCGGCTCTACATCAAACGGTACCTTGTCGGTAATTAAGGGTTCAAACTGCGCCATCATTTCCTTTTGCAGCTTGTCCGAAAATCCGGTGCCTACCTTGCCAGCGTAACGTAAGGTTTTGCCATTGTAAACGCCAAGTACCAGGGCACTAAAGGCTTTTGATGTCCCTGCATTTTTGGTGAAACCCGCTATAACTACTTCCTGGCGGCGCTGCACTTTTATTTTAAGCCATTCTTTTGAACGCAAATCAGAGGTGTAAACACTGCTGGCCTTTTTAGCGATTATTCCCTCCAGGCCAATCTTTTCAGCCGCCTCAAAAAACTCAACGCCGTTAGCGGCGAATGATTTACTTTGACGAATGCGATCATCATCAGTAGGAATAACGGATTGGAGTATAGCCAGCCGTTGCTCCAACGGTAACTGCGTTAAGTCCCGACCTTCATACCACAATATATCAAAAACATAATATACCAGGTTGCCATCAGCCTCGCTGCGCCAGTTTTGCAGCGCGCCAAAGTCAGATGTTCCCTTATCATTCAATACTACTATCTCGCCATCTATCACCGCGTTGATCTTCCAGTCCGTTAATAGTTTATTTATTGGGTAATATTTATCAAACGGAATATTATTGCGCGATATAAGTTCGGCACTGTCATTATCAATCACCGCTATGGCCCGGTATCCATCCCATTTTACCTCGTATAACCAGTCTTGGTCGTCAAACGGTTCATCAACCAGGGTAGCCTTCATCGGCTTTATTTTAACAGGCGCTTTTGATTTTGGAGCCGACTTTAACAGATCATCAACATTCAGATCTGGCTTTTCGCTTTCCTGCGTTTCCTCTTCCAGCTTATCATCAGCCATGGCCGGTTGTTGCTTTTTGGCAGTTGATTTTTTAGAGGATTTCTTTGGCTTCTCTACATCCTCTTCATGCCCATTTTGCCAAACCTTATCGCTGGTTTTTTCCATCGCTTCGATGGTTTTGCCTGATAATATCGACTTGTCCAGCTTCGTCACATCCTTTTTAGAGGCGAACTCATCCTTATGCTTAATAAGCAGCCAGCCATTCTCGCCCATGCCATGCGTTTTTACCAGCGCGAATTCACCGTGTAATTTTTCGCCATGCAATTTTATCTTTAACGAGCCTTCCTTTAGTTGCTTTAGTAAGTGCTTCTCCTGGGCTTTTTTGCCTTTAATTTCTTCAATAGGTTCGTAAGTACCCTCATCCCAAACAATAACAGTACCGCCGCCATATTCACCTTTAGGGATGATGCCTTCAAAGTTGCGGTAATCAAACGGGTGATCCTCAACCATCATGGCCAGCCGCTTGGTTTGAGGATCGGTTGATGGACCTTTGGGTACCGCCCAGCTTTTGAGTACGCCATCCATTTCCAGCCTGAAATCATAATGCAGGCGGCTGGCATCATGCTTTTGTATCACAAACATCAGATGGTTACTATCCTTACTGCGGCCGGCTTTGGGTTCAGCGGTTTTTTTGAAATCACGCTTTTGGGTATACTCTTTAAGGCTCATCGCTATTTACCTTTAATTGATTTATTTTCTGAACAATTAAAAATCAGGTAAGTTTGGATATAAGCAGCACATCAAATAATAAAAGAGTTTTGAATGTTAAGGTAATTTCCCTGCACAACCGGTTAGTGCATATCCATCCAGCAATACATTGCAAATGTTAAAACTATCCTAACCTCCCGTTAACGTAAACTTAATGGCTTGATAATTATTTTTATACCATTGATTATCAATTAATTGCTTCATTTTGTTTACGCTTGTACACGCTTTGTTTACGCCTTAAAAAAACGTGTATACGTTTTGTAACGCTGCTAATATTACAATTGCATTTCAGGTGAATAATCTTTGCTGCATCAACTCACTGAGATCAATTTATGGAATTTAAAAAATTACTCTTTTTAATGCTTTTAGTATGCGGCAGCAGTGTGGCTATGGCCCAGCGCGGTATTATTAAAGGCAAGATCAGCGGGCAGGCCAATGAGCCGCTTGCCGGGGCAACATTGTTGGTTAACGGCACAACAAGCAGTGCCGCTGCCGACCTGAACGGCGAATACCAGTTTTACGTTAATGCAGGCAACCTTGCCGTTACTGTACGCTACCTGGGTTATAAGGATACAGTAGTGAACGTTACCGTTAATGCCGGGCAACTAAAGGTACTTAACATTATGATGCAAAGCCGCCAGGCCACCTTGCAGGATGTGGTGGTTACCGGTTATACCGAAGGCCAGGCTAAGGCACTTAACCAGCAAAAAAATGCCGACAACATTAAAAACATTATAGCGGCAGATCAGATAGGCAAATTCCCCGACCCGAACGCGGCCGAAGCCTTGCAGCGTGTACCGGGTGTAAACATCGAGCGCGATCAGGGTGAAGGACGTTATGTATCCGTACGTGGTTTGGCGCCTCAGTTTACCAATACCAGTATCAACGGCGAGCAGATACCCTCTCCTGAAGCCGATGTGCGTTATGTAGCGCTGGATGCGATACCTTCAGACCAGTTAGCCTCAATAGAAGTTACCAAAGCACTTACACCCGATATGGATGGCGACGCTATCGGTGGTTCTATCAACCTGATCACGCGCACGGCTCAAACCAAAACCCCGGCTATCTCGGGGGTTATTGGCGGCGGGTATAATAACCTGATGAACAAGGGCAATGTGCAGGGCCAGTTGCAATATGGCCAGCGTTTAGGTAAAAACGAAAAGCTGGGTGTACTGTTAAATGGCAACTATTATCAAAATAACCTGGGATCAGATGGTGTGGAACGTGCCATTAATGATAACGAGGTTGAACTGCGCGATTACCAACTGACCCGTACCCGTTTAGGTTTAAGCTCATCATTGGATTACCGCTTCAACAACCATCACGAAGCGTATTTCCGCACCATTTATTCACGCTTTACCGACCGTGAATGGCGCCGACGTTACGTATTTAAACCTAATGATGAGGAGATTGAAAAACTAACTAAAGACAGGTTTGAGGCGCAATCTGTATTATCATTAAACGCGGGTGCCAAGCATACCTTTAAAAGCTTTTTGCTGGACTATGAGGCGCAATACAGCTATGCCGAGCAAAATACTCCTTTTGACAACGAAGCGGCATTTGTAGCCGGTATCCCGAGCACGCTGAATTATACCGATACTAAATATCCATCCATCAGCACCGATGAGGATTATACTAATAACTCACGCTACGAATTTGACGAACTGGGCATGGGTAACACGCTGGCAAAAGACAAAAACCTTACCGCAAAATTCAATGTCGGCATCCCATACAAAATAAATAACAGCGCGGGCTTAATAAAATTTGGTGCCAAGGTTCGCTCAAAGGACAAGAGCTACAGCATTACACAAAACACCTTTGAAAACCTGGGCGGTGTGCCTAACCTAAATGAGTTTGAAGGCAAGCCGGTTAAAGATGAATTTATGAAAGGCCGCTATTCTATGGGTAACCCGCTGGATGTGACGAGCCTGATACGTTACTTCAACGCCAACCCATCACAATTTGAATTACAGATTGCGGATAAGGCCGCTGATGAAGCGCTGGAATCATACAAAGCATCAGAGGATGTATTTGCAACTTACCTGATGGGCCGCCAGCAAATTAATAAGCTGATGGTGTTGGGCGGTGTGCGTTACGAGCGTACCAAAGTTGGTTACAACTCTAAAGATGTAATTATTGCCGCCAATGGCGATCTGGAAGCCATCAGGCCGGTAACAGGCAGCAGCGTGTACGATTTTGTATTACCGCAATTACACCTTAAATATGAGCTGGATAAATTCAGCAACCTGCGTGCAGCGGTAACTTACTCCTACGCCCGTCCTAATTTTTCGGAGATCATTCCATCGCAGGAGATAAACCGTGAGGATCGTTTGGCTACCATTGGCAATGCCGATCTGAAACCGGTTAAGGCCATTAACTACGATTTAATGGGCGAGCATTACTTTGGCTCAGTAGGTATTGTTTCAGCAGGTTTGTTCTACAAAAAGCTGGATAACTTTATTTATCGCCGTACCATTTTTAATTCGCCATACCCAACAACCGGTACGCCTATTATTGAGCGTATTGATATTACCCAATCGCAAAACGGTAATGATGCTGATGTGCTGGGTGCCGAGATCGCCTTACAACGCAGGCTGTCGTTCATACCTTTTCTGCGTGATTTTAGCGTGTATCTTAACTACACCTACACGCACTCCAAAGCCCGCATCCAAAGTCGCGAAGCTAATCAGGACAATGCTAACGCGCAGGAGGAGATCAGGCTGCCGGGTCAGGCTAACCACGTAGGTAACGCTTCGCTGGCTTATGAGGGTAAAAAATTCTCGGCCAGGTTATCAATGAACTTTAACGGCAGCTACCTGTCTGAACTGGGCGGAGTTTCAAGCGAAGATATCTTCATCAACAAACGTATGCAGTTGGATGCTACGGCCGGTTATGCCATCACCAGCAAGTTCCGTTTGTTTGTGGAGGCGCTTAACCTAACCAACCAGCCATTGCAGGCTTACCAGGGCACCCCTAACCAGTACATACAACGCGAGTTTTATTCGTACTGGATGCGTTTTGGCCTCAAGTTCAATTTATAATACAGCCATCATTTTCAATTAATAATACAGTAATGAAAATATTAAGATATTTTATATTGCCGGCATTTTTAGTAGCACTAAGCGCCTGCGATAAACGTAACGATAACGTGGTGGAGCCCAATGTGGGTGATGCCTTTCCGCAGATCATCAACTTTGCCGATGAAGGCGACGGCGGTTTGGAGGATGAAGATAAATTCAGCTTTAAGCTTGGTTTGATTGACCGTGTTGACCCGACCGGCGAAAACCTGGGAGGCAAAGTGATTCCGCTAAGCAAAGGCGTAAGGGTAAATTTTGAAGTGACCGATTTTGAGGGCTTCAGCAAATTATCCGATTATATAAAAGATGCCAAGGCTTTTTACGAGATAGATGATTGCACCACATCTGAAGATAAGGATATTGACCTGAATTTAACTTTTGATGTAAATACAGGTAAAGGCAGTGTTGACTTTCCGGCAGGGGTTGAAGAGATAGAAGTTGAGTTTGAAACCGACGACAAACTGTTTGACGATGATGTATTAAACACTACCGACCGCAAAATTGAGATAAAACTAACCGGCATTACCGACGATACCAAAAAAGCAGTAGTTAACACCGCCAACAAGTTTGAGTATATTGTATTGGATGATGAAGCTATACACGGCGAGTACGAACTGGACGTGAACAACGCCGAGCAGTTCGGCAGGTTTGTGGCTTTGTTTGGATTGATCAACGAAGACGTAAAAGGTCTGAAAGCGGCAGATGTTGATGAGATAACGATTGAATTTGCCTACGATAAATTTAAGGCTGTAATAAAATTAAAGGAAACTGAGCAGGTTGATGAATGCGGCGAAACAGAAACGGTAAACAAAGAGATAGAAATTGAAGGCGGCCTGGAAGAACTGGACACACAAACGCTTGCTGGTGCTGTTGAGTTTGCCGATGATATTGAGCAGGAAGACGGATCAGAGGCTGAATTTAAATATAGCGGTGAATTTAAAATTACCGGCAAAACCCTTGCTCTTACCTTAAAAGGCGAATATAATGATGATGAAACCGAGGAGATCACTTTAAACCTGAGCAAATAATGAAGATCAATATCAACAGCATTTTTTGGTTAGGTGGCCTTGTGGCCATAGCATCCTGCGGAAACAATAACTCAAAACAAGCAGCATCAACCACGGCAGATACGGTGGTAAAGCCTTTGTACGTTACCGAAAAGGTAATGTATGATACGGATGATCCTGCTATCTGGATAAACCCTACTGACGCTTCAAAATCACTTATAGTAGGCACAGATAAGGATGAGATAGGCGCATTATATGTTTTCGACCTGAAAGGAAAGATCATTAGGGATAAGGTGGTAAAAGGCCTTAAACGCCCTAACAATGTGGATATCGCCTACGGCTTAATGCTTAATGGTAAGCCTACAGATATCGCCGTAGTTACCGAACGCATGACACATAAGCTGCGCATATTTTCACTACCGGATATGAAACCGGTTGATAACGGCGGCATGCCTGTTTTTGAGGGAGAGGATGAAGCTGCCGGGTTTCGCGATTTGATGGGAATAGCCCTTTATACCAACAAAGCAAAACAGATTTACGCCATTGTTGGCCGCAAAACAGGCCCAACTACCGGCGGCTACCTGTGGCAATACCTGCTGACCGATGATGGCACAGGCCACGTTAAAGCTACGCTGAAACGCAAGTTCGGCAAGTATAGCGGCAAAAAGGAAATAGAATCCATAGCGGCAGATAATGAGATGGGTTATATTTATTACTCCGATGAGCAATTTGGCGTGCGTAAATACTACGCCGAACCGGCCAAAGGCGACCAGGAGCTTAACCTTTTCGCCCAAACAGGCTTTACAGAAGATCACGAAGGTATCAGCATTTATAAAACGGGCGATACTACGGGATACATCCTCGTGTCTGACCAGGCAGCCGGGCAGTTTAAGGTATTTAAGCGTGAAGGCAACAACGCTTTTGTAAAAAGCATACATGTATCAACCAGCAACAGCGATGGATCTGACGTGGTATCTGTACCCTTAAACGCCGACTTTAAGCACGGCCTGTTTGTAGGCATGAGCGATGACAAAACTTTCCAGCTTTACCGTTGGGAGGATTTGGCGGGTAAGGATTTAAAGGTGAATGATTGATTAGAACTTTGGTTTGAAAAAATAAAATCTATCTATAAAAATATAAGCAAAAGCCCGATTAAATTTGATCGGGCTTTTGCTTGTTGTGCATCCGCTAAAGCGCCTGACCATGTTAAAGTCATAAATTCAATGTAAAGCCGGTTTATAACATTTAGCGGTATAAATAGTTAACACTTAATTTAAAACATGTACCCTTTAATTTGCAACTGTGTTGGCTGGTGCGGTTACAATCCACACTTATTATTTCATTTTTACAACGACCTTTCCTTTAGCGCGACCGCTCTCCACATAAGCCATCGCTTCATTAGTCTGCTCAAATACAAATAATTTATCAATCACCGGTTTAATAACCCCTGCTTCTATCAATGATGTAATATTTGCCAATTGCTTTCCTTCAGCTCTCATAAATAAGAATCGAAAAGCGGCTTTTGCTTTTTTCGCTTTTTTCTTTGCACCGGCACTCAGGAGCTTCATCACCAATTTTAAATACCAGGGCAAACCTATCTCCTCTGCAAATTCAGGTGTGGGAGGCCCGACTAATGAAATGAGTTGCCCGCCGGCTTTTAAAATGCGGAATGATTTCTCAAGGATTTTTGCATCACGATTACTGTGTATTACCAAATCGTAATCTTTCAATATGGCTTCAAAATCTTCGGTTTTATAATCAATAATGAGGTCAGCACCAAGTTTTTTAACCCAATCAGCATTAGTGGCACTTGTTGTGGTGGCAACATAAGCGCCTAAATGCTTTGCGAGCTGAATAGCGAATGTACCCACACCGCCCGAGCCTGCCTGAATGAATACTTTTTGGCCTTTTTTTACATTTCCTGTTTCAACAAGTGCCTGCCAGGCGGTTAAGCCAACCAACGGAACAGAGGCGGCTTCGTCCATGGTGATATTTTTTGGTTTTAAGGCGAGATCAGCTTCGTTTACAGCAATGTATTCGGCAAAAGTGCCTATCTTGTGATCACCTACTCTGGAATATACCTCATCACCAATTTTAAATTTGCTTACTTTTGAACCAACATTGGTAACCACGCCTGCCATATCGTGCCCGTTTATAAATGGTGGTTTGTAGGGTAAAAATAATTTGAAATCACCATTCCTGATGAGTGAATCCAACGAGTTTACACCTGCTGAATATATTTGTACCAATACCTCATTTTCCTTAACCATTGGTTCGGGTAATTCGGTTAGATGTAGTTTTTCCTTTTTGCCGTAGCTTTTTACAATAAATGCCCGCATGATCTTTTTTTTTATTTTTTTTAGGATTGGAAGGATTTCTATGATATTAATACCTGGTAACTTTTTTCAGGATTGACTAATCCAAAAGCCACATTTGGAAAAAGCCGGTTCATTATATAAAGCGCTTTTGTATCGCCAACCCGGATAGTAAATTTATCTTTTTTTAAACCTGCAATAAGTGCTTTCACCAAATCTTCCGAAGTCATTTTTTTGTCGCTCCTGTCAGCAGTCATTTCTGTGGCCACAACAGGGGGCAACAGTTCAAATATTTTGAGGTTACTGTGCAAAATTTGCAGATGCTTTCTTAATGCTTTGGTGTAGAACTGCAAAGCTACTTTTGATGCTGAATAAGTTGCTTCAAGCAATGCAGGTACATAGCTGAGTATGGATGTGGTATTGATGATCGCGCTTTCTTTCCTTGATTTAAGCATATCAATAAACAGGTTATTAAGCCTTATTACCCCCAGGTAGTTAACGTTCATTTCATAAGCCGCGTCCTCAAAATGCCTTTCATTGGCTATTCCAAGATTAACCGGGTCAGTTAACACCCCTGCGTTATTATATAATATGTCTATACCTCCCAATTGCTGTACCTGGTTAAAAAGGTTTTGAGCATCGCCGGCATCTGATACATCACTTTTAATGGCCGTAATTGCCGGGTAAAGCTTCTTTGCCTCATCTAATTTTGCCTGGCTCCTGCCTGTAATAATCACACTGGCTCCGTTAGCTAAAAATTGTTTTGCTGCTTCCAGCCCGATACCCGATGCACCACCTGTGATCAATACCGTTTTTCCTTTTAATTCCATAGTTTATTTTATACTTTTTAGTATATTTTATGTTAAAAAAAATCAGAGCGCATAGCCCTCTAATTCCAATTTGAGACTCTTGAGCAAACTTGCCATAGGCTTTGCTGTATTCATGGCCCTGCACATCACTACAGCACCTTCAACGGCCGCTACTGCCTTAAAAGCGTAAACAGCAGGATCAAGTTTGTCAGAAAATTCACCATTCTCTATGCCCTGATTCAAAACGCTAACAAATATTTCCTGCCCATGGCGAATTACATCCGCTATCTTCTCCTTTATCACCGGGAAGTTATCATCTGATTCCACAGCAATATTAAATACAGGGCATCCGCCTTTAAGGTAAGTATTCAAAGGGTCTTTATAAAAATCAAGAAAAGCAAATACTTTAGCCTTTGCTGTTTTACCCTTGCTGATAGTGAGCAACATTTTTTCTCTGTTACTATTTAGCATTTGGTCAACAACCTGCAGCGCCAAGTCTTCCTTTCCTTCAAAATGACCGTAAAGGCATCCTTTAGTTAATTTTGTGGCCGCAAGTACATCATCTATATTAGCACCCGATATTCCTTTCTGATTAAAGATAGGCGCTGCTGTTTCAAGAATGAATTGCTTTGTTCTTTCGGCTTTAGTAATCATATCAATAAACTTAACGCAACAAAAATATACTAAAAAGTTTATTTAAATAAACTTTTTAGTATATTTTTTCACAATTTATGTATTTTATTTACCTGCCGACGTTATTCTGTAGCAAAGCTTCCGCCACTCATGGCTTTCTGAAAAGCTTGTGGGTTCCAGTATTCCCTGTAGTTTACAATCAAGCCATCACGAAACGTGACGAAAGTGGCATAGCTCATATCATAAGGGTTACCATTGCCTATAACAACGCCAGATGCACTCCATTCAGCTACAGCTACGTTAGCGTCATCCGTGCCATAAATTTTCAATGTAGGCAGAGATTTTATGTCAATATAGCTTGGATAATCTTTAAGGTATGCATACAATGCTTCACGACCTTCAAATCGTGCCTGTGAACCTTCAGGCGCAAAAGGAAATTCAGCCACCACATCATCTGCACATAACTCAGTCCAACCTTTCATGTCTTTGGCTAAAAAGGTATCTAAACTTTTGCGGAGAAGTTCTGTAGAAGGACTGTTGTTAAAATTTGTATTACTCATTTCTTTAATTTTTATTGTTATTTCTTAATTGATTTAACAATACAAAATTGCATTACACCTAAGCCTGTAACGATGAGAAATGATAAAAAAAAGCGTTGATATTTGTTAACGCTTTGCGTGAATAATACTTTAAACCTAACTTTATTTTAGCGGTTGCTTTCTTATTCTGCTTAAAGTTTCTTTGGTAACTCCCAGATAAGAAGCAATAATGTGTTGTGGAAATCGCAGATTAAACTGGGGATGGTTTTGTGCAAATTCCTCATAGCGTTTTTCTGCCGTATTGCTGATGGCAGAGCTTAATCTTCTGTTATTGGCAATGGCGTATCTTTCATCCATTAAACGAATCATTTCTACCAAGGCCGGTATTTTATTCATTAAATCCAATATGTTTGCTCTTGAAATAACGAGCAGCTCGGTATCTTCCCAGGCATCAATATTATATCTTGAAGGTGTTAGCATTATGGAACTTTCACGGTCGGTTGCCCAGTAATTCTCTATATAGAGGTGTACAATATGCTCAACTCCTTTATCATCTACGGTATATTGCCGCATGGCGCCTTTTGTAATAAACCCCGTATTCTTACACACCTCTCCTGCCTGTAAAAAGTATTGTTTTTTGCGTAATCTTTTAGGTTGAAAAGCAGTGGTAATCAATTTTTCTTCTTCACTCGTAAGTGGCGAAGAAATATATTGATTAATATAAGTTATAAGAGGCTCGTGCATGTAATTATACAGGGAAACTAATTTAAACAACATTCAAAGGTACAAAGAATGTACGCAGCGTTAATCTTTACATAATTGTTGAGTAAGAACGTGTAAATAATCTTAAAACTTATGTTTGGTATGGCCAAAATAACGATAGACGAATATTTGAGAAAAGCTATAGTTAAGGTAGCACTTTAAAAAGTTAGTAGTCGGAAGCATTAGAATTAAACCTCTGATTTTTTGATATATTATCGAAACAAAAAAGCCTCCAAAATCAATGACTTTGAAGGCTTTTACTTTTGCTGTGCGGAAGAAGGGACTCGAACCCCCACGCCTCGCGGCGCCAGATCCTAAGTCTGGTGCGGCTACCAATTACGCCACTTCCGCATTAGGATTTTTACAGGCTGCAAAGATAGCGTTATTTACCTATTATTAAAATACAATTTTAATAATAGGTAAGTGACTAATTATCTTGCTATTATTTTTTATATGAATTTAATAAGCATTCTCCTCACCCCTTACCGCATTCCAAAAGGTAAGGAAGATGATCTTCAGATCAAGCAAAAACGACCAGTTTTCAAGGTACCATACGTCAGCCTCAACACGGGCCATCATATCTTCGGTAGTTTTGGTTTCGCCACGCAGGCCTCGTACCTGGGCCCAGCCGGTAATACCGGGTTTTAAAAAGTGGCGCACCATAAAGCGGTCTATCAGTTCTGAATACTCTTCAGTATGCTTTAACATGTGCGGGCGTGGCCCTACTACAGACATGTTGCCGATCAGCACGTTAAAAAATTGCGGCAGCTCATCCAAACTGGTTTTACGCATAAACTTACCGATTTTGGTGATGCGGTCATCATCCTTGGTGGCCTGACGCTTATCCGAATCATTGTTCACCTTCATACTACGGAATTTGTAGCAGTTGAATGATTTATTATCACGCCCTGAACGTGCCTGTACAAAAAATACCGGCCCCTTTGATTGCATTTTGATAATGATGGCCAGTATTGGGAACAGCCAGCTAAACACAAACAAGATGATGAACAGCGAGAAACCAATGTCAAAAAAACGTTTGATAGCCCGGTTCAGTATGTTCTCCAAAGGCTCCGGCCTGATGGATATTACCGGGATATGCCCGAAGCTTTGTATCAGCGTAGGTTTAATACCGTAATCATAATAATCAGGAATGAATTTAAAGCGGATAAGGTTTTTATCAGCCTCCAGCATCAGCCTTTCAATCTTTTGCGCTTCGGTACTTGGCAGTGTACAAAATATCTCATCAACCCGGTTGCTTATCGCGTAGTTGATAGAATCGTTGGTACTCCCCAGATACAGCGCTTCGTCACGCAGTTTATTGGGGTTATCATCAAAAAAGCCCACTACACGGTAACCGCGGCTTGGGTTGGTATTAAAAAAGTTTGCCAGATCATTACCAATACGGCCGGCACCAATAATTATAGCGCTGCGCGAATCAAGCAGCAAAGCCCTGTCGCTACGGCGAATACTCAAAAATATGAGCTTCCAAAAGCCAAGCAAAAAGCCAAACAAAGCGAGCGAATAGAATAGATATTCGCGGGTGATGAAGTAGGCTTTAGTACCAATAAGTATGATAATGGTAAAGCAAATAAAGCTTACAAATAAAAAATAAGTTTTTATAAGCCCCCGGTAAGTGCGTATTGAATCCTTATTCAGCACATGCTCATACAGGCCGGTAATATTGGCTGATAGAAGCCATATCAGGTTAAACACCAGCACTATAGGCAAGTAGTTTTTATTACTGATCCAGGAGATGTATGACTTATCCTCAATTAGATAAGCTATCACCATGCTCAGATTTAATATAATATAATCAATAGTTAGGTTGATAGCCTTAATAAAAGTAGTATACCTATGAATCATAGAAACGGATAACTGTAAATTAGACAGCTAAAAATTATTAAGTTTTTAAATTTTAAAGACTAATATTATGAATTTTCAGCCCTGATGCGAACAAAATTAAGAAAATTAAATTCTCATGCTAATAAAATCGTATAAATTAACCTTATCACCAAAGGCACAATGTTTAATTAATATTTAATCAAAATTCGCATTCAATGGTCTGAAATAAATTTAACATTAAATATAATTATTTATTAAATAATATACCAACCGTGTTAAATTATCATAACCTGCCGCTTATAATATCCCGGTTAAGCAAGCCCTTCAAATCATACAAAACCGAGTTGTCACTCCTTTTCAGGCTGGTATAGTCGAGCGTTAAAAATTCGTTGTGGGCTACAGCAACAATTATGGCATCGTACTTATGTTTTAACTGCTGCCTGTCGGCTATGGTTTTTATACCATACTTAACTGAAACTTCTGCCGGGTTAGCCCATGGGTCATATACTTCATAGGCGGTTTCAAACTCATCCAGCACTTTTATAATATCTATTACACGGGTGTTACGTACATCGGGGCAATTCTCTTTAAAAGTAAAACCTAACACCAGCACATCGGCATTTTTTACGGGGATGCTGTTCTTTACCATTAGCTTTATCACCTCAAGGGCTACGTAAGTACCCATGCCATCATTAAGCCTGCGGCCTGCCAGTATTATTTCAGGATGATAGCCAACCTCCTGTGCTTTTTGGGCCAGGTAATATGGGTCAACACCGGTGCAATGCCCGCCAACCAGGCCGGGTTTAAACTTTAAAAAGTTCCATTTAGTGCCCGCAGCCTCCAGCACATCATTGCTGTCTATCCCTAACAAATTAAAAATTTTGGATAGCTCATTTACAAAAGCGATGTTGATATCGCGCTGCGCGTTCTCTATTACCTTGCTGGCCTCGGCTACCTTAATGCTTGGTGCTTTGTGTGTACCCGCTGTTATAATACTCCGGTACAAATCATCAATAAAATCAGCAGCACCGGGTGTTGAGCCCGATGTTATCTTCAGGATATTGGTAAGCGTATGCACCTTATCACCCGGGTTAATACGCTCAGGCGAGTATCCCGCAAAAAAGCCCTCATTAAATTTAAGGCCCGATACACGTTCAAGTATCGGCACGCAAACCTCTTCGGTTACACCGGGGTACACGGTTGATTCATAGATCACCACATCATCCTGCTTTAACACACCGGCAACAGTTTCGCTGGCTTTTTCAATCAGGCTGAGATCTGGGCGGTTATGCCTGTCAGTTGGTGTGGGTACTGAGACGATGTAAACATTGCAGGCCCTTATATCTTCCGGCTTTGAAGTTAATTGCAAGCCGGCTTGCTGCCTGTTAAGTACTGATGTTAGTTCATCCTGCGCTATCTCCAGCGTACGGTCATGCCCGCGGCGCAGCTCACTGATGCGTTCGGCACTTATATCAAAACCCCAAACCGGATATTTTTTGGCAAATTCCACTGCCAGCGGCAAGCCTACATAACCCAGGCCAATAATTGCTATGTGTACCTTTTGCGGCGGCGAAAAAACGGATGCGGGAGTAACGGTATCTGTCATTTACAAAAAATGCTATACTGCGATAACAGTATTCAGGTTGAATAAAAAACTAACTAACCCATAAATACGGGTAGCTTATATTTTGTTTTACTGGTTGTATATTTGGTATACCCCTTCAATGGTACGGCTTTTGGCATCACCTACTAAAACCGTGGTAATCTTTTTATCGATCATCAATTGCTCGGCATTGCTCATAAGTTCATCACTGCTGATAATAATGGGCGATGTGGTCATGATATCCGCTATTTTCAAGGTATGGGTATCGCTGTTCTTTATCAGCGCACGGCGCAGGTCGCCATCGGTAACAATGCCTTCAATACCAGCGCTGCTGCCAACCATTACCATGCCTAAACGCCCGGCGGACATACGCATCAGCAGATCTGTAAAAGAGGCTCCCTTATCAATATAAGGCAGGTTATCGGTACGCATCATGTCCTTAACCCTGGTGAGCAGCTTACGCCCCAGGCTGCCGCCGGGATGAAAGCGGGCAAAATCCTCATGCTTAAAATCGCGTGCTTCCATCAGCGCGATGGCCAGGGCATCGCCCATTACCAGCATGGCTGTAGTGGATGATGTTGGTGCCAACTCAAGCGGACAAGCTTCTCTCGTTATTTTAACATTTAGGTGATGGTGGCTGTTTTTAGCGATGGTTGATGCAGGGTTACCCGTAATACCGATAATAATATTATTATGCCATTTGAGGAATGGTATGAGCTTCAACACCTCGTCTGATTCGCCGGAGTATGAGATCAGGATCACTACATCGTGCTCACTGATCATACCCAGATCGCCATGAAAAGCTTCCGCCGGGTGCATATAAAAGCTCGGCGTACCGGTGCTGGCCAGAGTAGCGGCAATTTTTTTACCTATAAGGCCCGATTTACCTATGCCGGTAACAATGGTTTTGCCACTGCTTTGCAATATGGTGCTAATTGTATCGTCAAAAGCATCATCAAGCAAACCGGCTACATGCGTAAGCGATTCTATTTCGATATCAAATACTCTCCTGGCGATGTTTTTCATTCTTCTTGAACCTGAATTCTCAGAATTGGAGAATTGACAGAATTGATTTTTCGGATTTGTATCTATACTATTTAAACCATTGTTGCTATTACCTTTTCCAGATCCTGGAGCTTGAGCATGTTGGGGCCATCGCTGAGGGCATTATCCGGGTCGGGATGCACTTCCATAAAATAACCGTCGGCACCAAATGCTTTTGAGGCAAGGGCCATCATGGGTACAAAGGTACGGTCGCCGCCCGTTTTGCCGCCTGCACCGCCCGGGCGTTGTACCGAATGGGTACAATCCATGCAAACCGGGTGGCCAAAGGCCTTCATATCGTATATATTCCTGAAATCAACCGCAAGGTTATTATAGCCATACATATTGCCACGTTCGGTTAGTATCACCTGGTTATTACCTGCCTCAATTACTTTTTGGGCCGGATAAAACATATCGGCGCCCGAAAGAAACTGCGCCTTTTTAACATTCACTATCTTTCCGGTTTGCGCGGCAGCAACCAGCAGATCAGTTTGTCGGCATAAAAACGCGGGTATCTGCAAAACATCAACCACCTCGCCCACTACTGATGCCTGGTGGCTTTCATGAATATCAGTCAATATGGGTAAGCCAAATCGCTCTTTTACATTATTCAGCATCTCTAAACCCTTCTCTAATCCCGGCCCGCGGTATGAGTGGATGGATGTACGGTTAGCCTTATCAAACGATGATTTGAATATTACCGGCACATTGAATTTTTGCCCTACTTCGGCAACTTTTTCGGCAACGGTATACAGCAGTTCCTGGTTTTCCATAACGCAGGGACCTAATATAAAGAACGGCTTTTGCCGTATTTGTTCAAACAACATAGCAGTTATATTAATATCAGCAAAGATGATAAAATTCGGGCCAATTATAAATTTTTGCCAATTTGGCTTACAGCGCCTGCGCGATAACAAAACCGCTTGCCCATGCCCATTGAAAATTATAACCGCCCAACCATCCCGTTACATCAACACACTCGCCCCCAAAATACAGGCCAGGTACCTTTTTAGCTTCGAGTGTTTTTGAAGATAGCTCATCAGTTGATACGCCGCCGCGCATTACTTCGGCCTTATCATACCCCTTATCACCTGCCGGTTTTACCTTAAATTGATGCAGCAGACTTTCTGTCAACTCAACATCTGCCTTAGTTAGCGATGCCAGATTTTTTTGTACCGGCAGCCTGTCGGCCAGTGCATCGGCAAACTTGCGGGTAAACAAACCCTGCAGCAATGCCAGTAAGGTTTTTTTACCGTTTATGGTACGCTCCTGCTGTATCAGTTCGGTTATATTCTGCTTGGGCAGCAGGTCGATATTAATAAATTCGCCGGGTTTCCAGTATGATGAAATTTGTAATATAGCCGGACCGCTCAACCCCCAGTGGGTAAACAGGATATTCTCTTCAAAGCTGATCCTGTCATTCCATACCCGGCAAAAAATACTGTTGCCTGATAATTTTTCATACCATGGCTGATCTTTACCTGTAATAGTTAACGGCACCAACGCTGGCGCGGTATCAACAACGACCATACCGAATTTGCGCGCTATGCGCATCCCTATATCCGTAGCACCCAGTTTAACAATCGGTAAACCGCCCGAAGCCATAACTACCTTTGGCGCGAATATTTTTTGCTCGCGCATGTGCTGTTCGTATACAATCTCAAAACCGCCGTCGGTTTGTTCAATACTTTTTACTGTAGCATAATAGTATATCTGCTGCTGCAGATCATTACACAGGTTGGCAAACATGTTCACCACATCGCGGGCCTTATCAGTTACCGGGAACAACTGCCCCAGCGTTTTTTCTTTTCCGCTGATGCCGTAAGTTTCAAAAAAGGAGATGGTATCATCTACCGTCCACTGCGCGAAGGCCGATTTGCAGAAGTGTTCATTTTTTGAAATGAACTGCTGCGCCGAGGCATACAGGTTGGTATAATTACACCTGCCGCCACCACTAATAAGTATTTTGGCGCCGGGGCGGTCGTTCTTCTCCAATATCAATACACGCTTGCCTAAAAAGCCGGCTTGTACGGCACACATTAGTCCGCAGGCGCCCGCTCCAATTATTATAGCGTCAAAATCTGTTTGTTTTATTAAATTTGCTGTCATGCACGAGGTTTCGCAAATATCCGAATTTGGCAAGATACTGATATTTTTAATAGTCGGTTTTTTAGCCGTTGGCTTAACCTTTTTTTTGAACAAACTTTTATCAAGGCAAAACCCTAACGAATTAAAGCTATCATCATACGAGTGTGGCGAAGAACCAACCGGCAGTGCATGGCTACCCTTCAACTCACGCTTTTATGTTATAGCCCTCATTTTTTTGCTGTTTGATGTAGAGATGGTATTCGTTTTTCCGTGGGCTACGGTGTTTGGTAACCATGAACTGATAGCCGCCGATAACCGCTGGGGATGGTTCGCCTTAGTTGAAATGTTTATATTTTTAGGCATACTGATATTGGGTTTGGTATATGTTTGGCGCAAAGGCGACCTGGAATGGATAAAACCAAAGGTTAGCATACCAAGCAGTGGCGTGAACATTCCTGCCTCGTTGTACGAAAAAATAAACCTTGAAGAAAGCGCTTACCGTGTAAGGCCGTTTAATACTGAGCCTGTAGCTGCCGCGGCTACTGCAAGTACACCAACCAATGCTGCGCCACCTGCGGCCGCTGCCGAAGCACCTGTACGCAAACCTATGTTTAAACCAACTTTTAAAAAGCCCGGAAATGACGCCTGATATAACCAATGAAAGTGGTGGTTTAGTGATAACTAAAATGAACGATCTGCTCAACTGGGCACGTATGTCATCCCTATGGCCGTTGAGCTTTGGTATTGCCTGCTGCGCTATCGAGATGATGGGCTCCATGGCATCAACGTATGATCTGGACAGGTTTGGCGTGTTCCCCCGCCCGTCGGCACGCCAGGCGGATGTAATTATTATTGCCGGCACCGTTACCTTTAAAATGGCCGAGCGCATTAAACGCCTTTACGAGCAAATGCCCGATCCTAAATATGTTATCTCTATGGGCTCATGCTCCAACTGCGGCGGCCCTTACTGGCAGCATGGCTACCACGTAGTAAAAGGCGTTGACCGTGTTATACCCGTTGATGTTTACGTACAAGGCTGCCCCCCACGCCCTGAAGCCCTGATAGGTGCTATCCTCGAACTACAGAAGAAAATTGAAACCGAGCAATTGGTTAGGATATGATGGAATTTTTTAGACGCTAACTACCAGGCTTTGCTTCTTATTTTGCTTGGCATTGTTGGCCTTGCGTACGGTTTGCTAAAGAAACAGCAAAAAAACTATCTTTTAAAAAGCGGAATAAAAACTATTGGCATCGTTGCTGACCACGAGCTTGGTAGCATGTATGGTTCAATCAGAAAATCAATTTATTATCCAGTAATTGAATTTGAAGACAATGAGGGTAAATTACGTAGATTGAAATCTGACTTTGGCTACAACTTTAAAGTATTCAAGCAAAATCAGCAAGTTGAAATATATTATGACAATACAAATTTTCGTAAGTTCATCCCATGTTAGCTGGTATTATATTTTTTATAGCCGGTATATATCTTTTAATTAAATAATCATTACAAGGTTTTATTGACCTCCGGACTATAAAGGGTATTTAAATTCTTCTGTATGTGTGTATACGCACACATTCAACATCGAGCGTTACGCCACCAATAATTTACAGCCACAAGATAATTTTGAGGATAAGGCGGTATTTTTTCATAATAATGTTTATCAAACTTAAATAATTAAAACAACTTATGCGGTTACAACATTTAATAGCAATAATTTAATATTGCCAAGCCGGGTTAGGCATGGCATCTTAAACCCACAACATGTATTTAGCTTTAACCATCACAAGTTTTCTGCTTGTATTTCTTGTTTTTTTGCCGCTCATTAAACATAGCTACTGGGTGTTCCGCTCATTGGAGTACCCTCGGTTTCAAAAATTCATGCTGTGCATGGCGGTATTTATTGGCTGGGGCATACTGTACTCCAATACAAAGCAAATCAACATTTACGCCTTCGCGGCCCTTTGCATAGCCATTATTTACCTCATCATTAAAATATACAATTACACTGTATTTGCCCGTAAAGAGGTAAGCAGCATTAAAAGCCGCAACCCTAAAAATGAGATAAAAGTACTGTCAGCCAATGTATTTCAGGATAATACCGAATACCAAAAACTGCTTGATCAGATAAAAACCGTTGATCCTGATGTGATATTTTTGCTGGAAACGGATGCCAAGTGGGAAACAGCAATGAATGAACTGGAGGCACATTACCCGCATATGCTGAAAGCGCCGTTGCCAAATACTTACGGCTTGCTATTTTACAGCCGTTTTCCGTTGAGCGATGCGCGGGTAAACTATCTTATCAAGAACGATATACCATCTATTGAAGCCATTGCTGAACTGCCTTCAGGACAAAAGGTACAATTGTGGGGCCTGCACCCCGAGCCGCCGGTACCGGGCGAAAGCCTGTACTCTACCGCAAAGGATAAGGAGCTGATGAAGATAGCCTTTAAAGCCCGTGATTGCAGCCTGCCGATCATTGTGTTCGGCGATCTGAACGATGTGGCGTGGAGCCATACCACTACCCTTTTCGGTAAGGTGAGCGATTTGCTGGATGTACGTAAAGGCCGTGGGTTTTACAGTACATTTTCGGCCAAGCACTGGTTTTTACGTTTTCCGCTGGATTATATTTTCTGCTCGGCCGAGTTTGGCCTGGTACAAATGCGCCGCCTGCCCTACAACGGATCAGACCATTACCCGATATTCACCCACCTGATATTCAACAAGCGCCTTGAAAATTTGCAGGACGGACCCGAAGCCGACAGTGATGATATTGAAGACGCTAAAGAAATACTTGAAAAGGAAGTAGAAAAAGAAGATTAAGCAAAAACGGGGTTAAGCGATGTATTCACTTAACCCCGTTTTGTTATCAGACAAAAACCTAATACGCCCTGGCGAACAATACCCGTTGGGTTGATGGTTTGCCGGTTAATATACATTTACCTTCCTGCTGCACATTGTTTAATGGTATGCAGCGAATGGTTGCTTTGGTTTCCTCTTTGATACGCTGTTCGGTTTCAGGTGTACCATCCCAATGTGCTGATAGGAAGCCGGGTTTTTCGTCCAGCAAACGCTTAAACTCCTCGTAAGTATCTACCTCGGTAGTATTTTCCTCACGGAAATTATAGGCCTTGCTATAGATGTTGGCTTGTATTTCCTCAAGCAATCCTTCAATAACACCTGCCAAACCTTCTTGCTGTACCGTTTCCTTGGTTTTAGTATCGCGGCGGGCAAGCTCAACCGTACCGTTTTGCATATCGCGGCTACCTATGGCTACACGCAGCGGAACACCCTTCAACTCATACTCGGCAAATTTAAAGCCAGGGCGCTGGGTGTCGCGGTTATCAAACTTAACAGAAATGTCTTTTGCTTTTAATTCGGCCGTTAAGGTTTTAACATACGCGCTGATGTTTTCCAGCTCCTCATCGTGCTTGTAAATAGGCACTATCACTACCTGTATAGGCGCGAGTTTTGGCGGCAATACCAAACCTGCATCATCAGAGTGCGCCATGATCAGCGCGCCGATCAAACGGGTTGATACGCCCCAAGAGGTAGCCCAAACGTAATCAAGCTTACCCTCTTTATTGGCAAACTTTACATCAAACGCCTTAGCAAAATTTTGCCCTAAGAAGTGCGATGTACCTGCCTGCAAAGCCTTGCCATCCTGCATCAGCGCCTCAATACAATATGTATCTAACGCACCGGCAAAACGCTCGTTAGGTGTTTTACGGCCACGAACCACTGGCAATGCCAGCCAGTTCTCAGCAAAATCGGCATATACGTCAAGCATTTGCTCGGTTTCGGCAACAGCTTCTTCAGCGGTAGCATGAGCGGTGTGGCCCTCCTGCCATAAAAACTCACTGGTACGTAAAAACATACGGGTACGCATTTCCCAACGCATTACGTTGGCCCATTGGTTAACCAGTATGGGCAGGTCGCGGTATGATTGTATCCAGCCTTTGTAAGTATTCCAGATAATTGTCTCCGATGTCGGGCGGATGATCAGCTCTTCCTCCAGCTTAGCGTCCTCGTCCACAACTATCTGCCCGTTCTCATCATTCTTCAGGCGATAATGGGTAACCACCGCGCATTCTTTCGCGAAACCCTCAACGTGGCTCGCCTCTTTGGAGAAGAATGATTTTGGGATCAACAATGGAAAGTAAGCGTTGCTGTGGCCGGTATCCTTGAACATCTTATCAAGCACGGCCTGCATTTTTTCCCATATCGAGTAGCCGTAGGGCTTGATGATCATGCAGCCGCGCACGGGCGAATATTCGGCCATGTCAGCTTTTATTACTAACTCATTAAACCATTGCGAATAATCTTCGTCTTTACTAATAATGCCTTTGCTCATCTTATATTTGTGGAATGAAATTTGACCGTTAGATTAATATATAGTGCTGCCAAATTTATAAATTTAAAATTTATCCGGGTTCGAACTTTTTACCAAACAATACATGAAACTTCATATAACATTAGGAATTGCCTTAATCAGTGCTGCAGCACTGAGTTCCTGTTCTACAACCAAGCTGGCCTCCAACCAGAGTATTGCCGACGATGACGTATACAATACCATTGCAAAAGCCGGTGATGTGCCTGTATATGCCGCACGCCCCGTTTACCGCAATGAAGACCCGGGCGTAGGCAGCGATGGTTACGAGGATGATTACTACACAACTGATGATGAGTATTATTATTATGACGATTACTCATCGCGCATAAACCGTTTCGGTTACTTTTCGCCGTTCGGTTATTACGATAATATGTACTATGGCTACGCGCCATACGGTTATGGTGCGGGTTACGGCTTTGGCCTTGGGTATGGATATGGTGGCTGGGGCCTTGGCTTAGGTTATGGCTGGGGCGGTTATGGCTACTCGCCATGGGGCTACGGTGGCTTAGGTTATGGTTACGGGGGCTATGGCTATGGGCTCGGTTATGGCGGCTTAGGCTATTCATACTGGGGTACCGGCTGGGGTGGCTCACCTTACTGGGGTGTTTACTCTGCTTACCGCTCATCAGGCAATGCCCGCCCAAGCAGAGGTACAGGCAACCCGCGCAGCGGTTTAACCGCCGGGCGTAACGGTATGGGTAATAGTGGTGGCAATACCGGTTATTATCCAAACAGGCCAAACAGGCTTAATGGTACAGGCTCTTCATCAAATGGCTCATACACAGGCCGTGGCAATAATGGCGCAGGCAGAGATATTAGCGGCGACAGCCGTATTTCAAGGCCAACCCGTGAAACACCTTCTTACCAACCTCCGGCTACATCACGTCCGTCATCATCACCATCAAGCTTTGGCGGTGGTTCATCAGGCGGCGGTTCACGCGGCGGTGGCGGTGGTGGTCGCCCTTCACGTAACTAATTATTTTTGTCTGAATTATCACGTAACATATATCACTACATGAAATTAAAATATATACTGAGCGCGATGGTTATGGTAGCCATTGCTAAAAGTAGCTTTGCCCAATATTCACAGGATGCTATCAGGTTTTCAACTACACAACCGGGCTCAACGGCACGCATTAAGGCCATTGGTAATGCCAATGTTGCTGTAGGTGGCGACCTTACCTCGGTAAGCGGAAACCCGGCAGGCTTAGGCTTTTTCACCCGTTCGGAAATGAGTGTTACCCCTGAATTTAACATGTTTAAATCAAACAGCAGTTATTTGGGTAACAATACAAACGATAGTAAAAACAATGGTAATTTAAATAACGCGGCTGCTGTTTTTTACTCACAGTTGAACACGGCACGCGGTGCAAGCAAAACCGAAGGATGGCTGAGCTTAAACTTTGGTGTGGGTTACAGCCGTACCAATAATTTTTATGACAATACAACCTTTGGCGGCAACAATAATTCAAGCTCTATAAGTGATTATTATACCAACCGGGCTAATGCAAGCGGAACCGATTTATTAGCTGATTGGGCTTACGCACATAAACTTGTGAGAGATTATAGAGACCCAAATAATGTACCATACTATGGCAGTGCCGTAATTATTGATAATAACACCGATGCTATACAACGCAACGTAATTACCCGTACAGGCGGCCAATCGGAATTCAATCTTTCACTTGGTGCTAATAACAGCAACAAATTTTACATAGGTGCAAGCCTGGGTATAGCAACCATTAACTATAACTCTACCCAGATATTTTCAGAAAGCGGTGTATTGTCATCCTTTGAAAACAATACAAATGTGAACCGTGATTTTCAATCGGCTTTTATGCAGGATCAGGCTACTCGCGGTACCGGTGCAAATGTTAAGCTGGGTATGATCTACAAACCGGTTGAGTCTTTACGCCTGGGCTTTAACTTTACCTCGCCTACCTGGTATAATATGGAGGACACTTACCGCGAAACACTGGCAACAGATGTAAGCGGTGTTAACAGTTTCCGTAATTCGGAAGTGTACACCTTGAATTACGATTTGCGTACACCGTTAAAGGTAGCAGGTGGTATAGCCTACTTTTTCAAAAACTACGGTTTTATTACGGGCGATGTGGAGTATGTTGATTATAGTTCAGCCAAGTTAATGAGTAATGACAGCTATGATGCTGATTTTGAAGACAACGGCAACATCCGTACCTTTTATAAAGGTGCTGTAAATACACGTGTTGGTGCTGAAGCCCGTTTAGGCCGCTTTGCTTACCTGCGTGGTGGTTATAATATTTTTGGCAACCCAATGCGCGATAACGGCAGCAACATCAAAACCGCGTCAGGTGGTTTAGGCTTCCGTTCAGGCCATTACTCTGTTGATGCTACCTATCTGCACAGCACCGGCTCGAACACTATTTTCCCTTATGAGGTTGGAGATGCAAGTCCATCAGCTTTGATAAAACGTACTAATGATAATTTGTATCTGACGCTGAGTTATAGATTTTAATCTGAACCTGAATTTTCAGAATTTGAGAATTAACGGAATTTTGAATTGCATATTTTTATAAAAAGAGAAGCCCCGCTGATTTAGCGGGGCTTCTCTTTTTATGTATGATGTATGAGCTTTATCTAATTTCTCAAATCTAACTTTTAATATCTAAACCAATTAGTCTTCGTTCACAAATGAGCGGAGCATCCAGGTGGTTTTTTCCTTGAATTGCATAAAGCGGTTAACCATATCGTTGGTACCGTCATCGCCTACATCAGCGGTAACGTCAAGTATCTCGCGCTCCATACCAATCAGCAATGCCATATCCTGAATAATGGCTCGCACCATATCGGTATCCTTCATACCAATGGTATTTATTTCCTTGATGGTTGATTCTTTTATATAATCGGCAAAGGTGCTGTGCGGTGGTTTGCCTAATGTTAATATACGCTCAGCAAGCTCATCAATAGTGGTTAATGCCTCGGTATATAGTTCTTCAAATTTAAGGTGCAGGGTAAAAAAGTTTTGTCCTTTTATGTTCCAGTGGCAGCCCCTTAGCTTTTGGTAATGTATATGGTAGTTAGCCAGCAGATCGTTCAACAGATCTACTACCGGTTTTACTTTACGTTCTTCAAGGCTTATTTCTTTTGCGTTCATAAGATTTAAATGTTGTTTTGATTGTTAACAGGCGTATAAGTTCAATGTTTGTACCAAAGCTAAGCAGATTTTAATAATTATAGGATATTTGCAAACTTATGACAGCATTGAGCCCCATCCTGCAAAAAAAATTTAACGGCACCATCTGGCGCATGGATATTGATGAGGTTACCTCTGCCCTGCTGCTTGAAATACGTAACGAGGCTGACAGAACGACAAGCTTTGCTGCCATTAACCTGCCAAAGGCGCACCTTAATTTTGACGGCTATACCACGCACGAACGCTGGCTCACCGGCATGGAAACCGCGCATAACGGTGTACTGCTGCTCCACTTTTTTCAGGGGGAAAGTTCACCGGTGCATAAAGGCATAGCGGCCGTTAACGTTGCCGATGCTGCTGCATTATGGAGCAATTACTCCCTGGCGTTTGATCATTTAAGCATTAACGGCCCCATAATGTTCAACACCCAGATGTTACCTAAAAAGCTATATGTGCATGATATAGAAACCGGTAAAGCCATCAGGCCCTATAATTATGTTATTGATAGTGAGCTGATCAGGCAGATCATTGTACCGCAATACATATCGCCGCAACAGCTACCCGCACAATTGCAGCATATTAAACCGGCAAACGGTTTGATACATTATATTGAGCACAATAGTTATAGAATTGTATCTTTGCACACCCGTAACAGCCGGGGCCTGCAGCAGGAGTTATATGTGCTGAATGCTGATAGTATTTGTTACGAAGAAATATTGATGACCGATATACAAAAATTACAGCCCGAGGCGTTTGTATTACATAAAAATTGGCTAATCTGCCTGAAAAACAAAACCGAGCTGCTGGTTTTGGAATTATAATTTATTGTATTATAAAACATTATGAAATTTAAGCTGACTTTTCTATTGATATCAACACTTACCTTTTCTATACCTGTACTTGCCGGTAACGTAATTGATTCAATAGGTGTCGAAAACCAGAACGGGAAAAAGATCATCCTCCATAAAATAGATCCAAAGGATAACTACTACGCCATAGGCCGCCGCTACAATGTAAAGCCTAACGCAATCATCAAATTCAACAACAACGCGCCAATGCGTATTGGCAACGTAATTAAGGTACCTACCGAGGTTGATTATAACGAAAGCCAGCAACCTGTAGCCACTACAACGCCGGCTGCTCAGCAACAGCAAACAAAACCAGCTACCCAGCCGGTACAGCAACCCGCAACACAACCTGTTGTAAAAAACAACACACCGGCTGCACAACCGGAAACCCAACCTGTTGCTGATGCCAATAATATTCCGGAATATCAGGATTACAAGGTATCGGCAGGTGAAACATTGTTTGCCATTGCCCGCCGTTTTAACACCACTGTTGATGACATAGTGAACATTAACAAGCTCACCAAAAAATCGCTTACAGCAGGGCAGATCATTAAAGTACGTGCCAACAAGGCAACCACTACTCCTGTTGTGGCCCCGGTAACAACCGTGCCTGACAGCACAAAAGTAGCCGCCGTGCGCGATTCAACAGAGCCTATGCCGGTATCAACAACCGACTCGGTTGGTGGTGTTAGGCCAAACCGCTACGGTTTATACGAAAAAAATGAAAAAGGCGTGGCCACCTGGATGGAAGAGGCCGGCCTTGACGCGAATAAAAAACTGGTATTGCACCGCACCGCCCCTATAGGTACGGTGATCAAGATCATCAACCCGATGACCAACCGTACTACCTTTGCAAAGGTGGTTGGCCGCTTTACCGATAACGAGTCAACTAAAGACGTTATCATTGTTATGACAAAAAATGTAGCCGAATCATTAGGCGCGCTTGATAAACGCTTTCATGTAAATATAAGCTACGGTACCACGAATGAATAAACCTTTTATTGTTGGCATAGCCGGTGGCAGCGGCTCTGGCAAAACTTTTTTTTTGAAATGTTTTTTACAGCACTTCAGCAGTAATGAAGTAGCGCTTGTTTCTCAGGATGATTATTACTTCCCGGTGGCTGATACCATGACAGCCGAAGAGAACAAGCTGTACAACTTTGATTTGCCTGATACCATTGATCATACCCACTTTGAAAATGATATTGAGGACCTGCTGAATAACAAAAGCATCACCAAGCAGGAATATACTTTTAACAACCCTCACGCGAAGCCTAAAACGCTCGAAATAAAATCAGCACCGATACTCATTGTTGAGGGACTTTTTATACTGCATTTCCGTAAGATCGCTGACATGCTTGACCTCAAGGTGTTTATTGATGCCGATGAGGAAGTGGCCCTGCAACGCCGCCTTAAACGCGACCTTACCGAACGCGGCTACTCTAACGATGACGTGCACTACAAATGGGTAAACCATGTTGTACCGGCATATAAAGAGTACCTGCTGCCTTACAAGGATGAATGCCACAAGGTGATCACCAACAACAGCCACGTAGCCGAAGATATTATTTGCGTAACCGAAGCCATTGCCAGGGAATTGCGCGAGAAGGTGCTTTAGGGAGTTAATAGATGATGGTTCATGGTTCATAGTGAGCAATTCGATTTCCTTACTCCGCCTATTAACCATGAACCATCATCCATGAACTAATCAAAACAATTTCATCATACAAAAGCTTACTATACAGTACCAATAGTAAATATTATGACTGCATATAGCGATGATGAATTGAAGAATAACGATGCCGCCAAGCCTAATGCTTACCCGGTTGACGATGATAACCTGAAAGAGGAAAGCCTTAAAAAAACCTTTTTAGGCGGCGAGGTAAAAAATGCCGATGCGCCCGGCATGGAAAGCCATGGCGCGGGTGGGCATAACTTTGGTGAGGAGAACCAAACCCCATCAGGTGATGCGCCAAATAACCCTTCGCAAAACGCGGGTTACACCAATGCCTACTTAGCGCGTACCGAACCATCAGACGAAAAAACCGATAAGGTAAATTTTAAAAGCGACGACCAGGATGGTGAACATGATTATGAAAGCTCACGGTCTGCCCGGGATGTTTCGCCTGACGAAGATGCCGACTGATCAGCAATATTATTATTAAAATGCAAAAGGGTTATCAGCAAGCTGATAACCCTTAATTGCTTAAACACACTAATCAATAGTTAGCTTCTTTTATTCCCGGCTGTATAAAAGTATTGTACAGAAATCATAAAAACGAGTAGTATCGACCAATGGAAACATTGAATCGACCACTGGCCGATATCTTTCGTTTTTAATATGATTAGTGTTTTTAAAATGCGCTTATTACATTTGGTAATATGAACACCATGAAACGCAATACCCTAACCCTGGGGCTGTTGTTTACGGCTGCCGTTTGGTTTGGCTGTAACGATAAAAAAGCTGATACGCAAACAGCTACCGGCCCAATCACTGATAATGATATACGCGGATACCTTTCCGCACTGGCCGACGACTCGCTTACCGGGCGCAAACCTTTTACCGAGGGCGAAACAAAAACCATCAACTACCTGGCCGCGCAGTTTAAACAATTAGGTTTAGAGCCGGCAAATAATGGCAGCTATTTTCAGGATGTACCACTGGTTGAAATTACCGGTACGCCAACCGCGCTCCAGCTAAGCGGAAAAACATCAGCAACACTAAAAGCGGGTACCGACTTTGTGGCCTCAACCCGCCAGGAACTGCCATCCGTAGCGTTAAAAAACTCGCCGCTGGTATTTGTCGGTTATGGTGTTGTTGCACCGGAGTATGGCTGGAACGACTATAAAGGTTTGGACGTAAAGGGCAAAACAGTGGTGGTATTAGTGAACGACCCCGGTTTTAAATCAGGCAACCGTACGCTTTTTCATGGTGATACCATGACCTATTATGGCCGCTGGACGTATAAATATGAAGAAGCCGCCCGTCAGGGCGCGGCAGGCATACTCATTGTGCATCAAACAGAACCGGCAAGTTACCCATGGAGCGTAATAAACACCAGCTTTACGGGCTCAAAATTATATCTGCAACAAACAGACAAGCACCTTTCCCGTTGCAAAATGGAAGGCTGGTTAAGTGAAGAAACAGCTAAGAAATTATTAGCCAATGCCGGTATTACTGAAGATATGCGCACCTATGCCCGCAAAAAGGATTTTAAAGCAGTGACACTTAACACTACGGCAACCCTCGGCATCACCAATAAATTAAAGTATTCTACCTCGCATAATGTTGCGGCGGTGTTAAAAGGCAGCACCAAGCCTGATGAATATATTGTTTATACCGCCCACTGGGATCACCTGGGTATCGGCCAGCCGGATGCCAAAGGCGACAGCATTTACAACGGCGCGGTTGATAACGCCAGCGGAACCGCCGCCCTGCTTGCCATGGCCAAGGCGTTTAAAAACGCTAAGGAACAGCCTAAGCGTTCAATACTATTCCTATCAGTTACGGCGGAGGAACAAGGATTGTTAGGATCAGAGTTTTACGCTACGCATCCGCTGTTCCCGTTAAATAAAACCGTGGGTAACCTGAATATGGATGCCCTATCGCCAGATGGTGAAAGCAATGATATACCCATTACCGGCAAAGGGCAAAATGACCTGGAAGACTACGTAGAAGCGATAGCCAAAGAGCAAGGGCTGACCGTTGAGGCCGACCCAACCCCGGGTGCTGGGGGCTACTACCGTTCGGACCACTTTAATTTTGCCAAAGTTGGCGTACCTGCTTTGGATATGCACACAGGCCCGGACAATAAGCAGCATGGCCGTAAGTGGGGCGAAAAGCAGGGAGAAATATTTACAGCCGAACACTACCATCAACCATCAGATAATTACACACCGGATATGAACCTGAGCGGTATGACGCAGACAGCGAATATATTATATAAGATAGGCACCAGATTGGCCGGCGAAAACACCTTCCCTCAGTGGAAAAAGAACTCGGAGTTCAGGTCGATCCGCGAAAAATCAATGGCAGGTAAATAATTATATTGATGGAAGATTTTAAAACCGTAGCCGCATCACAAACCACGCTTACCGAACTGATGATACCCGCGTACTCCAACTTTGGGGGCAAGATACATGGGGGCATTATTATGGGGCTGATGGATAAGGTGGCCTATGCCTGCGCCGCCAAACATGCCGGGGCATACTGCGTTACCGCCTCGGTTGATACCATTGACTTTTTAGCGCCCGTTGAGGTTGGCGAGCTGGTATCATTAATGGCATCAGTTAATTACGTGGGCAAAACCTCGCTGGTGATCGGCATAAAGGTGATCTCTGAAAGCGTGACCACCCAGCAGGTAAAGCATACCAATACCAGTTACCTCACCATGGTTGCCATGGATGAGCAGCGGAACACCCTACCCGTACCCGGCCTGATCCTGCAAACCGACGAAGAAGTACGCCGCTTTTACCAGGCTTATCACCGCAAAGAGCTTAAAAAATATTATAAAACGGAAGAAAAACGCATGAAATCAGCCTATGAGATAGCGGAATCTGTTGAGCTGTTGAAGAATGAACGCTGCATTATCCAGAAGAAAGATTAATAACTGACTGTTTTGGAAATAAGACTTACAGAAACTGAATTATTCAAAAGCCTAACAGAGATTGAAGATGGCACTACATATATTGATTTGCATAATGAGTTTGATTGTAAGGAAGTTAACATAAGTCCAAATGAGGTACAATTAGTTTTCACCAATAACCTTGATGTTCCGAAAGTTAAAAGAGTAGGGCTTATTTTTAAAGATGCCAAAATAACTAAAGTAAGCACCTCTTTACAGAATGGTGATTTCACCTCGTTGACCATTGATAATATTTACAGAGGCAGGTTTGAAAATAGTGATGGATTGTTTGAGCGATCAGATAATGGTCTGTATTATTACTATGTAGATTTTTTTAAGGACTATAATATTGAATTATTTGCAAGCGAATTTATAGTATTATACAACTAACTCTTGTTATAAAAATAAAGCAGGCTCTTAATCGGCCTGCTTTATTTTTATAATTTTGCCCCGTGCCTACCCGTAAACAACCCGCCCCTGCCAAACCCCGAACAACGGTAAAACGCAAGCCATCAGCTACCGCGAAACGGAAAAAGAAAACGGGCAATACATTTAACTGGTACCCTTATGCCATAGGTTTAGTGCTTATACTGCTATCGCCTTTTTATTATGGCTATGTGGTTAAGTTTTTCTCATCAACCTGGCGATGGATATGGGATAGCGGCAAGCCTGCCACCTATCGCACCTATAAAAGTTTTGATATTGATATACCGGTAGCGTACAAGATACATGGCATTGATGTATCGTACGCGCAGGGTAACATAAACTGGCAGCAGGTGGCCGCCATGGAAGAGGATAGCGTACGCATACGCTTCGCTTTTATAAAGGCTACCGAGGGTCTGCTCACTGCCGATCCTTATTTTAAACGTAACTGGCGCGAAGCCCCTAAATTTGGTATTGTGTGCGGCGCGTATCATTATTTTCACCCTAAAAAGGATGGCTTATGGCAGGCACGTTTTTTTCTGCAAAACGTAAAGCCCGAAAGCGGAGATCTACCGCCGGTTGTTGATATTGAGGTTACGGATAATGTATCACCCGAAAAAATGCGGCAGGAGTTAACCGCGTTTATAAATCACCTGGAAAAGAAGATACACGTAAAGCCTATCATTTACACCAACATCAGCTTTTACAGGCAATACCTGGAAGGTTATTTTGATGCCTACCCGTTATGGATAGCACATTATTACCAGCACGAACTTAAATTACCTGAAAATACCAACTGGTGGTTTTGGCAACATTCGGACAGGGCTTACGTAAATGGCATTAGCCACGAGGTAGATTTTAATGCATTTAAGGGAGATAGCCTGCAATTTAAACAACTGCTTATACCCTGAATTTGCCGATTAACAGGGCATATTGTGGAGTTGCTCCACAATTATTTCTCCTATCAATAAAATACAAACAACTAATTATCAAACAATTAAATACAATTACACGTACTGGCACAATTCTGAACAATAGGTTATCATACTTATAACAAACATATATTTATAACTTATGAAAAAGATAATTTTGTCAGTAGCCTTTTTAGGCCTAATAGGAGTAGTAAACGCAAACGCTCAAAATACAACAACCCAACAACCAGCAGCATCACAACAACAACCAGCGCAGCAAACTCAGCAGGATTCAACCAGCGCGGGTGCTGCCGGTACTAATGCTACCGCAGCTACAGGCACAACCCAGGAAGTTAAAACCCCTGTAAAAGTTGAAGAATTACCTGAGGCTATCAAAACCACGCTGAAAAGCGACGCGGTTAAAGAATACACCGCGGTTGATGCATCATTAGTAAAATCAGGTGCAGCCGAGTATTATATCATTAACCTTAAAAAAGGTGATGATCTGCGATTTGTGAAGCTTGACAAGGACGGACGCCCTGTAAAGCAATAAATAAGCACTCATAATCACAATATACCTCAACAACAAAGGCCGGAATTTATTCCGGCTTTTGTATTTTTACGCCTTATTTGCAACAAACTACCGATGGCGAAAATATTACTGGTTGAGGACGACGCTACTTTTTCACAAATTTTACAAGGCTTTTTACCCAGAAATGGTCATGAGGTTAGTGCTGTAAACAATATTAAGAACGGCCTCAGGCAACTGGATGACGAAAAATTTGACATGCTGCTGCTTGATTACCGCTTGCCTGATGGTACCGGCTTAGAAGTGATGGCTTACGCGCATGACAAGGGCCTGAAAATTCCGGCGGTGATGATGACCAGTTTTAACGATGTACGTACGGCAGTTAAAGCCATACAGGCAGGCGCGTCAGACTATATTACAAAACCGGTTAATCCTGATGAATTGCTGATGATACTAAAATCGGCATTAACAGCAAAAAGCGATGAGCAAAAGGCGGATACCGTTAAAGCGGATAAACCTGCCGCTGCTGCTACCACAACCAGCTATCCCGGGTTTATAAAAGGTACCAGCTCCGAATCAGACAAACTTTACGAATATATTGACCTTGTTGCACCTACTGACATGTCGGTAGTGATACAGGGCGAAAGCGGTACAGGTAAGGAACATGCCGCTCGCTTTATACATGAGCGCAGCAAACGTGCCGATAAACCTTTTATAGCCATTGATTGCGGCGCCCTTTCAAAAGATCTTGCAGCCAGTGAGCTGTTCGGGCATATTAAAGGCGCATTTACAGGTGCACTGGCCGACAAAAAGGGCTTATTTGAAGTAGCCGATGGCGGTACCTTATTTATGGATGAGATAGGTAACCTGAGCTACGATGTGCAGGTTAAACTGCTGCGTGCCTTGCAGGAGAATACCATACAGCCTCTGGGCAGTACCAAACAGATAAAGGTAGATGTGCGCATTATTGCAGCTACCAATGATGACCTGCTGAGCAGTGTAAGCAATGGCGATTTCAGGCAGGACTTATACCACCGTATAAATGAATTTAAGATACAGATACCGGCCCTACGTGAACGTGGCAAGGATTTGCAACTGTTTATCAGTCACTTCATCAATATATCTAACCAGGAACTGGAGCGTAACGTGAAAAGCATATCGCCGGAAGGTATGGAATTGCTTACCCGTTATGACTGGCCCGGAAACTTGCGCGAGCTTAAAAATGTGATAAAACGCATGGTGTTGCTTACCCGCGGTGAAGAAGCCGGGGCAGAATCATTGCCCGACGAAATGCGCACCTACATTACCCACCTGCCAACCGTACCTGCCGATGCCGATTTGAAGGCACTTAACGAGGCGAATGAAAGAACCGTTATACAGCAAACGCTGCAAAAAGTAAAATACAATAAATCAAAAGCGGCCAAGTTGTTAAATATTGATCGTAAAACGCTTTACGCTAAAATAGAGCGCTACGGGCTCGACTCTTAAACTTCGGCGTTGTGAAGATAGTCGCGTCGTATCTGTTCACGCAGTTGCTGCAAGCGTACGATCAAAGCAAGCAGTTTGTTTGAAAGTGTATTGGTCATCGTATCCGCCTTGTTCAGTTCAAGCTCGGTAGCGCGCAAATCGGCAGCGAGCGGTTTTGCTCCAATTTGAGCCGTACGCCCGGCCATGCGGTGCACCGTGAGGGCTATTTGCTCAAGTAACTCATCACTGTAATTCTCCAGCAACTGTTTTAAGCTGTTAATATCATTAAATGTATCTTCGGTAAACAGTTCGAGTATGCGGGCAAGCTGATCCTTATCGCCAAAGGTCATTTGCTCAAGGGTTCGCAAATCAATATCCTCATTAGTTACATCATTGTCCTCAAAATCAAATATCTCTATCAGCTCATGCTCTTTAAACGGCTTTTTAACAATACCATTAAAACCCGAGGCCAGTATGCTCTCCCGCTCCTGCGGAATCACCTGTGCCGTAAGCGCGTATATTTGTACCTCGCCCGGTAATTTTGCACGCAGGGCTTTGCAAAGCTCAATACCGCTCATACCCGGCATACGTATATCCATCAGGATATATTTTACATCTTCGGTCCAGGCGGCATCAAGTACCTGCTGTGCCGAGTTAAAACTGCGGTGGCTTATGTTATGCCTGGTAAGCATCAGCGAGCACATTTCGAGTATAAAATTATCATCATCTACCACCCACACCATTTCGGTACCCGCTTTTAACACAGGCGGGGCAGTATGCTGATGATGCTTCTCCGGCTCGGCGGCTACAGGGAAGCTCAGGTGAAATATAAATTGCGAGCCCCGGCCCAGCCTGCTGCTTACGTGTATACTACCGCCCTGCGCTTCAACCAGTTGCTTGCTAATGGTAAGGCCCAGGCCGGTACCTATCTGCGTACGGTTATTATCGGCCTGCTCAAACTCGTTAAAGATCTTTTGCAGATCTGAAGGAGCCATACCCATACCCGTATCAGCCACCCTGAACGTAAAGTTTAAGCGACCACCTTGTGTAACGCATGTTACCGCCAGCCTTACCGAACCCTCATCAGTAAATTTGATAGCATTACCCAGCAGGTTGTATAAAACCTGCTTTAGCCTGAAAGCATCACCATCAACATAAACCCGGGGCGAAAAATTGGCTTTAAGCTCCAGTTTGAGTTTTTTCTTTTCAGCCTGAAAACGCACTACCGAGGCTACCTCGTTCAACACTTCGAGCATATTGAACACAGCGTTGGTAAAGGTGAATTTGCCTGATATGATGCGGTTATAATCCAGCACCTCATCCACAATCTGCATGAGATGGCCTGACGATTGGTAGATGGCCTCAATGTGGTTGCGGCGCGGATGCTCCTGCTGCCTGATGAGTTCGGCATAGCCAATGATGGATTGCAGCGGCGTACGTATTTCATGGCTCATGTTTGACAGGAAACGCTGCTTGGCCATACTATGATATTCGGCTATCTCCTTGGCTTCTTCCAACTCCTTACGGTAACGGTTGCTGCGCGATATATCGGCCAATATTAAGGATACCAGTATCAGCGTGATCAAAAAGAAAGCGAGCATGATCAGGCTTATCTTTTTAACGCTGGTATTCACCACTGTTTTTGCGTGGCTGTTATTATACTCTATTTGTGATACTACCTCATTTTCAACCTGTTTCAGGATAGAGAGAATTTGCGTTATGAGCTTGGTATTGGCATTCGCCAGCACCACCTCCTGGTTAATGAACTGGGCACTTTTACGCAACTGATTTTTTTCGATACGGGATACAGCCTGGGTCATGCTCTCCATAATGCTGTCCTTAATAGCCTGGGCAACGGTATCCTTTTCAATATTAAGTTGTTCACTTACCACCTTATATGCAGTATCGGCAGGCTTTTTCTTTTTACCGAACAGCTTGCCAAAAAAACCACGCCTGTCCTCATTATTCTGAGGGTAGATGATGGTGGTGGATGTTTTTTTCTCGGTAGTTACAGCGGCGCTATCAGCCTTGGCATTTTTATCAACCAACTCATTAAGTACCTCAACCTGTGCCGAAAAAAGCTTGTTGTTCACCAGCTTTTCGCGCACCTGGAGGTAGTTCATAAACAGCTTATCGCGCTCACGCAATAGCTTTCGTAACGATTTTAAGCGCCAAAGCTGCACCCTGTCATTCTGGTAAAAACCTTGCAGGGTATCAATGGATTTATTAATGCGGCGGGTTTCTTTAAAAAATTTATCGTGTTCGCCGCCATTACGCAACACCTGCATACGCTGCATCTGGTCAAGCTGGGCCACACGCCGCGAAAGATCATTCACAATGCGCAGTTTATCATTCGGGGCGGAGATATTTTCAACTGCATCCAGCATTTCATCAAAGGCGCCCCTGCTAACACTCCATGCTAAAAAAAGGGCAACACAAGCCAGCAAAAAGGCAAAAACCACCTTTCCTTTAATAGAGCGCATAAACCGTTTCCAATGATTTTCAGCCATTCACCGATCAGAAATTGACAAAATATTATAACGTAAACCTTGGCCGCTATTGTTTAACCTATATATCTGTGCGGCTTGTATAAACGGTATAACAACTAATTTTTGTACCCAAATGTTTGTTTTTAACTAAAAAGCATTTGGCATACAGATGCTAAAAAGCAAATGATAATATTGTGCTGGCTGATTATTTGCTTACTTTGAAACCGCAAACACAAGTATTTTTGAATGTATTGGTACGAAGAAGACGTTAAGGAGTTAGAGAAACGAAGCCGGCAATTGCCCTACGAGCCTGAAACATTGTTTTACGGTAGCTCGTCAATACGGCTATGGGAAAACCTATACACCGATTTTGCCGACCTGAAACCCGTTAACCTTGGTTTTGGCGGCTCAACACTTGCCGCTTGTGTATGGTTTTTTAAACGGATAATGCTTACTTATAACCCAAAGCGCATGGTGGTATACGCCGGTGATAACGATTTGGGCGATGGCCGCACCCCCGAAGAGGTATACATTTTTTTCAGGCAACTAATGGTTGAGGTAAGCAGCAGGTTTGGCAATATACCTTGCTATTATATATCCTTAAAGCCAAGCATAAACCGCCGAAATATTATTGACAGGTTTAAATACACCAATAATTTAATTGAAACTGAAATAGTTAAAAGCGGTAATAACTGGCATTTTATTAATATATTTAGCCATATGGTTGATGCCGGCGACCATCCTAAAGGCAAGTATTTTGTTAATGACGGACTGCATTTAAGCAAGGAGGGTTACGAGCTGTGGAAACAGGTAGTATCTGATCATTTAAAGGTTCATCATTAATTATTTATTCACAATTAAGTAACATGCACTACTGATATTCACCATCAAAAAGCTATGCCGAAATGAACAGGGAATATCATAAATGGTATAGTACCATATTGCAGCGCGATATGGAGCTTTTGGTATTTGGGCATAGCGGCCGCGCGGTACTCTTCTTCCCTACCCGTATGGCCCGGTTTTATGATTATGAGAACTGGGGCATTATCGAGGTTTTACGTGATCAGCTTGAAAATGGCCACCTGCAGATATATTGCGTTGACAGTATTGACAGCGAAAGCTTTTATAATCAGGAAATTTCTCCGGCGGCACGTATAAACAGGCATTTACAGTACGAAGGCTATATACTTGATGAACTACTGCCATTTATCCGTTCAAAAAACAATACTGATACTTTTGAAGTGGCCGGTTGCAGCATGGGCGCCTTCCATGCCGCTAACATCGCCTTAAAACATCCGTCGGTTTTTAAAAAAGTAATATGCATGAGCGGCAGGTATGACCTTACCCGTGTAATAGGTGAATTCAAAGACCTGTTTGATGGCTACCGCGACGATTCAATTTACTACAACTCACCCATGCAATTCATCGGCAATATGCACCATGCCGATCTGCTGGATAAACTGCGCGGCTCCGAGTATATTTTCGCTATTGGCGAAACCGATCCTTTTTTGAATAACAACTACGAGTTTAGCCAGTTACTTTGGGATAAAGGAATACCTAACAGCCTGTACATTTGGGATAACTATGCACACCGCCCACGCTACTGGCGACAAATGGTACAGCTCTATCTTTAAAAAATACTTACCGGCAGTACTATCTCAAAACGATCGCGGCCGGTGCCACCAAAAATATCCGGATCAAGCAAACGGCTATACCTTACACCGAATGAGATAGCCGTTTCGTTAAAAAACTTGGTATCAAAAAACACAGCTCCGCCCACACTCCTGAAATTGGCTTTAAACACGTTGCCCGTAGTGTAAAAGTCAGACGCGCGGGTATACTCGTAAAAAGCATTTCCACGTATCCGCATCAGGTAAACGGTATTGGCCAGCCCGGCATCAGGGTAAGCAATCGGGAAATGGTAATTAGCGCCCAGCTTATCCATCTTATACAAATTTTCAACCGAGTAGCCTTTTGAAAACGGGAAGTTATTTGAAAAACTTACCGCGTTGTTTTGCCCATGCTGCTGATGCGCGGCATTGATAACCAAACTATGGTTAGGCCACAAACCCGGCAGGTAAAATGTACCCGAAGCCAGGTATTGATTAGCCGACAGGCTTAACCCGTTTTTATAGATGAACAACAGGCTTTGCCCCCACCTGGGGTTGATATGCTGCCTGGCCTGTTGTACACGGGTTGAAAAGCTAAGGTAACTGTTAAGGTAAGTAAAGTGCCTGTTAAAGGCCTCAAAACCATCCTGGTAATTGGTTTGCGCGTAATACAAATCACTGCCTACACTCAAGCCGGTGATATTTTTGCCCCGTGTAAAGTTAAAAGGTAATTGTACACCTCCATGTATGTTAAACTCGTTCCAGTAAACATCGCTGCCGCGGTATATACGGCGGCGTTCATAAATATAATCGGCACCGGCAGACAGGTATGGAAAAAGCTGACCATAGGTAAGATCAAAACCTGCCTGTTTGTAACCTTCGTTACGGTTATAGTTAAAATACAGTTCGGATTCAAAGGTGTTCAACACATTTTGCCCTACGATAGACAGGCGGTAATCCGGGTCGCTTATTTCAGGTATCAGGCTGTGAAAATTAAACAGGTTATAACCTTTGCTGTATTTAGCTACAGGGTAATTATAAACCGTATCCTCAACCCTTTCAATTAAGCCCGACGCCGCATTTTTATTAAGCGATGCAACATTATACTGAGGTAAACCGCCGGGCAGTTTGCCGGTAGCTACTGCTTCCCAGTTAACATCCTGCTTATTGGTTTGCATAATTTGATAGCCACTGGCTGTGAAGCCCACCCAAGCCAGCTTGCCTGCAGATACCGTTGGCTGATAATAGCCTATGGTCTTAGTTCCGGTTTTTAGTTTAAACAGTTTTTTATCATTAACAGATAAAGCGAACAAATCATCGTTAATGCCCGATGTGGCGGTAAAATAAACTGTATCCTGCTTAATTGTTAAATAGCCTGCCGGCTGATGGCTAAAAGGCAGCAGGTTTTCCTGTTTGCCGGTAACAGTATTAACCCTTATAATGGCCATTTCTCCCCTGTTGTTGCGAACAGCCGAGAGCACATCATCACCATAAAACTTAGGGTAAGTATAAAATAACCGATCAGGGTTTGCAATTGCCGTTATTAGCTTGCCCGTTTGCGCATTCAATACGTGCAGTGTGGCGCTACCATCAGGGTTTGCCTGCACAGCTACTATACGCTTACCATCGGCACTAAAGGCAGGCGAAAAATATTTGGTTTTACCGGTGATGGTACGCTCGTGGCCGTTGCTTACGTCAACCACGCGTATTTCATGGTAATTGCGGTACCCCCAGCGCAGGTCGCGGCGATAGGCTGAGTATACTATTTTGCCATTGTTATAATCAAAATACCTGTCTTGAGATATGGCGCGTGTGGTGATCTTTTTTTCCTTACCACCTGTGCGTATAACAAAGCTTGCTATTTGGTTATAAGGGCTTTTTAGGTAGATAATGGTGCTATCGTTAACAAATGCCGGAAATTCTTCATCAGCAATAAAGTGTTTAACCTGCTTTTGCGGAGCGGCATCATTAAACTGTTGCCTGAAATGATCTGACGCGGCGGTACGAAAAGCACCAAAACTTATCCCCGAATGCTTTTTAACACTGCTTTGAAATGGGTAGAACAAACTTTTATAAGCAGCCGCGTCATGGGTAACGTTACGCCAAAAATCATCGCCATACTTTTCACGGCCATAAGCCACCATCATGTAGCCAAGCGGGTAATGGTTGGGCACATAATCAATATACGAGCCGTTGCGCAGCTTCATCCAGTTATAATCTTTCCCGGCAGCCCATAAGCCGCGAAAGCCGTTGTAAAAATAAGGTAAGCGCCCACGTCCCTGCGCGCTCACTAATGTTTCATTATATACGGCATCGCCCTCAAAAAACCAGTTGGGTACGCTAAGCGCGTTACCAAATGCCTGCCCGCCTTCGCCAAAAAATATTTTTAACACATGCGAGAGGCCTACGTTAAAGTTGTTGTATTGCTGTACGTGCCTAAACTCGTGCACGGCCAGCATTTCTGGCCATGGTATGCTGCCCAGTTCAAAGCTGTTTTGCTGCGGGGTTAAATAAAACTCGCTGCGAAACGGCGCCAAACCAACATAGCCGTTACTCTCGGTAGTTTGGTTTTGCAGCACAATATTAACCTGCTTTTGCTTTACGCCGATGGTTGGTTTTACTACGTTATTTATCCGATTGATCAGTACAGCTACACGTGTACCGGTGCTATCCATTCCCGCAGGAAAAATTACCCGAGCGGCCTCTGTATTTACCTGCTGCCACTTTAACGATGGCGGGTTACCACCAAAGGTTTGCGCATTGGCCAGCCCGGCAGTCAACAAAAAAATTGTACTGAATAAAATTGCGGGCAGATTTTTTTTTATAAAACAGCCTGTATAACTCATTAAATGCCTGCCCATTCGTAGTAAATAATCGGGGCGACAAAAATATAAATAATATGCAATTGAATTGAGAATTAGAGATTAAAAAGACATTCGGCCTGTTAAAACTTGCTACATTTGCCCTGTTATGGCTAAAGTTTCTATAAACCTGGCAACAGGCTCATTACAAAAGGAAGAAATTATTGTAGGTATAGATCTGGGTACCACCAACTCGCTGGTGGCCTTTATCAACCCTGATAAAAACGCGCAGGTAATTAATGATACCGGTAAAGGCGTTTTAGTACCCTCTGTAGTACACTTTGGCCAAACGGGTGATATTACCGTGGGTAATGATGCCAAAAACTACCTGGTTACCGATCCGCAGAATACCATTTTCTCGGTTAAGCGCCTGCTGGGCCGCTCATACCATGATATTGAAAATTATAAAGACTTTTTCTCGTACAAGGTTATTGATGATAATACCGAAAGCCTGGTTAAAATAAAGGTTGGCGACAAATTTTATACACCCATTGACCTCTCGGCACTGATATTAAAGGAGTTAAAAGAGCGTGCCGAGCATGCCCTTAAAACCCCGGTTAACCGCGCGGTTATTACCGTACCTGCTTATTTCAATGATTCGCAGCGCCAGGCCACGCGCGATGCCGGTAAACTTGCCGGTTTAGATGTATTGCGTATTGTAAACGAGCCAACCGCCGCCAGTTTAGCTTACGGCATAGGCCTCGACCCGGAAGAAACCAAAACCATTGCCGTTTATGATTTGGGCGGTGGTACGTTTGACGTATCCATACTGCAAATACAGAATGGTATTTTTGAGGTATTAGCCACCAATGGTGATACCTTTTTAGGCGGCGATGATTTTGACCGCGTTATTATTGACTACTGGATAGAGAAAAATAACCTGGATAAAGCACAGCTTGCCGAAAACCGTGAGCTATCGCAACAATTACGTTTAAAGGCTGAGGAAGCTAAAAAATCATTCGCCCACCAAAGTATATTTAATGAGCAACTGGGTGATATATGGTGCACGCTTGATAAGCAAACCTTTGAGCAACTGATGTTGCCCAAAGTACAGCAAACCATAACCTGCTGCCAAAACGCGCTTAAAGATGCTAAACTGGATGTTAAGCAAATTGACGAAGTGGTTATGGTGGGCGGCTCAACCCGTACGGCGCTGGTTAAGCAAATGGTGGCCGGGTTTTTCGGTCGCCCGGTGCACGATGAGGTTAACCCCGATGAGGTGGTTGCTTTGGGTGCCGCCATACAGGCCGATATTATGGCCGGTAACCGTAAGGATATTTTGCTGCTTGATGTTACGCCCCTCTCCCTCGGAATTGAAACCATGGGCGGACTGATGGACGTGATCATCCCGCGCAATGCCAAAGTGCCTACCAAGGCCGGCAGGCAATATACTACATCGGTTGATGGGCAGGTGAACATGAAGGTTGCCGTTTACCAGGGCGAGCGTGACTTGGTAAAGGAAAACCGTAAACTGGCTGAATTTAACCTGAAAGGCATTCCGGCCATGCCCGCCGGTTTCCCTAAAATAGATATAAACTTTTTGCTGAACGCGGATGGTATCCTGAAGGTACAGGCTATTGAACTGCGTTCGGGTGTGAAACAGGAGGTTGAGGTTAAGCCTACCTATGGTATTACCGACGACCAGGTGGAACAAATGCTGATGGACAGCATTACCCATGCCAAGGATGATGTAAGCCAGCGCATGATTATTGAAGCACGTACCGAGGGCGAACAGATGATCTACACCGTTGAGCGCTTTTTGCAAAAACATGGTGCATCAGTAACCGATGAAGAAACCGCCCAAACCAATGAGTATGTAGCCACTCTGAAACAAGCGCTGGAAAGCGGCGACAAAGACCTCATCCATAAACGTATTGACGAGCTTAATGAGTTTACCCGCCCCTTTGCCGAACGCCTGATGGACCAGGCCATAAGCCATGCCATGAAGGGTAAGAGCATCGATTAAAAAGTTTAAGCCGCGGTTTACAGCAGTATATTTTTTGCTTTATCTTTAACAAAAAATATACTCCTGAATGATATCACGATTTAAACTATTGCCCCTTATAGCTCTTGGAATAATCTCCGTTAAAGTTTCATCTGCTCAAAACATGGCTGCTGTTAACAGCATGTTGAACCGCCAGTTTATGAATAGCATGATGGACAGAAATCTTCGCATGAGTATGTTTGGCTTAAATTATTACAAAAACTATAACCCCAAATTTGATTTTGTGGTAACGGATAGTTTAGGCATGGTACAGAATGTAAGATCAAAAATAAATATTGATACCGCCTTACATAAATACTACCTGGAATATGAGGATAAGAACCTGCCAAAATCAGACCCCAACCGTAAAGTAAAAATATATCCTAAAGAAACTATCAGCATTTCTCGTAAAGACGGTTATTCAGGAAAAATGCTGAACGGAATGGCTACTGATAGTTGTTGGCTGTTTAAGGTAATAGATGGACCGATTACAGCTTACGCTTTTTTAGCTGAAAGCCCTGATAGCTTTGACGAAACAACTATAGTTGGTATTCAAAAAGGTGAAAACATGCCGATATTGCCTTTTCGCCCCGAGAACCTTAAACTTATGATTGCTGATGACAAAGAAGCAACAGAGCAATTCAAATCAAAAAAATACTACAAGGCATTAAAAAAATATAACAAGAACAAACAGCAAGCCATCACATCAAAATAACCTCATGAAACTTACCTCCCTGCGCCCGGTATTATGGACTGAAAACATCAATAAAACCATTAGCTTTTATGTTGATGTACTTGGCTTTATCATAAGCGAAAAGAATGATGACTGGGGCTGGGCATCGCTTGACAGGGACAATGTGGCCATAATGCTGGCCAAACCCAACGGGCATTCATCTCACACCAAAATAAGCTTTACAGGCTCGTTTTATTTTAATACCGATGATGTGGAAGCCTTTTGGCTGGCTGTTAAAGATAAAGCCCCTATTTGCTACAGCATTGAAACCTTTGAATGGGGCATGCGCGAGTTTGCCATTTACGATAACAACGGCTATATATTGCAGATAGGCCAGCAGGTAGCTGAATAAAAACGAATATACCAAAAACGCCATTGCAGGTACGAAACAAACTTTAGGACGAACTTTTTAACAAGTCGCCCTGGGATTGCTTCGTACCTCGCAATGACGCGTGTTTATTTACTTATTCTGTCATTCGGAGCTATAACGATAAAACTGTCTACGTTCTTAACCCCTCCTAAATCCTCCCCCTGAGGGGATGACTTTCTTCTTTAAGCCGTCCCCTCGGGAGGGTTGGGTTTTATTTTAACGTAACCCCTACGCTTGCACGGGTTTCGTCAAAAAACAGGTTAAGGGCTTTAGGCTTGGCACCGGCAGGTATGCGGTAGGTGATCTCGTCAGACTCAGCCGTCGACTCAGGTTGCACCGAAAAATAACCTCCGTTTGATTCATTGATCGAGGTGTTATTATCAAGCACCAGCCTGAAATTGTTGGTAGCAATACCAATGCTGTTACCGCCTATTTTTTCTTTATTGGTTCCGCTTATTTTAAATTTAAACTCGATACCCTGCGATTTACCATCCGGATCGCTCAAATCCGTAGCGCTAACCGGAATTACCTTTAAAAACGCTTCCTTACTTTTACCTAAAATAGCCGTATCCGGCGAAAAGCTAATGGTATACGTTTTGGTTTCATTAGCAGGTTGTTCTTCTTTAACTGATGGTGGATCTTCAGTTGAGGCCTCGGCTGATTCAACAGCGGCGGTGCTGTCCGCAGCATCTTTGTCTGATTTTGATTTGCACGAATAAACAACGGTAGCAACGGCTAAAACAGCCATCAAAGTGATTTTCTTCATAAGTGATATTAGTTGATGTGGGCACTAAAATATAGTATATTAACAAGTTACACAATACTTTTTTACTCATATTGTTTTATTAAGTATTCTATTTTGCAAATACCGCGCAAAAAAATATCCCCGCCTTATTACAGGGCGGGGATATTTTTTCAGAGATCCGTTTCAGGCAGATCTATACATTATTAATTGCTTCCTGCTCTTTCAGCGCGGCAATGTTGTTGCTGTTGCTGTATTGGTCAGTTTGTTGTGCAAAATCTTCCAATATACCTGCAATAGTATCCAGGTTATCAGCTACACGCTGGTGCATGTCGGGCAGGTCCTTCTCTAACCTTTTATCACCAAGCTCAATATTATCAACCTCAATCTTAGCGATCTTTTGTATCAAAGCCGTTTGGCTGTTTTTTAAATCCTCAAGCTCATGGACAATTTTCTCCATCAGCGCGAACTTCTTTAACTTATCCATAGTATTTTAATTATGATGTATCAGTTATAAAACAATAACTCTGCCAAGATTTGGAATTATCAATATCAACTAATAACTTAGTTAATATGAAACCCATATTAACCTTTATTACCACAATGTGCCTTTGCGCTGCCGTTTATGCACAAAACACCCCAAAACACGATGCCACGGCACTGCTTGAATATTACCAGAACCAGCGCTATGCCGATGCCTTTACCTATCTGCACGGCATCTATGGGGATAGTGTAGCGGATGTCAAGATACTGTCTGCGCTGGCATACACTTCGCAAATGAGCGGGCAGCTACCCCAAGCCGAAAAATATTACCTCCGCATACTCCAAACGGACTCACTTAACATACCGGTGCTGTTTAATTTGGGCAATATCAATAACCGCCGCGGCAATAATGCAAAAGCCATCATCTACTACCTGAAAATAATAAAGAAAGACAGTACCAACTTCAACGTGTATCGTCAACTAAGTACGTTGGCCAAAAACGTTGGCGATATGGGTTCATCCATATATTACATGCAGCAGGCTAATAATATAAACCCGCTGGATGGCGATGTAGCTTTTGATCTGAGCACTTTTTATCTTGCCATAAAACAATTGGATCAGGCTGAGAAAGTACTATCGCCCGCCCTGGCGGCTGATAGTACCAACTTAACACTGATCCTGGGTAAGGCCAAAACCACCTACCAGCAAGGTAAAACCGCCGAAACCATCGCTTTATGTAATAAATTAATACAGGAAGGCGATCAGTCGGGCGCGGTGATCAGTATGTTGGGCACCTCTTATTATCTCGAAAAAAAGTATCAGTTATGTATCGATACTTACAACAAGCTGACTGACGACACCCAGACCGAGGCTTCGTTATATTATACTGGTATGGCCTATAAAGGTTTAAAAGATCAGCGCAAAGCTATAAAGTACCTGGAAGATGCCATTGAAAAAGCCATATCACCTACGGTGGATACTTATTACGGTGAGATAGCCGAAAGCTACGACAGGCTTAACAAAACCATGCTATCATTAGCCGCCTACCAAAAGGCTTTGGAGTACAACGAGCGCCCTGTTACCCTTTACGCGCTGGCTATTTTGTATGATGACAAGCTAAAGAATAAGAAACAAGCCATCAGGTACTACAAAAAGTACCTGGCATCAAAACCGCCAAAAAATCATCAGCAATACATGGCCTACAGCAGTTCACGCATTGAAGCATTAAGCCGTTAACGTTGCATCAGGCGGGCAACATATTTGCCAATAATATCAAACTCGAGGTTTACTACCGAGCCGACACGCACATGCTGCAAATTAGTATGCTCGTAAGTGTAAGGTATAATGGCTACCGAAAAGCTGTTGGCTTTGGAATTAACTACCGTTAAGCTGATACCATTTACGCAGATGGAGCCCTTTTCTACGGTTACATTACCTGTTGCGGCATCGTATTCAAAGGTGTATTCCCAACTGCCATCGTGCTCGGTAAAAGCGGTGCAGATAGCGGTTTGGTCTACATGGCCTTGTACAATGTGGCCGTCCAGGCGTGCATTCATCTGCATGCAGCGCTCCAGGTTTACCAGGTCGCCGGTTTTGAGGTGGCCAAGGCTGGTTTTACCCAGCGTTTCGTCAATTGCGGTTACTGTATGCAAACCATCAGCAACGGCAACAACCGTAAGGCAAACGCCATTATGCGCAACCGACTGATCGATCTTCAACTCGTGCGCAATAGCCGACTCAACGGTAATATGCAGGTTACTTTGCTCCTTTTCGAGCGTTACTATCCTGCCAAGCGTTTCAATAATACCTGTAAACATGGGGCAAAACTAAATATAAAAGCAATGGTTTTAATAGCAAATCAAAATATTGACCATGCCACAACAAAGCGCCGGAATTTTACTGTATAAGATGCTGAATAATGAGCCGATGATATTCCTGGTACACCCCGGCGGCCCGTTCTGGAAAAACAAAGACAAAGGCGCGTGGTCAATCCCAAAAGGAGAACTTGACCCGGATGAAGATACGCTTGTGGCAGCGAAACGCGAGTTTGAGGAAGAAACAGGCCAGAAGATTAATGGCGAGTTTATACCCCTGCCACCGGTAAAACAGCGTAGCGGCAAAATAGTAAACGCCTGGGCTGTTGAGGGCGATGTTGATACTACAAAAATAGTGAGCAATACCTTTGCCTTACCATGGCCGCCCAAATCAGGCAAAACCATCATAATACCCGAAGTTGATAAGGGCGATTTTTTTACAGTTGATGACGCGCGTGTTTACATCAACCCCGGCCAGATACCGTTGATCGATGCATTGCTTGAAATACTCGCGAGCGATAAATAATTACTACACATTCCCCCATCCGTTGGCCAGTACATCAGCCAGATGGTAAGTTTTTATAGGCAGATTATTCTTGTCAATATAAGCTTGCAGGTGCAGCAGGCATGAGGCATCGGTAGAGATAATGTAGTCAGCACCCGCCGCAAGCGCATTATCCACCTTTTGCTGTGCCATGGCACTGGCAATGGCCTCAAACTTTACAGCGAACGTACCGCCAAAACCGCAGCAGGTTTCGTTATCCTTCATCTCAATCAGCTCTAACCCAAACACTTTTGAAAGTAGTTGACGGGGTTCGTCCTTTATGTGGCATTCGCGTAAACCGCTGCAACTATCATGATAAACGGCACGGCCATCAAGCTCGGCACCAAAATAGTCAAACTGGAGTATGTTCACCAAAAAATCCGACAGCTCGTAAATATTGCTTTGTATGTTACGGCACTTATTGTGCACAATGGTATTGGTGAACAGATCGTTATAATAATTTTTCACCATGCCGGTGCATGATGCCGATGGGGTAACGATGATACTGTCCTGCTCAAAATCGTTCAAAAACTTATTGCCTACCTCTTTGGCCTCATCCCAAAAACCGGCGTTAAAGGCGGGCTGCCCACAGCAGGTTTGGTTAGGATTGAACGCCACGTTACAACCCGCTTTTTCAAGCAGCTTCACGGTGTTAAAAGCCGTTTCGGGGTATAACTGGTCAACAAAACAGGGTACAAATAGCTCTACCTTCATCCGCACAAATAAAATTAAACGGCGCTAAAATCAGCATTTTTATTGTGTTTTTTCTCTGCCGACAATAAAACAAATAATAGCACCAGCCCGATAGCGAAGTAAACACATAGCGCCAGTGTTGAATTACGCATACTGCCGCTCAACTCTTCAATAAAACCAAAGCTGAATAAACCGCCTACGATGGCCAGCTTTTCGGTAACGTCAAAAAAACTAAAGAACGATGCCGTATCCGGAATGTTTTGCGGCAGATATTTTGAATAGGTGGAGCGCGAAAGCGACTGTATGCCACCCATTACCAAACCTACCAGCGTGGCCAATATGTAAAACTGCGTTGCCGTGGTAATAAAGTAAGCACATACACAAACCACCACCCACAGCATCACCACAAAAAGTAATATGCGTACGTTACCAAACTTAACCGCCAGGCGCGACATTAAGATAGCCCCGCCAATGGCCACTAATTGTATAATGAGAATGATGGCAATCAATGCCTCCTGCGGTAAACCCAACTCCTTGGCGCCGAAGCTGGTTGCTACCAGCATTACGGTTTGTACGCCCATGGAGTAAAAAAAGAATGCCGGTAGAAACTTTTTGAGCAGCGGCATCTGCCCTATCTTTTTCCAAACCTTACCTAATTCAGCAAAGCCGCCTTTGATGATGTTTTTATGGTGACTTTGCGCATTAGGCGCACCTTTTGGCAAAATAGCAAACGGTATCTGCGCAAAGGCTATCCACCATACGCCTACCAATAAAAATGATAATCGTGGTGGTAAAGAAACATCGGTAATGCCAAACCAATCAGGCTTCAACACAAAAGCGAAGCAAATAAGTTGCAGCAGTACACTGCCGATGTAGCCGTAGGTAAAACCTTTAGCGCTCACCTTATCCTGCATTTCTAAACTGGCAATTTGGGGCAGATATGAATTATAGAACACAAAGCCCCCGCAATAACCAATAGCCGCCATCGCGAAGCAGATGATGCCCATCTCAATATTGTTTTTATTAAAAAAGAACAACAGCCCGCAGCTTATGGCCCCTATCAGCGTAAAAAACTGCATGAACACCTTTTTATTACCGCGAAAGTCGGCAATGGCGGTAAGTACCGGCAGCATGAGGGCGATAATAAGGTAAGCGGCTGCCAAAGCATAATCGGCAAGAGCGGTATTAATAAAGGTATGACCAAAAAAATCAACCTTATGGGTGCCGTTGTTGGCGGTGATAGCTGTATAATATGCCGGGAATATGGTGGTGGTGATCACCAGGTTATAGGCCGAATTGGCCCAATCAAACATAGCCCACGACCATATGGTGCGTTTATTATCTTTCAGTTGCATCGATGAACTAAAAGTATGTAAATTTTGATATTTTGAAGAATTGCTGCATCTACAAGAACTAACAATTTATGTGGAAGATAGTGGTCATAACTAATCCCAAAAACAGATACGTCACCGTCAGCGAAACAAATGCTACCAAGACTTTTCCAAAAACTGAAAGTAAAAAATATTTAGTGCGCGACTCGTCTAAGGTTTTAACTACCATTATGGTTATTTTGTATAACCCGAAAACTGCTATGATGGCAATAACTATCGCTATTGTTCCTTCCATTATTGAATGTGATAATTGTTTAAATAACGGCTAAGATATAAATATAGTTAATCATCACCCACATCTATAACCAGCTTGCTCCAGCCTTTGTGGCCGGCATTGCGGAGTTCCTTCTTTTTAGTTTCCATGATCTTCTTGATACGCGAGCTGTAGGCCCAGCAGGTACTCTGGCGAATGTCAAGCACTTCAGATAGTTTGTGTGATGATATCTTACCCTTGGTAGAGTACATTAAAAATATCATGTAAAAAGCCTTATTGATAGGTATGCGGGTATTTTGCAGAATAGTATACGCGATAACCGATTCCTCGTACCCACATTTTGAGCAACGCCTGCTGTAAGGTAAATGGCCGCCGCTGTAATGGGTATGCTCGCAACGGCGACAAGCGTAACCCTTCTCCCATTTCAGCTTAGCTAAAAAACCGAAACAGGTTTCACGGTCGGGGTAAATGCGGCTGAACTCCTCAAAATCAACCTCGGCAGACATCACCCTGTCGTGCGTTACCTTTTCAATATCGTTATGCAGCGTAATGTTATCCTTTTCGAGCAATACATTTATACGCGATATTTCCTCCGCCTGATCTTTCAGCAGCAGATTCATGGCCTTCAGCTCGTCGTTCTGCTGCTCAATAACTTCTGATTTTACGGATAGTTCACGGGTGCGTTCCTGCACCTGGTGCTCCAACTGCCGGTTAATGTTATCCTTCAGTTCTTCGTTCTGCTTCATTTGCCTGATAATGCGGCGCTGCACATAATCCTTTTTCTTTTTAAGGGCACGCACTTTTTCGGCTATCGCGAAGGAAATGAACAGCATCTCCATAATAAAACAAAAACTTAAACTGTAATGGGTAACCGGCCCGAACGGCAACCAGGGCACATCAAGCGCGATGAGCAGTTTGATGATGAAGCCCACAAACAAAAAGCTATAGCCCACCACAAAAAAGCGCGCAGGCCAGTACCCTTTGCGCATTACGTAGAACCCGGTATAACAGGCTAATAAAAGCGGAACTATCTCGATGATCTTATAGTTAAACCAGCATTTATCAATAAACAAACACCCTAAAAAGAAAACCGAGCGCAGCACTATCGCCCAAACAAATATTTTGTACATCTGCGGGGCACGGGCCTTTACATGCAGCAGGCTCAGCGTAAACAACATACCCGATACGCTGGCAAAATACAGGGCCACACCATAAGCATACTGGTTCCAGTGCGGTGAGTTAGGCCACACATACTGGTAAGCGATACCATCGGTGCACATTTCGTAAAAACCGATGCTTACGTTGTACATTACATAGTACAGGTATTGCTTTTGCCTTATGGCGAAAAACATCATGAGATTATACAGCCCGAACACGGTGAGCATCCCATAAAAGGCACCGAAAAACAGGTATTCATCCAGCGCGTAATGGATAAACCAGTTTACCGAACGCAGCACCACAATAACGTTTACCGGCTGGTGCGATACAACGCGGATGTAATAGGTATGCGTGCCTTGCAGGTCACTGCTGATGTTGTGGGTAAAGTTTTTATGGTGATACAGCCGCTCATCAAAATGATAGGCCGCCCCAAACGATGTTTTGCTGTAGCCACCGCCCTTGCGTGGCGAATAAACCGTTATGCTGTCAATGGTTTGATCCATAAATTCCAGCAGCCAGTTTTTTCGGGTATTGTTTGTATTGCTGATGCGGATACGGTACCAGTAAGCCCAGCCCGGTTCAACCGTTTTAGGTGAGGATAATTTGCTCGGCCTGAATTGTTGCGCGTGTTGTTTGCTCAACACCTGGCCAAAAGTAAGCGATGCCGTTGAGTCGGGCAGCGCTTCTATCTCATTAAAAGTAAAAAAACGCTGGTTTTCCCCGTCGTTCAACAGCAGCGGTACCTGAGCGGAAACGTGCAGGCACAACGGCATTAAAAACAAAATAAAGAATAAAGTCTTTATCCGGGTTTTTAGCATACGGTCAGTTAAAAGCTTAATGAGGCTTCGCTAAAAAACGAAGCATTGTTTATAATGGTTTACGCTGCAAACATAGCCTTTTTATCGCCACAATTAAAAACTATTGGCCTGCGGTTAAGCCCAAAGCCTCGATGTAACCTTTGTTAGGTTTTGTGTTTACAAATTTGCTATTCTCCAATACCCTAAAAAGCACTTCCTTTATCTTCTTACGGTCTTCGGGGGTGGCTTTGCGAATGTCCTCAAAGGTTTGGCGGTTTTTTTCGGTGTATTCAAACACCTTATCATACCCTTCGGGCTGGGCAAACGTGCGGAAACCGCGCTCGTTATCCATCTTTTTATAAGGCCAGTAATGCCAGCCAATGTTATTCTTTTCCAGCAGGATGCGGAAATCACGCACCCACTCATCGGTATTCTCGCCGGTTTCGCCAACGTAGATAGGTACATTGTATTTATCCCTGAAATCAATGTAATCCTTAATCACATCAATAGTAGCCGGCGTCCAGTATTTATGGAAGGTGTACACCAGCTTACTGTCAAACGGCTGGCCGAAGGGTTTAAAATTGCTATCCCACTGGGCGCCGCCTAAAAATATCAGGTGGTTCTTATCTACCGTACGTACCGCCTGGGTGATCTCTTTGTACAATGGCTCCAAATAAGGGTTCAGGCTGTCCACTTTAAAATAATGGGCAATAGGTTCGTTCAGCAGATCGTAACCTAAAATGATGCTTTCGTTTTTATAGCGGTTAGCTATCTCCTTCCATATCTTGATAGTAAGCAACTGGCTTGGCCTGTTCTCAAACAGGAAGGGGTAGCCGTAACCATCATCAATATTATCGCCGGTTTGGCCGCCCGGGGCGCAGTGCATATCCAGTATCACAAACAGGTTTTCCTTTTTGCACCAGGCAATTACCTTATCCAGGTATTTGAAGCCACGGGTAGCATCATTATCGCCCATGTAATCCTCATTGGTAAAAAGCTTGTAATTGAACGGTATGCGGATGGAGTTCATACCCGTGGTTTTCAGGTAATGAATATCCTCCGCCGTTATGTAAGTATCTAAAAACTGTTTCCAAAACACGCGCATATCATCCGGGCCTATCATTTCGGCAAAGGCCTGGTTAATCAATCGCGGCGAATTAATGCCCTTTAGCTTGAACATATACCCTTCGGGCACCAGCCAGTTGCCCAGGTTGGTACCGCGTATTAAAAACGGTTTACCATCGGTGCCGATAATTTCTTTGCCTTTAACGGTTATGAATTTGCCCTGCGCGAATAACCGCGCTGAAAACAGGGCCATAAGTATGACCAGGGCAGGTAATATTCTCTTCATAAATAAGTGGTTAAATTGGTGCTTAAATATGTGAATTTTATTCGGGATTTAATTTTTGTTGATAAACGATAATACCTTTTGCACCTCTTGCGGATATACCGCTATCCTATGCGTGCGTACATAGTAAGGGGCGGCCCTGCCCTGCGCTGATTGCACCGCAATAATAGCCGACGGACGTTCGGGCATATGGCAGTCCACACAATTATTTTTTATCGAAACACCTATTTTCGACGCCATTTTGCAAAAATTATGTCCATCGGCCTTATGGCAGCTCATGCAGCGCTGCGAATATAGGGCCACATTACCCCTATCTTTTACATGCGTATTGTGGCATGTGTTGCAATCCATTTTACTTTGTATAAAGCATTGGCTTGCGCCCAGCATCTGGCTTTGGTTGCCGTGTACATCTAACTGTGCAGCATCAGCGCTTGCTGTGTGATAATACTCTGTTTCCAAAAAATTGGCCAGCGTATCGCCCGGTTTAAAGGCAAACATTGAACGCACCGGCATACTGTTATTACCTGAGTGGCACGAAGCGCACATATCTATTTTTTGCTGCCGTGTAAGTGACACAACAGCCGTGATATACCGCGCCTTTTTTTGCTCCGGATAATCAGTATGAAAATTAACGTGGTTAGCTGCAGGCCCGTGGCAGCGTTCGCAATCAATGCCGTTAATCAGGGTGGCTTTATCAAACTTAACCACCGGGTTAAGGCTTTGTACCGTAGCGGGCAATTGTTTGATGTATGAGCTGTGGCACTCAAAACAACGCTTGCCTATCATTCGCCCAAAATCAATACGGGTGGTATCATACCCGGGGCTATTTGTCCAGTTATGCAGGCGTTTAAAGTACGATATGGGTAGCTGATAGGTGGTACTATCTTTCCAATACAAATAGGTTTCGGCCTTTACGCCGCCAAATACAATATCCAACCGCTGCTCCTGCTGTATTTTGTTATTAATGTAACCTGTCTGAAATAATCCATCGACACGCTTTTCCATCACTACTTTCAGGCTATCATTAAAAGTAAAGCTGTTTTGGCCGGCACTAAAATCCCCCTGAACAGTACTATCGGCCGCATTCCTTGTGCTTTGAAAGTGTGCCGTATGCAGGTAGTTTTTATAAACATTGCTATGGCATTTTACGCATGATGCACTGCCCGCGTACAGGTTGCCGCGCGGATCGGCCTCCTGTTTATGAAACAGATTACCACACTGCGAGAATATAAAAACGAGGGGCAATAAAAATATCCCCGAAAAAAGAATGATCCTTTTACCCCTCATGTTGATTTTTATACGATTTATAGGTTGGTTATAATGGTTATCAATTATAACGATTATTGCACAACAAGGGTTGTGATAGAGTGCGGCAAACTTTTGGTTTTCGCGGCATTACCGGCTATCCATAGTTGGTAAGGCAGTTCATCATCGCTCAGGTTAAGCACGATGACCACCAGTTTACCTTCCGGACTTACAAAGGCCGTGGTTTGCAGTTTATCTCTGTTTGATGAACTGATGATGCGCTTAGCGCCCGGCTTAACAAATTTTGAGAAATGGCCAATGTAGTAGTACGAATTCATGTACGTTATCTCGGCGGTTTTGGTATTGGCATGTACCGGTGCATAGCAAAAATTACCTACATGGTTAGGGCCACCGGTTTGATCCAAAAATATGTTCCAATCCGTCCACCCTACTACGCCGTTATTAAAATCATTCACCATTGATTTACCGTACATTTCGCCCCATTGCCACTCGTTAATCCGCTCCATGTTAAAGCGCTCGCTGCAACCCTCGGTAAATATCAGGTTCTTATCAGGGAAGGCTTCTTTCACGCGTTTTACATTCTCAAAAACATCGTGCACATACCAGTGAAAACCGGTACCCCATACATATTTAGCCGCTTCCGGATCAGACAGGATGGTGGTAGCACGCTGGTACAACAAGTCGCGGTTATGATCCCACACAATTAAATTCTTGTTAGCCATACCACTTTTGTGCAGCGTTGGGCCCAGGTAATTCTTTACAAAATCGCGCTCCTCCTCGGCTGTGTACATGCACGATTCCCAGGTTTGCTTCGCCATTGGTTCGTTTTGTACCGACAGGCCCCACACCGGGATGCCCTCTTTCTCGTAAGCATTAATAAACTTTACGTACATGTTGGCCCATGGCTGATAAAAATCAGGTTTTAGCTTACCGCCTTGCAGCATATTGTTGTTATCCTTCATAAAAGCAGGCGGGCTCCACGGACTAACATACATGGTTATCTTACCTCCGGCGGCCGCTATAGCTTCCTTGATGAATGGAATACGGTATTTTTTATCGTGCTGTATGCTGAATGTTTTAAGCGCCGCATCACCCTCTTTTACATAGCTATAGCTCCCGCTCGAAAAATCACAGCTCTGTATGTTGGTACGGGCAAGCGTATAGCCTATACCTTTTTCAGTATCGTAAAAGTCGGTTAATAACTGCTGCTGTTTGTCTTTGGGCAATTTATAAAATGTTTCAGCCGAGGCATCCGTAAGCGCCGCACCTATCCCCAATACAGACTGGAATGTTTTACCGGGATCAACAAATATGCAGGCCTCGGTTTCAAAAGGCTGCGGATTGGGGGTAAAGTTCAGCGTTTCAGTTTCGGACAATCTGAACTTGGTGTCCTTGGCCGTGGTATAAACCTTAACCGTTTTACCGGCTACCGGCGAGGCGGCAGTTTGTGCCAAAGCCTGTTGCCACAACTGTTGCGATATAAGCAGCATGGCGGCTATTTTATGTATCTTATGCATATGTAAATGTTTTTATAGTAGTTGATTACCAGATGTAAGTACCAACCGCGCCCCCTGCAAGTGTACTCGCGGCAATTTTGTTATTGTACTTGATGTTGAATGTTAGCGTGCTACCAGTATTATTTAGTACGACAAGTACCTTTTTGCCCGATGGCGTTTTGTAGGCCACGCTTTGCAGATCGTTTATGGAGGTTGAGCCGATACGCACCGATCCCGGCCTCACAAATTTTGAAGCATGTGCTATAATGTAATATGATACATTGCGCGCTACGGAGTTGCCTACGGTGATAGCTCCCTGGCAGGCATCGCAACCGCCAACGGTATGCGGGTCAAACTGAGGATCGGAAGCCAGATTCCATTCTATTACGTTACGGCTCCAATTGCGCATAGCGCCGATGATGAGGTTGCTGGTGTGCCATTTTAAATCGCCATCAAAGCTGCCGTTGCCAAAGGTGGCCTGCTCGGTAAAGTACACGTTTTTGCTTGGCGCGGCATCATGTACGGCACTCATCGCATTGATGTTACCGCCATACAGGTGAAACGCCGAGCCATCAATATACTTTGCCGCTGCTGCATCCTTTAAAATATCGGTCGCATATTCCGGGTGATCGAGGTTATGATCGTATACCAGTATTTTGGTGCTGATGCCTGCCGACTCAAATGCAGGACCCAGGTTATCGCGCACAAATATTTTCTGATCTGCCGATGACATGAACATGCTCGGGTTATTATAAGCATTCAGCGGTTCGTTTTGCGGCGTTATAGCATCAATGGTTATACCCTCGGCCTTCATGGCGTTAATGTATTTTACAAAGTACTGCGCATAAACGCTGTAATATTCCTTTTTGAGGCTGCCTCCATAGTAGCCCTGATTATCCTTCATCCAGGTTGGGGCTGTCCAGGGGCTTGCCAGTATTTTTATGTTTGGATTAACGGCAAGTATCATCTTCAGCACCGGTATCAGATCCTTTTTCTCCATATCGATGCTGAATTGCTTTAACTCCATGTCGCTTACACCAGTGGTAATTTCATCATAGGTAAAAGGCGCTATGCTGAGGTCTGACGCACCCAGCGTTACCCGCAGATAACTGATACCTATCCCACCGCCATCGGTACCAAAAAGCTCACGGATCAGGGCAGTCTTATCAGTAGCGTTCAGTTGATTGATCAGCATGGCACTGCCGCCCGTAAGCGCAAAGCCAAAGCCATCTACAGTTTGATAGGTTTGCGTGCTGTCTACCTCAATAGTAGCGTTGTTATTGGTTTCCTGCTTAAACAGGATAGCTGTATTCTGTTTTGCAAACAGCGATGTTCTGTCGCCCTTGGTAAGCCAAAACTCTACATCGGTTTTTACCGGTGTAACCGGCGGCGGTACTATCGGGTCAACCGGGTCGGGGTTGTTCGAGCCCGATTTACTGCACCCTCCGGCTATGCCGGCCAGCAATAACAGGGCGTAAAATGGGTTAGCAACTCTTTTAATCATAGGGGTTATTTATTCGGGTAAATGTTTTTGGGCAAGCCGATGGCCGTTGTTATCGCTTTTGAGCTTTAACAATGCTGCTTTCAGTAATATTTTTTGTTATCTAATCAGCGGTGGTATGTGCCTTTATTTATCGATCATCTTGTAAAACCGTACATAATCAACCTGCATACTTGCCGGAAAAACAGTATCGTCAACCCCTTGCACCCCGCCCCAGTTACCGCCAACGGCAACGTTAAGCAACAGGTGAAATTTTTGATCGAACGGCCAGGTTGATGAGCCTTTGCCTTCATTCACAAAAGTGAATACCAGCGTATCATCATAATACCCACGAAGCGCGTAGGGTGTCCAGTCTACCCGGTATTTATGGTATGCTGTAAGCGCCGTTTCAATCATCCGGCCTGATGTTTTGGAGTTACCGCCATTGTTTACTGAATTATGAATACTGAAGTGCACATTATTAGGATCATAACCTACGTGCTCCATAATATCTATCTCGCCTGATGCCGGCCAACTGCCATATTTATAATCATCAGGCAGCATCCAGATAGCGGGCCATGTACCACGCCCGGCGGGCAGTTTAGCACGTACCTCAACCCTGCCGTATTTTATACTATGCTCAAATTTTGATACCATACGTGATGAGCTGTAGTTCATGCCCTGCATAGCCTCTTTTTTGGCGGTAATGGTTAATATGCCATCCTTTATCGCTGCATTGTTCTCTGTATTGGTATAGTACTGCAGTTCGTTATTTCCCCAGCCGCTGCCGCCGGTATCATACATCCAGTTGGCATCGCTGGGTTTGCCATCGGTATTAAATTCATCGGCAAATGATGCCGTGGTTTCAAATTCCCAGCCTTTATCAGTAGGCGGCTCGGTTTTTACAGGGCCTATGTTTGGCGCAGGGTCGCTTTTTTTGCTGCCACAGGCTATGAGCACCAGGCCGGTAAAGGCGCAAAGTAATATGGAGGTATTAATTTTTATCATGGGCAAATTCAAATTAATTTACAAACCGCCCCTTGCGGGCGGTTTGTAAAAGCATGTTTGTTTATTAATTAATAACCCGGATTTTGTTTTAACTGGGTATTTTGCAGCTCCACTAACGGAATCGGCAAAATTTCGTGAGTACCGGTTTTAAAGCCTTTGCCGGCTAACACGGTAGGCGCTTGCCCTGTGCGTACCAGGTCAAACCAACGGTGACCTTCAGTAGCCAGTTCAAACCGGCGTTCATTATAAATATTTTGTAAAGTTGCAGGTACAGGTGTTAAACCTACCCTTTCGCGTACCGCGCTAAGTAATGCCAGTGCGCGTGCGGCATTGCTACCGCTTTGCAACAAGGCCTCTGCTTCTAACAGGTAAGTATCGGCCAGCCTGATCTCGATATAATTATTCGGGAAGTTAAGCTCGGCAGTACCTGTTGGCGCTTTGTATTTTTGCAACGGCGCATACTTTTGTATAAAGTAACCGGTGTTTTGATAGCTTGCTTCATACTTGGTATTGGTAGCTTTGGTCAGGCTATCAATATTGGCAATGGTGTAACCATAACGCGGATCGGTTTTCATGGCGTTGGCCAAACCCGTTGTTACCGGGCTAAAGCCCCAGCCACCCCAGTAAATCGGGCCATTATATCCACGCGGACCAACCATTTGTACGTAAACGTTTGATTTGAATTGGTTCCAGTTGTTCCAGCTATAGCTTTGTGAACCGGTGAAGTTTAATTCAAATATCGACTCGCTGTTGAATTTATTATCAGGGCTGAATATCTGGCCGAAATTACTTTGCAGCTTGTAGCCATAGGTAGCGGTTGTTCCGCCCGGTGTTGTGCCGTTAACCTGTGCCAGTTGCGCGGCAGCTTCAGCCCATTTCTTTTCGTAAATAAATACTTTACCTAATAATGCAATACCGGCACCTTTGGTTATACGGCCATTCTCGGCCGCCGGAACAATGTTTGGCAGATCGGGAATAGCTGCGTTCAAATCAGCCTCAACCTGCGCGTAAACAGCCTCGGATGCTACCTGTGGTTGCGTATACACCTCTTGCGGTTGTAAAGGCTGCAGTATAAGCGGAATATTTTTAAACATACGTACCAGCCAGAAATAATAGTAGGCACGCAAAAATTTCACTTCGGCTATGTAACGTTTTTTAGTGTTCGCATCTAAGAAGGTAGCCGGTTCCATTTTTGAAAGCACTGTATTACAACGGCTTACTCCCTTAAAATTACGCCCCCAGTATTCGCCCTGCGGACCCTGTGCCGGGGTTAGCGTATAGTTGTTCCATACCTGCCAGGTCGTCATATCAGTAGGCCCGCCACCACCGGCCACGCAATCGTCTGACGCGGCATTTAAAGGGCCCAGCGGGCCTGCATAGGTATTATTCAAACCACCTGTTTCTGTTACCAGCGGATCGTAAGCCGCAACCACGCCTGCAAAAATCTCTTCGGGTGTTGTGTAATAATTGGCCTCAAGTGTTTGCCCTGCCGGTGTGGTTTCTAAAAATGATTTTTTGCAGGATACAAACCCGGTTATCCCCAGCAATACTACCGAGCTGTATATGATATATTTTCTTTTCATGACTATTAGTTTTTTAAATCAGTTTATAATGAAAAATCTAAACCAACCATAAAGGTGCGTGCCTGCGGATAGATTACCCTGTCTATACCACCTGCAATTTCAGGATCAAGACCATTGTATTTAGTAATGGTAAACAGGTTATTGCTGCTAACATATAACCTTGCGCTCTTAACATCTATTTTGCTCAGTATTGATGTTGGCAGGGTATAACCAAACTGCAATGTTTTCAGGCGGAAGTATGCACCGCTTTGCAGATAGAAGTTTGATGGATTTTTGAAGTTATTGTTCGGGTCAAGATCGCTCAGGCGCGGATAGTTGCTGCCTGAATTTTCAGGTGTCCAGGCGTTCAATGCTTCTGCGGAGTAGTTAGCGGTAGCTATATCCAACCTGCGGTAACCCTGGAATAACTTGTTACCCCATGCACCCTGGCCAAATACCAGCATATCAAAGCCTTTATAATTGGCTTTAAAGTTTACACCGTAAGTGAATTTTGGTAACTGGCTGCCTAAAAATGTGCGGTCGCCCTCATCAATTACACCATTGCCATTATTGTCGGCCCATTTAAAATCGCCTGGTTTAGCATTAGGCTGAATTTTAGTGCCGTTTAAAGTATAAGCATCAATATCGGCCTGAGATTTAAAGGTACCCAGCTCCTGGAAACCATAGAATGATGCAACAGGCTGACCGCTTTGAGTGCGGAATAGCGGATAGCTTGAGTTTTGGAACGAGCCACCATCTATATAAGGCCTGGAGCCCAAAAATGTAACCTCATTTTTATTGTACGATATGTTACCACCGGCATTAAATCTAAAATCGCCGATTTTACCATTGTAGCCCACTTCAAGTTCAATACCCTTATTTTCAAGATCGCCAATGTTATCAAAGAAAGGATCATCAAAGCCCGCGTAACCCGGCAGGTAGAAGCTTTGCAACATGCCTGAAGTTAGCTTACGATAGACATCAACCGTTACATTTATGTTTTTGAAGATGACCGCGTCAAAACCAATATCAGTAGTTTTGGTTGACTCCCATTTAAGGTTAGGATTTTCCGGACCACGGGGCGCGCTACCTATTACCAGTCCTCCCGGACCAAATACCGCGTTGCGGCCACCTGCAACAACCGAGGTGTATTGAAACGGATCTAACGACATTTCGTTACCTACCTCGCCGTATGATGCACGTACTTTCAGAAAATCAACAAATGACTCCTTCGGAAAAAAGTCTTCGCGTGTAGCTACCCAGCCAACCTGTGCTGACGGGAACACACCGTAAACATTATTTGAACCGAATTTTGATGAACCATCACGACGGATGATACCGGTAAACAGGTATTTTTCATCAAAACTATAGTTTACACGTCCGAAAATTGAAGAAGTGTGGTATGGCTGTGTTTCATAAGCACCACCTATCTTGTTCTCGTTAGCCAACTGGTAATTGAATGAAAGGTCGCGGTAATCAGCCACAGGTAAATTGTTGTAAGTTGTGCTTACGCCTACTTCGGTCTGCTCCTGGGCGCTGGTACCAACCAATACAGTAAAATCATGCTTATTTATCTGGCGATTGTATGATATGGTATTATCCCAGTTCCAGGTAAAATTGCGGTTACTGCCTCTAAAAGCGTTTTGATTGGTTGTATTGTTATTTTGAGTAGTTAAGTAGTACAGCGGAGTGTATGACTGGCTACCCCAAAAAGCTTGTTTACCATTTATCTGGCTCCTTAGTTTTAAACCTTTTAACAGCTCTATCTCCACAAAAGCGTTGCCCAGTAAATTGTGCGACCAACCGTAGTTACCCAGTTGTGTTTGCAAATAAGCAAGCGGGTTGCTCATCTCCTGCCCAACGTATTTTGATATGGCGTACGGACGGCCCTGTGCATCCCTAACAACCGGCTTATCAGAATAAGGCGTGTTGGTGAGATCTTCCTGAGCAGCCAAGATCGGCGTAATAGGGTCAAGGTTTAAAGCTGAGCTTAACGGACCACCAAACTCGCTGTTAGTGCTTAAATTGCTTTGGTTGCGTGTATAAGTATAGCCAAAATTTTCGCCAATGGTTAACCATTTTTTCGGCTTAAAGCTGGTATTAACTGTAAAATTGTACTTTTTGAAATTCGAGATATCCGAGAAAATGATACCCTGTTGGTTTAAATAACCAAATGATACATAATACTTGCTGGCATCAGTACCACCCTGTATCATCAGGTTATGGTTTTGTATAGCGGCGCTTTCACCAAATATAACATCCTGCCAATCGGTCCCTGTACCAAATTGTGCCGGGTTAGCAAATGGCGCTGTGCCACCATCATTGGTAACCGCCTGATTACGCAGCGTGGCGTATTGTGTAGCGTTAACAACATCAAAGCGTTTGGCTGCTTTTTGGGTACCGTAGTAACCGTTGTATGATAATTGCGGAGGTCCGGTTTTTCCTTTTTTTGTGGTAACCAATACAACACCGTTTGACGAACGCGAACCGTAAATAGCGGCTGACGCATCCTTCAATACCTCTATTGATTCGATATCATTGGGGTTAATATTTTCAAGACCCCCGTTTAAGCTTATAATACCATCAATTACATACAGCGGGTTTGAGTTATTGATAGATGTGATACCACGTACACGAATGGTTGGCGCGGCATTTGGCGCACCTGATGCAGCTACAACGGTAACCCCCGAAGTACGGCCTTGCAAAGCCTGGTCAATACGCGTTACCTGCTGGTTTTCCAGATCGCTTGCCTTTACACGCGAAATTGAACCGGTAACTACGCTTTTCTTTTGCGTGCCGTAACCTACCACTACCACTTCATTCAGGCTTTTAACGCCTTCGGTTAGGGTTAGGTTGATCTCCGTACGGTTTGATACACTCACTTCCTGTGTATCAAAACCGATGTATGAAAACACCAGTGTAGCATTTGAAGGAGCACTGAGGGTATAATTACCGTTAACATCAGTAAGGGTACCGCTTTGCGTGCCTTTTACCGTAACAGATACCCCCGGCAAAGGCTGTGCATTTTGATCAACCACTTTGCCCTTAATGGTGCTTTGGGCCATGGCAGATGTGATTCCGGCAATAAGCAGGAATAGTAAAAAAGTAATTTTTTTTCTCATGGATAATTAGTTAATAATTGTTGGATCTGGGAATTAGGTTTAAGCTTACAGGCTCTGGTTTACAGCCCGTCAACCTATTAGCCATAGGCAAGCCATTGGTACAGTTTTTTGCACATAGATTTTTTATTGGTTTATAAAAGTTATTGGTTGATAAACGGCTTTATAATTGGTTTAAAACAAGCCGCTCAACACACCAAAGGTATCGAAGTAAAAAAGTAAAAAGCAAATAAATTTTTCATAAACAACTGATTTTTAGTTATTTATGCTTATTTTGAAACGCTTTAATAGCAAGCGCAGCTATAGTGATGTATGCTAATTATCAGCGAGAAACACTATTTAATACGTTATAGCCACAAATTTTTGATACGCTTTGTTCCAGTAGCAGTTTTGTGATATTATTTAGCTAAAAAACATCCTTTTCGGGCAGTTTTTGATGTAATGTTTTTTTGACACTTATTGCGTTTTCGGCATGCAAACGCACTTTTTGTGTTAAATTATTTAAAGTACTTTTCGAGGGTGAGGCCGTAGGTAAAGAGTAAATTTTCGCTATTGGTGCGGTTTTGACGGTTGTAGTTTAAAGCCGTTGTAAGTGCCAGCCATTTATTGAGCTTGAAGGATAATGAATTGGTTGAACGGATAATATAATCGTTACCATTGTTTAACGAACTCTGTAAAAAACTACTGCTCTCCAGCACAATAAAGCGCTGGATATTAAACCTGAATGCCAGCCTTAACGAGTTGCGAAAGGTATGATAGTTTTCGCGTGTGGTATCGGTCAGCATCAGGTCGCTTTTATCATACAAAATACCGTTACTAATGTTAAGCCAGGCATCCTGCTTATCTATCAAATTATAAGCTATGCCAAGGCCTGCAAGCAACTGATTGTTAATTTTTAAGGAATAGCTGGTATTATAATTGGCTAATCCCCAGTAAAAAAAATGCGGAAAGGTTTTGTACAGGTTAAAGTCGAGCGAGGTAGAAAAATCGTTATTGGTCAGTTCATCCTGCTGGCGACCGTATACCCAGGTATTGGTAAAATTGAGGGAGATGTCCTTTTTTTTAATACCAAACCGGGCACCATTATTGAGCAGGTAAGCGGTACCATCTCCTGTTTTATTGATAGAGCCTGATGAGGTATAATTTAACCTGTAATGGGTACTGTCTGAAAACTGGGCATAAGCGTTACTTATCAGCAACACCGCTATAACCGCCAGGCAAGATGTGATCCTTTTTATACGCATAGCTGCATAAAACACAATCGGCAAGTAAAAAAGGTTTGTAACAAACAAGGCGCACCGTTAATGGTGCGCCTTGCTTGTTTATTATAATATAACGTAGTTATGCTGACAGTTGCTCGAATTCTTCATCAGTAAGTTCAATATTTGCTGCCTGTAAATTTTCGGCCAGGTGCCCTGTTGATTTGGTACCCGGTATAAGCAATATATTTTCAGCACGTTTAAGTAACCATGCCAGGGCAATTTGCGCTGTAGTGGCATTATGGCTTGCAGCAATCTTCTCTATCTTGTTAGATAATGAATCGGGACCTGATGCCAGTGGATACCATGGAATAAAGGCAAGGTTGTTTTGCGTAGTATAATCAAGCACATCCTCCCATTTACGTTCGCCCAGGTTATACAGGTTTTGTACCGATACTATGGGCAATATTTTTTGTACACGCTCAATATCGGCAATACCCACTTCTGACAGGCCTACGTGTTTAATTTTACCCGCCTTAACAGCATCTAACACCGGTGCCAACGTATCTTCAACGGGTACTTTAGGATCAATACGGTGCAGTTGCCAAAGGTCAATGGTATCAACTTTCAGGCGTTTAAGGCTGCCTTCAATATTTTCGGCAATAAATTCGGGTTTACCATTCGGCACCCAGTTGTTTGGGCCAGGGCGTACAAAGCCACCCTTGGTAGCAATAATCAACCCTTGCTTATATGGATGCAGCGCATCGGCAATAAGGCTTTCGTTATAATGCGGGCCGTAAGCATCGGCAGTATCAATAAAATTAACACCCTGTTCAACCGCAGCTTGTAATACCTTTATGGCATTATCCCTATCGGCAACCTCGCCGAAAACGCCATGGCCTGTAAGCTGCATTGCACCGTAACCTAAACGGTTAATTTGTAAGTCGCCGCCTAAATTATAGGTCAGGCTTGTTTTTACTTCTGTCATGTTCAGTTATTTTTAGTTGATCTGTAGCAGATACCCAATCGCAACATTTATCATACCAACAAACAAAGTTATTTTTAGGGTAGCTGTATTTGATATTGGCATGACCAAAACCCGGGGTATGTTTACATTTTATGGATGCAACCGAAAACGCTTTGCCGATCAATTATGTTAGTTTTGCAGTAAACAACACACCGAACCCATTTTCGTCTGGCTATGCTTTCAGAACCAACATACCTTGCCGCGCGCATGGTTGCCTCAACTATTGAGGCGCATTTTAACAAACATATTGATGCAGCCATAATTGCAGGCGAGCCTAATGTGGCCACCAACCCCGGCGCGAGTATAATAGAGGCGGTTATTGATATAGCCTTTTGGTCGAGCCTGCGACGTGAGGAAGGGCGGCCGCCAAAAATATCATTAGCCGTGCTGCACCCGCAACAATGCGATCAGCCGTTGCTTTTTGGCACGCCGCTGCGTCTAACCCCGCAAACCCTGATAAAGCTTGCGCCCGCGGTTGAACAGCCCGGCACACACCTGGGGGTTTGGTTTGATAATGACAACCTGTATATATGGGGCACTACCCATGCCATACCGGGCATTTGCTTTGTGCTTGAAGTTGCCGAACCGGGCCTGCTGGTAATAAAACACAAGCGTATTGATGGCTTTGGCAAGTTTGTTAACGTAGCTGTGCTAAAAGGTGATGATGTTAAGATAGTGGATGAAGAAAGTTCAGGGCTAAACGGTTGCCCGCAGCTATTAAAATCATTACTTGGTTTACCCCTGCCTTATCGTACCGGTAAAAGTGTAAACATACTGGTACAGTTGGCAGCGGTTATGCGCTTGCATGGACGGGGCGGTATTGTGCTGGTAGTACCTCCCGGATCTGACAAATGGCGCGAATCAATTGTGCAACCGGTAACCTACCCTGTTGAGCCTGCTTACACTGTTATTAATGAATTAATGCAGCGTGAGGAAGAGGATGGCGAAAACCTTGAATGGCAGGAGTCTGTATTACAGGCCGTACAGCTAATTGGTGGCTTTACTTCAGTTGATGGTGCTACCATCATCACCCAAAACCATGAGCTGCTGGCCTTTGGCGCTAAAATATCACGATCAGAGAATAGCCTGGCAATTGAGCAGATCATCCTCAGCGAGCCTGTAGTTGATGGCAGGGCCGAACGACGCCACCCTACCCAAAATGGCGGTACAAGGCACCTCTCGGCAGCACAGTTTGTTTACGATCAGCATGATGCCATAGCGTTGGTAGCCTCGCAGGACGGGCATTTTACCATCTTTTCATGGTCTGATGACCTGAACCTGGTTCATGCCCATCGTATAGATATACTGCTATTATAATTAACACTTGTTATATTTGGCCCGATGACAAAAGACCCGTTAAGTGCTTCGCTGTTTGAGATGCGTTTGGAAGAGATACACCGCAAGCACCCCTGGCTTAAGTATGATATATCGCAGGAGGATTTCATAGCATTGTTCTTCCCGCTAAAATATAAGAATGGCGTACCGATACGTCCGGATCAGCCGCCCACCTTTCCGCTGGAAAGGAATATTTACCTGTCGGTACTCGTAGCCTTCAAACAATCATTTAACTGATGTTTAACCCATCAGTTCTTTCATCAGCTTATTAAAATTCTCTTTTAATTCGGCCAGTTCCTGCTCAAGCGTGGCAACGCGGGCCTCTAAAGCGCCTGATGATGATGAACGTGATGACGACACTTCCGCTTCCTCAAAAGCATTCACATCAACCTCACCGGCCAACAGGTGTGTATAACGAACCTCTTTTTGCCCGGGGCGCTTTGGCAATTGCTGTATGTAGATGGTATCGCCCGATGAAAGTTTATCCAGTATCTCCTGCACCTCCTCCAGCGATTCAAACTCATACATTCTGCCCGAGTTGGTGTTGATCTCCCCCGGTGTTTGCGGTCCGCGTAATATAAGCAGGCCAATAACAACCACTTCGGCAGGTATCAGCGGGTAAACCACCGCGAAGTTATGCTTGTATTTGGTAGCACGGCTTGAACCGCCAACAACAGTTGATATAAGTGCACGCTTTTTTAATGAATCCAACGCGGCAATCACCGTATCATCGTCATACTCAACCACCGGTTTACGTGCTGTTTTTTGGTTACATGCCGTAGTAAGGCTATTAAGCGTTAGCGGATAATATTCGGGCGTGGTACGCGATTTTTCGATCAAAGCGCCTAATACCCTCAGTTCGGTATCGGTAAGTACAGGTAAAGTTTGCGGTTGCTCCATGCCTCAAATATAATAAAGGCGGGCAAAGTGTGTAAATAAAAAACCCGGTCGCTTAGTGCAAGCGCCGGGTTACGTAATATGGTTACTAAGGTGATGGGTACGCTTTAGTTATAAACTTTAACCATGAATACATAGTTACGCAACTTTTTAATTTGCTGCGGACGATTCAATCCTGCCAAACCGTTACGCGTGTTCAGGTTAAGTGGCTTCACTAATGAATCTGACGGTATATTTTGAATAGCCTTTAATAAATAGCTTGATTTTTTGGCGAACGATATGCCCTCGTAAGATGATTGCTTACCACTGATGATACCGATCAGGTTACCTTTGCTATCAAGCAAGGGGCCACCGCTGTTACCCGGACGGGCAAGTATGGACAATTCGTATGCTGAACTATCGCCATTAAAACCGGCGGGAGATGTTAAGGCACCTTCGCTAAAAGCAATTACATCAGCAGGATAACCTACGGTGAACACATCCTCGCCCAGGTCGCTTTTCGCGCGTTTAAAATTGTATGGTACTGAACCTAATGATTTAAAGGAGGCATCATTTATCTGCAAAAAAGCGATATCCTGTGCAGGCTCGGTGTAAATTACCTTTGCATGAAACGAGTCGCCATCCACATTTTGTACATACACTGAATCGGCATCCTTAACTACGTGATAGTTGGTAACCAGGTAACCGTTTGAGGTAAGGGCAAAACCTGTACCGCTGAATTTTCCGGGATTAGCCATGATCTTTCCGGTGCCGGATGATGATAATTGCTTTTTAATATTATGGCTTTGCTCATTAAGTAACACTGTAGAAATTCGCACTTTAGCTATTTCCTTTTTCAGCTCAACATAAGCGGTATCATGCTTTTTAAAGCCGCCGGTAAACAGCAGCGTGGTAAGTACCGCAAATATGGCGATAGATGCCGCTACAGATATTTTTGAATGGTGATGGCGCCACAGGCTTACTATCCATGATGGCTTTATCATCAACTCTTCTTCAAGCGTGTGCACATCTATCTCATCATGAATGGCGTTAAGGCGCGTTTCAAGATCAAGGCGTTCGCTGTAGTGCTTTAATGCGCCTAAAAAGTTACGGTGCTCACTTATACGACTGTCAATAGCCGGGTTATCTTTGCGCAATTGCTCAAAGGCAGCCAGCTCTTCACCGCTCATTTCACCGTTTATATAACGGTCAATTTGTTCCAGTAATCGGTAATCACTCATCACACTCTAAATTAGTTTTGCTGAAAGAACAGCTTTTTTAGCCTTTGCAGGCACTTGTATTTTTGTGTTTTAGCGTTATCGGCATTGGTATAACCAAAACGCTCGCATATCTCCTGCATTGACCGGTTGTGGATATAAAAATCTTCCATAATGGTTTTGCAGGGTTCGCCCAACTGCCCTAATGCAGCCTGCATCTTACCAAATTGCAGGTCGCGGTCGGCATGTTTTTCCGGGTCCTCCTCCTCAAGCGGCAAATGCTCTTCAAAATCTTTCAGATCGCCGCCGTAACGGTTCATCTGGGTTAACCTTTTTAGCCAGAGCCTGCGGCTTACCGAATATATATAGGTTTTCAGTTTGCTGCTCAGCTCAAAATTGCCGGCCTTAACTTTATTGTAAAGAACGATAACGGCTTCCTGGTAAATATCCTTCGCATCATCGGCACTGCCGTTATTATTGATGATCAGTTGCAATACCATCGGGAAGTAAGCCAGGTATAAACGCTTTAAAACAACATCGGAGTTATTAAGTATACCTAATATTACCTCGTTATCCGTTGGAATTGAACTATTTGCTTTGCTACTCACTATTTAATACAGTTTATGCGAAAATGTAACCCATTATTCACAAAAAAAAATTAATGTGATAAATGTTACAGCCAGTTTTAATACTAATGCAAGGTAAAGGTAACCCTGTTAAAAGCATACTAAAATAAACACAGCTTTACAAAATACTATCAATCAATATTTTATATAAATAAAATCGAACAAAATGCTTTTTACAGGGTTACCTTTTTGATATTTAAGTATTAACCTTTAAACAAACACAAAAAACGATCATGAAAAACGCTTTCAAATTTGGCTTTTTAGCATTAGCTATCTCTATCGCAGTTTCAGCTTGTGGCAGCTCATCAAGCACCGTAGGTTCTGATACTACCGCAACAGATTCATCAGCAGTAGCAACTGATACCGCCGCTACTACTGACACTGCCGCTACTACTGATACTAATAAAGCTGATACAGCTAAAATGTAATTTGCGTAAACAGCAATAAAACTCACTAATAATGAGGCACCTGAAAAGTTAAATCGTAATTTTTTAATTTTTTTTCAAAAAAGCGGGTTACCTTTTAAACATTCAGGTATTAAAGTAAAACTATTAATCACTATTAAAAAGATTTTAAAATGAAAAATGCATTCAAATTCGGCTTTTTAGCCCTTGCTATCTCTTTGTCAGTTGTTGCTTGTAAAGGTTCTGGTTCATCAGAAGGTGATTCAACTGCTGCTGATACTACAGTTGTTGATACTACTGGTACTGACACTACAGTTGTTGATACTGGCAAAACTGATACAGTTAAAGCTGATACTGCTGCTAAAATGTAATCTTACATTTTCAGAGAAAATAATAAAGGCTGTACCTTTCAGGTACAGCCTTTATTATTTTATATCGGTTGGTGATCTATATAAAAGTCACATTCTTATCAACCAGTTCATTTATCGCCTCAACTGATGCTGCCGAGGTAAGCCCGTCCTCGGGTGTATTAACGGCGTAATCCAGCAGTTGCGCAATGCTTGATACCGCCACGTGCATTCGCGTGTCTGACGAAGCATAGTATATATATACCGTACCATCATCATCAGTTATCCAACCGTTGGAGAATACTACGTTAGATACATCGCCCACCCTTTCGTCACCTTCGGGAGCCAAAAAGTAACCGGCGGGTTTATGGATAATTCTGGTCAGGTCATCAAGCGCCGTTATAAAAACGTATAATACATAACGCAGCCCCGCAGCCGTATTACGCACGCCATGCGCCAGGTGCAGCCAGCCTTTTTCTGTTTTTATCGGGTGCGGGCCAAGGCCCAGTTTTGCCTCATTAATGGTATGATAAACCTTGCTGTCAATAACATACTCTCTTTCTACCACTGCATTGGTAATGTCGGCAGCTAAACCATAACCTATACCGCCTGCGTTACCTGCTTCAATAAAACCATCCTGCGGACGTGTGTAAAAGGCATATTTACCCTCCACAAACTCAGGGTGCAACACTACGTTACGTTGCTGCGGCGATGGTGTTTTAAGATCGGGCAGGCGCTCCCATTCCAGCATATCCTTTGTGCGTACAATACCGCATTGCGCTACCGCGGCCGACTGGTCGCCTTCGCCAGCATCCGGATCGCGCCGTTCGGTACAAAAAAGGCCATATATCCAGCCATCCTCATGCTCAGTAAGGCGCATATCATAAATATTGGTATCAGCCTCCTGGTCGGGGTGTCGGGCTACATATATCGGCTTATCCCAAAATCGAAAATTATCAATACCATTGGGGCTTTCGGCCACCGCGAAAAAAGATTTACGATCGTTACCCTCTACCCTGGCCACTAACAAATACTTGCCATTAAATTTTATTGCCCCCGCATTAAAGGCGGCGTTCACGCCAATACGCTCCAACAGCAGCGGATTGGTTAAGGGGTTAAGATCATACTTCCAAAAATACGGCGCATGTTTACCCGTAAGTATAGGGTATCTATAGCGCTGATAAATGCCGTTGGAGTCGGCCATCGGTTCATTTATCCGTGTTATCAATGCTTCGTACTCGCCGCGTATATATTGCAAACGCTCGTTAAAAGTTATATTCATCGTATTGATAATTTCAATTTCTTAATCTTCCAGTTTATCCCACCATGTTTTTTTGAGGATAACAATAATCACCGCCAATAAGGCTACCGTTACCAGTAATGGCAACTGCATCCAAAGCACTACATACATAGGCAGCAGGGTAAGCAGCAGTTGCGCTATAATACCCAGCACTACGTTAAACATATCCAGCTTAAAGCGTTTATTGGGTACAAATTCAGGGTCTATCAGCATTACCTTATCATGCACCGGTTTCCAAAAGCCCCATGGCCTTACGGTATGATAAAAACTGATCAGTACCTTTTCATCAGTTGGCGGGGCGGCATAAGTACCGACAATTGAACCAATGATGGATATAAGGAACAGCAGCGGCCAGTTGTACAAAGGCAAGCCTGTAAATATGAACGGAAATACCAGCGCCGCCGCGATACCCGATACCATACCCCAAAAAAAGCCGCTGGCATTAAAGCGCCACCAATACCACTTTAATACGTTGGCAGCAATATATCCGCCGTAAAGCGCGCCCACTATCCATTGCAAAATAGAGTTGACATCCTTGGCGAAAAAGCCAAGCACTACGCCAATAATTACCACCACTATACCGGTGATGTAATTAGTGGTGATTATGTTTTTGTTAGATGCCTGCGGATTAATGTATTTAAGATAAATATCATTCACCACATAGGCCTGCGCGGCATTCAACGTACCCGAGAATGTGCCCATAAACGCGCCCATTAGCCCGGTAACAACCAGCCCAAGTATGCCAACCGGCAAAAAGTTATTGATAGCGGCAGGCAGTATGCGTTCAAAATCGGTACCATTGGCAGTGCTTACATCTAATTGGTTATAATACAATAAGGCCAGCACGGTAAGCCCGATGATCATGCTATAGCGTATAGGCAGCAGGATGATGCTTACAAAGCCGGTCATTTTTGACGCATCCTTTGGCGAACGCGACGACAATACCTTTTGCATATCATATGTAGGCGCAGGCCCGGCCATACTTGCAAACACGCCTTTAAAAAGCATCATCATAAAAAACACACCGAACATGCTAAAACCGTCATCGGCAATCTTTTTATTGGCATCGGGCACTATGCCGCTCCAATCAAGAGAAAGCTTCCAGTCAAACAAGGGCTCGTTCCAGCCGTGGGGCACATTCAGTTGCTTGCCGTTAAGATGCTGCATGGCTATTATGCCTATGGCAATGCAGCCCACCGTCATGATGGCGTATTTTATCACATCACCCAGCACAATACTGTGCATACCCCCTAAAATCGAGTAAAACATGGCGAACAGCGTAAATATGATACCGTAAAAGTGGGCTACATACTCAGGCGGTACATTAAATGGGATGTAAGGTTCAACCACATTCCATGGGATAAATATCTCAACAAACTTACCAAGGCCAACAAAACCATAAGCCAGGTAACCCAGGCAACCTATTAGCGCGAAAGCTACCATTATAGCATGTGATGCCGTTACCCCTGTGCCGCTTATGCCAAAGCGGGTTGCCATCCACCCGGCACCGGTATCGGCATTTGAGCGGCGTAACCATTTGGCCATGAACATCATGTTAAATACCTGGTTAAATACCGGCCACAGCCAGGGTATCCAGATACTTTTAAAGCCATATACAAAGCACAATGATACCATCCACATGGTACCGCTAATATCAAACATGTCCGAGGCATCACTAAGGCCCAGCATATACCACGGCAGCTTTTTGCCACCCATCAGGTAACTTTCTTTATTTTGCCGTGCCTTGTTACGATAGTACCAGCCAATAAGTACCATCATAACCAGATAGCATACCAATATCAATACATCAAGTAATTGTAACTTCATTTAAGTTGTTGAAATAAGCGGTTATAAATTGGTTATGTTCAACCCGTGTGAACATTGTAGGGTAATTTATTGCTTTAACGCCGTATAAAAAAACCTTTTTACTTGATTTTGAACCTTTATCAAAATTAGTAGGGCAGCCGCACCCATTTTAATATTATTTTAACCAAACATGATATTAACAGTTCAGTTAAACAGTAACTAAGCAAAATGAAATAGTTTTTGATTATTAAAACAGCTATGTTTTAACATCTACAAAATAAATGCACTTGTTAGCTTTAATAAAAAATCATGCCCTTTGAGCCCGTTATATGGCTTTATTATCTTTAAAAAGTAAACCAGACATAATGCAACGCCACATTTACATATCAATACATAGAGGTTTACCGCTTTTTAATACATCCTGTATAACTTAATAGTTTTTTAACTATATTGCAATACAATTATAACCGATTACTATGTTCAAGAATGTTTCGAGGGAAATAACTCCCCTGACGCAGAACGACTGTTTCACCATATTTACACGCGAAAAACAGGAGTTTAATTTTCCGCTGCACAACCATGAGGAAATGGAGCTGAACCTGATATTGAATGCAGCAGGCGCCAAGCGTATTGTTGGCGACCATATTGATGAGATTACCGATGTAGAACTTGTGCTGGTTGGCCCCAACCTGCCACATGGTTGGTTTACCCACAATTGTAAAAGTGACTTGATAACCGAGGTAACCATACAGTTTCATAAGGATTTGATGGATGACCGGTTTTTGAAACGGAATCAGCTCAATTTTATCCGCAATATGATAGAGGCCGCAAAAAAGGGAATTCTGTTTTCGCGAAAAACCGTTGAGCATATAGCGCCAAGAATACTGGCTTTGAACAAACAGGCGGGGTTTGATTCGATACTGGAGCTGTTTGCCATATTTAATGAACTATCCATAGCACGGGATTACCGTACCCTGTCCGACTCTACATTTTTGCACAAGCAGGATAACTATAACAGCCGCCGTATTGAGCGTGTGTTTGAATATATGAATGCCAATTTCAGCAAACAGATAACGCTTGATGAGGTATCAAAAATAGCGAATATGCCCAGCGCATCCTTTAGCAGGTTTATACGCAAACGTACCGGTTCAACTTTTATTAGCAGCCTTAACGAGATCAGGCTTGGTCATGTATCACGCATGCTGATAGATACCACCCATTCCGTATCAGAAATAGCATATAAATGCGGTTTTAACAATATGGCCAACTTTAACCGCACTTTTAAAAATAAGAAAGGTTGTACCCCCAACGAATTCAGAGATAACTACTCAGACAACAGGGTATTTGTGTAATATGAAACCTGATATAAAAATAAAACCCGGTGTGCTTGCCGGGCTTATGTTTTATGCGGTAACTTTTTTCAGGCGTAGCTCTTCAAAAAGCTCGATCACCTTTTTCTGGAGATCTATAACCTCTGTTTCTCGCTCCGTTAGTTTTTTATGAATATTCTCAAGCTCACTGGCAAATTTTTGCTCTTCCTGAGTATCATTAAAAGTAAGTAGCTGTACTACAGACATTTCAAACAAAGTAGCAATTTGCTCAAGCCTTGAAAGGTTAATATCGGTAATACCGGTTTCGATCTTAGAAAATGCGGGAATTGATATGTCTAATTTTTTTGCAACATCTTCCTGGCTCCATCCTTTTTGGTGGCGCAACAGCCTGATTTTTTTGCCCAGTGTTTTCATTTTTTTAATTGTTCAATTAAGGGTGCGGGTTTTCTCAATAGTTAATAAAGTTATAATAATTTTTTATTAAAAACTAACCGGATATTATAATTTTAATAAATTATTTTTCAAAGCTACCAGGTCGATGCCGCCGAAGTTACCTGAACTCATAAGCAATAGGTTAGCATTAATTATGTTTATATCCTGTAAGTATTTTAATAACTGTTGTGGTTCATTAAAAAAAATGAGATCCTGACGCGCAAACGCACTTTTTACGTCTTGCTCGCTATATGGCTCCATATTTTTTTGCTCGAATGTGTGCTTATCAATAAATACAATAGCTCTGTCAGCCTGATCCATTGTGCCGCTGTATTCAGCTAAAAAATCTTTATTCAAACTGCTGAAAGTATGCAATTCAATCACCGCTGTAAGCTTACGATCAGCAAATTGAGACTTTACCGCGTGAATAGTGGCGCTAAGTTTTGATGGCGAGTGTGCAAAATCCTTGTAAATGTTGGCCTGCTCCGTTTTACCAAGCAATTCAAGCCTGCGGGCCGCCCCTTTAAACGAACTTATAGCTGTGTAAAAATTTTCGGGAGCTATGCCAAGCTGATCACAAACCTGTTGGGCGGCCTGAATATTCAGCAAGTTGTGCTCTCCAAAAACCTGCAACGGATAAATATTATTATTAAAAATAATATTTGTAACCCCGTTTTCGATGCTGAATTGCGGTAAATTATAAGGATATTTTTTTACCTCAGTATTAGTTTCGGCAATGGTTTGTTTCAGCACTTCATCGGCATTACAATAAATAAGCGTGCCGCCGGGCTGTATGGTTTCAATAAATATTTTAAATTGGTCGGTATAACTTTTAAACGTCGGAAAAACGTTGATATGATCCCAGGCGATACCACTGATTACACCTATGTTCGCTTTATAAATATGAAATTTTGGGCGCCTGTCAATCGGTGATGCCAGGTATTCATCCCCTTCGATCACGATCAGCGGGGCATCATCGCTTAAACCTACCATGGTTTCAAAACCATCTAACTGCGCGCCCACCAGGTAATCAAACTTCATACCCTGATGCTGTAATACATGCAATATCATGGAGGTAATGGAGGTTTTACCATGACTACCACCTATAACCACACGCAGCTTATCTTTTGATTGCTCGTAAATATAATCGGGGTATGAATAAATGGTGAGGCCAAGCTCCTGCGCTTTAAGTAGTTCAGGATTATCAACACGTGCGTGCATGCCTAATATTACGGCATCCAGCGCTGTGGTAACTTTTTCGGGGTACCAGCCTTCGTGCTCAGGCAACAAGCCGTACTTGGCTAACCTTGAAGCTGAGGGTTCAAATATATGGTCGTCAGACCCGCTAACTGTAAAACCTTTTTTATGCAGGGCGATGGCGAGGTTATGCATGGCGCTCCCTCCTATCGCAATAAAATGAACCCTCATTTATAATTATTATTTAAAGATGGCATGCAAATAAACAAAAAAATATTTGTTTGAACTTACATTTTTTAACTTTTAACAAATATTAACGTATTACAAACCTTGCTGCCACCCAATCATTACGGGTTAGGTGGCGGGTATATGTTAGGCCATACGCTGCGGCAGCCTCCTTTATTATATCAAGGTCGGGCGTTTCATAAAATCCACTAAAAAATATCACACCATCGGGCTTTAAAACCCCGGCGTAGCTGGCCATTTGATCAAGCAATATATTGCGGTTTATATTGGCTAATATCACATCGTATCGCGCATCAGGTATCGCTTCTTTAGAGCCGCAAAGCGCCGTTATATTATCGGCATTGTTAAGCGCGGCATTTTCAATGGTACTATCATAACAAACCGGGTCGTAATCAATAGCCATCACCTGTTTGGCACCCAGCTTTGAGGCCATAATGGCCAGTATACCAGTACCGCAGCCCATATCCAACACCTGTTTACCCTCAAAACCTTCGCTTAGCATCAGCTCCAGCATCATAGAGGTAGTTTGATGGTGGCCGGTACCAAATGCCATCTTCGGGTCGATAACGATCTCGTACGGAAACTCCGCGCGCGGCTGGTGAAATGTAGCCCTGACAAATACCTGATCCTGTATCTCTATCGGCTCAAAGTTACTTTCCCAGGCCTCGTTCCAGTTTTTTTGCGGGACAAGATTTACCTGGTAAGTATAATCAACCATGTTTTTGTAGGCCGACAGTTGATCGTCTATAGCCTGCTGGTTAAAACCTACAGAAGGTATATATGCCCTGAAACCTGTTTCGGTTTCCTCAAAGGTATCGCAGCCCAAACCGGCCAGGGCATCAATCAACAAATCGCGCTGATAATCCTCTGCCGCGGGCAGGGTAAAATCTATTTCGTAATAATCCATTGGGGATAGTGGTTAGTGGTTGGTGATCAGAGATTAGTAGTTGATGGTTAGTTAATAATTTTTTTAATTACCAATCTCTAACCACCAACCTCTAATCACTATTAATTAAACACCTTAACTATATCGGCAAAGTCGCGCGATTTTAGGGACGCGCCGCCGATCAAACCACCGTCGATATCCGCTTGTGCAAACAGCTCGGCAGCGTTTTTAGGGTTACAGCTACCGCCGTAAAGTATAGTAGTAGCATCGGCAACTGCCTGGCTGTATTTGGCCGCGATCTCCTGACGGATGAAGGCATGAATTTCCTGCGCCTGGTCAGACGTAGCGGTTACACCGGTACCAATAGCCCAAACCGGCTCATAAGCGATAACCAGTTTACTGAATGATGCTTCGTCAAGGTGGAAGATACCTTCAACCAATTGTGCCTTGATAATGTCGAAATGTGTTTCAGCCTCACGTTCCTGCAAGGTTTCGCCAATACAAAAAATAGGCGTTAAACCGTTTGCCAGGGCGGTATCAGTTTTTTTGGCAAGCAGCTTATTGGTTTCGCCAAAGTACTGGCGGCGCTCTGAGTGACCAAGGATAACATACTCGGCACCTACTGATTTAATTTGTTTTGCAGAGATCTCGCCGGTATAAGCACCGCTCTCGGCCTGGTGGGCGTTTTGCGCTCCTACCGATATCTTATCATAACCTTTGGCCAATTGTACCAGGCTGTGCAGGTGTATAAACGGACTGCAAACCACAGCTTGCTGAGTGCCGGTTACCTCATCTTTTATAATATTGATAACCTCCGAAAAAAGGCTTAAACCCTCGTTATAATCCAGGTTCATTTTCCAGTTACCGGCAACAATTTTCTTTCTCATGTTATTTTATGTTAATGTATCACAATTAAAAACGTCTGAACTTTTCGGTAAGCTCAAATACGTTTGTTAGTATATCTTTTTCAATCTGGTTAAAATCGCGCCCATCTTTGCGCTCAAATACTTTCTCAGCGGTTTCAAAAACCTTTTTTAAGCCGTAGGTTTCAAAGCCCTGCGCCCCGCCCCAGGCAAAATCAGCCACAAAATTACGCGGGTAGCCTGCACCATATACATTAGCGCTTACGCCTACCACCGTACCGGTATTAAACATGGTGTTGATGCCGCATTTTGAATGATCGCCCATAATGAGACCGCAAAATTGCAAGCCTGTTTTACGGAAACGCTGGCTGGTATAATCCCACAGCTTTACCTCGGCGTAATTATTTTTAAGGTTGGAGTTGTTAGAGTCGGCCCCGATGTTGCACCATTCGCCCAGCACCGAATTACCCAGGTAACCCTCGTGCCCTTTTGAGGTATAACCCCAAACAACGGCATTATTGATCTCGCCACCCACGCGCGAGTGCGGCCCTATAGTGGTAGCACCATAAACCTTAGTACCCATTTTTACCTGCGAATGGCTGCAAAGCGCAAAACCGCCACGTATGTTGGTACCTTCCCAAACCTCGGTATCGGCAGCCAGGTAGATCGGGCCGTTACTGGTATTAAAGGTTGAGCACTCGGCCACGGCGCCCTCCTCGGCAAAAAACTGATCGTTAGCGCCAATAATGGTGTTTGTGGTACTTATAGCGGCGCTGCTGCGGCCCTTGGTAAGCAGCGCGAAATCCTTTTTAAGTTCAGACGCATTGTTCCTGAAAATATCTTCAGGGTGCTTAATGTAGTTAAACCGCTCCGTATATACTGTAGCCCTGTCAAAAGTACCCGTTGGGGTAAAGCTTTTGGCACCTGTTTCATTCAACTTTACGGCAATAAGCAATTCGCCGGCTTTGAGGGCTTCGCCTTCGCCAAGTTTATCGATGGCTTCGGCAAGCGCCTCATCCGGGCAAACAGAACCATTAATAAATATATTCTGATCCTGAATCTCCAGCGGAAATTTTCCCTGCAAATAATCGCGGGTAAGGTATGAATACGCGCTGCCAAGGTATGTAGCCCACTTTTCGTCGATAGTGAGTATGCCTATGCGCAGGTTGGCAACAGGGCGTGTGTAGGTTAACGGTAATAAGGTATTTTGTGCGTTATCGTCAAACAGGATGATTGCCATGGCGCAAAAATAAAAAAAGTCCCGACTGCAAAGCCGGGACTTATGAATATTTTAAAATAAGCGATTACTTTTTAGCGTAACGTGTACGGAACTTATCGATACGACCGGCTGTATCTACCAACTTCATTTTACCGGTGTAAAAAGGGTGTGAAGTGTGTGATATCTCTAATTTAATTAGTGGATACTCGTTGCCATCTTCCCATTTAACAGTTTCACGGGTATCGATGCATGATTTAGTGATGAAAGAATAGTCGTTAGACATGTCTTTAAAAACCACTAATCTATAGTTTGATGGATGCAGATCTTTTTTCATTACTTTATACTTTCCTTATAAAAGAGGCGCAAATATAGTGATCTTATTTTGATTATAAAACATTAAGGGAAAAAGTTTTCCACGTATTTAAATCTCTACCTGCTATTGCTTCTCATAAACCATTCCCTGGCAACTATCCGGATCGCCTATATTTAATAAGACATACAATTTACCATCCTTTTTTTGCAGTATATTCCCGGTACTGATATCGTTAAGTTCAAAAATACAATGTCCGTTACCATCGCAGCTTAAACTCCAATTTCCGCTATGATCAATATAATTTTTGTTTGACTTACCCCAATCATCCATAATCCAATCCGGTGCATTTTTCAAATCATAGGTTCCGTTATCATGCACTATCAAATAACTCTCAGGAATATTAATATAGTCCCCTTCATATTGCATCATTTTTTAGAATGATCTGTCAGCTTATAAGTACCAACTACTTTAACATCATCTTTTGCTGTGATGGCTGTAAAACCCATATCCCAAACACAAAATACCGGGCGACATCCTGTATTAAGGAGAATTATAAGGATAAGATACAGTAATATAAGGTTTGGTTTCATTTTTAATACGCGCTCAAGTTCAACTAAATACTCATTGAAAGCCCTATTTAAGTTCAAAAAATAGTCTACCTACGCACTTGTTTATGACAGTGAGCGAACAATTTTTAATAAATTATTTGTATATCTTTGTATTGTTAAACTGATACGATGAACTTACCAATTTATTTAGATAACAACGCTACAACACCTATGGACCCCAGGGTGCTTGAAGCTATGATACCATATTTTACCCAAAAGTTTGGTAATGCCGCAAGCCGTAACCACCACTTTGGCTGGGTAGCCGAAGAGGGTGTTGATTATGCCCGCGAGCAGGTGGCCAAATTGATTGGCGCTACCGAGAAAGAGATCATCTTTACATCAGGCGCTACCGAGTCAGACAACCTGGCCATCAAAGGTGTGTTTGAGATGTATAAGGATAAAGGTAACCACATCATCACCGCTGTTACCGAGCATAAAGCTGTGCTTGATGCTTGTAAACACGTTGAAAAACTGGGCGGCAAAGTTACTTACCTGCCTGTTAAAGAGGACGGTTTGGTTGATCTGGAATTGCTTGAACAAAGCATGACACCTGAAACCATCCTGGTATCTATCATGTACGGTAATAACGAGATCGGCGTTATACAGCCGGTTAAAGAAATTGCAGCCATTGCGCACAAGCATGGTGCCCTGTTCATGACAGACGCTACACAAGCCGTAGGTAAAATTCCGGTTGATGTTAACGCTGATGGTATTGACCTGTTAGCCCTTTCGGCCCACAAAATGTATGGCCCTAAAGGTGTAGGCGCTTTATACGTACGCCGTAAAGGCCCGCGTGTTAAGGTTACCGCTCAAATGGACGGCGGTGGTCACGAGCGTGGCATGCGTTCAGGCACGTTGAACGTACCGGGTATTGTTGGCTTGGGTAAAGCTTGCGAATTAGCTCGTTTGGAGATGGATTCGGAAGCTCAACGTTTATCAGCATTACGCGACAGACTGGAAGCATCATTAAGTGAACTGGAAGAAAGCTATGTAAATGGTAACGTACAACACCGTTTACCGCACGTAGCCAATATATCATTTAAATATGTTGAGGGCGAAGGTTTGATGATGGCCATGAAAGATCTGGCGGTATCATCAGGTTCAGCTTGTACCTCGGCATCACTTGAGCCATCATACGTATTAAAAAGCTTAGGCTTGTCAGACGATCTGGCACACTCTTCAATACGTTTTGGTTTAGGCCGCTTTACTACCGACGAGGAAGTAGATTACGCCATCGAGGTAACTAAGAAAGCGGTTACCCACCTGCGCGAACTTTCACCACTGTGGGAAATGTTTAAAGAAGGTATCGACCTGAACTCAATTGAGTGGGCAGAACACTAAGATTGATGTGAAAATATGCAGATGTGCAAACGTGCGGATGCTAAACAATAAGTAAATTATATAGTGAGCGATGAATTAGTCAATAATTCAATAACTCAATAATTCAAAAGACAATGGCATATTCAGATAAAGTAATTGATCATTACACCAACCCGCGCAACGTGGGTACATTAGATAAAAGCAGCCATAAAGTAGGTACCGGCCTTGTTGGTGCACCTGAGTGCGGCGACGTTATGCGTTTACAAATTGAAGTTGATGATAACAACGTTATTACCGACGCTAAATTTAAAACCTTTGGCTGTGGTTCGGCTATCGCGTCGTCATCATTAGCTACTGAGTGGTTAAAAGGTAGAAGCATTGACGATGCTATGGCTATTGACAATATGGACATAGTTGAAGAACTTGCCCTGCCGCCGGTAAAAATTCACTGCTCAGTTTTAGCAGAGGACGCTATTAAAGCCGCCATTAACGATTACCGCGTTAAAAACGGTTTAGAGCCAATTGAATTAGAAAAATCGCACCACTAATAAGAGATTTGAGATAATAGACATGAGATTTGAGATAATACCTTGTTGAGGCTAATTTTCTCAAATGTCAGATATCAATACTCATATCTCAATACTAAAATCTATAATAAAATGGTAACCGTAACTGATAAAGCTAAAAGCAAAATTGATGACCTGATACAAAACGCAGGACTTGATGAGTCGTATTTTCTGCGTGTATCGGTACAGGGTGGCGGCTGCTCAGGCTTGTCATACAATCTTGATTTTGACAACGAAGAGAAAAAAGGCGACCAGTTTTTTGAAGATAAAGGTGTGCGCATGGCCCTGGATATGAAATCATTTTTATACCTGGCCGGTACCGAACTTGATTTTTCGGATGGATTGAACGGTAAAGGGTTTAACTTTCATAACCCTAATGCTACCCGCACCTGCGGCTGCGGCGAAAGCTTCTCTGTTTAAGTATCCATCAAAATATTATAACATAAGAAAGGCGCTCAAATTGAGCGCCTTTTCTGCTTTGTTCACGATACTTAATCACCTGATCTAATCATTCTTCACTTAATCCAATCCATACTTCTTCACAAACCCAGTACACTGATCCTGTTTTCACACCTCTGCACATCATCACAACTCTTCTCTCTTTCACCAATCAGCATACATCCGCACTTCTTCATCTACTCACTTCTTCTGCCTCACACACGATCAATCCATCCGCACACTTATCGCGATCAATAATAATGTCACCGTCGGTTGCCGGAATATCCTGCTATCACAAAACCATCCTCAACATTACACAATCCGGCAAAATCCCGGGGTGACAATTTCTTTATATCAACCTAAGCCTTAAACTGCTCAGGCACTTTTCAAATTATTTATATCAGCAAAAAGCTCAACAGCGTTAGCCACACCGGCATCAATTGCTTTGCTTTTTACAGCCTCTATCAGGTAGTTGTTCTTCAGCTCGTTCTCTGATACCATAACGCTGAAATCCTTATACATCACCCCTTCTTCAAAAGGGTAAACGGTATAACCGCGTTTATTTGGATCGTAGTGACCAAGCTCAAAAACCTCGTCCTGCTTTTTACCTTTTATCTTTGCGCCTTTAACCAACTGGTAGGCATCTGTTATCATTACAAATTCATTGTTCTTCATAGTGATTAGAAGAATACAATAACTTTGCCACTTTTAAGGCAGACTCAAGAAAACCAGTTAAAAATTTCATTTTGAGATAAGAGGGATTTATCGCTGCCCGAAATATCGCGCAAAATAGTGCCCTCCTGCATCTGGATAAGGCGTGTACCGTACTGGTAAGCGTCCTTTAAATTATGCGTGATGAGTATTGAAGTAAGTTTAAAATCGTGGATTAGCTTATCAGCAGTGCGCATTACGGTATCTGCCGAGCGCGGATCAAGGGCGGCAGTAGGTTCATCAAGCAACAGTACCTTACAGCTATCCATCACGCTCATTACTAAAGTAAGTGCCTGCCTTTGTCCGCCAGACAGTGTACCCATAGGTTGTTCCAGTTTATTTTCGAGACCCATACCCAAAGTGGCGATATGCTGCCTCACTTTCTCCCTGAAATTCCCCGTTACGCCTATTGATAGTCCTTTACGTTGGGTGCGTATGGCTGCCAGCCTGAAGTTGTCAATAATACTCAGGTCGGGCGCGGTACCGCTAAGTGGATTTTGAAAAACCCGAGCTACCCATTTGCTGCGCTGATGATCGGCCATGCGGGTAACATCATTACCATCAATATGTACGCTGCCGGCATCTGTAAAGATGCTGCCAGCAACTAAATTTAACAAGGTAGTTTTGCCCGAACCGTTTGAGCCGACTATTACCACAAACTCGCCTGCCGCAACATTGAGCGACACGTTGTTGATGGCCGTTACGGCGCTGGCCTTACCTTTATTAAATACCTTATGTACCGAATTAAGCGCTATCATGAACTTTTACTAAAAGATAAACGCGGCAAGCTTACAATTAACAGTACAAATACCGCGGTAACCAGTTTAAGCAGGTTAGCATCAACACCGATGCTCAGCGTTACGGCCAATACCATCTGGAAAGCAATGGCACCGGCAATAACCATTGCCAAACTTAACCACGCCGAAGTAATGCGCAGCCAGTTGATAACAGTTTCGGCAATAATAACCGAACCAAGCCCGGTTATTACAATACCGATACCCATATTGATATCGGCAAAGCCCTGAAACTGCGTCATGAGGTAGCCGCTCAGGGCTATCAACCCGTTAGCAAGGGCAAGGCCCGCTATTTTCATGCTATTGGTATTTACGCCCAGGGCGCGTATCATGGTTTCGCTGTTGCCGGTTGCACGCATGGCCAGGCCAAAATCTGTTTTAAGCAGATAACCTATTAACAAGGTAATCAACAGCACAATAAACGATAAGATGATGCCTGTATTCCGGTTCGGATCAGCCAATAAAGGCAATTTATCAAATAAGGTAGTAGTACCTATTAACGGGATGTTAGAGCGCCCCATCAGCGTAAGGTTTATTGAATAAAGTGAATAGGTTACCAATATACCGGCAAGTAGTGGGTTTACCTTTAAACGGGTATGTATTAAGCCTGTTATGGCACCGGCCAGCGCACCTGCCAATATCACCAGCGGCAAAACAATGTACACCGGCTGCTGATGGGTTAACAGCAATGCCGTAACCGCGCCGCCAAGCGTGTAACTGCCATCGGTAGTAATATCGGGGATGTTAAATATCTTCATGGATATGTAGATACCCAGCGCAATGCCCGAAAAGCATAAACCCTGCAATAAAGCGGTTAGGTAAAAATCCATCTATTTTATCGCTTCAAAATTTGATGGCAGGGTTAGCTTATATTTTTTAGCTACTTCCGCATTATACACCCTTTTCCTGATCTTCACCAGTTCAGGCTTCAGGCCATCAGTTTTATGTGTTTTAAGATATTGTACCGCCTGCTCACCGGCCTGGTATCCCCACTGGTAAATATCGGCACCAAACGCGGCTACCGCGCCGCGTTGCACCAAACCGGCCTCACTGGTAAATATGGGTACGTTTTTGGCATCGCAATTCTTTTTAATGGTTTCAAAGGCGGCAAACACGGTATTATCAGGGTTAGCGAAAAAGGCATCTATACCTTTGCCTAATAATGATTGCGTTACCAGCGGTGCTTCTGATGAATTATTGAGCGGCAAAGCTACCAGGTTAACGTTCAATTTTGCAGCCAAACCTTTTATGCGCTCCATCGCATCAGCCGATTGCGGCTCTGCCTGGTTATATATCATGCCAACAACCAGCTTCGCCCCTGCTTTGGGCTTCAATATTTTAGGTATGATAGAGAATGAGGTATCAATATAATTCAGGTTCTCCAGCGCACCGAAAAGGTTGGCCGGGGCTTTGCCGTTAGCGTCAAGCACTTTCATTCGCTCGGGCACAGGCGATACCATGGCGAATACGGGTATGGTCTTGCTTTTTTGTAAAGCCGTTACGGTTGATAATGTGGTGGAGGTGGCCAACACATCAACCTGCTCACTAACGTAATAATTTACAATCTGCGTAAGCTGCGGAATATCGCCCTGGGCATTACGGTATTCAATTTTTACGGTGTGCGCATCCTCGCTAAAGCCACCTTTTTTAAGGGCATCGGTAAAACCGGTACGGGCCTGCGCAATGGTTGCATCCTCAAAGGCATCCACAAAACCAACTACCGGAACATCATTCTTTTTAGTTTTTTGCTGGCACGATATAATGGTTGCAGCCACAGCAATGGCCGCCAAAAATTCAACAGGCTTCATAACCACTAAAGTAGTTATTAAACCTTAAAGCTGAAACACAACCAACCTATGGTTGTAAGCCATAACCCGGTTATTACTGCTTACTGACAATCGATAAGGCCAAAGTGTAAAATAAACACCCTATTTTTCAACAATTAAGTAATTAATTTAGTTATTGCGGTATTTTAGCCATTGATGATACCTATAATATCAAAACTCCCGCAAACGGGCACTACTATTTTTACTACCATGTCGGCACTGGCGGCTGAGCTGGGGGCTATCAACCTGTCGCAGGGTTTCCCCGACTATGATTGTCCTGCCGAGCTGAAAGAACTGGTTAACCAGGCCATGCACAACGGGCATAATCAATACGCCCCGATGGCAGGGTTAATGAGCCTGCGCGAGGTTATTGCCGCCAAAACTGAAAAGCTGTACGGCGGCGTTTACGATCCGGATACGGAAATAACCGTTACAGCAGGTGGTACACAAGCTATTTACACCGCTATAAGCACCGTAGTAAACCCGAACGACGAGGTGATTATTTTTGAACCCGCATATGATGCTTATGCTCCGGCTGTACGCATGATGGGTGGCCTGGTAAAATCACTGCAACTTGAACCGCCCGATTACCGCATTGATTGGGAAATGGTTAAAAGGCTGATCAGCAACCGCACGCGGATGATCATCCTGAACTCGCCGCATAACCCTACGGCTACCATTTTGCAAAAGGATGATATTGACCAACTCATCAGCATCATCAGCAACAGGGATATTTTTATTTTGAGCGATGAGGTGTATGAGCACCTGATATTTGACGATCAAACACACCATAGCATGGCCCGTTATGCCGAACTGCGCGACCGTAGCTTTATCATCGCATCGCTGGGCAAAACCTTCCATGTTACCGGCTGGAAGCTGGGCTATTGCATTGCCCCGGCTTACCTTACGCGTGAATTCAGGAAGATACACCAGTTTTTAGTATTCAGCGTAAACACGCCAATGCAATACGCGGCGGCTGAGTATTTAAAAAATGAGGCGCATTACAATTACCTGCCCGGCTTTTTTCAACAAAAGCGCGACCATTTCAGGGCCGGGCTTGCGCAAAGCCGGTTTGAACTGCTGCCCTGCCATGGATCGTACTTTCAATCAGTGCTGTACAGCAACATCATCGATGAAAAGGACACCGATTTTGTGATACGCCTGACCAGGGAATTTGGCGTGGCTGCCATACCCACATCGGCCTTTTACAGCAAGGGTACAGACTATAAGGTGATACGCTTTTGTTTTGCCAAAACACAAGAAACTTTAGATAAAGCCGTTGATAGGTTAATTAAAGTTTAAATAAATTTTAACACATTGCGATAATATTTAACCCTTGCGGTTAAACTGTACCTGCCTATGGATAATCTGAAAATTACTGTTTTCCAGGGATACCTGTTCTGGGAAAATGCCGATAAGAACTTGCAGAACATTAGTTTGCGATTATCAAACATCCGTGAAAAAACAGATCTGATCATTCTGCCCGAAATGTTCAACACCGGGTTTACGATGAATGTTGAGCCATTGGCAGAGGAAATGGATGGCAAAACCGTACAGTGGATGGCCGCCACTGCAAAAAAATACGATTGTGTGGTAACCGGCAGTCTGATTATTAAAGAAAACAACAAATACTATAACCGCCTGGTATGGATGCGCCCCGATGGCAGCCATGAGCATTATGATAAGCGCCACTTATTTGCCCTGGGCAAAGAGCACGAAAAGTTTACCGCGGGCAGCAAACGCCTTATTGTTGACCTTAAAGGCTGGAATATTTGCCCCATGATATGCTATGACCTGCGTTTCCCGGTGTGGCAGCGTAATGTAAACGGCGAGTATGACTTGCTGCTGATTGTAGCCAACTGGCCCGAGCGCCGGGCCTTGCACTGGCGTACGCTGATACCGGCACGTGCGGTAGAAAATCAAAGTTATGTGGTAGCCGTAAACCGTGTAGGGCATGATGGCAACGAGGTTTACCACTCCGGAGATTCAACCTGTATTGACCCGAACGGCAAGGTGATCTATTACAAACGTGATGAAGAAGACCTTTATACCTTCACCATTGCCGCAATTGAACTGGAGAAAACACGCCGCGCGTTACCTTTTTTAAAGGATGCGGATAGCTTTACCATTAACTGATTGGTTATTGGGTGATTTTTTTACCTCCCATGTAGCATAAACTGTTTTTATTTACGTATCAATAAAATAAACACCTTATTTTGCGTTCATAAACGGTAATTTCTACATAACCTCCATGAAGTTTACATACAGCAGTGCACAGGCAGCAGCGGTAATTTTGTTATTTGCCACTATTACTGCATCGGCACAAAAAAAAAGGGATTATACACCGCTTGTAAACACCTTTATTGGCACGGCAGGTAGCGGCCACTCCTACCCCGGCGCGGCAACGCCTTATGGCATGGTGTTACTTACCCCTGTAACGGGCGCCATGCAAAACGGATACTTATATACTGATAGTACCATACATGGCTTTACCCACGCTATTTATGCTGATGCTGCCGGCCTGCCACACAGTGAAATTTTATTTATGCCTGTTATAGGCGAGCCTGTGCTGAGCCAGACAAAACGCGCAATATCCTTTAAAAAAAAGAATGAAAAGGCATCGGTAGGGTTTTACAGCGTTGAACTGAATAATAAAATAGAAGCTGAATTAACCGCTACTACACGTGCGGGTTTACAGGTATATGATTTCCCGACGGCCCCTAAAGCCAATATTGTTATAGACCTGCAATACGGTGGTGATGTGCTGAACAGTGAGATAGAGGTAGTAAACGACCGTGAATTACGTGGCTTCCGCACATCGGGCACTATCGGGAGCCAGCGCCAAACTTACTTCTATGCTAAATTTTCAAAACCCTTTAAAACGTATGGCATCGCGGTAAACGGCGCTGTGCAAACAGAGCAAAAAAAGGCATCAGGTACCGATGTAAAGATGTATGTTCAGTTTGATGATCCGGGAGAGGTGGCTATCCGTACCGGCTTGTCGCACGTGAGCATCGCCGGGGCATTAAAGAACCTTGATGCAGAAATGCCCGATTTTGATCTGCGTAAAGTACAAAAGGCCGCCCGTGCAGCCTGGTTTACCGAATTAGGGAAAATGGAAGTTATCGGCGGCGCTCCGCCGGTGCCAAGGGTTGAAGAAGCGCCCCCTGCTACCTATAATCCTTATGGCAGGCCATCACCCAAAACTGTAAAGCTGCCTGATTTTGCCGCCTTGAAGCAGAACACCTTTTACACCGCGCTGTACCATACCATGCTTACCCCCAATATTGCCAGCGATGCCGATGGCACCTACAGCACAGGTAATAACCAAACAGCTAAAGCCGAAGGTTATACCCATTATGATGTAAGCACCTTAAACACATTTGGCACGCGCTATCAGATACTTACGCTTACCGACCATAAACGTGTTACCGATTTTATTAAAAGCTACCAGGCAACTAAATTAAACGGAAGCCTTGCTTTTAACGAATTGATAGTGGATGCGCTGGCAAAAGGGATTAAAGGCTTTGATGTCGACAAGGCATACATACAGCTACGAACTTCATTAGATGTTTTGAATAATGAGGGTTTAAAACAAAATGGCTTTATACCTGCCGATCAGCCTTTATCAATTAGCAAAACCTTGTATTACAGCTATTACAACTGGCTGGCTGCACAAATGGCGCAAGCGTTGAAAAAGCCGCAGGAATCAACCGAGTATTATCGCCTTGCATCATCATGGAAAAATGTGTTCAACAAAACCACCGGCTTTTTTCAGCCTAAAACAGGTGATAAATTCAGGGAGCCATTTAAACCTGTTGACACCGCAGCTTACGAACGTGGCAACGGCTGGCAATACACTTTTATGGTACCGCATGATGAAGAAGCACTGTTAGAAACCATGGGCGGTAAAGACGCCTTTGAGGAAAAACTGGATAGCTTTTTTGGCACACTTACCGAGCACCCAACTTATATTGATGGCTTTACTGGGCAGTTCAGCGTGGCATACCTGTACAATAACTTTATGCCTTATTTGTACGCATTCACTGATAATCCGCAGAAAACGCAGAGCTATATTAATCGTATCATAAACCAACTTTACGCGCCCGATGCTTCAGGTTTAAGTGGTAATGATTATAACGGACAAATATCAGCCTGGTATATTATGAATAGTTTGGGTTTTTACAGCCTGGTGCCCGGCGGGCAATACTACATTGGCCTGCCCCAGTTTGATAAGGCCGGCATCAGCCTGCCCAACAACAAACAATTTACAATACTTAACGGAGGCACGGCTATTACCCGCAAAAACTTTTACCTGCAGGGCATGAACCTTGATAAAAGCGGCTATAATAAACTATACCTCAACTACAGCGATATTGCCAAAGGCGGAGATTTTGAGGTATTTACCGGCACTATGGCCAACAAGCTTTTTATGCAGGATCTGGAAAAACCCACCTCAAAACAACAGCAGGCAGCAGCATCAGCCCAAAAATAATTTGTGTTTTATAAAATTTAGATGCCCGGTTTACGTTGTTAAATTTTGTTATCCCGTTATGATTTAGCTTCATAATTTTACATCTTTACCAAATGTTCAAACGCATAAAGTACCGCGTCCTGCGCTATCTTGTTATATTTATATATTTTGTAATTATCTTTTTCTGCGCCATCGAACTTAACTTTTTATGGTTGTTCGGCTATTCGCCTGATATGGAGGACATCAAAACGCCCACCATGTCAGTAGGTTCAGAGGTATATACGGCAGATGGCAAACTGATAGGTCAATTTTACAAAGAGAACCGCTCACCGGTTGACTATAAAAACATCTCCCCTAACCTGATAAATGCGCTTGTAGCTACCGAAGATTCACGCTTTTACAGCCACGGCGGTGTCGATTTTCTGTCATTTTTCAGCAGTATGGTATCAACCGCGCAAGGCGATCGCCGGGGGGGCAGCACCATTACGCAGCAATTGGCTAAAAACCTGTTCAGCACCCGTAAAAAGAAATCAAGAGGTGTATTAAGCAGGGTACCGGGCCTGGGTACCGTGATCTATAAATTTAAAGAGTGGCTTACCGCTTATAAAATAGAGCACCTTTATACCAAGCAGCAAATACTTACCATGTACTTTAACACGGTGCCCTTCGGTAACAACTCTTTTGGTATAAAAACGGCTACCTTAAAGTATTTTAACCAACAGCCCGATAAGGTTGACCCGGCACAGGCGGCAACGCTGATCGGGATGCTGAAAGCCACCTCTACATACAACCCTATCCGTAACCCTGAGAGATCAACAGAACGCCGTAATATTGTTTTGGCGCAGATGCATAAGTATAACTTTATCAGCGAGGCAGAGCAGCAACGCTACAGCAAAGCGCCCATGAAACTTGATCTGAGCTATGTAGATCAGGATTCGCACGGCGATTCGTACCTGCGACGCGCTGTTGAAAAATGGCTGGATAAATGGTGTAAGGAAAATGATTATAACCTTTACGAGGATGGCCTGAAGATCTATACCACCATTGACTCGCGCCTGCAAAAATATGCAGAGGAGGCCGTGGCCGATAAGATGAAATCGTTACAGCGCAGGTTTAATAACGTGTGGGGCAAGCAAAACCCGTGGCGCGACTCAAAAGGCAACGAAATAAAAGATTTTATACTGAAAGCCGAACAGCGCCTGCCTATCTACAGCATCCTGAAAAAGAAATATAACGGAGATACTACCAAGATACAGGAGTACTTTAACACCAAGAAAAGGATGCGTGTTTTTACCTGGAAAGGCGACCAGGATACGACATTTTCAAGCATCGACTCTATCAAGTATTACGCCCGTATACTTAATACCGGCATGATGACACTTGAGCCATCCACCGGAAAAATAAAAGTTTGGGTAGGCGGTATTGACTATAAGCATTTTAATTACGACCACGTTATACAAGCCAAGCGCCAGGCAGGCTCAACCTTTAAGCCATTTGCCTACCTTACCGCGCTGGACAACGGCTTTACCCCCTGCGACAAGTTTACTGATAAACCGGTAACCATCCGTTATAAGGATGAAGGAAAGGACGAGGAATGGTCGCCCAATAATGCCGACTTTAATTTCTCGTACCGCGAAATGTCGTTACGCTGGGCTATGGGGCGGTCGGTAAACTCCATCACCGCACAACTTACCGAACAGGTGGGTTGGGATAAGGTTGTTGAGTACGCCCACAAATGCGGTATAGACAGTTATCTGAAATCGGTACCATCGGTATCATTAGGGTCAAACGATGTATCGGTATACGAAATGGTACGCGCTTACAGCACCTTTTTGAACAAGGGTGAAAAGCTCGACCCATTATTGGTAACCCGCATCACCGACCATCAGGGTAATGTGATTGAGGAATTTGAACTAAAGAAAGAGCGCGTGATCAGTGAGGAAACCGCCTGGCTGATGCTCTACATGTTCAGGGGTGGTATGGAAGAACCGGGTGGTACATCACAAGCACTTTGGGAGTACGACCTCTGGAAAAAGAATAACCAGATAGGCGGTAAAACCGGAACATCATCCGACTATGTGGACGGCTGGTATATGGGCATCACCAAAGACCTGGTTACCGGTGTTTGGGTAGGTGCCGATGACCGCAGCGTTCACTTTAAAACATCTGAAACAGGTGAAGGCTCGCGCACCGCGTTGCCGATATTCGGTAAGTTTATGGAGATGGTTTACGCCGATCCAAAATCGGGATATACCGAAGGGCTGTTCCCTAAGCCGTGGGTTAAGATCACCAAACAATATATGTGCCCGTCGCCACGCATCAGGGTTGATACCGCCGCTACCGACAGCACCGAAGTAAGCACAGATTCAACCGCGACAGACCCTGTACTTACCTTGCCGGATAACCCTGATGGCGGCGAAACACCGCCACCCGGCCAATAATTTTTGCGCTTATAACTAAACCTTGTATATTTCAGTAAATTAGCTTCATTCTATCATAGCGTTTATGAACAAACTTTACACCTGCATTTTAACCGGCAAATCAGCCCGATACATGTTAGCGCTTTTAAGTGTGTTGATTTTAGCATTACTTAATCCGCAGCAAGGCAAGGCGCAGTACTTCGGTCAAAATAAAGTACGTTATAAAAAGCTCGATTTCAAGGTGTATAAAACGCCGCACTTTGATATCTACTATTACATGAAGAATGATAGCCTGATACGCCGTTTTGCGCAGGAGAATGAGCTTTGGTACACGCTGCACCAGCAGGTTTTCAGGGACACTTTTTTGAGGGCTAACCCTATTATATTATATAATAATCACCCCGATTTTCAACAAACCACCGCTATTGACGGCGAAATAAGCGTAGGTACCGGCGGTGTTACCGAAGGATTAAAGAACCGTGTGGTAATGCCTATAATGGAAACCAACCACACTACCCGCCACGTGTTAGGGCATGAGTTGGTTCACGCGTTTCAATATCATATTCTGTTAGGTAAAGATTCAACCAGTTACGAAAACCTGAACAATATACCGCTATGGATGATAGAGGGTATGGCGGAGTACTTGTCCATCGGTAAAAAGGATGCCTATACCGCCATGTGGATGCGCGATGCTTACCTGAACAAGGATATTCCGACTGTAAAAGATCTGACCGAGAGCAACAAATATTTCCCTTACCGTTACGGCGAGGCGTTCTGGTCGTTCATTGGGTCAACTTACGGCGATACGGTAATTGTGCCTTTCTTTAAAAATACGGCACGTTTTGGTTTGCAATACGGCATCAGGCGCACCTTTGGGTATGATGATAAAACACTATCGACCCTGTGGAAAAACTCTATTGAGGCTACTTACAAGCCCATGCTGAAGGATACCGCGCAAAAAGCCATAGGATTTAAGGTGATTGACAACAAAAATGGCAGCGACATGAACGTTGCGCCAAGCGTTAGCCCGGATGGTAAGTACATTACCTTTTTGTCATCAAAGGATCTGTTCAGTATCGATCTCTTTTTGGCGGATGCCAAGACCGGCAAGATCATCAAGAAGCTCACCAGTAAAATATCGAACACGCACATTGATGAATTTAACTTCATTGAGTCGGCAGGCGCCTGGTCGCCGGATGGTAAGCAGTTCGCGTTCAGCGTGTTTAACAAAGGCCGTAACCAAATGGTGGTAATTGATATTCCAAGCGGGCGCATGAGGCATAATATACCGATGGGCAAGGCGGAACAGTTCAGTAACCTGTCATGGTCGCCGGATGGTAAGAATGTGGTTTTCCAGGGTTTGTATGAGGGGCAGGGCGATCTGTATTCATATAACTTCGACACTAAAAAAGTTACCCAGCTTACCAACGATAAATATTCGGACTACCAGCCAAGCTACTCAAAGGATGGCAAAAAGATCATCTTCAGCAGTGACCGTACTACCTATGATAAAGGTACCGCGCAGGATATTCCTTTCAACCTGGCTGAGCTTGATCTGGTTACGGGTAAAGTTACCGATATTAAAGTTTTTGACGGCGCCAATAACCTTAACCCGCAATACTCGGCTGATGGCAGCAAAATCTACTTCCTGTCAAACCAGGATGGTTTCCGCAACCTGTATAGCTATGAACTGGCCACCGGAAAAACAGATAGACTGACCAGTTACTTTACAGGCATCAGCGGTATAACTGAGTTTTCGCCTGCGCTGAGTGTATCCAACAATGATGATGTTGTTTACTCTTACTATCGTGCCCAAAAATACACCTTGTATAACGCCAAGGCTACCGACTTTAAGGCAGAAAATGTACAAAGCGGCGTAGTTGATTTTACGGCAGGTATGCTGCCGCCGCCACGCTCGGTAGGTGTTGATCTGATCAACTCTAACCTCAACAACTTTTTGGCTTACCCTCGCCTGCGTACCGACTCAATTAAAAGCGCGCCATACAAGCCAATGTTTAAACTTGATGCTTTGGCCAGCAGCGGTATTGGTATTGGTGTGAACAGCTTTTATGGCACCGGTCTTTCAAGCGGTATCCAGGGCATATTCAGTGATATATTGGGCCAAAACCAATTGTATGCCGCAGCATCGGTTAACGGGCAGATCTATGATTTTGGCGCTCAAGTAGCTTACATTAATCAAAAAGGCCGCTGGGATAAGGGCATCAGCGTATCGCACATACCGTATCAGTTCGGCTTTTACAATACATCAGTAGGCACCCAGGAAATCAACGGCAACCAGGAAAGGGTTTATAATGAAGACAGTTACGTTATCCGTAACTTTGAGGACGCGATCAACCTGTTTACCTCTTACCCTATTTCTCGCATTAACCGTGTGCAATTTGGTGTAGGCGCATCATACAACACTTACCGTACCGACCGTTACCGTAATACTTATGTAATAGATACCACTACATCGGCGCTTTACTACTACAATTACGAACGTAAAAAAATCCCGAACTCCGAAGTTGAAAACCTGGGTTTTGGCTTTAACCTTAACTCGTTCGCGCTCCTTAACTCAAGCGTGGCTCTCATAGGCGATAACTCGTTTTTTGGTATTGCGGCACCTTTAAATGGTTTCAGGTACCATATTGAGGCGCAGTATGTGTTCGGTACCTATAAGTTCTTTGCCCCTACTGTTGATCTGCGTAAATATGTACGTGTGGCACCGGTTACCTTTGCAGCACGTTTATATGGAACCGGTCGTTTTGGTGAAAATAATCTGTACCCGCTATACGTGGGCTATCCGTTTTTGATACGTGGTTATGAATCGCAAAGCTTTTACAATGCCGACAGATTGCCAAGCAATGGCTTTGGCTTTAACCAGCTTTCGGGCAGCCGTATAGCGGTGGCTAATTTTGAGATCAGGCTGCCATTTACCGGTCCCGAAAAGCTGGCACAAATAAAATCAAACTTTTTATTTACTGACCTTAACCTGTTTTTTGATGCCGGTTTAGCCTGGAACTCGGGCAACCAGATCAAATTTCAGAAAGGGCCCGATTTTGTAGGTTACGATGTGTTAAGGAATGAAAATGGTGTACCTGTAATAGATGGGAACGGACAGACTATTGAAGATCGTAACACGCCCCTGTATAATACCAACCAGCGCGTACCGGCATTAAGCGCAGGTATATCACTACGTGTTAATTTATTTGGTGCGCTGATACTTGAGCCATACTTTGCCATACCGTTTAATCGTACTGATGTTAAAAAACCTGTGTTTGGTTTCAACTTTACGCCGGGCTGGTAGTTAATAGGTATATGTATAGCTTTTTATTTATGCGTTTTAAAATATTGGTTGTGTTGATGCTGGTAGCTGCGCAAATGGGATTTGCACAAACTGCTCCTGTAACCTCAAAAAGTATTGAGGGCAGCATCATGGTATCAAACAAAACAGCTTTTGACAACCTGAAGTTCGCACCCAATTTTTCAGTTTTCATTAACCTGGTAGAACAGGCCGGATTAAAAAGTACTTTAACCGCCGCTAAGCCCATTACGGTATTGGCACCTACAAACAAGGCTTTTGAAGGTTTGCCTGCCGGTATATTGGATACCTTGCGCAAGCCCGAAAACAAGGCTGCACTTATTAATTATGTTAAAGGATATATAATACAGGGAAAGCTCACCTCGGCAGATATTTCAAGGTTGATAAATACGGGTAATGGCCAGGCAAAACTGACTACAATAACGCCGACCACATTATTAGCGAAGGTAAACACCAACCGTAATGTTACACTTACCGATGCTTTTGGTTTGCAAACTATCATTAGCAGGTATGATATTATGACCAGCAATGCGGTGCTTCACACACTTACAGCAGCTTTATCTGTAAGCTTGCCTATCCCGCTAAACATTAAATAGCCAGGCTGTATACATTAAAAGGTAACAGCCGATCTGCGTGAACTAAGTGCAGGGCGCATTTGCGGCCTTTGACGCATATTGTTCTCTACATTTAAACCGATGGTCAGGTCAATCCACTCCTTATTTACTGATCTGATCATCTTCTCTTTTTGCGGGCGGGTAAAGGTGCTTACATATTTAAAGCGTTCCATGGCCTGCTCCTCTGTATTGATCTCCTCAAAATAAACCAGGCGGCTTAACTGCTGCGCGCTGTCAAAAAACAGGGTCGGCATCTGCTTGTAAAAATCCAGTGTTTTTAGCAAATCAGCACAAAGGCCTACGTGTAAGTTGTTGCGGTTACGGTCGGTTATAATATAAATATAGCGTTTCATGATAATAAAATTTGCTGTTTAAAAAATAATTACTAATTTTATGAGCATAAAAATACTAACAATTTTAGTAAATCCAAATTTTATGTCAATTATTTCATCAAATATTAAATTTCTCAGAAAAAAGAAAGGTTTAACACAGCAACAGTTTGCAGATCAGATAGGTATAAAAAGATCATTAGTGGGTGCATACGAGGAGCAGCGTGCCGAACCGAAATATGATTTGCTAAAAATTATAGCAGCTTTTTTTGAGATCAGCATTGATGATTTTATAAATGAAACCATTGATGAGAAGTGGGCACCCAAGCCAAAAGGCAACCCGGCCAATTTAAGGGTGCTCAGCATATCGGTTGATAAGGATGACAATGAAAATATTGAGCTGGTACCCATGAAGGCCAGCGCCGGTTACCTTAATGGCTATGCCGACCCGGAGTATGTGGCTAAGCTGCCCAAATTCTACCTGCCCATGTTTAACCAGGGTACTTACCGCGCTTTCGAGATAAAAGGCGACTCAATGCTGCCCCTGCCCTCCGGCGCTATTATTATAGGCCAGTATGTTGATAATTGGGCCGATGTAAAGCCCGGCGAAACCTATGTGGTGATATCAAAAAATGATGGCGTGGTGTACAAACGCATCGGCAATAAATTCAAGGATAATAAAAAGCTGAAGCTGGTGTCTGACAATCCGGCCTACGAGCCTTACGAAATAAGCGGCGAGGATGTAATAGAACTGTGGAAGGCTAAAGGATATATATCAACCGAGTTGCCGCAACCAACACCCGAGCCTACTATGGAGAGCATGACCGCCATGATGGCGCAAATGCAACGCTCTATATCAAAGCTGCAAGGCAACAATTAAGTTACACGGCTGCAACTAAACTATTTGGCGGTACATTTATCAAAGCATCTGTAACACAACTTAAAAACGATGAAAAAATTTTTGTTAATGTGCTGCCTGTTCTTAGGAATTGCGGCAGTTAGTCACGCCCAGGGCGGTGGCAGAAGGTTTAATCCTGAAGACAGGGCAAAACAATTACAAACGGAATTAAAATTAAATGATGACCAAACCACTAAGGTAACGGCTATCTACAAAGCACAGTTCACCAAAATGGACAGCATCCGCAAAGCAGGCGGCGATTTCCGCAGCTCAATGCGCCCGCTGATGGATTCAACCAACAAGCAGGTTAAAGCTGTTTTAACACCAGAGCAGGCTGCCGCTTTTGATAAAGCACAGCAGGAACGCATGAACCGTATGCGCCAGGGTGGCGGCGGTGGCGGCCCGCAATAAGACTTGCCATTTAATTAAGAATACAAAAGCGGCTATCGGCCGCTTTTTTTATTTTTGCCCAAACACATTTTTATTTTGAAGCGGGCAGCACACATTATTCAGCAACGATTGGCAGACAGGCAACAGGCCGGTAACTACCGTACCCTGAAACCGGAGAGCAACCTGATCGACTTTTGCTCGAACGATTACCTCGGCTTCGCGCAATCACCTGAACTGAAACTAAAGATAGCCGAAGAAATAGCTGCTCATCCTGAAAGCTCCAATGGTTCTACAGGCTCTCGGTTGTTAGCCGGTAATTTGAGTTATACCGAGCAACTTGAGGCAAGTATAGCCGCCTATCACAAAGCCGAGGCCGGGCTGTTATTCAATTCGGGGTATGATGCCAACATCGGCTTGTTCTCCTGCCTCCCGCAACGCGGAGATACCATTATATTAGATGAGCTTGCCCATGCCTCCATTATTGACGGCGCGCGGCTGAGCAATGCCAACCGCTATACCTTTAAACATAACGATCTGCAAAGTTTAGCCGATAAACTCAAGGCAGCAAAAGGCACCATATATATAGGCATCGAAAGTGTTTATTCTATGGATGGCGATGCATCGCCTATTGCTGAAATTCTTGATTTGGCAGATGCTTATAACGCTGCCGTTATTGTTGACGAGGCACATGCCATCGGCTTATATAAAACAGGTTTGGTGCAACAGCTTGGTTTGCATGAACGGGTATTTGCGCGGGTGATAACCTTTGGCAAGGCTATAGGCTGCCACGGGGCTATTATTTTAGGTAACAATGATCTGCGAAATTACCTGATCAACTTCGCGCGATCATTTATTTATACCACGGCGGCATCCTTTCATCAGGTGGCATCCATAAAAATGGCTTATGAGTTTTTGAATGGCGCAGATGTGGCTATATCTGCATTACAGAATAATATAGCCCTGTTTAAAAACAATATTAGTAAGCATAGGGATTATCTGCTGATTGAGAGTGATAGTGCTATACAGTGCATCATCTTAAAAAACAACCACAAGGCGAAGCAGATAGCCACAGCTCTACAGCAAACAGGCATTGATGTACGCCCTATTTTGAGCCCGACCGTGCCGCAAGGCAGCGAACGAATCAGGATCTGTTTGCATAGTTACAACTCCACAGCCGATATAGCCTTACTTACCAACACTATAAATAAATTTCTGAATGAGCGATAAGCAACCCCTATTTATCACCGGCATTGGCACAGGCATCGGCAAAACCATTACATCCGCAGTTGTGGTTGAAAAGCTGAAAGCTGATTACTGGAAACCCATACAATCCGGCGATCTGGATGACAGTGATACCCTGAAAGTGCAGGCAATGGTGAGTAACCCTTTAACTGCTTTTCACCCGGAAACATACCGTCTTACGCAGCCGTATTCGCCACATAAATCGGCAGATATTGATGGCATTACCATTGATCTGAATAAATTTACACTTCCGCAAACCAACAACCAACTGGTTATTGAGGGTGCGGGCGGCCTGATGGTTCCGTTAAATTCCGGCAGCCTGATTGTTGATCTGATCAAACATTTAGGAGCGAAGGTGATCCTGGTATCACAAAACTATCTGGGTAGTATTAACCATACGCTGCTATCCGTATGCTTACTAAAACAATATAATATCGGTATTGAGGGCATCATTTTTAATGGCGATGCCGATAAGTATTCTGAAGATTTTATATTGAGCTATACCGGAATAAAATTACTCGGGCATATACCGCATCTGCCATCTGTAGATGTGGATGCTATAGCAAAAGCCGGGGCTTATCTTGACCTTTGACAGTCTACCATACATCTACCTGATGAGGCATAATCGAGCTGGATAAACAGCTTCATCCCCTTTTGACATTCTTTCATTTTGAAAAAAACCCTTCCATTTTGGAAGGGTTTTTTTGTGCCTGAATTTTCGAATACACCACAAGATATTAATAAACAACAACTTACACAAAACCCATCTCCACTGGCATCCGCTTTGGCTATAGCCTTTCAAATAACATAAAAAGCTATGATGCCCATTTTACTCGTGTTAGCCCTGATTTTTTGCATGTGGCTATTCTACAAATCAATTGACTGGTTCGAAAAAATCTGAAAACTATGATCGCATTATTCATTATTTCCATCGCCGTATTCATTTACATGATCTACGTACTGCTGAAACCCGAAAAATTTTAACTGACAAAAAATGAACTCTGAAATTTTAGGCGTTGTCGCCTCTTTTTTAATCACCCTGCTTATTGCCATACCGCTGGGTAAATACCTGGCCAAAATGTTCGCGGGTGAGCATGTTTGGACCGACTTTTTAAAACCGCTCGAAAACGGCCTATTCAAACTGGCTGGCATACGGCCGGGTGAGCCTATGGACTGGAAACAGTTTTTAAAGGCCATGCTTACCATTAACCTGCTGTGGCTGGTGTACGGCTTTTTTGTGCTGATGTACCAGGATAAACTACCGTTTAACCCTGACGGTAACCCCGGCATGACGGCTGACCTTGCTTTTAACACCATCATCAGCTTTGTGGTGAATTGCGATTTGCAGCACTACTCGGGCGAGAGCGGGTTAACCTACCTTACCCAACAAATCATCATTATGTTTTTGATGTTTACCAGCGCGGCCACAGGTATTGCCGCGGCGGTTGGTTTATTCAAGGCATTTCGCGATAAAACCACTACCAATCTGGGTAATTTTTGGGAGTTTTTTGTAAAAGCGATAACCCGTTTGTTGTTACCACTATCATTTGTAGTTGCTATAGTATTAGCCTTTAACGGCACTACGGCCAGCTACGAGGGTAAAGATCAATTCATATCCCTACAAGGCGATACCGTAAACGTATCGCGTGGCCCGGCCGCGCAAATGATCGCCATAAAACACCTGGGTACCAATGGCGGCGGCTGGTACGGTGTCAATTCGGCACACCCTCTGGAGAACCCGAGCTATGTAACCAACATGGTGGAAATCATATCACAAATGATTATCCCAATGGCGATGATATTGGCATTTGGATATTTTATCCGCCGCAAAAAATTGGGCTGGGTAATATTTGGCGTGATGACGGTGGGCATGTTTATGTTGATGATACCAACCATAAGCAGCGAACTGAGCGGCAACTCCAACTTAACTAAAATGGGTATAACACAAGCTACCGGCGCTATGGAGGGCAAGGAAGTCCGTATCGGCCCGTTAGCTACCGGTTACTGGAGCACGCTGACTACCATCGTATCAACCGGATCTGTTAATGGTATGCACGACAGTACTATGCCGCTTACCGGTGCATGGCAGTTGCTGGGCATGATGATTAACGGCTTTTTCGGCGGTTGCGGTGTGGGTATACTTAACTACTTTATTTACCTTATCATCGCCGTATTTATTTCAGGTTTGATGGTTGGGCGTACGCCTGAATTTTTGGGCCACAAGGTTGAAGCCCGCGAAGTTAAAATAGCCGCGCTCATCACCTTGCTTAGTCCTTTCCTGATCATGGCGGGTACGGCAATAGCAGCCTACCTGTTTAACAATTATGGCGATGCCGACTGGGCAGTTAAACCTGCAAACTGGCTGAATAACCCCGGTCACCACGGCTTTTCGGAAATGTTGTATGAGTTTACTTCGGCTAATGCCAACAATGGTTCAGGCTTTGAGGGTTTGGGCGATAATAACATATTTTGGAACGTAGCTACCGGCTTTGTGCTGATCCTGGGCAGGTTCCTGCCGATCATTGGTCCGCTGGCTATAGCAGGCTTACTGGCTAAAAAGAAATACATACCTGAATCGGCCGGTACACTTAAAATAGATACCGTAACCTTCGGGCTGATGACACTGGCTGTTATACTGGTGCTTAATGCGCTGTCATACTTCCCGGCGCTGGCCCTTGGCCCTATTGCCGAATACTTTTCAATGAAATAAGGCCCCACCAAACCTCCCCTGAAGGGGAGGCTTATTAAAAACAAACTCAATTCATATTTAAAATTTCCCTTTGAGGAGATTTAGAGGAGATAAAATGAAATCACAATCCAATAAATTATTTGAGCCGGCACTGGTGAAAACCGCCCTCAAACAATCATTCATAAAACTTAACCCAAAGGCCATGCTGCGCAACCCGGTTATGTTTACTGTTGAAGTGGGCACTTTGATTATGGCGTACATGAGCTTTTACAGCTTTACGTATACCGACCAGGGCTCGTTCATCTATAACGTCATCATCTTCATCATACTGTTGCTAACCCTGCTGTTTGCCAACTTTGCCGAGGCCATTGCCGAAGCACGCGGTAAGGCACAGGCCGACAGCCTGCGTAAAACCCGCGAGGAAACTCCCGCCAAAGTTTTATCTAAGGATGGTTCGCTTACAACCAAATCTTCAAACGAACTGCGCAAAGGCGACATGTTTGTTTGTGAGCCGGGCGACACCATCCCGACCGATGGCGAGATAGTTGAAGGCTTGGCTACCATTGATGAATCGGCCATTACCGGTGAGTCTGCCCCGGTGATCCGTGAGGCTGGCGGCGATAAATCGTCTGTTACCGGTGGTACCAAAGTACTGTCTGACAAGATAAAGGTAATTGTAACCACCGAGCCGGGCGAGAGCTTTTTGGATAAGATGATCGCGCTGGTTGAAGGTGCATCACGCCAAAAAACACCTAACGAGATAGCGCTTACTATCCTATTAGCCAGCTTTACGCTGATCTTTATTATCGTATGCGTTACACTGAAACCCTTTGCCAACTATGCCAACACACCTATCACTATCGCCGCGCTGATATCGCTGTTTGTTTGTTTGATACCGACCACTATTGGCGGCTTGCTATCGGCTATCGGTATTGCCGGCATGGACAGGGCATTGCGAGCCAACGTGATCACCAAATCGGGCCGTGCGGTTGAAACCGCTGGTGACATTGACGTACTACTGCTTGACAAAACAGGTACCATTACCATCGGTAACCGTAAGGCTACTCACTTTTGGCCCTCTATTGATGTATTGCCTGATGACCTGATTAAAGCGGCTGTACTATCATCATTAGCTGATGAAACGCCCGAGGGTAAATCAATAGTTGAGCTGGCGGCACAAAGCAAAGTGAGCATATCTCTTAAAGCGCCTGAGCATTCTGAATTTATCAAGTTTACAGCCGAAACCCGCTCAAGCGGTATCAATACGCCCGAAGGTTTGGAAATTCGTAAGGGAGCGTTCGATTCTATGCGTAACCTGGCCCAACGTACAGGCAACAAAATACCTGCGGATGTGGAAGAGCGAGTAAAAACCGTATCATCAAACGGTGGTACACCGCTTGTAGTCGCACAAAATGGCCGCATACTGGGTACCATTGAATTACAGGATATTATTAAAACCGGCATTGCCGAGCGTTTTGAGCGACTGCGCAAAATGGGTATCAAAACCGTTATGGTAACCGGCGACAACCCGCTTACCGCCAAATTTATTGCCGAAAAAGCCGGTGTGGATGATTTTATTGCCGAGGCCAAGCCCGAGGATAAAATGAATTACATTAAGCACGAGCAGCAGGAAGGCCGCCTGGTAGCCATGATGGGCGACGGTACAAATGATGCCCCTGCCCTTGCCCAGGCCGATGTGGGCGTAGCCATGAACAGCGGTACACAAGCCGCCAAAGAGGCCGGTAACATGGTTGACCTGGATAATGACCCAACCAAGCTGATCGAGATCGTAGAGATAGGCAAGCAATTGCTGATTACCCGCGGCACGCTGACCACATTCTCAATAGCTAATGATGTGGCCAAGTATTTCGCTATCGTTCCGGCATTGTTCATTGCTTCCATACCGGCATTGCAAAGCATCAATATTATGAGGCTGCATAGTCCGGAAAGCGCGATACTATCGGCGGTAATTTTCAACGCCATTATTATCCCGCTGCTTATTCCGCTGGCTCTGAAGGGCGTGGAATATAAGCCGATTGGTGCCAGCGCGTTGCTGCGCCGTAACCTGCTGATCTACGGATTAGGTGGTGTGATAGCGCCGTTCATCGGCATAAAACTGATTGACCTGGTGATAGGATTGTTTATATAAAACCCACACCCCTGACCCCTCCAAACCTCCCCGAGGGGGAGGCTTTTATAAGAAGATTACAATATTAAAATAAAGTTCAAATCTCATTCAAAATGAAAAAATACATCATACAGTCAATACGCTTAACCGTTGTGCTAACTGTATTGCTTTGCGTAATATACCCGTTGCTGGTTGCCTTTGTCAGCAAGTTTTCGGCAGGCAAAGGCAATGGCGAAACCATTACCGTAAATGGCAAGGTGGTTGGCTATGCCAACGTAGGCCAAAAATTCGATCAGCCTCAATACTTCTGGGGCCGCCCGTCTGCGGTTGATTACAATGCAGCCGGTTCGGCAGGCTCAAACAAAGGCCCTACCAATCCTGATTATCTGAAACAGGTAAGCGACCGTGTGGATACCCTGCTAAAGTATCATCCTTACCTTAAAAAAGGTGATATACCTGCTGATATGGTAACCGCGTCGGGCAGTGGCCTTGACCCGGACATTTCTCCCGAAGGTGCCGCCATACAAATAAAACGTGTGGCACAAAACCGTGGTTTAAATGCGGAGCAAGTAAACCAACTGGTTAATCAGCATACAGAAAAACACCTGTTCGGCCCGGCCACTGTGAACGTGCTTAAACTTAATGTAGCGCTCGATCAGCTTAGAAAATAATTCATCTACCTATAAACAAATACCCATGCAAGGCAGGCTTTAACCTGCCCTGCATTTATTCCACCTTTTATACATGAAAACTTTACTTATTGCTGCCGGTCTGTTTGGCAGCGTTGTAACCGCACAAGCTCAGGACACGGTTAAAAAGTCCGGCAACCTTACTATAAGCGGCTACGCAGAATTATACTACGGATTTGATTTTAACAAACCTGCTGATAATAACCGCCCCGGCTTTGTTTACTCGCACAACCGCCATAACGAGGCTAACCTGAACCTCGGTTTTATTAAAGCAAATTATGATAACGGCAGCATCCGCGCCAATATGGCCCTGATGGCGGGCACCTACGCCAATGCTAACCTTGCGGCAGAGCAGGGCGTACTGAAAAACGTGTTTGAAGCCAACGCCGGTATCAAGCTGTCAAAAACGGCGAACCTGTGGGTTGACGGCGGTATCTTCGCATCGCACATTGGGTTTGAAAGCGCCATATCAAAAGATTGCTGGGTACTTACCCGAAACATATCGTCAGAAAATACGCCTTATTATGAATCGGGCGCTAAACTGACTTACACCACTAATAATGGCAAGCTTACCCTTACCGGTTTATACCTTAACGGCTGGCAACGCATTAACAGGCAAAACGGCAACAGCAAGCCCGCCGGTGGTGTGCAGGTTTACTACAAACCAACCGACAAGATCACGCTGAACTACAGCAACTACCTGGGCACCGAGGGTGCTGATTCGATCAGAACACGCCGTTTTTACCATAACTTTTATGGTATATTCCAGCTTACCAATGCCTTTGGCATAACCGCCGGGTTTGATTATGGCACACAGCAAGCCGCCAAGGGCAGTAACGATTATAATCATATCATTTCTCCTGTAGCTATTGCTCGTTACCAGTTTGCCGGTAAATACGCTATTGCGGGCCGCGTAGAATATTACCAGGACAAAAATGGTATGCTGATAAGCACCGGCACACCAAACGGGTTTAAAACCACCGGCTACTCGCTTAACTTTGATTATGCACCGGTGGCCAACGCGCTTATCAGGCTTGAAGGAAAGGTATATAACAGCAAGGACAAAATTTTTGCAAGGCAGGATGCACTGGTGAACTATAATTCGCTGCTAACGGCCAGCTTTGCGGTATCGTTTTAATAGAATAATACTTACGCACCGGTGAGGTAAAAATGCCTTGCCGGTGCTTACTTTTACAACAGTTAACACACGTATGGCCGGTACAAACGGAAATAGCGATAATTCGGTAAAAGACTTTATTGAGCTGGTAAAACGCTCAAGGCGGGGCAAGCTAAAGGTATATATTGGCATGAGCGCCGGTGTGGGCAAAACCTACCGTATGTTACAGGAGGCCCATGCCCTGCTGAAAAACGGCATCGATATACAAATTGGTTACATTGAAACACATAACCGCGCCGAAACACATGCCCTGCTGGACGGCTTGCCGGTGATTGCCCGCCGTAATACCTTTTACAAGGGTAAAGAGCTGGATGAAATGGATGTGCAGGCAATACTGAACCGCCACCCCGAAGTGGTTATTGTAGATGAGTTGGCGCACAGTAATATTGAGGGCAGCAAAAACAGCAAACGCTGGCAGGATGTGATGGATATATTAGAGGCTGGTATCAGCGTAATAACGGCTGTAAACATTCAGCACCTGGAAAGCCTGAACGAGGAGGCCGAGGATATAACCGGCATCGCCATAACCGAGCGCATACCCGACAAAGTTTTGGAGCTTGCTGATGAGATAGTGAACATTGACCTTACTGCCGATGAACTGATTGAGCGCCTGCGTGCCGGTAAAATATACGATAAGAGCAAAATAGAACGGGCGCTGCAAAACTTTTTCAGGAGTGATAAGATATTGCAACTGCGGGAGCTGGCGTTGAAGGAGGTTGCCCACCACCTGGAGAGGAAGATAGATATTGAGGTACCCAAGCAAATCAAATTGCGGCCGGAGCGGTTTTTAGCCTGCATATCATCAAACCATGAAACCGCTAAGGTAGTGATACGTAAAACGGCAAGGCTGGCATCCTACTACCGCTCGCCGTGGATAGTGTTATACGTGCAAAGCAGCAGCGAAAGCATGGAGCGTATTAAACTGGATAAACAACGCCACCTTATAAACAACTTTAACCTGGCTACCCAACTGGGGGCTGAACTGATGAAAATAAAAAGCGACCAGATAACCCAAACCATTATGCAGGTGGCTGAAGAACGAGAGATCACTACCATTTGCATTGGCAAACCTCACCTCAGCCTTTTCCAGGTGATATGGCGCACCACCGTGTTTAACCAATTGCTGAACAAGATAGCCACTACTGAAACCGACTTAGTTATACTATCATGAAGATAAAAACCAAATTACGGCTGGGCTTCGGCTTTTTGTTTGCCGTAGTGATATTTTTCGGAGCGCTTTCGTTATTCTACATCAACGAGATAGCCAAAAGCTCGCAGGTGATATTAAAAGATAACTATGAAACCCTGCGCTACATCCGCGAGATGCGCCGTGTTTTAGATGAGCAATCCCTCCCGCTTAATAAAGCATCGGCAGATAAATTCAGCCAATCGCTGTTAAAGGAAAAAAACAACATTACCGAAACCGGCGAACGGGAAGCCGTGGAGCGCCTAACTGCCGCGTTTAATAAAATCACATCCGGTAAAGCAACCATACAACTGGATGCTACGGAAAGGCAGATACGCGCCATCCTGATGGATATTGAGGATGTAAATATGCGTGCCATTGTGCGCAAGCACGCCGCCGCCCAGGCATCAGTACAAAAAACAACTGTTTTGTTAGGCTTTGCGGGTACCATTACCTTTTTAATATTATTCAGCTTTAGCGTGAATTTTCCGGGATTCATATCGGGGCCATTGCGCAAGTTGCAGGAAGGTATATCCGAGATCAGCCGGAAAAATTATGCTACCCGGCTGGGTTTCAGGCAGGATGATGAATTTGCTGATGTTGCCCAGGCGTTTAACAACATGGCCACCCGCCTTCGCGATTGGGAGAACAGTAACCTGGCCACAGTACTCTCTGAAAAGCGACGCATTGAGGCTATCATTGAGCAGATGCAGGATGCCATTATCGGGGTGAATGAAAAGCAGGAGATACTATTCATCAATACCGCGGCTAAAAATATTTTGAGTTTGTATGATGATCGTCCGGAAGGAAAACTCATCAGCGAACTTACCCGGCAAAATGACCTGATGCGATCCATCATCGATGAGCAGGTAAAAGCCAAACCCTTTAAAATTGTGGTTGATGGCAAGGAGTCGCACTTTCAGTTGCAAACCCGGGAGATAAGCGTACCGAATATGAAGCCCGCGGTAACCGACGGCATTAACCTGGCTAACACCCCGGCAGGTAAAGTATACATCCTCGAAAACATAACGGAGTTTAAGGAGCGCGACGAGGCTAAAACCAATTTTATCGCTACCATATCGCACGAGTTGAAAACGCCTATATCATCTATCAGGCTAAGCCTTAAATTATTAAACGATCAGCGTATAGGCCCTGTGAATGAGGAGCAGCGCCAACTGGTACATCATATTGAGGAAGACACCAACCGCCTGCTTAAAATAACCAGCGAATTGCTTGAACTCTCGCAGGTTGAAACAGGTAACATACAACTCAACTTTGTACCTGCCGAACCGGCGCAGATAGTGGATTACGCTATAGATTCAGTAAAATTCCAGGCCGGGCAAAAAGGTGTGGCGCTGGAAGTGTTGACAGATGATAACCTGCCAAAAGTACGTGTTGATATGGAAAAGACCGCATGGGTGCTGGTCAACTTTCTGTCGAACGCGCTGCGGTATAGTCCGGAGAAATCAAAGGTTATTATCAGGGTAACTAAACACGGGCAATGGGTTGAATTTTCGGTAAAAGATATGGGCAAGGGGATTGACGAGCAGTTTCAGAAACGCTTGTTCGACCGCTACTTCCAGGTGCCTACCGACGGACAGAACAAGTCCGGCTCCGGTTTGGGGCTGGCCATTTCAAAGGATTTTATTGAAGTGCAGCAAGGCCGGATTGGTTTGGAAAGCGCTTTGGGCGAGGGCAGCCGGTTTTACTTTTTGCTACCGGCGGTTTAAAAAAAAGGCGGCAGACCATCACAGTCTGCCGCCTTGTATCAGTTGCTTACAGGGCTGTTATTACTTTTGAAAATCAGTTGATTTGCTGATGCTTTCAAAAGCAGCCAGGTCATGCTGAACGGCCTCGATCTTGCTGTTAGCCATGGCAAATGAATCAGACCCTAAGAACAAATGCAACGGACGGTTCTCCATTTCGGCTACTTTGATGAACGCGGCTGCGGCATTTTCAGGATCGCCGGGCTGATTGCCGATGATCTGCTCGTTGTGGATCACTTCCAAATCGCGAGCCTCTTTGTAATCAGCGATCGGGCTGGCAGCGGTGCGCAGCGAGCCTTGCAGCAGAAAATTGGTTTTAAAATATCCGGGGTAAACAATGGTGGCACTTATGCCCATTGATTTTACCTCCGCCGATAATGCCTCGGTAAAACCGGCCACAGCAAACTTGGTGGCATTATAAACGCCCCACCCCGGGAAGGTACCTAAAAAGCCCGCGATAGATGAAATATTGAAGAATGCGCCTGACTTTTTCTCGCGGAAATGAGGCATTACGTTACGGATAACATTTAACGAGCCGAATACATTAACATCAAAATTTTGACGGGCTTCGGTATCGCTCAATTCTTCCAATGTACCTAACTGGCCATAACCGGCATTGTTTACCACAACATCAATACCACCAAGGGTAGCTATAATCTGAGCAATGGTTTTGGCCACGCTGTCGTTATTGGCGATATCCATTTGCAGGGGTAAAAAATCAGCGCCGGTATAACCTACTTCTTCGCTCAGCGCCGCGGCATCGCGTGATGTAGCGGCTACCTTATAGCCCTCTTTAAGCAAACGTTTTACAAGTGTTAAACCTAAACCTTTTGAAGCTCCTGTAACGAACCATACTTTTTGTGTTTTCATGACAATGATTATTTAATTGTATGATACAAAGGTGGCTACAATGGCCCGGCAAGCACTTATTCAAATCATAGGGATATTTGCGAGTTTCAAATATTGGCGGGTGAAAGCGTACTTTTCCTGAACACTGACGGCGACAGATTAGCCTTCTTCCTGAAAAATGAGGTGAACGCTGCCTGGCCGGAGAACCCCAGACCATCGCTTATTTCGCTGATGTCCCAATCGGTTTGTACCAGTAATGATTTAGCTTCGTATAGCAGCCTGTCCTGTATATGTTCGCGCAGGGTTTTGCCGGTGTGGCTTTTAACCAGCGAATTAAGGTAGTTGGGGTGCACATGCAATTCATCGGCAAACTCGGCGGCAGTTTTCAGCTTCACGATGCTATCACGCTGCTGTACCCTGAAGGCTGACTCCAACAGCGACAGGAACCGATAGATATAGCCATACCCCTCGGTTACCGGTGTTTCGGAGCGTGTACGCCCGGCACGCTGGCTTTCAAGCAAGAGCATTTGCAATTGCAGCAATATAGCCTGCTTTTTATCCTCATTGCTACCCCGCTCCTCGTTCAGCATCACCTCAAAATAGCTGTTAATGTTGGCCGATTGCACTTCGGTTAACTGAACAACACAATTTACCGGTTTAAAATACGGGTACTGGCGTAGCAGGTGCAGCACATGGTCGGCCTCAAGTTCAAAGTATGCCGGGTGTATCAAACAAAAATGGCCGCCTGTTTTGGCTGATGTGGTTTGCCATGACATGATCTCGTCCGGGTGAAGAAAGGCTATCTCATTCGGTCCCATCTCGTAACGGTGCAGCCCGATGGTGAGTATGCCCGTTCCGGCCGTCATGTGGAATATCTTGTAAAACTTACGCCGGTGCGGCGATATATAATCCTTAACCGGGTAGTTATCCCGGTTTTGAATAACAAAATATTTTGAATCAAGCGGATAATGTTCCAGGTTAAGCAGCGGCACCTTGTACTCATCGTGCGCAAACTTTTCAAGCTCCATCCGTGGTATCATTGATCCATCCATAAAGCAAATGTATTTATTTTGAAGGTAAGCAAAAATAGCGCATACCACCGTATGCGCTATTCAATTCTTAACTATCAGGATGCCTTAATTTTCGGCACCCGCCATCAGCAGTTGTTCAACAATTTCGGTATACCCACGCTCGGTAACAAAGTGCATGGCGCTGTTGCCGTTGTTATCAACAGCGTTAACATCCGCGCTGTTTTCTATCAGCATGGCAGTAAAATCATTAAACCCGCACTGGGCAGCAACTATCAGCGGAGTTTCGCTAAAACTGTTACGGCCGTTTACATCAGCGCCCGAATTTAGCAGCAGTTTACCCAGGTGATGATTGCCTATACCCGCCGCGTAATGCAATACCGAGTTACCGTTGAGTACATTCAGGTTTACATTGGCACCATGCTTTATCAGCAGTTCGGCCAGGTGCATGTTTGAGTTATTCACTGCCAATATCAGCGGAGTAACACCGGCATTATTCAGTTCATTTATGCCCGATGCATCTTTCGCTAAAAGGGCTCGCACGGTTTCGCTTTGGTTGTTGTACACCGCCTGGTGCAGCGGCGTGTTGCCATGATCATCCTTTTGCCCCTCACTACCCGATGATATGGCCGCTATCAGATCGCGCATACCGTTGGCCGTAGCATGGTCGAGTACGTTATAACCTGCATTATCCTTAACTGTGGTATCGGCGCCCAGGGAGATCAGGTAGAGCGCGGTTTCTGTCTTCATGCCCAATACGGCATAAAATAGCGGTGTTTGGCCGCTGTTATTGCTCGTGTTTACATCGGCACCGGCATCGGCCAGTTGCTTAATAATATCCTTGCTGCCAATTCGGGCGGCGCAGTGCATGGGTGTTTCGCTAACGTTATTGGCCTGGTTAACATCGGCACCGGCATCGATCAGCATCTTCACAATATCCTTAGCGCCTTTTGCGCTCACGTAGTACAAGGGCGTATTGCCCATGCCGTCGCGCTTATCAAGGTTGATGCCCCCTTTTTTAAGGAAAGCCTGCACTATTCCTTTTTGCGCGTTTTTACACGCGTTTAAAAACATGTTGTCCATATTAGGTAGATGTTTATATTTTATGCCATAGCGGTAAGCAACAGCTTTACCACCGGCTCGTTATCACTTTGTACGGCAATATCCATTGCGGTTTGCCCGGCATTGTTTACCCGCTCAACGGTTGATGCATCCTGATCAACAATAAGCGATACTATTTTTTTAGCCGACATTTTATCGGCGTTACCGGCGGCGTACATCAGCGCGGTATTGCCTGTTTTATCAACATAAGTAGTATCGGCATTATTGTCAAGCAACAACTCGGCAATGCTGTATTTTACTTCGTTACCTTTGGCAGCAAAGCTCATTAACGGTGTTTTACCCAAAGTGTTGGGCTTGTTTATATCGCAACCGGCATCAATCAGTTCTTCAACAAGGGTAGCATTCAGGTCGGCTAAATAACCGCCCTGGCATACCAAGTTAATGGCCGTGTCGCCGTCATTGTTTATGGCTTCATCAAGTTCAAAGCCATGCGCTATCAGCATACGCAGCATTTTTACTATATCTTTTAAATCCTGGCTCATGCCGCGGCCAAAGTTGCCTATGGCCTTGGTAAGCAGGTAATATACGGCTGTATCACCATTACCCGATCTGAAATTCACATCTGCGCCGCCATCTGTTAAGGCTTTTACCAACGGTGCCGACGGATACTCGCAAGCCAGCATCAAAGGCGTACGGCGATGCTGATCAGACAATTCATTGGCATCCGCGCCCGCTTTTAGTAAGGCTTCTACGGCTTCAACATCACGGTTCAGCACGGCTTCGTGCAGGGTCATACCGGCAGTTACCGTATCGCTTTCATCCCCTGATAGCAGGGCGGCTATTTCTTTAACGCCGCTGCACTGCGCATAAATGAGCGGTGTGGTGCCATATACATCCTTATCCTCTAAGTCGATGCCGCTTTTTTCGAGCAGCGCACGTACCGTATGGGTAGCAGCCTCAACAGCGCCCGGAATACTTTTACGATGAACCAGCTTTTCGCAAATAACATGCAGCAGGTTTTTGCCTTCGCTATCGGTAGCATCCATTTTTACACCGGCATCGCCCATGGCGTTAATTAAAGGGTACAAATACAATAAGCCTGCTTCAAAATAAGCGAGTTTGCCTGAGTCATTTTTCTTTTTAGGGTTGATGCCCAGTTCAAGCAATTGCTGCGCGGTTTGATATATCTTATCAGCCTTAACATCAATTTCAGGATTGTTAAGATCAAATTTGGTAGTAACCAGCGCGTGCAAAGCGGTATTGCCATACTTGTCTGCAGATGGCTTTAATCCGGCTTCCTTTAAAAATTTAATGGCTTCCACATCAGTAAACCGGGCAGCCAGGTTGTAAAGTCCTTCCTCCTGCTCATTCACAATGTCAACATCGGGCAGTGATTTATATAAGCTGATAATATCAATGGCCTCTGCCGAAGAAGCGAACATATTTTTATGATAAGCATCCCTTATCGTGTTAAATTCATTTGTCATGGTTCAATTTGTTTTTAGCGATCTGCAAAGCATCATTAACATTCCTGTAGTTTTTATAGGCTAAGGGCGATGCCAGTTCAATTACCCGGCTGTACTCACCCAGTAAAAGCCAGCAGTCGGTTTTTAACCGCAGTATAGCATCATACACAAGGCCTGTAAATTGCGCCACGTACTTTTTGCTGATGCTTTGTAAATGATCGTTAGTTTGGTTTTGTTTATTGGTAAGCGCCTTATGCACCTCATCAGTATGTTGTGCCATACTATTATTGTGTACAGGCAACTGCGCCTGTGCATGGTCAAGGCACATAATTGTTTGGCGGTAATTATTTAACCAGTAAAGGCACAGGGCAAGGTTATACCATGTGGCAGCCTCATCTGTTGGGGCACGCTTTAGCAATACATATGCCTCGGCATAACGGCCCTGCCTTATTAAATCCGCTATCAGTACCTCATCGGCATTGTTAGCGGTATTGTTTTGTGTTGATCCTAATAACATAGATAGATGCAAGGTATAACTGACAGAACAATGTATTTGTTATCAAGGTTCATTCAACGGCATGATACTTATGCGTATACATATCATTTTGGCTGAATCTACCTTATCGGTATAAAAAGGTACGGCAACGCTGTCCTTCGGATATATTTTTTCATACTGATCCGGCCCGCGAACCTTGTACTTTATAGGATGTGCAAGCACAAACAGGTCGCCGTCTGTTGGGTTTGAAATCCCTACGGCATCGGCACCTAAAGCACCCCAGTATTCATCCATAATGGTATAATCCATACCGGGATAGGTTTGCCCGCGTTCGGGTTGACGTACCGGGTGAAACATAAAATACTCGTTATACTTTTCATGTATTTCCTCTTTCCGGCCCTCTTTATCATACTTTGAATTGCTGGAAACCGTCAGATCCTGAAACAGCCAGTAATAACCACGTTTTTGGAAGTCCCACCCGCTAAGTATATTTTTATACCTGAAATGGATCGTATCCAAACGCCATAGCTTCGCGGCTTTTTTATCAAGCATACGTATGGTTATGTGCATACGCTGGCCCAGGCTATCCGCACGGTATATGGTATCTTCCATATCGGGCTTAATATATTCACTCCCGGGGTTGAACACCAGCGGCACCTTGGGTAACTTGAATGGCACCGGCGTGTAGCTGTCCTTTGGCGTACAGCCAACCAGCACCAGCAAAGCCAGTATGCTTATGATCAGGAAACTCTTTGCCTTATATTTCATTACACTTTAGGATTAATGGTTTACCTAAACAGAAATAAAGAGGAAGCTGCCTTACAGCACCCTCCTCTTAGCAATAAGTATTCAGGTTATTTTGAAAAATCGAACTTACCTTCAAACAGCTTGCCTACAACCGGCAGCGGTTTTATAGCCTCGTTATTGGCTGTAACAATACCCAATAATAACAGCACAAGTGAAACCAGGCTTATAACAAGAGAAACAAAGTACAACGATGGAACGATAGCCACTAATACCGATACGGCTATACCCAATACGAACGATAGAATAATTAAACCCAGCGATTGCCCCAGGTGATAATTAACCAATGCGCTTTTGTCTGCACGTTTTTTGTATTCGAGATACGAGATCACCCATCCTATGATGGTGATGTAAGACACGATGGCCATGCTTTTGTTAGTCATGATATTTGTTTTTTAAGTTAAATGATGAAGCCAAAATTAGGGCGACATTCATACCCCGCCAAAAAAACAGGAGCTACAGCGCGTCTACAAGTAAATGCAAATACGTCTACAAAGCATCTACAACAATTTGCTAAGTATTTGTGTTACAATAGTAATCATCACTAAAAACGGCATTAACAAAACACGTTAACATGCTCAATATGATATATTTACCTTTATGCCTTATAAAAAATTATTAGCCGCTACCATACTTTTTTTGCTGATGTGTTGCACGCTACCTGTAGTTGCGCAATCGCTGATTATTGATTCATTACAGCGTGTTTTACGCAATGCCGACCCAAAAATGAAACCTATAGCCATGGCCGAACTTGCCAGGGCGGGATTTGAAAAGAACATTGACCTATCAGTAAAACAGGCGCGGCAGGCTATATTATTAGCTAAAAAGATGGATGATGCCGGCACAAACGCCTTTTGCTATGCCGCAATGGGCCATTTACTGATGCAAAAAGGTCAGGAAAAACGGGCGTCAGCCTATATTGACAGTGCCGTAAAGTTTGCTACGCGATCAAAAAACAACCCATTGGCCGCTTATGCCTGGCTACGCAAGGGTTGGCTTGAATTTGTGCGGGGCGATAATGATAAAGCCATGATTGGCCTGCTGAAGGCTGAACAATTACTTGAGGACCAAACAGACCGCCGGTCGTTAAGCTACAAGGTGCTTATAAACCATTACATTGCCGGTATTTATGCTTATGGTAACGATACGCTAAAGCAACATAAATATGCCGTTACCTGCTTTAACACGGCGCAGCGCAGCGGTATGCCTGATGATTTGCAGTTAGGATACATGACCATAGCGCACAGTTATTTTTCGGCATTTGAGCGCGATACTACCAGGCGTAATTTACTGTATACCTCACTTAATTACTACCGGCGCGCTACTAATTTATACCAGCAAAAACGCGAAAAGATATTGATACAAAGCAGCGCCTCGGCTATTGCACTGAATATTGCCAACAGCTATTTCAAATATTTTCCGCTAAGTTACCGCGACAGTACTTTTAAGTATGTAAACATAGCGCTTGATATTGCCCGGCGTACCAAAAGTAAAGAGGTAATAGCCAATTGCTATGGCATATTAAGTGAATATGCCCTGCGCGAAGGGAACTATAAAAAAGCCGAACAGTTTTTGCAAACCGGCATAGCCGAACTGGCCAGTTTATCAGGCGTTGATATTACCCGATCGCGCTTAATGCTGGGGCTGGCTAACGTAGCCGAAAAGAGCGGCGACATTAGCAAAGCACTCACTTATTATAAGCAATACAGCGCCTATTATGCCAAGGTGTTTGACGCGCAAAAGCTGGCTATAACGCAGCAGTTGGAGGAGGAATATCAATCAACACAAAAGGAGAACGAAATAGCCCGTTTACGTGAACGTGCCGAATATAATAACCGGCTTAACTGGTTGTATGTAGTTATTGGCTCGGTGGGCATTATCTCCCTGGGTTTATTATTAAGCTCCTACCATTTCAGGCTAAAGGCATCGCAAAAGCAAAAGCAGCTCTCGGAACAGGAAAAGGAAGAAGCCGAATTGTTAGCCCGTTTGCAACAGGCCGAAGCTCAGCGCCTGGCCCTTGAAAAACAGGAGGTTGAACTACAGGCCAACCTGCGTAACGAGGAAAGCGCCAAACTGCAAGCCCAGCAGGAATTATTGCAGGACCGCACCGAGTGGCTTGAGAAAGAGTTATTGGCAGGCACGCTTAAAATTGAGGAAAAGAACACCATCCTCGAACTTTTGAAAGAAAAAACCCGCGTTGCCGACAGCCCTACCATGGCGCGTCAAATTGGCCGCATTATAAACCAGAACCTGCGGATGGATAAAAATCTGGATGAGCAGCAACAGGCATTCAGCAATATACACCCAAGCTTTTTCAGCAGCCTGCAGGAACGTGCCGACAACAGCCTGACCCGCCTCGACCTGAAATATTGCGCCTATATACTGATGCGTTTGGATAACAAGGAAGTAGCCAGTCGCCTTGGTGTTGAACCCAAGAGCATCCGCATGGCACGCTACCGGCTTAAACAAAAATTAAAACTGGATAAGGATGTGAACCTCGACCATTTTATACAATCGCTTGAAAAGGCTGAACAATGATAACTCACCCGGTCGTAGCTTCGCCCGACCACCCTCTCTTCGCCTTCGGCGGAAAGAGGGTTAAGCAGTGATTGGTGAGTAGTAAGTGGTGAGTGAGTTATCATTGATAACCACTAAAAACAATACTTTTACCGTATGGATACTGTAATACTTAAACGCACTAACAGCCTTGATACTGATTTCCAGACACTAATAGCAGAACTTGACCAGGATCTGCGTGAACGCAATGGCAGTGTGATGGATATTTATGACCAGCACAACGTTATTGAATATGTTGATACCGTTGTTATAGCCTACATTAATGAGCGACCGGCAGGCTGCGGATGCTTTAAAAATTACGATGCCCTTACCGTTGAAATGAAACGCATGTTTGTACGCCCCGAAGCACGAGGCAACGGCATAAGCCGTAAAGTGCTAACCGAACTGGAAACATGGGCCGCGGAGTTAGGCTTTAGCTATACGGTACTCGAAACCGGCAGCAAACAAACCGAAGCGTTAGCGTTATATAAAAAATCAGGCTATACAAACATCGCACCTTATGGCCCGTATGTTGATCTGCCTGATAGTATTTGCTTCAGAAAAGATTTGTAATGTATAAACAGATCTTTTAATACACACAAAAACAGCGCACCTCCTTTAGGATGTGCGCCGTTGTAAGCATTATGGCAAATTACTTGCTTACCTGCTTTTGCAAGTGCTCGGGGTAGCGCGCGCCATGCAGGTCAACTTGCGCTATGGCGGCTTCTATTTTTTGCAATGCATCTGCCGATAGTTCAATGTTTGTGGCAGCAATATTCTCCTGCAAACGGGTTAATTTGGTAGTGCCCGGTATGGGTACTATCCATGGCTTTTGGGCCAATAACCAGCCTAAAGCTACTTGCGCCGGGCTGGCATTCAACTCCGCGGCTATGCCTTGCAGCACTTCAACCAATGCCTGATTGGCTTTCAGGTTCTCTTGTGAAAAACGAGGCAGAGAGGTACGGAAATCGCCGCTGTCAAACTTAGTATCGGCGGTGATGGCACCGGTTAAAAAGCCTCTACCCAGCGGACTGAACGGCACAAAGCCTATTCCCAGCTTTTCAAGTAATGGCAATATCTCGGCTTCAGGTTCACGCCACCATAACGAGTATTCGCTTTGCAGGGCAGCCACCGGCTGTACAGCATGGGCCTTGGCAATGTTATCCGCATTAGCTTCAGACATGCCCCAATGCCTGATCTTGCCTTCGGCTATCAAATCCTTAATCGTACCGGCAACATCCTCAACAGGCACAGCCGGATCAACACGGTGCTGATAAAACAAGTCAATATAGTCGGTTTTTAAACGTTTTAATGATGCTTCGGCAACGTTACGAATGTTTTCGGGGCGGCTATCCAGCCCGGTATTTGGCCTGCCATCCTTAAACCCAAATTTGGTAGCAATAATCACCTTATCCCTGAAAGGCGCTAACGCCTCGCCTAATAATTCCTCGTTAGTATAAGGGCCGTATGCTTCGGCAGTATCAAAAAAGGTTATGCCGGCATCGTAGGCATCACGCAGTAGTTTTATACCTTGCTGTGTTTCAAGCGCCTGGCCATAGGCAAAACTTAAACCCATGCAACCCAGGCCAAGGGCCGATACTTCTAACCCGCTGTTTCCTAAATTTCTCTTTTTCATTGTTGGTAAATTTTACAATGCAAACGTATAAAGGCGGTAGCAACTAAACTGTATATCAATTACTGGTTATGCTACCATTTTCACTGATATGACTTACAACACATATATAACCGTTTTGTATTATTTAAATTTGACATAACAAAATGGCCAACACCATGCAAAACATCATACAACTGGATAGTATAGCCATGTATAACCAGATACGCGGACTGGAAACATTGCACCCTTTGGTATCGGTATATAATATGGCTGATGCAAAGCCTTTGCCTGAAGGCCGGTATAACTTTGGTCTGTACACCATATTTTTTAAGGAGCTTAAATGCGGCGAGCTGCATTATGGCCGCAAGCTGTATGATTACCAGGAAGGTACACTGGTATGTATTTCGCCGGGGCAGATACTTGGCGTACAGCGTAAAAACGCCGACTTTAATCCGAAAGGCTGGGCACTCTCTTTTCACCCCGAGCTGATAAAGGGTACCGCGTTAGGAAAACACATTCAGGATTATTCTTTTTTCTCGTACGATGCGGATGAGGCCCTCCATGTATCCGAAAAAGAAAAACAACTTTTGCTGGATTGCTTTGCCAAAATACGTTACGAACTTGAACAAGCCATTGACAAGCACAGCCGCACACTTATTACCTCAAACATTGAGCTGCTGCTTAACTATTGCCTCCGCTTTTACGACAGGCAATTCATTACCCGTGATAATGTAAATAAAGGTTTGGTTGAACGTTTTGAGGCTTTGCTTAACGGCTATTTCCAATCAAACAAACCCGAAACAGAAGGGCTGCCATCCGTGGCATGGTGCGCGGCCGAGCTTAACCTTTCGGCCAATTATTTTGGTGATATGATAAGGAAAGAAACAGGCAGATCAGCCCATGAGTACATACACCTTAAAATTATGGATGTGGCTAAAGAAAGGATATTTGATACCGGCCGCTCGGTAAGCCAAATTGCCTACCAGTTAGGTTTTAAATACCCGCAGCACTTTACCCGCTTTTTTAAGCAGCAAACCGGGCAAACACCCAATGAATACCGGATGATAAACTAAGCTGATTTAACAGACGCGGCTGCCGTTTACCACGACCTGGCCACCAATTCAAAGGCCTGTTTGGGCGATTCGCATACCGGGCAGCTATAATCATCTTTCAGCGCGGCAAACTCAGTACCGGCAGGTATGCCGCCATCTGTATCGCCATAAGCGCTATCGTAAACTGTTTTACAAAACCTGCATTCATAAACGGTTTGCTGCAGGTTTTGCGGTTGTTGCTGCTCTTCGGGTACCGTGGCAATGGCTTTAACATCCTGTAACAGCAAGCTATAGTAAGTGTGGCAAAGCGCTATTAATTCGCTGCTCAGATCAGCCCTTTCAACATTTTTTTTATGGCTGATGTATTCTTTTGAGTTTGGATTAAAATTGAGGGTATGCATAATTTCAAAAGCATTATTACTTTGCTTTTTTATAATAATAGCACCCATAAGGCCGGTTTTGGGCCGTGTTTTTATTACAAAACTAAGCCGGTAAGTGCGCAGATCAGCCTCTTCATAATCACGCACCAATTGTTGTTTTAACGCAAGGCCTTCATCACTCAAATCCTCAATTTGCCAGTTAAGCTCATTGGAGGCATGCCTTACATTCAGGCGATGTTTATCGAGTATCATCCCCCAATCATTACGCAGCGCCATGCCTATATCCTTAATGATAACAGACTTCCAGGGGGTAGTATAAATTTGCCCTACCCTTGTTTGAATACATAACCTACAAACATCCTTTAAAAAGCTTAATGAAAACAGCTCCTTTCGCCTGTAAATACCCAGCCAATATTTATTAGTATACTTATTAAACCCCTCGTAATAAGGCAAATAAAAATCAGGTAATAATAAAGGTTCGGTAATTGCCTGTGCAGGTATATCTATCTGTTTTAATAACTCATCGTAAAAATGCTGATCGCTTACTTCTGCAACATCATAAAAAAGGTTCTTATTTTTCAGGATAACTTCTTCGGCAGCCTTACTTACCAATGGTATATCATCTGAATATATCAGTGACGGCCAGCAATAAAACCAACTACTTTTAGGGTAGCGGATATACCAGTACCAATAATTACTTACGTCCGAGCTGATGAAGTTAAAATTACCGCTAAAAAAAGGCACAAAGGTTTGATGCCGGTCAACAATATTGATCTTTAGGCGCGGCTTATGCCTGAACATATCGAATATATCGCGATACACCCCCTCCCTTAGCCAGCCCTCCTGTGTAAAAATACTATCGCAAACGTATGAGCTCATGATGTTTGGATATTCATCCGCATCAAGCTCATAATCGATGCCATCCCGCAGCATGTCGGCCTCCATATCGTCAAGCCGATCGGCTTCTACGGTAAAATACAGTTGCTGCCGATTGCCAAAACGTACATCAACAGCCCCGGCCTGTTCGGCTATTACCAGCATTTCGTGCAGATCTCCGGCAGAAACATAACCGCCCGGTAGGTTTATTTTAACTACGTGATGAGCGCTCATGTGGTAACCTTTCTTAATTCTTCGTCAAGCAGGCGTTTAACCTCGGGCCTGCACGATCCGCAGCCCATACCCGCGCCGGTAGCAGTACAAAGCTCTTTCAGGTTATCGCAGCCATCAGTAATTTTATTGATGATGTTTAAGCTGCCCACGTTATTACAGCTACAAACAAGTTTGCCCAATACGGGGCTGGCCTTGCCGGTGCTGCGCAATAACTGAAGGCGCTTTTCACTTAGCTCGGTTTTATTGGCAATCAGCTCTTTAAATTCCAAAAATTCGCTCTTATCGCCTATCAGTATCGTGCCCACCAACCTGTCCTGATAAATGATACATTTTTTGTAGTAACGTTTGGCCTTATCAATAAACACTACCTCTTCATAACCCTCATCATTAGGGCATTCGGGCAACCCAATACTGCACAGGTCAAAGCCCTGTATTTTAATGATGTTCATAAACAGGCTGCCTTTGTAATAGCTGGCAATATCGCCGTTCATAAACCCGGCAACAACGGCGGCCTGCTGCTCGGCAGCGGCGGTAATGCCATATAATGTACCGTCAAACTCGGCTATTTCGCCAATGGCGTAAACATCCTGATCGCTGGTTTGCATACGCTCGTTAACCAGTACGCCCCGTTTACAATCCAGCCCGCAATCACGCGCGAGCTCAATATTGGGTGTTGTGCCTATAGCGATGATCATGGCATCGCAGTTAATTTTGCGCCCGCTTGCCAGGCCTATACCTGTTAACTTTGACCGGCCGTAATACAATTGCACCTCATCATTATAGTAAATATCGCAACCCTGATCGGCCATTTCCTCATGCAGCAACTGGCTGCCAAGCGCGTCAAGCTGCCTGCCTAAAAATGCCGAGGTACGCTGGATAATAGTTACCCTGATACCAATTTCGCGCAGGGATGCCGCCATCTCCAGTCCTAACAACCCACCGCCTACAATAGCCACATGCCCGTTTTTTGGCACATGTTTTTTAAAATTATCCGCATCGGTACGGCTGCGCATGGTAAAAATACCCGGCAATGCAGGCACGTTGCGCGGTACAGCCGCCCGGCTGCCCGTTGCCATAATCAGCACATCATAAGGCGTCACTACACCCCTTGAATCGGTTACCTTTTTTTGAGCCCGGTCTATCTTTTCAATACTAACGCCACGCAACAAACTGATATGGTACTGCCCTTCTTCATCATCCTTCATTTTTATGAGTTGCTCCCATTGCTGCTCACCGCTAATATAATCGGGCAGCATAACACGGTTGTAAAACGGAAAATCCTCCTTGCTGAAAATAGTGATGCTATCGTGCGGATTAAGCTCCCGGTATGATCGTACAAAACCATAAGCCCCGGCCCCGGCACCTATTACCACAATACGCTGAAAAGGCTTTTTAAATTTTTTAATGCTTACCGCGCAAAATTTAAAATCAGGCTCTTTTGATATCGGGTCGAGCACATCATTGGTAAGGTTATTAACCCGGTGCAGATCATTATTCAATATTTTGCCCCAGTGCATAGGCATAAAAATTACGCCTTGTTTAATTAATGAAGTTACTTTGGCTTTTACCTGCACCTCGCCCCTGCGCGATGTGATATGTACAATATCGGCATCATTTATTTGTAAAGCGATGGCATCAAGCGGGTTGACCTCAACAAATGCCTCTTTTATATGCTGATTAAGCTTGTTCACCTTGCCTGTTTTGCTCATGGTGTGCCACTGATCTCGGATGCGGCCGGTGGTTAGCACAAACGGAAAATCCTGATCGGGCATTTCGCTGTTCAGTGCATCGGGCACGGCATGTATAATGGCTTTGCCTGTAGGTGTATAAAACTTTTTATCGGTAAACAAGCGGGGCGTACCGGCCTGGCGGTTACGTTTTTTATAGGGCCATTGTACTGATGATTGCTGCTTCAATACCTCGTAACTTACGCCGGATATTTCAATATTGGTTTGCGCGGTAAGTTTTACGTGCTCAGCATAAATGGCGGCGGCATCCTTATAATCAAACCCGGTATAACCCATTTTTTGGGCAAACCGGCAAATAATTTCGGCATCAGGCAAAGCTTCGCCCGGCGGATCCGAAACCTTATTCAGATAACTGATGCGCCTTTCAGAATTAGTCATGGTGCCTTCCTTCTCGGCCCAGGCGGCGGCGGGTAATATTACATCGGCGTAAGCCAGTGTTTCGGGCTTGCTGCTGATCTCCTGCACTACCACAAATTTGGCCTTGCTTAACGCCCGTTCTGCCTGGCGTACATTTGGCAGGCTGGTAAGCGGATTGGTGCACATGATCCATATCGCTTTGAGCTTGCCGCTTTCCAATGCCTCGAACATCTCGGTAGCGGTTAGGCCCGGTTGCGGGTTTATAGGTTTGCCTCCCCAAAACTGCTCCACCTCCCGGCGATGTAAGGGGTTTTTAAGATCGCGGTGCGCAGGCAGCAGGTTTGATAAGCCGCCCACCTCACGGCCGCCCATAGCATTAGGCTGCCCGGTTAAGGACAAGGGCCCCGAACCTGGCTTGCCAATATGCCCGGTGATCAGGTTCAGGTTGATTAAACTCAAATTTTTATTAACGCCCACCGAGCTTTGATTGAGCCCCATGGTCCACATGCTTATAAAGCCCTTCGCCTCGCCTATGTATTTCGCGGCGAGCTGAATGTCATGCCCGGGCACGCCGCAAATTTGCGCCGCTTCACTAAGGGTACGCTTAAAAACCAATTCGCTGTACTGCGCAAAACCTTCAGCATGGTTGGTAATAAAGTCAATATCAATATCCCCATTCTCAATTAATAACCGGCCAATGGCGTAGTTAAGCGTAATATCGGTACCGGGGTTTATCTGCAAATGCAAGTCGGCCACACTGCAGGTATCGGTAACTCGCGGATCGACCACAATGATCTTAACAGCGGGGTTGGCTGCCTTGTGCGCTTCAACACGCCGCCACAAAATGGGATGGCACCACGCCGGGTTAGCTCCTGTAACATAAAAACAATCGGCCAGCTCAATATCATCGTAACATAGCGGCACACTATCCTCTCCCAAAGCCATTTTATAGGCCGCAACCGCGCTGCTCATACACAGCCGCGAGTTGGTATCGATATTATTGCTGCCGATAAAGCCTTTAATCAGCTTATTAACTACATAATATTCCTCGGTTAAGCATTGGCCCGATGCATAAAAGGCTACCGACTCCGGCCCATACTTATCAATAAAAGTTTTAAATACAGCCGCGGTACGTTCAAGCGCTTCATCCCAGCTTACACGCCGCACAGGCATATTTTTATTATACCGCATTTGCGGATACAGCAGCCGGTCGGTTTTATCATTAACGGTATATTGCAGGTTAAGGCCTTTGCTGCACAGCATCCCCTTATTTACCGGATAGTCCTTATTCCCTTCAACGGTGATACTTCCGTTTTTTTCTTTATTTACGATAACGCCGCAACCTACCCCGCAATAGCAGCAGATTGAAGTGTATGTATGATTTTGCTTTCCGGGAGTTTGCATGGATGAGGATTTAAAGTGACCGATCAGGCCATACTTACTGACGGAACAGACTGATCTGCCTTTTTGGTTTGCTTTTTAAAGCGGGTAATCAAAACAATGAAAGCAACTACCACTACGGTATAGCCTATATAACTAAAGGCATCGGCATAAGTAATGGTGGCTGATTTAAACAGGAAACCGAACAGCATACCACCAAGATTACCACCCGCGCCCACAATGCCGCTTACCAGGCCTACATTTTTTTGATCGACAAAAGGCACAATACCATAAGTTGCCCCGTTAGACATTTTGAGGAACAGCGCAAACGATAACATGGCAATAATAGCCGCGGTTAAGTTACCCGCCTGCGCAAATAACAGCAACCCCAGCCCTTCAAGCAACAGTACCCCTGCCAGCAGTAACCCCTTGCCACGCATACCATATTTTTTGCCAACCTTATCAGACACTAAACCGCCCAGGGCGCGTGCAAAAATATTCATGAAGCCGAATATGCCCGCCCAAAAACCAGCCGAGCTTTGCGATAACTTAAAGGTATCTACAAAATGCAGCGATGCCACATTATCAAAAGTTACCTCCATACCAAAACACATGGCATAAGCCAGGGTAAGCGCCCATACACGCCAGTCGGCCAGTACGCTCCAGTCTGTTTTGGTGTTTTTTGTTAGGTAACCAATATCGGTGTAGTTACCGTTTGGGGTATCAGTAGTGTATTTATAGTATAGCCAGGCAATTATCAGCATCATTACACCTGGTACTATCATGGCGTAGCGCCAGGCCTCGGCAGGTGTGTAGCCAAACCCTACAATAGCTGCAAATATTAAAGGCATAACCATATTGGTTACACCACCGCCTAAATTACCCCAGCCACCGGTTACGGCATTAGCAGTGCCTTTTATATTAGGCGCAAACATCATGGAAGTATGAAACTGGGTGATAACAAACGATGCCCCTATAACCCCGATGGCCATACGGAACAATAAAAACGAGGTATAGCTATGTGCTAATCCCACTAAAAATACCGGTAGCGAACCCACAAGCAGTAATCTCACGGCGGTTTTGCGCGGCCCCCATTTATCGCACAAGCGGCCAATAATAAGCCTTGCTATGATGGTTGAACCTACCGAGCCGATGATGATATTACCTATCTGCGCCTTGGTAAGCGCCAGTTCGGTACGTATGGTTGGCATCAGCGGTGCCAGGCCAAACCAGCCAAAAAAGCACACAAAAAACATTAGCCAGGTAATATGGAATGTGCGCATTTGTATGCCCTTAACCGAGAATATATTGAGTTTAGTAAGTTGATTTTCCATTTTTTATTGTGATTGCAGGGGTTAATTATTTGATCAGGAACTCAGGTGTAATATTTAATTGCAGGTATGCCCATACCGGGTGCATATCGGCAGTGCCCGGTGCTATATTTTTGGCATACTCCATACTATGTGTTGCAGCCATGTATGATATACCTAATGTTGCCTGTGTAAATTTATTCAATCGGTAAGCGGTGGTAACATCAAACTCGGTACCCAGGTATTTGCTCACCGCGGCTCCGGTATTATCCTTTTGATTATTGGCTAACAAAAAATAGTGATTGGCCAGTTCGGCACTAAATTTTTTGCCGGATGACACATATTTTATTTTGCCGAACGGATTATTCAATCCACCAGCGGGCGAGCCGCTGCCGGCGTAAAAATAGTCCATTAACCCCCAAAATTTGTGTGGTGTACCATAAAGCGGATCAAACCTATGGCTGGTTGTTGATGTTGAGAACGCATCATTGCCCGACAGGTAATCCCACCCGGCGGTATAGCTCCATTTACCGGGGTTATATATGGCCGAAACATTGAGCATATAAGCACTCAGATCAATGCCGCTCCTGTCATGCCCGCCCTGGTAATAATAAGCACCATTAAACACCCATTGGCTTTTATTACCCAGTACCGGCGTTAAACTCAGGCCTGTGGTATACCTCAAATTTACACCCGGCTGATTATACCGGTAGCCATATACATATCCAACATCGGCCCCGGCCGTATTTTTAACCGAATCAAGCGCGTACTTACCAAACTGATCGGTTAAAAACAATGCTGAAATTTTAGTCTTATTTATTTTTTTGGATAGATACAGATATTGTAGCGCCTTATAGTTTTGGGTAGCGCCATTTGTACCGGGCGCATTAAGTATTGCCGGAGTGCCGTTTTTAGCACTGTTACCGGCAGCACTTATCAAGGGTATAATGCCTGCTGGCGTGTTCACAAGGTTACCATTACTATCTTTTATAGTAGCGGGTACGTTGGCCGGGGTATAATAAGTGCCATTATAATTAACGGCATCGGTATTTTGGTTAAAGGCTACACCAACATCAGCCTGCCAGCCCCGGTGCAATGTCTTAAAAACCAAGGCATCATGGCGGCGGCCCTGCTGCAGCCAATCCAGGTTGCCCAGCAAGCGTTCATCGTCATACACCAGCTCCTGCCTGCCTATTTTTATGGCAAAATAATCTAATGGAGAATACTTAAAAGAAGTATCGCTTTTATTGGACAGGATAACTTCGGCCCAGGCTTCGTGCAAACTTAAACGGCTGCCATCATTCACAGTAATGGTTGAGGCATCCTGCCCCCAAAGCCTGACATCCTGCAAGGTGGTTTGAAAAATGAGCCGGTTTGAGCGGTAGTTAAGCGCAAGGCGCGTTCGCTGCGAAATAAAGGCAGCGGCAGTGTTGTTTTTAGGTTTAAGGGTTCCAAATCCGTCACGCCATTCCGCTCTCGGCCTTAGTTGGCCGCTAAAAGTAAGCTGCGCGTTAGCGCGGCCTGCAAGCAACCCAAGGCACAACCCCATAACAACAAACCTGTATTTTTTACATACATTTTTGTACATTTGGCAAGGTTTTTTAATTTGTTAAAGCAATTGAAAACTGATATCCCTGCCCGGGAATGCGACCTCCCGGCAGGGCTTTTTATAAGGGGTAAATTTATTCTTTTGTACCCATCCCGCTTAAATGACCCCGATGTATACCCTGCCATCAACCACCTTTACCGGGTAGGTTTTTATGGTATAATCATCACCCGACAAGCACTCGCCGGACAAAAGCGAAAATGTTTTTTTGTGGAACGGGCAGGCCACCTTTGGCTCGCAGCTCTCGCCTGCACTGCCTATCATTCCGCGCGACAAAACCATTTGCTGCTTGTGCGGACACAGGTTTTGCGTAGCATACCACTCACCGCGACGCGCAAAATTATATATCGCGATCTGCTCGGCACCGTGCTTTATGCATGCCCCGCCATTTTCGGGCACATCATCGGCATAACAGGCCAGCACCCATTCTAAATCTGTTAAAACTTCCATATTAATGTTTGCTTTATGGTGATAAAAATTGTTACCAGCTTGCTTTTACCTGCTCACGCATGCTCTCAAATTTTACGTTCGGATCTTTCTCTTCAGGCGCGTTCACAAAGTGTGTGAACCGTTTGCGCAACTGCGGGTTGTTCACCACTTCTTTCCACTCGCAATGAAAGCTATCAACCAGCAACTGCATCTCCTCCTCTAACTGCGCGGCTATGCCCAGGCTATCATTCACCACCACATTTTTAAGGTAGCTGATGCCGCCCTCCAGCTTGTTGAGCCAGGTAGCGGTACGGGTTAGCGGGTCAGCCGTTTTGATGTAGAACATCAGGAAACGGTCGAGGTATTGAATGCAGGTTTTGCTGTCAATATCAGCCGCTATCAGTTGCGCGTGCTGCGGTTTTGAGCCCCCGTTGCCGCATACATATAAGTTCCAGCCTTTCTCTGTGGCGATGATGCCAAAATCCTTTCCCTGCGCCTCGGCACATTCGCGGATACAGCCGCTTACCCCGCCTTTTAATTTATGCGGAGAACGGAGGCCCTTGTAACGCTCCTCTATCTCAATAGCGAATGAAACACTATCGTGCAAACCAAACCGGCACCAGGTGCTGCCCACACAGCTTTTAACCGTACGTAATGATTTGCCGTAAGCGTGGCCGCTTTCAAAACCGGCATCAATAAGCGCCTCCCATATATTGGGCAGATCACTTACGTGGGCGCCAAACATATCAATACGCTGGCCGCCGGTTATTTTGGTGTACAGCCCATACTTTTGGGCTACCAGGCCTATCACGATCAGTTTTTCGGGTGTAATCTCGCCCCCAGGTATACGGGGTACAACAGAGTAGGTACCACCTTTTTGAATATTTGCCAGATAACGGTCATTACTATCCTGAATAGTATCCTGCTTAACAACCAGGTCATTCCAAAGGCTTGATAGTATACTGGCTACCAGTGGCTTGCAAACCTCGCAACCATCACCCTTACCGTAATGATCCAGGATCAGGTCGTAATTTTTAAGTTTGTTGATCTTTACCAGGTCATACAGTTCCTGGCGCGAGTAGGCAAAGTGTTCACATATAACATTTTTGATGTACTGGCCATTAGCCTTCATGGTTCCGGCTATCAGGTCCTTCACCATTGGCATACAACCACCGCAGCCGGTGCCTGCCCCGGTACATTTTTTAACTTCATCAATAGTAAGCGCGCCATCATTAACCGCACCGCAGATGTTGCCTTTGCTTACAGCCTCACATGAGCATATCAGCGCATCATCAGGCAAACTCATTACACCCGCGCCCTCGGTTGCCGCGCTACCGCGCGCGCCCAAAATCATATCCTCCGGATCGGGGGGCAAAGCCAGCTTATTGTTTACCGTTTGCAGCAGCATATTATAGGCATCGGCATCGCCAATTAATATACCGCCTAACAGATGCCTGCCATCGTTGCTAAAGTTTATACGCTTATATATGCCCTTGTGGGTATCTTCAAACACGATGGTACGGCAATCGGGTTCACTTATAAAGGCATCGCCAAAACTGGCCACATCTACCCCGATGAGTTTAAGCTTGGTGCTCATATCAAACCCGTTGAATTCCCTGTCGTTACCAGCCAGTTGCGCTACCACTACCTCGGCCATATCATAACCAGGGGCAACAAGGCCGTAAATCATTCCATCACTTAACGCACATTCACCTATCGCGAATACAGCCGGATCATTGGTTTGCATGCGGGCATTTACTATTACACCGCCCCTAACGCCTACATCGAGCCCTGACAACCGCGCCAGTTCATCGCGCGGACGGATACCTGCCGATATCACCAGCATATCCGTTTCGAGCAAGCTATCGTCGCTAAAACGTAAACCGGTAATATGTTCAGCACCCTCAATACAAGAGGTACTTTTATTTAAATGGATTTGCAGCCCAAGCTGGTTAAGTTTTGCCTGTAGCATAGCACTGCCGCCTGCATCAACCTGGCGGGGCATCAATCGTGGTGCAAACTCAACTACATGTGTTTGCCCAATGCCCAGATCAATAAGTGCCTTGGCCGCCTCAAGCCCCAGTAAACCGCCGCCCATTACCACGCCGCTTTTGGCATTAGCGGCATAGGCCTTAATCCGGTCAAGATCATCAATGGTACGGTAAACAAACACACCCTGCTTTTCTACTCCGGGTATATTGGGCACAAAAGCGCCCGAACCGGTGGCTAATACCAGGTAATCATACCTTACCGTAACCCCGCTTAATGAATGTACTGTTTTTTGCTGCCTGTTAATCTCCTGAACCGGGTCGCCAAGGTAAAGCTCGATACCATGATCAGCATACCATGACGCTTGCGACATGGACAGGTCTTCGGCGGTTTTACCGGCAAAATACTCACTGAGGTGAACACGATCATAAGCCCTGCGTGGTTCCTCCCCAAAAACAACAATTTGATGATTTGATGATTTTGCTACAAGTTTTTCGCAAAATTTATGGCTAACCATGCCATTACCTACCACAACAACTACTGATTTCATACAGTTTATTAATTCGTTAAAGCAATTAAACCAGATTAGCCATCAATTTGCGACCGATAATGCCAATCATTTCAACAATAATAATCATTACACTCAATAATAATACAATTTAACTATTAAAATTTACATCTTTTTTGCAATATTTATTAAATTAACAATAATTAACATGTTTATAAATCATAAATTATCAATTTTTTATTAAATAAATCATACTTAAAGCTTCAAAATTGGTTAATTTTATACATCATTAATTACAATACCAAAATCACATGTTATATAATGAGCCATTATCAATAAAAAAACCTGAACCTGAGCTAATTGTATTAGGCGCGGGCCCCGGAGATCCGGAATTGATTACCGTAAAGGGGCAAAAACTGTTACAACAGGCTGACGCGGTGCTATATGATAATTTGGCTAACAAGCAATTGCTCGAGCTAACTAAACCCACATGCGAGAAAGTATATGTTGGCAAGCGCCCCTATGAACGATATGCCACACAGGAAGAAATAAACGAATTGATAAAACACTATGCCCTTACCTATGGTAAGGTAATAAGGCTTAAAGGCGGCGATCCGTTCATCTTCGGCCGTGGGTTTGAAGAAATATTATATGCCCGCAGCCAGGGTATTAAAACCAGCTTTGTGCCCGGCATAACCACTATGCAGGCCGCCGGACTGGAGGATATACCACTTACCCACCGTTCGGTAAGTGAAGGTATATGGATAGTTACCGGCACTAAAAAGGATGGCACCCTATCTGCCGACTTGCGGCTGGCCATGCAGAGCAACGCTACCGTAGCTATATATATGGGGATGAAACAGCTACCCGTAATTGCCGATACTTATATTAATGAGAACCGTGGCCATACCCCTGCCGCTATTATACAGCATGCATCCTTACCGCAGCAACGATCAATTAAAGGCCTTATTAAGGATATGCCGGCATTAGCTTTAGAAAACCAGCTTACTTACCCATCTATAATCATTATCGGGCAGGTAACAAATCTTAATACATTATCATGAAAATACGTATCAAAGGAAACTCAATACGCTACCGCTTAACCCGCTCGGAAGTTGAACGTTTCGGGCACGATGGTTACCTGGAAGAAATTACTGATTTTGGCGCTGCACAGTTAATATACGCGCTAAGAACTACTGCTGCCGACGAGCTATGGGCTGATTTTAAACAAAATAAGATCACCTTATTTATGCCCCTGCACATGCGTAACGAATGGCTTGCAACGGACAAGGTAGGCTTTGAGAATCGTACTGCTAACTTTTATCTGCTGGTTGAAAAGGATTTTCAATGCTTGGATAATGTGGAAGAAGACCAAAGCGATAACTACCCAAATCCACAGTCGTTACAAGTTTAAGGCAATAATATACAGCTACAACGAGGGCCGGTGATGTATACTGAATGGTACCGCTATTTTTTTATGATCTTTTTTAAGTATAAGTTCCGCGGTTTTTGAGCCCAACAGGTTAAAATCAGTTGAAATTGTTGTAATGCCGTTCAATATAACCTGCTTTATGGCGGTTTCATTATACGAAATGATGCCCACTTCCACCCCAATCTCCAGCCCCTGCGCCCTGGCAGCTTGTATCATATGCACCAGATCATCCTCAACAACGGTTATATAGGCGGTTTTGGTAGTTATTACATGATGCGCCAGGCTGTTAACTATCTCGTATTCAAAAAAGTGCTCGTTGCAAAAATGCCTGAAACCGGTCAGAATGCCATTAGAGTGATAAGTTCCTGAAGGAAAAACTATTTTCAGGCAATCGTATTTTTTTAGCGGATCCAGCAACTTTACGAGGGCATTAAAGATGTCACCTTCAAAATCTTCAAATACGGCAATATATTTACCGGTAATTTGAGGCACAAGCTTATCCATAATAACCAGTTTTTCTCGTGGGATAAGCTTTATCACATCAATTGATTCCTCATCGTTCTCAATAAAATAAGGCACAATGATGATCTTGTCATAATCGAGTTTTACTTTTTCGGTAATGATCTTTTTAAACAGGTAAAAATCATTATTGTACACATAAAAATCTATCACCGCGCTTTTGCCGATGGTTTCTACAAAGGCATCGTATATAATTTTTTTGTGGGTGCTTAACTTGTTGAACAGCAGCAGCAACTTTAAAGGCCTGTCGAAATCTGTTTTCTGAATAAAAGCGCCTTTTCCGGGTACGGTGCGCATAATGCCCGACTTTTTTAATTCATTATAAAACCGCTCGATGGTATTGCGGGAAATATCAAGCGCGAAACTCAGGTCGTTAATAGATGGCATTACGTCGCCTTCAACAATGTTTCCGTTTTCTATAGCCAGCAGTACACTGTTAACCAGTTGCAAATACTTTGGCGTAATTGAATACTCGTCAACAGATAGAATTTTCAGAAAGTTCTTCATTTAATACGCACACTCAGCTAAAAGCGAGGCTTATTGGTTTTTACGGTTACTAATGTAGATAAAATGTGATTGATATTTACCTTATAATCCTGATGCCGGGCGGTGCTTTTATTACGGATTTAACTGTTCCGTTAGCCATTTTAGTATGCTTAACGCTTACTATACCCAAAGGCGTAGGGAATGTGCCCTCCGCAAAGGCAAGGTCGCCTAAATGTGGCTTAACCGATATTACCTTACACCCCGGCGCCATTACTTTTATACCCAGCACATGCTCTGTTAACCAGGGCGTTGGGCCCGATGCCCAACCATGGGCCAGGCTATGCCGCAAACCTTTATAGCAATAAGCGCCGTAATCAGCATGAATATCCTTTTTACCCGGCGGCACAAGTTCATCAATACGTGATGCGCCTGGCATCCAGTCGATATTAAAATCCTCCCAAAAGGTGGTGGCACCAAGCTGAAGCATTGGCCCCCAAAAATTACGTATATCATTTAATGCGCCCTGGTAATCATTAGCTTTAGCTTTTGCCTGCAACATGTAATAACCGTAAAATGTAGAGTAGTTGTGCACGCCATCCGTGGTAATAATGGCATTGGCCTTTTCGGCAGACATCAAACCGGCGAGCGCCATCATGGCCGCTGCTTGTTTTGAGCCGTTAACATCAGGCACGTGTTTTTTAAGCCGGGCTGCAACTTCCCGGCATTTATTGGCCGTAGCCTGATCGCCGAGTATCTCACTTAGTTTAGCACCATCCAAAAGGGTGATGATCAGCATCCCCTGCAAACCCGCATGTATAGCTTTTGGATTGGTTGATGATGGCCAGTCTAAAAAACGACCGCTACCATCAAGCACCTCTCTATTGTCGGGATCTATTTTTTGTACAAGCTGATCAAGCAATTTATTAAGATAGATTTTTTGTTGTTTGAGATAAGCGAGATTACCCGAATGCATATACCAATCGTGCTGAATAATGATCCACCACATGGAGTAGGATACCATACCCGCCATATATTGCGGCCAGGGTGTAATGTCCCGGGCCTGGTCAAGGCTTTTTTGTACCACCTCATTATCGCCAAACACTGCCGCTATGGTTGATGTTTCGGGGTGCATATCTCCCACCCAAACCAGGCGATCTCGCTTGATGCCGTCCCAAAGGTAGTTTTGCATGTTAAGGTGTACGGTATAAGCCCCGGTCATCCATATTTTATTGAGCAGGGTATCGCTACTATTAAATGAGCCCAGGTAAGGAATATCACGGATAACAAGGATAGCACGTACTTCTTTTAACTTCAGTTCCACATCATCATCCACCAGATCTATCCGCGCGAACCTGAATCCCGAATCGCCTGCCTCTAACTTACCCAACCATGGCAACGACACGATCATATCGCGCATGGCGTGGTCATTGGTAGCGCCTTTAACGGTATCCACATCTGACATGGCCTCGCTTACCGACTCACCAAAACGGATACGCATACGTACAGGTTTACCTCCCCTGAACTGGTCAGTAACCAAGGATATACCTCCATGGATCTCCTTACCAAAATCAAGCAAAATACCGGGTTTATTGCCTTTGTTGCTACGCATAACACACAGATCATTGCCTGACAGATCTGCCTGCCCGCTGCCTTGTTTCAGCAGCTTTTCGCTGTTGGTTATCAATCCCAAAGCAGGGTCCGTCATCCAAACCACACGGGTTGGCGATAAATAATAACGCTGGCGATCGTCCTTCTCATAAGCCAGCCCTTTTTGAAATGCCGGGGAAGTTTGAGCCTGCGCAACACCTGCAACAGCAAAATATAAAAGGATCAATAGCTTAATTCTCATAAAAAGCTCAATGTAGTAACAATGGACAACATTTGTGTCGATCACAGTCCTGTCGCCACTGTTTTCAATCCTCTTTCTTTAATCAACTGATCACGAACATTTAGTTTGCGAAATATCGCAACAGGGTCAACTGCCCCTCCCGAACGTAAACGAGCTTCGGCTAAAAGCGGGCGTACATCAGTACGATAAGCAGCTTGTAAAATATCCTGCGCTTTGGCCACATCGTTATTTTGCTGTGCGGCTTTCAGTTCATGCTGATCTATCAATAATGCCTGTGCGTAGGCTATCTTGATGGCTTCTACTGATTGCAGCAGATCCTCAACCGGGTCTTTTACGTTGTGTGAGGCATCTATCATCCAGCCGATACCCGTGGCATGATCCAAACCCCGGGCATCCATGCCCTCAACCAGCTCATTAAATATCAGGAATAACTGGTACGGGTTGATGCTGCCCACCGTCAGGTCATCATCGCCATATTTTGAATCGTTAAAATGAAAACCGGCAAGCTTGCCCTCCATTAATAATAAGGCTACAATCTGCTCGATATTGGTGTTGGGCAGATGATGGCCCAGATCAACCAGGGTACTCGCCTTTGCACCCAGTTTACTTGCTAATAAATATGATTGACCCCAATCGCCAATGGTAGTTGAGTAAAAATTGGGCTCGTAAGGTTTGTATTCTATCCAGATCTTCCAATCATCAGGCAAGGCGTTATATATTTCATGCAAGCTCTCGTATGTATTTTGAAACACGCCGCGAAAATTCAACTGACCGGGAAAATTAGAACCATCAGCCAGCCAAACCGAAAGCGCTTTTGAGCCAAGCTCGATGCCATATTTTATTACTTCGATGTTGTGGTCAACCGCCTGTTTGCGCACCGCTTTATCCACATGATGCAGGGAGCCATATTTATAGCTCAACGCCTGATCTTGCTGATCCTGAAAGGTATTGGAGTTTACCGCGTCAAAATGTAAACCCAGTTGCGAAGCCAGGCTTTTTATGGATGAAGCATTACCCGGAATATCCCACGGAATGTGTAACGAAATACTGTTACTTGAGCGGTTAAGCGCATGGATCAGGCCTACGTCCTCAATTTTTTCTTCGAGGCTGCGTGGTTCACCACCGCCCGAAAACCTGCCGAAGCGCGTACCACCCGTGCCCAACGCCCAACTGGGTATGGCTATGTTAAAGGCCTCCAGCTTTTTTACAACTTTTTCAGCACCGGCAACCTCGCCTGCTATATAATTAAACTTACGCTGATGTGCCGAAAGCACATCATTATTCAGGTTTTGAATTAATTGCTTCTCTAATTGCATAATGCCAATATAATTTAAGGTAGATAACAAAGCGGTTGGTTGCCCGCTTTGTTATAATTTATTACTAACGCACAAATCCGGCAGCTACGCCTCCATCAACATTTATCACGTTTCCGGTTGATTTATTGAGCAGCCCGCCGGTAATAGCGATGCAGGCATTGGCAATATCATCCGGCAATATGATCTCATTCAGCAAGGTACGTTTTGCGTAGTAAGCCGGTAGTTCTTCAACGGTAACGCCGTAAGCTTTGGCACGGCCTTCGGCCCAGCCTCCGGCCCATATATTGCTATCGCTGATAACCGCGTCAGGGTTAACTACGTTCACCCGTATTTTATCGGCACCCAATTCGGCGGCATTTAGTCTGCTTAAATGTAACTGTGCTGACTTGGCACTGCCATAACCCGCATTATTTGGGCCGCTTACCAGTGCATTTTTACTTACTATGTTGATGATATCGCCGCCGATAGCCTGCTTTTTCATGATAGCGACAGCCGCCTGTGTTACAAAAAACTGGCCTTTTACCAATACATCATATAACAGGTCCCAATCCTTTTCGGTATGGTCGGCAATGGTTTTTGAGATGGAGAGGCCCGCATTATTCACAATAATATCAACCCCGCCGAATGCCAGGGCAGCGGCATCAAAGGCGGCCTTTATCTGGTCCGCATTAGTAACATCCAGCACAGCGGTAGCATAAGCATCCTTGCCAAACTTTGATTGAAACTCCTGCGCTGCCCCATCCAGCCGTTCGGCATTCATATCATTCAGTATTACTACGGCGCCTTCCTCTACAAACTTTTTGGCGATGGCCTTGCCGATGCCACCGGCACTGCCGGTTACCAATGCTACGCGGCCTGATAGTATTTTAGGCTTAGGCATACGTTGTAGCTTAGCTTCTTCAAGCAGCCAGTACTCAATATCAAATGCTTCCTGCCGTGGTAAAGAGGTGTATTCGGAGATCGCCTCAGCTCCTTTCATCACGTTGATGGCATTGATGTAGAACTCGGCGGCTACACGCGCGGTTTGCTTATCCTTTGCAAAGGTAAACATACCCACGCCCGGGTATAGAATAACTACCGGGTTGGCATCCCTTATTGCCGGACTGTTATTGTGCTTACAGGTGTTATAGTAATCAGTATACATTTGCCGGTAAGCCTCAAAAGCCGGGGCAAGCTGTACTTTCAAGGCTTCAACATCACTCAGATCAGCATTTTTATCCAGCTCCAGCACCAGCGGACTGATCTTGGTGCGTAAAAAATGATCGGGACAACTGGTACCCAACGGAGCCAGGCGTTTCAGGTCATTAGAGTTGATAAACTCCAGTACACGAACATCATCAGTAAAATGGCCAACCATTCGGGTTTTTGACGAGCAAAAACCACGCAGCACCGGTGCCAGGGCAGCCGCTTGCTTTTTGCGACCCGCCTCATCAAGGCTATCAATTTTTTGTCCGTCAAAAACAGGGCCTTTTTTGCCGTAGTTCTGCTCCAGGTATCCGGCACATTTTTCAATAACTTCCAGGGTATTGATATAGCTGTCGTAAGCGGTATCGCCCCAGGTAAATAAACCGTGCGAACCCAGCATAATACCCCGTATACCAGGGTTAGCATCCAAACAGGCTTTTAATTGTAAGCCCAGTTCAAAACCGGGTTTTTTCCATTCCACCCAGCCAATGGTACCGCCAAAAAGTTCTTCGGTTATTTTTTTACCGTCCTTTGCTGCAGCTATGGCTATAGCCGCGTCCGGGTGCAGGTGGTCAATATGTTTAAAAGGCAAAAAGCCATGTAAAGGTGTATCAATTGAAGGGGCTTTTGATGACAGATCAAAAATGCAATGGTTAAAAAGTTCAACCATCTCGTCCTCAAACTCAACACCGCGATAAATATTTTTCAGGCTGCGCAACCTGTCAACATATAACGCCGCAAGGCCGCTTTTCTTTAATGTCCCCAAATCTCCGCCCGAGCCTTTAACCCACATCACCTCCACATCGGCACCCGTCAACGGGTCTTTAGCTGTTACTTTGCAGGAGGTATTGCCGCCGCCATAATTAGTAAGCCGCAGATCGGCACCTAACAGGTTTGAGCGATATATTAATAAGGCTACCTCATCCCCGGCCAGTTTGGCCGCCTCAGCCTCATCCCACAGATAGCTTACATGTTTAAATTGTGTGTTATTTAACGACATATATTATATTTATTTTTATTTACTTATTTTAATGAATTGCCATATCCCACAAACAGCACCGATATTATAATGGTGAGTATACCTGCTATAAGGGTTGTTACCGCTGGTTTGCTCACGCCTTTCCATTCTTTTAATATAAGCCCCCATAAATTAGCTATCAGTATGATAGATGCCATATGCAATATCCACGAACTGGCACCATTACCCAGCTTACTCTCGCCCATGCCATAAAAAAAGAATTGCAGAAACCACGTGGTACCTGCCAGTGCAGAGAACAGGTAATTTTTAAATAATGGCGTGCGGCTATCAGTGTAATTATAAAAAGTTTTGTTGCGGGCATTTAATATCATGCACCATATAAAATTAGTGGTTAGCCCACCCCAAAGTATCACCACATAGGTAACATTGTTTGAAAACAGGAAATTACCCTGCCCCGGATGTTGCGCCTGCCATGCCGCGTTTGCTACATCGGCCATGCTTTTACCGGCCTCGATACCAAAATTAAAACAGGCACTTAATACGCCCGATACAATGGCCACCAGTATACCCAAACCAAAACGATACTCTTTATTAACGGCGTTTACCTGCCCGCGGGCACTAAGGTCGCGCTCTTTGAGTGTTCCTGCTCTGCCACAAATAACAATACCAATTACACATATTAATATACCCAGTAATACCATTTGCCCCCAATGGCTGCCCAGCATATCAGTAAGGGTGGTTTTGCCTGCCTGCGGATAAATATTATAGTATACAGATGGTATGATCGAGCCGAATACGGCGCAAAGCCCCAATATGATCGTACTACCTAATGATACACCCAGATACCGCACCCCAAGCCCGTAAGTTAAGCCGCCAATACCCCAAAGCAACCCGAAAAAATAGGTTAAAAGCAATATCTGTCCGTTTGTTTGTTGTATTATATCGCTAAAGTTGGGGATGGTTAACCAGGCGGCAACCGGCGGCACTATAAGCCACGAAAAAATGCCGCCCACTATCCAAAAACTTTCCCACGCCCAGCCTTTTACCTTTTTATAGGGAATGTAAAAGCTCCCGGAGGCAAAGCCGCCTATGAAGTGATAAATAATGCCGAAGATAACTTGCATGTGGTTTAAAATTGGTATGATATAAACTGGTTATTACGAAAGTAGATATAACCGTATGATGAACCATCCCCTACTGTCTTTTTTAACCAATAGTTGGCAAGGGGCACTTAAACCGTGTTTTTTACATCAACCTTTGCCGGATAATGCTTTAGTGCTATCATATCTGTTGGCCAGGGCTTACTGTTCCAGGCCTGGTGTATGGCCAGTGCCGCGCCTGTGGCCGTTGCCTGCGCCACGGATGCGGCAAAAACTTCAATCGCAGGAAAAGCGGCAGCAAGCAGTTGCATAAAAACCGGATTTTTACTAAAGCCGCCATCCACAAATATTTGCTTTACCGGTGTGCCATTCATAACCATCGCGGTTGATCGTTTTTGGTGAACTACCAGATCGATCATCAGTTGATGGTACGCTTCAACATCGGTAGCAAACGCACCCAAATCACGGTCGCTAAATTGTGCTTGTGTATCAGCTCCTTTTAACCGTGCCGATACATCGGCATCAAATTCCATATGCTTATATCGTGCTTCATCCCGGCCAAAATGAGCGGCGATACGCTTTACCTGCTGCTCAAATTCATACCCGGCAAATAAGCGCGAAGCTTTAACGGGTATGCCCTGATATTGAATGTATTTAAGTACGTCATGCTCCAGTTCATCAGCCGTTAATGGTGTTTGGTCAAACGGGTTAAGACTTATGTTCCAGGTACCGGTGGACAGCAACAGGAAAGGTTCTTTAAAGCTTATTAAATAAGGTATAAGCGCGGCTGAACTATCGTGTAAACCAATGCCAACCTGAATATGGCGGCCATTTATTTCAGCACTGAATGTTTTATTGCCTGGCATAACAGGCGCTAATTTGCCGGTCAGCCCTTCGGCCTTTACCCAGTGGTGATAATCATTGTTATCAAAATCCCATAGAGCGGTATGGCAGCCAATACTTGTCATGTCCGAAAAAGCCTTACCTGTAAGCAGGTAACTAAGGTATTGCGGTAAATGCAATGCCGAACTAACCTGTGCATATACACCAGGCTGACCATACTTTAAACGATATAGCTGCCAACCCGAATTAAGGCTGCCCAATGCCGGTGAAGCTGTTTGCATGGCAAGTATTTTTTCGTCGCCATGGGTAATATGCAAATTCTGTTTCAGGCGTCCGGGGTAAGGCTTGAGGTAACTGTAAACCTGGGTAAGCTCGTGGCCTTCATTATCAAGGTATACCAGGCTCGCGCCATAAGCAGAAAAATTGATGGCTTTTATGTTATATTGCTTCAATGCCAATACCTCATTCAGCGAATTAAATATCCACCGGCGCAGGGCTTTAATGTCTTCGCAGTTGTCGCCATCCTCATCGGTGATCTCCGCAAACTGCACTGATGTTTGATAAACGATCTCGTAATGCTCATCAAATAAAAACAGTTTTTTGTTGGTTTTTCCAACATCAAAAATGGCGATCACAGGCGTAGCATCAATCATTTGCTTTATTAGTAGTTATGTTAATGGCCGCTTAGGTTTAAATATGATCCATCAGGATAACAGTTATCCGGCTGCTGATGAATGCTGAAATTGGTTGGCGGCGGTTATAATCAGTGCCTAAATTAATGTTATATAGCAATAATACCATCCTTAGCTGTCTTGAACGGTATTTTTTCAATCAAGGTTGGCAAGGTTCAGGTGGTTTTACGGACCAATAAATACGTTTGGGATACCGGTTAGTAGTTAATAACCTGTTTTTTTTAATAAGGTATTAAATACCCCTACCACATAATGCTCTAAAAAATGACCTTTATTTGAAACACACGTTTCAGAAATATAGTATGTTTGATGCGTAATAATACAATGGCAAGAAACATAGCGTTTAACGAGGAAGAGGCAATTCAAAAAGCGATGGATGTTTTTTGGGAAAAGGGCTATAAAGGCACTTCTCTGCGCGACCTTACCGATGCCATGAAAATTAACAGCAGCAGCCTGTATAACACCATTGGTGATAAGCAGGAACTTTTTGTGAAATGCGTTAAACACTATACCGAAATTCGTAAAAGAGATCTGGACAAACGTTTGGCAGGTACTGATTCGCCATTTTCCATTCTGGTAAAATATATTGACGATGCCGTAAATGTGATTATTAGCGGAGAGAATAGTTGCATGGCCGTAAAAGCCGCTTTTGAGGTGGCAACCAATGATAAGCGGGTAAAGGATATTTTAAAAGAAGACAGTGACTATGCCTACCGGTTTTTGCATCAGCTTATAAAAAAAGCTATTGAAAATGGTGAAATATCAGATGAGGAAGATCCGGAATTACTTGCTGATTATTTTATCAGCGTATGGGCCGGCTGGTATGAATCATACATACTGCATAAAGACCCCATCAAAATAAAAAAGATGGCCAGGTATTTTATCAGGCAAATTTCAAAGTAGATTTTTTTAACACACTATTTGAAACAATCAATTCAGAATAAACATATGCAATTCTGAAACAAACAATTCAGAATTAATATATAAACACGTAATACAAATGAACAACGAACAAATTTTAAGTAAAGACCTGGAGGGAAAAACAGCCCTTGTAACAGGTGGCACCAAAGGCATTGGTAAGTCCATTGCCGACAGATTAGCTAATGCGGGCGCAAAAGTTATTGTTACCGCCCGTAACGTACCCAACGATGGTGAAAACAAACATCATTTTATTGCCGCGGACCTTACTAAACCCGAGCATGCTTTAAGTTTAGCGCAGCAGATCAGCGAACAATATGGCGGTGTTGACATTCTGATCAATAACGTTGGCGGTCTTACTACCCCGGGCGGCGGCTACAGCACATTAACCGACAAGCATTGGGAAGATGAGCTGCAACTGAATTTACTGGCAGGTATACGCCTTGACAGAACCTTGTTGCCTAAAATGATAGCGCAAAAAAGTGGTGTAATTATTCATATCTCATCCGTTGCGGCTAAACAACCGTTATGGAATTTGAATTTGGCATACGCGGTATCAAAAGCGGCTTTAAGCAGCTACAGCAAAGCCCTTGCAACCGAATTAGCCACTAAAGGCGTACGCGTGTTAACCGTATCGCCGGGTGCAACCAGAACTCCATTGATGGAGGGCTTTATTCAGGACTACGCAACCTCAGCAGGTATACCTGTTGAAGAGGCATTTAGCCAGTTATTGAGCCAGATTGGCGGCATACCAATGGGCAGAATGGCCGAACCTGATGAGGTAGCCTCGCTGGTACACTTCCTGGTATCGCCGGGAGCTGCTTACCTTACAGGTACCAATTACGCAATTGACGGTGGCTCATTACCTGTAGTATAATATTCACAAAACACGCCACCTCAAATTTTGGGGGTGGCGTGTTGCTTATGCAATTACACGCTTTACCCGCTGAACAATTACGGATGCTAAAAACCTAACTGATAGGCTACTTCACTTACGGTAAAGCCTGGTGGCAGACAGCAATTCCTTCGACCGCCATATATCAGCCTTTGGGTGAATATGCTACTACGCGTTCAGGCCGAAGAACAGGGCGATCAACCTCTGCCAGATACTAATCTAAAAGATACACGGTATATAGTATCGCCGCATCACAGATCCCTTTCTTTACGCATCATGCTGAGAAATGCTGCCGTTATGCCCAGGTAGCTGGCAATATGCTTTTGAGAAATACGCTGTTCGAGGCCGGGATAATGCCTTCGGAATTCGCGGTAACGCTGCTCAGCGGTTTTTGAAAGATTTGACGTTACCCGCCGCTGAAACATATCAAACCCATTTTGTGTGAGAATGCGAAAAAAGCGCTCAAACCTGGGCACCTCGGTAAACAATCGTTCGAGCGCAGGCAAGGTAAAGTAACACACTTCGGTATCTTCCAATGCCTGTATGGAGTTGGTGGCTGGTTTTGTTTTAAAAAAGCTTACTATATCGCAAGCCCACCAATTTTCGGGGTAAAAGCAAAGGTTATGTTCCTGCCCGTCCTTATCGGTATGAAATATGCGCAGGCAGCCTTTATCCACAAAATAAATATGCCGGTCTATCTCGCCCGGGCGCAGCAGCATGCTGCGTTTGGCAACTTTTTTACGCTGCAACATGGCAAGCACCTGCTCCTGTTCGTCAGGAGCAAGTGCTATGTGCATTGCAAAGTTAGTGAGGATGAGTTCGGACATATAAGCAAGTATAACTTTTAAAAGTCAATTTTACGCGTCATGTACAATTTCAATTCCGCCGTACCGGCCTCACGAAGGGGGTTGGCTATTTCATGATATACATCGCTTTGCGCTATGGTTATAAAGGCTTCAGCATTAGGATATTCTACCAGTACTATTTCGTCCCACTGCTCATCTTCGCCGGCAACTATATTAGCTACAACCTTACTTACCAACTTTACGCTGACACCTTCAATGCCCAATTGCTGCACCACACGGTTAAAGGCGGGTATGTACTGTTCAAAGTATATCTTTTTGTCCCTGAACTTTATCATGTTCAGCATTAACACAGACCCTTGGCCCGGTTCAATATTCGGTAATTTTATCATAATTTATTGTTTAAAAAAAGCCTACAATACGGGTGATGCGGTTCTCGCTGTCAAATTCAAAATAATCCATACCCTCAATCGGGTAGCCTTCCGGGCGAACAGCCAGCCAGCGGAAGCGGCCGCTTTGATGATGCACCTGCGGCTGTGCCAGTACCTGAAACGTTCTCGGTCCCATTTGCCTGTATGAACTGATGATCAGGTCGGTGATCGCCTCCGGCCCGGTAATGGTATCGGTTAAGTGGTCGGTATAAGCACCGCCCGGTGCCCAACACTTACTGATCTTTTCCAAAACCGCTTCCCGTTCGGTCTCATTCCACGCACTTGTATAAGTGAGGATGGTTTTTTCAATGCTTTTGTTGTTTTCCATATAACAAAGGTCGGGAGCCTGTGCCGGAAAAAAGTTCATGTAGTTGAAGAGTTTAACAGATCAGGAAGTTAATGTGAATTGAATACGGAAAACTAATTTTCTGTGATACTTTTCTGTTAAATTTGAGCATGATCGATACGCAGCCTATCCATATTTTCGCACCCGGTATAGCCGAAGCTAAAGACCCCTCAGCAGGTTATTTCGCGGCCGTTCGGCTGGAAGAGTTTTCGGCAGAAAGCCTGGCCGCGACAGCATCCTATAGCCGTAAAGACTTCTACAAAATTTCGTTGGTTACCGGCAACACCTCATACTTTTACCAGGGTACAGAATACCGGTTGAACGGAGATGAGTGGGCGCTGATATTTACCAACCGGGAGGTGCCGTACCGTTGGCAAGTGCATGAAGGCATTTGCAGCGGCTATGCCTGTATGTTCACAGAAGATTTTTTACCGCTGCACACGCACCTGCGCCCTGCTGATTGGGCCGTTTTTAACGGCAATGCGCAATCCGTATTTAAACTCAACAAATTTGATAAAGCACTTTTTACCGGCCTGTTCCAAAAAATGCTTCAGGAGCAAATTTCCACCTATGCCCATAAATATGACTTATTGTTTCTCTACGTATTAGAGTGCATCCATGGCGCGTTAAAGCTGCAACCGGAGCCCGAAAATAAAAGCTCAGCGGCATCAACACGCCTGGCTAACTCCTTTAAAACTTTACTGGCCGGGCAATTTCCGCTGGCTTACCCATACCAGCAAATCAACTTACGTACACCGCAGCACTTTGCCGAAAAACTGGCTGTACATACCAACTCCCTAAACCGGGCACTTAAAGAAACAACCGGGATGACCACCACACAACTTATCAACGAAAGGCTGATGCTGGAGGCGCGCGCCTTACTGGTACACTCCAACTGGACCGTAAGCCAGATCAGTAACAGCCTGGGGTTTGAAGAGCCTACACATTTTGCCAGGGCATTCCGGGCTTATTCAGGTCAGGCTCCATCATCATTGCGATAGCTGTTTGATTAGGGTCGGTATTTGTTTGTACGTGGTTAACGGTCAGGTGATTGCAGCACCTATTTTTGTGTCAGTAAAATTAAAAAACTACACAAAATGAAAACATGGTTAATAACCGGAACATCTACCGGTTTGGGTAAAGTACTTACTGAAAAACTGCTGGCAAAAGGCGACCGCGTTGTGGCTACCGTTCGTAAAGCTGATGCCTTGAATGAGTTAAAAGAAAACTATCCTAAAAGTTTGCGGGTAGCTGTACTGGATGTAACCGACACTGCTGCTATTAAAGCGGTAGTCGATCAGGCATTCGCAGATCTCGGACAAATAGACGTAGTGGTTAATAATGCCGGCTATGCCTTATTCTGCTCGGCAGAAGAAGCCAGCGACGAACAGATCATCCACCAGATCAACACCAATATTATCGGTTCTATACAGGTTATCCGCGCCGCACTGCCGCATTTCAGAGAGCAGGGGCATGGCCGCATTCTGCAACTTTCATCAGCAGGCGGGCAAACCACTTATCCTAACTTTAGCTATTATCATACCACCAAATGGGCGGTTGAAGGATTTTGCGATACCATTGCCAAAGAACTTGCACCATTGAACATTGGCGTAACCATTGTTGAACCGGGAGCACATCAAACCTCCTTTGGTTCGGGCATGACGACAGCGCCAGTTATGGAAGCCTATGAGAATACGCCGGCCGGTGAAGTAAGACGAGCCGTTGCGGCTGGAACATTCCCGATAAAAGGCGACGTAGACAAATCGGTACAAGCGATGATCGACAGCGTTGAAATATCTCCTGCCCCATTACGCTTAGCCCTCGGAGGCGATGCCTATCGTGACATGCGGGCGGCATTAGTATCCCGCCTTGAAGCTCTGGATGCACAGAAAGAACTTGCCTTAGCAAGCGAAAAAAATGATTAGGCGTAGCGTGTTTTTTACTTACAGGCTAATATAAAAATAAACACAGTATTTAAAGCTGAAGCCAAGCCAACGGAATTTTAGTTATAAAATATCCGATATAAAACAACTACCTCAAAAATAAAATGAGGTGGTTGTTTTACTCTGAATAACATCAGGATTAAAATAGTGAGGCCCGGCGATAGCATCGTTAATGAACACAATGTTTGGGCGTATAGCCATTTACCTCGCAAAGCCCGCTAAGTTGGCACAATAACCAACAGCTACTTTCAGAATGATATTTGAGCGTAATTAGCAGTGCTTGCTCCGAAAATGTTTGGGCGTTAATTCCTCATTCTTCTTAAAAAAATTGATAAAATGTGGAAGCTCTTCGAAGCCGAGGCACCAACTTATCTCTGATATGTTCCAATCGGTATGTTGCAACAAAATCCGTGCTTCCTGCATTACCCTGGCTGCGATCATTTGTGAAGTTGTTTTACCGGTTACCTTCTTCACGGATCTGTTAAGGTGATTGATATGCACAGATAAATGATCCGCATATGCTGCCGGGAATTTTAAACGCATCCTCTGACTACGTGATTCTATCGGGAATTGCCTCTCCAGTAATTCAGTGAACAAAGAAGTTACCCGGATGGCGCCGTTTGATTCCGGGTATGGCTGGCTTGCCGACGGCTGCATTTTTAATGCTTTGTAAACCAGTTCTAATATCAGGTTGCGGAGCACGTTGCTCCTGTAGGCGAAATCTGTTTCCAGTTCCTCTAACATTCTTTGGAAGATCAGGCTTACTTCGTTAGTTTCAGAAACTGATAATTCAAACAAAGTATTATTGCCGGGCTGAAATACAGGATATTCCCTGATCTGGTGGTGATCATCAAAAAAAGCCTCTGTAAATACACAATAATACCCTGATTGCTCTTTACCCACATGTTCCCAGGAATAAGGCACAAAAGGGTTTGAAAACAATAAAGCGCTCCTGTTTATCTCCAGATCTTTATCAGCGTAATACAAACGGGTATTTCCGTTAAGTAAACTCACCTTGTAAAACCCTTTTCTGTTGTAGGGCTTGCAGTTTACAAAACTGCCCGGTGTCTGGTTAATAGGGAAAACGTTGAACTGCCCCATTGCTCTTTGATCGTAGGTGGGCATCCATCCATCCTGCTTGATAGGTTCGGCTAAAACTTCCATAGTTATCTTTTTATTATGATTTTAATAGGATGTCCAAGCCGGAGCAACCTACTATGTGTGTTTACAATACATACACATCCCCCCAAAGCCTTTTCAATTTCGCTTCTTTAAAATTTTAGTTATTATCTTTTAAGAAGTCCGTTTTAGAACAGTTAAGAATATTAAGTGTTTTAATTGAAGAAATTTTAACCGCACATATTTGCAGTTCAGGTTAGAAAAACGAGGCGACCATTACCCCTTGAAAGGAAATATGATTTGTAATAAAAGTCTTTGATAGTCTGCCGCCACCATTCAATTTTTAAAAAAGATCCTAAATTAGCTACGGATCAACACATCCCCGATTTTATGAATATGAATAAAGTATCGATCATTCGGTATGATTCAGATAAAAGCAGCAAAAACTCACAGATCACTTTACAACAAAACCTTTTCAGTTTTTTGCTCGAAGGTGAAAAAGGCATTAAATATGCGGGGAATGGTGCGCACATAAAGCCCGATCAATTTTACCTGCTTTCATGCGGTAATTGCCTGATGAGCGAGAAGATAGCCGCAGCAGGCGGTAGATACAGGAGTATGCTTTTGTTTTTTGACAATGAGCTGCTGTCAGATTTTTTTAGCCGTCATCATATAGTTGCTTCCGTTTCAACAAAAAAAGGGCAAAATGAACCATTCCTGGTATTTAATAAGGACGCTTTTCTGACTAACTTCATAAACTCGCTCGGTTTTCTGCTGGATTCGGGCAAACCCATTTCTGAAGACCTGCAAAAAGTAAAACTGGAGGAATTACTGCTTTATCTAAGCGCGCATTATCCCGAAACTATTCAGCAACTGCGCACTTCCAGCTATCAAGCTAATAATGATCTGCTGATCCGTGAAATTGTTACTGCTAATATTGACAACGCTGTTACCGTAGAGCAATTAGCGTTTCTTTGTCACATCAGCGTATCTACCTTTAAACGGCGCTTTGCCGGCATCTACAACACTTCGCCCAATAAATGGCTGCTTGAAAAGCGAATGCAGAAAGCCGCTGACCTGCTGAAGAATGGAAAACACCAGGCCAGCGAGATCTACTATGAACTGGGTTACGAAAACCTGTCCGGTTTTATCCAGTCTTTTAAAAAGATACACGGTATCACTCCCAAGCAATACCAACTTTTAAATTGAACGTTCGGCGATACTTTCTGAACGGAAAGCGATCAGTTGTTCAGAGCACCCGGTCTACCTTTAAACTGTTTAAAAAACATAAAAGGACAAGACATGAAAGCATATTTTTTAAAGTTAGCTGAATACAATATCTGGGCGAACAACAGAGCGATAAGCTGGTTAAAACTAATTGATGAGGAGCAGTGGGAACAAAAAACCACCAGCAGTTTCGCCAGTATCAGGGAAACGGCTATCCATATTGCCAGTGCAGAAAAGATATGGGTTGACTTTTGGACAAAGGTTGCTGCACCTGTATACCTGTCAGCAGGATTTAACGGCACAAAAGATGAGTTGATAGAGATATGGCAAAAGGCTTCAAAAGATATTAAAACTCACCTTGAAAATTACCCGGAAGATGAATTGGAGCACCAGGTAACCTTTGTTTATCCGCGTGGCGGCGAAGGGCAGATGGCGTTTTGGCAAACCTTCTCCCACATTATCAACCACTCCACTTACCATCGCGGGCAACTGGTTACCTTATTGCGTTCATCGGGCTTCACTGATCTTACAAACACAGATCTGGCGACCTATTATCTTACAATGTAAGGCATTATCAGTTCAGCTTACATTAAATAACCGGTTTTGATTTCTCCTGTAATATGAATATTCCCCACCATTAATGTAAGCTGCATACAAACAAACAATAGCGCTAACTGATTATTATATTGTTAATTGGATACTTTAAAAACATATGCCGAAAACAACAGAATCATTAGCAGAGTTTTATAAACAAAAGTTTAATGGTATTGAAGAAAGGCCGGTCATGAAGGTCGGTCATTTCGATGTTTTTAGAATTGAGGACTGGATACATGCCGGCTCTGTTACGCCAACTTATATCCGCAGAGATTTCTATAAAATAATGTTGTTTGAAGGAGACAATGTGTTTCACTATGGAGATAAAAGTATTGAGGTAAGCGGTAAAACGCTGTTGTTTTTTAACCCGAGAGTGCCTTACACTTCCGATCCGCTCAGGCCACAAACCAAAGGCTATTTCTGTGTATTTAAAGATGATCTTTTTCAGGACAGCCTTCGTCTCGGCCTTTACCATCTTCCTGTTTTCAGTGCAGGTGCGCAGCCTGTATTTTCATTAAATGATGAAATATACCTGATCGTTAAAACGGCGTTTGAGAAAATGATCAGTGAGATCAATTCTGAATATATCTATAAACATGAACTGATCAAAAACTATGTAAGCGAGCTGATCTACACGGCTATGAAACTCCAGCCGCTGGATAAACTCTTCCAGCATCCTGATGCGTCATCCCGTATTGCCGCAGTGTTCACTGAACTGCTGGAACGGCAATTTCCGATTATAAATACGACTCATCGCTTCGAGCTTCGCTCGCCCAACGTAATCGCAGAACGATTATCAGTACACGTAAATTATCTGAACCGTGCTATCAAGAAAACTACAGGACGTACCACTACCGACCTAATTGCTGAACGGCTTATAACTGAAGCGAAAGCATTACTGAGGCATACCAACTGGAACATAGCAGAGATAAGCCATGTACTTGGGTTTGAAGATCAGGCCCAGTTTAACAACTTCTTTAAAAAAAACACCGGGCTCAATCCATCATCATTCCGGCAGGTTTGAATTTGACAAATATTGGTTTCATAACCACAAACGGATGACCTGAAGCGATCCTAATTTTGTAATAAACAACTATTATTATGGAAAGGAATATAGCACAGGAAGAATTAAATAAACAAATAGTAAAGAACACGCTGGCAAAATCAGCGCAAGACTTTACCATATTTTTTAAGGATCTTTTTATAGAGGATATTGAATGGACAATTGCAGGTTATGGCCCGGTGGCTGGAACCTATTATGGAATGAAGGAACTGTTTGAAAAAGCAGAAGATGCCTTGTATCAGCGATTAGCAAAACCGTTAGCTGTTAAAACCATAGGCGTATGGGCAGACGGGAACGAGGTATTTGCCAGGATAAAGAGCGCGAGTGAGGCTATTGATGGTAAACCTTATGGGAATGAATACCTGTATATCATGACCATGAAAGATGGCAAAGTTGTATCGGGGATAGAATGGCTTGACCTTGATGCCTATTACAACATTGTGAACCGCATTCAATTGTAAAATGGTTAGCTTGTAATGTAAAAAACTGAGCGATCGCCTTAATATATCAATCAAACTGCATTCGTTAACTAAGCCTGTCTGAGAATAATCTCGGACAGGCTTATATTTTTGCTTTAATAAAGATTCACAGGATTGTGTGAGCCATTCATTGTCCTAATAATTGGGACAAGAGATAAGTATCGAGAAACGCCGTTACGCGGATGATCTTACCCTCTTTTAAAGTCAGCACCCACGAATATGTATTGCTGTAAACGTTGCCATCCTTTGCAGGTGCTTTTCCTTGCCATACTGCAACAACCACATCATCCTGTGCAATGATCTGCTTTACCTCGGGTACTATCGGGCCTGAAAGTTTAGCGTTGATCTGCCTGACTACATCTAACAGCTCTTTTTTAGAACGATAAGTACCCGAAACAGGGCTTGAACCGGCAACTACCCAGGTTACATTCTCATCAAGCAGGTCAAACACGGTTCCCTTGCCTTTCTTCCAGTTGTCAAACGCGGTTTGAATCTGCTTTTTGTTTGATGCGGTCAAATTATCTTCCTTGATTTGACAGCCGCAGATAAAAGCCATAAGTATAACGGCAATCAGGGGGGGTATGATGTTTTTCATGGTATTTGTTAAAAAAAGCAGACCATGGTGTGATCTCCTTCGATGTTAAATTTTATAGAACGCTATTTTTTTGTCTGTCTGCATCTTCGCGATAAAAGATATACCCACCGTGCGACAGGGTATTATCGTCAGTAAAATCACCGTCAGCGGTAAAATTGGTATCATCCCAGTATTCTATATGGGTACCACTTATCTCATACCTTCCTGTATAAGCACTCTGCCTGTTGCCTCGGGCTTCATCGTACCTGCCATTAGGCAACAGTTCCTGCCGTATGTAGCCATCAGCGGTTACCCACATACCGATATATTTATTACTTTCCATAAACTGATTTTAATAGCTCCGGGACCTGTCACATCCCGGAAAATAATTATTTCTTGATCTTTAAAAGATGACTGTATCCTAATATCTTAAATGCCCTTTCGGTAAGTGCTTCCCTCACGCCGTTACCCGGTTCGGCCACCCAGTCCGAATAATCTACCGTTGTTCTTAAAGGCCTTTCACCGGCAGGCAATGCCAATATCTCTGCAATTTTGTCGGCAACGCTTTGTATAGGTGCATCACCAAAACGGAACAGGTTTCGCAGGCCGTCTTCATAATGATCATAGTCTTTTTGAAGGCGGTCATACGCTTTCATTACAGTTTCGTCTGCCGGAAATTCGGCAGTTTCAAAATGCGAAGTGTCGTCCATATACACACCAGGCATCAATATGGTAGATTCTACCCCAAATTGGCTGATCTCATAAGCTGTATTCTCGGCCAGTGCATCAAGGGCGGCCTTTCCGAGCACATAGGGAGCCATGAAAGGCGCTGTTACATTGGTAATACCGCTACCTACATACAAAATAAGGCCTTTGCCTTCCTTACGCATGTAGGGCAAAACAGCCCGGTTCAAACGGTGCGCGCCTAATACGTTAGTGTTGAATGAACTGGCGATCTGTTCCGGTTTAAAGGCTTCTGCGTATCCGATAAAAAGGTGAGCGGCATTGTGAATAACAACATCGATGGCCCCCTCCTTATCAATGATGGTTTTTGCTGCCTGTTCACACGAGTCTTCTAAAAGTATGTCCAGATCTACGATCTCCATGCTTTTACCCTGGCTTTCTACAGGCTCAAGTAGCCGTTTGGATTTGTGCGCGTTACGGCCTTGCGGATCTCTGATACCGGCAAATACTTTATAACCCAGTAAGGCTAATGTTTGGGCAGTGTGTAAACCCATTCCTGATCCTGCGCCTGTGATCAGGACGGTTAAATTCTTGTCGTTTTCCATTTTTGTGTTTTTAGGTATTATAAAATCAAATTTAACTGACTTTCAATGCTATATAGCTGCGAATACAAAACCAAAAACTGTAAAAATCAAACATACTTAGCGTGTAATAACCGGGGGCATATTGATATTATTAGCCTTATTCTACCGGTTATTTAACATCTACCAGTAACACAAACCATTTCTTGACCAAAGTCAACGTTGCGTTTTTTCTCATCAGGATACTTTTGCTGCATCACTTTTTAAAACACATAAAATGAAATGTTTTACAACGACCAACACCCCGAACAAGAAAAATTTGACCCTTTTTATTTCAGTTTTTGGTGTCTTTATTTTTTTGGCCTCGCATACCTTTGCTCAAACTGGTAACATACGTGGCCACATTGCCGATGCCGCTGTTGATAATCCGCTTAAAAATGCAACGGTAACGATAGCAGAAGATAGCACACTTAAAGCCACTACAGGGCCAGACGGTACCTACCGGTTAAGCAATGTGCCTGTAGGCCGCAAAACACTTATCATCACTTTTATAGGTTATGAAAGAACTACAATACCCAATGTTGACGTAAGCAGCGGTAAGGATGTGGTTGCTGACGTTAAGCTAACAGAAAAATTTAACAGCCTGGCCGAAGTGGTGATAAGTGCGGGCCCGCCCAAGGACAGGCCATTGAATAAACTGGCTGCGGTAAGCGCCAGGCAGGTAAGCCCTGAAGAAATTTCGAAATTTGCAGGCGGACGGAGTGATGTGGCCCGTTTGGCAACCAATTTTGCCGGTGTATCTGCCCCTGATGACAGCCGCAACGATATAATAGTACGCGGTAACTCGCCTACAGGTGTACTTTGGCGTATTGAGGGCATACCGGTACCCAGCCCAAATCACTTTTCAAGCCTGGGTACCACCGGCAGCCCGGTATCAGCACTTAATGTAAATGTGATGGGGAACTCCGATTTTATTACTTCGGCCTTTCCGGGCGAATATGGCAATGCCTTGGGCGGTGTTTTTGATATTGCATTTAGAAAAGGGAACAAAGATGCTTACGAATATACCCTCTCAGCCGGTGCATTTACAGGTGCCGAGGCCATGGCCGAAGGACCTTTGGGCAAGAAGGGTTCCTTCCTGGTTGCCGGGCGTTACGGCTTGGCCGGCCTGTTTGGCGCCGGCGGTACCACTGCCCAGCCAAACTATATGGATCTGTCCTTCAATTTCGATCTGGGAAAAACTAAGATCGGTAACTTTTCCTTATTCGGCATAGCAGCCCGCTCCAACATAAATTTCAGGGGCGATGGTATTGATGAGTCTGACCTGTTTGCTGCAAAAGATGAGAATACAGATGTAAAATCGCAGTTTGGTGTACTTGGCTTAAAGCACCAGATATCTATCAATGATCATTCCTCTATCAAAACTACCATCGGCGGTTCGTCAAGTACCGAAAAGGTAGACCGCGAACGCATTTTTAACTATGGCACCACACAACCAACAACCCTGCCTTTTACCAACATTGATAACAACGAAAGGCGCATTACCCTTTCGTCGGTTTATAATGCCCGTTATAATAACCGCTTTACGTTGCGGGGCGGTATCTTGTTAGAGCAGTACCGGTTGCGCGCTGAGCTCACTACCCGCGAACGGCAGGGGGACGCTAATGGTGACAGCTACCCTGATTATATTAACCTGATCAATAGCGATAACAACTATACTGTTTTTCAACCTTATGTGCAGGGGCAGTACCGGCTGCTGGAAAGCCTGACACTAAATGCGGGTTTGCATGGGCAGTACTTTTCATTAAACAAGGCTTTTGTGGCCGAGCCGCGTGCCTCACTCACCTGGAAAGTGGCTCCCGCACACAATATTTCCTTTGGTTACGGCCTGCACCATCAAAATGTTCCCGCACCTATATTATTCCTTAACCAATACGTCAACGGAAGCCCGGTGCAAAGCAACAAGAACCTTGATCTGGTACAGAGCAACCACTATGTAGTGGGTTATGATGTGCGCCCGGCCAGCGGCTGGCGTACCAAAATTGAAGCCTACTACCAAAGCATCAGCAAGGCAGCGGTTGAAGCCACCCCGGGCAGCTATTCGTCGCTTACCGAAGGTGCAACTTTTGGCTTTAGTATAGATAAGTTTGGTTTAGTTAGCAAGGGAACGGGCCGTAATACCGGCGTTGAGCTAACAATTGAGAAATTTTTATCAAACGGCTGGTACGGCCTTACAACGGCTTCGGTATTTGAGGCTAAATATAAAGGAAGTGACGGCATAGAACGTAATTCGCCTTTTAATAATGGTTACGTAGTGAACGTACTTGCCGGAAAAGAGTTTAAGGTGGGCAGCGGCCGTAATGTATTTTTTGCCGATACACGACTTAGCACGGCCGGTGGCCGCTATTATACACCGGTAGACCTGGCAGCCAGCCGCTCGGCCGGTTATGAGATATTACAGGATAATAATGCCTTCAGCAGACAATACGACGCTTACTTTCGTATGGATATAAAACTGGGGATGAAACTGAACAGCAGCCGTAAAAAAATATCGCACCAGTTTTATATTGATCTGCAAAACGTAACCAATAAAAAGAATGTATTTGTACGTCGATATAATCGCCTTACCAATAATGTGGATCAGGCAGATCAGATAGGTTTGTTTCCGGACTTTGGTTACAAATTGCAGTTTTAAACCTTTATCATAATTTTGAGCTTATGGAAGATCAGGAAATAAGGGATTCATTGAAAGCGTTCACAAACTTCATGTCGCCTGTAACTGAAGAAGAATTCAATGAATATGCTAATTTATTCCGGGTAGTGAAGATAAAGAAATGGGATCACCTTTACCGGGAGGGAGAGCCGATAAAAAATTTATATTTTCTGCACTCGGGCGCGCTACGATGCTATTATATGAATGATGGAGAAGAGCATACCTCCAATTTTTTCTTCAACCCATACATGCTCGCAGATCTGGATTCAATAAGAGATAGTTCGCCCGGGCTCTCCAACGCTCAGGCAATGAAAGATTCGGTATGTTTCGAGGCTGACTTTTTTGAGGTAGAAAAATTGGCATTTAAATATCCTAATTTATTAAAAGGCTTTTTCCTCGTTTACGAAGCTTCATTGCGCGCAAGTATAAAACGGCAGGTTTCATTTATTTATGATACGCCTAAGCAACGTTATCTGAACCTTTTTACAGAACATCCTAATATTATCGCGGAGATACCTCAGCATCACATTGCGTCTTACCTGGGCATCAAGCCCGAAACTTTAAGCCGGATAAGGAAGAAGATTTTTTAGATACCATAAAAAAAGGAGCTGATCAGCTCCTTTTTTTATTCGCTTGAAATAATTTAGTGGTTGTTACGAAAATGCTTCGGAGTCAACACCGCATTCTTTTTGAAAAAATTAATAAAGTGAGGTAACTCTTCAAACCCCAGGCACCAGCTTATTTCCGAGATATTCCAATCGGTATGTTGTAAAAGTATTCGTGCTTCCTGCATTACCCTTGCTGCAATGAGTTGCGAAGTTGTTTGCCCTGTTACCTTTTTTAAGGAACGGTTAAGGTGGTTAATGTGTACCGATAGGTGGTCGGCATATTCAGACGGAAACCTGAGCCTAATGCGCTGGCCTGTTGATTCAATAGGAAACTGCCGCTCCAATAATTCTGTAAACAGGGCTGCTACCCTGACCGATCCGTTAGACTCAGAACCCGGCAGACTTTTTGCCGGTTGCATTTTAAGCGCCTTATAGATCAAGTCGAGCGTAAGGTTGCGCAGAACATCATATTTGTATACAAAATCCGTATCAATCTCTTCCTGCATGCGCCGGAATACGCTGCTGATCTCAATTACCTCCGTGGCTGATAGTTCAAATAACGCATTATTACCGGGTTTAAAAACCGGATAATCCTTCATCTGATAGTGTTCGTCAAAAAACGCTTCGGTAAAAATGCAATAGAACCCGGTTTGCGCATTACCTAAATGCTCCCATGAGTACGGTACATAAGGGTTTGAAAACAGCAAGCCACTTTCTTTAAACTCCAGGTCCTTGTCGGCATAAAACAACCGTGTATGCCCTTTGAGCAGGCTGATCTTATAAAAACCTTTCCGGTTATATGGCTGGCAATTAACATAATTGCCGGGTGTATTATCTATTGCAAAAACATTGAATTGCCCCATCTGTCTTTGGAGATGATCGGGCATCCAAATATGTTTTTCAAGTTCTGCTAAAGTTCCCATAATTCCTGTCTTTTATTGCTTCTTCACCATGTATTATTGGCTCGCGCCGATGCATCCGGATAAAGCCAACACCATTCATTTACAAAGGTAAACACGCCATAACCGTCAGCACCTGCGCAAATCAAACCGAAAGTTGCGAATACGAAACACCTTAAACCTTTGTTTATCCCTTTTCAGGAGGTTTGATTTTTGCAGTTTATGGTTTGATTACCGCAACTTGGTTTTTTCAACCCGCCATAACTTTGATTTATCATTTATCACTTAAAAACAAGAAAATGGAATACAAAACATTAGGAAACACAGGGCTGCTGGTATCGCGGCTTTGTTTAGGCACCATGACTATGGGGCCGGGTACAGGTATCTATGAACATATTGGTAACGTTGGCCAAACCGATGCCGACCAACTCATTAAAAGTTCGTTCGATGCCGGCATCAACTTTTTTGACACCGCGGATGTATACTCTGCCGGTGAAAGCGAGCGGACACTCGGTCAGGCTTTCAAAAATCTGAATATCGCCAGAAAAGACGTTGTCATTGCTACAAAGGTATATTCCCGTATGGGGCCCGGTCGGAATGATGTAGGTGCATCACGAAAACACATCATGGATGGTATTGAAGCCAGTTTAAAAAATCTGCAGACAGATCACATAGACCTATACCAGATCCACGCGAACGACATTCTAACGCCAACCGAAGAGATATTACGCTCATTGGATGACTTGGTTCGCTCAGGTAAAGTACGTTATATAGGCTGCTCAAACTGGCAGGCCTGGAAAATCGCGAAAGCACTGGGCATATCTTCTTCAAAAAATCTCGCCCGGTTTGATTCCCTGCAAGCCTATTATTCTATCGCAGGCCGGGATCTGGAGCGTGAGATAATTCCTTTGCTGGAAGAAGAAAAAATGGGCTTAATGGTTTGGAGTCCGCTGGCTGGCGGCTTACTTTCAGGCAAGTTCAGCAGGGAGAACCAAAACCCCGAAAACTCCAGAAGGTCGGGCTTTGATTTCCCTATCGTTGATAAGGAAAGGGCCTGGAATATATTAGATGTTATTGCGCCGATAGCAAAAGCACATAACTGTAGCCCGGCCCGTGTTGCGCTGGCTTGGTTGTTATCAAAAAAAGTGGTTACAACTATAGTAATAGGTGCAAAACGTAACGAGCAACTGCAGGATAATCTTGCAGCTATTGATTTGCAGCTATCCGAAGCTGAGATCAAACAACTGGATGAGGTGAGCACCTTGCCGCCTGAATATCCGGGATGGATGATAGATACCCAGGGTGCCGACCGTCTTGGTGAGGTAAATCTATGGGAAGGACGTTCGTCTTAAAAGATTGTAGCAATATGCTTTAACAGCTAAGCAAACGCTTTTTAAAACAAGAAGTTTCTGATCCTTCTTCTATCAATTCATCTTACATAAAAGAGAATTAAACAACCAATGCTCATCCGGCTGGTGTTGAGGCCGGGTGAGCTTTTTACAGATGATTAGTTTAATGATATGGAATTAAAGAAAAAACGCATTTTAATTGCCGGCGGTTACGGATTAGTTGGAGGCAACGTTGCCCGCCTTATCAGAAAGCGGTATCAGGATGTTGAACTGATCCTTGCGGGCAGAACTCCTCAGCATGGAGAACAGTTAGCCCGCGAACTTGGGAATGCAAAAACTGCCTATCTTGATTTAAAAGCAGGGTTCAATGCGGAACAATACGGCGCTATCAATCTGGTAATTGCAGCAACCGAGGATCGTAGCAACATATTGCAGGAAGCAGCCATTTTAAATGGATTTGCCTGCATTACCATAACTGAGATGGCCGAAGATATTTCGCCGGTAGTGTGTCGATCATTATATAAAGCCTTCCCGGCACCTATCGTATTAGCAAGCCATTGGCAGGCAGGAATAATAACATTGATAGCCAAACAGATTTCGACAAAATTCAGCGAGATAACCCGTGTAGAAACAGCAGGCTTGTATGACGAACGGGACCCGGTTGGGCCAATGGTGGCCGAGCAGGTCAAAAAATTTGTTGGCAATGCACTCCTCCGGAGTCAGGGAGAATGGAAGTTTGTTGATGCGAAAGAGAATGCCCGGGATATTCATTTATATAACGGCACACAAGCTACCGGCTATCCAATGGGTACCCTGGATGTACCAAGTCTTGCTGCTATTACCGGTTCTCCAAATGTTCGTTTTGATTTTGCTACAGGGGTATCCATAGGTACACATAAAGGTATCTCAGCTTCGCATGATCTTTACATTGATATGGAAGGCGTACTAACGACTGGAGAAAACAGTAAGTTACGTACGATAGTTTCCGATCCGAAAGGGTACGGCCACCTCACTGCGGTCAGTATTTTTCTGATAACCGAAAAAATACTCGGTTTGGGTGATCATCCCGGCATCCCGGCAGGCGGTCTGTATCTTCCAGAAACCATCTTATTATCGGATGAAATAACAACCCGCATAGAAGAGTTCGGAATTGACGTAATAATACAGGCATTGTAATAGCGTGTTAATTATTACCACACCATAGGATCTTAACCAAAGCCAAACCCTCGAAAAACGTACCAGGGGCCTATACAATATGCTCTTAAAAACTATTCCCCTTACATTTGTTAAAGCCCCCTGCCCCCAATAAATACACGGCTGCTCCATTTGGAGACAGCCTTTTTTGATAAAAATTGTATTATAGAATAACAATGGGTTGCGATACATTTGCAAGCGGATCTATCAGTGGTCTAAATTCCATAACTGTATCTCATGAACTCAGAACCCGCTTTTCAGAAAGCAGCCAATCATTATTTTAAGTCATTTTCTATATTACTGTTATCAGTGCTATTTTATGCCCAGGTTTGCTCAGGACAAGCGCTGCCTCTGGACCGAAATATGGAAAAGGCGGTCAAAAATGGAACACGAACAACGACAGGTTTTCCAGGTAAAAAATATTGGCAAAATTCGGCTGACTATAAACTCGATATCCATTTTGATCCTGAAACACTGGAACTGATCGGGGAAGCGGAAATCGCTTACATAAATAACAGCCCCGATACGCTTTCTACGTTATTATTTAAGCTCTATCCTAATTTATATAAAGCCAATTCGATGAGGAATACCGGCATCGCAAGTTCGGATCTGGGCCCCGGTGTCAGGATTAGCGCCATGAGCGTCGACGGATCACCGGTTGATAGTGTGAATAGACGTATCAACGGAACCAATATGCACATCCGTGGTTTGAAAATTACGCCAGGCAAACACACCGCCATCAAAATATCTTACACTTACAAGCTCAATGCAGGGTCGTTCAACCGAACAGGACAGATTGAAAAAGGTGCCTGCTTTGTGGCCTATTGCTTTCCAAGGGTGGCTGTTTACGATGATATTGACGGCTGGAATGAATACCCTTACTTGGGCAAGGAAGAATTTTATAATGATTACGGCAATTTTAACGTACGCGTTACTGTACCCGGCAATTATCAGGTATGGGCTACCGGCGACCTGAAAAATACGGCTGAGGTTTATGAACCAGAGTTCGCTGCCCGGATCGCCAGGGCAGAGTTGCAGGACAGTATTGTTGATATTATCAGCAACACGGACATTGAAAAAGGCCATATCACTAAAAACCGCAACCTGAATACCTGGATGTTTGAAGCGACCGGTGTAACCGATTTTGCCTTTGCCGTAAGCAACCATTACGTTTGGAAAGCATCAAGTTTAAAAGTAGATGCAAAAACCGGGCGGCGAACCCGTGTAGACGCCGTATACAACCACAGGCACAGTACCTATTACCCGGTTGCGGGTTATATCAGGCAAACCGTGCAGCAAATGAGTTATCATTTTCCGGGTATACCTTTTCCTTATCCGCACATGACCATTTTTGACGGATTGGATGCGATGGAATATCCGATGATGGTGAATAACCTGCCTTTTGAAGACCCAAAGGATATGGTTGAATTTACAGCACACGAAGTTTTTCATACGCTTTTTCCTTTTTATGTGGGTACCAACGAAACCAAGTACTCTTTTATGGATGAGGGCTGGGCAACAATGACGGAATTTCTGTTTCACCCTTTTCTGGACCCTGCTGTTGAACTAAAATATGATCTGAGTTCAGTAAATGACTATGCCGGCCTGGCAGAAGATGTACCTGTAATGACACCCACCGCACAGCTTTACGGCAAAGCACGTTTTGCTGATAAAGACCTAAAACCTGCGCTTGCCCTTTTTTATCTTAGAGAAATGCTGGGCGAGCGAAAATTCCTTCAGGCAACACGCCATTTTATTAACTCATGGGCGGGAAAACATCCATCTCCTTTCGATTTTTTTAATAGTATGAATGCAGAAGCTGGTGTAGATTTGAACTGGTTTTGGAAAGCATGGTACTTTGAAAAGGCAATCCCTGATCTCGCTATCAGCAATGTTAAACGTTATGGCTCAAGCTATCGCATCACAGTTACTAATGTCGGTAAAGCACCTGTGCCTGTTCATTTAACAGTGCTTTTAAAAAGCGGCCGAAAGCTTAATATAACAAAGACGGCGGAGATATGGTCACAGAACCGGGTTAAGATTGTTATATCATTCAAAGCCGCCGAGCAGGTGGAACGGGTGTTACTTGGCAATGCTTATGATGCAGATGTAGATCCGCAAAACAACAACTGGCATACTTCCGGCCGATAAACGCTCAAAAAGCACCTGTAAACAATTCATATTACTACACTGGGTGGTAAATTAATGTTTAATAGCTTATCGCTTCGTTGTAGCTGCCTGCGGTATTGGGATCGTATATTGCATCGAATGCGACTTTACAAACACAGTTTGATGCGGTATAAGGTACAGAAAGGTTTGTAGTTACCATAGTTGGAAGAATTCCTTTTTCAATTGCGGGTTGCCTGTTTCGCTCTAAGTTCCGGGCGCTTCATCGGCTTTTTGAAGATGTGATCTGATCGTGGTAACGATTTCCAATTTTTCGTGATCCTTTAATACGCCCAGTGCCACTAAAGGTAAAATACCCGAGTTTAATGTTATAATGATCTGACTGCCGGTCCAGAAATTCTTTTTAAAGCTGATATCCCTAATGGCATGATAGGGAGAAAAGGTTAAAGGCCCCGTGTCCATCCCCAGTTTGGATAGCCCCGATCCCTTTGGAATTTCCCGGTAATAAAAGCCTTTGTTATCCAGCCGGGCCCGCTCCACACCTTTGGCGTATCTGATATAAAGATATCCGCCTGCAATAAAACCAGCTTTAAAAAATAACAGCATAATGGAAACAATAAAGTCAAATACGCCATCAAAGCTGATCAATATAATTTGAAAGTTGTACCATAAATTTTGATGGGGATCAATCCCGCCGAAAGTGGCACCAAGCCCCACCAGGATCAGGATTATACCGATGATAACAGACCGGTAAGCCGGAAGGTAGTAGCTTTTAGTTTCCTGCATCATTTTTGGTTATAATTACCTGGTTCCGCTCTATAATCATTTTAGGTATAGAAAAATGGCAATTAATATCTTACCGGCTAATACTTTTTCCGCTGAATGAATTAGCGGTTACCGCGAGCCGGCAACTACAAAATTTAAACTTTTACCCTTTCATCATATTTTGCAACAACGCGGCATCCACATCATTAGTAATTATACCGTTGATAAATAGCTGAAGGGCTTCAAATATCTCATCCCGATTATTCAAGCTATGAAAAAGGTAAAAATCCGCTACAGATATATAAATAGCTGCTGTCCCTTGAATATCCAATTCCTGCCGGTATAGCCCCTTTGCCACGCCATTCAATAAATTTAATTCAATTACTGCTTTCAGGCAATTGCCCTTAAATTTACGAAGCGCTCTTAAAGCCCTCGGATACCTTTTGAGTATAACTTCATTAAACACATTTCTCAAAGCGATCAATTCCTTAAAAAGACCCCGTTGAAGTACTAACTCCTGAACAGGGTCTTTTGAGGTTTCAATATTTGAGCTGATAATATTTTTACATTTTTTTATTAAATGATCAATTACCGTTTCAACCAGGACGGCTTTATTGTCAAAATATTGGTAAACAGTTTTCTTCGACATGCCTGTAGCTGTCGCAACCTCATCCATCGTTACACTAACAATACCATATTTTATAAAAAGTTCAATCGCACAAACTATTATAAACGCTCTTTTATCGTCCATTTTTCGCTTATTAACTCATATCGTCCCTCAAGAAACCCGACACACCACTGCTATTTATCTGTTTTAGCGGTAACGTAATTGTAAATAGCTACCCGCACATAAAAATCCGCGAATGCGGTAACAACTGTACCGGATGCCTGCTGATACGCGGTTTGCGCATCAAGCACTTCAGATACAGTGGCTAAACCAGCTTTGTAATTATCCTGATTGACCTTTAAATTTTCAGTAGCCTGCTCCAGGTTGTCTTTGGCATAGCGGATCTGCGTTAGCTGGTCCTGCATATCATACCAGTAACGGATTATTCCTACCCGCAATTGGTTTTGCCCGTCCTTATAATCGTTCCGTGCAATTTCTTCATTGATCCTGCGCTGGCTGATCTTCTGCTTGCCGCGGCCCCACAAACCGTTAGATATGGGTATACTAAGAGTTACAAAGCTGGCCGGAGAAAAAGTACTGCCTATGCTATTGCCAAAAGAACCCACCTGTGAGGCACTCACACCTACCGCCAGGCTGGGCAAATTATCACCGTTAGATAACCGGGTTTGCAGCTTTTCGCCCAACACACGCTTGGTTAACAACTGGTAATTGGTATTTCTATCCAAAGCGGTATCGGGTTGCAATGAAGGCAGTGCGGGGGTATTGTTCTTATCAAATGTATCCTGCATCACCATTAGCGAGTCGAAAGGGATACCGGTATATACCGAGAAATCAAGCAGGGCTACACGACGGCCATTTTGTAATTTGCTTTTGTTAACGAGTAGCTGGCTTAACTGCACTTTTACTTTCAGCAGATCATTACGGGCAATCAGGCCCGAAGCCAGCATATCCTTTTGCATCTTAAGCACACTGTTAAGCAGGGTTTCGTTAACAGCCAGCGTTTTTTGCTGTTCCTGTATATTCACCAGGTTCCAGTATTTCTGCTCGGTTAGTAAAATGACCGAATCGGCCGATTGCTTTTTGCGGATCTCGTTTACCTGCAGTTGCAGTGCGGCCAATTCGTTTCCTGTTTTGATTTTACCGCCGGCATAAATTGTTTGTGTGCCTGTAACGCCTAAAAGGTAAAAGTTGTTGATGCCTTTGGGTAATACATCCGGAATGGCCGGAACAAAATCTTTAAAGCCAAACAACCCGACACCCGTAGCGCTTACGGAAGGCAAATAATCTGATTTAGCCGCGGCCACCTCTGCTTTTGCCGAATTTACCCGGAGCTGGCCATTTTTAAGCGCGTAACTATAGGCAATGGCGGCCTCCTTGCTTTGCTGCAGGGATATGGTATGCTGCTGGGCATTTGCCTGCAAGCCGGTTAATATAATGATGGATATTATTAATACTTTCATGATGATATACTTATGCGGTTACAGTTTGCGGTGTTTCGTTCTCCGGGTTGTTTTTGTCCTCCTTGCGAAAGAAAAGCCAGTACAGGGTAGGCAGCACAAACAAGGTTAGCAGCATGGATAACAATAACCCAAAACAGATAACGGTACCCAGCGGCCCCCATAACGATGACCTGCTGATCACCATCGGTATTACGCCGACAGCCGCTGCGGAAGAGGTTAAAAAGATTGGCCGCATTCTGCGTTCGGCAGAAAGTTTTGCCGCTTCAAATACGGATTTACCTTCATGTAACCGTAATTCTTCTGCAAAGTCAATCAATATGATACCGTTACGCACCACAATACCGCAAAGGGCAAGCAAGCCAAGAAACGAGGTAAAGCCGAACGGATAGCCCATGATGAACAGGCCGAACGCGGCACCCAATAAACTTAACGGCATGGTGGTGATACTGAGCAAGGCATGTTTGAGATGTTTAAAATGCCACAGCAAGATCAGGAATATCAAAATGATACTTACGCCAAGCGCGATACCCATTGGGCCCTGGTTCTCTCCCTGTAGCTCCAGTTCACCCCCATAACGCAGCTCTACCCCTGCCGGAAGTTTTATTTTTTCGATAGCGGGCTGCATATCCATCAATACGGCGTTGGCCACCGCGTCCTGGGTTACATCCATACGCACGGTTAGCGTACGCACGCTATTTCTGCGGGTTATCTGGCCATCATTCCAATCCGGATTTACATCCGCAACCTGTCTTAACGGAATGATTGATTGGGTTTGTGGTGATACAATGTTCAGGTCGCGCAGGGCTGAGAGGTCACTCCGCGACGCTTTTGGTGATTTGATTTTCACATCCACCGCGTAGGTGTTTTCCCAGATCTGCGTAGCTGTAATACCTTCTGAATGCATGGCTATTGCATTGGCAATATCACTCTTGCTTAATCCAAGCCTTGAAGCTTCGGCCGCTTTAATATCTATTTTAAGGGTTGGCTGTATCTCGTTATAATCTGTTCTGGCCCAGGTTACCTGTTTATGCGTTTTACCAATAGCCAATACCTGGTTAGCCACCTGTTTTAAAGCCGGAATATCGTTTCCGCTGATCCTTACCTCTATGGCGGCCAGCGCGTTGATCATGTTCAATTGTTTCATGCGAACATACGCAGCCGGAAACAGGTTGCCGTATTTATGCTGATAATCAACGATCACCTCCGCGGTCGCGTCTTCAGATTCAGTTTTGATCAGGATTTGCGCGTAGTTTTTTGAGGGCAGGTTTGGCGCGTATACCGAATGGAAACGCGGCGAACTGCTGCCGATAAAGCTGGTATAATTCAAAATTCGTTTATCCTGCTTTAATATTTTTTCCATGCCCTTAACCACGCTGTCTGTTTGTGAAAGCCTGTAACCTGATGGCAGGTAGATCTCCATAGCGAATTGATTTCGCTCTACTTTTGGGAAAAGTTGCTGAGGCAGCACCCCCATAAGGGCTATGCCGATCACCACAGACAGCACCGCGAAAAATACGGTGAGCTTGTAGTGCTTCATGGAATTACCGATGTGGCTGTTAAAAAAGTCCTGTAAGCGGTCTAAAAATGATCGCTTTTCTTCCTTTTTATTATGTAATAATCCTTTTTTGATGAACAGCGTATTAAAAAAAGGCACAACCAGCATGGAGATGATCAGCGACAGGGTAAGCGCGATCATGATGGTAACCGGGAATAAGCGGATAAAATCTTTAGCGGTACCGGTCATGAAAAATGCCAGCGGTACAAACGTTGCCGATATGGCCAGCGTAGCGGTAAACACCGATGGAAACAACTCTTTAGCACTGCTGATGGCCGCATCCCAAACCGACATGCCATGGTCCAGCTTTTCTACGTGGTTATCAATTACCACAATAGGGTCATCCACCACAATCCCCAACACCACGATCAGGGCGGCAAGTGTTACCGTATCCAGTTCAATACCGGCCATGTACATGATACCCAGCGTTGCGGCGATGGTTATAGGTATAGTTGCAGCAGCAACCGCGGCAACCCTGAATGGCAGCAGCAGCAGGGCTACACCTACCACACCAATAAGCGCGAAAGCAAATTCTTTCATAAAATGGCTGATCGAATCATCCACTACCTCCGCCTGATCGGCCAGCTTAACCAGTTGAATGTCTGCCGGCAGGCGCTGCTTTACTTTTTCAATATGCTCTTCCAGTTCCTTACCAAACTGCACAATATTTTTACCGGTGATCATCTCCAGCGAGATCACGATAGATTTTGTACCGTTGGAGGTAACGTAGCTATCCGGCTCATCGTACTCGCGTTTTAAAGTGGCCACATCGCGTAAACGAATGGAGTTGCCGCCAGGATCCTGCCTGATGATCTGTTCAGAAAGTTCGGCCTCGGTTTTATAATAAGTGCTTAAATGAATGGGCTGGTCTACTACGCTCCCCTCCTCTTTACCTGTTGCATTGATTGCGCCTTCGTTTTGCAGCACCTGCATCACATTGCTTACAGATACCCCTTTTTGCAGCAGCTTGTTGTTATCTACATAAACCGTAAGCTGCTCATTCAGGTTGCCCGTATGCGATATTTTGGCAACATCCTGTACCTGCCTTAATTCTGCCTCTATATCCTCTACATTACGGAGCAGCTCTTTATAAGGCCTTGTTTTTGATTCTACGGCCATCAGCAATGCTGATGTGTTGCCAAAGTCGCTATCAATATAAAAGCCCTTAACTTCTTTTGGGAGCTGGCTTTGTAGAATCAGCATCCCGTTCTTGATCTTGTTCCAAAACGCCTTGGTTTGAATTGCATTTTGGTTATCAGCCACTTCCACAAAAATGTACATTACGCCATCGCGTGAAAAAGAGTAGGTTTTCTTCTTGTTAACTTCGTTGTTACTGAATAAATACTCTTCTACCTTTTTAGTAAGCTGTTCTTCAACCTGTTTAGATGAAGCGCCGGGGTATTGACCCACAATGAGGCCCTGCCTGATGGTGAAATCAGGAAATTCATTTCGGGGCATGTTAAAAAGCCCGGCTAAGCCGATCAAAACAAGTACAGCGGATAGCGCGAGCGGGAATACATGGTACTCCATTGCCCATTCAATTAAGTTTGAGTTCTTCTTCATGATATGCGCTTATTTGCTGGCAATGACAGGAGTTTGGTCGGCAAGTTTCTGGTAACCGGAGGTGATCACCTGCTCATTGCCCGACAGACCGGATTTGATAGTTACGCCGTTACTGTAAAGCTGGCCCGTGGTCACATTCTTTCGCACAGCCTTGTTCTGAGCATTCATGATGTATAAAAAGTTGGTCCCTTTTTCATCAACCTGTACCGCCTGTACGGGCACAATAATTTCTTTGGCATCAGCAGATTGGATGTTTTTGTTTTCAGCCGAATGAAAAGAAACCTTGCAAAGCATGCCCGGCCTTAACTGCAAACCGGTATTAGGAAGAGCTATTTTGATATTATAATTGGCGCTACCGTTCAAAGCGATCACGCCCACTTCGGTAACCTTACCTTGCAGCGGCTGATTGCCCAGCGCATCAATTTTGATAGTTGCAGGCGTACCTGCTTTATAACGGTTGATCTCATTTTCGGGCACGGCTACCAATACTTTTACCGAGCGGGTATCTAACAATTGCAGTACCGGCTGTCCGGGATTGGCCACTGCTCCGGCTTCTGCCATTTTATCGCCCACGTAGCCGCTTACCGGGGCATAAAGATGTGTATGCGCTATATTCTGGTAGGTTGCACGCGCGGCGGAGGTAGCCTGTTCGTAATTGGATTTAGCCTCCAGCATTTTAATTTCGGCTACGCTACCTTTTTTATATACCTCGTTAATGCGGTTATAATTTTCGCTGGCCAGTTTAGCCTGTGCCAACTGTGCGTTGTATTGATTGCGATAAGTAGTTTCGTCCACCGAGCCAACTAATTGACCTTTTTTAACGAAATCTCCTGTTTTTACGGGGAAAGACAAAATAGTGCCGGAAACCTGGAAGCTCAGGTCAATTGTTTTTTCTGCTTCCAGCGTTCCATCATAAACAATACGATCATCAATTGCCGTAGCATCAGTAGATAAACTAAATACTTTTACCGTAAGCGTATCCGACCCCGGTTTCATTTTGGTGCTGTTTGAGCAGCCGGTAATCCATAGGGCAGTTATAACTGCTCCGGCCAGTGTGATCGTTGTTTTCATTTAATCAATTGAACGTTTATTGTTTTTTTGTCGATTATTACTGCATAAATAAAGCCGGATTAAACTTACCTCCCGATCAACATAATGTTTGCGAAAGGCTTTTAAAAGTCCGATCATTTAAATATTCGACAAATATACATTTTTTGTATTTTAATATTTTTTAATTTCATTGTCATAAAAGCGCTATAATGAACTTTTCATCTAAATGAATAAAATCGTTCATTATGTATGAACAAATAATGTATTTTTGTCGACAATGAAAAGGATTGAAAATGATCAGGTGCGGGAAGAAATAATTTTGGCTTCAGACGCTGTATTTGAGCGTTACGGTTATCTCAGGGTATCTATGCAGGATATTTCTAATGAGTGTAAGAAAGGGCGGAGCACGATATATCACTACTTTAAAAATAAGGAAGAGGTGCTGGATGGGGTATGCGAAAAGCTCTTTTTAAATTGTTTGGCAGAAAGCAAAGATACTATAAGCAAGCGTCGCTCTTTTTCAGCCAATATCGAATCCTTCAATATCACCAAATTAAAGCATCTCCGCCATATCGTATCAAAGTATAAACTGGCCATCGACGATCTGCGTTTAGATCCATCAGGCTTTATGTTCAAATTCAGAAGATTTGCCGAAGAAGAGATCGCTGTGTTTAAACAGATCATCCAATGGGCGATAGAAAACAAAGATATCGCCGAGCTTTCAGAAGAAGATACTGATTTTTTATCAGAAACATTGAATGCTGCTTTTAAAAGCTTTGAGCAGGAAGTACTCGTTTTTGGCAAATTCCCGCAGAGTGACAGTCAGGTTGCCTGGTTAGCCCAAATGCTGCAAAAAGGGCTGCTTTAAATATTAGGAAGTGTATTAGCCTGAAGTTACGGATGTGGCGGCGATCGCTAACAACATACCCGTACCCGCATGGAATATAGTACTAACTTGGTTACGCTGATACATAAATATCGTGCAAAATTATATTGTGCAAAACATTTATTTGTTACATGTGTTTACAGTATATGGAAGATTTACTCAAGCTCGAACATCAAATCTGCTTCCCGGCATATGCTTTTTCAAGAAATCTTACTAATCTATACAGGCCATTGCTGGCTAAGCTAAACATCACCTATCCGCAGTATTTAGTGTTAATGGTTTTGTGGGAGCACAAGCAGCAAACGGTAAATCAACTATGCGAAAAGCTACTTCTCGATACCGGAACGCTTACGCCATTGTTAAAAAGATTAGAACAAAAGGGACTGGTAAACCGGACGCGAAGTAAAGAAGACGAGCGTGTAGTAATGATTTCGCTAACAGCATTGGGTATTCAATTGAAAGAAAGCGCTAAGAATATACCCATGGAGTTGGTAAACTGCATGAACGTATCTATCGATGAACTTTTTCAGCTTAAAAATATTTTAAACAAAATTTTACAAAGGTAATGCACACTTCCAAAGCTCAAAATGTTGCCCGGATTATACTGGGAGTATTTTTAACATTTGCAGGCGTAAGTCACTTAACTTTCAATCGAACTGAATTTTTGGCTCAGGTACCGCGCTGGCTTCCGGTTAATCCGGATGTAACAGTTATACTATCCGGAATAGTTGAGATAAGTTTAGGTTTAGCGCTCATTTTTGCAGTTAAGTACAAAAAACACGTTGGCATAGCAGCAGCCATTTTTTTCGTACTGATATTTCCGGGCAACATTGCACAATACATCAATAAAGTAAATGCCTTCGGTCTTAACACAGATAATGCAAGGTTAATACGTCTTTTTTTTCAACCGGTCCTTATCCTATGGGCGCTTTGGAGTACTAACGCGCTCAAAAAGAAAAATTAAAAATCACATCAAAAAAAAGTTAAACATGAAAATTTTATTTGTGGTAACATCACATGATCAGTTAGGCAATTCGGGCAAAAAAACAGGTTTTTGGGTTGAAGAATTTGCCGCACCCTATTACAAGTTTGCTGATGCCGATTATGAAGTAGTGGTAGCCACGCCTAAAGGCGGGCAGGCACCTATTGATCCAAGCAGCGAAGCACCTTCGGCACAAACCGAAGCTACCAAGCGCTATTATAACGACACTAAAGTACAGGAAGTTATTGCCCACACCCACAAGCTTGCCGAAATGAAGGCATCTGACTTTGATGCCATATTCTATCCGGGCGGGCATGGCCCGCTGTGGGATTTAGCTAACGATCAGCATTCGGCACAATTGATTTTAGATTTTTATAACAACGGTAAATTGGTGGGTGCTGTTTGCCATGCACCGGGCGCGTTTAAAAATGTAAAGTTTGAAAACGGAGCCCCTTTTGTGAAAGGTAAAAACGTAACCGGGTTTTCAAATACCGAGGAGGAAGCCGTGAAATTAACCGACATAGTACCCTTTTTGGTAGAAGATGAGATGAAAAATTTAGGTGCCAGCTACAGCAAGGTGGAAGACTGGGGAGTACACGTAGTGGAAGACGGTTTGTTAATTACCGGGCAAAATCCGGCATCATCTGAAAGTGTTGCCGAAAAAATGATTTCGCGTTTAAGATAATTGGTTCTATAAATAAATATAAAAAAAATGAAAGTGTTATATACTGCAGAAGCAACTGCAACCGGAGGCCGTAATGGCCATGTGAAAAGCAATAACGGCGTTTTAGATGTTGAGGTAAGAATGCCAAAAGCACTGGGTGGGGCCAATGATGACTACACCAACCCCGAGCAATTATTTGCAGCGGGTTATGCTGCCTGTTTTGACAGCGCGCTGAATTTGGTTATTAAACAGGAAAAAATTTCAACCGGCAATACTACCGTAGCCGCGAAAGTAAGCATAGGGCAAAACGATGCCGGAGGTTTTGGCCTGGCAGTTGAACTTGATGTGAATATTAAGGATATAGATTTGGAAAAGGCGAACGACTTGGTAGCCAAAGCACACCAGGTGTGCCCATACTCTAATGCCACCCGTGGTAATATTGAAGTAAAATTAGCGGTTACCAATAATTAAGAATTATCCCCGGGCTTAGTTCAGCTTAGCCCGGGGTTATCTAATTGAACAAAATGTCATCAAGAGATACGATCTGACTAAGAAAATAAGCCAGGAAGATACCAGGATCATGGCTATAACTATACCATTTTCAATTTGGAAAAACTTTATAACGATCTGATCAGACGGATGTTCCATACTACGTCCCTGACCGCTGAAAAGTTAACGTCCATCTAACTTTACCATCATTATAGATCCCCTTGATAATCTCCGGAGCAGCATTTTCATCACTGATGCCATGTAAAATGATACCGGTTTTAGGCCCACCTGACCTTGGCCGGAATAAAAGGTCGCCGTTAGGTTCAGGTACCCCGCTGACAGGAACAAACAGTTGAGCCGGTCTTTGTCTGACCTTTAAAGTGATCTCACTGGCACCGATATAGCCATCGGCATAAGCTAACCGCAGTAGTTTGCCCGTACCCGTCTTCGCCGTAAACATTACCTTTTCAAACGCTTTAGCTTGCTGCCCGCTCGCGCGGACAAAGCTGAACGCCATCACTATGAATAATAAAGTTTTACAGGTCAAATGTTTCATGAGTAGATCGTGCTGCGTTCAAGGCATAACAATCGTTAACTAACTTTGTTGCGGTCAACCGCTTTCTGCATAGCTTTAAAACAGCGCATTTAATCACACCCTCCTACCATGAGCACGATTTCATGATCTTCCAACCTCGTTTGTATGCTGATCACCCCGTTTACCAGAAGCTACCGCTAAAAACTAAATTCAGGTGTACGGATCGGTATCAGACACCATGCATGGCTTGATCGCACGCAGCTCCGTACGTGTACAGGCTATGTATATTAATTGCTTGTCATTGCCGAACGGATGATCTAATTTAAGCGGTTGCGTAAATGTTTTGATTGCCTGAGCGGTCAATCGGTCATTGACCCACTTTACATCCCGCGCATTTGTAACACCAAGCAAGTCACTGGTAAAAACGGGATTGCCCATCATTCTTTTTTACCCGGCCGCTTCTATTGCTTGTCTGAACAGCGGTTACATATTCTGACCTTATTTTCAATTTTTCATCATAGTTTTTTACCTTTACTATTATAATTAGTAATGCTGACAAACTCTCAAAAAACAATACCCATTGATAAGACACTGATCGTATCACAGGAGCATCTTGATATCGCGCTTAATCAGGTCAGACTCGGATTCTGGGAACTGGATCTGGACGGCATGACGCTTAATTGTACACCGCAGTGCAAAATGAACTTCGGCATGGGCGACAGACCAAGTTTGAGCTATGAGGAACTGCTGGCGTGTATCGTTCCTGAAGACAGGCAAATGATGCAGACCGATGTCGCCAAAGCTTTGGTTCCGGGTAACGGTATATATCATTCACAATACCGGGCAAGACATCCTGACGGTAGCCTGCATTGGATTGAAGCGAACGGAACGGTTTTATTCAGAGATAACACACCTTATCGTATGATCGGGACGACTTTGGATATCACAGAGAAAAAAGATCTGGAATTATTGAAGGATGAATTGCTTAATGTGGCTACACACGAACTGAAAACACCTGTTTCAGCAGTAAAGGGCTATTTACAAATCCTTCACCGGTTTATTGAGACAACGCATAACGAGAAGTTCATTAATATTTCAAACAGGGCACTGGGTTCGACAGAACGCATTACCCGGCTGTTAACAGAGATAGCGGACCCGGCTCATCGCCATCTTAACCAAATCCGGTTATCCAGAGAACATTTTGACCTGCGGACACTTATTGATGAGATTGCAGGGAATGCCATGCTGATCAATCCAGAATATACTATAGAGATTTTTTGTACTGGCAAATCCTTTATGGTATTGGCTGACCGGTTCCGGATCGGACAGGTATTGACTAACTTGGTTAATAATGCCATTAAATATTCTCCTGATCATAAGCATGTCGATATCCGTTTAAGCACGGAAGATAGCTGGAACAAAGTGCAGGTTATTGATTCCGGCATAGGTATCAATAAAGATGAACATGCAAAAGTTTTTCAGAAGTTCTACCGGACGGGGAGCGGTTCCAAAATCGCCGGAGGATTCGGCATAGGCCTGTATCTCAGTTCAGAGATCATTACACGGCACGGCGGACAGATCGGAATTGAGGAAAAAAAGCAAGGTGCCGGTACTGAGTTTTATTTCACACTTCCTAATTGATTAAAGATCTCTATTTAGACGATATGCGAACAGTAGAAATCAGCAATAATTAAATGCAACTGCAACTTAATCAATTCCGCCGTTTAAGTTTTTTGCTCTTTAAAAATTGCTGCGTCTTAATATTTTCCCACATGATCAGCTTTTCGTCAATCCGATGAAATGCCCTGATCTCTCCGTCCTGCGAGATGACCAATCCAAGACTGCCGGGATGGTTCCAGCAATAAGCGATCATTGAACGATGCCTTGTACCAAAATGGCTGGGATCTGCAGGTATTAAACTTTTGGGACTTGCGGTCGCTGTTGGGGAAACAAATATCTTTCTCGGCATTCTTCTTGTTTTCAGTACGCCGCCAAATCCCTGAGAGACCATATCCCGTGAGAATAGCAGAACACCATCAACACAAGTGTGCGAAGCCAGAAAAGAAATACATCCTTTGATCTCATCAGCTATTTCTTTTTTGGCAAACAAGGATCGCGATTCTTCCAGATACCAGTTCTTGGCGATGGCTTTCTTACCGCTGCTGATATGGTCATCGATCATTGTTTCAGCAACATAATTATTGACGGTTTCTTTTGCATAATTGCTGATGGCAAATTTCAGCCGGTCATACCGTACCTTATACTTTACATCGATCTCGTTATGATCATCAGTGATCAGGATCGCTCCGCCGTGATGATAGTTTTGAATGCGAAGTAACAACCTTGATAATATCTGTATCCAGATCCCGTCCATAAAAGCTTCCCAGTCTTCAAAATATTCCTCTTTATGCGAGGCTAACAAAAAAGTTTCCAATTCTGATTTAAGGTGCGCAGCATTCGCTTTTAATATTTTAGATACCGGCCCGATGGTAAATACATCCAGATAGCGCGGCACCAGCACATTCTGTTTAAGTGTGGCTAAAAGTTCATAGTCAAAAAGTACATTCAATGTGCCAATATCATTGATGCTTACCTGAAACAGACCGGGTTGTTCAGAGCCGGATTCTGATTCGTAATTCAAAAAATTTTGATAATGGATGGCCTGATCGATCATTCCCCAGATAAACAATTTGCCTTGCTGGTCATAATAAACGGCAAGTGATGTACTTGACGGATCAGAAGCTTTGGAAAGTTTAACCAGCGACTTGATCGTCATTTCTAACGGGAGATCAAACTTAACGCAGCTCCAACGTTCCGCAACAATTTGCTTAGGTGGTTTGGGATCAGGATTTTCCGGGTCGATCAGCGTGACGGTTACTTTAACCAGGTCACTTTCTTCGGTACGCATACTGGTAAAAAAGAGACATTCAAAAAGGTCTTCCAAAACACTTAACGGTGGAGCGGGGAGAGACAACTTAGTATGCTGAAGTTTTTCCAACACATGAAGTGCGAGGTCTTTCGGTTTAGCGTTCAACAAGCCCATTGATCCTGATTTAAATATATGCCATTCAACAAAACATACGGTGTAAAAGTTGCAACGGATGCATTATAATTTTTGTTTAATCATCACCCTATCGGGGTCTACCTAAGTTGGCTGAGTTTTTGCCATATACAGCGAAACATCAAGAAACTATGGAAACCATCAATTCATCATCCTTAAAAAGCAAAATGGAGGTTATTAATGACCTTAAAGAAATACTGGAATTAGTTAATGACGGAAAGGAAGGTTACCAGTCTGCCTCCGAAGCAACAGAAAACCCTGAGTTGAAAGCATTATTTTCAAAACTTTCAGGCGAACGTATCGTTTACGCAGCCGAATTAAAAGAACACATCGCGCTACACGGTGAGGATGCTGAGAATGATAATGGAGGGATTCTGGGCGGCATACACCGAACATGGCTTACCATTAAACAGGCGCTGAGCAGTAAAGAGGATAAAGCGATACTTAGCGCCATTACCACCGGCGAAAAAGCCGCATTACAGAAATATGATACATGCATTGCGGATTATACAGACCATGCAGATCATATAACATTACTTACCGAACAAAGGGAAGGTATCAGATCTGCCCTGTCAGAGATCGAATCACGGATAGTTCAGGAAAATAGTTAAACATAAAGGGTTGCCAAAAAGCAACCCTTTATCATTTACAAATTAACTTCCTTCAGATACAAATGAAACCTTTGTGGGCTCCTTTAACATTTCCGCGATCACCGCTCTGACTATCTTACTTCGGGTTTGAGAGGATTGTTTTGGGTTAACGATATAGATGAGCAGTACTTCTACCCAGTTATTCTGATGGATCCTGAAATTTACGAAAGGAAATTCTTTGATCTCAAAGTCTTCTACCAGTACCTCAGAGATCTGATCACGCATATCCGGTATGCTCTCCTTCGTCTTGGCGTCCAGTTGTTCCAGGCAGGCTTTACGCACCGTATGCTCAACCCAGTCCAGGTCACTGTTGAATGTAATATAAAATGATACCTCATTCCATACCAGGGGTAATTTTTGCCATGAGTAATTGTAAACCTGGTTTTGAAAGATAAGGCTGTTCGGAAACCTGATCAGCCTGCCGCTGGGCAGATCACTGCTCATCAGGTTCCCGGCAAATTCCCAAAGCGTAGTATCTAAAAAATTTATTTCCACAACATCACCGTTAAAACTTCCAACCTGTATCCGGTCACCTACCTTGAATGGGCCCCGCATAATGATGTAGAACCATCCGATCAGTGAAGCGATAGGCGTTTGTAAAGCAAAGCCCAGCAACAAGGAGATTAGACCGAGTGACACCGCTGCCGTATACCAGTTGGCGTTCAAAAAAGAAATGAATATAAATATGATAACGATGTAAGTAACCAGTCGTGTAACCTGTATCAGGTTATATAATAATCCTTTATCAAATGCGGCTTTGGCTATCTGGGTTTGTATAAAGGTAGATATGATAAGGATTGCAAAGCTGCAGGCGCCTGCAAAAAGAAGGTGGTCAAATAACTCATGATATGAGCCTATGAAATTGAAGATCTTCAGTCGGATCAGGAAAATAACGATGATGCAGGTAACAGCACCTGTAATATAAGTACCTATCTTTGATTTTTTAACATCGTCATTATGCAACTTTTTGATAGTTGCTTTTTGTTCGGGTGTAGCCTCCTGAGCTTTAATTTCCATTTTCTTGATACTGTAACTTTATTTTACGAAAAATCTCAACAATTAGTTTTTTACTTGATCATGCATGATTTTTCTATCGGTTGGATGTAGTATAGATTGTCAAGACTATAATTTTGCAGATTCAAAAAAAATAATTTATCACTAAGCGTTTTCCTGAAAGCTTCTAAAGGGCCGCCATAATTTCGACTAAAAATTATCAATTAGTCATGCTTATCCAGGGAGTATCGTGTTTCCCGGTATTCCCTGGGTGCGAAACCCATGGTTTTGGTAAACAAGCGGGAGAAATAGAACGGGTCTTCGATCCCAACCCTAAAAGCGATCTCCCTGATGCGCAAGCGGGTAAATTGCAGGTACTGGCAAGCCTTCTGGATCTTCAGGTGGTTAAAATACTCTATCGGCGAAAAACCCGTTTTTTTCTTAAAAACCGCCGAGAAGTGACTGACAGACAAGTGAACTGCTTCCGCGAGCTCCGACAAGGTAAGTTCCTGTCCGACATTCTCCTGCATAAAATTGATGGATCTTTCATACAGGTCGCCATATTTATCCGGCTTGTGTGTGGTGACACGGTCGCTAAAAAGAAATGTATTCAAAAATTGCAGGAAGACAAGATTGATATAGGTGAGATTCTCCATACTATAACCTTGTTCAAGAGAAGTATAAAGCCTGTCAAAGAGATCGATCCTTTCCTGAAGAAAAACAATGCTGGATTTATAACTGTCTGATTTCCCCAAAAGCACTTGCAGCAACGCGTCTGACTGCGCACCCTTAAAATGGCACCAATAGATGGTCCAGGGGCTATCCTCACTGGCCTCGTATGAATGCGCCGTCCCATGCGGGATGATAAAAAAGTCGCCCGGCAATATTTTATATGGCGTATTTTTAATAATGACGGAACCTTTTCCTTCCACACAATAAATCAAAATATTCTGTTCGGCACCCTGCGCCCGCTTTCTTTTGTGCAGCCGGGCCTTGGGATAATAGCCGATGTCGGTAATAAAGGCTCCTCCGATCGTTGGACTATCCGCGCAAAACCTGTTTTGTATGGAGCGGGGAATAACAATGGCCCGTTGTCCATCAAAACCATCTTTTTTAAAGTTCATCATATAGCACTGCGTTAATTAGGTCGTATTGCTGGTCGATATCAGTTCAAATATATTCAGACGGGTGCAACACCTATAAAAATAAGAAAATAGTCCAGCTAAAACCGAATTTACTCCATAAAACATCGGTTGAATATTTCGAAAATTACATCACCATTTATAATTACCGATTATGCTATCTGTACCTGAAAAATACAACCATTCTTATATACTGTTCATATCATTTGTTTCGGCATTGGGCGGTTACCTGTTCGGTTTTGACTTTGCCGTTATTTCCGGAGCCTTGCCGTTTTTGAAACCGCAGTTCCAGTTAACCGCGCTTGGTGAAGGTTTTCTTACCGGCTCGCTTGCGCTGGGCTGCATGTGCGGCTGCCTGATCGCCGGAAAACTGGCGGATCAATATGGCCGCCGGCCGGCACTGCTCGTTTCTGCGGCGATATTTGCCCTATCATCTATCGCTATGGCACTTTCAGGCACGTTGACTGTATTTGTCCTGTTTCGCTTCGCGGCGGGCATTGGCGTTGGAATGTCATCCATGCTCAGTCCGCTTTACATCTCCGAAATATCACCCGCAGCCGTTCGGGGACGCAATGTCGCCATCAATCAGCTCACGGTGGTACTGGGGATACTCATTACCAACCTGGTCAACTATTCGCTTGCCGATATGGACCCTGACGCCTGGCGATGGATGTTCGGTCTTGGCGTAGTGCCATCGCTGCTTTTTATGGCAGGTGTGCTCTTTTTGCCTGAAAGCCCGCGCTGGCAGGCCGGTAGAGGGCAAATTGAAAAAGCCAGGATCACCTTCACGAAGATCAGCGGTGCAGCATATGCAAATACACTGATCGATGAAGTTGGCAGCAGATCACTGCAAGAAGTGAAGACACCTTCCGGTGGCCTGTTCTCAAAGGCGGTGAGGCCGGCACTGCTCATCGGGGTTACACTGGCAGTTTTTCAGCAGCTCTGCGGCATTAACGTAGTTTTCAACTACACATCAACCATCTTTAGCGCTGTAGGCGCCGACCTTGACCGGCAATTATGGGAAACCGTTATCATTGGCATAGTAAACACACTTTTTACCCTTTTCGCTATGTGGCAGGTGGATAAGCTTGGCAGAAAGCCGCTTATCATGTACGGCTCAATTGCGTTAAGCTTTAGTTACCTGGTGCTGGCCATACTGCTGCGCAACCAGGCCCCGGCAGCATGGATCTCGTTATTCGTTTTGCTGGCTATCGCCGTATACGCCACATCCCTGGCACCTGTTACCTGGGTGATCATTTCCGAGATCTTCCCTAACCATATACGGGGCAAGGCATCTTCATTCGCTATCCTGTGCCTTTGGGGCGCCTATTTTATCCTGGTGTTTACCTTCCCGATACTGGCAAAATCGCTTGGCACTTTCGGCCCGTTTTATTTGTACTCAGGGATATGCCTGGCCGGTTTTGTATTTATCAGGCTTAAAGTTAAAGAAACGAAGGGGCAAAGCCTCGAAGAATTAGAATCACATTTTTCAGCACATTAATAACCTATAAAAAATGGAAGTAAAAGCCTGGATAGAGAAAGTTATTATCCCGACCTATGGCATCGGGACCCCTGATAAAAACCCCATGTTTTTTGAAAAGCGGGTTTATCAGGGCAGCAGCGGGGTGGTATATCCCAATCCCGTTATCGAAAAAATATTTGACGAAAAACAAGACCGTGATTACACGGGTGTATTTTTAGAGAATGCCTATTTGAAGATCATGATTTTGCCCGAACTGGGCGGACGCGTGCAAATGGCCTATGACAAGATACGCGAAAGGCATTTTATCTACTACAATCAAGTCATCAAACCGGCGCTGGTGGGTCTTTGCGGCCCCTGGATATCGGGCGGTATTGAATTTAACTGGCCACAACACCATCGCCCAAGTACGTTTGATCCGGTCGATTTTGATATTGAACATAATGCCGACGGCAGTATAACCGTTTGGGTGAGCGAACTGGAGAAGATGTTTCATACCAAAGGCATGGCTGGCTTTACCCTGCATCCGGATTATGCTTACCTGGAAATCAAAGCAAAGTTATTTAACGCTACCCCTTTGCCGCAAACATTTTTATGGTGGGCAAATCCCGCTGTCAAAGTCAACGACCATTATCAGTCCGTATTTCCGCCCGATGTTAACGCGGTATTTGATCACGGCAAGCGCGATGTATCCTCATTCCCGATAGCGACCGGTACATATTACAAGGTTGATTACAGTCCCGGTACTGATATATCCATGTACAAGAATATCCCGGTGCCCACCTCTTATATGGCCGTTAACTCATCATACGATTTTGTAGGTGGCTACGAGCATGACACCCAGGCAGGCATGCTGCATGTTGCCGATCACCACGTTTCGCCGGGTAAAAAGCAATGGACCTGGGGTAATGGTGATTTTGGCGTGGCCTGGGACCGCAACCTCACTGATGAAGACGGGCCATACATTGAACTGATGACCGGGGTGTTTACCGACAATCAGCCTGACTTTACCTGGCTGATGCCCTTTGAGGAAAAAACTTTTACCCAATACTTTTTACCGTATCGCGAGCTCGGCCTGATCAGCAACGCCAATAAAGACCTGCTGCTCAGTGTTCAGGTGAATGGCGGCGCTGTCGCGATCAGCTTATTCGCGACCACCGCGCTGAACGATCTGCGGATCGCCGTTAACAGCGGAGAACAGGTGCTTTTTGAGCAAGCCATATCCTTAAAGGCAAGTGAGGTTTACCGGTATCAATGGCAGGCGGAGCAGCCGGTTAACAGTGAGCTTATCACCGTTACCATACACGATAGTAAGAACAACCTTCTGCTTGACCATTTTGTAAAACAGGCAGAAAAAGACATTCCAAAAGCAGCGGTACCTGCCTTGTTTCCGGAGGAGTTACAGACTACCGAAGAACTGTTTCTGACAGGACAGCACCTGGAGCAATACCGCCATGCTACCTTCAGCCCGGTGCCCTACTATGAAAAAGCGTTGGAATTAAATGCAAAAGATATTCGCAACAATAATGCTTTGGGTGCATGGTACCTGAAACGCGGCAGGTTTGATAAAGCCGAAGGCTACTTCCGGACAGCCGTCGAAGCGCTGACCGTCCGAAATCCGAACCCTTATGACGGCGAACCCTATTTCAATTTGGGATTAAGCCTGTTCTATCAGGGCAGAATGCATGAAGCTTACGATGCCTTTTTCAAAGCCACCTGGAACAGCGCCTGGCAAGATGCGGCCTACCACTACGTAGCCAAGATTGACATGCAGCGCGGCCATTACCAAAAAGCGCTTGAGCACATCAACTGGGCATTGGACCGGAATGCACGTAACGGCCGTGCCTACCTCATCAAAGTAGAGGCGCTTACCGCACTGGGTAAATTTGATGAAGCTATTTTTATAGCTGAACAAGCTATAGAACGTGACCGTTTTAATTATGGTGTGTTATACGCCCTGGCTGCCACCTACACAAAGGCCGGCGATACAGACAAAGCGAAAGCTACACTGCACAACTTATTAAACAGAAGCCGGCGGACCAATTTTAACCTGATCGAATGCGCGATAGAATACCTGGACATCTATGCTTATAATGATGTCAGGGAGATTCTGAACCTGGCCGGAGAAAACGAAGCTAAAGATCCGCTTATTGACTATTACAGAGCTTATGCAAGCAGTGGCCTTAAGAATCACCAAATTAGTGATCAATATCTCCTCGACGCAGAAAAAGCGTCCCCGGATTATTGCTTCCCTAATCGCCTGCATGACATCATCGTGCTGGAACATGCCGTTAAAAGAAACGAAAATTCAGCCAAAGCAAATTACTACCTGGGCAATCTCTACTATGATAAAAGACAATATAGCCAGGCCATCGAATATTGGACGAGGTCATATCAACTGGATAGTGATTTCCCAACGGTAAACCGCAACCTCGGTATTGCCTTGTTCAATAAGTCCGGCAATCCGGAAGCGGCACTGTTCCATCTTGAGAAAGCCTTTGCCTTAGACAAGGCCGATGCACGGGTATTGCTGGAACTTGACCAGTTATACAAACGCATCAACAAAACACCTGAATTCCGTCTCCGCTTTTTAGAAGAAAACAGGTTAACGGCCATCGAACGTGATGACCTTTACCTGGAAATCGTGACTTTACACAACTTACTCGGACACACAGAACAGGCTTTTGAATTACTGATGCAACGAAAATTTCACCCGTGGGAAGGTGGCGAAGGCAAAGTGTCTGCCCAATATATCTTCAGCCTGACCGAAATGGCGAAGAAGCTGATACTTGCAGGAGAGTACAAAGCAGCAGTTGAAAGATTGCAACAAAGCCTCCGCTATCCGGAAAATTTAGGGGAAGGAAAACTGCCGGGAACCCGGGACAATGACATTTATTTTTGGCTGGGCTGTGCTTACCGGGGAATGGGAATGGAAGCGGAAGCAACCGCTGCCTGGCAAGCCGGAACATCGGGTGACGAAGAACCGAGTGCCGCTGTCTTTTACAATGATTCGCCACCGGAAAAAATATTCTACCAGGGTTTGTGCCTGCTCAAAACCGGCGAATCACAACATGCCGGTGAATTATTCAAGCGATTGGTCGCATATGGGCATCAGCACATGAACGATCATATCAGGATCGACTACTTTGCGGTTTCCCTGCCTGACCTGATGGTGTTTGACAGCGACCTTGACATGAAGAACAAAACCCATTGCCTTTACCTGATGGCATTAGGTAATTTGGGTTTGAATAATCCCACTGAAAGCAACCTCTACTTTCATAAAGTTTTGGAATCAGAAACGGCTCACTTAGGTGCTATCGTTCATTCCGGGCTGTTGCAGAACGAGCGGCTTATGAATGCCATTCATCATAAAGAAAACACCAGGGTTGCCCTGTAGCGAATTTTAACTCATAAAAACGGCGGGGACATGTTCCCCGCTTTTTTTGTGGCGCAGGATGATCAGTGATCCACAACCCCAAGCCTAACTTTGGCTCTGATAACTACCATTTTTAAAATGTTTAGACTTTAACGACCAATCAGAAAATTGTCCAGCTTTTACACGGAATAGTCTATACTCCAGCTAATGTTAGCGGTTAGATTTGTTCATCCAAATTATATCCTAAAAACCAAATTATGAAAAGAAGATCTACACTAACCCTGGTGTTTTTGGCGCTTTGCTGTAGCCTGACTTTCGCTCAATCCAGGGCGATCAGGGGACGCGTGACCGATAACACCAATCAAACGCTTGTTGGCGTCAGTATCCTGATCAAAGGTACATCAACCGGTACGGTTACCGATACGGCTGGCAGGTTCCGTATCAATGCTTCTGCCGGGAATATACTGATTGTATCCTATCTGGGGTATGTGACCAAAGAGGTCACCGTTTCCGACCGCGATGAGTATGACGTAAAATTAAGTTCGGCGGATAACATGCTCAATGAAACGGTTGTGATCGGTTATCAGACCATCTCCAGGAGAAGTGTGACTACGGCTGTATCTTCCGTGGGCACCAAGGATATTGCGCCAACAACAACGAGCAATGTCGGCGAGGCATTGCAAGGTAAAGTACCCGGCCTACAGGTATTCCAGGGAGGTGGCAACCCGGGTTCGCAGCCTAAAATGCTGATCAGGGGCTTTGCTACCATTACCGGCTCAAGCGACCCGTTGATCGTGGTCGACGGCGTGATCACCTCTTTCGGCAGCCTGAACGATATCAATCCATCAGATATCGACAAAGTGGATGTACTGAAAGATGCCGCGGCTACGGCGATCTATGGATCAAGGGGTGGCGCGGGCGTATTATTGGTTTCCACCAAGCGCGGAAAAGAAAAAACTCAGGTCAACTTTAACGGCACTTCGGGAATGAGCTATTGGGTAAACCCTAAACTTGCCGGAACGGAGGAATTTGTAAATCATTATAGCCGGATATATGCCGACAATAATCAAACATTGCCGGCAACCGCTGCGGTGACCGGTATCAATACCGACTGGTGGAAAGAGTCTACCAAAAATGCGTATACCCACAACTATAATGTCAGTGCATCGGGGTCAAAAAACGGTTTGACCTTTTATGGCAGCGCTGGTTATTTCGACCAAAGTTCTAATTACCAGGCACAGCGCAATACTGCCGACTATCGCAAGATCACAACCCGGTTCAATATCGATTATGAGATATCCAAAGTTTTCAAGATCGGTGTAAACCTTGCACCCCGCATGGAAGATTATGGTAACGGTGGCGGAACAGGCCTTTTCAACATCATGTCAATTGCGCCAAATGTTGCCGTGACAAAATCGGCGGAGCAAACCCAGACCGATGTTAATACCTATGCGGCATCTAACCCGAGCTGGAACTTCACCGCTTATAACCCGGCATACAGCCAGTTCACACGGTCTAATTTCAACAACATTAATAACCCGGTTGCTGCCATGGCACGCAACTTCAACAATACCAAATTATTCGGCACGCAGGGGTCGACTTATATCGAGATCAAGCCGATCACCGGGCTAACGTTGAGGAGCAGCCTTGCCGGGTTCTATAATTCCCAAAACACCACGAGTTATGCCCCTAAATATTTTATCGATCCGCAGGACAGGAATGACGTATCAGGTGTCTCTCAAAACACGGTAACAAACTATCGCTGGCAGATTGACAATACGATCAATTACATCGGAAGTGCAGGCAAGCATCATTACAACATCCTTGCGGGACAATCGGCTGATAACTATACCTACAATAACAGCTACGTGTTCCGGCAGAATATACCCTATGACGCCGAACCGTACCGCTATGTAGGCTCCGGGGCAACAATCGCCGATGCAAGCGGCACGCGCCAGCCCGGTGCCGGACCATTCGGCAAGATGACCTCTTATTTTGGCCGGGTATCCTATGATTTTAACAATACCTATTACATCGCCGCTTCATTCCGGGCAGACGGCTCTTCGCTCCTGTCACCGCAGAACCGCTGGGGATATTTCCCGACAGTATCCGGTGCTTATGTGATCACCAACGAAGAATTCATGAAGAGCATCAAATGGCTGAGCTACCTGAAGCTACGGGGATCATACGGCCGCGTAGGCGGCAATCTGCCTGGCGCGCCCGGCGCTTATCAGAGTACACTTGGCTTGGCCGATTATGTAAGCGGCGACCGCAGCCGTATCTATGGTTACGTGCCGTCTAACGTGCCGGACCCCAATATTAAATGGGAAACCACGCAGGATGTAACTATCGGGCTTGATGCTGACCTGTTCAACAACAAACTATCGGTAACTGCCGATAAATATTGGCGATCACCCAAGGACATGTTGCTGTTTTTACCCGTGCAGCCGTCATTGGGTTACCCGCAGGGCTACATTCCAACAGTTTATACCAACGTGGGCAGCATCCGTACCAGCGGCTGGGAAGTTGGCCTGAACTATAAAGATAAGGTAGGCGGCGTTTCCTTTGGTGTTGGTCTCACTTTGCAGCGGTTCCTATCCAAAGCGGTGGACCTGCGCGGGCAAGTATTGTATGACGAGATATCAAACGACGTATTCCAGTCTACCAGGCGAACCAAAACAGAAGCAGGAGACATACTGGGTGGTTATTATGGTTATGATGTTATTGGCGTATTTCAAACCGCACAGGAAGTACAAGATTACCGGAGCGGCAATGGAACCGTGTTGCAGCCTAATGCCAGGCCCGGCGACTTCAAGTACGCAAACATTAATGGCGATAACACGATCGACCTTAACGACCGCAAGAACATTGGAAACCCTTATCCTAAATTATCTTCGGGGCTGACCTTGCAAGCCTCTTATCATGGGTTTGATTTCCGTACGGAATTTTACGGATCATTCGGCAACAAGATCGCCGATGATTACCTGGTGAGAATGAATCCGGTATATGGTTACAACTTTATCAGCGGGAAGCAGAACCAATTCTGGACAGGTCCGGGCAGTACAAATTCATACCCCATACTCAGTTTATCTGACCCGAACGGCAACTTTTCTAAAAACTCGACCTTCTTCATCAAGGACGGCACCTATGTACGTAATAAGTTAGTACAACTTGGCTATACCATTCCATCTTCAACCTTTAATGGTAAAGCAAACATCAGGGTGTATGTATCGGCGCAGAACCTGTTTACGATCACCGGATATGACGGGCTGAACCCGGAAGTGCCATTTGCCGGTATTTTACGCTATGGCATTGATAACGGGCAAAACCCTATCCCGAAGTTTTTCAACATCGGTTTTAACGCAAACTTCTAATCATCAGCAGTAACATCATGAAATCTCTAAGATATATAGCTTTAATACTGGTTGTTACCGGTATGACGAATTGCAAAAAAGACTTTTTGCAACAGGAGCCTTACGGGAACGCTATCCAGGCCAGTACCTTCTATAACAATGCAGAGGAAGCAACCGGCGCTACGACGGTGTGCTATAAGTATATTGATTATGACGACTGGTGGCAAACCCAGTGGTTTAAACAGGTGGGCGGAGAAGCTGCCTCGGATAATGAGTGGATCGGTGTAAACGGCGGGCAGGGTACAGCCGTGCAGGCAGCGCATTACACCCTTAACGCTGAAAATGACCGTATTGAAGCGCATTGGATCATGCTCTACAAAAGCATCTATCTGTTCAATGCGACGATCGAAGGTTTACAAAAATCACAGGTAGACCCGGCGCTGGTTCAACGGTTATCGGCAGAACTTCGTTTTCTGCGCGCGTTTCAGTATTTCGAGCTGGTTCGCAATTGGGGAGCAGTTCCACTGATCACCAAAACCCTTTCCCCTACACAAAATGATTACGGACGGACAAGCGCCTCAGATGTACTGGCCTTTTTGAAAGCTGAACTGGCTGATGCCGCAAGTTTGCTTCCGGCAAAGTCAGTATACAGCACGAGTGATAAATACCGGGTTTCCAAAGGTGCCGCGCAAGCCTTGCTGGCCAAGGTTGACCTGTATGCCGAGGACTGGACCGGGGCGCTGGAACAAACTAACCAGATCATCTCTTCGGGTGAATACACTCTGGAACCTACATTCGGCAATATTTGGCAGACGAACAATTATAATGGAAGGGAATCACTATTTGAGATCCAGTTCCAATGGTCAACGCAATTCCCGAACCTGGGCAATGTATTTCCAACAACATCAATGGCACCCTCTGAAGGTGGCTGGGGCTATTTCAATCCCACCAGTGATCTGGAAAATGCCTTCTTGTCTGAAGGCGATAACGTTCGGTTGAACTGGACCATCATGCGCCATAATCAACCGGTTGCAGGCGATCCGGCAGTGCCGTTATTTAATGCCAATCCATCACAGGAAAAATCAGCCAGGTTTAACCGGAAAATCTATATCCCCAGAACCGAACGTACACCCAACGGCCGTTTCTCAAAAGACCATATTTATCTGCGGCTGGCAGATGTGTACCTGATGAACGCTGAAGCAGCGGCTATGCTGCAACAGCCCCAGCAGGCCCTGCAATCCTTACGCATTGTAAGAAGCCGGGTAAATCTGAACACCGACATGACGCTTACCGGATGGAACCTGATCAATGCCGTTCGGAAGGAACGCAGGCTTGAACTGGCGCTGGAGGGTGATCGCCTGTATGATATCCGAAGATGGAAAGATCAGGCCGGCCAGCCCGTCATCAACAGCATCATGGGCGCTAACGGCAGTTTTGTTCGTTACAATACGCAGGTTAGCACTGACCCTTACGAGAAAACCAACAACAACGAACCGCAAAATAAGGGCGCGAGCTTTATAGCAGGCACACACAATCTTTGGCCTATTCCGACCAAAGAGGTCATCGCTTCACAAGGCAGGATCACACAGAATCCCGGATATTAATGTACCACAGCCGCCTGCCTGAGGCAGGCGGCAAATTTCTACGCTATGAAAAGAAATCTAAAATCTTACTTGCTCACTGCAGGCCTGATGATCATGATCACGGGCATTTGCTGCAGTAAAAAAAAGGCGGAGGCCGCTCCGGAGAATGGCTGTATCATTAACGGCGTGAACACCTGCACTCAGGCATCCCCCCGCATTGTTATCAGTTTGAATGATGAAGGGCAGACCATCCACAGTTTCGGCGCGTCGGATAGCTGGACAACCAAATTTATCGGCAAATGGGCCGACGCATCAAAGAAAAATAAGATAGCCGATTACCTTTTTAGTCTGGAAAATGATAACGAAGGCAATCCGAAGGGCATTGGCTTGTCCATGTGGCGATTCAATATCGGTGCAGGAAGTTTCGAACAGGGCGATGAAAGTGGTATCCCTAATGAGTACCGCCGCGAAGAATGCTTTCTGAAACCTGATGGTACGTATGACTGGAGCAAGCAGGCCGGACAGCAGTGGTTTCTTTCGGCAGCTAAAGCACGTGGCGTGAATAAATTTCTTGGCTTTCCGATCTCGCCGCCGGTACAATTTACCCTGAATAACAAAGCCTATGGCTTGGCAAATAACCATCTGAACCTCAAAGGAGACAAGCAGGATGCCTTTGCGGATTTCCTGGTTAGTGTGGCTAAACATTTTGCCTCATCATCCACTCCGTTCAGCTATATTAGTCCGTTTAACGAACCGCAATGGAACTGGGGCGAAAAGCCGAGCCAGGAAGGTACCGGTGCAACCAATGCAGAGATCGCTGCATTCATCCGGCTGTTAGGCCCAAAAATAAAAGCAGCAGGTTTAGCAACAACGATTGCCTTGGGCGAAGCGAACCAGTGGAACTCACTTGATGGCAATAACAGCGACGGCCGGGGTGATCAGATCAACCAATTCTTCAACCCTAATTCGGCCAATTACGTCGGCAGCGTTCCGTCGATAGAGCATTTGATCTCGGCGCATAGCTATTTCACCACCTGTCCTAATAATGACCTGATCACCTATCGCACCAACGCCGTTAACAAAAAAAACGCGGTAGACCCATCGTTACAAATGTGGCAATCGGAGTTTGGCATCCTGGGCGACATTTGCGGGCAACTCAATGGATATCCTAAAAACACAGGTATAGATTATGGCTTATACGTGGCTAAGGTTATCCATCATGACCTGACCATCGCCAATGTGACCTCCTGGCAGTGGTGGTTGGCGGTAGATACCTACAACTACAGTGACGGGCTGGTGTATATTAACGATCCGGCAGGCGGCTATGATTTGACCGCGATGAAGACAGATGGTATTGTCAGCGATTCGAAGCAACTATGGTGCCTCGGAAATTATTCGCGCTTTATCAGACCCGGTATGGTGCGGGTAAATGCATCGCTAAGTGATGTTAACGATCCGGCTGCCGCTGCAGGTTCGTTTATGGTATCTGCCTATAAGGACGCCGGAAAAAAGCAGTTTGCGGTCGTGCTGATCAACATGACGGGTAACAGCAAAACCTATCAATTTGATACAACTAATTTCAAACCCGGCCAGGATATGATATCTTACACAACCAGCGCTTCAAAGAGCCTGCAAAAGAAGGTGAACAACACTATGGATATCGTTTTGGAAGGCAAGTCAGTTACGACGATAACGGGCAGCTATCAATAATATATAACTCATGAAAAAAGCACTTTTGCTGGCTACGCTATTGTCAGCCTGTTTTTATACCCATGCGCAGCGTGCTCCGGTTTCCCTGGCCAGTAGCTGGACGATCAAATTAGACTCTGCGGACCGGGGAGTCGCCGGCAAATGGTTCGATCAGCGATTCACCCGGGTGATCACGCTTCCGGGAACACTGGATGACGCGCATATAGGTGAACCGGTAAAAACGGATACAAGTGTGCTGTCCAAAGACATCATGCTACGCCTGTCGCGCCGGGTCAGGTATACAGGTGCGGTCTGGTATCAAAGATCGATCACCATCGGCAAAGGAATGACCAATGCGGAGCTACTGCTTGAGCGGGTGATATGGAAAACAGACTGCTGGGTTGACGGCAAGCCAGCCGGTTCGGCCGAAAGCCTGATCGCCCCGCAGCATTTCTCATTAGGCAAACTATCGCCGGGAAAACATGTGATCACGCTAAGGATCGATAACAGAAAACAGCACGACATCAGTTTCAATGATTTTGCGCATGCCTATACCGACGGTACGCAGATCATCTGGAACGGTGTCATCGGCCGCATGGAGATCAGCGATAAAGGTTATGCAACCTTCGCACAGATCGACGTTACAGCTTCACTTGCTGGCAAAACAGCTACAGCCGCCATACAACTAACCTCCCGTCCGCCCGGTGATCTTTATTTACAGCACCGGATTATGCTGGCAGGTAAAACAGTTAAATCATCTCAAAGGGTTCCGTTAAGGTCCGGAACCGTACAGCAGGCAAAGGTTAACCTGCCCCAGGTAAAGGAATGGAATGAGTTCAACCCCAACGTTTATACCTGGACCTTTGAGGTGACAGACCGCAATGGCAAAGTATTAGATAGCAGGACAGAGCGATTTGGCTTCAGGACACTTACCGCGCAGGGCAGCAATCTGCTTATCAACGGCAGGCCGCTTTTCCTGCGGGGAACGCTGGAATGCAACATTTTTCCAATACAAGGCCATCCGCCCATGGAACGTGCAGGTTGGCTGAAAGTCTTCACCGCCGCAAAACAATACGGCCTGAATCACTTACGCTTCCACTCCTGGTGCCCTCCGGAGGCCGCCTTCAGGGTTGCAGATTCATTGGGCTTTTACCTGCATGTGGAGCTGCCGCTTTGGTCGCTTAAGGTGGGTGAAGATACCGCTACGCTTCGCTACCTGGAGGATGAGGCACAGCAAATGATCAAGAATTATGGCAATCACCCGTCATTCTGTTTTTGGAGCATGGGAAACGAACTGGAAGGTGATTTTGCCTGGCTGGGGGGCCTGGTCAAAAAACTAAAAAAACAAGATAACCGTCACCTATATACGACCACCACCTTTAGTTTCCAAAACGGTCATGGTAAAACACCCGAACCTTCCGATGACTTTTTCATTACCCAGTATACCGATAAGGGCTGGGTACGCGGACAAGGCATCTTCAATACCAACCCACCCGACTTTAAGACAGATTACGGCAAAGCGGTTTCAGGCACTACCGTTCCGCTGGTGATCCATGAGGTCGGTCAATATTCCGTATACCCTGATCTGAAGGAGATCGATAAATATACCGGAGTGCTGGTGCCTGCCAATTTTTCAGCCGTTCGTCATGATCTGCGCAAAAAGGGAATGCTTGGATTAGCTGACCCCTACCTGAAAGCCAGCGGTAAGTTATCAGCTAATTTATATAAGGAGGAGATTGAGCGTGCCCTGAAAACACCAGGTGTTGGCGGCTTTCAGTTGTTGGACCTGCATGACTTTCCGGGACAGGGCACTGCATTGGTAGGTATCCTGAACGCTTTTTGGGAGAGTAAAGGCATTATTAAGCCTGAGGATTTCCGCCAGTTTTGCGGGCCGGTAGTACCACTGCTCCGTTTTTACAAGGCCGGTTATACCAATACTGAAAACTTTGAAGCGAGCGCTGAGATAGCTAACTATCTGGATAAAGCGCTGAAAGATGAACTGCAATGGACGATCGCCACTCAGGACAACAAAACGCTTTTTAAGGGAACGCTTGGCACTAACAATTTGCCCGTAGGCAATGGCCGCCCGCTGGGGAAATTTACGGTACCATTACACAGTATAAACCGTGCACAGGAACTGACCGTTACCTTGAAGTTGGCCAGGTCGGGTTACCGCAACCAGTGGAAGATATGGGTGTACCCTACTCAACCGGAGACAAAGGTGACTGGCGTACAATTTACCACTTCTGTTGATTCAGCGCTGCAATTACTCAAGGCCGGTAAAACCGTTGTGTTAAACCCGGATACCGCTCATATACAAGGCATAGACGGCCGGTTCGCGCCGGTGTTCTGGAGTCCGGTACACTTCCCGGATCAGCCCGGCAGTATGGGGCTTCTGATCAACAATCAGCACCCGGCATTGACCGACTTTCCGACCAATACTTACAGCGACTGGCAGTGGTGGGATTTGGTAACCCGATCACGCTCCGTACAATTCGACGGATCAGTTACCCGGCAGGACCCTATTGTGCGGGTGATAGATAACTTTTTTAGAAACCGGAACCTTGGTTTACTGATGGAGTTCAGAATGGGTAATGGCAAGCTATTACTTTGCACTATGGATATTCAGCATGATTTGGATAAACGCCCGGCAGCAAGACAGTTGAAAAGCAGCCTGATGCGATACGCCAGTTCTGATAAATTCCGCCCGTCCCAGCAAACCACCATGGAAGAACTCTCGAAGTTTTTCAAATAAGCATGCTCACCATGTTGGTTCAGTCACTTCAGGTGATCTTGAAAACAAGAGTATTCAGACCAGTCTAAATTATCTGTTTTAGCGTACTTTCTATTTAGAAATATCTGTGTAAATCCCGTTGCTTGGCAACGGGATTTACACAGATAACCGCGAATAAGCTTTAATTTCTTTAGCCAGTTACTTAACTCAGTTTGGGCTTGCTTTTCCCGGTCACCTTCCATCACAAATAGCACATAGTCGCGTTCAATGCCTCCCCGAATAGATAAACCATCCAACACATTACTTTTCGGGCAAAGCTCCTTCACGGTTTGAAAACCACTGCCAATACCATACCCGGCATTAGTGTTAAAAGTATCGAACTCTTCCTGGATTACAGTGTTCGCTTCTATGAGCGGCAGTTCCTCACCCGCGATCATGCTACCCGTGGCGTGGTGGAACGTTTTGAGGAATTGTTAAACGAATATTTCACAACCGATAAACCACAAACCATCGGCTTGCCTGGTGTTGCGTGGTGCACAGAGCAACTGAACCTTTCGCCTAACTACTTTGGCGACCTGATCAAAAAAGAGACCGGCAAAACCGCGCAGGAATATATCCAGTTTAAGTTGATTGATATGGCTAAGGAACAGTTGTTCGATAACAGCAAAAGCATCACACAGATTGCCGCTGACCTGGGTTTTAAATACCCGCAGCATTTCGCCAGGTTATTTAAAAAACAAGTAGGGCAAACACCGCTGGAGTATAGATCGTTGAATTAAGGCTTCTCTTAAGCCGGTATGTTAAGTCTCCAAATCATCCTTAACACGTTTGGATGGATTATCAAAAACTGTTTTGTTCTTAAGATGGTTATATGTGCACAAAGCACATGAGTACCTACCGTAAAACCACTTTAATTTCTGTTGATGATGCATTGGCCAAAGGACGCAGGATGCTGCTCCTACCCCGCATTCTGATGATCTCTGGTTTGTTTTTCTTTCTATTTCCTTTAGCGATGATCTTTATGGCGTTACTTGAAGGATCGGCGTTTACCATTAATATCTGGCTGGCTTGCGCAGGTATCGTCTTATTTTGCTTTATCATATTTTTTTACCTGCCTTTTTTGTATTGGAGTAAAACTACAACACGCTGGAAATTGTGGGCGTTTGACAACGTTGATAATGTTCACGAATTAAGGATCATGGCAGTACAAGCTAACTTATGCCCTGCTTTCGGCACGTTAATGGATAAGCTTCAGATCCAGTCAGCAAACGAACGCGAACGATGGCGTGAGTTGCAGGGTCGATTTGATTTTCCTGAAGTTTTTAAAGATGATCCTAATATTCCGTTCACAACCAATATCTTTTATTCTAAAGTACATCTTACCATTAATATCTTGTTTGGCTTACTGTTCGTTGCAATGGGTTCCATCATTGCTTATTTGGCTATCAAAAACAACTGGCAGTTAAGCTTAAAACTAATAGCACCTTTGATCGCCATTGCTCCGCTTTACAAAATATTCATAGCGTTTAAAAGGATGTTTAAAAAGCAGCCGGAGCTTGTGCTGGAAAACCAAGGGCTTACCACAATACAGACCGGATTTTTGAATTGGGACCAGATCTTCAATGAAAAAGTGACCAGAACAGATCAGGGAAAAAGAGGTGTCAAGTTCACGTTAAGCTTTCAGCATCCCGGCGGAATTGTGCATATCGACATCAGCGATCTTGACATAACTAAAAGTGGACTGGAAAGACTGATCCGGGTATACAAAGGCCGCTTTGCTTCGGGCATAAGATAATTCAGTAGTTGATCATCTGGTTTAACAGCAGGCCTTAAATATATTCCTCTTTAAAAGCAACACATCGATCAATTAAAAGAATGACGAAACTCCATCGGCGAAAGACTGGTTTTGGTTTTGAATAATTTACTGAATGACTGCAGGTGTTCAAAACCCAGTTCATAAGCAATCTCGCTGACGGAAAGCCTGGTTGTTGAAAGTTTCTCCTTAGCCAGATCGATCAGCTTGTTGTGTAAATGCTGCTGGGTGTTTTGCCCGGTGAGAGATTTGAGCAGACTACTCAAATAACCCGGTGATATGTTCAGGTTCTCAGCAATATAAGTTACGCTTGGTAAGCCTTTCTGCGCGAGCGCCCCGCTGTTAAAGTAAGCAGAGAGCAGGTCTTCCAGTTTGATGAGGATCTCGTGACTCGTAATCTTACGGGTGATAAACTGGCGCTGATAAAAGCGCTCAGAATAGGTCAGCAAGAGTTCCAACTGCGCAATGATCACGCTTTGGCTAAAACGGTCTATATTAGCATTGTATTCATGCTCAATATTTTGCGCAATGGTGGTCAGCATGGTTTCTTCCTTGTCCGACAGGTAAAGCGCCTCATAAACAGAGTAGCCGAAAAACTCGTATTGCTTGATGGTTTTGGCCAATGGCGTATTCCATAAAAAATCAGGATGGACCAGGATCATCCAGCCTTCGGGCCTGTGCCTCACGGTTCCTTTTTCAATTTCAACGCCAAAAACCTGACCGGGCGACATGAAGAACAGCACACCTTCATCAAAATCATGGGCCTGCTGGCCGTATTTGAATTTCACGTCCTTCACTCTTTTCATGGAGATCGAATAGAAATCGTAAACCACGCTAAATGAGCCTTCTGCCAGCGGCCTGTTCAGGTCATCCATATGCACCAGGCTAATGAGTGGATGTGCCGGTTTAGGCAGGCCAGCAGCCCGGTGATATTCGGAAATGGTGTGGAAATGAAAAAGCGGATTGCTGCTCATGATTTATTAAATGTAGCTATTTATTTTTGATGATAGACTGTGGCAAATTCCCGGGCAAAATCAGCAAGTTTCACTTTACCCATTTTTGGCTTACTCCGATGAAAGTTCTCCAGTGTTTTGCCGCTGTGCATGGCGGCCTGCATTTCTACCAGGGTTTCTGCCAGTTTTTCGGGTAATTTGCCCATCTTGAATCCCTGCAGCATTTCCTTATCCGAAAGTAGTACCCATTTTAGCCAGGGCTTGCCTATCGCTGTACCAATGATCTTTGCCGCCTCATTACAGGTCATTTCCTCGCTGCCTACGTAACGGATGGTTTTCTCCCCGGGCATTAAAAGCAGTTCTTCTGCCACGGCATCCGCGATGTCCCTCGGAGATACGAAAACGATGCGGTCATCGCCGCCATAATTTCCCATGAGCAGACCGGTTTTACCGGTCAGCAAAGCCCAAAGGCCTGAATAACGCAGCGTTAGAAATTTGCCGATGAAGCCTTTGCCTTTGATCAGGTCTATCGACTGGTAAAAGTTGGTGTAGAATGCAGCCGGCCGCATTATGGTCACTGAAGCTTCCAGCCCGTCGAACAGGTATTCTACACCTTCCGCTCTCACCAGGTCTGCCGCCCAGCCACTTAACATTACTACCCGTTTGTTGCCCGCTTGTTTAATTGCCTGTGCATAGTTTTGCGCCACACGGTGCAGATACTCGCCCAGATCAGGTTCGGTAAAACTCAGCGGAATCATCGCATATACCGCGTCTGCTCCCTGAAAAATACTGGTCAAAAAGCCAACATCGGTGATCGAGCCAATAGCTGGCACTGCACCTAATGCTGCTATGGCGGCTTGTTTATTGCTATCGCTGCTTATCACGGTCACGTCATGACCCTGGGCAACTAAAATTTCAGTCAGCGGTTTGCTGATGTTCCCTAAAGAACCGGTTACAATAATTTTCATGGCACTATTGGGTATAAATACCGTTATCAATATCAGTAAGCAGAGTGGAATGTGCTGGCTGCCAGTTTAATTGCTCCTGGGTCCACTTGCTTGACGACGGGCAGTCGATCGCGGCCATTTGTGCGAACCAGCCAAAATGCTCTGCTGCTGCTTCAGATGTGATGGAACTTACCGGCAGGTCAAGTTGTTTACCTATAGCTTCTGCAATTGACTTAACAGTAATGGCTTCCTCAGCGGATGCATGATAACGGGCTTTTGGTGAGGCACCCTCTAAAGCTAAACGGAATAAACGGGCAGCATCTAAACGATGCACCGCATTCCAACGGTTCTGCCCTTCCCCAAGATAAGCAGATACACCTTTTTGCTTAGCGATGCTGACCATGATCGGGATAAATCCGTGCCTGTCTTCGTCGCCATGTACTGACGGTGATAAGCGAACTACTGCAGCACGCACCCCTTTATCAGCAACGGCATCCGCAGTTTGTTCAGACGCCCTCGGCCAGGCGGGGTTAAACGGCGGGATGATGTCTTCGGTAGCCAGCTTACCAGGGTTTACCAGCGCCGTACCTGAAGTTACAACGAACGGACGGTCAGAACCGGCCAGCACCTCGCCAATAGTTTCGATAGCGATCTTATCCACCTCGCAAACTTCGGCAAAGCGGGTAAAGTCATGAATAAAGCCGGCATGGATGACGCCGTCTGTTTGAGCGGCCCCGCTGCGCAGGCTATCCAGATCTTCCAGGTCGCCGCGGTGAACTTCCGCACCCGCATCGATCAGTTTTTGGGCTGACGCATCCGAGCGGGCCAGTCCCAGTACCTGGTGGCCGGCACCTATTAATTCCTGCACAATGACAGTTCCGATGAAGCCTGTAGCTCCTGTAACAAATACGCGCATAATTGATCTCTTTTTGTTGATACAAAGATGGGCGGCTTTTACTGGCCGGATTTATCCGAATCTGCGTTTGGTTTAGCCAAAACCATGTAAAAGCAAACAATAGCACAGGTGAAATTGCTGGCTTATTACCTCGGGCAAATCATGAATGAACTACGCAATGCGCGTCAACCGTCAGGAAGAATAAGCATAGGAAAAGGGCAATTAATATCTTACTCATTTCGATATTCAATTACACATATTGCGTTCTGTGTAGAATAAGTGTATGATATTGCTGAACCTGATGCATGATAAATTGAGCGGAGTATTTACTTTACTCCGCTCATCAGATCGGGTTATTTTATCGTATAACTTTTAGTAGCTACCTCTGCCAGCCTGAAGTAACCGAAAGCATAATTATTGCCGTTGGACTGATTGACAATATTGCCGCGAACGGCACTTGGTATGGCCGGGAAGGGGTTGCCATCATTACCGGTAGCCACGATCAATTTGAACATATAGTTATAATAGCTTTTTGAAATGCCATACAGTTTGATGTCAACGCGGTCACCGGGCTTAAATTTTTCATGCGAATACGATTCCTGGTTTAAATTACCGTTGGTGTGTTCATCGTCCTCAACTTCCAGTTCGGGAAACGTTGAATGAGGCTGGGTAACACTGTTCAGATAGTAATTTTTTTGACCGGCATCGTCCTGGTAATAAAACGTTATCTCAACCTCGTCACCAACCTCGCCTCCTTTATCGTTTTGATCTATTTTATCTTCAATTTCAGGTGCCGGCGTAAATGTTTCTGAGGCTGTGTATGTCTCGCCGTTCAAAACGATCTTTAAGTTGTAAGTTTCGCCGATAACGGGAATAAAATTATTGCAGATATACTCCCCTGTTCCGGGCTTTTCCACAAAAGTAAAAACCGTATTGGATGCGTTGGTTACAGTGATTATCGCGCCGGAAACGCCCGGGAATTCGGAACTGTAATACCCTGTTGTTGTGGATAACACGATCTTTTGTTCATTGCCCGCAGTGTTCTTAACCCAGTCAATCGAGGCATCCACAACTAATCGTGGCGCAGCCGTTTTAAGATCCTCTTTAATTACTTTTTCGCATCCTGTCAGGATTAGTCCGGCGAGTAATATTGGTATTATTTTAAATAGTTTCATTTATTATCTTAATTAAAGTAGATAGTAGTTTTTAAAATTTCACGTTGTAGGTTACACTTGGTACAATGCCGAAAATTGATATTCTCTTTGTTTCGTTTCTTCCTGTTTCTTCGTTCTGACGGAAAGAATATGATGCCGCGTTATTCCTGTTATAAAGATTGTAGATGCTGAAATTCCACTCCCCCTGCCAGCCTTTTTTCTTGTCGGGTTTAGGCGTATAGGTTGCAGATACATCCAAACGGTGATACGCTGATAACGAATTCTCGTTTCTTGCGCCGTAACTGGCTACAGTAACACCCTGGTACAGGTATTTTCCGTTAGGGAATGTGGCTGCTTTTCCGCTCTGAAAATTAAGGATAGCCCCAAAAGACCACTTTGGACTTACCGAGTAAGCCCCCGTGACGGATAGATTATGCAGCTTGTCGTAATTAGCTCTGTACCATTCCCCGTTGTTTATACCCGGCTCATCTGCATTTCTGCCTGGTGTTCTTTGCTGTGCTTTAGAAAGCGTGTAGGATACCCAGCCCGTCAGCCTTCCTGTATTTTTCTTCAGCATCATTTCCAGGCCATACGCCCTTCCTTCACCGTTCAACAGCACGCTTTCTACCGCGTCGATCCCTAACAGATCCGCGCCATCAATGTAATCTGCTTTGTTTTTTATTTTTTTATAGAATGTTTCAGTTTCCAAAGAATATTTACCGTCTTTAAAATTATGGAAGTAACCCAGTGCTACCTGATCTAATATCTCTGGTTTAAGGTATTTGTCGGTAGGTGCCCATATGTCAAGCGGGCTTGCAGAAGCCGTATTGGAGATAAGATGTACATATTGGCTCATTCTATTGTAACTGGCCTTGATGGATTGGTTATTGTTTAGCGAATAAGCTATGGCAAGCCTGGGTTCCAGATTGCCAAAACTTGCTATCTTTTTATTTTTCGCATAGTTTATCGTTCCTGTTGGAGTAGCCTCTTCGTAAATTTGCAGCTCCTTGTTGTAAACAACCGGCTGATCATTGGCATAGGTGTAAACTTCTTGCGCGCCTACCCGCTGAAAGTTGCTGTAGCGAAGTCCGTAATTCAGTGATAATTTCTCAGAAAGGTTTTGTTCAGCACTGATGTATGCCGAATTTTCATAAGCATATTTTTTGGCCAACTGATCCGGATTGACAGTCGAGATGGTACCGAACGGCCTGATCGTTCCCGGATTAAAATTGTAGTAGATGGTATTTACACCATAATTTAAGGTGAGGTCATTTGAAACATAATGTTTAAAATCATACTTAAAATTATAATTTTTAACCTCTGCTTTCCAGTCAAGACCGGCGGATTTTACTTTGATCCGGTAGTCATAATCACTGTAAATGGCAGATGCATTAGAGAATATCTTGTCTGAAAATATATGGTTCCACCTGAGGTTAAATAGTTTGTTACCGTAAGTATTTATAAAACTATTATTGAAATTCAGGTTGTCGTTGCCGAAATAGCCTGAAACGTACACGTTGTTTTTATCATTGAACTTATAGTTGAACTTGGTGTTCAAATCATAGAAATAGGCCGAATTGGGATCATTAGCAATTTTTAAAAAAAGATGGGCATATGATCCTCTTCCCGCCAAAACGAATGAACTTTTGTCCTTAACGATAGGGCCTTCAACAAGCAACCTACTTGAAACTAAGCCAATCCCGCCGTTAACATGAAATTCCTGGTTATTTCCTTCTTTTTGATAAATATCCAGTACTGATGATATGCGTCCGCCAAAATTAGCGGGGATACCTCCCTTGTAGAGTTTCAGATCTTTGATCACATCGGCATTGAAGACAGAAAAGAAGCCGAATAAATGCGACGTATTATAAACAACGGCTTCATCAAGCAATACCAGGTTCCCATCTACAGAACCGCCTCTGACGTTGAATCCAGTGGCACCTTCCTGTGCATTGGCAACGCCGGGAAGCTGTAAGATGGATTTAAGAACATCAACCTCACCCAAAACGGCCGGCATCTTTTTGATGGTGGCGATGGACAGTTTATTGGTACTCATTTCGGGTTTGCGGATATTGGCTTGCGGGGTATTGGTTTTGATCAAAACTTCATCCAGCGTTTTGCTGCTTTCTGTCATCCCGAAGTTCCGTTTTGTATTTTCGGTCAGCGTAACACGCTCTTCCAGGCGGTCATAACCCACATAGCTAACTATAACGGTATAGTTGCCTTTTGGCAATGTGGTGGAATAAAACCCGTAAGAATTGGTGGTCAGACCAACTTTCGCTTCCGGAATGTAAATGCTTACGCCAATAAGTGTTTCGGTATTAAACTTGTTAATGACCGTGCCGCTAAGGGTGACTTTTTCCTGCGAATAGGCATGAAATGCTGAGGCAAAGAGGAGTACCATGACGGATAAGATTCTGCTTTTCATTTAAAAAAAGTTTAGAGTTAAATGCTATAATTTTCGGCTAAACTATTTTTTTACAGACCCCGCAATTTTTATATATACCAAACGTGGCTCTTTATATATTAAAGCAGCTTTTATATATAGTAAAATAAATGGTGCTTTATACTTCGGCAAAATAAACCGGAGTGTTAAATGAAATACACCTCTACTATTTGGAATGGATCAATCTGATTTTGGCGATTCACAAAAAAAGGAGTTAGAAACCTAACTCCTTTTTCTTTAAACTTTACTATGCAAGCATTACGGTATATAAAATAAGCTGCCGTAATGAGTTATATTGTATTCAGCGTTTATTTTAGCGCATAGTTAAGGTAGCCGCCATCCGCAATAATCTCTGTTCCTGTGATAAAACTCGCGGCATCAGAGGCCAAAAACAACACCGTTTTAGCAATTTCATCCGCATCACCCAACCGTTGAAGGGCTGTAGCACCGGCTAAAAATGCTTGTGCATCAGCAGGTACTACGGTATCTAAGCCAGGTGTGGCTATCGGTCCCGGACTTACGATATTGACGCGAATTTTTCTACCGGCCAGTTCATTCGCGGCAATTTGGGCTATCTTGTTCAATGCGCCTTTTGTTGCTGAATAAACGATAGAACCAGCATTTGCAGCAGTGGCCGCTGTTGATGATGTAAATAGTACAGCCGCCCCGTTTGCCAGGTAAGGAATTAATTTTTGCAACGTAAAAAAATGCCCCTTAACATTGGTGTTAAATTGTGCGTCAAAATTTTCTTCAGTTACCTTTTCCATTGGCTCAAACACCCCAATTCCCGCATTAAGAAACAGCACATCTAATTGCTGTCCACTTTCCGAAACTGCTTTTTCCAAAATCGAGATGCCTTCGGGTTTTGAAGTATCTGAAATCACTGTAAATAATTTCGGGCTGTTTATTTGCGCGGCTGCTTTTTGCAGATTCTCCGCATTTCTTCCTGTAATCCAAACATTTGCCCCTGCGGCTATAAATGCGTTTGCAGTTGCAAGGCCGATACCTGTGGTTCCGCCTGTAATAACTATGTTTTTATTTGTAAAGTCCATAATTAAATTTTTTAGTTAATTTTGTAGTCTGTTTTTCGAACTACAAATATATCCAAAAGTAGTTTTAAAAATAAACTGCTTTTTATTTTGACAATATGAAAACAATCGAAAGGAGATCAAGCTGTCCAATCAATTATTCGGTGGAAATTTTCGGCGATAAATGGATGCTATTGCTTTTACGGGATTTAATGTTTAACGGCAAAAATTCCTTTTTGGAGTTTCGCGCATCGGACGAGAAAATATCTTCTGCTGTGCTTACCGAAAAGCTGAACACGCTTTTAAATGAGGGGATCGTTTCAAAAATAACCTCACCAAAAAATGCCTCTAAGTTTCTGTACCTGCTAACAGATAAGGGTATTGAAATGATACCTTTTATGGTAGAATTTTTGAACTGGGGGTCCAGGTATAACCCTGACGGCGGCCCAAAAACATTACTTGAGGGAATTAAAAAAAATAAAAAGAAACTGATTACTGAGCTACAGGATAAACTGAGGGGCCAGCGGCAATCACTTACAGAAAAACAAGCCCACACTTTTTAGAAGCAACCTGCTTTAGTTGCTAAAAAGTTTAACCACCTAATTTGGTATATAATTAACAGGCTTTTGTATAGTAAGTTCTTTTCAATTCCGGGGGATCACTTGATTTGCCTTATATTTAAATTTATGAGTATACCTCTACACGCAAAAGCCATAGATACCAATTTGATGCTACAGTGGATTATTGCAGAAAAATACAAATTTCAACGTCATTTTTTTGTGATCGCCTTTTGTATTGTTGTTTTGTATTACAGCCCTGCGGATTATGTAGAACCTTTCGAAACCTACAATCGACTGGTTATCTTTTTCCAGATAATATTACTGGCCTACTGCAATATGTATCTTTTAGTGCCGAATTTTTTATTCAAAAAAAAATACCTGAGCTATGGAATTTTTGCGCTTTTAGGGATTATCCTTTCGTTCTACATTCACGAGCTTTTTGCTTTTTACTTTAAGCATAAATCACTTCCCTACCAGGATGACACTATTAACTTTATTACGTTTTCCTTCATGATCATGATGCTTATTATTGCATCAGCAGCGGTTAAAATATTCCAGCAATGGATATCTGACGCGCAACTAATTTATGAACTGGAGCTGGCCAAAACGAATACTGAACTGGAGCAGCTCAAAAACCAGATCAACCCGCATTTTCTTTTTAATATGCTCAATAATGCTAATGTGTTGATTGAGGATGATCCTAAAAAAGCTTCACAGGTATTAGTAAAGTTAAGTGACCTGCTTCGTTATCAGCTTTATGACAGTTCAAGAGATAAGGTTCTGTTAACTTCAGAGATCCACTTTTTGGAGGATTTTTTGAACCTGGAAAAAGTCAGACGCGATAATTTCAATTTCTTAATATCCAAGGAAGGCGAATTGAGCGGTGTTCAGGTGCCGCCCTTATTATTTATATCATTTGTAGAAAATGCCGTAAAGCACAATAACGACTCTGCGAAACTATCTTACCTTAATTTGTATTTTGATGTGTGCCATAACGAGCTTTTTTTTAAATGCGTAAACTCAAAACCGGCTGTAAAAGCAGTTAGTAAGCCCGGAGGATTAGGTCTGGCTAATATCAAAAGACGGTTAGAGTTAATGTTCCCATCATCACACATTCTGCAGATCGAAGATAATCCAGACACCTACAGTGTTACCTTATCCCTACATTTAAATAATGAACTGTATTATAGTAGATGATGAGCCATTAGCAAGAAAGGCCATTGAAAAGTTGGTTGGTCAGACAGATAATTTAGACATTGCAGGCTCATTTAACGGAGCAGAAGCTACTAAAGATTTTTTGGCAACAAATACTGTAGACCTGGTGTTTCTTGATATTCAGATGCCGGGCGTGAACGGCATTGAATTTGCCCGAACCATCCCTAAAAATACTTTAGTAGTGTTTACCACCGCTTATCACGAATTCGCTTCTGAAAGTTATGAGGTAGACGCTATTGACTATTTGATCAAGCCTGTAAAACCGGAGCGCTTTCAAAAAGCGGTTGACAAGGCGCAAACATATTGTAAATTATTCCATACCGAGCAAGCTAATAGCAATATAGAAAACATAACCACTGATTATATTTTTGTGAGATCAGAACGCAGAATATTCAAAGTCTATTTCAGCGATATACTCTATATTGAAGGCTTAAAAGATTATGTGATCATATATTTGGCAACTCAAAAGGTGATCACCCTGATGAATATAAAGACGATCCATGAATTGCTGCCAAAAAGTTTTTTTGTCAGGGTCAGCAAATCGTACATCATCAATGTAAACAATATAGATTCTGTAGATAACAATACGGTCTACATCAGGGAAAACGAAATACCGATCGGCAATATTTACAGGGATCACTTTTTTAATGAATTCGTGACCAGAAAAATTTTAAGTAAGTGATCCCCAGGGATGGTCAGTTAAAGCTGGCTCTGAACTGTAAGGGAGAAAGCTTCATTTTGAGTTTAAAGAGCCTGCTAAAAGACTGTGAATGTTCAAAGCCTAATTCGTAGGCTACTTCGCTTATGCTCATTGTAGTAGTTAATAGCAATTGCTTTGACCGCTCGATCAGCTTTTCATGTATATGCTGTTGTGCATTCAATCCGGTAAGTGACCGCAGCATATCACTTAGATAATTCGGCGTGTAGTTCAGTTGCTCAGCCAGGTATTGCACAGTGGGTATGCCATTAATGGCCGTCGGCTTTTCATTGAAATAGGCATTCAGCAAATTTTCCAATTGCTCAAGGAGTAAGTTGCCTGCTGCATGACGCGTCAAAAATTGACGCTTGTAAAAACGTTTAGCATAACTCAGGAGCAATTCGATCTGTGCGATGATGACCTCGTGACTAAAATCATCGATCCGGCTGTTCAATTCTTCCTGAATGATAGAGAAAATTGCTGATACCATTGTTCTTTCCTGCTCCGAGAGATGCAATGCTTCATTCGAAGTATAAGAAAAGAACCCGTACTGTTTGATCTTGGCTGCCAGAGGGTAACCCTGAAGGAAATCCTGATGAAAGACCAATGAGAAGCCCTCGTTACCTTTATAGATGGCTGTACTTCCAACTACCTGGTTCGGCGCGGTAAAAACCATACTGCCCTCATCAAAGTCATAATAACCTTGTCCGTATCTGAACTTGCCACCCAGTTTGCTGATGAAAGAGATCTTGTAAAGCGTGGTCACATAACGCACCGGTAACTTGCTCAGGTTGATCTTGCCATCGTGGGTATCCAGCAAAGTGATGAGCGGGTGATTAGGGCCCGGAAGATCCAGCATGTGGTGTATCTCAGTTATAGAACTCAGTTTGGTGATCTTGGGCGTCTCGTCTTTCATACTCTAAGTTAACAGTTATGGCCGGAGGCTAAATAGCCACCGGCCATAAAAATTTATTGATTAGGGTAGCTATACCTCTTTCAGGAAGCTTACCATGGTAAAGAGCCTTCAGGACCGGTAAAAGAACCTGTCGGGCCATCAGTTTCCAGCGCAACGCGAACAGGTTCACGCGAGCCGACCTCTAAACTATCTGTTCCCTGAAAATTGTTCAGGGCAGTGGCAGTATAGCCCGGACTGGTAGCGTTCACTTTGATGCCTTCCTTTTCCAATTCTAAAGCGAAAGCCACCGTAACGGCATTAAGCGCAGTTTTAGAAGCTGCATACACAATGCCGAAATTTTCTCTTGCCCAACATTCCGGATCAGAGATCCAGGTAAGCGAACCTAAACCGCTTGATACGTTCACGATCCGGGCAGCCGATGACTTGCGAAGCAATGGTAAGGCGGCTTGCGTCATCGAGATCACCCCAAATACGTTAGTCTCCCAAACGGTGCGCACTTCGTCCAACGATACATTAACGGCCCTGCCGGTCGCCATCATTTCCTCGGGGCTTATAGGTGATGGTCCACTATGAGATATACCGGCATTGTTGACAAGCAGGTCCAGATGACCATGCGCTAAGTTAATACGTTCAATAGCGGCCTTAATGGTTTGTTGTTGCGTAACGTCCAATTGAATTGCTTTGGCATTTTCGCCGATCTCAGCGGCTGCTTTTTCTCCGTTCTCCAGTTTACGTGAGCCTACATATACAATATATCCATTGTTGGCCAATGCTTTCGCGATCTCATTGCCTACACCCTGGTTCGCACCGGTCACGAGCGCGATCGATCTGTTACCTGTAAATGTTTGATCTTCCATAAGAATGATTATTTTATGTTTAATACAAAGTTGGGCATCAAACTGAAGGTACTTGTAACCAAATCAAGGAGAGTTGTAGCCAAAATGAAAGAGAATAACGCTATCCTCCAAAACGGCTACACATTTTACCATATTGGATACAAGAGCCGGAAAAGGTATTAGGAGCTTTGTATAAATTATAACAATCATGGAAAACAGAATAGCAGGAAAAGTTGTGGTCATCACCGGAGCCAGCAGTGGTATAGGCAAAGCAACGGCAGAATTATTGGCCTCCCGTGGCGCAAAAGTTGTATTAGGTGCACGCCGCACCGAACAATTGGAAATGGTAGTTAGAAGTATCAGACAGAATGGAGGCGAGGCTATTCATGCAGTAGCAGATGTAACCAAACGCCAGGACCTGGAAAATATGGTCGCGTTGGCTCGTGAACATTTCGGCCACTTGGATGTCATGATCAGTAATGCCGGAATTGCACAGTTATACCGTATGGAACAAACGGATGTAGAAGGCTGGGAACAGATGATAGATGTGAACATAAAAGGCACGCTTTACGGCATAGCAGCAGCAATGCCTGAATTCCTCAGGAATGGATCAGGGCACTTTGTGAATATTATCTCGACCGCCGGTATTGCCATTGTACCTACCATGGGCGTATATGCTGGCACAAAGAACGCGGTACGCACGATCAGTGAAGCGCTTCGTCAGGAATCTGAAGGTCGCTGGCGGGTAACCGGTATTTCACCAGGCTATGTCGCAACAGAGTTTGTGAGCAACATTAAAAATGACGCGATACGTTCAGCGAGCCAAGAGACCGCTGATAAGATCTCTATTCCTCCTGAGGCTATTGCACGGGCTGTTGCCTATGCCATCAGCCAGCCGCAGAATGTAGATGTTGGTGACATCGTGGTCCGGCCATCCGTTCAGGGTTAAAAAAGTATATTTACATATACATATTGAAAGCAGAAGCAGGTGAACACCCTAAAATTTGATATGATAACCGATCTGACGCGCCGCATGGGGCTCAATGCGCCTGCTCATCCGCTGATCACATTAGTTGATTATGATAAGGTGAACATCGACTTACGCGATGCGGGAAACTGGGTGGAGCTTGACTTTTATAAGATCACCTTCAAAAGAAATTTTAATGGGAGCGTAAAATACGGGCCCGGAACGTATGATTTCAAAGAAGGGGGAATGGCTTTTCTTGCGCCGGGACAACTCGTACAAATGACGGCCGAACCCGAAGACTATCAGGGTTACGCCTTGTACTTTCATACTGACCTGCTGACACGATATTCCCTTTCACAGGGAATTTATCACTACGGTTTCTTTGATTATAAGGTTGCAGAAGCTTTGTTCCTTTCGGCTAAAGAAAAGTTGACGATAGAAGCACTTTTCGAAGCTATCAACGTCGAATTAAATAATACGATAGACCAATTCAGTACTGACGTGCTGGTGTCTCAACTGGAACTATTACTGAACCACAGCAACCGTTTTTACAACAGGCAGTTCCTGACAAGGAAAAATTTCCATCATGAACTCATCGCTAATATGGACAAGTGGCTGACCGAGCGCTTTAACGATGCACTCGTCAGCGGTTTGCCATCACCCTTGGATATTGCTGCCCACCTGAACGTTTCGCAACGCTATCTTTCTGACATGCTCCGGTCACTCACCGGTAAAACTACGCAACAGTATATTCATTTGGCTTTGATAGAGAAAGCAAAGATGCTGCTGAACCAGACCGACCTGACCACTGCCGAGATTGCTTACCGCTTAGGTTTTGAGCATCCTCAGTCTTTCAACAAACTGTTCAAACAGCAAACCAGGATAACTCCGGCGCAATTCAGGCAAAATATGCTATGACAGAATTGACACGCGGAAAATGCATCCCTGTTAATATCTTTTCCTTACGCATCATACTCAAAAAAGGCGGCGGTAATGCCATGTAACTTACTATGCTTTTTTGATTTATACGTTTGATCAGTTAATTGAATAAGGCCCTGAATTCCAGCGGAGACTGCTTAGTTTTACTTCTGAACAACTTACTAAATGACTGCGAATGTTCAAATCCGAGACCATAGGCTATCTCGCTGACACTAAGCGTCGTGGTCGATAGCTGCTCTTTGGCTTTATCGATCATTTTTTTATGAATGATCTGTTGTGTAGTCTGCCCGGTCAACTGTTTGAGCAAGCTGCTTAGGTATTTAGAAGACATATTTAGCGTTTCAGAAAGGTATTGAACGGTTGGCGCACCCTTGGAGAGTAACGCTTCATTGTCAAGGTATGCACTTAGAATATTCTCCAACCGTTCCAGAATTTTGTGATTAGTTATTTTACGTGTGATGAACTGGCGCTGATAAAAGCGTTCGGCATAATTTAGCAGTGTTTCAATATTCGCAATCATAATATCCTGGCTAAAACTATCGATATTGGAATGATATTCATTTTTGATATTTCTGATAATATCATTGATGATCATTTCCTCTTTGTCTGACAAGAACAGCGCTTCATGCGTCGCATAGCTAAAATACTCATATCTTTTGATCTTAGCGGCGAGAGAAGTGTTCCATAAAAAATCCGGGTGAATAAAAAGCATCCAGCCCTCCAGTTTGGCAGGTATGCCATTCTTATCACCCCGTAATAGCTGGCCGGGTGATAAGAAAGCCATCAGGCCTTCATCGAAGTCGTATTTTTGTTGACCGTAGATCAGGTTGTCGCAGCCTCTTTTCATCGAGATAACATAGAGGTCAAACACCACGGCATCTATGTCGTGGTCATTTTTTAGTCCTTTCAGGTCAACGATACTGATCAGCGGATGTTGCGGTTTAGGCAACGCCATCAGTCGATGTATCTCTGTTATTGAACTGATGCGGTATGGCTTGGCATTTTGCATATCACAAGATAGTTTAATTTTTAAAAGGATATTTCAACCAGATCATCAATAAGGGCATGATCAGGAATGGGACCTCGATCAGGGCCATCTTTGTATTTTCTGTTCTTAACGCCATGCCCATAATGAACACGATAGAGATCGCATTGATCATGTTACCCAGAAAAAAGGTTCCTGGTATCAATGTAAGGATCCCCGTCAATAATGTTAAAACTACCAATGCCGGAACTGCGGCCTTGCTGATCCCCAGACTCTCCATCACCTTAAAAGATTCGGGATGGTTTTGATAATGTGCGGTATCCCAGGCATGTTTAAAGCTCAGAGATACAGTAACGATCAGTAATAGTAAAGAGATGATATTTTTGATCATAGCTTATTTAGTAATTTGATTGTTGATAATATAACCCATAACCAGTGCCATGGGTATGCCGGTCATTGCGCTGGTTAACGCTCTTCTGGCTTTATTTGGATAACGTTCTCTGTGCCTGAAGTACAGGAAGATACCCACCGGTGGTACGGCATTGCAAATCATAAACCATAATCTCGATAGCTCGTCGTTTTGTATGTCTTTCATGTTTTGATTCTAATGGGCTACTGTACTCGTTTCCACTTAAAAGTTTTTCCCAGCATTGGCACTCCTTTATAACCACGGGTTTCCAGATCATTTATGCCATTCAATTTACCTTTTATACTGTAAGTATTGCCATCCTGTACGCTGTACAATTTACCGTCTGCGTATTCACCGTCTTTATAGGTAAGCGAGGTGATATGTGTTAGACCTTGTACCGGCCTGTCCTTAAGCTTTTCGTCGGGATTCTTGCTGTCCTTCTTTGATGTTTTGCCATCAGCCTCGAACATATACTTTGACCACAGTAGTTTGGCTGAATAGGTACTTCCCGATTTATAAACCTCTATTTTATAATCACTGCATTGCCAGGTACCGAGTATCTGGTCTGCGGATAGTTTTTGGGCGAAGGATGTCATAGCTGCGAACAGCAGCATGAACGATAAGATTGTTCGTTTCATCTTGTTGAGTATTTTGCGTTTGTATTTAACTGTTTGAATCTTTCGAACTCTTTGTGACCGAAATTGATCAGGGCGCCCGGAACGATCCTGCTTGCCCATTTGATGATGCTGATCAGAAACGGCCTGAGCTCTATTTTATCTTTCTGCAACCCTTCAATGGCCACTTTTACCATTTTATCCACGTCCATTGTTAATGAAGAATTTGAGTCTGTTGGTAATACCCAATCCTTTTGCAGGTTAGTTTTAACGCCTGGAGGGATCATTTCAAAAACCTTTACGGCAGTACCTCTAAGCTGCAAGCGCAAGGCCTGCGTGTAAGCACGTACCCCCGCTTTAGAGGCGCTGTAAACCGGCGCAACTGAAAAGGGCATGAAAGCGATACCTGAAGAAACATTTATAATGGCTGCCGAAGGCTGTTTGGACAAATGCGGCAGGAATTGGTGCGTCATTTGTATCGTGCCTGAAAGATTGATATCGATCTCGCGGGTCAAATTTTCCAGACTTAACGTGTTATCCTGCAGATCGAGCAGGCGCATTTCACCTGCATTATTAATAAGAATATTCAGATCAGGAAACTGTTTCGAAACCTTGTTGTATAGATTCCTGATACTGTCCTGATCACTTACATCGCTCTGAAAGATGTGAATCTTCGGGAACTGGCTTTGAGTTTCGCTTAACCTAATCAGGTCACGACCGGTAATCATGATATTCGCGCCGAGTTCTGTAAGTTGTTTAACAAGTTCTAAACCGATACCACTGGTTCCGCCGGTGATCAGTACTGTACTATTTTTTAAATCCATATTTGCTGATATTTATTATACAGCAAAATTGCAGGATGCGTGGAGGTTGAATGTATTCGAAACTCGCAATGTTGTAGCCGAAATTCAGATAGCACATCCAGCCTGATCTTCGTTGCTAATGTAACGACCAAGATGGAGCACGCTGTTTCAGCATTTTAATAATTCCTTAAATCTTTTCGAGTAATTATTACCTGTTGTTGCTGGTAACTTTACCGTTTCTATAACGAGATGGAATACAGTAAAAGAATATTCGGAATCGTAGGCGGCCTGGGTACTTTGTCTGGAGGTGATTTCTTCTTCAAACTCCTGAAATCAAAAACGGTTCTGAAAGAGCAGCAGCACTATCATTTTCTGTTTGAGCAACATCCTTATCACCAGACTAATTCGGCACTTGAATATGAGAGCGATACTACGTCGAGAAAATTCTATGCTTACCAGGTATGGTATACGATCATTTATAGAAAAGGATAGTCTGTATACCCGTGCTCACCTCCACCATACATCGTCGCTCTATCCGGTTCATTGAATCCGGCCCCTAATTCGAAGCGCTTTGGCAGGTCCGGGTTAGCCAGAAATAGTGCGCCGTAAGCAATTATTTTCGCTATGCCTTTTTCCAGTTCTGCTTCACCACTGTCTTTATCAAACCCGCCATTGGCGATAACTAAATGTTTACTGATCTTTCCAAATGTTTCGACCGCATTTTTAGGATATTGCGGGTAGTTATCCAATGGGAACAAGCCATTCATCAGATGGATATAAGCCAGCGGCAATTGGTTCAAACCTTCGATCAGTGGTGCAAATTGTGCAACGGGGTCACTATTTTCAATGTTGTTGTAATATACGGTTGGCGAAAGTTTGATGCCAACTCTATCAAAACCTGCAGTATCAACCAGTTCCTGCATCACTTCGAGCACAAAACGGTTCCTGTTCTCCACACTTCCTCCGTATTCATCTGTGCGCAGGTTTGCACTTTCTGATAAGAACTGGTTCGGCAGGTAGCCGAATGCGGCATGCAGTTCAACACCATCGAAGCCTGCTTCGATGGCATTGCGGGCAGCTTGTCCATAATCCTTAACGATCTGTTTGATTTCCCGGGTAGTCAATTCCCTGGGTGTTTCGTAATCCTTCATACCTTGTGAGGTGAAGTGCTGTTGTCCTTTTATACCTATCGCCGAAGGTGCTACCGGCAATTCTCCTTTTCTGTCCACGGAATGTCCGACGCGGCCGGTATGCCAAAGCTGGGCATAGATCACCCCCCCCTTCTCATGAACGGCTTTAGTAACCCTTTTCCATGCATCTATTTGCTCATGGCTGTACAGGCCGGGAGTCAGCGGGCTGCCTACGGCTTGCGCTGAAATGTTTATGGCCTCGGTGAGCAACAAGCCGGCGCTGGCACGCTGTGTATAATATAATACGGTCAGGTCGCCTACAACGCCTTCACGGTCGGCCCGGCTGCGGGTCATAGGCGCCATTGCCATGCCATTTTTCAATGTTTGTTTTCCTAAGGTTACTCTATCTAATAGTTTCATGATCTTTATGATGTTATGTATTTAAATGTACAGTTGAATGGAAATTATATTCGTTAGATCAGGCCATTGTTTCGGCAGTATTGTGCCACGCTTTCTTCAACGCCTGGCAGTGCGCCAAAAAGCTCCTTTTGCCTTTGCGTATTTTTACTGATGTACACACCCGTATCGATCCATCTGATCATTTCGTACATGTCTTTGACCTTTTTACTGAAACGGCCGATAACTGGCAATACGTAGTTTACGACAAATGGGGGCATGACCGGTTTGACCGCAATCTTCTTATTAAGAACTCGCTCAAAGGCAGCTTGCAATATCTTTTCGTTCACCGGCCTGTCCCAACCCACATCAATGGACGTGTTCAAAACGGAATCCGGTAAGTTTACCGCAGCCAGGGCAGTGTATTTCGCCAGTTGCGGCGTGTAAATGATCCCGTAAGTCCCGGTAAGGAAGGTGGGTAAAATGCCTTTGGTAATCTTCGGCAAAATAAAATCCGGCGTCTGATCAAGGAATGCTCCCGGCCTCAGCGCGATATAGGGCTGTCCTTTTTCTTTCAGGTATTGCTCGATGCGGTATTTGTTATAAAAGTGAGGTACTGATCTGGCCTTGTCCGATTCAAGGATCGAGATCAATACAAATCGCGGTATTCCGGCCGCTTTGGAAGCGTCCACAAGGTTTTGGTAACCAACGGTGTCCGTCACCGGCCCATCGCCCTTCGCTCGGCGGGTATAACCTGCGGCACTGGCTACAATTACATCGAACTGATGTGCAGGCGATATCGCCTGCTTTAAAGAAGGCGCATCCATCATATCACCGATAACAAAATTCTTTACGCCCATCCTGGTGAGCATGGCCCTGTTGCTGCTGGCCCTGACCATAGCGGTTACATCAGCTCCCTGAGCCAGCAGCTCTTTCACGATCTGGCTACCCAGCATGCCGGTTGCACCGGCGACAATAACTTTTTTACTTTTCATTTTGTGTATTTTCAGGCCTGATCGCAGGCATTATAATTGCCTCACTATCGTCCTTTTATTGCTACGACCAAAAGTAGAAGCTATTACAAGGGTAAAATATCCCAAAAAGACAGAAGAACACCCTTATCCGACAGAGACCAGCAGGGAAAGAATGCTCAATTAAGTGGAGGAGAATTTTTTTGGCGTGACCCCATATTGCTTTTGGAAAAACTTGCTGAAGTGGCTTAGATTGGAATAACCCAGTTCATAGCCTACCTCTGCGACAGAATGCTTAGCCTGTTTCAATAAAAAGGCGGCTTCTTCCATTCTCGCTTTCTGGAAATAATTATAAATGGTGTCACCGAATGTCTGCTTAAAAAGCTGCTTTAGTTTTGTTTCGCTCATCGATGCAATAGCGGCTAATTTACTGATTACCGGTGGCGTGCTCAGGTCGATCAATATTTCATTGCGAATCACCAATAATTTCTCCGCATCGTTGCTGTTGATGTTTTTAATAGGCGTATTTTCCCGGAGTGAAAGTTTGGTGAAAAGCAGGTACATTAACTCCTGAACTTTGATCTGTACATAGAAAGTATTCATCGGGCTATTCATGTCTACAGATACGATATTCTTGAGCAGTAACTGCATTTCCGGGTTCAGGCTTTCGAAAAAAAGAAAAGAGGCATCTTCTGCTACAATGGTTTTAATAGTATCGTTAGGGTTTTCGATAGACAGGACGGAGCGCAGTCGGTTAGCCGTGATCCCTACAACCATGTAATGGATGTTACTACCGGCAGGGAAACGAATCTCGGTGCGCAGATCATTGGTTGACAAAATTATTAAGGACTCTTTTTTAGGCGCAAATAATCTGTTTGCTTCGTTATTGCATCTTACTTCCAGATCTTCTGTGTTATTATAAAAAAACAGGGTGCGGATGTCATTAGCTTTTTCGGCAGGATTACGTTTGATGATAAGATCTTCCCTCAGATTATAATGGTGGATGGTGAGTTTAAAATCTTCGCCGAAACCGACTTTACGTACATATCCCGTTCCGACTGTTGAGGGAATCTGGAGAAAGTTATCTCTTAAGGGCGCGTTGATCAGTTTCTCAAAACGTGTAATAAAGTCAAAACCTGGTGCCGCCGTAAATTCAATAATCATTTCGAACCATAATTAAATCAGATCACTAATGTCAGGTGAATTTCCTGAAATTACAAGCGTTGCTTTTGACCATGACTTAGACCAATCCCGTCCTGGCCAATCATTGTTGTTTCTTTTAAAGGCAGCTCAGACACAAATTCACTGATGTTAGCTACTGACATAGCATGGTTCAGCTTGACTATGTCGACTTTATCATCAGATAAAGCAATGTTTTTTGCAATAGTATCGGAGAAGATAAATCCATCCTGCATAACCACGCCACATTTCTTTCGCCATTCAGAAGGAAAGATATCATTTAGGTTATTACCGTCAATGAGAATTGTACCTTCGGTTGGTTGGTAAAAATTAAGAAGTAGTTTTAACAAAGTAGTTTTACCACTTCCACTTGTGCCTACGATTGCAATAATTTTGCCTCTTTTTATTGTAACATTGATATCGTCTAGAACCTTCGGAGAATTAGGTCCTTCATAGCGAAAACTCAAATTTTTAATTTGAACACCTTGAATTTGATTATTATTAAGCCTGATGGATTTATTTTCATCTTCGCTCGGGACTGATTGAATTTCAATAATTCTTTCAAGGCTTATTTTTGCATCCTGAAATTCTCTAACGAAATAGACCGAAAGATTTATCGCCTGGTTAAGAAATCCAATTATATATTGGATAGAGAGCATACTTCCCAAGGTAATATTATTTGAGATTACTAACCTTGCTGAGATAAAAATAATTATGATGTTTCTTAGTTCGTTGATTAGACTCGCCCCTGTGTCCTGAAATTGCACTAGTCTTGCAGCTGCTACCTTGGTTTTGAAAATCATATTTTGAATTTTCGACCATTCCTGTTTCTTGTAATTTTCGCTGTTGTTGAGTTTTATTTCTGATATACCGTGAATCACTTGCAAGAGCAAGTTTTGATTCTGCGACAACTCATAAAATTTCCTCATATCATATTCTGCACGCTTTTTCAAAAATGAAAACAAAAAAACTATGTATAGTGCAGTAAAAGCAATATAAACAAGCAATATGATATAGTTGTAAATTGCCAAAACGATACCAAAAACGATAAAGGTTAATACAGAGAATAAAAAGTTTAAAGTTGACGAACTTAAAAGCTTTTCAATTCTGTTATTATCTTCAATTCTACGCAATATATCACCAGTCATTTTTGTATCGAAAAATGTTAATGGTAGCGTAAGCATTTTGGCTAAAAAATCATAAATAATGTGCGTGTTAAGTCGAATACTGATGTTAAGCAACAAGTAATCACGACATAAGTCGAATACCAATTTACTGACGATTAATGCTAGTTGAGCTGATAAAACAATGGTAATGAAGTTGGTATTTTCAAACTTAATACCTGTGTCAATAATTGTTTGAAAAAGAAAGGGTATAGTGAATTGAATCGCTGTGCCTATCAATATCCCTAAAAGTAGAAGAAATTGAACTTGTTTATACGGTTTTAAATAATGATAGAGCTGAAACAAACTTCTTTGCACCCGTGCCTGTGATTTTATTTCAAAGAATGAATCGGTTGGTGAAATGTACCAATGTATATTTCTGTCAAGATAACTGATTTCTCGGTAAACGAGAGAAAGAAAGCCGTGATAGAATCTAAGTCTAAATTGGAGTTGAACGATAATACTTTTTATCATCTTAAAAACGGGGCAATAGTCAAAATTTCAAGAATAAAAAAATTGGATGACAAACCGAATACATATCTATTGTCATCGAATCGAGATCTAATTTTCTCTGTAAGTCAGCCATTCCAAATAATAAAAAATGTCACATTGATCGAAAAAATCAAAAATGAAATAATTAAGCAACATGATTAAATACTTCTATGTAATACTCTTTCTATTAATTTCAAATATTGCGTTCTCGCAAAAAATAAAAGTTGACTCATTAGGAGCCCTTACCGGTACTGTTATAGATTCAACAACTAAGTTACCCATGCCCTTCAGTACAGTGAGAATCGTAAATGTTACAAATCGAAGTTATTCGCGGGTTGCTGCAAGTGATACCTTAGGAAGGTTTAATATTTCTCTTCCGTTTGGTAAATACAACATTGAAGTGACATATGTGGGCTATCGGTTAAAAATTATTAGTGGAGTTGTTATTAATAGTCTAAATAAAAATGAAGTTGGGGTAATTGCTTTGGGAACATCCACTATGCTAACGGAGGTTGTAATTAAAGAACAAAAAAAACAATTGAAACCTTAGCCGGCGGTTATAAGTTCAGACCTACTGCAAATAATCAACTCCCAGGCAACACTGTTAAATCAATTTTGAATCAAATCCCCGGAGTGTCTACTGCGACAGGCGAAATTAAGCTATTGGGAGACAATCGAATCAGCGTTCTTATTGATGGTAAGCCATCTAGCCTTTCAGGACGGGATTTGACTAATTACCTACAGCAAATACAGGCTTCAAACATTGAAAGTATAAATGTATTTACAATCCCACCGTCTAATTACGATGCAAATGGTTCCGGGGTTATTGATATAATTACAAAAAAGAAAAAAGATGCGGGTTACACTGTTTCCTTGAATTCAGGTATTGCTACACATGATAAGCAGAACGCATCTGCTACGCTTAACTTCAATACTATTGAGTTAACGTCATATCTTAAGTTTTCATATGATCATTACAATGAACGATACAAAGAGGAAGAGTCATACAACATAAAGAATTCATCTTTAGAAAGATACGATTATAAGTTTAAATATGATGATCAACCTTGGAATACTTATTTGGTTGACGGAGGATTAAATTATAGCATTAATCCATTAAATAACATTGGCTTGAAGTTTACCGCGTCTAAGTACGACGGCAGCTACTTAAGTGAAGGTAGAACTGATTATTTTTCAGAGGGTGGTAGTTTAAGTCGTTCCGAATTGCAAAATCAATATAGAAATGTGGATATCAATAGCAAGTCGATTAATTTAAATTACAGAAAACCATACAAGAAACCCGGTAAGGATCTAACATTAGAAGCGAACTATTACAATGGCAATCGTAATGAAAATAACGACATTATCTTCGATAATCAAGGAAGCGCAGATTCCTCAATTTTTCAGTATAATAATACTCGAACTAATGTATATTACCTAAAAGGGGACTATCGGAATCCGCTTTCAAAGACTTTGAATCTGCAATTGGGATTTAAATCAGGAATGGCCGACATAGATAACAAAAATGATGTCGGTAGTAATATAGGACTTGACTCCATACAATATTCGGAGTTCGTCAATGCTATTTATTCCTCATTGAGGATAATAAACAACAAATTTAGTTATAACATAGGATTAAGGTTAGAACACACTCATTCAAAACTTGATGCACCTAACCAACCGAAGATTTTAAGAAATTATTTGAATGCCTTTCCGAACTTAAATATAATTTATACCTACAGTCAAGCTAGTAGTTATAGCCTATCTGCAACACGCAGAATCGTAAGGCCCAAATATAACCAACTTAATCCGTTCATTGATAAAACCAATGTTACAACTTATGAGGCAGGTAACCCTTATCTTTCACCGTACTTTTCTTATAATTTCGAGCTATCTTATAACTATCAGAAGAACAAACATTCCTTTTATACTTCTTTAGGAACGAGGTTGTACCGGAATATTATTGATAAAATTACCTCGCCATATGGTAATTCGTCAACAATCTTTATTAATACACCGCAGAACTTAAATAATAGTTCTTATAATTACTTGACTGCGTATTATAAAAATACAATCTCTGCAAAAGTGGACGCTTCTTTAAATCTGAGTGGATATAACATCACATACGGTTCATCAGATTTAATACAAGTCGATCCTAAATCCATATATACTTTAAACGGGGCTTTCAACTTAAACTTTAATTTTTTTAAAAACACATATTCACAATTGACCTTCAATTTCCAAACACCTCAAACAACGCCACAAGGAAAAGCCAATAGTTACTATTATGGCGATTTTACAATTGGGAAATCGTTCCTTAAAAATGCTTTGTATGTCAATATAATATTGAATGATGTGTTGAATACAAATAAAAACAAGTTTAGTTATATCGACCCTAATTTTACAAAGACTGGGTATTTTAAGGTTGAATCTCAGATTTTGTGGCTATCGGTAAGCTACTCATTTGGAAAGTCTTTCAAATCCCGTGCTACTCGATTTAATCCAGAACGCGATATTAGAAATTCGATTATAAAATAGGCCAATAATTGAATGCTTGCATCAATTTGAGCAAACCCTTGATTGTCATTGCTATCTTGTAAAGACTAATGACGTTTCTTAAATTTAAACTAAATTTAGAATACCATATTTAATAAATGAGTCTTCACCAGTTCCAATGCTACCGAATATTATTGCTATTTGTAACCCTATCGATCTTGACGATGAACTTAAGCGCGCAGGTTGTAACAAAATATGAGTCACCAAAAGATATATACATCAAAACTAAGATTGTTGATCAATCAAGAAAGGTCAGAATTTATATTCCTAAAGAATATACGAACAGTAGAGTAAGTTATCCGGTAATTTATATACTTGATGGGCAAAGAAGTGAACTCGAAGCCTTTGTTCTTGCTTCATCAAACTTCATGATGAATTTTAATACAATGCCGCCGTCAATTTTAGTCTTTGTTCCACAATTACATCGCGGATATGAGCTGAACCCTCCAATAATTGGTAAAAAGTCAAATGAGATAGGGGGCGCAGATGATTTTATTGATTTCCTCAAGTCAACAATGACCTACATCTCCAAGAATTATCGAGTTGCGCCTTTTAGAACGATTATAGGGCATTCATTGGGGGGATCATTAGCCACATATGGATTAACTAAATATCCAGATTTATTTTCAGCTTATTTAATCATCAGTCCTAATTTTAATTTCTTCGAAGGCTTTTATGTCAAGGCTGTTAAAAAATCTTATAAGAGACAATATCGACTTGCTTAAAAGCAAACACATCTATCTTTCTATAGGAAACCAATGGCGAGTAGAAAACTCGTTCAGGAAAAATGTTCTAGAAGTTGATTCTATGCTGCGCGCTACGCATTCAAAGCGATACTATTTTAGAGATAATCAAGGTTATAGTCATAACACGACACCGGCAATTTCAATTGTTGATGGATTTACTCAACTATTCAATGCATTTTGGTGCGGAAATCAGAACTTAAGCGATAGTGTATGGAATAAAAAGGGAGATCCTGAAACAGTCGTAAAGATGCATTATCATCAATTGTCGGCTTGGTATGGATATGAAATTCTTCCCAGCGTTGAAGATTATCAGTACTACATGGGTAAAGTTTATATTGAAAACAAAGAATTTGAAAAAGCTGAAAAATGCTTAAATGAAGGGTTGGGTTACTATCCTAAGGATGCTGATCTCCACATGTATATGGGCGATTTGCAATCTAAAACCGGAAGAGCTTCCCTGGCGATAAAGAATTATAAGTTAGCCTTAAAGTTTTCAAGAGATCCTGAGTTAGTTAAGGAAATTGAGTCTCGCCTAAAATATTTTCGAAGAAGTAGGTAATCGTACGTAGACGACCTTTAGGTTCAGAATACCGAATAAGATCGCCCTTATGTTAAATGCCATAATGCAAATCTTGCCTCGCTATCCTTAACGCAAGGTAAATGGACACAGGCACCTGACTTTTGCAATTCGAAAAGATACATCAGCGTGCATAAAATCAACATAGCCATTCAATACCCCAACAATAATTCCATGGGGTACCTGACCAAGCCTATCAAAGAAATTCAAACAGATATTCGGGACAGTATCTCCGGGTACATCAAAAGTTACCAGCATCCCTCGGTGTGGCAATCGATCAAGTTGATTCAATCGAACACACACACGCAATGGATGGCACTATTTCAAAAAGTCCCGGAAGCACTTACCTGGTAATCAGGCTCGACAATCTTAATTTTTAAATTGGGATGTTTTTATCATAAAAATCCAACAATAACGGCATCATAGCTCTGACACAGAGATAACTCATCTTGGCTGCATCTTTCTTGTAGTTATCGTCTTTGGTCGCATCAGTATAATCCATAACACCTTTGACTACAATAGGTAAAGTTTGGCCTTTCTTACTAAAATTATTATGTAATCTGCAAGACCTGTAAATGCCGTAACTTTCCATCTCAACTGCAATAGCCTTGTTATTTCTAGTGGAAATCTCATCTTTAAAATAATCGTCCGTATTGATTACTTGGCTTCCACAGCCATAATCGCCAATTCTGATTTCGACATTCTGGACATGCTTTAAAAATTCTTCATCGTTCTGGTCCGCCAACAAATACATACGACGTTTGATATTTAGCCGCTCCTGTTCTAAAAAGCTCAATAATTGATCATTCATTGATTCATTAAACAAATAAGGCTTAAATACACCTTTTTCGAGTTTTCCCATCTGAATATCCATGATATTATTGGCGATTATGACATCTCTATATTTCAAACCGATTGGCTTTCCGCTCTCGTCTACCTTTCCTTGCTTGCCGCCACAAACACCAGCCATGATCAGATACTTCGGGTTATATTTTTCTAACATCATTACCGAGTTAAAGGTAGTATCTACCATTCCCATTTTTTGAGCATGGTTAAGCAAGTAGGGTTGTAAATAGTCAGTTGTAAGGCCTTCGGAATCGTGATCCTTAAACGACAACTGCATAACATTAGACATCGGGGAGGTAAACGCCCTGTCCTTTTTAGAATTTTGAATAAATGCGGTCGATTCATCATCGTAAAGAGCAGTGATAATCGCGAAGTTATTGTGTTCCACATTGGTTACTTCCGGTTCAGTTGCAACGGGTTCATTCTTTTGTACCACTTCGGCTTCTTGCCCAGATGATTCGTCAGTAATGGTCAGGTTTCCTTTCCGATAAACTGGCAAGCTGTTGGACAAAGATTCTAAACTATCATCCCTGTTTAGATATTTACAATTATAATAGGACCTCCCTTCTTTCTTCACGACAAATTGACCAGCGGCGAATAGATCAACATTCCGTGTGAGAATATGCAGCTCCAGGCTTTTAAACTCCTCTTTACTTTCAAATTCCGAGATAATTGCCTCTCCTGTTGCCAATCCACCGCTGTCCATCAGGCCGGCGTGGATCAGCACCCTGAACACGAAGTCATTTCCGGCAACGTTATATATAGTATAAAAATTATTAAACTCATGTAATACAATCGGTTTCATCTCCCCGATAAAATTCCGAAATGTATATATATCCTCTGTAAAACTACCATCTTTCGGGTCAGAGATCAGAAACGTGAGAATGTTGCTTTCTTCTTTCATATTAATTGTTTTTAAGGTCAGGCCCATTAAATTTAATGGTAATTACATATTTCTTTTTATGGTCTCTTTCAAGAACTATTCCATCCAGCCCACAAAAAGCTTCAAATATGGGCTTGATGATTTTATCTATTCCATTTATCCGGCTATTCTGAATAAATGCTTTATCCTGAAAAATAACGAGTTCTATTATGCCAGTAATATCCGAAACGTTTAAAGACATAGTTATCGTCGTGTCATCATTCTGAGTGCAATGGGCTGCGTTAAGAAATATTTCCTCGAAGGCGTGAGTCAATAAATCATGGTGGCCATTCACATAAATATTTTCATCTTTTATCGTATGGATGACAAAATTTCGTCTTTGCTTTTTTTCCAGATTTACCCTGTCTGTTAGTGCGGCATTTATACATGTTCGTAGATCGCACTGATATTTTCGGCAATAATTAACAAACTGAGTACCCTCACGCAGATACTCGACCTGAAATTTGTCCAACTCTTTTACAAATTCGTTTAATTTGGTGGTGTCGCTACTTTGAAGGATGTAAGTCCGGTTTAATAGTAGTTCCTCTTGTAGCTCGATAAGCGATGTCAGATCGGCGTAGATCGAATTGGCAGTAAACAGGTTTTTAAAATGTAATTCATCGCAATTTTTTAATTTCTCATCATTTTTAAGGGCGGTCAGGTTATCTAATAAATTGACTTTAAGTTCTTTCTTCACGTCAATAGTCTTATCCAGCAAATCATTAATTTCGAATTCGGATAAGTTTTTATTTTCAACGCCACCCACAAGTCTCAAGATTATACGTTTGAGCTCACTGTGCCTGTTCTCTGAGCTTTGGGAATAAAAAAACTTTCTAAGGTTATAGAACGCGTCATTTGCATTCAATACATCAGTATTTTCAAACGTATTTACAATATTTTTGATGATTGCCCGGACTTCATTATTATCATAGACCTCTTTCACATGTTTACTCGAGTCGAAATTATCGCTCATTGCTGAAAGCGTTAGGTTACACTGATGTTTGATATAAGGATCATGAGCAATATTTTTTGAGCCCTTCCATAATATAAAGGACAGGTAACTTAGCGCACTCTCCGATGGCGCAGCGAAAGCGAACAATTTTTCGAATATCGCTACCGTATATTCTGTCTTTTCGTTGTAAATAAAGTAGAGTCGAATTAAAGAGTAAATACTCCAATCAAAATTCAATGTTGAAGCATCTTTGTCCCCTTCGACCATACTGTTGACCAGCTCTTTACAGCTGTCATGCACATTTACCAAAAGGTCCCGATGAACTTTATAGAGTTTGGGTTCATGTAAAATACAAATCATGATCAACTCAAGCTGCTTAACAACTTCTTTCGCGTGATTTCCAGATTGATCAAGTTTTGAGATAATCTGATCATCGAATGGCGTGTAGTATTCTTTATAAAACCGATAACTATCGATTCTTCCCAACTGATCGCGCATTAAAAATATCGAAACGATATCATGAAGCCTTCTTCCATCCGGGTAGATTAATTTAGGTATGTAGGTCGGCGGTAGGATGTTACGATCAAAGCTAAAATCAACTATTCGTAGCTCTCTTATCCTTGAAGAAATATAAGCATTGGTTTCTTTGGGTATTTTATACCGCTCAAAATTTTCCTGATACCTGATAAGCTCATTCATTTCTTCACAAAATGGACAATTGGATTTTGAAGAGTAAACCGGTATATGAAAATTGATTGCAAAGAAAATATTGAGGTTAGCGATAGACATGCGACCTCGTTGACCCAAGCCCGCCGTTTCATCATCTGGATCAGCACTTTGGATACCTTTACTCAGTGGCTTTACCTTAAGCGCCTTAATCCTTGAAAAAAACTCCCGGTTGAAATCTTCAATCCGTCCGATAACCGATAAGACATCCAACTTGGCTATATCAAGGATTGAAATGGTATCGATCATTTGAACAAGAGACTCGCCAGTTAAAGCACCGCTATCAAAGATCAGTACATTTTTTCCTCTTGTCACGTTATTGAATCGCTTCGGCGGAAAAGGGAATCGCCAACCCTTGTCAGTTTCGAATCGTTGCAAACCAATAATATTTTCGACATGTGTTCCAAATACCTCATGGAGATATCCAGGGTTAAGGTTTTCTACGCCACTAAACACAGGAAAAAAGATAAAATCAGGGCGGTAATTAAACGTTACTTCTTCCGGGGATAAAGCTAGCTTATCACTGGATAACAAAGATTTCACGTGAGCAGCGAGGTCGTCTCTTACTGCGATGTTTCCGATATTTTTCGCGGCGTTGAGGATAGCTTGTAGTTTTACAAGATCATCGCTATCATAAAGCGAATTAGCTTTATAAGTTTGTTCCAGCTTATTTTTAATATTCTCAATAAAGTCGAACTGACGTCCATTTGAAAAGATCGTTCTCATGTCGGTTAAATAGCCGTTATGAGAAAGGTTTTGCACGAAGTGACCAATTTTAAAATACCTGACCTGGTAATCCAGTAACTTTTCACTATCGGCGGGAATTAGCGCCCTTGGATCGTCGAAAAGGACATGGTGTTTTTCAGAATCAACCTCGCTCAATTCCACGACCGTATTCAGTAAAGGATTGATTCTTTTCAATTCGGGCGTTATATTTTTTAATTGGCTTGGTAACTCATCCCTTAGTGCATTTTCAGCCAACATTTTTTTCTTATAGATATCTATTTCAATTTCGTTGTTAACGTAACTTATAATATTTTTAAAGGCGATGCCTGTGAATAATTCATGTTTTGTCAATTCTTCCGTTCGAATATCGGCTACGGAGAGTACCGCAGAAACCTGGGCATTTTTTCCCTTTATCCTCGTGATCAACTTTTTCATTAAGGTGCCTGTGGAAATAACGTCGTTAACGATTACTATTTGATCGCCAGAATTAATCTTTTGAAAAGGCTTTTCGGTTTCAAATGAGTAATAGCTCGCCAGCATGATGAGTGATGGCGCATCATCAATCGTCGCTTCCTGCCCTATTTTTAGTACTCTGTATGCGGCATCGTCCTTAATTAAATCCCGAATCGCGACGCCCAATAGCTGACTACTCACGGTAACGGTCAAAATCTTGGTAAACTTTTGTAAACCATCTCCTGCGGACATCGATAAATATTGATCCAATAAGCGTTTCGCCAGATACTTAGCAACATACTTGTTATGCAGCGTTTCATATAGTGAAAGGTATTTGCTCTGAAACGTTCCTTGCGATGTCTGGAATAAAAATGGTTTTTGAAGTAACTTGGGTTTAGAACCATCAACAACTAAACTATTGATAAATCTACGTATTTCAATCTGTCTTGCCTTTTCAAACTCTATTAGCAAATCCAGGGAAGTATTGAAGATCGTGTAGAGGTGTTCTTGGTTTATGGCGAATATATTTCCGGCATGTCCTGTTTTTGCCCGGAAGTGAGTTCGGGGATAATTATCAGGTTCTCCCAGTAATAAATTTGTCAAAAGAATTTCATCATCTTCATGTTCGACACCGATCCACTCAATACTGGTTATTTTCAATTCCGTTCGTTCATAAGGGTCAATTGAAATAACAGGTATAGGACGAAATATATGGGGCTCGTTATCTACCGCGTATAAGTTCAACTTAAAATCTTTCAATATCTGATAATGAGAGCTTTTAGCAGAACGGCTTGGGGTAATATCTTCGAGATTGATAATAATAGCCTTAGTATGCTCATTGATAAACGGAGAATTGGTAAGGTAAAATAATAGCTGCTGGATGTTTTCCGTTCTGGGATAGAGTTCAAAGTCAATAAAAATGAGTGAATTTGGCGTTGCCTTGCCTCGAAGTTCATTGAGTAATGAGATATAAATCAGAGAATCAAAACCTTTGGGCATCCCCAGTTCTTCCGGTTTAATATTACGGATTACCTGCTCATACAAAAGCAACATGCTGATATACCTATAATTGGTGATCTTGAAAAACTTACGTGGCAAATGCAGATCATCAATTTGGGAGCGATAGATATCCCTGTATAATTTTTTATCGTTTATTCTCACAGGCGCGTAGCTGACATCTACATTTTTTCTTTCCGGCAGTACAATCGTAATCATAGTTCCATCAAAATGCACTGGGTCTCCCGTGGACGGCCTTACTGCGTCCTGTAATACCTGCGTCGGGTTTCTTGCCGCATTTACTTCCCTACCCGTATTTCGTATGATAATCTTATCTGAAAAATCATAAACTATTTTACCACTTCCGCTCCTGACAATTAAGAGGCCTTTATAACGTCGGACCATATCCACCAGGAAATACAACCCACGGGGAAATAGCTCAGGATTCTGTAACCTTGAGTGATATTGATTCCTTGAAGAATCTGGGAAAAATGCGTATTCCAGTATCTGATCTTCCCGTCTTAAGCTTTTGAAGTGAGCAGAAGGTTCATTTGTAGCTGAGAACTTGTCAAATTTCTCCCGCAGTGTCTGATATATTCCATCGCCAAAATCAAGAAATGTAAATTCGAGATAGGAAATATTTAAGAAATCCTCCTTAAAACGGGATAAATCTGCTTCCCTTATAGCTGGATACTGCTTCTGCTGTTCGGCAGTTAGCTTTTTTATAACTGGCTTTATACTCTTCAGTATTGCCGTTTTATCTTTATAAAAATCTAGCGTTTCCGGCTCTTTTTCAGCAATGAACTGTTCGAGAAAATAGTTACTGGCCAAGTTATCCCATTTATTATTTAATGACAGCGCGAAATAGCATTCTTCACTACCATTTAATTTACCGCTGGAGTTTGCGTGTATCAAGGAATTGGCAAATAACTCCTTAGTAATCACATTGCTTATGATCTTGTTTTCAAAGGGGCTGTAACAATCGAACAATTCGAGTCGATCTATTATTTCACCCGTTAAATCGAATGGACTGATCCTTCGGTAAGTTTTACTTCCATTGATTACGTCATGAAAAGGATTTTGATGAAATTCTTTAGTGTTTTGAGAACTGATTACTGTAAACGGAATAATTAGATGACTATATTTCTCACTTAGTATACGCTCTTTATAATTGAAGTTCTCGACAATATTTTTGAAATCTTGCGATTTCAGGCCGATGTTTTCTAGCATACCCCAAATCCCCAGTAGGAATACATTTCTGTTTTTCCTCCTTTTAATGTGATCTTGGTCATCAACCGGAAGGAGCATCTTTATATTCCTTAATTCTTCCGGATCTTTATACAGCTTTTGCTCATAAATGTTATAAGGGTATGGTGCCCATACCTGTACATTTTTCTTTTTATTGACCAGCAACCGTATCCATGCAAATAGAAATGCGAGTTCTTCGGTGTTGATCCATTCAAGTAATGAAAGGTCAAAAATTATGAGAGTTTCTACCTTTAATGATTCCGCATAATAAGTTGAAACTACGTGATCAAAGTTATTTTGGGTAAATTTTACAGGAATAATAATTCGAAAGATATTCACGATACGAACAGGTTTGGTCAGTAAATATAATTTTTGTTCAATACCCGAGCAAATCAATAGATGAATAATATTCACAATTAACTTCTACAGCGCTAGGATGTTATTATTATTGGCAATGCGCCTCATATTCAAACGTCGATCAAAATATATTATTAAATAAAACACCCCATGTCCGGGACAGCCTTCATCAGCTAAACGGTCATGGGGTGCAAAGGCGCCGGCTTCGCCGGCACGCCCGGCAATTCTCAAAAACTGTAATTGCCTGAAACGATCCCGTTGTACGCCGTTTGTAATTGATCGTGTGTCATCCCTTTATAGTTGGCTTTTTCAGGGAAGGCTTGCCCCCCTCACAGGTCTGCCAGTGAAACGAATACACTTTGGCTTTTCCCTGCAATTTCATGAGTACAGGAATGGGCCGGCGCTGGCGGTGCGCCTGCTCCATGATGGCCATTCGCACACAAAGGGTATGGTATTCTGTGGGGTTGGCTGCATGCAACCTGGCTGCCATTTTCTGCAACTGGCAGCGGCGCAGGTCGGTGACAGGCTTATGCTTCTTCCGTTTGATCCTAGTGGGTTTTCTTTTAAGATCGGCTGTGAGCTACTGTTCGTCATATCCCGCATACCGCTCCTGAATTTCCTGCAAGGCGAATAAGGGATTGACGGCAAACACCCGCCTCACAAAATTCTTGCGTGTACGCTCATGCGAGCGGAACACCTTGCGGTTGATGTATTCGAGCGGAATGGCACTGGCCCGTTTGCGATCTCCCGTTTTTTCCCTATACATTTCTCATAATAGGATGAGTATGGCGAGGCGTTTTTCGCCCTGCTGCTCCCTGCCGAGCATTTCGCCGATCTGCGAAATGGTATAGTCGTCTGCCTCCAGTATCAGTTGCAGCAGGTAGCTGTCGCTATTTTCCTGTTCACTGGCGACAGGCACAGGTACGGCAATAGCCTGTTGCAGCGGGTAGCGGATACGAAAGCTACGCAGTTTTTGTAGAAAATCCGTGCCGCTGCCTGCCTGTTCGACATCCAGTTCCTGCGCTTCCTGTTCTTCGACGTAGAGCAATTTTTCCCAATCCTCGTACTGGTGGTAGCACAGGCGGGTATCGAAGTGGTGGTATTCGATCTCCTGTTTGTTCATGGGGCGGGTTAGAAACGGGAAGGCGGCGTGCATTTGATATCTATTTACAATTTTATTATTCGCCTTATAAACAAAAACCATACACCAAAACCAATAACAAAGGCCGGAAGCTTGTGCGCAAGGGTCAATGCGCATAAAAATGCCCCTGTCCCAATTATACATGTCAGAATTAAATAAATAAATGTTCTCATAATAAAGAATTGTTATGCACTCACCAGTCGCATTGATTTACGGCGTTCATTAGGGTTACTAATTACATTCTTACCTAATTTCAGATTCTCAGATGATTGTTTTGGGGTTGCCAAACTTCTAAAAAGTTTAATAACGGCATCTTGAACATGATCAACAATGCTCCAATCCTTTTCAATATAAATATCGGTTGTTCGATGTTCTCCATCCACATGATTTAAAGCTTCAGCTATATCATCTTTACTTATTTTACATTTGTTACGCGCAATATTTGCAAACGTATGCCTTGCCCAATAAAATGTTATATTTTCAATGCCAGTCAGTTTTCTAAGTTGTTTCATACCTTGGCTTAAAGCTGTATCCAAGCCATTATTTGTACTATACCTACTCTGTAATGTACCCATATACTTGCTCAACAAAGCTTTTGCTTCGGGAACAACTTTTATACTAATAAATGCATCGTCATCCCGTACATCCTCAGTTTTAGACCTGTTATACTCTATGCGATTCCAACTCGGGTCGTATTGGTCGAGATTATAGAAATCTACCGCATTCATACCACACAAGTAAAACTAAGCATAAACAATTCTTTCGCTAATTCTGCCCGACTGTCCTGTTTAACTTCACAATTTTTAATTACAAGCAATTGATCCAGGGTTATATTACGCTTCTTTGTTTTTGGGGCTGCACCTATTTTATAAATTGAAAATGGATAGTGCTTAATTTTCATAATGCCTAAATCCTCATTGTTATAGAATTTCCGGGCTTCATTAAATAAGGTTCTCAGGTCACGCATATGTGCATATATGCCACCATCCCGCATGCCTTTCTCAATTGTTGTGACCTCTTTTTTTAGCTGGTTAATGCGCTTCATTTCCCGATCTGTTCTTAACCATTTTTCATAAGCATATAACATTTTCGAGTTATTTCAATTACGGCAATAGTATCTCTTTTAAAATAGTCGGTTAGACTATTTTTAACCGCCGTATGATTTTTTGCAGTACCTAACCTCTTTGCCTTTTTTAACGATTCTGTGTGAATGTTGCAAAATTTGATAAAATCTACTTCTTCGTCCTTATTTATGAGGTATTCCCGTAATTCATCGCAGGTCATAAAATCTAACTTGGCACCGAGGTCGCCAATCGATTTGCGGTAATCATCAAGCGTAAACTGTAATGTTTTTATAATATGCTTATCGGTCAAGTGCAACTTCTTGTTAAGTTGCTTTAATGAAACGTAATGGTTTGTTTCTATAAACCTTCTTACTTTTTGGTGGAATACCTTGATTTGGACATTAAAGGTTCCGTCCGCTCTTTTAAACTGTTCATAAACCACAGCATTTACTGTTGCCATAATTCCGTTTTTAGGCACGTAAAAAAGTCCGTGACGATTTAGTGACGCTTTTTACGTGAAGTTCAACAAAAAATTATGTAAAGCCTGACTTTATGAAGATTTACGGAGTCAGTACCGTGATTGAAAAAAACCGCTCAAATATACTGAAAAAGGGCATTTTCTTATTCAGAAATGCCCTTTTTATTAGTGCGCCCAACTGGGCATTTCTCGAACCACTTTGTAGAGGATTTAAGGAGTTTGGCTTCCTTGGCGTCTTAATGATTAACTTGCTTCGAGCACAGTATAAGGAGCCTAACCGTAAACATTAAAAACAAAATATTGAAATCTCACTTGCAAACAATTCAATATTATAATCTTCGTAAAAATCAACATAGTAATAATACCTGCAATTATCTGATTGTTCTTGTAGTCTTCCATTATCCTCAAAACGTCCTCTGTAGACATTATCAAAGTCCAGTTTCGTAAAAAACATTTTCGATCAATGACATTCCATTACCCGCTGGATCGCTTTCGTTGAAACCGTCACCAGGGTCATCGGGATACCGTCCGTCAGGATATATTAACTTGATCAGATTTCATAGTACATATCCGTAATGCGTGGTGTGTCCTTGATAAACTTCTAATAGCGGATCAACTACTCCCCACTTCAAATCACCGATCTTAGAACCTTGCTCCATAATCGCACTTACCTGTTTCATGTAGCTCCTTACCATTGTACTTATAGCGATTCTCATTAACCTGCACCGGTGTGTTATTGCCTGGATTCATAGACAGGCCGAACGAATAATAGTCCTGCACCTACACGATAGAGCCATCTTGCTTGATCGCGGCCCGGGTGTTACCCAGTGATCTTTCAGGTAATAATCATAGCGGTATGCAGCTGTACCATTGGTACCGCCCGTCCCTCTTCATTGCTGATAAAGGCCAGTGTCGTGCCGCTGTACTCTATCCCGTCGATGTATTCCCTCCTCTTTGTCCCCGTTTTCTTAGCTTGCATCCTTTCGCATCATAAATGTAATTATGGTTTCGGTAACGTGGTAATCAATCCTCTGCATATGGTCACTTAGAGTTCCACTTGTCAATAATTTCACCGGTATATAATTCAACAGCTAAAGCTGTGTCACACCAATTGAAAAGTATTAATCTATCAGTATAAATTACGTCAATGTAAGGACACCTTTCCCCGGTATAAAATAGTGTTGTTTTCGAAATTTGCCAAAGAAATTCTCCCTGAGTGTTAAAGGCAAACACATTATTATGGAATATTTTCTTCGGTGGCACCTCTATCAAAACTATTATAACACTATCTAATAAAAGTGTTTTCTTTATCTGATAAGGGAAAATAACAGGGTCTTTATGATCAAAATAAAGACGATTTTCTTGGGTACGGAACATATTTTTTGTTTTTATGGGAGGATTATTGGTTCGGGGGTTAGTACCGGCGTTTCAGGTAATATCACTGGTTCAATAATTACCGGAGTAGGAACTACAGATGGAATTTCAATAGAATTGACAAATGATCCGCTAGGTATTTCCTTCATTAATTGATATTGTATTCCTCCTCCACTTTGACCAAATGCTTCTGCTACGACACCAACTCTGACTGTTGTACCTTCAGGAGGAAGAACATCTACCATGTGGGTTGGCCTATTAGGCAATGAAAATTTATCCTGTATTTCTGAAGGAGATAAGTCTTTAACGTCAGCCGGTTTCGCCATCCATCCACCTTCAGGGTTAGTTTTATTTTCTGTATATACGCGGACAAATTTGTCGCTTTTGCCTGTTTGAAATTCACGCACTTTGGTGTCAGCTTTATATGGAGGTGTCGCCCATCCCTTATTTGCTGTCTTTGCATCAATTACTCTACCGTTCATCCCTTGATTTAACGGCGACCCAGGTATTTTTACCTTTGTATTATCACGCGAAACGGATTGCCTGTTAGAGAAATCCTTTTTTAAATCTGATACAGGTTTAGGAGAATCTGCTTTTTTTCTTTTCCGACCGTGATCTTCACTTTGCATTCCATCGGGGTCAATATTTCGAATCGGATTATCATCTCCGTAGTTGTAAGGAGACCATCTTCTCAACTTTTCCGCTAAGGGATCAGTCGCACCCCAACGTGCAATAACCGGATCATAAAACCGCGCACCATAATCGTATTGCCCGGTCTCACTTTGCAGCTCCTTACCGTTGTACTTGTAACGGTTCTCAGGGCCTGGTGTGTATGTGTTACCCGGGTTGAACGACAAACCGAACGCATAGTAATCCTGCACCTGTACAATGCTGCCATCCTGCTTGATCGCTGCCCTTGTGTTCCCCAAGTGGTCTTTCAGGTAATAATCATAGCTGTATGCCGCCGAACCGTTCGGTACCGCACGTCCTTCTTCATTGCTGATAAAAGCCACTGTTGTGCCGCTGTATTCTATCCCGTCAATGTACTCCCTCGTTTCCGTACCGGTTTTTCTCAGTTTGTTCCCTGCCGCATCGTAAATGTAATTAATGTTACCACCGGTCCTGTTTACCGTACTCGGCAGGTTCAACATATTGTAAGTTATGCCGGTTATCTGGTTACGTGTATCCGTTATCACGTTACCATTGCCGTCATACGTGTAACTGCCGGGCTGATTATTTGTTCCTGCATCCGTTACGCTCCACAACTTATTACCTGCGCCGCCTGAGGTATAGTTGTACGCAAAGTCATTGACATAGATTGTTGCGGAGCCTCCCCTGCGCTTCAGGGTAAGGATGTTACCCATCATATCATAGGTAAGGTCTTCGTTGAACTTATTCGAGTTTGTGCCGGTGGCGTCACCGTAAGCTGCTGTAATCAGCCGGTTCAGGTTATCATACGTATACAGGTAGTTTTGTTTCTGCTGGTAAAGTCCTGCCGGATTAGCCGGAACCTTGGTCTGCCAGCTCATGCCGCCAATATTGCCATTGTACTGCTTATTCGCACCTTCATGGTAATCAAGTTTCATACCGAATATGCTGCCCGCCGTTATGTTATCAGGATCGCCAATGCTTGACAGCCAACCGCGCTCATTATAGCGGTAATCTATCGACTGCTTAAAAGTGGCACTGTCTGTCGAGTGCAGCTTCTTGTTCATCAGTTGGCCGATCTCATTATAGTCCAGTTGTGCCAGCAGCGTACGTGGATTTGATGTCTGGCCAGCGTTACCAATCGCCTGCCAGGTTTTTACTTTACGCCCCATATGGTCGTAAATATTCCGGGTGGAAATAGTCATCCGCTGTGTGGTCGAACTGCTGATGTAATGTTTGCGCTGCGTTACCGTTTGCTGATCGTTAAAATTATAATAGTACGTTACCAGGTCATAGTTCTTTTCATCCGGTACGCTGCCACCTTTGTAATGCTGTTTGTACAGGTTGAGCAGCCTGCCCTGGCTATCGTAATAATTCACCGTCCAAAGCATATTACTGCTTACAGTTCCGTCACTGTTTATGATAGCTACCCGGGCCGCTGTCAATGATCCTTTAGGTTTGGAAGTGCCGCCAGTTAATAGAGCGTACAGTGCAGGAAGACCGGGAGCGGTGTAATCATCGTAGTAACTTATTGTATTGTACACTGCCGGGGCATCCTGGGGCAGGCTTACATTGGTATATCCTGTGGCCGTGCTGTTGTCACGTGTTTCCCATAAGGGATCTGTCGAGGTGTTGTATACGCCTTGCAGCCAGTTATAGTGCGTTTTTGACGGAGCGGTGCTATTGGCATCCGCATTGCTGCCGGTATGCTTCCAGATACCGGTAATCACGACCCGGCCTAAGCCGTCATATTTGCTGTAGCTCCATTCCTGGGGGGCCTTATTGCGCTGGTTGGCATCCTGGGTCATACATACCTGATCCAACTTGTTGTAAACAATAAACTCCCAGCCCTTGCCCGGGATCTTCTTTTCTGATAAACGATTGCGGCTGTCATACTTATATTGGTAGCAGAAGGCGTCTAATACAGTCTGTGTTGGCACGCCACTGGCGGCATCCGGATTTGATCCCGGAACCAGCACATAGCGAAGATTGCCTAGATCATCGTAAACGTAATGTGTCGAAAGCATTTCCAGCAGGTTGCCTTTTTTGTTATACGTACGCTTGAGTATTACATGACCATCTTTATCCTTATATTCTTCTACCGTGTTCAGGCAACCGTCCCCAGACTTCCAGTTCTCATCCTTTACTATCGTTATCAACAGTTGATTATCGGCATAGTTCGGGCTGGTCGTACTGCGCGTCAGCGCCCCGGCACTGCTTACGGTATATAAGGCTACCCGTTTTGATCCTGGGTTATCTGTTAGTACAGATGTGCCGAACGCACTCTGGTTGTTGAAATAGATATTGCTCCTTACGGTATGTCCCGCACCGGGCTGCCATACTTCTCCCGGCGCTCCCTGCTCTAATACCCTGTTGAGCGGAGAGGCTTCATAAACAAGCTGCGCATAGGGCGTGGCTGTCCTGACAACGCCATTAACTTGCTGCGGCCCTGAACCCGACGGATAATAGAATGCCTGCTGCCGGATCAAAGCGTCCCCTTTATAGCTGCCGTCAGCCGCTCCAGGGTGGGCAAAGGGCAGGTATTTCCGGACCTCTCTGCCATAATCATCATATGCTACTGGCTGAACAATATCCTTCGTTTTATTTGGGTTGCCTTTTACTTGCAGGGTCTGCAACGGCCTGCCCAGCCCGTCATAGTATTGCACTTCGGTCATCACCGAATCGGCATTCGATGATAAGGTCTGAAGCTTACTATCTGTCGTGATCTTTGTCCGTGGCGTACGCACACGGATGTAGTTCTGGTTGGACGACTGGCCGTAAACTGCCGCTGCCACTAGTAGCATTACTCCGCTTAGTAATATATATCTTGTTGATCGTGATAATTGCATGGTCTTGATAAGGCAAAGGTTATTCAGGGTTAAGAACTGGTGCTAAACTAATATCCGTATTGGTGCAACTTGTCGGTGTACCTCCACCCGGTGGAACCGTATTTGTCGTTGCTGTCCCTTCTGCGGACTGCGTGGTTGCTCCCTGCGTTGATTGTTCAGTGGCTTGTGTTGTCGTGCCTGTTGCTTGTGCGCTATCCGTTTGCTGGGTCTGTGTGGCTGTAGCAGCCTCTGTAGTCGCAGTATTTGCAACCATCGATGGCAAGGCTGCCTGCCCGCAAGTATTTACATCCACTGTAAGGTCACGATAACTGGTACCTGATAGTATGCTGGTCGTTTTATTGAGTACCGATGTTGTCGGTGTGCTTCCATTTGAGTAAGTAGTAGTCGATGTTTGCTTGTAGGGTACCGGGTAGTTACTGCTTACTGTCATTGGTACGGTCATCGCTGCATCCGAGAAAGCCTTGAATGAATATACCGCATAATAGTGGTTATCACTGCCTAAGTAGCTTGATTTGATCTCTAATTTAATGTAAGGGTTCGCAGGTATTGCATTGCAAGCGCCATTGGTATTAGCGTAGCTCTGCCCGTTAGTGGCAATGTCATTCAAGGCCAGTTGGTTCGCTTCTGCTTGCGTCCCTGCATAGTAACTGTTTGCACCAACCGTATAGGTGACTGCCGAACCTGTATATCCTGTTCCGCAGCCTTGCTTGTTAAAGGTCTGTGACTGTACCTGATTGCCGACAAGGCTGGTTACCGGCAATGAGCCCGGGCCATAATTATACGCATAATTCTTTATAACGTTCTTTTCCTCATCCTTCACGTTGAGTAAGCGCTGGAAACCGTCGTATTCATAATAGCTGGTCTGGTTCTTAGCATCCGTGCCGCTGGTCATCCCGATCTGCGGATCATAAGTAAATGTGCTCATCAGCGCATCTTTCGGATAAAAACGAACCTCGTCTACCTGTGTAGTTGAGGCGATGCTGATATTGTAGGTGCCGTTACTCACCGTTATATTATCATTTACCTCTGCTAACCATTTGCCTGATGACTTGCGCCAGTACGATAATACGTAGGTGCCGTTCTTTAGGCCGCTCAAGCTCTTGGTGTAGCCACCCGTTTTACTGTAGTGACCGGCCTGGGCATCGTTCAGCGTGCTGGTACCACCCGGTTCTTCAAAGCCTTCATACCAGGTATCCTTGTATGCTGCGTTCTTGATCTCCGCTACCGGGTACTGGCTTTTATACCCCCAACGGTAGGATTGCGGTGGCCCTTGTGCCTTAGCTTGCTCCAATATGTTGCCGTAACGGTCGAAACTATTGAAGCTGATCTTCGTCTCGATTGAATTGCTGCCTACCTGCATCTCTGCCGTCTCCGGCATCAGCACTTTGCTGTCATTATACCAATCCTTATAATTGATCTTTGAATAACTGATCTGAATACCGTTGTTTGTCTCCTTTGAGGTGATCACCGGTGACACGATGTTACGGTTCAACATCTTTTGGTATACATTGCCCGCTGACGTATAATCATGCGCATACTTCAACTCCTGCACAATGTTCTCCGACTGGCTGTTCGTCGTCTGAACCTGCGTTGGATTATTATGCAGGCCGTTACCATAGGTATTGTTACGGATCGTAATCTGTTCATTGCCCGAATCGTCGTACGTCGTGTCAGATTCGGATAACAATAACATTGCACCTGTGTTCGTCGGAATGTAATTCGCGTAGAAACGGTTGCTGGAAATTTTTGTGTCGGCCACATTCAGTATCTCCATCGAACTCATCTTTACAAAGATTGGTTTGATCTTTAATACTTGATGTGTTTCTGGCCGATGTGTAATGTAGACGAATCCTTTTTTAATGACTGGCGTAAAAACACCGTTTATAAACCTATAAGTTTTTTCACGCTTAACAAACCCATTCTTCCAGGCATCGGAAATCATCCAGACACCGATATTTTTCCGGAAGACCCAGCCTTCAAACAAATTTTGATCTTCGTAGATGTCGTATTCAAATTCAGCTTTACCATTAGGAATACCAGATTCGTTATAATCGTATTTGGTGACAGCTTTGTAAACAACCGGTGATCCGCTTATCTGCGTTGCTGGATATACACCTTTTTGATGATAAATCCTGGCAGGGGCTGAATTTACTATGATTGATCCGTAACCTGTATTATTTCCGCAGTTAGTTTCAAAGGTATTGGCAAACACAATATCTTCATAATTTTGCTGAAGGAACGAAGCTGCTGTAATCAAAGATCCAATACCATTCGCACCATAAGTGTATGCTTGCTTATTTGTGAACAAGCCATTATTATCATAGTTGGTGATGCTTTTAATCCTTAACCCGCCTTCGTGCCTTGCCACAGTTCCACTGACAGGCCTTAACCAGGAAATAACTCCGTTTGCGTTTACGCCCGGGCTTGTTGAAGTGTAAATGTTTACTATAAACTTATACGTGTGACCAACTATTAGATTCAAAGCTCTGTCCGTCACATTAGTTGGCAAGCTGGGATTGTTCACCGTATTGGTATTCGTTACGCTAAAAATCAATGTGTTATTAGCCGTCTGATCATACAGCTCTACGCGGGGACGATCAGCAACGTTTGCTCCTGCATAAGGCGAAATATAAACCGAATACCTAAATGCAGATTGTGTTGAGTCTACGGTGAACAACATTGAATTCTGACTTTGAACGCCACCATTAGCATTTATACCATGATTTTGCAGTTGCATCTCTTGATAATCAACTAAAAAGCTATGTGGCTCGAATTCAAATACACTTTTTCCCATAGTAGGGTACTCTATGGATTCCAGCATACAAGCCTGCATGTAAGACTCGTTGGGGTTTGTATTGGCATTGCCGAAGGTTTCATATGAATTGAAAAAAAGAACCGTTTGTGTCGGCATTAATGACTGGTTATTAAACTGTCCGTTATTATACCCCCAGCGATCTTGCGCGTAAGATTCATTAGGTGCCATATCTATAGTTTTATATACCATCTTATACCTGTAAGGTCGATTTTGTCCACTAACCGGTATAAACCTAACTGAATCAAGTCTCAGCCTGTAGTTACGGTAATCGTTGGCAGCTCTGCCGGATATAGGGTTACTATAAAAGTAGGATTGATGAAGCTTAGCTTGTTTTATCAGTTGAGAGCCAAGGGCTGACAGGCTGTAAATTTTTACGCTGTCCAGCCTGGCGTTACTTGTTCGGTCAATACGATCAGTAACGTTTTTAAATAATACTTTACCATTATTCCAGCTAATTTCTTTTGGGTTCAATTCCGAGTGATATACAGAAGACACGGAAGAGCTTGGCTCAGAAATTATCTGATCATTTATGCCACAAGGCATTTCAGGACGGGACCCAATAGAATGTGTGAAGCTCCAGGAGCGTTCAGTATTTCCAATAATAGCTTCATAGGAGAAAGATACCGTGTCGGATTGACTCTGATCAATTATTTTTGAAACACGCCAGGTGCTTGTATAATTCGACCAGTTCACTGCCGATTGCGTGACGATATTAGTTGACTCGGTCTTATCAAAAATATAACTGTTTCCACTCTCATCAGTTATCCGGAACCCGGAACCTACTCTTTCGATCTTGTTATTAGTTTGGGGTATCTGCATGATACTGCCATTCGGACGATATATAAATTTACCGCTTGATCCAATAAGATTATATGAGAATACATCAGGCTCGGTATCGGTCACCTTATCGCGTATATTACGAATGAACTGAGCATAAACGAGATCCTTTTGCGTACCGTAAGATTCTCCACTCATAAAATTATATATTGAGTCTAACGGCAACGCGTATAAATAGCCGGTACCATCTTCATCAGGCACACCGATCATATTTCTTGAAATTGTTGGCAAACCACTTAATGCCCAACTGGTGCCAACACTCGAAGCCACCTCGTCTACCCTCACACCCCCGCTATGATAATCCAAAGATAGAGGGATTCTTACTTTGCCGGCATTGATTTCATATAAGGGAATGCTTATTGATGGAATACCTGTTGCATAGCTCACCGGTATGTTCCCGAACTTACCAAGCGCAGCAGCGTTAGGTGCTACTGTGCTTACCGGAATCATGTTTTGAAAAGTGTAGTTATTACTGCTTTGAGCAAAGGCAATAATTGATTGCATGCAAAATAGCAGGAGCAAAAGAAATCGTGACATATAAGGTCGGTTGTGAAAGATTGTAAATACACTATCTGCCTTGTAGGAATAGCAGATTGCTACTAAATAATGACTGTTGAATGAAATTTATGAGGCTCAGGTTATACGGTGGATCTCAAAGTTTTATATTGTTGACTGAAACTTAGTACCGAGGTGGTCAAAGTCGAGCGACAAGGCGCAGTGATGTGTATCATATTATCTGTTTAAACGCTTAGGGTTTTCAAATATAGATAAAATAGTATAGAAAATAAATATCAGCGCTTTTAAGCTTGAATATCAGTTAGCTTGCATGCGGTCAACAAACAATCAATGGAAATAGTACCGTTGAACGGAAACGTTAGAATAATTTATAATTGTATGTATTAAAACGGTTAGGCACATTGTGGCGGGTCACCGCTGGACTTGGCAACACCTAACTTATAAAGCTATAGCTGTCAATGTTTGCATAAGCATTAATACACATTAAAACGTAGAGTATAATATGACTCAGCGACTCATTAGCATATTAAGCCCAAAACGCAAGTGCTTTTAAACTGCGGCGAAGCGGCTGAAGGGAGATCTGGAATGAAGCGGCTGCAACCGCTATCTTGCAGGATCGTTTTTAGAGGAAATAAGTTCATCTCATTAAATAGGTCCCAAAGCAGGCCGGTGCAAAAACTGCGCACCTTAACAACAATTACGTAACTTTAGGATCACTAACAGCAATACTTTGACTAAACCCACGATTACCCGAACTTACGGACAAATCCATTTTGAAGACCTTGATCCTAAGCGTTTTGAAGACTTAGTGAGGCAGCTGATTTATGATTTTAAGGACTGGCAGAGCATAGAGGCTACGGGAAGAGGAGGAGCAGATGACGGCTTTGACATCCGGGCTTATGAAAGGAATTACGCTGAACGCGAGGCAACAGACGATGCTGATGAAGTAACTGAAGTGCATCCCATGAACGGAAACCTTTGGATGATTCAATGTAAAAGGGAACAAGATCTGGGGCCTATCCGTGTGCGAAAGATCATCCAGGAAAATATCACCGCTGGTCAGGTACCACCTTACGGTTATATTTTGGCGGCATCCGCAAATATCTCCAAGAAAACGCATGACGCTTTCCGGGAGGAACTACAAAAGCTAGGCGTCATGGAGTTTTATCTTTGGGGGAAAGCGGCCCTGGAGGATATGCTTTTCTTGCCAAAAAATGACCGGATACTTTTTACTTTTTTCGGATTATCATTTGTAACCAAAAGGCGGTCAAGGGCAACCGAGATCCGGACTGCCGTTACCGTAAAAAATAAATTGCTGTCTATTTTAGGAAATAATGCAAATATGCATCATCCTATACTGGTCAGAGATATTAAAGATGACAATTATCCTTACGAGGATGCTTATCCTGATTTTGAATCCTATCCGCGCTGGCGCACATATACCGCTGTTGAACAGCATCCATTGGGCCTGATTTTCGAGGAGCTTGAATATTACGCTTATATTGACACCATCAAGAAAGAGTATGATTTTACCAGCTTCTGTAATTTGCAGGAACAGCCGACTGATGATGATGAAGAATACCAACAACGCTATAAAAAGAAGGAATTAGCCCTTGATTTTTTTCACTCGCTCCCGAATGCCAGGCAAAGTTATTACATATCTTACGCTTTGATCGGCTATAAAGATATGATACTTGTTGATGCTAAAGGGGACAATTGGAACGAAAGGCCTCACATTTTTGTAGATTTTATCAAGGGTTCGCCCTTTTCCAAATCCCGTCAGCTGATCAAATTGCGCAATGAGGATATCGACCTGGAGGGTTATAAGCGAATCAGTATTTTCCCACAGGATTTTAAAAAAGAAGATCCGGGCCAGTTTCACGAAGATAAAATCATCGCCCTCGACGATGATACCTTTTTCCGATTTAGCAATTTCATAGACATGACTTTATATGCCATAGATGATCGTTATGCCGATCTATCGCCAAAAGACACGTTTCAGGTTGAGGGATCGTTAGATGGCGTTAAACAAAAAGCAAAAGTATCGCTAACCTGCGCCTACCAAATGACAGTCAGCAACTATTTTACTGAAAATGTCAAAGACTTTGAGCTAAAAGAAAAAATTAAATTACAACTTGGCAAAGTCCCAGCAGCAAAAGTAATAATGAATATTTATGAGTTAAAGCCTGTATACAACTATGAGTAGATTAGATAAAGTTGCGACACCGAATAATTTAGGTTTCAAGTCGCAATTTTTATATCTGTAGCTACTGGACCGTAATAGTTAAACAAAATATTAAATGATACCCGGCTGCCAACTTTTAACTTATACCAGTCAATTTTTACATGGTGCCTATAGAGATATACGTCATCACTGAATGCTTCCCTGGTTATATAGGCAAAGTTGGCTTCAATCCTCGAAATCGCTCCTTTAAATGGCTTAACATTTTCTTTTGAAATCATTACACCTCTCGGCATTCTTTTAAAACCGGGATCTATTTTAGCGCGCGATAAAGCTTCAAATTGAGGAATGGCCTTATCAATTTCATTGTTTACATACAACGCCCGACCGTACCAAAATTGAGACTCGTAACGACTGTCACCAAGCGTAAACGATCTCCTGTAATACGAAACGATTTGATTGTAGTTAGGGTCTTTTTCCATACTTAAGAGGTGAGCATATCGGAAACAAACATCCTTTTCGTTTGGATTCAGTTTTAAAGTTTGCTCCAAAATTGTGGATGCTTCGCGGGTCTCGCCTCTATTTTCCAATGTTTTTGCATACCTTAAAGCAATGTACGGGCTTGCCTTATTGATTTCATATGCTTGCTTCAAAATTTCCAGAGCGCGGGGTTCATTGTCAATTAATTCTTTAAATCTTGCTTCAATATCTAATATAAACTCTTGCTCGGGAAAATGTTGCTTGGCCGTTTGTAGAGATTTTTCAATATCTTTTATTATTAATTCTATTGAAGGTTTACCCGGCAGAGCCAGTTGATCATTTAGCATCATAAGTTTACCTTTCAATATAGTATGATAACTATGAGCTTGGTTAGGGTATTTTTTTATTATTTCTTTACTGAGGTTTTGAGCTGTTTCAATAAATACGTTTCTTTCAATATTTGTTGTTGCCCGTTCCGCCTTTTTTAATGCGTTTTCAGCAAGAGAATGGGATATTAAAGGATCTTTTGGTAACAATTCAAGCGCCCTTTTTAGATATTCGTCAGCTTTATTTGAATCGCCACCAGGTATAGACATTTCCAAAATTGCTCGTTGTTGAAGAAGTCTTGCGTCATCAGGGCTGCACTTTTCGGCTGCATCGTATAAATTTCTCAGTTTTATAGGATCAGTGAATAATTGAATTAGTTGCTTAGCTTTCGTCATCGCCAGGAAGGCTGAGCGGTCACTGTTATAATCAATATCAAGAAAGTTAAAAATCCTGATATATTCGTCATACCTTGATTGAGGATCAACCAAAACCGTGTTGAAAATCATTTGCGCTATTATTGGATGCCGGGTTTTGTAAATGAAATCACCAATAGTATAATTTCGTTCATCAAATACAATATATTCAAGAGGCTTGAAGAATTTGGCTTTAAATTCATGAAAGCTAATATCATGTACTCGACTAATTAAGCCTGCTCTGGCGTATGAGCCTAACCTGTGGAGAATTGCCACCGTTAAATAAAGTGATCGAGCTTTTTCATCAGCAATATTATTGTATTCATTTAAAATAATCTCTTCAAAATTCTTTCCTCCTGTTGCTTCATGTAGGGCGACAAGTAAAACCCGACCTGCTTGTTCTGACAATTCCTGTTTTTGATCCTCGAAACTTTTATTAACAAGATAGCCTAACGATTTATGAATTGTCAATTTCTTAATGAGTTCTTCGATCTCCTTTTCCGACAGGTAGCTTAATACATAGTCATCATCGATATATGATTTTAGAGTATCTGCATCATTTAGTAGACTGGTACTCGCTGTAGTGATAATAGTAACGGGAATGCCCTCCTTATCAAGTTTGCTTAACAAATAAGTAATCCCAAATTCATTGCTGATCGCATCATCAATAAAAAAATAAATTCGCTCTTTCGTGAAATTAAAGAGTTCAATGATAGGCTCAACTCGGATAGCAACATTTGTTTTTAAGTAGATGCAGAATTTATCGAAAGTCACCGCACTATCTCAAGCCAGACGCCTTAGCAGCACAGATTTGCCGGAGCCTGCATACCCTTTTATGCAAAACAAATAGGAAGTGTTTTTATCCTGGTACTTGTCATCAAAAATTATGTCCTCTAAAATTCGATCCTTTAAGTACCTGTCAACATCCAGATTTTTAATAATCGGGTCCCAATTTTCAAAATAGCCTTTATAAAATGCTTGCGGTGAGGCATCGGTAGATGCAATTGATGTATGGACAAAATCTACCTCATTATCAATGAATCTTACCAGACTTTCAGAAGGGTTATTCTCTTTGATATCTAATACAAATCGTTGGTATATTGGCTTTGAATGTTCTTGAATAGTTGTGGACAACTTTCTTTGGACGTCAGAAATTTCCAGGCAAATCATATCGATGAATTCTTCGTAACCCATTGAAATTGGAGAGATTTTCCGTTCATTCCAATAGCTTTCTTCAACCGATGTAAAATTAGGAGAAACCATATAGGACCGAGGCCTACCGTCTTTTAGGCTTTCAAGTTCTTTGAGTATATATCTTATATTCCAGTCTTGATTACTGTACCCAATGAATAGGAAAGTGAAATCCTTGCCTAATTCACGAAACTTTGAAAACAATCTTTCCCGGTTTTTTTGGTGTGTTATATATTGTTCCGTTGATAGAATGAGTGGTAAGTTCTCGTCGTTGATGTAGGTAATACAACCATGAAGCTTATAATATGGAACTGTATTAGAAGTTTTAAAAATATCTTGCTCGCGTGTATTGCGGAAAACAGATGATAAATCTTGAGCAGCTTTCGTATTATTATTGTATGCCTTCTCAATTAAAAGGTCATAATTAGTGGTAAATATGGCTTTCCATGCAAATTCAGCAAAAGCCTTTTGCTTTTCATTAGGTGAAAAGGGCTCGAAAGTGTCATAAAGAAATCGCTGAACTTCAAATAAATTTACTGAAGATATAGCAAGATCAGATATGTAAGTCAAGGGTTGCCCCAGATATTCGTCTCCCAAGAACTTTTTAGCTATCAAATTTGCTAATTCTGGACCAAGCGGTGCCTTTTTGTTATCAGGATGCAAAGAATTATATGCAAACCCGCTGCCTAAAAAAAGAACTACACTCTTGTTTCTGATCTGATCTATTAATGGCTTAGGAATCTCTTTCATAATTGGAATAAGGATTTAAAGCTAATTATTTTTAGCGAATAGTATCAAAATAAAAGCTGCCGAAATATTCGATGTACTCAGCTTCGATGCGGACTTTTACATCTTTACCTTCGACAGTTATTACCGGACGGTTACCATTTTTCAGGTTGGTGACCAATTGTTCCTGCTTTTAGGATCAGCATCCAGTTTGTCTTGTGTTCTTCTATGGCTTTTTTGACATCATAGCCCCACCCTTCGCTAGACTGCTTTACCTCGTAGTTGCCATATTTATCTTTGCGCTTATCGAACAGGAAAGTTGACCAGGCTTTATACCGCTCCTAAAGAGTATCCCGACCCAAATAAAAAAGACAGATTACGCGTTTCCAATAAATGTGAAAAGTCTTTTTAGCGACTTTTACGTACTCTTCAAACGTATTTAATTATAGTTCTGAAAGCTGGTCTTGCTTGCCTTTATAAAGGAAATGCTTCATTAGCCTAGTATTTTTTTAAAAGATAAGAATAAGTGAAAATGGAGGTCTATATAAATGCAGCCTGTTTTAGAAGTCTGGTCTGCTTGCGCTGTCAGTTGGAATCTAACCAGCGGCCAAAGCTGTTCAACCCTTAATTAGTTTGATCCAAAATACGTTTAATTTTGCTTCGAAGCAAGCCATGTTTTGACCGGGTCAAAACGGCTTGCTGGGACACCCGGCCCGGGTAAGTTCACTTCGTTACACATACCTAAATACCGAGGGGTTTTGAAAATCCATCTGGATTTTTTAACTTAGTATATATCATAAATGCGGTAGTCGTTACCGCAGTGTCCTGCAAAGGGCATCTTATCAGAAACCGTCATTGCCTTGACGGTTTAGTTCACCATAATTTTTGCATCAGAACATGGCAAGGCCAAAAGTTTCGTCAGCCGACAAGAGGTCGTATAAGCTGACCGTGCAAATGAACTTTGCGGAGTTAGACAAGCTCAACTCCTATGCAGCGCTATGCGGCTTACCGCCATCAGTTGTAGCCAGGGAAAGGATAACAAAGGGGCGTTATCCCTCACCTCCCATTTCAAGGATAGACCTGTTGACCTATACCGAACTAAAACGCATAGGTGTCAATCTCAATCAGCTTACCCGGCAGGCCAACACCGGGATCATCACGCCCGACCTTTTCAGGATATTACAACGATTGGAAAGGCACCTGAACCTTATAACCGTTATGATAGCCCATGATAGCCAGTCAGAAGATAGGTAAAAGTTATATGGGTGCCTTAGGCTATAACTTAAGGAAGTTGGATAGTCCTGACCCGAAGAGACGGGCTGAACTCCTTGCTACTAACTTCTCCTCTATGGATATGCAGATCATTAAGCGGGAAGTGGAATTGGTCAGGATGCTGCGGCCAAGCCTGAACAGGTACGTTTACCATACCAGCCTGAACTTTTCACCTGAGGAGGCAGCCGAACTCGACAATGAAAAGCTGTTATCTATCGCACACCGGTATATGGATGGCATGGGGTTTACTAATAACCAATACATGATCTTCCGGCATTACGATGCGGAGCATCCGCACATCCACCTTTTGCTCAACCGGATCAGTTTCGACGGGTCGGTCGTATCAGACAGCAACAACTTCAAGCGCAGCGAGGCACTGCTCAGGAAGCTGGAACGGGAATATAACTTATTATTGGTAGAGCAAAGCAGCTATGTAGCGATAGAACACAAGAGCAAGGTATCGGTGTATCAGACGAACAGGACGTTCAGCCGTGCGCCGAAAAAGGACGAGATCGAAATGGCGATCCGCCGTGGGGAACCATCGGACAAGATGCTGCTTCAGGAAAAGCTGTCGCTCATCCTGAAGCAGCGGGATCTGAGCATGCAGGACTTCGTCCAGCAATGCGAGGCTAATAATATTTTTCTCCTTTTTAACCAGCAATCGACGGGAAGGGTCAGCGGCATTACCTATTTCTATGGAAACTTCAAAGCCAAAGGACAAGCGTTAGGCAGCAAATTTAAATGGACGGAACTATTAAAAACATTGAACTATGAACAAGTTAGAGACAGCGCGGCAATTAGCGAGGCAAACCGCAGAACGGGAGCCATCAACGGAGATACCGCAGAACAGCAAGGTGGAACAAGAATCGCAGCAAGAAGCAGAAAGGGAAATGATGAACCTGTTCCAGGCAACGGGCAAGATACTGGAAACCGTGACGCGGACAGAACAAAGGCAATTGGCGATAGAAAAGCAGTTGACCGATTTGAAAATGGAGCATCGCAGGGAAATACGGATGTTGCTCATCCTGTTCGGGCTGCCGCTGATCATGAGTATGATAACGCTGCTTATCCTGATCGCATCCAAATAAGCGACGATGTGGACGACGAGCAAGTTTATGGCAGGGAGCGCAAGCGAGGCAGAGGGCGGTAAGAACTTAGGTATCGAATTTGGTACCTGAATAGTTTGAAAGGCCGGGCAATTCCTACCTACGTTGTAAATATCGTGCGGGAGGTCGGGGCAGATAAGTCCATTGCACCACGCGTTCACACGCCGGGTTTCATTACCTTATCAGCCCCGCCCTGGATTGTGACAGCCATAAAATTCGCGATGCTCATAATATCGCCGTCTTTTGGGTATTTGATGATCTATCGTTGGGTGCGCCGTGGGCGTTTAGACTTGACCGGTTCGTCGGATGGTCGGCTGACGGTATTAGGGGTTGCTCTTGCAGTAACGTAAGGGCGGTGGGTCGGTACAGGACGCACAGGTTCAGTCTTTTCGACAGCCTGCCTGACACTGATTCCCTGCCTTCCATTATTGTGCCGTCCAAGGCGGCGGCTACATGTGCCGCCGCCTTTTCCGTCAGCATCTCGACAAAGGCATAGCCCTTGCATTTCCTCGTTTGCTTGTCGCGAACGAGAGGAAAGCCGCCGACGAATAGCTTGTACATATTTTTAGAACAGAAAGGTAAATCCTCGCCCTTTGGACGGTTTCTGCATTTGCTGGTACTTACTGATCTCGCTACTGAGCAGGTTTGTGTATTCCGCCTGCATAAATTCACGGAAATGACTTAAGTCCTCCGTTTCCCTGGTCTTGATAATAGCCTCAATATAAGCAGCCTTGTTTTCGCTATAAACGATGGCCAACGGTAATCCATAATAAGCCTGGATAGCGTTCATCAAAAGCCGGGATGTCCTCCCGTTGCCATCGTAGAACGGGTGAATAGCGACCAGGTGATAATGCGCATCGAAAGACAGGTCAAGCTGCTCTTTAACCGATAATGAACGGCTCATTCCTTCCTTGATATAGCTGACAAGTTTAGTAGTGAAATCATCTACCTTATCGTAATTAGGGAAATAAGTGTTACCTGCTGACACGTTGCCTTTACGGAAAGCGCCGGTGGTAGAGTCGATCGTTCCGAAGACCGTATTGTAGGTCTTGCCGGTACTTTTCATCACCAATCCGTTGATCTGCTGAATAAACCGCTTGGATATGCTCATCCCCGATTTGATAGCCTGTAAAGTAAACAGCAAAGCTTCGTGATGATCTTTGACCATCAGGCTATCGTCGAGCGGTTTGCCTTTGGGCGTGCGCCCTTCGTTGATGAGTACCTGCGCTTCCACTTCCGTAAGCGTGGAACCTTCAATGCGGGTAGAGTGATGATCGATGGATATCAGGTTGAACTGCTCATGATCGATCACCTCCTCCAGGTGGAGGCTTTGGTATTGTTCGATGAGTTCCTGAATATCCATAATATTTTATAATTGCGAATTTGTATAAGGGTTATCTTCTTTAAGATCTTCCTTTTAACAGTTCGTTTTTTTCCTTCTCTGCTTGCAACAGGCGTTCGAGCAATTCAACCTTTTCGTTATAAAGCTTTTTGTTTTCCTCTAATACTTCCAACCATTTGTCTATAGGATTAAAGGTAAACGTAGGGTTGTAATTGACTAAGCCGCTTGTGTGATGTAACGTACTTGAAATTATATTAATTACGGCTTCTTCGCTGAAGTTCTTTATAGCGTCGGCAGGTACGCCTAAAGCTTTAGCGATTTTTTCCAACACTTCCTCCTCAATCTTATCACTTTTCTCAATGTTGGAAATGGTTTGCTGTGATACGCCAAGGTCAATGGCCAATGCTTCCTGCTTGATGCCTTTAAGCTCTCTTATCCTTGCGATCTTGCGTCCGATGTGTAATGTCTCTGCCATAGGTCAAATGTAAAGTCTTAGCGTAAAGGTACGAAACAAGCACCGCTTTGTAAAGTACCAGCGCTTTTGGTACGGTACGGCTGGCTTCACCGCCAACTTTGAGTATTCAAAGTTATGCGTTATGGAAAATCAATCAGTCATTCTATCACCCGACCAGCACCGGGAACTGGAAAAGGTCATTAGTTCCCTCATAGAGAATTATGATCCGCTATACCTCATTTGCTTCGGGAGCATCGAAGAGGTCTGTTCGACAACCAATTGCTTTGCCGGGGCAAGTGAAAAGCGCTCAGCAAGGTATTACCTGCTGATGGTAACGGGTACTAAGGCCTCAATCGAACATCGGGTACAGGAATTTTTAAACAATAGTTTTGCCGGGCTATCTGTATCCGTCCTTGTTCACGACATCGATGCCGTTAAACTGGCTATCCGTAAGGGCAGCAGGTTCTTTAACAAAGTTGTACAGCATGGATCGCTGCTTTACTCCAAAAGCGGCTTACGGCTTAACATGAATGGACAATCCATTGAGCCGGATGCAGCCGCGAACTACGTTAAGGCACAGGGGCAGTACAGCAAACGCTTCCCCTTGGCAAAGGGCTTTTTGGAAACTGCTGCATTCAGCCTCCGGCAGGGATATTACACTAATGGTGTATTCCTGCTTCATCAAGCTGTCGAACAGGCCTGCAATGTGCTTATCCTGATCTATTTGGCGTACCGTACCGATATTCATAACATCGGCCGCCTGCTTGACCTGTGCCTGCTGTTTTCTGCTGAGCTTTCCGAAGCAATGCCACGCCGCACACCGGAGGATAAACGTCTCTTTGCCTTGCTGCGCAACAGCTACGGCGAGGCCAGGTACAAGGACGACTTTCAGGCAAATGAAACAGATGCTGCTGCATTACTGGCAAGGGTAACGGAACTTGTTGGTGTTGCTGAAAGGCTGGCTGCTGTTAAGCTCACGGCGAATGCAGAAAGGGCAACAGCAGAACAAGCGTCAATCATGACTTATCCTGTGGCCATCAATAACCCTCTGCCTTATGCTGACTAAAAAGAAAAACAAGGGGCAGGTCATATCGCCGGAACTGTTCTTTTACATTATACCACTGGACGAGGGACGGTTAAAGCTGACATGGGAAATGCTGAACAAGCATTTTGAAGCCGGTCGGACAAGGGAACTTTATTATGGTAACAGCACTATTCCTGTTGCCTATAGCCGGGGCATATTGACCATAGCGACAATTCTGAAAGGTCAGGCACCGCAGCAGGTGCATGTACACATTGAGCCTGACCACCTGCACGTAGCTTGTACCTGCGGTATGCCGGACAGGCAATTATGCGCCCATGCCTATATCGCATTGTATAACCTGGTTTGGACAGGCGGCACGGATCTCCGGCGGTATTGCTGGCCGGGCTATGATGCAAACGAAAAGGTACAGGATAAGTTCCTTCATGTGGAATTAAATGACAGGCTGGCTATCATTAAGGCAAGGCCGCAGTTCGGCAAGCTGTTCAAGCCGAATGTGCCAACATGGGACGGTCATCAGTATTTGATGCCAAAAAACAGAGGCTTGCCCGTAAACCTGTTAAAGGGCGAACGGGATGTATTAGGCTTTGGGCTGCTGTATGGTGACTTTCATAACAATCTTTGCGAATTACCGGTGCTGCTGCCCTTGGTCTTGCGTACCAGCAAGGACAATTTCTCCACGACAATATTTCAGCAGCTTATGGCTGATGGCACCGCAAACGGTATTGAGCTCACCGACCGTCAACTGGAACTCCGTTCGATTGCCGAGGATATGCGGCAACTCCGCGAGCCGCTTGGATATTGGCAGTATGATCCTGAACGCTCTGAAGATAGGGCATTGAAGAAAGCCTTTTTGCTGCTTTGGGAAAGGGCGCTGCCCATACTGATCGCCGAAGCCTACTGCTACGAGGCAACGCCGCCGCGCATCCGTTACAAGAAGGGGAAGGTCGATTATCTGAAACGGTCTCACCTGACACCGTGTACCTTTTCGCCGCTGCGTCCGCAGCTCTATTTTGTGTTACGGGAGCATGCCGACCATTTTGCACTAACCGTGCATTTAAGCGTTAAGGGGATGGAATTAAAATACAGGAAAAGGACAAATCTATTTGTGATGGATGAGGACAACCGCTGTTACCTCATGCCATCGGCAGAAGCCGACGACCTGTTTAACTGGATGAACGGGCAAGGAAACAGAGTCACCATACTGAAGGAACACATGGAAGTTTTTAGGATTAGATTCTTAAGGGATTTGCTGATAAGTTATCCCGTCTACCAATACCTCAAGGGAGAGCGTAGGCAATACCTTAATGCAGCGAACTAATGTAAATGCTGGAAAGCTGCCGAGTTAAAACGGCTTAACCTTACTTTGTCTTTCAGAACGCATTAAGTTTTGGGTATTTATATTTGCCCGATTTATAAATTTCCTATATGGGGATATTCGAAATGTTGTTTGTGGTGCTCATTGTCATAGCCGGTTACAAACCTACCAGCAGCAGGAGTATTGGCTTGACCGGCAAATCGGGAAATTAATAAAATGGGTCAAACAACGGTTAGCTCAAAAGTGACATTTCCTATAAGTCACAGTTATATTTTACAAGCTACGGTTATAACAATAGTCCAACCTCCATATTATCTTGCAGGTCACCGCTGGCAAAAAGTTAGCAAAGCCGGAAAACCGTCAAGGGTCTATAAATGGTGCGATTTTATTTGTTTTAATGGAGCACCACCCTTGACCATTTCCCGCCTTTTTGCTTCCGGGCTGTTTAAGCGGCGTAATGGCAACGTGTGGCGCGCCTGACCTGATGGTGCATAAGGTTCGGGAGCTGGCAACCGTCCCGTTCCTCCACAGCCGGAGCGTACCGGCCACCAGGCTAAAAGGCCTATCCCTGCATCGGCCCCCTTGGTGCTTACCGACCATTACAGGGCATTGGACGTGCCGGTTAACACCGCCATGTACCCTGCCTTTCATATCGTCGGGGCACCCTCCATCTAATATATACCGGAACCAGGTGATACCGATCAGACGGAACTTAATACTGCCATGACATGGGGAGCGATTCTTCCATCAAAAGGTCGGTCACGACCGCACAAGCCATCAAGATGTTAGCCGATGAAGGCTTGGAAATTAATGAAAAAGAAGCCGAAGAAATCTTGGATTTGTTATATTTTTTAGGTAAATTAACTGTTAATCAGTTAGTTAAAAACAGCACTGATAATAACATTAAGCCATCAGCTAAGCGGATGAGATCAATTAAGACACGGGAAAGGAACAGTAAGACATGAAAACAGCCGATCTATACATTAGGGTAAGTACCGACGAGCAGGCCGATAAAGGCTATTCACAGCGCAGCCAGGAAGAAGTATTACGCAGATACTGCGAGATCAACAAAATCAACGTCCGGAAGGTCATTTACGAAGACCATTCCGCAAAGACATTCCAGCGTCCGCAATGGCAGGCACTGCTTGTTAAATTGAAAAAGACTAAGGGACGGCATATTGATCTGATCCTTTTCACCAAGTGGGACAGGTTCAGCCGAAATGCGGGTGATGCCTATCAAATGATGAACATTTTGAATGCTTTGGGTGTAGAACCACAGGCCATTGAACAGCCTTTAGACCTGAGTATTCCTGAAAACAAAATGATGCTGGCTATTTATTTAGCGGCACCGGAGGTAGAAAATGACCGCAGGGCGCTGAACGTTTTTCATGGGATGCGCCGGGCAAGGAAAGAAGGCCGCTGGATGGCTTCTGCGCCCGTGGGTTACGTAAACAAGACCGCAGAAAACGGACGCAAATACATTGGTTTAAAATCTCCTCAAAGCGATATATTGAAATGGTGTTTTGAAAAGCTGGCCACAGGCGAATTCTCGACAGAACAAATTTGGAAGGTCGCCCGGCAACGAGGTCTTACGTGTGGAAAGAATAACTTTTTGATCGCTATACGCAATCCTGTTTACTATGGTATGATCACTATTCCAAAATATAAGAATGAAGATAGTTACCTGGTAAAGGGGCAGCATGAGCCGTTGATAACCGAAAAGCTTTTTAATGATGTGCAAGACGCATTGGACGGAAGGAAAAGAAAGCCAGGTATCAAGATAATGTCCCCTGAAGAATTGCCTTTACGTGGTTTCCTGTTGTGTTCCCGCTGTTCAAGGCTACTGACTGGAAGTGCATCAAAAGGCAGGAACCAGTATTACTACTATTATCATTGTTCCAGCCAGTGCGGATGCCGCTATAAAGCTGATAATGTGAATGTGGCTTTTGTAAAGGGGCTTAAAAAATTTGCGCTCGCTCCGGAAATGACCAAGCTGGTTACAAAGGTACTGGTCGATATAATGGAACAGGAAACAAACGGGGTAAAAGATGACCGTAAGAATGTGTTGCGTGAGATCGACGAACAGAATGATAGGCTGCGAAAAGCAAGGGAGTTGATGCTGACCGGTAAGATCGACCCTGAAGATTACGGATTGATCAAAAAGGAGACACAAGTGATCCTGAATAAATTGGAGGCGAAAATAACCGAACAGGGGGAAAATCCTTTAAGAATTGACATACTGCTTCCCAAAGCTGTTGAGACTATCGCCAGTATCCATGATTTGTATCAAGTAGCTGATAATGAAACCAAAAGAGCTATTGCCGGTTCGATGTACCCCGAAAAAATGCATTTTGACGGAGAGCAACATCGAACCGCCAGAACCAATGAAGTTGCGGAGGCTATATATATGATTTCCAGTTGGTTACGGGATAAAAAAAGAAGGGCAAGTACTGATAAATCAGCCTTGCCCACTTGGGTGCGCCCACCTGGGCTCGAACCAGGGACCAAAAGATTATGAGTCTTCTACTCTAACCAACTGAGCTATAGGCGCTGAAAATTTTGTTGATTTTCGAGGCGCAATATTACATATTTGTACTGAATTAGTAAAGCAAATTATGAAAAATATTAAAAATATAATCTTTGATTATGGCAACGTTATTTTCAACATCAGCTTTGAAAAAGCGCAACAGGCTTGGAGTGAGCTGGGTATCAGCAACTCGGGCGATTTCTTTGGTCATTTAAAGCAGGATGCTATTTTTGACGCATTTGACCGCGGTGAGATCACCGCCGCACAATTCCGTAATCGCATACGTGAAATTACCGGCGACAATAAGCTTACCGACGCGCAAATTGATAAGGCCTGGAACGGTATGCTGATAGGTGTTGCCGAAGGAACACATGATTTATTACTCCAACTAAAAGATAAATACCGTACCTTTTTACTTAGCAACATTAACGCTATTCATTACGAATTCATTATGAACTATCTGGAAAAGGAATTCGGTTTTATAGGTAATGATCACCTGTTCGAGAAAACTTATTACTCGCATCTTACCGGTAAACGAAAGCCGGAACCAGGCATTTTTGAGCAGGTATTGCAAGAGAACGGCCTGAAAGCGGAAGAAACACTTTTTATAGATGACAGCCCGCAACACCTTGAAGCGGCGAATAAGTTAGGCATCAATATCTTTTTAATGACGGCGCCCGATACCTTACAAGATTATTTTAAGCGCAACGGTTTATACTAACTGCTGCTGGTGAAAAGGCACTTTGATGATAAAGTAGGTATACTGCTTGAGTTTGCTTTGCACGTAAATTTCGCCGCCTAATGATTTTACCAACCTGCGCACTACGTACAGGCCAAGGCCACTACCGGTTGATTCGGAGTGGCCCCGGTAATACATGTCATATATTTTATTGATGATACGCGGCGATATTCCCTGCCCGTTATCACTGAATTTGATTACCAGGTTGCCTTTAAAACTAAAAATGTAAACCTGTATTAACAGATTACCTTTATGAAAGGTTATCGAGTTTTCGATCAGGTTATCAATTATATTGATGTAACTATGCGCGTTTGCCGTATGCTTTTCAGTAAGGTTTACATCAAACACCATCCTGCCGCCTATACTTGTCAATTTATCCTGATATTTTGCTTTAAGGGTGGTGAGCAACTGATTAAAGTTAACCTCCCCTACCAAACTCTCGTACGAATAGTTACTTAATACGTTGAGTTTTGACAGCATTCCATCAAGGCGCTTAACAACCTGCTCGCATTTAGCAAACAGGTCGAGCGCGTCCTCATCATCTGTAACCAGTTTAGCAAGGTTGGCCAAACCCATAATATTAGCCAGAGGTGCCCTAAAATCATGAGAGGTACGGTAAAAAAGTGTGAGCAATTCCTGGTTTGCAGCCGTTACTTCGGCGGTTCGCACGGCTACGGTTTGCTCCAGCGTACGGTTCAGTTTGGTGATCTGCTGATTTTTCTTTTTTAGCTCACGGTTGTTTTGTTCTATCTCCTGTAACAGCTCTAATTGCAGCAGCTTATTAGCGGCCAGGTCGGCAATACTGCGTAAAAATTTAAAATCAAGGTCAACATGTATTACCGGTGATTTTGCTGCCGCGGTAATTACTACTGATTGATCTTCAAAGTAAAGCACCGGGATCGAGCGTACATAACGCACTTTACTATTGGCAAAAATAGTTTTAGCCAGCGGTAACAACGCTAACTCATCACCTGAATAGCTTACAGGCAGACCATTGGCTAATACATCTACCTCAAACTTACGTATATTGTTATTTTTAGGCTTAATGATCTTACACTCGCCGCGTAATACCTCAAAACATAGCACATCTTCTTTATGGCTATGGCAAATTCTTAAAATATAGGTATCAATAATATATTTTGCATGTGCCGTAAGTGCCGTACCTATATCTTTAAACGAGGTAGCCTTATTCAGGTCGGTAGCAAAGTTTGACAGCGCCTCGTAGCGCAATCGTTGTGAATTTTGAAGTATCCCTGCTGTGGAATCCATATTACTTAGGTTCCATCAATTCGTTATCAATATGTATGCCCGATATATCTGCTATGGTGTTTACCATGTTGGTCAGGTCGGCCAGTGCCATCAGTTCCTGCACCTCTTCCAGGCTAAAGCCTTCGTCACGCAGCTCCTCAAAATCATCATCGGTAGTATTGCGTGGCGCTAAAGCACAACGGGTAATTACCTCAATGGCTTTACGGTATGATGCCGGGATGTAGGTGCACTCCAGGTTATCGGTAAGCTTCAGATCATCCTTACCGGTAAGCGCTTTACCCAGGCTATCGGCAATAACGCCATGCGTTTGCGCACAATAGTCGCAACCTTTTAGGTTTGATATATTATAAATAATAAGTTGTTTAAGCACAAATGGTACCGAGCCGCGCAACATGGTGTTACGTAACTTCTCCCAGTTACCACGTAACACGGTGGCATTGTTACCCTGGCATTTAAACCAGTTTAAAACGAACGGGATCCCCATCTCTTTCATGGTTTCCTCGTATATCAACTTCACTTCCGGACCGGCATCCTCGTACTCAACTAATTTAAAACGTTTCGACATATTTATTTGGGGGAATTATATGACATACCACCCCTTATCAGAACGAAAACAGATCTGCTTTTCAAGTTAAAAGATAAATGGTAGATGTGCAGGCAAACGCTGCTTAATTCCAGACGGTCTGTCTCAGATACCCCTGCGTTTTTTTTCTTTCACAATGAGGCTTAACTCGCGCCCCATTTGTCCGGCAATGGCAGTATTCTCCTGCGCACGACGGAAGAGATATGGCAAAACTGCCTTTATTGGCCCGTAAGGTACATATTTTACCACATTATATCCAGCATTTGCCAAATTAAAGCTCAGGTTATCACTCATGCCCAACAGTTGTGAAAAGTAAACATGCGAATGCTTGTGCTCAATACCATGCTGATCCATCAACTCGGCCAGCAGCCGGCAACTGTTCTCGTTATGTGTACCGGCAACTACAGCCAGGGTATCAATATTTTGTACAGCGTAGCGTACAGCCTCGTCATAATCCCTGTCAGCCGATTGCTTATCAGGCTGTATGGGCGATTGATAGCCCATCTCCGCGGCACGCTTACGCTCTTTTTCCATATAAGCACCACGTACTATTTTGGCACCTAAAACAAAGCCTTCTTTTACCGCTATGGCATGATCAGCTTTGATGGATGCAAGCTTATCATGACGGTAAAGCTGGTAAGTATTGTAAACAATTATTTTTTCGCGGTTAAAGCGGCACATCATGTCCATAGCCAGGGCATCAATGGTTAGCTGTATCCAGCTTTCTTCCGCATCAATCATTACCGGCACCTGTGCATCATAGGCCTTTTGGCAAATATCAAGCACGCGCTGCTGTACTTTAGCCCACTCGGCCTGCTCATCGGCAGTTAGTGTAACGCCAGCATCCAGCTTTTCCAGCAATGAAAAACGACCAACGCCGGTTACCTTGAACACGGTGATCGGAATAGCCGGATCGCCGGTAGCGCGTTTTATGGTGCGGATGATCTCGTCGCGGGTTTCATCAAAAACAGCTTCTTCATCCTCTCCCTCAACCGAATAATCAAGGATGGTACCTACCCCGCCATCGTGCAGGTTTTTAATGGTGGCATCGCACTCGGCAATGGTTTCGCCACCGCAAAACTGCTTAAATATGGTGGCTTTAATAAGCCCCTTTATGGGCAAGCCTATATTAACGGCAAAATTGGTGATAGGCGGACCTATCTTAACCAAAAAATTCACATTGATAATGCGAAACAGCCAGTAAGCACGTTTTAGCTCAGCATTGGTTGAATGCCTGAAAGCCACTTCAGTATTATCAAAAGATAAGCCTTCGGCGGGTTTAATACTGCCGTTTGTAGAGTACGAGGTCATATAAGTGCAAAAATATAAAATGCTTAATTAAATCGTTCATTTATGGTGCAATAGTTTAATTTTGCCGCACACATGATCGATTTTGAACTACAGGGCGAGTATATCCCACTTATTCAGCTACTTAAAGCCACTAACCTGGTACAAACCGGCGGCGAAGCGCAAATTGTTGTTACCGAGGGCGAAGTAAAATATAACGGCCAAGTTGATTACCGCAAACGCCTTAAAGTAAAAAAGGGCGACGTTGTTGAGTTCAGAAAGCAAACCATCAGGATCATTTAAATTATGCAAACCATACAGAGCGATAATTACCCGATTTTTTTTGAGAACAGTATTGATGAGCTTATAGCGTTTATTGAGCGTGGCAAATACAGCAAGTTTTTTGTTTTAACCGACGAACATACCAGCGTACACTGCCTGCCAAAACTAACCGACAAGCTTAACAAACTGGGTAATTACGACCTGATAGAGATCAGCGCCGGCGAGGAAAGCAAGAACATTGACTTTTGCATTGGTGTGTGGAAAATGCTGATTGATTTTGAGGCCGACCGCAAAAGCCTGCTGGTAAACCTGGGCGGCGGCGTGATTACTGATATGGGCGGTTTCGCGGCATCAACTTATAAACGGGGGATAGATTTTGTGCACATGCCTACTACCCTGCTTTCGCAGGTTGACGCGTCGGTTGGTGGCAAAACGGGCATTGATGTAGATGGCATTAAAAACATTATCGGTACATTCACCCAGCCAAAGGCGGTTTTTATTGATACCGATTTTTTGGAAACCTTGCCGCCACGACAAATACTATCGGGCCTGGCCGAAATGCTGAAACATGGCCTGATACTGGATGCTGATTATTGGAACGAACTTAAACAAAGCGACCTCACCAAGCCATCAACCGCGCTGGTACACCGCTCGGTAGTGTTGAAGAATGAGGTGGTTATTGAGGATCCGACCGAAAAGAACATTCGCAAGAGCCTGAACTTTGGCCATACCATTGGCCATGCCGTTGAAACCTGGGCATTGAACGATAAACCCGACTCACTTACCCACGGCGAAGCCATTGCCATAGGCATGATCTGCGAAAGCTATCTGGCCCATAAAAAAACAGGTCTGAAAGCCGAGGATCTGAATGAGATCACCTCCACATTCAACAAACTATACCCAAGATTTAGCTTTAGCCGGGATATTTACGAAGAACTTTACAGCATTATGCTGAAAGACAAAAAGAACATGGACGGCAAAGTGAACTGCACCCTGCTATCAGCCATCGGCCAATTCAATATTGATAACGTTTGCACCAAAGAGGAACTTTTTGAAGCGTTGGATTATTATTTAGCAGGATAGTTAAGATTTAAAGCCTGAAAAGTATAGGGCTGTCATGCTGAGCTTGTCGAAGCATGGTGGTAAGGCCTCCCCACGTACCCTTCGACAAGCTCAGGGTGACAGTCATCTTATATAAATTACCCAATCCTGTCATGCTGAGCCTGTCGAAGCATTAACGGACTATGCCCCGCACGCACCCTTCGACAGCTCAGGGTGACAAGACATCATTTTACTATTGTTTCAACCTTGTCATGCTGAGCCTGTCGAAGCATTAATGGACTATGACCCGCACGCACCCTTCGACAAGCTCAAGGTGACAAGCCAACGTTGTCATGCTGAGCCTGTCGAAGCATTAGCAAAACTTTTACAGCTAATCGGTAACATTTTCTAAATTCCAAAAATTCAGGTTCAAACAACGGCTACAAATTCTCACCTGCCGGGCCTTGTTCCTTGTTTGAGCTTTCTGATTGCTCCTGCTCAATGGCATCAGTTTTAACGCTTTTGTTGAGTTGGGTATCAGTACCGGTGTTTTCGCCTATCTCATCACGGTGCAGGTCGCTATCGTCGTTAGTTTGTTTTATATCTTTTGGATCGTTATTCATGGTGTAGTGTTTATTGAATAACGTTGCGGGTGGCTTTTGGTTTAGTTAAGTTAGTTTACTCTGAAAAATACTTATTGCCTAAAACGCAATTTTGTTTATTTTTGGACTGCAAAAAACAAATCTAAACCCTGTAATGAAACTTCATTTTGTTGCGCTTTTAATTGCGCTAACTGTATTCTCTGCCTGCTCAAGCAAAAACACCGACCCGCAGCCCGAAGAACCATCATCGCCCTTAACATCCGAACAAAAACTTACAGACAGTATTGCCGCTTATTATGGAATAAATAAAAAAGATGTTGAGGGAGTTAACCTGCACTATTCTTATGGGGACATTTCCCTAACCAAGTACATTTACTTAAGTGGTATTAAAGGCAATGAGTATTGGTATGGTATATATCAAAATGGCAAATTCTTATATCAAAAAACATACCCCGGCTACCCGGACACTTTAAAACTCGAAAACGGCGCTATAAAAACACTTAATACTTTCAGAATTCAGCGCGCTGTTGAGCTAAATGGCAAATCGCTTTTAATGCTTTACAAAACTCAGATACCTGTAAAACAAGGCGACAATTACTTTAATATGAAAGAGACGGCTACACTTGTTGATTTTAACCATTTAACCGAGTCAAAAATTGATTTAAGGGTAATTGAAAATCAAAACTATTTCATTAGCAACATTATGGAATGGTATAATGGCACTTACTTAATAGAATATCTGAGGCTAAATGTTAAAAACGGAATACGCTTAAAGATTTATAATAACGCCGAGCTGAAAGATTACACCGAGGTAGCACCGCCCAGCCATGGTGGGGCATTATCGTTTCCAAATTGGTTTAATTGTATTGCTTTTGACATGAACAACTACATTAAATTCGGCGAAAGAAAAATTGAACTTCTTGACATTGGCGCGATGTACATAAGGTGGGAAAGAAAAATATTTGAAGATGTTCCTGAAAGTAGCACAATTACCTTTGTTAACTATGTAGTAAGCAATAATACTATAACAGCAAAGTACAATATTTTTGCCGCAGATAGCTCCCAGCCACAGGAGCGTATCATTAAACTTAATCGCTTAACACTCCAAATACTAAACGAATAATCATATCATATATATATACCTTTAAATTACATATCCAGGGGTATTTATGCCTAAACTTATCTCAAAACTACAGCACAAAAATTACGAAACCGGCGAATTTTCTGATGAAAAGGCTCGCGACCTGGATGAAACCATATCGCTTATCAAAGCTTTCCCGTGGGAGGATGAACGCCATTTAACAGACATTCAACTTACAGGGCCATCGGTTACTATATGTAATGAAGCAGGCGAGTATTTAAAGATCGGATTGTATTTTAACCATAAGTTCGCACTATACTATATCAACCGTAAAGAAAAGCTACATGAGTTTTATACGGCGGACATTGAAGAGGTAACTTTAACTGTCCATAGTTTCTTTCAAGACACTCTTCCTATAAAGTTATTTAACAGGAAACACTTTAGCTTCAACAGTAAAAAACATTTTTCGACCCGAGATTTCACTTATGAATTTAATATTTATTTGTGGTGGTTAAAGATTCTGTTTGGCGGTTTATTTACTATGTTCTTTTTATGGACAGGCTTGGTAATTATGTACAATTACGCATCAATATTTGCAATATTCTGTATAATTCCGGCGGTAGTTTTATATAGGGATATTAACCACTATTTATATTCTAAAGGTATTAAGATAATTATTTCGAAAGGTAAAGATCACTTTTACTTGTATACCGCTACCACAAAAAACAAGTTGTATAAAAGAGATATTGAAAAAGTTATTGTATCAGAGATACCTTTTTCAAGACACCCTGCAAGATTATGTTCTGAGATTATCTTTAAAGATGGCCGCAGCATTAAATTATCATCATTAGTAATACAACCATTAACATTGGCTTCGAAGCTCAAAAATGCAAAAGTTGAATATAAGTATGACTACTTGCCACTATTAAATAAGAAATCAACAGATGCTTTTTTAAAAACATTTTGAAATTTTATTTGGAACAAATATTTCAAACGCTTACATTAGCGGCATCAAACAAAACAATGATTACTAACAACGCATATTTTTACGGTTTTTACTTTTACTTTAACAGGTAAGAGCCGGGACTGATATGCAATAACTAACATACAGAAGAAACTGAAAAGTCCCGGCCCACAAGGCCGGGACTTTTTGCTTTAACAGGGTTATGATAAACGGAACACCACGGGTTGCAATACAGGGCATACGCGCCTCCTTTCACGAAGAGGCCGCCTTCAGGTACTTTGGCGAGGACATTCAAACCATTGAATGCAACTCTTTTAAACAAACTTTTGAAGCCCTGAAAAACGGCGAAGCTGATTACGTAGTGATGGCTATCGAGAACAGCATTGCCGGCAGCCTGCTGCCTAACTACTCGCTGCTGCTAAACTACAACTTCCCGGTGGTGGGCGAGGTTTACCTGCCTATACAACTGCACCTGATGGCGTTGCCGGGCGTGGCTTTTGAGGATGTTAAAACGGCCATGTCGCACCCGATCGCAATTCGCCAATGCGTTGATTTTTTTGAGGATTACCCGCAGATCAAGATCGTCGAAAGTAATGATACCGCCGCCTGCGCCAAACGCATCCGCGAGGAACAACTTACCGATACCGTTGCTATTGCCAATACGCTGGCTGCTAAACTTTACGGCCTGGAGATACTGGAGCGCCGCATCGAATCGAACAAAAAGAACTTTACCCGTTTTTTGATACTCACCACGCATGATAATGCCGTTAAGGTGGAGGCCAACAAAGCATCGCTATGTTTCCAGGTAAGCAATGAGGTTGGGTCGCTGGCAAAAGTGCTGAACATTTTAGCTGAGAACAACATCAACATGAGCAAGATACAGAGCATGCCGGTACTGGGTAAACGTAACGAATACAATTTTTACCTGGATGTGGAATGGACAGCACAACAACAATATGATACCGCACTGCGCCAAATATTAAAGTATACCCACAACTTTAACATACTGGGCGAATATAAGCGGTACGAGGAGGGGCTTTCATAGCTTTTAGTAGTCCGGAAGTCGGTAAGACCGAAAGTCCGGAAGATAAGGGGATAAACAAATAAGAGATTTCGGACTTGTCGACTTACCAGACTTCCGGACTTAAAAACAACAATTAATTAACAAAATATAAAATTTACTTCCGGACTTTCGGTCTTACCGACTTCCGGACTAAAAAAAACAAACAACGATCATGAAACTGAATTTAAACATACAACCGTTAAATACCTGGATAACGTCAGGTAAAGAGCCATTGGTAATTGCAGGCCCGTGCAGTGCCGAAACTGAGGATCAATTAGTAGCCACCGCGCAACTGCTGGCTAAAACCGGAAAAATTACCGCTCTGCGTGCAGGTATCTGGAAACCACGTACCCGTCCAGGTGAGTTTGAGGGTATCGGCAGCATTGGCCTTGAATGGTTAAAACGCGCTAAGGAAGAAACCGGCCTGCCAACCGCTGTTGAGGTGGCTACCGCCAAGCACGTTGAAGAAGCCCTGGCTGCCGGTGTTGACATTCTTTGGGTAGGTGCACGTTCAACCGCTAACCCATTCACCGTACAGGAAATTGCCGACGCGCTTCAAGGTGTTGACGTGCCTGTAATGGTTAAAAACCCGGTTAACCCTGATCTGTCGTTATGGATCGGCGCTTTAGAGCGTATCAACAACGCGGGTATTACTAAACTGGCGGCAATTCACCGTGGTTTCTCATCATACGGCAACACTACCTTCCGTAACGACCCGATGTGGGATCTGGCCATCAGCCTGAAAACCCAGGTGCCTGATCTGCCTATCATTAATGATCCAAGCCACATTACTGGTAACCGCGACCTGATCGGCTACATCGCCCAAAAAGCGTTTGACCTGGATATGCAAGGCGTAATGATCGAATCGCACATTGACCCTTCAGTTGCCTGGACGGATGCTAAACAACAAGTTACCCCTGCTGCCCTTTCAGATATTATTGACAACCTTACCCTACGTAAAGCCGAGGTAAAAAGTGCAGCCGTAAGCGATAAATTGGCTGAACTGCGTGCCAAGATAGATAAGATTGACGACCTGATCATCCAGAAAGTTGCTGAACGCATGAACATTGCCGAACAAATTGGTAAATACAAAAAAGACAACAACATTACCATTTTACAGGTAAACCGTTGGGAAGAGATCCTGAAAAAAACTACCGATTATGGTAAGGCTTTGAAGCTCGACGCGGAGTTTACCGAGAAACTGTTAGAGCTGGTTCACACTGAATCTATCCGTCGTCAGGGCATCATCCTGAATGAAGGCCAGGAGCAAGTGGAAGAAAAATTGACCCAAGCGTAATCAGGGATAATGAGTAGTAACAACATCATCCTTACTAAAAAAGATAAAACGGCCAACGGCACCATACAACTTACCGGCTCAAAAAGCGAGTGCAACCGTGCACTCGTTATTGAAGCCCTGAGCGGTGGCCGTGTAAAGGTTAAAAACCTGTCGGATGCGGCTGATACCGTTACGCTGGCAGGAATACTTAAAGAGAGTGAGTCAGGAAGTCAGGAAGTCGGGAAGTCGGGAAGCTCAACTGCAAACGGCCAACTGCTTACTGCAAGCCAATCGCGAACCGTCAACATTGGTCCGGCGGGTACGGCTATGCGCTTTTTAACGGCTTACTTTGCGCTGCAACCGGGTGAGGTGTTGCTTACAGGTACCGAGCGTATGAAACAGCGCCCGATTGGTATTTTGGTTGATGCACTGCGCAAACTGGGTGCTAATATTACTTATGCGCAAAAGGATGGCTTCCCTCCGCTGCAAATAAGCGGCGGTTTTGAGCAGCAAACCAACCAAATTGGCATTAAAGGTGATATCAGCAGTCAGTATATTACCGCTTTGTTACTTATAGCCGCTAAGTTGCCTCAAGGACTTGAATTGCATATAGAGGGTGAGCTTACCTCCCGACCGTATGTAGAAATGACTTTGGCCATGCTTAAACAGGCAGGCATACAGCATACCTGGCAGGGCAACGTGATCAGTATAGCTAACCAGGAGTTTAGCGAAACATCGCTGCCTGTGGAGCCTGACTGGAGCGCGGCATCCTACTGGTACGCCATATCTGCTTTAGCTGATGAAGCGGAGCTATTTTTACCCGGCCTTACCTCATACAGCTTACAGGGCGATAGCGTGATCACCGAGATCATGGCTAACTTCGGCATTACCTCGCAATTTAAGGATGGCGGCGTGCACCTGAAAAAAGAGCCGAAGCCTATCCAACGCAAAATATTCGATATGAAGGAATGCCCTGACCTGGCGCAAACCGTTATTGTGGTATGCGCGGCATTAGGCCACGAGGCAACCTTTACAGGGCTGGAAACTCTGAAGATAAAGGAAACCGACCGTGTTGCGGCCCTACAGAACGAGCTGGGCAAAATGGGCGTTAAGCTGATTGAAAAAGGTTTGGTTTACAAATTGGATTGCAGCGAAAAGTTCATTCCCGAAAGCATGTTCATCAATACCTACGAGGATCACCGTATGGCCATGGCCTTCGCGCCGCTGGCATTGGTAATTCCGCAGTTAGAGATTGAAGATGCCCAGGTGGTCGAAAAATCATACCCGGCATTCTGGCAGGATCTGGAGAAGGTGGGGTTTAGCCCCCTAACCCCCTAAAGGGGGAATCCTCAAAATGCGGAATATGAACTTAACTATATTTATTAAACAACATACAAAATTCCCCCTTTAGGGGGTTAGGGGGCACCATGGCAGGCAATACCTTCGGGCAAATATTCAGGATTACCACATTTGGCGAATCGCACGGTACAGCTATCGGCGTAATAGTTGACGGTTGCCCGGCGCAGTTACCGGTTGACCTTGATTTTATCCAGGCCGAGCTGGATAAGCGCAAACCCGGTCAGTCAAAGATCACCACACAGCGTAAGGAAAGCGATACCGTACAGATACTTTCGGGCACGTTCGAGGGTAAAACTACGGGTACGCCTATCGCCATGATCATCCCGAATGAGGATCAGCGCTCAAAGGATTACGGGCATAATGTGGATGTATTCCGCCCGTCACATGCCGACTTTACTTACTTTACTAAATATGGTATCCGCGATCACCGTGGTGGTGGCCGCTCATCAGCCCGCGAAACAGCGGCCCGTGTAGCGGCAGGCGCGTTGGCTAAATTATTTTTGAAAACGCAGGGCATTGAGGTTTTCGCGCATGTAAGCAGCGTAGGCAAAATAAACGCCCCTAATGTTGATATTAAAAACGCTACCGAGTTTGTTGAAGCCCGTGAGCAAAACATTGTTCGCTGTGTTGACCCGGCAACTGCCGAAGAGATGATTGAATTTATTGATGGCATACGCAAGCAGGGCGACACGGTTGGCGGAAAGGTAACCTGCTTTGCCACTAACGTGCCTGTTGGTTTGGGCGAGCCTGTATTTGATAAACTCCATGCTGATTTAGGCAAGGCCATGCTGAGCATTAACGCTGTGCACGGCTTTGAGTTCGGTTCCGGTTTTGAGGGCAGCGAGATGCGGGGCTCTGAGCATAACGACGTATTCCGCAATAATGGCGGCAAGGTTGAAACCATTACCAACTTTTCGGGCGGTATACAGGGCGGTATCAGCAATGGTATGCCTGTTGAGTTCAGGGTGGCGTTTAAGCCGGTGGCTACCATTATGCACAACCAGCAAACGGTAAACAGCGCCGGCGAAGCATCAGAGATAAGCGGCAAAGGCAGGCACGACCCATGTGTAGTGCCACGCGCCGTGCCTATTGTTGAAGCCATGGCAGCGTTGGTTTTGGCCGATCATGTGCTGCGCAACAGGGCTGCTAAAATATAATAATCAAAACATCAGCATATAAAGCACGTTGTCATTACATGATACGTGCTTTAATATATGACCTCGATAACACCATCTACCCGGTTGAATCCATAGCCGACGACGTGTTTGCCGGGCTGTTTAAACTGATAGATGACCTGGCTGAAGGCATCAGTGCCTCAGACATCCAAACGGCGAAAAACGAACTTACCCGCCGCCCCTTTCAAAAGGTGGCCGACCAATTTGGCTTTAGCGACGACCTTAAAGAACAGGCAGCCGAATTACTGAGGAATATTACCTACAACAAACCTATGCAAGCTTATGACGATTATCGTTATGTTAAAACGCTTGCTGTTGAAAAGTTTTTGGTAACTACGGGTTTTGTAAAACTGCAAAACAGCAAGGTAAAGATGCTGGGCATCGCCGGAGATTTTAAGCAGATATACGTGGTTGACCCGGATAGTACCGAAAAAACCAAACGCCATATTTTTACCCAGATACTGGAGAAGTTTAACTACAAAGCCGAAGAAGTACTGATAGTTGGCGACGATCCGGAATCAGAAATTAAGGAAGCCAAAGCCGTTGGCATTAAAACGGTATTGTACGATCCTGAAAAAAGATATACCGATGCTGAGGCCGACTACCGCATTACCAACCACCGCGATGTGGGCGAGTTGATATTATAAATTCGCCTGTAATATTTTCACTGTAACCAATAACTGCCCTGTATGCCGCATGGTATGCTCGGCGGCGTGTACCAGCAGCCCGATAACCGTGGACGGTATTTGTGCTCTGCCCACGCCTCTAAAATCGGCTAACATCGCTTCATCAGTGTTACGTAATTGCACTATGGCTTTATCAACCTGCGTACTAAAAGCCGAAGCCAAATCAGTCGCAGTGTATGGTATTTGAGCCAGCTTGCCTTCCTGCGATAGGTAGGTTAACTGCTCATCATTCAACATTTCGCCATGGGCATAAGTAAAAAGCCGGTCGAGCACGCCGGTTAGGTGCTGTAAATGAAATGCTGGCGATGCCAGTCCGGCGGGCTGCTCGTAAAGCAGCTCATCCTTAAAACCATTCATTAAGTCGATTATCTCCTCATTTGCCTGCAATAGTGCATGTGCTACAGGCTGCAACAATGTCGGTACACCTGCTACCGGGCCGCGCTGCCAAACCTCCGGAAGCTTTTTATTATTCATAATACTAATCTATATAAAAACCAACTTACGAAAGTAAGCCTCATGTAAATACTATGGTACGGCTATTGCATTAAACGGTGCAACACATTTACCATTATATATGATAACTAAAACAACCCATAAAAAAGCCTTATTATTTGTAGCGGCAGTTGCCCTGGCCTTTATAGCCATTATACCGGGCTGTAAAAAAAGCAAGTCGGACTTAGGAAAAGAAATGGCCAAAGCAACCGGTAACAAAGCTTTTAAGGACATGACCAACGAAGGGTTTGCCGAGGCGTTTAAAAAAGCCATGGCCGACAACAAAAGCAGCCTCACCTACCCCGACGTAATCGCATCATACTACAGCCAAAATGAATATGAGCCTACGCTGGTACTTAATAATTTAAAAGAGGATGGCTTAAAAATCCTGACCACTTATTTAAGCAATGCCTCACAGCATGGCATCAATCCGCAAATATTTCGTACTGATACCATTAAGGCATTGCTTGCACGAATGGAAGATAAAAAAGCCATTAAAAATGTGGAGCAGGCTTACAGCACTTTAGCTAAACTGGAGCTACTTACTGCCAATTCATTGATGAGATATTCAAACGCCATGCAGTACGGTTTGATTAGTCCACGCAAAATATACCAGCGCTATTACACTGCAACGCTACGGCCTGACAGTGCATCTAATAAAAAGATATTCGCTGTTAAGGAATTGAAAAATTACCTTGATAGCATACAGCCTAAAAGCCCGCAATACAAGGCCCTGCAAAAAGCACTGGCCGATAAGGTACAGGCACCGGGGCTATCAGCCGAAGAAAGCGAGCGTTATTTCGCGGTAAACCTTGAACGCCTGCGTTGGAAAAACAAGCCGGATGCTAAGAAATACGTGATCGTTAATATACCTGATTATCGCTTAGATGTAATGGAGGACGGCAAATCAGCTTTAAATATGAAGGTTTGTGTAGGCGAAGGGCGCAATATGGACAAGGATGTTACCTTAGTTGAGTACGATGAAAGCGACAAGGTTGACCGTCCGTTCTCCCGCGAAACGCCACAATTGAATAGCCAGATCTATACCGTACAGGTAAACCCGGTATGGAACATTCCAACCAGCATAGCATCGAAAGAAATTATGGTTGAGGCCGCGCAGGACCCTTATTATTTAGATAACAAGGGGATTGATGTATACCGTAATGGCAAAAAGGTTGATGATCCTGAAACGATTGATTGGGGCAGTGCGTCAAAAACTGAATATTCTTTTAAACAACGCCCCGGTGATGGCAATGCTTTGGGTAAGATCAAATTTCTGTTTAAAAATGGCAGCAGTGTTTATCTGCATGATACACCGGCAAAAAACGCGTTCAACCAAAATATGCGCGCTGTAAGTCATGGTTGTGTACGTGTTGAACAACCGCAAAAACTGGCTGAAGCGCTGTTTGGCAATGGCGATAAATACAAAACCATAGTTGAGAAAATGGAAAACCCAAGCCCGGAACCTACTGATATAGCATTGCCTAATAAAGTGCCGGTATATTTAACTTATGTTACCTGCTGGGCTGATGAAGGTGGAAAAATACAATTCAGGCCTGATGTATACGGACTTGACGTAGTGCTTTACGGCCAAATGAAAAAGCTATTAACAGTGTAATTGAACCTAAAAACAGCTTATAAAACAAAACGGTGTATGCTTTACCAGCATACACCGTTTTGTTTTATAAAGAAGATACTTGTTAAAGAACTTTAGCTACATTTTGAGTTGAAGCGGTAGCGAATAAAAACTGCTCAGCTACATTTTCATCAAGATATTTTGAAGCATAACGGGCATCATTACCGGTTATGTACAACATATTTTTTCCTTTAATGGTGTTGATAACCGTTTCGCACACTTCGGGCGATACAGCAGGACAACCATGGCTGCGGCCTAAACGGCCTAACTGGTTAATTGATGCCTGGCTCACATAATCAGCAGCATGTACAACAATAGCACGCTGACGGGCATTGCTGTTGAAACCGGCATCCATGCCATCAAGTTTTAATGACCGGCCATGTTTACCAATATAAACACCATCGGTAACATAAAAGCCTAAACTACTTTGATGCGAATGTTCAGTGTTTGAAAATGCTGTCGCCATATCATCACCACTACCCTGCCCGTGCGAAACCCATGTGTTTAACAATAATTTCTTGGCTGCTACATCAATGATCCACATACGTTTATCGCGGCTGGATTTATTAAAATCAACCACTGTAATTACATTACTATTCTCAGGCAGTTTGTGTGCAATTTTAAGATTGATGTAACCTGTTATCGCTTTCTGAAAAACAAGGGCATCCATACCGGTTAGCTGTAGCTGCGCGTTATTATAAATATCGGTAACATATTGCCCGTATAATTCGCTAAGCGTAGCAGCATGTTTTGTAGTTGAGGTAACCTTAACTGTATTGGTTTTATGATTGATTGAAGCAGGGCTCCAACTAATAAAACCTATTGAAAACACGATCAAAATAGTGCAGGCTACCCACAAAAAATATTTTCTCATATTCAATTAAAATTAGTTCAGTTAATAATTTTAAAAGCGTCGAGATTTAGGTTAGAAAGGATTGTATAATTACAAATTGTTATACAAATATACGTATAAATGGCTGCTTTATTGTCACCCCAATAACACAATAGCTTTAAAAGAAATAAAATTTCTTTTAAAGCTATTTAAGATCAATCAGTTATACCAACAGCGTTATTTTACCCATTTTACTTTTTCTTCAAGCGGGGTTACGCGTCTGCCTTCGGGCTGGTTATCAGTATAACCTAAGTAAAGCAAACCAAGCACAGCATCTTCTTCGGCAAGCTCCAAAAAATTCTTCATGGCCGGTTTAAGCGTCATGCCGCCGGTGCTCCAAAATGAACCGATGTTTAACGATGTTGCAGCCAGCAAAATGTTTTGTACAGCCGCTGATGCTGCCGCAACCTCTTCAAGGGCCGGAATATTAGGGTTGCTGCCGCGCTTCATGACAGCGATTACCACATGCGATGCATTATTACCAATATTTTGCAGATTGGTATAAGTAGCCTCCTTAAAGTTTTCGGCCGGAGTATGTGTTTTGTATAATTCGGCGTGTTGCTTACAAAATACGGTCGGATCTTCATAGATCACAAAGCGCCATGGCTCGGTAAAGGCGTGGGTTGGTGCCCAGTCGGCCAGTTCAAGTATAGCGGCGATATGCCCGTTTGGAATTTTTTGACCGTTCATTGTGCCCGGCTTAATAGTACGGCGGGTTTTAATTACGGTTGATATGGTTGAAAATGTGTTGTTATCCATAAAAATATATTCTTGTTTTAAAACGGGCGCAAATTAAATAAATTTTACGGCGTGGTGTAATAGCTATGGCTTAATTACTCGAAATACTCGAAAAATTGCGGTGTTTTTACTGAGAACTTTTTCATTTGCTTCCGGGTAAAGTGATTGGTTATTTTGTAGTTATCCCGATAAAGAAACTGAACCAATATGGGATAATTATTTGCTGCACCAACGTTAAAAAGTTTCCCATTTCGAAAGTTGAACAGATCAAAAACCCAATAAGCGTGGTTATTTTGAGTATACTGCAAATAATGCTGAGTTATAATCTCATAACGCCCATTATTGTTTAAGTCACGTTCGTCGTTATCAAACAAATCAATATCAATGTACACCCGAGAACTTGTTACTACCTCTATTAAATAAAAACAGCTTGTGCATTAGTGAACCGGCCAAGCCACTACCATTGTTATAAGTTCTAAGTTTAAAATCGATCAAACCGTTGCCATCGATATCGGCTGCATATAAAGCAGAATCTGATGGGAAAGCAATCCAAAGCAAACCTAAATCAACTTTAAATTTTTTGATAATCTTATTTCGATGATATAATAAGACCTCTGCCATGTCACCTTTACTATTTAACATGACAACGTATTGTTATATTCTGCAGATTTCGCTACAAACTGAGTATCATTCTGCAATACTACATTAAAAGGCACAACCTTATACTTAGTTTTCGGATATTTCTCAAACGGATATTGGGCGTAACCATTAAGCCCGGAGATTAGTAGGAGGATAAGGATGAGGTATCTCATATAAACAGTTATGCCTCCCCAAATATAATCAGGAAGGCATTGTTATTTAGTGTATTCTATTTAAAATATTGGCGGAAATTTAGTTGGGTTGCTTTCGCTTACCATTGTGTATATCGCTTCTATCACATCATCAACATTAGGTTTGGTAAAATAATCACCATCCGAGCCGTAAGGCGGGCGGTGTTCTTTAGCCGTTAGTGTTTTGGGTTGACCGTCTAAAAAATAATAACCGTTTTGGTTCTCTATTATTTTTTGCAGGATATAAGCCGATGCCGCTCCGGGGAGGTCTTCATCAACCACCAACAGCTTATTGGTTTTTTGCAGGGATGCACCACAGGCATTATCCAGATCGAACGGATAAAGCGTTTGCGGATCGATCAGTTCAACACTTACACCCAGCTTTTCCAGTTCGGGCAATGCTTCCTGCACCACACGCAAGGTGGAGCCGTATGATACCACAGTAATATCCATACCCTCATGTAATACCTCGGCCTTACCTAATGGTACGGTAAAATCGCCTACGTTTACAGGTAGTTTTTCCTTCAGGCGATAGCCATTAAGGCATTCCACTACCAATGCAGGCTCATCACCGCGCAACAGGGTATTATACATACCGGCAGCTTGCGTCATGTTACGGGGTACGCAAATATGCAGGCCACGCATTGAGTTCAGTATCAAACCCATTGGCGAGCCTGAATGCCATATCCCTTCTAAACGGTGGCCGCGTGTACGTACAATCAGGGGCGCTTTTTGTCCGCCGGCGGTACGGTAGCTCAGGCTGGCCAAATCATCGCTCAATACGTTGATGGAGTAGAGCAGGTAATCCATATATTGTATTTCGGCAATCGGGCGCAAACCACGCATGGCCAGACCTACCCCCTGCCCTATAATGGTTGATTCGCGAATGCCGGTATCGGTAATACGCAAATCGCCAAACTTGCTTTGCAAACCGGCAAATCCCTGGTTTACGTCGCCTATGGCACCAACATCCTCACCAAAGGCAACTATACGCGGGTCGCGCTCAAAGTTGGCATCAAAGCATGCGTTTAGCACCTCTCTACCGTCAAGCACTTTGGCGCTATCATCATACTCGGCTGCAATAACAGGTACGTTAAGCGGCGAGAATGGGGTATTTGAAAAAAGTTTTGAATTATAACGCTGGCTATTTTTTTCCTTTTCATCGGTAAGCCAGTCAAGCAAGGCCTGGCGCTCGGCAAGCTGCTCGTGCGTGGTTAAGCGCAGGGCCTTACGCACGGCGGCAACCATATCTTTACGACCGGGATCAACACCGGCACGCAGGTGTGCTATAACAGTGTTCAGTTCATCCCTTGCTGATGAATACATAGCCAACTGATCTATCAGCTTAACGGTTTCATCCATTTCGGCCTCTATCTCGGCGGTCAGCTCGTTCCAGGCTTCACGCTGGCAGTCGCGCACGTATTTTTTTGCCGCGGCTTCCATCTCGTCTATCTCCTCCGCAGTAGCAACGGCCGATTCTATCATCCATTTACGCATCTGTTTCAGGCAATCATACTCATCCTCCCATGCCAGTCGCTCTTTTGATTTATAGCGCTCGTGCGAGCCTGACGTAGAGTGCCCCTGGGGCTGCGTCATCTCGGTAACGTGTATCATTACCGGTACATGCTGTTCGCGGCAAAGACGTATGGCATATTGGTAAGTTTCGCAAAGTGCTACATAATCCCAGCCGCGTACTTTAAATATCTCGTACCCGTTGGTGCCTTTTTCGCGCTGAAAGCCCTGTAATGCTTCGGATATATCCTCCTTGGTAGTTTGCAGGCTTGCCGGTACCGATATGGCATAAGCATCATCCCATACGGATATTGCCATAGGCACCTGCAATACGCCGCCGGCGTTAAAGGTTTCAAAAAACAAACCCTCGGATGTGGAGCCGTTACCTATGGTACCAAAGGCAACCTCGTTACCGGTTACCGAAAAATTGTTGAATTGGTGCAAATCCGGGTTTTGACGGTAGAGCTTTGAGGCATAGGCCAAACCCAGCAAACGCGGCATGTGCCCGCCTGTGGTTGACATGTCTGACGAGCAGTTCATGCTCTCCGCCTGGTTTATCCACGTACCATCAGGGTTAACATAGCGGGTAGCATAATGGCAGTTCATCTGCCTGCCGCCCGAGGCAGGTTCTTTCTCAGTATCAGGATGCGCATATAGCTGCGCGAAGAATTCTTTAAGATTGCTCATGCCCGTAGCGAACATGAAGGTTTGATCACGATAATAACCCGCGCGCCAATCGCCATTACGGAAGGCCTTGGCCATGGCTATCTGCGCCACTTCTTTACCATCGCCAAATATGCCGAACTTGGCCTTGCCGGTAAGCACTTCGCGGCGGCCAAGCAAACTTGCCTGTCGGCTTTCAAAGCCTACACGGTAATCATTAATGACGATCTTTTTAAAATCATCAAAACTGAGCTCGGCAGCATCATCATTTCCGGCGGTATAGAGGGCAGTTTTTGACATATAAAATTCCGTTTGAGCGGTAAAATTATAAAATTCTATTTTGTAAATTTATATTTTACAATCAAACAACGGTCAATTAACGTATGTTTACTGTTAATATAAGTATATTTGTTACACCAACTATGATGAATATGAAAAAGTTACTACTAATATGCGCTGTTGTATTCGGCTTTGCCCTAACAGCTTCGGCGCAAGACACCAAACCTGAATTTAAGTTTGTTGAAGAAAAACACGATTTTGGCAAAATTCCGCAAGGCACACCGGTTTCAACCGTATTTGTGTTTACCAACGTGGGCGATGAGCCGTTAATTTTAGCTGATGTAAGGCCAACATGTGGCTGTACTATTGCCGATTTTACCAAAACCCCGGTTAAAAAGGGCGAAAAAGGTAATATCAAGGTAACTTATAATGCAGCCGCGGTATCACCATTCAGCAAAACCATTGTGGTAACCTCAAACGCTAAAACTCCGCAAAAAAATCTGATTATTGTGGGCGAAGTCACCGCTAAGGATGCCAAAGCGACAACAAGATAATTTTTACTTTAATACCGGGAGATGAAAATCTCTCTTAACAAAAAAATCCCTTACCATTACGGTAAGGGATTTTTTTTATGGAATAAAACTAATCCTGATTAACGGGTATAGTTCGGTGCTTCTTTAGTGATGGTAATATCATGCGGGTGCGATTCGCGGATACCTGAAGCGGTGATGCGTACAAATTTTGCTTTTTGCAGCGTTGGTACATCCTTAGCGCCGCAGTAACCCATACTGGCGCGTAAACCACCTACATATTGGTAAACTATTTCGGCCAGGGTGCCTTTGTATGGCACACGGCCTACAATGCCTTCAGGTACCAGCTTTTTAATGTCATCCTCAACATCCTGAAAGTAACGATCCTTTGAGCCCTGCTCCATAGCCTCTATTGAACCCATACCACGGTATGATTTAAAGCGGCGGCCTTCGTAAATAATGCTTTCACCCGGCGACTCCTCAACACCGGCAAACAACGAACCTGCCATAATAGAACTTGCACCGGCAGCGATAGCCTTCGCAATATCACCTGTGTGCTTTATACCACCATCGGCTATTACCGGTACGCCTGTACCTTCAAGAGCTTTGGCGCACTCGTAAACAGCGTATAATTGTGGTACACCTACACCGGCTATAATACGGGTAGTACAAATTGAACCCGGACCAATACCAACCTTAACGGCATCGGCACCGGCATCAGCAAGGGCCTTGGCAGCATCACCAGTGGCAATGTTACCGGCTATAACCTGCAAGTCAGGATATTTTGCTTTTACTTCTTTCAGTTTATCAATAACTCCCTTTGAGTGGCCGTGGGCCGTATCAATAGCGATAACGTCAACACCGGCTTTAACCAGGGCGTCAACACGCTCCATAGTATCGGCGGTTACGCCTACCGCGGCACCTACACGCAGGCGGCCATGCTCATCCTTACAGGCGTTAGGGAAGTTTTTAAATTTCTGGATATCCTTAAAGGTGATCAAACCGATTAGTATATTCTGATCATCAACTACAGGCAGTTTTTCAATTTTGTGGTTTTGCAATATCTCCTCGGCCTGTATCAGCGTAGTGCCTTTTGGCGCGGTGATCAGGTTAAGCTTGGTCATTACATCCTCAACCTTTTTGTTGCCGTCTTTCTCAAAACGCAGATCGCGGTTGGTTATGATGCCTTTAAGCTCGCCATTATCACTCACTACCGGGATACCGCCTATCCTGAACTCGCGCATAATTTTAAAGGCATCAGCCAGTAAAGCGTTTACGTTAAGGGTAACCGGGTCCTGTATCATACCACTTTCTGAACGTTTTACCTTGCGCACTTCATCGGCCTGGCGTTGTATGCTCATGTTTTTGTGGAGCATGCCCAAGCCGCCTGCCTGTGCAATGGCAATAGCAAGCTGCGCCTCGGTAACGGTATCCATAGCGGCGGAAACCAACGGCACGTTCAGCTTTATTTTTTTAGTAAGATAAGAGGATGTGTCAACTTCGCGTGGGAGTATTTCAGAGTATGCCGGTAAGAGCAATACATCATCATACGTTAAACCTTCGGCGACAAATTTTGAGGAGTCTGGCTGCATAGCAAATAATTTTAGGAGTTATTATTTGCCGGGCAAAGGTAAGATTTTATTTTGATTTTTAGCATACCGGGTAACTAATTCGTACCCGGTAACCTTATTATTGCTTTGGGGTGATAATGACGGGATAAAGTTGACTCATAGGTTGACTCACCCTGTCTTCGCTACGCTTGACTTCCCTCTCTGCGCAAGCGCAAAGAGGGAGAGGAATTTATATCATGATTATTAATAAACTGCCTACTTAGTATTATACCTACCCTCTTTTCGCCGCAGGCGAAGAGAGGGTGGTCGGGCGTAGCCACGACCGTGTGAGTCTACCCCAAACGCAACTTAACACCTATCAATACTTACCCACAATAACCTTATAAAAGTTATCAAAGTTTAGGTATTGGTTAGCCAATTGCTGCAGTTCAGTAGCTGTTACAGCTTTTACCTTTTCGGTGTATTGCCTGTAATAATCCAGCCCGATACCGGCGAAATATACATTCTTGAATTTATCAGCATGCGAGAAAACATTTTCCAGGCTGCCAAGCAATGAGCCGAGCATATAATTTTTTACCAGCTCCAGTTCATCATCGGCTATCAGTTCTGTACTCAGCAGGTTAAGCTCCTTCTCTATTTCGGCAACGGCGGCCTTGCATACATCAGCCCCTACTTCGGATGCGATGAACCACAAGGCGTTGTGCTTTAACGAACTGATACCCGAGCCTATGCCATAGGTATAACCCTTATCCTCGCGGATATTGGTCATGAGCCTTGAACCAAAATAACCACCTAAAACGGTGTTTAGCACCTGCAAAGCCGGAAAATCGGGATGCGTACGATTAACTGCCGGTATACCCAAACGTATGGCCGATTGCAGGGCATCCGGCTTTTCGGTATAATAAAAACGTTCAGGGCTTCGTACTACTTCGGGCTGAGTGGTGTCGGCCGGTTCACCTGTGTTCTCCCAGCTTTTGCCAAACAGATCATTGATCATATCCAGCGCCTGCTCTTCTATTTTACCGGCGATGATGAGCGTGCAATTATCCGGGCGGAACATGTGTTTGTAATGCTCCAGCAGGTCGGCACGGTCAAGCGCCTGGTAATCGGCAGCTTCACCGGCAAAACCATAAATAGTATCGCCATTTAAGGCTTTATTAAATACACGACGTGCTACAACATCATTTTTTTGCAAACTTACCTGCAATTTTTGTTGCTGGTTACGCACATATGTTTCTACCTCCTTTTGCGGAAAGATGGCATTGGTCAGCACCTCCTTAACCATCGGCAGGGTTTCGCTTAAATGCTTGTTAAGGCTAAACAGCGTAACCTGCGAATGATCAAACCCATACTCGGCCTGTAAAAAAGCGCCGTAAAAATCAACCTTATCGGCAATTTGCGCCGAGGTATAGTTTTGCGTACCCTCTGTAAGCAGGGCCATTATGGCCTGATTAAGCATAGGTTTGGCGGCATCAAAACGCAGGTTACCAAATACCCACTCCATGCGCAGCAACTCCTGCCCGCCGTTGTTAAAACAAAATACATTGCAGCCGTTGGCCAGCTTAATATGCTGCGGCTCAATCAAACTTATATCATTTATCGCCTTAAATTCAGGCGCTGTGGTTCTATCTATTGTCATTGGTCATTCTTTCATTGGGCAGTAGTCATTGGCAATGGTCATTAGTCATTGCATACTGGTAACCGCAAACTAATTACTGCAAACTGTCAACTGCAAACCGCACACTGCAAACTGATTACTGCTCACTATCAACTGTCAACTGATTGCTTAAAACTGATTTCTCGGCCAGGTAAATTAATGTTGAGGAGTTATCTTTCCTGAAGATGGTGTTAGCCTGCTCCCTTACCTGCTGCGTAGTGATAGCCAGATATTTGTCTGTTTCCTGGTTCAGCATTTCGGCATCGCCCAACAGCTCAAACCAGGCCAGGTTCATGGCCTTTTCAAGCAGCGCCATTTCTGAGAACACCATAGTCGATTCTGTTTTGTTTTTCACTTTGGTAAGCTCATCAGCCGGTACATCTTCACTTTTAAGGCGTTCCAGCTCCTGCCAAATGGCAGCCTCGGCGGCTTCAACGGTTATATTTTCCAAAGGCTTACCCTCCAGCACAAACATCCCTTTATCCAAACTACCGGTAATGTATGCATGCACCTCACTGAATAATTGCTTCTCCTTTACCAAACTACGATACAAGCGCGACGAATTACCGCGCGACAAAATATCCGACATCAGCTCTGCAGTATGGTAACCTTCATCAAGTCTGCCACACATCTGGAAAGCGATGTACACATCATTTAAAGGTACTTTAGCTGTAACTGTATCACGGCGCTCTTCGTGCTGCTCGGGCTCAACAGGCAATTTACGGTTATACTTTTCACCTGCCGGGATAGGGCCAAACCATTTTTCGGCAAGCTGTTTTACCTGTTCGGTGTCCACATCTCCGCCCACTACCATAATGGCGTTTTGCGGGTTGTAATGCTTTTTAAAAAATGCTTTTACATCCTCAATTTTAGCATCGGCAATATGGGCTATCTCCTGCCCTATGGTAGCCCAGCGGTAAGGGTGCTGTTTATACACCATGGGGCGCAGTTTTAACCATACATCGCCGTAAGGCTGGTTCAAATAACGCTGTTTAAACTCCTCTATCACTACGTTACGCTGCACCTCAAGGCTTTTCTCGCTAAAGGCAAGGCTTAACATGCGGTCGCTTTCCAGCCAAAAGGCTGTTTCCAGGTTGGCCGATGGCAGGGTGATGTAATAGTTGGTAATATCGTTACTTGTAAAGGCATTATTTTCGCCGCCTACACGCTGCAAGGGCTCATCATAGGCCGGTATGTTAACCGAGCCGCCAAACATCAAATGTTCAAATAGGTGCGCAAAACCGGTTTGCCCGGGGTTTTCATCACGTGCGCCAACATCATATAATATATTAACCACCGCCATGGGTGTAGTGCTATCTTCATGAACAATTACCCGCAGGCCATTGCTCAATGTAAAACGGTTGAATTTAACCATGTATCAGTATATATCTATTTTTTCAGAATGTGGTAAAGGTATAATTTTTAGGTATTGAAGCGCAGCTAAGTTGTTTTGATTTTGTAAAAAAGCGCACACTGGCTTAACACTGAATTTAACTCATACTTCATATTAAGAAAACCATTACCAATTAAACAAGTTTTATAAATCAGGTTATAATAAAAACTGCTGTTATGGTAATAAAAACAGGAACATTTATACTCAATACAAACTTTAACCGGTATTTATATGGGCTGATGGCCGGTATATTTTCCCTGTTATCAAATTACCAAACCACACACGCGCAGGATAAACACGCCACCGCCGATACCGTAAATACCATACCGGATACCCTGCTTTTTAAGATACAGCAGGCACAGGCAGCCATAACGGATATTAACTCAGCCAACAAAAAAGGCTACCGGATTGATGGCATACGCAACGGACTTGAAGAGATTATAACCAACGTTAACCCTGTTAAAAGCGACCTTGCCGTTACCAAAAAAGTAATTGATACCAAAAGCCTTTTAAGTTATAACCTGATACTGAAAGATGCGCAATCAAAACTAACCGACTGGCAAACAAGGCTCACCAAGCTTAATAGCGAACTGCAACAGCGGGCGGACAAGGTGGTGGCGCTAAGTAACGACTCGCTGCTGACGGTTGATAACAGGGACACCACGCAGAAAAGGCTTTATTCATCACAATTAGCGAATATAAAATTAAGGTTACAGGGGGCAGGCAAGGTAACCAGTGCCGGGTTAGATACCATAAGCCAACTACTGGCAGATGTATCGGCACTATACCTTACCGTTAACGATATGCAAAGCGCTATTGATGAGCGTTTGCAGCAATCGGGCCGGAGCGCGCTTGGCCGCGAAGCGCCTTATATATGGTCGGCACCGGCAAAAAGCCAGAATAACGATCTGTTTAAACTGATTTCATCATCCTTTGAGGGGCAGAACAAAATATTAGGTTATTTTTTTGATTCATCGTGGGATAACCGTGTGCTGCTGCTGCTTGCCGGTATAGCGTTTTATATATGGGTGTTTCGCAATTTCAAAAAGATCAGGCAAACCAGTCTGCGCGACAAGGTGGGCCAAATCAACTTTAAATACATCAGCCCGTACCCGGTATTGGCAACAATTATGCTTGTACTAAACCTTGCACCATTGTTTGAGCCCGATGCGCCATCGCTGTATATTGAGCTTACACAGTTTTTATCGTTAGCGGTGTTAACCGTTCTGTTTTGGCGGGATCTGAGTAAAAATGATATAAAATACTGGGTGTTTGTAACGGGTTTGTACATAGTAATTGTGCTCACCACATCAGTAGTGCAGGATGCCGTATGGATGCGCTTGTGGCTAATGGGATTAAATGTGTTTGCCATTTATACCGGCATTCTGTTTACCCGGCGGCTACGCGAGGAGGGTGTATCGCAAAAGCTTACCAAACCGGTGCTATACATATTTGTATTACTCAACGGCTTGGCCGTTATACTCAATATTTTTGGCCGTATAAGCCTGGCTAAGGTTTACAGCACTACGGCTATTATCGGCTTAACACAAATAATAGGGCTGGCGATATTTATACAAATACTAAGCGATGCCCTGGAGTTACAGATCAAGGTAAGTGCTTGTTCCGAAGGATTATTTTCGCGCATCAGCGTGAGCCGCTCGCGCGCATCATTTAAAAAAGCCCTTACGGTAGTAGCTGTAATATTATGGCTGCTGGTGTTTATGATTAACCTGAGCATTGCCGGTGGCATATACGCTTTTACACAACAGGTGCTTATAAAAGAGCGGGCATTTGGCAGTGTTAAGTTCACGCTGAGCAATGTACTGTTTTTTGCCGTTATTGTGTACCTCGCCAATATATTGCAAAAACATGTGGGCGTATTATTTGGCGAAGGCGGCACAAGCAGCACCATAAGTGATAAAATAGAGCACAAAGGTTCAAAACTGGCCTTGATAAGGCTGGTTATTATTATCATCGGCGTATTGTTAGCCATAACCGCTTCGGGTATTCCGCTTGATAAGCTGACCGTGGTTTTGGGTGCCCTTTCGGTTGGTATTGGCCTGGGGATGCAGAACATTGTGAACAACTTTGTATCGGGCATTATCCTTATTTTTGAGAAACCGTTTCGTATTGGTGATTACGTTGAACTGGCTGATAAAAAAGGCAAGGTGCAGGACATTGGCATCCGCTCAAGCAAAATGCTTACGCCGCAGGGCAGCGAGGTGATCATCCCTAACGGCGATCTGCTATCGGGCCGCCTGGTGAACTGGACCCTGAGCAACGATTATCTGAAAACAGAGATCGTTTTTAAGGTGGGGATAGATACCGATCTGGAAGCCATCAAAAAGATAATTGACGAGGAAGTAAATAAAACCGACGACAGGGTAAAAAATCTGCCGCCCGAACTGCTTATCAACTCGTTTGGGGCAGATAGCATTGAGCTTAAAATACTGGTATGGATAACCAATATATATGCCGAGGCCGGTTTTAAAAGCAGGCTGCTGCAGCAATTGCTTACCCGCTTTAAGGAGATCGAAATAAAAACAATGTAGTTCAGCCTATCACTTTGCACGCTGCGAAGAACCTCTTACCACCAGATCGGTATGTAATATGATGGACTGGTTTTTTATATCAGCACCGTTCTTGTTCAGTTTATCAAGCAGTATGGTGATAATGTGTTCGGCCATATCCTCAATGGGCTGGGCAATGGTGGTTATTTGCGGCGTATGCAGCTCGAACGCGTCCGAATCATCAAAGGATATTACGGCTATATCATTAGGTATGCTGATGCCGAGGCTATGCATTATTTTAAGGGCGTAGGTAGCATCGCGGTTGGTACCAAACAAAATGGCATCAATACCCTTGCGCGATTTCAGGAAAGCGGTGATCGATTCGGTAAGATCCTCATAAAAAGGCAGCTCTTTGATGATCTGTTTTAAACCATGCTCCTTCAGCGCCATTTTATAGCCTTTTATCCTATCAACCATCTGGGTTTGATCTGTAGAGAAGGTGATAAGCGCGATGTTTTTATACCCCTGGCCTACCAGGTATTGTGTGGCATTATAGGCGCTAAACTGGTTGTTCACTACTACATAATCCGTATCAACAGTAGGCAGGTAACGGTCAAACAATACAACGGGCATTGATTCGTTCAGCAGCGAGGTGATATCCTCTTCCACACCCTCGGGCGGGGCAATAATATAGCCATCAACATGCCTGTCACGAAACATGCTGATCATATCCTTGGTTTTCTGTGTATCGTTATAGGTACTGCAATAAATTATCTTGTAACCGTTCTTGTAAGCCTTATCCTCAATCAACCGGGCTATGCTGCCAAAAAACGGGTTTGAAATATCCTCTACGATCAGGCCTATGGTGTTTGATTTGCCGGTACGCAGGCTTTTAGCCAGCGAATTGGGTTTGTAGCCAACCTCTTTAACATATTTAAGCACCTTTTCAACCATATCGGCACTTATGCGCTTCTCTTTAGCCCGACCGTTAAGTATAAATGATACCGTTGTTTTTGATATGTTAAGGTTATTGGCAATATCAACGATAGACAGCCTTTTTTTCGACATGCAGTTGGTGTATTAGATCTTCAATAATTTAGTTAAGGTTTACCGGCCACTATGTTGCTGATGATGGATAAAACCATTTTTTACAAATATTCGAATTATCACAAAATATTACAGCCTGTGGTTGTATTTCAAATTTATCGTAAAGTATACACTTTGAAGCAAACTTTTATAAATTATTTAAAATGTTTTAGCAGTTTGTATTTAAGCAGTGCGTATAATGCGCTGTATCATTTAAAAATGCAGGCCTAATGATATATAAGGAATGGCACCCTCGCGCGAGAAACCCATCATAGCCTCGATCAATACCAACCGCGCCGGTATCACGTAAAAACCGCCGCCATAACCTACATGTATCTTGCTTGAGCTTTCACCCGGCGACCATACGCGGCCTGCATCTGTAAACCCGATCAAACCTACTGAACCCGGCAGCAGGTACGAAGTAAAATCAAAAAGCTTTACGCGCGTTTCCAGATCATTGTACAGCATGGTTTCGCCGGTAAAACGGTTGGTATGAAAGCCACGCAGGTTAGCCAGCCCGCCAAGCTTTACCTTTTGAAAATACTCGGCATCGCCAAAAATATGCCCGCCGCCGGTGCGGTTAATGATCACCCATACCGAATCACGATCCGGATTGACAACAAAGCCAAATTCCGACTGTAGCTGCAGATATTTATTATGCCCGCCGCTTACCCCGGCATAGCCCGAAAAGGTGGTGTTCCAAAAAACACCCTGCGTTGGTATAAGCGATTTGTTGCGGGTATCTAACTGCGCATTGGTTACAAAACCTGCATACGCCCTGTCGGCAAATACCTCCTGCCGGGGGTTCTGTTCATCGTACAGCCACAGAAATTTCCGCTCATTATTATCGCGCGAAGCGGTGTAAAATTGCCCCGCCACACCAGCGCTAAAGCGCCAGTTATTAATGTTTTGATAAAGCGAAACATCGCCGGTTACCAGATCGTACCGGTTACGGTAGTAGCCAATTTCGCGCCTGCCACGGTTTATAAAAACACTCTCGTTACCCAGGCCAAAAAAGTTGCTTACGTTATTGGGGCCGCGTGCTTTAAGGTTTACCATCAGGTTGGTATTACCAAAAATCTTTATAAAATCGCCGGTGTAGGTAAATACAAATGATTTTCGGGCAAGCGAATACTCCGTTAAAAACTCATGCCTGTAAGCGTAGGGCTCCTTACGGAAGCCATGCTTCTCGTACGAAAAACCACCGATAAGCGATATACCCCTATCAACCCCGTAATTGGCAAGGGTAACAATGGCAAACCTGTCATACTTAAAGCTTTGCTTATCGTAGCTGTTTACCGCGCTATCGGCAGAAAGCCGCAGTTTGGCTTGTGAGCTTGATGGCAGCACGTTACTTTCCTGTTTCAGATCATAAATATAGATATTGCCCTTGTTGTGCAGGCTATCGGCAATGCGCACCGTATCATTACCGGTACCGGCCACTATACGCAGTTTTATTTTTGAGGGATGCGATCCGCTTACTGTAAATCTGTCGCTGTTATCAAAACCATAAAGGCGCACTTCTTTGGTTACATCGGGGTAAAAGGTGCGTTTGTAGGTGGAGTGGTCAATACTCCCATCCTTTTTTATTTTGTTAACGGCAACCTTCAGGCTGCCATCGGCATTATTGGTTACGGTAAAACCATCGTGCTTATCGGTAGCAGGTATCTCAATATATTTTGATATGAAACGATAATACTCCAGGCCCTGCTCCATCAACTTGTTCCGGCGTGATATAAAGTTGGCTACTATCCTGTCGCCCGATATTTTGTAAACCGTATCGGGCATACGTTTTACCGCCGATATGATCAGTTCATCGGTCAGCGTTTTTTGCACATGGGTAATTTCTTTTTTCCAATCGTCCTCATCAAGCTGATTCAAAAAATACCGGTCAAAGTAACGGGCCTGCACATTCCATCCATCAATATCCCGAATGTGATCGCCATAACCCTGAAACTTTGAGGCCAGCCATTGGTGCGATACTATCCACGGAAAAACACCATTGGTATAATAAAACACCTGGTCGCGGTCGCGGGGTATGGGTTTGTAAACATCACCCTTTTTACCTTCGGTTTTTTCCCAGCGCCATTGGTCTTCATGGCGGTCCCAGTCGCCAAGCAGCATATCAAGCAGGCGGGCACGCAAAACCAGCTTTTCATCAACCTTGTTATCATTGTCATCGCGTATCTTATCCTGCACCTTATCAGTATTGTAGGTTTTTTCCGCATCAAGCGGTTCACGTTCCTCCAATAAAAATACCTGGTTTGAAAAATCATTACGGTAGGTACCCAATGCAGCATCGTCTGCCACGTAAACTATTTCAGGATTAGCGTGCGGTATATTCAAAGCCTTAGCCAGTGGCGGCACAACCAGCGAACTAAAGGGGTGCGCTGATGATACCTGATCCTGCAAAATATCTTTGGCTACGGTTTTTTTAAGGTTATCGGGAAGTTTACGGTCGGGATATTTTTGCAGGGTACGTAATACCCATTGCTGCCCGCTTGGGTCCTGCAAACGCAGTGAGCGGGTTTGCATGCCTCCGCCCAACTGTATTATTTTTAATCCCCCCTTTTCTGTTGACAGGTGGATAACGCGCAGCTTTACCGGTGCCGCCCATATTGCCCGGTTATGGTTACCTAAAAAAAAGCGGTGCAATTTGCTTACCTTATTATATTCGGGCGCTATGGCCACCGTAATACTATCAGCAGTTGTGTTTTGCTGCGCGAGCGATAGCATCGGCCTAAAAAACAAAACCGCTATGAATAAAAAAATATGGTAAAGTTTATTCATAGCGGTTTGCATGTTTTTCTAATGCAATTCTAATAATTTTTATTCGGTATCAATGTATTTTACAGCAGCACGTATGGCTTTTAAGCCCGATACGCCTTGTAATTCCTCTAATTCCAACTGTTCAACCTCGCCTGTTAAAAAACCCTGCTCCTGTAAATACTGTATGTACTCCAGGTACTCGCCTGCCTCCTGCTGGTTAAAATATACCAGCGCTACTTTGCCGGGTTGGGTAAGGCGTTCGGTAGTGCCTTTTATCAATACCTTATCAATGCGTTTTTTAACTACCTCGTAACGTATGTTATAGGCCCCCTCCACATCAAAACGGCGTTCATCATTTCTGAAACTGATATTGATCGGATTAGAATGGATAAATATCATGTGCGTAGTGTACAGCGGTTTCACCATTTTTTTTGATAAACCGGCAGTTAGCCGCGCTATTTCAACCATTGAACGTATTTGCCACAGGCGCAGATTTTTAAGATACACATTATTAAAAGGCATCTCGGGCGCTATGGATTGGCCGATGTAGATATCATACTCCACCCCATCTGTACGGAACTTGCTGAAATAACATGGATACGACTTTTGCAGCATGGCCTGCGCCTTTTCCAGGTAATGGCTTACCGAGGTATTGATCAATTGCATTGACGTTTCCAGCTCACGGCGGCGCTGGTAGGCTATGCCGCTTTCCTCGCGTACCGAGCTAAAATACCCATTAATAACAGCCGCAGTTGCGGGATGCCCGGTGCGTATATGCTTCAGCAACGGATCAACCTCGCTATCCAGAAACGCGCGAAGCATTACCTCGTCATTAGCGTTGGTATACTCGCTTATGCGTACCTGCCATTCACCCACATTATATATAAGTTTATCTATCAGGCTCATATCAACATGCTCTTTTACCGCTTTAAGCGTTTCACAAAGCACATTAAGCAGTTGCTTTAAGTCTTCCTGCAAGGCTATGTTACGCTCGATGGTAGAATTGCGGATATCGATAGCGCCAAACAGCGGGTACATATCCTCAAACACCACGGTATCAATAACAGGAATACGATCGTTATTTTTTAAGCCTTTAAGATAATTTAAAGCCACCTCATTAAACTTCCATTGCACGGATGGCTGCAACGCGGTAAACTTATCCTTTAAAATAGCATCAATGGCCGAGTTAAACCTGTCAATACTATACTGAAACAACTGTGCAAGCAATGGTATAGCCCGCTGCAGTTTTGAGAGCAGCACCTCATCAATGATAAGTTCCTTTTTGGAGTGCAGCTCCATGGCACCGGCCAGTTTTTTATTGTAATAGATCGGGATAAGTGTATAAGCACATATGCCGGCCTTCTTAACAATGCGCAGCATTACATTATCTACCGCTTTTTCATCGGTAATTTTAGTGTAGATGATAGGCCGCGGATTTTTGCGATACTCTTCTACCAGGGCATACATTACCTCATCGGCAATACCAGCCTCAGAGGCGGCATCAAGCAATACGCTATCCTTGCACTCATCGCTGTCAAAAACCAGCTTATCGTTAATGGTAAGAAACGGCATTATACCAAATTCTATCTCATCATTACCGGCAAGTGTTTTAAGCGACTGTATTACCTGCGGGTAAGCGGTACGCTCGTCAGTATGTTCAACCAGTATGGAGCGCAGGTTGTCAATAGCCCGCGTCATGGTAATATCGGTAAGCGTAAGTATGGTAAACCCTTCCAGCCTAAACAGGTTTAAAGGCAGCAACTTAACCAGTATTTCGAGTTCATTGCCTTCGTGCATCTGCTCGCCTATGGTTTCAAAGTCAAGCACGGGCAGTTCGCCATCCACAAAAATATCTATAAAGCTGGTATCGGCATGTATGCTGTAATACTTACTGATGTGGGTTACCGGGTCGGTATAGTTCAGTATCTTTTCATCCTTAAACAGGGATGTAAAGTTGTAAAACCGTTTAAGTATAAGCTGATAAATAAACTGGAGTTGCTTTTTCTGGATATGATCTTCTTCCTCATAACCATCAACATGGGCTACCTCCGCGTTATTGGTATAAAAATCATAAAAAGCATCGGTGCTAAAAAATATTTTATCGGGTACGGGGGTACTCATAGCCCAAAAAAATTCTTTTTCGCTGGCCACAAGCGGGGTAAGTATGGTATATATCAGCACCAGCGTTTCCTGGTGTTTTTCAATATCAGCAACTCTTACAATATAATCATCAGCCTCCAGTTCGCTCAGTTTTTCGAGCAGGAATTTATAGAACTGCGCCTTTATAGGATGCTCGGTTTTAAGCCGCTCCTTTAAATGGTTTACCAGCGGTTTAAAGGATAGCCTTGTTTCAACCTGGCAAACAACGCATTGATCCTGGTTTATTTCAAGTATTTCGGTGTGCATTTTTGGTGTGTTATCTTAATATCTAAACTTCATAGATATGTAGGGGTACCAGCCTTCGTCAGAATGCCCGGCGACTAACTGTACCACTGCCATACGTGCCGGTGCAAAATAAATGCCACCGCCATTGCCAATATGCCATTTGTCGCTTTGTTCGCCTTTTTCCCAAACCCTGCCAACATCAAAAAAACCGGTTATGCCAAATTGCCCCGGTAATATGTAACTGGCAAAATCGCCAAGTTTAATACGCAGTTCCAGGTTATTATAGGCACTGTGCTGACCGGCAAACCTGTATTGACGGAAACCCTGCAGGTTTTGTATGCCGCCCAGAAACAATGATTGATAGAATGCCGTTTTGCCAATGGTTACACCACCGCCAACCCTATCGGCAAGTACTATTGAACCACTTGAGTTAAGGCTTTTATAAAAGGCCACCTCGGGCAGTATTTGTATGTACGATTTTGAGTAGCTGTTTAACCCTGCATATCCCTCCACTTTTATGTTAACTACGTTGCCCCATGTTGGTAGTATCGGGTTGTTGCGCTTATCACTTATAAAGTTGAACACCACGCCTGCATGTAATTTATCCTTATCAACCGTAGCGCTATCGTACGAACCGATAAGCGGCGTATTGTTGATAAACCTGCCTGCATTATCATCCTTATCAAGATGATAGTACTGGAATGACGGACCAATGCTTACCGATGTACCCGGCGAGGTTCGCCACCTCAGCGCCGGATCTATCTCGACCGTATTAAACCGGGTGCGATAATAACGCTTCCAGTTGCCAACACGGTCAAAATCAGTTTCGTTACCGCGGCCAAAAAAGTTGGCCGTATTATCAGGAGCTTGTATTAACGTTTGCAAAGTTATATCGGCTTTTCCAATTGCTTCCATCCACTCTGCATTATATTTTATGCGGAAGGCTTTTGTTGCAAATGAATGACTGACCAGCACCTGATGCGAATCATTATAAGGCGCCTTGCGGAAACCTTCCTGGTGTATATACTTGAAACCCAAACCAAATATCAAACCATCATCAGCATTTAAAGCACCTGTTGCCAATGGTATAAGCCGGTTGTAAAGTTCAATCGGTACAAAGGCCGTGTTGGCGCTATCAGCCCTTAAATGTTTTTTAAAGCGGGTGCTATCACCTTTAAAGGTAATGTTGTTGCCCTTGTTATACAGCGGGATGCTTTTGGTGGTATTGGCTATTTCATAAACCTTATCGCCCTTTTTGCCAATAACACGCAGTTTTATAGGTGATGTTTTGTTATTGATAACAACATGGTCGTCGCCATCCTCAACATAAAGCCTTATCTCTTTGGTAATATCGCGGCTAAAGGTGTTGTTCATCAGCAAATCTTCCGCTTTGCCATCCTTGTTTATTTTTTTGATGACCACTTTCAATGACCGTGCCGTATCGCCGGTTATTTCAACCAGTTCGTTTTTATCGGTGGTGCGTATATCAACTATCTTGTTAACAAACCTGTAATACTTGGCCATGGCGGCAGGGATGTTATTGCGGCGCTCTTTAAGTTTGGCCAGCAGCTCCTTGTGGCGAATGGCGTAAATTTCGGCAGGCAATCTTTTCAAACCGGCTTCAAGCACCTCATCACTTTCGGCCGATACAAACTCGGTGGCCATATTCATCCAATCCTGGTAGCTAAAGTTAGCCTGCGGATACATATTTAAAAACCTCGATTTAAATATAGACCATTTTACGCTTGGTATATCGCCATCAAAACCCTGCAAAGTGGGCACTACCCACGGCAAACCCGCAATACCCGGAAACAAGCCCTGGTTTACATACAAAGCCTGGTCGCGGTCGCGCGGAACGGCGGTATAAACGGTATTGTCGCCCTGCTTCTTTTCGGCCCAGCGCCATTGATCTTCATGGCGGTCCCAGTCGCCCACCAGCAAATCAAGCATACGGGCGCGCACAAATTCGCGGGCATCAAACTTATTATCGTTATCCTTATTAAGTGCTTTGATGGTTTTTACAGTATTTTTTGAATCGCCAATAGGTTCGCGTTCCTCCAGCAAGCACACCATGTTGTTGAATATGGCACCATACTTACCCAAATTTGCATCAGGCGATACCACCCCGATGATCGGGTTTGAATGAGGCACTCTTGCAGCATCAGCCATTGGCGGTATAATTAATGCCGAGTATGGGTGCTGGGCGCTCATGGCATCGTTCACCCAATCCTTGGCAAAGGTTTCCTGCAATTCGCCGGGAAGTACCTTTTCAGGGCTTTTCTCTACACTGCGCAATACCCACTCCTTACCGCTCTTATCAACTAAACGCAATGATTTTGACTGGTAGCCGCCGCCCAATTGTGTAGGCTTTAACCCTCCATGTATTTGCGACAGGCGGATAACCGGTAGCTTAGTTGGCTGCGCCCATTCTTTACGGTAGTTCTCGCCGAAAAAGAAACGGTGCATACTGCCGCCCTTGTTATATTCAGGCCTTACGGCAATAATGGTACTATCAACAGTAATGGGTTTTGGTACTGAATCGCGGTAATTTACGGCAACATATGGCTGCGTGTAGGTAAAAGCCTGTTTTACTACACCAGCGGTAAAAATGTAGTAAGTAAATACGATGCTCTTGTCCTGCATCATATCGGCAGTAACATAGCCCTGGGTAGCATCGGCAAAAAGCGAATACTTGCCCTTTTTGGCATAGGTACGCTTTGCACCGGCGCCGCTTACTACCTGCACCATGTTTTTGTTTTTAATGAATTGCAAGCCATGATCGTGCCCTGCCACATGGATGAGGTCGGGATAGCCATTGAAAACACCATCTATACCCTTTATCATATTCTTATAAAGCGGGTGGCCGGTATCTTCAGGGTTAGTGAACAGCGTACGCAGTAATGGATATAGTGAGCCGATAACCGGCAGCGGGATATATAAATTCTTTTTGGCGGCTGTAAGCGGGAATATGTGGTCTTTTAACGAGAAGTAGCCGCCATGCGTACCATAAGTTTTAAAGGGATGATGCGATGCCAGCAATATCATTTTCCCTTTATTTTTTTCAAACAGTTGCTGCATCCGTGCTATAACATCCTGGCGGTTATTGCAATCGCACTCCGCATCCGGGTTATCCTTGTTATATTGAAACAACCACCATTCACTGTCAAACGCGATGATGGTTAGGCTATCGGTAAGGTTTATCTCCACCGGGTCGGGGCAGCCATCCCGCGGAACAAGTTTGAGTAAACTATCCTGCTGTGCATCCAAAAATGCCCATTGCTGTTTTATTTTGGCAAGGCCCAATGGGCCCATGCGGTCCCAATCATGATTACCGGGTACAAAGTATACCGGCACACCCTTAGCCCTGAAAGGTTGGTACTGCGATTTAAGTATATCTTCGGTTTGTTTTTGCTCGGGGCTGCCGGGCAGGCCCATACCACGGGGATAAATATTATCGCCAAGGTACATCACCATACTTTTGCCGGGTATGGTTTGCGCGGTGGCATGTGCAAGCACTGCACCCTGCTGGGTGTCCATTTCGCCGGCGTCACCAATAAAAATGACCCGGTAACTTACCGGGCCTTTTTGCGCAATGGCGTTATGTATGCTAAAAATCAGTATTAATAATAGGGTAAGTTTATTGCGCATAGGGCTTTGGTGTGGTGTAGTAGCGTTTAAATAATTTTCGGTTAAGCCAATGGCTTGCATAACCCGCTCCTATCCCTAACGCCGCGCCGCCCAATACATCTGAGGGGTAATGTTTACCTAAATACATGCGTGAGTACCCTACTGATGCCGCCCAAGCATAGGCAGGCACCGTAACGTACCACTTTTTATATTGTAATGACATGGTTGTTGCCGTTGCAAAAGCCATACTTGTATGGCCTGACGGCATTGACATATCAGTTGTTGGCGATACCGGAAAAATCATGTTCGGGTATCTATCGCCGGGGCGCGTGCGGTTAAATGATCGCTTCATCAAATCAGTAGCCAGCATGTTAGCCCCCAGGCTTATAAACAGATCAACCGAGCTGTGCTTGGCCTTTTCATCGCCGCTTATTAATCCATAAATAAGCGAACCTGCCGGCACTGCCGCGCTTGCCCAATAAACCGAGTTACTGGTATTTATCCAGTACTGTGATGTTGGCCTGTCGGGGTTGATCTTGTTCAGCAATTTGGCATCCCATCCCTGGGCATAAACCGGTTTGCAAAAGCTTACAACAGCAGCAAAAATAAACAGCAAAAAACACTTAACCACTATACGCATACGCTAATTTACTTAAAATATACAAATTACCTGTTATACACATATTTAAGCAGCGTACCGCTGCCTTTACCACCTTCGTTTGAAATATATAAGTTGCCCTGCCTGTCAAAAGCGATGCCTTCAGGCTGCGGGAAAAGTGATCGGTTGAGCGGATAAACGTCCTTTACTTTCCAATTACTATCGGCAACTACTATCATTTTGTTGATGGATGATAGTATGTACCACTCATTGGTAAGCGGGTTTCTGGTAAGTGCCGAAGGCATGAACTTTTCCTTCTTCTTTTTCTTTTTCTCTCCGGAAATGGCCGCTATCTCCCCGGTTGATATGCTAAACTCACCTGCCTGTTTTACGTTATTACCGGCCAAAAGGTTGAATTTATACCCGGCAGTAATATTCATTTTTTTGTCAGCTTTACTATTTTTGGTGATGATGTAGATGGTGCCTGTTTTTTCATCGGCATACATGCCCTCATATTCGCCCTTAGGCAGTATATTGTTGATGGTTTTAACCGATGTAACCTTGCCTGCCTTAACCTGTGCTAATGGAAAGATGAACAATACGCCATCGCTGCGCAGCATAATTACCTGCTCACGGCAAATGGCAATGTCTTCATAGTCGCCCGGGCCTGCAAATTGGGTTGATGCTACATCCTTAGCGCCGGGCTTAAAAAAGTATACCTTGCCGCTTTCATCCTCCTGCGCGTAAACCACTGCCGCGTCGCCTTTGTAAAAGGTATGGCCTGATATTTCGGTAAGACTGGCAGGCATCACAAATTTTTGTGGTTTTGACAGATCGTATCCCGGTGGATTTTTCGCCGCTTCCTTTTTTTGCATGCACGAAAAGCTGATGAACACCAGCGAAAGCACCAATACAAATACCGACTGAAATTTAAACTCCTTATATAATTGCTTCATATTTATTATTCTTCAAAAAACTATAAATGGCCTGTTGCGATTGTATCGCCTCGCCCTGCTTTTCAACCGGCCTGTTGCTCATAGCCTGATCAATGTAAACCGCCTGAACATTATCCTGTAATTGCAGATCGATCAAATGCAATATCTGCGCTTTAATGCCGGCATCATAAACCGGGAAACACACCTCTATACGGCGGTAAATATTCCTGTTCATCCAATCAGCCGAGCCCATGTAAATTTCCTTCTCTCCTGCATTCTCAAATATAAATATTCGCCCATGCTCCAGGTAGCGGTCAACAATGCGGCGCACAATGATATTTTCGCTCATACCTTCAACACCGGGCACTATGCAGCATATCCCCCTAACAATCAACTGTATCTTCACGCCTGCGCGTGAGGCATCATATAACTTGCTGATGAGCACCTTCTCTTCCAGGTTATTCATCTTGATAATGACGGATGCGGGCAATCTCTGCCGCGCATTCGCTATCTCCAGGTCAATAAGTTCCAAAAAACGCCTCTGCAGGTTAAACTGCGATACCAGCAATTCGCTGAATGGTATCAGGTCCGGCGAGGATGGTTTTTGCCTTTTGGTAAGGAACAATAGCAGCAACTCCATTTCGCGTGTTAGCGCCGGGTTGCTTGTCATTAAAATATGGTCAGTATAAAATGATGCCGTGCTCTCGTTAAAGTTGCCCGTTGCCAATAAGCCTGTATATTTTATCCTGTCGCCTTGCCTGCGTTTTACCAGCGCTACCTTAGCGTGTACCTTTAGCGCCGTTATGCTGTAAATAATACGTACACCGGCGTCCTTCATTTTGCGGGCCCACTTAATGTTGTTGGCCTCATCAAACCGTGCTTTCAGCTCGATCATTACGGTTACCTTTTTACCGTTTTTAGCCGCGCTGATGAGCGCGTTCACAATTTTTGATTCGCGGGCCACGCGGTAAAGCGTTATGTATACCTCCTCCACATCGGGATGTGTAGCCGCCTCATTAAAAAAACGTAAAATGCTATGGTATGATTGATATGGTACGTTCAATAAAACGTCGCGCCTGTCAAGATATTGTAATAAGGTAACATCCTGCGGCACCTGTGGCCAGGCAACTGCCGGCCAGCGGCTATAGCTTAGCCCGGTATTTTTTACAGGGAAGTCGGCAAAATCCTTTAAATTATGATACCTGCCGCCTTCTACACTCACGGCGTTAGCCAGGCCAAGCTGTTCTGTAGTTAAATTTAGGCTATGCATGGGTATACCCGGCTCAAATAAAAAGCGGGTGGCCAAACCCTGGTCGCGCTTGTTCAGTTGCTTTTCAACCTGCTCGGCAACATCGCTGGTATATTCATCCTTCAGGTCCAGCTCGGCATCGCGGGTTATTTTAAAGCTGTAGCAGCCCATAACCGTTTTGCCCGGAAAAAGCAGATCGAGATTGAGCCGCATAATATCATCCAGAAAAAACACCGCCGTTTCATTATCCATTTCGATGGTGTAAAAGCGGGGTACCTTGTCCGAAGGGATATTAACAATAGCCGTTTCGGCCTTCTTACCGCCCGCATCAAGCGTAACCAAAAAATAAAGCTGGTTATTTTGCGGAAAAAAGTTTATATCATTTACACCCACATACACAGGCTGTAAAAACCCGAGCACGTCACTGTAAAAATAAGCGGTGAGCAAGTGCTTATACTTATCAGGCACAGCCTCGTTATAAAACAGGTGAATATTATTCTCCTTCAGTTCGGGGATGATATGCGACAACAATGTTTTACCAAAAAGCTGCTGCTGCGCCAATATGGTATCGCGCGCCTGCTGCAAGTTAGCGGTATCAGCCCCATCACCATCACTGGTAATTTTTTGAAAGGCCGCCAATACCGGCATCCGCACGCGGTAAAATTCATCCAAATTTGATGAGAAGATGGACAGGAACTTGATGCGTTCCAGCAGCGGTACCTCGGTTTTTGTGGCCTCGGCCAGCACACGCCCGTTAAACGAGAGCCAGCTCAGGTCACGGTCATTAAACAGATTATTAATCTCCATTAAGTATTGACGCGATGATGTAAGCTAAAACCGATACAATCAACCCGAACATGAATATGTTGTATGATATACGCAGCAAACGGTATTTTTTACCCAGCACTACGCCCTGCGAAAAGTTATCGCGAATGAGGTTGCCATACAAAAACTCCTTATCCTCCATTAACTGGAACATACCGGCGCTATACTCGTCTAATGACATTCGGTAAAAATTACCGAAGAAAAGCAGGTTAACATCCTTATTTTTCAGGTTATCCAGCGTAAAGCGGCCATCGGGTATTGAAGGGCGCGTGGCCAATATTGAAAAGGTAATGGTAAGCAAGCTCACAGAGATAAGCATAACGGTAGGTATAAGCCATGTACTATCCTGATCCAGCTTGCGCAGCACCAAACTGATGATGGCCGAAAGAATGATGGAGTTAACCGTTATCATGATATGGGCCTTATTATCGGCCATATCGCTCAACCGCTGATGGTTGGTTGAGCTTATCCTGAACATGGTTTCGATACCACGCTCGGGCCTGTCCTTTTTCTTTTTCTCCGGCTCGTCATCGGCTTTGGTAGTTTCGGCCTGCTTATCAAAAACCACTACATCCTGCTGTTTGGCATCACTTTTATCCTGTTTTTCTTTCAGATCGGCAAGGTTTCTGGCTTTTTGATCGTCAAGCAACAAGCGGGCGTAATCAGTAAAGTAATGATGGCTTTCCATCAGTTCAATGGTTTTTTTACGCCAGTCGGCCTTGTTTATATCCTTTTTGCAGAACAGCAGCATTTCCTCACGCAATTGGCGGCTGGTTTTGCGCTGATCGGCCGTACCCAGGTGGAAAAGATCGGCATCGCACATAATTTCTTCCAGCAATCCATTCGGGCTTTGCGGCATTTTGGTAGCCATTATTACCCCTTGAATTTTGGCGATAACCGCCGGATCAACACCCTTATGTTTCAGATGATCGGTAGCGGCTTCGGCACTGCTTTGCTCATGCCTGGAGGCATCTATCATGTAGCCCATGTCATGAAACCAGGCAGCGGCTATCACTATAAAGTAGTCTTCATCATTAAGCTGATAGTGGTTGGATATCTGCATGGCGGCCGCCACCACGTTTTTAGTATGGTTAAGATTATGGTATACCAGATCGGGATTATTGTGGGCATGAAAAAATTTGATAACATGCTCCTTTACCTCGTCCAGCAATTGCTTGTAGTTCATGTGTGTGTTTGGTGAATATGATATAAATATCGCTTATTAGTGTGTTTATGCAAAATAAGGACGGCCTATTAACGCTTATTAAATTACTTTATTCTATCAGATGACATTTATAGGATATAATTGAGCTTATCATCAGCGTAAATGCACAGGTTAATTACCCCGCTATTTAAAACAATCTTAACAATTTATTTATTTAATAGCTATCCAAATTCAACAGTTAGCCGTTGCAACAGTTATTGATATGTTTTTTTATACCCCCTATAAACTTGCAAAAACATTTACGGTTTTTTGCGCACTCACTTTTTTCGCATTTGCTTTTAGCCACCCCGTTTATGCACAAAAAGCTACTGATGCCGAAAAGATCATAGCCGATACGCTTGAGTTTAAATCATCATTGAACCGGCAGCCTCGAAAAAAGAATTTTTTACGCGCCGGCGGCGAACTGCTGCTTGCCGAAGCCATACCATTCAGCTACAGCAAATTCATATCAAAGGCGCCATATGCCAATGTTACCTGGAGTTCCATAAAACATAACCTTAACCCCGGCAGTTGGGCATGGGATAAGGATATTTTTAAAACCAACCAATTCGGGCACCCTTATCATGGCAGTTTATATTTTAACGCGTTTCGCTCAAACGGCTACAACTTTACACAATCGGCACTGGCAACCGCGGCGGGCAGCTACCTTTGGGAAACCTTTGGCGAGAACGAAGCCCCCTCACCTAATGATTTTGTGAACACTACATTTGGCGGCGTGGTTTTAGGGGAGATGACGCACCGCCTGGCTAACCGCATTGTAAACAACAGGGCAACAGGTTTTAAGCGGCAAATGAACGAGGTGATAGGCTTTATTGTAAACCCCATGAACGGCCTTAACCGCATAATAGACGGCAAATGGGGCAAGGTTAGCCGTAATGCCGCAGGGTTTGACTCTACCAAAATTAGTGTAGAGCTTGACCTTGGCGCACGCCGGTTTAACCCTAACAGCTATGCCCTGCCCGGTGCTAAGGGCAAATTTGGCTGGTTTGCCCGGGCGAGGTTTATTTATGGTAACCCGTATGATGATTACAGCACGCCTTTCAGTAACATTATTATCAATGTTGAACTGGGGCAGGATGACAGCTCAAAAGTAAATATGATCAATGTTTATGGTTCCCTTGCCGGTTGGGAACTGCGCAACAGCGAGAAGATGAAGCACCTGGCCATCCTATCAGCCAATTACGATTACATTGAGAATGAGGCCTTTTTTTATGGCGGGCAAAGCGTAAAAATGAACCTTTTTTCGGAGTATCAACTGCTTGATAACGTAAAACTAAACACCGCATTCAGTGCAGGGCCTGTAATACTGGCCGCTGTGCCAAACACGTATGTTTATAACGAGCGTAATTATGATTATACCTCCGGCGCGAGTGTTGGGGCAAGCGGCAGTGTTAATATTAACAACCGCTTTTTTTACGGCCTTGATTACCGCGGGGCGTGGCTCACTACCGTTAACGGTAATAACTCGCATTACTTTTTGCATACACTTACCACCGAGTTCAGGTACCGGGTTGTAAAAAACTTTTCGGTAGTGGCCGAGCCGGGCTATTTTATTTTAGAGGGCAAGTATGATGAGCACCCGGATGTGAATAAAAAGTATCCGTATCTGCGGCTATCGGCACGTTACGCGTTTGATCTGTAGGCACCCCTCCTAAATCCTCCCTGTGGGGGATGACTTTGACTAACTGCTTTATAAAATTGTCATTTCGTACGTGGTACAAGGAGAAATCTGTCTATATTAATAACAAAGCGACAGATTCCTCCTATCGTTCGGAATGACAAGAAAAACTGTTGCAATAACGCTTACTCTAACTACTAAACTGCAACAACCTTCGCTGTTCTACGCTTTAATATCAGCGCGGCTATCAGTGAAATGATGAGCCCTACGGGCATGATCTCCATATAAGTGAACAACACTACAAATACCGGATTTTTATACATCTCACTCATGCTGTCCATTTGGGCTGTCTGCTCTTTCAACTCCGCGGCCGATAAGCCGCTTTCTTTAGCCTGCTGCAGGACGTGCGCGGTATACTTATCCATAAAATCGGGCATAAAGTTGTAAAAGTATATCAGCCACACCAGTACATAAATGGTTGATGCCACAAGGGTAATAAAAAGCCCTACCCTGAATGCTTTGCCAAATGAAATGATACCTGCGTTATTTTTATCACGATAGTTTTTTATAGCTACAAAAATGAATGAGAAGGCAATGATCATGGAGCTGTAGCCCACTACCTCGCTGCCTTCAAAATCGAGCGTGTTATAGCATGATGTAGCTGAATAAACCATCATCGCGCTTACAATAATGCCGGCAATGATCCCGAAAGTAATTACATATTTTTTCATGTGTTATAAAGTTTTGTGGCTGTAAAAGTGGTTATCCCGGCGTTGTTAACGCTCATACTTTAGGGTGATTTTGCTTATAAACGCTTTACATCATACTAAATAATGAGCTTTTATGGTACAAGCCCCAGCTTGCGTGCCTTATCAACCGCCTGGGTGCGCCTGCCTGCTTCCAGCTTCTCCAATATTTTTGAGGTATGGGTTTTAATGGTATTTAATGATACAAATAAACGGTCGGCAATTTGCTGGTTGCTTAAACCTTGCGCCATCAGTTGCAACACATCTAACTCCCGGGTGCTAAGGCCCGTGGTTTGCAGCGCATCCGCATTAAATGTAAATTCAGCGTGGTTATCAACAAAAACCTGCTTTTCAACTACTACGGTTTTTACTTTTGGGGCGGTAAGTTTTACAGCCAGCCATATACCCAGTGCAGTAAATATAATAGCAATGCTGCCTGCATATATTTCAAACGAGTGGTTAACCATTATCAATCGCAGTTCAAGCCATTTAAGCAAAAATAGCAGCAAGGCTAATAAAAGCCCGTACAGCAAAGTTGATCGGTATTTGAGCCAGAAGGCGGTGGTCATGTCATCAAAAATAAAACATTTTGCCGCCTGTGCTACTTATCATTTACATAAACCAAAAAGATAATGAACAGAGTTACTGGAATTATATTGATAGTTATAGGCGCAGCCATGCTGATATGGACGGGCTTTACCTATACCAAAAAGGAAAAGGTAATAGATGCCGGCCCTATACAGGTATCGGCAGATAAGGAGAAAACCGTAAGTTGGCCGCCTTACCTCGGGGGCGTGTTGCTAATAGGCGGGATAGTTATTGTAGCCACATCAAAAAAGTGATGTATAAACATACTTAACTAATAAAGGCACCTTTTACCAGGTGCCTTTATTAGTTAACGGCGATAATTAATCTAAACCGCCACGACGGGTTGGGGATGTTTGTTCAGGCCATTTAACCTGTTCGCCGGTGCGTGGGTTAACTGGCATTACGCTTTTCTCGTTTGATGTTTTAGCCGGATCCTCGCTGGCCAGGTAAGCCAATATGGCGGCCAGCATGGCGTTGTTGCGCAAATCGTCAAATACTATTTTATCATACGTATCACGATTGGTGTGCCAGGTATAATTGCCGTACGACCAACTGTTTGAGCTCAATGAAAATGCCGGTGCACCTGCCGCTACAAACGAGGCAAAATCAGACCCGCCACGACCAGGCGCGCCGGGGAATGAGGTTTCTATTTGCGTGCGGATGCTATCAGGTACCTTGCTCAGCCAGCGGCCCAGGTAGTCATAAGCATTCAGAAAACCCTGGCCGCTAAGGTTAACCACACGGCCGGTACCGTTATCCTGGTTAAATACAGCCTGTATATTTTTTACTATTTCTGGATGATCCTCCACAAAAGCCCTTGAGCCGTTCAACCCCTGCTCCTCGCTGCCCCAGTGGCCTACCAGTATGGTACGTTTTGGGTTTGGATATATCTTTTTCAGGATACGCATGGCCTCCATCATGGTAAGCGTGCCGGTACCATTGTCAGTTGCGCCGGTGCCACCATCCCATGAGTCAAAGTGGGCTGACAGGATTACGTACTCGTTAGGTTTTTCGCTGCCTTTAATTTCGGCAATAGTGTTAAAGGTTGGCACTACACCGTTTTCTTTTGATTCGGTTTGTACGCGGATCTTTGGTTTATGTCCTGATTCGATCAGGCGGTACAACAGGCCATAATCTTCAAGGGCTACATCAATGGTTGGTACTTTTTTAGTGTAAGCGCCAAATATTTTATCAACCCCAAAGCCTGCCGACCAGTTGTTGATCACTACGCCTGCCGCGCCTGCTTTTTCGAGCGCCACAGGAAGGGTGCGGCCGTTATAACCCGTTTTGCTTATGCGGGCAGCCCAGGCTGTTGTTTGCGCAGTACGCTCCTTTTTCATTTTTTCAAATGATTCGGGCGTGGCAAATTCCTTCCAGTTATAATCGGGCCGGCCGGTTGGCTGCATCATTGATATTAGTACAAATTTACCTTTAACCGCGGGCAGCCATTTTTTAAAGGCTACCGAGTCGGCCACATCAGGGATGATGATAAGTTCGGCAGTTACGCTCTTTTTCATGCCGGGGCTCCAGGCTAACTGCGTAGCTTCAAGGGTGTGCACCCGCGGCGATATCATATCAATGTGCGATATGCCGCGCTCCCAGCCGCGCCACTCGCCCCACTTTTCATTACGGGCGGCAATGCCCCAGCCTTTATATTTTTCGACAGCCCAGTTATTGGCCTGCTGCATTTGCGGTGTGCCTACCAGGCGGGGGCCTACTACATCAAGCAACTCGTGGGCAAGGTTTTTTAGCTGTGAGTTTTCATTAGCTTCTTTAACAATGTTATCTACAACGGCATCTTTGGTTTGCGCATAAGCGTCGTAGTTGCACATTGCGCCCGAGATAAACAATGCGGCCATAAGGGTTTTGGCCGGTTTTGAATAAAGGTCAGTTAGTTTCATGCTGTTAATTTATAAAGATTTAAAATCACACCAATGATGCAACAGGTATTTTACCAAAAAAAATGCCCTCCGTTGCCGGAGAGCATCACATTAAAACCGCTATAAAGAACGGGTACCTAAGTTTATAAAGATGGTTTTGTATGTTTTAGATGTTATGCCGATTTATAAAACTTTTTGAAACAACGGCTACATTTATAATGACGCATGTTATCAGAAAATAAAATCTTTACTATTTTACTTCGTGGTATACGGTCGCACTGATCATTATTACAACGCGGGCACGTAACAACAGCTCTGGATTTAGGGGTAGCAACCATGCTTGTTAAGTTTTGCTCGTCAATTAAAAAATTCATTTAGCTAATAGTTTAAATACACTCAAATGTGGGTGTTTTGAGTTTAACAAAACGGACATTTAGCTTAACAGAACTGCCAAACAAGCCCTGAATAAAACTGCCATAAAAACATAACCCGCATTAAATCAAGCAATAAGGAAACAGACACGTATTGCATTACAGCAACTCGTTTACATCACGCCCGTAATGTGCTTTAAAAAGTTTTGAAAAATAAGCAGGTGTATCAAACCCCGCGGCGTACGAGATTTCGGCTATGGTACGATACTTACCACTATCAATAGCCTCACGTGCTATTTGTAAACGTATAGCCCTTATATACTTATTTGGAGTGAGGCCGGTTATGGCCTTTATACGCCTGTTCAGTTGCCGTTCGCTTATGTTAAGCTCATAGCTCAGCATAGCAATGTTAAGGTCGGTTTTGCCTACATAGCGGCGCACTAACGCTTCAAGTTCTGCCAACCATACCAGGTCTGCCGGTGATGATGCAGCCTGTTCGCCTGTATCATCATCATCAAAACCTTCATCCTGAACCATTACACTTTCAACGGCTCTGTTTGACACGTTATTGAGCAGATTAGCTACCCTGGCAAGTAATTCACTGCTTAAAAATGGCTTGGTAATATAATCGTCTACCCCTATGGTTAAAGCTTTCAGTTTGTTTTGCGCATCGGCAAGCGCGGTAAGCATCACCACTGGTATGCGGTAATAAGCATCGTGCTTTTTAAGATGTTCAAGCAAGGCGAAACCATCCATCAATGGCATCATCACGTCAGACACGATCAGATCAGGCGGTTGCGGCATGGCTTCAAGCTTATCAAGCGCTTCAACACCATTATTTACGGTTACCACATGATAATTAGGTTTAAGTATGCTGGCAATATAATGGGCCATTTCAGTATGATCCTCAACCACCATCACCGTAAATGTGCCCGGTAACTGTGCCGCGGCCTCATCATTATCGGTATCATCGCCATCATCAGCCCTGTCGGGTACTTCATCAAGTACAGTTAAAGGTAGATTTACTTTAAAAACTACACCGCGCCCCCAGTCGTTCTCAATTTCAATATTACCGCCAAGCAGTTCAGTAAATTCTCGCGATATGGCTAAACCAATACCTGTACCGCCTTCGGCAGTGGCTTTACTACCCTGGTAATAACGGTCAAAAATATGTTTCAGATCATCAGGATGAATACCTGTGCCGGTATTGGCAACAGTAAATTCAAGGCGCCCGGCTTTAGCTTTGGCATTAACGTATATGGCACCATATGCCGGTGTAAATTTTACCGCGTTGGATATCAGGTTATTTATGATCTTTTCAAGCTTTTCACGATCAACCTCTACAATCAGCTTATCATCAATATTACAAATAATGGAGTAACGTATCTGCCGGTGCTCCGCCGCCGAAGCAAAGCCCTGGTAAAGCACCCTGATAAAAGGCAGCAAATGCACCTTTTGTAAACGTACGGGCAGGTTGCCTGCTTCTATCTTACCAAGGTCAAGTAACTCATTTACCATACCCAGCAGCTTTTTGCTGTTGCGCCATACTGTTTCCAGATGCACATTTCGCTTCTCTTCACTCAATATTTTTTGATTGACCAGTACATCAAGCGGCCCCATAATAAGCGTAAGCGGTGTTCGCAACTCATGGCTGATGTTGGCAAAAAAACTGGTTTTCATGGCATCAAGGCGCGCCAGTTGCTGATGTTCTTTAGCGAGTAGATTTGCTTCGCGCTGCCGTTTAAAATAATACCAGCGGTACATGATCACAAAACCGATAATAACAAGCACCACGATAATAACACTAAAGTTACGTTGCTGCGTGGCCAGTTTTGATTTAGCTTCTTCAAGTAGCAGGCGCTTATCAAGCTTGTACTTTTCGTTAAGCTCGGCCGCGGCATTTGTAAGGCCCAGGCTGGTAATGGTATCGCTCAGGTTACGGTAAAGCTTAAAATATTTAAATGCCTGTTTGTAATCATTCAATCCCTCGTACGAGTCGCTCAGCCTGTTATAAATATTACGCTGCATAATGCGACTGGTTTGCGCGTCAGACTGTATGACCAGTGCCCTTTGCGAAAATTCGATACTTTCGCGGTAGCGGCCCTGATCATTGCGCAGGGTAGCCAGCTCATTAAGCGCGTGTTTTTCAATAGCCGGAAAATCCTCCCGATGGCATATATCAACAGCCTCAAGTAATACTTTACCGGCCTTATCAAACCTCTTCTGCATTTCATAAAGTCGGCCAAGGTTGCTTAAATATCGTGCCCTTTCAAAAATGGTAAGCTTTTGCACATATGGCTCTTTAAGTATCAGCTCCATATACTCAACCGCCCTGGCTATATTATAAGTTGTTTGAAAAGCATGCTGCGAGTAAACGTTTGACAGTGTACTAAGCGCGATGATATACATAGCGGTATCCTTGGCGGCCTTCATATCAGCGGCAGCCTGCTGCGCATGGTTCAATGCCTGCGAAGGCCTATCCATTGAACGGTAAATATCAGCTATACAAATATGGCAATCGGCACTTAAGCGTTTCCATTTTTTAGCCTCAGCTACCTTTAAAGCCCTAAAGGCCGTCTGTAATCCTTCCAGCTCTTTACTATGCCTGCCCAGCATATAGGCTATCATGGTTGCCGATTTGATATATACAAATGAATCACGGGGGGAAACAAGGCGATTAGCCTGGCGCGCCAGTTCAAGCGCTTTAAGCTCATCGCCATTCATGTAAAGTCTGTACGATTTTGCATAGAGCGCGCGACCCTCATAAGAGCGATCCTTACGCTGCCTGCCTAACGCTATGTGCGCATCAGCATAGGCCATTGCCGAAGCCGGATCTTTAATGGTTTTAACTGTTTTTACGAGCGTATCAACAGGAGTTTGAGCAATAGCATCAGCATCAATAACAACCAGCAGGGTTATTAATGCAACAACAATTAATAAGGGGTAAAAAAAATTGCGCACAACTATAAGTGCTACTAAAATACAAATTAACCATGCATATTATTATAAATCTGTCGTTAAAAACAAACTTTCATTTAAATATTGGTAATTTAACATCAAGTTAATAGATATTATTCAAGATTTCAGCATACTTATAATAGCCGTGAAATGTTTAGTAGGTTTGTAGCCTATAAATATTGAGTATGACGATAAGCATTTTAGGTTGCGGCTGGTATGGCCTTGCTTTAGCAAAATCATTAGTTGAGGCAGGTCACCTCGTAAAAGGATCAACCACCACTGCCGAAAAGCTACCTGTTTTACAACAATACGGCATAGCACCTTTTATTATTGACTTGGGTACTGCCCTATCAAATTACGATCCTGCTTTTTTTGAGTGCGATGTTATATGGATAGCCATTCCCCCTAAAGTAAGAAGCGGTGGCGATTATCATACAAAAATTCAACAGGCGGTTAACCTTATCGGCAACAGCCCGGTAAAGCATGTTATATACATTAGTTCAACCGGGGTATATGGTGATAACAACCAAAAGGTAACTGAACTTGACCCGCCCAATCCTACAACTGAATCAGGCAAGGCTTTACTTGCGGTAGAAGATCTGCTTAAAGCGCAAAACGGGTTTGATATGACCGTCGTCCGCTTCGGCGGTTTATTTGGCCCAAACCGCGAGGCCGGTAGGTTTTTTACCGGTAAAAAGGATATCCCCAACGGCCAGGCACCTGTAAACATGATACATTTGGATGATTGCCTGGGCATCAGCCATGCCATTTTACAAAAGCAGGCATTCGGGCATACGTTTAATGCGTGCTCGCCCCAACACCCGCACAAAGCTGAATTTTATACAAAGGCCGCCCAAACGGCAAATTTAGCTGTACCTGAATTTATAGATGAACTAAAGGAGTGGAAACAGATTGACAGTGTTAACATCTCTAAATTGCTGCATTACACTTTTACTCATAACCTCATATAAAACAAAAAGCGGGCTTTCGCCCGCTTTCCTTCTCACTAAACATAATCAATCTACCACATCAAATCAACCTTGCACTTTACCAGCTTGTTCGGCTCTCTTCTTCTGCATCTTATACACCTTATCGGCCTTTAGCTGGTTATATTTTTTAAGCTGATCAGCATTTAACACACCGGTTATTTGCTTATCAGTGTTTTGCATTATCTGTTTTACAGCCTTGCGGTCATGGCGTTTTTTATCGCCATCAGCATTTGCTGCCTTTATACTATCCACACGGGTAGCCTGGGTTAACAATATAGCATGTATCCTGGTCGACTGTTCCTGAGTAAGACTCAGTTCAGTTTGCATTTTTTTGCTCAGCATTTCCGCTTTTTGCTGCGGTGTTTTATGTGGCTTAACCTCTGTTTGCGCATTTGCCGCTAAACCTATCCCAGCAACAAAAGCTATCATCAGCATTAATTTTTTCATTGTATTCTATCGTTGTTTTGTATAGGTATGACTGTGTTCAATAGTGATAGTTTAATCCGTAATTACTAATGGACGCAGAATGACAAATTGCAGACAAAAAAAGCCGGCTTGTTAAAACCGGCTCTTCATTTCATTATCTGTAATAATTATATCCCTTCGGTACCAGGCTCGTGGCCTATCATGCGGCCAGTGGTACGGCCATGAGGGCGGGCCTCAAAATCGGCCTTTGCAGGGCCTTCGGACGGGAACTCTTTATGATTAGGTGGCGTTACGTCAGTTTGTTCACTGTACGATGCATCATTACCTTCCTGTGGTTCGCTATATTCGCGGCTTGGTGTATAGCCCGATCCTTCGTTATCTGATTCGCCTTCCTCAGGTATTTCATTCGGGTCAGGGTCTACTGATTCCGGGGCCAGGTGAGCCTCAAAGTCCTTATCCTCATCCAAGCCATTACCTTCGTTTTCATCATATTCACGATCAAAAGCGGCATCGTTGCTTAGCGTATTGGTATACCCGGAGGTTGTACTTTCATCCTCTTCGTCATATAAAGGGTCGGTAGCAGCTACCTCATCATCTTCAATACTGGTATCTAATTCATCATCTTCAAGTTCGGTATCCAATTCTTCCTCATACAAAAGTTCATCCTCTTCATCCAGATCATCCTCATCCGGATCAACAGCATTGTCTGAAGCGGTATAGTTTTGACCGGCATAGCCAGTTTCATTTTGCTTTAGCTGATCGTTGCGATCATCCCAAGCCATCTCATTTATTGTTGTCATAGGTTATCAATTTTAATTTCTAATTAACAAACCTATACGAACGGCCAATTGTTTTCTTTTATTCAGAAAATCAATTGGCCGTTTAAATATATTCTGTTAAGAATTGTTGATAACGATCACAGCAGCCTGTCAGGCTTTCACCAGGCAAACATCTTTAAGTTTAGCCACTGTAAAATCAACCTCCTCCTTATTGCTATATTTTGAGAAAGAAAACCTTACCGACGCGCGAGAAGGGTTTGCGCCGATAGCGGTTAATACATGCGAACCAATATCAGTACCGGAACTGCAGGCGCTGCCGCCCGAAGCCGAAATACCCGCTATATCAAGATTAAACAACAACATATCGGCCATATCCATTTCAGGGAATGATACGTTGAGCACCGTGTACAAACTTTTTCCGGGGTCAGTTTCACCGTTAAAACTTACGCCCGGTATCTCCGCCTTTAATTGCTCAAGCATATAGCTTTTAAGGCCTTGTATATGTGCCTGATGCGCTTCCATATCGGCATAGGCCATATCAAGCGCTTTGGCTAAACCGGCAATACCATACACATTTTCGGTGCCGCCGCGCATATTGCGCTCCTGCGAACCGCCGTGTATCATCGGTTTTATTTTGATACGATGATTGATATGTAAAAAGCCTACCCCTTTTGGCCCGTGCAGCTTGTGGGCGGCACATACCAAAAAGTGCACTTTAAGCTTGCTCAGATCATGCGGGAAATGCCCCATGGTTTGCACCGTATCGCTATGAAATAAGGCATTATACTGCTCACATAGCTCGCCCACACGCTCAATATCAGTAAGTGTACCTATCTCGTTATTGGCATGCATCAATGATACAAAGCTGCGCTCATTATCCTGCAACAGTTTTTCAAGATGGGCGTAATCAACATTGCCTTTATGGTCGGTATCTACAAAGCTTAGTTTTATAACACCTGCCTTTTCCATCGCCTCAAGCGTATGCAGCACGGCATGGTGTTCTAAGCGACTTGTAATGGCGTGTTTTAAACCATGGTCAACAATGCCGCATTTAATGGCCATGTTATCCGCCTCGGTACCGCCGCTGGTAAAAAATATTTCGGCGGGTGATGTATGCAGTAAATTGGCAATGGTTTTACGTGAACGCTCAATAAGCGTACGTGCCTCGCGGCCATGCGCATGTATTGATGATGGATTACCAAACTGGCTTTCCATTACCTTATACATTTCCTTTAATACTTCCGGGTCAAGCGGCGTAGTGGCCGCGTTATCAAAATAAACACGCATTATATTGATCAGTTATGTGTGGGCAGATCGCTCCGCTCACGGTTGTTTACGTCCTATATATTAACGGTAAATATACCGTGCAAAGCCTTTATTATATACCCAGAATCGCTTTCATATCAGCAATGAGCTTTTCGGCCAAAGCAGTTGCTGCTGCCTCGCTTGATGACTCCGAATAGATCCTGATGATCGGCTCCGTGTTCGACCGGCGCAAATGTACCCATTCTTTACCGAATTCTATCTTTAATCCGTCTATTGTGCTGTAAGGCTGATCCTTGTATTTTTCTTCTACCTGCCTGAGCAAGCCGTCAATATCCATACCCGCCTGCAGCTCGATCTTGTTCTTCGAGATGTAGTATTCCGGGTAGGTTTTTCTGAGCTGGGAGATGGTTTTCTTCTCCTTTGCCAAGTGCGTCAGGAACAAGGCGATGCCTACCAGCGCGTCCCTGCCGTAGTGAAGCTCCGGATAAATGATACCGCCGTTACCTTCCCCGCCAATGATGGCATTTGTTTCCTTCATCTTGTTCACCACGTTTACCTCACCTACCGCGGCGGCGGTGTAGTTGCCTTGGTTTGCTTCGGTTACATCTCTTAGCGCTCTTGTGGATGACAGGTTGGATACCGTATTGCCCGGGGTATGTTTCAGGATGTAATCGGCTACCGCTACTAAAGTATATTCCTCGCCGAACATGCTGCCATCTTCGTTTACAAAGCATAGCCGGTCTACATCAGGGTCTACCACAATGCCCAGGTCAGCTTTGTTTTCCTTTACCGTTTCGGCTATCGCGGTCAGGTTCTCAGGCAGCGGCTCAGGGTTATGGGGGAAGTGGCCGTTGGGTTCGGTATACAGCTCGTAAATGGTTTGTACGCCTAATGCTTTTAATAGTGCCGGTACATAGATGCCGCCGGTGGAGTTTACACAGTCTATCGCTATTTTAAAGTTCGCTTGTTTTACCGCTTCCTGATCCACCAGTGGCAGGTTCAGTATCAGATCGATATGTTTTTGCAGGTAAGTGTCGTCCTGGATTACTTTGCCCAGGCTGTCTACATCGGCGTAGCTAAAGTCACTGGCTTCGGCTATGTCCAGTACTTCTTTGCCATCTGCATCGCTGATGAACTCGCCTTTTTCGTTCAGCAGTTTCAGGGCGTTCCATTGTTTGGGGTTATGGCTGGCGGTCAGGATGATGCCGCCTGCGGCTTTTTCCAGTGGTACGGCTATTTCTACCGTGGGTGTGGTGCTCAGGCCGAGGTCGATCACATCTATGCCCAGGCCTTGCAGGGTGCCGGTTACCAGGCTGCTTACCATTTCGCCCGAGATGCGGGCATCCCGGCCGATGACGATCTTGTTAATGCCTGCCTTTTTTACCGCCCAGCTACCATAGGCAGAGGTGAATTTTACAATGTCAAGCGGCGTTAAGCCCTCACCGGCTGCGCCGCCGATGCTGCCGCGGATGCCGCTTATTGATTTGATTAGTGTCAATGCAAATAAAGTTTGCGGCAAAAGTAGTTATATTCCAGAGATATAACATGACTCTATAAAAAACAGCTTTTAAGGAGTAAAAATGCATATTTTACTTTTTAGAAATATCCACTTTTGTCCCCTTACTGAGTATTTTATCCCTATTGCTAAGCTAAGAACATCAAACAATTAGTGGCTTATCACGCATTCAATATTATTTAATTTCAAATTTCATGCGTTAATAATCAATCTTATCAAGTATGCATTTATTAAAGTGACTTGAATGATAAATAAAAAATAGGCGAACCTTATCAAAAGAAATGTTTGTTTTTAACGTATTAATTAAATGCTAATGTTAAAGGCATTTGATAATTTTGCACGTATTGATTATAATTTAAAATAGCAATAACTTGCCCAACAGGTGTTAAATGCATTGATTTTACCGAAGATTTTTTCCAGTCGTGTTGTAGCTCTCGAGCATTTGGATATGATTCTGATAACAACTGCTCGACTTCTTCGCTGGACATTGAACTTTCCTCCCAGAGAGACCTAAATACTTGAATGTTTGGAGATATCAATTCATTCAATTGTTCCGTTAAATCACTGTCTGTTAACGTTCCAATTTGTATTAAACTTGGATCTCTTAAGCATTTAATTAACAAATTCTCGAACACATGAATATCTGGGATCCTTGATTTAAGTTGATCAAGGCTAAATCCCTTAGAAAAAAGTCCTTTATACCTCAATAAATGAAGTTCTGCTACCGATTTATAAGAATTTCCCTCTGCCAGTAGAATGCAACAACCACAAAATTGCAAATGACTTATATTTGCTTGTTTGAATATTTCGCCTGAATAAAAGATTAATAGTCGTTGTCTGAAATATTCATCTAACAGAGGAACGTTATTTATATTGTTATAGGTTATTGACGAGATCAAGTATATTAGCGTTGAGAGATTACGCTGTTGCGAGGTTAATTTTGAAATAGACAATAAAGCCTCATCATAAACGATTTTTTCTAAACTACTTTCGTCAGCCTTGATTCGCTCTACTAATAACTTAACCAAATGACTTTCCAACTCTATATCCCCGCTTTTTGCATACTCTTTTTGAGCATTAAATATTGAAGATTGAACGGCTGGTTCTTGAAACTTTTCAGCTAAGCTGGCATTTTCTTCAAACGTTTTTCTAACAAATTTTTCGGTAAATTCTTCATTTCTTTGTTGCGCAATTTCCACAGCTTTCTTAACGAACGTTTCAATATTGGCGTTGAATACATCTAAAGCTACCGCCTTTGTTGATTGATAATCAAGACCGTTTATTACTACGTCACGACCAGCCTGAATATTTTCAGAATTTTCGCCAGCTTCTAACCGCATAGTCATTTATGGTTTTTGATTATAATCTCTTCCTACCTGAATGTTTTTAGAGTTTGATCCGGATTTAAGAGATTGCTTACTGGATTTACTTTTTACAGTTTTTTGAAAAATGACAGTGATGACGGCACCGACAATGGCAGCTAAAATGCCGCCAAATAAAATCTCCTTATTTTCAGATATCCAGTTCATATTAGATAAGTTTTGGTTGTTAAAAATACAAATTTTGATATTACTTAGTAGCGCAAATTTAGTAAATATAAAACCCTTAACACTCGCTGCTTAAGGCTTAAGCTAAACTTTATCCTTTACCTCTTTAATAGCTTAAAATCAATAAAAACAAAAGTAATTATGCTTAGCTGACACAATGTAATACCGATGTTGTTTTAACCGACAATTTAATGGCTATATTTGCACTCGCAAAAATTTGGCGCTAATACTATCCTGATGCCTGAACAACTTTTACAACTCGACCGGCATTTATTCTACTTTATTAATCACGACCTCTCGAACCCGTTTTTCGACTGGCTGATGCCACTTTTGCGTAATCCCCGTTTTTGGATCCCACTATACATTTTCATTATCGGTTTTTGTATCTACAAATATCGTAAGGTGGGTGTTGTTATTGTGCTAATGCTGGCGGCCAGCGCCGGCGTTGCCGATTTTGTTAGCGCAAGCATCATCAAGCCCATCATTCAAAGGGTACGCCCCTGCCGAGATCCTGTTACCGCCGAAAAGGACATACCCCGTGTACGCTGTGGCTCGGGATACAGCTTCCCGTCAACACATGCCAGCGATCATTTTGCCATGGCTGCCTTTATGAGCCTGGTATTTGGCCGCCGCCGTAAATGGATATGGTATGTAAGTATGCTTTGGGCGGCAAGTATCTGTTTTGCACAGGTATATGTAAGCGTACACTTCCCTATTGATGTAATGGGGGGCGCACTGTTCGGCCTTATTGTGGGCTTTGGCATGGCCAAACTATTTAAAAAATTTCAACCCGGCTTCTAACTTAAATAATGAGCTACCTGCAATTATTACTCCTGTTTTTCAGCGCCTTTTTAGGCGGTACCGCTGTTTTTTTATTTAAAGGAGGCAATCATAAACTATTAAAAATTGTGCTCGCGTTTAGCGGTGCTTACCTGTTCGGCATCACTGTTTTACACCTTATACCTGATGCTTACCACGGCGATGACAACCTGGTGGGGGTATTCATCCTGATCGGTTTTATATTTCAGATCGTACTTGAGCAATTTTCGGATGGTATTGAGCACGGGCATATTCATAAGCACGGGCACGATCATGCTTTTCCGTTCGGCATTATGGTAAGCCTGTGCCTGCATGCTTTTTTAGAAGGAATGCCCATAGCCGAAGGCCATCAGCACGAATTGGTTTTCGGTATCGCGCTGCACCATATACCTGCCTCATTCGCTTTGGGCAGCGTTTTGCTGGCGCACAATCAAAGTAAAAGCCGTATCGTATTTTTTATAGTGCTTTTTGCCCTGATGGCACCTGCCGGTTACCTGTTGAGCAACGCATTGAGCAATGGCGGTATTGGCAACCTGCAACAATATTTTAACCGGATAATGGGTGTAGTGATCGGTATATTCCTGCACATATCAACCACCATACTGTTTGAGTCAAGCGCCGATCATAAATTTAACCTGCGCAAAATGATAGCTGTACTGTTGGGTATAGGTATAGCCCTGGCGGGATTTTTATTGTAATACTATCCCCTCATCTTATCCAGCAGGTCGCTTAATTGTGCGGCTTCTTCTTCGGTAAGCTGATCTTTCAGCAAATCCTTTGATTTGAATTCAACATCCATCTTGGCTAATGTATCCAAGCCATGCTGACTGATCTGGATATCTACCGCGCGCCTGTCCTTTGAGTTGGTGCAGCGTGATACCAGGCCTTTTTGCACCAGGCGGTCAACAATGCGCGACGCGTCCGACATTTTGTCGATCATACGCTCTTTAAGCAGGTTAACGGTTGCCGGTTTAGGATACTGCCCACGTAGAATGCGCAGTATATTAAACTGTTGCGATGTAAGATTATACTTCTCAAAATGCGCACGCGAGATGTTGCTTAACCAGCTTTGCGTGTATGCAACATTTATAATTACCTTATGGTAATTATCCTCAAAATTAGTACTTTGTATCTCTTCCTCTATTCGCATAGTGTATATAAATGCCTAAAAGGCAAATATGTTTATTATTTTTTAATTTGAGTATAACGTTTTTTCACCCTGAAATTCCATGGGCAATGCAAACATTGGTTTTTGCAACAATAACCGCGTTTTAAATGATATTCTTTGGTAAAAACCATTAATCCGTCGGCATTAAAATAATAATCAATATTCTCAGTAAGCATTAGTTAAGCAGCTTTACAAACAGGGTACCGTTAAAATGCTCGCGCAGGTATTTGCCATCGCCATGCAGAGTCCAAACCTGTGTTGGCTGCACCTGTTTTATCATCTCCAGTATATCGTTCCAATCGGCATGGTCTGATATATAGAGGGTATCCTGGCTATTCACCTGCAAATTTTTCCAGCCCGAGGCAAAAAGTCGCTTTACATCCTTAGCCCTGATGTAACTATCAAACGTAAATGGCGGCACAATGTAAACATACTCCTGCTGGGTTTTCATCAGCTTACGGTTGTATAGCTGGTGCTTACCCAGGCTAAAGCCCGCCTTTTCGTAAACGCTATTCAACGGCATTATACGGTGATGTACCAAAATAGTTTTTTGCGGCGCATAATCGTTTATTAAACGTATCAGTCGTTGGCTTTTACCCAAACCATAGGCACCTAACAATATATTCAGTTTGATATCATTCAACTTGCTTATCTCCGCTACCGGCTCAGGATGTCGGGTGGCGGGGTTGGCAAAGGTACTTTCAGTGATCAGCACATCGGCCTTAACCCATTCCAAAGGCTCGCAGGTAGCATCGGCCTGTAACTTAAAATCGCCGGTATAAAGGTATGTAATTCCCTGGTAGGCCATCAGTATTTGCGCCGAACCCAGTATATGGCCCGCGGGTATAAAGGTTATCTCTACCCCGCCAACATTAAATTGCTGCCTGTAAGCAACAATATTAAATATACGCGCGGCATTTTCAGTGTAACGCAACTGCATAAACGCCTGCGTGCCGCCGGTACACCATACCTCGCGGTTACCTGCTATGGCATGGTCGGCATGGGCGTGCGATATTACGGCCCTATCAACCGGGTGTACAGGGTCTATATAAAAATTACCGTATTTGCAGTAGAGGCCATGGGCATCAAAAAGCACAAAATCATCTAAAATCATTAGCCCTTAACCGCTGTAAAGTGCTGGTGCAGGCTGAGCACCTGCGGTATAACTAACCGGCCGCCATCGTTTATAATAACATGATCGGCCAGCTTTATTTTCTTGTCTTCACTCATTTGGCGCGCGTCTCTGCTGGCAGCTTCATCATAACTAATGCCATCGCGCTGCATTACCCTTTGTAAACGCTGCTCAAGCGGTGCCGAAACCAATATTGTTTGATCGCACAATTTGTACGATCCGCTTTCAAATAATATCGCGGCCTCCTTTATTACATACGGAGCATTGCTAATTGTAGCGGCCCACGCATAAAACGCCCTGAAAACAGCGGGATGAACCAAAGCGTTCAACTTAGCCAGTTCATCGGCATTATTAAAAACTATATTGGCGATATGCTTACGATTAAGCGTGGCATCGGCAAAATAGGCATCGCTGCCAAAAGCCTGCTTTACTCCCTCTATCAGCCCGGCATCGGTAACCATTACTTTTTTGGCGGCATCATCAGCATAAAACACCGGGATGCCCAGCACTTCAAATACCCTGGCAACGGTGGTTTTTCCGCTGCCTATGTTACCTGTTAATCCTATTTTAAGCATTTATTTTTTGATGATGAAATCAACTACAGCCGGTTCAATTTTTACGATGCGGCAATACGGAGGTATCCTTTTAAGATTTACCGGCAGCGTATGGTATCCCTTTTGCTCCCACAAATTAAGATCGACCGTGGCCTCAAAAAAAGCATCGTCCATATCGGGGTAATCGGTAAGCGAGGTCATAAAAGTTACCTTAACCTTTTGCGGCAATACTTTAACGTTATAATAGTTGTGGTTATTGATAACCTTTACGGGTATCTCCAGTGTTTTCTCTGTAAACTCATCAACGGGTATTTTTACCTGTATGGTTTTGGGGTAAACCGTCATGTTCACCTCTTTTACCGATTGCATTTTAAGCTGTTTATTTACAGATTCGCCCACGTTATCCATTTGCAGGGTATCAGTATTCCAGGCGGTTATGCGGCTTATCAGTTCAGACGGGCCGCTGATGGTTACATAATCAGGCTTGAGCGCAATATCTCCCGATTGGTCAAACTGTTTTTTATACTCAATAGAGGTTAACAATTGTACCGGCACCTTTTTTACCCTGCGGCTCGAAAAATCGAAGTATAAGGTATCTGGATCAAAAGCGATGATCTGCCTGTTTGCGGGCTGGCTGGTATTGATACGCCGCAATTGTGAGCCCAGTACCACATAATCGCGCTGCTCAAGCGTATGCAGGTCAACAGATATGGTATTGTTATCGTCATTAATGCGGGAAAACAGCATTTGCCAGCCGTTGCCCTGTACCGTGGCGTTAATAGTGTCAGACTGTAGCGAGTGGAAAGCCCTGCGCTGCGGCGCGTTCTTAAAAACGATCACCTTGGGTACGGTAAAGTTATGCGGGTTTGATAATACCGCAAACACCCAGGCAATCACAGCCAGTATAATACAGGTTGTAAATGCCGTAAGCCGTCTTCTTTCCGCCGGTGATAGTTTTATTATGGGCATTGCTATAAATTAAAATGCCGTTCAACTTATAAAAAACTGAACGGCATATAAATTTAACAACTTATTTTATGATTTTGTTGCCGGGGCCGGCGCGTTAAGCGCTTTTGAGGCATCAAGCGAGATAGCTGTTTTATCAAAACGAATTTTGGTACCGCCTTCAACTTCAATAAGTATGGTAGTTTCGGCCAGATCAATTATACGGCCGTGTATGCCTGCGGTAGTAACTACCTTATCGCCTTTTTTAAGGTCATCAACAAATTTCTTCTGGTCTTTTTGCTTTTTGATCTGCGGGCGTATCATAAAGAAGTAAAACACCAGTATGATGAGGCCCATCATTATTAATGATTGCGGATTAGAACCCATAGTTTTTGTATTTAATTATTGTTTCTTGAAAAATTATTTGGTTGTTACCTCACCCACCAAATGCACTACGGTTTGGGCAGGTATGGTATTGGCGGTAACGGTTATCAGCTTATCCTGCAGGCCGCTTTTGTTGGCACTGTCAAAAGTAACCTTTATGGCCGCGCTTTGGCCGGGTTTTACCGGGGTTTTAGGCCACTCGGGCACGGTGCAGCCACAACTTGCCGTAGCGTTTGATATTACCAGCGGAGATTTACCCGTGTTGGTGAACTTGTATTCAAAGTTTACCTTTTCGCCTTGCTTTACCTTGCCAAAATCATGCGTTCCAACCTCAAACTTAACTACCGGCGCGTTTGCCGAGTCAACCTCGGTAGCGGCGGTGCTGTTTGAATCAATGCCGGTTGCATTGCCTGAGTTACGCTGATTGCAGGCAGCCAGGATTAATACTGAGGCGGCCAGGCTGAATAGTACTTTCTTCATTATCTATAATATTGGTTGAATTCAGTTCAATATTACAATTATTCAATTAAACCTCTACCGGTTTTTTTGATCTTGTTCTCGGCTTTTAGTTCGGCCAGTATCTTATCAAGTATGCCGTTAATAAATGAGTTACTTTTTGGTGTACTGAATTCCTTTGAGATCTCCAGGTACTCATTTATAGTAACCTTAACCGGTACTGATGAAAAGTTAAGAAACTCGGTCAATGCCATTTTCATCAGCAGGGTATCCATCATGGCAATACGCTCAGGCTCCCAGTTTTGGGTTTTAACAGCTATAAGCGCCTGATATTCCTCATCATGGCGAATGCACTTATCAAACAGATCGATGATGAATTCCCTGTCCTCTTCCCAGTTAACGGTAACTTCGGCAAGCTTGTTAAGCTCATAATTATCGTTTGAGAAGTTTTTGAATGTTTTGGCGATCAATGCCTGCAAAACATCCTTATCAACCGGCCAGTTGATGAATTTATCCTCAAAAACCTGCTCGGCTAATGATGATTTCAGGATCACCTTTTTAAAGATGAACTTGATGATATCCTTATCGCTGTGCAGGCTATCTTCTGTTTTATCCAAATACTCCTTGTACTCCGGGGCGGCCTTCAGTGTATTAAACAGTGATTTGAACAGTTCAGGGTCAAACGTCCAGTCTATCTTATATTTTTTAACCGCGGCAATATATTCCTTGTTAACGGCTAATGACGCTATGAAACGGTTATTAAGAATTTTTAGATTAGGATTAAGATCCTCGGCTGTGGGCAGGTGTTTGTTGGCGCGCTCGTCGGCATCGTTTGCCGCGTAGCCTACCACTTCCTGAATGAGTGAAAGCATCCAGATGTACATTTCGTACACCGAATCAACACTGTTTAATAAAGTTTTTTGATGGATTTTGATGTCGCGGTTGCTCGACTGGTGGTAGCCGTATAACGACTGTAATACCTTTACGCGTAAGTGCCTTCTGTTTAACATTGTGTAAGAACGATCAGTTGATTGAGCTTGTTTGTATTCTTGTACGTATTTATCTGCTAAATATTATACGCCGCAAAAGTAGGTGTTTTTTTTGTAGTAGCCAAGTATCATTTACTGTTGAATACTGTGTCACTAAAAAATGGCACAAGTTTATTACTGCCCATGCCAATACAAATTACCTATCTTTGCCTCCCGGCTTATGAAACACCTGGCTTACCTCAATAAGTTTTTTTTAAAGTATCGCTGGCGGCTGTTGCCGGGCATACTCTTCGTTATAGCCTCCAACATATTCGGGGTGCTGCCTGCGCAGGTTATCCGCGTAGCGTTTGATCTTGTTGCCGAAAACATTGACCTTTACCGCCTGTACAATGGCTTTGAACGCCAGCATATTATATATGATATATTTGGCGCGAGCCTGATGCTTTTTGGCGTACTGGTACTGGTGCTGGCGCTTATACGGGGCATGTTTTTGTTTTTTATGCGGCAAACCATCATCCTCATGTCGCGGCATATTGAGTACGACCTTAAAAACGAAATATATAACCACTACCAGGCCCTCTCCATGGCGTTTTACCGCCGCCACAATACCGGTGACCTGATGAACCGTGTTACCGAGGATGTTAGCCGCGTGCGCATGTACCTTGGCCCGGGCATTATGTATACCGTAAATACAATAGTGCTGTTTATTTTGGTGATATATGCCATGTTAACAGTTAACGTTAGGCTGGCCATTTATTCGGTATTACCGATGCCTGTATTGGCGGGTATTATTTACTATGTTAACAATATTATTAATAGCCGCAGCGAGAAGATCCAGGAGCGCCTGTCATCCCTGTCGGGCTTTGTGCAGGAAACATTTTCGGGCATAAGGGTAGTAAAATCATACGTGCGTGAGGGTTTTGTACGTAAAAAATTCGCTGCCGAAAGCGAGGATTATAAAACCCACTCCATGGAACTTGCCCGTGTGCAGGCCATGTTTTACCCGCTGATGCTGCTATTAGTTGGCCTAAGCAATGTTATTGTACTATATATAGGCGGTATTGAAGTTATGAAGGGCAACATTACGCCCGGTAACATTGCTGAATTTATTGTTTACCTGAGCCAGTTAATGTTCCCGGTGATGGCTTTGGGCTGGGTAACCTCGCTTATACAAAGAGCCGCCGCATCGCAAAAGCGCATCAATGAGTTTTTGCATGAGCAGCCCGAGATCATCTCTGTAAATGGCATTAAAACCACCGTTAAAGGTCTTATCGAATTTAATAACGTATCCTTCACTTATCCCGAAACGGGTATAAAGGCATTGAACGGGGTATCGTTCACTATACAACCAGGGCAGATGCTGGCCATTATTGGCCGTACCGGTTCGGGCAAATCAACCATTGCCAATTTGCTGATGCGCATGTATGACAGTACCGGCGGCGAGGTATTGATAGACGGCACGCCCATACGCAGCCTTGACCTTGATAATTACCGCTCGCAAACCGGTTTTGTACCGCAGGATGTTTTCCTGTTTTCGGATACCATTGCCCGTAATATTGCCTTCGCTATTGATGTAATGGATATGCCGCGTGTGGAGCAGGCGGCCAAAGATGCCGCCGTTTATAATAATATTATAGAGCTTGAACAAGGCTTTGACACCATGATAGGCGAACGCGGCATTACCCTCTCCGGCGGGCAAAAGCAGCGCGTATCCATAGCGCGGGCCATACTAAAGCATCCGCAGATCATGGTATTCGATGATTGCCTGTCGGCCGTTGATACCCGTACCGAAGAAGAAATACTCAATAACCTTGGCAAGGTGATGCAGGGCAAAACAAGTGTTATTATAGCCCACCGCATATCAACCATAAAAAACGCCGACAATATATTAGTGCTTGATGAGGGCCGCATTATTGAACAGGGCAACCACGCTACATTAATGGATAAAAAAGGCGCTTATTTTGCTTTATACGAAAAGCAGTTATTAGAAGAGGAAAACGCTTAACCAAGCCCGTTTATACAAAAGTTAATTATAAATGTTTGAAAAAATTAACATAATTGCTATGAAAATAGTTGCTATTTGAATTTTTCTTTATATTTATGCCAGTCAATTCTAAAACACAACATTTTGTTAACATGGGAGATTTTGAAAACAGAGAGCGTGAGGAGGTTTTTTCAAAGAAGGTAAGAGCAGGGAAAAGAACTTATTTTTTTGATGTTAAGGCAACCCGGTCAAACGACTATTACATTACCATTACTGAAAGTAAGAAACGACTTGAAGACGGCGCGTTCATAAAACATAAGATATTTTTATACAAAGAGGACTTTGAAAAATTTGCCGAAGGCCTGAAAGATACTGTTGAGTACATCAAAGCCAACCAGGAAGTTAACGAAAAGCGTTACGAGTTTAACGAAACCGCCAAAGCCGACGAAGACTTTTCATTCGAGATTTAAACAACCCTTGTTAAAATAAACTCCTTATACCAAGCCCCGCAACAGCGGGGCTTTTTTGTTTATGACTTTTCAGAATGGTCTTTCATAAAGTTTAATACTGAGGTAAAGTATTTTTTCAGGCTTTCATAACGTTCTTCGCCGGGTATCCAATTGGCAAATTTCCAATACTGCCACTTATTAACCGAATAATCCGGAGGGATCAACAAAAAATATTGTTCATCTTCCATCCCTGCAACTACAATAGCTCTATTGAGTTGTTTACCTACATCAATTAATACTCCTTCATTCCAAATTTCAAGTAAATAGGCATCAATATTTTTAAGATGATCAATATTGTTTATTGCCTCGAAGATTGGCTCTGTTGAATCACAAGGAGTAAAGAAGCCATTTGTAAGCAAAAGAAACTCTTTATAATCATTAGGCAATTCAACACCTAATCTACGCTCCGCTTTCAGGATACCCTCCATTGTTGCAGGGCTATTACCTAACCAACCTGATTGTTTATGTTCATTTGTTAAGCCGAATGCCTGGGACTGTATCGCGAGTTTGGATATTTCTTTAAGCAGATCTTTCATCAATAAAGTTTAATCGGTTTTTAAAATGATTTATGTCCCACAAAATAACACTACAACAGATTATTTAAAATTCTAAAAATCTGTTATAAATATAAAAGCCCCACAACTATGCGGAGCTTTATACAGATCATTATTAATATTCGCTTTACGCGGCAGCAACCTTAGCCGTTTTATTCAGTCTGAATGCTGCCAACAAATAGTAAAATGCACCAAAAGCGGCATAACCTGCCAGGCTGGTAATTCCTTTGGTTGGATCATGCGCCAGGAGGATAAATGAGCTACCGGCCAGTGTTGATTGCGCCCCGCTGATGATCATGGGCCATTGGCCGGTTAAATATTTTCGGCGACGCAACCCCAATACTAATTGGATCAATCCGGTGCCTATTGCCCAGGTGCCAAAAACTATCAACGTTTCAGGAACACCTTTTTGCAGGGCAAAAATTACCGCAATGGTGGTTATGGTACTAATGGCGGCATTTACATATTGTGTTGTTTTTGGCGCACTGCCGTGGTTGGCACGCATATCTAAAAAGGTGCCTACAACATCCCAGGCGGGGTATATTATAAGTAGAATTTCGGCAATGTCTGTTCGGACTTTGCCAACTACGGCCATCAAAATAACCCATACTATGGAGAATGCTGCACGCGTAAAATAAAGATTACGCAATGATGTGGAAGTTGCAACAGCGCCCCCGGCTACTGTTGTTGTAGGTTGTGTACTTGCTGTCATGATTTTTAAAATGTTTATGTTGGTTCAAAAATCTACTTTCTCACAGTACCCGTTTTTCACTTAGGTTAAAATACAAATAAAAGCTGACATTACAATTGCAGTTATCATATTGAAATAAAATCAGTTCTGTAAATAATTACCGTTTTTTAACCTTAGTTAAATTTCGATAGAATGATAATACCGAGATTTGCGGTTTTGCATTACACACCCAACAAATAACATACACAATGGCCGTTATACATGATGATATATTTCAGCATCTTAAAAAATTTGCTCCGCTTAATGATAAGGATATCAGCGACAGCCAACCTTTTTGGAAAGCCCGGAAGATAAACAAGGGCGATTATTTTAATATGCAAAGCATGGTATGCAAGGATTTGGGGCTGGTAGTAAAAGGCATCTTCCGCATCTACTACCGTAACCCGGAAACAAATGAGGATAAGAACATCTTTTTCTTCTCCGAAAATCAGTTCGTGGTTTCATTCCGGAGTTTTATCTCGCAAACTGCCTGCTGGTATTTTATTGAGGCGATGGAAGATTCGGAGATATTTTTTATTTCATACAATGACCTGAACGGGCTTTACGATACCCACCCTAACTGGAGCAAATTCGGCAGGATATTAGCCGAATCATTTTTTTCGATAGCGCAAACCCGTACTGAGGAATTTATCTTCTTCTCGCACGAGCAACGTTACCTCCGGCTACTTGACGAGCATCCGCATATTATTGAGCGTATCCCGGCTTATCACATATCATCATACCTGGGCATCACCAACCCATCGCTAAGCCGTATGCGCAAGCGCATCGAAAAAAAGAGGGCTGAATAAGCCTTTAAAGCATTATACCCCGCAGCAGCAGTACCGCTATCGAAAAATAGATCACCAAGCCGGTAACATCAACCAATGTAGCCACAAACGGCGCGGATGAGGTAGCAGGGTCGGCCCCCAAACGTTTGAGGAGGATGGGCAGCATAGATCCGCTTAACGATCCCCATAGCACAACCCCTATTAATGTAATACCTACGGTTAAGCCCACCAAAAACCAGTGCGGACCATATATATCTGAAAATAACGACCACACGTATATCCTTAAAAAGCCAATACAGCCCAACACAAAGCCAAGCATCAGCCCTGCCATAATTTCGCGGCGCATTACCCGCCACCAATCGCTCAGGGTAACCTCACCCAAAGCCATAGCCTGGATAATCAGCGTTGAAGCCTGCGACCCGCTGTTACCCCCGCTGGATATAATGAGCGGAATAAACAAAGCCAGCACCACCGCCTTTTCAATTTCCTTTTCAAAAAAACCCATCGCGGTAGCGGTAAGCATCTCCCCTAAAAATAGTATCACCAGCCAGCCCACGCGCTTTTTTACAAGGGTAAAAAGTGATACATCCAGGTAAGGCTCATCAAGCGCTTCGGTACCACCAATTTTTTGTATATCCTCGGTATATTCTTCGTTGGCTATCCACAAAATGTCATCCACGGTAACTATACCCAGCAGCACGTTATCATCATCAACCACGGGCAGTGCCACACGGTTATTCATCCTGAAGGTATTAATAGCTTCTTCCTGCGGATCGGCAGCGTGCAGGGCAATCAACCGGCCGTCCATCAGGTCGCTCACACTGGTTTCGGGTTTTACCAGCAGTATCTCGCGTATCCGTATATCATCAAGCAGCACGCGGTTATCATCAACCACGTAAATAACATCAATGGTTTCGGAGTTTTTACCAAAGCGGCGTATGTGCGAAAGCACCCGGTTTACATCCCAGGTTTTTTTTACGGCGATATAATCGGGCGTCATCAAACGGCCAACGCTATCCTCCTCATACCCCAACAGGGATAATGCCTCCCTGCGATCAGCGGGCGGCAGGTGTAATATCAGCTTGGCAACGGCATCGCCATGCAGCTCGCTAAAAAGTGCGGTACGGTCATCCGGCGGCAGGCCGTTAATGATTTCGGCTACCTTACCTCCTGAAATTTTTTTGATTATGCGCTCCTGCTTGCGAAAGTCCAGTATCCTGAAAACGTTTACCGCACGGTTTACGGAGAGTATCTCGATGAATTTTGGGCCATGCTCCGGAAGCTCATCTATCAGTTGTTCCACATCTGATATATTCAGGTTGTTCAGGTACTCCTGCAGCGCCGCATCATCTTCCTGCTCAAGTATTAATTCTACCTGTTCAACCATTTCTTCCATAAGCCCTATTTTTTACATTGTTATAAACCTGATTTTCCGCTGGCAAAAGTCGTTTATTTTTTCAAAATACAGGAATTTTTTTGTGTTATCTTTGCGGCGTTTTAGTCATTGGGCAATGGTCATTGGTCGTTGCTTGCAGGCATAACTGCCAGTTACTGACTTTCAATAAATTAGAATTTAGTATTTAGATATTTCAAATGGGTTTACAATGTGGTATAGTAGGTTTGCCGAATGTGGGCAAGTCAACACTTTTTAATTGCTTATCAAACGCGAAGGCGCAGGCTGCCAACTTTCCGTTTTGTACTATTGAGCCCAATGTGGGTGTAATTACGGTGCCCGATGAGCGCCTTACCAAGCTTACCGAACTGGTAAATCCAAAAAACGTAGTGCCTAACGTTATCGAAATTGTTGATATTGCCGGCCTTGTTAAAGGAGCCAGTAAAGGCGAAGGTTTGGGCAACCAGTTTTTAGCCAACATTCGCGCTACCAATGCCATTATCCACGTATTGCGTTGCTTTGATAACGATAACGTAATTCACGTTGACGGCTCGGTTGACCCGATCCGCGATAAAGAGATCATCGATACCGAACTACAATTAAAGGATCTGGACTCAATAGAGAAAAAGATCCAAAAGATTGAAAAGGCTGCCAAAGTAGGTAATGATAAGGAAGCCAAAAAAGCTTTTGAAGTATTAACTACTTATAAAAATCACCTGCTTTCGGGCAAATCGGCACGTACTGCTCCTGTTGAAGAAGAGGATAAGGAACACATTGCTGATATATGGCTGCTTACCGCCAAACCTGTAATGTACGTTTGTAACGTTGGCGAAGCCGAGGTAAATACCGGTAACGCCTATGTTGAAGCCGTACGCGAAGCGGTTAAGGAAGAAAATGCCGAGGTGCTGATTATATCTGCACAGATAGAATCTGAAATCGCGCAGCTCGAAACTTACGAGGAGCGCGAGATGTTTTTGGAAGATCTTGGTCTTGCCGAATCGGGCGTTAACAAACTGATAAAGGCCGCTTACAAACTGCTTAACCTGGCTACCTACTTTACCGCCGGTGTGCAGGAAGTTCGCGCGTGGACCATCACCCAGGGCTTTACAGCTCCGCAGGCCGCAGGTGTTATCCATACCGATTTTGAGAAAGGCTTTATCCGCGCCGAGGTTATCAAGTACAAGGATTTTGTACACTACGGTTCAGAAGCCGCCTGTAAAGAAGCCGGCAAGCTATCTGTTGAAGGCAAAACTTATGTAGTTGAGGATGGTGATATTATGCACTTTAGGTTTAATGTGTAAGCGCATCTAACCACTTTAACGTCATTGCGAGGCACGAAGCAATCTCTTCGGGATATTCCGGTGTAATAGCATAAAGAGATTGCTTCGTACCTCGCAATGACGCGTTTCTTTTTTCACTTGTCATTTCGAAGCGATAGCGAGAAATCTATCCGCGTTTATAATCAAGCGACAGATTTCTCCTCGTACCTCGTCGAAATGACAGATAAACAACGAAATAATTAATGTAACATAAAAGCCACCTTTGGGTGGCTTTCTTTTTGTAACTTATCTTGTAAATCGCCATCTTACCTTAACTGATAATAACTCATACATGATAAAACCTTCACACTTATTTACCGCTGCGCTGGCTGTTTCGCTGCTGCCTGCCGCGGTACAAGCCCAGCACAACAAAGACTGGGTAAAAACATCTGACAAGTACACGCAGATGCTGATCGAACTGGATAAAAAGTACTCGCCGGAGTATGGCTCATCGCAGGGGTTGGCTCAGTATGATACACTAATCGCTATACCTACTCTGGCTAATGACCTGGCCGAACGCAAGGATGAAGAGGCGCTGGTAAATGCCTATACTAAAGCCCTGCAAACCAAAAAGGAGATACATGTACAGCAGGATCTGCAAATATTGATAGACCACCTTAAATTAGGGTTCCGCCAGCAGGATTTTAGCCGTGGCCGCAAGGTACCGTTTTATAACCCGACTACTTCGGTTTACGGCGGTTTAGAAGCGCTGCTTGATGAGCAAACTGAAGCCTCGCGCCATGCAGCGGCGGTGGCACGTTTACGCAAGTACGCAGGTTTAGAAAAAGGATACCGCCCGATGGTTGATATTTTGAAGGAACGCGCCCAGCAGCAAATGGCAAAGCCGAACATGATCTATCCGGCAAAACAACGCATGGAAACTGATCTGTCGCGCAATGCGAGTGTGGTTGAGGGCATTGCCGAGCTATGCAAAAAGTATGAATTAAAAGGCTGGGAAAAACCCTACAACCAGCTCAAGAAGCAACTATTAGCTTTTGACGAATGGACCAAGACCACCATACTACCCAAAGCCCGTACCGATTTCCGTTTACCTGCCGAGGAATATGCTATGGAATTAGAGGGTTATGGTATTGACATACCTCCTGCCGAGGTTGCCAAAATAGCCCATACCGCTTTTACGGATATACAGAACCAGATGAAGGACATTGCCATACAGATCGCGAAAAAGCGTAACCTGGCCTCAACCGATTATCGTGATGTAATGCGCGAATTGAAAAAGGCACAGGTACATGGCGATTCGATAATGCCGTTATACAAGCGTACTCTTGCAGGTGTTGAAGATATTATCCGTAAGGAGCAACTGGTTACGCTGCCTAACCGCCCGGCCATCATCCGCCTGGCTACCGAGGCAGAAACGGCACAGCGCCCGGCGCCGTACATGCAACCGCCGCCATTTTTGAACAATACCGGCCAGCGCGGTGTATTTGTTTTGCCACTTAATATGCCACCCAAACCGGGTGAGAAAGCCGACAAGTACGATGACTTTACCTTCGATGCCGCATCATGGACTTTGGTAGCCCACGAGGCACGACCAGGCCACGAACTACAGTTTGATAAGATGGTTGAAGAAGGTGTATCAACCGCGCGTTCGCTGTATGCCTTCAACTCTACCAATGCCGAGGGCTGGGGTTTGTATGCCGAGTACATCACCAAACCTTATATGCCGTTGGAAGGACAACTGGTATCACTGGATTATCGCCTGCTGCGCGCCGCCCGTGCCTTTCTCGATCCGGAACTACAGGCCGGAAAGATCACCCAGGAGCAGGCACTGAATGTATTGATGAAAGATGTGGTACAATCGCACGCGTTTGCACAGCAGGAAGTGGAGCGCTATACCAACCGCGCCCCCGGCCAGGCTAACAGCTATTTTTACGGCTTTACCAAAATGATACAATTACGTAAGGATACAGAGAAAGCACTGGGCAGTAAATTCAACACCCTGCGCTTTCATGATTTCATACTGTCCCAAGGTTTACTACCACCCAAGCTGATACGCCAGGCAGTAATGGATGAATTTATCCCGATGGAAAATAAGCGTAAATAAGCTTTATATCAAGTTACACAAAAAGGCCTGAGTTTTATCAACTCAGGCCTTTTGCTTTTATTATCAAAAATATTATAATAAACTATTGTAATATTCCTATAAGTTTTAATTAACTTCATGCAATAAACCACCCTAAACTGTTGATCATGAAAACTTTAAAAATTTCACTACTCATTTTTATTTCTCTTTGCAGCAGAAATTCTTTTGCACAATTACAGTATGTTGGTATACCGTCAAATACATTTAATTATTACTCGGCAGCACAAGTAAATTCTAACTGGTGCTGGGCGGCGTCATTACAAATGATATTCAACTATTACGGCATTAACATCCGTCAGGATCAGATTGTACAAAGAAGTTACGGATCTGATCCTTATGGAAATTTACCCAATTGGACAGGAAGTATTCCTGTTATTACTGCTAATTTAAATAACAGTAACATTGACAACAATGGTCGTACCTACATTGTACAATCATCTGTTTATTGGGGAGCGCCAACTCCTACATTTCTTATAAATGAGCTCCAAGCACAAAGGCCGGTATTAGTAGGTTATCGCTCCGGGCCATCTTCGGGTCATGCGGTGGTAATTACTGCTGTAAGCTACTATGCAACACCATCCGGGCCACAAATACAAACAATTATTGTGCGCGATCCATGGCCAAGTCAACAAAATATTTCAACACTTGGTAGAGTTGAATATCCTGGCAACAACCTCGCCAATCTGATAATGTCACATTGGTATATCAGAATTAATTAATAATCTTTCAAACCAATAACCTTTAAACATGAAAACCTGTAAACTGTCGCTACTTATTATTGCATTTTTATTATCAACAAACTGGGGGTTTGGCCAGTCAAAAGCTACAGAAGCTCAAACCTTTCAGTATTTAGAATCGACTATTAAATTACTGATAGGTAAAAAAATATACACAGATGGTGATGTTACCGTTATAACCAATGTTAAATGCAGCAATAACAGTATTGTTACTATGGCGAATTATAAAGAGGATGGTAGTACAGATTTTGTAGATATTAAATCTACCGTCTCTGAAATACCCTGGCATACCTTTAAGTCTATAAAAGTTGCAGATTCGTATGAACTTACTAACGAAGACCTTATGATACTCACCATTAACTTTACATCCAATTTAAAAAGGGTGCTTGTTACAGATGGCATATCAGACAAGCCTGATTATGAAGATAGTTTTGATATAATATTCCCAAAGGACAGACGCCAAAGTGTAGAAAAGGCAATATCGCGCCTTGTTGAGATATATAAAAGTAAAAATCAAGATCCCTTTCAATAATAAACAAAAAGGTTGCGCATGTTTGCGCAGCCTTTTTGTTTATTATGGGTAAGTTATTTTACTTGCTGCCAAAAGTTACCCAATCCACACTGATAAGGTGCTGGTTTGGTTTATCCTTTTTAATGAATACAAAGTACAGATCGTTACGGCCACCCGGATCAGTAACCGTTGTACTTTGCTCATTGTGTTTGTTCCAATCACCGGTTGGAGTAAAATTAAGTGTACTGATCAGTTGCCCTTTAACTGAGCCTACATGCACCTCAACAGTACCTGCACGGTTAAGTGATGAGTAACGGTAGGTTAGTTCGTTTATGCCTTTCAAATCAACGTCTTTTAGCACAAAGAAAGCCTTATTGCCTACTTCACCTATCTTTTTACCCTGCACGCTCATGTTATAATGCACATCGGCCTCACCTGCGTAAACCTTGGCCGGTCTAAAAATCAAACTTTTACCACCGGTAAGTTTAGGCGCATTTGTAGCTCCCTTATCGGTGTAAGCGGCTGATAAGATGTAACGGCCTTCATCAGCATTCTTAAGATGTTGATCAAAGGTTATGCTGCCTTGAGCAGGCAGTATAACATCCTCTTTACGGTTATTCAACGTCAGTATGTATTTCACAATCTCCTGCGCGTTAGGTTTTGACAGTTGCGGATGCGCAGCCATTGAGTGCTCGCCCCAAACACCGCCGCCACCTTTAATGATCTTATCGGCCAGTTTATCAACGGCGCCTTTATCATTAGCATAACGTTTGGCTACCTCCACAAATGACGGGCCTACAGATTTAGCATCAACCTGGTGACAGGCCTTACAATCACTATTGGCAATCAATTCCTTACCGTAATTGTAAGTTGGCGTTAATGCCTGGTGGCCGATCAATGATTTATTACTTTGTACTTTGGCAATGTAATTCAATACTACACGCACCTGTTTAGGATCGACGGTTTTATCTTCGCTGTCCTTAACATCAACCTTATATTTCAGGGTTTGCGTTTGCGGGGTAAAGAAGGTACCGTTTTTATCAGTAGTGATAGCTACCTGCGGTATAGTGTTACCTACTACCACTTTCACCGTGTCTACACTGCTCTTACCTGCATTGTCGGTAACTTTTAGGGTAACGTTGTAGGTACCGTTTTTGGTAAAAGTATAGGTAGGGTTAAGTTCGGTTGAACCTGCTTGGTCGCCATCAAAATGCCATTCGTAGGTCAGCTTATCCTCGTCATCATAATCAAAGCTTTTTTGATTGAATGCAACTTTGTAAGGCGCTATCCCAATGGTATCCTTAACATCAATCTTAGCGAACGGCGCGCGGTTACCACCATTGTAGTCAATACGTACCAGGCGGGCATCCACGTTGTCAATACCATAAACCGAACCGTACTCCAGCATATAGATCGACCCGTCAGTACCAATTTCCATATCAACCGGGCGACGGAAATCGCCATTGGTTTCCATAAAGCGCTCCATTCGTTTAAAGTTGTGGTTCTCATCCATACGGATAACAAACACCCAGTTACGCATCCAATCGTACACAAACCAGCCTTTGTCAAAATACTCAGGCAGTTTATTGGCCGATTGAATTTTCGGATCAAAATGGAAAACAGGCCCCCCCATAGCACAACGGCCACCCTGACCCAGCATCGGGAATTCTGAGTACGATGCGTATGGGTACCAAACCATGGCGCTTGTAGTAGGCGGCAGGTCTTTTAAACCGGTGTTATATGGTGATGTGTTTTTTGGCGCTTTAGGGTCAAAGTTATTACCGATCACTTTTGTAGCAAAGTCGTAATCCTTATAAGGCTTGCTGTCGCCTACAAAGTATGGCCAGCCATAGTTGCCCGGTTTGCGGGCCTGGTTAAACTCGTCATAACCGCGCGGACCTTGCTTGCCATCATTACCGGCATCCGGGCCTACCTCGCCCCAGTAAACAAATGAGGTGGCCGTATCAACCGACATACGGTAAGGGTTACGGCAGCCCATTACATAAATCTCAGGGCGGGTATTAGGTGTACCTTTTTTAAACAGGTTTCCTTCAGGGATGGTATAAGTACCGTCAGCTTCAGGGTGAATACGCAGGATCTTTCCGCGCAGGTCATTAGTATTACCTGCCGAGCGCTCCGCGTCAAAAGTAACACGGTTTGGGCGCTTGTCTATCGGCGCGTAACCTTCTGACTCGAAAGGCACCGTATTATCACCGGTTGAGATAAACAGGTTTTTGTTTCTGTCCCATGCCAATGAACCGCCGGTGTGGGCGCTCACTTCAAGCTCGATAGGTATCTCTATCAGTACTTTTTCTGATTTCAGATCGAGCACGTTATCCTTGCTGATGGCAAAGCGTGAAATATGCTGCTTGGTTTTACCATCCGCTTGCGCGGTGTTAAAGAAGTAAAGGAAGTTGTTGGTAGCAAAATCCGGATCGATGGTCATGCCCAGCAAACCGTTAAGGTATTCATCAACCGCCTTAACCGGGAATTTGTATACCAGCGTAGTTTTACCATCTGATGGGGTATAAACATAGAAATTACCGGCACGTTCAATAAAAAACACACGGCCATCAGGCGCTACGGCCAGTTCCATCGGCTCGTTTAAATCATTTGACAGGACGGTTTTGGTAAAGCGGTTATCTTCAGGCTTTTTCTCTGAATAAGCTTTTGAATAATCAAGCGGGGTATTGCTGCCAATGGCGTATTTAATGCCGCCCAATACGTGCTGCAAAAATAACGGTTCGCTGTAGCTCTCGTCGGTATGGCCGCCACCGGTATAGAACGCGCGGCCGCCATCAAACTCATGGTACCAGGCAATAGGGTGCTCGGCACCGTTGGTACCGCCCTCGTAGCTATCCTCATCCAAAGTAGCCAACACTTTCAGATCGGGCTGAATATTTTTGTAGTTATACCATTCGTCGGTACGTTCCCAGCGCTTTGGCAAACCTTTGGTTGATATGTGGGTAGTATCCAGCACATCAATAGCCGCGGCACGCACATTCGGGTTATTTGGGTGGCTGCTAAAGTAAGCGCCTACCAGTTTATTATACCAAGGCCAATCGTACTCGGTATCGGCAGCGGCATGTATGCCCGCGTAACCACCGCCGGCCTCAATATAACGTTCAAAAGCCACCTGCTGATCGGCATTAAGCACGTTCATGGTGGTACTTAAAAACACTACAGCACTGTAATTTTTCAGGCTGTCGTCAACAAAATAATTGGGATTTTTAGTGGTATCAACAATAAAGCCGTTCTTATTGCCTAACTCCTGCAATGCGGCAATGCCTTTTGGTATAGAGGTATGGTACCAGCCTTTGGTTTTGCTGAACACCAATATTCTTGGTGTTTTATTGGAGCCCTTTTGCGGTGATACCGTTTTACAGGCATAAAAAACGGCCGATATACAGCCGGTTATAAGTACTAATGATAATACTTTGTGGTAAACAGTTTTAAACATACAACTTGTTTATTATGAAATGGCGTTTTAAGCCTTTAATTAAACATCACAAATTTGAACACCCTGCTTTAACGAGGCCAATTTATCCTTTCTTTTAGGGATGAACTCCTGCGCTACGTAACCTTTAAAACCGGTATCAACAATGGCTTTCATGATAGCCGGATAATAAAGTTCCTGGCTTTCATCAATCTCGTTACGGCCTGGTACACCACCGGTATGGTAGTGTGAAAAGTACTTATTGTATTTACGGATGGTAGCAATTACGTCGCCATCCATAATTTGCATGTGGTAAATATCGTACAGCAGCTTAAAGTATTCTGAGCCTACGGCATCGCACAGTGCGGCGCCCCATTTGGTATGGTCGCACATGTAATCGTGGTGGTCAACCTTACTGTTTAACAGCTCCATTACCATTACCACGTTATGTTTTTCGGCTATCGGCATCAGGCGTTTAAGGCCAACGGCACAGTTTTTTAGTCCTTCGGCATCATCCATACCGTTACGGTTGCCCGAAAAACATATGATCTGCTTAAAACCGGCTGCCGCAACTTTGGGTATCACCTCTTCATAGCTTTTCACCAGTTCATCATGCAGTTTGGGGTTATTAAAACCCTCGCCAATGCCTTTGCCCGCGCCTTGTGTAAGCGCGCAAACCAAGCCGTATTTTTTTAAGGTAGGCCATTCTTCGGGCCCGGTTAGGTCAATTGATTTAATGCCCATGGCTTTGGCACCTTTGCAAAGGTCATCCAATGAGATATCGCCATAGCACCAACGGCATACGGAGTGGTTGATGTGTCCTTTCAAATCATCGCTGAGCAGTGCCTCTGCGGCTGATACACGGTTAAATAAACTTTGGCCAACAAAGGCTGCTGCCGAGGTGGCAGCCACTTTTTTTATCATATCTCTGCGGGATGAAGAGTTGTGATTTTCGCTTTTCATTTTTTGAGTAAAGGGTTATATACCTGGGTTTAACGGATGGTTTTTAAATGTACAATAAAAGGTATAATTGTCAAAACTACTATTTTAGCTTTCATATCAAAAAATAGTATTCAATTCGGTCAATATTATGCAATAAACAGCTAATTTGAGGTTACAACAGCACAGTAAAATTATAATGTAACATTAAAAATACTTAGTTAAAAACTTCAGGCCAGCCTTTTTTCCATGTCAGTTTTAATATCCTCAGTTTTGGCCTGCCATTGTCATGCGCGTCATACCCGTGAAACACCAGGTAATCATTACCATTAAAGCTTACCACCGCGTTATGCCCGGCACCATACCAGTTACTATCCGGCTGTAATACTAAACTACCGCCACCTTTGATAAGGGCAATGCCCTGCTTATCCGTATAAGGGCCTTTTATATTTTTTGCCCGCCCCACAATCATTTTATAATTACTTTCCGGGCCTTTACAGCAATAGTCAACCGAGGCGAACAGGTAAAAATACCCGCTTTTTTTAAAGATGAACGGCGCCTCGATAGCATTAGCCGCTCCTGATGAGGCATCTTTTTTACGACTGGCTATAGTTGATATACCGGCAATATCCTCTGCAAAAGTCAGCCTGTCAGCATCAAGCTTTACCATTTTAATACCATCCCAAAAGGAGCCGAAAGCGAGGTATGGTGTGCCTTTATCATCTGTGATCAAATTAGGGTCGATGGCATTCCAATTGGTTTTACCGGGATGCGATCGGATCACCAAGCCATGATCTACCCATTTAAAACCGGGACTATCAGGATGCAATGTTTTATTGGTGGCTACACCAATGGCCGAGGTGTTTTTACCGAACACGGAGACTGAATAATACAGGTAATACTGCCCATTGTGATAAGATACATCAGGTGCCCATATGTACCCCTTAAAACCGGCAATAGTATCAACAGCCCATTTGGGCGCTTCGGCAAATACGGGTTTTTCACGCTTCCAGTTGAGCATATCAACTGACGACCAAACCGCAATGCCATTGCCCGTACAGAAGATGTAGTATACACTATCCTGCTTAATCATCACAGGGTCATGCACGGAGATATCCTTTTTCAGGCCCTGCCCCACTGCTGCAAGGGAGAGTATCAGCAAGGCAAAAATAACAACCGGTTTAGCAATACTTTTCATGTGGTTATTTAATCAGCCTTAGTTCAAAAACATCCGCTGTTTGTGAACCCTGCAGCGCCCTGAATATCAGTTCAAAATTCTTTTTGCTTTTTACTGTCGCCGGTATAGCATATTCGGCTGTGTAAAACCCTTTACCATCAGCATCACCAAGTTTTGCCGCTGGTACTTTTTCACCGTCAATATATACATCAAAGGCACGGTTATCAGCTTTGCTGTAGGTTACCGTTAAAGCTTTGGCTAAGTTGCCCGGGTTTTTAAGCATATAACTAAACCACCCTCTTGCTGTACGGTAATGCCTGTCCTTGTAAATACCCGTCCAGGTTTCTTCTCCTTTAAAGGCGTGGTCGTTTTCGGGTTGCTGTTCGCCCGCGGTGAGGCGGTCAACGGTAATGGTATCCAGTTTTAGTTTGGCATCTTCGGTTTTGCGGATACTATCCTTCATGGCGATTAACCCGGCTTTGCTGGTGTACGGCCAGTACAACATGTAGCGGGTGTTGTAAAGGCTGTAAAAAGGCACCAGCTTTAAGTTTTTATACTGAGGCTGATCGATACCATTAACCGTAAATTCTAATTTACGGTTATTAACAGGCTGTACTGCTGCGGCTAAACTATTCCTTTCGGCTATTATTAATGGCGCTTCATCTAAAGGACGTAATGGCCCACCGGCCACATGCCCCATGCGACTATCATCGGCAAATAATCCGTTTTGCTGTGTGGTATCCGTAGCGGCGGCAAGTACTACCGGGCCATGTACAAATGATACCCAGTTAGAGCCATCGGGCAAGGCCTCGGCCTTGGTTTGCATAGGGAGTTTTACTTTTACTAAATCGCCGGTTTGCCATTTGCGGTTAATGGCGATGTAGCCATCGGTATTGCGGTCAGCCTTTACCGGTTTATTGTTGAGCCAAACCTGCATTTCACCATCCTTTACCCAGGCCGGGCAGCGTATGTGTAATGCAAAATTTCGCGGCTGTTTTATAGTGATTTTAATGGTTGATTCATCATTATAAGGCAACTCAGTATTTTGCTCAAGTTGTAATCCTTTTTCGGCCCAATTTAAAGTTGATGGGATGAACAGGTTCACAAAAATATCCTTTGCCCCATGCGCGTAAATGTATTCACCATACCTGCCATGATTTTCAAGCCCGCTGCCTACACAACACCAAAAACTTTGCTGCGCACTTGAATATACCCTGTAATGCTGCGGCCTTATCGGCGTAAAGTAAACAAAGCCACCATTAGGATTTTGTGAGGAAAGGATATGATTGTATAGCGTGCGCTCGTAATAATCCATATATACTGCAGATGGCTTTGATAAAAACAAATGCCCCGTAAGCTTGAGCATGTTATACGAGTTGCACGTTTCTGGCCCTTCGCGGGTTTCTATCATCCCAGAAAAATCATTTATCGGGTTAAAGTGTTCGCTCACGCTGTTACCGCCTATGGATATGGTTCGATGCTCTACCACATCATGCCAAAAATAGTCAGCGGCGTTTGCCCAAGCCGTATCATGCGCCAGTTCGGCCACGCGCATGTAGCCTATAACCTTGGGTATTTGCGTATTGGCATGTACGCCCGTGAGCGAATCCTGACGGTGCAATAACGGGTTTAATATTTTACGGTGCGAGAAGCGTCTGGCCAGTTCCAAATATTTTTTATCTCCGCTTATGGCAGCAACATCAGCAAAAACCTCGTTCATGCCGCCATGTTCGCTGGTGAGCATGCGTTGTATCTGCGCATCGCTTAGTTTAAATGTGAGCTTGTAAGCCCAATCGGCATATTTTAACAGTATAGTTTTGGCCTGCTGGTTACCACCAACACGGTAAGCATCTATCAACCCGGCAAAGGTTTTATGGATGTTATATAGCGGCACCCATTTTTTATTGAGAGAGAAGTTATCGGCCCGGATATCTCCTGCCCCCACCTGTGCCCACATGGCCTTGCCGCCCGGAACACCGCCAATGTAGCCATCGCCATCTTTTTGCTGGCACAGGGCAAGTTGAGCTACCATATAATCCAACCGCTCCTTTACACGCTTATCGCCGGTTGAGGCATACATGTATGCAAGCGCTGAAAGGTAATGCCCGCCGATGTGCCCGTCGAGCCCGGTGTTCTCCCAGTTAGTGTAGCTTTTGGCTTTGGGTATAAGCCCTGCTTCGCGCAGGTATGGGGACAATAACCGGTCAGCATCCAGTTTCAGAATATATTTCAGATCAGTTTGCTGAGCCGACATGAAAGGTCCCGGCAGCAACCTCACCTGCGATACAGGGAATTGCTGAACGCGCTGCGCTTTTACATTAGTTAAGCTAATCCCTAAAATAACCGCCGCCATTAACGGCACGCTCAATACCCTCATCACGTAAACTATTTTGCAGGTTTAACACCCTGCGTACTCATTTGTATCTTTTGTATGGTTCCATCGGCATTGTAGTACAAATAATCAATACAAACCGACCGCCTGTAACTGCCTCCATTGGTTGGCAGCGAGCCGTTGTGATAGATAAAATATGACTTACCCTTGAAATCAATTATCGACTGGTGGTTGGTGTTAGAGTTACCTGCCACCTCGTTAATAATACCCTTAAATACCCACGGGCCATTAACGCTTTTACTCATGGCATAGGCTATTTTTTCAGGAAACTGGTAAGCGTATGACAGATAGTACCAGCCTTTGTGCTTATGTATCCACGGCGCTTCGGTAAAGTTTGGCAGGCCGGTAATGGCTTGTATAGGGCCGTCAAGCTCTGTCATATTGGGTTTTAGCCTGGCATAATAGCAAACCGTATTACCCCAAAACAGGTAAGCCTGCCCGTCATTATCAATAATTACTGATGGATCAATATCATCCCAGGTGATGCCTGTCTGCTTGGTCATGTCATTTGTGATCAGCGCCGAACCACGGGCATCCTTGAACGGGCCGGTCGGACTGTCAGACACGGCAACGCCGATGGCTTTACCATGGATAGTACCATGCTCAACCGCTACGTACCAGTAAAACTTGCCGTTACGCTCAATTACCTGCGACGCCCATGCATCAGCCTTGGCCCATTTAAACTCCTTTACGTTTAATGGCGATGGGTGCTCCTTCCAGGTCACCATATCAGCAGACGAATAGCAAAGCCATTCGCTCATGTAATAATAATCCTTACCGGGAGGCGGCGAATCGTGCCCGGTATACAGGTAAACGCTATCCTTATAAACAAAGGCAGCCGGATCGGCAGTATATTTATTTTTTATGATGGGGTTACGCGCCAGGGTATCAGGCACATCGGCACCCTTACCTTTTTTGGCCGACTGGCCAGCAGCGCTTAGCTGACCAAAGGCTAAAGCCATTAACACATATACCTTTAAAAATTTGATATTCATCTGTCGTTTTTGTTGTTAAACCGCTCCGGTTATTTTTAATACATAGGCATCATTGCAAGGCTTTTCGGCAGGCAAATCAACGCTAAGCCCATCCGCACTTTGCTGAAAGGTTAACTTAGCGCTACTGCCCAGCAATTGCACATTATTAACTTTACCCGTGTTACCCATTGTTTTGATGATACTTTTGTTGTTAGCCGGCCAATCCAGCAGCGTAGCGTAAACAGCATCGCCTTTTGTGGTAAAACGGATGTCTTCAGCGGTGTAAGGCTTATTTTTACCCTCGTTAAAACCCTGCGCGCTCAATGGCGCTTCGGATGCCATGGCAGGTCCTTCGCCATATACCTTCCAGGGGCGGGTACCGTAAATACATTCACTGTTCACTTTCATCCAGGCGGTGATGCCATCAACTACGGCGCGCTCTTTTTCGTCCATACTGCCATCGCCCCTAAGCGGAACGTTGAGGAGTAAATTACCGTTCTTGCTCACTACATCAACCAGTGTATGAACAACCGTTTTTGGCGTTTTGTAGCCATTACCGTCATACACGCGCCTGTCATAATGCCACTGCCCTATACAGGTATCGGTTTGCCACGGGAATGATTCTATTTTGTTGCTCTGCCCCCGCTCAATATCCCATATCATGCATTTGCGCTGTTGCTCGTCAAGTATCTTACCGAAAACAGCGGCACGGTTTTTACCATATTTTTTAAGGCTTTTGTTATACAGATAGGCGGTTACCTTCAAGCCCACATCGCTCACCGGCCATAGCGGCAGCGCGGTGTCATCAAAGTACATTAGTTCCGGGTCATAGTGGTCGATCAGGTCGATCATACGGTTATAAAAATTGTCGCAATAAGCCTTTGAAGGCGGGTATGCCCCGTTTTGCCAACCCCACTGACCATGTATTGAACCACCATCCAAACTATCCTTACTTAACGGGTGGTTTTGGGCATATAGTTCCTGCGGATCGAGGCCGTCCCACCATTTTCCTTTACCATCGGCTTTGGTTAGTTTCCCGTCATAAGGTACACCGGCATACGGCCCGCTTTTATCTGATCGCTGCGCGGTTTCATACCATCTCCAGGCGTGGGCGGAATGTACACTCACCCCAAACGGCAAGCCCTGCCTTTTGGCGGCGGCGGCCCAACCTTTTAATATATCCTTTTTAGGGCCAACACGTGTTGAATTCCAGCGCTGGTGTTTGCTATTATACAGGTCAAGGTTATCATGATGATTGGCCAGCGCCATAAAATACTTTGCACCGGCATTTTTGTATAGTTCTACCGTTTCTTCGGGGTTCCAGCGCTCGGCTTTCCACTCGTTTATTACATCCTTAAACCCAAATTTTGATGGGTGGCCGTATTTTTCACAGTGGAATTTATACTGGTCGCTGCCCTCCTCATACATTCCACGGGCATACCAATCGCCATGTTCGGGCTGACATTGCGGGCCCCAGTGTGCCCAAATGCCAAACTTGGCATCACGAAACCAGTCAGGCACTTCATATTTTTCAAGGGACGCCCACGTAGGCTGAAAAGGGCCTTTAGCATCCCCGGCTAAATTTAGCAGCCCGCCCGCTTTTGATTTTGAAAGGTACAATGCCGACAACCCCGTCAGTCCTGTTTTCAATAACGATCTTCTGTTCATTATTTATATTTTTTTTGCCCTAATTATGCCCTTAGTGCATAACAGGCGGTTTTACTTCATCTTTAATTTGATCACTTTGAATGAGTAAGGCTCGGCATCAACAACCAAGCTGCTGCCAGAAACATTCACACTACCTTCTGCCGGGGCAATAAATTGCGGTTGCTCCAGCGAGTTCACTACATCGGGCTTATCGCTGGTTAAAGTGGTTACCCATGCTTTGGTTTGATAGTTGCTTAGTCCTTTGATATCCAGACTGGCCTTATGGCTTTTGCCGGAAACATTTACCACTTTTATCAGCAATTCCTTAGTGTTTTTGTTGATGGTAGCATTAGCGTATATACCATCCTGACCAGCTATAGGCTGACCGTTAAGCAGCATAGGCACCACGTTTGTGCCTTTATTAAGCGAGTATAACTTTTGCACATAGTAGTTTGGTGTGCCGTAGTGCTTCAGGTTATCAAACCAGATCAGATCGGGCGCCCACTGCCATGCATCCACATGGGCAAACAACGGCGCGTACGATGCCATGTTCACCACATCGGCGTTACGCTCAAGGCCGGTCATGAAGGCGGCTTCGGCCAGTGCGGCTTCCAGGTTGTTCTTCTTTAGAGCATCATCAACGCCCGGTACATGCGCAGCATATTCACCAGCAAATATTTTAGGGCCGTTACGATCATAACTATCATAACGTTTGGCATTATCCCTGAACCATTGCGGCGGACGGTAGTAATGCTCATCCAATATATCGGCCTTTAAACCACGAAAAGCGGTGTTCAACGTATCAAACCTTGCTCCATCAGGGTCAGTACCCGTACTGGTAACTATTTTTACCTGCGGATATTTCTTCTTGATGGCGTCGCGGAACAATGTCCAGCGTTCAACATAATTCGGGCCCCAGTTCTCGTTTCCCACGCCCAGCATCTTCAAATTAAATTTAGCCGGGTGCCCCAGACTGATGCGCAGCTTACCCCATTTGGTACTGGCATCGCCATTGGCAAACTCGATAAGGTCGAGCGCGTCCTGAACGTAAGGGTCTATCTGATCTACCGGAACCAGCTCGCCGCTGTTGAACTGGCAGGCCATGCCGCAATTCAATATCGGCAATGGCTCGGCACCAATATCTTCGGCCAGCATAAAGTACTCCATAAACCCTAAGCCGAAAGACTGGAAATAATCGGGCGTTGAGCGGTGCTTGAACTCGGTATTCCAACGGTTAATGATGGTTTCGCGTTTGTCCACATCGCCTATGGTTTTTTTCCATTGATAACGATTAACCAGGTATCTGCCCTCAACAATACATCCACCCGGAAAGCGGATAAAGCCGGGTTTCATATCGGCCAGCATCTGTACCAGATCGGCACGCAAGCCATTGGCTCGGTTTTTCCAAGTATGCTGCGGAAACAGCGAAATCATATCCAGATCGATATTCCCCCTGCCCTTTAGCGTAATATAAAGGCTACCCTTTGCCGCCTGCGCGGTAGCGGTAAGGCTTACGTTAAACTTTTTCCATTGTGCCGATTTAGGTTGCACAACAGCGCTGCCTATTGCTTTTCCGCTTTCGTCCCGCAGTTCAAGCTGTATAGTAACGTTGCTGCCTGCCGCCTGCCTGGCAATCACCGAAAAATTATAACCCTCACCCTTGCGAATACCCATGCCACGAAAACCCTCGTTAGACAGGCCTATACCTTGAGCTGATGGTACCGTTACATTAATATAATGCGGATTATCGGGGCGTTCGGCCTTACGGTCAACCACCTTTACGGCGCTGCTATCACCGGCAACTTTCCAGCCCATTAGGGCATTATCAAACTCGAACGAGCGATTTTTAACAAGTTCGGCATATAAACCGCCATCGGCACCCATATTTATATCTTCAAAAAAGATGCCGTACATGGTTGGCTGTATGGTTGCCTTTAGCTGCGTAGGATCAACCGTATAAACGGCGCTTGTTTGGGCAAACGCACTTGCTGATAAGCACACAGCGCCCACAACCAAGGCTATTTTACCTGTTTTAAAATTTATCATTAGTTATTAAACTTTATACCGATTCAATTTACTTTTTAAGCTTCAAAACCACTATTGATATTGGCGGCAATTTTACTTTTAACTTACCCCCTTTTACAGACGCGTCCTTAAAAGCGGCCGGCTTTAATTTATCAGGCACCGCGAAAGTATTATGATCCTGTAATGATTTTGAGGTAAGTATCCTTCCGGTCACTCCTTTAAATGCTAAGCCATCAAGGGTAATATCAATGTCCTGCGCGTTCTTCGGGTCAATGTTGGTTAGGGTGATGTGTGCCACGCCTGCCTTATCTACCGATGCCGAAACTGATACGGCAGGCAGCTTTTCGTTACCGAACACATAATCCTTAGTGTTTACCTCTACCGGCAACAGTGTAGCATCCTGGTGCACGTTATACATTTCCATAATGTGGTATGTTGGCGTAAGTACCATTTTTTCCTTATCGGTAAGTATCACTGCCTGCAACACGTTAATGGCCTGCGCCAGGTTGGCCATGCGTACCCTGTCGGCATGGTTATTAAATATGTTCAGCGTTACACCGGCTATCAGCGCATCGCGCATGGTGTTTTGCTGGTACAGGAAACCCGGGTTAGTACCGTCTTCCACATCGTACCATCCGCCCCACTCATCAACAACAAGGGCTATTTTTTTCTGCGGATCGTACTTATCCATTATGGCCGAGTGTTTGGTAACCAGTTCTTCCATAAACAGGGCGCTCTTCATCGTGCGGAAGTATTGCTCGTCAGTAAACTTAACTGCCGGGCCTTTTTTATTCCATTCAATAACCGAGTAATGGTGCAGCGCCACGCCCTCCATCAAATGGCCTGGTATAGTCTTCATCAAAGTTTCGGTCCAGTGGTAATCGGCTGAGTTAGCGCCTGATGCTATGCGGAACAGCTTATCGCCCGTCATGAAGGTGGCGTATTTTTTAAACTCGTTGGCGTAATATTCAGGTGTCATGTTACCACCGCAGCCCCAGGCCTCGTTGCCTACGCCCCAAAAGCGTACGTCCCAGGGTTTATCACGTCCGTTCTCGCGACGAAGATTTGACATCGGGTTCTTATTATCTGAGCCTACGTATTGTACCCAGTCGGCAAGTTCCTGCACGGTGCCGCTGCCAATGTTACCGGCCAGGTAAGGGTCGGTGCCCAGTAGTTCGCACATATTCAAAAAGTCATGCGTGCCAAAGCTGTTATCCTCGGTAACGCCGCCCCACCATTTATTTACGATGGATGGACGTTTATCCTTCGGGCCAATGCCATCCTTCCAATGGTAGGTATCGGCAAAGCAGCCACCCGGCCAGCGCAGCGATGGTATTTTCATTTTTTTTAGCGCGGCAACAATGTCATTACGCACACCCGCGGTGTTAGGTATTTTTGATGTATCGCCCACATAAAAGCCGCCATATATGCAACGGCCTAAATGCTCGGCAAAGTGGCTGTAAATGTATTTACTAATGGTGGTTTTGCCCTGCCCTGCATGTACCGTTACCGTGTTTTGCTGCTGGGCGTAAGTGCTGCCGCTTATTAATAATAGTAATAAAACCTTTGCAGGCTTACCAAATAAGTTCATAATCAGGTTTATTTAATGGTTAGTAAGTTGGTTGGATTGGATTACTTGGCTGTTAAGAATTTGTAGATAGTATAGGTTTTATACTCCTGCCCCGGTTTTAATGTAGTAGTGGGGAACGTTGGCTGATTCGGAGAATCCGGAAAGTGCTGTGTTTCCAGGCACAATGCCGAGCGATGCCCATAAGCTACACCGCCTTTGCCATCCTTATCGGCACCGTTTAAAAAGTTGCCGCTGTAAAACTGCACACCCGGCTCGGTAGTGTAAACCTCCATGCTGATGCCGGTTTCGGGGCTTGAAACGGTGGCTACCGGTTTTTCAAGATCGTGCTGGTTAAGTACAAAGTTATGATCGTACCCCTTACCAAACTTTAATTGCTGATCGTCAGCCTCAATATCCTTACCAATGGCTTTGGCCGCAGTAAAATCAAACGGGGTACCTTTTACGGCTTGTAATTTACCTGTCGGGATCAATGTAGCATCAACCGGGGTAAATTTATCAGCATTAATATAAAGCTGATGGTTGGTAATTGCCGCGCCGTTATGCCCGTTAAGGTTAAAGTAAGCATGGTTGGTAAGGTTTACCACGGTAGCTATATCGGTAGTTGCCTTATAGGCTATCTTTAATTCATTATCATTAGTAAGTTCATAGGTAACATCAACGGTAAGCGTACCCGGATAGCCACCTTCGCCGTCCTTTGAAACATAGCTTAGTTCAAGCGTTTTGTCATCGGCCTTTTTAACATCCCAAACCTGGCAAAAAAAGCCTTTAAAACCACCATGCAGGGTGTTAACGCCATCGTTAATATCTAACTGATAAGGCTTTCCGTCCAATGTGAATTTGCCTTTTGCAATGCGGTTACCATAACGGCCAATTAACGCGCCGAAATAAGGCTCGCCTTTTTTCTGATAGCTTTTAAGCGAATCGTATCCTAAAACAACATCAGTAAACTTACCATCCTTGTCAGGCACGTTCAGGCTAACCACCCGTCCGCCATAATTGGTAATGCCTACGCTTACGCCATTGCTGTTTTTTAACGTATACAGGCTAACCTCTTTACCATCAACGGTACCCTTGATATTATTGGTTGTACTATCCGCGGTAACAGTGTCGGTATTTTCAGCAGTTTGCTTTGATGGGCCGCCGCAGGCGGTAATGGCTGTGGCTATTACTAAGCTCATAATTATCTGTACAGATTTATTTTTCATAAAACGAATATTAACAGGTTTAAAGATTATAATTGGCTCGACATGGACAGGGGTGGTTTTATTCCCTGCAGTGCTCCGAAAGTATAAAATAAAAATTTAATTGTTATAAAAACACTTAAAAAAATTACATTTTTGTTTCAGCGGAGCTGATAAATCATCGCAAACAATATTGCTAAATCGAACTTATTAGTACCATACCAGGCATAATTAAACTTATTTACTTTTTTAAGCTTAATAATTACATTTGCACTTACGCAACAGCCTTTATTACAAATAAAAAATGCAGAAATACTCCAAACAAACCCGTATACTACTTGCAGTTGATTGTATTGTTTTTGGTTTTGACGGTGAAGCTTTGAAGATTTTGCTGATTAAAAGAGGCTTTCAACCCGAGAAAGGCAACTGGAGTTTAATGGGCGGTTTTGTGCAGCCCGAAGAAAGTTTAGACCAGGCATCAAACCGTATATTAAAGGAGCTTACCGGCCTTGAGGGTGTTTACCTTGAGCAACTGCACACCTTTGGCGACCCGCAGCGCGACCCGATTGAGCGCACAGTATCAGTAGCTTATTTTGCTTTAATAGATATTAACAAATACGAAAAGCAGATAAGTGATGACTACCACGCCGAATGGTTTACTCTTAAACGTACGCCAAAAGTAATTTTCGATCAGCAGGAAATGGTGGAGCAGGCCAAGAAGCGCATAAGATACAAGGCTGCCATGCACCCTATATTATTTGAGCTGCTTCCCTCAAAATTTACCATCCCTCAATTACAAAACCTGTACGAAAACGTTTTTAACACCGCGATTGATAAGCGCAATTTCAGCAAAAGGGTATTGGCCACAGGCTTGCTTATTAAGCTAAACGAAAAAGATAAGGCAGGCTCAAAACGCGGCGCATATTACTACCAGTTAAATATGCACAATTACTACTCTAAATTCCAGGCGTTTATGAACTTTATACCTAACCCCGACAGCATTTCGGCATCCTGATGCAATTTAGCACCCGGCCATTTCGTTTTTGATACAGTAAACCCTTTTGCAGATTTTGAAAAAAAAGTTCTGCAAAATTTTTATTTATCAAAATTTAAGTGTTAATTCGACACTAATTATAAATCTAATCATGAGTAATAAAGCATACGTGATCGGGGTCGACTATGGGTCAGACTCCGTACGCTCGGTTATTGTTGATGCCGCCGACGGGCAGGAAATAGCTTCATCAGTATATAATTATCCACGCTGGCAAAAAGGCGTGTACTGCAACGCTGCCGAGAACCAGTTTCGCCAGCACCCGCTCGACTATATTGAGGGATTGGAAACAACCATTAAGGATTGCCTTAGCCAGGCCGGCGCTGATATTGCCGCGCTTGTTAAAGGCATCTCTGTTGATACTACAGGCTCAACTCCAGTAGCGGTTGACGCTACCGGCCATCCGCTGGCTTTACGCCCTGAATTTAAGGAGAACCCGAACGCCATGTTTGTTTTATGGAAGGACCATACATCAGTTGATGAGGCCGCCGAGATAAACGAACATGCCACAAAATTTGATACCAACTACCTTAAATATGTAGGCGGCATTTATTCGTCCGAATGGTTTTGGGCAAAATTGCTGCATGTAATCCGCGTGGATGAGCAGGTAAACAGCGCCCTGCACTCGTGGGTTGAGCATTGCGACTGGATTCCATTTTTGCTTACCGGCGGTACCGATGTTAAGCAGATAAAACGCAGCCGTTGCGCAGCCGGGCACAAAGCCCTTTGGGCCGAAGAATTTGACGGCCTGCCGCCTGATGAATTCTTTTCATCATTAGACCCATTGCTGACCGGCATTACCGGTAAGCTTTTTAAAGATACCTATACCTCCGACGTTGCCGCCGGAACATTGAGTGCCGAGTGGGCCGATAAGTTAGGCTTATCAACCGATGTTGTGGTTGGCGTTGGCGCTTTCGACGCGCACATGGGCGCCGTAGGCGGGCAGATAGAGCCTTATTACCTGAGCAAGGTGATGGGCACATCAACCTGCGATATGATGGTGGTACCCACTGCCGATATTGAAGGCAAAACCGTACGCGGCATTTGCGGGCAGGTAAATGGCTCGGTAATACCCGGCATGATCGGGCTTGAAGCCGGTCAATCCGCCTTTGGCGATACCTATGCCTGGTTTAAGAACCTGTTGAGCTGGCCGCTTAACAATCTGCTGGCAAACTCAAAAGTGATTGATGAGGCTACTGCCGAAAAGCTGAAAGAAGAAATAGCCGACCAAATCATCCCCGAACTAAGCCGCCAGGCCGCCTTGCTGCCTGTTGAAAGCGATAGCGAACTGGCTATCGACTGGTTTAACGGCCGGCGTACACCGGATGCCAATCAATTACTTACAGGTACCATAGCCGGGTTAAGCCTGGGCAGCGATGCGCCGCGCGTTTTCCGGGCATTGGCTGAGGCTACCTGCTTTGGCGCAAAAAGCATTGTTGACCGTTTTATTGAGGAAGGTATCCCCGTTAAAGGTATCATAGGTATAGGTGGCGTGGCTAAAAAATCGCCGTTCGTGATGCAGATGATGGCCGATATTTTGGGTATGCCTATACGCATCCACCAATTTAAACATACCTGTGCTTTGGGCGCGGCCATGTTTGCCACAGTGGTTGCAGGTATATATACTACTACCGAAGAGGCCATGGAGGCCATGGGCCGTGGTTTTGATGTGGAGTACACCCCTAATCCTGACAATACCGCTGTTTATGCCGACAGGTACCAGCAGTACAAAACACTGGGAGCCGACATTGCCAAACAAATAACCGATAAAGAAAAAACCACTGTAACGGCATGAGTAAAAAATATCATGATATAAGAGAAAGCGCTTACGAGGCTAACATGCAATTACCCAAACTGGGTTTAGTACTATTTACTTTTGGTAATGTTAGCGCCGCCGACCGTGAGCAACGTGTATTTGCCATTAAACCCAGCGGCGTACCTTACGAAAAGCTATCGCCCAAGAAAATGGTGATCGTTGATTTTGACGGTAATATTGTTGATGGCGACCTGAGGCCATCATCAGACACTAAAACACATGCCGTGCTTTACAAGCATTGGGAAAACATCAACGGCATTGTGCACACGCACTCTACTTACGCTACCGCCTGGGCGCAAACCCAGCGTGATATACCCATTTTTGGTACCACACACGCCGACCACCTTACGGTTGATGTGCCCTGCGCGCCGCCAATGGATGATGAAATGATAAAAGGCGATTATGAGTACGAAACCGGTTTTCAGATCATGAACTGCTTTAATGAAAAGGGCCTGAGCTATGAGGACGTAGAAATGGTACTGGTAGGTAATCACGCCCCTTTTACCTGGGGCAAAACCGCTGATAAAGCCGTATATAACAGCGCCGTGCTTGAAAGCGTTGCGCAAATGGCATACCTTACCGAGCAGATCAACCCGCAATCGCCACGACTGAAGGATGCCCTGATCAAAAAACACTTTGAGCGCAAACATGGCCCTAACTCTTATTACGGCCAATAAACCAAGCCCCCTATATGTATAAATATATATTTTTATTGAGTATCAGTATGCTGACGGTTTGTGCACAGGCGCAAACTGTTAGCAGTCCTGATAAAAACATTACGGTAAATTTTAGCCTGAATGCGGGCAAGCCGTTTTATACAGTTGCCAGCAAAGGCAAACCTGTAATTGCACAATCAGCTTTGGGCATAGCTAAAAGCAATGGTAATTTTTATAGTGGTTTAAAGCTTAAAAGCGTTTCAAAAATAAGTTTGGGCGGTCAGCTTTATACTATGGTGAACGCCAAAAAGCACCACATTAATTACAAATTTGCCAGGCGCACCTACAGCCTTGTTAATGCTGCGGGTAAACAAATGGATGTAATATTCCAGGTATCAAATGATGGGGTGGCTTTTCGTTATTACTTTCCGGCTGGCGGCAATAATGATGCGGTTATCAATAAAGAATATACCGAATACCGTTTCGCGCCATCAACCAAAACCTGGTTGCAGCCTAAAGCCGAGGCTAAAAGCGGGTGGGAACATACCAATCCATCGTACGAGGAGTATTACGAGCAGGATGTTACCGCGGGCAAATATTCAAAAACCGGCTGGATATACCCCGCACTGTTTAAAACCGGCAACACCTGGGCACTGATAACCGAAGCAGGTATGGATGGCAGCTACTGCGGCACTACCTTAAAAAATGATTCGCTGAGCAGCACCTACCATATTAACTTTCCGGATAAGCGTGAAATTTTTACCGGCAGAGATCTGTTGCCTAAAAATGTGACTTACACACCATGGCGGGTAATTACCGTAGGTGGTTTAAAAACCATTATTGAATCAACCCTGGGTACTGATGTTGCTACACCTGAAATTAAGTTGACCGACACATCCATCATCAAACCCGGCAAAGCCGCCTGGAGCTGGATCATGAGCAAGGATGACTCCATTACTTATACCGAGCAGGTACGCTATGTTGACCTTGCCGCCAAAATGAACTGGCAGTACTGCCTGGTTGATGCCGACTGGGACAGAAAAATTGGTTACGACAAGATCAAAAAACTTGCCGACTATGCCAAAACCAAAAATGTGGGTATACTATTATGGTATAATTCCGCAGGCCCATGGAATACCGTAAAATATACGCCGAAAGATAAACTGCTTACCCATGAAGACAGGGAGAAGGAATTTTCGCGCCTGAATGAAATGGGTATAAAGGGCGTTAAGATAGATTTTTTTGGCGGCGATGGACGCTCCATGATCCAGTATTATGTAGATATTTTAAAGGATGCCGCGGCGCATGGCTTATTGGTAAACTTTCATGGCGCAACATTGCCGCGGGGATGGGCACGTACCTATCCTAACCTGATGACCACCGAGGCGGTACGCGGTTATGAAATGATAACCTTTGAGCAGGTAGGTGCCGATAACGAGGCCAATCACTGCGCTATGCTACCCTTTACGCGTAACGCTTTTGACCCGATGGACTTTACGCCCATGAACCTGTACAAAATACCTACGCACGTAAAACGCAAAACCACCAGCGGCTTTGAACTTGCAACAAGCGTACTATTCCTGTCGGGCATACAGCATTATGCCGAATCGCCGGAGGGAATGACGCATGTGCCTGAATACGTGGTATCATTTCTGCAAAACCTGCCCAATTATTGGGATGATGTAAAGTTTGTTGACGGCTTTCCGGGTAAGTACGCGGTTATAGCACGTAAAAGCGGTAACAAGTGGTACATAGCCGGTATTAATGGCGAGAACACAGGTAAAGAAGTAAGCATCAGCCTTAAAGATTTTAAAGCCACCAAAGCCAAACTGATAACCGATGGTGCCGAACCGCTGAGCTTTACGCAAAGCGATGTACCGGCAGATCAACCGGCAAAAATTACCATGAAAGGTAACGGCGGCTTTGTACTGGTGTTAGAATAACAACCCGAATAACTGATAAATACTAAATACGAACATGATAAATCTGAAAACATTTGAAGTTTGGTTTATAACCGGCAGTCAGCACTTATATGGCGAAGAAACCTTGAACCAGGTAGCCGAGCATTCAAAACAATTAGCCGCGGCACTTGATAGTGCTTCGCAAATTCCGGTACGGGTGGTGTTTAAGCCTACCGTAAAAACTACTGAAGAAATTTATGCCACCATTCAGGAAGCTAACATTGCCGAAAACGTGATCGGCATCATCACCTGGATGCACACCTTCTCACCGGCTAAAATGTGGATTCGCGGCCTAAGCATCCTTAAAAAACCGATGCTGCACCTGCATACCCAATTTAACCGTGATATTCCGTGGAGCTCAATTGATATGGATTTCATGAACCTTAACCAAAGCGCACACGGCGACAGGGAGTTTGGCTTCATGGTATCGCGTATGCGTAAAAACCGTAAGGTTGTGGTTGGCCACTGGCAGGATGAAGAGGTGTTGACCCAGATAGGATCATGGACCCGCGCTGCCGCCGGCTGGCACGATTGGCAGGGCGCTAAGTTTGCCCGCTTTGGCGACAACATGCGCTATGTTGCCGTTACCGATGGCGACAAAGTGGAGGCCGAACTTAAATTTGGTTTCGCGGTAAACAGCTATGGTATTGGCGATCTGGTAGCGCTGATAGACAGCGTTAGTGAGGAAGCTATTGATGGATTACTTAACGAATATGAAAGCACTTATACCCTTGCCGATGACCTGAAACGCGGCGGTGCAAGGCATTCATCAGTATATGAGGCAGCTAAAATTGAGCTTGGCCTGCGCAAGTTTTTAGAGGACGGTAACTTTAAAGGCTTTACCGATACCTTTGAGGATTTGCATGGTATGGTGCAATTACCGGGCTTAGCCGTACAGCGTTTATTAGCTGATGGCTACGGCTTTGCAGGTGAAGGCGACTGGAAAACCGTTGCGCTGGTGCGTGCCTTTAAGGTGATGGGCAGCGGCCTGCCGGGCGGTAATGCCTTTATGGAAGATTACACCTATCACTTTGACCCGAACAACGCGCTGGTATTAGGCTCGCACATGCTGGAGGTTGATGCCTCGCTGGCAAGCGGCAAAGCAAGTTTAGAGGTTCACCCATTGGGTATTGGCGGCAAGGCTGATCCGGCAAGGTTGGTATTTAATGTTGCCGGTGGTGCCGCATTAAACGCGTCGTTGATTGATATGGGCAACCGTTTCCGTTTATTGGTGAACGAAGTTGAGGCTGTTGAACCGCAAAATGATCTGCCTAACCTGCCTGTTGCCCGTGTATTATGGAAACCACTGCCTGATATGAAAACCGGCTGTGCCGCATGGATTTATGCAGGTGGCGCGCACCATACCGCCTACAGCCAAAACCTGAATGCTGAAGTGATACAGGACTTTGCTGACATGGCTGATATTGAGTTTTTACGCATAGGCAAAGGCACAACTATCGAAAGTTTCCGTAACGAACTTCGCTGGAACGAAGTAGCTTACAAATAATTATATTAGCAGGCCGGCATTTCAGGATGGGATTTTGAGTGCCGGCCTTTTTACCAATTTTTTAACCCTAATTTTTTATGAGTAAATTCTCAACTATTGATATCGTTGTTTTCGTTATCTACTTTGTGTTGGTAACGGGCTACGGTATATGGGTATACCGCCTTAAACGAAACAAAGGCGTATCCGATTCAAAAGACTTTTTCCTGGCCGAAGGATCGCTCACCTGGTGGGCTATCGGCGCATCGCTCATCGCCTCCAACATTTCTGCCGAGCAATTTATCGGTATGAGTGGTAACGGCTTTGTGGTAGGTATTGCCGTTGCGGCATACGAATGGGTTGCAGCCATCGCCCTTATTATTGTGGCAGTATGGTTTATCCCGGTCTACCTTAAAAACAAAATATTCACCATGCCGCAGTTCCTCGAAACGCGGTATAACGAAACGGTGAGCTTAATTATGGCCGTGTTTTGGCTGTTTTTGTATGTATTTGTTAACCTTACCTCCATCCTGTACCTGGGCGCCCTGGCTATTGATAATATTGCGGGCGGTGGTTATTTCCACCTTATCATCATCGTGATGGCCATCTTCGCACTCGTTATTACCCTTGGCGGCATGAAGGTGATTGGCTTTACCGATGTAATACAGGTATTGGTACTGATCATCGGTGGTTTGGCTACAACCTACATCGCGCTAACCCTGGTAAGCGAGCAATTTGGCTTGGGTAAGGATGTTTGGGGCGGTGTAACTGCCATGATGAAGGATGCCCCCGACCACTTTAAAATGATCATCGAAAAACCAAAACCGGGCGCAACACAGGGCGAGATCAACAAATACCTGATGCTGCCTGGCATTGCCATGTATTTTGCCGGCCAGTGGATAGTAAATTTGAACTATTGGGGCTGTAACCAATACATCACCCAGCGCGCTTTAGGTGCCGATCTGAAAACGGCACGTACCGGTATTTTATTCGCGGGCTTTTTGAAACTGGGGATGCCGGTAATTGTAATGCTGCCGGGTATTGCTGCTTATGTATTGTACAAAAACGGCGGCATACAGGCTGAAATGGCACCGGGCGGTCACTTCAATGCGGATAACGCATATTCGGCCATTTTAGGCTTCTTACCTACCGGATTAAAAGGCCTTTCATTGGCGGCTTTAACCGCGGCCATTGTGGCATCACTGGCGGGTAAAGCCAACAGTATATCAACCATATTTACGCTGGATATTTACAAAAAATACATCAATCGCGAAGCAGGTGAAAAGAAACTGGTAATTGTAGGCCGTATTACAATTCTTGCGGCCATGGTACTTTCTATCCTCCTTACCTGGAAAGATTTATTAGGCATTGGCGGCGAGGGTGGTTTTACCTTTATCCAAAAATATACAGGCTTTATCAGTCCGGGTATATTCGCTATGTTTTTGTTAGGTATGTTCTGGAAACGTACTACAGGCACGGCGGCTATAGCAGGTATACTTACAGGTTTTGGTATGTCGGTATTGTTTAACAACTATGCTCCCCGCCTTTTCGGTAACGAAACCTTTTTGTACACAGCTTACCCTAAAGGTGATGGTACTTATGAAATACCGTTCCTGATCTGTATGGGCTTATCATTCCTGTTCACCATGATCGTGATGATCCTGATCAGCTTACGCGGACCAAAAGTAAACCCAAAAGCCTTTGCGCTTGATACCGCTATGTTCAAGGTAGCACCATCAACCATGGTACTTATTGTGGTTACCCTGATGGTGATAGCGGCATTATACGTACGCTTTTGGTAAAAACCGATCGCACTTAATTAATAACTACATAAGGCAGCTTCCGGATTATATCCGGGGCTGCTTTTTTAGTTAGCACCGGGTTTATCCCAGGTTTGCGGCGGTATCATCGGATTAATACGGAAATTTGAATACTGTGTAGACAGGCGCTGCTTACCAGCGGTATTCAATTCGTTGTAAGGCATCAATATGCCATCAGTCTGCCTAAAGTCTGAGTAAACCGTTGTTAAAGGCACCCGTGTTGCCAGGTCACCCGAGGCCGACATTTGCCCTTTATCGTTTATGATAAACGCATAACGCTTACCATTCTGCATACAAACTATCGCGGTGCCTGCCTTCCCGGTTTTAACGCTCTCTACCGTTAATGCCTCAATCTCTGATTTGCGCAAACCTAAAATGCCGGTGTAAAATGATGTTCGCATCTCGTTTGCACGCGTAGTGCTTAATGGAGCCGATTTTCCGGCCTGCCACTCCCAGCCACTGCCGCCTTCCAGTTGCTGCACCTGTAGTAGTTTACCACCCTTGCTCATCTCTAAGCGCAGGCGCTCTCCTGTAACATCAACATAACCGGTAGCCAGTATACCCTGTACGGTAGCTTCAAAGGTAATCGTTTTAATATTATCCAGCTTTGTGCCGCCATGCGTGGCGTTAGCTTTCAATAATAAAGTCTTGGCATCAGCAAGGTTGCCCGTTGCATTGGTATTCGCTTTACTGTTTGTAGCAGATGAACTTTTATTACGTTGGGTAGCAGATGAAGCTTTATCAGCAGCTATTTCCTTTTCATCTTTCATAAAATAAATATCGCCGTCAATAACGGCCATTACCGGTTTCTGCGATGGGCGGCAGTAAAAAGAGTGCACCTGCGTTTTGCCGTTATCAAAAGTAAGCGTTAGTGTACCATTGCTTACTTTATAAGTACCTGCACCACTGCTCTTGTTACCTCCGCCGCCGCCAATACCATCACCGGCCACAACGGATGTATTTTCGCTATTGGTACTGAACCGGCCTTTACCATCAAAATACAATCCACGGATTGATGATGTACCCACAAAAGCCATGTTGGTACCGATACCGCCCATGCTGCTCAGCTTTTTAAATTCAAGAAAACCTTTGGGCACACTGTTATCCATAGGATGTTTAAAAAGAATAAAGCTCCCTGCATCTATCTTATCACTGCTCTGTATCTCATAGTCAGACACGTCACCATCCTTGCTGAATTTCAGCGTCAGCTTTTTACCGGCGATGCTGTACCTGCCGGTAGTGCGCTTTTGCCAGTCGGGCTTATCAAGTTCATCGTTAAATGTTCCGTCGGGCCTGAAAAGGATCACCTCGTCAATACGGTTCATCCCTCCGCCCGGCGTTACCGAGGGCATCAGTTTTACACCGGCATAAACGCCGCTTAATACTTTGGTTTGGCCATAAGCCATATTGGTACACAGTTGAATGCACCATGCTAATACAACAAGCCTAATGAATTTAATAGGTATCATATCTGTTTAACACAAACCATTACGAGCTTGTTTAGGCAAATAAATTAATTAACATTAACCATTGTTACCAACTCATGATATTACATTTGCAATGTTTTTATGAGAAAAATCATTAAGCATCACGCAAAAAGAGCCAGATACATCATCTACAAAGAAACATTAATTGATACCAGGGAGCATATTTGGACGTTCATCGGTTCGTTTTTAGGCATCGGCATTATCGGTTTTTTAAACAGTAAATACTTTACCGCTTATGATAACCTTTTCCTGATCGGCTCGTTCGGTGCATCATCGGTATTGATATATGGAGCCATAAATAGTCCGTTGGCACAGCCCCGTAATTTAATTGGCGGGCATGTGGTTTGCGCCATTATCGGGGTTACAATTCATAAACTCATACCAGGTGAGCTATGGCTTAGCTGCGCATTGTCAGTATCATTATCCATTGTTGCCATGCAGATCACCAAAACATTACACCCGCCTGGCGGTGCAACGGCACTTATTGCCAATATCGGTTCGGCCAAAATACGGGCACTGGGCTACTTTTATGTGCTGAGCCCTGTGTTGTTGGGTGTGCTGATACTGTTTATTGTTGCTATAATATGCAATAATGCTACGTCGCACCGCAGCTATCCTAAAAATAAGGGCTGGTATAAATTCTGGCTCCGCAGGTATAACTAATTCATGAGCTTTTTAACAAAGCAAACTTGAGCCACACAACAAAGCGCCGGGCTTAAAAGTGCCATACTTTTGTGTTGTAATTAAATATAACAGACAATGACAAAAATATGGTTTATAACAGGCAGCTCCCGCGGATTGGGACGCAGCCTAACCGAAGCGGTTTTAAAAAGCGGCGATAAAGTTGCCGCCACTGCACGTAACATCAGCCAGTTGGATGACCTGGCAACCCAATATGGCGAACAGATATTACCCATACAATTAGATGTTACCGATTATGAGCAGGTTTACCAGGCCGTAGCTGATACGGTTAAACACTTTGGCCACATTGATGTGCTGGTGAACAATGCCGGTTTCGGCATTATTGGCGCAGCCGAAGCTTATACTAATGAGCAGGTACGCAGTCAGTTGGAAACCAACCTTTACGCCCCTATTGAGATTACGCGCGCAGTATTACCTTATATGCGCAAGCAAGGCAGCGGCCGTATATTGCAGATCAGCTCCATTGGCGGGCGTGTAGGCAACCCCGGCCTTACCATGTACCAGGCCGCTAAATTTGGCCTGGGTGGTTTTACCGAAGCTTTAGCCAAAGAGGTTGCACCGCTGGGTATTTATGTAACCAGTGTTGAGCCGGGTGGTTTCCGTACGGATTGGGCGGGTGCATCTATGAGTTACGCGCCCGAAATTGAAGGCTATGATACCGTTAAACAGCGTACCGATTTTTTTAAGGGCGGCAACTTCATCCCGGTTGGTGACCCCGATAAGGCGGCTAAGGCCATGATCGACCTGGCTGTACACCCTGCGCCTCCCGCACACTTGATATTAGGCAGCGAGGCTATCGGCATCCTTAAAAATGCCAACCAAACCCGTGATGCTGAGATGGAGGCCTGGCTGCCGGTAAGCCTCTCAACCGACCATGATGATTCAGGTGATTTTTTAGATACGCCGCAAGGTAAATGGTATACTAAAAACAACAAAAAGTAATCAGGAATTTGTTTCTTGCAGGCGGCGTGGGTTGAAACACCTTGTGCTGCCTGCTTTTTTGTAAATTTGATAATGGCCGATACACGATCACCCATAACGTATTCCTGTTATTACAGCCGAAACCGATCTGGCGAGCAGTTTGTAGCCGAACATGTGCTGAGCTACCAGATATCGGGCACGCTTACCGTAAATAACGGCGATAAGGATTTTATATTCAACGAGGGCGATTTTCGCTTTGTGCGGCGCAACCAGTTACTCAAATTCATTAAACAACCACCGCTTGGCGGGGTGTTTAAGTCCGTATCTATATACCTTGACCAAGCAGCACTGCAAAATTTTAGTCGTGAATACGGGCAGGATGCCGGGCATAGCAAAACAGCGATTAACGATCCTGTAATACAATTGAATGGAGATCCGTTTTTAAAAGCTTTTATGGGTTCGCTGATGCCATATATTGAAGGCGACCAGCCCGCTGACCCACAACTGGAAACATTGAAACAACGTGAAGCGATTATGCTGCTGCTGCGGTCGCACCCGCAACTGAAGGATATTTTGTTGGATTTTAACGAGCCCGGCAAAATAGACCTGGAGGCTTTTATGAATAAAAACTTCCATTTTAATGTGCACCTTAACCGCTTTGCTTACCTTACAGGGCGCAGCCTGGCTACCTTTAAACGCGATTTTGAGCATATTTTTCACAGCCCGCCAAGCAGGTGGCTACAGCAGCGCCGTTTACAGGAGGCATACTACCTGATAAGGGAGAAAGGCCGTGCCCCATCTGATGTGTACCTGGAGGTTGGCTTTGAGGACTTATCGCACTTCTCGTTCACGTTCAAAAAGATGTACGGTACGCCGCCTTCAAAAATTGCGGGATAAAAGACGATCAAGCGTTTTTATTTATCACAACCGAAAGGAAATAAATTTATATTTGCGCCACTGTTCCCGTAGTTCAATGGATAGAATGTCAGATTCCGGTTCTGATGATATGAGTTCGAATCTCGTCGGGAACACCAGGTAAAAGCCTCTTCTTTTAAGGAGAGGCTTTTTATTTTGTTGCCTGTTAAACCCAAACAGCGTTTTATAATCCTATCCTTATAACAACCGAACCATGAACACTATAATTAAACGCTCTACCCTTTTATTACTTTTAATTTTAATTACCTGCGGTTTCAGTAACGCTCAGGACAACATTAAAATAGGTGCCGATTTGGCACGCGGAAATGTCCGCATCAATTCAGTTTATCTGAAAGACACAGGGATTACGATTTACATTGATAACCTTGGCCGCCTGAGGGATGTTTATTCAGATGATACCGATAGTTATTATGACCCGCTACATAGTGAGGATACTTTTAGTTTTGGCGGGGTTGAGTATTACCCGCACAACTATATTTTTGAGGAACTAAGCGACCGTTTAAAACGCATCGGCAATTTAAACATTACTTATTACGACCGTTTTAGCTGGGACGAACTTCGGGGTAAGATCAAATCAATAGGCAATATAAATTTTACTTATTTTGACCGCTTTGGCTGGGACGAAACCAAGGGGTTGATCAAATCAATCGGCAACGTAAACATTACTTACTACGACCGTTTTGGCCGCGACGAGGATAAAGGAAAAATTAAAAGTATAGGTAGCACAGCTTTCACTTACAGCGGACACATGGTTAATATAGACGGCTATGATAAAAATGGGGTATTGAATCTTCGGCGGTCAGTAGGTAAATACCCAAACCTGATGGAATAAATCCGAATTTGGTTGGGGACACTTGTGTATACACAGTTAAATTTTTAAAGACATTTCAGGACGGGACAAGTTTAGTATAAAGCCCTGAAGATCATTCTTCAGGGCTTTGTCTTAACAGATACTTTTGATTAAAAATAATATTATTTGGCCATTTTGAGTTTCAATAAGTTAAGCCAAAACTTTTATTTTATTGAGCACCAGGGTAAGCATAAAACGCAATCTTTTGATAAACAAAGTCTTGCAATGAGGAGTCAAAAGGAGTCACGTAAAAATACTCATTTGTTGATGCCTTGTAATATTGATAAAAGGGAACTGTTTCAGAATTTTGTGTTTTATACACATAACCTTCGATAACATTATCATATTTAAAGTTAGCTTTTCCTGGTATAGGTGACCCTTCCCATGTTGCTGTATAATAATGACTGGTTGTGGGTTCGTTGTAATATCTGTATAAAGGCGAAGAACCTGTAATTTGGTTTTTTAAGACATATGCTTCAATTCGCTCAAATCTGTAAATTCCATTGTCAAACGAGTCCCCTTTCCATTCTGTTAAATAAATATGATTTGATCTCGATCCACTGTGATAACGATATAACGGAACGATATCTAACAGTGTTAATTGCTTTGATGTAAGATACCTTTCTACAGCCGCTTTGACTTCAGCCTTTTTAACTGGATCTGTAATAAAATCATAAATTGGATAAGTTTCGTTCCAGTTTACTTTTGTTAAACCCGCGTTTTGAAGATTAACCGTATTTTCCCAGCCCTGTATATCAACACTATTTGGTAAGCCTTTTTCCAAATCGTATTTTAATGCGGTACCATTACCACCGTAAAATGATACATATAACTCTTTGTTATGATTTTCTTTACTTAAGTTCTCATTTGTTTCTGTATTGGTTTCAACATTAATACTTAAACCAATCTTATCTATAAGTCCAGTTAAGCCAGATTCAACAGCAATCTTTTTATTCACATTATCCATCGTTTTACTGATTACAGATCTAAACATTAACTTATAACGTCCACCTATAGTAAAATCAGTTAAAACATGTGTTCCATAACGTTCTACCAAACGATCTGCTGTTAACCTTCCAAGATCTTCCACAAACTCTGGAGATAAGTATTGAGCCATCCTGCTTAATTCGTCATTTATACGTATGTATTTCTTATTTCGAACAGCATCTAAACTTGCAAATGAATACTTTGTTGAATAAGAATAAGTACTTTTTAAGAAGTTATTTGTCGATATTGTTCCAGTAAATGCCTTAAATAGTGGGATTGATGCCTTAACGTTAGTTGTTTTAGCTATATCAGATAAATAATCTAACGAAGAATATCCAGAATAAAACTCATCAAAACCATATGAAGGAGTACCTGTGATGATTCGAGATTTAAAATCGCGCTCATATTTTGCTATATCAAGAACTGGGCTTTTCACACTTACAGCACTAAGATAATCGCCGGAAACATCATAACCATATCCTAACACATCATAAACACCGTCACCAGCAGATTTTGTATTCAATGCTCTGTCATTGCCAGACTTATTCTCGTTACTGGTATCTGATTTAATTTTATCCTTTGTACACGAACTGAGAATTGCAAAAAGTAATAAGGAGTAGATTTTTTTCATAAAAATTAATTTTTTCGCAAAAAATACCAAAAAAAAATCAATACGATTTAATCATAATGTAATTTATTAATGTAATTGTAATACTCAATACATTTTAACAATAAAAAGCGCATGTAAAATTAAATTAATATGTAAGGTAAAATAGCATAGTTTCGCCACCATGATTGATGTTCTCAGAAACCCTGCATGGTATGCCCTGTCAACCGGAAACGCGAATTTGGCGCAGGGCAATAACAGGGTAAAATACTTTGATAAAAATGTGTCGCCGTTTGTAGGCCTTGAAGAAAATACCGTCGATCATCTTACAGAACTGGCGGGTATGGTACCTGATGAAGGTATCAGTATTTTTATAAGCGAGGAACAAGTTAACGTACCACCTGAATGGCAGGTGCTAAACTGTGTGAATTGTTACCAACTGGTTTGGCAAGGCACAACATTACCACCGGACAGCGCAGAATTAGTTATTGAACTTAATGAAAGCCACATACCGGATATGGTGGCACTAACACAGCTTACCAACCCCGGGCCATTCAGCGCGGAAACTATCAGGTTTGGCTATTACAGGGGCATTTACGCTGATGGCAAACTGGTTGCTATGGCCGGGCAGCGCCTTAACCCATCGCCTTATGCCGAGATCAGCGCGGTTTGTACCCACCCGCATCATTTAGGTAAAGGCTATGCTAAAACATTACTTAACCATCATATCCGGCGCATTACAGCCGCATCGGGCATTCCTTATCTGCATGTTAAGCACGATAACGAGCGGGCCATCAATGTTTACAAAAGCCTGGGGTTTGAGATCAGCCGTGAGCTTTTGTTTCACGTGATACACAAAACCGCTAAATAATCCACGCTTTATATAAATTGACCGGGTTTTTATTCGTCACAAAAACTTAATATCAAATGGTTTTGTTAAGGCTTTCAAAAGCTGAAATTTGTAAGCATATTAGCAGTACGGCCATGCCTTATTGCTCAAAAATGCTTATCATTGAATAATCAAAAAACATCACCATATGCAGGAAATAGATCCTATCATCCTTCAAAAAGTTAATACCTGGCTCGAGGGCAATTATGATGAGCAGGTTAAACAGGAAATCCAGAAATTACTTGACGATAAAGCCTATACCGAGCTTACCGATTCGTTTTACCGTGACCTTGAGTTTGGCACCGGCGGCCTGCGCGGTGTTATGGGTCCGGGTTCAAACCGCATCAATAAATACACCATCGGTTCGGCTACGCAGGGCCTTGCCAATTACCTGAAAAAAACCTACCCTAACGAGCAGGTTAAGGTAGCCATAGCGCACGATAGCCGCAACAATTCTGATCTGTTCGCGCGGATTACCGCCGAGGTTTTTTCGGCCAATGGCATCTACGTTTACTTTTTCGAGGCACTGCGCCCTACACCTGAGCTGTCTTTCGCTATACGTACTCTGGGCTGCAAAAGCGGCGTAATGCTTACCGCATCACACAACCCTAAAGAGTATAACGGTTATAAAGCTTACGGCGAAGATGGCGGTCAGTTTGTATCACCAGCCGATAAGGCCGTGATGGACGAAGTAGCAGCCATTAAAAGCATCGACGAGGTTAAATTTGACCGTGTTGACAGCAATATTGAACTGATAAGCACAGATATTGACGAGCAATACCTGCAAAAAATAGTCACCCTATCCGTATCGCCGGAGGCCATTAAGCGCCAAAAGGATTTAAAGATCGTTTATTCGCCTATTCATGGTACCGGGATTACCCTTGTGCCAAAAGCATTAGAGTTATTCGGCTTTGAAAATGTGGTACTGGTTGAGGAGCAATCAACGCCTGACGGTAACTTCCCTACCGTGGTTTACCCTAATCCGGAGGAAAAAGAGGCCCTTACCCTCGCCCTTAAAAAAGCGCAGGAAGTGGATGCCGACCTTGTTTTAGCAACCGACCCTGACGCCGACCGTGTGGGTATCGCCGTAAAAAATACCGACAACGAATTTATTTTGCTTAACGGTAACCAAACCGGCAGTATGCTGATTAACTACCTGCTAACCGCATGGCAGGAAAGCGGTAAGCTTACAGGCAACGAATACATAGTTAAAACTATTGTAACCTCAAACCTGATCGAAGCCATTGCCCGTGCCAAAGGGGTTACTTATTACAACACCCTTACCGGCTTTAAATACATTGGCGAACTGATGACCAAATTTGAAGGCAAACAAACCTTTATTGGCGGCGGCGAAGAAAGCTACGGCTACCTTGTAGGTGAGTTTGTACGCGATAAGGATGCTGTGGTTTCGGCAGCGTTTATTGCCGAGATGACGGCTTTTTATAAAGATAAAGGCAGCAGCTTATTCGAGGCTTTGCTGGATACTTATATTGAGTACGGTTTTTATAAAGAAAAATTGATATCGATCACCAAAAAAGGCAAAACCGGTGCCGAAGAGATTAAGGCGCTGATGGAGAAATTCCGCAACAACCCGCCTGCAACCCTGGGTGGTTCAAAGGTTATTACCCTGAAGGATTATGAACTGCGCGTGGAAACGGATCTGACCAGCAATAACACTACGCCTATCGAACTGCCTAAATCGGATGTGTTACAATTCATCACCGAGGATGGCAGCATTATTTCGGCACGCCCGTCAGGTACCGAGCCGAAGATTAAATTTTATTGCAGCGTGAATGGTAAGCTGGAAAGCAAAGCGGCTTACAAGCAAACCGACGAGCAACTGGAAGCCAAGATAGATGCGATAATGCAGGATCTGGGTGTATAACACTCCCGGCTCAAACACATTTACTGTATATAACAAAAGCGCCTGCTAAACGGGCGCTTTTGTTATATACAGTAAATACTTTTAATTTTTATAGATTATATTTACATCAATACCACAACACACCAATTTAATAATGACAAGTACCCAGGGAAAAGTTGCTATAACTGATACTGCATCAGTACAAATAAACAGCTTACCCATAGCGGTTTATATTTGCAACACCAATGGCTATATAACCGCTTATAATACCGCGGCGGCAAAGCTTTGGGGTACGCAGCCACCGGCAGGCAAAACTAAATGGTGTGGCGCACACCGCGCATACAGTGCTAACGGCCTGCCCCTTATGCCCGAGCAAAATGCTGCAGCCCGCACCATGTTAACGGGTGTTGCTGTTACCGGGGATGAGGTTATTATTGAACGCCCCGATGGTACAACCAGCTATGTGTTGCACCACCCGGTTATTATGTATGGTGAAGGCGGTGAAATAACGGGCATTACCAATACACTGATAGATATAACGGCTCAAAAACAGAATGAAAGTAAGCAGGCCATGCTGGCAGCCATTGTACAATCATCTGATGATGCCATTATAAGCAAAACGCTTGATGGCATTATAACCAGTTGGAACCAGGCAGCCGAAAAACTGTTTGGCTATACCGAGCAGGAGGCCATCGGCCGGTCAATCATCATGGTGATACCTTATGACAGGTTAAGCGAAGAAGAGCTGATTATTGACCGTGTGCGTAATAATATGGGGGTTGAGCATTTTGAAACACTGAGAAAGCATAAAAACAGAACGCTTATACCAATATCGCTCACAGTATCGCCAATTAAGGATAGCAAAGGCAATGTGATAGGTGCCTCCAAAATAGCCCGCGATATAAGCAGGCAAAAACAAGCCGAAGAGCAACTTCAGCATTATGCCAAAAATCTCGAAATATTAAATTCCTTTGGAAAGGAGATCTCTGAAGACCTGGATGTACAGGGAATACTGCAAAAAGTTACTGATGCCACTACGCAGCTTACAGGCGCGAAATTTGGCGCCTTTTTTTACAACAAGCTAAATGAAAATGGTGAGGCGTATATGCTTTACACACTGTCTGGCGCAACAAAGGAGGCTTTTGAAAAGCTTGGCATGCCGCGCAATACGGCAGTTTTTAAACCAACATTTAAGGGCGAGGGCATTATCAGGGTTAATGATATAACCAAAGACCCACGCTACGGCAACAATGCCCCGCACAACGGTATGCCAACAGGCCATTTGCCCGTGGTAAGTTACATGGCCGTGCCTGTAATTTCAAAAGACGGCACCGTTATAGGTGGTTTACTTTATGGCCATCCCGAGGCCGGAAAATTTACTCATGAGCACGAACTGCTGATAACAGGCGTGGCATCGCAAGCAGCGGTATCGCTTGATAATGCAAAGCTTTATGAGGAAGTAAGGATGCTGAATGCCAAAAAAGATGAATTTATAGGCCTGGCCAGCCATGAACTTAAAACGCCGGTTACCAGCATAAACGGCTATTTACAAATCATTGAACGATCATTACCCGGTAATGACCGCAACACCGCCTTTATAGCCAAAGCGCGTATGCAGGTAAGCAAACTCAGCAGCCTTATTGCCGATTTGCTTGATGTATCAAAGATCATAACCGGGCAGTTACCGCTTTCGCATTCTGATTTTGACCTTGGGGAGCTACTGGCCGAGTCTGTTGAGATATTGCAGCAAACGCATATAAGCCATACTTTAACCATTGAGGATAACGGCAAACCATTAACCATCAATGCCGATCAGCAACGTGTTGAACAGGTGATTATCAATCTGGTATCAAACGCGGTAAAATATTCACCGGATGCCAGCAAGGTGAACATCAAACTTTTTGAGCGCGATGGTTATGCCGTTGTAGCTATACAGGATTTCGGCATTGGCATAGATCAGGATGACCACGAACGTATATTTTCACGCTTTTACCGGGTTGATAATATTGCCGCACATATTTCGGGCCTTGGTATAGGCTTATATATATGTAACGAGATCATCAGCAGGCATAAAGGCCGCCTGTGGGTACACAGCGAGCTTGGGCAGGGGTCGACATTTTATTTTGAGCTTCCGCTCAGGGCATAAAAAAACTCCCGGCCTGTCAACCGGGAGTTTTTTTGTATAGAACGTTTACTCTTTGGTAATATCCTTAAATAGCTGGGGCACGGTACCGTAAGTTGGTAACTGTCCGTTCCATTTTTCTATCATGCGGGTTTGTACCAGCAAGGGCGTAAGGCTTTGCTGCCTCAGTTTGTTCGCTTCAGATTCGGCACGCGCCTTGATCAGTAATGCGGTTGCCTCACCATCGGCCTTGGCTTTGATAACCTGGGCTTCGGCAATGGCCTGTTTGGCCTCATTCTCAGCCTTTAAACGGGCTTGTATCGATGCGTTCTTTTCGTCGATCATACGGCGTAATGATGCGGGCGGTGTAATGGCCGATGTTAACTGATCGTATACAAAACCGTCCTTAGCCAGGTTTTTGGTAAGCAGCGTTTGTATCTTATCCTCAAAACGTTCGCGGTTACTCATCACACTGTCTGACGTGAAGCTGTTGGCCACAATACGGTAAGCATCATAAATAGTATTCCGCATAAACTGCTGCTCTATCTCGTTTAGCGGCTTGCGGTACTGGCGGTAAATGTTAGGCACCATAGTGGCGTTAACATGGTAGTTCAGCTTAGGGTCTACCTGAAACTCGGCGGCATCTTTAGTAGTTACCACAAAAGGCTCATAATCCACATTTTGTGTATAGGTAGGAAATTCCACTATTTTGGTTGTCCAGGTGTTGTACCATACACGGCCGGTTACAATGGTGATATTATCTACGCCCCTATCGCTACCATACAGGTTTATTTTGATGCCCACGTTACCGGCATCAATATTTTCATAAGTAAAGGGCTGAATAAATAAAGCTACTACGAGTACGATCACGATTCCGCCTATGCGGAATATACGTTTAAGGTTGTTAGGTTCCATTAATGAATAAAATATGCTTGTTAATTTAATTTGCGATAAATGTAGCGCACTATGTAAAACACAAAAACCAGCCCCAGAATGGCCTGGAATACGCCAATGGCTACATACAAATTGCTTGGTTTTGACAGGTTATTTGCCGCCCACGAGAACAACAAAACGGCCAATATAGCATCCAGCAAAAGAATAAAAATGTGCTTCATATGTAAAAATATAAATTCATTTCGGCGAAAAAAGGGTTGTTGCGTATATTTGCATGTGTTTTTTCTGTTTTCATAAAACACATTATAACCGAGCCGGGTCCCGCCTGACCCGGCTTACTTTTTTAATCAGCCTTTGTTTTTAAATTATCAAATACGTAAAAATTTCAGCTTACGTTAGATAAACGCGCGATGCAAATGTTACAAAAGCCTGCATTAAGCTACTTTTATAGCGCTTAATTGCTTACTTTGCCTTTAAACACCACTGCATATTTATTATGACTTATTGTTTAGGTATAAAAGTTAAAGAAGGCCTGGTAGCTATTGCTGATACCCGCATAACATCGGGCACCGAAACCACCAACAAAAAAAAGGTAACCATTGAACAAAAAGATAATTTCTCTCTTTTTATCATGACCAGCGGGTTACGCTCAGTTCGGGATAAAGCGATGGTTTACTTTAATGAACTGATGGAAACACAGGAGTTTAATAAACTGTACAAAGCGGTTAACGCCTTTGGTGTTCAGGTAAAACGTGCGGCTTTAGAGGATGGCGCGGCGCTTGAAAAAGCAGGCCTTAAATTTGACCTGCATACCATTATTGGCGGACAGTTAAAGGATGATGCCGAACATAAATTATACCTGTTATACCCTGAAGGTAATTGGGTTGAACTTGGACAGGGCGCGCCCTACGTGGTTATAGGCAATTCGGGCCATGGCAAAGCCATACTTAACCGCGTGCTAAGCGAAAGCTCAAGCATGAGGCTGGCATTGAAGGCAGGTTTCCTGTCTTTTGATTCGACCAGGGTAAGCTCAAACAATGTTGATTACCCGATAGATGTGATACTTTACAAAAAGGATACCTATGAGATCATTGAGCAGCGTTATGAGTCGCGCGATCTGGCAGCCATATCATCACAATGGGATGATGAGCTGAAGAACGCGCTGATCAATGTATCAGAAGAATGGATGGAGGTTGCCTTTGATAAACTCCCGGATACGGAAACTAAAGAAAGTAAATAATATATGAAATTTGATGTACTGGCTGATATGACTTATACGGCAAACTCTGCCGGAACGCTTATACTGAACATACATGCCCTGCGAACCCCTACGCAAACAGTTATAGCGGAAAACTTTACCATACAGCCATACATTAAAGCCGAAGAACTGGTTAATGTTAACGGCGAAAACCGCCTGATACGTTTACAGGTAGAAGAGCCCTGCAATATTGCCATAAACTACCACGCCACTATTGATAACGCGTGGAAGCTGGTAAATATGGAAGGCATAACAGAAACACCCGTTTATCAGTTACCTGCCGAAGTACTGCAATATCTTAACCCGAGCCGGTACTGCCAGTCAGACAAATTATTCAGGCTGGCGAATAACATGTTCGGTAATACAGAGAACCCTTTTTTAACGGTTTTAGCTATGGTGGAGTGGATACATACCAATGTTCAATACCTTAGCGGCTCCACAAATGCGCAAACCTCGGCGTTTGATACGGTTACCGAGCAATCAGGCGTGTGCCGTGATTTTGCCCATTTGGGCATAGCCCTGTGCCGGGCGCTTACCATACCCGCCCGATACTTTACTGGTTATGCCTACAAACTGCAACCGGCAGATTTTCATGCCTGTTTTGAGGCTTACATTGCCGGTGAATGGATATTGTTTGATGCCACCAAGCTGGTGCCGCTTAATGGCCTGGTTAAAATTGCCACCGGTAGCGATGCCGCCGATGCCGCCATTGCCAATATTTTTGGCGATATAAGCTTTGATACCATGCTGGTTAACTGCACGCTGAATGACGAGGGCTTTGTGCCGCACTATTACTATGACAATTGCCTGCAGGGCCTCAGCTACCTTTAAAAGGAATACCTGGTTTTTTGCTTACGCTTAAAGTAAATAAAGTTGATAAGCAATACCGCCCAGCAAATCAGCAGGCCAAAAAATTCGCGCGCCTCCTCTACCCAGGGCTTTGTGGCTTTCATGGTTTGTACCAGGCTTTCCTCATCGTGCAGGGTAACCCAGTCTATTACGCCATTACTGTCAAATATCTTGTAAATGGCATAGCCCACGTAACCTATCAAACCCACATAATACATTGCCGGATAATACCTGCCTTTTATCGCCCAAAAGCAAATTAATGCCGCGTACAGATAAATAGGTACCCACAGGTACGGATCTGGGTCGTTATATTGTAAGCCTGCCGATATAACAAACAGGATGATGAACAGGATGTTAAATAGCTTCATCGTAGAGGGATTATCAGTGGCATTAAGCCTCGTCAGGTATAAAGTTTATCTCGTCGTTCTTATCAAAAGCTACGTACGCCCTCTTCCATGGCTGGTTGTCGATCATTTTCCAGCGGTGGGCTGTACCGGTAGTATCAAGCGCAATAAGCACTTCACCCGGCCTTAATGTAAATGTTTCGCCCAAACGGGTTTCAAATTCAAGCGTGCCGGTAAGGCATATCACATATTGCTCGGTAGGCGCGTTATGCCAATCGTATGATGAGCCTGCAGGTGATTCGCGAAAGCGTATACTACCGGCTCTGTGCAGTTCTTCTTCAGCCAATGTGCCTGTTATAAAATGCGAGTGCCCGTCATCTCCGGTATATAGTTTTATAGCTTTTATCATAGTATATAGTACTGCCTGCTAAAGTACAATATTACCGCAAACTTATCATCGGGTGTAGTTGTTGCTTTATGTTATCATGACTACTGTAACACAACACCGGCGCAGCACGCACATAGGCGCGCTTATCATCAGTATATTAATTACGTTAGCTATAGGCTTTACCGCCTCCTATTTTACCCGGCCCGAAATACCAGGATGGTACGCGGGCCTGCAAAAGCCATCGTTTAGTCCGCCTAACTGGCTGTTTGCCCCGGTGTGGACAAGCCTTTACATCATTATAGGCATTGCGGCTTACCTGGTTTGGCAAAAGCGCGATGGCAGTAAGGCTTATACTACAACACGCAATATTTACATTTTACAACTGATATTGAATTTCTCGTGGTCTGTTGTGTTTTTTGGTATGCACCAAATGCTTTGGGCCTTTGTGATAATTGTGTTGTTATGGCTAAGCATAATCGGCTGCATTGCAGGCTTTTCAAGGTTCAGCAAAACGGCATCATGGTTAATGGCACCCTACCTGTTATGGGTGAGTTTTGCATCGGCATTAAATTTTAGCGTTTATTTGCACAACAAATAATGCAAAAGCTTAATTTTAGTTGCCGAAAGCAACTGGCCTTTTACATGAAAAAACTTTTACTTACCGTAATAACCCTGATATTTTTTGTACCCGCCTTTGCAGATACGATAGCTATCGATCATTTTGCAATTGTTGAAAATCCTTTCGCGCAGGATGAAGTAGCCGTGCAGGCAACAGATTCGCTGGGCAAGGTACGTGAGGGTATTAACGGCACCTTCAATTTTTCAATGAATGGCTTTAACGAAACGCTACAGTTTGATAAGGGCACCGCGTTTTACCGGCATAAAATAGAAAAATCAACGTTTTTGTATGCCAAGCATGTTAATGATAACGGCACCCACTCTATTTTGTATTACGTATATAAAAACGGCAGCAAGTTAGCACCATGGCACATTAGCTGGGTTTTATTGCTTGCCATACCCTGCGTATTAATATTACTTGCTTATATGTTTAAGCGGTTTATTATCATCGCGGTAATCATCTTCATCATCTTTTTTTACTTTAACCACCACAACGGTTTAAGCGTGGGCCGCTTTTTTGAAAGTATAGTTGACGGGTTAAAAGGCATGTTTTAACCCCTGCTGGTTTGATTAGAAAGGCAGCCCGACACCAAAGTTAAGTTGCATAAAGCTATAACCATCGCCAAGAATGTTACCATCTTTATCAACCCCGGTTTTGTTGGCTTCTTTGTAAGCCCGTTTAAAATCGCCGGTACGAAATAGTTCGTCGCCATGTTTAAGCACTACCCATTGGTCTGAACCGGTAAACTGCGGATCCTTAAACTTGAAGCCGATATCAAACCTGAATACAAAGAACTGTAGGTCAAAACGTAAGCCGGTACCAATACCTATGGCTGTTGAATTCCACAGGTTGCCTAATTTAAACTCACCATTGGGGCTATCTTCCTGCTTTTTTAAACGCCAAACGTTACCAAAATCCATAAAGAAAGCACCCTTTAACTTTGATCCAAAAAAGTTATTTGCCAGCAAATAGCGGTACTCGGCATTGCCAATTATTTTAACTTCACCCACCTGGTCAATATACTTTAGCTGGCTCCGCAGGGTATCAGACAGGGTACTGCTGCCATAACTGGCCCTGTTAAACTGGCCGGGGCCAAGCGTGCGCGGCAGCCATGCACGGATATCATTAGCACCACCGGCATAAAAATTCCTCTCAAATATCAGCTCACTGCTATTGCCATAGGGTATACCAACACCCGGGTTTATCCGGAAGATGAATTGGCGCTCGTGTGTAAAGGTGCGGTAAAAACGCAGGTCTATCTCTGTTTTAGCATACTGCGCGTAAGTATAGCCAAACATGGTGCGCCTGCCGGTACTGTCAGCCTTGGTATTAAACAAATGGCTTAATAAACTAAAAGCATTACCGCCTACATCAAGGCTCCCCCTAAAGTAAAGAAAATCAGTAAGCCAGTTCAGTTTATTGGCATTAAGCTGATAAGTATACTGGCTGCCCGAGGTTAATATGGTACGGCCGATAAGGTAGATATATGAGAACCTGTTTTGGCTCAACAACAACCTATATGCGTTCGGGTCAATTGTACCGCGCGAAAATTCAATAAACAGCGGCGTAATGGTGTGGCGTTTATCCGGTGTTTCAAAAAAATCGTAGGTAATGGAGTTTACAAAGCTTTGGCGCTTAACCAGGCCTTTTTGATAGAACAACTGGTAATTACTGGCAAAGGTGGTGTGCGGCACACCGTATTTACCCAATATAGGCGCTTTAAAAGGCAATATCAACCTCGGATAGCTAAGGCTAAGGCCCACCTTAAAATCCTGGTTCTCGATGCTTCCGCGCGATGCTGAATTACTACCATTATCAAACAATACGCTCCAGTTTATTTTAAGCTGCAAAGTGGCTGCCTGCTTAAACATGTTACGATTGGTAAACGTGTTACCAATGTTATAACCATACCTGCCACTGCTAAACAAAAACTCTCCCTCAATACGGTCATTCATCCGTTTCAGCGGAATAATATCTATACGGGTATCCAGCCTGTTGCTGCTGTCGGCCAGTTTGGTGTAGGTTGGGTTGGGCACGTTACGAAAAACGTTGAGCTCTGAAAGGCGGGCTGTTGTTAGCTGTTGCCTGTCGATATTATACAACTCTCCTTTTTTCTGGAATATATAATCAGTTACCGTACGTGGTTTAAACCTGCCCGAGTAATCAACAAACCTGAACTGCGAGTCAACCTGCAAGGTATCCGCTTGCCCCGTGGTGCGCCCCGTGCTGCGGGCGATAGTGATCAGCGTATTATTAATTTTATATATCGGGTGCTCATTCCTGCCAGGCGGATTATCAATGATCACCTTTACATCAACCACGCTATTGTTGTATGTCGAATCATAATCGTAGCTGATGTACTGGCGGTAAAAATCGTAATAACCATTACGCTTCATCACGGTATACAGCTCATCACGGTCATAAGCCAGGCTATCCCTGTCAAAACGGCTGCCCTGCTTAACGTGTGCCTTACCTTTATACCCTTCATACAACGAGCGTATGCGGCGATCACCAATACTGTCAGTATAGTTGCGCACCTTGAACATTGGCCCCTGCTGGGCGGTAAATATCAGTTCGGCCTTTTTATTTTTTATGTGGATGCTATCGCTAACCTTTGCTTTAAGGTAACCCTTGTTCTGCAAAAACTTCTCTATCTGCAAGCGCGAATATTCTACCAAACTGCTATCAAGTATCGCCGGGGGCTCACCGATGTTTTTTTTACCATTTTTACTGAACAGGTAATAAAACTGCAGGTTAAGCCAGTTATTGGGCTGCTGCTCCTTATCCACATAATTATGTGCCAGATCCTTAAAATCATCATCAACACCCTGTATGGTTACCTTGCGTACAAGTGCCTGATCATCTTTAAGTTTACGGGTTAAACTGCAACCCGAGCCTATTATGAGCAAAAGAATAGTTAATATTGTAAGGTGATATTTAGCAGGGTGAATGTATGCTTTCAAAATCTCAGATCAATTTATTAAAGTCCTTACAACATAAAAAGTTTCGTACCGAGCATGGCCTGTTCCTTGTTGAGGGCCACAAATCGGTAAATGAATTCGCCAATTCGGCATACCAGGTTGATACCGTTTTCCAAACGTACACATCCGACCCAAAATTGCTGAATTTATCCCAAAAAATAAACTGTCAGCAAATATCATTGAACGATCTGGAAAAGATCAGCGCTTTAAAAACACCGCAGGATGTTGTTGCACTGGTAAAGATACCTGAATGGCCCGCACTTAATAACCAAACGTTAAGCAAAAAGTTTTCAATCGTTTTAGATGGCATACAGGACCCCGGCAATCTGGGTACCATCATCCGCACGGCCGATTGGTTTGGCATTACCGATATTATTTGCTCGGCAGATACGGTTGATGCCTATAACCCCAAGGTAGTACAGGCAAGCATGGGTTCGCTATCGCGCGTATATGTACATTATATTGATATAGAACCTTTTTTACAGCGTGTGCAAATGCCGGTTTTCGGCGCTTTATTTAACGGAAAAAACATTTACGAAACCCAATTTGGCAGCGAAGGCCTCATTGTAATGGGTAATGAGGGCAACGGTATAAGGCCATCGGTTGAGAAGCTGATACAAAAAGCGGTAACCATACCAAGGGCCGGGCAGGCTGAATCACTGAACGTTGGCATAGCCACTGCCATATTTTGTTCAGAAATAAAAAGAAATACATTTAAATAAAGTTGGTAGTCAACAAAAATATTTGCTACTTTTGCGTTCCTTAAAAAATGGTCGGGTGGCCGAGTGGCTAGGCAGAGGTCTGCAAAACCTTTTACAGCGGTTCGAATCCGCTCCCGACCTCACAGGATTATTAAAGTATTAAAAAATTAAGTATCATGGGCGTTACTCGTTTAAAAAGAAAAGATAGAAGAAATAAAACTTTCTCACGTTTGGAAGTTCAATTCCTGAAACTGGCTACTAACCTGCAACCAGGCAGCCGTTCAGCTCAATCAACTAAAGATCAGTTAGCTAAAAACAACGAAGTTTTAGCAAGCCTGAGCAAATAAGCAATTAAGATCTTATTTAAACAAAAAAATCCTGTTGGTTTATACCGACAGGATTTTTTTGTTGATACGCTTTATCAATCCCGGCCCCTCGTAAATAAAGCCGGTATATAATTGCACTAATGATGCCCCGGCGTTCAGCTTCTCCATAGCATCATCAGCCGAATGGATACCACCTACCCCGATAATGGGGAATGCGCCGTTTGATTTTTTATGCAGGTAAGCGATCACTTCGGTTGAGCGTTTGGTTAGTGGTTTACCGCTTAAACCGCCGGCTTCACCTTTATATTTTCCGGTTAACCCATCACGGCTGATCGTGGTATTGGTGGCAATAACGCCTGCTATTTTGGTTTCGGTTACTATCTCTACAATATCGTTTAGCTGGTCATCAGTCAAATCAGGTGCTATTTTTAGCAATATCGGTCTGCTGATACCATTTTTATTATTGCGCTGTTGCAGCGTATTCAGGATGTGCATCAGCGGCTCTTTTTCCTGCAGGGCACGCAGGCCGGGTGTATTTGGCGAGCTTACGTTCACTACAAAATAATCAACCACATCAAAAAGCCTGTCAAAACACTTTATATAATCGCTTACGGCATCCTCATTAGGGGTAACTTTATTTTTGCCGATGTTACCACCAATAATAACCCCCTCCTGCCCTTTCGGCCGGTTTTTGCGATAGGCAGCTAAACGTGCGGCAACCACATCAACGCCCAGGTTATTGAAACCCATGCGGTTAATCAGCGCCTCATCGGGCGGCAGGCGGAACATACGAGGCTTAGGGTTACCCGGCTGCGGCAACGGTGTTACTGTACCCACCTCAACAAAGCCGAAGCCCAGGTTGGCCATCTCGCTTATTACTTCGCCGTTTTTATCAAACCCGGCAGCAAGGCCAACAGGATTGATAAATTTTAAGCCGAATACCTCTTTTTCCAACCGCAGATCCTTCATATCCCATGCGGCACGGCTCAGGGCTGCTCCACCCGGAAAATTATTAACCCTCCGCAAGTTGCGGGTAACAAAATAATGCACCTTCTCCGGGTCGAACTGAAACAGCAATGGTTTAAGTAAACTATACATGCCGCAAAGGTATTGTATTATGGTTTAAGCTGAAAGGGAAGATAGCAGAAAGCTAAAAGACCAAAGCTGAAAGCTATATCTAAAAGCTTAACTTATGGGTTGGCTAAAAGGCTTTCTAAAACTTAAAAAGCTTTCAGCTTTGGTATTTCAGCTTTCTGCTGTAGACTGCCTCAAAAATCGTATCTTTGCGCGCAAATGATCGCAATAAATAATCTGACGTTTGAGATAGGTGCAAGGAAATTGTATGACGAGGCTAACTGGCATATTAAACCCGGTGAAAAAATAGGCCTGATAGGCGCTAACGGTACGGGCAAAACCACGCTGCTGCGCATGATTGTGGGCGAATACAAGCCTACATCCGGCACCATATCAATGGCTAAGGATCTTACGCTTGGTTACCTTAACCAGGATCTGCTATCGTACGCGTCGGAGAAAAATATTCTGCATGTGGCAATGGAGGCTTTTGAGCGCCAGAACCAGTTACATACCGAAATTGAGAACCTCCTCAAAAAACTGGAAACAGATTACAGCGAAGACTTATTACACAAACTAAGCGACAAGCAAACCGAATTTGAGGCGCTTGACGGTTACAATATTGAATACAAAGCCCACGAAATTTTAGCGGGTTTAGGTTTTAGCGAGGCTGATACGCACCGCAAGCTGAGCACCTTTTCGGGTGGATGGCGCATGCGCGTTATGCTGGCTAAAATTTTATTACAGGCACCGGATATACTGTTGCTGGATGAGCCTACCAACCACCTTGACCTACCATCAATACAATGGCTGGAGCAGTACCTGAAAGATTTTGAAGGCGCTGTGATTATCGTATCGCACGATAGGTGGTTTTTGGATAAGGTAATTAACCGTACGGTTGAATCGCGCAAGGGCAAACTGACTGTTTATGCGGGCAATTACTCTTTTTACCTGGAAGAAAAATCTTTACGTGAGGAGATACAACGCGGTGAGTTCAAAAATCAGCAATCAAAAATCAGGCAGGAAGAACGCCTGATCGAGCGTTTCCGTGCCAAGGCATCTAAAGCTAAAATGGCACAATCGCGCATTAAAATGCTCGATAAAATGGAGCGTGTGGACGATGTGGACGATGATAACCCAACGGTTAACTTCACCTTCCGTTTCTCCAAGCAATCGGGCAGGCACGTTGTAACCCTTGAGGATATCACCAAGAAATATCCGGCTATTGACATTTTAGATCACGCTGAGGCCGTGATTGAAAAAGGCGACAAGATTGCCCTGATCGGTGCTAACGGTCGTGGTAAATCAACCCTGTTGCGCATCATAGCCAATGCCGATAAGGATTTTACCGGCACGGTAACCACAGGCCATAACGTTTCAACAACCTTCTTCGCGCAGCACCAATTGGAATCACTGCATCTGGAGAACGAGATACTGAGCGAACTGCAATCATTCGCGCCAAAGCATACGGATACGGAATTGCGCACCATACTGGGTTCGTTCCTATTCACCGGTGATGATGTATTTAAAAAGATCAAGGTACTGTCGGGTGGCGAAAAATCCCGCGTGGCATTAGCCAAGGCCCTTACCGCTGATGCCAACTTTTTGGTACTGGATGAGCCTACCAACCACCTTGACATACAATCGGTAAACATATTGATACAGGCCATACAGCAATATGAGGGTACGGTTGTAGTGGTATCGCACGACAGGTATTTTCTTGACAATGTAGCCAACAGGATATGGTTTATTGAAGACCAGAAGATCAAGATCTATCCTGGTACTTATGCCGAATACGAGGAGTGGAACTCAAAACGCAAGTTTGAAAAAGTGGCCGCTCCGCCTGCGCCTAAAAAGGAAGAAAAAAAGCCCGAGCCTGTTAAACAACAGGGCGACGATAAGGCACAGCAACTAAAAAAGCTGAACCAGGATCTGGGTAAAATGGAAAAGCAGATAGCTGATCTGGAAACCGAGGTAAAAAAACTGGAGACCGAGCTGGCCGACGATAAAATTTATTCGGATCAAAACCGCTTAAAGCAAACCAACACAGCTTATCAGCAAAAAAAGAATGAGCTGGGTGCCGTGAAAGAAAAATGGGAAGGCTTGGCCGAACAGATATTGGAGTTGGAGTAAGCCCCACCCCTCCAAACCTCCCCTAAAGGGAGGCTTTTATTTTTTGCAGCTATGAAAGGATTAGTAACTTTTTTATCTATTTTTCTTTTTTATTTAACTGCATTTGGGCAACAATATACCGATAGCGTATATCGCCCTAACATAAAAAGCATTGAGCTTTATAACCAGGGTAAAGCGGGGTCTCTGCCGGTGATCAACCTTAACTCGGGCGATAAGCTGGTACTGGGTTTTGATGACCTGACAGGCCAAACCAGTAATTTTTACTACACCCTTGAGCATTGCGATGCGCTTTGGAACTCCTCACGCCTGTCCCCTGCCGAGTACCTGCAAGGCTTTACTGAGGATCAGATCATCAACTATAAATATTCATCAGGTACGTATCAAAAATATGTGCATTACGAGATCATCTTCCCCAACAGCAACATTATACCCAAATATGCCGGTAATTATATTTTAAAGGTGTATGAGGATGGCGATCAGCAAAAGCTGGTGTTTACACGCAAGTTGTACGTGCTTAATTCGCGGGTAACGGTAGCGGCTAATGTGGTACCATCAAACAACGTACAGTATAGGCAAACTAACCAAAAACTGAATTTTACAGTTGATTATGGCCAGCTACGCATACAAAACCCGGCTACTGATATGCGGGTGATTGTTATGCAAAACTATCGTGCCGATGCCGGCATTTTAAACCGCGAGCCAATGAGCATACGCGGCACCCAGTTGGTTTATAATGATGTTAACGCTAATGATTTTCCCGGTCGTAACGAGTTTAGGTATTTTGATATGCGATCGTTAAAAGCCGGGGCGCATGGTATTAACCGCATTTATCGTGATACAGGGTTTTCGGTACAATTAAACACCGATGTTAACCGCAACGGGCAGCCTTACGAGTTTCAGTTCGACAATAACGGCAACTATTTTATACTGAACCAGGATGGCAGCGACCCGCGGGTTGATGCTGACTATGCCCGGGTATATTTTAGTTTGGATGCCCGTAAAAGCGCCGCGGATGGCACGCCTTATATCATAGGCAGGTTTAACAACTTTAAGCCTGATGCCGGCAGCATGTTAAAATTTGATGCGGCTACCGGCAGGTTTACCGCTATGCTACAGCTAAAACAGGGTGTGTATGATTACGGGTACCTATGGGTTAACAATACCACCAAAAAAGCGGATGATACGGTAATAGAAGGCAGCCATTACGAAACCGGCAATGATTACCAGCTATTTATTTACTACCGCCCTCCAGGTGCCCGCTGGGAAGAGCTGGCAGGCCTGCAGCAAATTAGCACTGCCAAAAACCAAAACCGGTAGCGGCTTGTATTTTGCTATATTTGCAGCAAACCATCGCCAATTATAAATATGAAATTAAAAACCCCGCAAGACTCGCTTACCATAATGAATGAACTGGTATTACCCAATGATACCAATTACCTGCACAACCTTATGGGGGGCCGCCTGCTGCACTGGATGGATATTGCCGCCGCCATATCGGCGCAAAAGCATTGCAACCGTATTGTGGTTACCGCCTCGGTTGATAATGTATCTTTTCAGCAGCCTGTAAAACTGGGCGATGTAATTAATATTGAGGCCAAGGTTACCCGCGCGTTCACTACCTCAATGGAGGTTAAGCTGGATGTTTGGGCACAAAACATGCCATCGGGCACCAATATAAAATGCAACGAGGCCTACTACACCTTTGTAGCCCTTGATGAAAACGGACGTACCATAGCAGTGCCTGAAATTGAGCCTCAAACCGAAAAGGAACTGGAACTGTACGCTGGCGCGTTGCGCCGCAGGCAACTGCGTTTAATACTTGGCGGCCGTATGCACCCTGATGATGCCACCGAGCTTAAAGCTTTGTTTACAGCCGCCAAAAAAGATATTTAAAACTTACGCTTCCTGTTTGAGTGCCTTTATCCCGGTGAGGATACCATCCCACAGATTGATACGGGCTTGTAATGCCTGCTTAACCGCTTGCGTAGCTGCCTGCCATTTGGTATCATCATCGCCGCAAAGTTCGGCTGTCATTTCATACGCCAGGTGCGAGTGGTGATCGCCGTCGACCTCAATGTGGCGTTCAAGATAATAAACAAAGGTATCTATCCTGCCCGGCGCGCTGTTGCTTATTTGCTTAACCATGCTGATGAACATGCCCGGTATCAAATCCTCACGGCCAAAGGTGAATACGGCTGCTATCAGGTATTCCTGCCGGGTAGCTATTACATCAAACGTGTGTTTTACAAACTGAGCGGCTGCGGATGGTATACCATAGGCAGTTAACGCATCATTAACATTTTTACCCTGCGCTAATTGCTGCAACAGGTTATTTACAGGCTGTATGTTAAAACCGGCCTGTTCCATGGCTTGCAGGTAAAGCTCAAAGTGGCTTATGCGGTTACCATGCTGGTCAATATCGCTTTCTTCGCCGGTAACAATTTCGTTAATCAGGTAACGGGTATTGGCGCTGCCCACAGGCACCCAGGGCACATTGGTACAGGTTAACTTTTGCTGCAATGCTTTTAAAAGCGACATAAAATCCCAAACGGCAAAAACATGATGCTCCATAAAAATACGCAGATCATCAGCATTTTGCATCTGCATATATAACTCATGATCTATCAATTGCCCGCGCAGGGGCGCTATAGCCTGCTTTAACTGTTCTATCCTTTCCTGGTGCTTCATGCCGCAAAATTAACATCTGAATTATTTTTCGTTTGTCATTATTCCTGATGGTGATAAATTAGATATTCGCACAACATTTTTTTAAATGCTGTGTTGAGATATAAAAATTGCCTTTACATGCTGACAGATATTTTACCTGCCGATGGTTCAGCCCTGTATACTGAAACCAATATGCACAACCTTTTTCCCGAGCCGTGGAACATGGTTTCGTCTGCCCTGTTTTTAATACCCGGAATATACTGGCTTATAAAATTAAAAGGCTTTAACAAGCAACATGCCTTTTTAAGCATAGCCACCATGCTGATGCTTACCGGCTGTATAGGCAGCACGGTTTACCATGGCTTCAGGCAATGGCGGTTTTTTATGTACCTGGATTGGGTGCCTATCGCCTTATTGTGTATGCTGGCCAGCATGTTCTTTATCATCAAAGTTACGGGCAAGTGGCAATCTGCCGCTATAGCGGTGGTGGCTTTTGGTCTGGTTGAGGTTGGCCTGCGCCAATTGTATATGGCTTATGATAAGCATATTATGTTCAGCATAAATTATGGCGTTATGGTAATGATGATAGTGTTGCCATTGCTTATGTTGCTGATAAAAACCCGCTGGCGAAACGGAATATTAGTAGCGGCGGCCTTTGTGAGCTTTGGCTTTGCCTTGTTCTTCCGTATAGTGGATACCGAGGCATTGCTGCCCATGGGTACGCATTTTTTATGGCATACCTTCGGCGCTATAGCCACCTCATTTATTTTCCTGTTCATCTATCGCCTCAATGGTTTTACCTATATGAAAAAACGCCTGAAACATTTAAGGGAGGAAGCAAAAGTATTGCCCATGTACGGTGATACAGAGGTTGAAGAGCGTACCGGATCTTGATTTTGAAATACTTAACTTATATTAAATAAAAGCGGCAGGTAATTACTTTACCTGCCGCTTTTATTTAAATTCATCTGTATAATCTTTTACAGCCTTACCCCTCGCAAAAACTCCTCGATGTTCATGCGTTTTTTGCCTTCCAGTTGTACATCTGTCACGCTGATGAAGCCATCGGGGCCGGCAAATTTAAAGCTGGTTTTATTATCGGTTAAAAAGCCGCCGGGTTGTATGCCGGGTTCTGTTTCAGTATATTCAGCATTAAATATTTTTAACACCTTACCGTTAAGTGTGGTATAAGCCGTTGGTGTGGGGCTAAGGCCGCGTATCAGGTTATATATTTTAAGCACAGGTTGTGTCCAGTCTATAGCGCCCAGCTCTTTAGTGAGCTTTGGGGCATGTTGCAGCTCTTCGCCTGTTGTTAACTGGTGCTGAGGGTGTTCATGGTAACGGCCGCTTTCAATAGCCTTAACCGTTTTTACCAGCAAACCTGCTCCTTTGTTCATCAGGCGGTCATGCAGTTCACCTGCGGTTTCCTGGCCGGTAAGGGTTATTTTTTCGGTGAACAGTACGTCGCCGGTATCTATCTCATGCTTTAAAAAAAAGGTGGTAACACCGGTTTCCTTTTCGCCGTTTATAAGTACCCAGTTTATTGGCGCGGCGCCACGGTATTGCGGCAACAGCGAGGCATGCAGGTTTATGGTTCCTTTGGCGGGCATACTCCACACCACCCCGGGCAACATGCGGAAAGCCACCACTACCTGCAAATCGGCCTTGAGGGCGGCAAGCTGCTCTAAAAACTCAGGGCTCTTTAACTTTTCGGGCTGCAACACCTTTATACCATTGGCTACGGCATATTGCTTTACGGCACTTTCATTAATTTTTTGACCGCGACCGGCAGGCTTATCAGGCGCGGTAACTACGGCCACAATATCGCAACCGGCTGTTATTAAAGCGTCTAATGATGCTACTGCAAATTGCGGCGTGCCCATAAATACAATTCTCATGGTATTTGTCCTCTTTTTAGATGTATCGTATAAAAATAAACAAAGCGTGTAAATGTTTTATAGCCAATGTTCAGTTTTATGCCATTTTACGGGTACAGCAAATATTTTTTTCGCATCTCTTTAAACTTACTCAGCCCCGGCTCCCAGCTTGCCCGAATCACAGCTTCGGTTTTACCGGCCTCAATTTGTTGCTGTAGTTTTTTGGTACCCGTTAATTTTAAAAAGTAGGCGTTAAAAAACTTAGTCTTGTCCGGAAAGGCCTTGTACATATCTATCAGCCAGGTTAAATTCAGCTTACCTGTTTTTTTGAATACCGATGCGTCATATTTTTGAAGATCGATACCATAACAGGTATTGCCCTTTTGCGGCGGGTTATCACTCACCCCCGGGATACTAACCGGCGTAAATGAAAAATTGAATTTACCCCTCAGCAACGGGTGCCCCGCCACCTGGAATGGGAATGGTGTGCCCCTGCCCAAACTAAATGTAGTACCTTCAAACAAGCAGGTGCTCGGATAAAGCAATATGGATTGCTGCGTATTGAGGTTGGGCGACGGATGTACGGGCAAGGTATAATCCGACTGATGGGTATAGCCCGTCATCTTCACTATTTTTAATTCGCATTGTACACCTTTGTTCAGCCACTTTTCGCCGTTTATCATTTGGGCGTACTCGCCCATCGTCATGCCATGACTGATAGGTATAGGGTGCATTCCCACAAAAGATTTATAGGCAGGCTCCATAATTGGCCCGTCTATGATAAATCCGTTTGGGTTAGGCCTGTCAAGCACCATCAGTGGTATATTATTTTCGGCACAAGCCTCCATTACGTAATGCAGGGTTGATATGTAGGTATAAAAGCGCGTACCTACATCCTGAATATCAAACACCATCAGGTCAATACCCTTAAAATCCTCGGCGGTAGGTTTATAATGCTTGCCGTAAAGTGATACAACCGGCAAACCTGTCGACTGGTCTACCTCGTCACCCACTTTTGCACCGTTGGCGGCATTACCCCTGAAACCATGCTCGGGGCCAAATATTTTTTTAATGTTGATGCCCCTTTTAAGCAAGCTATCAACCGTAAGCTTGCCTGCTGTACCTATAATAGATGTTTGATTGATCAGCATACCCACATTTTTACCTTTAAGCTGATCGATGTAAGCTTCGGTGCGGTTGGCAGCGGTAACAATTTTTGCCGGGGCGTTGCCGCTTACCGCAATGGTATCTGTTTTGGCAACAGTTGTATTGCTTTCTGTTGATGGCTGGCCGCAGGTGGTAGCACCCAGCAGCATACCGGTTGTGGCTAAACGTAATAAAATGGTGGTATGTATCATACGTATGTTTTTCTTATGGTAATTAAGTAAACGTTTTTTAGCGGTAAAACCGCATATTTGCGAAGTTACAAAAATCATACTGCTTTGAATTTTTCGTCGTTTATTGCCGGCCGCATCACCTTTACGTCCAAACGTACGTTCTCAAAACTGATTGTGCGTATTGCCGTGGTGGGTATTATGCTCGGCCTGGGGGTGATGATACTTTCAATAGCCATTGTAAAAGGCTTTAAGCAGGAAATACGCGAAAAAATCCGCGGCTTTGCCGGCGATATGCAGGTGGTAAAGTTTGATCTGAACAACTCGTACGAGAATTCTCCTTTTGTTAAGGACGACAGCTTTGTAAAACAAGCATTAAAGGATAAACAGATCGTCAGCATAAAACCCTTTGCCACAAAACCCGCCATTATAAAGGCCAATGACGAAATAGAAGGTATTGTACTGAAGGGCGTTGATAAAACGTACGACTGGCATGTTTTTAATAAAACCTTGCTTGAGGGTAAAGTGATTGATTTTAGTGATTCGGTTAAAGCCAACGAGCAGATCATCGTATCGCGCCATACGGCCGACAGGCTCAAACTAAAGGTGGGTGATGATATACTGATGTATTTTGTGCAGGAGCCGCTGCGTAAGCGTAAACTATCCATCAGCGGCATTTACAGCTCAGGGGTTGATGAGGTTGATAAAACCTTTGTTATCGGCAGTCTGGCGCTTATACAGCGTTTAAACAATTGGGAAAGCAACGAAATAGGCGGATATGAAGTACGCATAGCTAACTTTGATAAACTGGCTTATGCCGATGAGTTTTTAGATACGGTGATACCTGTACGCCTCAAATCATACACCATACAGCAAAACTACCCTACTATATTTGAATGGCTTAAACTGCTTGATGTTAACGCCCGTGTAATGCTGGTACTGATGCTGGTAGTGGCGGTGATAAACATGATATCGGCATTACTCATCATGATACTTGAGCGTACCTCCATGATAGGCATGTTCAAGGCATTGGGTGCTAACAACTGGCGCATACAAAAAATATTTTTATACAATGCTTTTTACCTGATAGGACTTGGGCTGATACTGGGCAATATATTTGGTTTGGGGCTAAGCCTTTTTCAATTTAAAACGCACTTTTTCAAGCTTGATCCGGCATCTTATTACATGTCATTCGTACCGGTACAGCTCAACGCCATGGATGTAATTCTGCTTAACATCGGCACACTGATAATTTGCCTGCTGGTTATGCTGATACCATCGGCATTAGTGAGCAAGATACAGCCGGTTAAGGCCATCCGTTTTAAATAAAATTTATAGTTTATTCAGTTCGTCAAGCAAACCTTTGCTCAGGCGGTTAAAGTAGCGTTTTACCCCAAAACCCATTACTGATTGTATGCCACGGGCGGCATTGGTGAGGAAAACCTCGTCGGCCTCGTACAATATCTCGGGGTTTATCTGCGCTTCGGTAACCTCTATGTTATTTACCCTGGCCAGGTTGATCACTACCTGGCGCATAACGCCCTCCACACATCCCTCGCTAAGCGCGGGCGTATACAGGTGGTTGTTATACCATATAAAAATATTGGAGCTGCTGGCCTCGCACAGGTAGCCATTTTGGTTCAGCAAAAAAACATCATCCAGCCGGTTCTGTTCCTTATAAATGCCCGCCATTATATAAATCAGCGAGTTGCAGGTTTTGATATTGGACAGGTAGTTGGATGGTTTGGGCAAATCAGTAAAAACATCCATGATCAGGCCCTTCTCGTTTAAAAAATAACGGGGCTCATCAAGCGGCTGCAATTCCAGGCAATAGCCCATCTTATTTTGTGATGGGGTATATAGTCCCTCAGCATCACGGTACACCGTAAGGCGCAGGCGGGCATGTTTTACTTTATTGCGGGTAGCCAGCTCTTCGGCCTTATTTTTCAGGAACCAGGCATCCGTTTGCGAGTAGCTGTCAATTTTAAGCGCCTTCATCCCCCGTTGCAGGCGGTCGGCATGCATATCGGCAAATTTAAGCTTACCCTTCATCAGGCGCATGCTCTCAAACAAACCATCGCCGTACCTGAAACCACGATTACCCGTAGTTAACAGTTTGGTATCGGCCGGTACAATTTCGCCATTAAAATTGATGAACAAAGGCATTCCCTATTGCAGCGTTTTGGTGTTTAATATGAGTTTTTAGACAACGATAACCTTAGATTGTTTCGGGCAAATTACAAGTTATCATGATTAGCCGTGGCCACATACTTACGCCATTTATCTAATACCGATACAAAATCAGCCGGTAAGGGTGCCTCAAAGCTCACCTGCTTTTTTTGTGTAGGATGCTTAAACCCTAATGATTGCGCGTGCAGCGCCTGGCGGGGCATCATGGCAAAACAATTATCAACAAATTGCTTGTATTTGGTAAAAACGGTACCCTTTAATATTTTATCACCTCCGTAAGTAGCATCGCTGAATAAGGGGTGCCCTATATGCTTCATGTGCGCGCGTATCTGGTGGGTGCGCCCGGTTTCAAGCTGGCATTCTATCAGCGTAACATAGCCTAAACGCTCTAATACCTTGTAGTGCGTTACCGACCATTTACCTTTTTCCTCGTCATCATATACGCTCATAACGCGCCTGTCGCTATGGCTGCGGCCAATATATCCGGTAACGGTGCCGTCCTCGGCAATATCGCCCCAAACAAGGGCAATGTACCTCCGGTAAATGGTATGGTCAAAAAACTGTTTGGCCAGATAGTTCATGGAGCGCTCATTTTTGCTGATCACCAGCAAGCCCGAGGTATCCTTATCAATACGGTGTATCAGGCCCGGGCGGCCGTCGTTACCCGGCATGGTTGGCAGTTGCTGAAAGTGATGTACCAGCGCGTTAACCAGGGTACCTGTATAATTATTATAACCTGGATGAACCACCATGCCCGGTTCTTTGTTCACTATCAGCACGTCATCATCCTCGTAAACAATATTAATAGGCAGGTCCTCAGGGTAAACCTCGGTATCGCGCGGCGGATGCGGCAACACTACCGATATAACATCCAGCGGCTTAACCTTATAGCTCGATTTAATAGGCTTATCATTAACAAGCACGTTACCCAGGTCAATAGCGTTTTGTATGCGGTTGCGTGAGGCGTTCTCAACACGGTGCATCAAAAACTTATCAATACGCAACAGCGATTGACCTTTATCAACCACTATGCGCAGGTGTTCGTACAAATCCTGCTCTTCCTGTTCTATGAGTTCTATATCTTCGGCCATTTGCGCAAAAGTAAGCCTTTTTTAACGATAATGTTACTTGTTCATTTTTGGGATAATGTAACCTTAAAGTTTATGTTACCGTAAAATTAAGTGTTTATTTAACCAATTATCTTAACCATCATCACATGAAAGAAGAATTTACGATCTCTGTATCAGAAGATTATTTGAGCAAATTATTGAACAAAAAAACCGGTGCAGAGGATTTCATTAAAGGTATTTTCCTGGATGAGGAAAACAATGAAGTATTACAAACCAGTTGCCTTTATTACCGCTACGATACAAGCGATCTGCCTGAAATATCTCACGTTTTGATAGATGAAGTAAGTTTTGACCTGAAGAGTTTAGCAGGTACCATGCTTTGCAGTTTTGCGCTTGAGCATTCTTACCACTCTAATAAACACAACATGTACCAAGAGGATCAGGTTAAATGGTACTTTACCATTGATAAGGCCCGACTGATAATACAGTTTGTTGGCGAAGAATAATATTTATTTACGCTGATGTATCTGAGCTTTTTGGTACAAATAACGGTTTGTATGGCTAATATTGCATACGGTTAAGCCGTATGCAATATGATGAATTTGGATCTGGATATATTTAGTCCGCTACAACAGGTAAAGCTGCCCTTATTTACTGAATATGGTGTTGAGGTATTTATAAAGCGCGACGATATGATCCATCCGCTTATATCTGGCAATAAGTGGCGTAAGTTAAAATATTTACTCAGGCGCGCGCAAGCCGAAAAAAAACACCACCTGGTTACCTTTGGCGGTGCCTACTCCAATCATTTATTGGCAACGGCTGCCGCAGCGGCAAAATTCGGGTTTAAGGCTACAGGCTTTGTGCGCGGCGAAGAGGTGGAGAATGATACCCTTTTTTTATGCCGCCTGCATGGTATGCAACTAATATTTACTGATCGTGAAAGCTATCGTGATAAAAACGCACTTTTTGACCGCCATTTTGCAAATGATAAAGATGCCATATTTATTGACGAAGGCGGCGCATCGCCCGAAGCCGCATTAGGTTGCAGCGAACTGGTTGATGAACTACCCTTTACCTTTAACCATTTGTTTTGCGCTTGCGGTACCGGCACTACGGCGGCAGGCATTATTAATGGCTTACAAAAACATAAGCTTGATACCGAATTTCATGCGATAGCGGCCTTAAAAGGCGCTGAGTTTTTAAGGGCTGATATTGATAAATATCTTGATAACCCGGCGCCATACCACCTGCATACCCAATACCACTTTGGCGGCTACGCCAAAACCACACCCGAACTTATTGAATTTGTAAAATTATTCACTTCACAAACCGGTATCATGATAGAGCCTGTGTATACCGGGAAGATGATATATGCTTTGTTTGATATGATAAGGCAGGCAAAGTTTACTCCGGGCAGCCGTATACTTGCCATACACTCCGGCGGCTTAATGGGCATATTGGGGATGAAAAATAAGTTCTGAAACCGTGTACCATATCATCATCCGGTATAAAATACAGGTTTAAACAATTTAAACTTACTTTTTAAGCTATCGGTTCAAAAACCGCTTAAATTTCATTATTTAGCCCTTTTTAGTAAGTTTGCTTATAAACCTACTAAGTTATGTATCATTTAGAAGTACCTCCTGAAAACGTGCACAACGTTTTGGCTAAACATATTCTGGCCGATGGTTTCGACCTTACTTTTGATATGGAAAAAAGCCGGGGCGTGCATATTTACGACTCAAAAAATAAGCGCACACTCCTTGACTTTTTTTCCTGCTTCGCCTCTGTTCCTTTAGGATATAACCACCCCAAGATGCTGGGCGATGAGGAGTTTAAAAAGAACCTGCTGTTGGCCGCGCTTACCAACCCATCAAACTCGGATATTTATACAGAGCAATACGCCCAGTTTGTAAGCACTTTTGCCCGCGTTGGTATACCCGATTACCTGCCGCATGCCTTCTTTATTTCGGGAGGCGCGCTGGCTATTGAAAATGCCTTAAAGGCGGCAATGGACTGGAAGGTACAAAAAAACTTTGCCCGTGGTTATACACATGAAAAAGGCCACAAGGTACTGCATTTTGAACATGCTTTTCACGGCCGTTCGGGCTATACGCTTAGCCTTACCAACACCCAGGCGGTAAAAACCAAATGGTTTGCTAAGTTTGATTGGCCGAGGGTATCATTTCCGTATGTTACCTACCCGCTTACTGATGCCGCTATAGATGGTGTTTTGGAGCGTGAAGCGGCTTCGGTAGCGCAAATACGCAAGGCTTTTGAAGATAATAAGGATGATATATGCGCTATAATTGTTGAACCTGTACAAGCCGAGGGCGGCGACAACCATATGCGTAAGGAGTTTGCCGAACAATTGCGCCGGCTTGCCGACGAGTACGAAGCCCTGCTGATATACGATGAAGTGCAAACAGGGGTTGGCCTCACAGGCAAATTTTGGTGCCACGAGCATTTTGGAGAAAACGCCCGGCCTGACATTATAGCCTTTGGTAAAAAGATGCAGATATGCGGCATCCTTGCCGGCTCCCGTATTGACGAGGTGGAGCATAATACGTTCAATACCTCATCGCGGCTAAACTCTACCTGGGGCGGCAGCCTTACCGATATGGTGCGCGCCACCAAGATACTGGAGATCATTGAAGAAGATGACCTATGCGGCCATGCGGCTAATGTGGGCGGTTATTTGCAGGAACAACTGACCCGTATTGCCGAAAAAACGTCTGCAATCAGCAACATACGCGGCAAGGGATTACTTACCGCCTTTGATTTTCCGGACCAGGAAACCCGGAATGATTTTTTACAACAAGGGCTTGACCATGATGTGATGTTTTTAGGTTGCGGTGAGCGTACCATACGCTTCAGGCCATCGTTAATCATTCAACAAAACGATATTGACAAAGGCTTACAAGTGCTCGAAAAAATATGTAGCCACATATAATATTAGTGTAATAATATTGCTACAAGCGCCTTTTTGATACTAAAAAGGCGCTTTTTTTGTGTTAAAAATACTATAATCGTTACAACACGTTATTTAACAGGTATTATTACTATCCAACAAAGCGGGATAATATAAAAATGTAGTGATACCCTTGCTTTTTAAAGTAGTACTGACTAAAAAAGATCTATCCTGTCATGAACAAACAAATGGAGAAATTGAAAAAACAACTCGCCGAAATTTCGGAGGTTGTGAATACATTTAAATCAGAGGCCGTGCAGGTAAAAATTGCCGAAAAGCTGTTCGATGTTCTTATTGATGCGGATAGGTTTGAAGATGGCGATCTGAGCAAACGTGCTCAACGTTTCAGGGCCGATGGCGAAACTACCGGCCTGGTCCGCAAAAAGCCGGGCGCTACCCGTGTACTCAACCAGTTGCTTGCTACAGATTTTTTTGATGTGCCGCGTTCTATATCCTCAATAGCCAACTATTGTAAAGAAAATTACGATTCGGACTTTAAAACCTCCGAACTATCAGGCATCCTGCTAAAACTGGTGAACGAGGATAAGCTTCGCCGTGAGAAAAGCCGGGATAACAATCGCTTTGATTACGTTAAGGCCTGAGCCCTAACGTAAATTAAACAGGTTATCAACCCCTAATATTTTAGCGGAGGTAAAACCTTCAGCATATTTAACACCCATATTTTTACCAAATTCAAGCGCGCGCGCTTCAACAACCTTAATAAAATCAGGCGATGAAATGTAGGTTTGCGGCTCATTAGGATCCCAATCCGGGTTATGAAACTGCGAGCCAAAAGCCATTACGCTTTTAACCTTTGTATCCCAGTATTCAGTAATATCTATCACAATATCGGGCTCAATATACCTGTCTTGTATAAAATGCAGCAACAGGTTAGGGCGCCATACATCCTGTAATTCACCCCCATTAAAAGTTTCGATACGGCGTAAGCCCGAAAGAAAAACAGATGCCTCTACCAGTTGATTGGCACGGCCATGATCGGGGTGGCGATCATGATAAGCATTGGTGATGATGATCTCGGGCTGATACTTACGTATGGCCTCGATAACTTTAAGCTGATACTCTTTGGTGTTCTGAAAAAATCCGTCAGGTATCTCCAGGTTCTCGCGTACGGCAAGGCCCAATATTTCGGCGGATGCGGCAGCTTCTGCGGCGCGTATCTCGGCGGTACCGCGTGTGCCCAGTTCGCCAAGTGTTAAATCAACAATACCTGCTTTTTTGCCCATGGCAATATGTTTAAGCAAGGTACCGGCACAACCTAATTCAGCATCGTCCGGGTGTACAGACAATACCAGTATATCTAATTTCAACATATATTTATAGTTTACCGGCCTCTAATAACCGGGTTATTTTTTTGCGGATCTTTGATGATGTGGGATTAGTGAACGGGTAAAAAAAGTCGACCACCCGGCCGGTTCGGTCAACCAGGTATTTATGGAAGTTCCATTTAGGGGTTGAACTTAAAACGCCATTCTGCTTTTTATCGGCCAAAAACTTAAACAGGGGGTGCGCATAGGGGCCGCGTACACGCAGCTTGTCAAAAACCATGTAGTTAGGTATGTTCACTTCGCAAAATTCACTTAGTGCCTGGCCTTCGAGGGGCTCCTGCTTGCCAAAATCATTGGATGGAAAGGCAAGTATCTCAAAATCCTGTCCGGCAAATTCTTGTTTTAAGGCAGCCAGATCTTTTAACTGCGGGGTAAAGCCACATTGCGACGCGGTATTAACGATCAGCAGCACCTTATTTTTAAAAGCTGATAAATTTAACTGATCGCCGTTAAGCTTTTGTATATCGTACTGGTAAATGGTGTTCTCGGTCATTTTAATAATAAGCCCTGTCGTATCCGGATGCGCGGATAACCTCCTCAATGTCCCTTTCAACTTCAGGGTCATATTCTTGTTTTAAATTATGCCCAAAAATTCGCGCTACGGATTGCATCATAAAGGCATTAAGCCCACCTTTTAACTCCTTGAGCATGGCATAACTGCTGTTACCCGTTTCACGGTCAATCAGTTTTATCAGTACCTCGCCCTGGCTAATGGTCATGTTCTTTATCTCGCGGTTAAACAGGTCTTTTATCTGCTTTTCGCAAGCCTTAACAAGTTCCTTTTGTTTCTTTTTGTCGGATGTTAATGCAAGGTCGCGCTGTAACTGGCGATACCTCTCGCCGGCATAGCGGGCGTATGGCATAACCTTCATTACATTATAACGCAAGCGTTTGTATTTCAGGCGATCTTCTTCGCTGGCAAATATACGGGTGTCAACTATCTTAATGTCGGGCAAAACAATCCATGGCATCAGCTCACCATTATTTTCGGTAAGGTAAGTTTTGATGGTATCGTTTTTGCCGATCACCATTTGCGGTTTGGCACTATCAGTTTGCGCTGCTACCAGCATGGGTAAACAACAACAAAACGATGACAGTATAAAACCGATAAATTTCATATATTTACTTGTATGCAAAATTAGTGCAATTTTTCAGGTAATTGGTTATTACCCGCAATTTACAATTTTTGTTACAAAATAATTATAAATACTTACACTGCAAGGCTATACATGAAAGATTTGGTGATTGACCTGGAAGCTGAGAAAAAGGAGATACTAAAACGTTACCGGGCATTGCTGCGTGCCAGCAAATCAACCCTGCAAAAGGGTGATAAGCGCATGATACGCAAGGCCTTTGATATGGCTCTTGAAAGCCATAAGGATATGCGCCGCAAATCAGGCGAGCCCTATATATACCACCCTATAGCGGTAGCGCAAATAGCTGCCGAGGAGATAGGTTTGGGCACCACATCCATTGTATGCGCCCTGCTGCATGATGTGGTTGAGGATACTGATGTACAACTGGATGATATTGAGCGCGAGTTTGGTAAAAAAGTAGCCAAGATAATTGATGGGCTTACCAAAATTTCGGGCGTGTTTGATACCAACAGTTCATTACAGGCCGAGAATTTTCGTAAGATGCTGCTTACCCTGGCCGATGATGTTAGGGTGATACTGATAAAACTGGCTGACCGGCTGCACAACATGCGCACCATGGAATTTATGCCGCGGGATAAGCAGCTTAAATTATCATCAGAAACGGTATACCTATATGCCCCCCTCGCCCACCGCCTGGGTTTATATGCTATAAAATCTGAACTGGAAGACCTCTCTATGAAATACATGGAGAAGGATACCTACCAGCTTATTAAGCGCAAGCTAAACGAGAAAAAGGCCGAGCGCGAAAAATTTATCCGCGATTTTATCGAACCTGTTAAAAAAACGCTTGAAGGGCAGGGATTACATGCTGATATTTTTGGCAGGCCAAAATCTATACACTCCATCTGGAACAAGATGAAAAAAAAGGCCATTCCTTTTGAGGAGGTATATGACCTGTTTGCCATCCGCATTATATTGGACAGCACGCCTGAAAATGAAAAATCAGACTCGTGGAAGGCATATTCAATAGTTACTGACCTGTACCGCCCCAACCCTGACCGTCTGCGCGATTGGATATCATCGCCAAAGGCAAACGGTTATGAATCATTACACACTACGGTAATGGGGCCGCGAGGCCAATGGGTGGAGGTGCAGATACGTACCACCCGCATGAATGAGATTGCCGAGAAAGGTTTTGCCGCGCATTGGAAGTACAAGGAATCAAGCAGCGATAGCGGGCTTGACCAATGGGTAACCAAGGTACGCGAGCTGTTAAAGAACCCTGACTCGAACGCGCTCGACTTTATTGACGACTTTAAGATGAACCTCTTTTCGGACGAGATTTTCATCTTTACCCCGAAAGGCGCGCTTATACAATTACCGCTGAACGCCACCGCGCTTGATTTTGCTTTTGAGATACATACTGACGTTGGCGCGAGCTGTATTGGCGCTAAGGTGAACCATAAGCTGGTACCGCTTAACTATAAACTGCAAAACGGCGATCAGGTGGAGATCATCACCTCGGGCAAGCAAACGCCTAAAGAGGATTGGCTTAACTTTGTGGTTACCGCGAAGGCTAAAGCCAAAATAAAATCGGCCCTTAAAGAGGAAAAACGCAAAATTGCCGAGGATGGCAAGGAGATACTTGAGCGCAAACTGAAATCGCTCAAGATAACCTACAACTCCGACAACCTGCATAAGCTGAGCTATTATTTTAAACTACTATCAACCCAGGACCTGTTTTACAATGTAGCCAAAGGCCTGATTGACATGAAGGACCTGAAGGAGTACCAGGCATCTGAAAAGGTGATCGAAAACAAACCGCAGGATAAGATAGAGGCCGACCAGGTGCAAAACCTGATCAAGAGCATAAAAACCAAAGACAGCGATATGCTGCTGATCGGTGAGGATATGCAGAAGATTGACTACAAGCTGGCCAACTGCTGCAACCCTATACCCGGTGATGATGTTTTTGGGTTTATCACAGTGAGCGAAGGTATAAAGATACACCGCACCAACTGCCCTAACGCCGCTAAACTTATGGCAAACTATGGCTACCGGATTGTGAAAGCCCGTTGGACAAACCAGCAGGAACTGGCATTTTTAACCGGTTTGCGTATACGCGGTATTGATGATGTAGGCTTGATCAACAAACTGACCACCGTAATATCAAATGATTTTAAGGTAAACATGCGCTCCATCACGGTTGATAGCGACAACGGTATTTTTGAAGGCTCGATAATGGTTTATGTAAATGACACCCAACATCTTGAAGATCTGGTTAAGAAGCTTAAACAGGTGCGCGGTGTAACCTCGGTTGATCGTTTTGACTCGGTTGCCGAAAAAGCGGTGAGTTAGTGATTGGTGGAGATTAGTGATTTGTATTAGAATGTCGGCTTAGCATTTAGGCTTTGAAGCTTTTCCCTTCTGATTTTCAATTCAAAATCATAATTATATACTAATCTCTAATAACTAACCACTAATCACCTTTTATTAATACCTTTACTTTTTATTTTACTGCACTACTAAATTTATGCCCCAACAGGAAACTATAGCACTGGTAAAAAAGATATTCGAGGCCTATCTTGAAAATAAAAGCCTGCGCAAAACACCTGAGCGCTTCGCCATACTGGAAGAGATATATTCGCGTAATGACCATTTTGATGTGGAATCACTATATATCCACATGAAAAATAAAAAGTACCGCGTTAGCCGCGCTACGGTTTACAACACCTTAGAGCTGCTGGTATCATGCGATTTGGTTACCAAACACCAGTTTGGTAAAAACATGGCCCAATTTGAAAAATCATACGGCTTTAAGCAGCACGACCACATTATTTGTATTGACTGCGGCAAGGTGGTTGAATTTTGCGATCCGCGCATACAGCAGATACAAAGCATGATGGGCGATATCCTAAAATTTGAGATAAAACACCACTCGCTTAACCTGTACGGAAATTGTGTTAAATTAAAAGAAGGTGTTTGTGACAGAAAAGTTTAACTTTGCCGCCTTTCACACAATATTGCAATTTAAATAATGGCTGTTGATGTTTTATTAGGCCTCCAATGGGGCGACGAAGGTAAAGGTAAGATAGTTGACGTACTAAGCGCCGAATATGATCTTATAGCGCGTTTTCAGGGCGGCCCCAATGCCGGCCATACGCTGGAGTTTGATGGTAAAAAGTTTGTATTGAACACCATACCGTCAGGCATTTTCTTTGATAACACCCTTAACCTGATAGGTAACGGTGTAGTTATTGACCCTATAACCCTTAAAAAGGAACTTGATAAGTTAAAAGATGCCGGGCATGACCTGCTGGCGAAAAAAAACCTGGTGATCGCTAAAAAAGCGCACCTAATATTGCCTACCCACCAATTGCTTGATGCCGCGTCAGAAAAAAAGATGGGCGAAGGCAAAATTGGTTCAACGCTTAAAGGTATTGGCCCTACTTATATGGACAAAACCGGTCGTAACGGTCTGCGTATAGGTGACATTACCTTGCCTGATTTTAAAGAACGTTACGACAAACTGGTTGAAAAACATAAATCAATGCTGCAATCACTTTACGGCGATGTGGCTGATTTCAGCGAGCGTGAACAAGCATTTTTTGAAGCCATTGATCTGATTAAACAGTTTGAATTGGTTGACTCGGAGCACTTGGTTAACAACTATATTAAACAAGGCAAAAAAGTACTGGCCGAAGGTGCACAAGGCGCCATGCTTGATATTGATTTTGGCTCATATCCATTTGTTACCTCATCAAACACTACCGCCGCCGGCGCTTGTACCGGTTTAGGTATAGCACCTAAAGAGATTGGTGATGTAATTGGTATTTTTAAAGCTTATTGCACTCGTGTTGGTGGCGGCCCGTTCCCAACTGAACTGCACGACGAAACCGGCGAAGAGCTGCGTAAAATAGGCCATGAATTTGGCGCTACTACCGGCAGGCCACGCCGTACAGGCTGGATTGATCTGCCTGCTTTAAAATACGCCATTATGCTTAACGGTGTTACCCAACTGGTAATGACCAAGGCCGATGTATTAAGCGGTTTTGAGAAGATATATGCCTGCACGCATTATGACTATGCAGATGAAATTATTGACTACATGCCGTATGATATTTGTACTATTGAGCCGAAACCTGTTTTAAAGGAAATTGACGGCTGGCACGAGGATATTACCGGCATTACCGAGCTTGACCAAATACCTGCCAAGCTGGCCTCTTACATCGATTTTCTGGAAGCAGAATTAGGTGTTCCCGTTAAATATCTTTCTGTTGGCCCTGATAGAGTGCAAACATTAGTTTTACACCAGGACTAAGACATAAATAAATTCAGATATACTCAAAGGCCGGTTAATCCGGCCTTTTGTTTTTACTATTTTTGCATAGTGATTATCACACTCAAAAATCCCGAAGAATTTAAGCAGAAAGCATTTGCATGGGCTGATGGTTTTGATGTGGCCTGCTGCTTAAATTCAAATAATTTTACGGATAAATACGGCAAGTTTGAAGCGCTGATAGCGGCAGGCGTAAAAGATGAATTAACCGCCGATACAGGCAAAGCTTTTGAGCATTTAGATCAATTCAGGCAAAAGCATCAGTGTTGGGTAACCGGCTTTTTCGGGTATGATCTGAAAAATGAGGTGGAAAGTTTGTCATCAATCAATTCTGACGGATTACGCTTTCCGGATCTTTACTTTTTTGCGCCAAAGCACCTTATAATCATAAGAGGTATTGAGGCCGAGATAATCAGTGATGAGCCGGATACTATATTAAAAAATATCGAACAGGCATCAATACACTCAACCGATCAACCGGTATCAGCTCATATAAAAGCCCGTTTCAGCAAGGAGGAATACCTGCAAACGGCCAACAGAATTAAGCAGCACATAGCCCGCGGGGATATTTATGTAACTAACTTTTGCCAGGAGTTTTATGCTGAGAATACTACGATCGATCCGCTTAGCATATATAATAAACTAAACAGTATCTCCCCTAACCCGTTCTCGTCATACTTTAAGCTGAGAGATAAATACATTGTATGCGCCTCGCCGGAACGGTTTATGGCCAGGCGTGGTGATAAACTCATATCACAACCCATAAAGGGCACTGCAAAACGCAGCGATAACCCTGCCGAGGATGAGGCCAAAAAAGCGTCATTAAAGCAACACACCAAGGAACTGCAAGAGAATGTAATGATCGTGGATCTGGTACGTAATGACCTGACCCGCTCAGCCAAACAGGGTACTGTTAAAACCGAGGAGCTGTTTGGGCTGTACAGCTTTAAACAGGTGCATCAAATGATCTCGACAGTGGTGTGCGAAAAGAATAAAGCCATCAGCGATGTGCAGGCCATAAAAAACACCTTTCCGATGGGCAGCATGACCGGCGCACCCAAAGTAAGCGCCATGCAATTGATGGAACAATATGAACGCAGTAAACGCGGTGTATACTCGGGCGCTATAGGCTATTTTAGCGCTGATGGTGATTTTGATTTTAATGTAGTAATACGTACGCTGCTATACAATGCATCAACTCAATATCTCTCCTTTCAAACCGGCAGCGCCATAACCTTTAATGCCGATGCGGAGCAGGAATATGAAGAATGTTTGTTAAAGGCTAAGGCTATTTTGGAAGTATTAGGGAGATAATATGTATTAAGTTATTTTGGAATGAATTGCTTATTTTTGATAGACACAAATTAAGAAAACAACATGTCATTACAATATATATCAGATGAAGCGGGTAATGATATCGCAGTAGTAATACCTATTGCTGAGTGGAATGAGATAAAGTCCCGTCATAGCGACCTTAACGATCTGTCATCACCTAAAACCAACATTCCTGCACCCAAAAAAAATATCTCAGATTTTATTGGAGCCTTATCTAAAGATGCTGCCAGGCAAATTAATTCAGATATTGAAAAAAGCCGTAACGAATGGGAAAAGTGAAATTAGCACAACCCAAAATCTATCTTGTTGATAGTAACGTTTTGATTGATTACATAGGTGGACTGCTACCAAAAGAGAGTGAAAATTTCATAACTGATATTTTAGAGAACGGCTTTAATATATCTATAATAACAAAAATTGAAGTCCTGGGACATCCTTCGTCGACTGATACTTTGAATAGTTTTATTGATCAAAGTAATATTTGGGGATTGACTGAAAAGGTGACAGCTCAAACCATTTATTTGCGTAAACGATACAAAATAAAGCTTCCTGATGCTATAATTGCTTCAACAGCCATAGTAAATGATGCCATTTTGGTTACACGCAATATCAAAGATTTCGAGATTATAAAAGAGGTTTTAACGGTAGACCCTTATAACATATAGTTTATTTGTTATTTTTAATAACCGAATTAATCAGCACTCGCGTTGCAGCCCTGACACTGATCTCCGATCCCTCAGCAAAAAATACCGAATATGGTTTAACCGTCAAAAACGGCTCAAAGGCTTGGCCGTATAGTTCTTTAACATCGGCCTCAAAAACAAAATCAGTAACCTTGCCTACATGCCAGGGCACATGCTCCACCTGGTACTCCATGGAATTTACATCGCTACGGCGGTTGTAGCCCCAATAGTGTTCTAATATAAATTCTTCGGCACTACCCGGCAACATTGGTGCAAAATCAGTATTTACGGTTGCGCCAAGTTTGTTCCATCTGCCATTAAGTTTCCATTCATAAAGATATGATGTATGGTTGGCATCAACCGCCGTAATTTTATGCCTCATGGGCAAACGGCGGTAATGCTCCTTGTACAGCGTATTAGCAATCAGTGGTATCATTGCCTTCGGCACTATCTCACTTACAAAAACAGTTCCGCGCTTCCACTCAGTACCGTCAAAGTGGCGCACATAAAAACGCAGGTTTACCTCTTCAAAATTTATATGTCCCGGCCACTTTACACCCAGCACACGCGTATCTAAAAACAGAAAGCCTACCATGCTCACCAAGCATTTGCCCTGCCATAGGTCAAGCTCGGTAGCGGCGGGTAAATATGGTTTCAATATTTCATGATCGACCTCGTAATTGATCATTACAAGGTTTTTCCAGGTGGCAGTAAGAAATTTAATTTTAGCCATTATAAAAAATCCCGCTTTTTGAGGGCGGGATATATGATTGTTATTTCTTATAATACTTCATCGCTTCCGGTATGCGGTTCTGTATGTTGCGGATACGGGTAGCATCCGAAGGGTGAGTGCTCAAAAACTCGGGTGGAGCGCCGCCTGCTTGTTTTGATGCAGCCATACGTTGCCAAAAAGCGACAGCCTCATTTGGGTCATAACCCGCCATTGACATAAAGATCAGACCAAGCCTGTCAGCCTCTGATTCGTTATCGCGTGAGTATTTTAGCATAGCCAACTGGCCGCCTACGCCATATAATTGCCCAACTATAGCCTGTGTTGCCTGAGATTGGCCACCGGTTGCCGCGCCTACTACAGCACCACCAGCCTGGGCAGCCATTTGTTTTGACATTTGCTCGGCCGAGTGGCGGGCTATGGCGTGGGCAATTTCGTGGCCCATTACTACGGCCAAACCGGCATCAGTTTTGGTTACCGGCAATATACCGCTGTATACAGCCACCTTACCACCCGGCATACACCAGGCATTTATTTCAGGGCTTTGTATGAGGTTAAATTCCCATTTAAAGTTATACTGATCGGCGTAACCATTATCTTTTAAATATTTCTCGATAGCTACAGCAAGCCTGCCGCCTATTGTTTTAATGCGCTGCGCATCACTTGTACCACTAATCACTTTTGTTTTCGGATCGGAAAGTAGTTGCTGATAGCTTTGTGCCGCTGCCTGGTTAATCTGGTCATCACTTACAAGGCTAAGCTGTTTACGGCCGGTAAGCGGTACAGTTGAACACGAATAAGCAACAATACCTACAACTAAGGCAAGCATTGCAATTGGTTTAAATGGTTTCATAGAGTTTAAGTGACTTTTTTTTTAAATAAATTAACTTTCGACTCCTTGCCTTTTAATAAGCGTTCGATATTTTTTTGATGTGTTACCAGTACCAGCAAACAAATGCACATGCCATAAATAATGACCGATTTTATATACACCGGAAAAATGAACGCTACACCGATGGGATAAGTAAAACCGGCAATTATTGAGCTTAATGACACATATTTGGTTATTAGCAGCACAACAATAAATACCACTACGCAAAGCAGGGCCGCGTGCAGGTTTATAGCCAATATCATTCCAAACAGTGTGGCCACGCCTTTGCCGCCCCTAAAACCGGCAAATACCGGGAACAAATGGCCCATTACCGCGGCTATGCCCAGGGCAAGCGCGTAATTGGTAAACGCTACTGAATTATACGGGCCTGTGGTTGATACCCCAATAAGATAGGCAAGATTAGTGGCTGTCCATCCTTTCAGTATATCAATAAGCATTACGGGGATGCCCGCCTGCTTACCCAATACCCTGAAGGTATTGGTTGCACCGGCATTGCCGCTGCCATACTCACGTACATCAATACCGTAAAATGATAAACCTATCCAAACAGCCGTTGGTATAGACCCGCAAAGGTAAGCCAGTATAAGTGCTGTAATTGAATAAATGGATATCATATACCCGCTGTGTGAATAAAGTTATTAAACGTAAAGTTTATTATCATCTATTTAACTGCTTTTAAGCTAAGGTCGAGGCTTTTTACTGAATGTGTTAGCGCACCCATTGATATGTAATCAACACCACATGCCGCGTAATCACGCACATTATCAATAGTGATACCGCCTGATGCCTCGGTAATATACCTGCCGTTTATAATATTAACGGCTTGCTTTAATTCATCAAACTTAAAATTGTCAAGCAATATACGGTCAACACCGCCGGTTTGCAATACCTGCTCCAGCTCATCAATATTGCGCACCTCAATTTCAATGGCCAGTTTTTTATGGGTAGCCGTGTACTCAAGCGCGTTTTCAATGGCAGCCCTTATCCCTCCCGAGTAATCAACATGATTATCCTTGATCAGTATCATATCATACAAACCAAACCTGTGATTAACGCCGCCGCCAATACGTACGGCCCATTTTTCGAGATAACGCAGGCCGGGGGTAGTTTTTCGGGTATCGAGCACTTTTGTGTTAGTTCCGCTCAGCAGATCAACTATCTGGCGGGTACGGGTGGCAATACCGCTCATGCGCTGCATACAGTTCAGTACCAGGCGCTCGGCAACCAGTATACTGTGCACACTGCCTTCAACCTCAAAAGCAATATCCTTTACTTTTATACTGTCGCCATCTTTTAAAAAGGTGCTTACTTTAAGCGTGGGGTCTACAATATTAAATATGTATAGCGCCAGTTCAACACCGGCTAAAATACCATCATCTTTAACCAGTAAACGGGCTTTGCCTGTGGTACCGGCCGGAATTGTGGCTAACGAGGTATGGTCGCCATCACCTACATCTTCCTGTAATGAGTTGACAATAAAGTCTTTGATCAGTTCCTTATCCAAATCTGCTTGTTTAATGCCCTCAAAAATAAGAACAATTGACAATTATTAAGCTTTTTCGGCTTCAATCCGCAAATCAATGATCTGGAGTTCGCCTTTAACACTGTTTAAAGTGAGCGATACCCGGAAAGTGCCTTTATCAGTAACCAGTAACAAAACACCAAACCGGTAGGTGTTGCTGGTATTAACCCGATGAAGTACTTTAACGCTTTTGGGTTTATTTTGTGTGAAGAATTTACTTAATATGATACCAGCCTGAGTATTAGAGTATGTTTCTTCCTTTTTAAGTATTGAAACATCAAGTACCGGTGCCAGCTTTTTGGTAAGCTCGGTAGCGTTGGCTTGTTTAAACAACTCCGCTATGCCATCTATCTGATCGGCCATTACAGCCATCGGCAACAGGTAGCAAATAATCAATACCGGCAAAAATTGCAGCTTTCTCATAATCCTCAATAGCAATTTACAACAAATTATTACAATTAAACAAGCATATTACTACTTATAATTTATTAAAGTTTACCCGATGCCTTTATATTTGCGATGTGGAAACTAATAAAAAACTTGTACTGATGATACTTGATGGCTGGGGATATGGCCGTCAGGATCAGTCTAACGCTATATATACAGCCAATACGCCATTTTTTGATTCGCTGTTACAGCAATATCCAAATTCTAAACTCGAAGCATCGGGCACGGCCGTTGGTTTGCCTGCCGGGCAAATGGGTAACTCCGAAGTTGGGCACATGAACCTTGGCGCCGGCCGCGTGGTTTACCAGGAGCTTGGCCGCATTAACAAAGCGGTTGATGAGAAAGAGCTTGCCGGTAACCCGGTAATTAAGGAAGCCCTTGATTATGCCAAACAAAACGGCAAGGATGTACACTTCATCGGCCTCGTGTCTGACGGGGGTGTGCACTCGCACATTTATCATCTTAAAGGTTTGGTTGATGTTACGCAGCAATACGGGCTTGATAAGGTATTTATCCACGCGTTTTTAGATGGCCGAGATACCGACCCGCAATCAGGCCTGGGTTTTGTTACTGACCTGGAGCAATACATTGCCCCTACTTCGGCAAAACTGGCATCTGCCATCGGTCGTTATTATGCTATGGACCGCGATAACCGCTGGGAACGCGTAAAACAAGCTTATGACCTGTTGGTGAACGGTACCGGCAAAACAGTACAAAGTATTACTGATGCCATTAAAGAATCGTACGCGGAAGGAGTTACCGATGAGTTTATACTGCCTGTAGTAAAAACTGATGACAATGGTGCTCCGGTAGCGGTTATTAAGGAGGGCGATGTGGTGATCTGCTTTAACTTCCGTACTGACCGTGGCCGCGAGATCAGTTTGGCGCTTACACAAAAGCCATTCCCTGAATACAACCTGCATCCGCTGAAGATAAAATATGTAACCATGACATCGTATGACGAAACGTTTAAGGATGTTGAGGTGATCTTCCGTAAGGAAGACCTGACCAAAACTATTGGCGAGGTATTACAGGATGCCGGTAAAACACAAATACGTATTGCCGAAACAGAAAAATATCCGCACGTTACCTTCTTCTTTTCAGGAGGCCGTGAGCGTGAGTTTGATAACGAGAAACGCCTGCTGGTGCCATCGCCAAAAGTTGCTACTTACGATTTGCAGCCGGAGATGAGCGCGCAGGGCATACGCGATGCCATCATTCCTGAACTGGAGCAAAAATGGCCTGATTTTGTATGCCTTAACTTTGCCAATACCGATATGGTTGGCCATACCGGCGTGTTTGAAGCGGTGGTTAAAGCGGCAGAAACTGTTGATGCCTGTACACAGGCAGTGGTTGAAACCGGCTTAAAAAATGGTTACTCTTTCATCATCATTGCCGACCATGGTAATGCTGATTTTATGATAAACGAGGATGGATCGCCAAATACGGCGCACACCACTAACCTGGTGCCATGTATTATTATTGATAATGATGTTAAAACAGTAAAAGACGGAAAGCTTGGCGATATTGCCCCAACCGTACTTAAAATTCTGGGCGTTAATATCCCGGCCGAAATGACGGGTGATGTATTGGTATAAGCATTTTAAAACATTTATATATTCCGTAGCGATCACATCGGGCTTTAGCGCATGCAAGCCTGATGTGACCGTTAATAACGCGCAATATTTTGATGTTAAGGGCTATTTTGGCCACGAGGCTGACCGGCTGACCAAGCAGCATCCGCGCGTAAAAAAAACGGTTAAACATAATCTTGATGGCGAGAGCCAGGACATTGCCATTGCAAGCTGGAAGGATGAATTAGGGCTGTTTGCCGGATCAGACATCAATAAACCGGCCTGGCGCAGCAGTTACGCCGTAATAAAGCGCGGCAACACCACCATTTACAAAGCCAAACAACCTGATCTTAAAACCCGGTCTATCACCGTGGTGAACAATGGCAAAAGCATCCGCTCAATTTTGATTGTTAACCACACCAGTAACCTGCTGTATTCAAGCACCGAAAAGCTGATGTATTATCCGGATTCGGCCTACCACATCAGCAAAGTGCAGCATGTACGCCTGCTTGGCGCTAACAGCTACGATATTGACAGTAAATTTTAATTGCGTTTGCCGGTTGCGGTAGCGAGTTTTTCTTTGGATAGATCAATCAGCGTTGATATATCGCTGCGGCTTGGATTACTTTCCATTACCTTTTCCAGATCAGCGATAGAAGCACGGAGAGAGTTTACACCACGATTTTTGTCGGCACCGCTGGCAGCATGTTCCAGCTTAAATAAACCATACTCGCGGTAAGCTATGCCCCGGTTTTGGTAAAGCTTCATATCATTCGGATCGGCACTAACGGCTATGGCCTTTGTCAGATCCTGTATGGCACCGAGCAAGTGCTTCTCCTTTTCGGGTACCGGGAGTGAAACATCCCGCCCTAAAAAACTTTTTGAACGGGCCCTGTAGTAATATGCCGAAGCATCAACAGGTTTTATAGAGATCACCTTGGTATAGGCAACAATAGATTTTTTATAGTTTTCGCTGTGGTAGTACGAGTAGCCCAGCATCCACAAGGCATTTGCATTGCTCGAATCAACAAGACAGGCCTTTTCAAGTTGCTTAACCGCGGCTTTAAAATTACCATCCAGCAATGCCTGCTCGCCAAGTTTTACATAGGCGCTTTGGGCCATTGATGTTTCAATGGATGAAATAAGTAACAACGATATTATAGCCGATAATTTCACAATAGCCTGCGGGTGAACAAAATTAGTATAACATTAACTAACTTTGCAACAAAATATTATGTGGTTATACACTAATTGTGATATTTATATCCGGTATAAATAACCCCACCGAGGTGACTTTTTTTCAGCACTTTCCGTATATAGTATTACCGCGCTAAATAACCAAACTTTATCCTGACACCTTTATTTACAGCACATTAGCACTTTAAGGCTATAAAGCTGCAATTATATTGATTATTGGCACAGGTGTTGAACCATATATTACAACTGTTTAATAGCACCATTTTAAATGCAAGGGCATACCCCATGCTGACAATATGGCGCTAAAAATTTAATTTAATGAGTTACGATCCGTTTGACTTTAAAAATACTTTACCGATCATAAATGATGAATCAGAATTCTTCCCGCTGATGTCTACCGAAGACGAGGCGGAGATGAACAACGAGGAGTTACCCGATTCATTACCGATATTGCCTTTGCGCAACACTGTATTGTTTCCGGGAGTGGTTATCCCTATCACCGTAGGGCGTGATAAATCTATAAAACTGATACGCGACGCTAACAAAGGCGACCGCATGATAGGTGTTGTTGCACAGCAGGATGTATCTATTGAAGACCCGATCTTCACCCAGTTATATAATGTAGGTACTGTTGCCGTTATTATCAAGGTACTGCAAATGCCTGATGGCAATACTACGGTAATCATCCAGGGTAAAAAACGCTTTTTGCTAAAAGATGAGCTGCAAAGCGAACCCTATCTGAGGGCAACCATTGAGCCGTACCGTGATGTACCGGGCAAAGAGGATAAAGAATTCAAAGCCATGATCTCATCCGTAAAGGATATGGCCATGAGCATTATCCAGTTATCGCCAAACATACCGAGCGAGGCTGGTATCGCCATAAAGAATATTGAGAGCACGGCATTCCTGATTAACTTTATCGCATCAAACATGAATGCCGATATGGCGGCCAAACAACGCCTGCTTGAGGTTTCAAACCTGCGCGACCGTGCCAATATGGTGCTTGAGCATCTTACGCTTGACCTGCAGATGCTGGAGCTTAAAAACCAGATACAAACCAAAGTACGTGTTGACCTTGATAAGCAACAGCGCGATTACTTTTTGAACCAGCAGCTTAAAACCATACAGGAAGAACTTGGTGGCAGCAGTCCGGACCTTGAGATAGAGAACCTTCGCCAGCGTGCCCTAAAAAAGAAATGGGTTAAAGAAGTAAGCGAACACTTTAACAAGGAGCTTGAAAAACTGGCCCGCACCAATCCTGCCGCTGCCGACTACTCGGTGCAGATGAACTACCTGGAGTTGTTGCTTGATTTGCCATGGAACGAATTTACCAAAGATAACTTTGACCTTAAACGCGCTCAAAAGGTGCTGGATAAGGATCATTTTGGTTTGGATAAAGTTAAGCGCCGTATAATTGAGTACCTGGCCGTGCTTAAATTAAAGCATAACATGAAGGCCCCTATCCTGTGCCTTGTAGGCCCTCCGGGTGTGGGTAAAACCAGCCTGGGTAAATCAATAGCTAAAGCGCTTGGGCGTAAATATGTACGTATGGCCCTTGGTGGCGTGCGCGATGAGGCTGAGATACGCGGTCATCGTAAAACATACATCGGCGCAATGCCGGGCCGTATCATTCAATCGGTTAAAAAAGCCGGTGCCGCTAACCCGGTATTTATTCTGGATGAGATAGATAAGGTAGGTAATGATTTCAGGGGCGATCCGTCATCGGCCTTGCTTGAGGTGCTTGACCCTGAACAAAACAGTACTTTTTATGACCATTACGTTGAGCTGGATTTCGATCTGTCTAACGTGATGTTCATCGCTACAGCTAACTCATTGAGCACCATACAGCCGGCCTTGCTTGACCGTATGGAAATCATCGAAGTAAACGGTTACACCATTGAAGAAAAGATAGAGATAGCCAAGCAGCACCTGCTGCCCAAGCAGCGTGAAGCCCATGGCCTTAAAGCTAAAGATATCTCCCTTAAAGGTGATGTTATTGAAAAGGTAATAGAGGACTATACCCGCGAATCGGGCGTACGATCTCTGGAAAAAAAGATAGGCTCGGTAGTGCGTGGCATAGCCAAAAGTATTGCGCTTGAAGAACCCTACAACAGCAATGTTAACAAAAAGGATATTGAAACCTTTTTGGGTGCCCCTGTTTATGATAAGGATTTGTACGAAGGCAATGATGTTGCCGGTGTAGTTACAGGCCTGGCCTGGACATCCGTAGGCGGCGATATTTTATTTATTGAGGCCAGCCTGAGCCCCGGTAAAGGCAAGCTTACGCTTACAGGCAGCCTGGGCGATGTAATGAAGGAATCGGCTGTGATAGCCCTTGCTTACCTGCGTGCGCATGCCTCTTATTTTGATATTGATGCCCGCCTGTTCGATCAGTGGGACTTACACATACACGTGCCTGCCGGTGCAACACCAAAGGATGGCCCGTCAGCCGGTATCACCATGCTAACAGCCCTTACATCGGTATTTACACAGCGTAAGGTTAAGCAAAACCTGGCCATGACGGGTGAGATCACCCTGCGCGGCCGTGTGCTGCCTGTTGGTGGTATTAAAGAAAAGATACTGGCTGCGAAACGTGCTAATATCAAGGAGATCATCCTGTGTAAATCAAACCAGAAGGACATACTGGAGATCAAGGAGAATTATATTAAGGATCTGACCTTTCATTACGTTACCGATATGCGCGAGGTAATCAACCTTGCCTTGCTTAACGAAAAGGTAAAAGAACCTATCGACCTCACCATAAAGGAAAAGGAAGTTCAACAGGTAAATTGATCGTACTCCCTTCAAGGGGAAATCTACATAATAAAAAGCAGGAGCCATACTCCTGCTTTTTTAATTTAAACTTTACGGTTTATTTAATCTAAACCGATATCTTCATGGCATTTAAACGCCGAATGATCAAACATTTACAATATCTCGCACTTACTGCTTTATGCATCAGTTTTATATCTGCAACCGCGCAAAAACTGCCGCAGGCAGATTCTGCTAAATATACAGATGCCAACAAGAGAGCCAAAACCTTCTTTTTTGAATTGCTTGGCCCGGGTGCCGCATACTCTGTTAACTATGATGTACGCTTTAAAAAGCAGCAGAATGGCTGGGGAGGCCGTGCAGGTATCAGCTATTATGCCAATGCGGGTGAGCACCTTTTTACCGTACCTTTAGTAGTAAACTACTTGGCCGGTAAAAACGGAAAATATTTTGAGGTGGGCGGTGGTATTACCTACTATAATGTAAACTCAAACGATTTATTTTTTGACAACACGAACTACGGTAACAGCGCGGATGACGTTAACAGCGGCATTATTGGCACCCTGAACTTTGGCTATCGCTATCAGCCGGTTGATGGTGGTTTTTCATTCAGAGGAGGCGTTAGCCCGGTAATAAACTCAGAGCGGTTTTTACCCTACTGGCCTTATATAAGTTTTGGCTACGCATTTTAAAAATTTAGTCATATAACTATCCCTCCTTTCTTTACATTAGCACATCTGTAATTTTCTGAATGAAAAATAAACTTATCCTGTTTGTTGTATGCCTATTTTCGGGTATTAATACATTTGCGCAAACACACCGTAACGAATTTGGCTTTCAAAGTGATAATGATTCCTTTTTGGCACAAGGGTCTGACCGTTATTATACCAATGGCCTGTTCGTATTTTTTAGACGGGGACTGAATGTTGATGATACCACCCGCTTTAAAAATAAAGTATTAGGTATTGAAGCCGGGCAAAAAATATTTAACCCTGCAAGCGGCCAAACACCCGACCGTGAACTGGTTGACCGCCCTTTTGCCGGTTACTTATACGCGGGTGCCAACCTCAACCTTTTATATAGTAACGAGAGCAACCTGAAACTGGGTGCGCAGATAGGCATGGTTGGCCCTGCCGCGCTTGGCCGCCAGGCGCAGGAGGTGATACACAATACCTTTGGCTTTTATGAATTGCAGGGCTGGGAATACCAGATACGCAATAATTTTCAGTTCAATTTACAGGGCGAATACAACCGGCTGATTGGCCGTGCGGGCAAAGATGCCGATATATCATTAAATACATATGCTAACCTGGGTACAGGCTTTACCGGCGCGGGTGCTGGTTTTTTGGTGCGATTGGGTAACTTTAACCAGCTATTCAACTCGGTGAGTACACAGAGTACCGCTATTAAACAACGCGGGTTTGAGCCGCTAAATAAGCGCGAATTCTTTTTTTACCTGCGCCCGATGTTGCGCTACGTGGCTTATGATGCTACTATAGAGGGCAGCCTGTTTAACAACAATGCTAATGGCGTTGAGGTTACGCTTACCCGTAAGCCCATTGTATTCAGCCAGCAGGTTGGTATCAGTTATGGCGGCGAGCGCTGGATCTTTGATCTGTCGGCCATCTTTCAAACCAAGGACACTAAGGAGATGCTAAAAGCCCACCAATGGGGATCGGCTACTATTTTGTACCGCTTTAATTAATAATCGTAGTTACGTTTACGGCTTTCCTTTTTGGCCGATTGCTGGCGCTTGTTTTCCGCACGGGCAGCCTTTACAGAACGGCTTACTTTTGTTGGCTTGCGGGGTTTATCAACCTGCATGGCTTTTGTTAGCAGGCCTATCAGCTTTTCAAGCGCTTTCTCTTTATTTAAATACTGGCTGCGCTCCTCATCACACACAACCTGTACAAAGCCATCCTTGTTAAAGCGCGATTGCAGCCTACCTTTAATGAGCTGCTTTTCATCTTCATTAAATAACGATGAATCATCTACCGAAAAAAGCAGCTCCACTTTGGTTGATACCTTGTTAACGTTTTGCCCGCCCTTGCCGCCGCTGCGCGAGGTTTTGTATGCCACCTCCTTTTGCAGCTCTGCCTTATTTGCATTCATGCGGCAAATATAAATTGTTTATAGGGGCAATGCTTATATTTTGTATCTTGGATGCACTATGAGTAACAATATAGTTGTAGCCATTGACGGTTTCTCGTCGTGCGGTAAAAGTACCATTGCCAAAGCCTTAGCAAAAAAACTCGACTTTGTTTACATTGATACCGGTGCCATGTACCGTGCCGTTACGCTTTACTTTTTGCGTAATGAGGTTGATGTTACCAATGAAACAGCAGTTGAAACCGCCCTGAACAATATTCATATCACCCTTAAAACACAGGACGGGCAGGTAAATATTTTTCTGAATGATGAGGATGTATCAGAGGAGATCAGGCAGATGCATGTGGCCTCAAATGTTAGCAAGATAGCCGCCATACCAGCCGTGCGCCACGCCATGGTAAAGCAACAGCAACTGATGGGTAAATCCATCAATATTATAATGGATGGCCGCGATATTGGCACTACCGTATTTCCGGATGCGCAGGTTAAGTTGTTTATGACCGCCGACCCTAAAATTCGTGCCGAACGCCGTTACAAGGAGCTGGTGGTTAAGCAGCCGGACATCACAATGGAAGAGGTTTTTGATAACCTTGCCCTGCGCGATCATGATGATACCACCCGCAAGGAAAGCCCGCTGGTACAGGCCGAAGATGCCATTGTTTTGGACAACAGCTACCTTACCCCCGATGAACAGCTAACTTTTGCGCTGGATAAGATAACACCCTTTATTAAGGCATAATATCACCATCAAACCGCTCGGTATTTACACCGAAACGGTTTAAAAAATCCACCCCCTCATCGCTGGGCAGGCCTTTGTATGCCGCGTACGATTTATTGTAGAACACGTGCTTTATACCTGCCGAAAATATCAGCCTGGCGCATGGCAGGCATGGCGACAGCGTGGTATACAGCGTAGCGCCCTGCAGGTTGGCACCGTTCTTAACGGCATACAATATCGCGTTCTCCTCGGCATGTAATGCTAATGAGCAGCTTCCGCGGGCATCGCGAGGGCAGCCGGTATCAGGCCATTCCTCATCGCAGTTGTGGGTACCCGAAGGTGGCCCGTTGTAGCCTATTGAAATGATGCGCGTATCTTTCACCAACACCGCACCCACATGCGCCTTAACGCAATGCGACCGACGGGCTAAGTCGGTCGCGAGGTTCATAAATATGTTATCGAAACTGGGCTTCATTTTGTTATTAGTCAGTTGTCATTAGTTATTGGGGTTGATTACCTGGTCATCGGTCAATTTTAATTAAACTGCTTTATGTTATAAAAGCATTGGTCAGTTATCAGTGTCCTGTAAATACAATGACTACTGACAACTGACCAATGACTATTGACGAATGACCAAAGAATTAGTGCCCGCCCCCGGCTTCTACACTGTCAATATCTATACCTTGTGATTTAAGTATGGCACCTGCTTTCCAGGCAAAGAAAGCCAGATAAGCAAAGCCGATAACCGGAACGATATATGAAGCGTGAATACCTTCTGAGTCAGCCAGGATACCTTGCACCGGCGGAATGATCGATCCACCTAATATCATCATGATCAGGAACGCTGAGCCCTGGCTGGTGTATTTGCCTAAACCGGTAACTGATAGTGAGAATATTGAAGGCCACATAATAGAGCAGCATAAACCACCGCTTAAAAATGCGAAAATAGCTACCATGCCTGTGGTCATTAAACCTACAATCATCGCGATAGCACCTAATATACCAAACAATGCCAGGGTACGTACCGGTTTTTGCTGACCGATCAGGAAGCCTACAATCAGTATAGCTACGCAAATTGCATACGGGTAAAGATTGGATACATTGGTACCCGTGGCGGCATTAACACCCAATATTACACCGAAGGCCACAAAAGGCACAACAATGGTCAAAATCAATTTAGCAGTTTTAGATAAGTTAAAGGCTGCAATAGCCCCTGTCCAGCGGCCAACCATTAAACTACCCCAATATAATGATATAAACGGAGCAACCTGATCTGTTGTATAACCACCGAATGAAGGATTCTCTAACAAGGCCCCCATATTGCTTTGTATAGTTACCTCAACGCCTACATAAGTAAATATGGCCAGCATACCGTAAACCAATTGCGGGTATTGCATAGCACCCCAGCCAATTTTGCTTTTGCTTGATGCCGATACCGAACCGATAAGCGTAACTAAAATTATAGCTAATGAAGCATATACAAAGTAAGGTTGTGGCACACCCGTTGTATTGCTAAGCGGATCAGCCGCCAGGATAAGCAGGAACGCGATAAACAGAATGCCCAGGGGCTTGTTGGCCTTGCTGCTTGGTTCAATTTCCTCATCGCTGGTTACACTTGGTAATTTTGAGATCCAGAAGAAGATAGCCACCGCGATAAATAAGCCTGCCAGTATCAAATACAAACTGTTTACCGAAGCTATTTTAACCTCAGAAGCCGGAATTTTTGCCGCTGCCGAGCCAAACAAAACAATATTTACAATGATAGGGCCCATTATACTGCCGAAGTTATTGATACTGCCGGCAAAGTTTAACCGGTGTGTACCGGTTTCGGGGCTACCCAGAGCTATAACAAACGGGTTTGCCGCCGTTTGCTGTAACGAAAAGCCTAATGCTATAATAAAGAATGTTACCAATATGAACGCGAAAGAACCCGAATTGATGGCCGGCACCATGATAAGCGCGCCTACGGCAGATATGATAAGGCCCACGATAATACCATTCTTGTATCCCATTTTGTTCAGAATATCAATACGCGTAGCTGCCGAGGCAAAGTACAGAATAAGTGAACCAATAAAGTAACCACCGTAAAAGGTAAAGTCAATAAGCTGAGATTCAAATTGCGTTAAACTAAAATGAGCTTTACAGAACGGGATAAAAATACCGTTAGATGCTGCCAGGAAGCCCCAGAAGAAGAACACTGTAATTATGGTATACAGCGCCGATCCGTAGCTTTTCGTTTTGTTTTGTTCCATTTTATAAGTTGGTTGTACGAATTTTGTTTAAAGCACTAACATAAATCAATTTTTATAATTTCCTGTTATAAGATTACATTTTATTACCGCGGCACATACATTTTTTGTTTGCGTTATGAGATAAAATCGCATATTCGCATGGTCAAAAAACGCCGTTTAAGATATAGTTAATGATAGCAGCCATTATTTCAGGAATCGGTATTGGGTTGATACTAACCTTTATAACCGGGCCCGTATTTTTCTCGCTGATCAAGGTTAGTATTGAAAAAGGCTTTCAGGCAGGCGTTGCCTTCGCCCTCGGCGTGGTATCAACTGATGTGGTGTTTGTTGGTGCCATCCTTTTTGGTTCGCAACTGGTTGATATTACCGCGCAAACCAAAATATACGCCGGTGTTGTTGGCAGTGTTATTTTACTTGGCATTGGTATTTACTACATTTTTAAAAAGGCCGATGTTAATTATAACAATGCCACCCCATCAAAGCTTAAACGCACCGGGTATTTTTTAAAGGGATTTATCATGTGCATTTTTAACCCTACCATCCTTTTTCACTGGATGATGGTTATCGGCACGGCCAGCACAACATACCATGAGGGTATACCCCACCGCCAGCTAAAAATTGCCATTATGTTTTTAACGGTACTCATCGTACAGTTCGGTTTAGATACCTTAAAGGCTTTTTACGCCAATAAACTGCGCGACCGTATATCAGTAACGCTGGTACACAAACTTAACCAGGTGGCGGGCATCGCGCTTATTATCGCCTCTTTCATCCTGTTTGACAGGCTGGTTACCCACTTCGTTTTCGCGCCTGACAAGGTATCTTAAAATATTATAAAAAAACTTTACAAACAAAAAACGCCCCGTTGCCGGGGCGTTCTGAAAAATTGTGTGCAGGTTAATCAAAGTGTGGCTTACATGTAAGCTCTTTGATTTTTGCCTTCCATCCAGTTAACAAAAGCGCGGTTAACTACCTTGTTGCCACCCGGGGTTGGGTAATTGCCCGAGAAATACCAGTCGCCGGTATGGTCAGGGCAGGCAATGTGCAGGTTATCCAGCGTTTGGTAAATCACCTGAACTTCGGCCTTTGTATTTTTTGGAGTGATGATCTGTGCAATACGGTCAGATATTTCCTGATCCGTGAAAGGCTCGTAAATGGCCTTTACGTAGTTTACCACTTCCTCCTTAGGCAGCTTGGCGCTGTCTTTACATTGCTGGTAAACTTTTAATAATATATCTTCTTTACCGGCATCCTTAAGCAAGCTTACCGCGGCCTCAAAAGCCACAAACTCACCCATGCGAGACATATCGATGCCATAACAATCCGGGTAACGTATTTGCGGGGCTGATGATACTACCACGATCTTTTTAGGGCCTAAACGGTCCAGTATCTTCAGGATGCTTTGTTTAAGCGTTGTACCACGTACAATAGAGTCATCAAGCACAACCAGCTTATCGGTACCACGGTTTATCAAGCCATAAGTGGTGTCGTAAACGTGGGCAACCATCTCGCTCCGGTCAGCATCCTGGGTAATAAAGGTACGCAGCTTAACATCCTTTATGGCAATCTTTTCAACACGCGGCGCTAACTGCAGCACCTCGGTCAATTCCTCGTCGCTGATCTTGTCGGCACGGTTAAGCAGCCTGTCGCGCTGGTATTTTTTGATGTATTTATGCACCCCTTCAACCATACCGTAAAAAGCCACTTCGGCGGTGTTGGGTATGTATGAAAATACGGTATTTTTAATATCGTTATCAACTGAATCCAATATTTGCGGGCATAACAGCCTGCCTAATTGTTTACGCTCACGGTAGATAGATGAATCGCTGCCTCTCGAAAAATAAATACGCTCAAATGAGCATGATTTTTTCTCCTGCGGCTCGCTGAACATATCTTCAGATACATCGCCGTTCTTTTTAACAATAAGGGCGTGGCCGGGTTTTATCTCATTGATCTCCTCAACCGGAATATTGAAGGCGGTTTGTATAGCCGGGCGCTCTGAAGCGGCAACAACTATTTCATCATTATAATAGTAAAATGCCGGGCGTATGCCTACCGGGTCGCGCATTACAAAGGCATCACCATGGCCCATTATACCGGCAATGGTGTAGCCACCATCCCAGTTTTTGGCTGATTTACGGAGTATTTTGGCAACATCGAGGTCATTTGCAATCAGTTTGCTGATCTCCATATTATCATCATGCCCTTCGCGTTTGTACTGGTCAAACAAGCCCTGGTTTTCGGTATCTAAAAAATGACCTATCTTTTCCAAAACGGTTACCGTATCGGCCTTTTCCTTTGGATGCTGACCAAGATCATAAAGCTGCTGCAATAACTCATCAACATTGGTCATGTTAAAATTACCGGCAATTACCAGGTTACGGGTTTTCCAGTTATTTTGACGCAGAAAAGGGTGACAGTTTTCGATACTATTTTTGCCATGCGTACCATAACGCAGGTGGCCTAAAAGTACTTCACCGGTAAAGCTCACATTTTCTTTCAGCCAATCGGCATCAGCCAGCTTTTCCGGAAACTCCTTTTGAATGTCAGCAAATTTTTTCTGGATGTACTCAAAAATATCAGCAACCGCATTTGAGGCCATTGAGCGGTGGCGGCTTATATAGCGCTTACCGGGTTCAATATCCAGTTTAATGGTAGCAACACCTGCGCCATCCTGGCCGCGGTTGTGTTGTTTTTCCATTAAAAGGTACAGTTTGTTTAAGCCGTACAGCGCAGTGCCGTACTTTTGCTGATAATAAGAGAGTGGCTTTCTTAGGCGGATAAATGCCACACCGCATTCATGTTTAATCTGATCGCTCATGATTTGGAATGAGGTTGCAAAAGTAAACTTTTATTAGCGATTATCTTCTATCCTATTGTCATTAAAAAAGCATTAATATTGATATTAATTTAACACTCGCTTAACCATCACACTGCACGGGCAGGAACAAGCTTTTGCCGTAACCACTTACGTACCGGCTCATCGTATAATTTCAGGGTAGCCAGTGCAAAAACAATAAAAAATACAAAAAGGCCAATAGCTATAGGTACATTCTGCTCTACCGTTGGCTTTTTTACGCTGATCCAATAGCCGTAAATGTAGATGAAAGGATAATGGATAAGATATAGCGGGTATGATAGCTCACCTGCAAATTTGCATACTTTTGCCCAGGTGCCGCTTACCTGCCCGCCTGCGCCGGCAGCTACAACCAGCGGAAACAGCAAAATTACGCAGGCTACATCGTACAGGCCGTTATATTGAAACCTCGGCATAAAAAATACCACGATCAGCAGTAACGATAGTAGCGGATAGGCCATCGGGATATTGATCAGCTTACCTATGCGAAACAACAGCAAACCTGCAAAAAACGGGAACAGCATGCGTATAGGTGCCGCCCATAAAGTTTCGCAACTCCAGCCCAGGCCCATATAATTTTGTTTGAGGGCCATTATAATCAAAGCCGCCCCGGTAATAATAAGTACCACAAATAAAGCGGCTTTACTTAACTTTCGGCCAATGAGCGCATAAATAATATTGGCAATATATTCTTGTAACAACGACCAACACGGCCCGTTAAGCGAATGAGTTTCACCCCATCCCCGAACGTCGGGATGCGGCAAAATTGTGTAACCGATCAGCATCACACCAATCAGTTTCATCAGGCTCATGTTAAATGAACTATCGTGATACGGATCGAACCAAAAGGCTATCGCGCCAACGGTTATACTAAATATCACCATTGGATGCAGGCGCGCGAATCTTATTTTAAGGAACTGGCCAACACTCATGCTACCCCAGCGATCATCATAAGCATAGCCCACCACAAAGCCAGATAGCAGGTAGAAAAAATCAACCGCCAGGTAACCGTGGTTCATGGGATGGGTTTCGGGCGGAAAATTCACCTCAAGTATGTGAAATATAACCACAAGTATAGCGGCCGTACCACGCAATCCATCAAGTATAGGGTAATGGGGCTTCATCTAAATAAAAATGCTTATGACGTTGTAAAGTAGTCATAAGCATTTAAATATTGTAGTCTGTCTACTGTTTGTTACAGTTTTTCGCCGTGCTGGCTAACATCAAGTCCTACTATTTCCTCTTCCATTGATACCCGCAGGGGTGATATCATATCGGTGATCTTTAACAATAATAATGAACCAAAGAACGCGAATATTGATGTGCCGATAAGCGCTACCAACTGGATCATGAACAATTTTGTTTCGCCAAAGAACAAGCCGTTACCATTGGCTATGCCCGGGTTGACATTATGATGAGCGAACACACCAGTAAGCAGCATACCTACCATACCGCCAACGCCGTGGCAAGGGAAAACGTCCAGCGTATCGTCAATTGAAGTACGTGTGCGCCATTCAACCACCAGGTTGCTTACAATGGCCGATATAATGCCGATAGCCAGCGAGTGCGGCACCGATACAAAACCCGCGGCCGGTGTAATGGCCACCAACCCTACTACAGCACCTATACATGTACCCATGGCTGATGGCTTGCGTTTGCGCAGCATATCAAAAAATATCCAGGTAATACCAGCCGCGGCTGATGCTGTGGTGCTTGTTGCCAGCGCCGTTACCGCCAACGGGTTAGCGCCCAAAGCTGAACCTGCATTAAAACCAAACCAGCCAAACCACAACAAACCGGTACCGATAATTACATAAGTAATGCGGGCGGGCGAATGCGTGGCCTCATTACGGCGTTTTAAGTAGATAGCAGATGCTAAAGCTGCCCAGCCTGCCGACATGTGCACCACCGTGCCACCGGCAAAGTCAAGCACACCCATTTTAGCCAGGATGCCATCGGGATGCCAGGTACTGTGCGCCAGCGGCGAAAATATGCAGATTGAGAACAGGATCAGGAAGATGATGTATGAATTGAAACGGATACGTTCGGCAAAGGCGCCGGTAATGAGCGCCGGAGTAATAATGGCGAACTTTAACTGGTACATGGCGAACAGCAGCAACGGAATGGTTGGTGCTGCCGGCCAGGTTGCCGTACCCAGCATTCCCTTCATCATAAAAAAGGTTGCCGGGTTGCCTATAACCCCGCCTATGCTCTCGCCAAAAGCCAAACTAAAACCAAATATCCCCCAGATAACCGTAATAATAACCATACAGACCACACTTTGCAGCATGGTTGAGATCACATTTTTTTTATTGACCATGCCGCCATAAAAAAAGGCAAGTCCTGGTGTCATGATAAGCACAAGCGCCGTCGACATCAGCATCCAGGCAATGTCAGCTCCGTTGAACTGTGATTTTTCGGTGGTATTAAGCTCAACCGAAGGAAAAACAAAAGTAAGTACTAAAGCGATCAGGATCAGAAGGAAGGGAAAGTACCGTTTCATCAATTTCTTAAACAATTAGATTTAGAAAGGCGTGAAAATATGATTTTTATTATAAAATCACTACCAAAATTTTAATTTTCAAGAAAAGAAGCAATAAAATATGATCTCTACAAGGTTTTATACAACCAATCAGGGAAAATTCCGAATAAAAGCAACAACAATGATAATACAACGGCCAAAACAATTACTTTTTTGTCAGAATAATCGGGCGTAAACACTACGCTGCTCTTACGTAAAAATAAGTTTAACGGAATTTTGATATAGTAAAACAGCGATACCACGGTTACTACTGCCCCGGTGATCATTAAAATAAGCAGCCAAACATCATGGCTTTGCTGATACACCACGTAAACTGACGAAAACACGAACAGCTTACCTGTAAAACCCGCCGAAACCGGCAAACCGGTTAACGAGATCAGGATAATCACAAAACAAACCGAAGCAATCGGGTATTTAAAACCCAGACCTTTGTATTCGCCTACCTTTTCGGCACCGGTTTGGTTGGTAAAGTAGGTAGCCAGCAATAGCGCTGCAATATTGGCGACAGCATATACCGCCAGGTAATAAATAAGGGATGTTAACCCTTGCGGTGTGTAAGTAACAACAGCCATTAAAGCGAAACCGGTATGCCCTATACTTGAATAGGCCAGCATACGCTTTACATTTTGCTGCGCTACGGCAGCAAAGTTACCGGCTATCATGGTGATTACACCAATTATGGACAGCGCCAGCCTGAAATCAAAATCAGGATGCGGCACTACAGCCACAAATGCATTTACAAAGTTGATGAGCAAGGCAAAGGCGGCAATTTTAGGCACGGTTGAAAGGTAGGCCGTAACCGGTGTTGCAGCTCCTTCGTAAACATCGGGCACCCAAAAGTGTACAGGGACGAATGACAGCTTGAAGCCGATGCCTACCAGTACTAAACTTAGCGCCAGCCCCACACCTGCGCTACCTGCCCCGGACAGGTTCACCATAAACTTCGGGTCCCAGATGTCGAGCGTGCCGGTAAAACCATATAACAGCGATATGCCGTAAAGTAATACTGCTGATGAAGCAGCGCCAAACAGCACGTATTTTAAGCCTGCCTCGGCACTAAAACCATTTTCGGAGCGGTATGCCACCATGAGGTAGGATGCGATGGACACCATCTCGATAGCCAGGTAAATTGAAAGCAGGTTAGTGGCCATCGTCATTAAATGCAACCCTAATACCGAGCCTATGATGATTGTATACAGATCAGATAGTCCCTTTTTATGTGTGCTGAGCTTATTGTCCCAGGCAAAATATAATAATAACAAACAGGTAAGCAGATCAATAATCACCTTAAAAGATACCGCCTTGCCATAAAGCAGCAACATACCGCTAAAAAGCGAAACGGTACCACCAGCCTCATCGGTTAAAGTGTATTGCTCATAATCCTTAAAAAAAACAATTACCAAACCCGCCATGGCAATGGCCCGGCAATACTTTTCGGAATTTTTGCCAATGAACAGATCGGCAAGCAGAACCAAAATAAACAGCGCGCTCAGGTATAACTCGGGCACAAAAAAGTGTACGTCGTTCAATATCTTGCTTAGCTGCTCGGGTATGGTAGGTAACAGGTCGTGCATTTATTCAACAATAACAGATTGATTTTTAGGATAACTTACCAGGTATTTTAATTCCAGCTTTTTGTCCTGCTGCGAAGTTAGCATAAAACTCCATGAAAGCCTGCCGGTCAGCTTATCCATGTCAGCACCTGATGATTGCTGCACATCCACCTCGATAACAGAATTTTGCGATACCGGAACCTGATCTTCCACAAGCAAATTTACCGGCTGGCTTTTACGATTTTTGATGGAAATGAGCCAGTCGCGTGTTTCCTTTTTAGTTGAGCCAAAATTCTTTTTCTCTTTCAGATCCTTTTTCAGGGTACGTGTAACCGCTATGCTTTTATCTATACCCAGTGAAAGGTTCAGCGTATCACTGGTTGAGTAAGTATCGATCAGCGATTTACCTATAAAAGTTCCTTCAAAAAAGAGGTTGGCTTCGCCTGATAAAAAATTGTACTTGTTCCAGTCAGTTAATGTAGCGGTTAAAAACACATCGGTGCTTAGCTTTGGCGCTACATAATATTTGTACTCGGCAGGCAGCTCAAAATTATTTATTTCAACCAGATACTGCTTGCCATCACCCGGAATGCTATATGGGTTTTGAATAGCGAATTCCACGTTAGTTTGATTTTCAACCTGTTTTACCATCACGGGTATGGTATTATCAGTAATGGTGAGCCCGGTTACTCTCCCTCTCAGCGTTTTAGCCGCGCTGCTACCGTAGCCGGTAACAACTACTTCGTTCAGGGAATTTTTATTCTCGTTCAAATTTACGTTAAGCACCGGCTGTGTGGCAGGTAGCTCACGCGTTTCATAGCCAATGTAGCTATACTCTAATACGGGGTTACCGGCAGGTATTTGTATCGAGTACGCACCCGAAGCATCGGTAACTGTGCCTATTGACGTTCCTTTAACTTTAATAGTTGCGCCCGGCAATACTTGGCTACCGCTAAAAATCTTACCTGTTACCCTGGTAATAACGGATCGGGTATCATTTAAGGCATACATACCCACATTAAGATAGTAGGGTGTTAATTCAGGCTTTGAACCGCTTGTAGTTGGGTTACCTGTAGAGAGCGTTAACTTTACATTTTGCCAATCCTCACCACATTGCTGCGATACGTTGGCCTTGTAAATTATGTTAATCGGGCTGCTTGCGTTTTTTGCCCTGATGTCATACGTTGGAAACCATGATGCGTTTTTTACCACATAGTTGAGTGTGAACAATGATTGAAGCGCGGTTCTGGAATTTACGGTTACCAGTATATTACTGGTTGCTTTGCTGTTACCGGCATCCAGATCATTGATCTGCTTGTCATACTTACGTAACTCGGTATTTAAAACCAAAATCTGATTTTTAATAGCTTGCTGTTTCTTTCTGATATCAGTTAAGCGGGCAGTTTGAAACTCCAGGGCCTGACGCAGCTTTACCAGATCGAGGTTGTTATTTTGCCCCGATACCTGCTGATTTTTGAGCAGCATGGCACTTTCTTCCTGGTATATGTTCAATAGGTTATTCTGCATGTCCAGCTTATCCTGTATCAGTTTCTTTTGCTCTTCTAATTGTTCAATCCTTTTTTCTTTAACCTGCTCGTTCAAAAAATCAATCTCATGCTTAACCGACAATATGGTAAACTCACCCGCGGCCTTTACCTGTATACTTTGTACATCTACATCAGGCGATATATTTTCGAATACCAGTGTTGATGTTCCGGGCACAATACTCGCCGTTGCCGTACGTGTTACCTGTGCGCTATTTAAAAACACGGTTACTTTGGTAACCTTTGAACTTACTTTTTGTCCTTCGTAGCCTTTTGCCATTTGCACCGCAAACAATATGCAGGCAGCCATAAATAATTCTTTAAGCATGATCGTTTCAGATTTAGATGAATTCTCCTGTTGTTATATTCAGAAGATGCACGATCATGCGACTTTCCATAAAGGAAAGCGTTTTTATTTTTTTAAAAACTCCACCAAAGCCAATACGCTACCGTTAGCCACATCCAATACCAATGATGGGAATATGCCCAGCACCAGTGCCATAATAGCTAATGGTACCAGCGTGGCTGTTTCACGAAAATTAATGTCATGCAAGGCGGTGCGCCACACCTCGCCGCCTTTTAACAGTGGCTGACCAAAGAACATGCGTTGCAGCGTCCACAGAAAGTAGGCCGCGCTTAACAATATACCTACCGAACCGCCTATGGCCATCCAGTAAGGCAGCAAACCGTTAGTGGTTGATGATTTGAACGTTCCGGCAAGGGTAAATGCTTCGGCAACGAATGCCGAAAAACCCGGCAGACCCAGCGATGCGAAGAAAGCGATCATGACAAAGGCCGTATACCTGGGCATAATGCTACCGAGGCCACGGAAGTTATAGATATCCCTGTCGTGTACGCGGTTGTACACCACCCCTACCAGGTAAAACAACATGGATGATAAAAAGCCGTGGCTTATCATCTGCAATACCGCGCCGCTGATACCTTCGGCAGTTTGCGAGGCAATACCCAGCAACACAAAACCCATGTGCGATACGGATGAGTAGGCTATCATTCGTTTCAGATCCCGCTGTGCAAGGGCATTCAGTGCTCCGTATAATATGGAAACAACGCCGAGTAAGCCCAACCAGAATGCACCGTCAGCGGCAACTTCGGGGAAGATGCCCAAACAGATACGGATAATACCATATCCGCCGATCTTTAACAATACACCCGCCAGTATGATAGACACTGGCGTTGGCGCTTCCACGTGGGCCACAGGTAGCCAGGTGTGCAGCGGCACTACCGGCACCTTAATGGCAAAGGCGATGAATAGCACTACAAACCCCACTAACCGGGCAGGCATACCTAATATGGTTTGCTGTGCTGCGACAGAAAATATTGAACCTTCGCTATAATTAGCCGGGTTCATCATTTGTACAATGTTAAAGGTATGGTTGCCGGTTACAGGATCAGTAACTGAAAGGTACAAACCTACCATTACCAACAGCATAAATACCGAACCGAACAAGGTATACAGGAAAAACTTAATAGCCGCGTACTCTCGCCGAACGCCGCCCCACATACCAATCAAAAAGTATAATGGCAGCAGCATCAACTCATAAAACAGGTAGAACAAAAAGAAATCCAACGCGCAGAACACGCCGATAACGGCCATATCCAACAATAAAAACAAAGCGAAAAAGCCTTTCAGGTTACTGGTTATCTCCCATGATGCAATGGTAGCGATCACCATCACCAGGGTGGTCATCACCAGCAAAGGCAGCGATATACCATCAATTCCTACAAAATAATCTATCTGCATGGCACCCATAGCACCAAGATCGAGGTGGATCCAGGGCAGCTTTTGTACAAACTGAAACTGATCTTCGTGATTAACACCGCCAAACCCGGCACCTGTTTTAAAGTCAAGATATATCCATATACTCAGCGCAAACTGAATGAGTGTTGCCAGCAGGGTAATATATTTAAAGCTTGCCCGCAGTGATGACGGCAGCAGCAATATTATCGCGCCGAACACTATGGGTATAAATATCAGTATCGTTAAAAGGTTCATCAGTTTATCAGATGAGTAATTTAAATATAAACACTAAAAGCACTACGGCCAGCATACTGTACAGGTAATATTGCACCTTACCCCCCTGAAACAGGCGGGCCAGATTGCCAATACGCCTTACCAAAACAGTGATAAGGTATATAATGCCATTCACAATATAGCGATCTGTCCACTGGGCTAAAGAGGAGAGTTCACCAACAATATTGCGTAACAAGTTTACCAGTCCGTCAATAACAGTACGGTCAAACCAGTAAAGCAGGCGGCTTAATGCCAGCACACTGTTTACAATAACTTTATTGTAGAATGCATCAATATACCACTGGTTGTATGATAGTTTAAACAGCCTACTATTTTGGTGTGCCACGTAATTTCGTTTTACATACATCGCGTAAGCCAGGTACACCACCATCACACAAAAAATATTCACCCCTATGGGGATTAACGTATGGTAAATATTCATCCTTTCCAGATGATTAGACGGAAGGAAACCCTGGTAAAGCCAAGCATGTTCATACAACCACGGATGCAACGAGAACAGCGGGAACAAACTGCAAAGCGCCAGCAACACCAGCGGCAGTTTATAATTCCAGCCCCCATCGCTGATATGTAGTTTAATACCGGGATGAACATCCAACAAACGGAACTTACCAAAGAACACTTTTACGATTAATCGGCTGACATAAAACGCGGTTAGCAAACTGGTTAGCAAAGCGCCTGCTGGCACCAGTTGAAAATACCATGCCTTGCCTTCAGCCCATTCAAAGGCCTGGATCAGTATACCATCCTTAGACAGATAGCCCGATGTGAACAATAAGCCTATTAGTGCCAGGCTACCCACTACGGCGGCTATAAACGTAAGCGGCAGCTTTTTACGCAGACCACCCATATACAGTATATTTTGCGGGTCGATGTCAAGATGATTTTCGTGCTTAACGTGCTGCATCTCGTGGATAACGATACCAGCCACCAAAAACAACAGACATTTAAAGAAAGCGTGCGTTGCCAGGTGGAACAACGACGAAGCATAAGCCCCTACCCCCATGGCCAGCACCATAAAACCTAACTGCGATATGGTAGAGTAAGCCAGTATGCGTTTCAGATCGTTTTGTGTGAGAGCAATGCTCGCGGCCATAAAGGCGGTAAAGCAGCCTATAACGGCAAACACGCTCAGTTCTTCGGGCGTGAATAATGGATATGCCCTGCCCAATAGGAATACACCCGCGGCCACCATGGTAGCAGCATGTATCAGGGCTGAAACAGAGGTTGGACCTTCCATAGCATCGGGCAGCCAGGTATGTAAAGGGAACTGTGCCGACTTAGCCGCCATGCCTAAAAATATCCCCCAAAAAGCTACATATTGCCATATGGCAGGTAATTGTCCGGCGGGAGCTACCCACAAACCATTTTCAATAACAGATCGTGATACCAAGCCACCATCGCCAAATAGTTGAACCAGATCAAACGTACCATATTGCGCAAACAGGATGATGATGGCCGAGAGCAGGCCTATATCTCCTATCCTGTTCATGATAAAGGCTTTCTTATTGGCCTGTACCGCTTTATCGCGCGTAAACCAAAAACCTATAAGCAGGTATGATGAAAAACCCACCAGCTCCCAAAAGGCATAAAGCAATACGGTGCTATCAACCACAACCAAGGCCAGCATACTGAAACAAAAGAAGCTGAGGTAGGTGAAGTAGCGGTTAAAGCGTTCATCCTCCCTCATGTACGCCATGGAGTAAATGTGTACCGGCAGCGCGATAACCGGCACCAGGGCCAGCATCATAACCGATAGGTTATTGAGCCATACCCCGGCATAAACCTTGGTAGCGCCAATGGTAAACCATAGCTGCTGTGTATGCACGGTTGTAGTATTCCAAACAGCGGCAAAAACACTGATAGCAAAGGCGGCACTCAATAATATGGCGATGGTTGATATCCACCCGGTGATTTTTACCTTATTAGGAATAAAGTTATTGATAACCGCGGCAAGCAACGGCAATACCACCGCCACCACCGTGTGGAACGTTTGTATATGAGCTGTATGTGCCTGATCGGGTATCAATGTTATTTTTTTGCTTTCTTATTACTTTTTGTGGTTACAATCACCACTCCTCTTGCACCTTTAAATCCGTACATATCACGTGCTTTCGCATCTTTTATAACCTGTACGTTATCCACAGCATCCGGAGATATTTTTTTCATATCTTCAGAATATACTTCAACACTATCAATTAAAATCAAAGGGTAATTATTGGCTGATGTATCAATCTTAGATAATTTTGAGCTCTTGGTACTGATGATTACAACACCATTACGACCGGCATATCCATATTTTTCCTGTTCACTCCTGCTTTTTATAACCCATATTCCTTTAACGTTGGACGAATCTATCTTCGCTGTTATCGCGTGAGTTGTTATCAATCCGTCCAAAATGTACAAGGGCGCTTCCCCATTTTCGCGGACTATACTGTTTTGAGCATTTATCTTTCCCCCGAACAATGCCATCAGCATTACGATGTAAACAACTTTCCGCATACTCAATCTCCCAGGTTATTTATTTTAGACGGATCGATAGTTTTATACTGCCGGTATACATTCAGTATTATAGCCAGCGCTACGGCAGTAACGGCCGCGGCAAGCACTATAGCAAACAGGGCAAATACCTGACCGCTGTTGTTGAGCTTATCGTACTTACCAAAAGCCACCAGGTTTAATATGGCGGCATTCAGCATCAGCTCAATACCTATCAGTATTTGTATGGCGTTGCGCTTGGCTACCACCATGTACAGCCCAATGCAAAACAGTGCCGCACTCAACAGCAGGAAATCACTCAAAGAGATCATGCCTCCTGCTCCTTTCTGGATAAGTGCGCAGCGCCAATAAGTGCGATCATCAGCAATATTGATATTACCTCAAATGGCAGCAGGTAACTGGTCATCAGGTTTACGCCGATGTTCTCTATCTGGATGCCATCGGGTTTAATCACGTTGCCCTCGGCAACAGCTACTTTTACCCAATCCAGTTCATTAACATCAGCCTGACGCAGTACAATGAACATCACCACAAAAAATAATACGGCAAGCACTATGGCAGGCAATTTATTAAGGTTGATCAACTTGCTTTTTTGCTGTTGAATGGCATCCAGCGTTTCGCGGCCCGAAAGCATGAATGTGAAAAGTATTAATACCAGAATACCACCTACATAGATCACGATCTGGGTAATGGCCACAAAATCAGCCAAAGCCAGTACATATAAACCCGCCAACGCGAACAGCGTAACAAAAAACATGAATACCGAACGTACCAGGTTTTTAGACGCAGCCACAAATAAGGCAGAACCCAGCGCTACGGCAGCCAGGATATAGAACATGATCTTCACCAGCATCATTGCCCTTCCTCCTTCTTTTTCATGGCGGCAAGCTTGGCGGCTTGCTTTTCGGCATTTTGCTTTTCAAGGAGCGCACGTTTTTCGTCGGCCTCCTCCTTCGTCATGTCCGAAAATTCGTAGATCAGGTCGCTCAACTCAAATACCGTACGGTCATACGTATTGGTCATGGTGATGCACTCGGTCGGGCAAACAACAGTACACAAGCCGCAATACATGCACTTGGCCATGTCAATATCAAACTTGGCGGCATACAGGCGCTTGGTGGTACCATCAGACGTTTGGCCGATAGCCTCCGTAGCTTTTATCGCTTCTATATCGATACAATCAACCGGACAAATTTTGGCGCAAAGATCGCACACAATGCAATCATCCATTTCCACATCCAACTGGTAACGGCCCACTTCGGGTACAGGCAGTTGTTGTTTGGGATATTGTATGGTATTGGTTCCCTCAAGCCTTTTAAAGTAATTATCATCACTTACCCGGGTAACCTCACGTGTTTTTTTCGACGCAAACAAGTGGCCAATGGTAAGGGTCATCCCCTTCCATGCAGTAGTTAAGCCATTTATCGCGCTTTTAAACATGCTTTGTAAATTCTAAATGCTAATTTCTAAATCCTAAAATCTAAACACTAAGTGCTAATTTCTAAATCCTAAACACTAAAATCTAAACTCTAAATACTAATCTCTAACCACTAATTACCAACCTCTACATCAACCATAACCGCCACACGCCCGATATAAGTATACACGCGAATGCCAGCGGGGTTAATACCTTCCAGCACAGGTTCATCAGTTGGTCTACACGTAAACGGGGCAGCGTCCAGCGTATCCACATTTGTACACCAACCAGGGCCAGGCTTTTAATCGCCACCCAAAATATACCCCACCAAATATTAGTTGTCCAATCTGCTAATTTTAACGCGCCGATGTTAGGCAGCGGAGTATTCCAGGCACCTAAAAACAGCACCACGCCTATCATTGATACCAGGAACATCATCGAATATTCGGCCAAAAACACAAACGCAAACCCCAAGCCCGAATATTCGGTATGAAAACCTGCCACCAGCTCTGACTCCGCTTCCGGTATATCAAACGGCGCGCGGTTAGCTTCGGCTAATGATGATATAAAGTAAATAACAAATGCTATAATTAAATGCGGCGCCCTGAAAATGTTCCAGCTCAGCAAGCCACCAATATGGGTAACATCCCAAAAACCAAAAAACTTAATAGTTTCTGTTGATGCTACTCCTTGCTGCGTGGAAATCACCTGCAGATCCAACGATTGCGCGATCATCACCGCGGATATAATGGCGAAACCGGCCGGTATCTCGTATGAGATGATTTGCGCGGCCGAACGCATAGCGCCTAAAATGGAGTATTTATTATTGGAGCCCCAGCCCGCCATCAGTATGCCCAATGTTTCTATAGAGATAATGGCGAACACATAATACAGGCCGATATTGATTTTTGACGGTACCAAACCAGGCCCCCACGGTAATGCGGCAAAACCCATGTAAACTGCTACGAATATAATAACAGGTGCCAGTACAAACAGCCACTTATCCGCTTTCGCGGGGATGATCAGTTCCTTTTGGACCATCTTTAAAATATCAGCAAACGTTTGCAGCGACCCAAATTTCCCGGTTTCGGTAGGGCCAAGCCTGTCCTGTATATACGCCGAGATCTTACGCTCCGCATATACTCCGAATAGAGCAAACAGGGCGGCAAAGGCGAACAGCCCGGCAGCGACAAGAAAATATATCAGGTAATTACTCAACGTCCAAAAATCACTTGGGTGCAAACTTAGCAAATGCCAGCTAAATATTCTATGTATTTGGTAGATTATAGCAGCTTTTTGATTTATGAAATCGGGAGAGGGTTTTGATTTCGGAATTCGGAAGTTATATTGCGGAGTTACTTAATCTCGTATCTCTTGTAGTATAAATCTACCACATCCTACCCTATAAAATTATACTCCTCATGGGCTTGTCATTTCGAACGAGGTACGAGGAGAAATCTATCCAATTAATAGGCAAGCGACAGATTTCTCGCTGTCGCTCGAAATGACAAAATTTTAGACTTCTTTACTATTAAATCCTGCGGAATCACTTCACCGACACATACTCCGCCACAACCGGCTCACCAAAAAACGCGGAAGCGTGATGGTCAAAATCCGTTGTATCGTCTGACGTGGTATAGAACTGCTTGATGCCGTTTGGTGTTAGCTGCTCTTCAATTTCAGGGTGGCGGTGCAGGTAATCGGTCAGGCTTGCAGCCACAATATCGCCCTGGGCAACTACCTGTATATTATTTGGCAGATAAGCCTTTATTTTATCCTGCAACAGCGGGTAATGGGTGCAGGCCAACAGCAGTGTGTCAATATTTGCTGATTGCTGTTGTATAGCATCCAGATATTCCTTTACAAAATAATCAGCACCCGGTTTATCATATTCGCCTGTTTCAATAAGCGGCACCCACATGGGGCAAGCCTGCTGATGTACGCTAAGCTCCGGAAAGAATTTTTCTATCTCCAACAGGTATGATTGTGACTGCACCGTACCTTTTGTTCCCAATACGCCTATCTCACCGGTTTTTGTATAATTACCTATCACCTCGGCTGTTGGGCGTATAACCCCTAAAACGCGTTTATCATCAAACTTGCCGGGCATATCCTGCTGCTGTATGGTACGCAGCGCTTTTGCCGACGCGGTGTTACATGCCAGTATAATTAAAGGGCAATCCTGCTTAAATAACCATTGCACACACTCCCAGGTATACTCGTGTATGGTTTTAAACGAACGGTTACCATATGGCGAGCGGCCGTTATCGCCAAGATAAATATAATCGTACTGCGGTAACTGATCGGCAATAGAGCGAAAAACAGTTAAGCCGCCGTAGCCCGAATCAAATATGCCTATAGGTTTTGTTGCTGCCACACTGCAAAAATAAAAAAAGCGCCCGGTAATGCGGGCGCTTCAGTTTCAATATCTTGTTTAGTTCTTATTTTAAACCAAGGTCAGTTTTAACCGGTACTAACAGGTCATCAGCATCCGGCGATACTAAAAGCTCAGTTTGTGATGAGTCAAGCACGTAAGTGTAACCTTTAGCCTTAGCAACTTTGCTTATTGAAGCACGCGCTTTGGTAAATAATGGCCTGGTCAGCTCATTGCTTTTAGCCTCTACTTTACCTTGAGCATCTTTTTGAAAATCCTGAATGCGTTTTTGCAGATCCTGTAATTCTGTTTCTTTAGCAGTACGGGTTGCATCATTCATCGTAGCTTTATCTTTTTCGTAAGCCTGGGCTTTAGTTTGAAACTCATTACCCATAGTAGTGTAAGTATCAACAAAGGTTTTTTGGTAAGCTTCCATTTGTGTCCTGATAGTTTTGGTTTCAGGCATCTGCTCAATCAACTGGTTAAAATTAATGTGCGCGATCTTTTGTGCTTTTGCATACGTTCCCACAAATAACATACTTACCGCAACCAAAGCAACCTTAAATAATCTTTTCATTTTTTGTTCTGTGTGTTTAATATAATAGTTCGCTATTTTATAAAATAAAAATTTATTGGGCAAATGTTCCTGGTTTTAATCCTAAACGGGTAATCACCGCGGCGCTCTTATCATAACGAGGATTAGCGTATAACATCATTACCTCGCTGTTCTTGTCAAAAATCATATCAAGATTTTCGCTCTCAGCCACTGCCTGTACCGCTTTTGACACGCGATCCTGAATTGGTTTAATCAAGGTATTGCTTTTTTGTGTCAGTTCACCGTCAGGACCGAATTTCAAACGCTGAAAATCCTTCGCGGCCTTTTCTTTACCCACTATTTCTGCCTCACGGCGCTTTTTCATTTCAGGGGTCATTAATACCTGGTCAGCCTGGTAAGCCTTATATAAGCGGTCAATCTCCTGAAATTTAGCATCGGCCTCTTTTTGCCATTGCTGCGATTGCGCGCTCAGTTGTTTTTGTGCCGATGTATAATCGGGTATATGTTTCAAAATATATTCCGAGTCAACATAAGCAAACCTTTGCGCAAATGCACCTAAACATGCTATAAACGTTAATGCTGTTGTTAAAATTATCCTTTTCATAAAATAATTACACAATTAATTAAATCCACCCTGTAAGCTTTGAGATATTGAGAAGTGGAATTGTCCCTTACCCGCGTCAGGCTGGCCTGGTATCTGATCAAAGCCATAACCGTAATCCAAACCAAGTAAACCAAAGATAGGTAAAAATATCCTCGCGCCCATACCTACCGAACGTCTTACGTTAAACGGATTAAAGCGGCTGAAACTATCCCATGTATTACCACCCTCGGCAAATGCCAGCAGGAATATGGTTGCCGACTGGCTCGCGATAACCGGGTGGCGTAGTTCAAGCGTATACTTATTGTAAATAGCGTTACCAGGGTTATCATTAGCGGTATATTGCGACCCTACCGGTACTACCGAGAAGTTTTGGTAACCACGCATACCGATGATCTCGCTGCCTTGTAAAAACTGGTACGTTTGCATACCATCACCACCTAACTTAAAGCGCTCGAACGGTGAAGGGCCTACTTTTGAATTATACGATCCCAGGAAACCGAAACGCGCCTGCGACATCAGTACCAGTTTACCTGTAATACGCTGAAACCATTGCGCGTCAAACTTCCATTTGTGGTACTCCACAAATTTGTAACGCTCCTCTGGCGTCGCGATAGCATAATTAGTATTGTTAAACAATGAGTATGGCGGCGTAGCCTGTACCGTGAACCTGATGTTTGAACCCGAAGTTGGGTAAATAGGCACGTCCAATGAGTTACGGCTCAACTCCTGTGTAAACTTAATGTTGTATGATGTACCGTTACGGAACAGGTAAGCTGAATAGTTATCCAGGTAATAATGATCAAAGTTAACCGAGTAGTTTAACTGGAAGTAGTTATCCGGCCAGTTTAAACGTTTACCCAGGGTTACACCAATACCGTTAATACGCAGCTTGTTGTAGTAAGGGCTTGATTTTGGATAATATTGCCCGGTTGAGCTACCTTGTGTATAAGCTGATAAGCTAAAGAATATGGGTTTTTTACCACCCAGCCACGGCTCAGAGAACGTGAACGAGAAGTTTTGATACGTACGACCGCTTGACTGGCCACGTATGCTTAGCCTTTGTCCATCGCCTTTTGGCAGCGGCCTGTAAGCTTTTAAGTTGAAAAGGTTACGTAACGAGAAGTTGTTGAACGATAAGCCCAACGTACCTACCAACTGGCCACCACCAAAACCACCCGAAAGCTCGATCTGATCTGACGGTTTTTCAACCACGTTGTAAATAATATCTACCGTACCCTCTGCCGGGTTAATGTTGGTTGGGCGTGGTTCGGTCTTCTGCTCATCAAAGCTACCCAGTTGCGAAAGCTCACGGGTACTGCGTATCAACAGGGTTTTATTGAATTTTTGGCCTGGTTTAGTACGTATTTCACGCATTACCACCTTATCATTAGTAACATCGTTACCTTTAACGGTTACGCGGTTAATGGTATATTGCGGGCCTTCATATATCCGGATGTCCAGGTCAATGGTATCGCCATAAATACGTGTTTGCACCGGGTCAGCATTATAGGTCAGGTATCCGTCGTCAAGGTACAGGGTTGATACGTCATCATTGCTTGGCGTTGGGCCTGACAGCCTTTTGGTCAGCTCCTCTTCGCTAAATATATCGCCTTTTTTGATGCGCAGTACCCTGTTCAAAAACTCGGTTGTGTATTTGGCGTTGCCAGACCACCTGATGTTACCAAAGTAATATTTAGGGCCTTCGTAAACTTTTAGCTTTACGTCAACAGTACGGTCATCGTGGCGGCTAACGCTATCACTTACCACCTGTGCATCCCGGTAACCTTCGGCCTGCATTTTTTCAACAAGCGTTTGTTTATCCTCAAGGAATTTGTCTTCCTTGAATTTTTTTGAACCGAATATGTTATACCATTTCTTGGTACGGGTATTCTTTAAAAACTTGCGCAGTTGCTTATCTGAAAATGCCTTATTGCCATCAAATTCAATGCTGTGTATCTTGATCTTGGTTTTTTTATCAACCTGCACATTCAATATAACTGAGCTTGAATCGCCCGGGTCAGGCTGCGGGTTCATTTTTACCTCGGTAAACAGGTAGCCTTTCTCGTTAAAGTGGCGTTTTATGATACCCGTAGTGGTATTGATAAGATTTTGGTTTACTATTTTGCCGGTTTTATCATTCAGCTTTTTGGTAACATCCTCAATTTCTCCTTTTTTAATACCGGTAATTTTTAACCTCGAGAGGCGCGGTCTTTCAATCACGGCTATCTCCAGGTATACGGTATCCATATTTATTTTAGTGATATTAAGCTGAACATCATCAAACAATCCCTGCGAAAACATGTCTTTAACTACACGTGCGTTTGCTTCGCCGGGTAATATCAGCCTGTCGCCTTTGTTAAGTTTTGATATAGTAAGGAGTACTTCCTTATCAAGGTTTTTAGCCCCGGTAACAGTAACGCCACCAACAATATACTCTTTAGGATTAAGATAATTCAAGCTGTCTGCCGAGCCTGACGGAACCTGCGCCATGGCGGTGATAGAGCTTATCAGCAAAGAAAATACAGCAACTATATATTTATACATTCGGATATTTTAGTGGGCTAAAAATAATTTAAACAGTTGTTAAATAGTGTTAAAAGTAAAAATTTAGTTAAGCTGCTCGCTTGTCATCCCAAAACGGCGCTCGCGCTGCTGGTAATCAAGTATAGCTTCAAACAAATCTTCACGCCTGAAATCGGGCCATAATTTTTGAGTGAAATACAGCTCGGTGTAAGCAATTTGCCAAAGCAGGTAGTTGCTTATACGGTGTTCGCCGCTCGTCCTGATCATCAATTCAGGATCAGGCATATTACGGGTATATAAATTATCAGCAAAAATTTGCTCGGTAATATCGTCGGGGTTAAGCTCGCCATCTTTTACTTTTTGAGCAATGTTTTTTACAGCATGAACCATCTCATTGCGTGAGCTGTAGCTCAACGCCAGTGTAAGTACCAGCCCGGTATTACCGGCGGTTTTTTCCATAGCCTTGGTAAGTTCGCGGTGGTTACGCGCAGGCAGCATGCTCAGATCGCCGATGGCATTAAGGCGCACATTATTGTTCATAAAGGTGCTTATCTCCTTATTAATGGTGCTTACCATAAGCTCCATCAGGGCCATTACCTCCAGCTTGGGGCGGTTCCAGTTCTCGGCAGAAAAAGCGTATAGCGTTAAATATTTCAGGCCCAGTTCGCATGATCCCTCAACTACATCCCTTACGGCAAGCACACCGTTATGATGGCCAAATACCCGGAGTTTTCCTTTGGTTTTTGCCCACCTGCCGTTACCATCCATAATAATGGCAATGTGCGCGGGCAATTTCAACAAATCGATCTGGTCTTTCATTCCTGCCGTGTTAAATAGCGGTAAGTTAATGGCGCTATAATTGTAATAAGTAAGCGCTCAGCTATTTAAATTATTTAAAATAAGCCTGTTTTTTCAGGCTACAAAGGTAAAACTTACTTTGTATTTTTTTAGTATGACGGCGTAAAAGAAAAAATAAGCTTTTTTTCAACAAAAAAGCCGGGCATACAGGCCCGGACGTGAATTTATAAAGTACTGTTAATACATACCCTTTTGCTTTAAAAGCTCAATATCCTGCGGGGCTATATCGGCAATGGCGTAGGCCGGCACCTGTGTTATATCCAGCTCATCAATAGTGTTCACCAGGTTTTCGTACTTCGAACTGTCGGCAGGTTTAACAATTACCATCAGCGTTTTACCGTAATTATTTTTAACATAGGCCCTGGCATCCAGCAAAGCTTTTCGAATGCCGTTTTTGCCATATCCTGCTACGGTAGGTTTAAGTATAGGCTGCTCCGCCCGCCCCAAATACCAAAGTGCCTTGTTATCCTTACCCAGGCATACAGTGAGTGTGCGGTTTTCCGAAACCGAGAACCCCGTCTCTCCTGGTATATCCGGCATTACTATCGGCATCATCTTGGATTTACTCAGCGTGGTAGTGAGCATAAAAAAGGTAATTAAAAGAAAAGCAAGGTCAACCATTGCTGTGAGATCTACGCGGGTTGAGGCGCGCTTGCGGGTTGCTTTTCTGCCTGATCCGGCGGCAGATGTGTTTAATTCGGCCATAATAATAATAATAATAGTTTAGATATGTAATATAACTATTACGCAAAATTAAATTTTTTATTATATATATTTTATAAAATTTTATTCTTTATTAGATCAATTTTCGTAATAACATTTCTCAGTAACAAAAGTAAATGATATAGAGAGGTTTAAAAACAAATAGCTGTCACGTTTACGCAGATCACCGCGCTGCGTACCTGCTGTACCTGTGTATACGCCGGTTTTTTCGCCGGTACGGTCAGACAGTAATACAGATGATCGTGTAGGCAGGGTTTCCTTATCGGCATACAGCCCGCTTACATCATCCAGGTAATCAGTATTAGCCCAGCGGTAACCAAGGTCGGCAATCAGCGTCCACTTGCCGCCAATGTTATATTTAACACCTGCACCATAAGGTACAGATAGTACCGTACCCGAATATTGTTTCTCCTGACCTTCAGTACGCAGCCTGCGCAAGCCTATCTCATTACCATTATATTCTGCACGTGGTGCATGGGCTACAAGGCCTATCCCGGCAAATACAAAGGGGGTAAATACATTTTTACCTGCATCGGGTATATAGTGCATAAAGTTGAACTCGCCTATCAGGCTGGTTTCCATCAGCCGGTTGGTAAAGCTAAGGTTACGGTCGCGCTGCTGCTGGTTGTTTGAAGTGCTATCGGCAGCGCCTATCTTACCATAGGTAAACTGCAGCTTTGCGGATAAATAGCCATTAAAATTTCTTTTAAGGAATACATTGCCGGCAAGGCCGCTTATTTGCAGGGGATTGTGTTGATTAAGGTCGCCCATGTAGCCTGCGCCACCAATACCGCCCCCTACTTCCCAGGTTTGGGCTTTGAGTGTTACGGCGGTAAATAATATTATTAATGTAAGTAGATATTTCTGCATCCGGTAAGGCTAATAATTACGGGTATCAAGGCCCCACAATAGCTTATGTCTTAACGTTGATAAATAGTTTTCATTATTCAGCCTGATGAGATTAAGCTGAAAATCAGCTTTGCTCACATTAATACGCACCGGCTGATCAAGCACCGCCACGCGCGAATCGCACGAGATAAGGTAGTTGGCGCTACGTGTTTCCACATCAAAGGACAAGGTACAGCAATCAGGCAATACTGCCGGCCTTACATTAAGGTTGTGCGGAGAGATTGGCGTAAGCACCACTGTATTCGACTCGGGGAAGATGATAGGCCCGCCGCAGCTTAACGAGTACGCGGTTGAACCTGTAGCTGTTGATACGATGATGCCATCGCTCCAGTACGAGTTTAAAAAATTACCATCCAGAAAGGTATTGATGGTGATCATGGCCGAATCGTCGCGTTTGTGTATGGTGATCTCATTCAGCGCGAAGTTATCTTCACCAAAAAGTTTCACATCCGAGTCGATACGCAACATGGCCCGCTTATCAAGCGTATATTGTTGATTAACTACGGCATGTATGGCCGCGGCGATATCGCTTTTGTTAATACTGGCCAAAAAGCCCAGCCTGCCAAAGTTAATACCTATAACGGGTATACCGCTATCGCGTATCAGGGTAACGGTATCCAGCATGGTACCATCGCCGCCAAGACTCAAAAACAGATCGATAATTCCCTTAAAGGGCTCCCCTTCGGCAAGTACACGATAATTAACATTGGTTATTTTATCCTGCAGGTATTGGTGCAGGCGATTGTGTACATATATTTCAACCCCGTGTTGTTTCAGGTTATCAAACACCTGCTGTATGTATGGCAACACCTCGTTATCACTAAACGGCCTGCCGTATACTGCTATCTTCATTTGCGGGGGGTTATAAGTTGAGATAATTCATCAGCGAATCATAACGCTCCATTGAATTATCGTTTTGATTGTAGTGATTAAAGGTGGCCTTAATATCATAATTGTACCTTAAAAAGGTAGAGGCAATGTTTGATATATCCAGCTTATTAATTTTGAGGGTAACTTCCATCCGGGTTGAATCAGGGAAAGTGCGGATGTATGAGCTGAGTACCTGCGCATTGTCTGACTCGATGATCTGCGCCATGTGCGCCAGCGAGTTGTTGCGGTTGCTGATCTCCAGTACAATGATACCGCCGGGCACCGATACTGATGTTAGCTCGGCAAAATACTCGTTCATGCTGTTGATAGAAACCACGCCCTGGTAATTGTTCTTTTTATCGAGCACAGGCACCACGCTCAGTTTTAACTCCTTAAATATCCTGATAACATCATATATATGCTGATCAGTAAATACATAAGGGTTTACCAGCGAAAGCGACAACGAACCTATTTGTGTTTCAAAGTCCGGCTCCTCAATCAGGTCATCCTCTGATACAAGGCCCAGAAACTGCTCCTCGTTAACAACAGGCAGGTGACTGACCTTGAACTCGGCCATCCTGTCCATCACTTTCTGCACCGTGTCAGACGTGTGGAGTGGTGGTATGGCATTCCCGATCAGGTCAATCGCAAACATGTGTTACTTTTTTAGTTTATCCAAAAACTGCCTTAGCAGTATGTTAAATCTCTCGGGCTGCTCCATCATCGGGGCGTGGCCGCATTCGTCAATCCAGTGCAGCTCGGCATTTGGCAGCAACTGGTTAAACTCCTCGGCTACCTCGGGCGGCGTTATCTTATCGTTTTTACCCCACAGCAATCCTACCGGTATGGTTATCTTATGCAAATCCTTGGCCATGTTATGCCTTATGGCCGATTTTGCCATAGCCAGTATTCTGATAACGCGATTACGGTCGTTTATTGTTTGAAAAACATCATCAACCAGCTCTTTTGTCGCGGTTTTTGGGTCGTAAAAAGTAAATTCTACCTTCTCCTTCACAAAATCATAGCTCTCACGGCGCGGAAACGAACCGCCGAAAGCATTCTCATACAAGCCTGAACTACCGGCAAGCACCAAAGCTTTTACATATTCAGGGTGCGACAGGATATAAATAAGCGCCACATGCCCGCCAAGCGAGTTACCCAGTATAGTAAAGTTGGTAAGGCCTTTATGCTTTACAAACTTATGCACATACTTACTAAGGCTTTTAACACCGGTGGTAAGCAGGGGCAAATCGTAAATAGGCAAAACAGGTATAATTACACGGTATTGCGATTTAAACTCCTCAATAACATCTTCCCAGTTACTAAGGGCACCCATTAAACCATGTAACATAAGCAGTACTTCGCCTTCGCCCTCTTCAATATAATTAAAATCTTTTTCCTGTTTAAGTGCGAACTTCATATATACTGCCTGTATTCAATTAATATAGTTGCAAGTTTAGCTAATCTTGCTGTTATTATTGCTGTAAAAATAGTTTATTGCTGTTTAGTTGCAATAGCAGGTTTTACATTATGCCAAAATCTGCTTAATAACTTCAGATATGGTTTTACCGTCGGCTTTACCGGCCAGCTCCTTATTGGCTGTGCCCATAACCTTGCCCATATCTTTTACTGATGTTGCACCAACACGCGCTATCATTTCTTTTAAATAAGCTTCCAGCTCGGCCCTGTCCATTTGTTTTGGCAGGTAAGCTTCAATCACCACCATCTCGGCAGCTTCTATCTCATAAAGATCCTCACGGTTTTGGGCCTTATATATATCAGCCGACTCCTTGCGTTGCTTTATCAGTTTTTGAAGCACCTTTATCTCTGCCTCTTCGCTAACCTCTTCGGCCGCGCCTTTCTCGGTTTTAGCCAATAACAAAGCTGACTTTATAGCACGCAAGCCACGCAGCTTATCAGCATCCTTGGCCAGCATGGCCTGTTTAATATCCTGATCTATTTGGGTTGATAATGACATCTGTTTATTTCGGATTTTCGAATTTTCAATTTCGGATTTAAGCTGCAAAGCTAATCAATTATTGATTTACTGAATTATTGAGTTATTGATTAGTGAATATTTACTGAGTTAGTGAATTATTGAGTTATTGAATTCAAAATCGATCAATTAATCGTAACCCATTTGCATATCCGCACATTTCCTCATCTGCACATCTACTCATTTGCATATCTGCACATCTTCTCATCCGCACATCTACAAGTTTTTCCTGAATATACTTGTAGCACCTGCCTGCGCGGTTGGCATTACGGTAAGCTCATTAATATTAACGTGCGCAGGGCGCGATGCCGCGAACCAGATGGTTTCGGCAACATCCAGCGCTGCCAGCGGCTCAAAGCCTTCGTATACTTTTTTAGCACGATCCTTATCACCCTTAAAACGCACCTCAGAAAACTCGGTTTCAACCGCACCGGGGTGTACGGCTGTTACCTTGATACCATGCGGCAGCAGATCGAGGCGCATACCTTTGTTAAGCGCGTCAACAGCGTGCTTGGTGGCGCAATACACATTGCCGTTAGGGTAAACTTCTTTACCGGCTATTGAGCCAAGGTTGATGATGTGGCCATAACCGTTCGCTATCATCCAGTTTGATACTATTTTACTGGCGTATAACAAACCCTTAATATTGGTATCAATCATGGTATCCCAGTCACCGGGGTCACCATTTTGTATGGGATCGAGGCCCTGGCTCAGGCCGGCGTTGTTTATCAGCACATCAACTTTTTTCCATTCGGCGGGCAAATTCTCCAGGTTATCTATCACCGCCTGGCGGTTACGAATATCAAACGAAGCAACGGCCACCTCCACATTATATTGAGTGTTTATTGCCGATGCCAGGTTATCGAGCCTGTCGCGGCGGCGGCCTGTAAGTATCAAATTATAGCCTTCGCGGGCGAATACATGGGCGCAAGCCTCGCCTATACCGGCGGTTGCCCCTGTTATTAATGCAATTTTTGCCATAAGTTTATATAACTATCGGCAGCGAAAATATGTTTTCCGGAGCAACAATATGTCGCCTTACCGTAAGGATGCGGTATTACTCAAAGTACAGGCTGAACTGCAGCGTATGCAGGCGCAGGCCGCTGAGCGGGTATGAGGCCGGGTGATTTTCAGGCACCAGCACATTACCGAATGAATTGGATATTTTTATCTCGGGCGATAGTTTAAAAAATTCAAAATAGATATCGCATCCCAAACCAACCTCGTATGACGCGAACGTACGATCTATCTTCACCGTTTTTTCAAGCAGGCCTTTATCAGCATCAGGGTTTTTACGCCCCAACGACTGGCTTAACTTCACTCCGCCTATCATGTAACCACGCAGATCGCCAATACGATCCGACTTTAATTTGAGTTGCAGCGGCAGATCAAAGCCTGTAGTATTTATTTGTTTGGTAATTACCTGGGTTTCCGGGTCAGGCGAATCATAGGTGTAGATCAGTTTGCGGTCGGCAAACACCAGCGATGGCGTTACACGTGCTTCAAGATGATCGGTCAACCTGTAGCGCGCCAAAAAACCAACGGCAAATCCGGGTGAGTTTGGCGAACTGATGCTGGTAGCGTTACCTGTTAAAGGCGCGCCGGTTTCAGGATCAGCAAAAGGTGTTGTCCAGTCGGGCTGTTTATTTATTTTGAGATAGCTGCTGATATAGCTGAATGAGAAACCGAAACTAAAATCGTTCAGATCGGCGCCGCCACCCCATGCGGGCGGGCGTTGGCCAAAGGCCAACCCGGTAAAGCAAAAAACAAAAATTAACGCTGTGTAAAAGCTTTTTATCATTTAACGCCTGTGTAGATTGAACAGATACCAAACGTTAAAGCACGGTTTTTGGTATTTTTAAAACCTACTTTGTCCATAACGGCGGTAAAGTTCTTACCATCCGGAAAGGCAGCTACCGACTCGGGCAGGTAAGAGTACGCCCTTGCATCCTTTGAAAAAAGTTTGCCTATACCCGGCGTAATGTATTTAAAGTAAAAGTTATACAACTGTTTTACCGGGAATGTACGTGGTTTGGAGAACTCCAGCACCACTACCTTACCTCCGGGCTTCAGCACACGAAATATATCGGCCATACCGGCTTCCAGGTTCTCGAAGTTACGTACACCATAGGCCACCGTAACGGCATCAAACTCAGTATCGCCAAATGGTAGCTTTTCTGAATCGCCAAGCTTTACTGAGAATTTATGACCCAGCTTGCGCTTTGCTATTTTTTGCTCAGCAATATCAAGCATTCCCCTTGATATATCAACGCCTGTAATTTTTTCGGGCTTTAATATGGTCAGGGCCTCAAAAGCGAAATCGCCGGTACCTGTGGCTACATCCAGTATATGCCCGGGCTTATCGTGCTTTAACTCGTTGATCGCCTTTTTGCGCCAGATGATATCAATCCCCAGCGACATAAAGTGGTTCAGAAAATCGTATGTTTTTGATATGTTGTTGAACATATCGGCTACCTGCTCCTTTTTGGTAACCTGCTCGTTTTGGTATGGAGTAACTACTTTGCTCATGGCCTGTGGGCGGTAAATATAGGCATTAGTAAATTAAATGCACCGCCCGCCAATGCCGTTTGCAGCAATACACCCTATATGCCGGGCACTTTTACAAATGCCTGATTGGGAATGCCTATTTCAGGTTCCTTTCTTTCAAAACATCTTCAAGCGGCTTATTCTTTGTTTTGTTTCTGGCTGCCACCGGTATATAGATGAGGGGGAGAAAACTAAACAAGCCAAAGCCGTTTTTAACTGAACTAAAAACCGCAATACCTATTAGTACACCGAATATCAAGGCGTCAAAAAAATATATTGATTTAAGCTTTTTTGCCCGCTGTAATAGTTCTTCGTCCGTTAATTGAGCCAATTCCTCTTGTGTCATTTTTTAGGTTTTTGAAAATGTATCGCCTCTCAAATATACGTAACATACCCAATTTTACTAATGCCGCTGCCGGGCGGGCGGTTGCCCGGCAGGTATATGTTTGTTCTGTTCTGCTGATCTCCCCGGCTATTCAATTATTATAATATTTTATCCTTAATACACTCATATTCTGCATTAAATGGATATTTAACTGTGATTTTGAATAGAATTATCTGTTAATTTTACGCCTCGATCACCTATCAAATTAAACCGTATGGAAGAAAAAAAGAATGCCTCGCGCCGGGGCTTCATTAAAAAGTTAGGCACCGCCGCGGCCGCTGTGGCCGCCGGAACGGCTGTAATAGCCGCCGAAAAGCATGAACCTTTTTTGTGTTTAAAACGCCAGCCGTTTGTAAGCATTAATGATAACATAAACATTGCTCTTATTGGCGCCGGAGGCATGGGTACGCAGGATGCCATTGTTGCCCTGCAGGTACCGGGCGTAAAACTGGTTGCCGTATGCGACCTGTATGATACCCGCCTTAAAGACGCCAAAGCACGCTGGGGTGCCGATATTTTTACCACCCGCAGCTATAAAGAAATATTAGCCCGTAAGGATGTTGATGCCGTAATTATTGGCACTACCGACCACTGGCATCAGCAAATATCAGTAGACGCGATGCGGGCCGGCAAGCATGTGTATTGCGAAAAACCCATGGTACACTCGGTTGATGAAGGCCCCGCGGTTATTAAAGCGCAAAAGGAAACCGGTAAGGTATTTATGGTAGGCAGCCAGGGCGTATCATCATTAGGGAACGAAAAAGCTAAGGAGCTGCTCGCTTCGGGCGCTATTGGCCAGCTTAATTATGCCGAGGGCTTTTGGGCACGCCGCAACCCCATCGAGGCCTGGCAGTACCCCTTACCTGCTGATGCCTCCACCCAAACGCTTGACTGGGATACTTACGTTAGCAATACCAAAAAGCGCCCTTTTGACGAGAAGCGCTTTTTTCGTTGGAGAAATTATACCGATTACGGCACCGGCATGGCAGGTGACCTTTTTGTTCACCTGTTCAGCAGTCTGCACTTTGTTACCGGTTCGCACGGGCCAAATAAAATTTATGCTTCGGGCGGATTAAGATATTGGAATGATGGCCGCGAAGTGCCTGACGTGTTATTAGGCACCTTTGATTATCCGAAGGCTGATGTACACCCGGCATTTAACCTGTCCTTGCGCTGCAACTTTGTGGATGGCACCAGCGGAACTACCTACCTGCGCCTGGTGGGCAGCGAGGGCTCAATGGATGTTACCTGGGATGATGTCACACTGAAAAGAAATAAGTCATTTGCCTCCGATGATCCTTTTTACCTGGAGCAGCTACGTAAATCAGGCAATGGCAATGCCGGGCGAAAAATGATACTACCGCCCGAGCAAATGACCTACGCCGCCGAAAAGGGATACAAGGGCGGCCCTTATGACCATATGGTTAACTTTTTTACCGCCATACGCGAGAATAAAAAGGTGGTTGAGGATGCCATATTCGGCTATCGTGCGGCAGCCCCTGCCCTGCTGTGTAATGACAGCTACCACCAGGACCGCTCCATACTTTGGGACCCCGAAAAAATGCAGATCACTAAAAAACAATAACTACCATGAATATGAAACTACGATCGATCAGTGTATTACTAACCGCCGGCTTACTTGGCACCGCGGCTATTGCCCATAGCGTTGATGAAAAACCTAAAGCGGAGCATCCCGCAAAAAAGGGATGGGTTAGCCTGTTTGATGGCAAAACGCTTAACGGCTGGCATGCCTACAATAAAACTACTAAAGTTGAAAACTGGGTAGCAAAGGATGGTATACTTACCTGCGTTGGAAGCGAACATGAAGCCACCAACGGCGATATTGTTACCGACAAGGAGTATGGCAACTTTGAGCTTACCTGGGATTGGCAGATAGGCAAAGGCAGCAACAGCGGCGTAATGTACCATGTGGTTGAGGATGCCAAATACCCGTACACGTTTACTACCGGCCCCGAATATCAACTCATAGATGAGGTAGGCTGGGACGGCAAGCTGGAGGACTGGCAAAAAGCCGGATGCGATTACGCCATGCACCTGCCCAACGAAAAGAAGAAACTAAAACCGGTTGGCCAGTGGAACACCAGCAAAATTATATTTAACAAAGGCCATGTAGAACACTGGCTTAACGGCGCTAAAATACTGGAATTTGAGGCATGGTCGCCGGAGTGGACAGAAAAGAAAACTACCGGTAAATGGAAGGATGACCCCGACTATGGCATGGCCAAAAAAGGCCGTATAGCCTTGCAGGCCCATGGCGGTAAAATAGCCTTCAAAAACATTAAGATAATGGAGCTGGCTGATTGATCATACATCATCAGCATAAAAAAGAGAGCGGGAACCTTTAACGGGTTCCCGCTCTCTTTTTATTGTATCCTTCGCATATCCACGTTATCAGGCGTGGTGAGCATCAGCGGTACCTTTTCAACCGTTACAAAGCTGAGGTCGAGGCCAAAACCGCGTTCCTCAGATAAGCTGGCCTTTTTAAGCTGCACATAAATATCCATGATCAACTGCTCGTAAAACGATAGGTTATGCGAGCGTGACAATGTTTTTTCGATCACCACGAAACGGAAATCGCCAACAATATTATGCTTGCTTAGTGATTTGTATTGGCTGGTAATATTCACCTCGCCGTTCTTCACTAAATCCTCAACCACCCTGCGGAACAATACGTTGATCTGCTGCTCCACACGGAAGCCCAGCTTAAAATCGATACGGATAAGTTTGCCCGGCACTAAAAAGTCAACCTCGTACTCGCGGGTATAAGGTTCATCAACCACGTCAACGTGTACCAGCCAATAAACATCAGCTCGCTTGGGTTGCTTTTGCAGTATGGAATATATGATCTTTGATTCAACCTCCGAGTTAAAATTGGCGCTGGTTAAATACACCAATTGTGATGAATACTTGGGTACGGTTTCATCGTCGCTCAACTCATTGATGATTTGGAAGTAGTCCTCAATCTCAATAAATTTCACGTAGCGGTTCTTGATCTTGCGGGCGGTATGCCATGTCCACATCACCACAAACAGCATAAAGCCGATGGACAGGGTGAACCAGCCGCCATGCACAAACTTAACCAGGTTGCCTAATAAAAAGGTACCCTCAATTAGTAAGTAAACTACAAAAAACAGCCCTATTAAATAGGCAGGCACCTTACGGCGCTGCAAAAATTTAGATACCAGTATAGTCGTCATCAACATGGCTACGGTGATACTTAAACCATAAGCAGCCTCCATTCTTTCTGATTTTTCAAAAAGTAATACTACTATGATACAACCCACGCAAAGTATCCAGTTAATGCTTGGTACATATAGCTGGCCTTTTTGATCGGTAGGGTAATTGATGCGTACTTTAGGCCAAAGGTTAAGCCTTACCGCCTCTGCTATCAGCGTAAACGAGCCGGAGATCAGCGCCTGGCTGGCAATAATAGCGGCTACTGTTGCCAGGCCGATACCAAATATCAGGAAACCCTCGGGCATGATCAGATAGAAAGGGTTTTTATTACCCAGGTATTCGCCGTTATGGTTTATAAGCCATACCGCCTGGCCAAGGTAATTAAGCACAAGGCAGGTTTTAACATATATCCAGCTTACGCGGATATTTGAACGGCCGCAGTGCCCCAGATCGGAATACAGCGCCTCGGCACCAGTAGTACACAGAAAAACCGCGCCTAATATTACAAAGGCGTTGGGGTTGTTGCTCAAAATATCGTAAGCGTAATAAGGGTTAAGCGCTTTAAGCACCCAGGGCATTTGTGCAACCATCAAAACACCCAGCACGCCCATCATGGTAAACCACAGAAACATGATAGGCCCGAATGCCTTACCCACCAGCGAGGTACCAAACTGTTGGATAATGAACAACAGGGCAATGATGATAAGCACAATCTGGTACGTGGGCAGCGTCATCTGCGGAAAACGGGTATGCAATCCCTCAATGGCTGATGATATGGTGATGGGCGGGGTAATGATGCCATCGGCCAGCAAGGCGCAGCCCCCTACCACGGCAGGCACAATAAGCCACCGTGCCTTGCGGCGCACCAGCGAAAAAAGAGAAAAGATGCCACCCTCACCCTTGTTATCGGCCAATAAGGTTATTAATACATATTTTACGGTAGTTTGCAGGGTAAGCGTCCAGAAGATGCACGAAACGCCGCCCAGTACAAGGCTTTCGTTTATGGCTTGTGCACCAACAATTGCTTTGAATACGTATAGCGGTGAAGTACCGATATCGCCGTAGATGATCCCTAAACTAATGAGCAGCCCGGGGACTGTCAGTTTCTGAAGGTCTTTATGACTTGACACTATGTTGTATAAAAATGCAAAATTATAAATTTTATATACATAAACTTAAACTTATTAAGTTCGTATAAGTCAGTATATATATCATTACAATATTACATTCATTTTGTTAAAAATTGTTAAATATTAAATATAAAGGCCAACTTTTTGAATAGGCTTGGTGTAATTTATACATTTGTAGCAGTGTAACTGTATGAAGCAAAAATTTACTAAATTTAATTTATGGACAATTGTGATCGCGATAGCGGTGACCATGAATTTTGCTTTTGCAGGTACAACGGCTTCGCAGGATAGCCTTATCCTTAAAAAGAAAAGCAAAACATCCTACTTAAAAAGCGGCCTCCCCTTTACTCTGCCGCCTTTAAAACCGGGCACCGTATCAACCACCAAATTAAGCGTTAACCGCCAGGATGATAAGCTGCTGAGCAATGTACAGATATACCCTAACCCGGTAACAGACCAGATCAACCTGAGGTATGACCTGTCTCGCAACACCAACGTTACCATTAAGATAGTGGATATGCTGGGTAATGATGTGGCTACCATTTTTTCGCAACGTGTTGACTCAGGCGATCAAAAATTCACCTATATCATCAACAATAAACTTAGCCGCGGCTTCTACTTTCTCCGCATCATAGCCGGTACCGAGTCTACCATTAAGCGTCTTTCTGTTCTATAGTAATTAGTCATTGGACATTAGTCATTGTTGAATAATAGCTTTATCCTTTTATTCCTTACTATTTACAACTAACTATTGTCCTCAACCTCTAATCTCTGACCAGCTACTGATTACTGATTACTAATTACTAATCTCTAATCACCAATCTCTCCCTCAAAATAATTAGCTTTGACGTTTTACCATTGCTATTATGAAAATTATTGCCATTGGGCGCAACTATGCCGAGCATGCTAAAGAGCTGAATAACCCGGTACCAACTACGCCTGTTATATTTATGAAGCCGGATACGGCGTTGCTTAAAGAGAATAAACCGTTCTATTATCCCGAATTTTCAACCGATGTGCATTATGAGGCCGAACTTGTGCTGAAAATATGCAAAGAGGGCAAGCACATCAGCGAGAAGTTTGCCGCTAATTATTATGATGAGATAGGCTTGGGCATTGATTTTACCGCCCGCGACATACAGGCCCGCCACAAGGAAAAAGGCCTGCCCTGGGAACTGGCCAAAAGCTTTGACGGCTCGGCACCTATCAGCAGCTTTTTACCGAAGAGCCAGTTTGCCGATATGTATAACATCAACTTTAGCCTCAATATAAATGGCGAAAAGCGCCAGGCGGGCAACACAAAAGATCTGCTTTTTTCGTTTGAACGTATCATCGCGTTCGTATCACAATACATCACCCTAAAAAAAGGCGACCTTATTTTTACAGGCACACCCGAAGGTGTAGGCCCGGTGGCCATAGGCGACCACCTGGAAGGGTTTGTTGAAAATGATAAGATGCTTGATTTTTACGTGAAATAAAACCGGATATGCTAAAAAAGCTTGGGGCGCTTACAGCCCTTTTATGGATTTGCACTGCCGCGCTGGCGCAGGATGTTATACAAACCAGTTTTTACCCCAAGGATGTTTTTCGTTACCCGCTTGATTTGCCGCCCAGCACGGCAGGCTCGTTTGGCGAACTTAGGCCTAACCACTTCCATTCCGGGCTCGATTTTAAGACCAACCAGCGTACGGGCTACCCCATCTATTCAATTTTAGATGGTTTTGTATCACGCCTGCGCATTCAATACGGCGGGTTTGGCAGGGCAGTTTATATTACCCACCCTAATGGCTTTACATCGGTATACGGGCATTTGGAAAGATTTAGCCCGGCTATTGAGGCGTTGATACGTGATTACCAGGTACAACAGCAAAGCTACGAGGTTGATTTTCAATTGCTGCCTTTGCAGCTCCCCCTCAAAAAAGGCGAAGTTTTTGCCTGGACGGGTAATGCAGGCGCATCCGCGGGGCCGCATCTGCACTTTGAGCTGCGCGACAGTAAAACCGAGCAAACCATTAACCCCCAATTGTTCGGCCTCACCATACCCGATAAGGTACCACCAACATTACAGGCTATAGCTACTTACAATTTTGCCGATGGCGCTCCCTTTAGCGAAAAAACGCCGCACATGTTTTTGGCGCTTACCGGTGCCAACGGCCAATATCGTCTAAAAAATAACCAGCCGATACATTTAAGCGGCGCGATTGGCTTTGGCCTTACCGCGTATGACATGAATAGCGTATCGCCCAACCATAACGGCATTTACTCGGTTGAGTTAAAACTGGATGGCAGCACGGTGTACACCTTCGCGGTGGAGCGTTTCGGGTTCGATCAAACCCGGGCTATCAATGCTTACCTTGATTACCCGGCCTTCCTTACCTCGCGCCGCTGGATGCAAAAGTGCTTTGTGCCGCCGGGCAGCAATGTATCGTTATACCCGCAATCGGTAAACCGGGGTATTATTAATTTTGATGACGATGCCATGCACGAGGTGCAATACGTGGTGCGCGATGTGGCCGGCAATACCTCAACACTCACTGTAAAGGTTAAATCATCAAAAAGCGACGTTAAACCATTCATCCCCAAAGGCCCGCTGTTTCAGTACGATAAAACCAACGAGTTTAATAATGACAAGGTAAAGGTGATTGTTACGCCCGGTAATTTGTATGATAACCTCGACTTTAACTACGCCCGCTTGCCGCGCAAACCGGGCGCTTACTCAGAAACCCATCGCATACATAACCGCTTTACACCCATACACGAAACCTTTAGCCTGTGGATAAAGCCCGACAGTACTATCGGCCACAATGCAGATAAGGCCGTGTTGATAAATACTGCCGGTAATTTGGCTATAGGCAAGTTTGAGGATGGCTATGTTAAAGGCCAGTGCCGTTTTTTTGGCGATTATTATATTAAGGTTGATACCGTACCGCCGGTGATTACGCCGGTTAATATTCATGACGGCAGCAATTTGTCGGCAGCGAAAAGCATCAACCTCCGCATGAGCGATAACCTGTCGGGCGTAAAAAGCTATACCGGCAAGATAGACGGCAAGTGGGTATTGGTTGAGCACGACTACAAGACTAAATTGTTAAGATATTATTTTGATGATAATATTAAGAACGGAAAACATACATTTGAACTGACAGTAACCGACGCGAAGGACAACGCGTCGCAATTTAAAGCTACCTTTTACCGATAAAAAACATGGCAACATTAGCAGTTGGCGATAAAGCCCCCGATTTTAACGCGAAAGACCAAAACGGCAAAGCCGTATCACTGGGCGACTTTAAAGGCAAAAATGTGATACTTTATTTTTACCCGAAGGACGACACGCCGGGCTGTACTGCCGAGGCCTGCAGTTTCAGAGATAATTATCAATCATTAATTAGCCAGGGCTTTGAGGTAATTGGCGTAAGTACGGATGACGAAAAATCACACAAAAAATTTGAAACCAAATACAGCCTGCCCTTTACCCTTATTGCTGATGAGAGCAAGGAAATTGTAGAAGCCTACGGCGTTTGGGTTGAAAAAAACATGTACGGCAAAAAATACATGGGTACCGCGCGTAAAACGTTTTTAATTAACGGAGATGGTATTATCGATAAAATTATTGATAAGGTTGATACCAAAAACTCGTCGCAGCAGATATTAGATGTGTTGAAATAACACCTATATATCAGATTAATATTTATTTTAGCCGAAATTTAAATTTATTGCAATAAAACCTATCATTTAATGAAACAAGACATAGAGCAATTAAAACAAACAGCATCCCAGGTGCGTCGTGACATCGTAAGGATGGTACATGGCTGTCAGTCAGGCCACCCGGGCGGTTCATTAGGTTGTACTGACTTTTTGGTAGCCCTTTATTTCAACATCATGAATAACGATCCGTCGTTTAACATGGATGCCAAGGGCGAAGACCTGTTCTTCCTTTCAAACGGCCATATTTCGCCGGTATTTTACAGCGTACTGGCACATGCCGGTTATTTTGATAAATCAGAATTAAGCACCTTCCGTAAACTGAATTCAAGGTTGCAAGGCCACCCAACCACCCACGAGGGTTTACCGGGCGTGCGTATCGCATCGGGTTCATTAGGCCAGGGTTTATCAGTAGCTATCGGCGCTGCTTTGGCTAAACGCTTAAATGGTGACGACAGCATTGTTTACACCCTGCATGGTGATGGCGAGTTACAGGAAGGCCAGATATGGGAAGCCGCCATGTTTGCTCCGCATAATAAATTAGATAGATTGATAGCTACGGTTGACTATAATGGCCAACAGATAGATGGCCCTACCGAAATGGTACTTTCATTAGGTAACCTGAAAGCAAAATTCGAGGCCTTTGGCTGGGAAGTGCTTGAAGAACCACACGGTAATGATATGGCCAGCGTAGTAGCTGTGCTTGAAAAAGCCAAAAGCTTAACCGGTAAAGGTAAACCTATCGCTATCCTGCTTAAAACAGGCATGGGTTACGGTGTCGACTTTATGATGGGCAGCCATAAATGGCATGGTGTTGCACCTAATGATGAGCAATTAGCAGCAGCCTTAGCTCAGCTTGAGGAAACACTGGGCGATTATTAAGCCCCCGGGCCCCCTGAAGGGGGGTGGCAGTTGCGGCTGCAGTAGCAGTTACAATTGCAGATAGTTTGATCTAAATAATATCATATCACAATAAAAAAAATAAAAAGTCCTCTCCCCCCGGAGAGGATTTAGGTGAGGTTATGAAAAAATATACTTACACAGATAAAAAAGATACCCGTTCGGGTTTTGGCGATGGCCTGCTTGAAGCCGGTAAACGTAACCCCGAAGTGGTTGCACTTTGTGCCGATTTGGTAGGCTCATTAAAAATGGCCGACTTTATCAAGGCATTCCCTGAGCGCTTTTTCCAAACCGGTATTGCCGAGGCAAATATGATCGGTATGGCGGCAGGTTTAACCATTGGCGGTAAAATTCCGTTCACAGGTACCTTCGCTAACTTTTCAACCGGCCGTGTTTACGATCAGATTCGCCAATCGGTAGCTTATTCTGACAAGAACGTAAAAATTTGCGCATCACACGCCGGGTTAACCCTGGGCGAGGATGGCGCTACACACCAGATACTTGAAGACATCGGTTTGATGAAAATGTTGCCGGGAATGACGGTGATCAACCCGTGCGATTACAATCAAACAAAAGCCGCAACCATCGCTATTGCCGAGCATCATGGCCCGGTATACCTGCGCTTTGGCCGCCCGGTAGTGCCAATCTTTACTGATGCCGATCAAAAATTCGAGATCGGTAAGGCATGGATGGTGAACGAGGGTGCTGATGTATCTATCTTCGCTACCGGCCACCTGGTATGGGAAGCTATACAGGCAGGCGAGAAACTTGCCGAAGAAGGTATAGATGCCGAGATCATAAACATACACACCATTAAACCTTTGGATGCTGAGGCTGTCTTAAAATCAGTAGCAAAAACAGGTTGCGTGGTAACTGCCGAAGAGCATAACCGTTTAGGTGGCTTAGGCGATAGCATTGCACAATTACTGGCTGTTAACACCCCAACTCCGCAGGAGTATGTGGCTGTGAACGACAGCTTTGGCGAAAGCGGTACACCTGCACAGTTAATGACCAAATATGGTTTGGATGCTGAGCACATCATTGCGGCTGCTAAAAAAGTAATAGCACGCAAAAAACAAAACAGCTAAGTTCTTTATTTAGGGTATAAAGATTTGATATGGCCGCACAGGCTGAAGACGAAGAAATACTAAGTAAGTTCCGTGACGAGCGTACCAGGAACGAGGCTTTTAATCTGTTACTTAAAAAGTATCAGCAAAAGATCTATTGGCATATTCGCCGTATGGTTATTGACCACGACGATGCTGATGACCTGACGCAGGATGTTTTTGTAAAGATATGGAAGAACTTGCCCGGCTTTAGGAACGATGCGCAGTTGTACACCTGGATGTACCGCATTGCCACCAACGAGTGCATTACATTTTTGAACAGAAAGAAAATGAAAAATAATGTACCGCTGGATGATGTAGCCTATGAACTGGCCGATACACTGGCCGATTCGACATATTTTAACGGTGACAAGGCCCAGCAAAAATTGCAGCAGGCCTTGCTCACCTTACCCGAAAAGCAAAAACTTGTGTTTAACATGAAGTATTTTGATGATATGAAATACGAAGAAATATCAGAGGTATTGGGTACCAGCGTAGGCGCGCTAAAGGCATCGTTCCATTTGGCGGTGAAAAAAATTGAGGCCTACTTACTATCATCAGAATTGTAATATTTTTTATAAATCACTTTAAACCTTTTGCGAAAGTATTAATCTAATGAGGGTATGAAGAGCGATATGGAAACAAGAGATTGGCTAAATGAATTTACAGCACTAAAACAGGTTAACCCAAATAACCCGTTTACAGTGCCTGCAGGCTATTTCGATGACCTTCGCGAACGCACTCTTTCCCTTAAAAATTTAGATGATATAACTGCATGGCAAGCCGGTTTTACTGTTCCTGAAAATTATTTTGAGGAGCTAAACAGTAACATTAACAGCCGCATTACCGTAGCCGCCGCATTAAATTTAGATAATACAGGCTTTACTTTGCCTGATAACTACTTTAATGAACTGAGCAGCAATATTCAAAGCCGTATAAGCATTGAAGAGGCAGCAGGCAGCGAAAGCGTAGGGTTTGAGGTGCCCGAAGGTTACTTTAACAACCTGCAGCAAAACATAACCGCACGCATTGCTATTGAAGAGGCCGTAACAGCCGATGAGCCTTTTGCCGTACCTGCCGGTTATTTTGATAAACTTAATGCTGCTATTTTAAGCAAAACTACCGGGGCTGAGGAGCAGCCTGCCGAACAAGTGCCTGCCGCTACGCAACAACAGCATGGTGTGGTACGCAGGTTCTTTACCTCGGGAGTGTATCGGTATGCTGCCGCGGCATGTGTTACCATAGCTATTGGCGCAACCTTCTTTTTTAACAGGGCACCACAGGCTGCATCAAATACAAACCAACATGCTGATTCGTTTTTGCACAGCCGCCTGTCAAACATTCCATTGACCGAGATACGCGGCTATGCCGAGCAAAACCTGGACGCTGGCGAAACACAATCGTACATTAGCGAAAACGTTAGCGACGAGGAATTGTTAGACTATATAAATACTGAACTTTAATAATGAGCAATCTGGCCAGAGGAGTATATATTATCATATTGTTTGTGCTGGGCATGTGCTTAAATACTAAAGCGCAGGTACCTGATAACGCCCGTGGCCTGCGTTATCAGCAAAATAAAACCAATAACGCTGCAACACAATCGCGCTTTGCCAAACTGGCCAATGCTAAAAAAGATTATTTTGAACGCCAGCTTAACCTTACCGCCGCCGAATCAAAAAAGTTTTGGCCGTTGTACCGTCAGTACCAGCAGCAGCTCATTAATATACGCCACCTTAAACGCATCAACAACTCAAGCGCGCAGCCTAACGGTGAAGAACAGGTAAAAAAAGAGCTGTACTATGAAACCGAACTGGTTAACATCCACAAACGCTACAACGAGGAGTTTATGAAAATACTCCCTGCCGAAAAGGTAAGCGAACTCTACAAAAGCGAAAAGCAATTTAATGACGAAGTGCTCAAACAACTCAGTGAGCGCAGTGAAAGAGCCGGGAATTAATTTTTGATTTACTGAATTATTGAGTTATTGAATTAAGTCAGCTTTAATTTAATGGGTTTGATATACCAATCTGCCATCCTGAATGATTGCTAATATCTGCTTGGACATTGCTTACTATCGGATGACGTAAAAACTGCATGTACAAACCCCATATTCTCTATAAATCCTGCCTTTTCCGGGTAGTAGGTTGAAGCATTAAGTTCACAGAAAATTAAACAGCCTGCAATATATTGGCTGTTATTTTTTTTAATTGCGCTCATGAGATCGCTAACACTAAGGTTTGTTTCTTTTGATCCTCATAAGGAGTTAAGGACAGGTAATCAAAATGACAATAAAGGTTACCTATTTCAACTTGTTGTATTAATAGCAAAACCAATAGCACATGGGCCAATTATTGTTTATAACGGAATTGATCTTATTTTTTGCAGCACCTTTGCTACAAATAATATTAATTGTACAGCGAATAAAAAATCGCACAAAAATACCAATAGGAGCGGCCACAGTATTGATGCTTTTAACGGCCATTGGCTTTTGCATAGCAGCCACCCATTTAATAATTGATCCTATTAATAAAGAACCATCCGATAAAATACGTTGCCTTACCGGCCCAATGAGCGCTGCTATATTGATGCTTTTTTTCAACGTTACCTCAGTAACACTTACGGGCATCATTGGTTATGCCATATACGATAGCAAACGCAGCAAGCTCAAACATTATGCTACTACTTAGTATGCAACACAGGTTGTACCCTGGTAAGGGCAAATATTTCCTGCATTAAATCATCGCTCGGGTTTACCTTAAATACTTTTGAGGTACCGGCAGTGATCAGGTCATCCTCCAGATCCTTGATAGTGATGCGCAGGCCGCAGTTTTTTACCGGGTACTTTTCATTGTTTTGCTGGATGATGCCCAGCAGCGCGTTGATCATTTGCCCGTTAATATCATGCAGGCTTAGCGGCACCTCGATGGATTTACTTCGATTGTCGCGCATTTCGGAAAGCAGGCTCATAACCATAATGCGCAGGTCCCAGTTATCTTTTTGCCTGAATTTTTCTTCGATATTGCCTTTGATGTGCATAAAAAAACCATCTACCAGCAAATTGCGGAATTTGATGTAATCCTCCCCAAACAAGGCAAATTCGTAAGAGTCATTATAATCCTCCAACACAAAGGTGCCGAATGGCTTACCTGTTTTTGTGGTTTTATGCTGTACATTGCTCATCAGGCCACCAACGCATATTTCGCCGCGCTTACGTAGCTGGGCAAAGGCCGCGGCTACATCATCGCCCCCCTCGCCTGAGCGTGCTTTTTGCATCAGCTTAAGGTCTGACACGGTGGTGTTACAAAACTTTTCGAGTTCGAGTTTATAGTTATCCAGCGGGTGGCCGGTAAGGTAAATACCTATTACCTCTTTCTCGTACTTTAACTTTTCTATCAACGGCCATTCGTCAGCATCAGGCATTGGCGGTTCAGGAATGTATGAGGCCACCGAGCTGCCAAACAGTGATGCCTGCGAACTATTTTGCGTATTCTGGTAATCGTTAGCGTATTTTATCAAACGCTCCACACCGGATAGCAGGCCATTCTCGGTTTTAGCGAAAAACTGCGCGCGGTTATAACCAAATTCATCAAAGCCACCGCCATAAACCAGGTTCTCGTATGATTTTCGGTTAACACTGCGCACGTTTGAGCGGCGGGCAAAATCATAAACAGATTCATACGGGCCACGTTCCATACGCTCTTCAATAATACTTTCAACCGCCTTTTCGCCCACACCCTTAACACCGGCAAGGCCAAAGCGCACCTCCCCTTTCCGGTTTGCCGCGAATGACATTTCGGACTCATTAATATCCGGCCCCAGCACAACCACCCCCATACGGCGGCACTCCTCCATAAAGAAGGAAATTTTATCGATACTGTTCTGGTTGTTTAATACCGCGGCCATGTATTCTGACGGGTAATGCGCTTTCAGGTAAGCCGTTTGATAGGCTACAAAAGCGTAACAGGTAGAGTGCGATTTGTTGAACGCGTATTGCGCAAAGGCTTTCCAGTCGTTCCATATTTTGGTCAGCTTATCCTTGGGGTGACCTTTGGCCATGGCCCCATCCATAAACTGCGCTTCCATTTTATTCAGTACCTCTATCTGCTTTTTACCCATGGCCTTACGCAAAACGTCGGCATCACCTTTGGTAAAGCCGCCCAGCTTTTGCGACAGTAGCATCACCTGCTCCTGGTAAACGGTAATGCCATAGGTTTCGGACAGGTATTCCTCCATCTCCGGCAAATCGTAAGTGATAGGCTCCTGGCCATGCTTACGCTTGATGAAGTTAGGAATGTACTCTATCGGCCCCGGGCGGTAAAGGGCGTTCATGGCTATCAAATCCTCAAACTTATCGGGTTTAAGATCGCGCAGGTACATTTGCATACCGTCACTTTCAAACTGGAAAGTACCGTTGGTATCGCCGCGCTGGTAAAGCTCAAAAGTAGTTTGATCGGTAAGCGGTATATAGTCAATATCTATTTCAACTCCATGGTTTTGTTTGATGAGGCGCAGGGCATCCTTAATAATAGTTAAGGTTTTAAGCCCCAGAAAGTCCATCTTGATAACGCCTGCATCCTCAATTACCCGCCCGTCAAACTGGGTAACCAGCAAGTCAGAATCTTTGGCGGTGGCTACAGGTACAATATTGGTCAGGTCATCAGGCGCTATGATGATACCCGCGGCGTGTACACCCGTATTACGTACCGAGCCTTCCAGCTTTTCGGCCTCGCGCAGTACGGTGCCTTTCAGGTCATTGGCTTTGTAGATCAACTGCAACTCGGGCACCTGCTCTATGGCCTGTTTCAGGGTGATGCCCAAAGTATCGGGCACCAGCTTTTTAAGGGCGCTCACCTCGGCCAATGGCATATCCAGCACACGGCCAACGTCCTGAATGCTGGTACGGGCAGCCATGGAGCCATAGGTGATAATTTGCGCTACCTGGTTTTTGCCATATTTATCAACCACGTAATCAATAACTTTTTGCCGGCCGGAGTCGTCAAAGTCGGTATCAATATCGGGCATTGATTTACGGTCGGGGTTCAGGAACCTTTCGAACAGGAGATTATATTTTATCGGGTCGATATTGGTGATACCTGTACAATAAGCCACCACCGAACCCGCCGCCGAGCCACGACCCGGACCAATAAACACGCCTATTTCGCGCCCGTGCTTAATAAAGTCAGACACGATGAGGAAATAACCCGCGAAACCCATGGTACGTATGGTGAACAGCTCAAAGTCTATCCTCTCCTGCACCTCGGGTAAAATATCTATATAGCGTTCTTTAGCACCGGTATAGGTAAGGTGTTTCAGGTATTCCCACTGGTTAAGTGTATCGGCATCAGGGGTATTGTGTATCTTAAATTCATCGGGTATAACAAAGTTAGGCAACATGATGTCGCGCTTCAGTTTAAGCGTTTCTACCTTGTCAACTATCTCGTTGGTATTATCTAATGATTCGGGCAGGTCATGAAACAGCTTGCCCATTTCAGTCTGCGTTTTAAAATAAAACTGGTCATTCGGAAAGCCGAAACGGTAGCCTTTGCCTCCTTCTTCGTCAGTAGCAATAGGGGTGCTCTGCATATCGCCGGTGTTTACGCACAGTAAAATATCATGCGCGTTAGAGTCCTGCTGATCCACGTAGTGCGAATCATTGGAGCATATCACCTTTACATTATGCTTTTTGGCGTATTTAAGCAGGGCATTATTTACAATTTCCTGCTCGGGTATATTGTGCCGTTGCAGTTCTATATAAAAATCTTCACCAAACAGGTCGAGCCACCATTTCAGCTCGCGCTCACCGGCTTCCTCACCGTTCTTTAATATCTCCTGCGGTATTGACGCGCCTATGCAGCAGCTTGTAGCAATAAGGCCTTTGTGATATTTTAGTATCAGTTCCTTATCAATACGCGGCCATTTGCTGTACAGCCCTTCCATATAACCCAACGAACATAGCTTTACCAGGTTGCGGTAACCTTCGGGGTTTTTGGCCAGCAGCAACTGGTGCCGCCTAACGTCCTTTTTTTCTTTGGTAAACTGCTTGATATGCCTGTCCTCAACCACGTAAAACTCGCAGCCCACAATAGGCTTTACGTTGTGCTTACCCGCCTCGGCCACAAACTTGAATACGCCGAACATGTTACCATGATCGGTAATGGCAAGGGCTTTCATGCCATCGGCAGCGGCCTTTTTGTAAAGCTTACCTATATCGGCGGCACCATCAAGTAGCGAAAACTGGGTATGTACGTGTAAATGGGAAAAATCAGGCATAGCAACAACTCCAAATCAATTTAAAGGCAGAAATACAAAGTTATTAAAAAACAACTTTAACCTATCAAGTGTTGAAAAACTAAGTACCGTATTATTAGCGAACAAAAATTCGTTTTTTGTGCCGAAATGCCCCTTTTTGTTGCCTTTTCCCATTTTGTTTGTTACCGGTAAAATTCACGTTGCACGTTATTTGATGTTAAACACGCAGTATTTTCTTCACCCTAAAATATATTACAATTTTGAAAAAATTTGGACGCATCGCCCTTAAAACCCTTCTCTGGATAATTGCAAGTGTTATATTTTTAATACTACTTGTAGTTATTTTGATACAGGTACCCGCTGTACAAAATTTTGCCAAAAATAAAGCAGTAACATTTTTACAAAAAAAGATAGGCACTAAGGTGGAGATCGGTCACCTATCGTTAGGTTTACCAAAGCTTATAGTTTTAGAGAATGTTTATTTTGAGGATCAGAAACGGGATACCCTGATAGCCGGTGATAAGCTGAAGGTTGATATAAGCCTGTTTAAACTGCTTGACAATACGGTTGAAATAAATGAGATTAACCTGCAGGGCATTACTGCCAACATAAGCCGCGGGCCTGACAGCCTCTTTAATTTCGACTATATACTAAAAGCTTTTGCCGGGGAGCAAAAAAAGGAAGTAAAACCGGAGGATACCACATCAACCATGAAATTTGCCATGGGCGATATCATCCTCGATCGCATCAACATAAAATATAAGGACGAAACAACCGGCAACGATATCAAATTCCTGTTAGGGCACTTTGATACCCGCATTAAGGATTTTGACCTGGATAAGATGAAGTTCGGCATCCCGAAGATCAACCTGTCGGGCGTTAACGCTACCATTATACAAACACCTAAGGGCAGCAGTATTGCCCAAACCGCCGTTACCGATACCGCCGCTACCGAACCGTTGAACATGGAGCTTGACCTGGATGAGGTAGACATATCAAAAGTAAAGGTTGACTACCGTAGTGGCGAAATGGCCGCCAAGGTTGACCTGGGCAAGCTGTTGGTTGCACTTGATAAGATAGATCTGAAGAAGCAACAGGTAGGCATCGCCAATATTACCTTAGACCAAACCAATGCCTCGGTAACCTTTGCCAAACCGCAAACTGTAGTTAAGGCTGCCGAAAAAGCGGTTAAAACGGTGGATACACTGGTATCATCTCCAACCAAATCGGCATGGGCGGTTACGCTTAAAAAGTTCACTATTAATAATAATAATATCAGGTTTGATAATAATGCCCAAAAGCCGTTAAAAGCAGGCCTTGACCCTGGGCACATGTACATTAAAAACCTGAATGTTGATATACAAGATGTATCCTACAATCCGGATAGCTCATCAGGGCGCATCAATGCCGTAACCTTTAACGAGAAAAGCGGCTTCGTCCTTAAAAAATTCAATACCGACTTTTTTTACGGCCCCAAAAGCGCTTACCTGAAGGATCTGCTGGTGGAGACACCGAATACCGTGCTGCAAAAATCGGTTGAGGTTAGCTATCCGTCTATTGATGCCATCAGCAAAAATATCGGTTCGCTGGGTGTAAACGCCAACCTTGACGGCAGCCGCCTGGGCATGAAGGATGTTACCCTCCTGATGCCCGCCATGGCTACTATGCCGCAAATGCGAAACCTGCGCAATGCCGTATTCCGCATAAATGGCAAGGTAAACGGCAAGGTGAGCGATCTGCACATCCGCGACCTGGAACTATTAGGCTTTGGCAGTACCCGCATCAGGGCATCTGCAGATATGCGCGGCCTGCCTGATATGAACAAGGCTTATTTTAATGTAAACCTGAAGGAGTTTAACACCACCCGTACCGATATATACAAACTGGCATCGGCAGGCATGATACCGTCTACAGTGAGCATTCCGGCCAACATCAACCTAAAGGGTACCTTTAAAGGCAGCATGACGGATTTTGATACCAAAATGGCCCTCCGCTCAAGCTATGGCGCGGTTGATCTGACGGCAAATATGCGCGGCGGTAAACGTAAGGGCAAAGAAAAATATTCGGCCAACATAAGGGCGGTTAACCTAAATGTTGGCGCGCTTACCAAGCAACCGCAAATGGTGGGCATGGTAACGTTATCGGCCAATGTAAAAGGGGTAAGCCTCGATCCTAAACATGCCAGCCTTAATTTTAATGGCAACGTGAACAAAGCCTACGTAAAAGGTTATAACTATCAAAACCTGGTACTGCGGGGCAGCGCCAGCAATGGCAGCTATGTAGCCAAAGCGTTTATGAAAGACCCCAACATCAACTTTAACCTGGATGCAAAGGCTAACATGAACAAAAAGTACCCATCGGTAAATGCTACGCTTTTGGTTGACAGCATTAACATGCAAAACCTTAAACTGACTAAAGACCCGATGCGTTTTCATGGTAAGCTGGTGGCCGATGTGCCTACTGCCGACCCGGATTACCTGAATGCCGATATTATGCTGACCGATATGCTGCTGATACAAAAAGCGCAGCGTATTCAATTGGATACCATCAGCCTGAAATCAACCGCTACCGCGGATAGCAGCTCGCTATGGCTAAAAACCCCGATGCTTACCGCGCACATGGGCGGCAAGTACACCCTTACCGGCATTGCTCCTGCCATGCAGGATGTAATAGCCAAGTATTTTAACACCGCATTGGCAACCGGTACCAAGCCTGCGCCAAAGGTTAAATACCCGCCGCAGCAATTCGCGTTTGATATTCGCTTTGTAAAAACCCCGCTGGTGGAGCAATTCGCCCCGAACCTTAAAACGCTTGACCCGGTGCTGATCAACGGCAGATTCAACAGCACCACCGGCGAATTGCTGGTAAAAGGCGCTATACCCAAAGTAGTGTACGGCGAGCAGGTGGTGAACAACATGGCGCTTGATGTTAATACTACCGACAGTGCGCTTAACTATAAGCTCGCTGTTGATGAGGTGAAGGTTTCGCCATCCATTGATATTCTGTATACCTCAATATCAGGCAATCTGAAAAATGATAAATTGTTTACCAGTTTACAGGTGCGCGACCGCGAACGTAAGGAACGCTATCGTATTGCCGGTACGTTAAGCGTATTACCTCAACAATACCAATTTAGCTTTGTGCAGGATGGCTTATTGCTGGATTATATGCCCTGGGCTGTTAACGCCGATAATGCCCTGCAATTTGGTAACAAAGGTATACTGGCCCGCAACTTTACCATTACCAACGCCAATCAGGTGTTAAGTGTTAACAGTAACCCGCAGCAGGCAAACTCGCCTATTGATGTGCAATTCCGCAACTTTAAGATAGAAACCCTGACCAAAATGGCCCAGCAGGATTCACTCCAGGTGGGCGGTACCATAAACGGTGATGCTAATGTGAGCAACCTGCAAGCATCGCCGGTGTTTACAGCCGCCATTAACGTAGGCGACTTTAATTTTAAAGGTGACACCGTGGGTAACATTGCCATTAAAGTTGATAACCAAACCGCCAACGCCTATGCCGCCAATGTGAGCATTACCGGCAAGGGCAACCAGGTTGACCTGAACGGCCTATATTACACCGCGCCGGAGAGCCGCATGGATATGAACCTGAACATTGTAAAACTGGACATGAAGAGCATACAAGGCTTTAGCTTTGGTGCCATACGCAATGCCAGTGGTGATATAACCGGCGCGCTGAAAATCACCGGCACACCATCAGCACCGGCGGTACGGGGCGACATTAATTTTAACAAGGTTGGCTTTAATGTATCTATGCTTAACTCCTACTTCCGTATGCCGCAGGAGAGCATCACCTTTAATGATGAAGGCATCCGCTTTAATGACTTTACCCTTGTTGATTCAACCGGTAATAAAGCCGTAGTATCGGGCAGTGTATATACTAAAACTTATACTGATTTTGCCTTTGGGATGAATATCAAGGCCGACAACTTCAGGGTGATCAACTCTACCCAGGCAGATAACAAGCTGTTTTGGGGTAAACTATATATTAATACCGACATTAAGGTTCGGGGTGATATGAATTCGCCGGTGGTTGACGCGACCCTGACCGTGAACGATAAAACCGACATGACCTTTGTACTGCCAACGGCCGACCCAAGTGTTGAAGACCGTGAGGGCGTTGTCGAGTTTATTGATAAGGACGCGCCGAAGCTCGACTCGATATTGCTGGCGCGGCAGTTGGACTCGCTACGCAAATCTGACGTTACCGGTATGGATGTTTCGGCAACCATCAACATAAATAAAAATGCCAACTTTAATATTGTGGTTGACGAACGCAGCGGCGATATGGTGAAAGACCTGCGCGGTGAAGCCAGTCTTAACGGTGGTATTGACCCAAGCGGAAAGATCAATTTAACTGGTACTTATACGGTTAACCATGGCTCGTACAATTTGTCGTTCGCCACGGTTAAACGTCAGTTTTTATTTAAAAGCGGCAGTACCATACAATGGACGGGCGACCCTACCAGCGCTAACATTGATTTAACGGCTATTTACATTGCCAATGTGCCGCCTGTTGATTTAATAGCCAGCCAAAGTGATGCGCAAACATTGGTGATGGCCAAGCAAAAGCTACCGTTCAATGTTAACCTGAACCTAAAAAACGAGCTTTTAAAACCAAACATCAGCTTTGACATTATTTTGCCTGACAGTAATTACTCGATGCCGCAAACGGTACTTACCATAGTTGAAAATAAGCTTGCCCAGGTACGCCAGGACCCGAACGAGTTGAACAAACAGGTATTGGGTGTATTGATACTGGGCCACTTTATTGGTGATAACCCATTGCAGAGCCAGGGCGGTGGCGCAGGTGTTGAGGGGGCTATACGTAACAGTGTGAGCGGCTTACTTACCGACCAGTTGAACAACCTGGCAGGCGGCCTGATAACCGGTGTTGACCTCGATTTCGGATTAACATCAGGCGAGGATTATTCATCCGGAACGGCCACAAACCGAACGGACCTGAATGTTGGGGTATCCAAACGTTTCCTGAGCGACAGGCTCACAGTATCAGTAGGTAACAACTTTAATCTGGAAGGCGCGCAGGCCGGGCAAAAAACCACCAACATAGCCGGTAACGTATCAGTTAATTACAAGTTGAGCCGTGACGGACGCTATACCTTGCGTGCTTACCGCCGCGATCAGTTTGTGGTAATACAGGGCCAGATAGTTGAAACAGGTTTAGGCTTTACCTTAACAATGGATTATAACCGCTTTAGCGAGATATTCCGCAAACGTACCGCTGAGGAGAAAGCTCTCCGACGCAAATACAAGCAGGAAGAAAAACGCAAGAAAGAGGAAGAAGACAAACGCAACGAAGCACTTGAACGTAAGGACGAGCAACAACAACAGCAAGAAGAGCAACAGAAGAAAGAGCAACCTACAAACTAAACTCATGATAAAAAATATAAAATACGTTTTAGTACTCACCATATTTTTAAGTGCCTGCAGCAACACCAAATACCTGCAGCCGGGGCAAAAGCTATATACCGGCGGCAAGGTTAAAATTGTTGACAATGACAGCCTGAAAAAAAGCGACCGCAAAGCCCTTGAATCTGATCTGACTCCGTTGCTCAGGCCCAAGCCAAATTCATCACTGCTGGGTTTAAGGGTAAAACTGTACATCTATAATAAAACGCGCACCAACAAAACCAAGGGCTTTAAGCATTGGCTTAACACTAAATTTGGTGAGCCGCCTGTTTTGGCCAGCCAGGTAAACCTCGAAAAGAACAGCGAGATATTACAAAACCGCCTGCAAAACAAAAGCTATTTCCAGGCAACAGTAAGCGGCGATACCATCGGCAAGAAAAAGACAGCCCGGGCGGAGTATACTGTAAATACCGGCCCGGCCTATAAAATACGCAGTGTAACTTTCCCTAAAGGGAATGAAGATCTGGATACAGCTATTGCTGGTACTGCCGGCGAAACGCTGCTTAAACCGGGCGAAAAGTATGATCTGGATGTGATAAAAAACGAGCGCCTGCGCATTGATGCCAAGCTTAAAGAAAAGGGTTTCTTTTACTTTGCTCCGGAGGATATTATTATGCGGATAGACAGCACCCTCGCCAATCATCAGGTAGATATATTTGTTGCGGTAAAACCCAAGGTTAATGACCGCGACCGCCGTATATATACCATTAATAAACTATACGTATATCCTAATTATTCGCTGCGTGATACGGCGCTTCATCTGGATGAAGCTGTATCATATCGCTGGTATAATGTGGTTGACAGGCGAAAAACCATCCGCCCGTTCGCTTTTAAAAATACCGTGCTGATGCAGCCTGGCGAAGTGTATAACCGTACCGCCCATAACAACTCGCTTAACCGTTTTGTGAACCTCGGCCCTTATAAATTTGTAAAGAACAGGTTTGAACCCGCCGCCGGCGATTCATCAAAACTTGATGTTTTTTATTTTTTAACCCCCTACCCTAAAAAATCAATCCAGGTTGATGTACTCGGCCGTACCAACTCGGCCAACTTTACGGGTACCCAGATCAACATCAACTGGAAACACCGTAACGCCTTTAAAGGTGCCGAGTTGCTTACCTTCCGCTTATTCGGAAGTTCGGATGTGCAATTCTCGGGGCAGGGCGGTGGCTTTAACGTTTACCAGGTAGGTGGTGAAATGAAGCTGACCTGGCCAAGGTTTATAGCCCCGGTGAACATACGGTCAGACAATGCGTACATTCCACATACCAACCTTACATTGGGCTACACCCTTATCAATCGTACCAACCTGTATACTCTTAACTCCTTCAACGGCTCATTTGGGTATGACTGGAAACAAAGCGTACACAAAAGCCATGAATTAAATATATTAAATGTTAACCTGGTGAGCCCCGCAAATGTAACACAACTTTACCGTGACAGCATAAAGGGTAGCAACAACCCGGCATTACAGCACGTTATTGATAAGCAATTTACCTTTGGCCCAAGCTATAGTTATACCTTTACCAATACTACCGAAGAGTACCGTACCAATACCTTATTTTACAATGCCAGGGTAAGCTCATCAGCAGTAATAACCGGTTTGGTTACAGGTGCAGATACACCTGCCACGGTTAGAACTGTATTAGGTACACCATTTAATCAGTATGTAAAGATCGAGAACGATCTTCGCTTTTATCACAAAACAGGTCAGAACAGTTCAATAGCTACCCGGTTGATGGTTGGCGCGGGTATACCGTTTGGTAACTCTACGGTGATGCCTTACAGCCAGCAGTTTTTTATAGGCGGCTCAAATAGTTTACGCGGTTTCAGGGCGCGCTCAATTGGCCCGGGTACTTATTATGCAGGCCGACCTGATGATGGCGGTTTCCTGCCCGATCAGGCTGGAGATATCCGTATTGAAGGCAATGTGGAATGGCGACCAAAACTATTCAGCATAGTGCGGGGTGCCGTATTTGTTGATGCCGGTAACATTTGGATGATGCGTAATAATGGCTTGCAAGGCGCTACTTTTAGTAAGAATTTTTACAAAGAATTCGCGGTGGATGCCGGTGTAGGCTTACGTTTTGATGTTACCGTATTGGTACTGCGTACTGACCTTGGCTTCCCTATCCGTAAGCCCTGGTTGCCTGAAGGCCAGCGCTGGGTGGTTGATAAGATCGACTTTGGCAGCAGCGCATGGCGCCACGAAAATCTGGTATTCAACCTGGCTATCGGCTATCCTTTCTAAACAATTTACGACAGGCAGTGTGTGCAGTTAGGTACAATTCGCTTGTACTGATCGCCTATCATAATACTACTTTTACAAATGCCGTGTAACTAACACGGCATTTGTTTTTTAATTGACAATTAGCCTCCTCTAATCAAACCTTTGTCCTTTCGACGAGGTACGAGGAGAAATCCATCACCTTGCTATGAACGCAGGCAGATCTCTCACTATCGTTCGAGATGACAGCTTTGATAATATAGTGTAAATAGCGTCATTGCGAGGCACTAATCCCCCGGGCGATATTCTCTGGGATGTTATGAAGAGATTGTTTCGTACTTCGCAATAACGTAGTGAAAAAACAACAAGAAAATCAAAAAGCACAAACCGCCAACAACCTGTATTACCGGCATCAGCAATGCCCGGATTAGTATAAGCCTTGCAAAAGTAGAAACGTTCACCGGGCAGGGCGTAGCCGGCGATTTTTGCTTCTTTTGTTCGCACAAAAGAAGTTTAGGATAGGTAATGAACTTAACTAAGAGTTTTATCATCCTTTTTAGGATTAGTATATGATAACATTACCTCATTAATTAAAGCACTATATTTATCCCAATGCAATACATCATACCGTTAAATATAATTGACCTGCAAGGCGATGGTTTCCATCCGCTGATAGATATAACCCTTTTTGGCAAAAGCTATAAACTGGTGCTTGATACCGGCGCATCTCGCACCGCGCTTGACAAAACCCTGCTTGCTGAAGCCAATGGAGAAGATTTTATTTTGGCCAGCGATAAGTTATCTACGGGGCTGGGCACCAACTCCATGGTATCATTTACCGCAACATTGAGTGATATGCATCTGGGCGAATTAAAGCTGGATAGTTTTGATGTAGCCGTGCTTGATCTTTCAACCATTAATATAGCTTACGAGCAACTTAATCACCCCAAGGTATTGGGAGTGTTAGGCGGCGATGTATTGATGAAGTACAAGGCTGTAATTGATTATGGCAAACGACAGATTACCCTGAAAACCAGAAAGCGAAAATCATAAAAAAAGCCTCTCAAAATTTGAGAGGCTTTTTAGTATTTGTACTGATCAGGCGCTTAAGCGTCGATTTTAGCGTATTTAGCATTCTTCTCTATAAACTCACGACGTGGGGCAACCTCATCACCCATCAGCATACTGAAGGTGTGGTCGCACTCGGCGGCGTTTTCAATAGTAGCCTGTTTAAGTGTACGCGTGGCAGGGTTCATGGTAGTTTCCCAAAGCTGCTCGGCGTTCATCTCACCCAAACCTTTATAACGTTGTACGTGTACGCTATCCTCTTTACCGGCACCTTTAAGGCGCTGTATAGCCGTGTCACGCTGTTCATCTGTCCAGCAGTACTCCTGCTCTTTACCTTTTTTAACCAGGTAAAGTGGTGGCGATGCAATGTACACATAACCAAACTCAACCAGCTCCTTCATATAACGGAAGAAGAAGGTAAGGATAAGCGTGGTAATGTGCGAACCGTCAACGTCGGCATCCGTCATGATCACAATTTTATGATAACGAAGCTTAGCGATATTAAGAGCTTTAGCATCCTCTGGCGTACCAATGCTTACACCCAGCGCTGTAAACATGTTCTTGATCTCCTCATTCTCGTAGATCTTGTGCTCCATGGCCTTTTCTACGTTCAATATCTTACCACGCAAAGGCAATATGGCCTGTGTATCGCGGTTACGGCCCTGCTTGGCAGTACCACCCGCCGAGTCACCTTCGACCAGGTAGATCTCGCACAATGCCGGATCGCTGTTAGCGCAATCGGCCAGTTTGCCAGGCAAGCCTGAGCCACCCATAACGTTTTTACGCTGCACCATTTCGCGGGCTTTACGCGCCGCGGCACGTGCAGTAGCCGCAAGGATCACCTTTTGCACGATCATGCGAGCTTCCTTCGGGTTCTCCTCCAGGTAATTGCTCAATATCTCACCAACAGCAACGTTTACCGCGCCGCTTACCTCGCTGTTACCCAGCTTGGTTTTGGTTTGGCCCTCAAACTGAGGCTCTGCCACTTTTACTGAGATAATTGCGGTTAGTCCTTCGCGAAAGTCATCACCGGTAATTTCAACCTTAACATTCTTTAGCAAACCCTCTTTATCGGCGTATGATTTAAGGGTACGAGTCAACCCCATACGGAAACCGGCCACGTGTGTACCACCCTCGATGGTGTTAATGTTGTTTACGTACGAGTGTACATTCTCTGAATAGCTATCGTTGTATTGTAAAGCCAGCTCAACCGGTACGCCTTGCTTGGTGCCCTCTACATAGATAGGCTCCGGAATAATAGATGCACGGGTCCCATCCAGAAACTTAACAAACTCTTTAAGGCCGCCTTCAGAGAAAAACTCCTCGGCAACGTAACCACCTTCAGGCATTTCTTCGCGCTCGTCGGTCAAGGTTAAGCGTATACCCTTGTTCAAAAAGGCCAGCTCACGTAAACGTGCGGCCAAGGTATCGTACTTATACTCTAAAGTAGTGGTAAATATCTCCGGATCGGGCTGAAAGGTTTGTATAGTACCTGTACGTGAGCTTTCGCCTATTGATTTTACATCAAATAACGGCTTGCCGCGCTCATACTCCTGGGTAAATATTTTGCCTTCGCGGTGTACAACGGTTTTTACATGGGTTGAGAGCGCATTAACGCAACTGATACCCACACCGTGCAAACCACCTGATACCTTGTAGGTATCCTTATCAAATTTACCGCCTGCGTGCAGTACGGTCATTACAATTTCGAGTGCTGATTTATTTTCTTTAGTGTTGATACCTGTTGGGATACCACGGCCGTTATCTTCAACCGTAATGGAGTTTCCTTTGTGTATGGTAACCTTTATATCATCACAATAGCCGGCAAGTGCCTCATCTATCGAGTTATCAACCACCTCATATACCAGGTGGTGTAAACCTTTAACGCCGGTATCGCCAATGTACATCGAGGGGCGTTTGCGCACGGCCTCCAAACCCTCTAAAACCTGTATATTATCTGCTGAGTAATTTGATTTATCCTGATTTTGTTCGCTCATAAATATTTGAAAGAATAACCTTCAAAAATACGAAAAATAAACGAGATTACCGTTATGTTGATAAATACGCCGGTGTGGAAACTTGCCTGGTAAATGATTAGGATAGTAATTGGTAAAAGTTATATTTGTGAAATTTTTTACTGAAGGATGATGATACACAAAGCCTCTTACTTTTCAAAACTGACTTTAGGAGCTGCCTCTGCAGCATTGTTAATAGCCGGAACGTTAGCGGCTTGCAACAACGAGCAAAAACCTGCCGACAAACCGGCAGCAAGCACTGCCTCAACCACCAGCACTGCTGTTGCTAAGGAAACCATAGTTTACATAAACCAGGATACCCTGCTATCAAAATACGAATATGTAAAAGACATGGGCGACCGCCTGCAAAAAAAAGGAAAGGCTGCCCAGGGTGATGTGGATTCGCGCAAACAAGCCGTACAACGCGAGTTTGTTGAATACCAAAAAAATGCGGCTACCATGAGCGCTGACCAACGTGCCGCTACCGAGCAGCGTTTACAGAAAAAAGCGCAGGAGATACAGAGTTATGAGCAAAATGCTACCGCCGCTTTTCAAAACACACAAGGTGATGAAAACGATAAATTATTTAACAAGGTAAGCGAATTCACTAAAAAGTACGCTAAAGAAAAAGGCTACAAAATGATATTGAGCTACTCACGCATGAACCCTACTGTACTTTATGGCGATGAAAGCCTTGACGTTACTGCCGATGTAGTAAAACGCCTTAACGAGGAATATAACAAGAAATAAACCTCACTCCAACCCTCTCCTAAAGGAGAGGGAGTTATAATACAAAAAGCCGCAGCTTCTATTTTGAACTGCGGCTTTTTTGTTGGGCGTATATTTTCGAGTTATTCTTCGTCGTTGTCTTTGGTGTTGTTTTCAAAAAAACCTTCCTGCAGATCGTCAATCTCGCGGCGGTCGCGTTTGGTGGGCCGGCCTGCACCACGATCACGACGTAAAGTGGGTGCCTGAAACATAGATTGAAACGAATGGGTATCCTGCACCGGGGTAAGGTCCTCATAAAAATCAACAGCCTTTTTGGCATCCACACGGTTCTCCAACAAGCCGGTAACCTTCACCACCTTACGCTCCAGTCCTTTTGATACGTTGTATGTATCGCCCACCTTAACCTCGTAGGATGCCTTCAGGTTCTGTCCATCCTTTTTAACACGCCCCGCCTTGCAGGCATCAGCAGCCAGCGTACGGGTTTTAAACAGGCGTATGGCCCAAAGGTATTTATCAATACGTAGTTTTTCTTTTTCAGGCATAAGGGCAAAATTAAAGGTTACTTAACAATAATTAGTGCATAATTCTTATATAATCTATCTGAGTAAAAACATCTCAATTAAAAACACATTTATATTTTTGCATTTATACTATAATTACATGGCTACAGAGAACGACAGATACGACGACGATTTGGAAGAAGAGTACGAAGATAATGAACAGCAACCGGAGGGCGAATACATAGAACTATACTCCAAATGGAGTATATGGGGTTTCAGCATATTTTTTTCGAGCTTTTTTGGCGCGGCGCTATTGATACGTAACCTTTGGGTTTCGGGCTTTAAAAGGGCGGCATTTGGTATTGTGGCTTTTGCAGTAGCCTACTCGTGCGCGTCATACGCGGCCATTATGTTATTACAGGCAACCTCATTAGTATTAGTTGCCAATTTGCTGGGAGGTTTTTTATATGGCGAATTCTTTTTTAAACGCTACTTTCCGGAAAGTGATTACTATCCTAAAAGCATCTGGGGCGCGCTGGGTATAGCTTTGATTCTTTCAATAGCGTTTGTATTGCTTACCTTTTACCTTGATCCGGAAGCCATGAAACAGTTAAGAGCCCAATAACATCCTGCATTTTTGCTTAAAAATCCTTTAATTTGCCCAAAGTTTAATTTATACCATGCAAGATCTTAAAACACTTATTGAAGAAGCCTGGGAAGACCGCGCCCTGCTGCAATATAATGAATACATAGATGCCATTGAAACCGTTATTGAAAGGTTAGACAAAGGCGAATACCGCGTTGCCGAGGTTATTGGCGGCCGCTGGCATACTAACGACTGGATTAAGAAAGCCGTGATCCTGTACTTCCCTATCCGCAACATGGAAGAGATCAAAACCGGTCCGTTTGTTTTTCATGATAAAATGAAGCTTAAAACCGATTACAAGCAAAACGGTGTGCGCGTAGTACCTCATGCTATTGCCCGTTACGGCGCGCATTTGGCCAAAGGTGTTATCATGATGCCCTCGTACGTAAACATAGGCGCTTTTGTTGACGAAGGCACCATGGTTGATACCTGGGCTACTGTAGGCTCGTGCGCGCAAATTGGCAAACATGTACACCTTAGTGGTGGTGTGGGCATTGGCGGTGTTTTGGAGCCTGTACAGGCTGCGCCGGTTATTATTGAAGATAACTGCTTCATTGGCTCACGTGCCATTGTGGTAGAGGGCGTACACGTTGAGGCCGAAGCCGTGCTTGGCGCTAATGTGGTATTAACCGCTTCAACCAAAATCATTGATGTTACCGGCGAAGATCCGATTGAATATAAAGGCCGTGTACCTGCGCGCTCTGTAGTAATTCCGGGTTCGTACACCAAAAAATTCCCCGCAGGCGAGTACCAGGTGCCTTGTGCCATCATCATCGGCAAACGTAAGGAATCAACCGATAAAAAGACATCGCTTAACGATGCCCTGCGTGAAAACAACGTAGCGGTTTAAGTTTAGATCTGAGATATAAGATGTGAGATTTGAGATAGTGAATTAACACTAAAAACTTATCTCACATCTTATATCTCAATCCTCATATCTAAAAAATGAAGATACTTATAAGGCTGCCTAACTGGCTTGGCGATGTGGTGATGAGCACCTCCTTCGTTACTGCGGTAAAGCAGCTTTATCCTGGTGCGCAGATTGATGTAATCATTAAGCAGGAGCTGCGGGGCATTGTTAACCTTATACCGGGTATTGATAACGTTTACCCTTTTTCGAAACAGGAATTTGAAGGCCTTAGCGGTGTTTACCGTTTTGGCAAAGCCTTACGCAATCAGCAATACGATATTTTTTTTAACCTGCCGCCGTCATTGTCATCAGCTACTATGGCTTTTGCCACCCGCGCAAAAAAACGCGTAGGTTTTGGTACAGAGGGTGGCTTTTTGCTGCTCACTAAAGCTTGTAAACACCCACAGAATGTACACCGTGTTCGCGAATATATCTCCCTGCTGGAACAATTTACCGGAAAGCCTGTACCATCCGAACCTGTAAAAATTATAGCCCATGCATTAGTTAACGAGCCTAAACAGTTGCTGGTTAATTTTAACTCAGAAGCGGAATCTCGCCGTATGCCGGTTGATAAGGGCATTGCCTTGCTTAATTTGCTGCTGAATACCTTTGCTGATATTACCATCGGCATGATAGGTGCGCCCAAGGATGCTGAGCATGTAAACGCTATACTTGCAGGAGTTACAGATCAGGACAGAATAGTGAACCATGCCGGGCAAACCAGCCTGAATAACCTTGCCTCATTAATGGCGGGAACTGCGGCCCTGTTAACGGTTGATTCAGGCCCGGCGCATTTGGCAAACAGCATAGGCTTGCCGGTTGTAGTATTATTTGGTGCCGGTAACGAACACAATACCGAGCCGTTTAACCTGGATGATATGACCGTGATACGTGCCGGTGAACTTAGCTGTGAACCTTGTGTGCGCAACACCTGCAAACTTTACGGCATACCCAAGTGTATGCAATTGCTTAACGAAACAAAAATTATTGAAGCCCTGAGTAAATACTTGAATCATGCTTAAAGACGAAGTTGCAAAAGCCCTTAAAATTGTACAGGATGGCGGCATCATCCTCTACCCTACCGATACCATTTGGGGCATTGGCTGCGATGCCACCAATACCGAGGCCGTTAAAAAGATCTTCTCCCTTAAACAACGCGAGGAAGCCAAAAGCATGATCATTTTGCTGGATACCGACAATAAATTGCCAAGCTACGTACGCGAGGTGCCTGACATTGCATATGACCTGATAGAGTTTGCCGAGAACCCGCTAACACTGGTGATGCCCGGTGCTAAAAATATATCCGAAGCGTTAATAGCCGCTGACGGCAGTGTGGGAATACGGGTTGCCAAACATCCGTTTTGCGAACAGTTGATACAACGTTTGCGCAAACCATTGGTATCAACCTCGGCCAATATAAGCGGACAGCCATCTCCCCAAAATTTTGGTGAAATATCCCCTGAAATTATAGAAGGGGTTGATTATGTGGTGGATATTGACCAACACGATACCTCGTTAAAAAAACCATCAACCATTATGCGTTTAGCGCCCGATGGCCGGTTTGAGTTTATACGCCGTTGATAGGTATATTATAGCCTATTTTTCTAAATTTGCACCTTTCAACAATGCCTACCCGGCATACGCAGGCATGAAAGAGCATCTTCAACATCATATATTTAAAGTAATAGCGCAATTAGCCGGTCAGCAAAATGCGCAGGTATATGCTATTGGCGGTTTCGTGCGCGATCTGTTTTTAAAACGCCCCTCAAAGGATATTGATATAGTAGTTATAGGCAACGGCATTACCTTTGCCGAGGCGGTGGCTAAAAAACTAAACGTACAGGTATCGGTATTTAAAAATTTTGGCACCGCCATGCTTAAGTATCACGATCTTGAAGTGGAGTTTGTAGGCGCAAGGCGCGAGTCATACCGCCGCGATTCACGCAAACCTATTGTGGAGGATGGTACTTTGGAAGACGACCAAAACCGCCGCGATTTTACCATCAACGCGCTGGCGCTATCATTACATCCTGATAATTTGGGGGAACTGCTCGATCCGTTTGGTGGGATATCGCACCTGGAACAAAAACTGATCAAAACGCCCCTTAACCCGGTTGAAACCTTTAGCGATGACCCGCTGCGGATGATGCGCGCCATACGTTTTGCCACACAGCTTGATTTTAAGATTGACGATGCGGCGGTTCAGGCCATAAAAACCAATACTGATAGAATAAAGATCATATCGCAGGAGCGTATTACGGATGAACTGAACAAGATCATCCTGTCGCCAAAGCCATCTATCGGTTTTGAATACCTGTTTGATACCGGTTTGCTGCACAAAATATTCCCGCAGATGGTAGCGCTGTATGGCGTTGAGTACCGCAATGGCAAAGGCCATAAGGATAACTTTTACCACACCTTGCAGGTGCTGGATAATATTTGCGAAACCACTGCCGACCTTTGGCTGCGCTGGGCTGCCATATTGCACGATATTGCCAAGCCGCCTACCAAGCGCTTTGAACCCGGCCACGGCTGGACATTTCACGGCCATGAGGATAAAGGCGCGCGCATGGTGCCCAAAATATTCGCCCAGCTAAAGCTGCCGCTTAATGATAAGATGAAGTTTGTGCAGAAAATGGTACAACTGCACCTGCGCCCTATCGTACTGTCGCAATCCATTGTTACCGATTCGGCCGTCAGGCGCTTACTTTTTGAGGCGGGTGATGATATTGACAGCCTGATGCAATTATGTAAGGCCGATGTTACCACCAAAAATGAATACAAGGTTAAAAAATACCGCCAAAATTTTGAGCTGGTGCAGCAAAAGCTAAAGGATGTTGAGGAGCGCGACAGCATACGCAACTGGCAGCCCCCTGTTACCGGCACCGATATTATGGAATTATTCGGCCTGAAAGAGGGCCGCGAGGTTGGTATCATCAAAAATCAGATACGTGAAGCCATACTTGAGGGCGAGATACCTAACACCCGTGAAGCCGCCATTGCATTTACTATTGAAAAAGGCACACAAATTGGCTTAAAAGTTGTTGCTCAATCCAAATAAAACAAAACATTATTAATTTTGATAAAAATATAACAAATGGCAGTATATAGGTTCAGGGTCACTTTTGAGGATTATGATGATATTGTAAGGGAGATCGATGTAAAATCGAACCAGACTTTTCAGGATCTTCATCATGCGATACATAAATCTACCGGGTATAATCCCGATTATTCTTCATCGTTTTATATCAGTAATGACCAGTGGACCAAGGGCGAGGAGATCACCTTTATGCCTAACCAGCGTAAAATTGATCGCGGCATAGCCCTGATGGATAAGGTAAAACTCAGCAGTTTTATTGATGATCCGCACCAGAAATTCTATTACACCTTCAACTTCGACCGTCCGTTTGATTTTCATGTCGAGCTGATGAAGATCATTTTGGATGAATCACCAAAAGCTGAGTACCCGCAGGTAGTACGCTCGGTAGGTGAAGCGCCTAAGCAATTCGGCAACGTTTTCAATCCAACCATACTGCCGCCAACCAGCGAGGAGTTTGACTTTTTGAATGAGATGGAGTATAACCCCGAGGACACTGAGGATTTTACAGAGGTTGACGAAACCGGCGAAGCTGTTGTTGATGAGGAAGAAGAAGCAGCCGAGGAGGATGAATTTGGCAGCGAGTTTTCAGACAATGAAGGCTTTGAGGAAGATGACCGCGGCCGTGGCAGCAGGGATGATTATTAATTAGTCCATAGACTACGGTCAATGGACTATAGACAAAGAATATAACAAATAGCGATGGCTTTAAACCCATCGCTATTTAATTTTAAAACCTTTATTAAGCCGATGGCTGATCAACCAAAAACACTTATTGTAGTAGCAGGCCCAACGGCAGTAGGTAAAACTGCGGCTGCCATACAATTGGCCAGGCATTATAATACAGTGGTGGTATCGGCAGATTCGCGGCAGTTTTTCAGGGAAATGAGCATCGGTACGGCAAAACCTGATACTGATGAACTCGCGGCAGCGAAGCACTATTTCATCAATTCGCACTCCATAGCCGACGATTTTAATGTTGGCGATTACGAAAAGCAGGCGCTCCAACTGTTAAACGAATTATTCAGAGAACATGATTTAGTGATATTAGCCGGAGGCTCGGGCTTATACATCAAAGCTGTTTGCGAAGGTTTTGATGACCTGCCCGTAGCTGCCGAGGGGCTACGTGAAAAGTTGAATGCTGAATTAGAACAGCACGGCATTACCTATTTACAGGAAAAACTTAAAAATGCCGACCCTGATTATTACAACCAGGTAGATCTGAACAATCCGCAGCGTATTATACGTGCCCTTGAGGTTTTTGACACCACAGGAAAGCCTTTTTCATCCTATCGCACAACCAATATTAATAAACGCACGTTCAACATTATTAAGCTGGCATTAACCATGCCGCGCGAACAGTTGTACAGCCGCATTAATCACAGGGTTGATGTAATGGTGGAGCAGGGTTTGGTTGAAGAGGTCAGATCGCTATTACCTTACAGGCATTTGAATGCCTTAAATACGGTAGGTTATTCGGAGTTGTTTGATTATTTTGACGGTAAAACAGATATAGCCACTGCCATATCGCTCATAAAACAAAACACCCGCCGTTTTGCAAAAAGGCAGCTTACCTGGTTCAGGCGAGATGCGCATATAAAGTGGATAGAAACAACCAGGGGAGATATACTGCCCATAATGCTTGAACAGATTGGCACGTTATGATACTGCTTTAAGTTTTGGTGTTGATGATTTAGTTTTTACATTTATGCTGACCGGCTTTAAATGCAAGTATTATACTTCAACTTATCAGTATAAAAATAAGATGAACTATCTATTATATTTAATAAAAAAATTATAAACTCCTAGTTCCGTTACAATTTTATCATTATTTTCGGCAAATAATAATTATAATTATATTTTAAACAATCTATATGAAGACAATAATAATTACCGGGGGCGCTGGTTTCATCGGGTCGCACGTAGTAAGGCGGTTTGTTACAAATTATCCTGATTACAAAATCATTAACGTTGATGCCCTCACATACGCCGGTAATTTAGAAAATCTGAATGATATAGAGAACCACCCTAATTACACCTTTGAGCGTGCAGATATTAAGGATGCGGATGCTATCAACGCGATATTTGAGAAATACGACGTTACCGATGTGGTGCACCTGGCTGCCGAATCGCACGTTGACCGTTCGATCACCCATCCGCTTGATTTTGTTTATACCAACGTTATAGGTACGGTTACCCTGCTGGAAGCGGCAAAGAAATACTGGAAAGAAGACTACTCAAAACATCTTTTCTACCATATATCAACTGACGAGGTTTACGGCTCATTAGGTACCGAGGGTTTCTTTACCGAAACTACCAAGTACGATCCGCACTCGCCATACAGCGCCAGCAAGGCATCAAGCGATCACTTCGTGCGCGCTTACAATGATACTTACGGCATACCGGCCATCGTATCAAACTGCTCAAACAACTACGGGCCAAACCATTTCCCCGAGAAACTGATACCACTGCTGATCAACAATATATTAAACAGCAAACCACTACCTGTTTACGGTGATGGTAAAAACGTGCGCGATTGGTTATATGTAATTGACCACGCCCGCGCTATTGACCTGATATTCCATAAAGGCAACAACGGCGATACCTACAACATTGGTGGCTTTAACGAGTGGACCAATATTGACCTGGTACGTGTACTTTGCCGCCAGATGGACGAAAAGTTGGGTCGTGATGCCGGCACCAACGAAAAGCTGATCACATTTGTGAAGGACCGTCCGGGTCATGATGCACGTTACGCTATTGACGCTACCAAGCTCAACAAAGAGCTCGGCTGGGAGCCATCAGTAACTTTTGAGCAAGGCCTGTCAGAAACTATCGACTGGTACCTGAACAACAAAGCATGGATTGAGCATGTAACCAGCGGCGCTTACGCTGATTATTACGAAACACAATACGATAAACGCTAACCACCTGATATGACCATTGAACTTACTCCGCTTGAGGGTTGCGTACTGCTAAAACCGCGTGTATTTAATGATGACCGTGGCTATTTTTTTGAAAGCTATAACCAGCAAACTTTTAACGAGCTAACCGGCACCAACACCACCTTTGTGCAGGATAACCAGTCTTTTTCATCAAAAGGCACATTGCGCGGCCTGCACCTGCAAAAGGGTGAACATGCACAGGCCAAACTGGTACGTGTTGTAAAAGGTGAGGTACTTGATGTAGCGGTTGATCTTCGTCCGGGTTCGGCCACATACGGCCAATACTATGGCGCGCGCTTAAGTGAGGAAAATCAGCACCAGTTGTTTGTACCACGCGGCTTTGCACATGGTTTTGTGGTGTTGAGTGATACCGCAATTTTTGCCTACAAATGCGATAATTTTTATAACAAAGCATCAGAGGGTGGTTTGCACTATGCTGATCCTTCGCTGAATATAGATTGGATACTGCCGGCAGACGTACTGCAAACATCAGAAAAGGACAGGATATTACCTTACCTTGCTGACGTTCAGGAACCATTCTTTTAACATCTACATATAAAAATATGAAAAACACTGTGATATTTGGTGCATCCGGTCAGTTAGGCAGTTGCTTTAAGCAAATAGCCGAAAATGAAGGGATAACCGATATTTTTTTTCCGGGCGAAACGGAAGCGAACATTTTGGATGAGAACGCGCTGAAAAGCATTTTTGAAGAACAGCGCCCCGTATACGCTATCAACTGTGCCGCTTACACCGCGGTTGATAAAGCTGAGGATGATTATGAAACTGCCGATAAAGTAAATAAGGTAGGCGCCGCCAACCTGGCCAAATTTTGCGCCGAGTACGGCACTACGCTTATCCACGTATCAACTGATTTTGTTTTTGAAGGCAACGAGCCTACGCCGCGTACCGAAGAAGATATTGCCGCGCCTATAAATGCTTACGGCCAAACCAAGCTGGATGGCGAGCTGGCGATCAGCAGTGTGTTAGAAAAATATTTCATTCTGCGTACAAGCTGGCTTTACTCGGAGTATGGTAATAACTTTGTTAAAACCATGCTGAAATTTGGCGCGGAACGCGAGCAGTTAACCATTATAGCCGACCAGGTAGGCACACCTACTTATGGCATCGACCTGGCTTACGCTATTCTGGAGATCATTAAAACTGAAAGCACAGCTTACGGCCTGTACCATTACAGTAATGAAGGTGTGGCATCATGGTATGATTTCGCAAAGGCTATTTTTGATTTGTCGGAAACGCATGTTAAAACCCTGCCGATACCTACCAGCGCGTACAAAACAAGGGCGGTACGCCCGGCTTACTCGGTAATGGATAAAAGCAAGATCAAAAATGCGCTGAGCATCGAGATCCCTTACTGGCGCGACAGCCTGGCAATCTGTATCAACAGGCTTAAAAACAACTAACAAAACAATTACAAACCGTTAACCAACACTAACCACGCATCTATATGAAAGGTATTATTTTAGCAGGCGGATCAGGCACCAGGCTATATCCTATCACTAAGGCCATCAGTAAACAGCTTATGCCTATTTATGATAAGCCGATGATCTATTATCCGCTTTCTGTTTTAATGCTGGCTGATATCAAGGAGATATTAATCATTACCACGCCCGAGGATAACGAAGGCTTTAAACGCCTACTGGGCGATGGCAGCGAACTGGGTTGCCGCTTTGAATATGCTATTCAGGAAAAACCGAACGGCCTGGCACAGGCTTTTGTTATAGGTAAGGATTTTATCGGCGATGACAAAGCTGCACTTATATTGGGTGATAACATATTCTACGGCTCAGGCTTCAGTAAGCTGATACAGAGCTTTAACGATGTAGTGGGCGCGGCTGTATTTGCCTACCCTGTGGCCGACCCTGAACGTTATGGCGTGGTTGAGTTTGATAAAGATTTTAAAGCACTTTCTATTGAAGAAAAACCGGAAAAACCAAAATCAAACTACGCGGTACCGGGCCTGTATTTCTATGATAACAGCGTAATACAAATAGCGGCTGATCTGGAACCATCTCCACGCGGAGAGTACGAAATAACCGACGTTAACAAGGTTTATTTAGAACAAGGTACACTGCAGGTTGGTGTTATGGACCGCGGTACCGCATGGCTGGATACCGGTACTTTCGACTCACTGAGCGATGCTACCGAGTTTGTACGTGTAATTGAAAAACGCCAGGATACTAAAATTGGTTGTATTGAAGAGGTAGCTTACCGCATGGGCTTTATTGACGCCGAGCAGTTAAGCAACCTGGCACAACGATATATTAAGAGCGGTTACGGTAAGTATTTGCAAAAGCTTCTTAGCTAACTCACCCCGACTTTGCTTCGCTCGTCACCCCTCTCTACGCAAGCGTAGAGAGGGGTTGTTTTTATACCAATTGTATTACCCACTGGCTAATACAATTATCTACTACCCACTTTGCCCGCAAGGCAGAGAGGGTGATCCACCTAAGCGAAGACCGGGTGAGTCTACCTAACCGCCTCCACCAGCACCAATTCCATCCGTGTAGTTTGCCCGCTCCGGGTAGTTTTGTTTAAAAAGGACGGCTTTAAACGGGTAATGGCATAACGCTCAAATTCTTTTAAAATCTGCAACTTTCTGCCATTCAAAACAGCGTTCACCACATCAGCGGGGGCGTATAGCATAAACACGTTATCGGGCAATTTAACCGAACCATCAGCAGGTATGGTAAGCATCGGCCGGTCGAGGTAAAACTCCATGGCGAAATTTACATCGTCGCCACATTGCAGCAGAGGTATTCTTTTCAGATCTTTCATCTTATTTACATACATGCCTGCCTCACTCCCGGCCTGGTACTTTAGCAAATCCGGATAAAATGCCCAATTGAGATATAGATTTACAACAACACATGTTATAATGCTGCGGTAGCCCATCCGCTCGTACCAATAATTACCTGCAATCCGGACAGGTAAAATAAAAAGCGTAAGCAATAACGTAAGTACTAACGTAAACAGTAACGCAATACTTACTTCAGGCTGATAGTACAGATGCAATACAATTAAAACCATAACAAGCAACGCTATTACTATCCATTGCGTAATGTTGATAGCCTTTACACTTTTCACAGATTTGACATTAAAGATATACTGCGCCGTAATGATCGCGAAAAACGGAAACACAATATTGATATAATGCGGCAACTGAAACTTTGAGGCCGAAAACATCACGAAGGTAAGCATGGCTCCGCAGATATTGAACCACTCTGTAGACTGCACATTTTTGACACCCTTTTTAATAAACTGATAAATGGCAGCGAATAATAATAACGACCAAGGCAAAAAAGCCCACAACGTGGTATGCACAAAAAAGAATGGATCGCCACTACCTTTTATGGGACCGGTGTTAAAAAACCTGCCGAACTGGCTATCCCAAAAAAAGAATTTTATACCCGATACATTATGCTGACCAAACACCAGCTTTTCGGGGTGCGCATCAAACTGTACATACAGGCAATATACCTCGGGCAGTATAAAAATAAATATCAATACAGCAGCCAACAGCCAGCGCAGGTTAAATAATTGTTTCCATTGTTTGGTGATGATAAGATGACCCGCAATGGCACCGCCTATGGTAATCAACACGAATATCCCCTTAGTCATTACCGCGCAACCGGCAAACAGGCAGGCAATCAGCAAATGCCAAAATGAGGGCTTGGTATATGAGCGGTAAAAGTGATACACCGAAGCAATAATTAACCCGGTAAGGTAAGGCTCGGCACGTACATCGTTATCTGATAGTACAATATGCTGTGCGGTCAATAATATCAGCACCGCCCATATGGCCACCTGCTTATTGTATAAACTTTTAGCGAACAGCCAGGTATACACCGCCCCCATCAGCATAAATACAATGCCCGACAGCTTATAGGCCCACGTGTTGATGCCGAACATTTTAAAGAAAAAGGCAGCTATCCAGAATGGAAAGTGCGGTTTATCCAGCCAGTCGATACCTCGAACGTATATGTTCACATAATCATTTCGTAGCACCATAGTTTTGGCAATGGTGGCGTACAATGTAGCATCCGGATTCATGAGCGGAACGAACAGGCCGCTAAAGTTAACGGCTACCGCTAATCCTAAAAATAAATATAGCCACTTGTTAAGTGCCGGTGTTTGGGGCATAGTATAAACGCTTGGCGGTAAAGATAAACAGATTTTTTACGTTAGAACGGTTTGTAAAGGCTTTGATTTAACCCTTGCATTTACATAACTTGACCGCATTTTATGAACAAACTTTTAAAGCTGATTGCCTGGCTTGCAGGCATTGCCGCGGCACTTTATATAGCGGTTTGCTGTTATTTTTATTTTGAGCAGGATAAGCTGATCTTTCACGAAGCAAAGCTGCCGCGTAACCATCAATTTAAGTTTGATTATCCGTTTAAGGAATATAGCATCAAGAATGGTAATGATACTTTAAGCGGTGTTTTATTTAGGGCTGATACCGCCAAAGGGCTGATCTTTTTTTTGCACGGCAACGCGGGGAATGCTGACGATTGGGGTGATATCACGCCCGAACATACCGCCAAAAATTACGATATGTTTGTTTTGGATTATCCCGGATTTGGCAAAAGCACCGGCCATATCAGCAGCGAGGCCCAATTGTTAACCGCAGTACAAACCGCTTATGACACGCTGAAGAATGAGTACCGCGGCCGAAGGATCATTATTATGGGTTTTTCTATCGGTACCGGCCCGGCGGCATGGCTGGCGGCTAATAACCAGCCCGATAAACTCGTACTGCTGGCGCCCTATTACAGCTTTACTGATCTGGCAAAGCACTTATACCCTTATTTGCCGGCATTTATCTCTAAATACCAGTTAAATACTTATAGTTATATTGAAAAGGTCAAATCCCCGGTAATCATATTTCATGGCAATGCGGATGAAACCATCTATCATCAATCTTCATTACGATTAAAACAGCATTTTAAGCCGGGAGATCAGCTTATCATCCTGAACGGACAAAAGCATAACGGTATTGATAAAAATGAGGAATATATAAAACGTTTACCCGGTACGCTAAACTAAGCGCTAATAAACGCCCGCAAACTCTTTTTGCTTTACGCTAACAGAACCGGTACCCTTACCGCGCCCAACGTTGATGATGATGTGATACAGATCGTCATCAAACATAAAAATGTTATTGCCTGCATCCATACCGGTAAAGCTCAGCTTAAAGTTTGATTGCTTAGCCTGCGCTATAAGGTTCAGTAAAAATTTGCGGTTGTTGGTGGCGTAGTATACATTGCGCAGCAGCAGGCCGTTACCCAGCTTTTGGCCGTCGCCTATTATAACGCTTTCACGTTTGGTAGTATCACTAAGGCCTTTGTAGTTCTCTACCTGTTTGCCATCAATCTTCTGTATATAATCGCGCTTAAATTTACGCGATATAACCAGGTAATCATGCGCCTCGCCGTTACTTAGCTGGGCAAGGTTGGTAAGGTCATTAAGGGTTAAGCTTTGTGCCTGCACGTATCCGCAGGTAAATAGCAGCATGATAAGGAGCACTCTTTTCATTTCAACATTAAACTCCCTCAAATATAAGCATTTGTTACTTATTTGTTACACAAGGTAATTAGCGCCCTGCCTGCGGCTGTTTTTTATACCAGGCCATTGCAAGCGTAATCATCTGGTTATAGGTAAGCAATCCCTGCGGCTGGTTATTCACTTTTAAAAACTTATCATAAAAAATACTGCTCACCGCGTCCAGTCTGCCTTCATAATACTCCCAGTATTTTCTCTCGGCTTTCAAATCAGCCATTACGTTTTTGCTGATGCGTTTTTTAAACAGCTTGAATGAGGTGGTATCGGCAGCGCGCAGGGCATACATAAACTCCGTCATGCCGGTATAATAAGCCGAGTAGCGCAGCAGTTTGTCCTTTGATTTTATGCCCGCCAAAAAGCCGGCAAAGTTGGCTTCATCCTCCGGCCCGAACCCTACCTGGTGCGAAAGTTCATGGCAGGCCACAAACGGGCGCATATAAACCGGCATCTGGTAATTAATTTGCGCCTCGCCAGTAAAAGGATTATAATAGCCTGATGTACCTAAATAATTTATAACAAAGGTTAGCATGGCCGGCTTTACACCCGGGTAATAGGTTTTAAACTGTGCCGACGAATCTGACAGGTTTTTAAGCGCTTGTTCTGCCGATGTATAAATACTATCGTTAGGTACGTCCATATCCGCGGGCGATAGTTTTTGCCGGGTTTGGTTGGCACTATCTATCAGCACCAGGGTAACGGCCTTCAGGTCGGTAACAGTATAGGCGGTATCGGTAAGCCCTAAACGTACGCTGGCCGGCGGGCGAAAATAATTCAATCCCCAAAACAGATAAAACACAACCACCCCAACCTGTATACCAATAACCAAACGCAACGCAGTATATAAAGCGCCTTTAAAGCGCTTTTTAAACAACTGCTTTATTATACTGAAAACAACATACAGCAGCCAAAGCGACACCGCGATGTATAGCACATCGCCAATACTAAATGGCAGCCAGTTAAAAAGCGTGTGCAGCACCAAAGCTATACCCCGGTACAAACCCTGCGAATAATATTGCTCCACCGCCTGCGGATGATCAGCAAATACCATGAGCAGGTAAATAGTAAGCCCCAATGTAAATACAGTAATGAGTAATTTAATAAGGGGAGAATGAGGTTTAAACATTAGCTGTAAATATACATAACGGCAACCATGCTGCAACAAAAAGCCCCTGCATTTGCAAGGGCTTCAAAATATTCTGCGGGTTAATTACTTTACAGATACCGGTACAGTTAATTCATCCCAGCTTAAAGTAAAACCTTTAGGGTTAATGGCATAAACCAGGCGCTCTTTCTTCGCGTCAGATTTTACCGGTTTAACGGTTACGCGCAAAGCATCCTGAGCTTGCTCATATTTATAAGCACCCCATTGTTTCGGCACTTTGTTAAATACTACTGTCCACTCACCTTCGGTTGGAATAGTGAAAAAGCTGTAAGTACCTGCGGGCAGGGTTTTACCTTCAACCTTTATTGCTTTATCGGTAGTAAAAACGGTAGCTTCGTTAGCACCGGCACGCCATACCTGGCCGTAAGGCACCAGCGATCCCCAAATCTTACGATCCTTTACTGATGGACTACCATAGTTAATAGAGATGTTGGCTTTACCGGCTTTGCCGCTAACACTGTCGCGCGGGCTGGCAACAGGTTTAGCATCCTGCGCTTTGGTGGTAATTGAAAAGAACATGGCGATAAGCACAACTGCAAACGCCTTTAATTTTAATGCTTTGTTCATGGTGGTATTTAAAATTAGTTACTGCAAAGGTAATTAACGGTTTGGTTTGGCAAATTGTATCGGCAAATAAATAAACAATTATCCCCCCTGCTACTCAATATCACCTTGCAGTTAGGAATTGACCGTAAGATTAAACAATGGTTGTGATTTTTTGCTCTTGCCTTTAACAGGGCGTGGGTTTTATTTTTTAGGGGATGTGATCAATTACCATCCTTCACCTCTTCCCAGTAAACGGTATTAAGCAACAGGCGATTATTTGAGGCCACCTGCGATTTAACTTTTTCAAGTTCAGCCTTTACCTGCTCGGGTGTGAGCTCTCCGCTTATTGAGTAATGAAATATGCAATAACCGGTAACGCTGTTAATAAACTTATAGTGTTTGTCGGTTTTCATATATGCCTGTATTTATGAAACTTAACAGCATATAATGTAAATAGTTTTACGGCTTGCGCTGCTGCCTGAAAGAGCTTGCGGTTAATATTAACTGCTCTACACCTATTTGTTCGGGCGCGTTAAATTGCTGCATTACCAGATCGGGTGTAAGCTTTACCGTACCCCCGGTAGTTTTAACATTTATAAAGCCGTTACGTATTGTGTGACCTTTATAATCACCTATTTGCTTATTGATCCCGGATAAACGTATTAATAATTCAACAATGGCATAGGCTGGAAGAGTAGCGTTCGGCATGATGCAAATGTAACAAGGATGTTAAGCAAACATCAATTAACATTACATCATAAGTTCACCAATGCTTAACATTAAAATAACATTAGAGTAGATTATACGTCAATTTTAACATGATTTTAAAAAAATTAATGCAAACAATAATCACTTTCTTTAATACCGATTGTGTAATATCAACGTTATGTCTATATTTACAAGGGTATGACAAAAAAAACTGACTTCATTTATTCGGAGTATTCGGAACCGCACCGCATACGTACAAAAAAAATATTAAAGGAGCACCCAGAGGTGCGTAACCTTATCGGCAGAAACCCAACTACCATCTTTGCTATATTAGGCCTGGTGCTTTTCCAGGTAGTAATGGCATGGCTGGTACGCGATCAGGCATGGTGGGTAATTGTAGGCGCGGCTTATTTATTAGGCGCTTTTGCTGATCATTCCCTGTTTGTAATGATACACGAGTGCGCGCATCACCTGCTGTTTAAAAACAAAAAACTTAACCGCTGGGCCGGTATGCTGGCCAATATGCCGCAAATATTTCCAAGTTCTGTGTCGTTTGAGCGTTATCACATCAAACATCATTCCTTTCAGGGTATACATGAGCTTGATGCCGATTTGCCTAACCGCTGGGAAGCAAAACTGATCAATAACTCATTTTTAGGCAAGGCTGTTTGGCTGCTTTTCTTCCCGGTATTCCAGGTATTCCGTATATCAAGGTTAAAAGAGATCCAAAATTTCGACTCGTGGATAGTAGCAAACGTATTGGTACAAGTTGTATTTACAGCGGCCATATGGTACTTTTTTGGCGGTGCCGCCGTTGGTTACCTGTTTTTGAGCTTTATGTTCTCGGTAGGTTTACACCCGCTTGGCGCACGCTGGATACAGGAGCATTACCTTACCCATAACGAGGAGCAGGAAACTTACAGCTATTACGGCCGTTTAAATACGGTATCATTTAACGTAGGTTTTCATAATGAGCATCATGATTTTCCATCAATACCATGGAACCGTTTACCAAGAATTAAAAAAACCGCGCCGGTTTATTATGATACTTTAATATCACATAAATCCTGGACAGTGCTATTCTTCCGCTTTTTATTTGATAAAGAAATATCACTGTTCAGCCGCATTGTGCGCAAGGACAGGGGCAAAGTGCCGTTGAAAGACCAATCGCGCCCTGATGCGGAAATTCAGATAGAAAAACCCGCCGCTGTGGTTTAAAACATATTGATCCTCTCCTGCTAAGGAGGGGATTTTTTTGTAAATAAGCCTTGCGGTTAAATAACATTTATTGCATATTTGCTAATAAAATTAGCAAATATGATAGCAGTGAGCGTGCATGAGCGGGTAATGGTGTTTAGCCGTTATATAGGGCAACTGGTGGTGGTAAACAGCCTTTTAAGTAATGATCGTAATGTTATTGGCAGCCTGCAGGGCGTACGTAACAATGCCTTGCTTATTGAAATTAAAGGCGTAAACCGTTGGGTACCCCTGTCTGACGATATTTTGCTTAACGATATTAAGCTATTACTTAAACCGCTGAAAAAACTCACTCAAAAAATTATTGATACAGCCAATAGTTTACCTGTACAATCGTTCATCATCCCCTACTACCAGCAACTGGGTTTTGATATGCCGGTATTTATTGCTCCGGGCAGTAACCATAACTGCAAGTATGTGCATGAGCTGGGCCTGGCCGATTACCGTACATTTGATGAGATAGAACAGGAAACACAACATCAGCACACCGCCATCGCTCATTAATTAATAACAATTACCTCTTATCATTAAAAACTTAACAATAAATAGCTACTTTGCCTGTTAAATACTCAAAATGAGCAGGCAAAAAAAAATATGGGTGTTATTGGCAATTGTAATGGTGGTATTTTTTTCGGCGTATGGCTGGCACCGTTACCTTGGCCAAAAGTACAGCATATCCGGTCGGCTGCAAAACAAGGAGGCTGATGAGATATCGGGCATTACGGCATCAACCATAAATAAGGATGTGTACTATGCACATAATGACAGCGGCGATACCAGTCGCATTTTTGCTATAACTACCGAGGGCAAAATATTATCAACCATATACTATAACTGGCAGCACACCACCCAGCCGGGCGGGCATGACTGTGAAGATATAAGCACCGGCCCCGGGCCTATAAAAGGTGCCGACTATATTTACATTGCCGATATTGGCGACAACTTTTCGGCGAGGCCCTTTGTAACTATTTACAGGCTGAGGGACAGGCCATCATTTATAATACAAAAGGAAACACATACCAAAGCAGTGGCTATAAACCTCATCTATCCGGATGGGGCAAAGGATGCCGAAGCCATGATGATAGATCCGGTTGATGAACTGATGTATATTGTTACCAAGAGGTATGACAGTGTTAGCGTTTACACAGCACCGTTAAAATATAAACCTAATGATACACTGAAGCTTACCAAACGCTGCAAGTTGTTTTTTGCCGGTTTAAAACCCCTTAAATGGATAACCGCTGCAGACATTTCAAAGGATGGTAAACAGGTGCTGGTTAAAAATTATCAAAAGGTATTTTACTGGAAACGCCAACCGGGCGAAGCAATATGGCAAACCCTGCAACGCAAACCACTTGAGCTGCCGTATCAGCAGGAAAAATTAGGTGAGGCCATTGCCTTTACGCCGGGCGGCAGCGGCTACTTTACCACCAGCGAAGGTGCCTACGCGCCTATTTATTATTATAAAACGCCGGGCTTTTTTTAAATTCAGCTATTACTTATCTACTCCTCGTCGGGGTTAAGTATATAATCAAAGGTTTCGTGCCCGTTATGAAAAATAAATTTCAGGCGTTCTTTCGGGGCGTCAATATCAAGCGTTAAAGCGGCTATGGTATTCGGTATGTTATCACGTATCAGTTTCAGGTCAGTAACATTAGGCATATTTATATATATAGCATCATCTGTTTCTTCAATTGTCCATCCCTGCAAATTCGCCCTGTTTAAAATTTGCATCCACTTTTGCTTATAAGCTCCCATTATCAAATACTTATTTCTTTTTGTAGATTAAAGCGATAACCTAACTTAAAGTTTTAAGAGCAAGTAATTTTTTAGTACCCCTTGCAGCTAATTAAATGTCAGTAAAGTTTAATATTAATCGCTATAAACAATATGGCACTTAATTTGTAAGGTATGCGTTACTTATTTATAAGGCATAAATAATACCTTTGCGCGCATTAATGGATACAGCAAGTACAACACCTCCGCAACACAACCCCGGCTCAAAGATCAGGAAGCGCGTTGCCGACTTTTTTGTTGACCTGTACCGCATCGGCGGGTTTACAGCGCGCTTTTTTAAGGAGGCTTTTGTAGCCCCTTTTGAATTTAAGGAACTTATACATCAGTGCTATCAGTTAGGTGTGCGTTCGCTGCCGCTTATATCATTAACAGGTTTTATTATCGGTATTATATTCACCAAGCAATCAAGGCCTTCGCTGCTTGAGTTTGGCGCTACATCATGGCTGCCATCGCTGGTGTCCATCGCTATATTAAAGGCACTGGCACCTATGGTTACGGCCATCATCGCATCGGGCAAAGTAGGTTCAGGTATTGGTGCCGAGCTTGGCTCAATGCGCGTAACCGAGCAGATAGATGCTATGGAAGTATCAGGCACTAACCCGTTTAAATACCTGGTTTGCACGCGTGTACTGGCTACTACGCTTACTATACCGCTGCTGGCTACCTATACGGCGTTAATAGCCTTATTAGGCGCTTACCTTAACATCAGCGCTAACGAAGGTATCAGCTACAGCGCGTTTATGGGTGAAGTGTTTGATCCGATAGATTTTATCGACATCAATCAATCATTGGTAAAGGCTATAGTATTCGGCTTTACCATTGGCCTGGTTGGCTGTTACCAGGGCTACCACTCAAACAAAGGCACCGAGGGCGTAGGTAAAGCGGCTAACAACGCGGTAGTAATTGCCATGTTTTTGATATTTATTGAGGAGATACTGATTGTTCAAATAACCGGCTGGTTCAGGTAATATGGAAAAGTCAACAGCACATATCGACTATAATAACGCGGTTATAAGCATACGTGACCTTCAGAAATCATTTGGTGATTACCATGTTTTACGAGGTATTGATCTGGATATATTTCAGGGCGAAAACCTGGTGGTGCTTGGGCGTTCGGGCACCGGTAAATCAGTATTAATTAAATTAATATCAGGTTTATTAAGACCCGAAGAAGGCAGCATAAATGTATTAGGCAACAATGTACTTGCCTTAAATGATAAGGAATTGCAGCAATTGCGCGTACGTATTGGGTTCTCGTTTCAAAACAGCGCACTTTATGATAGCATGACGGTGCGTAAAAACCTCGAGTTTCCGCTGGTACGTAACCGCAAGGGCATTACCCGTAAAGAAATAAACGTGGCGGTTGAGGAAGTGCTTGAGGGCGTTGGCCTTTCGCAAACCATCAACCAGATGCCGTCAGAACTTTCGGGCGGGCAGCGCAAACGTATAGGTATTGCACGCACACTTATACTTAATCCCGAAATAATGATGTATGATGAACCCACGGCAGGCCTCGACCCGATAACCTGTATCGAGATCAATGACCTGATCAATGAAGTTCAGCAACGCTATCATACCTCGTCTATCATTATTACGCACGACCTTACCTGTGCCAAAAGCACAGGCGACCGTATAGCCATGCTGCTTGACGGTCAGTTTCAGCGCGTTGGCTCATTTGATGAAATATTTGAAACAGATGACGCGCGCGTGAAACCTTTTTATGATTATAACTTTATTCAATAAAACATACCATACTAATGGATGCTTCAGAAAGAAAAAACGCGATTATAGTGGGCATATTTATTGCCCTGGGTACCATCATATTTGTGGTGGGGGTACTTACGCTGGGTAGTTCATCAAAATCATTTGTTAAGAGCATTAACATACGCTCAACCTTTAGCGATGTAGCCGGCTTAAAAAAAGGCAGCAACATCTGGTTCTCGGGTGTTAAGATAGGCACCGTTAAAGAGATCGCCTTCAGCAGCAACTCACAGGTTGAGGTGGTAATGTCAGTTGATGCCGCGGTACAACCTTACATCCACCGTAACACGCAGGCCAAAATTGGGTCTGACGGTTTGATCGGCAACAAGATCATTGTACTTGATGGCGGCAGCCCGCAGGCACCGGCAATTGAGGATGGCGACAGGATACAGTCAGAAAAAATGCTATCAACTGATGAGATGATGAGCACCTTGCAGGAGAATAACCGCAACCTGCTATCTATCACTAAAGATTTTAAGCAACTAAGCAGCCAGATATTACAGGGCAAAGGCACCGTTGGCGCGTTATTGGCTGATAGCACCATGGCCCTGCAACTGCGCAGTGCCATGAAAAACCTGCAATCAACTACCGAAAGCGCATCGCGTATGGCTGTACAGTTAGATAACTTTAGCAACAAGATGAATACTAAAGGCGGCCTGGCTGATAAGCTGCTTACCGATACGGCTACTTTTGCGCAAATACGCCAGTCGGTTGCGCAATTACAGCAAACCGCTGCCAACGCCAGTATGCTTACCGATAACCTGAACAAGGCATCATCAAAACTTAATACTACCGATAACGCGTTGGGTATTTTACTTAATGACCGTAAAACGGCCGTTAAAATGCAAAATACGCTTAATTACCTTGAGCAAAGTTCAATTAAACTGAATGATGACCTTGAGGCCGCTCAGCACAACTTTTTGTTGAGGGGATTTTTTAAGAAACGGGAGAAAGCCCGCGCTGATAGTTTAAAAGGCAAATAATATACAGGGTACAGTTGCCTGATCTAATTGAAAGCTTCGCCCAAATGGGCGGGGCTTTTTTTATTTCAAACACAATTTAGTCATTCAGGCTATTTTTAATTGCAGCGTAGTGTCGTAAACATGTTGTGATGTTTTAAGCATCACATCCATTTTACTTACCAGTTTGTTTGCATAAGCCAGGTTAGTTTCCAGTCCTTCAATTTCCTTGCTAATAACCTTTAAAAAGTACTCACTATCAAAAACCTTTAGTAACCAATCATAATTTGTATTTAAAAAGTTAAGCACCTTTAAAAAAAACGAACCTTTGTTTTGCATTAACACTTCGCATTCATCTATAATATCGGTAATGCCTGGTTCGGTGAGGTCGTTGTTCTTTCTTAATTTAACAAAGCTTATAAGCCTTGCGTAAGCAATACCTACTTTATGCAGTATTGATTGCATCTCTTCATCAACAGAGCGTATTGAATAACAATTACTGTACTTGTAATAATGATTAAATGTCCAATTGGCATTATGGATACAAGCTTTGTATCTGTTAAAAATAAAATTTGTTTTCATAGCCATAGATTTCCTACACACCATAGCCAAACATGTTGCCATAAAACCCGGATGTTGGTAACTAATTCTTAAAATTTGTGCATTACTCCCTGTAGTTTTACCACCGGTTAATTGTGACACATTTGTTACTTTTTATATTTCCCTAAAAGAAATTTAATTTCATCAATTAGCTTTTTTAAAAAATACATCAAACACTTATGTTCGCTTTTTTATACAAATTATCCCTAAAAGCGCCTCAGCTTTATTTAATCGAAAATTTGTATTGATTAAATTAATAAACACTTAACTAAAACCGCTGTAATTTTCAGATGTTGTGTATTAAATACACTACAGATGAATAAACAACTTAAACAAGCCATAGGCATTGGCATTGTAGCCGGTATGCGTGCCATGCTTGCTCCGGCAGCTACGGCTACTTACCTCGCTAACCAACCTGCTACCGATAATGATAATACGGCGATAAAAATATTGCGATCAACCACCGGTGTGAGGGTATTGCAAGCGCTAAGCGCCGGTGAATTGGTGGGTGATAAACTTCCGGCGGCGCCAAACCGTACTGCTTTAGGAGGATTGATTGGCCGTGTGGTTAATGGCGCGTTATCGGCAGCAGCCTTAAGCAAGGCAAGCAAATCAAACGTACTCACCGGCGCGCTTATAGGCGGTGGCGCGGCACTGGCATCAACCTATGCGTGCTTTTATTTGCGCAGGTACATAAGCAGCCGCCCGCATGTAAAGGACTATGTAACCGGAGCCACCGAAGATGCACTGGCAATAGCACTGGCCCGGCTAATACTTAAATAAGTTGTATATTCACTCGCTCCGTTTTTAAGGCAGGGCCAATGCACATGAAAAAACTTTGGGGCACTGCTTTTTTGCTGCTTTTTACTTTTTTGGCTACCGGCCAAAAGCTGCGGCCTGCCTTAAACCTTACCAAAGGTAACACCTATACGCTCATACTTAAACAAACCACCACCACCAACCAAACCATACGTGAACGCCCGCTGGAAACACGCTTGATACTATCGGCAAAAATGAGTTTTACAGTGACTGACGTGCAGGACACCTTATATACAGTTAAGGCAAAGTACGACAGCGTTAGCCTGCAAATGGATATGCCCAATGGCAACCTTCAATTCAGCTCAGAACATGCAGATACGGCCAACCTCTATTCAAAGGTGCTGGCTAAATTGAAAGCCCTGCCCTTCCGGCTTATTTTAACACGAACAGGCAAGGTGGCAGCAGCTAATGAGGCGGAGAAAAACCTGACCGAAATAACCAACACCTTACAGGTATCTGCAGCGCAAAGGGAGCAGGCATTTAAACAACTTCAGTCATCATTAGGTGGCAATGCTATTGTTGATCTGCTGGGGAAACTGATCTATATTTTCCCTCCATCAACAATCAATAAAACTGATAAATGGGTGCTTACTAATAATGTTGATAGTGAAATACCCCTTATGGTACACAATTTTTACTTTGTTAAAAACACCACGCTTACGGATATCACTATCCGCGGCAACGGCACTGCTCAAACAAACCTAACAAACGATACCGTTCAACTTAACGGAATGCCGGTTAAACGTAACCTGGCAGGCAATACCACCTCGACGATTACCATAAATAAAAGAAACGGCTGGCCGAAAACAGCCGAAGTAACACAAAATTTAAAGGGGAATATTATTGTGACCGACAATCCTAAGCTACCCGGCGGACTGGCGATACCCGTTGCCATAAGCACCACCCTTACAGTAATTACACCTTGAAAGAATAATAGGTTAGCTTTGTTTATTTTAAATAAAAAAATAGTGATATTTGAGATGCTTTACAGACCCCATATATCATTTGAACACACGTTTACAATTTTCTGCAGATACATCTGTGCATGCAAAGGTGCAGGATGTACAGCATATATATGACCAGTATGCAGGCATGCTAATGGGTTATATATATGATGTAGTGAAGGATCACAAAATGGCTGAGCAGTATCTGGCTGATATTTTTATTGCTGTAGCGGCCATACCTGATGTATTAAAAACTACAGACGAGAACATTTACTGCAAGCTGCAACTGCTTGCACGTAAAAAGCTGACCAGCTATTTTGATACTGTTAAAGAATGTGATGTTAACGAAACGGTAAAAAATCGGCCTAATAAATTTTTGAGCAGCATGAATACCAGGCAGTTAACCGTTTTTTGCGGCATACATTATCATGGTAAAAACGTTACAGCCATTGCCGCCGAAATGAATGAGGAAGAAGATACCGTGAGAAGATTATTAAAAGAAGCATTTTTAATTATTAGACGAAGTAATGATGCAGGAGTACATTAACAGCGGCATACTTGAAGCCTATGTATTAGGCTGTGCTTCGCAGCAGGAGGTGCAGGAAGTACTTAGCATGAAGGAGAAACACCCTGAAGTTAAGGATGCTTTACTTGCGCTTGAGGATGATATGGAAAAGCTGGCTGCATCAATGGCTATTGAGCCGCCCGCCAACCTTTGGCCTAAAATAGCCGATGAGATAAACGAGATAACCATGCGCGAGCCTTTAAAACCGCAGATTTACCGCGAACAGCCAAAGCAAAATACTGAAACCGATAACAAATCTCAATACATTGATATTGAATCGGAAGCAACACACATGCGCATACACAAAGCATGGCGGTGGGTGTTTGCCGCGGTGTTTGTATTAGGTAAGATATTTTTGGGTTTCGCTATTTATTATTACCTGGAGAACAGGCAAATGAACGAGCAGATGAACGAGCTCAAAACAGAACTTAAACAATTAAAATCAACACAATAAAAAGCGCCCGAAAGGGCGCTTTTTGCTTGATGTGATAAGGGTTTAGGTAGGGTATCTTTATTCGGTTGCTGTTGCAGCGTTGTCTTTTTGCAGTTTTTTAAGCATCTCGTTGCCAATCAGCGCATCGATCATTCCGCCGGAGCCGCCATCCTTGCCGCTCACCAGTATTTCAGGCACCAGCTTGATGTTGTTGCTGGCCAACGCCTCGGCTACACGCACCACGGCATACTGTTCGGTACCCATAGCTTCGGTTTTTTGCTTGGTAACCTCGGCCTCGGCTAAACCTATTGCTTTGATCTTGCCTGCTTCGGCAACACCGTTAACTTCGGTAGCGGTAGCATCGGCGGCGGCGTTAACCGTCTTTACTTCGGCGTCGGCTTTAGCATTGATGGTCTTTACCTCGGCATCGGCCTTGGCATTTATGGTTTTTGATTCGGCCTCACCTTTGGCCGCGGCCACCTTTGATGCCGCCATCTGGGTATTGATCTCTACCTGCCTGGTTGATTTTACCACCTCGGGCTGCATATCGGCACCGGCTTTGGCGCTTTCAAATTCCTTACGTTCAATTTGCGCATGGCGCTGTATCTCATAGGTCACCTTTTCCTGTTCGGCTATTTTACGGTCGGTAAGGGTTTTCATCAGCGCCGCGGGTGGCACAATGTCGCCTATCAGGGTGTCCACCCCTACCACATTATAACCAGCTAACACGGTGCTGATATGATCTTTAGCATCATTTTGCCGTTGGATACGGTTAGCAAGAAAGCCAATCACATCACTGCGTTGCGCCGAGTTGCGGAAGTAGTTGGCAATAGTTGGCTCCAAAACCTGCGATACCAGGTTTTTCATTTTACCAAAACGGGCAATCACCTTTGGCGCCTCATTACGCGGCACGTGGATGATCTGCGATACATCAAGATTAAACGTAAACCCGTCAGACGAGCGGACGGTGATGGTACACAGGTTCTTATCCAGCTCATGCGCTTCGGTACGGCTATCGGCCCAGTTAAGTACAATATTGGTGGTAGGCACTATCTCAACCGCGTGGGTATAAATATTCACCGGGTGCTTGCCCGGGTCAAGCGGTTCATCCCAAACACCTTTCTCGTTGCGCTTTACTATGTTACCATGTTTAAAGCTGTCGCCGCTGGTGTCTTTACCTTCGGGGCCTACAAAGGAGTTTACCACCCCTACGTAACCTATCGGTATATAAACCATATCCACCTGTTCAACACTTACAAACCAGGGGTTAAGGTAATAGGTACCCGAAAGTATCACGTCCTCCTGCAAACCTTTGCGGCCACCGGCGTTAATAAATGCTATGGGGTCCTGGTAATTTTTATGGCCATGTACGGATTCTCCGGCTATTTCGCCTTTATCCAGCGGTTCGCCGTCAAGCGTGGTAATGATGCCTACCTTGTTATCATTAATATGGGTAATAGGCACGGTTTGTATCTCAAACAAAAAGGTATTGATTCGGTAACTACCCGGCGTAAGGAATGCCGCCTGCGGGCCTTTCTGCCCATTATTATCCAAAAAAGCGATAGCATCCTGAAATTTGTCGCAATCAACAGGCTTACCCAGCACACGGCCGGTATCTAACGAGGCACCGTCCTTCGCCTTTACCAGGCCGAGCTTATCCTGTTCAATAATGGTAAAAGGCGCCATAATTACCTCGTACTGCCACGGCCATAAGCGCCAGTATAGCCCCGGGGCGAGCGCTTTAGCTTGCATACCGGCTTCGCCATGCGTAGCAATGATGCGCCCGTCGGGCATGCGCTTGCTGTTGTTAAGCGTGAACTTTTTTATTACTAAACCAATACGGTCATCAGGCACGATAACCATTCCGCAAAAAACCCTGAGTACAAATTTGTACATAATAAGGGCTACTACGATAGGCACAGCCCACCACAGGTTAATAAATAAACCAGACATTTTTTTTATGAATTTAAAATGATAAGCCCATAAGGTTGGGGCCTTTTAGAAAAGCTTACAGCTTTATTTTCAAAACCTTAGCTGTATAGCTGTTTAGGATTTGAGTAGAGTTACGGTCGCATTTGTATAAATATTACTGACCAAATATTGCACAGTTTTTAACCCCCGTCAAGAGTTTTTAAATATTTAATTAAGTTGTAATAAAGTGATATTTTTACAATTCACTTATTAATTATAAGCCTTTCCAAATGGCAAAAAATATCATTCTGTCAATAAATATCATGTTGCTTTTTTTGATTACGGGGTGCACCGGCGACCTAAAACCCGAAAATCTGCGTGGAAAATGGAAATATGTAAAAGTTTTTAATCCGAAAGCCAATCCACCCGACAGCGTATCAACCATGCAACTGGAGGAGTTAAAGCCCTACATCGAGTTTACGGGCAACAATAAACTACAAATAGTTTGGAACGGCAAGGTACTATCAAAAGGAACTTACCATATCGAAGCCCACAACATCCGTTTTAAAGAGGAGCTTAGTGAAGGGCAAACCCGTGAGTTTCCGTTTTATGTATCAAAACTTACCGAAAAAGAAATCGTATTTGAAACCATGGGCTCCGATGGATCAAGAGTAACGGCGGTGAGGGAGTAGGTTCATGGTTCATGGTTCATGGTTCATGGTTCATGGTTCATGGTTCATGGTTCATGGTTCATGGTTCATAAAGTGAACTACGTTTTGGAATCGTGTATTGTATCGATACTAAAATAATTTCATATCCTCCACTCTCTGGCTATGAACCATGATCTATAAACTATGAACTAACCCAATCTCCGGCCATGAACCAATGACTAATGCACCATAACAGCAGCCTCTCCGCTTACACCGGTGAATTTGCCGCGGTTTACACGGAGGCTGGTGAATAGTATGATGAAGGCGATTACCGCTGTAACACACATTACGGCGGCTAAAGGCACTACCGAAAGGCTATCAAACAAACTTACACTGGTTGATACAAGGGCCCCAATACCTAATTGAATTGCTCCGAACAATGATGAGGCGGTACCTGCATTTTTAGAGAATGGTGCCAAGGTTAAGGCGGCGGCGTTAGGGTTTGTCATGCCCAGGCAGCACAGGAACAGGAATATCATCACGATAGTACCCCAAAAACCTAATACGCCCAATAACGATCCGATCAGGAACAATACCCCTACCAATGCCTGTGCGGGTAATGATACTTTAACTATCTGTTCGCTGGTAAACCGGCGCAGCAGCAAGCTGTTTACCTGGCTTGAGCCGATGAAGCCGACAGACAGACCTGCGAAGATCCAGCCGTAAACGGTATCGCTTACGCCAAATACTTCCATAAATACCAGCGGCGAACCGGCCACATAGGCAAACAACCCTGAAAATGCGAATGAGCCGGTGAGCGTATAGGTATAAAACTGCGGTATTTTAAGCACGTTTAAAAAGCCATTAATAATAGGCCGGGGCTTTAAAGAGATGGTTGGATCGGGCTGATAACTATCGGGCAGTACAAATATAACGGCCAGCAATATTAACACGGCCATACCTGCCAGCACAATAAACACCCACTGCCAGCCCGGCCCCGCGGTTACATACCCGCCTATAGTTGGCGCCACCATGGGCGATGCGCCTACAACCAGCATCAGCAAGGCAAACACCTTTGCATTTTCATTCACCGGGAACAGATCGCGCACCATGGCCATTGATGCCACCGCCGCCGCGCAACTGCCTATAGCCTGTATGATACGCAATATAATGAGCGCGTTTAATGATGTTGCCATAGCACAGCCCACAGATGCTACAATATAAAAGCTCAACCCAAACAACAAAGGTTTGCGGCGGCCGAATTTATCCAGCAGCGGCCCATATAGCAATTGCCCGGCGGCAAGCCCAATAAAAAAACTCGAAAGCGATAGTGCCACACCTGCCACATCAGTATGCATATATTTGGCAATAGCCGGAAAACCGGGCAAATACATATCAATAGAGAATGGACCTAAAGCGGTTAGCGTACCTAATATTAATATAAGGGAGATGTATCGTTGTCTGGTCATGCTGTAATAAGCCGGTGTGTTGATCGGGGCAGCAAAGATGCGGTAAGCTTTTTAATAAATAATAAGCGGAATGTAAATTCCACAATTACAACCAAAAGGGTTATTCATTATCGTAATAAGTAGCATCCTTAATAATTTTGCCGTCCTTGTTAAAGGTAAGTATTGAACATATAGGCAAATGCCATTTTTGGCCTCCGGCAGGTGTTCCGCTTGATGTAAACTCCACCACCACTACATCGCCGGTGGCGTGTATGGCATCAATATCATCCTTAATATCGGCAAACATTTTCTGCATATCCGCATACTTTGCTGCTGTTTCGGCGCGGTTTTTTTTAACATATGCCGGGCCGAACGCAGGGTCTAAAAAACTGGCGGTATCGGCATAATGGTCGGCCATGGCTTTCCAATCGTGCCGGTTAAATGCAGTAAACATGCTTTTTGCAGCTTCGGCATTAGCCTGGCCACGATCATCGGTTTTAATGCAGGCACTAAGTGTGGCTACTGTTGCAATAGTGATAAGATATTTTGCTTTCATAGTTTTACGGTTAATGAGCCAAGCGTTATTCAATGATACTAAATACAACGCTATGTTGTTAATAATAAGGCGATAAAAAGTTATGCTGAGGGTGCATATAGGACATATTATTTATAAATTAGCATACAATCACCAATTATTAACATGATACCTGTAACTGTAATGTACACGCGCCAATGCCGCCCCCTGAGCATAGCCGCCATTTTAGATGTATTTGAAAGCGTAAATTCAGCATTGCTCCGCCGGGGTGAAAACGCCGCTTTTGATATACAACTGGTTAGTCACGATACCGAAAACGTGATACATAACAAGTACAACACCCTGCGCGTTAAAGATGCCGCCAATGCCAAACTGATACTGATACCGGCATTTAAATCAGACGATGGGGACATTAAGGATAACATTAACGCAAACCTCGAGCTTATACCCTGGATAATGAAGCAATACCACCAGGGTGCCGAGGTGGCCAGTTTTTGCACAGGCGCTTTCCTGCTGGCAGCCACAGGTTTGCTTAACGGCAAAAAAGCTACTACACATGTTTTGGCCACTTACGATCTTGCCCGCAATTTTCCGCAGATTGATGTACAGCCCGAAGAAGTGGTTACGCATGACAGTGGTATTTATACCAGCGGCGGGGCTACCAATACCTTTCACCTGCTGTTATATCTGGTAGAGAAATATTGCAGCCGTGAGGTAGCCGTGCAAATTGCCAAATTATTTGCTATTGATATGGATAGGGACAGGCAAAACTATTTTGCCACATTTTTACCTACTAAAGATCATACCGACACATTGATAGCCACTGCCCAGCAACGGATGGAAGAGCAGTATAACAAATCAGCCACCATTGAGGAGATCATTGGCGATATACCATCAAGCCGGCGTAACTTTGTGCGCCGCTTTAAACACGCCACCGGCATAACCCCCATTGAGTACCTGCAACGCACCAGGCTTGAAGGGGCTAAAAAACTGCTTGAAAAAACCAACCAAAGCATATCCGAAGTGATGTACAACTCAGGCTACAATGATGTAAAATCATTCAGGCAGTTATTTAAAAAGGGCGTTGGCCTTACACCAAAGGAGTATCGTGATAAGTTCAATATCATCCGTACTAATTAAGTTAAGGCAACTTGGCTTACTATTTGCTTTACCAGGCTAACAAACAGTAATACCTATGAAAAAGTTAGCAATATGTTTAAGCCTGGCGATGGCTACCATTATATCGGCAGGCGATGCCGCGCATGCGCAGCAGGACACTACCAAAAAAAAGAAAATGAGTTCGCAGGGTAAAGGCGCAATTATCGGCGGTGCCGGTGGTGCCGTGGCCGGTGGCCTTATCGGCGGTGATGTAAAAGGCGCCCTTATTGGCGGTGCGCTGGGTGCTGGTGGTGGCTACATCATCGGCAATGAAAAGCAAAAAAGCAAAGAGAAAAAAGCACAGGCCAAGAGAGATAGTGCTGCTAAAAACAAGTAATTGTTAATCACAAAGAAAAACAGCTCCGTTATATTAATAGCGGGGCTGTTTTGTATAAAAAATTTACCGTTAGTAGTAACGCTTTTTAGTATATTTCCGTTCAGCATATTACATGACCAAACTGTTAGCCGTATTTATTGCCATGCTTGTGCCATGCTGTGTGCTGGCCCAGCCACGCATGTATAAAGATACCGCCGCAGTGATTAATACCGAAGGCCAGCGTGACCTGATAGATATTGGTAAAGAACTCTTCAACATAAAACCTAAAAAGGTAGAGGCCGAAGAGGATAAGGAACTCTATTTTTCTTTTCTGCCCGTATCAACCGCTGTACCGGGTGGCGGCAAGGCGCTGTTTACCTCAACCACCGCCGGCTTTTACATGGGCGAGCGCAGCACAACCTATATATCAAGCGTTACATTCGCGCCCTATTTCAATTTTAAGGGCAGGTATGGTTTGCCTATACGCTCAAATGTTTGGCTAAAAAATAACTCATGGAACATTATGGGTGATACCCGCGTACTTAAATACCCCCAATATACCTGGGGCATTGGCGGCGGCAGAGATAACAACAATAAACTGCTGCTGGATTACCGGTACTTCCGCTTTTACCAGAGCGCACTCAAACAAATAAAACCCTATTTTTTCGCTGGGATAGGCTATAATCTTGATTACTACATTAATATTGAAACCAACAAAACCAACGCGTTAAGAAATTTTACAGGCTATGATTCGGGCACTGAGGACAGCAAGAATTCTTTTTCATCAGGCCCAAGCATTAACTTACTGTATGATACCCGCAATAACTCAATAAACCCGCTGCCGGGTTGTTACGCCAACCTGGTATACAGGTTTAGCAGCCCTGTATTTGGCAGTAACAACCATTGGCAATCGTTATACTTTGATATGCGTAAGTACATTTCCCTATCTCACGGTTCGCGTAAAAAAAATGTACTGGCCTTGTGGACTTATTACTGGACAACCCTGACACCCGGCACCCCTTACCTTAATTTACCAAGTATTGGCTGGGACCCTTACAATCGGTCTGGCCGTGGTATTGAGCAGAACCGCTATCGCGGCGACGCGCTTTTTTATTTTGAGGGCGAATACCGGCGCGATATTACCCGAAATGGCTTACTGGGGTATGTGCTGTTTGCCAGCGTTAACTCGGTTACCCAGCAAAACACACGTAGTTTTGAATACTGGCATCCGGCGGCAGGTGGCGGGCTGCGTGTAAAGTTCAATAAAAACTCAGGCACCAACATAGGGGTTGATTACGGTTTAAGCAAGGGCTTTTCAACCATAATGCTTAATTTGGGTGAGGCATTCTAAATTTATTGATACGGAAATTTATAGTAATAATTATATGTTTAACTAATAAATTATCCATATACCCAATAACGAACAATTGTATATTTATAATATGAAATTCATTTTATGAGTGTATTGCCCGGTTAAGGAGCGGTTAAATAAATTTTATTATTTTTGCAGCATAAAAGAACCGATTGATTTAGCCGTTGCGAACTATTTAACGATATCCTGCTACACATACAGTCTTTTGGAAATTCAGCAGTAAAAAATAAAATTTGAAACGCATATTAGTATTAGACGACAACGAGGACATTCTGGAAATTGTTCAGGAAACCTTGTCGTACGAGCAATTCGAGGTTAAGGGTACGGCAGAGGGAGAAGATGTTTTGCCACTTATACAAGATTTTAAACCACATTTAGTGATCCTTGATTATCGTGTGTCAGGCATGAATGGTGGTGAAATATGCCAACAGATCAAAACCCATCCCGAATACGGCGGCATCCCTGTGATCATATTTTCGGCATACATAAACAGCAGCGGCGAATTGAACGCTTATGGCTGTGACGCTATTATTAACAAGCCTTTTGACCTTGGCGAATTGGTTGATAAAGTGAACAACCTGATCTGATATATCCATCTGCCTGTCACCCCATTTCTTTTTTTGCCAATATCATATTTCTACAGCAACAGCCCTTACTCAATTTGAGAATATTTAGTTAAAATACCTTTTTAATTAACATATTTCAAATTCTACATCAACCTCTGCAATAAACAATTTAATAACTTGTTACTATTATTAATACAATTACAAAATTGTATATTTGAGTATCTGCAAAATAATACAAGTATTACCCCTCAAATTGTATTTATAATGGAAAAACAAGTTAATGAGGCATTAAGCCATCCGCATAAAAAAACCTTTGTATGCCCTCATTGCCATAGCGAGCTTTCGGGCGATCGTGTACACCGGGGTTTCTTCGTCAAGAATTTTCTGTTCTGGTTGCCAATTAAGCGTTATATGTGTTACCGCTGCAGCAAAAAAAGCTACGTGTGGATTAACTAATATGCAAGGATATTAAACCAATAATATTTATATTAAATTAATATTAATTTTTTACGCTATTTGTATGATTTATCCAAGGTGATTTAGCATTTTTACAATGCACTAAATCTGAATTTCTTGGATAATACATATAAATCTAAAAAAGAGTACCGCTGTAACACCTGCGGCCAGATATTTCATTTTCAGCAACATCGTAATTTTTTTGAACGGCTTTTTTCAATGATCAAACCTTTTAAAAAATACTTTTGCGCGCGGTGCCAACGCTCATACTACATTTTTAAATCACGAGATAAGGGTGCCATATAATATTGTGCCACCATGCTTATAAACAATTGCTAATAAATAATTTGGTACAGGATTTGTTATAAATAAGTGAAAGCAAGAGATAAAGGATTGCAGGGAACAAATTTATGAGACGGATACTGGCTGTTGATGACAACAGGGATATATTAGAAATAATTGAGCTGATACTTGAAGATTGTGGTTACGAAGTTGAAACCCTAACCAACGGGCATAATTTGTTTGAAAAAATAAAGGAAATAAACCCCGACCTGATCTTGTTGGATATAATGCTTGGAGACCTTGACGGGCGCGAACTTTGTGAGCAGGTTAAAAACCTACCCGAAACCAGTAACATACCGGTAGTGCTTATTTCCGCAAGCCACAACATGGCCGAAAGTATTGCTCAGCATAAAAAAGGTGCACCCAATGCCTTTATTGCAAAACCTTTTGATATTGATGATTTGGTTGATACCGTACAATCACATATAGCCGCTTAAACACTTTTCAAAGGCTATATTTTTCAACATCTATAACATACTTACTATACTTGCGTTAAAAAATTGTTTTCCACACTTGTTAAATACTAAGGTGGATTGCATCTTTGCCGTTTAGCTATTTTAGCGCAACCGTAAGTACGCACCGTATGATAAAACTTAAATATATTGTACTGCCCGCAGCAGTATTATTAGTATCACAAGCCCAGGCTCAGCAAAATCCGTCGTTCCATATTTATAAAACATACCATACCGCGCTTGACCTTTTGGACAAGGGTAAATATGTTGCCGCTGCTGAGCAATTCAAGCTTGTGGAAGCCTCAAAGATCCGCACCGGCAACCAGCCGGGCTTTGAGTCTGAAATATCACTTATTAAAGAAAACTCACATTATTACGAAGCCCTTTGCGCACTTGAATCAGGCAGTGATGATGCCGAGAGCATGTTTCAGCGATTTATTAAAGAGCACCCGGAGAATCCGCTATCCAAATTGGCTTATTTCCAGGTAGGTAAATCGTATTTTAAACAAGGCAAGTATAAAGAGGCGCTTGAATGGTTCAACAAAGTTGAGTCGGGCGAATTAACCGGCCGTGAAAACACCGAGTACAAATTTCGTAAGGGCTACGCCTATTTTGCTACCGGCGATAATGTGAATGCCCAAAAGCTGTTTGCTGATGTAAAGAACAAACGTTCGGCCTATACTGAGGATGCTACGTACTATTTTGCCTACATCGCGTATCTTAATAAGGATTATCACCTTGCACTATCCAATTTTGAAAAATTAAAAAATTCAAAAAAATATGAGGCCAGCTATCCATACTATATTACAGCCGTTTACTTTTTAGATAAACGCTATGATGATGTACTGAGCTATGCCGTACCTATTGTAAACAACACCAAGCAGCAAAACGAAACCGAAATGCTGCGCATTATAGCGGCATCGTACTTTGCCAAGGCCAATTACCCACAGGCGGTAAGTTATTATAACCGTTTCCAGGATCGCGACCAGAACAAAACCCAAAACACGCAGGACAGCTATCAGATAGGTTATGCCCATTACAAAACAGGCAACCTTAACAAAGCCGCTACCGAACTTAAAAAACTGGTTGGGCAAAATGATACTTACAGCCAAAGCGGTAACTACACGCTGGGCGATATCTTTTTAAAACAAAACAATAAACAAGGCGCACGCGCTGCTTACCAAACCGCCTCAAAGCTTGATTTTGACAAGCAGATACAGGAAGATGCCTTGTTCAACTACGCAAAGCTATCCTACGAGCTTGATTTTAATACTGCGGCCCTCGAAGCTACGCGCAGTTACCTGAAAAACTACCCGCGCTCGGCCCGTACCGAAGAGGTAAAGATTTTATTGGGCGAAGTATTGCTGAACGCCCGCAATTATCGCGAGGCGGTAGAGATATTGGAGCCTATCCCGAACAAATCAATAAGCGCGCGTACGGCTTACCAAAAAGTAACCTATTATCGCGGTTTGGAGTTTTATAACGAGCGCGCGTTTGAGAATGCCATTGGTGTGTTTTTACGCTCACTTACCGCGCCGGTTGATCCGCAGATCGAAGCGCTTACCACTTACTGGATGGCCGAGGCCATGTACGAGGTGCGCAAGTATGGCGAGTCGGTTGAGAACTTCGAGAAGTTTTTGGCTATGCCGGAGGCTAAACAAACCAACCTGAGCAACTATGCTAACTACGCCCTTGCCTATGCCGCCTTTTATGACGATCAGTACGGCAAAGCAGCCAAATACTTTGAGCGCTTTTTACAGGGTACCGAAAAAGACCCGAACACAGTTAATGATGCCACTACCCGTATTGGCGACAGTTACTTTGTAATGAAGAGCTATGGCAAGGCGCTGGAGTATTATAACCGCATTATATCACAAAAAACCAAGGGCGAGGATTATGCTTTGTTTCAGCGTGGGGTAATACAGGGCTTACAGGGTAATTATGATGCTAAAATATCAACGCTGAATGATGTATTGCAGCAGTTCCCTAACTCTGATTACGCCGATGATGCCTCATTTGAGATAGCCTACACCTACTTTTTAAAGAATGACGGACCGCGTGCGAAAACTGACCTGCAGGCCATGATCCAAAAATATCCGCGCAGCAGCTATGTACCGCGTGCCATTGTTACCATTGGTTTGATCGATTATAATGGCAACCAGGATGACGCGGCAGTTGAATCATTCAAAAAGGTAGTGTCTGACTACCCATCAAGCGATGAGGCCAAGCAGGCGCTTAAACAGGTTGAAAAGATCTACACCGATAAAGGCGACGCGCAAACTTTCATTAACTATGCTGGCACTACCCCTATCGGCAACTATACTACTGCCGAGCAGGAAAGCATCATGATTACCGCCGCCAACAACCTTTATCTTAAAGGCGACTGGCAGGGTACCGTGAACGCGGTAAATGCCTACCTCGATAAATTCCCGACCAAGCAGATCTATGATAAGCAGGCACGTTATCTACGCGCGCAGGGCCTTACCAACCTGGGCCGTACACAGGAAGCCGTGGTTGACTACAATTTTATCCTGAACGACTGGACAAGCGCTTATACCGAGAAATCGCTGATCAGCATGGCCAAGCTATATATATCGCAAAAAAAGTATAACGATGCTGTGGTTTTCCTGAAACGTTTGGAAACAAACTCAGAGTACAAGGCCGATTATACCTACGCGGTTAACACGCTGCTTTACTGCTACGATCAGATGCAGATGTCTGACGATGTGTTGAAATATGTAGCCATTGTTCGTGCTAACGAAAAAACAGGCCAGGAAGATAAGTTCCGCACGGGCTTGTATGCAGGTAAAGCTAACCTTGAACTGGGCAATACCGAAGCTGCCATTAAGGAGTTTAACTACACCCTGAGCAATACTAAAACCGTTGCGGCAGCCGAGGCTAAATACAACATCGCGTTAATTGAGTACAATCAGGGCAAATACAAGGCATCACAAAAAACATGTTTTGAAATAGCCAAGGATTTCCAGAACTACGAGTATTGGTCGGCCAAAACATTTATACTACTGGCTGATAACTATATCAAACTGAAGGATAATTTCCAGGCAACGGCCACCCTGCAAAGTATTATTGATAATTACAGTGCCAAGGATGATATACTGCCCGAAGCAAAACAAAAACTGGCTAAACTTAAAGGTATCAAGATAACACCTGAAACTACGCAGACCGACAGTACCGGTACTGCCGTGCAGGACACCACCCAGCAATAACAGGAGCATTCAACGAACCAAAGAGCAAAGACACATGAAATTAAAATACACCTATATATTGTTCACCGCGTTAACGGCCTGCTACTTTGTACCGGCAACAGCGCAGGTTAAGAGCACTACCAAAAAAGGGCAAAAAACAAACACCCCGGCATCACAAAACAATGCCAAAAAACTGGGTGACGCTGCCTCGAAAACCACGCAGGATACTACGAAAAAAGCAGGGCAAAACCCTAACGAAGCCGGCGCTATATCTGAGGAGATCGTAGTGACCACATCATACAAACCGGTACTGGCTGACGCGGTGAAGATTCGCAGGAACCCGGACCTGGAAGATAAAACACCTTTTAAAGCGCCGCTGACCTATAGTTCGGTAGACAAGCGCCTCACAAAGGACAACGAGATACAGCAGCTTGAGGCCATGAAACGCCCGCCTGAACGCGATTCGATACCAACCAATAACTATGTTAAAGGCGGTTTGGGCAGCATGAAAACTACTTTTGGCGAGGGTTATTTCTCAAACGGTGCCGATGAGGCTTTGCAGGTTGGGGGTTACGTTAAACACTTTTCGCAAGGTTCATCATCATTCAATAAGCAAAATGAGAGCCGCAACGAGTTGGGCGTATTTGGTAAAAGCATTACCGACGAGCATACGCTGCGGGGTACCATTAACTACAAACGCCGCGGCGTAAATTTTTATGGCTACAACCGCGATATTGAGCCGCCGCTGCCGGAATTTAATCCGCAAAAGCAGGCGTTCAATACCCTGTCTGCCGAAGGTGAGCTGGCCAAAAACTACCGCGATGTAGAGAACGATTTTACCTACGCGCTTAAATTAAATGGGTATGTGTTTAACAACTCATTCAACGCTAAAGAAAATAACCTGGTGCTATCAGGTTTTGTAAACCAAACCGTTAAGCAGTTTTATGCAGGTTTAGCCGCATCCCTTGATTTGGGTACGCAAAAGGATAGCTTGTACTCTTACAGCAACAGCATCATTCGCCTTAACCCATACATCAAATTTCAGGGCGAAAAATATAAGATAGACGCGGGCGTGAACATCACCAAGGAATTTGGCTTGAGCAGCCGTTTCTCCATCTTCCCGGCAGCTAAGCTGGAGTTCCAGGTTATACCGAAATATGTACGCTTGTTTGCCGAGGCAAAGGGCGATATCAACAAGGCTTCCATACGCGATTTTGCCGAAGCTAACCCTTTCATAGCCGAAAACATCACCCTTAAAAACTCTGCCGACCGTTTAGCGCTTAGCGCCGGTTTAAAAGGCACACTGGCACCGGGTTTGGGCTTTAAGGCTACCTTCTTCCGTAACAGGGTTAAGGATATGCCGCTGTACATTGCCAACTTTAACACCAACAGCACCAACAATAAATTCGCTGTAATTTATGATGACGGCACCGCCACCGTTAGCGGCTTTACCGGCGAGCTGGATTTTAAGGCCACTGATGACCTGAACATATTTGGCCGTGCCGAGTTTAAGGATTATAAGATGGATACCGAGGAGCAAGCCTGGAACCTGCCTAAATTTAAACTTACCGCCGGCACCATTATCCGCATAAGCGATAAGGTTAACATTAACGGCTCGTTGTTGGTACGCGGTAATGCTTACGACAGGATTTTTGATCCGCTGAGCACTACGTTCACTGAGCCCCGTGCTGTCGAGATTAAATCGTACGTTGACCTTAACGGCGGTGCCGAATACAAGGCAACCAAGCAACTGTCCATATTTGTGCAGGTAAACAACATCCTTAATAATTCAAACCCTACCTATTTGTACTATAACAATTACGGGTTTAATATTTTTGGCGGCGTAGGTTACGCGTTTTAGTTTTTTTGTACTTTTACGGGAATGGACTTAGCCTACTACTTAATTGATTTACTTGGGCAGCGTGGCGAGGTAAGTATACCGGGCTTGGGGCGTTTCTTCTATACACGGATAAATGCCGCATACAAGGCTGATGAGGCACGCATATATCCGCCGGCCCAAAAGCTGGAGTTTGAGCAGCAGCCGGCAACGGGTAATGATGATTTTGCCGGGTTCATCTCGCAAAAAAAGAATATCTCGATGGCATCAGCAAGGTATTTTGTTGACCGCTATGTGAATGATGTTGTGCAGGAAACCGCCATTCGTGATTTTGCCGTTGGCGATAAAGGCTGGCTGCGTAATGATGGTACCCGGATAGTTTTTAAAAACACCGGCGAAGCGGCAGGCAGCAATGCTTATTTTGGTTTACCGGCGCTTGATCTGCCTAAAAAAGGGCAGCAGGTAATTAAAACAACAACGGTTATATTAACACCTCCCCTACCGGTTATTGTGGAGCCGGAGGTGCCAGCAACCACAACGGTTGTTGAACAGCCACAGGCAACTGTGATGGCAGCAGTAACACCTGAACCAATTTTACCACCGGTTATTGTTACACCCGAGCCACAGCCATCAATGCAATATACTCCCCCTGTGGTTGAAAACCCGGAGGCTGAATTTGTTGAAGACGAAAAACGCGGTTTAAACGTTTGGGTAATTACAGCTATAGTAATTGCTTTGTTAGCTATAGCAGGTATTGGTTTGTACATGTATAACCCCGGGCTGCTGGGCATGGGCAACAACAGGGAGGCGGCGGTATTATCGCCTGTTGATACACCGGCCAATGAGGTTGATACAGTAACACAGGAGCCTGAAACAACAACGGTAAAAAGCAATGCTGCTGATACCGTAGCACAGCCGGAAGCCCAGGCAAACATGAGCCTGAACGATACGGTAAAAACAACCTTGATCAATCCGCAGGCGGGAACTGATAAGCAACCGGAAGCAACCAAGGCCGATAAACCGGTAATTGAAAAAGCTAAACCGGTATCAACAACTGCAATAAACACCGCCCCGGCAATGAGCTACCCTTACACGGTAATTATCGGTGGGTCGTTCGCTACTGTTGAGGAAGCTGAAAGATGTATAATCAACTATAAAAAAATAGGTGTTGAAGCTCATATTTTGGCTGAGCCCGGATATGGAAAAAAGCGTAAAGTTGTAGTTGGCACTTACAAAACACTAACTGAAGCACTAAAAGAAAAAAATAAACTCATACAATCAAAAAAGCTCAGGGAAGATGCATACACCCTGGAAATCACTAAAAAACGATGACACTATTACTACAGATTGCAGATACGGCTGCACAAATGGCTGACACAGTGAACAACGCGGCGGTACCAACCGTACCGGCAGATGATTTGCGTTTTGGCGACCTGATATTGAAAGGCGGCTGGGTAATGATTCCCATTGGTATTTTAGCTGTATTGGGCCTGGTTATATTTTTTGAAAGATATTTTACAATACGTAAAGCCGCTAAGGATGAATCGAGCCTTATGGCGCAGGTACGTGCCAGCATCATGTCGGGCAACCTGCAATCAGCCGTGGCTATATGCCGCAACAGCAATACACCGCTTGGCCGTATGCTGCAAAAAGGGTTGTTGCGTATCGGTCGCCCTATAAAAGATATTGAAGGCGCTATTGAGAACGTTGGCAAGCTGGAGGTATCAAAACTTGAAAAAAACATCGGCATCATCGGCATTGTAGCCGGTATAGCGCCCATGTTTGGTTTCCTTGGTACAATCGCGGGTGTTATCCAGATATTCTATAACATCTCAAAAACTGATAACATCAGCATGGGTGTAATATCAGGCGGTTTGTACGTAAAGATGGTAACCTCGGCGGCTGGTTTGTTTGTGGGTATCGTAGCTTACGTTTGTCACCATATTTTGAATATGATGGTTGACAAGGTGATCCTAAAACTGGAAACCGATGCTATTGAATTTATTGACCTGTTAGAAGAACCGAGCAAATGAACCTGAGAAAAAGACACGGACGCGTAACGGCCGAGGTGCATACCTCAGCGCTGAACGACATCATGTTCTTCCTGCTGCTGTTCTTCCTCATCGCGTCAACAGTTACCAACCCTAACGTAATCAAGCTGATGCTGCCAAAATCATCATCAGGCCAATCGGTTTCTAAAAAAACCATTACGGTATCGGTAACCAAAGACTTAAAATATTACGTTGATAAAAAGGAAACCCCTGTTGATCAACTGGAAGCTACGCTGGGCGGTTATAAAAGTTTGGCAACAGAATTGACCATAGTTTTATACGTTGACCGTACCGTAGCCATACAGGATGTGGTGCAGGTAATGGATATAGCGCAAAAGCTGAACATTAAACTGGTATTAGCAACGGAGAAGAAAGGATAGTTCAGTTTGCTCGGTTTGCAGTGGGCCGTTTGCAGTTGGCAAATATTACTGCACACTGAGAACTGAAAACCGCGAACTGATAACTGGCAACCGGAAACTGCAAACTGAAAATAAATTCGAAATTGAAAATCCGAAATCCGAAATCAAAAAATGGATTACCGCGAAGAAAATAATTATCCCAAGGCGTTCCTGGCAACAGGCATTATACTGGCTGTGGTGCTTGCACTGAGCTACTTTATAGTGCTGCACTCGCTGCCCAAGCAAGCCGATGGCACGGGGGGTATTTTAGTAAACTATGGTACTGTTGATGAAGGTATGGGCGATGCTTACATGAGCATGGAAGAACCATCAGTAGCCGAAAAGGCCAACAACACCCGCCCCGACAAAGTTACGCCTGAACCACCAACCGAAGAAAAGGTACAGGCCGATAACAGCGACAAGAATGTTGTTACCCAAAATAACGAGGACGCGCCCGAAGTAGCGGCCAACACTAAAACACCAAGCCCAACAGTAGCCACCAAGCCCAATAAAACCGAAACAAAACCGGTGGTAAACCAAAATGCCTTATTTAAGGGCAAAACCAATAATGGCACCGGCAGCGGCGATGGTACAGGCAGTACGCCGGGCAATCAGGGCAAAACCACCGGTACCACGCTTACCAACAGTTATGATGGCACAGGCTCAGGCGGTGGCGGCGGTGCTACATCAGCACCCGGTTGGGACAGAGCTCCTGCCAAACCTGATGTAGGCAATCGTTACAATGGCAAAGTGGTTATTGAGTTTGAAGTTGATAACAATGGTAATGTGGTTAGTGCAGGTGTGGGTAGAGGATCGCAACTTATTGACGGACCTTTAGTTGAAAAATGTATACAGGCTGTACGTAACGCGAAAGTAACACCATCATCAAGCGCTTCAGATGGCCGCAAGTATACCCAGGTATTTGTATTTAAAGCGAAATAAGATAGTCATTAGGCATTGGGCATTAGTCATTTGATAGGGTAATTGGTCATCAGTTACTTTAAAATAAGTGTTCAACCTAATGACGAATGCCTAATGACAATTGACAAATGACTACTTACGCTGAAACTCTCGATTATCTATTCAGCCAGTTGCCTATGTTTACGCGCATCGGGGCATCGGCCATAAAAAATAATCTGGATAACACTATTGCCCTTTGCACTCTGCTGGGCAACCCGCATAAAAAATTCAAAAGTGTACACATAGCCGGTACCAATGGCAAGGGCTCCACATCGCACATGCTGGCCGCCATATTGCAAACCGCAGGCTATAAAACCGGGCTGTACACCTCCCCTCACTTAAAAGATTTCAGGGAGCGTATCCGCATTAACGGACAAATGATAGCCGAGCAAACGGTGATTGATTTTGTTGAGAATTATAAGGCCGACTTTGAGCGCATACAACCCTCATTCTTTGAGATGACAGTGGCTTTAGCTTTTGATATTTTCGCTAAAGAGCAAGTAGATATAGCCATTGTTGAGGTTGGCCTGGGCGGCAGGCTCGATTCAACAAATGTAATCACTCCCCTGCTATCCCTCATCACCAACATCGGCTGGGACCACATGAACATGCTGGGCAATACCCTGCCCGAGATAGCCAGAGAAAAAGCCGGTATCATTAAAACGGACATACCGGTGATAGTGAGCGAACGTCAGGATGAAGTTGCTGATGTATTTGTAAATAAAGCTAATGAGCTGAATGCCCCTATTACCTTTGCCTTAGATACCTGGCAGGTAGAGATGGCGGCATTACAGGATGATACATTGATCCATAAAAATGTTATTGCCCGTAATAGCAGCAAAACCTACACCTTGGATATCGACCTTACAGGCACCTATCAGCAAAAAAACATAAAAGGTGTTTTAGAGGCTGTAGAACAATTGCGGGCGCAAGGCTATACCATTACCGACGAACATATACAACAAGCACTTAAACAGGTAAAATTGCTCACCGGCTTGCATGGCCGTTGGGAAGTGCTCAGTACCTCACCGCTCACCATTTGCGATACAGGCCATAACCCCGATGGTATAGCCGAAGTATTGAAAAACATAGCCACTATACACTACAAACAGCTTCACTTTGTGATAGGTATGGTGAATGATAAGGACATCAGCAAGGTACTGGCTATGCTGCCGAAGGATGCTATATACTATTTCTGCAAGCCTGACATTCCGCGGGGACTTACTGCGGATGAATTACAGTTTACCGCTAACAAATTTGGCTTAAAGGGAGGCACTTACCCATCTGTAAAAACAGCACTTAATGCCGCGCAGATGGCTGCAGAAGATCATGACCTGGTATTTGCCGGGGGCAGCACCTTTGTGGTTGCCGAAATAGTTGAATAGCACTCATTTTTTTACATGAGGGAATGCCGTAAAAACTTATTTTTACCGCCAACCAACTCATTAAACAGAATGACATATCAACCTGCAAATAACAGATACCAGAATATGCAATACCGCCGCTGCGGTAAAAGCGGTATTAAGTTACCGGCCATATCATTAGGCCTATGGCATAACTTTGGCCATGTAGATGTTTACGATAACTACCAAAAAATACTGCACCTGGCATTTGACAGCGGAATAACCCATTTTGACCTTGCCAACAACTACGGCCCGCCCCCGGGATCGGCCGAGGAGAATTTTGGGAAGATATTGAAAGCGGATTTCCGTGGTTATCGTGACGAAATGATCATCTCAAGCAAGGCCGGTTACACCATGTGGGATGGCCCTTATGGCGACTGGGGTTCAAAAAAATACCTGGTAGCCAGCCTGGATCAAAGCCTGAAACGCATGGAGCTTGATTATGTGGATATCTTTTACCACCATCGCCCCGATCCTGATACGCCGCTTGAAGAAACTATGCAGGCGCTTGACCTGATCGTGCGCCAGGGCAAGGCCTTATACGCCGGTATATCCAACTACCCGGCAGACAAGGCCGAAGAAGCCATCAAAATATTAAAACAACTTGGCACACCATGCCTTATCCACCAGCCTAAATACTCCATGTTTGAGCGTTGGGTTGAAGGTGGCTTGCTGGAAGTACTGGAAGATAACGGCGTAGGCTGTATCCCCTTCTCGCCATTGGCGCAGGGCCTGCTTACCAACAAATACCTGAACGGTATACCGGAGGATTCGCGTGCGGCAAAGTCAACCGGTTTTTTACAGAAGGATCAGGTTACCGAGGCACGCATCAGCCAGATAAAACAACTGAATGATATTGCCGTACAACGAAACCAAAGCCTGGCACAAATGGCCCTTGCCTGGTTATTAAAGGACGAACGGATAACCTCGGTACTGATAGGTGCCAGCAAACCCGAACAACTGGCTGACTCATTGAAAGCGCTTGATAACGTTCAATTCTCAACTGAAGAACTTACGAGGATTGAAGATATTTTGAAGTAGTTACCTGATAAATTAATGGAAAGGCCATGTAATAATTACATGGCCTTTGCTTTTTATTAGCCGAAAACTCCCTAATTTAACGGCGGTAATAACCTTTACTTTATTTCATGAATACCACACAAAACGCTAAACCGGACAGGTCAGTTATCCAACCCTCAAAAGCTTTCAGGCAACAGATCACTCGTTCAGTAAATGCCATACTGCTTTTTATTATTGTTTATTTACTGCTATTATTAGGTGCTATTGTTTGCGCCATTATATTTGGCGCGCTGGGCGTGGGCATCATCGCGTTAAAAGCGCATTGGATAACATTCGTGTTCGGCGCAGGGCTGATATTTTCGGGCTTAATGCTGGTTTACTTTGTTATTAAATTCATTTTTAAACGCAATAAGGAAAACACCGGTGAGCAATTTGAGATATTTGAGGCTGATCAGCCTGAACTGTTTAAGTTTATCAGGCAGTTAACCAATGAAACCGGTACAGCATTCCCTAAACATATTTATCTCTCGCCCGAAGTGAACGCGTATGTAAATTACAATTCTAACTTTTGGAGCATGTTTTTGCCTGTTAAAAAAAACCTGACCATTGGTTTAGGCCTGGTGAACAGCCTTAACAGATCGGAATTCAGGGCCGTATTAGCACATGAATTTGGGCACTTTTCGCAACGCAGCATGAAGTTTGGCAGTTATGTATATAACATGAACAAAGTAATATACAATATGCTGTATGATAACGATAGCTATGAGCGTATTATTGACAGATGGGCGAGCTTTCACTCATTTTTAAGAGGCACAGCCTGGCTGAATGTTCAGATCATCAAAGGCATACAATACATACTGCAAAAGGTATACGTGTTTTTAAACAAGAACCATATGGGCCTTTCGCGGCAAATGGAGTTTCATGCCGATGCTATATCAGCATATGTTGCCGGTTCAAACAATGCCATCACCGCATCAAGGCGACTTGATATTGGCAACATGTGTTACAACACTATATTAAACTATTGGAATGTTGAAGTAAAGAACAAAAAGCGCGCCGATAACTTTTACCCGCAGCACAGCGAGATCATCAGATACTTTTCAGAACTGAACCAGCTTACAACTGATGCCAACGGACTGCCCGTTGTAAACCATCGTATAGCCGTACTTGATAATGAACACGTGGTAATAGAAGATCAGTGGGCATCGCATCCGGCAAGCAAGGACCGTGAAAATGCCCTTGAAATACTCAATATTCAACAACCGGTTGAGGCGGATAGCGCCTGGACATTGTTTAACTGTGCGCAAGAACTACAGGGTAAATTTACGGATAAGATGTATGCTGTAATAACCGATAGCGATGAATTTGAAAAGGTTGACTTTACCACCTTTAAAACACAATATTATAAGCAGATAAATGAAAATAACTATCACCCGGAATATCGTGGCTATTACAACAGCCGCCTGGTAAATAGTTTTGATATTGACGAAGCTGTACAACGCGCACAGGGTATCGATACGCTTACTTTTAAGCATATTTTTACTGACGAAAAGAGCAACCTGCCGAAACGTATCCTTTCGCTTGGCGATGATATTGACAAGCTTGATGCTATTATTGACAATCGCATTGAGAGCAGTATAAAGACATTTGATTTTAAAGGAACAAAGTATAACAACAGTGAAGCAGCCGCAATAAAAGAATTGCTTACGCAGGAGCTGCAGGATGCCGAAGACCAGGTGAAAGAACTGGACAAGCAATTATTTATAACCGCTTACATAAATGCCAATACCGAACAAAGGCATAAATTACAAAATGATTATACCCATTTGTTTAATTACCAGCAACAGGATAGCGGCGATTACGAAATATACAACAATGTGTGGGCAGCCCTTTCACCGTTGTTTAATACCATGCCCTATTTTGAAATAGAGAAAGCAGTAAAGCAATTATACCAGGTTGAGAAACGTTTAAAAACACGTTTGCAGGAGATAAGGGCGGATGACAATTACAAAACAGTTACAGACACTGAACAAGCCGAAGCGGTTGATAAATACCTTTCAAACACCTGGACTTACTTTGTGCATCCAAACTATGATAATGAAGCCATTGCCGTACTTGAAGAAGCCCTCGGAAGCTATCTCAGTATTGTGAACGAACGCACATTTAAGTTAAAAAAGCAACTTCTTGAACTTCAGCTTACCATATTCAACAAAAAAGCAGGCATATAAGCCTGCTTTTTTGTTATAGATATTTTAGTATGCTATTAATACCCTGCGTTTTGTTTCAACTGCGGGTTTAATATAACCTGCTGCTGTGGTATAGCAAACAGGTTGCGGAATGTGGCACTTGGTGTATGATCCCACCAGCTTGCTGTTGTGAATTTGCCAAAACGTATCAGGTCATCCCTACGGAAGCCTTCAAATATAAACTCACGGCCGCGTTCAGCCAGCAGCTCATTTAGTGTTAATGTTGCCGTAGTATAAGCATTATCTGCCCAATCAGCAGTGGCATATGCACGTTTTTTACAATCATTAACTAATTGAACGGCAACACCATCGGCAACACCACCATTTTTACGCATAATGGCTTCAGCTTTAGCAAAATATATCCAGCTTAAACGATACAGGTTCCAATCCGTATTATTATAATTAGGGTCAGCAGGTATGCCACTTTCGCTTGGTACCTGATTGCCTAATTTATATTTATTAAAACGGACACCACTATTTTCTTCACCATTACTCATGTTTGATGTGGTTTCACCCAGTTTATTCCTCCTGATGTTATCAACAAATACCAGTTGTTGGCCATCGTACTCATTACCACCGGTTGCAATAACAGGTTTACCATTATCAAAACGAACCATTGGGCCTTCAAGCAACCACTCTGATTTACGTTTATCGGCATTATCAAAGGTAGTATAAACACCCGGCACAAGCACAACACCATCGTTACCGGTACGGCTGCCACCATAAATCAAATCCTGGTTAAAGTGATAAAACTCGCCTGTCCATGATGGTTGGAAATTAGCCATCTTAAATTCATAAGCTATAGAAAATATACTTTCTTTTGAAAGATCATTATTAGGTTTAAAAGCGTCGTTAATATTGGAATCAAGCATCATTGCCCCATTCAGGCCACCTGCCTGATTGTTAATAAGCTTATCAGCCGCAGCAATACAATCATCCCACCTCGGAGTTCCCGACCATACTTCGGCATTTAAATAAAGCTCAACCAGCATGGCATAACCGCCGGCCTGGCTCATACGGCCCAACATTCCTTTTGATAATTTAGGCGCCTGATCGATGTTGTCCAGAATTTCTTTTTCTACAAAATCAAACACCTCTTTACGAGTTGAATTTGCAGGATACTGCTCAACCGGTATAGGTTCTGACGGACTTTCGGTAACTATAGGTATGTTACCAAACAAATCCATCAATTTTAGGTAATGATAGGCCCGCAGTAATTTAAGTTCAGCTATATACGAGTTTTTTTCAGCATCAGTGAGGCCTATTGCAGCGGCATCCTGCTTTTCAATATTTTGAATTGGCACATTACATAAACCTATACCCCAATACATCAAACTCCAGGCATTGTTTAACCCTCCTTCATCTACGGTCCAGGTATGGTAGTGCAATCTTTTCCATTTACCACCATCCTCTCCATGGCGACCTTTGGTTGGCCATGCCAATTGATCGGCTGAAAGTTCACTTGGCCTCCACCAGCCATCCTGGCCCGATGGTGTTGCCCAGGCATTGGCATGGGTATACGGCCTTAATACGGCCGAGATAATCTCGTTTTTATTGGTATAAAACTGATCGCTTCTAAGCGTATCATATGTAGTTTCGTCGAGCTTGGTACATGCATCCAATGATAAAAGCATGGTTCCGGCTACGGCTATTTTTAATATGTTATTTTTTATCTTCATGACTTTTTTTGCGAATTGAGGTTATTAAAATCCAAGGCTGATACCTAATAAAAATGAACGTGTGCTTGGATAAGGGCCACGGCCATCAATTCCCGGGCCGAGGCCGGTATCAGGCACAAAATCAGGGTCGTTACCGCTATAGCTGGTTATTGTAAGCAGGTTTTGGCCTGTTACGTAAGCACGAAGATTACGGATGGTCTTGTTTCTGATTTTAAAGTTATAGCCAAATGTCACCTCATCCAGTTTAAGGAAGGAGCCATTCTCCAGGTAATAATCTGAATACATGTAAGTATCATTGATCTCCGCATACTTAGTAAAGGCATCATTAAGCAAATTTGTGCCAGATACCTTATTGCCATAAGCTATAGCAGTGGTATTTAGGATATCAAAATCAAATTTACCTCTGAAGAACAAACGCAGATCGAAGTTTTTGTATTTAAAGTTATTTGTCCACGAGGCATAGTATTTAGGTATAGCATTACCAATTGGTGCAAGGTCGGTTTGATCTTTAAACTCAGAGTTATTGATCTTATCATTACTTACCTTTTCACCATTTCGGGTGTAAAACAACCATTTACCATCCTCGGTAAATCCGGCAAAGCGTTTACCCCAAAATTCGCCGAGCGGCCCGCCCTCGTATGTACGTATAGCGTTACCTAAAGCACCGGCACCGCCAATATCTCCAAATGTGCGCAACTGTACTTTGAATATATCATCAGAGTATGAGTCTAACGTGTTTTTGGTAGTACTTGCGGCCAGGTCCATATTCCAGGTAAAGCCTTTATGCTTAATGGCAGCAAAGCTTACCGCAATCTCAATACCTTTTGCTGAGATGGTACCAACATTTGCATATATGTTGTTACGTACATAAGGTGGCTGCGGTGTGGTATAAGTATCTAACAGATCCTGTGTTTTACGTTGAAATACATCAATAGCACCGGTTATACGGTTGTTGAACAAGGTGAAGTCAGCACCAATATTAAGCTCCTTTTTCTTTTCATAACGCAAATTCGGGTTCGGATTACGGTCAGGGCCGTAGGTTTCCCGGTATTGCCCGTCAGGATACAGATAGATACCACCTGTACCCAATGTTACAAGAGATGCGTAGTTTGAGAAGCCTGAGTTACCGGTAACACCATAACCAACACGGAGTTTCAGGTTATTTACAAAGTTAACATCCTTCATAAAATCTTCCTGGCTTATGGTCCAGCCTGCAGATGCCGCAGGGAAGTAACCCCATTTATTATTTGCGCCAAAACGCGATGAACCCTCACGACGTAAGGTTAACTGTAACAAATACTTGTCTTTATAAGCATAATTTACACGACCAAAGAATGCTATTAGCTTATCATCATTTTTAAAGCTCGACATCACCGCCTTACCTGTTTGCAACTGGTTACCTGCCCCCAGGTTATTTTCCATAAAACGATCGTTCAGGAAACCATAGTTACCTGCCGAAAACCCTTCATTAACGTTATAACGATAACTGTAACCCAATATAGCGGTCAGGTTATGATCATCGGCTATTACCTTGTTATATTGAATGGTTGGCTCAAAAGCATAATTCAAGTTTAATTGGGTAGTACGTTCAGCATAACCACCACCGCGGTAAATATCATTTTCAAGTGAAAACTCGCCGTATATGCTTCGGTATAAGCCGTCAATATAGTTGTTACGCTGTACTGAACCGAACACCGAACCCTTTAAACCAGGTATAAACTCATATTCTGCCTTACCATCTGCAGATATGGTAGATTGCTGCCTTTTATTGGTTTCCTGCTGTAAACGGGCAAATTGGTTAGTACTTGTTCTTTCAAAGTAAAAAGTTCCGTCATCATTATAATTTGATAATGTTGGATTGCGTATCAGTTGGTCTTCCCAACCGCTGCCACCCAACAAATTTAGTTTGCCAAAATTGCCGGCTAAATTAACCTGCATATTCAGTTTATCATTTAACCCCTTTTGGTTAACACTTAACCTAACCGAGTATTCCTTACGACCGTTCTCCTTGGCAAAACCCTGAAGATCACGGTAGTTTAAACTTGCACGGTAACTGGTTTTACTGGTACCTCCGGTTAGGGCAAGGTTGTGATTTTGAGACAGGTTACCATGATTAACTAACTGGTCAAAAAAATCATTTGAATGGCCATAGTCAGTACCGCGTAACTCTCCTGAAGCTAAACGGGCTCTAAATTGGTCGGCATCCATAAAATCAGGAATTCGTGCCAGATACTCTTTACGATAATAGCTTGAGTAGCTGAATTGCGGCGGCCCCTCTTTCCCTTTTTTAGTGGTTACTAAAATTACACCGGCGTTAGCACTGGTACCATAAATAGCCGCGCCCGAACCGTCTTTCAATACGTCTATAGAGGCGATATCATCTTGTTGCAGCAGATCGAGGTTACCACCCGGTATACCATCAATTACTACCAAAGGCGATGCACTGCCGGTTAACGTTGTAACACCACGCAGTTGTATACTTGTACCCGTGTTAGGGTTACTGCCTGAGCGACTGATCTGTAAACCGGCAATTTTACCCTGAATCAAATCAAGCGGGTTACGGGCACCGCTCTGCCTAAAGTCAGAAGTATCAGCGTGACCTGTTGCTGAGGTGATCTCTCCTTTCTTTTGCGCGCCGTAACCTACCACAACTACGGTATTCAATCCGCGCGATTCTTCAAGCAGTGTTACATTGATGTTTGTTTGTGTACCTACAGGTACATCTTTAGAGGTAAAACCGATAGATGATACAGTAAGGATAGCGTTATCACCCGGAACGGTAATATTGAATTTACCATCCATATCGGTAGCTACAGCAGTTGTTGATCCTTTGATTTTAATGGTTGCACCCGGCAACGGAAGCTTTTGCTTGTCAAATACAGTACCCGTTACCTTTTTTTGTGCGAAGGCCTGGATCGAAAACAAACAACTAAATAATACAGCTAAAAAAATTGTGGCTTTTTTCAGAGGTGGCCCCTGATCAGACGTACACTTTTTTACATGCGGATGTACTCCCGCCTGGTTGGAACTGGCTTTCATAAAATAAATTTATAAGGTAAAAAATTACATGCCAGGAGAGAGCATGTGTCGAATAGCTTAAATCGGCCTCTAACCTAAAGCTTTATTTTTTTAAGTACAACAAGATTTTTTTTCAACATTTAAAACAATGCTGAATTGGGAATAAATGAGCTCGAAAATATTGGTAAACCGTTTTATTTACAACAAAATAGACTTTTTGTAAAAATTAAGTTACAATTAAACCCTTTTAGCAACTATTAAGTAAAACAACACCAATAACTAATAATTAAAAGCAGAATGATCATACACAAACTTGTACGTGCAGAACACATAGAGCTGTATGATCACTTTTTGGGAACTTTTGCACCCTCTTTACGTGCCTCAGACAGACCAATGGCAATGGCTTGCTTTTTATTGGTTACCTTTTTTCCGCTCCCACTTTTAAGCTTTCCTTCTTTCATTTCGTGGAGGGTTTCACTAACCTTTTCCTGTGTTTTATCAGAGTACTTTTTCATGGCAATATTATTCTCAGGTAAAGCTGTAAAGCAAATTAATTGCCAAAATGTAAAGTTAAAACATCATCGCGGTTTATGAGATCAATTTGGGCTATCGCATTGGTAATATTGCTTGTATCATGCAGTAAATCAACAACTGAAAAAATTGATGATAACAAAATAACAATACAGGTTGTAAACAGGGGCATCATTGGCAATACTTCAAACGACCTGTCAAAGCGGATTGATTACGAACTGAAATCTCCGGCTGACATAGTAGTATTGATGATAGGCACTAATGATATTACAGCCCGCAGACCGTATGAAGAATATATTAATAACCTGAAGTATATTATTGATTGCATAACCAACAGCGGTGCAAAACTTATATTGATGAGCCCTCCGCCCCGTGGTATTGATGTGATCACATCCCCGGCCTATTATTGGAATGGCCGCAATGATACGCTCGCGTTGATAAACGATTCGCTAAGCAAGGCTAATAATGTTTATTATATAAACATGAACCAGGCATTTAAGGATGCAGGTACTCCTAACCCTACTGCAAGCAGTTTAATATTTAACCCGGCCAATAACCCCGGCAAACCCGATGGAATACACCTGACCCGGGCAGGCACCGCATTTATCGCAAAAAAAGTAGCCGGGTTTATAAAAGCTACCTTTTCGCAAAATGATTATACTACAATTATGTGCATTGGCGACAGCCTTACCGCAGGTGAAAATATTGGCTATCCGCGAACATTAAGCCTGTTGCTCAATGATTAACGCATAGCTTAAAGTTGTATAAGCATTTATACGCTAAGCATTTAAAACATTAGCTGTAAATACCTGTTAGGGAGTTAATTCTGTTAACATTATGACAAGAAAACTACTCCCCCCTTTTTATGAACAACTTGCCCTGGTGCTTATTGGCATCATCTCCCTCAGTTACCTGGTAATATTAGGCAAAGAGATACTTGACCCGCTGATGTTCGGCTTTTTATTCGCGGTGCTTTTGCTGCCTGTGGCTAACTTTCTGGAACGGAAATTACACTTTCCGCGCAGCATATCATCCTTTTCGGCCATTATATTGTTTGTTGGATTTATTAGCCTGGTGGGTTACCTGGTGGGTTCGCAGGTATCATCCCTGGCATCAGACTGGCCCATGCTTAAAACACAGATCACCGAATCTATTGTAAACATACAGGGCTGGATAGAAAACTCTTTCCACATCAATACTGATAAACAGATGAACTATGTGCACGATACCACGCAAAAGATCATGGAATCGGGTACGGTAGTGCTGGGTACTACATTCGGCGCGGTATCATCATTGCTATTGTTCTATATTTTTATACTCATATTTACCTTCTTCATCCTTTTTTATCGCAGGCTGCTGCTGCGTTTTGTGGTACGTGTTTTTAGTGAGGATAACTCAACCGTGGTGATGGATATTGTGGAGAATATACAAAAAATATTACGCCAGTATATTGTAGGCCTGATACTGGAGATGGTGGTAGTTGCGGGTATAACCTGTGCTGTTTTCTGGATATTCAACATAAAATACGCCGTACTGCTTGGCATATTGGTAGGCTTGTTTAACATTATACCCTACATTGGTATTTTCACCGCGTTATTGCTTAGCACCGTAGTTACTTTTGCTACTGGCAGCATACAGCAAACCGTAACGGTAGCAGTATCAGTAATAGGCATTCACGCGCTGGATGCCAACGTGTTGCTGCCCATTATTGTTGGCTCAAAAGTACGGCTTAACGCGCTGATCACCTTTATTGGTATTATTGTGGGCGAGATGATATGGGGGCTGTCGGGTATGTTCCTTTCTATCCCCGTGATCGCCATTTTTAAGATCATATTTGACCGCGTGCCAAGCCTGAAGCCTTGGGGCTACCTGCTTGGTGGTGAATATGAGTATGAAGACAAAGCCCAAAAAGAAATGAAAACCGAATAATAGCTTGCTTTGATGTAATTTCGCACATCAACACAACTATGCTATGCACGGTAAATTTTTAAGCTTATTAACCCTACTCCTGGTATTATCTGTATCAACGTCAGCGCAAAAAAAGGCACGCTCTTTCAACATTGTACCGCTTGGTGTAAAGGGTGGTATTGACGAAAGTAACCTATCGGCCTATATGGTTGGTGCCGCTGGCAGCAACAACTATTTATGTATGGATGCGGGTACCCTGCATTATGGTATTGAAAAAGCGGTAAGCAAGCATACCTTTAATGTACCTGCCGAAACGGTGCTAAGGCAATATATCAAGGGCTATTTTATTTCGCATGCGCATTTGGATCATGTTTCGGGACTAATCATCAACTCTCCGGAGGATAGTACCAAGAGCATTTACGGCCTGGCATCGTGCCTCGAAACTATCAAAACGCATTACTTTACCTGGGATAGCTGGGCCAATTTTGCCGACGAGGGCGAAAAACCGGCACTCAAAAAATACTCATATAAACCTATGGAACCGGGTAAACCGGTGTCTGTTGAGGGTACCGGGCTAAACGTGCAGGTATTTCCGCTCAGCCACTCCAACCTTACAGGGGCGGCTTACCTGGTAAAAAACAATGATGCCTATCTGCTTTATTTGGGCGATACCGGGCCTGATGAGGTAGAAAAAAGCACAAAACTGCGTGAGCTGTGGCAAGCCGTTGCTCCGCTGATTACCAAAGGGCAGTTAAAGGCCGTTATGATCGAAGTATCATACCCGAATGAGCAGCCCGATAAAAGCCTGTTCGGGCACCTCACGCCCAAATGGCTGATGAAGGAAATGCAGGTATTGCAAAGCTTTACCGGCGAGGGCAAGCTTAAAGGCTTTAACCTGGTAATTACCCACATTAAACCTCCGCAAAAAAACATTAACAAGCTAAAGCAGCAGCTTAAACAGCAAAACACATTAGGCTTGAATTTGATATTCCCGCAGCAGGGCAAGCGTTTACAATTTTAGCTATTGCGTTTCGAGCAGATCGACACAATTTTTAGATAATGCGCCGAGGCTTGCCTTTACTCCGGCTAAGCCAGCGGCATCATTCATCTTTTTATAAAGTGAGGTAATAGTATTCATGGTATCCTCATTCGGGTCGCAGGCCTGAGCTTTTTCCAGGTGGGCTATCGCCTTTTTTACCGTAGCGATGTGCGCCCACCGGGTGTCGGTAGTTGAATTGGCCTTAACTTTCTTCTCGTTATCCTCGGCCTCCTTTACATAAATATAACCCAACGCCAAATGTGCTACATAAAAGTTAGGCACATGGGCCACTACTCTTTCGTAATACACTTTAGCTTCGGCCGGTTGCCTTTCTTCGTAGAGCTTACCTAAAATATTATAGTAATTGATACGGGCTTTGGGCGGCAGGGCGGCGGTATCAGCCATTATCTGTTCGGCCACGCGTTCGGCATTATCGGTATTACCTTCAAACATGGCCATGTTAAGGTCGAGGTAACTATCAAAAACAGCGGCGCTATCAACTGTTTGCGCTTTAGCAAAAATGCTGCACATCAGTATGGCCACACAAAACATTACTTTTTTAAGCACGATAAATGTTTAACGGTTTATATTTAAATATAGTGCTATTACGCTAACCAACAAGTATTTTTAAATTTTAAACAGGCTTAGTCATCTTTACGGAAGCGAACAGTACATGTAACGAAACCGAACGCTTTTTGAGCATCAAATCAATCGCAAATAACTGAATTATAGCAATTTAACAACATGGCATATTATTAGCATTATTTGCAGCACTGACCACCTGAAAACACAATTTTAAAAAAAACATATTATCAGCCATTACCATGATAACACATTACCTCAAAATAGCTTTTCGCAATATGCAGAAGCAAAAAATGTACGCGGCAATTAACATTGGCGGCTTCGCTATCGGCATTGCCGCGTGTATTTTAATTTCGCTCTATATACGTAACGAAACCAGTTACGATCAGGATAACATTAATAAGAACGATGTTTACCGTGTGGTTGGTGAAATAAAACTACAGGGTACCTTGTTTCGTGGCATCAGCTTCCAGCCACCTATGTCAAAAGCGTTGGTGAATGATTTTCCGGAGGTAAAAAAAGCCGGCCGCATACTTCACAGCAAACTTTTTGGTGGCACCGAAAATCAGATACGCCGCACTGATCAGGCCAACAACACATTCGAGAATGGCTTTTGCTTTGCAGACACATCAGTACTTGATATACTTGATGTACAAATGGTTTATGGCAATAAACTAACCGCGTTAAACAATCCTAACTCGGTGGTGCTGAACAAAAGCATGGCCGATAAATATTTTCCCGGTCAAAACCCGATAGGCAAGGCCTTAATATTTAATAATAACACCAGCGTACCGCTTGTTGTCGGCGGCGTAATGCGAGATTTCCCAAACAACTCGCACATGCAGTTCAGGGGGTTTATATCATTAAAAGGACTTAATTTTTGGGATGGCGAACAGGATAGCTGGTATGCAAGCAACTATGGTATTTATTTGCAGATGAACCCCGGGGTGAATGTTGCCGCGTTCAATAAAAAAATGACCAGTGGCATCCTTGATAAGTATGTTATCCCATCCATGAAGGAAAATGGGCGCAGTAATGTGGATGAAATCAGAAAAAATGCCAAACTATACCTGCAGCCACTAACCGATATTCACCTTAACTCATACAATATTGATGAAAACGATATAAAACATGGCGATATACGTTTTATATGGCTTTTTGCAGGCATTGCCGGCTTTATACTGGTACTGGCCTGTATCAACTTTCTTAACCTGTCCACAGCGCGCTCAGCCAATCGTGCCCGCGAGGTAGGCGTGCGCAAGGTAATCGGCTCAACTCGTGCCAACCTGATCCGGCAGTTTCTTACCGAATCATTATTGTACAGCTTTTTCTCGTTTGTGTTGGGTATCGTGCTTGTTTCGGCAGTGATGCCTGTATTTAACAAAGTTGCCGGTACACAGCTTAACGTACCCTGGATGGAATGGTGGTTACTGCCTGCCTTAACAGCAAGCGCCATCGTTATCGGTTTAATTGCAGGCATTTACCCCGCCTTTTACTTGTCCTACTTTAAGCCGGCCACCACCCTGAAAGGCGCATTGAGCATGGGCAGCCGCAACTCGGGCTTACGCAGCGGGCTGGTTATATTCCAGTTTACGGTATCTATCGTACTAATTATCGGCACGGCTGTTATTTTTAAGCAGATGCAATATATTCTTAATTCAAAAATAGGTTTTGATAAAGAGCAGGTAGTAACCATTGAGGGAGCTGATGCCCTTGGCCCGCAAACGGCATCGTTTAAAAGTGAATTGCTTAATCTTCCGTTTATAAAAAATGTAACCGTTAGTGATTATTTGCCCGTTAGTGGAACCAAGCGTAACGGCAATTCCTTTTTTAAGGAAGGCCGTGAAAAAGAAGACGCGCCAATACGTACCCAACACTGGGTTATTGATGAAAATTACCTGGCTACAATGGGCATGAAACTGGTAGCAGGCCGCAATTTTCGTACAGATATGCCTACCGACTCGCAGGCCACCATTATTAACCAGGCCATGGTTAAGCAGTTAGGCTATAAAGATCCGCTGGGCAAAATAATTACCAACGGCCCCGAACACCTGAGGATTATTGGCGTAATTGATGACTTTAACTACGAATCAATAAAACAACAGGTTGACCCTATGGTGATGATATTAGGCAACAGCAACAGCATGGTAGCCATCAAACTAAAAAGTGCTGACATGAGCACCTCCCTTGCCGCCATAAAAGATGTGTGGAAAAAGTTTCAGCCACACCAAACCATGCGGTACAACTTTTTAGATGAGAGCTATGCCGCCATGTACCGTGACGTGCAGAGCACCCAGTACATTTTTACCGGCTTTTCAATACTCGCTATTGTGGTGGCCTGCCTTGGCTTGTTTGCCCTGGCTGCCTTTATGGCCGAGCAGCGCAGCAAGGAGGTAAGCATACGCAAGGTGCTGGGGGCATCTGTAACCAACCTGTTCGCGTTGCTTACAGGCAACTTCCTGAAACTGGTATTAATATCGCTGGTTATTGCCATACCTATTGGCTGGCTGGCCATGAACAAATGGCTGGAAGATTATGTGTACCGCATTAATTTAAGCTGGGATATCTTTGCCATATCGGGCATTATCGTGATCATTATTGCCCTGGTAACCGTTTGCTGGCAGGCAGTGAGCGCGGCACTTGTAAACCCGATTAAAAATCTCCGGTCCGAATAATAAATAATCAATCTACCCAAACCCCTTAACAACAAAGGCATTTACCACTTGGTAAATGCCTTTGTTTTATATCAAAATAGTATGCTTAGCTTTTTATAATGGCGTATAAATACTCGTCCATCACCTCCCCGTTTTTGGTAATGGCTGATCGCAGCACGGCTTCGAGGATATAACCCGCCTTTTCGAGCACCCGCTGCGATGCCTTGTTATGTGCAAACACACCCGCGAATACACGGATAAGGCCAATGTTAAAAGCATATTCTGTCAGCAATTTAACAGCGGTAGTGGCGTAGCCTTTACCCCAGTAAGGTTCACCTATCCAATAGCCAACTTCGGCACTGTTACGGTGAATATCTGTTTTTACAGTTATGCCGCCAACGCCAATAAATTCATCATCCTCAAATATACCAAACACATGGGGTATGTTACCTTGCACCGCGGCATCAATAAATTCCTCGGCATCAGTAACGGTGTACGGGTGCGGAAAGATATCGCGCAGGTTACGGGCAATATTCGCGTTGTCGGCAAGCAATTGCAGCCGCTCCGCAGGCACATTATCAAATCCCCATAATTTTAGCATCGGCTTATTTTTTCTCCAGGTAATCGGTTATCTCGAATGATATATCGTTATATGGAATATCGCGTTTCAATATCTTCCAGTTTCCATCTAAAAGGTAGTAAGTAGGTACCCGGCTTATACCCCAGGCCTCAACGTTCTTTGATTCATTACCTTTCAGATCCGAAAATTGCGGCCATTTCATGGCATCTTCCTTAATGGCTTTCAGCCAATACTCCTTGTTTTCATCAAGGTCAATACTGATGATACCAAAGGCCTTATCATTATTTACCTGGAAGAAAAGCTTACTATTCATTTGCAGGTGGTTTTGCCTGCTAACCTCGTTACCGGCACGCCAAAAATCAATCAGGATTATCTTTTTCCCCGCGAATGCTTTACGGTCAAAGGCCTTACCGCTGGCATCGGTACCATAAATATCGGGGGCGGTTTGTCCGGCTTCAAGCTTGGCCAAACCGGCAAGTTTAGCGCCTATCTCTTTACCTTCTTCGGTATTTTTAGCTTCGTCGCTCAGTTTATTATATAGCGCGAAATAACGTACAGCGTCATCCTTATATTCCACATTTTTAATAAAGTGTGCCGCTATGGTACTTTTAGGATATTTTTCGATAAACTTTTCAATAACCGTAGCCTCAACCGCGGTTTGTTGCTGCTGCAAATCCTTCAGCTTGTCAACCCTTGCCAGGTAAGCGGTACCTTCAAGGCTTTTACCAGCGCTGCTTTTTAAAAAGGCGCGTTCTTCCTTTACCTTTTGTGCAATGCCTGCAACCAGTTCATCCGCAAGTGTGTAATAGGCGGATAACTCGTTCTGTATCTTTGATTCGGTTTTGATCTTCGGATACTTGGTCAGGTCGGTACCGTTTACCTCGATGCTGTATTTACCATCCTCCAGGTAAACCTCATAAGGTATATGGGTTATTTTGGTATCGAGCATATTGGTAACCTTAACGCGGTAATAACCGGCATATCCCAGTATTTCGTTCACCTTGAACTTTCCGTCAACAATATTGTCGCCGTAAACAGGTTTGTTCAATACATCAACAATACCAAAAACGCCGTTTTTAATACCGGGGGCCGTACCCTCGATCTCTATCCGGTCGGCACGGTTACAACCTGCCGCCAGTACTGTAATAAGTAATAGGTATATATACTTCATGTTATAAAATATGTGCGGGCGAATATACCGCTATGCCCTCAAAAATGCAGCATTCAATATAGTGCTTAGATTGTTTCTAAATAACTTATATACCCCCATATTGTGTGAACCATTTGTAATGTTTTAGTATTTAATAGATACTTTTGCCGGGAAATAATCTAAAATTTTATAATGAGCGAATTTAAACAAACCTTTAACTCGTCGCTGGGCAAGAAGCTGATCATGGCTTTAACAGGCTTGTTTTTGTGTACTTTCCTAATTGTTCACCTTAGCGGTAACCTTGCATTGTTCAAACATGATAACGGCCAGGCATTTAACGCCTACGCCAACTTCATGACGCATTTTCCGCCTATCAGGGTGGTATCGTACCTGCTGTACCTTTCAATACTGGTGCACACAATTTATGCTATTGTTTTAACGGTTAGCAACCGTAAAGCCCGCCCTATCGGTTATGCTTCGGCAACAAAATCACCGGTTTCATGGTCATCAAAAAACATGGGTTTGCTGGGTTCAATCCTGCTGCTTTTCATTGTGATACACATGAAGGATTTTTGGTTTAAATACCACCAGGATGACTTTGCCGGTAAAAGCACAAACGTTATTCCGTTTAAGGAATACAAAACCGACCTGGTAACAGGCAAGCAGCTTTCAGCACGAGACCTGCCCCCGGGCGATTACAAGTACGCCATTTATACCGAAGGCAGTGTTGAAACCATGGTAGCTAAAGACCTTAACCAAACCGTTGAAGTGGCCTTTAAGCAATGGTGGTATGTGGCGTTTTATGTTATCGCGTTAGGTGCGCTATCATTCCACTTACTGCATGGCTTTCAAAGCGCGTTCCATACATTGGGCTGGGTTCACCGTAAATACAAACCTATCATTTACTTTATCGGTACATGGTTGTTCGCGGTGATCATTCCGCTTGGTTTCGCGGCAATGCCAGTTATATATTTTTTTTGTAGATAAGGTTTATTGTTGATATGATGGAGCCGCATGGCTTGTCAAAAATATAATTGTAAGAGATGACTTTAGATGCTAAGATTCCCCAGGGCCCTTTGGCCGAAAAATGGAGCAAGCATAAATTTAACCTGAAGCTGGTTAACCCGGCCAACAAGCGTAAGTACAACATTATTGTTGTAGGTACGGGTTTGGCAGGCGCATCGGCAGCGGCTACTTTGGCCGAGCTTGGATACAATGTTACCGCGTTTTGCTTTCAGGACAGCCCACGCCGTGCGCACTCTATTGCCGCACAGGGTGGTATAAACGCAGCAAAAAACTATCAAAACGACGGTGACAGCGTTTACCGTTTATTTTATGATACCATTAAAGGTGGTGATTACCGCGCCCGCGAGGCCAACGTTCACCGTTTGGCCGAGGTATCAGTAAATATTATTGACCAGTGCGTGGCACAGGGTGTACCTTTTGCACGCGAATACGGCGGTTTGCTTGATAACCGTTCATTTGGTGGCGCACAGGTATCACGTACCTTTTACGCCCGCGGCCAAACCGGACAGCAATTGCTTTTAGGTGCTTACTCGGCACTTAACCGCCAAATACACCATGGCAAAGTTAAAATGTATACCCGCCACGAAATGCTTGACGTGGTTGTGGTTGATGGCCAGGCTAAAGGTATTGTTACCCGTAACTTAAAAACCGGCGAAATTGATACACATGCAGGCCATGCAGTATTGTTATGTACCGGCGGTTACAGCAACGTGTTCTACCTGTCAACCAACGCTATCGGCTCAAACGTAACCGCGGCCTGGAGGGCACATAAACGCGGTGCTTTCTTCGCTAACCCTTGCTATACGCAAATTCACCCCACCTGTATCCCGGTTACCGGCGATCATCAGTCAAAGCTTACGCTGATGTCTGAATCGTTACGTAATGACGGACGCGTATGGGCGCCAAAAACGGTTGAGATTGCCGAGCAGTTACGCTCAGGTAAATTAAAAGCCAGCGATATTAAGGAGGACGACCGCGACTACTTCCTTGAAAGAAAATACCCTGCCTTTGGTAACCTTGTACCGCGCGACGTGGCATCACGTAACGCGAAAGAGTTAGCCGATGAAGGCAAAGGTGTAGGCGCATCAGGCTTTGCCGTATTTCTTGACTTTGCCGACGCTATTAAGCGCTTAGGACAGGAAACGGTTGCTGCCAAATATGGTAACCTGTTTGACATGTATGCGCAGATCACTGCTGAAGATCCATATACCCAGCCAATGCGTATTTACCCTGCGGTACACTACACCATGGGTGGCCTTTGGGTTGATTATAACCTGAGCACTAACGTACCGGGCCTGTATGCTTTAGGCGAGTGTAACTTCTCTGATCACGGCGCTAACCGCCTTGGTGCTTCGGCACTGATGCAGGGCCTGTCTGACGGGTACTTCGTTATCCCTTATACTCTGGGTGATTACCTGGCTACCATCGGCCCTAAAGCGGTTGATAAAACCCACCCTGCTTTTGAACAAACCAAACAGGATGCTATTGCACATATAAACAAATTACTGGCCTTAAAAGGTAATAAAACAGTAGTTGAATATCACCGAGAACTTGGCCACATTATGTGGGAGTACTGCGGTATGGCACGCACCGAAGAAGGTTTGACCAAAGCTAAAGGCCTGATACAGGCACTTAAAGCCGACTTCTGGAAAAACGCTATCGTAACAGGCGAGAACGAGGAGATAAACGCCGCGCTTGAAAGGGCGGGCCGTGTAGCCGACTTTATTGAACTTGGCGAACTGATGGTTGACGATGCGCTGATGCGCAGGGAATCATGCGGTGGCCACTTCCGCCTTGAATCGCAAACCGAAGAAGGCGAAGCCTTGCGAGACGACGAGAACTTCGCATTTGCGGCAGCCTGGGAATTTAAAGGTGAAAACCAACCCGAGGAGCTGCACAAAGAGGAGCTGATATTTGAAAATGTTAAATTGACACAGAGGAGCTATAAGTAAGATTTGAGGAGCAAGAATCATAGACAAGAAATTTAAACTCCTATCCTGATTCTCAAATCTAATATCTCACATCTCATATCTAAATAAAGATGAGTAACGGAAATATGAACCTGACGCTTAAAGTATGGCGCCAAAAAAATGCACAAACCTCGGGTAAGTTTGTGACCTACAAGGCTGAGAGTATTTCAGAAGACATGTCATTCCTTGAAATGCTTGACGTGGTGAACGAAAGCCTTACCAAAAAAGGTGAAGAACCTATTTACTTTGACCACGATTGCCGCGAGGGCATCTGCGGTATGTGCTCGCTTTATATTAACGGCCGTCCGCATGGCCCTAAGCGCGCTATTACCACCTGCCAACTGCACATGCGCTCTTTTAAAGATGGCGAAACCATCACTATAGAGCCCTGGCGTGCCGCTGCTTTCCCGGTAATTAAGGATTTAGCGGTTGACCGTTCGGCTTTTGACCGTATACAGCAAGCCGGTGGTTACGTATCCATCAACACGGGCGGCGTGCCTGATGCCAACGAGATACCTATCCCTAAAGTTATAGCCGACGAGGCTTTCAACTCAGCTACCTGTATAGGTTGCGGCGCTTGTGTTGCTGCATGTAAAAATGCTTCGGCCATGTTGTTCGTATCAGCTAAGGTATCGCAATTAGGTATGTTGCCTCAGGGCCAGCCTGAGCGCTGGAGCCGCGTACAATCAATGGTAGCGCAAATGGACGAGGAAGGTTTTGGCAACTGTACCAACACCGGTGCCTGCGAGGCTGAGTGCCCTAAGGAGATCAGCCTTACCAACATTGGCCGCATGAACAATGATTTTTTCAGCGCCAAACTATTCAGGGAAGAAGGTGTGCACGATCACGCACAATAATATTTATAACGCTTACAGCTTTAAAGCGCCTCTTTTACAAGAGGCGCTTTTTTTATGGTGAAATTTTGATGAAAAAGTTTACTCAGAGCTACAGGTTGTTCATTTAACCATACATTAATTAAATGTTAAAATATGATTAATATCATCATAAACAACATTTTACATAATACGGTATAGCGTTTGAACTAATGGTGGCATATATAAATAATATTAAATATTATAAATTCTATCATTTACAATTATGAAAATGTTTAACAAAATCAAAAACACCAAACTTTTATCACTGTCATTCATCTTACTTGCAACTGTATCTTTAACATCATGTGATAAAAATGATGATGAAAACGTTGATGCGGATAGCGCTTCAGTACGTATAACCAATGCCGTTGAAGGTTCATTATCGCAGGAAGTATATATTGGCGGTACTAAACTGAATACTTCAGCAGTGGCTTACGGAGAAACATCAAACTACATAGAAACAGCATCAGGCGATAACAAAGCCGTACAGTTCCGCAACGTGGGTTCATCATCTGCCAATGTATCATTCAATGTTGATTTGGACGATGACGATCATTACAGCTTATATTATGCAGGTAATACCAATGCTAAAACTTACGTTGTAGCAAAAGATGACAGAAAAGCGCCATCATCAGGCAAAGCTAAAGTACGTTTTATTCACCTGGCATCAGCAGTGCAAAACAATGTTGATTTGGGCTTTAGTGCTACCGAAAAATTGTTTACAGGTGTAGCTTATAAAGCAATAACAGCTTATAAGGAAATTGATGCCAACACTCAATTATTTTTATATGCTGCCGGTCAGGCCAATGTTGTACTTGACCTGGATACTAAAGTACAAGCAGGTAAAATCTATACTATCTATGTATCAGGTTCAACTGCAATTACATTAAAATACCATGTAATAGCTGAAAATTAATCAGTATTATTTTTATAAAAACTAAAGCCATTGGGATGACCAATGGCTTTTTTTATTTAAAAGCCCCAAACTAAATTTTACTATTTATTAATTTTTGCGTGACTTATTAAATATTTCACAACTATACATGAATATAATTATAAAAAAGTAAAGAAACTATTGCCAACTATGCCAATAACTTTATAAATTACCATACTTAATTACACAGATCTAAAAAACAACGCAAGCGTATCGGGCATTTTATGGAGGAATCGGCATATTTTAATAAATACAATCCCATAAATGGTGTTTGGGACGAAATGTACGGAGAAAACAGCAACGTGCGCGACCATTACCGCAAGGTGATCGATTATATTTCGCGCGAGTCTGCCGATGATCTGAATAAAAAAGAAGAACTGGCCAAAAGGCTGTTCATGAGCCAGGGCATTACCTTTACTGTTTACAATAGCGGCGAGGGGATCGAAAAAATATTTCCGTTCGATATCATTCCGCGCATTATAACAGCGCCCGAATGGGCCTTTGTTGAAAGGGGCATCAAGCAACGGTTAACAGCCCTCAACCTGTTTTTAAAGGATGTTTATAGTAACCAGTTCATTATCAAGGATGGCATTATCCCGATAGAAGTGATCTACTCGTGCCCGCATTTTTTGCGCGAGATGTACAACCTGCAGGTTCCGCATGATATTTACATCCATATTTCGGGTATTGACCTGATACGTGATTACGACGGTACTTTTTATGTACTTGAAGATAACCTGCGTACGCCATCGGGCGTGAGTTACATGCTCGAGAACAGGGAGATCACCAAACGCTTATTTCCTGATCTGTTGCCGCAGTGCGGCGTTCGCAGCGTAACCGAATATCCATCCATATTATACAAAAACCTGCTGGCCTTATCGCCAAGGCAAATACATAACCCTACCATTGTACTGCTTAGTCCGGGTATTTATAACTCGGCCTACTTTGAGCATACCACCCTTGCCCGCTTAATGGGCGTGGAGTTGGTAGAGGGGCGCGATCTGGTGGTAAACAACCACAAGGTATACATGAAAACCACCACCGGCCTGCAACAGGTTGATGTTATTTACCGCCGTGTTGATGATGACTACCTCGATCCGCTGGTGTTCAACCCATCAAGCATGTTAGGTGTAGCCGGCATTATGGGTGCATACCGCAAAGGCAATGTGGCTATAGTAAATGCTATAGGTAACGGCGTAGCCGATGATAAGGCTGTTTACGCCTACGTGCCCGACATGATAAAATATTACCTTAACGAGGAGCCGATACTTAAAAACGTACCCACCTACCAGTTAGGCAACCGCGACGAGCGGGAACACGTGTTTGGCAACATCAACAAAATGGTGGTGAAACGCACTAACGGCAGCGGCGGCTATGGTATGCTGATGGGCCATGCTTCAACCGAGCAGGAGATCGATGAATACAAACAGGAGATCATTAAAAACCCGCGTGATTTTATAGCGCAGCCAACCATCAACCTGTCGGCAGCACCGTGTTACATGCAGGGCGAGCTTACCCCCCGCCGTATTGACCTGCGGCCATACGCGCTGTTTGGCCCAAGCGGTATCGAGATAGTACCCGGTGGCTTAACAAGGGTAGCCCTTAAAGAAGGTTCCTTAGTGGTAAACAGCTCGCAGGGGGGCGGCAGTAAGGATACATGGGTGTTAGCGTAAGCCCCCCGACCCCCTAAAGGGGGAGTTGATGAAAAGATTTTTAATTATAACAGAATAAAATATATACCCCCTTTAGGGGGCTTGGGGGCCAAAGATGTTAAGTAGAGTAGCAGCAAGTTTTTATTGGTTAAGCCGTTACATTGAGCGTAGCGACGGTATATTACGTATGCTCAAAATAAATTATGCTTCATCACAGGATACCATACAGGAGTTTACCTGGGAACCGGTGGTGCGTCTTTTTGCCGGGCTGGATGACGAGGAAGCTCAAAAGCTGGAGAATGATACCCGCGCGGTGTTAAAGTACATGGTAACGGGCAAAACCAATCCAAACAGCATATGGAATATTATAACCCACGCCCGCGAGAATGCCCGCAGCGTGCAGGAACATATTACCAAGGACCTTTGGCAATGCCTTAACGAGTATTACCATGCTGTAAAGGATAGCCGCCTGGAGCGCGCCTTGCAGCGCGAAGACCCGATAGGTATATTGGATGTACTGATAAAACAGGTAATGCTTTATTACGGCACTGTTGAAATTACCATGGAGCGCGGCGAAGGGCGCAGCTTTATGAACATAGGTAAATACCTGGAAAGGGCCATACAGTCGGTTGATATACTGGATATGAAATTTGTATCCATAAATGATAACCCCGACTTGCTTACCGATACCAGCTACTGGAAACATCTGCTGCTATCATTAGGCGGATATGAGCTCTACCTTAAAAGCTACCGTGAGGGTTTTGAGGCCGAGAACGTATTGGAACAGGTGGTTTTAAATAATGATTTTCCGCGTTCGGTTATCTACTCGGTAAATAATATACAGCGCTATTTTGATCGGTTAAAGAATGATAACAACCTGGAGAATTTCCGCGAAATGTCATTCCAGATCGGTCGTTTGCAAAGCCGCATTAAATACAACTCGGTACGCAGCATCAGGCAGGAAGGGCTGCATACCTTTTTAACGCAGATACGCAGCGAACTTTACGGCATAGGTAACGCCATGAATGAGTATTATTTTGCCAACTCCTAAAAACAGTACATTATGCCCGAATTTGAGATACAACACACCACCCGTTATATTTACGAAGGAACCGTGCGCGACAGCGCCAACCAGATCATCCTCTACCCTATTGTTGATGATTACCAGGAAGTGGTACGGCAGGAAGTTACCGTTACAGGTAACCCCAACATTGATGTACATACCGATTACTTTGGCAACCAGATAGGCAGCTTTACCTATACCGATCCGCATAACGTAATGCTGATCAACTCGCGTGTGCTGGTAGCAACCAAACATCGCACCCTGCCGGTAAATGATATTTTTCCATCGCACCAATGGGAAGACCTGAAGCGCCTGCAAAGCGTAGTACCCTATATAGATTTTTTAAAGCAGGAGTATTTTGACGGACTGAGCGAATTGCAGGAAGTGGTAAATACCGAGCGTAAGAGCGATGATACCCCATACCAGATAGTACTGCGCTTTTGCCAGTACGTGTTTGATAATTTTGAGTACATAAAAGGTGTAACCACCGTTGATACCAAGCTTGACCAGATATGGAAAATGAAACAGGGCGTTTGCCAGGATTTTGCCCATATTTTAATTGAGATGCTGCGTATATTGCAGATACCTGCCCGTTATGTAAGTGGCTACATTTGCACCAACAGCAACGGTATGCGCGGCGAAGGCGCTACCCATGCCTGGGTTGAGGCCTATATACCTGACTATGGCTGGCTGGGTATTGACCCAACCAACAACTGCATAGCTAATGACACCCATGTTCGTTTGGCTGTTGGCCGTAACTTTTCGGATTGTTCGCCGGTTAAAGGCGTTTATAAGGGTTCATCAAATCATAAGCTTAGCGTAACCGTATCAGTAGATCAGGAAGCCCTGCCGGACAATCAGCACCAGGTTATTGAAGTACCTATAGCCGACCAGGTAACTGAATTTACCAAGAACAGCTATCAGCGCTATATGGAAATGATACAGATGCAGCAGCAACAACAGCAGCAACAGCAGGAGAAGCAATTACAGCAATAAGCTTTAAACTTTTTTAACCTCGGCCAAAAGCTCATCAACCTTTGGGGCTTTGGCAAATGCCTTTACCAGCTTGCCATTTTTGTCATACAATATGGTGAACGGCGTTTGGGCTATTTGGTAATACTTTTGTACCGGCATATCGTAGCCCTCGGTGCCTACTTTAAAGTTGGGTTGTTTGGCCAGTTCAAACTCCTTATAAAAGGGTTTAAGCGATTCATATTTTGTCCAGGTAACCAATACCACCTGCACTTTGGCAAGCTGTTTAAATTGCGGCTTCAGTTCCTTCATCAAATCATGGCAATGGCCGCAATCGGGCGCGAAATATATCAGCAGCACGGGCTTGCCGGGTTTTAAGTCTTTATAGCTGAAATACGTACTATCAGTAGTCAGTATCTTAAAGGGTGCCAGCTTTTCGGTATTGCGTATAGGTGCCTGTTCGGTATTGGTGTTTTCAGTATTATTATTTTTAGCCTGGATGCAGCCAATGGCGGCAACCACTACAAGTGTTACGTATATTAATTTCTTCATCATCCTGTTAAATTAAGCCTCCAGTATCTCTATCTGCCAGGCAATATGTTCCTCTGTTACCGGAAATAACGCTCCATCGCGTATGGTGTGATATACCGCCTTAAACAAATTTTTATAATCCCCTTTTTTTGATGGAACCATCTCTGTTAATTTATCTCCGTTCTCGTCAAATGTAACCAATTTGCCCTCGCTGCCATCAGGCTCAATGCCGTAGGCGGCATCGGTTGGCATCATCCCGGCATTAAGCTGGTCTTCCTGAACATCGGTACGCGGCTTAACAAAGCTGCCCAGTGTACCATGCACCACAAAGGCAGGTAAATGTTCGGCAATAAGCAAACCGGCGGTGAGGTATACATTAACCTGGTTAGGATATTTAAGGTGCAAATTAATATAATCATCAACCTGCGAGCCCTTACGATAGCTGCCCGTAGTTTTATGCCAGCTAAGCGGGCGGCCAAAAAGCGCTATGGCATTATCCAGTAGGTGCGGACCAAGGTCATACGATATACCGTTGGCCACCATATCCTTACTTTCCTTAAACGTTTTTGGGCCGATTGCCGCGCGGTACCTGTCAAACCTGAAATGCACTTCGATCAGATCACCCAGTCGGCCGCTTTCAATCACTTCCTTTACGGACAGAAAGCCGCTATCCCAACGTCGGTTTTGGTAAACCAGTAAATTAAGCCCTTTACTGTGGGCGAGGTCAAACATCTCCTTCACCTCGGCGGTAGTAGCCGCGGCCGGTTTTTCAAGCAGCACATGCTTGCCTGCGTTAAGCGCCCGTTTTGCCAAATCATAGTGCGTATAATTTGGGGTATTGATCACCACCAGCTCTATTTCCCTGTCGTTCAGCAATTCATCAATAGCATTATAGCTGATGATGTCAGGATAATACTCCTGTGCTTTTTTTTGATTGCGTTCAACAACGGCTTTCAGCCTGAAATTTTCGCTGGTGTTTAAAAACGGCGCGTGGAACACCCTGCCCGACATGCCGAAAGCCATTAAACCGGCTACTATAGGTGATGACATAATGCAATATTACAAATTTTAGTACTGCTGTTCCGTCTGTAAAAAGCAAAAAAGCGGCAAACATGATGCTTGCCGCTTTTTTACCTTCAAAATATCGCAATGGATTATTTGAGCTTATCTTTAATAGCCTTGATGTGCTCCTGGTGAGCTTTAAGCTTTGGCAATGTTTCGGTAGCGAAAGCTTTTAAGTCAGCATCTTTGGCGTCTTTTGAACCTTCTTCAAATAATGATACGGCTTTGTCGTGGTCTTTCACCATTTGGTCAACATAAGCTTTGTCAAATTCAGCACCGGCTTTAGTTGACAGGTCAGCAGCAACTTTTTGCTCTTCCTCACCTACTACAGCGGGCAGGGTAATGTTTTTAACGGTAGCTAATGCTTTCAATTTTTCGTTAGCTGCGCTGTGATCTTTAATCATAGCTTGTGCAAACGCTTTAACATCAGCATTAGTTGATTTTTTTGTAGCTAATTCAGACAAAGCTACTTCGGCCATACCTGCATTAGCTGCTTCGGTAGAGAATTTTGAATCTTCATCGGCAATGGTACCGCTGTCAGCCGCTGATGCGCTTGTGCTTGTGTCGGTATTAGTGTTCAGGCTGTCGGCTGTTTCAACGGCATCTTTGCTGCCCGAGTTTTGACAGGCCTGAAAAGTGAAAGCGCCAAGCGCCATCATCATTACTAAACTTAGTTTTTTCATGGTAGTATATGTTATTTGCTAATAGTTAACAATATTTATACCATTGCTTACTGTAACCGCATTTAATTTTTGCGAAACACCTGCATAGTGTTTTTTAAAGCCAAAGTTTTTTTATTTTTGGGCACATTTAAATATTAACTGAAATGGAATTTCCGGCCGAATTAAAATACACTAAAGACCACGAGTGGATAAAAGTTGAAGGTGACCAAGCTATTATTGGCATTACTGAATTTGCACAAGGCGAACTGGGCGACATTGTATATGTTGACATTAACACCGTTGGTGAAGAAGTGGCTAAAGAAGGAGTTTTTGGCACCATTGAGGCTGTTAAAACCGTGTCAGACCTGTTTATCCCGGTTACAGGTACCGTTAGCGAAGTTAACCCGGCTTTAGATAGCCAGCCTGAACTGGTGAACAGCGATCCTTATGGTGAAGGCTGGATAGTAAAGATCACTCCTGCTGACATTGCCGACATTGACGGCCTTTTATCAGCCGATGAATATAAAAGCCTGGTAGGCGCTTAATGAGCACTATGCTAAAAAATTATTGGCCCGCTATTTTGTGGGCCTTTTTTATTTTATTCATCTGCGATGTTAAGATGGGCGGCGTAAGCCACTCGCCCACCTTTTTTGAGGGGTTTGATAAACTGGTACACTGCGGCCTGTTTTTTACGATGACGGTTTTATACAGTAGCGGCTATGTAAAGCACAACAAAAAAAGAGGCTTATCCGTATTAACAGCAGTGCTGATCGTACTTGCAATGGTTGCTTTTGGCGGTGCCATTGAACTATTACAGAAATACATTTTTACCTGGCGCAGTGCGGATTGGAATGATCTGTTTGCTGATACGGTAGGCATCTGTATGGCAATGTTCAGCATATTGGTTACCAGTAACGCAATAAAATATGCAAAAAATTAAGTTACACATCGTAGCGCTGGTCTGTGCCTCGCTCCTGCTGTCATCATGCGGTATATTTAAAAAGGATTGCAATTGCCCGCATTTTGGCTACGCACAAGGCAAAACATTACGTCATCCATAGATCATTATAAAAAGATTATCTCCGCTAAGCGCCAGCTTATTTGGATCGGGTATAAATAAGGCTATATTTGCAGGGTTAATTTATACTAATGATGGATCTATCGCAGCTTGAAGTTGGCCAAACCGGCATAGTAAAGGAGTTTACCGATCTTGAAATGTCGGTAAAATTGATGGAGATGGGTTGCCTGCCCGGCGAAACTGTAAAAGTTACCCGTGTTGCCCCGCTTGGCGATCCGATAGCGATAACTGTTTCAGGCTACCAGCTCAGCCTCCGCAAACTGGAAGCGTCAACCATCATTTTACAATAGTTTTTCAGGATTTGAAAGCCGATATACGCGTAGCATTAGCCGGAAACCCCAATACAGGTAAATCAAGCCTTTTTAACGTACTTACCGGTTTAAACCAAAAAATAGGCAACTTTCCGGGTGTTACGGTTGATAAAAAAATGGGCTTTATGCAACTGCCCGACGGCCGCCAGGCCGAAGTGGTGGATTTGCCCGGCACCTACAGCCTTTACCCTAAAAGCAAGGATGAATCCATTGTATTTTCGGTTTTGGCCGATAAGATAGACACAGCCCGCCCCGATTTGGTGGTTGTTGTTTTAGATGCTACCAACCTTAAACGTAATCTGTTACTATATACCCAGATAGCCGACCTTAAAATACCGGTTATTATCGCTCTCAACATGATGGATATGGCGCGTACATCGGCCATACAAATTGATGTTGAGCAATTCTCAAAAAAACTGGGCGTACCTGTGGTACCCATGGCCGTGCGCAAAGGCGAAGGCGTTACCGAGCTAAAACAGGCCATTGCCTATGCCAACAAGGTTGCCCTGCAACCTGATAGTATTGATGTTAATGTTTTCGCGCCCGGGCTTATCGGGCAGATCAGCAATGAGCTACAGGTTGATAACCCCTATCTGGCCTTGCAACTGGCACACCAGCATGAACACCTGCGTTACTTATCAGCCGAGCAAAGTGAGCGTATTGAAACGCTGGAGCAGGAGCACGCCTTCCACTCGCAAAAAGCACAGGCTGCCGAAACTGTTGCCCGCTACAATTTCATCAATGATTTGCTGTACGATACGGTTAAAACGCCCGAAGCCGCGCAGCACGAAAGTTTCAGCAACCGGATAGATCATATATTAACGCATAAAGTATGGGGCTTTATCATCTTTATGGGGATATTGCTGTTCATATTCCAGTCCATATTCGCATGGTCATCCTACCCGATGGATCTTATTGAAGCCTCTTTTGTTTGGGCCGAGGATGTAATGCGCAACCTGCTGCCCGAAGGGCCGCTGGCCAGCCTGCTTATTGACGGCGTTTTGGCCGGCTTGAGCGGCGTGCTGGTTTTCATCCCCCAAATTGCTATCCTTTTCGCTTTCATATCCATACTTGAAGATACGGGCTACATGTCTCGCGTAACCTTTATGATGGATAAGCTGATGCGCAAGGTAGGCCTGAGCGGCAAATCGGTAGTGCCGCTTATTGGTGGTTTTGCCTGCGCTGTACCATCCATTATGGGTACCCGTACCATCGAGAACTGGAAGGACAGGATGATCACCATTATGGTTACCCCGCTGGTAGCCTGCTCGGCACGCTTGCCGGTTTATACCTTGCTTATTGCTTTGGTTGTACCCGATAAGTCGGTTTGGGGCATATTTAATATGCAGGGCCTGGTGCTTACGGCCATTTATGTATTCAGTTTGGTATCGGCTATTATTGTGGCATTCGTGTTGAAATTCATCCTGAAGGTGCGTGAGCGTGGTTACTTTATTATGGAGCTGCCCGTTTACCGTATGCCAAGGTGGAAAAACGTGATCTTCGCGATGTATGATCGCTCCAAAGCATTCGTAATTCAGGCAGGTAAAGTAATCATCGCTGTATCCATCGTACTTTGGGTATTGGCATCATACGGGCCGGGCAACAAGTTTGAGCAGATAGAACAGAAATACAGCAGCACCGAATTCAAAATAACCAACAGCCCTGAAGAGCTTAACCGCGTCATCGCCTCAGAGAAATTAGAAAGCTCGTACGCCGGTATGCTGGGCCATGCCATTGAGCCGGTGATAAAGCCTTTGGGTTACGATTGGAAGATCGGCATAGCCATAATTACCTCATTTGCCGCGCGCGAGGTTTTTGTGGGCACCATGGCTACCATTTATAGTGTAGAGGGCGATACGGACGACATACAATCGGTACAACAAAAAATGGGCAACGCCCGTAACCCCGAAACCGGGCTGCCGGTATTTACGCTGGCCACGGCATTTTCGCTCATGATGTTTTACGCCTTTGCCATGCAATGCGCCAGTACGGTTGCCGTTGTATACCGCGAAACCAAAAGCTGGAAGTGGCCTGCCATACAATTCGCCTACATGGCGGTGCTTGCTTACGGGGTAGCCTTTATTACCTACCAGCTTTTAAAATAGGCAGTTGGTTAGTATCTTTGCACACAGAGGTTACCTTTGGATAAAATACAAATTCTTGCCCGTTACATGCCGCCTGATGCCGCGCCGCTTATTGGCCGGTGGATAGATTATTTTAAATGCGAGTTCAAAATATCGCGCGGGCGCAGCAGTAAGTTTGGTGATTACCGCGCCCCGTTTGATGGTAAGGGCCACCGCATATCTATCAACTATAATTTAAACCCCTACGCGTTTTTGGTAACTACCGTGCACGAGTTTGCGCACCTGCACACCTGGAACGAGCACAAGCACAAGGCCAAGCCCCACGGCACCGAGTGGAAGAACAATTTTAAGAAGATGATGCAGCCTTTTTTTGAGAAGGACGTATTTCCGCCGGATGTTAAGCAGGCTATTGTGAAGTATCTGAATAATCCGGCCGCTTCAAGCTGTTCTGATCTTAACCTGTACCGTTCGCTGCGCTTGTATGATGCTCCGCAGGAATCCATCCACACCGTCGAAAAAATACCCGCCAATACCCTGTTCAAACTAAAAGATGGCCGTGTATTTCAAAAAGGCGAAAAGCTGCGCAAGCGCTACAAATGCGTAGAAGTAGCTACCAAACGCATTTACCTGTTCAGTCCCGTTGCCGAGGTGGAAGTACTACCCGCAGATCAGTAGGTTTTTATTTATCATACTGTAGCGTTATCATTCGGCGCTGCGTAATGGCTTTAAAACCTGCTATTATGTTTAAAAAAGCTTTGCTAATTGTATTTGTAGCTGCTACAATGTTATCATGCGGTAAAAAGAACGTATCTACCTGCCAGGATAAAGTTTGTACCGAAGAATTTGCCATGATACTGATGCTATTTAAGGACAAAGATGGCCCGGTAAAATCCCTCAGCAAGCTAACTGTAATCAATAAACGCACAAACCAACCTGTTGACCGTGGCTCGGCTGCCACTATAAATACCACGCCGGGCTATTACCTGATCATAGACGACCGTTCAACCAAGGGACTATCCGAAAGCGGGGATGATATCCTGATCACCGCGACAGACAGCACCGGCACCCAAACCAAAACAGCCATTATAAAAGTTGCGGGCGGCGCGTGCGCCTGTCATATCAAAAAACTCTCCGGCCCGGATGAGTTGCAGTTTAACTAAACAAGAACTATTATCTATAAATAGCGTTTAATTGTTGTGAAGGCCCGACCTTAATAAGCCGGGCCATTTTTTAATCAATCTTTTTATTTACAATGACCAAGTTACCTGTAATGCTTTTGGCCATACTGGCTATCAACACCTGTAATCAATCCGAAGAAAAATGCCCCGATAAACCCTGCACCATGATGTTTGCAAGCGTACCGGTTACGTACAATAAAACGGTTAAGGATTTTAAGGCTGTTAACCTGCGCAGCGGTCAAAACCTTACCCGTAAGGATCAAACCACCGGCACAACCTTTACTATTGTTGATGATGCCGACCGAAAAAAACTGACGGAAGGCGGTGATGATATTGAGCTTACCGCAACCGATAGCGCAACCAACATTACCCGTAAGGATACCGTAAAAATATCGGGCGGTAAATGCGCCTGCCACGTGGAGCGTGTATCAGGCCCTACCGAGATCAGCTTTAAGTAACATCGGCGTTAAGGGTTGCTAAAGTTTTTCAATATCCGTTAATTTGAGGTAGGCCGGCGCTAAGCATCGGCTTACCAATTATACTTAACAGATACCGCTTATGAAAAAACTGCTCTTAGCTTTGTTAGCTACCGCTGCCTGTATAACAGCAAAAGCCCAGCAACCCGAAAAATTTAATGGGCTGGATATGAACCTGGGCAATCTATCCCGCCTATCCGACGCGCAAACGAGATCCATTAGTCCGGAAAATTTTACCGGCGGCAAGGGCAAGGGCGCCATGGCCGATCCGGTGAAGAACAAAGGGCAGCGCAACGTGGCGAATGCCGCCAATGAGGCCCGCGATCTCGGTATCGGCTGGAAAGTAAATCCCTTTATTATTGTAAACCCCGGCGAAACCATTACCATTGCCGAAATGCAAGGCCCCGGCGCCATACAGCAAATATGGATGACCCCTACCGGCAACTGGCAGTTCTCTATACTTCGCTTTTATTGGGATGATGAAACTGAGCCATCGGTTGAGTCGCCGGTTGGTGCGTTTTTTGGGATGGGTTGGGGTAACGAGTATGCACCGCTCAATTCATTACCTGTTACGGTGAACCCGGGCAGTGCCTTTAACTGCTACTGGAAGATGCCATTCCGCAAAAAATGCCGGGTTACGCTGGAGAATATCAACAAGGCCGAACCCATGCGCCTATATTACCAGATAAACTATACACTAACTACCATTGGTGATGATGAAGCATACTTTCATGCCCAGTACCGCCGTTCAAACCCCAACAGCACATCGTTGCATACCATATTGGATAATGTAAAAGGTAAAGGCCAGTACGTGGGCACTTACATGGGCATAGGCGTAAATAATAACGGCTGGTGGGGCGAAGGCGAGATCAAGTTTTTTATGGATGGCGACAAGGAGTATCCAACCATAGCCGGCACAGGCACGGAAGACTATTTTTGCGGATCGTACAACTTTGACCGCGGCGGAAAGTACACCGAGTTTACAACACCCTATGCCGGTTTGCACCAGGTTATACGCCCCGATGGCGTTTACAAAGCCCAGCAACGCTTTGGCATGTACCGCTGGCATATTATGGACCCGATAAGGTTTGATAAGGACTTAAAAGTAACCATACAGGACCTGGGCTGGCGCGATGGCGGCAGGTACCTCGCCCAAAAATCAGACATTATAACGGTAGCCTACTGGTACCAGCGCGAACCGCACGGCAAATTCCCGAAACTGCCCGAGAAGGACCTGCTGGAAGTGAATTGAGCTGATTAAACAAAAGCCTCCGCATTTGGAGGCTTACAACTTTAATGGTTAATTATAAAGATAATAAAGGTCGGCGGCTATGCCTATACCTAACGTAATTACAGTAAAACTTACCATCCCTAACAGGTAAGCTATAAAAGCTTTAGTATAGCGTACAAATGTATTCCCGCTGTTAAAAAACTGCCCGATAGCCCATGTGGCATAAATAATGTAGATCCCACTCGAAACAGCCATTAATTTATGATGTGTTACACCTTCAATAATTGCAAAAACGGTAAACATGAGCATACCAATACCTATTACAAAACACAGCAGTATTAATATCTCATAAAAGTTATAAGTGCTTTTTCTGAAAAACAACTTAAGCCAAAAGACGATAAATATCCCCATAATGATGTTGGAGTAACCGTAATGGTTTTGCACCCATGAATTAATGGAATAAGTTACAGAATCCTTATCACCCTTTATATTGATATACCCTTCTTCGGTATGAAAAAAATGACTGATGATAGTGTATAGCAGTGAAGATATAATGATGAATATAATGGGCTTTACCAGCCTGCTCCTGTTTTCGGCAATAAACGAACGAACATTCTTGCCCGGCCTCAGCAAAAGTTCCTTGATCGTATAGAGTATTCCTTTTTCAAAATGCAGTACGTGCAACAGCTCGTGCTGTATGTAATGCCCGTCTATCCTTTTAAGCTTGGCTGGTTGCCCGCATTCAGGGCAGTATTTATAAATGACTTCAGTATTGCAGTTGCCGCAATTTACCATGTTAATTGTGAAGGTTAGTTGTTTACTAAATTGCTTTTTTGCGGGAATTGATCTCGGCACTTAACGAGCGCAATGAGGTAATCATGGGTAGCCAGGTAATAGGCAGCACCATCAAAGGCACAAATGTACCTACCGACATTGGTTTTGATATTACAAAATACCTGTAGGCATAAACCAATACCAACATGCCGGCAATAACCATGAAACCGATCAGGATACCTTTTAATTTTTTCTTACGGGCTATAAGCTCCTCTGTGGTGAGTGCGGACAGTTGCTCCATATTTAATTGTGATAAGCTGCAATATATGCAAAAATCAAAAACAGAGGCAATTGTATGCTGAACTTTAGTGCAGATCTATTACAACGATCCCTGATCTCCGTTTGCTTAGATTGATAGCCCTTGCTATTCTCGGACGATTATATCGCTGGAGAAAGACCGGGTAAAGGTTCAGTAATATATTCAATATCAGCAATGATAACGATTTGATAAAACCGAATTGAATTGCCACATAAACATTAAATCCCAACACAATGAACAGGATAATTACGTGACCTAACTCCGATTTTTTTGTTTGATAATGTAAATTAACCAAAGCCGCGGTATCTTTTGCTACCGGATTATTCTTTTTATTCAGTTTTTCCCAACCTATCCAAACCAGTAATTTCCTGAAAAAATTCACCCCGAACTGTTCGTATATCTTTCCGCCGCGCTCCCAGTTCTTTTCATCATAGTAGGATGAATTCAGTTCGCTTTTCAATGTTTCAGTAAAAGCAAGCACACCCGTCATTAACAGAAAGTTCAAAGCCCAGGCAAACGAAAAACTATCTATCCTGACATAAGTAGCCAGCACACCAACCAGGCCGATCGTAACTATAACAATAAAAACTAATATCAATATTTTTCGCATAACTGATTTTGCCCGGGATATGCTTAAATACCATCCGGCTCTCAAATATAATAACAGACCCGACGATCGAAAAAAAAATGGGACCTACAAACACCGATCTTAAATTTTCAGTAATCAGGTTCGCGATTTAATTGCTGATCTCATCTAATTTTGGTGAATAAGCCGCATTTCTGCTCCACTTTTTCCCACCGCACTACTCATCCCTGTAAATAGCTGTTTTACAGCCAAATTATTTATAAAAATAATGCAACAAAAAGCGCACTAAAAATGTTGAAAACTTTTAGTGGGGAAAAGTGGTAGAAAGTGGGAAAAGTGATTTACTTTTACGTTACAAATATTGCCGATATACCATAGATGTCATTCCTGTTAGGTGAATATGATTGCAAGCTGGATGCCAAGGGGCGCTTAATGATCCCTTCGGACCTCAAGAAACAACTCCCCGGAGTTGAAGGAGAGGGTCTTGTGATTTTGCGTGGCTTTGAAAAACAGTTAACGATATATACCAAAACAGAATGGGAAAATACGGTGAACGACCTGAGCAAACTTAATCAATACGACAGGAAAAGCCGCGATTTTGTGCGCTTTTTCACCCGTGGAGCCATGGGCTTATCGTTGGATGCCGCCGGCCGTGTACTGTTGCCAAAAGCACTGCTTGATTATGCCGGTATTGGCAACGAGGTGGTTATTGCCTGCCAGCTTAATAAAATTGAGCTATGGGCACCGGCCGCTTATGATGAGCTGATGAACAGCATCCCGGATGATTTTGCCGCGATGGCCGAGCAGGTAATGGGCAGCGCAGGAAGGAGGAACGATGAATAACGTTTACCACGTACCTGTAATGCTTAAGGAATGTATTGACGCACTGGCCATAAAACCCAACGGCACTTATGTTGACGTTACTTTTGGCGGCGGCGGCCACTCCCGTGAAATACTGAAACATTTAAGCCCCCAGGGCCGCCTGATCGCATTTGACCAGGATGCCGACGCGCAGCAGAACATCCCCGACGATGAACGCTTCACTTTTGTTGATCAGAATTTCAGGTTCCTGAAAAACTTTTGCCGCTTACATGATGCTATTCCGGTTGATGGAATACTGGCCGATCTGGGTGTATCATCATACCAGTTTGACCAGGCCGACCGCGGATTTTCTATCCGCTTTGATGCCGAGCTGGATATGCGCATGAACCAGGCCGACACCCTGACCGCTAAGGAAGTGGTGAATACTTACAGTGAGGCCGAGCTGCACCGCATTTTTGGTATTTACGGTGAGATACAGAATGCTAAATCGCTGGCTAAAACCATCGCGACAGCAAGGCTGAATACGCCGCTTAATACCATTGCCGATCTGAAAAACGCCATCATCAACCTGATACCACGCGGCAAGGAAAACAAATACCTGGCACAGGTATTCCAGGCGCTGCGTATTGAGGTAAACCAGGAACTGGAAGCATTAAAGGATTTTTTGACCCAATCGGCTGAGGTACTGGGCACCGGCGGCAGGCTGGTGGTAATGTCATACCATTCACTGGAAGACAGGCTGGTAAAAAACTTCATCGCCAAAGGCAAATTTAGCGGCGAGGTAGAGAAAGACCTTTATGGTAATGATAAAAAACCTTTGGACGCGGTGAGCCGTGGCGCTATTACCGCAACCGAGGATGAGATAAAAGATAACAACAGGGCGCGCAGCGCGAAACTTAGAATAGCTGTAAAGAAATGACGAACCGCCTACGTAGTGAAATTGAGGAAGAAGTAGCCGAAAAGCAACTGATTGTGGAAGAAAAGCCGGTGCGTGAAATACCGGACAACTTTTTTACGCAATTTTTAAACAAAGGCTTTGTAACCACCGAGGAGGCCACTAAGGCCCTGCCTTTTATTTTATATGTAGCGTTTTTGTGTATGCTTTACATTGCCAACAGGCATTTGGCTGAGCGAAACCTGCGCGAAATTGATAAAGTAAGTAAAGAATTAAAGGAGCTTACCTGGGATTATAAATCGGCGAAGGCTGAGCTGGCTTACAAAAGCACGCTGACCGAGGTAGCTAAACGTACCGATACCATCGGCATAAAACAATCTATTGAACCACCTCAAAAAATAACCGTTAAGGAGGATCAAAATGGGAATTAGGACCAACATACTGCTCAGGGTTTACCTTGCTTTCGGGTTGATCCTGCTTTTTGCTATTGCCGTTGTATTTCAACTTGGCCGTGTTCAGGTTGTACAAGGTAAAAAATGGCGCTCCATGGCCGATAGCCTTTCAGTACGCAACATGGATGTGGAGGCCGGTCGTGGTAACATATTCTCGGTTGATGGCAGCCTGCTGGCTACTTCAGTACCTGAGTATGAGCTGCGTATGGATATGCTTGCCGGAGCTATTGAAAACGACAAGATATTTTACGATAAGGTTGACTCGCTGTCCGGTAAGCTTTCGGGGTTATTTGCTGATAAATCCGCACGCCAGTACGCGCGCATACTGCGTGAGGCCAGGCACGAAAAAGCCCGTTATTTTTTACTGAAACGCAAGGTAACTTATCAGCAATTAAAAAAAGTACGCCAGTTCCCCATCTTCAATATGGGTAAATACCGCGGAGGTTTAATTGCGGTGCAAAAAAACAAGCGCATTATGCCTTTCCAAACACTGGCGGCACGTACCATAGGTTATAAAAATGATAACGTGCAAAACCCGGTTGGTTTAGAGGGCGCTTACGCGGGTTACATCAACGGCGAAAAAGGCCGCAGGCTGATGCAGCGCATTGCCGGTGGCATATGGATGCCCGTGAATGACGGCGACTATGATATTGCCCCGAAAGAAGGTGCTGACATTATCTCTACTATAGATGTAAACTTTCAGGATGTGGTGCAAACCGCGCTCGAAAAGCAGATGATCAAAAGCGATGCACACCATGGTACCGCTATATTAATGGAAGTAACCACAGGCGAGGTTCGCGCGGTGGCCAACTTTACCAAAGTTGAGGATGGCGTTTACAAAGAGAAATTCAATTACGCCATTGCCGGTAACCAGGACCCTGGTTCTACTTTTAAGGTAGCATCGTACATGGCTTTGCTGGAGGATAACAAGGTAGATACCAATACTATGGTGAACACCGGTGTATATCCAATCAAGGGCCATAACATTAAAGATTCGCACGGCAGCATTGGCCGCGTAACCGTTAAAAAGGCATTTGAGGAGTCGTCAAACGCGGCGGTTGCCTATTTGGTGAATACCGCTTACCATGAAAATCAATCTCAGTTCACCGATCATTTATATGATTGGAAGCTGAACGAAAAAATGGGCCTGCAAATTCCGGGTGAAGCAAAACCGGTTGTAAAAAACCCTAACAATCGTAGCTGGAACAAAAACATGAGCTTACCGCAAATGGCTTATGGTTATGAGATGCAGCTTACACCATTAAAAATGCTGTCGTTCTACAACGCTATAGCCAATAACGGCAAATATATCTCGCCGATTTTTGTGCGCGAGATTCGTCGTTTAGGTAATACCGTTGAGCATTTTAACGCTAAAGTTGTGAACCCCAAAATATGCTCGGACGTTACGCTGAGCAAAATGAAAGCGATGCTTGAGGGTGTAATAACCGAGGGTACCGGTAAAAACATTATTAACAACCCGGTTTATAAGGTTGCAGGTAAATCAGGCACTGCGCAAGTGGCCGATGGTAACCGCGGTTACAAGGCAAACAGGCAATACCAGGCATCATTTTGCGGTTACTTCCCTGCTGATAAGCCTAAGTACTCGCTGATCGTGGTTATTAACGACCCTAAGAATGGCTACTATGGCGCCGCAGTATCAGGCCCGGTTTTTAGGGAAATAGCCGATAAGGTTTATGCTGCCGATATGCACATTAACCAAAACCAAACCGAGCACCTGGTAGGCAATACCAGCATGCCCGATGTTAAACAAGGTAATGTAAAAGCACTTAAACAGGTATATAATAAGCTTGGTCTTAAACCATTATACGCCTCGGTAAATGCTTTGGAAAACGGCATTGATACCAGCAGCGGTATAGCGTTTGAAGATACCAAGGTTAAAAAAGGCTCGGTACCCAACGTTACCGGCATGGGCCTGAGTGATGCACTGTATGTAATGGGCAACGCCGGCTATAAAGTAACCGCGCGCGGCAGCGGCATGGTAAAAAAACAATCGGTTACGGGCGGGAGCATAATACCAAGAGGATCTAAAATTATACTGGAACTGCAATGAGATATTTAAGCGATATAATTGAGGGGCTTGCATTTACCGACTTACAAGGCAGCGCGGATGTTGAAATAACGGCCGTTGTTTTTGATTCGCGCAAGGTAGTGCCCGGCTCGTTGTTTGTAGCCGTAAGGGGTACTGTTGTTGACGGGCACAATTATATTGAACAAGCCGTAAAGCAAGGCGCCGCAGCCGTAATTTGTGAGGACCTGCCTGCGCACGTTACCGGTGAGGTTGATTTTTTAATGGTTGCTGACTCTGCCGTGGCTTTAGGTATTGTTGCCGCCAATTTTTACGAAAATCCCTCATCAAACCTTAAACTGGTTGGCGTAACAGGCACTAATGGTAAAACCACTATCGCTACGCTATTATACCAATTATTTCGAGATATGGGTTATAAATGCGGATTGTTATCAACCGTTGAAAACCAGATAAACGGCACCATCATTCCATCCACCCATACCACACCCGATCCGGTAGCGCTTAATGAGTTGCTTGCCGAAATGGTTGCACAGGGTTGCGATTATTGCTTTATGGAGGTAAGCTCGCACGCCGTAGCACAACATCGCATACAAGGTTTAACATTCGCGGGTGGCATATTTACCAACCTTACGCACGATCACCTGGATTACCATAAAACGTTCCTGGCCTATCGTGATGCTAAAAAGGCTTTTTTTGACGGATTGCCTAAAAATGCCTTCGCGCTTACCAATGCCGACGATAAGAATGGCAGCGTAATGCTGCAAAACACCAAAGCGCACAAAAAAAGCTATGCCCTTAAAAGCATGGCCGACTATAAAGCCAAGATACTGGAAAGTGAATTTGACGGCCTGCTGCTCAATATTGATAATGATGAAGTGTGGTTCAGGATGGTGGGCACTTTTAATGCTTACAACCTGCTGGCGGTTTACGCTACCGCCATGCTGCTTGACCAGGACAGGGCCAAGGTTTTAACCAGCCTAAGCAAACTACCCGGTGCCGAAGGCCGCTTTGATTATATAGTTGCACCCAACAAGGTAATAGGCATTGTTGATTACGCGCATACGCCTGATGCTGTGCAGAATGTACTGAGCACCATTCATGGCATACGCAAAGGTAACGAGAAGGTGATCACCGTAATTGGCTGCGGCGGCGATCGGGATAAAACCAAACGCCCTGTAATGGCAAAGGTAGCCTGCGAATGGAGCGATAACGTAATCCTTACCTCAGATAATCCGCGCAGCGAAGACCCTGCGCAAATTATTGAAGATATGAAAGCAGGCGTAGACCCGGCATTTAAACGCCATGTATTAAGCATAACCGACAGGCGCGAGGCCATAAAAACAGCCTGCACTTTAGCCAAACCCGGAGATGTAATATTGCTTGCCGGCAAGGGCCACGAAAAATACCAGGAAATTAACGGCGTACGCAACCACTTTGACGATATGGAAGAGTTGGTAGCGCTTTTTAAAGAAATGGTGTAGAGGATGTGCAGATGTGTAAATGTGCAGATATGCAGATGTAAAGGTTAGTTAAATGATTAGATAAACAGATAACATAAGTATGGATAGCAAACCGAATTTGATTGTTGATTTGACCTTTGACTTTTCTTTGAAAATCATTGAGTTTACTGAGCTTTTGGAAAGCAAAAGAAAATTCAATATGGCGAATCAACTATTCAGAAGCGGTACATCAATAGGGGCAAATGTAAGTGAGGCACAAGGCGCACAAAGCAAAGATGACTTTAGGCACAAATGCAAAATTGCATATAAAGAGGCCGAAGAAACAAAGTATTGGCTTAGGCTATGTAACATGCCAAAAGCTACCCATTTGAGGATGGTTTATTTGAAGACATACAGTCGATAATAAAAGTATTAGGAAAGATTATTTCATCAACACATTAATAAGAAACTAAGTAAATACCAAATGAGCAAAATCATCAGCACATCCGCACTCTCGCATATTTGCACATTTGCACATTCGCACATTTACTAATAAATATTAACCATGCTGTACTACCTTTTTCAATACCTCAACGAAAAATTCCACATTCCGGGGGCGGGGGTGTTTCAGTACATCACGTTCCGTACGGCTATGTCGGTAATTACGTCGTTAATTATTACAACGGTATACGGCCGCAGGCTGATCGATTACCTGCGCTACAAACAGGTAGGCGAAACCGTACGCAACCTTGGCCTTGAAGGGCAAATGCAAAAATCAGGCACGCCTACAATGGGTGGCATCATCATTATACTGGGTATAGTGGTGCCAACACTTTTGTTTGCCCGCCTTGAAAATATCTACATCATCATGATGCTGGTAACCACCATATGGCTGGGGGCTATCGGCTTTTTGGATGATTACATAAAGGTATTTAAAAAGAACAAAGAGGGTTTGGCTGGTCGTTTCAAGATCACCGGGCAGGTTATACTTTCCCTTTTTATAGGCTGGACGATGTACTTTAACGATAGTATCATCATCCGCCAGGAAGTAAAACTACCTGTAACGTATGATGCCCCGGTATCATTCCATATGCGCGATAATGTGCCCGTTTATACACAGGATATAAAGTCGACCATCACTACCCTGCCTTTTTACAAGAATAATGAGTTCGATTACAGCAAGGTGTTAAAATTCACTGGCGAAGATTATGAGCAATACGCATTGGTGGTTTTCCTGTTCTTTGTGATCATCATCATAACCGGTATATCCAACGGGGCCAATATAACCGATGGTATTGACGGCTTGGCAACAGGCACATCGGCCATTATAGGTATTACGCTGGCGCTGCTGGCTTATGTATCGGGCAATACGGTAATTGCCGATTATCTGAACATAATGTACATACCCAACTCCGGCGAGCTGGTAATTTTTGCCGGTGCCTTTGTGGGTGCGTGTGTCGGCTTTTTATGGTACAACTCCTACCCTGCCCAGGTTTTTATGGGTGATACGGGCAGTTTGGCAATAGGCGGTATCATAGCGGTATTCGCTATCATGATACGCAAGGAGCTGATGCTGCCGATCCTCTGCGGCATCTTCATTGTCGAGAATATGTCGGTAATTATGCAGGTATCGTACTTTAAATACACTAAAAAGAAATACGGCGAGGGCCGCAGGATATTCCTGATGTCGCCCCTGCACCACCATTACCAAAAAAAGGGCTACCACGAATCCAAGATAGTTACCCGTTTCTGGATCTTAGGTATCATGCTGGCGATAATGGCGATAATAACATTGAAGTTGAGGTAGGGATTAGTGAGTGGTGAATAGTGAATGGTGAGTAGTCAGTAGTGATTGGTAATTATAGGTTAGAGATTAGTAATTAGAGAATAAATAGAAACAAAAAATCGGTGAAATCAGAAAGCAATCGGTGAAATCATAAAATGAGCGAACAACAAAACATACCAACCTTAAAAGCACAGGCAAAGCTTGTGGTGCTTGGCGCCGGCGAAAGCGGCGTGGGTGCCGCATACCTTGCGCAGCAAAAGGGTTTTGATGTATTCGTTTCAGACTTTGGGCCGATTGCCGATAAATACAAAGCACAGTTACAGCAATGGAACATTCGCTTTGAGGAGCAGCAACACACCGAGGCCAAAATATTGGCCGCTACCGAAGTGGTAAAAAGCCCGGGTATACCTGAAAAAGCCCCGATCATTAAAAAGCTGCGCGAACAAAAAACTCCGGTAATATCCGAGATCGAGTTCGCGGGCAGGTATACCGAGGCTAAGATGATCTGCATTACCGGCTCAAACGGAAAAACCACTACCACCAGCCTTACCTACCACATCCTGAAAAACGAGGGATTGAACGTAGGCCTTGCCGGTAACATTGGCAACAGCTTTGCCTACCAGGTAGCTACCGAAAGCTTTGATTATTATGTGTTAGAGATCAGCAGCTTTATGCTGGATGATATGTATGAGTTTAAGGCCGATATAGCGGTATTGCTCAACATCACACCCGATCACCTGGACAGGTACGATTATAAGCTGGAAAATTACGCGGCATCAAAGTTCCGCATTACGCAGAACCAAACAGAGCACGACTATTTTATATACTGTGCCGATGATGCCGAAACACTGAAAGGATTGCAAAGCCGCACTTTTGGCGCGCAAATGCTGCCTTTTTCTATCGAGAAGAATATACAACCGGGCGCATACCTGGAGAACGACAATATTGTCATCAACATTCATCAAGAACATTTTACAATGTCAATTAAAGATCTGGCCCTGCAGGGTAAGCACAACATTTATAATTCAATGGCATCGGGCATTGTGGCCAAGGTGCTTGAATTACGGAATGAGCGTATGAGGGAGAGCATGGGCAACTTTAAGAACATCGAGCACAGGCTTGAGTTTGTTGCTAAAATATCGGGCATCAGCTTTATTAATGATTCAAAGGCTACCAACGTTAACTCAACCTGGTACGCTTTGGAGAGCATGACCAGCGATGTAGTGCTGATACTTGGCGGTGTTGACAAAGGCAATGATTACGGTATGCTTAAGGATCTGGTAAAGCAAAAGGTAAAAGCCATTGTATGCCTCGGTAAGGACAACAAACGCATACATGATGCCTTTGAAGATGATGTTGAAGTGATAGTAAACACTTTTTCGGCACAGGAAGCGGCGCAGATAGCCTTCCACCTGGCTGAGAAAGGTGATACGGTATTACTGTCACCGGCTTGCGCCAGCTTCGATCTGTTCAAGAACTACGAAGACCGCGGCCAGCAATTTAAGGATGCAGTAAGGGAATTATAACCCCCTAACCCCCTTGAAGGGGGAACCGGAGTTTTAAATATTAAAAAATAAAAAGCCCTCTCCTTTGGAGAGGGTTGGGAGAGGTAAATATGTTAAACGCGATACTAAATAACACCAAAGGCGACCGCTGGATCTGGCTGATCGTGATTGTGCTGTCGGTTATTTCGTTAATGGCGGTGTACAGTTCAACCGGTACCATCGCTTATAAACATGGCACCGGTGCCGAATCGTACCTGATGAAGCACCTTGCCATGATTGTGGCGGGTATCGCGCTCATGTACATATCGCACAAGCTGGATTACCGTTATTACGCCGGTATATCAAAGTTGCTCATGATTGTTACCATACCGCTGCTGCTTTACACACTGCTGTTTGGTAACCACGTAAACGATGCCAGCCGCTGGATTGCCCTACCCGGTGGATTAACTTTTCAAACATCGGATTTGGCCAAGCTATCCCTGATAACTTATCTGGCACGTACACTATCGCGCAAGCAGGAGAACATCAAGGATGTTAAGCAATCATTCGTGCCTATTATGGGTTCGGTATGTGTGGTGTTTGTGCTTATCGCGCCGGCGGGTTTGTCAACAGCTATCATGCTGTTTGGTGTGAGCATCCTGCTGCTTATTGTAGGGCGTATCAGTATCAAGCAAATATCACTGGTATGTTTAGCGGGTTTAGTATTGCTGGCAGGAGTAATGCTGTTTGGTGGCCGTCGTGACACCTACGTATCACGTATCAATGCCTTTATGCACCCGGAAAAGGCCGATCCCGATAAGTCATTCCAGTCTGACCACGCCAAAATCGCCATCGCGACCGGTGGATTTGTTGGTAAAGGCCCGGGCAACAGCACCGAGCGTAACTACCTGCCACACCCCTATTCGGATTTTATATACGCAACCATTATTGAAGAGTATGGCATGATAGGCGGCATAGCATTGGTAGGCATCTACCTCTTTCTGTTGTATCGATGTATCAAGATAGTAACTAAAGCCCCTAAGGCATTTGGCGCGCTACTGGCGGCAGGCCTTAGCTTCAGCTTAACTATACAGGCATTCGCCAATATGGCCGTTGCTGTGGGCTTAGGGCCGGTAACCGGTGTACCGTTGCCACTGGTAAGTATGGGTGGTACGTCCATATTATTTACAAGCGTAGCCTTTGGCATCATACTATCAGTAAGCAGGGATATTGAGGAACCTAAAAAGGTAGTAGTAGGCGAAATAAGGGAAGTAGCGGTTTAGCCCCCAGCCCCTGAAGGGGAGCAATAAAAAAGAATTAAATAATGGATCAGACTAAAAATACAAACAACGCAAACCTACCCCTTCAGGGAGCCGGGGGGCGACGTATTATTATAAGCGGCGGCGGTACGGGCGGGCATATCTTCCCGGCGGTATCAATTGCCAATGCCTTGAAAAAGCTCGATCCATCAACAGAAATATTATTTGTAGGTGCCAATGGCCGTATGGAAATGGAGAAAGTTCCGGCGGCTGGCTACAAGATCATCGGCCTGAATATACAGGGTATACAGCGTGGTTCTATCATTAAAAATCTCATGTTTCCTTTTAAACTGATAGGCAGTGTACGCGCAGCATTAAAAATCATTAAAGATTTTAAACCTGATGCCGCTGTCGGGGTTGGCGGCTATGCCTCGGGTCCATTATTATACGCGGCATCATTAAAAGGCATACCAACACTTATACAGGAGCAAAACTCCTACGCGGGCGTAACCAACAAATGGCTGGGTAAAAAAGCGAAAAAAATATGTGTAGCGTTTGATGGGATGGATAAATTCTTCCCGGCCGAGCGTATTATTAAAACCGGCAATCCGGTACGTGAGGAGTCTGTAAACATTGCGGGTAAGCAAATGCAGGCATTGGAACTGTACAACCTGTCGGCACATAAAAAAACAGTGGTGGTATTAGGCGGCAGCCTGGGTGCCCGTACACTGAATAACAGTATAAAGGCCGGTTTGCAAAAATTTATTGATGCCGATGTGCAGGTAATATGGCAAACCGGCAAGTATTACTACAAAAGCATTATAGAGCAACTGGGCGAAAACATTCACCCCAACATACAGGTGCGTGAATTTTTAAACCGTATGGATTTGGTGTACGCCGCGGCAGATGTAATTATATCGCGCGCCGGGGCGGGTACTATAGCTGAGCTTTGCGAGGTTAAAAAGCCCGTGATACTGGTACCCTCACCAAACGTGGCCGAGGATCATCAAACCAAAAACGCCCTGGCCCTGGTGCAGGAAAATGCCGCCAAGTTTGTAGCCGACCGGGATGCCGAGGCCAAACTGGTTGACAAAACACTGGAATTATTAAAAGATAAAGAGAAACAAAAAATATTAAGCAGCAACATTGGCAAACTGGCTATGCCCAATGCCGATGAAGTAATTGCGAAAGAAGTTATCCAAATAACAATTAACAATTAAACAATAAGGTTTCCCTCTTTGCAAGTAGAGGGGCCTTATTTTAAGTGATGATGGAATTAAGCAACATAAAACGAGTTTACCTGGTGGGCATTGGCGGCATAGGCATGAGCGGCCTTGCGCGTTATTTCCATCAGTTGGGTTGTGTTGTGTGCGGGTACGACAAAACACCTACAGACCTGACCGATAGCCTGCATAACGAAGGCATATGCATTATATTTGAGGATAGGCCGGGCGAGATCCCGATGAACTTTCAGCAGCCGGATGATAGCACGCTCATCATCTATACCCCTGCTATTCCGAAGGATTCGGCCATATTGAAATTTTTTACCGATAAAGGCTTTACACTATACAAACGTTCGCAGGTGTTAGGCTTAATTAGCGCCAGCAAGTATACCGTAGCGGTAGCCGGCACGCATGGCAAAACCACTACCTCCAGCATGATCGCCCATATCCTGAAAGATTCGGGTACGGATTGCTCGGCATTTTTGGGTGGTATATCATCCAATTACCAAACCAATGTGCTGTTCGGTAAAAATGATATTGTAGTGGTTGAGGCTGATGAGTACGATCGCTCGTTCCTGACCCTGCACCCGGATATTGCCGTAGTAACCTCAATGGATGCCGATCACCTGGATATTTATGGCGATCACTCACATTTAACTGAGTCGTTCACGCTGTTTGCCTCGCAGATAAAGCAGGGCGGCCAACTGATACATAAACAAGGGTTACCGCTGGCAAATGGCGCTACCTACACCATAAATGGCGAGGCCGATGCCGTAGCTGTAAACATCAGGGTTGAGAATGGTGATTTCTATTTCGACTTTAAAAACAGTACTGTAGCTATAAATAACATTTGCCTGGGTATTGCCGGGTTGCATAACATTGAAAATGCTGTAGCTTCAATTAAAGTTGCGTTACGCCTCAATGTACCTGCCGACGCCATAAAGAGCGCCCTTGAATCATTCAGGGGGGTTAAACGCCGCTTTGAGTATATCGTGAAGAATGACAGACACATTTTTATTGATGATTACGCTCATCATCCGGAGGAGTTGCGCGCGGCTATATCATCCGTAAAAACATTATATCCGGATAAAAAGCTGACCACCATATTCCAGCCGCACCTTTATACCCGTACCCGTGATTTTGCCGATGGCTTTGCCGAGGTGCTTGACATGTGTGACGAACTGCTGATGCTTGACATTTACCCCGCCCGCGAACTGCCGATTGAAGGTGTAAATTCTGAGCTGATACTCAGCAAGATGAAATTGTGGAATAAGCGCAAATGTGGAAAACAAGACGCGATAGAAATAATAGAAAATGAAAAACCTGAGCTACTTTTAACGGTAGGCGCGGGTGATATTGACCAGTTGGTGCAACCATTAAAAAAGGTGTTTGAAAATGTCGGGTAAACGTATATGGAACCGCATACTTGTTGGCTCGGCCTGGGTACTCTGCCTGGGTGGCCTGGTTGCGCTCATGAGTTTTATCGAGATAAAAAAGGCCGAAGTGGTATGCAAGGGCATTAAGGTATACATACCCGGCAACCAATATTTTATTGACAGGCAGGAGGTAGATAACATTTTGCACACCACCAGCCATACCCTTGAAGGCCGCAGGCTGGAGAATATTAACATACACGAACTGGAAAACCAGCTAAAGGCTAATCCCTTTGTAGAGTTTGCCAAGGTTTATACGGATATGGATGGCATGATCAAGGTAGAGATTACGCAACGCCAGCCCATACTGCGTGTTATTAACCGCTTCGATCAGGATTTTTATGTAGATCAGCATGGTTTAAAAATGCCCCTGTCAAACAACTATACCGCCCGTGTGGTTGTAGCCAACGGATACATTGATGAGCTTTTTGCCAACCGTGTTGATACGCTTCACACCAAACTGGCGGCATCTATTTACAAAACGGCCCAGTATATACACAAGGACTCGTTATGGGATGCGCAGGTTGCGCAGATATACGTTAACCAAACACACGAGATAGAGTTGATACCACGCGTGGGCAACCAAAAGATATTGTTAGGCAATGCCGATTCGCTCGACATAAAATTTCGCAACCTGAAGGCTTTTTATACACAGGCCTTGCCAAAGGTAGGTTGGGATAAGTACAAGGCTTTGAATGTTAAATACACAAACCAGGTGATAGGGATAAAGAACGAGGATATTAAAACAGACACTGCAAAAAAGAAAAGTGCCCCGGTAAAAAGGGACACTACAACCAAACTGAATAACGACACATCGCAAATAAAACAACAGTAAAATGGACAAGGGTTTATCACAGGAAAAAAGTTCACCGATCATTGTAGGATTGGATATCGGGACTACAAAAATATGCGCCATTGTTGGCCGCCGCAGCAAAAACGGGAAGATAGAGGTATTGGGTATAGGCAAAGCTGAATCGGCCGGTGTTACCCGTGGTATGGTATCAAACATTGATAAAACCGTACAGGGCATTTCACAATCTGTTGATGTTGCCGGTGCGCAATCAAATGTTGAAATTAAGGTAGTGAACGTGGGTATAGCGGGGCAGCATATAAAAAGCTTGCAGCACCGTGGCCTGATTACCCGCCGCGATCTGCAAAGCGAAATATCACGCAAGGATATTGATAAGCTGATAGAAGATATGTATAACCTGGTGATGCCTCCCGGCGAGGAGATCATCCATGTATTGCCGCAGGAGTTTACTGTTGACAACGAACCCGGCATTAAAGACCCTATCGGTATGGCAGGCGTACGTTTGGAGGCTAACTTCCACATTATATCAGGCCAGGTTACTGCTATCAAAAACATAGTAAAATGTGTTAACAAGGCACATCTTGAAAGCTCTGAGCTTATACTGGAGCCGCTTGCCTCGTCAGAGTCGGTACTGAGCGATGAAGAAAAAGAAGCCGGTGTGGTATTGGTTGATATTGGTGGCGGTACTACTGATGTGGCCATCTTTCATGAGGGTATCATCCGTCATACGGCCGTTATTCCATTTGGCGGTAACAGTGTAACTGAGGATATACGCGAAGGCTGTTCGGTAATGCGCAACATTGCTGAACAGTTAAAAGTACGTTTCGGCTCAGCCCTGGCTGATGAGAACAAGGAGAACGAGATAGTTTGCGTACCGGGTTTGCGCGGTCGTGAGCCAAAGGAAATATCGGTTAAAAACCTGGCATTCGTTATCCAGGCCCGCATGGAGGAGATCATTGAGCATGTGTACTACGAGATCAAATCATCAGGCTATGAGAAGAAACTGATAGCAGGTATTGTAATAACCGGTGGCGGCGCGCAGCTTAAACACCTTACCCAACTGGTTGAGTACGTAACCGGGCTGGATTGCCGCGTGGGCTACCCTAACGAGCACCTGGCTAAAAACGAGGTTTTACCAAAAGGCATTTATGAGGAACTGCAAAGCCCGACTTTTGCCACAGGTATAGGTCTGCTGATAAAAGGCATCCAGAAAATGGAATATGATAACCTGACATTGACCGCCCCGGCCGCGGCAAAACCTGAAAAGGTTAAGTACACCGGCGAGGAAAAAAAATATGGCCTGCTAAGTAAAATATTAGAGAGCGGTAAAAAGTTTATTAAGGATGATATAAAGGATGAGGACTTCCTGAAGTAATTATTCACAAACGAAAACTTTTCCACAATATCGACAATTGTGGAAAAACATTGTGGAAAAAGTTATAATATTACGATAGAGAATTCTGACTGATCGTCAAAATACATTTAGCTGAAAACAAGAGATATGCAGTTTGAGATGTTAAAAGAAAAATCGTCAATCATCAAAGTAATTGGTGTTGGCGGTGGTGGTGGCAACGCTGTAAACCACATGTACAGGCAGGGAATTACCGGTGTCGACTTCATAATTTGTAACACCGATGCACAAGCTTTAGAGCTTAGCCCTATCCCCAATAAAGTACAGTTAGGTGCCAGCCTTACCGAAGGTATGGGCGCAGGTTCAATACCCGAAGTTGGCAAAAACTCAGCTATCGAAAATATTGACGATATTAAAGAGATGCTTGGCACCAACACCAAAATGCTGTTTATTACAGCAGGTATGGGTGGTGGCACCGGTACAGGCGCAAGCCCTATCATTGCCAAAGCTGCACGCGAACTGGATATATTAACCGTAGGTATTATAACTACCCCCTTCTCATTTGAAGGCAAACGCCGTAAAATGCAGGCCGAGGAAGGCCTGGAGGAGCTGAAAAAATATGTTGACTCGTACCTGGTAATTTCAAACGACAGGCTGCGCCAGATATTTGGTAACCTTACCCTGGGCTCAGCATTTGGCCAGGCCGATAATATTTTAACCACGGCTGCCAAAGGCATAGCCGAGATTATTACTTTACCGGGTTATATAAACGTTGACTTTAAGGATGTGCGCACTGTAATGAAGGATAGCGGCGTAGCCATAATGGGCAGCAGTGCTGCCGATGGCGAAAACCGTGCCCTTAAAGCGGTTGAAGGTGCCCTGGCATCGCCACTGTTAAAAGATAACGAGATTGAAGGCGCACGCTACATCCTGTTAAACATTACCTCGGGCGATAAAGAGGTAACGATGGATGAGGTAAGTGTAATTACCGATTACATACAGGAAGAAGCCGGCCTTGCCGCCGACCTGATATGGGGTAACTGCCGCGATGAGAATTTAGGTGATAAAATATCAGTTACTATCATTGCTACCGGTTTCCAAACCAAGGATGAGCGCGAGAAAGAGATCAGCAATAAGAAAGTAGTTTCAATGCTGATGCCGGAAGATGCGCCAATGGTTAAGCCAGTAAACGAATTTATTAACCCGGTTAAACCTGACGCTGTTGCCGAGCCTTACATGAAGGCCAAGGAAGAGCCCAAACAAACCGGTTTGTTTGATCTGTTTGGCAATCGCGCTACCGAAGAGGCTGCCGCGCCTGTAGTAAGGCACCAGTTAACACCGGAAGAGCCTAAAGCTGCCGCCGAACCTGAAGCTACTGACTTTACCTTTAAGATAACCGAATCGGTAATGCAGTACCAAACCATTGAGCCCGAGCCCGAACCAACCCCGGAACCTGTTGCCGGTGCTGATGATGACAAGACAGAGGAATCAATGGAGGAGCAACTGCGTAAATCGCGCGAGCGCATTATGAGGCTGAAGGACCTGAGCATGAAACTCCGTTCAGGCAACCTGCAGGAATTGGAGAATGTACCGGCTTATAAACGTAAGGAGATCGCGCTGCAGCAAACTCCGGCATCAAATGAAAGCCAGATCTCACGCTTCTCGTTATTACCTGATGATGAAGGTAAGACCGAGATCAGGAACAACAATTCCTTTTTACACGATAATGTAGATTAACTATACCCAAACATACTTTTGTTCAGCCTCTGCATCCCCCTTGCAGAGGCTTTTTTTATAGCGTGCTTTTTCAATCAGGCAAGGTAAAACTCAAAAATTAAAATCACCCTAATTGGGGATATGAAGTTAAAATTAAGCCTGTGTTATATCGCGTTTTAAGCAGAAACAGTCTAAATAACTGTCAATCAGTCAAAATGTGGAAAAAATCAGCCGTTTGAGATTAGATTTTGATGTGTAAAATTTTTTTTTCAATAAAAACAATTTTAGATTAGCCTCAGTAAAACAATTAAACTCAATTATCTAAAAAGGAGTAACCTAAAATGAAAAAATTTAGCGAACTGAAAGAGCTCGTGTCCTCGCTGGAGACTGATGCTGAAAAATTCTACAGTAAAGGCAATAGCGCTGCTGGCACCCGTTTACGCAAAGGTTTGCAGGATCTGAAAAACTTAGCTCAAACAATCCGTTTGGAAGTTCAGGACACCAAGAACAAAGAGTAGTTACAGGATCTTTTAAAGCACTGACCAATTAAAAACCGGCCGAAGCCGGTTTTTCTGTTTCTATGCTTTTATCTTTTTGATCTGGCTGATGATAGCCTGTGCGGTTGCAGGGCTTACAGGCACCAATGGCAGGCGCAGGTTATCACTGCATATACCAATATATTTAAGGGCCGATTTAACGCCGGCCGGGTTGCCCTCAACAAACATTAAGCGGGTAAACTCTATCAGATCAAAATGCGCTTTACGCGCCGCTTTAAAATCACCGGCAAGGCACTGGCGCACCATGTCGCTCAGTTCGCGCGGTAAGGCATTGCCTACAACTGATATAAGGCCTGCCCCGCCCATCGCTATCAATGGCAGTGTTACCGGGTCATCGCCCGAAATGAAAAGGAAACCCTCGGGCATATCGCGCAATATCTGGTTAAACTGATCAAAGTTACCGGCGGCCTCTTTTATACCTATAATGTTATCAAAATCATTAGCCAGGCGTACGGTTGTTTCGGCGGCAATATTACTGCCGGTACGGCCGGGTACATTATATAATATAATGGGTAGCGGCGCGGCATCGGCAACAGCCTTGTAATGCTGGTATATACCCTCCTGTGTAGGTTTGTTATAGTACGGGCTTACTGATAGTATGGCATCATAGCCGGTACTGTCAAAAGCTTTTACCAGTTCAACAACCTCAAGCGTATCATTACCGCCAATACCGGCAACCAGCGGCACACGGCCGTTTACTTTTTCTGAAACAAACTTAAATATCTTCTTCTTCTCTTCCTTGTTAAGGGTGGCGCTTTCGCCGGTTGTACCTAAAACAACAAGGTATTCTACCCCGCCGTCAATTAAATGACTGATCAGGTTATTTAACCCGTCAAAGTCCACTTGTCCGTCTGGCTGAAAAGGAGTAACCATTGCAACCCCTGTTCCGAAGAATTTATTCATCATTATGTTTAAAGCCTGCTAAGATAGTAAAATTGAAAATTGTAGAGCAGAATGGTAGAGTTTTTTATTTAGCTATTTTATTGTGTGATGAGGCTTCAACAGGCTCAGCATAACATAGCTGTTATCATAAAGCTGGCCTGTCACCCTGAGCTTGTTGAAGGGCGAGTGGGAGGCCTGAACAACGAGCTTATGCTTCGACAGGCTCAGCATGACATAGCGTTTATCACAAAAGCTGCCTTGTCACGCTAAGCTTGTTGAAGATAATATGTAAATTTATGTCATATGCTTAATCCTCCGGCCATGAACCATGATCTATGATCCATCAACACCTCTCTGTAATTAACACTCGAAAAATCTTACCAACAGGCTATAAATATTTCGTTATAAATCATAACTTTGCGCCTCGAATAGTATCATTGTAACAATATACTATACAACACACTAAAATATTTTAATATCAGGTTATAATATGCCAAACACTGGAAAAGTATCGCGGATCATCGGTCCCGTAGTTGACGTAAGCTTTAGCGAAGGTTCTCTTCCTAAAATTTACAGCGCTTTAGAGATCACTAAACAAAACGGTCAGAAAATTGTGCTTGAGGTACAGCAACACCTTGGCGAAGACAGGGTACGTGCCATAGCCATGGATTCAACCGATGGTTTATTACGCGGTATGCCTGTTATCGACTTAGGTTCAGGTATTAAAATGCCTGTTGGCGAAGCTATCAAAGGCCGTGTATTTAACGTAGTTGGTGATCCTATTGATGGTATTGCCGCTCTTGACAAAACAAACGGTCGTGCTATACACAACCAGCCGCCACGTTTTGAAGACCTGTCAACCGAAAGTGAAGTACTGTTTACCGGTATCAAAGTTATCGATTTGTTAGAGCCTTATGCTAAAGGTGGTAAAATTGGTTTGTTTGGTGGTGCCGGTGTAGGTAAAACCGTATTGATCCAGGAGCTGATCAATAACATCGCAAAAGCGTATTCAGGCTTATCAGTATTTGCCGGTGTAGGCGAGCGTACCCGTGAAGGTAATGACCTTTTACGTGAGATGCTTGAATCAGGCATTATAAAATATGGCGACGAGTTTATGCACTCGATGGAAGAAGGCGGCTGGGACCTTTCAAAGGTTGATGCCGAAGCTTTGAAAGATTCAAAAGCAACCTTCGTATTCGGCCAGATGAATGAACCTCCGGGTGCACGTGCACGTGTGGCACTTTCAGGCTTAACCATTGCCGAGTATTTTCGCGATGGTGATGAAGAAGGTGGTAAAGGTCGTGATATCCTGTTCTTTATTGATAACATCTTCCGTTTCACCCAGGCAGGTTCTGAGGTATCGGCACTATTAGGCCGTATGCCATCAGCGGTAGGTTACCAGCCAACCCTTGCTACCGAGATGGGTTTGATGCAGGAGCGTATCACATCAACCAAACGTGGTTCAATTACATCAGTACAGGCGGTATATGTACCTGCGGATGACTTGACCGACCCTGCGCCGGCCACAACCTTCGCCCACCTGGATGCTACTACCGTACTTTCACGTAAAATTGCTGAGCTGGGTATCTACCCTGCGGTTGACCCGCTGGATTCAACCTCACGTATCCTTAGCCCGGCTATCTTAGGCGATGAGCACTACAACACTGCTCAACGCGTTAAAGAAACCCTGCAACGTTACAAAGAACTTCAGGATATCATCGCTATCCTGGGTATGGACGAGCTTTCTGAAGAGGATAAACTGGTTGTATCACGCGCCCGTCGTGTTCAGCGTTTCCTTTCACAGCCATTTCACGTTGCCGAGCAGTTCACCGGCTTAAAAGGTGTACTGGTTGACATTAAAGAAACCATCAAAGGTTTCAACATGATTATGGACGGTGAAGTTGATGAATACCCTGAAGCTGCCTTTAACCTTGTAGGTAACATTGAGGACGCTATTGAAAAAGGTAAAAAACTGTTAGCTGAAGCTAACGCTTAATTATAATGTGCAGATGAGTAGATATGCAAATGCGCAGATAATGTACATTGTATATTTACTCATCAGCAATAAAACATCTGCATATCTGCACATCAGCATATCTGCACATCAATAAAAGAGATGACTTTAGAAATTCTTACACCAGATAAAACAGTATTTGAAGGCGAGGCAACCTCGGTTACCGTACCCGGCATACTGGGTGCTTTTGAAATACTTAATAACCACGCCCCTATTATTTCTATCCTTCAGGATGGTAAATTGATAGTGCGCGGTGGTTCGGTACAAAAAGAAACCTTTATTATTAAAGGTGGGGTTGTTGAAGCTGCCAATAATAAAGTTACCGTACTGGCTGAAGGTATTTCGCACTAACCTTTAAAAGAATAAAGCTAACGCCCCGGTAACAAGTTTACCGGGGCGTTTTTTTTGCACTTTATTTTAGCTGAAGCCCATTTTAAGCAGAATTTGAGCATTTTATTATGCAAGCATAGATTTTATACCGAATACCAATTTACACTTTGGTATAATTTGATAAATATATTATTCTTTATAATAAATATAAATCAGAATTAAATATTGAATTTATAATATAATTAGAATATAATATCAAATTTAAATTTTTACAAAAGCTATTGCTTTAAAAAACTGGTGTTTATACCTTAACAATATCGATCACATACCTAATGTCGATACCAAAATTTAAAAAGATAATGAGCGATACTACCGATACTTTGCAGGCTGTTGAATTAAACAAATACAGCAAAACCCTAACGCAGGACCCTACCCAGCCGGCGGCCCAAGCCATGCTTTACGGCATTGGCCTTACCGACGAAGATATGAAGAAGGCGCAGGTGGGCGTAGCGAGTATGGGTTATGATGGCAATACCTGCAACATGCACCTGAATGACCTGGCCAAAGTTGTTAAAAAAGGAATTTGGGATGAAGATCTGGTAGGTTTAATATTTAACACCATTGGCGTAAGCGATGGCATGAGCAACGGTACCGAAGGTATGCGTTACTCGCTGGTTAGTCGTGATGTAATTGCCGATTCTATTGAGGCTGTTTGCGGCGCGCAATATTATGACGGCCTGATCACCCTGCCGGGCTGCGATAAAAACATGCCGGGCTCACTGATCGCCATGGGTCGCCTTAACCGTCCGTCAATCATGGTATACGGTGGCACCATTAAACCCGGCCACTGGAAGGGTGAGGACCTGAACATTGTATCGGCATTTGAGGCCCTTGGTAAAAAGATAGCCGGCCAGATAGATGACGTTGATTTTATGGGCGTAGTGAAAAATGCCTGTCCGAGCGCGGGTGCCTGCGGTGGTATATACACAGCCAACACTATGGCGGCGGCTATCGAGGCGATGGGTATGAGCTTACCCTACTCATCATCAAACCCTGCACTGAGCGAAGAAAAACAAGCGGAATGCCGCGCGGCCGGTAAGGCCATCAAGATATTGCTTGAAAAAGATATTAAGCCGAGCGACATCATGACGCGCGAGGCTTTTGAGAACGCTATCATCACCATTATGGTGATGGGCGGCTCAACCAACGCCGTATTGCACCTTATTGCGATAGCGAAAAGTGTTAACGTAAAACTTACCCAGGATGATTTCCAGGAACTGACCAACCGTACTCCCCTACTTGCTGATATGAAGCCAAGCGGTAAGTACATGATGGAAGACCTGCATAAAGTAGGCGGTGTACCGGCCGTAATGAAATATTTATTGAAGTTAGGCTGGCTGCATGGGGAGTGTTTAACCGTAACCGGTAAAACGCTGGCTGAAAATCTTGCCGAAGTACCTGAGCTGGATTTCGATACGCAAAAGATCATTCTGCCGGTTAACCAGGCAATAAAAGCTACAGGCCACTTGCAAATTTTATATGGCAACCTTGCCGAGGGTGGCAGCGTTGCTAAAATTACCGGCAAAGAGGGTGAGCGCTTTGAAGGCCCCGCCCGTGTATTCGACGGTGAGTTTGAATTGATAAATGGCATTATGTCAGGGCGAGTCAAACCGGGTGATGTGGTGGTGATCCGCAACGTTGGGCCAAAAGGCGCACCCGGTATGCCAGAGATGCTTAAACCAACATCGGCCATATTTGGCGCGGGTTTGGGCAGCTCGGTAGCCTTGATAACTGACGGGCGTTTCTCCGGCGGCACACATGGTTTTGTGGTTGGCCACATCACCCCCGAAGCATTTGAAGGGGGCCTGATAGCCATGGTGAAAGATGAGGACAGGATAGAGATTGATGCCATCACTAACACCATAAACGTAAAACTAAGCGACGAGGAAATAGCCGCCCGCAGGGCACAATGGCAGCAACCACCGCTTAAAGTAACCAAAGGGCTGCTATATAAATATGCAAAAACAGTAAGCACAGCCGCCGAAGGTTGTGTTACGGATGAGTAAGGGTCTGAATCAGAATTTTCAGAATTTGAGAATGGGCAGAATTTAATTTGAATAAAAAACATTCATTCTGTTAATTCTTAAATTCTAAAAATTTTGGTTCAAGACAAATTCAAAAAAACAAAGAGAATCACATTCGAAATTGAACATTCGAAATTCGAAATAAAACAAAATTATCATGGAAGTTGCACAACAGGAATTACCTGCACCAGCCAAAACCAAAGAAACTGTAGAGGTTTCGGGTTCAGTAGCATTACTTGAGTCTTTGATAGCCGAGGGTACCGATACCATTTTCGGGTATCCGGGCGGGGCTATCATGCCTATTTATGATGCTTTGTATGATTATAACGAGAAACTGAACCATGTGCTGGTGCGCCATGAGCAGGGCGGTATTCACGCCGGACAAGGCTATGCACGCACATCGGGCAAGGTTGGCGTAGTGTTCGCTACCAGCGGCCCGGGCGCTACCAACCTGGTTACCGGCCTGGCCGACGCGCAGATAGACAGCACGCCGCTGGTTTGCATAACCGGCCAGGTGTTTGCGCACCTGCTGGGTACCGATGCTTTCCAGGAAACCGACGTGATCAACATCACCACCCCGGTCACTAAATGGAACTACCAGGTAACTGATGCCAATGAAATTCCGGAAGTAATTGCCAAGGCATTTTATATTGCCCGCAGCGGTCGCCCGGGCCCGGTATTGATCGACATTACCAAGAACGCTCAAATACAAAAATTCAACTTTGAGGGCTATACCGCCTGTAACCACATACGCAGCTACAGGCCAAAACCTATAGTGCGTAAACAGTATGTTGAAGAAGCTGCAGCGCTGATCAACCAGGCTAAAAAACCGTTTGTACTATTTGGCCAGGGTGTAATTTTAGGCAGTGCTGAGCAGGAATTCAAGGCTTTTATTGAGAAAGCGGGCATACCAGCGGCATGGACCATTTTAGGTGTAGGCGCTATTCCGACAGATCATCCGCTGAACGTGGGTATGCTGGGTATGCATGGTAACTATGGCCCTAACGTATTAACCAATGAGTGCGATGTATTGATAGCCATAGGTATGCGCTTTGACGACCGCGTAACCGGCCGTTTAGATAAGTATGCCAAACAGGCCAAGGTGATCCACCTGGATATTGACCCGGCCGAGATCGACAAAAACGTACAAACCACCGTACCGGTATGGGGCGACTGTAAAGAAACCCTGCCCCTGCTTACCGAACTGGTAGAAGCGAAACAGCATACCGAATGGCTGGCAAAATTCAATGATTATACCCGCCAGGAAGTGGAAGCTGTTATTCATAACGAACTGAACCCATCAACCGAAGAAATGACTATGGGCGAAGTGGTAAGGGTACTGAACGAGCTTACGGGTGGCGATGCCGTTATAGTTACCGACGTTGGCCAGCACCAGATGGTAGGCTGCCGTTATGCTAAGTTCAATAAAACCCGCAGCAACGTTACCAGCGGCGGCCTGGGTACCATGGGCTTTGCCCTGCCTGCTGCCATAGGCGCTAAATTTGGCGCGCAGGATCGTCCGGTAGTTGCAATTATTGGCGATGGCGGTTTCCAGATGACGTTGCAGGAGTTGGGTACAATTATGCAAACCGGTATTGATGTGAAGATCATCATCCTGAACAACCGCTTTTTAGGCATGGTACGCCAGTGGCAGGAATTGTTTAATGAGCGTCGTTACTCATTTGTAGATATTCAAAGTCCGGATTTTGTGCGCGTGGCAAGCGGCTACGGCATAGCGGGTAAAACTGTAAACGACCGCGCCGAACTAACCCCGGCGTTAGAGCAGATGCTAAACCATGATGGCTCTTTCCTGCTGGAAGTGATGGTTACCAAAGAGAACAACGTGTTCCCGATGGTACCACAAGGTTGCAGCGTATCTGAAATCAGGCTTAAATAACACCCCTCCCAACCTCCCCAATGGGGAGGTGAGATAAAACTTTCAAAAGAATTTAGATCATGACAAACATATCAACTGAAAATAAAAAAGTCCTCCCTACCGGGGAGGATTTAGGTGGGGCTAAACAGGAATTCAACATAACGGTATATACCGAAAACCAAATTGGTCTTTTAAACCGAATTGCTATTATATTTACACGCCGTAAAATCAATATCGACAGCCTGAACACCTCGCCGTCAGAAATTGACAGCATACACCGCTTCACCATTGTTATAAACGAAACTGAGGATGTGGTGCGTAAGCTGTGCCGCCAGATAGAGAAGCAGGTAGAGGTGCTGAAAGTATACTACCATACCAATGCCGATGTGATATGGCAGGAAATGGCGCTTTACAAGGTATCGACCAACGTAATTGCCGAGCAGGTTAGCGTTGAGCGTTTATTGCGCGAGAACGGTGCCCGCGCGGTAGTGATCCGCAAGGATTACACGGTGTTTGAAACCACCGGTCACCGTGAGGAAACCGAGTCGCTGATAAAAATTCTACAGCCCTTTGGCCTGATAGAGTTTGTACGCAGCGCACGTGTAGCTATCATTAAGGATAGCGAAGGCTTTAACGCCAAACTGCGTGAATTTGAAAGGCTTGAACCGGGTGAAGAAGTGATAGAGAACGAATATTTAAACCAAGGGCAGAAAGTGTTTACGATGTAAGCCCTTTTTATAAGCGTCATTGCGAGGTACGAAGCAATCTCTTTAGGACATTCCGGAGAGGATAAGCTTAAAGAGATTGCTTCGTACCTCGCAATGACGGGAAACAAAAACAACTAAGAACTAAACAATAAAATCAAAGTGATTGCCCTGTAGGTGCATCACACAACAAAAACAAAAAACATGGCAAAATTAAATTTCGGCGGTACTGAAGAAAATGTAGTTACCCGCGAGGAGTTCCCTTTATCAAAAGCGCAGGACGTACTTAAAAATGAAACTGTAGCCGTTATTGGTTACGGTGTTCAAGGTCCGGGCCAGGCTTTAAACCAAAAAGACAATGGCATTAACGTTATTGTTGGTCAGCGTAAAAACTCAAAAACCTGGGATAAAGCGATTGCCGACGGCTTTGTACCCGGCGAAACTCTGTTTGAAATTGAAGAAGCCCTTGAAAAAGGTACTATTATTTGCTACTTGCTTAGCGATGCTGCGCAGATTGAGCTTTGGCCAACTGTTAAAAAACACTTAACTCCTGGCAAGGCATTATATTTCTCTCACGGCTTCGGTATCACTTTTAACGAGCAAACCGGCATTATTCCTCCGGCTGATGTTGACGTATTTTTGGTTGCACCTAAAGGTTCAGGTACTTCACTGCGCCGTATGTTCCTGCAAGGCCGTGGTTTGAACTCAAGCTTCGCTATCTTCCAGGATGCTACCGGTAAAGCATGGGAGCGTGTTATTGCCCTGGGTATCGCTGTAGGTAGCGGTTACCTGTTCGAAACTGATTTCAAGAAAGAAGTATTCAGCGACCTTACCGGCGAGCGTGGTACTTTGATGGGTTGTATCCAGGGTATCTTCGCCGCTCAGTACGATGTATTACGCAGCAATGGTCACACACCATCTGAGGCATTTAACGAAACTGTTGAGGAATTAACTCAATCATTAATGCCACTGGTTGCCGAGAATGGTATGGACTGGATGTACGCCAACTGCTCAACCACTGCTCAACGCGGCGCGCTTGACTGGTGGAAGAAATTCCGCGACGCTACCAAGCCTGTATTTGAAGAATTATACAACAGCGTTGCTACCGGTAAAGAGTCACAACGTTCTATCGACTCAAACAGCCAGCCTGATTACCGTGAAAAACTTAACGCCGAGCTTGCTGAGCTACGTGATAGCGAACTATGGCAGGCAGGTAAAACTGTACGCAGCCTTCGCCCGGAGAACCAGGCAGTAGAAGCGTAAGTTTATTGATTTGCAAATGTGCGGATGCGCAGATGTGCAGATTAAAAAAATAAAAGTCGGTTGGTAACAACCACACCGCACGTCATTGCGAGGTACGAAGCAATCTCTTTAGGATATTCCGAAGAGGACAAGCTTAAACGAGATTGCTTCGTTCCTCGCAATGACGTTATTGAATTTTAAAAAGAAAAATGGCAAAGACATTATTTGATAAGATTTGGGATGCGCACGTTGTTAGCAGCAAGGAGGGATTCCCGGATATTTTGTACATCGATACACACTTCATCCACGAGGTTACCAGTCCGCAGGCTTTTGACGGATTGCGCCAGCGTGGATTACCTGTTTTCAGGCCAAAGCAAACCGTTGCCACGGCCGACCACAACGTACCTACCTGGGATCAGCACCTGCCGATAAAGGAGGAGCTATCACGCTACCAGGTGGATATGCTTACAAAAAACTGCGCCGAATTTGGCGTTGAGCTTTATGGCCTCGGCCATCCTTACCAGGGCATTGTGCACGTAATAGGCCCTGAGCTGGGCATAACCCGCCCGGGCAGCACTTATGTTTGCGGCGACAGCCATACCTCTACCCACGGCGCCTTCGGGTCGATAGCGTTTGGTATAGGCACCTCACAGGTTGAGCAGGTACTGGCTACCCAGTGCTTACTGCAATCGCGCCCTAAACGCATGAAAATTGAAGTTAACGGCACCCTGCAAAAAGGCGTGGGTGCAAAAGATATTATACTATACATCATCAGCAAAATATCGGCTGCCGGCGGCACGGGTTATTTTGTTGAATATGCCGGCGATACCATCCGCTCGCTGAGCATGGAAGGCCGCATGACCATTTGCAACATGAGCATCGAAATGGGTGCCCGCGGTGGTTTAATAGCGCCCGACCAAACGACCATCGACTATGTAAAAGGCCGTGAATTTGCCCCTAAAGGCGAGGAATGGGATAAAGCCGTAGCTTATTGGAAAACGCTTTACTCTGACGAGGATGCCGAATTCGACTCGGTATTAACCTTTAAGGCCGAAGATATTGAGCCGATGATCACCTATGGTACTAACCCGGGTATGGGTATTGGTGTTACACAACACGTACCGGCTACTGAGGATTTTGAACCAAAGGAACAAGGATCATACAAAAAGGCCCTTGACTATATGGGCCTGCATGATGATGAGCAGTTGTTAGGCAAACCTATCGACTATGTTTTCATCGGCAGTTGCACCAACTCACGCATTGAGGATCTGCGCCAGGTGGCAGCCTTTGTAAAAGGCAAGCATAAGGCAGATAACGTAGTGGTTTGGGTAGTGCCCGGCTCAAAACAAGTGGAGCAGCAGGCCATAGCCGAAGGTTTGGATAAGATATTCGAATCGGCAGGTTTCCCACTGCGCGAACCGGGTTGCAGCGCATGTTTAGGCATGAACGAGGACAAGATACCGGCAGGCAAATACTGCGTATCAACCTCAAACCGCAACTTTGAAGGCCGGCAGGGACCAAACTCACGTACATTCCTGGCCAGCCCATTAACAGCCGCGGCAGCAGCTATTACAGGTAGGGTTACGGATGTGAGGGAAATGTTGTCAGAACTCGAATTTCAGGAATAATTAGAATTACCCGAATGAATGTAACCAAGCGCACAGCCGAAGAATTTAATGATGCTACAAGTAGCATTATCGGCTGTGCTATGCGTATTCATTCAGCTTTAGGTAATGCGTTTCAGGAAGTAATTTATCAACGAGCGTTAGAAATAGAGCTGCGCGAAGCAGGGCTTGATCATAAAAGAGAGATGGATATGCCGATTGTTTATAAAGGTATCCTGATCGGCAGCAGGCGTGTTGATTTTTTTGTTGACAATGAGATCATAGTCGAATTAAAAGCACTAATCAATCTTGAGGATGTTCACCTTGCACAAGGAATAAATTACCTGGAAGCCTATAATTTAAAAACAGGATTACTGATAAATTTTGGCAGCAAAAGCTTGCAATTTAAGCGCTTGCTAAACAAGAAATATAATTCACTAAGTGGTTCGCAGCATCAAAATTCTGCAAATTCTTAAATTCTAAAAATTCGAGTCCATGACAAAAATATTCAAACATATACAAACCAGCGTGGTGCCTCTGCCTATCGAGAATATTGATACGGATCAGATCATTCCCGCGCGTTTTTTGAAGGCTACTACCCGCGAGGGTTTTGGCAATAACCTGTTTCGTGATTGGCGCTTTGACGAGAACGATCAGCCGAAAGAGGACTTTGTACTAAATCACCCTACCTATAGCGGCAAGGTGCTGGTGGCAGGCAAGAATTTTGGTTGCGGCAGTAGCAGGGAACATGCGGCCTGGGCCATATCTGATTATGGTTTTGATGCCGTGGTAAGCAGCTTTTTTGCCGATATTTTTAAAGGCAATGCCCTTAACAACGGTCTGTTACCGGTACAGGTGAGCGATGATTTTCTGAAAAAGATTTTCGACGCAGTTTTTGCCGATCATACCACCGTGGTTGATATCGACCTTGAGAACCAGGTGATCAAAATATCATCAACCGGCGAGCAGGAAAGCTTCGAGATCAATCCGTACAAAAAAGCCTGCTTAATAAACGGGTACGATGATATTGATTATATACTGAGCAACAGGGCAGCAGTAGAGGAATTTGAAAAAGCCCCTAACCCCTAAAGGGGAACCGGAGAGCCGATTCAATAATTATAACATACATATTAAAAAACACTTATTCCCCCTTTAGGGGGTTAGGGGGCAAATGAAAAAACACATTTTAGTAATACCAGGCGACGGCATCGGGCCGGAGGTTACTACCTGGGGTAAGGCGGTGCTTGAAAAGGTTGGCGCGGCAGGCGGTCATGAATTTACGTTTGACGAAGCGCTGATGGGCCATGCTGCCATTGAGGCTACAGGCAACCCGCTGCCTGATGAAACTTTAGAAAAAGCTAAAGCCAGTGATGCCATCCTGTTTGGCGCCATCGGCCATATAAAATACGATAACGATCCATCGGCAAAAGTACGTCCGGAGCAGGGATTGTTGAAGATACGCAAGGAGCTTGGCCTGTATGCCAACCTGCGCCCCATCATGCTGTTTGATGAGTTGCTGGATGCATCGAGCCTGAAACCGGAAATATTAAGGGGAACAGATATTCTATTCTTCCGCGAACTGACCGGCGATGTTTACTTCGGTGAGAAAAAACGCAGTGAGGACCGCAATACGGCGTCGGACCTGATGATCTATCACCGTTACGAGGTAGAGCGCATTGCTACAAAGGCTTATGAAGCTGCCCGTGCACGCGGTAAACGCCTCTGTTCGGTTGATAAAGCCAACGTTTTAGAGGCATCGCGCCTGTGGCGTGAGGTAGTGCAGGAAGTAGCCAAAAACTACCCTGACGTTGAAACCGAACACATGTTTATTGATAACGCCGCCATGCAACTGGTTAAAAACCCTAAAAAGTTTGATGTGGTACTCACCGCCAACCTTTTTGGTGATATCCTGACCGACGAGGCATCGCAAATCGCGGGCTCAATGGGGATGCTGGCATCGGCATCGGTGGGTGATGGTACGGGCTTTTTTGAGCCTATCCATGGTTCGGCGCATGATATTGCCGGGCAGGACAAAGCCAATCCGCTGGCCTCTATCCTATCCGTAGCACTTATGTTCGAGATCAGCTTCGGCCTGAAGGAGGAAGCTAAAAAGATAACCGACGCTATTGACAAGGTATTAAAAGACGGCTACCGCACCGGCGATATTGCCGATGCCCATACCGACAAAGCCAAAATATTAGGCACCGCCGCCATGGGGCAAAAGGTGTTGGAATATTTGTAGACCTGAATGTGCAGATATGCAAATGTGCGGATGTGCAGATGAGTACATGTGCCAGATAATAATTGAATTAAGAAATGATCAATGAAATCACCAAACAGTAATCGGTGAAATCATATAAAAATCAGTGCAATCAGTAAACTATGAAGTGGAACGCTGAATTATACGACCAGAAACATGCCTTCGTATTTCAATACGGAGAGAATGTGTTGGAATTGCTGAATGCCCAACCCGGTGAGCATATACTCGACCTGGGCTGCGGTACCGGCTATCTCACGCAACAACTGCATGATCTGGGCGCTAAGGTGAAGGGTACTGATAGCTCGGCGGAAATGATCCGCCAGGCAAAAGCCAATTACCCTGGTGTTGATTTCGCGGTTGAGGATGCCACTAAATTTAAAGCGACCGAAAAGTATGATGCCGTTTTTAGCAACGCGGTATTGCACTGGATAAAAAATGCCGATGCCATGATGGATTGTGTGTACAAAAGCCTTAAACCCGGCGGTAGGTTTGTGGCCGAAATGGGTGGCAAGGGCAATGTACAGCACCTGATAGCCGCAACCAAGCAAGTATTGCAGCAGCACGGGTATCACCAACAAGCCAAAAGCGAAATATGGTATTTTCCGTCCGTTGGCGAATATACCACCAAACTGGAGGCGCATGGTTTCAGGGTATCTTATGCGGCTCATTTTGACCGCAAGACACCGTTGCAGGATGGAGATCAGGGCGTAGCCAAATGGATCACCATGTTTGCGCCGCTATACCTGGTAGGCGTACCCGAAAATGAAAAACAACAAATGCTGCAGGAAGTTACCGCCCTGCTTGAACCGCACTACAACGAAGGCGGACAATGGTATGCCGACTATAAGCGTTTGAGGTTTATAGCGGTAAAAGAGATTTGAGTATTGAGATGTGAGATTTGAGATGATCTTTCTCACAATAAATAAGATAAAAAGAAATAAAATTGATATTGGTTTTTTGGTGTGAATGCAACTATCTCATATCTAAAATCTAATATCTCACATCTAAAAAAAAGAACATGTTACACGATCCCAACCGAGTCTACATCTTTGATACCACGCTGCGCGACGGCGAGCAGGTACCGGGTTGCCAGTTAACAACCCCCGAAAAAATTGAGATAGCACGCGAACTGGAAGCGCTCGGCGTGGATATTATTGAAGCGGGCTTCCCTATCTCAAGCCCCGGCGATTTTCAAAGCGTGGTTGAAATATCAAAAGCCGTAAAAGAACCTACCGTTTGCGCGCTTACCCGCGCCAATAAAGGCGACATAGATGCCGCCGTTGAATCGCTTAAATATGCCAAACGTCCGCGTATACACACGGGTATCGGCTCAAGCGATATGCACATCAAGCATAAATTTAACAGCACACGCGAAGAAATATTAGAGCGTGCTGTTGATGCTGTTAAATACGCCAAAAAATTTGTTGAGGATATTGAGTTTTACGCCGAGGATGCCGGTCGTGCTGATATTGAGTACCTGGCTAAAATGGTTGAGGCCGTTATTGGCGCCGGTGCAACGGTAGTAAACATACCCGATACCAACGGCTATTGCCTGCCCGACCAATATGGCAGCAAGATCCGTTTTCTGAAAGAGAATGTACGTAACATCGATCAGGCCATTATATCCGTACATTGCCATAACGACTTAGGTTTGGCTACTGCGAACTCCATTGCCGGTTTACAAAACGGTGCCCGCCAGATAGAGGGTACCATCAACGGCATTGGCGAGCGCGCGGGTAATACTTCTATTGAAGAAGTAGTGATGATTATGAAAACACACCAAACGCTGGGCTTGCATACCAACATCAACAGCACCAAGTTTTACGAGATGAGCCGTATGGTAAGCACCCAAATGCGTATGCCGGTTCAGCCGAATAAGGCTATTGTTGGGGCTAACGCCTTCGCGCACAGCTCAGGCATACACCAGGATGGTTTCCTGAAAATGCGTGAGAATTATGAGATCATACGCCCGGAAGATGTAGGCTTCCCGAGCGCGAGCATTGTGCTGACGGCACGCAGCGGCAGGCATGCTTTAAAATTCCACCTGGAGCGCTTAGGCTTCCAGCTTAATAAAGAAGAACTGGCTGATACCTACCAACGTTTTTTAACATTGGCTGACAGCAAACTGGATATAAACGATACCGATCTGCAAGGTTTAATGACTTATCGTTTAGTAAAATAAAGATCGATGAGTACTGAAACCGAACATCAGCTTGATTTTGAACAGGCCTACCAACGCCTTGACGGGGTAGTTAACCATACGCCCCTGCAATATAATGCCGGCCTGTCGGCTAAATACGAGTGTGAGATATACCTGAAGCGTGAAGACCTGCAGGTAGTACGCTCATACAAACTGCGCGGCGCTTATAACATGATCAGCCAGTTAAATGCTGAGCAGCTTGGCCGTGGCGTAGTGTGCGCCAGCGCGGGTAACCATGCGCAGGGCGTAGCTTTTTCGTGCAGCAGGCTGGGTACCAAAGGCGTGATTTTTATGCCCGAAATTACCCCCAAGCAAAAGGTAAAACAAACGCAAATGTTTGGCGGCGATAACGTAGAGATAGTACTAACCGGCGATACGTTTGACGATTGCCTGCGCGAAGCATTAGCCTACACTGAAGCTAATAACATGACCTTTATTCCCCCTTTTGATACACAACGTGTTATTGAGGGGCAGGGTACGGTAGGCGTCGAGATACTGGATAAACTACCCGATGTTGAAGCCGTGATAATGCCCGTTGGTGGCGGTGGTTTGGCTGCCGGTGTAGGTACTTATTTAAAACAGCACAATCCAAACATATTGCTTATTGGTGTTGAGCCCGAAGGTGCCCCCTCAATGGTTGGCGCATTCGCGCATAATGAGCCGATAACGCTCGATCAGATAGACCGCTTTGTTGACGGCGCCGCGGTAAAACGTGTGGGTGCGCTCACCTACCAGATGTGCCGCGAGGTGCTGAACGATATGCTGCTGGTACCTGAAGGCAAGGTATGTACTACCATCCTGAAACTTTATAATGAGGATGCCATTGTAGTTGAACCTGCCGGAGCGCTTTCAGTTGCCGTGCTTGATTTGTGTAAGGAACAGATAAAAGGTAAAAAAGTAGTCTGCGTTATTAGCGGTGGTAATAATGATATTGACCGTATGGCCGAGATCAAGGAGAAATCATTGCTGTACGAAGGGCTTAAACACTACTTCATCGTTCGCTTTCCGCAACGCCCGGGCGCGCTTAAATTGTTTGTGAACAATGTGCTTGGCCCCGGCGATGATATTACCCGTTTCGAGTTCATCAAAAAAACCGCTAAGGAGAATGGCCCGGCACTGGTAGGTATCGAACTAAAATCGGCCGACGACTACCCTGCCCTGCTGCAACGCATGGCCGCCCACCGTTTTGATGTGATCGAGATCAACCGCGATCAAACTTTGTTTGAGTATTTAGTGTAACCCGTTTGGTCAAACGCAGGTAAAGTATATAGTTAAAGCCGGATCGCCATCGTGATCCGGCTTTCCATTTTACAATCTGCTGAACAATACCAAAAATCCTGTGTTCATATTTGCTGAAACATTTAAATAATGAGCACACTTTTTTCACCTATAACTATTAAAGATATTACGATGCGTAACCGTATCGCTGTATCGCCAATGTGTGAGTATTCAAGCACGGATGGCTTTGCGAATAACTGGCACTTGGTACACCTGGGCAGCCGGGCCATTGGCGGCGCGGGCTTGCTGATTACCGAGGCTACGGCAGTATCACCGGAGGGCCGCATCTCTCCCTCCGACCTGGGTATCTGGAAAGATGAACACATCGAAAAACTAAAAGAGATTACCGGTTTTATACATGAGCAAGGCGCGGTAGCCGGTATACAACTGGCACACGCCGGCCGCAAGGCAAGCCACCAACGCCCATGGGAAGGCGGCAAGCTTATCCCGTCAGATCAGCCGAACGGATGGCCTACCGTAGCCCCAAGTGCCCTACCCTTTGCCGAAGGTACCGAGGCTCCGGCTGAACTGGATAAAGTAGGTATTGAAAAAATTAAAGCTGATTTTAAGGCCGCCACAGCAAGGGCGTTGACCGCGGGTTTTAAAGTGGTTGAAATTCACGCCGCGCACGGCTACCTGCTGCATCAGTTCTACTCGCCGTTAAGCAATCATCGTACAGATGAATATGGCGGCAGTTTTGAAAACCGCATCCGCCTGCTGCTTGAGGTTGTTGAAGCCGTACAAGAAACATGGCCGGCTAACCTGCCATTGATCGTGCGCATATCGGCAACAGACTGGACAGAGGGCGGCTGGACTATTGAAGACTCTGTCGAGCTGGCTAAAAAACTGAAAGAGGCCGGTGTAGATCTGATCGATACCTCAACCGGCGGTAACGTACCGCGGGCATCAATCCCTGTGAAACCCGGTTACCAGGTTGAATTTGCCGAAGCCATAAAAAAACAAACCGGCATACTTACCGGTGCCGTAGGGATGATAACCGAACCCGAACAGGCAAACGCTATTATTGAAAGCGGACAGGCCGATATTGTACTTTTAGCCCGCGAACTACTACGCGATCCGCACTTCCCATTACGTGCCGCCCACCAACTTGGCCAGGAGATAACATGGCCATTGCAATATGAGCGCGCGAAGTGGAGCTGATCAGTCATTGGTCAATAGTCATTGGTCAGTGCTTGGTTAATATATGTACTAAAAATTAACAAAAACACTAATGACAAATGACTATTGTCTATTGACCAAAATATCTAACTTTACATACAAACTAAACATAAATCAGTAACTATGAAACGTACAGCAACCGCCCACTGGGCCGGAAATTTAAAAGAAGGTAAAGGCGAATTAAGCACACAAAGCACTACCCTTAGCCAAACACAATATTCATTTAAAACCCGTTTTGAGTCTGGCGTGGGTACTAACCCTGAGGAGCTTTTAGCTGCCGCTCATGCTGGTTGTTTCACTATGGCGGTTAGCGCTACATTAACCCAGCAAGGCATTACTGCCGGTGATCTGAATACTGAAGCTATCCTGGAGCTTGACATGGTTAAACTTGAAGTTACCGCCATTCACCTTGAACTGAAAGCATCAGTTATCGACGGTGTATCTGAGGAGCAATTTAAAGAAGTAGCCGAAGGTGCCAAAGCAAACTGTATCATCTCAAAAGCTTTGAGCGTGCCTATCAGCCTGAATGTAACCTACGCGTAATTTTAAATACCGTGATTAAACTAAAAGAGCAGATTCAGGTCTGCTCTTTTAGTTTAACATGTTTTTTAATGATATAGTTTAACCCTTTTCATTTCGAGCGATAGCGAGAAATCTAACTGTTGATGTCCTAAAGCCGATATTTTTAGCTCCCTCTACTTCAGGAGAGGGCTGGGGTGAGGTTATCAAAGCGGCAGATTTCTCCTCGTACCTCGTTCGAAATGACAAAGGTGTTTTTGTTTCAACCACGTCATTGCGAACGATGGTGAAGCAATCTCTTTAATACATTCCGACGTAGTTTGTGCATAAAGAGATTGCTTTGTACCTCGCAATGACGCATTCCCGAATACGTAAGTTTAAAACAAATTAAAAATGTCAAGTACCCGCAGCCGTGTATCCATCAGCCTTATTATTTTAATAGCGATAGCAGGCTTTTTGGCTTACCTTTTCTTTTACATTAAGCGCCAGTTTACCGAAACTAAAACCGAGGTGAGCCAGGTAGTAATGGTGCAAAAAATAACCAGCATGGGCAAGCTCGAACTGGTTAAGTACGCCATGAAAGATATTGTGGAGAAGAAAGAAGTACACACTTTTTTGCCCGACGAAAAAGTATTGTTCCTGGCTGTTGGTGAGGTTACCGCCTGTATAGACCTGACCAAAGTTAAGCAGGAAGACATCACCCAAACTAAAGACAGCGTAATTGTTGTTTTGCCACAACCTGAAATATGCTATGCCAAGCTTGATCATCAACAATCAAAAGTGTACGATATTACCGGAGCCTGGTTCCCGAGCAATGCGAGGGATATGGTAGAGGATGTTTATAAGATAGCCGAGAAAAAGATCCTGGAAGAAAGCAAGAAGATGAACATTACCGGCAAAGCACGAGATAATGCCCAACTGATATTTAAACCCCTGCTCGAAGGCATTTCGGGTAAAAAGGTGGTCCTGAAATTTAAATAAGCGCTACTTCATTACATCCAGCACTCGGAACATTTTTTCCTTAATGCCTTTGGTGGTGCCGTTGTAATTATTTACAATAATGGAAAAACACAGCTCGCGGCCCTTATAGGTTTGATAGCCGGTATAAGCCAGTACATCGGCAATGCTGCCGCTTTTCATCTTCATATCGTTATATATCGGCAGGCTCTCATAAAAAAACTTATACCAGGCCTGGCCTTTGGCCGATTGCAATATGCGCGCCATAGTAAGCGTTGTTACCCGGTTACCCGGCGAGAGGCCGCTGCCATCATATATATTCAGTGTTTTTACGTCGATGCCTTTAGCTTTCCAAAAATCCTGTAGCACGCTAATACCATTGGGTGTGGTCGGCTCCTTGCCTGCCTTCAGGGCAATAGTTTTCAGCAATTGCTCGGCATACAGGTTAAGGCTTTTTTGGTTAAGCCAATAAATGATCTTGGTTAACTCCGGCGACTCGATAACCGTAAGTGTTTTCGCTATAGCAGGCGCGGTTTCACCTTTAACGGCCAGCGTGAGGGTTGATTGCGGTTCGCCGCTTACATTTAGGCCGAGGCGGTTCATGGTATCGGTCAACCGCAGGGCTACGTCAAAAGCAGGGTCGGGTATGGCGCCTGATACCGTTTTCTTGGTCTGATCAATGGCGTAAGTGCCACGCAGGTACATCAGCTTACCGCCCACGGGCAAATAGATAAATGCACGGTCGCCGGTACCGGCAGGCGCGTTGGTGAGTTCGCTTTTAAAACCCAGGTATGGCATTAGCGGCACGGTACGGTCAACCGTAATAGCCGAACCTACAGCGCCGGTACGCAGCTTAATATCAAACTGGTTTTCGTGCCAGCACAGGGCGTTGATGCCCGCCCCGTAGTAGTTACCTACGTCCTGCCATATCCAGCCATCGGGTATGGCTTGTGTACCGTAGGCGCTATCATCGCCAATAATGGCTCCGTTTATTTTTTTGATTCCCGCTTTTTGTACCGCGGCAACCAGCAGGTTAAGTATATAGTTCTCCTTAGTAGTACTCCAGCGCCAGCTACCCAATGTTGGGTCGCCGCCACCTTTTATAATGATGCTGCCATTTAGTGTACCATCAGCGCCAATGCTGCCGGTATAGCCTACGGTAGTTTGGTACTGATAATCGGCTCCTAACAGGTTAAAGGCAGTTACCGAGGTTATGGTTTTTAAGGTTGATGCCGTGGCCAGCCCCATATTGGGGTTGGCGGCAAATACCTGCTCGCCGGTTTTAGCATCAAGTACGGTTAATGATACTGATGCGTAGCGGCATTGACTATCCTGCTGTAATTTGCCAAACGCTGTTTGCAATTGCTGCTGCAGCGTTTGGGCATGGGCATATCCTGTAACTAATAAAAAACTAATTAACCAGCTCCGTTTTCTCATCATCCTCTTTAATATTTCGCTTTGCAATATAGTAGATCGGGATGCCAATTAAAACTATAAGCAGGCCAAAGAATGAATATTCAGGCTTGTAACGCAGTAACAGCACGCAGAACGTAATACCCATTACCACATATATAGCAGGCAGCACCGGGTAGCCAAATGCCCTGTAAGGGCGCGGCGCGTCAGGACGTTTTACGCGGAGAATGTATATACCGATGATTGTAAGTACATAAAAAATCACCACAACTAATGATATCATATCCAGCAGGTTACTGTAAGTACCGCTCAAGCATAAAACGCAGGCTAACGCGCATTGCAGCCAAAGGCCGTACTCAGGTACCGAAAATTTGTTAAGCGTACCTGTTTTTTTGAAGAATAAGCCATCCTTAGCCATGGTGTAATACACACGCGCACCTGCCAAAATCAAGCCGTTGTTACAGCCAAAGGTTGATATCATGATCATAACAGCAATAAGTAAGGTACCGATGTTGCCGAATATCACCGTTGAAGCCGCTACAGCCACACGGTCTTTCTCGGCGTTAGCGATATCCTGCAATGGCAATACCGAGGTGTACATTACGTTAGCCGCAACATATATAATGGTTACTATAAGCGTACCTAAAAACAAACTCAGGCCTACGTTACGCTGCGGGTTTTTCATCTCCCCGGCAATAAAAGTTACACTGTTCCACGAGTCGCTGCTGAATATTGAACCAACAAGCGATGCCGCTATGGCACCTAAACCCGCAACCATGGTAAGGTTAACGGTAGAGCCATCCTTATTCAGGTTATGCAAATCCCAGGCATTCGTCCAGTTAGCCGTCCAAACATCGCCCTTGGCCATAATAAAACCGAAGATGATGAGGCCGAACAAGCTTACCAGTTTGGTAATGGTAAAAGTAGTTTGTATGATTTTGCCGCCCTTAACACCTTTGGTATTGATGTAGGTAAGTAAAATAATGAGGATGATAGATACAAGTTGCGCGGCGCTAAAGTTGAACGTTTTATCGCCCCAGTAATTAAAGCTGAACAAAACATTGTCTTCACTTACGGCCGGCCACAGGTAGGCGAAAAATTTAGAGAATGCCACCCCTACCGCCGCGATGGTACCGGTTTGTATTACCGCAAAAAAGCTCCATCCGTATAAAAAACCTATCAGCTTGTTGTATGCCTCTTTAAGATAAACATACTGCCCGCCCGCTTTAGGGAACATGGCGCTCAGCTCGCCGTAGCTTACAGCGGCGGTAAGCGTCATGAAACCGGTGATGAGCCATACGGCTATCAGCCAGCCTGCCGAACCTACGTTGCGGATGATATCAGCGCTTACAATAAAAATGCCTGACCCGATCATTGAACCGGCAACCAGCATGGTGCCGTCAAGCAGGCCAAGTTCGTGCTTCATTCCGGAGGAAGAAGTGTTTTCTTTCATACAATTGTTTTGAGGTTAGTTAATATGTGGGTTAAGATAGTTATAAATTTTAGTAACCAAAAGCACGTAAATTATCCGGTTAGCACCAATATTTGGCATTAAATAATACTGTGTTGCCCTGCTTACTTTAGTTGCACCGTCACTTTTTAAAAAGTTTAATATCACATCTTTGTAATATTATTTTTACTAATTTGCATTTAACCCCACCTCTTCTTCTGCGGGGTATTATAAACCAAATTATAACCTATTTTATGGAGTTTTTAAACAATTACTTGATCTACCTGATCCCACTGTTAGGCATTGTGGGTATCATAGTAATGGCTGTTAAAGCGGCCTGGGTAAGCAAACAACCCTCGGGCGATGCCAACATGACCGAGCTTGCAGGCTATATAGCCCAGGGTGCCATGGCCTTTTTACGTGCCGAGTGGAAGGTATTGAGCTACTTTGTAGTTATCGCGGTGATACTGCTGGCGTGGTCAGGCACTACGGTGGCTACCTCAAGCCCGGTTATCGCAGTATCTTTTGTAATAGGCGCTTTCTTATCCGCCTTCGCGGGTTACATAGGTATGCGCATAGCTACTAAAGCCAATGTACGCACTACCGAAGCGGCACGCACCAGTTTGGCTAAAGCACTTAAAGTATCATTTACCGGCGGCACCGTGATGGGCCTGGGCGTTGCCGGTTTAGCTATTTTAGGTTTAGGATCGCTGTTCATCGTTTTCTACAAAATGTATGTAGGCTCAGAAGTTAACGGCGCCGACATGGAAAAGGCGCTCGAAGTGCTGGCGGGGTTCTCGCTGGGTGCCGAGTCTATCGCCTTGTTTGCCCGTGTGGGCGGCGGTATTTATACCAAAGCTGCCGATGTAGGTGCCGACCTGGTGGGCAAGGTTGAAGCCGGCATCCCCGAAGATGATGTGCGCAACCCGGCCACTATTGCTGATAACGTGGGCGATAACGTGGGCGACGTAGCCGGTATGGGTGCCGACCTTTTCGGCTCATACGTAGCCACCATGCTGGCAACCATGGTACTGGGGCGCGAAATTGTATCCATTGATGCCTTTGGCGGTATTGCCCCGGTTTTATTGCCGATGGTGATCGCGGGTTTAGGCCTGGTGTTCTCCATTGTTGGTGCATCATTCGTAAAAATTAAAAATGAAACCGACAGTGTGCAAAATGCCCTTAACATAGGCAACTGGGCATCCATCATACTAACGGCTATAGCCACATTTTTTGTAGTGAACTGGATGCTGCCGGATGGCAACCTGCACCTCACCCGCGATTTGATACCCGGAACCGATACCCTGAAAGAAGGCGTTAAGGAGTTTGATAAAACCGGAGTTTTCCTGGCCATTATTGTAGGCCTTATTGTAGGCACCCTCATGTCTATCATTACCGAATATTATACCGCTATGGGCAAGCGCCCTGTGCTGAGTATCATCAGGCAATCATCAACCGGGCATGCAACTAATATTATCGGCGGCCTGTCGGTAGGTATGGAGTCAACCGTGCTGCCCATACTGGTATTGGCCGCGGGTATATATGGCTCATACCATTTTGCGGGATTATATGGCGTTGCAATTGCCGCCGCGGGTATGATGGCCACAACCGCCATGCAATTGGCTATTGATGCATTTGGCCCAATTGCTGATAACGCCGGTGGTATTGCCGAAATGAGCCGCCTGCCCGAAGAGGTAAGGCACCGAACCGATAACCTTGATGCCGTAGGTAACACCACTGCCGCTACCGGTAAAGGCTTTGCTATCGCATCGGCGGCACTTACCTCGCTGGCCTTGTTCGCGGCTTTTGTAGGCGTGGCAGGTATTGAGCATATTGATATTTATAAGGCCGATGTGCTGGCCGGTTTATTTGTTGGGGGAATGATACCGTTCATCTTTTCGGCGCTGGCCATATCAGCAGTAGGCCGGGCAGCCATGGCTATGGTTGAGGAGGTACGCCGCCAGTTTAGGGAGATACCGGGCATTATGGAGTACAAAGCCAAGCCGGAGTATGAAAAATGCGTAGCCATATCAACCAAGGCTTCTATCCGCGAGATGGTGGCACCGGGCCTCATCGCCCTTATCACCCCTATCGTTATCGGTTTTGCCTTTGGGCCAGAGGTGTTAGGCGGTTTGCTGGCGGGTGTTACCGTATCGGGCGTACTGATGGGCATCTTCCAGAGCAACGCAGGCGGCGCGTGGGACAATGCTAAAAAATCATTTGAAAAAGGTGCCGAGATCAACGGTGAGATTTACTACAAAAAATCTGAACCGCATAAAGCCTCAGTAACAGGCGATACTGTTGGCGATCCGTTCAAGGATACCTCGGGCCCATCCATGAATATCCTGATCAAGCTCATGTCTATCGTATCATTGGTAATAGCGCCGCACCTGCACCAGGAGGTTAACACCAGCGAGCGCATTCAAAAACAAATAAAAGAGCAATCTTTAGAAAAAACCACCATCAAGCAACACGGTCACCGGTTGTGAGGCAAAGTTGGGCATGGCCGCAAACACCACGACCATGCCCAACTTTAACAAGGCAACGTTTCTACATTCTACAAATTGTAGATGCTATTTTTCCCCAACAATTACTCAACAAAAATTATAAAACCCTCTTAAAACGCTTAAAAACAAACTTTGGCATAAGGGAACAGTATTTGAATAACTGTTTATATAATAAAAACGAGATGAACAGAATAGTGATGATAGACGACAACCCGATGGAGCATTTTATAGCAGTTAAATTGCTTAAAAACGTTGGGCTTTTTGGCAACAGCAAGCATGTAACCAACGGTTACGAAACCTTGCAATACATTAAGGATAATTTACAAAACCAACATGAATTGCCTGATGTGATATTACTTGACATTAATATGCCCGACATTGATGCCTGGGGGTTTTTAGATCAGTACAAAGCGTTACAACAGCAAATCACCAAGCCAATTGATATCTATATTATAACATCATCAATTGATGCGGATGATATGTTAAAGGCAAAAAGCTACCCGTTGGTAAAATCGTACCTGGTAAAACCGTTAAGTAAAGATGTTTTGGTTAAAATACATGATGATTGCGGTAAGGTTTAAGCCTTAAAAGTAACATTTGTGAAATATTTATAACCAGATACACAAAAAACATTGTTTTGTTTTACTGATGCAATCAGTTCTTTATCATATCAATAAAATTAAGTAGGTTTGGACTTGATATATTAACTGACATTATATATGAGATTTAAAAAACCACTTGATTTATTACTAAAAGAAGCGGCAGCAAGCGGCGAAGGCACTTTACGCCGTACGCTTAGCAGTTTCAACTTGGTAACAATGGGTATCGGAGCTATTATTGGTGCGGGTTTATTCTCGTTAACCGGTTTGGCTGCGGCCAACAATGCCGGCCCTGCCGTTACTATTTCATTTGTTATTGGCGCTATAGGTTGTGCTTTTGCAGGCCTTTGTTATGCCGAGTTTGCCAGTATGATCCCTATCGCGGGTTCAGCTTACACTTACTCTTATGCAACCATGGGCGAATTTATGGCCTGGATCATCGGCTGGGACCTTGTACTTGAATACGCGCTTGGTGCTGCAACCGTATCCATCAGTTGGTCGCAATATCTAACAAAATTTCTCCATTTATATGGCATACAAATACCGCCACAGCTCACCATGTCGCCCTGGGAATCAGTTACCATGGCTGATGGCAGCGTAGTTAGCGGTTACTTTAACCTGCCTGCGGTATTTATCATCGTTTGCCTTTCTCTGCTACTTATCAGGGGTACTAAAGAGTCGGCATTTGTAAATAACATACTGGTAGTATTAAAGGTTGCCGTGGTGCTGGTATTCATCGCTGTGGGCTGGGGCTATATCAACCCATCAAACCACGTACCTTACATCCCTGAAAATACCGGCAAGTTCGGCGAGTTCGGCTGGTCGGGTGTGTTACGTGGCGCAGGTGTGGTATTCTTTGCCTTTATTGGTTTTGATGCCGTATCAACCGCCGCTCAAGAGGCTAAAGATCCTAAACGCGGTATGCCAATAGGTATCATCGGCTCATTATTGGCCTGTACCTTATTATATGTATTGTTCTCGCACGTAATGACGGGTGTAGCCAACTACAAAGAGTTTAAAGACAGTGCCGCGCCGGTTGCCGTAGCTATCGCTAAAACACCTTACGCCTGGTTACAAAAAGCCATTATCCTGGCCATTTTAGCTGGTTATACTTCAGTTATCCTGGTGATGTTAATGGGCCAGTCGCGTATATTCTATACCATGTCAAAAGATGGTTTGATCCCTTCAGTATTCGCTAAGGTTCACAAAAAATTCCAGACACCATACAAATCAAACTTACTGTTCGCGGTATTTGTAAGCTTATTTGCTGCCTTTGTACCGGTTCACGTAGTGGGCGAGATGGTATCTATCGGTACCCTGTTCGCTTTCGTACTGGTTTGCGTTGGCGTTATGGTGATGCGTAAAAGCGACCCTAATACGCCTCGCCCTTTCCGCACGCCATGGGTTCCTTTCGTGCCAATTGCAGGTATCGTTATTTGTATCTCGATGATGGTTTCATTACCGGCCGATACATGGATACGTTTGGCCGTATGGATGATATTAGGTTTAGTTATTTACATGGTTTACGGTAAAAAGAATTCACTTATCCGTAAAGGCCTTGTTAACCTGCCTAATGATCCGCCAAATCCTAAATACACTGAATAAATTGTTAATACACTATATTAAAAAAGGTTCTGAAAAATATTTCAGAACCTTTTTTGCTTTTTGTACTTCTACATAAACCAACACTAAATTAAATGAAGAAAGGCCTGTGGATACTGGCTGTTATATGCGTTATCAACTCCATGGGCTTTGGCATAGTGGTGCCGTTGTTGTACAGCTACGGTAAAAAATTTGGTGTCACGTCCGAAACTTTAGGTTTGCTTACCGCGGCCTTTTCCATAGCGCAGTTTTTTGCCACGCCGCTGCTGGGTTCGCTGTCTGACAAGTGGGGCCGCAAACCGGTGCTTATTATCAGCCTCATCGGTACCTGCATATCATTTATCCTTTTTGCGCAGGCACGCAGTATTATCATGTTATTTGCCGCACGTATTCTGGATGGATTAACAGGGGGCAACATTTCCGTAGCGCAAGCAATGGTATCTGATGTGTCCTCACCCGAAGAGCGTGCCAAAAACTTCGGGATACTTAGCTCGGCATTCGGGTTTGGGTTTGTGGCCGGGCCTGCACTGGGTGGCCTGCTTAGTAAGTATGGTATGCACGTGCCGTTTTATTTCGCGGCGGGTATAGCGCTCATAGGGGTATTGCTCACCGTGTTTTTACTAAAGGAAACCAATCAAAACAAAGGCAAGCAGCAATCCTACAAATTCAGCTTTGTATCACTGGTCACTATCCTTAAAGAAAATACCATCGGCGTAAGCATATTCATAGGCTTTTTGCTTACCATGGCGCAATTTGCCATGATCGTAGGTTTCCAAACTTTTACTACTGATGACTTGAAACTATCGCCCGCGCAAACGGGTATGCTCTATGCAGGCTTCGGAATTACCGGCATCATCATGCAGTTACTGGTACCTTTCTTTACTAAAATATGCCGGTCAAAATCATTGATACTTCTGCTGTCAACACTGGTATGTCTGGGTGCTATGATACTCGCAGGCTTTGCAACGCGCTTAATATTATTTGCCGTGGCGGTGGGCGTATACGGACTTTTTAACGGCCTGCGCAACCCCATGCTTAATGCCATCATTGCTGATAAAACAAGCAGCGATGAACAGGGCAAAGTATTAGGCATCAACCAATCGTACACCTCGATAGGCCAAACGCTTGGCCCTATTACGGCAGGTTTTGTTACGGCTATATCACTGCATAGTATTTTCTTTTTAGCATCTTTGTACATTCTGGTTGCTTTTGCGCTTAGCTTTAAGCTAAAACGCCAGGAATGCTAAACTGACCTTAATTATAATTTATGCAGCCACTTATATTTAAAGAGGTACTATCGGTTACCATGATCCTGTTCGCTATTATTGACATTTTAGGATCAATACCGGTAATAATTGAACTACGCCAGCGGGCAGGGCACATACAATCCGAAAAGGCGAGTATTGCCGTACTGGTGCTTATGGTAACCTTTTTATTTGTAGGTAATGAGTTGCTTAACGTTATCGGGCTGGATATCTCCTCATTCGCTATAGCGGGCTCTATCGTAATATTTATCATCGCGATGGAGATGGTATTAGGTATCACGTTTTTTAAGGATGATCCTGATATGGCGCAAACAGTATCTATTGTTCCGCTGGCTTTTCCGCTTATTGCCGGTGCCGGTACCATGACTACGTTGCTATCCCTGAAATCGCAATATCAAACCCAGAATATACTGGTCGCAATCATTATCAACACACTGATAGTTTACCTGGTACTAAAAAATGTAAAATGGCTGGAGCACCTGCTGGGTAAGGCCGGGCTAAGTATTTTACGCAAAGCCTTTGGTGTAATACTTTTAGCTATCGCGATAAAACTGTTCAGAAGTAATAGCGGATTGTAACCTTATTCGGGGCGGGTGAGCCTGGCTACAAACATGGTATCGGCCTTGCGCTCGTATCCCTTTAGTATCTGCTGACTTTCAAGTTTAAGGCCAAGTTCAGTAGTTAAAAAGCTAACGGCTTCTTCATTCTCCGCTTTAAATGCCGAGCAGGTGATGTAAATAAGCGGCTTGCCGGGTTTTAAATACTTTACCACATTGCGGGCAATGCTTTGCTGCAAACGCTGAAAAAAAGCGATACGCTGCGGGTTGAACTGGCTGATCATTTCGGGTGTACGCCCCCACGTACCCGAGCCGCTGCATGGCGCGTCTAAAATAATGCCGTCAAACTCATAATCGTGCATTTCCTGGTCGGGGTTTTGGGTTAGGTCAAGCACCTTTTTTTGGTACTTGAGCAAACCGGCCTGCTGAAAGCGTTCATCAAGGTTGGCCAGTATAGATTCGCGCACGTCAGAAACTACCAGCTTTACATCCGGTTGCAGGCTGTGCAGTAATAGTGATTTGCCGCCCGATGCCGCGCAGGCATCCCACCATTTGTCCCAGCGTTCGGGTTTAAAATATTTGGCCGTTTGTTGCGATGAATGATCCTGCACCTCAAACATATGCTGTTGCCGTGGAAAGATGTTCTCCAGCCTTGTACCGTTAGGCAGGCAAAAGCAACTGTTGCCTTCATCTTTAAAAATAATACCCGCATTGGTCAGTTCGGCCTTCACCTGTGGTTCATACCCACGTAAAACACGTATATACAGGTCAGGCTGAATAAAAAAGGAGCGAAGGAATTTATCCTTATCAACTTCAGCCGAAAGCTCCCCTATCCACGGGAAAACATCATCCACCTTAAAATCAGGATAATTAGTTTTTATAAGAGCTATCTTCTCGTTAATGGTAAAACCAACACATGCTGCCCAGTCGGGCTTAAAATGCTGCAAAAAGGAGTTTGTTTGTGTATTGCATAACAACTCGGCCACCATCAGGCGCTCCTCGGGCGGCAGTGCAGGCAAAGCCCTCCCCAGCCTGAAATAGTTATACACCAAACGCCCGGCCACCTTACGGTCGGTTGAGCCCATTTGCTTGTTTTGGCGATAAAAACCAGGCAAAAATTTACCTAAAGGCACATCAGCAGGATATTCATCCAAAATACGCATAAACGTTTTTAGCTGATTTAGCGCCTTCATTCGGTTTTCTTTAATTCAAAGTTTTCGTAATGCAATAAGTTAACGTGCTTGTTCACCCAGCCCTGCCCCGGTTTGTATATAAAGTCAAAGCTGTTATGCAGTCCGGTAAACTCATTATCGTCAAGGCTTTTCAGTTTATCACCCTCCTCGGCAAGTAACTGCCCAAAGTACAGCCCCTCGTCAAACCCTTTAATGGCATATTCCGATGGCTCGGCACGGTATAAACGGCGGTAGTTACGCACAAACGTAACAGTAGCCTGCGATTTATAATTCACCCTGTCCGCCGAGGTAATGTACGCGTTCAGGCGCTGCATCTGGTCTGCTTTCAAAAAGCTGAACTTCTCCCAATTGGGATGGCCGATCAGCGTTACCGGGTAATGCTTTGACAGGGTATCCAACGAGTACAAAGTAATTTTAAGAAACGATTGATTGGTTGATGGTATGACCATGAAGTTACGGTCAAACTTGGTCATTTGCGCCATAGCGGGTTTAAGATTGCCACGCGAAACCGTTAGCTGAATTACCTTTACCTTTTTTTTGCTCAGGCTGTCAACCGCTTTTTTAAAGTATTTAATGTAAGGAAGCTCAGCACTATAGCCCGATGTAAGTATGAATATTTTTTTTGTTTTTGTTTTAGCGACCGCAAACTCCGCGGCGCGCAAAGCATGGTACTCCAGCGGCGGGATAACAGTTATCAGGTTTTGAACATTGTAGGTTGTTGGTGCCGATGGCGACAGCGGCGAAAGGATAAGCTTTTTAGTATTACCGGGAACGGTTGTAAAGGCTTTCATACCATCCGGAAAAACGGGGCCTACAATAAGGTCGCTGCCTTTTACCTGCGGATTAAGCGCCAGGCTGTGCGACTGCGAGGTTTCATCTTTTGAATCAAAAAGCTGCAGGCGGTAGTTTGCTCCTTCGCTTGTAAGTGAGTCAAGCGCGAGTTTAAAGCCACGGTAATAGTCAAGCGCCAAGGCGGCTTTTTTTAAACCCGCGGCGCTATAGTTAGCGCCGGGGTTTAAATGATCAAGGCCAAAAGGCAGTATCATCGCTATGGTTGATACCCTTTTATCAGATACCTTTTTGGCATCCTTATCCTCTTTTTTATCCTTATCGGCTTTATTGCCGGGCTTATCTGATGTTTTTTCAGTCGGTTTAGTTGTACCCTTACCAACCGGGCGTGTTTTTGGCGAACACGCGGCAGCAAGTGCAACAACTAAAATAAGTAACCACTTATTCCCACTCAATAGTGGCCGGTGGTTTTGAACTGATATCATATACTACCCGGTTTATACCTTTTACGTTATTGATAATTTCGTTTGATATTTTGGCCAGCAGTTCATACGGTAAATGGCACCAATCGGCCGTCATACCATCAACTGATTCAACCGCGCGCAGCGCTACCGCATTTTCGTAGGTGCGCTCATCGCCCATTACCCCTACCGATTGTACCGGTAAAAATATGGTGCCTGCCTGCCAAACTTTATCATAAACACCGGCAGCCTTTAAATTGTTGATGTAAATCGCATCGGCTTCCTGTAATATATGTACTTTTTCGGGTGTTACCTCACCTAATATCCTGATAGCCAATCCCGGGCCCGGAAATGGGTGTCGGCCTAAAATATTAGGATCAATACCCAAGGCCTTACCTACGTTACGCACCTCATCCTTAAACAAGGTGTTCAGCGGCTCAACTACCTTCAGCTTCATAAAATCAGGCAAACCACCTACGTTATGGTGCGATTTAATGGTTGCCGAAGGGCCTTTTACTGATACCGACTCGATCACATCCGGGTAGATGGTACCCTGACCAAGCCATTTTACATCCTGAACCTCGTGCGCGGCATCATCAAACACCTCAATAAACACGCGGCCAATAGCCTTGCGTTTCAATTCAGGGTCGGTTAAACCGGCAAGCGCGTCGTAAAAACGTTGCTTGGCGTTAATACCTTTTATATTAAGCCCCATGTGCTTGTACGAATCGAGCACAAGCTCATACTCATCCTTACGCAGCAGGCCGTTATCAACAAATATACAGTGCAGGTTTTTGCCGATGGCATGGTGCAACAATACGGCAGCTACTGATGAATCAACACCGCCCGAAAGACCAAGCACTACCTTATCATCGCCCAGTTTTTCTTTAAGCTGCGCGATGGTGGTTTCAACGAATGAATCGGGGGTCCAGTCCTGCGCGCATCCGCATATATCAACTAAAAAGTTATGCAGCAATTGCTTGCCATCAACACTGTGGGTTACCTCGGGGTGAAACTGTATACCGTAGGTTTGTGAGCCGGTTACATGGTAAGCGGCAACACGTACACTATCGGTACTTGCAATTACCTCAAAATTATCAGCCAGGCGGGCAATGGTATCGCCATGCGACATCCACACCTGCGAGTCTGCCGGGATCATCTTCAACAACGGACTTTCGTGGTTGATGTATTGCAGGTTGGCACGGCCATACTCGCGCGTGCTTGATGGCAATACTTCGCCGCCGTTAAAGTGGGCCAGGTACTGCGCGCCATAACATACGCCAAGTATAGGCAATGAGCCATGAAACTTGGCGAAATCAAAGTGCGGCGCATCGTCCTGACGAACAGAATAAGGCGAACCCGAAAGGATGATGCCCTTTACGCTGCCGTCAACTTCAGGAAAATTATTGAAGGGATGGATCTCGCAGTAAATGCGAAGCTCCCTGACACGGCGCGCTATTAATTGGGTGAACTGCGAACCGAAGTCAAGAATGAGGATTTTTTCTTGCATGGGCAAAGATAGGATTTAGATGCGAAATGTAAGAAATGAGATTGAAGATAATATGAATTCAATGGGGCGGTTAACAAAAAAGCCGGCTAATTTAACTTAGCCGGCTTTATGATCGAATCCCGCAAGGAGATTACTTTTTCAAAAATTTGAAATTTTTACCGATGAAGCGGGCGTTCTCGCCTAATTCTTCTTCGATACGCAGTAACTGGTTGTATTTCGCGATCCTGTCTGAACGTGAAGCTGAACCGGTTTTGATCTGGCCGCAGTTAAGGGCAACAGCAAGGTCGGCAATGGTAGCATCCTCAGTTTCGCCTGAGCGGTGACTCATTACTGAAGTGTAACCGTTAGTTTGCGCTAAGGTTACCGCGTTGATAGTTTCAGTTAACGAACCAATCTGGTTTACTTTTACCAGGATAGAGTTAGCAGTATCGGTATCAATACCATCCTGCAAACGTTTAACGTTGGTAACAAATAAATCATCACCTACTAACTGTACTTTTTTACCGATACGGTCTGTCAATAATTTCCAGCCATCCCAGTCATCCTCAGCCATACCGTCCTCGATTGATACGATTGGGTATTTTTCAGTTAATGATGCCAGATATTCAGCCTGCTCAGCGCTGGTGCGGATAGCACCTTTATCGCCTTCAAACTTAGTATAGTCGTATTTACCGTTTACGTAAAATTCAGAAGCAGCGCAATCAAACGCCAGGTAAATTTGCTCACCTGCTTTGTAACCTGCCTTTTCGATAGCCTGGATGATGGTTTCAACAGCATCTTCAGTACCGCCAAAGGTTGGCGCGAAACCACCTTCGTCACCTACCGCGGTTGAAAGGCCACGATCGTGCAATATCTTTTTAAGGGTATGGAACACCTCAGCACCCCAACGCAAAGCCTCAGAGAATGAAGTAGCGCCGATAGGCATGATCATGAACTCCTGGAAAGCGATAGGCGCATCAGAGTGCGAACCACCGTTAACAATGTTCATCATCGGGATAGGTAAAGTGTTAGCGTTAACACCACCTACGTAACGGTATAAAGGCTGGCGGCTCTCCTGAGCTGCAGCTTTAGCTACCGCTAATGATACACCTAATATAGCGTTGGCACCAAAGTTACCTTTGTTCTCGGTACCGTCTAACTGGATCATGATGTCATCGATAGTATTTTGCTCAAATACATCTACGCCTTTTAATGCAGGGGCAATTTTTTCGTTTACGTTGGCAACTGCTTTTAAAACACCTTTACCAAGGTAAACAGCTTTATCGCCGTCTCTTAATTCAACAGCTTCGTGGGCACCGGTTGATGCGCCTGAAGGTACTGCGGCGCGGCCAAGTGCACCATTTTCGGTTAATACATCTACTTCAACTGTAGGGTTACCACGCGAATCAAGTATCTGGCGTGCATGAACATCAATTATTATACTCATAGTTATTATTAGCGTTTTTTTGATAAAACTTTAAACTGCGCTAAGTTAAAGCTAATTAGCTAAAACGCAATTACAATTTAGTATTTAATGATTATTTAATCGTGTATTGATGGTATATGCTCACGTGGCTTAACGTTTTTACGGTTAAAGCGGTACTGTACATTTATGGCCAGGTTATTTTTCGCCCCTGCCGATGTAAGGTTGTAGTTATACTGGTTCATCCAGCCAGCCTGCACATTTAACGCTTTGGTAAACTGGTAACCCAACGCCAGCGAAAAGCGGTTACGCTCAAAATGCGGAGCTTTGTTATTAAAAAACACCTCATCAAAAACGGCTACATACCAGGTCTTAGGGTCAACCTTACGATGATTTAACGGGATGGCCAGGTTAAGCCTGTAGCGAAAGCGGTTACGGTAGCCTGTTTTTTCAAAAAAGCGCTGCTCTACGCGGTAACGGTGCTCTATTTTTATGCGATCCAGAAACTGGTTAACGGTTAACTGCTCCCACAAGCGGGTTTCAAGGGCGGTTGGCGGCTCGTCAAGGTTTTCGTAATCATAAGTAATGTAACGGCCGGTGCCAATAAGGGCGGTATAATTTTTAGCGATATCGTAACTGATGCCGCCTTTTACTTCATAATAAAATGCCTCGTTAAACAGGGTGTTAGTACGGGTTTGCAGCTCAATATAGCCCCCCCATTTATGTGCGCTATCGCCGGGTAAAACCACGGTAACTATGCCCCAGGTACCTGTTTTGCTGTTTTGCGCCTTAACATTTACCGAACAAAAAATTAATATCAAGATTGATAATAAGCCGGAAAGGGTATTTTTTAACATCAGATTAACATTATGCTGCAAATGTATTTCGGCAATGTTATCTGAATGTTAAGTGAGAAGTTCCTAATATTATTTTAATGTTAATTACTACTCCCATTTAAAGGTTTTTACAGCGATGGTATAGATCACCACACCCCAAATAAACAATATTAATAGCTGGTGGGTAACATCGCCAAGCCCAGCACCTTCGAACGCCACTTTGCGCATGGCATCATTAAGATAAGTTAAAGGTAAAATGCGGCTTAGCGGCTGCAGCCATGTCGGAAAATTATCAATAGAGAAAAAAGTACCCGATAACAGGAACTGCGGCAGGGTAATAATATTGGCGATAGGCGGTACAGAGCTTTCGTTTTTGGCGATGCCGGATACCGTGAAACCAAAACCCATGAACACGATCAGCCCGATGACAGACAGTATCAGCATATTTATTACAGTTACCGCGCCATGCACCAGCGTAAAGCCAAAAGCAAAGTGACCGATAATGATAATAAACAGCGCCCCGATAAGCGAAAAGCAAATACGCGCCAGCGCCTCGCCCAATACAATGCTCGCCCGTTTAACCGGCGTAGCAAAAAAGCGCTTGATAACCAATGTAATGCGTAGACTCAGGAATACGAATGCGGTACCAAATACGCCTGTACTCAGTAACGAGAAACCTAACTGGCCGGGCAAAATAAAATCGATGGTTTTGTAGGCGCGGCCTGTAATGGTACTTTCACGCACTTCGGCCATTTGGAAACCGGCGGCTGCCTGTGCAGCAGCATCGGCATCGCCGCCAGAACGGCTTGCCAGCACTTGCTGCATAAACCTGATGTTCACCTCATTTTTTATGTTGGTGATTATCGATTTAAATATATCGCCTTTGGCTGATGATGTGGTATAGTTTACATTAACGGTGTAAGGAGCATTGCCGGATGTAAGACGCATTTTACCATCTCCGGTTTTAACGTAGCCGTTCGATTTAATTTGCAATACGGCATCCAAACTACCTTTTGACAGGTTTTGGTTTAGCGACTTGGTATCCAAACCCTTATGGAGTTTGATGATGGCTGTTTGTGCAAGGGCTTTGTAGATAGGGTTAGCGGTATCAGTACCCGGCGCCACGCCAACATCAACCTTTACACCGCCGCCACCAATAAAGCCGAACACCAAAATAAATATCAGCGGGAACGCCAACGTGAAAACCACCGACGACGGACTGCGCAGTATTGATCTTAAACTGGCTTTCGCAATGGCCAGCGTGGCCCCAACATGATCGTATTTACTCATAAACCTCACCCCAACCCCTCTCCGGGGGGGAGGGGATTTTTAATGTATGTTGATTAATATAATATCTAACTAATTTGTAAACTGCAAACCGGCAACTGATAACTGTTTACTGCCCACTGCAAACCGCCAACTGCAAACTGATTATCCTCTCCACTCCTTGCCCGTCAAATCAATAAATACATCTTCCAGTGTGGCTGCCTTTACCTCTTTTTTACGTTCAAAACCTGATGCTACCAGCTTATCAACAAAATTGTCAGGCGTATCAATGCCTACAATTTTGCCGCCGTCAACAAAGGCCACACGGTCGCACAATACTTCAGCCTCATCCATATAATGTGTAGTGATCACCACGGTGGTTCCGCTGTCGCGTATTTTGATGATCAGATCCCACAAATTACGGCGTGCCTGAGGGTCAAGCCCCGTAGTAGGTTCATCCAAAAAAATTATGCGTGGGTTATTGATAAGTGTAGTAGCGATGGAGAACCGCTGTTTTTGTCCGCCCGAAAGTTGCTTGTATTTGGCCTTAGCTTTGTCGGTAAGTGCTACCATTTCCAGCATTTCCAAAGGCTTTTTTTTGATGCCGTATAGTCCGGAGAAAAGATCAATAAGCTCGGAAAGGTTAAGATTTGGATAATAGCCTGCGGCTTGCAGTTGTACGCCTATGCGCTGTTTTATGCTTTCGGCATTAGTATCTACCGAAAAGCCGTCAACAATAATTTCGCCGGAGGTTTTATCGCGCAAGGTTTCAATAATTTCGAGCGTGGTGGTTTTGCCCGCGCCGTTTGGCCCAAGCAAGCCAAATATCTCCCCCTCGTAAACCTCAAAACTTATATCCCTTACAGCTTCAAAATCACCATAGTTTTTAACCAGGTTTTTTACGCTGATAATAGGCTGTTTTTCCATGCCGTAAAAATGGCACAGATTATTGATATTATCACAATTTTTTAACCTAATTGACGGAATTTTTACAGCGGTTGGTTTAATGGTTTCTTTTTGGAGGAGCCGCTTTGCGTTTGCGTATTTACTAACCCCTCCCTGCCCTCCCAAGGGAGGGAATACGCACCTGTTGCCATACCAAACGATACTGACTTCTCATCGTACATCATTAATAGGACGGCTTTTTTTATTACTCCCTCTCCTATGGAGAGGGTTGGGGTGTGGTGCGAGGGGGTGTTACTTACCGCCCTTCTTCAGTTCACTTTCTGATTTAAGCACTTTGCCGCCATCTTTTTGCTTTACTTCGTAAGCTGGCTTATCCTTACTGGCGTTGCGTGTTACTTTGCTGCCCTTTATGGTTTTCTCCACCTTCCCGGTGTGCTTTTTTTCAATTTTGCCTTCAGCCTCGCTGCTGCCCCAGTTCCAGTGTACGGTATCGCCCTTTTTCATGGTATGCTGTTTAGTTGAATAACAGCATCAAAAGGCATTAGTTTTAAGTTGCTTACAACCATAAAACAAAAATGCCCGCTTTCGCGGGCACTTGCTTTTAAATAGTGAGATGTGTTAGTGACTTACCGGATTATCCCCTTTTTTAAGTGTTCCGTTTATAAACATGGTAGGCGTTACCTTTTTCGTGTCGCCCTGGTATACCCATATCATGTTGCCTATGTATTTGCGGAAAGCGTTATTAATATCGGCAACGCTTAACTTTTTAATATCGTTCACCATAGTTAACGAGCGTTTCCAGTTATTGAACAACACCTCGTTAGCTACCATTGATGATGCCTGCGCGCTGTTGGTTTCATTTTTATAGTAAAACCCGGTAAGGTAAGTAACCTTCATGTTGGCTACCTCGTCGGCATCAAAGCCTTGGGTTTTGATCTTGTCAACCAGTTTATCAAACACGGCGATATATTTATCAGGCTGGGTGGTTGATACCGAGAACCTTGCTACCGATGTTGAGCCGGTACTGAACCAGGCTTGTGGCGCATATGACAGGCCATTGTTAGTACGTACATCTAAAAAGTGACGGTTTGCGAATATACGCATGGCTACGCTGAACGCGTCAAAATCAGTAGTTCCTGGCTGCGGGCCGCTGCTTACGCCCTCAACATAGTTGGTAGCCAGATCGCGCGACTCCGCATTGAACGAGTTTTTATACACCCTGAAAAAATCCTTTTTAAAAGTAAACGGCGCGCCCTGCTTAACACCGCTCAGCATGCCTTTTACCTTGCTTTCAATAGTAGCGCGGTCAAGGTTACTTACCACAACAATCAGTAAATGTGATTTAGTGAATACCGACTCATAATAAGCCTTGGTTTCCTGCGGACCAAGTTTGGTTAGCGAGGGCACACTGCCTGAAGGATCTTTTGCATAATCACGACCCCTAAAGGCGATACTGTCGGCAAATTTATCAATGGCCGCGTCAGGCTGCGATTGCTCTGATTTCAGTCGGGATATGGCTACTTTTTTAATGCGGTCAAACTCGGTAGCGTCAAACTTAGGCTCGGTCATGGCTTCAACATACAATGGCCAAACGGCATCAAAATCACCTTTAAGACAATTCATGCGTATAACCGCATAGTTTTTTGAGGCGTAACCGTATACCTGGGCGCTTACCTTGTCAAGCGCGTTTTTAAAACTGTTCTTATCATGCTTGTCGGTACCGCACTCGGTTAGGGCCGTCATGGCCAGCGATTCGATACCGATTTTAGTTACCGGGTAGTTTTGCACGCCACCCCTGATCACGGTTTGGATCTCTACAATTTCGTTCTTGGTAGGCTGAACGATCACCTTTACCCCGCTTACCGTCATCTCATAGGCTTCATCCTGGGCAGAAGCCGGTTGTGTATATATTGCTGCCGAAGCAACCAGTAATGCAAATATGTATTTCTTCATCGTAATAAAATTTAAGGTTTACTTAGCTACAAAAAACGAAGCCACGTTGTGTTGTTTGCTTGCTTCGGGCAGCAGGATAACGCCTGCCACTTTTGGTTTACCAATGATGTATTTATCTACATAAGCTTTAATATCCGCACGGGTTACCTTTTGGTAGTTATCATCCAGATCGGTAGCATAGTTAAGCGATGTGCTGCACCACTGGTAAGTTAGCTGGCTTGCCAGCGATGAAGGTTTTTCTTTACGGCGAAGATTGTTGCGCAGCAAAATGGCTTTAGCGTCCTTAAACTGTTCGTCAGTAAAATAATCGGCCTTATCCCACATAGCGATCTGTTTCATCAGTTCTTCGTGGCACTCCTTAATTTTTTCGGCACTGGTAGGTTCAATAAATATAGTTATCGGGCCTACGTACTTGTTGGTGCTGTAACTAACATCAACAGATGATGCCAGGCCTTTATCAACCAGCGCTTGTTGTAACTTTGATGAATTCAATCCTACTATGGTCGAGAAAACATCGGCAGCGATGGTAGCGGCCGAGTCGGTTAAGTAGGACGGGCCATGCCATGAATACATGATATAAGGTGTTTTGGCTATGGTTGATTCCTTTACAAAAAACCCATCCTTGGTAAGCGGCTTAAACGGCGGTATAGGATATTTAGCATGCGGATCAAAACCGCTTGATGCCCAGTCGCCAAAAATATTTTCGGCCAGGGCGAAAGCAGCATCATGTTTAACATCACCGCAAATAACCAGTATACTGTTGTTAGGATGGTAATATTTATCCTTGATGATCATCATTTTGGCCGGGGTAGCGGTATTGATCACCTCGTGGTCGCCAATAGGGTTTTTGCGGGTTACCAGGTCGCCCCACATTTTCTTTTGCGATTCGTACCATAACTGAAAGTAAGGGCTACTTTCGGCACGCTGAAATTCGCCGTCAACCACAGGGCGTTCCTTTTTCATATCCTCATCACGGTATATCGGGAAGCGGATGGCGGCGTTCATGAACTTCAAACCGGCTTTCAGGCTGTCGCGATCAAACGTAAAAAAGTAATTAACGCGTTCAACATCGGTGGTGCCATTCCATATCGCACCTAATTCCTGTGTGCGTTTCAGGAATTTTTCCTGGTCGGGATAATCCTTATTAGCCTTAAAAAACATGTGCTCAAACAGATGCGAGAGGCCACTGTATTCCGGGCCTTCGGTATAGGCACCATTCTTTACAGCAATTTCAATAGTGGCCAGGGGCACCTTGCTGTTTTCAATTACTACTACTTCGAGGCCGTTGGGCAGCTTTTTCCAGAAATAGCCTTCGGGCAGCCTGGGCTGCGCCACAGCGCACAAGGCACAAAACAGCCCTGTAACACTTAACAATAAATGCTTGGTAAATTGTGAGGTCATATAAACAGTTAATTAATTAGAATATAAATATATCGATATAATTAAAAACAGCAGGGCTTTGCGCAAAAGCTTGCGCGTATTTAATAGACGCTGAAATAAAAAATACGTTACAGCTTACAGAAAAGAAATATAGCAATTTTATGCCGATAAAGCGCCAATGCGTTGTTGAATAATTAATTGTATCTTTGTATAAAATTTAACTACCCGCTCGCTTACAGGCGTATCGCCTCAACAATGGCTCAGATGAAGCACACAGCCAGCAAATAATTTATAATACATGTCATTTCAGCAACTTAATTTAATTGACCCTATATTAAAGGCGTTACAAGCCGAGGGTTATACTCAACCTACCCCAATACAAGCGCAATCAATACCCATTATACTACAAAAAAAGGATTTGCTGGGCTGCGCCCAAACCGGCACCGGCAAAACAGCGGCCTTTTCAATACCAACATTGCAACTGCTTTATGAGCAACGCCAGCAGCACCGCGAGCAAAAAACCATTAAGGCGCTAATTTTAACCCCAACCCGCGAGCTGGCCATACAAATTGGCGAAAGCCTTAGCGCATACGGTAAACATACCGGCCTTAAACACCTGGTAATATTCGGCGGTGTATCGCAAAACCCGCAAACTGACGCGCTTAAAAAAGGCGTTGATATATTGGTGGCCACGCCCGGCCGTTTGTTAGACCTGATGAACCAGCGTTTCATTCACCTTGACCACATACAGATGCTTATATTAGACGAGGCCGACCGTATGCTGGATATGGGCTTTGTGCACGATGTTAAGAAGATTATAGCCAAGGTGCCTGCCAAAAGGCAAACGCTGTTTTTTTCGGCCACCATGCCAAAAGAGATACAGCAACTTGCCGACAGCATTTTGAACAAACCCGAACGTGTTGAAGTAACTCCGGTATCATCAACCGCCGAAACCATACAGCAGGAAATGTACTTTGTTGCCAAAGGCGATAAAAAAAGCCTGCTTAACTTTGTATTACAGGATAAAACCATTGTAACCGCGCTGGTATTTACCCGCACCAAGCACGGTGCCGATAAGGTGGTAAAAGACCTGAACAAGGTGGGCATTACTGCCGAAGCTATACACGGCAACAAATCGCAAAACGCGAGGCAGCGTGCCCTTAACAACTTTAAGGCGCATACCACCCGTGTATTGGTGGCTACTGATATTGCCGCCCGTGGTATTGATATTGATGAGCTTGCCTTTGTAATTAACTATGAACTGCCCAACATACCCGAAACTTATGTACACCGCATTGGCCGTACCGGGCGTGCAGGTGCAAGCGGCAAGGCCATTTCATTTTGCGATGAGGAAGAAAAAGATTTTTTAAAGGATATTGAAAAGCTGATCGGCGTAAAAGTTGCGGTTAACGATTCGCACCCTTACCCTTTAGCTCAGCTTACCCGCGAGCAACGCATTTTACAGGATCTGAAAAAACAGCCTCACCATAATAAACCATCATCAGCCGAGAAGCAGCGCAACAATAAACGCCGCAACAACAGCAACCGCGTTGGTGCCGGTAAAGGTAAAGGTGGCGGCAGCGGCATGAGTGGCGCAAGGCCTGGCGGTAACAAAAGGGGGTAAACCTCCAGCCCTCCTAAATCTTCCCTTGGGGAGAACCACTTTACATAAATAAACATTCACGTTATTGCGAGGTACGAAGCAATCTCTACAGCGATTAGTATTTGATTTGCTCAAAAGAGATTGCTTCGTACCTCGCAGTGATGCTTTATTATTTTTTTTCTTTTGCGAAGGTGAGTCTAAATTTACTTCCTCACCATCAGCACTTTCATAATTTACTTAAAAACACATACCTATGTTAATTAGTTAATAATGATATTTGCATCCGTCAAAAAATATAGATAGCTTTAGATGAATATTATAGCGCCCGAAAAAATGAAACGTCTTATTGCCTTGTTCAGCAACAAGTTCTTCCTGGTAACGGTTGCTTTTGTGGTGTGGATGATATTTTTTGATACTAACGATCTGCTTTCGCGATATGAGTATCACCAGCAATTGAACAAGCTTGAGCAGGAGCGTGATTTTTATAAAACCGAAACCGACAAGGTTACCAAAGACCTTGATGAGCTTAATTCAGATCCCCGCCACCTCGAAAAATTCGCCCGCGAAAAATATCTGATGAAAAAAGAGAATGAGGATGTTTACATGGTGAGCAAGGAAGCTAAAGAAGAATAGTTTTTATTTAAATTTCCCGGTAAACATTAGCTTGTCTTTCCATTCAATTTTTTTGTCATTTCGAACGAGGTACGAGGAGAAATCTTTCGCCTTGCTATTCAATGCAGACAGATTTCTTGCTGACGCTCGAAATAATAGCTCTACCCCGTTATTACTAAATAGTTGCTAACCCCTACCTAACCTCCCCAGGGAGGGAATTAATATCTATCAGTATACAAAATCACAAACCAATCATACGCTATAAAAAAAAGTGACAACCACTAACGATAAACAAAGTGCATCCTTGTGCTCATGAGCAGGGTAATTGCTTTTATTAAATGGTTGTGCTTTTATGAAGATGCTATGTTTTTACTATCGTTAGCCTGCTCTTGGCCGCAGAGGCCAGTTACTTTGTATTAGACACAAAGTAACCAAAGGTCAAGGCAGAAAAAACCTTCCACCCACGAGGCCATACACCCGGCCCGGTTTTCTGCCAACCCTACGCTCTTTTTGTCAATCACCAATTGTCATTCCGAACGAGGTACGAGGAGGAATCTGTCGCTTTATTATGAACGTGTGTAAGTTTCTCGCTATCGCTTCGGAATGACAGGATAAAAAAATCACTGAAATGATTTTAAATACCTAATACCTGCTTTAACTTAGCATAACCGGTTTTGCTTACCGGTATCTTGGCGCCCGATTTGAGGATAGCCAGATGCGAATCCTTTTCATATGGGTCAATACGGGTTATCTCGGCAACACTTAGTATGTATGAGCGGTGTACGCGCACAAATTGCGAACCATCAAGCGTTTGTTCAAAAAAGCTCATGGTCTTGTTTTTCAGGTATGCACCCTCGGCGGTAATAATACTTACGTAATCGTCATCAGCCTGCAGGTACAAAATATCACGCACCGGGATGATCTTAACCTTTGTGCCGGTTTTAACCACAATACGCTCGTGCTGCGCATGGCCCTGCGCTACATCCTCCAATAACTTTTCGGTTTTGGCGGCAGGTTTGGTATCCGCGGCGGATAGCGCCAGATATTTTTCGATAGCCTTGCTAAAGCGGTCCTTACTAAAAGGCTTTAACAAATAATCAATAGCGTGGGCTTCAAAAGCCTTAATGGCATATTCATCAAACGCGGTGGTAAAAATTACTGATGGCGGCTGGTCAACCAGTTCGAGCATTTCAAAGCCGGTTATTTTAGGCATCTGCACATCCAAAAATATCAGGTCGGGCTTGTGCTGCTGAATAGCCTTTAACCCTTCAAAGCCATCGCCACACTCCTGTATCAGTTCAATCTGATCTTTAAAATCAAGCAAATACTCCATTACAACCATCCGTGCCAATGGCTCATCATCAATAATTAATGCGCGTTTCATCCCTGTGGTACCTTTATAATGGTTGTAAATATATTATCATTTGCATGAGTTTCCATCAAATCATTACGGGCAAATAACAAATATAACCGGCGTTGCACTCCCCGCAGCCCAAAACCTGTACCCTGCTTAGGGCGCGATGTTTGCGGATCGTACGGGTTTTGCACCATCATTACCAGGTAGTTATTGTCCATTTCGCCGCGTATGCTGATGGTTACCTGGCCGGTAGTATCGTACAAACCAAATTTTATGGCGTTCTCTACAATAGGCTGCAGCAGCATAGCCGGCATAATAGCTTCGCCGCAGTTACGGTCGCAACTGATCTCGGTATGCAGGCGGTGGCCAAAGCGTACCTTCTCAATTTCGAGGTAGAGGTTAAGGTGTGCAAGCTCCTCGTTCAGGGTTATCTTTTGCTGATCGTCCTTGCGCAGGGTACCGCGCAAAAAGTCAGACAGTTGATGGATCATCATCCTGGCCTGGTCGGGCTTAAAGCCTATCAGCGCGTTGATGGAGTTAAGGCTGTTGAATAAAAAATGCGGCTGGAGTTGCTGGCGCAGGTTATACAACTCCGCATCACGGGCCAGGCTTTCGGCCTCGTTACGGCGTTTCTCGGTTTCCTTTTGATCGAGCTGCGAAAACCATATGGCACTCAGCATGGCCATCCAGCCTATAGCCAAAAAGTTAGTGAACAGGCGGATGATAAGCGACTGCTGCAAAAAATTCACATATACATCGCCGGGTTTTAACAGCGGCAGCAAATAGCGCGCTCCCGCGGCACATATAGCGGCCAGCGCCACGCACCAAATAAACAGGTTAATATAACTACCCCTGCCCGGTTGATAGTAACGCAGGTTGTTGTTTATTAACCAGCAGGCACCGCTAAGCAGTAATGAGCTGCCTACGCCATCAACAATAGCCATATACCAGTCAAACCCAAAACTATGAATAATATAGGTTTGCAATGCCGCCCACGCAACACCGCCTATGGCAATAGCCAGGTAAACACGGGATATTTCTGCTTTTGAGATAGCCAAAACGGTGCGCCTTTATAAATTAGTTATTAATAGCCAGCAAAGCCGATCTATGGTGAGCCCAGGCAATGTACAGGTCGGCATCAGGAGCCTCGTGTATCTGGTAGTGCAGCTCGGCACCGTCATTTAGTCCGTTTATGGGGTTTACCTCGGTAACATCAACAAATTGCCAGCGTACCATTTGTTTTTGGGCATTGGTAAAGCTATCCTGTATATCAATACCAATGCTGCTGGCCTTTTTAAAGGCGGCCTGCTCATTATCGGCATTAATTAGGCGCAATTGCTCGTCAAACTGAGCGGGATGGTTACCATCGCCGCTAATTATCCTGAAGATAAGTTTTGTTACGTACCAGTTCATATCGGTAATAGTTAGTATATATTAATTGTGCGGTTAGTTTAATATAATTAATAGCTGCGTATCTCGATGCCGGCAAATATACTTACTCCTTTTATTATCAGCACCTTATCATTAGTTATGGTAGTGGTATGGCGCATGCGCTTATCATCAACACCGGCAAATATGGCCGACACATCAGATATTACATGCCAGTGCGGCGGAACGATCAGCTTTGTTGCACCAAAAACCTGGGTAACCTCTATCATTATATGGCCGTGTATATCCGCCTTGGTCAAATCTATCTCACTGCCGCCAAATATGTTTACGATCTCGCCTCCGCGAAAATCCTTTGACAAAACGATCTTGTCCACACCACCAAAAACGGCTGTAGCATCCAGTATATCATCACTGTAAACCTTCCCTTTTATGGTGAAGGGCTCATTAGGCGCTTCGGTTTTTGGCTGTTCTGCAGCGGCGGGTTGTTCAGGCTCGGGGCTTACACGGTAATCAGCAACAGGTTGGGGCGCAAATGGCGGCGGGGTTGATGCCGGCGTACCAAAATCAACCGGTTGTTTTTTGCTGCCGCGATTAAACTTATCCCACTCGGCAACATCGTGTTTATTGTTGCGGCGCAATATTATCCATATACCAAACACGATAAACGCTACGGGCCAAATTACGCCATCGCCATCTATGCTATAGCTATCAAGCGCTTCTTTAACCATAAAGGCTAAACCCAAACCCACCAGTACAAACCAGCTCGATTTTTGAAAATTACTGCGGGTACCTATGTACAGGCCCGGTGCTATTAACAACCATAGCGGCCAGCTAATTAGCCAATCCGGAAATAAAACTATATTTAGTTGTTGGATGAGCATCCCTACACCCAGCACCAACAAGATCACGCCGGCGATAGCCTTGCCGTTACGTGGTCCTCTTTTATATTCTATATTATTGCTCATGTTAGTTTTCTCTACAATTATTTGATGATATAAAACTACTATAACATTTATAACGTGCAAACATCTATTGGGTAGTATAAGGTAACAACTCGGTAAACACGGTTTTTTTAGCGGTGAAAATTCCTCCGCATAAAAATCGGCCATAAAAAAAGCGGCCGGTAATTAACCGGCCGCTGTATATTTCAGTTTGGATGATACTATTTCATCAGGTCGATAAAGTCATCGAACAGGTAACGCGAATCATGCGGGCCTGGTGATGATTCAGGGTGATATTGCACCGAGAACGCCTTTTTATCCTTCACACGGATACCTTCGATGGACTGATCGTTCAGGTTTACGTGCGTGATCTCCACTTTGTCCGAAGCGCGTACAGCTTCCTGCACTACACCAAAACCGTGGTTTTGTGAAGTAACCTCGCAATGATCTTTAATGATATTTTTTACCGGGTGGTTTAAGCCGCGGTGACCGTTAAACATTTTTTTAGTAGGGATATCATTAGCCAGCGCCAGCAACTGGTGACCCAGGCATATACCGAACATCGGTTTATCAGCAGCCAATATCTCCTTAACGGTATCAACCGCGTAAGGCATGGCTGATGGATCGCCGGGGCCGTTTGAAATAAAGTAACCTGTCGGGGCAAAATCCTTTTCCATTTCGGCAAAGCTGGTTTTTGCAGGATAAACCTTGGCGTAAACATCACGATCGGCAAAGTTGCGCAGTATGTTCTTTTTCACACCCAGGTCAAGCACGGCAACGCGGTAAGGCGCATCCTCTTTACCAAAGGTATAAGTTTCGGTGGTTGACACCTGCGATGAAAGCTCCAGACCATCCATTGATGGTACACCTGCCAGTTTGCTTTTCAACTCCTCAACGTCCAGTATCTCTGATGAGATGATGGCGTTCATGGCACCCTTATCGCGTATGTGGCGCACCAACTGGCGGGTATCAATATCTGATATACCTACAATGTTCTGCTCCTGAAAATAATCCTGAATAGACTCATCGGCCTGTTTGCGGCTGTAGGCAATGTTATAGTTTTTACAAACCAAACCTGCTATCTGTATCTTTCCTGATTCAACTTCCTCGTTGCTGATGCCATAGTTACCAATGTGGGCATTGGTGGTCACCATAATTTGCCCGAAGTAAGAAGGATCGGTAAAAATTTCCTGGTAGCCGGTCATACCGGTATTAAAACAGATCTCGCCGGTAGTGGTGCCGATCTTTCCGGCAGCTTTGCCATGAAAAACTGTACCGTCAGCCAGTAATAATACAGCCGGTAGTTTGGTGTAGTTGGTCATTATAAAATAAATTAAATGATTTAAAAACCCGGTTTGCCTGGTGCGACGCGCCGATAAAACTTATAGAATTAATGAAGTAAGGCACTTCCATTTTCACGCCGCAAAGATAGGGCAAAGCAGTGTAATTTTAAAGTATGTTTTTGCATTTTTTAATATTTGAATAATGGCTTGTTAACGCTGTATTAACCGCGCTCAAATTATGGCCAAATACTTGCAGGCCTTAACATTACATTCATTGTTTAAAAAGCGATGTACAATTCCATACCTTTGACATCAAAATCAGCTAATTCCATGTCTGTTAATAAAGAGATTAAACGCGTAACCACCCGCACCGTACAGGAGATGAAGATGCGGGGCGAAAAAGTATCAATGCTTACCGCTTACGATTATTCATTAGCTACCATAGTTGATGATGCCGGGGTTGATATTATACTGGTGGGCGATTCGGCCTCGAACGTAATGGCGGGCCATGAAACTACCCTGCCTATTACGCTCGACCAAATGATATACCATGCGGCATCAGTAGTGCGTGCGGCAAAACGGGCTTTGGTTATTGTCGACCTGCCTTTTGGCTCATACCAGGGCAACTCAAAGGAAGCGCTGAATTCAGCCATACGCATCATGAAGGAGTCGGGCGCGCACGGCGTAAAACTGGAGGGCGGCATTGAGATAGCCGAATCAGTTACCCGCATATTAGCCGCCGGCATACCGGTTATGGGCCACCTGGGCCTTACGCCGCAATCAATATACAAATTCGGCACCTACACGGTAAGGGCTAAGGAAGATGCTGAGGCGCAAAAACTGCGCGACGATTCGTTAACACTCCAGGAGCTTGGCTGCTTTGGCATAGTGCTTGAAAAAATACCGGCGTTGCTGGCTAAAGAAGTAACCGAAAGCCTGAGCATACCTACCGTAGGCATAGGCGCAGGCCAGCATTGTGATGGACAGGTATTAGTGATACATGACATGCTGGGCATTAATAAAGGCTTTAAGCCCCGCTTTTTACGCCAGTATGCCAGTTTGTATGATGTAATGAACGATGCTATTAAAAACTATGTGGCCGACGTAAAATCGGCAGATTTCCCGAACGAGAAGGAACAATATTAGGCAGTTAGTAGTTAGTAGTTAGTTCATAGTTGATGGTTCATAGTTCATCGTAAAACTTTGGGCTAAATACCATGAACCATCAACTATTAACCATGATCCATTTAAAACAAACATGAGCGAACCTATTACCGATAACGATATTTTATATGAGGATAATCACCTGATTGCCGTTAACAAACGCGCGGGTGATATTGTGCAGGTAGATGAAACCGGCGATGAGCCGCTGGACGAGAAGGTAAAGAAATACATCGCCCAAAAATACAATAAGCCTAACGGCGCGTTTTTAGGCGTAGTGCACCGGCTTGACAGGCCCGTTAGCGGCGTAATTCTGTTCGCCAAAACCAGCAAGGCTTTGGACAGGATGAACCAACTGTTTAAAACCCGCCAGATACGCAAAACCTATTACGCCGTGGTACGCAACAAACCCGAACCTGAGTATGGCGACCTGGTACACTGGCTGGTAAAAAACCAGCAAAAAAATGTGACCAAAGCCCACGGGCATGAGGTACCGGGCAGTATGCGCTCCGAACTGCATTACCGCCTGGCCGGCGAAGCCAATGGCTATTATCTGATCGAAGTAAACCCCATAACAGGCCGGCCGCACCAGATACGGGTGCAGCTATCAACCCTGAATTGCCCCATTGTAGGCGATAATAAATACGGTTATCCGCGCGGCAGCCTGCGCAGAAGCATCAGCCTGCATGCCCGTAAGTTGCAATTCATCCACCCGGTAAAAAACGAACCCGTGGAGATCAAAGCCCCGCTACCCAAGGATGGCTTTTGGGATAAGTTTGCACATTTAATGGAGTAGGTATTTGTTGATGCAATGAAACTTGAAAAAATCGACGTAAAGAATGAAAATTTTAATATCCCTGAATGGCATATTGAATTAGTACGCGAACGTATTGCCAATCAAGAACAGCCGGAAGATTTTGATACAGCTATGGACGATATTGAGAAAAAGTTGTAATCCCGTTAAAAAAATGCCCCGTTATTTGACGGGGCATTTTTTTTAACAATGTCGCTTACTTCAAACTCGCGATATCGATAACGAAACGGTAGCGAACATCATTTTTGATCATGCGTTCGTAGGCTTCGTTAATGTAGTCGATGTTGATCACTTCCACATCAGACACGATGCCGTGCTCGGCGCAGTAGTCAAGCATTTCCTGGGTTTCTTTGATGCCGCCTATCATGCTGCCTGCTATGCGGCGGCGTTTGCCGATCAGGTTAAAGGCTGATACCTGCGGTGCTTCCGGCGGAATGCCTACCAGCACCATGGTGCCATCAAGTTTCAGCATCTGCAGGTAAAAATTATACTCGTGCTGTGCCGAAATGGTGTTCAAAATAAAGTCGAAAGTACCGGCAACAGCTTTTACCTGTTCTTCATCCTTAGTTACTACAAAGTGGTGGGCACCCAATTTAAGCGCGTCTTCCTTTTTTGAGGCAGAGGTACTCAACACGGTAACCTCGGCACCTAATGATGCCGCGAACTTAACCGCCATATGGCCCAAGCCACCTAAACCAACAACGGCAACTTTGTGGTCTTTGCCAATTTTCCAGGTCATTAACGGCGAATAGGTAGTAATACCGGCACAAAGCAGCGGCGCTACACCTTCCAGTGGTAATTTGTCTGACACATGCAGGGCATATTGCTCATCTACAACGTATTGGTCAGAATAACCACCGTAAGTTGGGGCACCATCCTTATAAGTACCGTTATAGGTGAATGACAGGTGATTGTCGCAGTATTGCTCCTCACCGGCCTCGCAGCTTGGGCAGTGGCGGCACGAATCGACAAAGCAGCCTATGCCGGCAGTTTCGCCTACCTTAAACTTGGTAACGGCATCGCCAACCTTAACTACTTTGCCTACTATTTCATGGCCCGGCACCATCGGGAAAATTGATCCACCCCATTCATCACGTATCTGGTGCAGGTCAGAGTGGCAAACACCACAGTATAATATCTCTATCTGTATGTCATTCGGGCCTACCTCTTTACGGTCAAACTTAAAAGGAGCCAGCGGGGTACTTACTGCGGGAGCAGCGTACGCTTTTGTTGCAATCATAATATTGGTGGTATGTGTTTAGTAATCGCAACAAAAATATGGGCGTATGTTTTTATAAAAGATAATGGAAAAGTAATATTTACGTTTTTCAACAGCGGCAACGCTCAATTATTAATAACCAACAGCCGTTATATTTTTTTACTTTTGAAGGCATAATATACAATGAAGCGATCGGCCATATTATTCATAGCAGCATTTTTTGTGATCTCGTTGTACAACTCGTGCAAAAAGGATGACCCTACCAATATACGTAACCTGTTCACCGCCGGGCCATGGGAGCTTGCATCACTCCAGGTATTTAATTATATAGGTACCACCCAGGGCGAAACTGATACACTGAACCGCGATTGCGATGTAAAGCAGGTATTCCGTTTTAATGATGATAATACCTGCACCTATACTAATTACAGTTGTGTTGACCAAACCGCCACAGGTACATGGTCGTTATCAAGGGACAAGCTTTACCTTATATCAGAGATCACCTGCCAGGATACCACGGCAGCGGGGAGCATAAAGCCGTTCACCAACACCAAAATACTCAACCTTGGCCAGTACTCTATGGTACTGCAAACCGGCGACTTCCAGGAAACCAACCAGCCCAATAAAGTACGCAGGGTGGTACAATACAGCTTTATAAGGCAAAGAAATAACTAAGTATACCAAACAATTTGTTCAAAATTTTATATTTGACCATATTGTAGCACCAAAATACCCTGCACTTGAAAAAACGTATAGCTATTTTCGCCTCCGGATCAGGTTCAAATGCTCAAAAGATAATGGAGCATTTTAAACGGCACAGTGATGCCGAAGTAGCCATTATACTCACCAACAACCCGCAGGCTTACGTTTTGCAACGGGCTGATAATTTTGAGATACCATCCCATGTATTTAACCGCCAGGAGTTTTACGAAACTGATGATGTAATACGCCTGCTTAAAAACCTCAATATTGATATTATAGTACTGGCCGGTTTTTTATGGCTGGTACCGCAATCATTGTTAAAGGCATTCCCTAACAAGATCATCAACCTGCACCCGGCCCTGTTACCCAAATACGGCGGCAAAGGCATGTATGGCGATAATGTGCACAAAGCCATACTGGCGGCGGGCGAAGAAGAATCGGGCATTACCATCCATTTTGTGAACGAGCAGTTTGACGAGGGCGAGGTGATCCACCAATCACGCTTTAAAATTGAACCCGGCGATACCCTCGAAATAGTAAAATTCAAAGGCCAGCAACTGGAACACCACCATTTTCCGCGAGTGGTTGAGAATTTGCTGAAGAAGATGAAGAGCTGATTTGGTGAGTTGGGAGTGGTGAATAGTGAACTTTTAGGCCAGTAATGAGCCATGCACAATTTCATACACAACTAATTTGTTGCCATCAATTCTAAAAGCAATTACCCAATCATTAAAATGCGAGCAGGAATAATCGCTTTCCAAGAATACTTTGTGATTGCATAAAGTATATTGCACATTTGGTATAGCTAATTTTTTAATTGCTTCTTTGAACTTTAGGGCGTAACGGGCACCACTTCCTTTTGTGTTTTGTGATTCAACAAACCTTGCGATACTATCAATAGTACTTAAAGCTCTTTCAGAAATTATTGCCTTCAAAACTTTAATACCTATTTATCGTCTTCTGAATATTTAGAAAAAGCCTCATCAATATCAATGAATTTCTCATCCTTATGCTTCTCAAAATAATGCTCCCACTCAGCATTCGTTGCAGGCCTACCTATACCAAACGCTAAAGCCTTGGCATCAAGTTCAATAAAATCGGGCTGCATTTCGGCCTCCAAACCAAGTTCTTTAGCCAATTTTATAAGCAGATCGGTTTTGGTTTCCGAATCAGATTTTATGATTACAATGGTCATGACACTAAATTACTAAAACTTTTTAATACTGATTTAATTTTTGTTTGAGCGGATAACCTAATTAAGGCTGCTAATCACTACCTTTGCGGCTTAAAATTCGCAGTAGTACATGAGCAATCCCGTTCAAATAAAAAACGCTTTAATTTCAGTTTATTACAAGGATAATCTTGAGCCTATTATTCATGAGTTGAACAGGCTTGGGGTAACCATTTACTCAACCGGTGGTACCGAAACCTTTATTCGTAACCTTGGTGTTGATGTAGTAGCTGTTGAAGACCTTACATCTTACCCATCAATACTGGGCGGACGTGTAAAAACCTTGCATCCAAAGGTATTTGGTGGCATTTTAGCCCGCCGCAGCTTTGAAAGCGACGAACAGCAGCTTGCTCAGTACCAAATTCCGGAGCTTGACCTGGTGATTGTTGACCTGTACCCGTTTGAAGAAACCGTACAATCAGGCGCCGGGCAGGAAGATGTGATCGAGAAGATCGATATCGGTGGTATATCACTCATTCGCGCCGCGGCCAAAAACTTTAAGGATGTGGTTATCGTTGCCTCAAAAGATGATTACGGCACTTTGGAGAACATCCTGAAAACGCAGGACGGACAAACCAACATTGATCAGCGACGAGCTTTTGCCCGTAACGCGTTCAACATATCATCACACTATGATACCGCTATCTTCAATTATTTTAATGAAGAAGAACCGTTGCCGGTACTCAAACAAAGCATACAAAGCAGCCAGGTGCTGCGTTATGGCGAAAACCCGCATCAGCAGGGTACTTTTTACGGTAACCTTGATGCCATGTTCACTAAACTGCACGGCAAGGAGCTATCATACAACAACCTGGTTGATGTTGACGCCGCCGTTGCCCTTATTGATGAATTTACCGAGCCAACCATCGCCATACTAAAACACACCAACGCCTGCGGCGTAGCTTCCCGCTCATTTATTAAAGAGGCGTGGATTGATGCCCTGGCCTGCGACCCGGTATCGGCATTTGGCGGTGTAATTATCGCCAACGAGGAGATTGACGCGGCCACCGCCGAGGAGATCAGCAAAATATTTTATGAAGTACTGATAGCCCCTGCTTATACAGACGAGGCTGTGAGCATACTGCAATCAAAAAAGAACCGCATTATACTGGTTCGCCAGCGTACCGAACTACCTGTTAAACAGTTTAAAACACTGCTTAACGGTGTAATTGAGCAGGATAAGGACTCCGTTATTGAAGGCCCTGAGCAAATGAACGCGGTTACCAACCGCAAACCGACCGAGCAGGAGTTGAAAGACCTGTATTTTGCCAACAAAATTGTTAAGCACACCAAATCAAACACCATCGTATTTGCCAAAAACAACCAGTTAATGGCAAGCGGCGTGGGCCAAACCTCAAGGGTTGACTCATTGAGGCAGGCGGTGCTTAAAGCCAACAGTTTTGGCTTTGACCTTAACGGCGCGGTAATGGCATCTGATGCCTTTTTCCCCTTCCCGGATTGTGTGGAGCTGGCAGCCGAAGCAGGCATTACAGCGGTATTGCAACCGGGCGGTTCAATAAAAGATCAGGACTCGATAGACATGGCTAACCAGAAAGATATTTCAATGGTTACAACAGGTGTACGCCATTTTAAACATTAATTAACGTAACACAATAATCATCGTGATTTGACGCTATAAAGTACCACTAAATTAGTGTAGTTTTATATCCCGCAAATTATTTGAAGCATATAGCAAATGGGCCTGTTCAACTTTTTTACTCAAGAGATCGCCATAGATTTAGGTACAGCGAATACGCTGATCATACATAATGATAAAGTTGTTGTTGATGAACCATCAATAGTAGCTTTTGACCGTAAAACCAACAAGGTTATAGCCATTGGGCGCCAGGCCATGCAAATGGAGGGCAAAACCCACGATAACATACGCACCATACGCCCGCTAAAGGATGGCGTTATTGCCGACTTTGATGCCGCCGAGTACATGATACGCGGTATGATCAAGATGATCAATTCAGGCAAAGGCTGGTTCTTCCCGTCGCTGCGTATGGTTATCTGTATTCCATCGGGCATTACCGAGGTGGAGAAACGCGCCGTACACCAATCAGCCGAGCGTGCAGGCGCCAAAGAGGTTTACCTGATCCACGAGCCAATGGCAGCCGCCGTAGGTATCGGTATTGACGTTGAGGAGCCGATGGGCAACATGATCATTGATATCGGCGGCGGTACTACCGAGATCGCCGTTATCGCCCTTTCAGGTATCGTGTGCGACCAATCTATCCGTGTAGCCGGTGATAATTTTGATGCTGATATTGTACAGTACATCCGTCGCCAGCACAACATCATGATTGGTGAGCGTACTGCCGAAAAGATCAAAATTGAAGTTGGCGCGGCATTGCCTGAGCTAACCGACCCTCCGGGCGACTTTGCCGTACAGGGCCGTGACCTGATGACCGGCGTGCCGAAACAGATCATGGTATCATACACCGAGATAGCGCATTGCCTTGATAAATCAATATCAAAAATTGAAGAAGCTATTTTAAAGGCATTGGAGATCACCCCTCCCGAGCTTTCGGCTGATATTTACCAAACAGGTATTTACCTTACCGGTGGTGGCGCGTTACTGCGCGGTTTAGATAAGCGTGTGGCCGCTAAAACCAAGCTGCCTGTACACGTAGCCGAAGATCCGCTGCGTGCCGTAGTACGCGGTACAGGTACCGCCCTTAAAAACATAGGTAACTTTAAGTTTTTAATGCAATAGTTTTGTGGTGATTAGTAATCGGAGGTTAGTGATTAGTTTATTGGAATGATACTTATCACTAACCTCTAATCACCAATCACTGATCTCTAATTTCTAATATCTCAAATCTATAAAGAATGCGTAATCTGCTGATATTTATCACCAAGTATAGCGCATTTTTCCTGTTTCTGATATTTGAAGCTATTGCGCTGTACATCTTTATCAATTATAACGATTTTCAGCGTGCGTCATTCATCAATACCAGCAACGAGGTTACGGGCAACCTGTACCGTAACATCAGCAATGTAAATGATTATCTGAAACTTAAGGAGATCAATGATAGCCTTGCCCGGCAAAACGCCCTTCTGCGTAATCAATTGATGTCGTCTCTATATGTTGACACCGCCGGGCGCAAAAAAATAAACGATTCCGTTTACAAGCAACAATACACCTACATTGAGGCCCGCGTTATTAATAATTCGGTAAACAAGCGCATGAATTACATTACCATCAACAAAGGCAGCCTTAACGGCATTGCTAAGGGTATGGGTGTAATTGCCGATGGCGGTGTAGTGGGCATTGTAATGCAGGCATCACCTCATTTTTCGGTAATACGTTCGCTGCTGCATAAGGATACACGTATCAGCGCCATGTTAGCCAACTCAAAAGAGGGCGGCTCATTTATGTGGGCCGAAGATATGGACCCGCATAAAGGCCTGCTGTATGATGTGGCCAACAGCGCCCAGCCTCACCTTGGCGATACTGTAGTTACCGATCAGCATTCGCTGTTCCCGATAGGTGTACAGTTGGGCAGGGTAAGTAATCTTAAACCCAAAACAGGCGGCTTTTTTCTTAATATGGAAGTTAAGCTGTCGGTTGATTTTAGTAAGCTGGAATATGTTTACGTGATCAACAATAAATTCGCGCAGGAGCAACAGGGACTGGAGGCCCTGCAAAAAACAAATGAGTAGGGTATTATTTGCAAATTTCATCCGCTTTGTGGTGCTGGTGTTCATCCAGGCATTTTTGCTCAAAAACGTTACTGTTTACGATCTGGCAGTGCCGTACCCATACATCCTGTTTGTGATGCTGCTGCCGTTTGAAACGCCAAACATCGTGCTCTTTCCGCTGGCTTTTTTAATGGGTTTAAGTATTGATGCCTTTTATGATACTCCGGGCTTACATGCCGCGGCTACTGTACTGCTTGCTATGGTGCGCGTGCTGTTCATCAGCATAACCGTACAAAAGGATAGCTTTGATAACGAGCCCGAACCTACGCTGGGCAGCATGGGTTTCAGGTGGTTCTTCACCTACTCTGCCATACTTACGCTGGTACATCATTTCTTTTTGTTCAACCTCGAGGTTTTTCGCTTGTCAGAGATGGAGTATACACTAAGCCGCTTTTTAATGAGTTCTGTATTTACAATACTTTTGATGTTAATTACCGGTTTATTATTTTTCAGGAAGAAAAGGGCGTAAATGAACAATTTTTTTGAACGCAGGTATGTAATAGCGGCAATATTTATAACCTTTATGGTTATACTGCTTGGCCGTTTGTTTTATATACAGATTGTTGACGATCGCTACCTGTACTTTGCCAATAATAACGTTATCCGTAAAAAGGTACTGTTCCCGGCCCGCGGACCCATACTTGACCGTAAGGGAAAAATACTGGTACAAAACGAACCGGTATACGATCTGATGGTCATCCCCAAACAGGTACAACCTTTTGATACCGTTGAGTTTTGTAAGCTGATTGGTATTGATATAGAAGGCTTCCACAAACGTTTTGAAAAAGCCAAAGGCCACTCATTGTATCTGGCATCAATATTTGAAAAACAAATGTCGGTATCGTTATACCGATCATTACAGGAAAAGCTTTCAGATTTTCCCGGCTTTTACGGGCAATTACGCTCGGTGCGTAGCTACCCTGATTCGGCTGCCGCGCAATTTTTGGGTTATACCGGTGAGGTTAGGGATAAGGATATTGAAAAATCGGGCGGCTACTATCGCCTGGGCGATTACATCGGTATTACCGGTGTTGAAAAGGCTTATGAGGATGTGCTACGCGGTCAGCGAGGCGTGGAGAACCAGATGGTTGACTCACGCAACGTACCCAAAGGCCGTTATGCTAACGGTGCTTATGATACAGCCGCCGTTGCCGGTGAAAGGCTGATATCATCGCTCGATCTGAAAATTCAGAAACTCGGCGAAAAGCTGATGCGCAACAAAGTTGGCAGCATTGTAGCCATCGAGCCATCAACCGGGGAGATACTGGCTTTTGTGAGCAGCCCTACTTACGACCCTAACATGATGGTTGGCCGCGAGCGTGGCAACAACATGGCCCGCATGTATTTAGACCCTTACAACCCCCTGCTGATACGCCCCATACAGGCTTACTACCCGCCGGGCTCGTCATTTAAACCGCTGGATGGGTTGATCGCCTTACAGGAAGGTATCATCAACCCCCAAACCACCTACTTTTGTCCGCATTATTATATGGCAGGTAACCACCGTGTAGGTTGCGAGCACTTTGATGGTGTTACCGATCTGCGCAAGGCCATAGCCATGTCATGCAATACCTATTTCTGTAACGTGTTTGACAGGCTGATCAGCCGCAACGGCCCTAAACGCACCCGCCAAACTTTTATTGACTGGAAAGCCAAGGTAAACAAGTTTGGTTTTGGTGTGAGGCTGGATGTGGACTTACCGAACGAAAAGAAAGGTAACGTACCCGCCCCAGAGCGTTACGATAAAATATTTGGTGAAAACCGCTGGCGTTCAAGCTCCATCATATCCCTGGCCATTGGGCAGGGTGAGTTGTTAGCCACGCCGCTGCAGTTAGCTAATATTGAATGTACCATTGCCAACCGTGGCTTTTACTACCGCCCGCACCTGATCAAGGCCATTGGTGATAAACAGATCACCAAAAAGGAATATACCGAACGCAATTATGTTGGGGTTGACCAGCAGTATTTTGAGCCCGTGATAGATGGCATGCAGCAAGTGGTTGAACACGGTACGGCTGCCGGGGCGCGTATACCGGGTATTGTAATGTGCGGTAAAACAGGCACCGTACAAAACCCGCATGGCAAAAACCACTCTATTTTTGTGGCCTTCGCGCCAAGGGATACCCCCAAAATTGCCATTGCCGTAGTGGTTGAAAATGCGGGTTTCGGATCATCATGGGCGGCACCTATTGCCAGCTACCTGGTTGAGGAGTACCTGCGCGATACCATTACCAAGCCTAAAGCACAGGTTGAATATATTATGAATGCCAACCTGCTGCCGCCGCCAAAAGGCAGCAAGTTAAAGGAAGCTAAACCAACCAAAGCTGATAGCCTGAAAAAAGCGAAAACCGATAGCGCCAACAAACCGCAGCCTGTTTTAAAGGCCGCCAAACGCAAGGCTAAAAAGCAACCTTCGGCAGTTTATTACGCTAACCAACCCATAGCGAGGAGGAATGATGAGCAGTAACGAGCGCGGCTTTTTCCGTAATATTGATTGGATAACCATACTGCTATATCTGTGCCTGTGTACCATAGGCTGGTTTAATATACATGCCGCTGTTTATGACGAGGAGCACCGCAGCATGATTGACCTTAGCACTAACTATGGTAAGCAATTCATATTCATCATCGTATCGCTGGTAATGGCCATGATCATTTTACTGCTTGATTACCGCTTTTTTAGCGCGCTGGCACCGCCTATTTATATTGTTACCGTGCTGCTGCTTATACTGGTGCTGGTTATAGGCCGCAATGTGGGCGGTAACCAGGCCTGGATACCGCTTGGCGGCGGCTTCAGGCTGCAACCCTCGGAGTTTGCTAAGCTGGCCACGGTACTGGTACTGGCCAAATACCTGAGCGGTACTAATATCAAGATAACCGATACCGAATCATTTTTTATAACTGCGGGCATTATTATACTGCCTATGGCACTTATTATGCTGCAGCCCGATACAGGCTCAACCCTGGTATTTTGTTCGCTTATATTTGTGCTCTATCGCGAGGGTTTGTCACCATACTTTTTAATTATCATCGCGCTCTCAATAACGCTGTTCGTTTTGTCCCTGCTGGTAAACCCGTGGCTGCTGGTGGCCGGTATTGCAGTGGTTGGCGCACTGCTGGTATTTTTTAACCTGCGTAACCGTAAATTCATTTTTGGCTTACTGGTATGGATAGTTGGCTCGTTAGGCTTTGTAATGGCTGTAAAACCATTGTACAGCAATGTACTGCAGGATCACCAGCGTGCCCGTATCGATGAAATGCTGGGCATCACCTTTGATCCGCGCGGAGCAGGTTATAACGTTAATCAATCAAAAATAGCCATCGGCTCCGGCCAGTTATGGGGCAAGGGTTATTTACAGGGCACGCAAACCAAATACTCTTTTGTACCCGAACAAAGTACCGACTTTATTTTTTGCACCGTTGGCGAGGAATGGGGCTTTGTAGGCTCAACCGTAGTTATCGGGTTGTACCTGTTTTTGTTATTGCGGATAATTCAGATAGCCGAGCGGCAGCATATGGCTTTCTCACGCATATACGGTTACGGGGTAGCGTCCATTATCTTTTTCCACGTGCTCATCAACATCGCCATGACCATCGGCATTATGCCGGTTATCGGCATCCCGCTGCCATTTATCAGTTACGGGGGATCATCCCTGATAAGCTTTACGGCGCTGTTGTTTATTTTGCTGAAGCTGGATTCAAACAGAACGGGGTATACGTATTAATTAAGAAAGTTCTGTTGATGCTATAGAGAGAAATCTCTACGCGTTCAACCACTCCTAAATCCTCCCAAAGGGGAGGACTTTAATAAACCCGTCATTGCGAGGTACGAAGCAATCCCCAAGCGATTTGTTTGAAGATCGTCCTAAAGAGATTGCTTCGTACCTCGCAATGACGCTTTAAAAAAAGAGCGTAGGCCTGACAGAAAACCGGGCCGGGAGTATAGCCTTGTGGTTTTTCTGCCTTGATGTTTAGTTACTTTCGCACCAAGGGCATTAACTGGCCTCTGCGGCCAAGAGCAGACTGACGATAATATAAAGCTACAGTCATTTCGATTAGTATACCCTTTGATAAAGTACAGCATCTTCATTACCTACCCTCAACTTCTTTTGTGCAGACAAAAAAAGCAAAAGCTGCCGGCTACGCCCTGCCCGGTGAAAGGTTGTGCTTTGGCAGGGCTTGTGCTACTCCGGGCATTCCTGATGCCGGTAATGTAGAGTATTTACGGTTAGCGATTTTAAAATTTAGCTTTTTTATCATCACATCCTTGCGTGGCACGAAGCACCCCCCGAGTGATTTGCTTAAAGAGATTAGCTTGTTACTCATTCGATGTGCTTTTTATACCTCTTACCAACTACAATTACGCTTCAATAACAAAAGCCCTCATTATCCCCGACGGCAACGGCGGCGTTAACTTATTCCAGTATTGTTTTGTTGTTTGCCATGTAGATAAAACAACGCCCGATGGGATGCACTTGTTTTTAATGTGACCCCGCTGAGGTTCGAACTCAGTACCCACAAACGTTAACAATAGCAGTATTTATATGGATTACTAAAATCAGCTTTTAAACTATTTCAAGCTATATATATCCTCGCTTTTAATATAGTCCTTACGGCTGATGGAGTATAAAACGTTTCCGTTGTCGGCTATGATAAGGCCAATACTTTCATTACGTGCAACCGGAAAGTGAACTTGGTACCCACGGCCATCGTCCAGCTTTATACCGTAGGTTTCAACGCCATTTTTAATACTGACAGAGTTTTGGGTATAGCTATATGTTTTAGCCTTATTAGTGCTATCAGTTATGGTAAATTTCTTGGGTTCAAAGGTAATCTGTACTTTATCACCGGCAGGACTCATGCCTTTCCACTTACCCTGATAAGTGTCTGATCCGCTGCAACCGATCATTAACAATACAATAAACCCAAATACGGATAATGCGATATTTTTCATTTTACTATTATGTGTAAGGTTAGGAATTAATTAAGCATACCGCCTTTTCAGCAGCGCATAAAACTTTTCGGCAGTGGCGGGTTTACTTTGCCAGTTATTTTTGGTTACGTAGTTGGTGGTTAAAAAGCGTTCGGCTTCGGCAAAGCTGTTAAAGCGGTTAAGTATATCAATGGCTTCGCTGTAGGCCAGGCTGTAGCCGTTAAATAAGTCCTGCACGTAAAGCAGTTTATCGTTCAGTGTAATGGCGCCTTTCAGGTCGCTTACGGGTGCCGCAACCGGCGTGCTTTTCTCCGCCATCTGTACCGATATACGCTGGTTTATAGTAAATACCTGTTCATCCTTTTTATCATCAACCGCTATGGTTTGGGCAATAACTACAGGGGGTATTTCCGGCTGTGCCGGTTTTACCGGTTCCAGCTCAACGGCAACAGGCTTTGCAGGCGGCTCGGGAATGAATACCGGCGTTTCAGGCTCAGCTTCCGGTTCGTCGGCCTCTACCTCTATCACATCTTCCTCCTCAAATAGTTCGGGTTCATCAACCTGCTGCTCCTCTTCTTCCCAACTGTCGTCAGTATCATCTATTACCAGTTCATGGCGTATTGTACCGTCGGCATCAATGGTGGTATGGTCATCGGGGCGGGTTGGCTCTTCATCCTCTATGTATTCAACAGGTTTGGGCGTATCCTTCAGTTCGTTGGTTACTACCGGCCTTAGTTGCTGTACCACCGGTTCAAAAAACTTTTGCTCATGCACCTCGGCAGGTTTTACAGCAGCGGGCTGTTCAATAACCGGCTTAGGCACTTCGGGTTCAGCTTCGGTAGCAGGCTCCGGCTCGATGATCTCCGGCGCTGTAATTTCGGGCTCTGCTAATGGCGCGGGTGTATCCGGTAAAAATTCTGCGGCCTTTGGCGGTTCAATTTTTTCAAAAGCAGGCAAATCAGCTTTGGGGGCAATATCCGGCGCGGGTAAAAAAACAGGCTCAGGTACTTCAATCTGGTGTTCTATATTTACCCGGAAGGTTTCGGGTTGCGGCAAGGCCGGTCTGTCGGCAACTGCCTGGGCGTTTATTTTACGTAGAATATCGGCGTGATCCATCAAAAAATGGGCATTGGCCACAAAAAGCTCCAGTTCAAGCTCGTTAAGTTGTGAAGTATCTTTTTTCAGGTAATCGTATTGTTCGGTTAGTTCGTTTAATATGGCGCCTATCTTGTTAAATACATCCTGTTGCTTCATAGCTTGTTATAATAATATCTATCAAAAATAACATTTAATACTGATATTAGTTTCCAATTTAACTGTCAAAAAGCGTGTTTAACGAAGAAGTTTTCAAACGTAAGAACGAAACCGGGGGTAGTATCGAGGTGATCTGCGGGTCAATGTTTTCGGGCAAAACCGAGGAATTATTGAGGCGGCTTAACCGTGCGCGTATAGCCAAACTGAGCATACAGATATTTAAACCTAAAACAGATACACGCTATGATGAAAATGCCGTAGTATCGCACAACATGCAAAGTTTTCCGTGTGTGGCTATTGATAATTCGGCATCAATACTATTGTTTTATAACGATGAACAGGTGGTGGCCATTGATGAGGCCCAGTTTTTTGATGCCGACCTGGTGGATGTTTGTAATACGCTGGCCAATCGAGGTGTTCGCGTAATTGTGGCCGGGCTTGATATGGATTTTAAAGGCCGCCCTTTCGGGCCAATCCCCGCGCTTATGGCCGCGGCCGAATCAGTAACCAAGCTGCACGCCGTTTGCGTAAAATGCGGCAACCCGGCGCTGTACTCCTACCGCCTGGCATCAAACGAAGAAAAAATACTGCTTGGTGAAACCGAACATTATGAGCCGCGCTGCCGCAATTGTTATTTTATATAACAGGTTAGTTTTTTAGCCCTCAGTTTAAAACAAAAAGCCCCCTTTTAATTGTTATAAACAATAGTTAAGCATTATGAGTGGTGTTTAACACAAGTTTATTTGAGGTATTACAGCTTTTAAACCATGGCTAAAAAGGTATTTGTGATTGAGGACGACCGCGACATTCGCGAAACTATTGTATATGTACTTGAGGAGGAAGGCTATGAAGTGCTTGCTTCGGAAAGTTCAAAACTGTTGCGATCTGTTGACTCCGAAAAGCCTGATATTATTTTACTTGATAACTGGCTTACCGACTGGAAAAGTGATGCCAATGGCCAGCAACTAAGCAAGGAACTGAAAAGTAACCCGGCAACAAGCCATATATCGGTGATCATTATTTCGGCTGTAAGCAACGTGAAAGAGATTGCTGAGGCAGGTTTGGCCGATGGTTACCTGATGAAGCCTTTTGATGTAAGTGAGCTTGTAAACATGGTGAAAAAATTCACGGCCTGAATATTAAATTCAAAGGCAGTAACATCAGTATAGCTGGTGTAAAATTTATATATTTACCCGTACAATCACTATACATTGATGAACAGCCAACAGTTGCTGGAAGTACTTTCGTTATCTGACAACGCCACCGCAATTTATACTTCTGAAAACATTATAATTGAATTTGCCAACGAGGCTATGATAGGCCTTTGGGGTAAAAACAGATCGGTAATAGGTAAACCGATGATAGAAGCCTTACCCGAACTGGAAGGACAGCCCTTTTTGGATATTCTGAAAAACGTATGGCTTACCGGTAATACCCATGTAGATACCAATGCCTATGCCGAATTAGAAAAGAACGGCGAATTACAAGGCAGCTATTTTAATTACGAATACCGTGCTGTAAAACACCCTACAGGTGAAATGCGCTGTATACTACATACAGCGGTTGATGTTACCGACCGTATGTTAAGCCAGCAGGAGATACAGGAAAGTAAGCAACGCGAAAAGGACCTGAACGAGGAGCTTGCTGCCATAAACGAGGAGCTATCATCATCAAATGAAGAATTGTTGGCTACCAACGAGGAGCTAAAGGAATCATACAATGATCTGCGGCTTTTAAATGAGTCGCTTAGCGAAAGTGAGGCATGGTTCAGGGAAACGGTGAACCAGGCGCCGGTAGCCATAGCCGTGCTTGATGAGCGCGGCCTGATCATTGATACCGCTAATTCATACATCCTTGAAATCTGGGGCAAAGGCCCCGAAATAATAGGCCAGCCTTTACATATTGCCCTGCCCGAGCTTCAGGGTCAGCCTTTTTTACAGATACTTGATGACGTTTACACCAGCGGCGAGCCATTTTATGGCAGCGAGGTAAAGGCATCGCTGGTACGTAAGGGTGTACTTGAGGATGCTTATTTTAATTTTGTTTATCATCCGCTTAAAGAAGCTTCGGGCAATACAGCAAGCATTATTGTGGTGGCAACCGAAGTTACTGAGCAAATAAACGCCCGCAGGCTGATCGAAAAAAGTGAACACCGCCTTAACCGTATGGTAATGGCATCGCCCATAGGCATGACCATTTTAAAAGGCCGGGAACTTGTGATCGAGATAGCCAATGAGAACATGCTGACTATCTGGAACAGAACTACAGATCAGGTAACAGGCAAACGCCTGCTGGAGATATTTCCGGAACTGATAGGCCAGCCTTTTCCGGATATGCTGCAGAGGGTGTTTGATACCGGCCAGCCTTTTGGCATGGACGAAACAACAGCCGATGTGGATCTTGGTGATGGCCGGGTTGTACAATACTACCTCGATTTTAGCTACGACCCTTTGTTTGACGCCGACGGCAATGTAGAAGCCATACTGGCAACCGTTAATAATATAACGGAAAGAGTTGAATCGCGCAGGCAGATGCTGCACGTACAGGAACGCGGACGCATGGCTGTTGATGCCGCCCAATTGGGTACTTTTGATATGGATCTTACCAAAGGTACGCTTGACTGGGACGAACGTTGCCGCACGCTGTTCGGTGTATCGCACAATAACACGGTTACTTACGAACACGACTTTTTGATGGGCCTGCACCCTGATGACAGGGAACATGTAACCGAGGTGATCAACAACTCATTTAACAAAGCCGCAAGTAATGGTAATTATGATGTAGAGTACCGCACCATAGGTTTTGAGGACAAAAAACTGCGCTGGGTAAGTGCCAAGGGTAAGGTGTTTTTTAATGAGCACAACGAGCCTATGCGTTTTATAGGCATTGTGCTGGATATAACCGATAAAAAGGAGGATGAGCAACGTAAGAACGACTTTATTGCCATGGTAAGCCACGAGCTTAAAACGCCGCTTACCTCGTTAAAAGCCTACGTACAGGTATTACAGGCAAAAGCCCTTAAAGCTAATGATGGCTTTGCTGGCGGAGCGCTTGATAAATCACTGTTGCAGGTAAATAAAATGAATACCCTTATTAAAGGTTTTTTAGATGTAGCGCGCCTTGAATCGGGCCGGATACACCTTGACGTGGAGCGCTTTAACCTGAATAATCTGATCAAGGAGGCTGTTGAAGAAGCCACCATCACTATGGATTCGCACCACGTTGTTTTTGATGATGAGTGCCATACCGATGTAGTTGCCGACCGTGAAAAAATAGGCCAGGTGCTTAATAACCTGATCAGCAATGCTACCAAATACTCGCCGCGCGGCAGCAACATCATTATAAAATGCTACCAGGATGCCGATATGGTAAGAGTGTCTGTAAAGGATGAAGGCATTGGCGTTAAAGCTGTTGATATTGATAAACTATTTGATCGCTTTTACCGTGTTAACAGCCCGTTCACTAAAACCATATCAGGCTTTGGCATAGGGCTTTACCTGTGTGCCGAAATTATAAAATACCATAGAGGCCGCATTTGGGTAGAGAGTAAAACAGGGCAGGGCGCAACCTTTAATTTTGAGATACCGGTTACGTAACTATTTACGTAAGTACTTACATATTACGCTTCTTAAAATATAATAGTACGTTGCGCAAACTATCAAGCATTTCAGGTTCCATATTTTTTACGGGGATGGATAATACGGATGCCATGCTGTCAACATCGCCACCTTTACGGTCATTATAAGTTTGAACAATAACATCAGCATCGGTAGTGCGTAGTTTTATGGTGCCGTTGTTAACCGTACCTATATAATCCATATCATCAAGCCGTTGTAACTGGAAAGAGAAGTACTCTTGTTTACCGGTTTGGTAAGTGCGCCTCATGCGTATAAAAGCGTTTGCGGTAAGGGTAAGTTCCCATTTTTTTAGCTTACCGGTTGCACCGGCATCATAGTTTTGTGTAAGGCAGCGATTGCTCCAGCCAAGCATTTTCAGCTCCGAAGCATCAGGGTCAAAACCATAATTAACGTTACTTGCAAGCATAAGCAAGCCTGTAATAACATACTTTACGGCCGCGGGCATATGTGGTTTTAACATGACAACAAAATCCGGTATCTAATTTAACAAATTAATAACTTTGCACATGCAGTTTTCCGAAAATTCAAGAGTGTGGATATACCAGTCGAACAGGCAATTATCTGATGCTGAAACGATTGATATTCAAAAAAGTTTAACAGAATTTACTAACATATGGACAGCGCACAATAACCAACTCAAAGCAACAGCCGAAGTGCGTTATAATCGTTTCCTGATACTGATTGTTGATGAAGAACAGGCCGGTGCCAGCGGATGCTCAATTGATAAGTCGGTACGCTATATGCAGCAACTGGAGCAGCAATATAATATCAACCTTTTTGATCGCTTTAACATGGCATACCGCAGCGGCGATTCCATACTATCAGCCAATCGTAACGAGTTTGAGGAACTGATAAAACAGGGAACGGTTACTGCCGATACCATTGTATTTAACAACCTTGCTAAAAACGTTGCCGAACTTAACACCAGTTGGGAAGTACCCTTTAAGGAAAGCTGGCATGCGAGGGTTTTTAGTCATTAGGTAGTTGTCATTAGGCATTGGTTGAATGTTAGTGTGGCCAATATTTTATGCTTTAATTATCTATTTATTACCTTTATATAGTCAATTAAATAATCTAATGACCAATGACAACTGACTAATCACCACCCCCATGCCCAATTACGATCCACGCATTGAAGCCTATATTGACAAGGCTGCCGATTTTGCTAAACCTATATTACTGCACCTGCGCGATCTGATACATTGTACGGTACCCGAAATTGCAGAAACTACCAAGTGGAGCATGCCTTTTTTTGAGTGCAACGGCCCGGTTTGTTACATAGCGGCATTTAAGCAGCACTGTGCCTTCGGCTTTTGGAAGAGTAGCCGGTTAAGCGATCCGCATAAGGTATTAAAAGAAGAAGAAGGCAGCGGCGCGGGCAGCTTTGGCAAGATCAGCAGCCTGAACGACCTGCCGAATGACGATATACTGATTGAATATATTGCCGAAATGGTTGCCATTAACGCGCAGGATATTAAAAAACCCGCCGCCAAAAAACCGGTTGTTGCCAAAGCACCGCTAATGGTTGAAACACCCGCTTATTTTATGGAATTGCTTATTAAAAACCCACAGGCTATGGCCGTGTTTGAAAAATTTAGCCCATCAGCCAAAAAGGAATACATTACTTGGTTTATCGATGCCAAAACTGGAGCTACCCTGCAAAAGCGCCTTGACCAGGCCATTGAATGGATAAGCGAGGGCAAGCAACGTAATTGGAAGTATAAGCGTTAGGTAAATCTATACATGGCATTCGGACGAAATACGTTTCACTTTACATCAAACCTATCTATTACTGAGGTAAGGCAACGGATTACCAATAACACCCTTGTTAAAGATCGACTAACACCCGAGAAAACAAACAAGGCATTCATCGGTAGTGTTGATGCTGCTGGCTTTAACATCATATCATCCTCTGCCGTTGGTATTGCCTGCACATTACGCGGTGAATTAAGCAGGGGTACCGGAAAGAACAATACGCACATTGATATTGAAACACGCACACAAAGGGTATTCATCTGGCTGATACTGATTTGGGTGCTTGTGGTAACCGCGGCGGCCATAGTGCCTGGTTTATTAAAATCCACCTACGTATTTTCGCCCCTCCCCTTTTTGCTGCTGGTATTCGGCGCTGTAGCTTTTCGGCTGTTTATACATGGGTTGTATATTATAGTCCGTAATAAGGCTATTGAACGCTTTAGGCAAGCGCTTACGGCTTAGATTAAAGGACATGGACTTGTTCGGAAATTAGTCGATAGGCCAAAAAGGAATACGTTACCTAATTTATCGAAGCTGAAACCGAAGCAACACTGCAAAATGTTAGAACAAACTATTAAATGGATAAGCGAGGGCAAACAGCGAAATTGAAAGTACAAGGAATTTGCATTCCGATATATTTTGTAGATTAGCTAATAAAACCAACCAATCACATTATGGATTTAATTAAAAAGCGTGATGCCTTTTCGAAACAAATAGTTAACCAATTAAGAAAAAAAATTCTTGATTTAAGCTACATAGATAACTTAAAAGACTCACTTTGTATTTATGCTACAGGATCATTCGCAAGAGGTGAAGCTTCAGAACACTCTGACGTAGATATATTTTTCATCGGTAGAAAAGACAATAAAATCAAAAATCTCGATGAAATTATACTCAAAGCAGATTTAATTAAAATAATAAGAGAATTAAACCTACCTGATTTTTCTGGCGATGGTGAGTATCTTACTATTCACCATTTAGAGGATATAATAGAAAAATTAGGTTCGCCTTCAGACGACTATTATAATTATTTTACTGCTCGTCTTCTTTTATTATTAGAATCAAAGCCATTATTTAATGATGAATTATATGATATAGCTATATCTAACATAATTGATGTTTACTATAATGATTATCCTGATCACAAAGAAACATTTTCGCCTATTTTTCTTGCTAACGATATTATGAGATTTTGGAAAACAATGTGTTTAAATTATGAGCAGAAGCGAGTTAAAAACGATATAACAGATACTTTTAAAAAAAATAAAGCTCGACTTAAAAATCTTAAGCTTAAATTTTCAAGATTGACAACTTGTTATTCTTTGTTATGCTGTTTAAAAAAGGGAGATCAAACTACCCCAAGTGATTTGAAAAATTTAATACAACTGACACCTATTGAGAGGTTAAGTTATATATCAAAGGCCGACTCAAAATCAACTACAATTATCGCCAACATGCTTGAAATATACCGTTGGTTTCTTGATATTACTGATAACGAAACTAAAGATAATATACAGTGGATTAGTGATGCAAAAAATCAAACTATAGTTAATGAAAATGCTGTAAAATATCATGACTTGTTCTATAATTTGATAGAATTAACATCAAAGGATTTATTAAAATTTTATACCATATAATGATAATTTATGCAGTTAAAATTCAAGACGAGAGAATTGCGTCAATATTAAATTTCGTTAAGTACATATGCGAACCTACAAGTAAAACGGAAGTTCATTTGTCTGTAAGAGGTCCTTATGAAAAGAAATTAGCTGGTACTTTAGTGCAAAGATATAGTGAGCAAATATTAAATAAATTGATCGAAGTGAACGGCGTTGGAACCTTTTTCAATGAAAAACAAAACACTGTATATATAAAATGCGACAGTGAATATTTAAGAAAAATTTGGAAAAAAACCAGTTATGGCTATAATCCACATCTTACTCTTTATGATGGAAAAGATCAAGAATTTGCAAACAGTTTATATAGTGCAATCAAAGATTATAACATTTACTTACACTTCCATGCTTCAGAATTGATTTTATATGACACAAGTAAAAAAGGCACATCTCTTTTATTAACGATGGGTATAAATTTTGGAATTATAAAAGAAATAACGGGTATAGACTGGGATAAGCTTAATCCTTCCGTATTCAAGAACAACACCAAGAAAAAAATTGAGATAATCAAAAGTTGCTTCGACTCATTAGTAAAACTTTAAAAACTCAAAGGCCCCAACCTGCGCATATTTTTGCGTATCAGAAACTGGCGATGCCGTACGTATTTGCTTGGCTTGGTGGCCGACCACTTTAACGGGCTCGGGAATATGGAAGCTATTGCTGCTGCCTGCCTTTGCGTAAGATTTGATGCCGACTTATGGAAGTAAGCCTGCGCGGCAGCTTCGGCACCGTAGATGCCATCGCCCATTTCAATTACGTTGAGGTAAACCTCCATAATGCGCTCCTTGCTCCAAAAGGCCTCGATCAGTACCGTAAACCATGCCTCCAGCCCTTTACGCAATAATGACCGGCCTTGCCATAAAAACACGTTCTTAGCCGTTTGCTGGGTGATTGTACTACCGCCCATCAGCTTTTTGCTGTGCATGTTTTTGTTGATAGCTTTTTCTATGGCATGAAAATCAAAACCGTGATGCTCCAGGAATAGCTGATCTTCGGCGGCTACGGCGGCACGTTTCATATTGTCGGATATTTCATCAAAGTCTTTCCAGTCCTTGTCTATCTTCCAATCCTTACCCGCGTGCTTACGTTCAAAACCACGCTCAATCATCAGCCAGGTAAAGGGCGGATTAATGAATTTGAACAGCAGAACGCCAAACAAGCTCGCGCCCACAAAAAATATAAGGATAAGCTTAACCACCCGCAGCAACAGCCTTACTATACTATTTTTAACTATCCGTTTACGCTTCATAAAAAAAGCAAATTACAAACAAAGGGTGCCCGGTAAAATACCAAACACCCTTTTATTTTAATTTCGAAGTTCGAATTTTCGATTTCGAAATATTGTTGATTCTTCTATAGCCAATATCAGGTATCAAAATCCGAAATCGAAACTCCGGATTCCGAAATTCAATTACTCAGCTACAACCTCGAAAGGAACTTTTACCTTAACCTCTTTGTGCAGGTTAACGTTGGCAACATACTCGCCAATTACTTTTGGTTCCTGATCGAAAGTGATGCGACGACGGTCAACCTCAAAACCTTCTTTTTTCAATGCATCAGCAATCTGGATAGTGTTGATAGCACCGAAAATTTTACCGGTTTCGCCGGCTTTAGCGCCAATGGTAAGTTTTACACCTTCCAGTTTAGCGGCGATAGCGTCAGCATCTTTACGTATTTTTTCTTGTTTGAACTGAGCTTGCTTCAGGTTTTCAGCTAAAACCTTACGTGCAGATACAGTTGCTAATATAGCATAACCCTTAGGGATAAGGTAGTTACGGCCATAACCCGGCTTAACGCTTACTACGTCGTCTTTATCGCCAAGGTTTTTTACATCTTGTTTTAAAATAAGTTCCATTACTCTACCTCCTGATTATTTTAATGAATCTGTAACGTAAGGTAACAAACCGATGTGGCGTGCACGCTTAACAGCCTGGGCTACTTTACGCTGAAACTTTAATGAAGTACCTGTTAAACGGCGAGGTAATACTTTACCCTGATCGTTAATAAACTTTAAAAGGAAGTTAGCATCCTTGTAATCGATATACTTGATACCGTTCTTTTTAAAACGGCAGTATTTTTTACGGTTATCCTCCACTTTTGGAGCGGTAACGTATTTAATCTGATCGTTTGCCATTAGCCTGCTGCCTCCTCTGTTTTAGTTTTCTTTTGGTTGAAAGCACCGCTACGTTTCTTCTCGTTGTAAGCAATGGCGTGTTTGTCCAATGCAATGGTCAGGAAACGCATAACGCGCTCATCACGTCTGAATTCAATTTCCAATTTGTTGATTAAATCACCCGGAGCCTTGTATTCAGTTAAGTGATAATACCCTGTTGTTTTCTTTTGAATAGGGTACGCTAATTTTTTCAAACCCCAATTATCCTCCTGGACAATTTCGGCTCCGCCGTCGGTTAAGATCTTAGTGAATTTGGCAATTGCCTCTTTCGCTACTTCTTCTGACAGCAACGGGGTAAGAATTACTACGGTTTCGTACTGTTGCATTTGTTTGTTAATTTGTTATTTACCCGCTATTAACGGGGCTGCAAAAGTAATAAGTTTTTTTCAATTGGTCAAATATTCAATGAGTTATTGTACTCAAACATCGTTCGCACATATTTAAAAGTTATTGCAAAGTAAAAAGAAGGCTCAAAGTATTGATATGCTATTAAATATAAGGCGGCAATTTTGCATGTTTGTGATACAGAATTTAAGCCATGCAAACACAATTATATAATAACGATACCCAATTAAAAAACACAGGCATCATCATAAATACCATATTATTTACTCCCGGCGAAGATGATGACCTCGAAGGCGATTGGGACGATGAAGATGATGAGGAATTTGATGACCTGATGGGCACCGGGAACGACCTGCACCGCATACGCCAGGAAAACGACTGGGACGAGATAGACGAAGATGATGATGACCACCTGCCTGATGACGATTTGCAATAAACACTTTTAAATCAGCCATTTGCTTTTATGGGATGTATGGGTAAATTTACTACCTTATTAAACCTAAAAGCAAATGGCTATTACGCAAGAAGTACAGGACTACAACAACCAGCAAACACCCGCCGATCAGGAGATATGCAACCTGCTGGCCAATGCCATTGCATCCGGACTGCCCGAGGCCGAATCAAAGATATGGCACGCGCATCCTGTTTGGTTTTTAGATGGCAACCCGGTGGCCGGTTACAGCAAACTTAAAGGTAATGTTCGCCTGCTGTTTTGGAGCGGACAGACGTTTGAGGAATCCGGCCTGCAAAACGAGGGCAAATTCAAAGCCGCCGAAGCGCGGTATACATCGGCAGCGCAAATAGATGGCCAAACATTGCAACGTTGGCTTACCAAGGCTCGCGATATACAGTGGGACTATAAAAATATTGTAAAACGCAGGGGCGTTTTGGAAAGATTAAAGTAACCTCACCCCAGCCCTATCCTGCAGGAGAGATAGCAAACCGCCTAACAATATTTATTCTGTCATTTCGAGCGATAGCGAGAAATCCGTCGCTTGGTTATGAACGCAGGCAGATTCCTCCTCGTACCACGTTCGGAATGACAGATTTATTAATTTTCAGCTCCCCCTCCTTTAGGAGAGGGCCGGGGTGAGGTTTATAGCACCGCTAATTTTACCAACACCTGTTTATCGTTACCAAAGTTTTTAGCTACCTTTATGCCTGTGGAGAATTTTATAGTTTCGGCACGCAAATACCGCCCGGCTACTTTTGAAACCGTTGTTGGCCAGCAACATATAACCAACACCCTCAAAAACGCTATTAAGAACAACCAACTGGCGCAGGCATTTTTGTTTTGCGGGCCACGTGGTGTGGGCAAAACAACCTGCGCGCGTATACTGGCAAAAACCATTAACTGCCAGAATTTACAGCCCAATGGCGAGGCTTGTGGCACCTGCGATTCGTGCCGCTCGTTCATGAACGGTAATTCATTCAACATCCACGAGCTCGATGCAGCATCAAACAACTCGGTTGATGATATTCGCAGCCTGATAGACCAGGTGCGTATACCGCCACAGGCAGCCCGTTATAAGGTATATATTATTGATGAGGTGCACATGCTATCTCAGGCGGCATTTAACGCCTTCCTGAAAACGCTGGAGGAACCACCTAATTACGCCATATTTATATTAGCCACTACCGAGAAGCATAAAATACTGCCTACCATCCTTTCGCGCTGCCAGATATTTGATTTTAACCGCATCCGTGTGGAGGATATGGCATCGCACCTGGCATCAATAGCCCAAAAGGAAAGGGTGAACTATGAGCCCGACGGCTTGCACATCATCGCCCAAAAGGCTGATGGCGGCTTGCGCGACGCGCTTTCCATGTTCGATCAGATCGTAAGTTTTTCAGGCGCCAACGTTACCTATTCGTCGGTGATCAATAACCTGAACATACTTGATTATGATTACTACTTTAACGTTACCGACAGCCTGCTGGCCGGCGACAGTGCCAAAACGCTGCTGCTGTTTGATGAGATATTAAGCAAAGGTTTTGATGGCGCGCACTTTATATCAGGCCTTTCAGAACATTTGCGTAACCTATTGGTAGGCAAGGATGCTTCGACCTTAAAACTGCTTGAGGTAAGCGAAAATATCCGCAACCGTTATTTGCAGCAATCGCAGGCGGCACCGGTGTCATTTCTGCTATCGGCCTTAAATATTGCCAACCAGTGCGATTTGAGCTATAAACTGAGCAAAAACCAGCGCCTGCAGGTTGAGCTGGCACTACTTAAAATGTGCCATTTACCCGCCCTGTTCAACGCCGCCAATACATCACTGCCCGAAGGGGAGGTAAAAAAAAAACCTGATACCCCAGCAATAACCGCCCCACCGGTAGTTAAACCCACTGAAGTTAACCCGCTACCGGTTGTGAGCGAAAATCCGGTTAGTTATAATACTGTTAAAACACAGGCACCTGTTGCTGCGCCGGTTTCGGCACCCCGGCCGGAGCCTGTTCAGCCTGTAGCACAAGCTAACCCTGCATTAGCCCCGCCGGTAGATAAGCCGAAGGTTTTTATCCCCAACCTGCATTCACCATCCACCTCTATCAAAATACCATCGCTTAGTAATTTGAGCGCGCTTGATGACGTGGCTGTTGAGGAGGAGGACCCTTATTTAAAGGGTGAGGACAAGGAGGCATTTACCCCCGACCAATTTGTACACTATTGGAACCTGTATGGCGAGCGTGTAAAATCCGAAGGTAAAAAGATACTCTCAACCATATTTACCGGTAAGCCGGTGATGATGAACCCCGTTTTGTATGAGATAGTGATTGAAACCAAGGTACAGGAAGCATCTCTGCGTGATGAACGGCCCTTTTTGCTGAACTATCTGCGCAGCAACCTCAAAAACTTTGATCTGGATATTATTACCCGTATTGATGAAGTACAGGCCAATCGCAAACCTTATGGTGCCAAGGAAATATTTCAGTATATGGCCGCCAAAAACCCGCAATTGGTGGAGTTGAAAAATAAGTTGAACCTGGAGATAGATTGATCCTCACCCCAGCCCTCTCCTAAAGGAGAGGAAGCTGAAATTATATTAAAATTCATCCGTCATTGCGAGGTACGAAGCAATCTCTTTGAGCCGGTCAAATTCCGAATGTCTTAAAGAGATTGCTTCGTACCTCGCAATGACGACTGTCTATAACCACAAAGAGCCGGCATTGCTTCCGGCTCTTTGCAATATTTAATGTATCCTACTTTAAATATTCCCCGTCATTTTTCGGATAACCCTCTTCGTCAAGATCATCGCGGTCATCTTCGGGTGTGCGTGATATGGCTTCATCAACCGGGTCAACCTCGGTAATTTTGCCGCTATCAATGTGCATACCTAAAGTATCAACATCAGTTTCCAGGTTTTCATTCGGTATATATTCATCAACCGCATAAGGATTGGCTTCGTCATAGGTCGAATCAAAATCATCACCATTTTTAGCAACCGAATTGTATGGATCGGGATGGTCGTAATCCGGGTCTTCACTATCTACGTCCAGCTCAAAGCTACCCGCATCTTCATTAAATTTCAGGTCCTCAACATCTGTTGAGTTATTTACATCTGCATCACGGTTACTGTCAGCATCTATTTCACTACGCAGATCATTGTCGTTTTCCGGACTATCATCATCATTAAAGCCCGGATATTGATTTTTTGGGTCCATAGGTTTCAGTTTTAATATAAATATCTAACATTAAAAACCCTGCCAAAGTTTTAATCAAATAGCATTAGTCGCGCGTAAGCGGTTTGCGATAGGAGGTTACGCTGCCGATAGAAAATTTTACAGCAAGGGTTAGCTGTGTCCATATATCCCTGCGCGATCCGGCATCAAAACCGTCGAGGTTTTCACCGGTCATTACGTTTACCTGGTAACCCAGGTCAATTTTTACAGAAGGCTCGTTATAGCTATTAAATATTTTGTACTCATAACCTATTTTTAAAGGGATGTAGAACTCCGTGCTTTCATCCTTACCGGGCGTATAATACCCCGGAATGGTGTTTGAGTTGCGGGATACCTCTTTAATACGGTTTGAAACCAAACCCACCCCTACTGAGCCGTAAATGTTTTTCAGCCCGTCCATCAGCGCGCTCGATGAGTAATCAATAAATTCGCCGGCCTGCACCTGCGCACGTAGCGTACCGGCAATAAAGTTGTTTTTAAACTGCCTGCCTGATCGGTATTCAACAGAATCGCCCCCTTTTAAAGTGCCGGCCTGAAACTCAACTATATAATTTACAAAGGGCGTAGCGTTGTAGGTATAACTTAAACTGCCCGAAAGGGTTGAAGTAGTTTTTTCGGCATCGCCAAATACCTGGTTATTGCTGATGCCGATACCCAGATCGTGCTGGCTGTAATTAAACCCGAGTTGCGCTTTGGCGGTAAGGGTTGCCATGGCAGCAATAGCCGTTAGCATTAACAGTCTGGTAAATTTTATAATCATAGATAGCGCTTTGTGGTAAAGTGTCCCTCCTTAAACGGCAGAATAATGAATATAGTTTTATTAAAGGTAAAAAGCTGTATTTGCACTATATAGCAACCGATTGTTTTACATGGCAAAATAGTTTTTTATTTGGAACATCATAATGGGTATTTTATATATTTGAAACCTTTAAAAAAACCTAATAACAGATAGTTATGTCAAAAATTAAAGTAGAAAACCCGGTAGTTGAACTGGATGGCGATGAAATGACCCGCATTATCTGGAAATTCATTAAGGATAAACTGATTTTCCCGTATCTGGATCTGGATATAAAATACTTTGACCTGGGTATTGAGTACCGTGATGAAACCGACGATCAGGTTACTATTGATGCCGCTAACGCTATTAAACAGTATGGTGTTGGTATTAAATGCGCTACCATTACACCTGATGAGGCCCGCGTTAAGGAGTTTGGCCTGAAACAAATGTGGAAATCGCCAAACGGCACTATCCGTAACATACTGGACGGTACCGTATTTCGTGAACCTATTGTAATGAGCAATGTACCTCGCCTGGTGCCTAACTGGACAGCCCCTATCTGCATTGGCCGTCATGCTTTTGGCGATCAGTACCGCGCTACCGACTTTTTGGCTAAAGGCAAAGGCAAGCTTACCGTAACTTTTACCCCGGAGGATGGCAGCCCTGAACAATCATACGAAGTATATAACTTTAAAGGTGATGGTGTGGCGCTTACCATGTACAATACCGACGAATCAATAAAAGGCTTTGCGCACGCTTGTTTTAACCAGGCGCTGATGAAAGGCTGGCCGTTGTACCTGTCAACCAAAAACACCATCCTTAAAAAATATGATGGCCGTTTTAAAGATATTTTTGAAGAGATCTATCAAAACGATTATAAAGAGAAGTTTGACGCTGCCGGTATTACCTATGAGCACCGCCTGATTGACGACATGGTGGCCGCCGCCCTTAAATGGAACGGTAACTTTGTATGGGCTTGCAAAAACTATGATGGCGACGTACAAAGCGATACCGTAGCGCAAGGCTTTGGCTCGTTAGGTTTAATGACTTCAACCCTGGTTACCCCTGATGGCCAAACCATGGAGGCTGAGGCTGCACATGGTACCGTAACCCGCCACTACCGCGATCACCAGGCCGGCAAGCCAACATCAACCAACCCTATCGCGTCTATCTTCGCGTGGACACGTGGTTTGGAGTTTCGTGGTAAGCTGGATGGCAACCAGGAACTGATTGATTTTTGCCACACCCTTGAGCAGGTTTGTATTGAAACTGTTGAGAGTGGCAAAATGACCAAGGATTTGGCCATTACCGCTAAAGCCAAGGTTGAGCATGGTGTTGATTACCTGTATACCGAAGAATTCCTTGCTGCTATTGACGAAAACCTGAAAGCTAAATTGGGTAAGTAATTACAGCACAATAATTATATTTGAGCAGGCCGCAAATGTTAAATATTTGCGGCCTGCTTATTTTTATAATTATATTTAAAACCATGAAACCTATACGCTTAAAACATTTGTTCGCACTTTTTGCCCCCCTTATTGCAGGCATAGGCTGTGTACGTAATAATTGTGGTAATGTGGCCTGCTTTACCCCTGCACCGGCTATTGTGTTTGAGCTAAGAGATTCCATTGGTCGCGACTTGCTTAACCCGGCAACGCCCAATTATTATGATACAACCAGGATCAAGGAATTGAACAATGGCATCGTAGGCATCGTACCCAAAGGATCAGGCAAAAACCCCAGCAGGATAAAATTAGGGTTCAGTACCCCGTTTGGCGGACAAACCAATTTAATTGTAAAGCTTAACAGTACCGATCAGGATACCATATTCGCGGCAAACATTGAGTTAAAAAAAGATTGCTGCACTTCCTTTGAAACCACGGCCTTTAAATACAACCAGCAAAATTTTACCGACTCGTTAAAGAGCAGCTATTTTGTGGTTGTTAAGAAGAGGTAATAAATTTGATGTGTTGGGCATAATGGATATTAACTTGATTAGTAACGCAAGCCTATTAAGATAAATTATATCTTTGCTTTATGTCTTATCTTGATTTAATAAGAACGACCTTATCAGCTATGAAACCCGAGCTGATTTCTAAATATCCAATCAACTCCATTGGCTTATTTGGCTCTGTTGTACGTGATGATTTCAACGACTCAAGTGACATTGACATTATCGTGGATTTTAATAAACCAATAGGGATTGAGTTTATTACACTGGCAGATGAATTAGAAAATAGCCTGAAACGCAAAATTGACCTCGTATCAAAAAGTGGTATAAAACTAAAATACCTCAAACTAATCGAGCCTGAAATTATCTATGTCTAAACGTCAGCCGAATCTTTTATTGGAAGACATACTGGAAAGTGCTGAAAAGATATTTGCTTACACGGCATCTTTAAATTATGAAGAATTTATAAACGATAGTAAAACTATCGATGCTGTTGTAAGAAATTTTGAAATAATTGGTGAAGCTGCTAATCGCTTGCCTGAAGATTTTAGAGACGCTAATCCCGAAATTGACTGGCACAAAATAAGAGGTCTTCGCAACCGGATTGTGCATGATTATTTCGGCATTGACTATAACATAATATGGTCTATAAAACAAGATTATTTAGCTAATCTTATCGCTCAAATAATAACATTATCAAATAATTACAAGTAATATAAATTCATTATCCATGTCAGCATTATATCCTCTGAAATTCAAGACCATCTACAAAGACAAAATTTGGGGCGGCCAGAAAATAAGAACATACTTAAATAAAGATTTTGGCAGCCTGCCAAACTGCGGCGAAACCTGGGAAATATCGGGCGTTAAAAGTGATGTATCCGTAGTGGCCAATGGCACGCTTGAAGGCCGTTCATTAGCCGATTTGCTTGAAGAATACAAAGGCGAACTGGTAGGCGAAAAAGTGTACGAGCGCTTTGGCAATACCTTCCCGCTGCTGGTTAAGTTTATTGATGCCAATGAGGACTTATCTATACAGGTGCACCCTGACGATAAACTGGCCAAGGAGCGCCACAACTCATTTGGTAAAACCGAAATGTGGTATGTTATTGAGGCTGATCCGGGTGCTACGCTGATCACGGGCTTTAACCAGGAAGTGAACGAGCAGGTTTATCTCGAAAAATTTAACAGCGGCCACCTTACTGATATTCTGAACCGTGAGGATGTTACCGCGGGCGATATTTACTTTTTACCGGCCGGGCGTGTACACACTATTGGCGCGGGCCTGCTGATCGCTGAAATTCAGCAAACATCAGACATTACGTACCGTATATACGACTTTGACCGTGTTGACGATAAAGGCAACAAACGCGAATTGCACGTTGAAGAAGCCTTAGCAGCTATTGACTACAAGTTTTACCCTGAATACAAAACAGCGTACGAGCACACGCAAAATGAGGCTATAGAAGCTGTTAGCTGCCAGTATTTCACCACCAGCGTACTTGACTTTACCGAGGGCACCACGCGCGATTACAGCAGTATTGATTCGTTTGTAATACACGTTTGCGTAGCGGGCGCGTATACCATCAAATATGATGGCGGCACGCTTGATGTTAAAATGGGCGACAGCATATTACTGCCAAAAAACATTAACCATATTGATATTACTACCGAAGGTGGCTTTAAAATATTGGAGAGCTACGTTCCGTAAAAAATATTTTAGCTGCATTACAGGCAGTTAACCCGTATTGCGAATGTTTTTTCAAAAAAAGTTTCCATAAACAAAAAAACAAGCTACATTTGCAGACCCAAAAACGGGAGCGGTATCATAGCTCAGTTGGTAGAGCAAAGGACTGAAAATCCTTGTGTCGCTGGTTCGATTCCAGCTGATACCACAAAAAGCCTCTCAGAGAAATCTGAGAGGCTTTTTTTTACGCCTATGGCCACCACGCCTCACCAACCTGTCCGCTATATGCTTTACCCACGCGGCGGCGGCTTTAACAGCGCTTTGGCTTATAAAATTTCTCGAATACTAACATGCGGTCGGTTTGGGCAAGCTGAATATAATGAGCGACAAGGTTTAGGTACAATTTGGCATACTGAGCCGTTGCTGACGAGTTGGTGGTAATAGGGATCAGCTATAGCAGGGTATTAAAAATGCAATCAATTTAAATGCGGGCTGATAAAACCGTACAAAACCGCATTCATACATATATAACAATCTATAAAGACACCGATATAAGCTTATAGCCGCTGTCAGTACGTAAAAATTCAAAATGATCTTGTTTGATTTCTCCGTTTACGTGGCGCGTTATTACCACTTGTTTAACGGGGTATTTGTTATGTAATGCGGAGCCGCAGTTGTCAAAGTATTTTTCAAACGCTGCTGATGTGTAATCGTAGATGAATGGATTTAACCCCTCGGTAAAAATATGGTATTCAACTCCGGGTTTATTCAATTCCAATAATTTGAGGCGAATGATGCTGAACCATTCATCCACAAAGCGGGCCTTATCGAGGTTCCATTCCTTATCATCAGCGCTTATATTAACCATTACATTGATATACGCCGCTTTAAGCAAACGTTCGGGAGTGAGATCGTCCAGCAGCGCGGTTTTTAACCATGCCTTAAACTCCTTATCGTAATTAATGAACGAGTAATACTCGCCTGTCAGGGTTTTAAAATTATCCCTTCCCGGGTCATTGCCTGGTTGCTTTAATACTTTAAGCGAATAAAAGTTAATGTCCGCATCATATTTAAAATCGTTAATCAGCAGCTTATTCCGCGTATCTATCAGCACCTCTTTACCGCCCACCCAGGGGTATTGGTTATGTTCGTCTATTTTACTTGCGTCAAAGATTCCGCCTTTTAAGGCTACGATCAGTCCGTTGGCAACGGGCATTAGATTATTGTATTCCGCAGGTATAGCTATATCTCCCTTTCCGTTAAACATACCTACTTTATGCGTTACAGCATCCCTGAAACGAATGTAACCTTCGCATTCGCAATCAGGAGTAATATCAAAAACATAAAGCTGATCCTGGCCAACCTTTCTGCCTGATTTGGTTAAATAATAAGACAACCATTTATCGCCCTTTTTTTCTACTGCGGCTATTATATTGATGAATTTATTGGCCGATGTGATCGGGGCGAACTTTGGCGCGATCATTACCTTGCCCGCTGCGTCTTTAAAACCTCTCAGCGTGGTATCACTGTTCCAAAAAGATGTCCATACGCTTTTATCCTGGCTGAATAACAGGCCCGGTGCAAGCATAATGATGATAAATAATAGTATTCCGGCTTTCATAAGTGTAAGATCATCGGTATATAAATAACCTGCGGAACAGGATTTTATTATAAGCCTTGCATATAGCTTGCTTTATTATCTTCTGTTTTTCTTAATAGTCATCCTATTGCCATCTTCAAATCACATGACATTATTATGGAACATTCATTCCGAATTGAATATATATTTGCGGAACGATTATTCCAAAAAACATAATTCAACAAGATCACAAAAATGAAAAAGTTAGAAAACAAAGTAGCGATAATAACAGGAGCATCAAAAGGTATAGGTGCCGGTATAGCTAAAGATCTGGCAGCAGCAGGTGCCGCCGTGGTAGTAAATTACGCATCATCAAAAGAAGGTGCTGAAAAAGTAGTTGCCGAAATTGTAAGCAACGGCGGCAAGGCCATAGCTGTACAAGGCGACGTAGCCAAGGCTGCCGATGTACAGCGTTTGTTTGCTGAAGCTAAACAAGCTTATGGCCGCCTGGATATACTGGTAAACAATGCCGGTGTATACAGTTTTGGCACCATTGAAGATTTTGACGAGAACGAATATCACCGCCAGTTTAATACCAACGTTTTAGGCTTACTGCTTGCAAGCCAGGCCGCGGTTAAAAACTTTAGCGAGGATGGTGGCAGCATTATCAACATCGGCTCAACAATAACTAACCTGAACATTCCGGGCAGCTCAATTTACACCGCTACAAAAAGCGCGGTTGATGCCATTACCAAGGTGCATTCAAAAGAGCTTGGGCCTAAAAACATTCGCGTAAACTCAATTAACCCGGGTATGGTTGAAACTGAAGGCACACACACCGCAGGTGTTATCGGCAGTGATTTCCACCACGAATCAGTAAAAACCACCCCGCTTGGCCGTATCGGTCAGCCGGATGACATTGCCCCTGTAGCCGTGTTCCTGGCATCTGACGATTCACGCTGGTTAACCGGCGAAATACTGGTAGTGAGCGGCGGCGTACGCTAAACATTAACCGTCGCAAACATGTAAATGTGCGCGGCTGTTAACATTTAAATTAAATAAATTAGCTTTGCCCACTAAAGGGCAAAGCTTTTTAAGTTATGGCACGAAGTAAAGATTTTGATGAAGAAGAGGTATTGAAGAAGGCCGTATGCACATTTTGGCATAAGGGTTACAATGCTACATCCATGCAGGATTTGGTGGATGCCCTGGGCATAAGCCGCTCAAGCCTGTACGATACCTATGGCGATAAACATACGCTGTACATTAAGGCGCTTGAACATTACCAAAACTCGGGCAGCAACCACATGTGCGATATAGCCAACAGCCCCATACCCGCAAAACAAGCTATACGCCAGATGCTGGAATACACCGCTACCGCGCTTTTAAGTGACGCCCAGCAAAAGGGCTGTTTTATGGTAAATGCCGAGGTGGAAGTTGCCCCGCATGATACCGAGGTGCGCGATATTGTTTGCAAAACCGTGCAGCGTACCGAGGAAAGCTTTTATATCGCTATAAAAAAAGGGCAGGAAAACGGTGAAATCACCAGTAAACAGGATGCAAGGGCGCTGGCCCGTTTTTTATACAACGCCGTAAAAGGTATACAAGTGCTGGCAAAATCAAGTACCGATAAGGCGTTTTTTGACGATGTGATCAACACCACCTTATCCGTTCTGGATTGATTTCACATACCTTATCTTTTTACTTTAACTAAAACATGTTATTTTGCAGCCATGAGCAAGCTACAGGAAGCATTCAGGCTGTTTGATGAGTACAACATGCACGACCCGCGCACGCTGGAATGGGAAGGCACTACCTATCCCGTTGAGTATGCGTATGCTTTGCGATTGTATGATTGGGTATTAAAACTACAGCCCGATGCCGGTGAGGAATTGCTTTTAGCATCGCGCAGCCAGCACATTGGCCGCTGGGAAATGCCGCGCGAAAGCTATCCCGAAGGGCGTGAACCATACCTGAAATGGCGTAAAGACCTTGCCCAGCATCACGCTACCGTTACCGCCCGGCTAATGCAGCAGGCCGGTTACAGCGATGAGCAGATTGCCCGTGTAAGCGAGATCATCCTGAAAAAACGTATTAAGGTTGATGCCGAGGTACAAACCATGGAGAACGCGCTTTGCCTGGTTTTCCTGGAGTATCAGTATGAAGACTTCCGCAAAAAATACGAGGGTGACCCGGAGAAGATGGTAAACATCCTTTACAAATCTCTTTTAAAGATGGACGCGCACGGGCACAGTTTCGCTTTAAAATTAAATTACTCCGAGGGTGGCTTAGAGCTGATCAAGCAGGCGCTTACCCGCATGACCAAATAAGTAGAACTATATTTTATCCAACGCCTTACGCCTGCCTTTGCTATCGCTTTTAAACTGGCTCGGCGTTAAACCCGTAACCGCTTTAAACTGTGCCGAAAGGTGCGCGCTGCTGCTGTAGCCCATTTTCCAGGCAATCTCGTTAAGGTTGAGTTCGCCATATTCAAGCAGCTCTTTAACCTTCTCAATTTTTTGCTGGATAATGAATTTCTCGATGGTAGTATCCTCACCGTCTGAAAACTGGCGGCTTAGCTGCCCGTAATCCTTATGCAGGTTTTCTGATAAGTAAGTTGAAAAATTCATCTGCTGCTCCGCCAAATCGCTATGATGTATCTTTTCGATGATCAGGTTTTTGATACGCTCAACCAGTTTATCCTTCTCATTATCTATCAGCTCAAAACCCAATACTTTTAATGCTGATGCAATGGCAGCGGCATCCGGTTCGGGCTGTACCGTAGCACTACCCAGGTCAATATCCGCAACCGTAAAGCCCAGGCTTTCCAGTTGCTGCCGTACCACGAGTATACAACGATCGCATACCATATTTTTTATATACAGCACCATCGGTGATCAGATTGCTTCGGCCTGGTAGCCTTTTTCTTTAAGCGCGGCTATAATAGCTTGTTCAGATAGCATATCGTCGCTGTTTATGGTCAGCACCTTTTCGGGCGAGGCTACGTCAACCTGCCAGTCTTTAACACCTTCTAAACTGTTAAGCGCCGGGGTAACAGCGGCTATACAGCCACCGCATTTTATGTTGGTTTTAAATTTTAACGTTTCCATATATGTTAATAATAACAAAATTAAATGTAGAGTTTTGAAAATTTTAACCGCAGGCTATTGCTCACTACCGATACCGAACTCAGCGCCATGGCAGCACCCGCTATCATGGGGTTGAGTAAAAAACCGTTAACCGGATACAATAAACCCGCGGCAACGGGTATGCCTATCAGGTTATAAATAAACGCCCAAAACAGGTTTTGCCGTATGGCTTTCACTGTTAAGCGTGATAAGCGAAGTGCCTTTGGTACCTGTCGCAGATCAGAGGAAACCAGGGTTATTTTGGCTACATCCATCGCTATATCAGTACCCTTACCCATGGCTATGCTTACATCAGCCTGCGCCAGCGCCTGGCTATCGTTAATTCCATCGCCGGCCATAGCTACTACTTTACCCTGTTGCTGTAATTGTTTTATAAAACCGGCTTTATCTGATGGCAATACATCAGCCTGGTAATGTTTTATACCGGCCTGCCGGGCAATGGCGGCGGCGGTTTGCTGGTTATCACCGGTAAGCATATATACTTCTATGCCCTGACGGATTAATTGCCGTACTGCCTCTGCCGAACCATCCTTTATAGCATCGCTTATAGCGGCAATGGCCAGTACCTGCTTATCATCAGCAAAGTAAATAATAGTTTTTGCTTCACCCTTAAAACGGGCCGTAGCCTCGCCCAGGTCAGCCGGAATATTGAGATGCTTTTCGGCGATCAACTTATGGCTGCCTGCGTAATAATTTACGCCATTATATGCAGCCTGTACGCCACGACCGATTATACTTTCAAAAGCCTCAAGCCTTACAGGTAAAGCCTCTTTCAGGTCATCAAACACCACAATAGCCCCGGCCAAGGGATGCTCGGAGTATTTCTCAAGGCTAAGAAAGATACTTTTAAGGGTTGATACATTGTGCGTGGAGGTGTTAGTCCATAACAACTCATTTACCTCGGGTTTGCCTATGGTGAGGGTTCCGGTTTTATCAAATACAATGGCATTTACCTTGTGGCCCATTTCAAGCGCTTCGGCATCCTTTATCAAAATACCTTCTTCGGCACCTTTGCCCACACCTACCATAATGGCCGTTGGCGTGGCTAAGCCCAACGCGCAGGGGCAGGCAATAACCAGTACCGTAACCAAGGCCATTAAGCCGTGGGTTAAGGCATGCTGTCCGCCCGCTATCAGCCAAACGGCAAAACTTATCAGGGCAATTACAATTACCACGGGCACAAATATGCCCGCGATTTTATCAACCAGTTTTTGTACGGGCGCTTTTGAGCCCTGGGCATCCTGCACCATTTTAATGATGTGGGCCAGCATGGTATCGGCACCAACCTTTTCGGCCCTGAAACGGAAGCTGCCCTTTTGATTGATGGTACCGGCCAGCACTTTATCACCCGTTTGCTTTTCAACCGGTATAGGCTCACCGCTGATCATGCTTTCATCAACAAATGAGTTGCCCTCGGTCACTGTGCCATCCACCGCTACCTTTTCGCCGGGTTTAACGATGATGATGTCGCCAACATTTACTTCGGCAAGCGGCTGTACAACCTCTGCCCCATTCTTTAACACTAAAACCGTATTGGGTTGCAAACCCATTAGTTTTTTTATGGCCGATGAGGTGTTGGATTTGGCTTTTTCTTCCAGCAATTTCCCCAGCATAATAAAAACGATCACCACCGAAGCAGCCTCGTAATACACATGCGGATGCAGCCCCTGCCTGTGCCAAAATTGCGGGTAAAAAGTATTGAACAGGCTGAACAAAAAAGCGATGCCAGTGCTCATGGCCACCAGCGTATCCATATTTGCCTTGCCGTGTGATGCCTGCTTAACGGCGTTCACAAAAAAACCTTGGCCTGCCACAAACAACACCGGCGCGCTAAGCGCCAGCATAATATAGTTAGCATACGGCAGATCCATCAAAAACATACCGATGACTACCACGGGCAGGGTTAGTATAGCCGCGTAAATAAAATTATTTTTTAGCTTTTTATAATGACCCTGCTGCGCTTCGGCCTGCTTTTCGCTGGCGTTCTCGGTATCTACTATCAGGTCATACCCTATGGACTGAACCGCCTTTTGCATGGCAAGAGGATCTACGTCAACATCGTTATAAGTAACCCGGAGTGTTTGGGCGGCATAATTTACGGCAGCTTCCTTAACCCCATCCTGCGCTGCCACCATACTTTCAACACTGTTTGCACAGGCCGCACAGCTCATGCCCGTTACCGGGAAGGTTTCTGTTTTTAAACTATGTGCCGCCATAATGATCCTTTAATTTACATTACAAATTTACCTATAGCAAGGTGCTCATCTCTTACATCATTATGTAAAAGATTTATAGAATATTGAACCCCTCAACCCCTCCTAAGTCCTCCCCCAGGGGGAGGACTTTGATAATGGCTTTATAACTCTTGTCATTTCGAACGAGGTACGAGGAGAAATCTGTCGCTTTGCTACTGAATGCGTACAGATTTCTCGCTGGCGCTCGAAATGACATAAATTTTTAGAGCGAAGTAAGTAGAAATTAAAATTCGGTGAAACCCCTCCCTACCCTCCACAAGGAGGGAATTGATTTAGCTCCACAAAGCAAAAGCACAACCTTAAATAACCTCTATTACCGGCATCAGAAATGCCCGGAGCAGCACAAACCCTGCCAAAGCACAAACTTTCACCGGGCAGGGCGTAGCCGGCGAGTTTTGTTTCTTTTGATCGCTCAAAAGAAATTGAGGACAGGTAGTGAAGATGCTATGCTTTATGATGGATTTATGCTTTAACCATCGTCAGTCTGCTCTTGGCCGCAGAGGCCAGTTAATTCCCTTGGTGCGAAAGTAACCAAACATCAAGCCGGAAAAAACCTTCATCCGCACAGGCCATACTCCTTGGCCCGGTTTCCCGGCAGGCCTACGCTCCTTTTCTATATTTAAAGTTTTGTAGAAGTCCTCCTGTTTTCCCCTCGGGAGGATTTAGGAGGGGTTGTGCAAGGAGAAATGACATGATTGTTGTTAAAGCGCACACTCCCTCTCCTTTGGAGAGGGATGGGCTGAGGTTAATTAACGGTAACTAACAGCTAATTTCAGTTAAAAAACAACCTACAAGGTTAACTACATTGGTCGGTTTAAACTTAGCTTGATTATATATGCCGCGTAATGCCTGCCTGTTGCTGATAATGATGTTGTTTGGTTATCCATTATTTGCACAGCCCAATGCCGCCCAGAAGCCCGGTAATGGCAACCCCATCATCCCCGGCTACTTTGCCGACCCTACAGTGAAAAAATTTGGCGACACCTACTACATTTACGCCACTACCGATGGCAATGGCGGCGGACACGGCCCATCGCAGGTATGGACATCAAAGGATTTTGTGAACTGGACCATGCACGATATGAACTGGCCTACCACTAAGTTCATCTGGGCGCCCGATGTTACTTTGGGTAACGATGGTAAATACTACATGTACTATTGCCAGCCGGTTGAAATTTTCGGCGCATGGAGTAACACCCCTATAGGCCCCTGGACACCATTGAACGCAGACAATAAACCCATCGTAACCAACTTAATGATACCCAATGTGATCACGCTTGACGGGCAAACCTTTAGAGATGACGACGGGCAGTTTTACATGCATTGGGGCACCTGGGGCATATACCCCAACAGCGGCGTGGGCGTTGGCAGGCTTAATGCCGATATGAAAACTTTTTCGGCGCTGGATAAGATACCTAATACCATCGCCAAAGATTTTTTTGAGGCACCGTTCATGTTTAAACGTAAGGGAATTTATTACCTCACCTATTCATCGGGCTATTGCGAAAACGAAACTTACCGCGTGCAATATGTAATGAGTAACAAAGGCCCGATGGGGCCATTCACCTACGGTAAAAACAACCCTATACTTACCACCAATGCCGATGGTACGGTACACGGCCCGGGCCATCAATCGGTGATTGAGATTAAGGGCGAGTATTACATCGTTTATCACCGGCATAACAACCCGCATTCGGGCGGCGGTTTTCACCGGCAGGTATGTGCCGATAAATTGGTTTTTGATAAAGATGGCAATATTGAAAAAGTAATACCCACTCATATTGGCATTGGTTTATTGGCCAAGAATACAATCACCGCTGCTGATCTGGCATATCAAAAACCGGTTACGGCCTCCTCATATTACAGCGATGATTTTAAGCCGGAATTTGCCCTGGATAATAACAATGGCACCCTTTGGAAATCGGGCGATAACCAATCCCCTGCCTGGCTGCAGGTTGACCTGTGTAAAACACAAACCGTAAAAACCATTCTTACGCAGTTTGAATATCCTACCTGGTATTACCAATATTTAATAGAATATTCGGCCGATGGCAAACAGTGGCAAACCTTTGCCGACAGAACCGACAACCTGCAGCATGGCAGCCCGATGGTTGATAAAGCAAACGTTAAAGCCCGTTATATAAGGATCACCATCAATAACACCGAATACCCCGGCCTGTACAAAGCAATATGGAATGTTAAGGTTTATGGTGCTGATCTTGATCTGCCTGAAAGCGACATCGCAGCCTCAGCCAAACAGCCCGATGTGCAACATCATGGTTTAGTAGTAGATCTGACTGCTGATAAACTGATGCCGGGCGAAGCTGTTAAACAGTGGACAAACCACGGCAAACAAGGCGGAAACTTTACTGCGGGAAGCAACGCGCCGGTAGCAGACATGGTAGCCGGGCGCAAAGCACTGGTATTTACCGGCATAGAAAGGCTGGCATCTGATTTTGAAGTGCCCTTGTCATTAACCGGCAATAGCAGCTATACCGTATCGGCATGGATCTATAACCCTGCTATCCAGCCGGAAGAACCTTACCTCACCTGGACCAACGGCGATTACGACCTGCGCAACGCTATTTTTGGCTACGGCAGCAGTAAGGATTTTGGCGCGGTACAGCATTGGGGCTGGGGCGATATCGCTTACACCAACGTACCCGAGGCGGCAAAATGGCACCACATGGCCGTTACGTTTGATGGCAGCGTGGAAAAGACATTTATTGACGGCAAGCCGGATAACAGCGAAGGCAAGATGCTTTTTTTACGCCCGGCCAAAAACATGCTGATTGGCGGGTTGGATGATGGCCGTGCCGGGTTTAGCGGGGCGATATCGGCCTTGCAGGTGTATGACTATGCACTTACGGATTCGGCGATAACGGTTCTGGCATCCGCTAACAAAAAAGAGAACATCGGTTATTATTTTGACGCGTCCAAGCTTAATTATGGCAGGCTTAATATGTGGGTAAATGAAGGCGCCTCGGGCGGGCAATTTTCAGGCGAAGACAACACCGAAATTAAGGATGAAGCCGGGCGGATGACGGTTTCAAATATCAAAAATATCAGTATAAATAGCAGCGTTCCATTACAAAACTATACGCTGGGCATGGCAATATTTGCGCAAATAAACGGTGTAAAAGGTTGGCATTACTTAGCTACAGCGGTAAACGGCAACAGCACTAAAACGCTTTTAGATGGCGAGGAAGTAAACGCCGGTTCTCTGATTATTAAAAATAACGGTGGGTATGCCATCCCATCCATTATCGATATAAACGGAAAGCGTGTAGCTGTTAACAGTATTGCCGGGTTGATCATAATCAACGAAACATTGGGTGATAGCGGACTACAATCGCTCACCGCAGCATGGCAGAATAAACTAAAAATATCATCTAAAGCACCAATGATGGATCAAGCTCCGACAGCGCTAAGCGCGGACATGATTGCCATGCAAGCGGACACAACAGTTAATAGCGGCAGGCAATATTATTTTACCGAAACATCGGGCCATGCCGGTGGGCGCTCAAGCGGATGGACAGATGAACCTTATTTTGTGAACGATGGCCTGCAGCCTAATACCGGTTACAGTTATACCTTAAAAACGCGCGATGCTTCGGGTAATATATCCGCAAGCACTAAAGCATTCAACGTAAATACGTCAGCCAAAAATTTTGTTACGCTGCACGATGATTTCAACAAGCCACATAGCTATTTAAACACCGGAACAAAAGGTAGCATTTGGGATGGCATCATCGGCAAAGGCACACAGCAAACGGCTGATAAAATAACTGTTGACACCAACGGCTTACTGCTATCATCAACCGACTCAAAATGGGATGGAAACAAACCCAATGGCCCTTTTTTATACAAAACCCTACAAGGCGATTTTGTTGCCGAAACTCAGGTTACTGATGTAAGCGGCCTGACTGAGAAGAAAGTGTCCGGATCAAACGAAGCGGGTTTAATGGTTAGGCTTGTTGCAGATAGCTCAGGCAAAACCGACGAACTGGTACAGAACGGCATTTTTACCGCATGGAGTGTAGGCAACCTGGTTACCAACCTGCAAAACGGTAACCGTATGCAAAGCAACAACCAGTCGGGGTTTAATTTTTACCCGTACTTGCAGATACAGCGCAGCGGCAGCCTGTTTTACCTGCGTGGCAGTAATGATGGCAAGCATTGGAATAACCTGCCCGGCAGCCCGATACTACGTACTGACCTGGATGGCAAATCGTTACAGATCGGCTTATATCAGGCCATTTACGGCGGGCGCAGCGCTTATGGCAGGTTTAAATATTTTAAACTGGTACAGCCTAAAACAACAACTGCCAGGTAAACCCGGCAGTTGTTGTTTTACTAAATCCCTTCAGCACCCCTAACCGGCGATTCGGCTTTGAGCAGGTGTTTTATAAAAAAGTTCTTTTTACTGCGGCGGCCATATACCCCGCCATCGCTATGGCCCATGCCGGGTATAACCAGCAAATCAAAATCCTTATTAGCCTTTATAAGTTCATCCGCAAAGCGCAGGGTTGACTCCGGCGGAACGTTCTCATCGGCCTCCCCTACGATCAGCATTAAGTTGCCCTGCAGCTTGGCAGCATTGGTAATGTTTGATTGCGCGCCATAATGCGGGCCAACCGGGTAACCCATCCATTGTTCGTTCCACCATTGCTTATCAATGCGGTTATCATGACAACCACAGGCGGCCACGCCAGCCTTGTAAAATTCGGGATGGAACAATAAACCGCCTGCGGCATTTTGCCCGCCGGCTGATGTACCGTATAAGCCCACCCTATCAATATCAGCCTGCGGATATTTGGCGTTCAACGCCTTCATCCACAATATACGGTCAGGAAAGCCCGCATCGGCCAGGTTATGCCAGCATACATCATGAAAAGCCTTTGAGCGGTTTGCAGTACCCATGCCATCTATCTGTACTACAATAAAACCCAATTGGGCAATGCTCTGCATCTCGTTAACTGCCGCGAAATTCTTGGGTACAAATGAGTCCTGCGGACCGGCGTAGATATTTTCGATAACCGGGTAAGCCTTGTTTGGGTCCATATTGGCCGGGCGATAAATTACCCCCCAGATATCTGTTTTACCATCGCGGGCTTTGGCCACAAAAACCTCGGGCAGTTTAATGCCGGTAGCCAATAGTTTTGCCAGATCGGGCTTTTCAATATCCGCAATCTTTTTACCGGTTGCCGTGCTGCGCAAACTCACCACCGGTGCCACATCAACCTGCGAGTAAGCGTCGATCATATACTTACGGTCGGGCGAGTAAGTTACCTGGTGGTTGCCTTTTTCAGGAGTAAGATCGATCAATCCCCTGCCATTAAAACCTATGCGGTAGTAATGTATAAAGTAAGGGTCCTCCCCTGCGTTCATGCCGCTGCCTTTAAACCATAGCTGCCTTTTTTGTATATCAACACTATCAATATCGCGCAATACCCAGTTACCCTTGGTTATCAGTTGTTGTTTACCGGTAATAGTGTTTACCAGGTAAGCATGCCGCCAGCCATCTTGCTCGGTTACCCAAACCGCCTCGTTGGTTTTGGGCAGATAATAGGTAAATATCCGCTGCTCATATATAAACGTTTTAGTGCGCTCGTCAATAATATTGCGGGTTTTGCCGGTTTGGCCGTCCACCTCTATCAGGCGGAAACGCTGATGCCCGCGGTCAACCTTTTCAAACGTAAAATAGCGGCTGTTACCCTCCCGAAAATGCAGTTCGGGCGCGCCAAAAAAGTCTATCTTATCGGCCTCTATCTTTAACTGTTTTTTTGTTTTTGTGTTGAAGATGAAGGGCTCGTAACTGGTAAAGTCATCTCCGGGCTGGGCATAATCGCGGGTGCGCAATTGCCCGCGGGTGGTACCCGGTACCGAGCTCAGCACATAATAAACATCCTTTATTTTTTTGTAGTTAATGTGATAGCCTACAACGTATTGCCCATCCGGCGACCAGGTGAACTCGCCATACGGCGCTTCGGTTGTACCATCGGTGCTTAATGTTATCTCGTTACCGGTTTTAGCATTCTTAATTACAAGGTTACCTTTTTTTTGCATGGCCGTCCACTGCTTATCCGGCGATACTGAATCGGTATTAAAACCTCCCCAGCGGTACCGGCGGTGTTGCAGCGGACGGTTGGGGTTGTAAGCCTGCTGGTCGGGCTTGGTAGCTTTTTCAGCTTTATAATTTTTCAGGTCTATTTTAAACCAGTCGTTACCTGTTTTAAAGGTTATACTACTTTTATCATCGCTATAAAACAGCTCATTTATCCATAGCTTTTGCGCGTCTGTTTTTCTATCCGTCAGTTTAGTAATGGCTTTAGCCAGGCGTTCATGGTCAAACGCTAACTGTTTTTTGCCGGTGGCGGCATCTACCAGGTAGTATTCGGCCTCACGGTTATCAAGCGGTTTGCGATACCAAAAGCTGTTACCATCAGCTTGCCAGTTGGGGGTAATGTTGGTTACTACGCTTATGTTTTTCAGTGCGGTATCTAACTCGTTAGCTTTTTTGAACGATTGTAGCACCTCCTGTTGTGTAGGTAAATAAGGCGTGGTTTTTTGCTGCTGGGCAAACGTGTTTTGCATCAACAACATTGCAGCGAGGCAGGGTATAACTGAGCTGATCTTCATTATATTTAATATTGCTTAGGGGATTATATGACGTTAAATTACAACACCAAAACAGTAAAAACACCAACCCGCGGCACATCGGTTAAAATCCGAAGATTATCAGGTAATATTTAATGCGGCTTGGTTATATTGCTGTTACAAAGCACTGCAAAGCGGCTATATAATTCAACATTATTGCCTTATTTTAGCGGGATGGAGAACGCGGATTTTAAGCCGGAGCTGCGCATGGTAAACGTAACCCGTTACGTTACACCACTGCGCGAGGGAGGCTCGCTCCCGGCCATTGCCGAGGCCGACGACGATTTTTTATATGTGCTCAAATTTCGCGGTGCCGGGCAGGGCGTTAAGGCGCTGATTGCCGAACTGATAGGCTGCGAAGTGGCCCGCCTGCTTGGTTTCAGGGTGCCCGAATTGGTTTTCGCTAACCTGGATACTGCCTTTGGCCGCTCAGAACCCGACGAGGAGATACAGGACCTGCTGAAAGCCAGCGTTGGCCTTAACCTGGCGTTGCATTACCTGTCGGGCGCTATAACGTTCGACCCGGTGGTTACCCGCCTGGATGAGCAGTTAGCCTCGCGTATTGTATGGTTGGATGCCATGCTCACCAATGTTGACCGCACGCCGCGCAATACCAATATGCTGGTTTGGCATAAGGAGTTGTGGCTGATAGATCATGGCGCATCCTTATACTTCCACCACTCGTGGGATAACTGGCAGGAAATGGCGCTGCGCCCTTTCGCGCAGATAAAAGACCATGTGCTGCTGCCATTAGCTACACAGATAGAACAGGCCGATGCGGACTTTAAAGCCATACTGACCAATGAGCGCATCCGCAAAATAGTTGAACTGATACCCGTTAGCTGGCTGGGCGATGAGGAGCCCGAGGCGCGGAGAGATGTTTATTATGAATTTTTGATCCGCCGCATTGCCGCGTCGGAAGTTTTTGTAAAGGAGGTACAGCATGCCCGAGCCGCAACTGTTTGAGTATGCCGTAGTGCGCGTAGTACCCAGGGTAGAACGCGAGGAATTCATCAACGTAGGAGTAATATTATATTGCCCGAAGCAAAAATATCTGGGCTTTGAGTACAAGCTTGATGCCGACCGGCTGAAAGCCCTGTACAGCGAGCTTGATATTGACGATTTGCAGCATCACTTTGCCGCCTTTGAGCAGATCAGCCTGGGCAGCAAGGCCGGTGGGCCTATCGGTACGCTGGATGTAGCCTCACGTTTCAGGTGGTTAACCGCTACCCGCAGCACGGTGGTACAATCATCAAAAACACACCCGGGTTTATGCGATGGTGACCCGGCGCAAAAGTTGAAGATATTGTTTGAGAAATTGGTTTTGTAAATTAGATGGAAAAAACTAAACGATTTACTGATGATGCAGTGAGTTATGACAGCGACTTGTTGCCCGAAGAAACAATCATTTATTATTCAAAACCATCTAATTTAATCCAGATGACTATAAGCATAATCATCGCTATAGCTGGAATTATTTATTTAACAGTATTTAACGAACAACCGATTGGCTTTGTATTGACATGTACAGGCGCTTATTTGGGTGTAAAGAAATATCGACGAGCAACCAACCCTGCCCCTCAAATTATACTTAACAATAAAGGTGTACAAACAGCATCAACTTCATTTTATACATGGAATCAGATTAAAGGGATAAAAACAATACGCGCCGGAAGCTATAAATACCCTAAAACGTATTTAACTTATAAACACCCCAAAGGTCATGAACAATTTTTGGTAGAAGACTTGAATGTTAATCGGCGAACATTAGATAAGCTATTAAAATTTTATCATAATAGTTTTAAAGAAGCGTACAAAACATCACCCAATGCACACCACTAATTACTACGATACATTTATTCGGGTAGCTGACGATTGTCCGGTTACGGTGGCCGAGGTTCCGCCGGTAAAGGGTGATAATAAATCAATCGCCAACATTCAGTTTGATATGATGGCGCATCATCCGTATGAGTTTACTTCGGATGATGTGATATTTGAGGCTTACGCGTTGAAGAATAATATCAGCGGAACAGAAAAAGCTGCCGGGCGTAAACAATATTTTTCAAAAGGGCAAGCCTGTCTGCGCTCGTCAACCCTGGCCAAGCGCTACGGCTGGGGCATACACAGCAATGCCGATGGAAAGGTTGCAATTTTTGGTTTGGGCAGTGACGAGTATGAGCAGCTCAGCCAAAACAAACAGTTGAAACAGGTAAAGGCCATGCGCTCGAAAAGAGCTTAATATTAACATATAAGTTATTTTTTAATATGGAACTCAGAGTAGCATACGAAGATCTTGAGAACAAAGGATTTGACGCTGGCGGGGGAGAAATATTATATTATCAGGGGCAGCCGTTTACCGGCACGATAGTGCAATATATTGACGGAATACTGGTAAGTGAAGAGGAATTTGAAAATGGTCATTTAGGAGGCGCACAAAGGGATTATTATCTCAACGGACAAATCAAAGAAGAGTGGTTCATAGCTTTTAATAAACGTTATGGGTTGTACCGTGAATGGGATGAGCAGGGTAACTTGATTGATGAGTTTGACTTTGGTCCCAAGCCCTAAAATTATGTATTTAGCTATAGATGTATACTACGTAGGTACTATTGCAAAAGCGGTTGGTTTGATATTTATACCTGGCTCGGAGGAAGTAAAAGCTACAATAGTAGAATATGCTGCAAATATTGAAGATTACGAACCTGGGAGATTTTACAAAAGGGAGCTTCCTTGCATTCTTAAACTTCTTTCAAAAATAAGGCTTAGTGATATAGATGTAATTATTATCGATGGTCATGTATTTATTGATGATAATGGCAACTATGGCTTAGGTGGTAAGCTTTGGGAAGCGTTAAATGGACAGGTTGCTATAATTGGTGTTGCAAAGGCAAAATTTCAAAACAACTCTACTACTGTAGACGAGCTATTACGCGGACAGAGCCAAAAACCATTGTATGTTTCATCAGTAGGAATAAACTTGAAAGAAGCAACCCAAATAATCAGAGAAATGAAAGGTTATAACCGAATGCCTGACTTATTGAAAAAAGTTGACACTTTAAGTAAGGAATGACCGATCAATATAACGATCATTGAAATTCGACATCATCCCCATGAAACAAATCATAGAATGCGTACCCAACTTTAGCGAGGGCATCAATGCCGAAACTATTGCCGCGATAGCCAATGCCATAAGTAGTGTTGAGGGTGTACGCCTGCTTAATGTTGACCCCGGGCACGATGCCAACCGCACGGTGATCACCTTTGCTGGTGAGCCGCAGGCCGTGGTTGATGCTGCCTTTGCCGCCATTAAAACGGCAGGCCAACTGATTGATATGCGCACCCAGAAGGGCGAGCACCCCCGCATGGGCGCTACCGATGTTTGTCCGCTGGTACCGGTGCGGGGCATCAGCATGGATGAAGTGGTTAAATATGCCGATTTACTGGCCCGCCGTGTTGGCGAAGAGTTACAGATACCCGTTTACCTGTACGAAAATTCGCAGCCCGATAATCGTCGCAGCAATTTGTCTGTCATCCGCTCGGGCGAGTATGAAGGTTTTTTTGATAAGATTAATCAACCCGGCTGGCAGCCCGACTACGGCCCTGACGAAATGGATGCCAAACGTGGCGCAACCGTGATCGGCGCACGCAATTACCTGGTGGCTTATAACATTACACTTGATACAAAATCTGTAGACGTAGCAAAAAAAATAGCTTATGCCGTGCGCGAAAGCGGTTATAAGGGCGCGCCCGGCAGCCTTAAATTTGTTAAGGCCATAGGCTGGTATATGGATGAATATAATGCCGCCCAGGTATCCATGAATCTCACTAACATTGAGCATACACCGGTGCATATTGTATTTGAGGAAGTGCGCAGGCAGGCTCAAAAGCTTGGTGCAAATGTTACCGGCAGTGAGCTTATCGGCCTGATACCGCTTAGCTGCTTAGTTGAAGCAGGCAAATATTTTTTAGAGCTTGAGGGAATAAATTATAACCCGGACGAAAATTTTAACGTAGAAACAGCCGTAAACGAATTAAAACTCGGCGCGTTGGGAAAGTTTGAGGTTGACCAAAGAGTGATCGAGTACATCTTAAATATTTAAGAAACTTCTTCATTCTTTTCATACTTCGTAAACAACTGCCGAATATTATTTTGATTTAAAAATTGTTTGTTCTACATTCGATTAATATCTCCTGTAATTAATGAGGCTAAGTAAAATACAAATAACGCAATTAGTTTTGCTGTACATGTTATTTGCCATTTGTATTACTGCCAGTGCCCAGGTAAAGCATTCCCAAAAACAACCCATAAAAACAAAGGCAACCACGCAATACACCGTGTTTGACAGCATTGCCAACCGTGCCAACGTGAGCTTTAAAGCGCCAAACGGTTTCAGGGAAGTACCTGCTTTAAATAATGAAGACTTTACGTTTGATTACGCCATGGATATACCCGGCCATGAATTTGAGGTATGGTACCAGGTGCGATCGCAAAAGGAGAATTGGGCAAGTTATGAGCGCTTTAAGTCTGACGAGCAACTGAAACTGGCTAATCCCGATTCGATATATAAGGACATTGCCCGTGCCCATGCCATTGCTTTTACCGGGCAGCGTAACTCCTTTGTACGCGTGTTGCCGCCTGCGGCGCTTAAACGTTACAATGCCGATGCAGGCCGGTCGTACATGTTAACACTGGAGGATATGCCCGAAACCAAGCATTACCAGTATGCCTTGCTTATTGCCCTGCAAAAATATCATACCGGCACTATACTGATAGTTTGCTTTACCAACCAAAAAGATCCGGAGTTTTACAAGAATGTTGAGCGCGCCGGCAGCAGCCTCAAATTTAAACCGATACCCCAAAATGTTAACAAGTTAGCAGATTAAGGACTGACTAACTCATGTAAAACTTTATTTTTGCTTTAACCGGGTGTATTTTTGCACCCAACAAACAACGTTTGCATATATGGCTGAACCGAATTATAGTGAAGATAGCATACGCTCCCTCGACTGGAAAGAGCACATACGCCTGCGCCCCGGCATGTACATTGGTAAACTGGGCGATGGCTCGGCGTATGATGACGGAATCTATGTGTTGCTGAAAGAAATTGTAGATAACTCGATAGATGAATTTGTGATGGGCAGCGGCCGCACCATTGAGGTAAACATGAGCGACCACAAGGTTAGCGTGCGCGATTACGGGCGTGGCATACCGCTGGGTAAGGTGATTGATTGCGTATCAAAAATAAATACCGGTGGTAAGTATGATAGCAAAGCCTTTCAAAAATCGGTAGGGTTAAATGGTGTGGGTACCAAGGCGGTAAACGCTTTGTCTACCGCTTTCACCGTACAATCATACCGCGACGGGCGCACCAAGATAGCTGAGTTTGCCAAAGGAGAGATAGTTAGGGACGAACCTGAAAAAGAAACCAGCCAGCGCAATGGTACGGCCATAAACTTTATGCCCGATGATACCATTTTCAGGCATTACCGTTTTATACCGGAGTTTGTGGAGAACATGATATGGAATTATGTTTACCTTAATTCGGGGCTTACCATCAACTTTAACGGGCAAAAATTTTTTTCGGAACGGGGCCTGCACGACTTGCTTAGCCGCCATACCAACCCGGATACCATTCGCTACCCTATCATCCACCTGAAGGGTGAGGATATCGAAATAGCCATGACGCACGGGCAGCAATACGGCGAGGAGTATTACTCATTTGTTAACGGACAGCATACCACGCAGGGCGGCACACACCAGGCGGCTTTCCGTGAGGCGGTGGTAAAAACCATCCGCGAGTATTATAAAAAAGAGTTTGACGCGGCCGACGTGCGTGCATCCATTGTGGCGGCAATTGCCATTAAGGTGCAGGAACCGGTGTTCGAGTCGCAAACCAAAACCAAGCTGGGCTCGCAAAACGTTGGGCCTGACGGGCCTACTGTACGTGGTTTTATTAATGATTTTGTTAAAAAGGAGCTCGACGATTACCTGCATAAAAACCAGGCCGTTGCCGATGAGTTGCAAAAACGTATACTGCAATCAGAGCGTGAGCGTAAGGATATTGCCGGCATTAAAAAATTGGCCAACGAGCGTGCCAAAAAAGCATCGCTGCACAACCGCAAACTGCGGGATTGCAAGCTGCATTTTGATGATAACCACGAGCGCAAACAGGAAACCACCCTGTTCATTACCGAGGGTGATTCGGCCAGCGGATCGATCACCAAATCCCGCGATGTGATGACGCAGGCTGTATTCAGCCTGAAAGGCAAGCCGCTTAACTGCTTTGGCTTAACCAAAAAGGTAGTTTACGAGAACGAGGAATTTAACCTGCTGCAGCACGCCTTAAATATTGAGGATGGTATTGATAACCTGCGCTACAATAATATTGTGATAGCTACCGATGCTGATGTGGATGGTATGCACATCCGCCTGCTGCTGATGACCTTCTTTTTACAGTTCTTCCCAGATTTGGTAAAGGCCGGGCACGTATCCATATTACAAACCCCGCTTTTCCGCGTGCGTAATAAAAAGGAAACCATTTATTGCTACAGCGACGAAGAACGCCGCAACGCCATTGCCAAACTGGGCAACAAACCCGAGATAACCCGCTTTAAAGGCTTGGGTGAAATATCTCCGGATGAGTTTGGCCTGTTTATAGGTAAGGATATACGCCTTGACCCGGTTTTTTTAAAGGATGCCAACATCAAAGGTTTGTTAGAATACTTTATGGGCAAGAATACGCCTGCCCGTCAGCAGCACATTGTGCAAAACCTGCGTGTTGAAAAGGATGATGAAAGCATTAACCCGCTTGTTGCCGATGCCGAATTAGCCGTGGCAGTTTAAGTAAACTGAATTCCATAAAAAAATGCCTGCTTATACTAAGCAGGCATTTTTTTTATATCAACCTTTTTACCTGGGTTTCGGCGGTTATCTTCAAATTATCAAGCCCGGTGATCAGGTTCAACCCCGGCGACCTGCCCGGTAACAGCGTACCATATTTTTTATCGATACCTAAAAATTCGGCACCATTAATGGTTGCCCATTTTATTAACTGCTCGGTGCTTATCTGCGGAAAATGTTGCTGCACAGTGGCCATCTCGCTCAATATGCTAAGCCCGTAGTTTGATGCCAGGCTATCGGTACCCAAAGTAATATTAAAGCCCTGATCAATAAACAGGTTTATTTTTGGCAGGCGCTTTTCAATATATAAGTTGGCATTGGGGCAAAAGCACCAGTTTACCCGCTTATCAAACCGGCGTACAAAATATATATCCTTTAAGTTGGTGCAGGTGTTATGCACAAGCAGTATCTCCTGGTTATTGCTTAGCAAAGGCACAATAGATTGTACGGAGTTGCGCGCCTGCGGTTTGAAGTAATCAATATCGATCTCTAAAAATTTATACAGATCGTTAAACTCGCCAAGCTTGTAGCGGTAAAACTTGTTCTCGTCCTCACACTCCTGGTTATGTATGCTGATAAGATTTTTACCGGTATCGCTATACTTCTTTATCAGCCTGAATAACTCCTTTGATACCGAGTACGGCGCATGAGGGGTGATAGAAACCGGCAGGGGCTTAAAGCTTTCGAGCGTTTGCAGGGCACTGTCAAAAACCGCTTGCGCCCGTTCGGGTATAAAGCTCATGGCTTCTACAAACGTATGGTAGTATAACTTGCTTGCCTTTTTTACAGGCGCGGTTACATCAGTATTTGATATATCGCCTACGGCAACAATACCATTGTCATACATCAGTTTATCGGCAGCAATGGCGGCATCCGTTACTTGCCGCTCATTAGCAACAACGGTACGGCGCATTGTGATCACTTCTTTTACAAAGTTTACCAACCCGTTGCCTGAAGCTATCTTGTCTTTCATGTGCGAAAGCTCCAGATGGCAGTGAGTATTTACAAAGCCGGGGCAAATAATGCCGCTCAATTGCTCTATATCACCTGTAACTGTTGAAGGATCGTCGGAGATCGCTAATATCTTACCATTATCATCAACGGTAACGATACCATTCTTTATCGGATCGGCATAAACTGGAAAAACGTAATCGGCTCTAAAATTTCTCATTGGTATCTGTTAGCATCTTCTCAAACTTTCTTTCCAAATATGCCCCATGTATTTAATACAATTAACTTATAGTTGTTGTTTTTTAATCAAATAAAAAGAAATGATTTTACAAAAACACAAAAACTTTTAAATTTAAGTACCTTTATACCGTGAACACTGCAACTGTTAAAACTGACATCCGAAGCTTAACCCTCAACGCTTTACAGGATAAATTCATCCAAATGGGCGAAAAGGGGTTCAGAGCTAAACAAGTATACGAGTGGCTCTGGAAAAAATCTTGCTTTTCATTTGACGAAATGAGCAATATTTCAAAAGAACTGCGTACCAAGCTTGAGCAGAATTTCACCATTAACAATGTTAAAATTCATACCTCACAGCTAAGTGGTGATAAAACTATAAAAAATTCTTTTATTTTACACGACAACCATTTAATTGAGGGTGTATTAATACCAACGCCAGAGCGGATGACGGCTTGTGTATCATCACAAGTGGGCTGCAGCCTTACCTGTAAATTTTGCGCTACCGGCTATATGGAGCGCAAACGCAACTTAAATCCTGATGAGATTTATGACCAGGTTGTGCTGATTGACAAGCAGGCCCGTGAAAATTATGATCAGCCGCTTAGCAATATAGTATACATGGGCATGGGCGAGCCGCTGCTTAATTATGCCAATGTAATGAAGTCTATTGAAAAGATCACGTCAGAGGATGGCCTGAACATGGCCGCCAAACGCATAACGGTATCAACCGCGGGTATTGCCAAAATGATCAAAAAACTGGGTGATGACCAGGTTAAGTTTAACCTTGCGCTTTCGTTACACGCCGCTAATGATGAAAAGCGCAATACCATTATGCCTATTAACGAGCAAAACTCATTAAAAGCACTGGCCGACGCGCTTAAATATTATTACGCCAAAACCAAAAACCCGGTAACGTACGAGTACATTATATTTGATGGTGTTAATGACAATATTCAGGATGCTATTGAGCTTGCCCGTTTTTGCAAGCACCTGCCTTGCAAGGTTAACATTATTGAGTATAACCCCATAGCTTTTGCCAGCTACATTAACGCGGGCGAGGATAAGGTTGAGGCCTTTGCCGCTTACCTGCGCAAGCAGGGCATTATTACCAACCTGCGCCGCAGCCGTGGCAAGGATATTGATGCCGCCTGCGGACAACTTGCTATTAAAGAGAAAGAAAAAGCCGTATAATACATGTGGCTGCGTAACACCTACCTGGCCGATTTTATTGCGCTCATATTCCCCGACCTTTGTGCCGCCTGTAACGGGCAGTTGATAAAAGGCGAACAAGTTATTTGTACCCATTGCCGGTATGATTTACCTTATACCAATTTTCATCAGCATAAGGATAATATTGTTGCCCGCCAGTTTTGGGGTAAGCTTAAAGTTGAGCATGCTTATGCACTATTATACTTTACCAAAGGTGGCAAAGTGCAAAACATGGTACACCGTTTTAAGTACGATGGCGAGAAACAGATAGGCGTACTATTAGGCAATATTGCAGGTGAACAACTTACAACCATTCATCAAACCGATACAATAGATTACATTATACCGGTGCCGCTGCATAAAAGCAAACTACGCAAACGGGGTTACAACCAAAGCAGGTTATTTGCTGATGGCTTAGCCCAAAAACTTAATGCGCTTGTTGAGGTTGATAACCTGATACGAACTATGGCTACCGAAACACAAACCCGGAAATCGCGGTTTGCAAGGTTTGAGAATATGCAGCAGGTTTTTGCCGTTGCTGATGCCGCTAAACTCATCAACAAACATGTACTGCTTGTTGATGATATTGTAACCACAGGCTCCACTTTAGAAGCCTGCGGTATTGAATTGCTTAAAGTACCCGGCCTTAAACTAAGTATTGCTACTATTGCTTACGCCGAGTAAGTATAATTATTAATCTTCGTCAGGGTCGGTATCATCACCAAAATCAAGCAGGTATGAGCTTTCTGAAGCATCATAAGCCTGCTCGGCTTTAGAGGTTTCATCAACCTCGCCAAAATCCTCAACGGTATCGTCAAACCCATTGGAATGAATATCCTGCTGGCTGGCTTGTTCGTCGTTTTGACTTAACTGATCGTCTTGTTGTAATTCGTCGTCTTCTGGCTCTATCATGGTGTTTGTGTTTTATTGTTAGTACAACGGCACAGTTAGCTGGTTGTTTCAAAAATATCATAACAGGTCCTCATCCGCAAAGCTAAAATAACCTTTGTCGGTAATAATGAGGTGATCGAGCACATTAATATCCAGCATCCTACCGGCATTCACTACCTTCTTGGTAAGGTCAATATCCATTTGGCTGGGTTTCAAATTACCTGATGGGTGGTTGTGGATCAGCACAATGGCACTGGCCTGCTGCTGTAAGGCCATATAAAAGATGATCTTCGGGTCGGCCACCGTGCCTGATATACCGCCCCGGCTCACCAACTCTTTTGACAGTACTTTTGATGACTGGCTGAGCAGCACTATCCAAAATTCCTCATGGTTCAGGTCCATCAGGTGGCGGCGCATTAGCTTAAAAACATCCTGGCTGCCTTTTACCTCCTCGGGCGGCTTGCTCTCCGTTTCGTTACGGCGGCGGCCAACCTCAAGGGCTGCTATAATAGAGATAGCCTTAGCCTCCCCTACACCCTTAAACCGGCAAAGCTCACTAATGGATGCTTTGCCCAGCTTGTTCAGGTCATTTTCGTAATGGTGCAGTATGCGTTTGCTCAGTTCAACTGCCGATTCATCACGGCTCCCCGAACCGATGAGTATCGCTATCAGCTCGGCATCGGTAAGCGAACGCCTTCCTTGTCCGCTCAATTTCTCGCGCGGACGATCCTCCTCGGCCCATGCCTTAATGCTGATATGGTTCTGGTAATTGCTCATCAGGACTCGAATTTATGGAATTTATCGGAAATAACTCACCCCGCCTACGCTTCGCTGGACACCCCTTGCGGTAGAGAGGGGGATTTAAACAAGTTCCCCTCTTTGCTTACGCAGAGAGGGGTGTCCAGCGAAGCGTAGGCGGGGTGAGTTATAGCGTGTATAATAAAAAACCGATCAACAAAAAAAGGGATAATGCAATGCACTATCCCCTTCAATATTATTTAATAAATAAAGCTTATGCTAAACCGTTAACGAATTTAGTAAGTTTTGATTTATTGTTTGATGCTTTATTTTTGTGAATAACGTTCTTTTTAGCTAAACGGTCAAGCATTGAAATTACTTTACCTAAAAGCTCTGTTCCTTCAGCCTTAGTTGTTGCACCCCTTAATTTTTTGATTGCGTTACGGGTGGTTTTAGCCTGATACCTGTTGCGCAGACGCTTCGCAGCATTTGCCCTGATTCTTTTTAATGATGATTTATGATTTGCCATCTTATAGCTTGTTATCCTTTATTTCTTGAATTTTAAGACTGCAAAGATAGAAGGATTTTTTTAATTATACAAAGCCTTTTTAAAATTCGTTTTATTTTGCATGTTAAAGTTAATCAGCATATTTGGGTATGAAAAGAGCGGCGTACAGCGCGGTGGCTATCCTAACCCTTTTAATACTATCCTCATGGGGCTATTATGCCCATCAGCGTATTAACCGCATGGCCGTTTTGGCCCTGCCCAAAGCCATGGCATCTTTTTACAAGGCTAATATTGATTTTATTGTTGAACATGCCACCACGGCCGATAAACGACGTTATGTTGACTCGGCTGAGATACCCCGCCACTTTTTTAATGCCGACCGCTATGGCAAAACCCCGTTCAAAACTATTCCACGTAAGTGGAAGGATTTTGAAAAACGCTACACGCACGATACCTTACTGAAACACGGCACCCTGCCCTGGACCATACAACAACGTTACTATTGGCTGGTAAAGGCATTTAAGGAGCATGATACCACCTCCATCCTGCGCAACTCAGCCGACCTGGCACACTACGTGGCCGATGCTCATGTGCCCCTGCACCTGGTGCTGAATCATGACGGGCAACTGAGCGGCCAGGACGGCATCCACGCTTTATGGGAAAGCCGCCTGCCTGAATTATTTGCTGACAAGTATCGTTATCCGGTTAAAAAGGCAAAATATATTAATAATCCTCTTACCCAGGCCTTCGTTATTTGCCAGCGATCATTCGGCAAAGCTGATAGTGTGTTGCGGCTGGAGCGATTACTCAACAAGCGCTTCCCGGCTGATAAAAAATACGCTATTGAAAAACGCGGGCAACGTAAGGTAAAAGTATACGCGCCCGAATATTGCCGGGCCTATCATACCCTGTTAAAAGGCATGGTTGAGCGGCAAATGCGCTCGGCTATGTATGAGGCTGCGAGTTATTGGTTTTCAGCCTGGGTTGATGCCGGGCAGCCTGATTTGAGTAAATTGATAGTTAAGCCGACTAATTAACCCGGCAAAATTTTAGATACTCTTTTTTTTGTTGCTCCTGCTTTTTATGGCGGCCCATATTGGCGGCACTATCGAGAATAATATTATGGCGAATACCACCAGCGTAAAATTCTCCTTTACTACCGGGATATTACCAAAAAAGAAACCCAGGAATAAAAAACTGATCACCCATGCAAAGCCTCCGGCAATGTTATAAAGGCTGTATCTGCCGAAAGGCATACTGCCTACGCCTGCCACAAATGGTGCAATGGTACGTATAATAGGCAAAAACCTGCTGAATATTACTGCCTTACCGCCATGCTTATCAAAAAAGGCCTTGGTTTGCAGATAATAATCAAGCTTAAGTATTTTATTGTCTTCTTTAAAAACCTTGGGGCCGAGGTAATTACCAAGCATATAATTAACGGTATTACCCAAAAACGCTGCCACCACAAGCAGTAAGGCCAGCAGGTAAATATTAAGTCCGGTTTGTTCACCGGCTATAAGTGCGCCCGCGGCAAAAAGTAAGGAATCGCCGGGAAGGAACGGGGTAACAACAAAGCCTGTTTCAGCAAAAATGATCAGGAAAAGTATCAGGTAAGTCCAGCCCTGGTAATCGTGCGAGATTTGGGCAAGGTGCTTATCAATATGCAGTATAAAATCAATGATGCTCTTTATTACTTCCACAGCGGTAAATTTTGCCGTAAAAATATAAATAAAATCGACTATCTGTTGGTTAAAATAGCTGCGCCAAACGCTGTTGAATCAGTAAAAGAGGGCCGGCCATAAGCGTAAATTGTGTACAACCTACCATCCTGAATAGTGGTATTCTCAATTTCTTCAAGCGTTTGCGTAGGTGAGCCAAAGGGCTTTATCTTAAAATCATATATCCCTGCTGGCAGTTCAATATAATCACTCGCTGTATTAAATTTTTGCTGTTTAAAAGCTTCTGTTTCATTGGCAGTTAACACTAAACCGTCAGCCCCCCCATTCACTCGCGGCGAGGCATTAACAAAACGTATTTTGCCCCGGCCAACACGTGGAACCGTACTGGTATCAACTAAAAATATGTAGCTCAAAGTATTTTGAGCCCGTGAACCTGTAATGAATAACGAATACTTTGTTTCGCGCGACAGGTTTGTACTATCAATTTTAAGCAGGTTAACCACGCTTCCCGTAGCGGCCGAACGTATTTGAAAAGGTGTATCAATAGTTGTTAGCCCGAAATAGCCGGATGGTGTAGGATACCTGAATACACTGGTATTTTGCTTTAGCAGTTTTACATACAGGTTAAGCGGCAAAGCATCATAACTCAAATTAATAACCTGGTATTCTATTTTAGCTTCGGTTGGGTTGATGTTACCGTTTTTGGTGCACGATGATATAAGCGGAAAGAACATTACACCCGCAACAAGCAGTGTAAGGGTTAACAGGAGGTTACTTTTATGGTTATTCATTTACTTGAGCCTCATTAATTTTGAATAATGTCCGCGCTAAATCCACCGTCGCCGGTTATGGCCGGGTCGCCTTTTGTATATATGGTATACGCATTGCCCCGGGTAAAGGTAACACTGTCGCTTACTGTTTTACCCCCTCCGGTAACAGAAAGCTTTTTGATGCCCGGAGTTATGCGGATCAGATCAGACACCGAACGATATGCCGCGGCGTTAACCTTTGTTGTATCATTGAGTGAAAGCGCAACCGGGTTAACTTTTGGCGATGCATTCACAAAACGTATCATGGCCACATTGCCGGTATCAACCGTAAGGTCATCATTAACCAGGATGATGTTGGCCGTATCAAGCGCTGCAGCAAAAAGGGTGTAGCTCTTTGCCGAATCAAGAGATAACGGCAAGGCAAGGCCTACCTCAGCCGAGCCATCATTTTTAAACTGATAATTTTGCCGGCCTGAGTAAACCTCAAGGTAACCTGATATACCATCCGGATAAATGGTTGAAGTATTGTTAAGGCGGGTACCATTCATAAAAAAGTTAAAGCTGCGCGCGCTAACGTTCACCAAGCTAATGGCGGCTGATGGCGGCACGGTTGGCGCTACATCCTCATCCTGGCAGGATACCAACGCTGCAACAACAGCTAAAACAATAACAGTAACCTTAAATTTCATGGCGCTAATATATAACTGATGTTTGTGATGTTTGTTATAGTTGAAAGCAAAAAGTTGATCTTATTATGCATTGTTAGCCTGTAAAAGCAACCTTCTGCCTCTTATAAACATAAACACTGCCAATACCAAAAGAACACCAAATAATAGCAAACCATTTATATCTAAAGCAATACCCAGCTTTTCGCCAGTGCCCGATGCACTGCTATATTTTTGGAATGATAGCTGATCAGCAATAGCGAAAACAACAATCAAACAGCTCAACACAATCAAAATTATTCCCGATGTTTTACGCATGGCCTTGTTATTAAAAAAGCCATGCACAAGTGCACGGCTTTTAGTTTGGATTTATAATTTGAGTTTACAACTTATGCATAACTGTTAAGCATAACCGGCATTACCAGCATCAGCACATCTTCGTTTTCATCTCCGCCTTGCGGTAACAATAATCCGGCACGGTTAGGGGTCGACATTTCCAATACCACCTCTTCGCTGCTCAGGTTTTTAAGCATCTCAATTAAAAAGCGCGCGTTAAAACCTATTTCAATATCCTCACCTTCGTACTGGCAGCTTAAACGTTCGTGCGCCTCGTTGGCAAAGTCAATATCTTCTGACGAGATATGCAACTCACTACCGTTTATCTTCAGCCTTACCTGGTGCGTGGTTTTGTTAGCATAAATAGCCACACGGTTAAGTGAGCCCAGGAATGCCAAACGGTCAATATTTAATTTGTTAGGATTATTTAACGGAATAACCGCTTCGTAATCAGGGTAACGCTCGTCAATTAAACGGCAAACCAGGTTAATGCTGCCAAATTTAAAAAAGGCGCTGGTGTTGTTATATTCAACTGATACGTTTACATCATCAGCCGGCAAAGCAGCCTTTAACAGGGTTAACGCTTTTTTAGGCAATATGAATGAGGTAGCACTGGCCGCCTGTGCATCCTTACGGCGGTAGCGTACCAGCTTATGCGCATCAGTAGCTACAAAGGTAAGGTGCTGCTGCGATAACTGGCAGAATACGCCTGTCATGGCAGGGCGCAGCTCATCATTACTTACCGCGAAGATGGTTTTATTGATAGCCTCGGCCAATACTGATGCAGGCAGGTTAACTGACGATGCATTTTCAACTACCGGAATTTTCGGGAAGTCCTCACCGTTTTCGCCGCTTAGTTTGTATTTACCGTCGCCGGCGCTTATTTCAATAGCGAATGTGGTATCATCAACCGAGAAGGCTACAGGTTGCTCAGGCAATGATTTCAGGGTATCGAGCAATATACGCGAAGGTATAGCTATACGGCCGTTCTCCTTAGCCTCTACCGCCAGCGATGTGGTCATGCTGGTTTGCAGGTCGGTTGCCGATATGGTTAAGTTGCCATCTTTTATCTCGAACAAAAAGTTCTCCAGAATGGGCAAAACCGTGCTGTTGCTCAGAGCACCGCTAACAGCCTGTAACTGCTTAAGCAATGTTGATGTAGAAACGATAAATCGCATATATTTTTCTTAAATCTTAGTCAATCAAAAGTATAAAAATTAGCGGGCATACTTTAGCCTGCGCACATAATGTTGAAAAATAGCAAATATTAACACTATTGCCAATGGCAGGCTCATATTTATTATTTGCCAGTACAGTTTTTGGCTCCTAACCAAAGCCCTGTCAAGCAGGCGCAACTGTATCTCCTTGCCGCGCAACTCAATAAGGCCCGAATCATCCGTCAGGTAATCGGCAATATTAAGCAGCAGGTTTTTATTTCCGTAAGTTTGGCGGCTATAGCGGTCGTACCCCAGCGGGTAAGGTGAGCCATCGGCAGCCACCTGGTTTTTGAAAAGGTCGCCATCGCTAAATACTATCATTTTTGTGGGCTTACTTTCGGGCAGCACCGTAAAATGCTCAACCCCTTCGGGCACCGGGCGGTTACGAAAGTTTGAGGCAAACCTGCCCTCAAGTAATACACCTGTAGTTTTTGGCTCGCTGTAAAATTCCTTTGGGTCGGGCTCCTGCTCCAAAGCCTGCAAGGTTAACATATAAGGTACAGTGAGCTTTTTAGCATAAGGCGAAGTACTGAGCAGTATGGTTTTGTTTACGTTTTTAACCGAGATAGTATCAATGGTACTGGCAAACTGACTGGTTATACCGTCTACATTTTTTACTACCGGATGTTTTGATTGCGGGATAAACACCGGGTAAAACAGCCAGGGCGCAAGCTGGATCTGCGCCTGTCCGCCCACATTACCCGCCGCGACAGGTATTTGTGAGCAGCTCATATCGGCCACCAGGTCGGCATTGATGCGAATGCCATAACGAAAAAGCTGATCGTCAAGGTTAAGTTTCTTTTGAAAGGCGAGTTGCTCGCCGCCCTTGCCGCGCAGGCTATCCAGTTCGGCGCTAACCTGATCAATGGCCCAAAGCACACGGCCGCCATTCATGATGTACTGATCCAGTTTGAATTTTTCGGTCTCGGTAAACGGCGCATCCGGCTTGGGTATAACCAGCAGGCTTAGTTTTTTAAGGCTATCAAAAGGAATGCTTTTCAGGTCAACTCTGCCAACCAAAAAACCATCGGATAATGACCGCAGCGCATCATTTAATTGCAGGTTGCTTAACTCATTATGCCCCTCGGTAAAACCTACACGTGGCTTACCGCCGCCGGTTGCTTTTTTTATGGCTGATGTAAAGGCGTATTCTAAATTCTGGATGGAGTTGTTCAGCACTTCATCGGGCGAGAGGCCGATGCGGGTTTGCAGCAGCTTTACCGGAATTTCTTTACCACCGGCAGACACCATAGCCGCCGGGAATATCATTTTTTGCGACAGGCCGTCATCTGTTTTCACGCTTAGGTTGGTTGGCTCAATGCCCCTGTCCTGGAAACTTGCGATGGCCGTATTTTGCTCTTCAGTATTTAATCCATCCAGAGGGTCAACAAAATCAAACTCCATTTTACCATGGCTGTAGGATTGCAGGTCGCTCAGCATATCGCGCGTGGCACGCTGCAAGCGCTTAAATCCACCCGGAAAGTTATCACCCTCTAAAAACACGGTAACCTTTACCGGCGCAGCCAGGCTATCCATCACGTTCTCGCTTATTATTGAAAGGGTGAAGCGTTTTTCCTTTGTAAAATCAAACCGTGTAAATGCTTTGGTCGCCATCAGCGTAAGCGGGAAAAACAGGCTCAAAACGCTTAGCATAACTGTACCCCTGATGCTTTTTTGCTGCTGCATGATGAGTACAAATACAGTTAACCAAATAAACAAAGCGGCAAGCAAAACAAAATAAACGAGGTCGCGCGTATTCAACACACCACGGCTAACCGACTCGTAATGCTCAGTAATGCCCAGGCTTTGAATATCGGTATTTTGCAGGGAGAGCAAACGGCTCAACGAATCAAACCCGCTGAAGAAAAAGTAACAAAGAAATACTGAAATAGTAAAAGCGATGATCTGGTTTTTACTAATAGACGATGCGAACAGGCCGATGGCTACAAACACTCCGCCCAACAAAAACAAGCCGATGTATGAGCCGATAACCGCACCGGTATCTACATTACCCTCGGTAGCGCCGAGTGTATACACCGAATAGTAGTAAACCAGTGTTGGCAGCAACGCGAACAGCACCAGCAGCAGGCAAGCCAAATATTTGCCCAACACAATTTGTAAATGGGTAAGCGGCCGGGTAAGCAGCAGCTCAAACGTGCCCTCACGGCGTTCCTCGGCCAGCGAGCGCATGGTGATGGCCGGTATCAAAAACATGAACAGGAAAGGCGCCGTATTGAACAAGCTCTCCAGGCTGGCGTAGCCGTACTCCAGTATGCTCGAATCAGGGAATACCCATAAAAAAAGCCCCATCACCAGCAAAAAAACACCAATGGTGATATAGGCTACCAGTGAACTTAAATAGGCTGATATTTCTTTTTTAAAGATGCTTAACACAAATAAACAATGTAAACGCCGAATTTACGATAATTTAGGTTGATTACCCGATGTTGAATATTAAACAAACAAAAAGCCCTGCAGATGACCTGCAGGGCTTTTTGTTTGTTGCTTAATTTATGAGGTTTCTCTACTTTTAGAAAGCGTAACCTACTGACACGGTGAAAGCGCGTGTTTTTAATGAACCGCCATCAGTATCAGCAATATTGGTTAAACCTAAATCGTAACCTACGTTTAATAAAAATCCGTCTTCCAGTTTGTAGCCTGCTAATGCGCCTACACCAACATTTACTCTTTTAAGACCATTGTCGCCAAAATCAATATCGGCAGAACCGTTAGCCTCACCAGCGCCGCTGATTTTGTATTTAGCTGATAAGCCATAACCTAAGAACGGGCCAGCACCTATAAAAAATTTACCGGTACCTGTAGGGGCGCTATAAATAGCGTTTACCGGTAACTGCAAATAATTAATGGTAGTTTTTGCTGAAGCATCGCCTTCGGTTTCTTTTGAACCTAATTGAGTGAACAATAAAGCCGGCTGTACTGAAAAGGTTTCTGAAACGGCAACATCAGCAAATAAACCTGCATGAAAAGAGGTTAATGTTCCTGTTGACATTGACTCACCGCCACCTGATGCTGTAAGTTTTGATAAGTTTAAACCACCTTTAATACCAAAAGATACCGGTTTGCTGGTTTGTGCGAATGAACTGAATGCCGCACCTGTTAGTACTACTAACGCAAGTAATGTTTTTTTCATTGTAGTTGAATGTTTTAAAATTTAAGTTGTTTTTCGGAGTCAAAAGTAAAATTAATTTTGAATATCAAACTTTCCCATTTCTTAATAAGCAACCCGGGCCAGTAAACTATACTTTTATTTTAACTGTTATTTTTAACTCAGGAACATAGACATTGCTTAGGGCAAAAGGTTACATCCATCTATATGAAAAAATTATAACTCATTAAAAATCAACTATAAAAATTGCTATTAGTTAGTTTGATAAATACATCTTCGAGAGAAGAATTGCCATTTTGTTCCTTTAAGGCTTGTAAGTTATTATCGGCAACTATTTTTCCTTTATTGATAATGATCACCTTATTGCAAACCGCCTCAACCTCCTGCATAATATGGGTTGATAGGATGATAGTTTTGCTTTTACCCAGTTCAGTGATCAGTTGCCTGATGCCAATAAGCTGGTTAGGGTCAAGGCCGGTTGTAGGTTCGTCAAGTATCAGCACTTCCGGGTTGTGCAATATAGCCTGCGCCAAACCCACACGCTGGCGGTAGCCCTTAGATAGCTGGCCGATTTTTTTATGCTGCTCAACACCCAGCCCGGTTTGTTCTATTACTTCGCTGATACGCTGTTGGGGTGATACCATTTTATGAATACCCGCAATAAAACCCAGCGACTCCTTTACATACATATCCAGGTACAACGGATTATTTTCGGGCAGGTAGCCTATGTGCCGCCTAACCTCAAGCGATTGTTTGCTTACATCAAACCCGCAAACTTCGGCTGTGCCTGATGTTTGTGGTATAAAGCCGGTGAGTATCTTCATGGTGGTTGATTTGCCTGCGCCGTTCGGCCCTAAAAAACCCAGCACGCCCTTATCAGCAGTAAATGAAATACTATCAACCGCCTTTTGGCTGCCATATACTTTGGTAAGTGCTGATACCCGGATACTCATGATGGCGGTAAAGATACGGGTTTAGGGGAAAGGTTAAAGGAGAAAGGTTAAAGGCGAAAGGCGAAAGCCAAAAGCAGAAAGGTTAAAGGAGAAAGCACTTTTTTATTTCGAACAGGGCATAATGAAATTACTCGATTTAATTTCCCAGCCCCTCTTATAAGAAACAGAGCTAAAAAACAAAAGCACAAACCGTTAATTACCTGAAATTCCGGCATCAGAAATGCCCGGAGTAGCACAAGCCTTGCTAACGCACACCCTTTAACCGGGCAGGGCGTAGCCGGCAGCTTTTGCTTCTTTTGTCTGCACAAAAGAAGTTGAGGACAGGTAACAAACTATTGAATGCAATACTTTTAGCATTATACCATTTACCTTTTGCCTTTCACCTTAAATTGTATCTTTGCCATGTTATGAGTAAAGCAACCGACGAACTTTTTAAGAACGTAATATCACACGCTAAGGAGTATGGTTTCGTATTCCAGTCGAGCGAAATATATGATGGCCTCAGTGCTGTTTATGACTATGGGCAAAACGGCTCGGAGTTAAAAAACAACCTTAAAACTTACTGGTGGAAAGCCATGGTGCAAATGCACGAAAATATTGTGGGCATTGATGCCGCCATATTTATGCACCCCACCACCTGGAAGGCCAGCGGACACGTTGACGGTTTTAGCGACCCGATGATCGATAACAAGGATTCAAAGAAACGTTACCGTGCCGATCAATTACTGGAAGACCGTATTGCCAAATATGAGGCAGAAGGTAAAACCGAAAAAGCCGCTGCTTTACAAACCGCAATGGACGATGCCCTGAAAGCAGAAGACCTGCCCCGCCTTAAAGAGCTGATTATTGAACAGGAGATTGCCTGCCCGGTAAGCGGCACACGTAACTGGACAGACGTACGCCAATTCAACCTGATGTTCAGCACGCAGGTTGGCGCAATTGCTGATGAGTCGGACACGATATACTTACGCCCAGAAACCGCGCAGGGTATATTTGTAAACTACCTGAACGTGCAGAAATCAGGCCGTATGAAGATCCCTTTCGGGATCGCTCAGATAGGTAAAGCTTTCCGTAATGAGGTGATCGCGCGTCAGTTCATCATCCGGATGCGTGAGTTTGAACAAATGGAGATGCAATTCTTTGTTCGCCCCGGCACGCAAAAGGAATGGTTTAACCAGTGGAAAGAAGCTCGCCTTAAATGGCACCTTGCCCTTGGTACCGCTCCCGAAAAATACCGTTACCACGAGCATACTAAATTAGCGCATTATGCCGATGCCGCTTTTGATATTGAATACAACTTTCCGTTCGGTTTTAAAGAGGTGGAAGGGATACACAGCCGTACCGATTTCGACCTGAGCCAGCATCAGCAGTATTCGGGCAAAAAAATGCAGTATTTTGACCCGGAGGTTGACCCTGAAACAGGCAAGCCTTTTGGTAACTATATACCTTACGTTATTGAAACCTCAATAGGGTTAGACAGAATGTTCCTGCTTACGCTGATCAACGCTTACGAGGAAGAAGACCTGAGCAACGACGAGAAACAGGACAGCCGCACCGTACTGCGCCTGCCGCCTGTACTGGCACCGGTTAAGGCCGCTATATTCCCGCTTACCAAAAAAGACGGCCTGCCTGAAAAGGCCCGTGAAATTATGGACAAGCTGAAGCTGGATTTCAATGTTCAGTACGAGGAGAAAGACGCTATCGGTAAACGCTACCGCCGTCAGGATGCTATTGGTACACCTTTTTGCATCACGGTGGATCACCAAACTTTGGAAGACAATACCGTAACCATACGCTACCGCGACACCATGCAACAGGAACGCGTGGCTGCCGATCAACTGGAGAAGATCATCGGTGATATGGTGAGCTGGAAAACGGTGTTGAAATAAGAAGCCTCACCTCAGCCCTCTCCTGAAGGAGAGGGAGCAAGACAAACACGTCATTGCGAGGTACGAAGCAATCTCTTTAGAATATTGTTCAAGCAAATCACTCAGGGATTGCTTCGTACCTCGCAATGACGTGGTTGTGATATAAAACGTAAAACGCCGGGTAGTGAATACTACCCGGCGTTTTACGTTTATGGCAATTTCAATTAAAATCCTAAACCTAAAGTAAATGCTTTAAAATTACCTGTAACCGTTGCGCCCGCGGTTGCCGCGCCGGTGGTTAGGTTAATGGTGTATACTTTAGTGGTACCACCTACATTAAGTAAAGCATAAGCTGTGCCGCTGGTGCTGCCAATATCAAACCCGTTTGTAGCGGTAGCGGTTACGCCTAATGCGCCAACGCTAACCAGCGTACCATCATTTGGCGGGTCCTGCCTGTACAGGGTATTATTTTGTGTATCGATATCAAAAAGCACTGTTGAGGTTGCACCGGCAAAATTATTGGTATATGCCGCGGCGGTAACTGATGGGCTGCCCGGAGATAACTGCCCGTCAACAAAAGCCAAAAGACCATTATCAGGGTTCAGTCGCAGGTTTTGGCCGGTGTTGCTTACCACACGGATACGGTCAACCGTAGGGTTAAAGTCAAACCCGAACTGTGTGCCCGAAAGTAAGGTAGCAAAAGGTGCTACACCAACCGCGGTTGCTGCGCCCGATGATGTATTGATGGTGTACAACCTGCTTGAACTGCCCAAAGCATATAACTGCCCGTTAACCGGGCGAAAATCAATACCCAGAATATTCTCGCCGCCGGCTATGCCGCTTATGGGTTTAACCACCGGGCTCGGGCTCATTGGGTTAAATATCACCAGTTCATTGGCTTCATTTACGGCATAAGCTACCGGCTCGGTAGGTATGGCCAGGCCTGTTACAGTGCCTGCAAAATCATTTTGTATTTTGGTAGCCTTGCCTGTAGTAGTGTTAATGCTGTACAAGCTGGTTTTACCTCCTACGGCTAACGCGGCCAGCGCAGCCTTTCCATCCGGACTGATATCAAAACCACCGGCTTGCTCAACGTTAACGCCAAGGCTGCCTATTTCAACAAGTTTACCGTCATTAGGCGGATCTTGTTTATAAAGCTTGTCGTTGGCAACATCTATTACAAAAAGCTCGGTAGTGGTTACACCGGCCTTATTTTGGGTATAGGCAGCGGCAGTAACACTCGCGTTGGCTGCGCCGTTAAGCACACCATCCGTAAAAGCAACCACGCCTGTTTCAGGGTGCAGGCGCAGGTTTTGCCCGCTTGAAGTAACCAAACGGATCCTGTCAACCGTTGGGTTAAAATCAAAACCTACGGCAGTACCGTTTATAGCTGGTGTAAAGGCTCCAGCACCTATAGCACGTGCCGAGCCGCTTTGCGTGTTGATTACATAAATCCGGCTGCTGCTGCCTAAGCCGTAAAGCTCACCGGTAGCAGGCCTGAAATCAATTCCTAAAATAGTTTCATTGCTTTGTAAACCGGTAATACTGGTTGTTTTGGTGGCTGATGATGGATTTTTAGCATTAAAACTCACCAGGGTATTGTTTGATGTTAAAGCATATACCGCCATGTCTGGGCCTGTTATTGAGCCCTCAATAGAATTATCAATATCGTTATCCTTAGAGCACGACGTGGTGATCAATAAAATTGCGGCGGCGCATAACATAGCCAGCCTTTGCACAGAAAGGTTAAATGTTTTCATTTTTTAAAAAGATAGATTATAAGTAAATACAATACGGCGATATGCCGTGGTTAAGCTTGTTTAGCAATAATGAGGAGCACTATCAGGAGGCGGAATAGTGATCTTTTGGTAATACGATGATTGATAACTGCCTTTGTAGATAGTACAATGTTCAATATAACTATCCCAAAAAACATTATTGGAGATATAATTTGAGGGGCGTGTAAATTCTTTTTCGTGCGGAAAGGCGCTCTCGGCTTTTTTCTCACCACCATCTTCATCGGCGTTGGTAGCAAATTCCTTATCGGCATACATTGACGCGATGAACACGGGCAACACCGTTTTAAATCCTATCAACAGGACAAACAACATGCCGGTGGCAATACGCAGATAAATGGCCCTATGGTACAGCTTCGCTTTCACGTAATGTTAAACAACTTGGTAGATGTTGCTTTCAATTACGTTCAGGCCATACCTCTGGTTTTTAAGGAAATCCGATTAGAGCTGTTTAGAGTAAAGTAGTTTTAAAAGACAGTACTTTTGGCAGTACTTATTAGAAAGTTATTAAAATGAGGCTGTTTCAGTCACAGCCTCATTCATTTATACTATTTCCGGCTCCTGCTGGCTCAGGCAATGAAAGCTGCCCAAACCCCAGATAATGTCGGTTGAGTCGACACCTACCACCTTGCGGTCGGGGAAGCATTGCGTTAATATATCTAAAGCCTTATCATCATTGGTGCATCGGTAGGTTGGTACTACTACAGCGGCATTGCCAATATAAAAGTTGGCGTATGATGCAGGCAGGCGCTGATCGTCATATATCACCGGATCAGGCATGGGCAGTTCAACAATATTTAACTGCTTGCCATTGATCAGGCGCATGGTTTTAAGCGATTGCATGTTTTCCTGTAAAATATGGTAGTTCTCGTCGTTCTTATTTTCTTCAACAACGGTAACTACGGTATCCTCGTTCACAAAACGGGTAATATCATCAATGTGCCCATCGGTGTCGTCACCAATAATACCATCGCCCAGCCAAAGTACCTGCTCAACGCCGTAGTAGTTTTGCAAATAGCCTTCAATTTGCTGCTGGTTTAAATGCGGGTTACGGTTTTTATTTAACAGGCAGGCTGTTGTAGTAAGCACCGTGCCCTTGCCGTTAAAATCAACCGAGCCGCCTTCCATCACAATTCCGGGATGATAAACCGGCAGATCATAATATTCGGCAATGCGGGTTGGTATCACATCATCCAGGTCATACGGAGGATATTTATCGCCCCAAGCATTGTAGCCCCAATCAACCACTAACTTTTGTTTGGTTTCGGGATTGATCAAAAACGCCGGACCATGATCACGGCACCAGGCATCGTTGGTAGGGAATTCAAAGAACTCGATCTTGCTCAGGTCAGCCCCTACCAAAGTAAGCTGCTGCTGAGCAAAGGCTTCCATCTCCTTATTCACCACGTTGATGCGCACAAACTCCCCTACGGCGATCTCCTTTATAAATTCGCAATAGCGGCGGTATATCATCTGTATCTTACCCGGCCATGATGCTTCCTTATGCGGCCAGCTAAGCCAGGTAGCCACATGCGGGGCCCATTCGGCAGGGAAGTGGAAGCCTTTCAGCGAGTCCGAAAGTCCGGAAGTCCGGAAGTCCGGAAGATTTATATCTCTATTTATCATTATTTAAAGAATTACGCAGCGAGTTTAACATAACTAATATTTCCTCGCAGTGCTGATACAGTTTTGAAAACTCCAGATCGTTTATCAATTTTCTTGTTCGAGCCAGATACAACGCGCCTACAACCTCAATATTTGAACGCAGTGCGTAACCTAAAAATTTATTAAACTCCGCATTTGATTGCCCTGTTGATCCCTCAGCGATATTTAAAGAAACTGAATCAGCAGCTCTTTTGATCTGTCCGGTTAAAATAAATAATTCATCCTTTGGGAACCCTTTACATAGATCATGTATGTTGGCAGATAACTCAACAACCTTTTGCCAAACGATCAATTTCTCGAATTTAAAAGCCATACCTTCTATTTTCTTTTCACTTTCGGACTTCCGGACTTACCGACTTTCGGACTAAATTAATCCTCGTCAATAAGTCTTTTTGTTATCGGCTGATAGGTTTCGATCCTCCTGTCGCGCAGGAATGGCCAATGGCTGCGGTAATAGTCGGATTTGTCGAGGTCAAGCTCATGTACGGTCACTTCTTCGTCCTGGTGTGATGCCTGGTAAAGCACTGAACCAAATGGGTTTGATACGAATGAGCCGCCCCAGAATTTCAATCCGGCCTCTTCGCCTACCCTGTTCACGCTTACCACGTGTACACCGTTAGCTACCGAGTGCGAGCGTTGTATGGTTTGCCATGCGTTATACTGCTCGGTATTGGTTGCCTCATCCTGTGTGGTTGCCCAGCCGATAGCGGTTGGGTAAAACAGTATTTCGGCACCCATTAATGAGGTAATACGGGCAGCTTCAGGGTACCATTGATCCCAGCAGATGAGCACGCCTATTTTGGCATATTTTGTATTGAATACTTTATAACCCAGGTCGCCCGGGGTAAAGTAGAATTTCTCGTAAAAACCCGGATCATCCGGAATGTGCATTTTGCGGTATTTACCCAGATAAGCACCATCAGCATCAATAACGGCGGTGGTATTGTGGTAAACACCCTGCGCGCGTTTCTCGAATAGTGAAGCGATAACCACCACATTCAGCTCAGCGGCAACAGCCGAAATAGCCTCGGTTGAAGGGCCGGGGATAGCCTCGGCCAGTTTAAAATTGTCGTAATCCTCTACATCACAAAAATACAGTGATGTAAAAAGTTCCTGTAAACAAACTATCTGGGCACCTTTGGCCGCGGCCTCACGCACTTTAACAATAGCTTTTTCAAGGTTCTGCTGCTTATCGGCAACACAACTCATTTGTACAATACCAACTTTAACTTTGCTCATCCCTTTAAATTTTGCGCAAAAATACGGTTTTAATGTTAACCTGTATGTCAAAAACCAGGCCTAAATGTTATACCCCTATCAGGAATATGCCGGACAAAATGTACTGATTTTATTAGCTTTGCGGTAATGACAAATATGCCCGATGCCCCGGAGCCTAAAACCGGGAAACAAAAATTGTGGGATGCCGCAAAGCTGATACTAAAAATAGCTGTTACCTCGGCACTGCTGTACTATGTATTCAGCAAAGTGCCTATCGAAAAGGTGAAGTACAGGCTGTTACACGCCAACTATTGGTGGATGGCCGTGGCGCTGATAACATTTTTTGGCTCCATGGTAGTTTCGGCATGGCGGTTATTGAGCTTTTTTAAATCGATAAACCTGCGGCTTGACCCGCGTTTTAATATGCGCCTGTACATGCTTGGTATGTTTTATAACTTTTTGCTTCCGGGCGGTATTGGCGGCGATGGCTACAAAATATGGCTGCTGAACAAACGCTATAAACTACCGGGAAAAAAAATGTTCTGGGCCATATTGTTTGACAGGCTGAGCGGGTTATGGGCCATCGGTTTTATTATTTGCGCGCTTATTATTTTCATCCCCCAGATTGATGTGCATTTAGCCATACCAGGGGGTATATTTTTAGCCGGATCGGCAGTGTATTACTTCGTGGCTTATAAATTCTTTCGCGAATACACTAAATACTTTTTCCAGGCACATGCTAAGGCTGTACTGGTACAAGGCTTGCAGGTGCTGTGTATCATCTTTGTGCTTTTAGGTCAGGATTTTGATGGTAAGTTCGCGCCATACCTGCTATCATTCCTGGTATCGGCATTGGCGGCGGTAGTGCCCATCACCATCGGCGGCGCAGGCGCGCGCGAAACCATCTTCACACAGCTATCAGGCATTTTTAACATGGATGTTGGCCTGGCTGTATTTTTAAGTATATCATTCTACATTATTTCGCTGCTGGTGGCGCTTACAGGCGTTTACTATGTAATACGTACCAGTAGATTGGAAGAAGGTTTACCAGGCATTGAAGAACACGAAGAAGAAGAAGTTAAACCAGCTACCAACTAACCACTACTACCATGAACATCATTATAACCGGTGCCAGCAGTGGCGTAGGCTTTGAAGCCGTGATTGAACTCATTACATCGGGCAAGCACAAGGTGATGGCCATTGCCCGTTCGCAGGATAAACTGCAGCGCCTGTTCGAGATAGCGCGCAGCATAAACCCTGATTGTGTTTTGTACCCGATAGTTTTTGACCTGGTTAGTGATGACCCGGCCGCGCTACTGCAATTCATCGGCACACACATGGATAACCGTGTTGATGCCCTGATTAACAATGCCGGGGTATTGATCAATAAACCTTTTCAGGAGCTCGAAGAAATTGACTTTGTGGATATGCTGCAAAGCAATTACCTGAGCCATGTACGCATTACCCAAGCCCTATTAGGCGTGATGCCTGCCGGAAGCCATATTGTGAACATAGGCAGCATGGGCGGCTACCAGGGCAGCGCTAAATTTGCCGGATTATCAGCCTATTCAGCCAGCAAGGCAGCCCTGCATGTATTCACCGAATGTTTAGCGCAAGAGCTTGCCGAACAGCAGATCAGTGTTAACTGCCTGGCCTTGGGCTCGGCGCAGACCGAGATGCTGGAGAAGGCTTTTCCGGGTTATCAATCGCCTGTTATGGCTTTTGAGATGGGCAAGTACATTGCCGATTTTGCGCTGACCGGGCATAAATTCTTTAACGGCAAAATATTGCCGGTAGCGCTCACCACGCCATAGTTAAACGTTATTAAACTCCTGCCCTTCGGGAATTTTGTACTTGCGGCTACCCAACAAGCCCAGGCTCATGATCACGCTGGTTGACAGGATAACGATAAACAACAAGCCGGTATCTATCTGCGGTAGTTGGAGTTTTTGAGGCAGGTTATAAAAAAGCAATACACTGATCAGCCCGCGGGGTATCAAAACCAGTTCGGGCATCATATCGGTTTTTGAAACCAGTTTGATGTACAGAAATCGTACTAAATAAATAGCGATCAACACCAACACACCCAACACCAGCAATCCTACATCATTAAGCTGATTGATGTTCATCGTAAACCCAAACAGCACAAAAAAGAAGGTTCGCATTAAAAAGGCACTCTCTGCTGATAGCTGCAGCAACTGTTTTAACTCATGCCCCAACTGTGGGTACAAAAAATTGTGGCGGAACCAGGGAAACCGTATCTGGCTGGCATTATTTAAAAACAACCCAAAAGCCAGCACAACTATCAATGCCGATAAATGGTATGACTGCCCTATAGCATATACCATGATGATGATGGATATGATAAGAAAGAATTTAACGTGATGTGTTATATTCTTGATAAGATACAACAGCAACAGGCACGATACCACCGCGAAGAACAGTATCAGCAACAACTCGCCCCCTAAACTGCTGAACGCTGTAAAATTGAAGTACTTATTGCTCAGCATAAAGTTAAAGAAAACGATGGTGAGGATATCAGAGAATGATGATTCGTAAATAATAAACTCCTTTTTATCATTTGGCAAGCCCGATGCCGAGGGTATTGCAATGGCCGAACTGACCACGCAAAACGGAATAGCATTGATGATGCACCGGTAAATACCCGCCCCGGATATGTAATAGAATATGGTAGTGATGATGGCTGTTGTACCTAACAATATACATAATGCTGATAGGAACGACCGTTTGATCACCGTATTTTTTTCGGGTGTGTATTTAAGTTCGAGCGCGCCTTCAAATACAATAAGTATTAAGCCAAGCGTACCCAGGGTGGGCAATATCTTATTAAAATCAGGTGTAATCCAGTTAAAGTAAACCACCACCTGCCTAATGGCCATACCCAAAAAAAGCAATAGTAACACCGATGGCAACTTGGTTTTGCCGGCTATCAAATCGAACAGGTATGAAAATATCACCAGTCCGCATAAAATCATTAAGGTAGTATACGTACTCAAAAGGCTAAATTTTATTAAATGTAAACAAAGCAAACGGCAGTTTGCATAAATTGTTCGGCGTGTTAAGGCACGGCAATGTAAGTTTTGTAACGATAACGCAAAAATTACCCTGCTAAACTACTGATGTTTTTAAAACTTTGTATGTTTGGTACTCCATCACTATTTATACCCATGAAGCGTTTTTACCTGCTGACAGCCGCCCTGTTCATCGCAGCCGTTTTTACTGCTGCCACCAATGAGGATTTCTTATTGGCCGAGAACTTTTTTTTGCACAAAGGCGATAAACTGAGCGTGCGTATGTTCAAGGCCAATGTAACCAATACCGACGATGATTACGAAACCCCCGAAGCCAAAGATGCCAAATTCGCACTTTACGAGGGTTCAAAAAAAATACCGCTCACCACTGTGGCTAATGATACCGTTGTTACCATTAAGGATTACCAGGTTGAAAATGGCGGCCTTGCCCTGCTTCAATTAAGCCAATCGGCAACGCAGGAGATAGACCGCGAAACATTCCTGAAACACCTGGAGGCCGACGGAAATGAAGAATCGGTTAAAAAGGCCAAGAGCTTTCATACTATGAACGTGCGCGAAAAATATAACCGTTCCATAAAAACACTGGTAATGGTTGATAAACCATCAGGCAACGCTTATGAAAAGCTGGTGGGTGATGAGTTTGAGATCATCCTTAAAACCAATCCGTATAAAATGAATTACGGTGATGATGTTACCGCTGTTGTTTACTTTCAAAATAAGCCGCTGGAATCAGCCCCATTAAAACTGTATGTAAAAACACCTAAAGGAACTATTTACCCTGAAAATCTATCATCGAATGCAAAAGGCCAGGTATTTTTTAAACTGAGCCGCGAGGGTATTTATATGCTGCGCGCTACACGCACGGATGTTGCGGCAACCGGTAAGGATGCTGATTTTGAAACCTGGTGGACATCATACAGCTTTGCCTTTAGCAGCGCTAACGAACTGCCGAACACTTATAAGGAATTTGGCTTTGGTAATAAGCATTAAGCTTAATCTAACTCGGGCAGCATATCCAGATCAAAGCGTGGCTTTAGCGAATAGGTTAACTGTACCAGGCCTGTATCATATACCGCGCTATCAAGCAGGTTTAGTTCCAACCGTTCGGTAAGATCTTTAAACAGCGGGGTACCTGTGCTTAATACTACAGGGTGTACTGATAGCAGCAACTCATTCACGTAATTTTTGGCAAGCAATTGCGACAGCAAGTTAGCCCCGCCAAACAGCCAGATGTTTTTACCATCGGCATGGCGGATAGCATCAATACGCTCAGTATATGCGTCTGACCGTATGATCTCGGCATTACCGTCCGCGCTTGTTAACGTATCCGAAAATATATACAGCATTTTATCCGGCCATGGGTTACCGTACTCCTGCAAAACTTCGTAGCTTTTTCTGCCGATAAAAACGGCATCGGTATCGGCTGTAAATGCCTCTATGCCATAATCCTGGTCAGTAAAACACCAATCATATTCACCGTTGGGGCCCTCAATAAAGCCGTCGAGGCTTACAGCTACATTTAAAATTATTTTGCGCATCGGTGTTATTAATGAAGATCGTTTTTACCCCGCTCCTGCCATTGCTTGCTGAATGATTTTTCAGCCACACGCGGCATATCACGGTAGTGCCCCCAGGTTTTGTTGAACAGCAGTTTTATGAAACGGTTTTTCATTTTACCACCAAAAAAATCGACCAGTTTACGGCTGAGGATTCCTTTTTTCCAGATCATCCATCCCCACTTTTCAGTTTTGCTTACCTTATCATCCTTAACCGCGTCGCGGCGGTTAAGCAGCAGCATTTTGTGTATATCTATTTTAACCGGGCATACCTCGGTACATTTGCCGCAAAGGCTTGAGGCATAACTCAGGTGCTTAAAATCTTCCATCCCCTTGGTATGCGGTGTAATTACCGAACCGATGGGGCCGCTGTAAGTAGTTTGGTAGCTATGGCCGCCAATGTTTTTATATACCGGGCAGGCGTTTAAGCAAGCTCCGCAGCGTATGCAATATAAGCCTTGCCGCTGATCTTTTTGCGCGAGCAGGTTAGTACGCCCGTTATCAAGTAGTACTACATACATTTCTTCCGGGCCATCCGTTTCATCAGGCTGGCGGGGCCCGCTTAGTATGGTATTATATACCGTAAGGTTTTGCCCGGTGCCGTGGGTGGCCAGCATGGGCCAAAACAGGTCGAGATCAACCAGTGACGGAATGATCTTTTCGATACCCACAACCGCTATATGTATTTTAGGGAACGAGGTGCTTAGCCTGGCGTTACCCTCATTTTCGCTAAGGGCGATGCTCCCGCTATCAGCTATCAAAAAGTTACCGCCTGTTATGCCGGCATCAGCCTGTAAATATTTTTCGCGCAACAACTCGCGTGCTTTTTGGGTAAGCTGTTCGGGGGTGGCATCCGCGGGGGTGCCAAAGTGCTTGTTAAATAGCTGCGCAATATCCTCTTTGGAGAGGTGCATAGCCGGGGTAACAATATGGTAAGGCGGCTGGCCAAGCAGTTGAACAATGTATTCTCCCAGATCAGTTTCAAGGCTCTCAATCTGGTTTTGCTCCAAAAACTCGTTCAGATGAATCTCTTCCGTAACCATTGATTTTGATTTGACAATGGTTTTGGCACCTGCCTTTTGCAGTATGTTCAGTATCTCGCGGTTAGCTTCTTCGGCATCATTGGCCCATATTACCTTGCCGCCCCTGCGCTGAAAATTGGCCTCAAACTCGGGTAACAGCTTATCCAGCGTTTCCATGGCCTTCCATTTAATAAGATGACCCTTCTTTTTTGCTACATCCAAATTAGCCAGGCGAGAGAGGCCACGGTCTACCGCGGCATCATACTTACCAATATTATAGTTTATTATATTACGATGGGCTGCATCAAACGCCTTATCCTCAGCAGCAATCAAAAAATCATCGGCAGTGTTACCCATAAAAGCTAAAGTAGTGTTTTTTATAAAAACGAAAAGGGATGAGTTTTAATCATCCCTTTTCAATTTATTAACAGTGGCTGATAGCCCTTATAACTATTTTACACCCTGTTCTGTTTTAACATCAACCGCAGGGCGTTCGGCACGGTTAGCCAGTTCCCAGGCAGTGTAGTAAACCAGGTGGCTGCGTTTAACCAGCAGCGGGAAGTTAATTTTGCTCACTTCATCGCCCGGCTGGTGATAATCGGCATGTACACCGTTAAAGTAAAATATGATCGGCACGTTATAACGCGCGAAGTTATAATGATCTGAACGGTAGTAGAAACGGTTCGGATCATTCGGATCGTCATACTTGTAATCCAGTTTCATTTGGGTATAGGTATTGTTAGCGTCCTCACCTATTTTGTGCAAGGTAGTGCTTAACATTTTTGAACCGATTGAATATACGTAGTTAGCTGAATCAGGCTTACCGGCATACTCTTCGCCTACACGACCAATCATATCAATGTTCAGATCGGCAATGGTATTAGCCAGCGGGAATACAGGATGGTCAGAATAATATTCAGAACCTAACAGGCCTTTCTCTTCACCAACATTACCCAAAAAGAGGATGCTGCGTTTAGGTCCTTTACCTGCTTTTTTAGCCATGCTGAAAGCACGGGCCAGTTCAAGCATACCGGTAGTTCCTGAACCGTCATCATCGGCACCGTTATTTATCTTGTCGGTTTTAGTGCTGCCTTCCGGCTCTATACCAATATGGTCATAATGCGCAGAGATCACCAGCACTTCATTTTTCAATTTAGCGTCAGAGCCCGGCAGGTAACCTAATACATCAACCGCTTTCACCGCATTTTCTTCGGTGCTGTAGCTTACTTCAACCGGAGTTTTTACAACCTGGGTTTTAGGTGCGCCGGCAGCATCAATTTCTTCTTTTAACTGGGTGTAAGTTTTGCCTGTACTTTTTAACAGCGCGTTAGCCATATCAGCAGTGATGTTGATTACTACCGCACCGGTGTTAGCCTGAGCAGCACCTTCCTTTTTGATGCCCATACGCGGCGCTAAGATACTTGAACCAAAACGTTGCAGGTTAGTGGCAACAATCGGGTTAACGGCAAGTATCAACGCAGGTTTTTTAGCTTGCAGCGCTCCTACACGTTTGCCACGGCTAATGCTCCATTGCGAACGGGTAGCGGTACCGGTTATTAATGACACGCCGTTTTTCATCGGCTCGCCATCATTAATTACCAAAACTACCTTGCCGGCAATATCAATACCTTTCAGATCGTCATATTTTTCATCGCTTATGCCATAGCCTACAAATACAATATCAGCAGCTTTAACGGTATTGGCAGGGGCCGCAGTTAGCGAGTAAAAATCCTTACCGTTGGTAAAGGTGCTTCCTCCTACTGTTATAGGGTTTACCTTGAAGGAGTTTTCGGTAAGCGGTACATCTAAAAAGTACGAACCTTTAACCGGGCCTTGCAGTCCTAATTTTTTAAACTCGTTGGCGATGTATTTCGCGGCCTTATCGGCACCGGCTTTACCGGTTTCGCGGCCTTCATACTCGTCAGACGCGAGTATGGAAAGATGTTTTGTTGCATCCTCAACGGTAATATACTTTGCGAACTTTACCGCGTTCGGATCTTTTTGCGCATAGCTGCATGAGGCTGCCGCCAGGGCTAAGAATAATAATGGTACTCTTTTCATTAAAAATGGTCAGTTAAAAAAAATTCGTATGATAAAAAAATCCCGGCCAAATGCCAGGACTTATATGAGATATTATATTAGCATGAGATCTTATCCACACGTGTAGCGTGGCGTCCGCCTTCAAATTCAACAGTAAAAAACACGTTTACAATTTCGCGCGCTTCCTCAACGGTTACATGCCTTGCAGGTATACATAATACGTTAGCGTTGTTATGGCTGCGGGCAGGCTCGGCAACTTCAGGTTTCCAGCACAATGCGGCGCGGATGCCCTGGTGCTTATTGGCTGTCATGGCTACACCATTTGCTGATCCGCAGATCAGGATACCGTAATCGGCCTCGCCTTTTTCAACTGCTGATGCCACCAAATGGGCAAAGTCCGGATAATCAACAGACCCGGGAGTGTAGGTACCAAAGTCTTTCACTTCGATGCCTTCAACACCATCCAATAAAACTTCTTTTAATTCAAAGCCGGCATGATCTGCGCCTATAGCTATTTTAAGCCCTTGTTTCATGGGCTCTAAAATATCAATAATATTTTAAATGGAAAGTAACGTTATTATGCTTTTGCGGCTTCGTCGCGCTCACGTTTAAGCCTGCGCTTTTCAACCGTGCCCGCCACCACTATACCCACCTCATACAGCAGGAACAGCGGTATGGTTACCACCATCATGGTAAGCACATCGGGTGTAGGGGTAATAACCGCCGCCACTATCAATATACCCACAATGGCGTACCTGCGCCCCTGGCGCATAGTTTTAGCGGTGAGTATGCCAATGTTTGACAGTACGTAAACCAATATAGGCAGCTCAAATACAATACCTGTGGCTAAGGTAAGTGTTGATACTGATGAGAGATATGAATCAATAGTGAACGTATTTTCAATAACCTTACTTACCTGGTAACCCGCCAAAAAGGAGATCGACTCGGGTGTAACCACATAGTAACCGAACAATATGCCCAGGATAAACAGCATAGAGGCATAGAATACAAAACCACTGGCTGCCTTACGCTCATTTTCGTGCAGGGCAGGTTTAACAAAGCGCCATATCTCGAACAACAGGTACGGAAAGCCCAGTGTAATGCCGATAAGCAGCGCCGAATTGATCTGCAGGGTAAATTGCCCCGCCATTTCGGTATTGATGATCTTACCCGGTATTTTATCGATACAAAAACCGGGGCGGTTAAGATAATCGCCCAGTTTACATAGCATACGGTAGGTAAAAAATTGCGGGTCCATTGGGCCCATAATTACCGTATCAAAAACAAAATCATAAAAAACAAAGGCCAGTATGGTAAATAAAACAATGGCTATTGATGCCCTGATCAAATGCCAGCGCAGGGCCTCCAAATGGTCAAAGAATGACATTTCGGCCTCAATATTTTTGCCTTTATCCTTTATCGCCTTTATAAGTTTGTTATCGCTCATCTATGTAAATAAAATACCCCTGCTGTTACTAACAAGGGTATTTACGTTTTATTTTATCAGGATAGTTTTTAATTCTCGTTTATTTCGAAAGTATCCATAAACTTGGTGGTAAAGTTACCGGCGCGGAAGTTAGGGTCTTTCAATAATTTCAGATGGAATGGTATGGTTGTTTTTATACCTTCTATCACAAATTCGCTCAGTGCGCGCTCCATGGTGCTCAGGGCTTCGTCGCGGGTTTGGGCCACGCAAATTACCTTGGCTATCATTGAATCGTAATTTGGCGGGATGGAGTAGCCTGAATACACATGCGTATCAACCCTTACACCATGCCCACCCGGTGAGTGAAAATTGGTGATTTTACCGGGTGACGGCCTGAAATTGTTGTACGGATCTTCGGCATTTATACGGCATTCAATGGCGTGCATTGTCGGCTCGTAATTTTTACCTGAGATAGGGATACCCGCGGCAACTTTTATTTGCTCTTTGATCAAATCAAAGTTGATAACCTCTTCGGTAACCGGGTGCTCAACCTGTATACGGGTGTTCATCTCCATAAAGTAGAAATTGCGGTTCTTGTCAACCAAAAACTCTATGGTACCGGCACCTTCGTATTTAACAGCTTTAGCGCCTTTAACGGCGGCATCACCCATTTTTTTACGCAGTTTATCAGTCATGAACGGCGAAGGTGATTCTTCAACCAACTTTTGGTGACGGCGCTGTATAGAGCAGTCACGTTCAGACAGGTGAGATACCTTACCATACTGATCACCTACTATCTGTATTTCGATGTGACGCGGATCTTCAACAAATTTTTCGAGGTAGATACCATCATTACCAAAAGCGGCGCCTGATTCGGCACGGGCTGAATCCCAGGCCGGTTCAAACTCCTCATCATTCCATACCACGCGCATACCACGGCCACCACCACCGGCAGTTGCTTTAAGTATAACCGGGTAACCAATTTTACGCGCTATGGCAATGCCATCCTTTACGCTGCTCAGCAAACCGTCTGACCCCGGGATAGTCGGTACACCGGCTTTTTTCATGGTTTCCTTCGCTGATGCCTTATCGCCCATGGCGTTGATCTGATCAGCGGTAGCACCGATGAATTTGATACCATACTCGGCACAGATAGCGGAGAACTTGGCATTCTCTGATAAAAAGCCGTAACCCGGGTGAATAGCATCGGCATTGGTAAGTTCTGCAGCCGAGATGATGTTTGGTATATTTAAGTATGAATCTCTGCTTGGCGGCGGCCCTATACATACGGCCTCATCGGCAAAACGTACGTGAAGGCTTTCACGATCGGCAGTTGAATATACAGCTACCGTTTTTATACCCATCTCCTTACAAGTACGGATGATGCGCAAGGCTATTTCGCCACGGTTGGCTATCAGTATTTTTTTAAACATAATTTAAATGTGATGTGCTGATTTTAAATGTGCAGATATGCAGATGATCTGAATACGCACGCAACACAATTAAAAAATTAACAAATTAAGGTGATACCACAGATGGAACATTTGCACATCCGCATATCTACTCATTTGCACATTTATACCGGTTCAACCAAAAACAATGGCTGATCGTACTCTACCGGTGATGAATTATCTACCAGTACTTTAACAATACGGCCTGAAACTTCAGACTCGATCTCGTTAAATAATTTCATAGCCTCTATGATACATACTACTGTACCGGCTTTTATTTCGTCGCCAACGTTAACAAATAACGGCTTATCCGGACCAGCCGAACGGTAGAAAGTACCGATCATTGGTGATTTGATGGTGATGTAGTTTGATGTATCGGCAGCAGCAGAAACCGCGGCGGCAGCAGCGGCAACAGGCTCAGCAACGCTGGCAGCAGCAGCCGGTATAGCTGTTGGCGCAGCCGAAACAACAGGCTGTGCTGTTGGAATAGTTGCATTAACTATGGTTGGCGCCTGGTTAGTTTTAATTGTTATTTTGAAATTCTCTTGCTCAATTGAAACTTCGTTTACGCCTGCTTTTGAAACAAAGCGGATCAGATCCTGTATTTGTTTAATATCCATATCGGGGTGTTAATAGGTTTTCTCTTGGATAAATTTATATTATCTAAAATTAGTTACGACAGTTGCGTACTTGCAAATATGCAGATATGCAGGCAATTATTGGTTAACAAATCAGATAAAATAATGTTCAGCACTATTAACAACATTTGCGGCTGTTAACAGTACCATTATTAAAGCTGATTTAGTAAGCCCACCTTAAATATGCCGAGCCCCAGGTAAAGCCGCCGCCAAAGGCTGCCAATATAATATTGTCGCCTTTTTTGAATTTGCTTTCCCACTCCCATAAACAAAGTGGTATGGTGGCATTGGTGGTATTTCCGTAACGGTCAATATTTATTACTACTTTATCTGCCGGTACGCCGGTACGGTTAGCCGTGGCATCAATAATGCGTTTGTTGGCCTGGTGCGGCACTAACCACGCAATATCATCAGCAGTAAGGTTGTTACGCTCCATAACTTCGGCAGCAACATTGGCCATATTGGTAACCGCAAATTTAAATACGGCCTGGCCCTCCTGGTAAGCATAATGCTGGCGGGCATCAATGGTAGCGTGGCTTGCAGGGCGTAATGAGCCGCCCGCTTTTTGATGCAGGTAAGGTATACCGGCACCATCACTTTTAAGTATCGAGTCAATCACGCCGTAACCTTCATAATCAGGCTCAAGCAGGGCAGCACCACAGCCATCGCCAAATAATATACAGGTAGCACGATCGGTATAATCAACCATGGCCGACATTTTATCGGCACCTACCACCAGCACTTTTTTGTGCTTGCCTGATTCAATGAACTGCGCGCCGGTTGTTAAACCGAACACAAAGCCCGAGCAGGCAGCCTGCAGATCCCAGCCCCAAGCGTTTTTAGCGCCTATTTTATCAGCAAACAGGTTTGCCGTTGCCGGAAAAGGATAATCAGGTGTGGTGGTACAAAATATGATCAGGTCAATTTCATCAGCGCCGATGCCGCGTTTTTCAAGCAGTTGCTTTACCGCGGGCACGGCAAGGTCTGATGTGGCTAAACCTTCGCCTTTTAGTATTCTGCGCTCTTTGATACCGGTACGCGAGGTTATCCACTCGTCGTTGGTATCAACCATGGTTTCAAGCTCCTTATTGGTTAATACGTAATCAGGAACATATCCGCCAACAGCTGTTATCGCAGCATGAATCTTGCTCATTTTATTTAAATAAATTTAATGAAATGCTTGCTTAATTTTTTCGATCAGGTTGCTTTCAACCATATTTTTTGAGAGGAGTACCATGTTTTTGATGGCCTCGGGGCTTGAGATGCCGTGCCCTACAACAACTGGCGCGTTAAGGCCCAGTATCGGGCTGCCGCCTATCTGCTCATAATTAAAACGGTCAAAAAACTCGTCCTTTAATCCCTTTTTAAGGGTAATTACGTAGAATGATTCGGCTAGTTTAAGTATTACGTTACCGGTAAAGCCATCGCACACGGCAATATCAAATTTGTCGCCAAAAAGGTCGCGCCCTTCAATGTTACCCACAAAGTTAAACATGTTGGTGTCTTTCATCACCGGGTAGGTGGCCTGGTAAAGCATATTGCCTTTCTCTTCCTCCTCGCCAATGTTCATGAGCGCCACGCGCGGGTTATCAATGCCGTAAACGCTTTCGGCAAGCAAACTGCCCAGTACGCCAAATTGCAGCAGGTTATCGGGCTTGCAATCGGCATTGGCGCCTACATCCAACAAAATACCCAAACCGCCTTTCAGTTTGGGTACAATGGTAGTCATGGCCGGGCGTACAACACCCGGAATAGTTTTTACGCTAAACATGCCTCCTACCAGCATGGCACCTGTGTTGCCTGCTGATGAGAAAGCCGCTATTTGCCCTTCCTTTAGCATTTTAAAGCCTAAGCTTATGCTGGCACCCGGCTTTTGCACAATGGCTTTGGTAGGGTGCTCACCCATGCCGATCACCTCGGTGGTGTGCACAAACTCAAAAAGGTCGGCACTGACGTTGTTTTGCTGCAAAATCTCTTTCGCCACGTTTTCATCGCCGATAAGCACCAGCGTTTGTTCGGGCGAGAGGGATTTACGGGCTTCAATAGCTCCTAAAACAGTTGCTTTAGGGGCGTAATCACCGCCCATAATATCTAAGCCAATCTTCATCAGATGTGAAAATTAAGCTTAAGCTACTGCTGTTTTCTCGATCAGTAATTTACCGTTATAGTAAACATTACCATCAACAGTATAAGCTCTGTGTGGCAGGTGAACAGCACCTGTAGTTTGGCAGGTTGTTAAAGTTGGCGCTTCGGCTTTGTAATGCGTTCTGCGTTTATCTCTTCTTGATTTCGAGAGTTTTCTTTTTGGATTTGGCATAATTTCCTAAATAATTATTACTTAATGTTTTTGAGTGCGTCCCAACGCGGGTCAGGCGCCTCGTTCTTATCATCATCACTGCCCGATAGCGCGTTAAGCTTATCAAGCATTTCTTTATTACACTTATCTGTACTATCGTCACCACTGCACGATGCTATAAAGGGCACGGCTACAGTAACATACTCGTATATCAAACCTGAAATATCTATCTCATGGTCATTCTTTCCGAGGGTTATGATCTCATCATCCTCATCTATCTCTTCTTCACTGAATTTAATTATCTGCTGTTCGCGTGAATGTACCGGGTGCTGATACTCGTTCAAACACCTGTCGCAGGTAAGCTCTATCCAACCGTCTATCTCGAAATTCAGGATCATCATAGTTTCCTGTTTATCAAGCTCAACATTGCATACAAGCTTAGCTTTTTTTACCAGCGAATATTCAAATTCCTCAAAAAAGGAATCATCAACATCAAAGTCAAAACGATGCTTACCCAGCTTTAAGCCGGAAAATGGTATCGTATATTTCCTTAGTGATTTCAATGAGCAACAATTAGCCCGCAAATGTAGGGATTTTTCCTAAATGTGGAAAGTGTTTTTTTATTTATAGTGATTAGGCATTGGGGCGTTAGTTATTGGACATAAGGCATTAATAATTATGGTTGGTAATTACCAACCAATAATTATTGCCAAACAACAGAACAATGACTAATTATTATTGCCTAATGACAAATATAATGACCAATGCCTATTGACAAATGCCCAAATTAATCCCTGTCCCTCGTCAGTTTATGATGGGTTAGCGGGTTTTCAGTAAGCTCGGCATTTTCGCGGCGGTTGCGGATGATGTGCAGGGCAGCAAACAACGCCTCACGGAACGAGCGCTCTGATGCCTGGTTCTTGCCGGCAATATCATAAGCGGTACCATGATCGGGCGAGGTACGTACAAAGCTTAGGCCTGCCGTAAAATTAATCCCATCCTCAAAGGCTATTTGTTTAAAAGGTATCAAACCCTGATCGTGGTACATGGCCAGCACGGCATCAAACTGTTTATAGGCGCCGCTGGCAAAAAAGCCATCGGCAGCGTAAGGCCCGAAAGCCAGAATACCATTGTTACGCGCCTCCTCAATAGCCGGAATGATCACTTTCTGCTCCTCATCACCTATCAGTCCGTTATCACTGGCATGCGGGTTAAGGCCCAGTACGGCAATCTTGGGTTTACGTATCCAAAAATCATTACGAAGGCTGGCTTCCATCAGCTTTAGCTTACTCAATATTTTGTCGGCAGTAATACTGTTTGACACCTGCGAGATAGGAATATGCCCTGTAACCACCCCTACCCTGATGTTATCGCTCACCAAAAACATGAGCGAATCGGTGGCGTTATCACGCTCCTGCAAATACTCGGTATGGCCCGGAAAATGAAAGGTTTCGCTTTGTATATTCTCTTTATTGATCGGCGCGGTAACCAGTACATCAATTTCACCGGCCAGCAGATCATTGGTAGCGCGTTCTAACGAGAGCAAAGCGTACTTGCCGCCTGTTGCATTGATAATGCCCGGCTCCAGCTTTACATCCTCTTCCCAGCAATTGATCATGTTGGGTTTGCGGTGCTGAGCCTGAGATGCATCACCTATCACGTTAAAAACAAATTCGCTGGTATTACTTAAACGGCGGTAAAAGGAGGCTACTTTGGTGTGCCCATACACAATAGGCGTACAATAATCATATACCTTACTTTCTGACAGGGTTTTTATAATTATCTCTAAACCAATACCATTAACATCGCCTATACTGATACCAACCTTTATTTTACCGCTCATACTGTTTATGATTTTTAACCGGTGATGATTTTTGTTTTCACCGGTTTTTTAATTGCCAAAGCCTGAAATATCTGCCAAAACAGTTATTGCGAGGTGAGGCAATAATCACGCAAATTAAATATTTTTAGGTTTAAACTGCCTGATAAAAGCACAAATATGCCTTAATTTGCCAAATATTTGTTCACCATGTCAATAGTCAGGGCTAAAAAACACCTCGGCCAGCATTTTCTTACCGATAAAAATATCGCCTCAAAAATTGTGGAAGCATTAAGGCCGCAGTTAGGTTACAAGCAGGTGCTGGAAGTTGGTCCGGGTATGGGCATCCTGTCGGATTTTCTGTTACAAAAAACAGATTATGAAACCTACCTGATTGATATTGATACCGAATCGTACGAGTTTTTAGGTAAAAAATATCCGCAGTTGGGCAGCAGGCTGATCAATGCCGACTTTTTGGAGCTGGATTTCGCGGCTACCTTTAACGGGCCGCTGGCTGTTATTGGTAACTTTCCGTACAATATATCATCACAAATACTTTTTAAGATACTGGATAACCGCCACCAGGTGCCCGAAGTAGTGGGCATGTTCCAAAAAGAGGTTGCCGAGCGCTGTAATGCCAAAGCAGGCAGTAAGGAATATGGTATATTAAGTGTGTTTTTACAGGCTTATTATAAGGTAGAATACCTGTTTACGGTAAAAGCCGGGGTATTTAATCCGCCGCCAAAAGTGCTATCGGCCGTTATACGCATGACACGCAACGAGGTGCAGGAATTAGGTTGTGACGAAAAGCTGTTTTGGCAGGTAGTTAAAGCAGGATTTAATCAGCGCCGAAAAACGTTGCGTAACGCTCTTTCATCACTCATCAACAAAGAAAAGCTTACCGATGAACCCATGCTTGAACTCCGTGCCGAAAGATTGACGGTTAATGATTTTGTAGCGCTGACAAATAGGATAACTGAAACGAGGTAATATTCGTTATATTTGAATATGGACTTACAGGCAGAAAAAATAGAGTTAGTTCGGCTTTTATTAGATGTAGAGGATGAACGCACGCTTAATGAAGTTAAGGCTGTACTAAAAGACGATTATGACTTTTACAATGATCTGCCTGGACATGTAAAAACTGGTATTGAACGCGGTATTGATGACATGAACAATGGCCGTGTAAGAGATCATGAATCAGTAATGCGTGACATGAGAAACAAATATGGCCTTAAAGGTTAACTGGACTACAGAGGCTGTAAACTCTTACGAAAGCATTATCTCCTATCTACAACAAGAATGGACAATAAAAGATGTTGAATACTTTAATGAATGTGTAAACGCATTAATAAATAATATTTCCATCCAGCCATATCTATTTAAAGCCTCATCCATTAAACAAATCCGTAAAGCCACAATCGGTAAGCAAAACTCACTGTTCTACATTATCCGATCAGACGAGATTTTTTTGCTTCAATTTTGGGATAACAGACAAAACCCCGATAAACGCAAATACTAAGCCTTACAGCTTAATCACCTCATCCTTACCATGCAAATCCTTAACAGATTCGGCCATGCGTTTGATAAAAAGATAATTAGCAGTACCGCCAATTACCGCGCCTACTACGGGCACCAGGCGCTGGGCAGCACGTGCGCCAAGTTTCAGCATTAACTTTTCGGCTACAGCTTCGAGCACATTTTTGGTGAGGGCTATGCTGGCCTCTACTTTTAGGGATGCCGCAACAATCTTCATAAACTCATCAAAGCTGATTTTATACGTACCTTTTTTGTAGTAATTTATAGCCATGGTAATGCGGAATTGCTGTGTGATAAGATTCACCACATCAAACGGAATACCCAGGGCCATGGTAAGTACACCACCAGTGCCCGACAGTACACCGGTACCCGCTGCCAGGTAAGCGCATTGGTTAATAAAACCTTCGAGGCCCAGTTTATCAACGCCTTTTTTTATGTTGAACTGATCTATACGATCAAATATCTGCCTGAAGCCGCGTTGTGCCAGTGTGTCAGCCTGATGCTTCAGGCCGGCGGTAATTTCTTTAAATGATCTCATTTGGTAAGTAACGGCAAGCAGGCTTTAAATAACCCTGTTCACCAATGGCATACGTACCAAAAGCAGTGCCAAAGCAAAACTGCCCGCAACACCCAGCGGAGCTACCAGCAACGCTTTTACAGCCGGATCAATAGCCAAAGGCCTGAAAAGTATAGATAACACGATAAGCACCAGCGGATGAAAAATGTAAGTAGCAAATGCCGCCCGCAACAAATTGCCAAGCATGGCTGACCTGTTATCCCAACGATATTTGGCTATGCCTGTTACAGCCACGCAAATAGCAAAACCGGTAAGCTGCTCCCAAACAGAATAAAGTAGCGAGATATAATTAAAACCACCGCTAAACCATTCAATTGGCACGTTAAATATAACTTTAATGGCATAGATGGATAACAGGCCCAAGCCGCCGATGCTGATGGCTATGCGCCGCATACGGCGTGCCTGCTCCTGGCTAATCTGCCCGAGCCAGTTATTATTAGACGCTATTATACCCAGCGTAAATAAAGCTATGTATTGCGTAAAATGCCCCAACTGAAAGCCCAGCGGTTTAAGCACCCAGCCAACCGGAAAAATTATTCGTACGGCAAAGCTTATTACCCCTACGCCTGTTGCAAAAAGCAGGATGCGTTTATTAGATGGCAGATTGATCCTTATAGTTATGGCGCTTTTTGATACAAGCCTGATAACCGCGTAGCAAATAGTAAATAACAGTAAGGCAACCACAAACCACATTACGCCAAAGCTCACCCAATCATCATACCCGCTTAAATATTGGCCAAAGGAGATATGATGTTCACCGGCGTAATAATAAACAAGGTAGTTCATAAAGGGTGATAAAACAAACGAGTAAAACATTAACGGAATACCCAGGCGCAGCAACCTATCGGTTATGAAACGGCCGGCACCTTTTTTATTATAGGATGATGGCACAAACAGCGCCGACAAAAAGAAAAAATAACCCATAAAAAACGATTGATTGATGGCAACAACTATCGTCATGGGAATAAGGGCACCTGCGAGGCTTGTTTTTTCAGAATAATACCAACCGCCCGGCGCGCCATAAGTAACCAGCACGTGGTGTATAATAACAAGGCCGGTAAGCAGTACTTTTACATTATTGATATAACTAAGCTTGCTTTTAGGAGCATCAGTGGCAGGCACTGGTTGATTGATTGTCATAACTGTAACCGGTGCGGATTTATGAGCGATAATAATTTGTAATTTGGCTGCCGAATATAACAGTTTGACTTTGAAAAATAACATTTTAATAGTTGACGACCTGCATCCGTCGTACATGGAAATAGCCGGGGCTAAGGGCTACACCTGCGATTATCACCCTGATTATAAACTGGCCGATGCCCTTGCCGTAATTGCTGATTATGAGGGACTGGCTATCCGCTCAAAATTTGAGGTTGATAAAGCCTTTATGGATGCCGCCCCTAACCTGCGTTTTATTACCCGTGCCGGTGCCGGTATTGATAATATTGATGGCGACTATGCCGCCCAAAAAGGCATCGAAATATATAATGCCCCTGAGGGCAACTCAGATGCCGTTGGCGAACATGCCGTAGGTATGCTGCTGGCGCTGATGAACAAGTTTAACATTGGCAACCTTGAGGTGCGCGATGGCAAATGGCTGCGTGAAGAAAACCGCGGTTACGAACTGAAGGGCCGCACCGTAGGCATTATCGGTTATGGCCACATGGGCCAAAGCTTTGCCCGCAAGCTAAGTGGGTTTGAGGTTAACGTTATTGCTTACGATAAGTATAAAACCGGCTTTAGCGATAAATACGCCCGCGAGGTAAGTATGGAAGAAATTGTTAAGCACAGCGATATACTAAGCCTGCACGTGCCGCTTACTGCCGAAACGCAGTACCTTGCCAATGATGAATATTTTTTTCACTTTAAAAAGTCGATATTCTTCATCAATACCTCGCGCGGTAAAACGGCCAAGGTACGTTCGGTACTGAATGCTATTGAGCAGGGCAAAATAATAGGCGCCGCGCTGGATGTATTGGAGGTTGAAAAATTCCCGGCCCTGGGCGAGCAGGAATGGTATGCCGATTTGTGCAAAACCAACAAGGTGATCCTGACCCCGCACGTTGCCGGCTGGACCTTTGAATCATACCGAAAAATAAGCGAGGTACTGGCCGGGAAGCTGCCTTTTGTAGTTCATAGTTGATAGTTCATGGATCATAGTTAGAATGGTATCTTAAGAATAATTATACCCATGAACTATGATCCATGAACCATGAACTCCCCTCAAAACCGATAAAAAATTTGGAGAATAAAATTTAAATCCTTTATCTTCGTTTTATATCAAAGCAAGACTATGCGTGCTCATGGCTCACATAGTCTTGTTTGTTTTTTAAAAGAGTCGCGTCCTTCTTTTGTGATGAAAAGGAAGGGCGGTTTTTTTTTGACACGAACCAACAACATTAACAGTTTTAAAATTTTAATTAGTGCGTTATGGCAGAGGTATCATACTATACCAAAGATGGTTTAGAGAAATTAAAGGAAGAATTACAGTATTTAAAAACTACAGGCCGTGCTAACATTGCCAAAGCAATTGCCGAAGCACGCGATAAAGGCGACCTTTCAGAGAACGCCGAATATGATGCCGCTAAAGAAGCGCAGGGCTTGCACGAAGGCAAGATAGCCAAACTTGAAGGGGTACTATCCAGCGCACGCTTGCTTGATGAGTCAAAATTGGATAATTCAAAAGTATTAGCGCTTTCTATCGTAAAGATCAAAAATGTGAAGAATGGCGCGACCATGAGCTACCAATTGGTATCAGAAACCGAGGCTGACCTCAAGGCAGGTAAAATATCGGTAAGTTCACCTATTGCCCAGGGCTTATTAGGTAAATCAGTTGGTGAAAAAATTGAAATTACCGTACCTGCCGGTAAAATAGAATTTGAGGTGCTTGAAATAAGCAGATAGTTTATGGAGGGATGATTTATTGAATTATTGAATTATTGAATTAGTGAATTATTGATTTTAAAAAAACAATTCACTAATTCAATCCTTCAATTATTCGATAATAAAAAGCTAACTGAATCAATAATTCACTCCCTCAATAAATCAATAACTACATTCATGTCAAGTATATTTTCAAAAATAGTAGCGGGCGAAATACCGGCCCATGTTGTTGCCGAAAGCAATGATTTTTTAGCCTTTTTAGATATCTCTCCGCTGGCTGAGGGTCATGTACTGGTGATCCCCAAAAAAGAGGTTGACTATATTTTTGATCTTGATGATGAAACGTATACCGGCTTACACATTTTTGCTAAAATAGTAGCCAAGGGTATTGAAAAGGCCGTACCCTGCCAGCGTATCGGCGTAGCGGTTATAGGCCTTGAGGTGCCGCATGTGCATATACACCTTATCCCGGTTAATCATGTGGATGATATTAACTTCTCCCGTCCGAAGCTAAGCTTTACCCCGGAGCAGTTTGAAGCCACCAAAGACCAGATAAAGGAAGCCCTCCGCCAAAACTCCGAGGACATTTAATCTTCCAGCGGAACAAATTTCATCGATACTGAGTTTACACAATGGCGTGTGTTTTTGGAGGTAAAGCCTTCGCCCAAAAACACGTGGCCTAAGTGTGCCCCGCAGTTAGCGCAAAGTATTTCGGTACGGCGGCCATCGGCATCCGTTATGCGTTGCACGGCACCGGGTATCTCATCGTCAAAGCTTGGCCAGCCGCAAAAGCTCTCAAACTTATCGTCAGACCGATAGAGCGGCGTATCGCAGCGCTTACACACGTATATACCCTGCGCTTTATTATTTAACAGCGAGCCTGTGAACGGGCGCTCGGTGCCTTTATAAAGTATTACCCTTTCTTCGTCGGGTGTCAGTTCGTTGTATTTCATATTATTTAGATTACACTGATTTGATTATGATTTCACCGATTACTTAGGTGATTTCACTGTTATATTGGTTTTATCGATATATAAATATAATCAATTTTAAGACCAATAGTTTTTTTCGCCATGTTGTTTACATGAGTTTGACATCACCTGTCAAAACAAAAAATCCCGGTCTTTCAACCAGGATTTTCAATATTATAATAGCTTTTTAGCTTTCGCCTTTACGCTTTTAGCCTTATGCTAACTTAGCCAGTTCCTCAGCCATAGCCGCACCAATTTCAGCAGGTGACTCTACAACACGGATACCACACTCAGCCATGATCTTCATCTTAGCTGCGGCAGTATCATCAGCACCGCCAACAATAGCACCGGCATGGCCCATACGGCGGCCCGGAGGCGCTGTTTGGCCGGCAATAAAGCCTACTACCGGTTTAGTACCGTGTTCTTTTATCCAGCGGGCAGCTTCAGCTTCCATGCCACCGCCAATTTCACCTATCATGATGATACCGTGAGTTTCCGGGTCGTTCATTAACAACTCAACAGCTTCTTTAGTTGGTGTACCGATGATCGGGTCGCCACCGATACCGATAGCGGTAGTGATACCTAACCCGGCTTTAACCACCTGGTCAACCGCCTCGTAAGTTAAGGTACCTGATTTTGAAACCACACCTACATTGCCTTTTTTGAAGATAAAGCCCGGCATGATACCGATCTTAGCCTCATCGGCAGTAATGATACCCGGACAGTTAGGACCGATCAAACGAGAATCCTTGTCTGTCAAATATTCTTTCACCTGGATCATATCCTTTGTAGGGATGCCCTCGGTAATACAAACAATAACTTTGATGCCTGCCTCAGCAGCTTCCATAATAGCGTCGGCCGCGAAAGCCGGAGGCACAAAGATGATAGATACATCAGCACCTGTGGTATCAACAGCGTCTTTAACGGTATTGAAAACCGGACGATCAAGATGCGTTTGGCCGCCTTTGCCAGGTGTTACACCACCTACAAGCTGCGTACCATACTCAATCATTTGCGAGGCATGGTAAGTACCCTCGTTACCGGTAAAACCCTGAACTATTACTTTGGAATCTTTATTTACAAGAACACTCATTGGCTTTTTTTTTATTCAACGCAAAGCTAAAATTATTTTATTAACTAAGCTACCCTACGCAGGTAATGGCATCTTTTTTTTACAATCTAACATTTAAATGATGTTGTTATACTTTATCATATCGTCAGCTTTACCCCATGTAAAATACGTTTCGCCTGTTGTTTTTTAATCTACAGGAAACTTTTTATTGCGCCTACAAAAAGCTATTAATATCTTTCGGAACTCTAAAACACACCTATTACCATGAAAAGATTATTATTTGCAATAATTACCTGTATTGCCATTACACAGCCCGGCTACGCGCAGTTGGGCGGTTTACTAAAAAAAGGCAGCGATATGCTGGGCAGCAGTGGCCTTAATCTGAATAAGATCATTAAACAGCCGGCCGCTATCACCACCAATTTTAAGGATGATGCCATTGTTACCGGTTCAAAACCCCCATCATTCCAGGAAGGTGTTACAGCTCAGCCCCTGTACCTGCTACCTAAAGCAACAGGTGGCGGTTATATATTATGCGCCGGACTGTACGAAATGACCAGTTACGAGGAGATGGAAAAGTACGCGGTGCTGGCCGGGATAGCTCCTAATAACAATAGCGAGTACCCATCAGGCACGTGGGCATTACACCCGGATGGGTATTACATCCGCTACATTCCGCAGGGATACTCCATAACCAAAGTACAAATATTTGTGCCGAAAGAATTGATAGACAAAGCCGGTAATGACCCTATTATTTATGATGCCCCCTATGGTATAGCTTGCCCGGCAAATGTAGGCGCCCAGCGCCTGGCCCAAACCAACGAGCCGCTTGAGCCCGACTACACCAAAAAACTCACTACTATTTGCGATCCTAAAAAATAAAAAGAAACGGGCGTTACTAACAATGTGTAACGCCCGTTTCCTTTAACCGGAGATTTACTTTATATCGCCTCCGGAATTGATTAATAAGCCACCGTAAAGCGCTGGCGAATGTGTTTCGGGTTTTCCAATTCATCAACAATAGCGGTAGCCATATCTTCAACCGAGATGATGCTGCGGTGGTTCTCGTCAAAAACAGGCTCATCCAGCCCTACGCGGTAGGTACCTTTAATAATACCTGCCGTACCCTGGTGCATTTCAATAGCCGGACTCAAAAATGTCCAGTCAAGCTCAGTTTCGTTTTTGATATGGTTCAGGTAATCGCGTGCCGCGGTTGCTCCTGCCTTGTATTCAGCCGGAAACTGTGGGGTATCCACCAATTGCACACCGGGTGCCGCATATAAACTACCTGCACCGCCAACGGTGAAGAAACGCTTAACGCCTGCTGCTTTAGTACCTTCTTGTATGGCTATTGATCCGCGCAAAAAGTCATCATAAATATTAGGGTTAGTCCAGCCGGAATTAAAGGTATTCACTACCACATCAGCACCTTTTACGGCGGCGGTCACTTCATCCTCATTATAAACATCAGCCTTAACAGGGGTAATTTTAGCACCCTGCTTTACTTTGTCAATGTTACGGGCAATGGCTATAACCTCATGCCCTCTTTTGTCCAGTTCGTTCAATACGGCGGTACCTACAAAGCCTGTGGCGCCAATTAATGCTACTTTCATTTTTATGTTTATTTAAGTTGTTTGATAAAACTGTAACCTATATAATTACAGTATTAATTAAAAAATTTATATTATCGGTTTGCAAAAAGCCTCCAGCGTAACAGCGGCCAATTTGCTCACCATCGCTTCTTCAGCTTTGTTGTACAAAATGTCAAGTTCGGTATTTATCTGTTTCCCAACCGGACAAGCAGGGTTGGGTACATTTTTTTTTCCTAACGGGGATGTTTGCCGCACGGCATTATAAACGTCGGAAAGGCGGATATCTTTTGCCTGTTTTGCCAGCATGGTACCTCCACCCTTGCCCTCTTTAGTGGTGACCAACCCGCACTTGCGCAGGTTGCTGGTTTCTTTACGTACAATAGCGGCATTTACATTCATGCTGCCTGCTATAAAATCCGACGTAAGCATTTCATCCTTCATGTAATAATGGAGGGTTAAAATATGTAGCGCTGTTGAAAACCTTACGTTGTTCATTAACTGTAATGTTTTTTATTACAGTATAAATGTAAATTATTGGTTGATATGCCAATAGCTACACATCATACAATTACAAAAAAATGACCATCGGTGTTATTTACAGCTTTGGATGAGTTCGGTAACGTAAACGGTATCGGTATATAATTGATCGTACAGTTTTTCCTCAAGCACCTTTTTGCTGATAAGCTTGCTGCCCATGCCTACGGCGCACACGCCTGCCCTAAACCAGGCTAAAATACTCTCCTTTGTGGTATCAACACCACCGGTAGGTATAAACAGTTGCCCCGGGAATAATTCTTTTATAGCGCTTAAAAAATCCGGCTTCAATGTACCCGCCGGAAAAAGCTTTATCAGGCCGGCATCGTGCTGCTGGGCGGTATATATTTCGGTTGGCGTCATACAACCGGGCACCCACAGCAATTTGTGTTTTTGAGCTACTTTGGCCACCTCCGGGTTAACTATGGGCGATACAATAAAATCGGCACCGGCACTAATGAATGCCTCGGCCTCATCAACAGATTTAATAGTGCCAATACCCAGGTACAGATCAGGCCATTCCTTTTTCTGTAATTTTTTCAGTTCACGATAATTATCCAAAGCCTGCGGACCACGGTTTGTATACTCAAACACCCTTACTCCTGCCTTGTAAAGCGTGCTGGTAACATCAACGCTTACCTGTGCATCTTCATAAAAAAACAGCGGCAGCATGCCCTGCGCTATAATGCTGTCAAGTACCTGTTCCTTTTTATTCATTGCTTATCGCTTTTTGTATGTCGTTAACGGTTTTGTTAGTAGTATCGCTCTCTACAAATAATTTGGTAAAGGCGGCGGCTGTAGCATATTCCAGCACTTCAGCAGGTGCCCAATTGTTGTACATGCCATAAATAAGCCCGGCCATATAACAATCGCCACTGCCTACCTTATCAACTATCTGGTTTGATGAATATTCTTTTGAACTGATAAATTGGCCGGCTGTGTACAGTGCGGTATAGTAATTGATATCGTTATCATTACCAAACCTGAAGGTATTGGCCACTGCTTTACATTTTGGGTAGCGTTTAACTATTTCTTCGGACGTATTGAGCGCTTCTTTTAAATAAATACTTTTTTGGCCGCTTTCATGAATATCCGGCACTACCTCTATGCCGAGCATCGCTTCGGCCGCCCATACATTGCCCATCACCACATCGCAATATGGTAACAACTGCTGCATAATTTCGACAGGAGATTTGCCGTACTTCCATAACTTGGCCCGGTAATTCAGATCCACCGATATGGTAATACCTTTTGCCGAAGCCGCCTTAACCGCCTCCAGGCAAACATCAGCCGCGCTTTGGCTAACCGCGGGCGATATGGCACTAAAATGAACCCAGCTTACATCAGCCAGCACCTCATCCCAGTTAATGATACCCGGTTTTAACTCGGAAAAGGATGAATGCGCCCTGTCATAGATCAGCGCATCATGCTTTACATCCTGACCTTTGGTGAGGTAATACAACCCTATACGATCACCCCAGAACCTGACCTTATCAGTAACTATACCATTTTGCTGCAGATGACCAAGCAATTGTTTAGACAGATAATTATCGGGCAAAGCGGTATAATACTGCACCGGTAACTGCCATAAAGCAAGCGCGGTGGCCACATTCAATTCTGCACCACCTATAAAAAATGGCAAATTGTTAGTATTCAACCAGTCGCCACCCGCATCCGGGGTAATGCGTAACAGCAACTCACCAAAACAAAGAATGTTTTTTTCCATAAAATATTTACAGGAGCGGCAGATGATCGTGCCTGTTGATCAAATAACGAGTTTTTTGCAGGCATTTGCAACCAAATTGTTAAGTAGCCACGCCTATTAAAACTGCCCAATCAATACATACCTTGACGAATATTTGCGATAACCGCTATTTACTGTGCCGCAACCAAACCCTATTGTAAAGTTAGATCACGATTTTGACACTCTTGCTGCAAAGCAAGCATCAATTAATCTCCTCATGTAAAAAAATTATTTTTTTTTACATGAGCCTAACCTATGGATTATGAAATATTTACAATAAAAAAACGTTAAGTAACGCTACACAATCGCACATTTTTTTCAAAAACCTCTTGCAGAATATCAAATCGTGCGTATATTTGCACCACCAAAACGAACAAGGAGTGGTAGTTCAGCTGGTTAGAATACATGCCTGTCACGCATGGGGTCGCGGGTTCGAGTCCCGTCCATTCCGCTTAGAGAGTTTCAAAACTCACCGAAACCGCTTAATTCAACGAATTAAGCGGTTTTTTTATGTCAAAACCACTCGTTTCAAATCATCTAAAATGCCATCCTCGGTTAACAGTTCGGTTAACAAGGAAGGTCTGCTATATTTGTTAACCGAATAAGCTTTTAATTAATTGACTTATAGAGTTTTAGAGCGAATAAAATCAATCTAAAACGAACCAAAAGGCATCAATTAATTCAATTACAAAAGGCTTAAAAGGAGCAACAAATGAACAATGCAGGCAATTTATCAGTTTTAGTATGGGCTAACAGGGCAAGAAAGTCACCGGATAATCTGGTTCCCCTCTACGTCAGACTTACTTATTTAGGAAAACGGGCTGAAATCTCAACAAATCTAAGAGTGGAGTTGAATAACTGGAGTGCGAGTTATGGTTTGATGATGGATGGAAGCGCTTCGTCAAAGAAGATCAACACAGAAATTGGCGTAATTAAAAAAGAGATCGAACGGACTTTCGATCGACTTATTAATGCGGACGCGACTGTTTCGGCAGAACTCATTAAAATAAAATATCTTGGTAAAGACAAGCAAGTAGATGCGCGACGGAAACTACTCGCAGTATTCGAAGAGCATAACCTGAAGATGTACGAATTGATCGGCAAGGGGGTGGTCAAGGCGACGCATACGAAATATGAAACCATAAAGGTTAAAGTTGCTGAATTCCTAAGGCACCAATACAAAGTCCCGGACATGTACCTAGATGCCCTACAGTATTCGTTTATAACCGATTTCGAACATTATCTGAAAGTGCATGATAATATAAGTCACAATGTAACGATGAGTTACATTAAACGAGTAAAGCGGATTATAAATATCGCCTGTCAAAATAAATGGATCGCCCATAATCCATTTGCAGCATTCGTCTGCACCACCCATAAGGTTTCCCGTACAGAGCTTGAATCGGAAGAATTGCAAATTCTGGAATCTAAAATTTTCACTACTGAAAGGCTAAAAGAAATTGCTGATTGTTATTTATTCTCTTGCTACACAGGATATGCCTTTGTCGACGCCTGTAAACTGACGCCACAGCACGTTGTTCGTAAAACAGACGGCGAACTCTGGATCATCACAGAGCGCACCAAGTCAAAAATTGAAGCAAACGTACCCTTGATGCAGAAAGCTATAGCCATTATCGAAAAATACAAAGAGCACCCTTTGTGTACCACGAGAAACAGGTTGTTGCCAATGCGAAGCAACCAGAAAATGAATGAGTACTTACACGAAATAGCGGAATTATGTGGCATCAACAAAAAGCTAACTACCCACACGGCCAGGCATACCTTTGCAACAACCGTGACTTTAGAAAATGGAATACCAATTGAATCCGTTAGCAAGATGCTTGGGCATACCAAGATCACTACCACACAAATTTACTCCAGGGTTAAAGACAGAAAAGTAAGTAACGATATGAAAATACTGAGGTCAGGTTTGGATTCAAAATCTAGTCAGGCCGCACCAACAAGCCAGGGTGATATGGCGAAAGCGGCTATCAATGTAACTGATGTACGAAATAAAGCATATGAAGAGACTGTAGCTTTCATTGCACCGATTCTTCGGGAGTTGGACGATTTTAAAGGCTTGAAGGTTTCAATCAGCTGGGTTTCCTACCGCGCGTATTTGAAATACCGGCAGGAGAATTTGATCGAATGGGATAGGCAACTAGATAGCGTATCCCCTTTTGCGCTAATAATTAACTATCTCGGCCCGTCGGAGAAACTTGGGTATGCCGCGCAAACATTGGATTCATCCTTTTACTTTTTAGAGAGAAATCTGAAAGCAAAATTGATGTTAAATCCGACAGACGATGGTTTGCATAGATGGGTCTTAATTTGATATGTACTGACATATCCAACCGCTTTTAAATTTCTTACTGTTGAAAAACTAGCGCCCGCGCCTTCTTCGTGGAGACTCAATCGCAGCGGCTATGTCCTCTTTGATAAAAACCCACTCATTATTAGTCAATGCGATAGGGTCAAAGTCATTATCCGCCAATGAAAAGTCAATAAAATTTCGTTTTATCAACTCGCTGTTGTGCGTCCATTCATAGCGCTGTTGATGCAGGCTTACCATTTGGTCAATCGTATAAATCCGCATCGCCTGGTGCAAATCCCAAAAATCTTTCTTTCTTCCCCCTCGTTGAACAACATCCACTTTCATTGCAATTATCTCCTCCACTGTTGCCATTCGTACCCCTTCCAGCATATTGGATGGCCATAGAAAAGGATCCATCGAATAGTAAACATCCAACTTAATGAGCTCATTTTCTTTGTCACCAATCAGGTACGATTTACCAATAGCCGGATTGGCACCGAAATCGCCTTGAACAATGCGAAAGGCCTGCCTCAAATAAGCTTCAATTGAAGCAAAGTCAACGCTGCCATATTGTGCATCAGTAAATAAATCTATATCAATTGACATCCGATGTCCCCAATATAAACTTAGCGCAGTGCCACCAACTAATCGAAATTCTCCGAATGGTTGTCCTTGCATGATTGTAAGGAGATTTTTTTTTAAAGCCGGCGACACCGTATTCCAGTAAAGCATATCAATCAGGTTTGTGTGTGAGCCATAATTTTTAAAGAAATGCCATCTATATTATCCCTTCCTGTCACTTCCAGGATTTTATCACTACCATAATAATCTAAAGCGGCTTGTTTTTCGTCTTCATTACCTCTCTCGAATACCCGTTGTATAACCGCTTTATATTGTTTCGACCAGTCGATCTTCTTCATGTCAGTATCCCAAAACAACTCCTTGCGGAATGCGGGCGCTTCCTGCTTATTTAATTTTTTCTGAGCCTGGTCAATATCATAGTGCGCTTGTAACAGGTAAAAAGCGCCATTTTCCAATCCTAGCGCCTGATCGATCTTAAGCGAAAGCATCGGCGATAGACCGCGCCTGGCTTTTGTTACCTCATTGATCACCTGTGGATATTCACCAACGGATATGGCGAAAGGGCCTTTTTTTAAGTGCCTTTTCTTCAGCTCCCTTTCGAGTACTCTTCCCGGATGTATCCCGTAATAACTTTCAAAAGTGTTTTGCATATTCTAAAATAAACAATTTTGTTTATCTAAAAAAGTTTATTTTAATTAATCTTCCTTTTGTGTCAACGTCAACTCCTGCCGGGCAAACTTTTTCTTCAGGGGTTTCATATCCTGGCTGACCTTGGTATCCGTCACACGCGCATAGATCTGCGTAGACCGGATATTCTTATGGCCAAGCATCTGTCCGACGGTTTCAATGGGAACGCCGTTGGTCAACGTAACCGTTGTAGCGAAGGTATGTCTGGCGCAATGGAAGGTGAGCCACTTTGTCCAGCCCATTTCTTTCATGATTTCTTTTAAGTAATAGTTTGCCCTCGCATTACTGATTTTCGGCAGCAGGAAATCCTCGTCCAATATGCGCGGATAGTTTTTATAATGCTCGATCAGACGTAGCGCTGGCGACAGCAGGGGCACACGCACGCGGTTGTTGTTCTTGATTCGGTGCGTTTCCAGCCAGATGCCGCCGTCCTCTCCTTTGCGGATATCCTCCGCTTTCAAGCTGACGATATCGGAGTACGACAGACCTGTATAACAGCTGAAAAGAAAAAGATCACGCGTTAACACCAGCCGCTTTTTCAGTTTCTTAACTGCGAGGTCGTTCAGTTCCACGGTGGTCAGAAATTCCCGGTGTACTTCTTCCTTTTTTGCCCGGTAAGCGGCAAAGGGATTGCGTTTGGCCCAGCCGATCTCGTTAGCAAGCTTCATCACCGTGCGCAGCTTTTTCACCATCTGCACAGCGGTGTTGATTTTTACCTTATGTTCCGTCTTCAGGTAATAATCAAAATCCCTGACCAGTTGAAAGTCGATATCATCCAGTTTGATATCGTCCTGCTTGTTTCGTGAAAAAAGGAACTTTCGCAGGATCCGGAAAACTGACCTGTACTTTTGTAGTGTTGCCGGTGTGTAGCCTTTGCCCAGCAGGCCAGCGATCTGGTTGGTATGATAGTTCCAGACGTCCGACAGCATTTTCGGTGGTTCCAACTCTTCGCCCTGCATCATTTTGCGGATGTGCTGCGGGGTAAAACGCTTACCCGCAAGATAGAGTTCCTGCCTGCAGGCATGCGCCCGGGAGTATAATACATCCAGCCAACTGTTGACCGAGCGGGCCTGTTCTTTGGTGCCACGTACCCGTTTAGTATGCTTGTCCCATTCTGCCGGGTCACAATGGCGACCGGTCGACCATTCTGTACGTAGGCCGTCTACGGTAATACGCATGTAAATAGGACGCTGCGGCTTTACCTGTCCCGGCCTTGATTTTGGATAAAAAAGAACACTAAAAGGGACACCTCTTTTAATTTCGATCAGCTCTTCGGGCTTTTTTTTTCAGCTTTGTTCAGTTCCTTGTCGATGTCTTCCGCACTGTAGAAATAAATACTTCCCATTTTGCGGGCAGCCAACGCGCCGGTGACCCGAAGATGGTGTAGCGTACCGTTAGAGATATTTAACAGCTCACGGACATCCTTGCTGCGCAGCCATTTTTGAGTGCTGATTTGTCTTGATTCAGTTAACGGTTTGAGCAGGTCAAACAGTTCCTTTTTGAATTTTTCTAAATCCTGTTTTGTAAGCAGATCGTTCGGGGTCACAATGAATTGTTTTCGGCGAACATACTGGCTGGCGTCAGGATAAAAAAATCAGCAGCGTTCTAATTTATCTCGGTATATGATCGATTTTAACTTTTTCGTACTACCGAACAACTACCGAAAAATCAAACTGCAGCGGCTGAAACAGAAAATTTTAGCACCATTTACCTATAAAAAGCCGGGTTTGCACCGTTTTGAGGTCAAAAAATAAATCGTTCGGTAGTACGAAGAACTACTGAATAAATAATTCTAAGCCCCTTTAGCTTTGAAAAAAATAAGAAGCTATGGCAACAGAAATCATCACCAAAGACGACCTGGAGGAATTCGAGCAGCGCTTGCTCCAGAAAATAGAACAGCTGCTTGGCAACACGACTCCCGAGCCGAAGAAATGGCTAAAGAGCTACCAGGTTAAGAATATGCTGCGGATATCACCCGGAACGCTGCAGACCCTGCGGGTGAACGGCACCTTGTCTTATACAAAGATCGGCGGTATTCTTTATTACAAACACGAGGACATTCTGAAACTATTGGAGGGAAAGCAAAAAGGGAAGCACAAGTAGAGGATCAACCCGTAAGCGTGCTTGCATACAAGTCAGCCGATACACTTAAATGCAACACATTCACGACGGCATTACTGCGCTTGAACAACCGGAAGCGTAAGCAGGGAATTTGTCAAGGGTGGCGCAGTAAAGGCTGAAACCGGATTGCGCCATTTACTATACTCTTTACTAATTCCCTGCGGTGCTAATTTTGTGCGCGCGATGTCATGCAGGTTCACCAAGATAATCGGTATCGCACTATAACAGACTTAGCGGCGGGGCTAACGCGTGAATCCTCTGAATCTTTTCCTGGGAATATTTAAAGCGTCGATCAGCCTGTTGCGAATGTAATTCGGGTCGATACCACCGTAACCGCCTGATAGATGTGAATACAACCCTTCCTCAAAGTCGTCCCGGTCAAGCAGCGGCGCGAAGGCATCGCGTAAGTATGCAATCAAATGTCGAGGTGATGCTTTCAACTGCGCTTCCAAGTCGTCCGCATTCTCAAACACGTAAACCAAATCTTCAAAATCAGTGCTGGTGCGGTAGTCCCGGCCGCGTCCTTTGAATGCTTCCCACTTTGATGCGATAAAGTATGGCAGGGAAAATATTTTGATGCTCGTATCGTCGTCCAGTCGGCGGTTCACCGCATGCTGGAAGCCTTCCGGGTACCAAAAGTTACTGAACCCGATAGCTTCCGGCTGCGTTGGCATCACGTCAACGGTAATGCCCTGTATTTTATACCGGCAGATCACACCTGATTGAATATCGTTACGAAAGCCGATCTCACGTAACCGGGCATCCAGGGCCACGTAGCCCCCGTAACCGGCCAGTTCCACAATGACGTCGACGTCATCAGTCGGGCGAACGGCCTCGGCAACTTCCGGCGACGTCGCGTACAATGCAACTGTGGCCCCACCGACAAAAACGAACTCATGCTCCAGGCCTTGTAATACCTGGTTTACCGCTTTGATCCTGATCAGGTTTTCATGCATATTTTGATTCAAATGAAAGTTTTAACAGTTCCAGTGCTTTCTGCTGTTCCCTTACCTTACCAACGCGAATAGCGTCGATCAAAGCGAGACCCGCATACAGCCGCTCGTCCTTCAGTGCCGCCAGTACCTGGTTCGGGTACAGCGGCAAGATCAGTTGTCCCCTTACTTTCCCTTCGGTACTCGGCCAAACGTATTGCTCATCCGAAACGAAAAAGTCCTTCAGTACCGGTGCGCTGTGCGCGGTCGGTATTCCTTTAACGATTGCTCCTGGTTCCGCCGGAAACACATACTTCAGGCCGTGTTCAATGAAACGATAAAACGCCGTTTTGAACACTTTCCGTTTGTCCGGGCTGATCAGCTTTGCGATCATCGACCGATTCAGGGACTCGCTGATCTCCGAATTACTGATGTACAGGCTCGAAGCCAGTTCTTTGTTTAAGACCGGTTCTTCAGACAAAGCGATTTTTAATAACACGACGACATCATGCGGACGCATACCATTATGTGCTTTCATATCCGAAGATAAGAAACACCCAGTTAATTTGCAAATCGCGAATTGAAAATCTCGTCATTTACTCATACACTAATTTAATTCGACATCTATGCAACCATCAATACTGCAAGGAATAAACTATAACTATATATCGTAGGAATTGTTACCTTAACAAGATATAGCATTGTGCACAGGGTTTGAACGGAATGAATCAAATCCTATAGAAAAACCGATGCGGCTTCTGCAGGAGCGTCGGTAAGGGCTACAACCCTTTACTCAACAAGTTTTTTGCGTATACCGATTGGCATACCTCAATAAGCCGTCTTACCCGCTCTTCCAACTCTGCTACCGTTTGCGCATCAGCTTCATAATGGTCACGGTAACGAACGTTAACATAGGCGTTCTTTAGCACGTCGAACAGCTCTTTATCGCTTGCATCATCAAGGTCAAATAAGGCTGAAAGGTCAGCAGTAAACATCTTGCTTATCGACAGCAACCTTGACAGGTTATGGTTATTTACCCGGTAGTCCAGCACACCCCTAACCAGGGCGATCAGCAGACACTCGGCACATTGGTGCAGACAGAACAAGGCCGCGTTATAAGCCCTGTTCATCATATGATGCGATGCGCCTGACAGGAAGTCATCACCCTGTTTCTTCCACCTGTCCCAATTAAAAGCTACGGCACTTTCCGAGCGCAATGAGCTATCTGGTTTCGGCGGTGGCGGCAACAGTTCACCTGAAAGGTAAACGACCGGGCAGCTCAACGCATGATTGAAGAAATGATCCTGACGCTTGATAGCCGTAAACAACATGGATGCGTGGTGAACCAGTATGGTTACTTTTGAAACCGGCCTGCAATTTTCCTCAACCTGGTTCGCGATCTCAAAAGCCTGCCGGTCTTCCTTGTCGGATGTTAGCAGAAACAGGAAAATGCAGTCGGCTATATCCGGCCTGACGCCGAGATAAAATACGCATTGGACCAAAGGCACTTTTTGAATGATGATCTTTACCAGCTCTTTGAGTATTTCGTTATAAACAGACGGAATTACATTGTTCAGCCGGTACAACGATACATCGCTACGCTGCTCTACAGTTATAGGGATATCGGGGTCAATAGCTATATTGTTATTTAGGTGCGGCGTATCGCTGGAACGCTGGTAGATGATCCATGCGGCGGAATAAAGCTTTTGCAGGTTCTCATACACCCTGACAATATCCCCTGCGTTGATCCAGCCATCGGCGCTGATCCGGTTGAGACCATGCTCTAGCCACTCGCGCAGCTGCTTGCGGTAATCGTCTACGGAATAGTCTTTAAAAAAGAACGTGATCACTAGCAGCGGGTCGATCAGTTCCTGCTCTGCGAGGTTTTTCGGATAATCACGCCAGTTGGCTTGTTCGGTGGTAATGGTATTGCTGTCATAAAAGTCAATAGGTTGTGCATGTTTAAACAGTTCCCACATCGCTTCTATCAGCGATACGTTAAGCTCATAAAAGGTCAATAGGCCCCCGGGATTGCCTTTGGCGTCGACGTAATAATCATTCTTCAGGATGTAGTCCCGCCAGCGTTCCAGCTGCGCCAGTTGTTCCGGCAGCCAGTCGTCATCGAAGAAATCGGAAAGCGCCTGCATCAGGCCGTCTGCTTTATAGTATTTAGTGGTTTGAACGATATCTGCTTGCATAATAGATTGAATTATGCCTGTCGGTATTGGCAAGCTTATCAAATTTCAGCAAGGCATTATTTCTAAACTATTCCTGCACTTTCTATCGAAGAATGGCACCGGGATAACTTAGCTTTGCAATTGTCTCTTTGGCTACAGGATGCCTGAAGGGCATTTTTTGTTATATTTGTTTAAGACCTTACATTTACATCGATGAGTACTACAGCAGACAGACCAAACCAGATACATCAAGGCCGTAATGTGAAGCGCTTTCGCGAAATGCTGGGGCTGAAACAGGAAGCCCTTGCTTTCGAGCTGGGTGGTGATTGGAATCAAAAACGTGTTTCCCTGCTGGAAGGGAAGGATGTAATAGAAGATGATATTATCAAGGCGATTGCTGAAGTCTTGAAAGTTCCTGAAGAGGCAATAAAGAACTTCAATGAAGAAAGTGCGCTAAATATTATTTCAAACACATTTACAAGTCAAGACAGCTCTACTCTAAATGCTATAAATTATCAACCTACTTTTAATCCTATTGACAAAGTTATAGAGTTGTATGAAGCCAACAAAAATCTCTACGAACAACTCCTTGCCAGCGAAAGGGAAAAGGTTGAACTGTTAAAAAGCGCAATCAAACCGTAACTCGTTTAACCCGATTAGAATCACACCCTGCACCAACCATGGGCATCTTTGACTGGCTGAAAACGAAAAAGGAAGTTTCTGCACCCCTCGAAGTGCCTGAGCCTGCTAACCGGCTGGAAGCGGTCCTCCAAAAAGCCGCAAGTGAACCTGCCTACAGGCTGGAATTCTACCAGCTGTTACTTTCTGAAGACCTTGTTGTCATCACACAGGATACCGGGCTGCCTGAAGGTAGTTTCATAGCTGAAGAAAATACCACTATCAGCATCGCGACCCTCAGCGACGGGCGGGTTCCTGTCTTTACCTCTACGGATAGGATATTCGATAAAGGGGTGATCAGACATCAGGTCCCATTCGTTGCCATGAAAGGTAAAGACCTGTTCAAGATGACCTCCGGTGCAAAGTTTATCCTAAACCCTTATTCGGATTACGGCAAGGAGTTGCTGGCCGAAGAAATAACAAACATGCTTAATGGAACGGTCTTAGAACCTGTACACCAGCAGATCACGGTAGAAAAGGAAACGCAGGTTCTTATTGGCCAACCGGCGAGTTATCCCGAAAAGCTGGTCGAATCACTAAAAATATTGTTAGCCACTAAACCGGCAGTAAAAGCGGCTTTTCTTGCATTTATACATGATCCTTCCTCCGGCATCGAACCGCATTACATCATCGGTCTTGACATGGATAGCGCCGACCAAACGGTAAATAATGAAGTGGGCTTTCTTGCGCAAAGCCACCTTGGCCCCGGCGAGATAGTTGATCTGATCCTGGTAAGCAAAGACAACGGTATATCGTCTTATTTCCGTTCGACAACCCCTTTTTATAAAAGATAAAATATCATTCATCGCCTGTTTCGGCGAGGCATGTCCCGCCTGCGCCGTTTCATCCCGTTGATGGCTTCATCATCCACATCATCCGCGATCTGAATATTCAAAGGAGTATCCAGCCTATCATATTCAGGATAGCGCTCATCACGATGAAGTAGATCAGTACTGTTTGATAAGCCCTGTTTCGTTTCAGAGTTTGATGCATAGCTTCCTGCCGCTGTATGAGCTCGCGAAGTAACGGCTGATTGATCGCTGTCTTCTCCGTGTGTTCCTTTATCGTTTGCAGGAACTCCTTCAATGCGATATCGATCTCGTCTTGCGGCACCTTTTCCTTCGCCGCTCTTGTATTGGTCGTATTTTGCTCTTGTATTATCATTTGCTGCGCTAATTGCCGCGCTGTCTCTGCCTTGTTCATAGTCTATGTGTTTGATGATTTCGCCCCACTTAAAACGGTTGCCTAATGCCTGGCCTCGTATCTTGAAGCCATTATGAAAATAAGTAATACCACTCACCCGGCCGGTCAATGCCTGGTTGAAAAGCAGGTCTATGCCTTCCTTTTTACAGGCGGCTATAAATTGCTCGATCGTTACATTGTGTAGCGGTACCAGCATCGTTAGCTTTTCCTGTAGCAAGAGCTTTTCAGAGACATGTCCGGTACGGCTCATCATTTCCAGCTCGTCCTTTGTCGGCGCCCGTTTGGCTGTTGTGTTATTCCGATCCCAAGCTATGTCGGTATCTTGATATGTTGTATTAGCGTTATATGGCTTTTTTGCTCTATTGCTACCAGACTCAGCGGATATATAGTTATCCGGATAGCTTGTTCTATTGTTACGTTGATCGTTGATTGCATAGCTTTTTAGTTCGCTGGATTTGCCGCTACGCCGCTCTTTCGTTACCTGATGCGCTGATGCTACAGTTGCCAGGTTATAGCGTTCTTCGAGCTTTCGGAGTATGACTTCGCTTTGCCGGTAATTGTTGCTATCTGAAACCACGCTTCCATCATAGCGTATACGGTTGACCAACAAGTGCAGGTGCGGGTGATCGGCATCGTGATGGCGATAGATCATGTACTGGTTATCGTCAAAACCATTAGCTATTAGGTAATCATGCGCTATCGCCAATAGCGTCTTGTTGTCAAGCCGGTCATCTTTATGAAAGTTCAGGCTGGTATGGTAAACATAGCGATTAAGTGACGGCCGCAGGCTACGGACCATGTCCACTTCCCTTTGGATGCCCCAGTGGTCAATAGCCGTAAAGTTGCTGTCCAACACTACCGCCCGTTTGTTCTTATCCGGGTGAAGCGTTTTTTTCCCGTTGTACCGAAACGCTCCCATAAAACTCTTACCGATCTTTTGAACCGCTATCATAAAGTAAGAGCTTTAAGATGAGTTGCTGCTGCTCACGCAGTTGCGACAGCGTGGAGCGTATATCTGGCGAAAACTTGCCTGTATTGGCGTGTTTCGCCAGTTGATTGATGTTGTTGCCGATTCGCTTCAGCTCGATATACACGCCGATGTCCGTTTTGGCTATTTTCGGTTCAGGGAATTTGCCTTTCAAAAGTTTATCACGAACAAGCCGGTAAGTTGACACGCCGGTAGTCTTAGCGGCCTCTTCAATGCGAAGCCGTTCCCTGCTGTTCAGCCGGACGGTTATTTTATATTTTCGCTTTGCTTCTTCCGATACTTTTGGTCGCGCCATGTTCAATTAATCTTCTGCGGCTTTAAACTGCCGTTTAGCATTAAGCGTAACAAGGCGCCTGTTTGTTACAAGCCGTTAAACCCTTTAAACTGCATTAGTTAGTTTTGATATGCGGAACGAAGTGAGGTATATCGGGTCCGGGTATCCCGGCAAGACGTTTTGGGCTGCCCAAAACATGGCTTGCTTGACTATCAAGTAGGGCTGCACATTAAGTCAGCATTATCTGTAGGTCAATAACTATTTTGTTATGTAATCCAGTAAATATTTAATGCGAAAAGGCCTAGTAAATTTGCTTCTCTATTATAGCCTTTTACAGAAAGGGTAAATCTTTCATTCAGCATCTAGCCAACAAACGACATCTTCGATTAATGCTTCTTGCCCAAGTGGCGTAGACAAACTCATCAAATTTATTGGAAGGGCTGTTAATATTATATCTTTCCCTTCCAACGCAGAGGGAATGCGCCAAACCGTTGGTTCTCGACTGTTGGATGAAGGATAAGTGAGCGATACTTTTTGACAGCCCAAGATATGGCCTGCGGTAAAAACTTGATAAATATCTGATGCTTTCGGGCGAGAACCCAGGAGTTTGTACTTCGCGTCAGTTATGGCAAAAGGCTTGCCACTTGCGTCTCGGAATACTACATCGGGTGTCGTTTTTAGCTTACTACCTAATCCATTTTGAACATTACCAAAAATTAATTCATTTTTTGTTACTTTCATCGCTCGTCTGTTTGCTGCTCGTTGACAGACCCAAAAGATGTAGTTCTCATAGATGGCGTCCGAGTTCCACAAAAAACCTGAAAGTGCATGTTTACCTTTAGCATAGTTCACTCCTGCGCCTTCCAAAAGCAGCAATCCAACCATTCTTGCAGCTTCGAGGCCTTGATGCTGAGCACTAAGTTGAGTTCGTCTTGCTTCTATTAAATGCGGTGGATGCCTGCCAACATGAGCAAGGCTAGATGCAATCTCGCGCAACGACTTAGCCCTGCTTGGAAGTTTTACTGTTGCGGATAGGCACCTTGCCGACCAATAAAGTAATCTTGCTAGAGTTGTATCATCTGTGAAATAGTCAGCCACGTAGGGCATAATCCATGGTCGGGAAACCCACTCACTAATACGAGACACATCAAATGCTCCTTTGAGACATTCACCTTGATTTTGCTCGGATAAATAGTTTCTTGGTAACCCACGTGCCGCACCTTGCGCATAAGATGCTAAAAACATTTCAGCGAGAAGGTCTGGAATGGATAACGCTGTACCATGGTGAGCTGAGGTTAAGTTTGTATCAATATATCCACCCTCAACTACCATAAGTATTCTCCAAAGTACGCTTTGCCAAATTCCTTCGGAAGAATCTAAAAACTTTGGTGCAATCTCAATATCTGTATTTCCAACTCGTACCACGCCTGTAATTGCTTCCGCACGCAATTGAATTTGCCCATTTGCGATAGTTTCGATTTTAAAAGGCTCACCAGAAAGGCCTAAAATTTTTCTCCAACGATTACTTGCTTCGATAAGAGTTGGAATATCAATCTCATTAGATCGAAGAACAACAGGTTCTCCATACTCTTGGAGTTGGATTCTTTTATTTTCCATCAACGAGTAAGCCACCTAAATGACCTCTTTATTACTTCAGGAGTAAGCTCGCTTACGCGAACTGGAGTTAGAGTTCTCGCCTGTATGTTACTACCTAATTGGGATCGAAGTGTCCATGCATAATCACCATTTGGCGGCGCGGTATCAACCCGAAGTAATTCAATTAATTGTTCTGGCCTACCTGAATATCTGTCTTCCAGTTGAGGGTAAATAACTTCATCCCATGACTTAGCTAGATCTTGCCAGATAGCATCGTCTGCTGTATCACTAATTGACAGCTGGGTAAGTAGACCATGACCAAGCTCAAATTCAGTTCCAAGGTCAGCAGCAATGGCTAAATTTAAACGATCGAGAATCAGATATGCAGATTCCAGAGGACTTAAAGCTTCCCAGTTATCATCTGTTGGAGCACGAAGCAAACTTTCGTTTAATCCCCATTTTTGTGCAAGCACCGATGGATCTGGACGCATTTCAATTCGGTCAAATCTTCTTGCAAGAGCGCTGTCAATTGGTACAGCAGCTCTATCGACACTATTCATCGTGGCGATAATATAAATGTGCTTTGGAAATTCAAATCCAACGGGAATTTTAGCAACTTGCCCTTCGGCTCGGTAAATATCTTCACTTTGGCCGTCTATGTACTTGAGTTGTCGAAGCGGTATAGGAAGGGGTGAACGACCGTCGCTACGGTAATCAAAATCGAGAAATGTCATAAACTCGCCAAAAATGCGAGCCGCATTACCTCGGTTAATTTCATCAATAAAAATCACGACTGATTTGTATTTTGATGAAGTGTCGGATAGTTCCAAAGCAGCATCAAGAAAAACTCCAGCAAATGGCTTAAGCTTAGTACCTGATATTGTTATTTCAGGTCTTAATCCTAGAACAAAATCCTCATAACCGTAAGATTGATGGAATGTAGTCCAAATAACTTTAACTGGCTTCGGAATCGGTAAAACTTGTTCTGGCCTGCTAAATGGAGCGTTTGCATCATCTGGATCGAGAACAATACCATTATCACTCTCATGTGATGATTTCAATATTTGGAACAGCTCACTTATTAATCTTGTTTTGCCTGTTGCCGGAGGGCCATATAACAATACATTCCGCCCCTCTTCCCACGAGGCAAGAATATCACTCAGTTTATCTGTCATGTTTTGCATTAATTACTCCGCCAACATTGGTACTATAAAGTTCGAACATTGGGTTATTTTCTTTTATATTGGAGGGACGATGCCCTTTGGTAAAACCTGCATAATAGTTTCCATCAACAGTCTTGGCGATATAAATACGCAAGCCACCTTCAGGAAAAAATTCTAAAGCTTCATTTTTATTAGATACTTCGTCTGACGCCCTAGGGAAACCAAGCGTAGATGTCCAAGCTGGATGTCTTTGTGAGCTAGGTTGTCGTCGATTTTGATTCGCTATGCGCATACGTCCACCGGCTTTACTGCGAAATTCAATCGGTCCAGATATTTTAGGATTTCCAATAACAAAAGCCTCGATAACTAAAGATGCCATAGAATTAAAGTCGGTTTCTGTAACATCGAGGAAATTAAGAGTTTGAGGAACCATAGAACTAGGGATTTCAATATATAATGACCCTCCACCACCCTCAATCCTGTGGTGGCGCTCTATGTTATAAAATTCTCCTGGCTGTACGTTTCGCCACCAGATACTCTCAATATTTAATTTTGTTGCCATGGATTAAAATCTTTCAACATGATAAAGGCGCTCTAAAAGATTGCCTGCTTGCACCTTTTTGTTGCTACGATATCTATTATAGAATTTTTCATGTACTGTCACTTTTCCATAATCTTGCAAAATTGCAAGAAGTTCATCTTCGTGAACTTGCCCATCTTGGCTATAAGATATAAATATATGAGGAACACTTAGAAGTTCAAGAGTTTTACGAAACGCCTGACCAGCAAAGCGCCGGTAACAGAAGTCCGATGCGTGCTCTTGCCATGCTCTGAGGCCACCGTCGCCTTCAGCTATTGGCTCATCCTCTCTGGCCAAAGTTTCGAGAATGTGATAATTACCGGCATATTGTCTTTTTGTATAAGGAGGATCTAGATAAACTGCATCTGTAGAAATGCTAGAGGCGTGTTTTTCAATAGAGCCCAACATTACAGAATGATTGCCAGGCGTTTCCTCAAAGTAAAGAGGTTCGAATGTTATTGTCTGTTGAGCATTTTTGGATAGCTCTTTCAAGAAGTAGCCATAAGTGCCACTAATATTAGCAACTTTATTAGTTGATAATATTAAGCTATGAAGCATCAAGCTATGTTCAAGTTCATCTAAATCGCCAGACCTTGCTAAATCGCGTATAGCTTCCCTAACTCCATCGATACGTGCAGCATTATCAGCAGAGAAGTATAAACGAGGCTGACGTCCATTAGCAGGTTGCCCCTTATCACCAAACTCTTTAAAAAAATATCCTTCCTTTGATGGAACGGATCGAAGCCAAGTTATTGCTTTATCATATCCTCCAAAAGCTTTAAATGCTGGAGGTTTTTTGGCTAACAAACGAGCGCGGGCATGAATAACCGGAAAAGCTAAAGAATCTGCAGCAGTCACAGAATATCCTGCTTGAGCCAACGCTAATGAAACAGATGCAGTACCACACATAGGATCCGCAATTGAAGAACCAGAAGGTATTACCTTACTTATCTCACCAATTATCCAATCTGTAAGTTTTGTCTTGTTTCCCAAATAACGGAATGACATACTTTTACTTTTTTTTTTTAATAATTATTCGTTCATACATTCGACGATAGGTACCATCACCATTGGGCAAATAGAAACGTGGGCCACCTTGTGAGTATGTCCCTTTTTTCGCTATTTCAGACATTGGTCGACTCAAGGTTCTACTTGTGCCAAGTATCTCGAATTGATCGGGATTATACTGATCTAAGAATGAAATGGGGACGCCCATTTGTCCTTCAAAATCGAACGGTATATCTTTCGTTTTACTAACTTCTATAGCATCATAATTTGCATACCTTGGGTTTTTAATAGGGGAGTAGTTTTTTTCGAGGGGTAAATCCCTATGTCTGCTTTGAAAATCAAGGTTAGTGAACCAACGCACGCCCTTAACCCGAACATATTTGTTTCCGTCCTCATCTTTTCGTGTTCCTGATGCTGCGAGTGGGTAAGTAGAAGGAACACGAAATTCCCTGTCACCACTTCGAATACTTGGACCATACCACAATTCATTATTTTGAATTAGCGGAAAGATATCCTTATAGGTGACAGCGTTCATATTACCTATTATGATGAACTTTTTTTTGTATCGCACTAATTGAGCGCAATATTCCTTAAAAAGTGAAAACGGAGGATTCGTTACAACAATATCTGCTTGTTGTAGTAGTTCTACACTTTCATCACTACGAAAGTCGCCGTCCCCTTCGAATTGTTTTGTGTGTACAAATTCATCTTTTGAATAATTATTATAACTTTCCCTGCCACAATATTCAAGGTATACCGCTTTTTCTGATATCTCGCTATTAAATGAATTTGCATTTAGGCTCTTATAGCACGATGTTATTAATTTTTTTAGACCAAGTTTTTCGAAGTTCTTATAAAAATATCGAAAGAAATTACTTTCACGAGGATCATCACAGTTGCAATAAACAACCTTTCCCGTAAAGTGATTAGTGTAATGAATCATTTCTAGCTCTATATCTTCTAAAGAGGTGTAAAACTCGTCATTCTTCCCTTGTTTAGCTTGTTGAAAATCCTGATTTCTAGTCGAAGTATTCTTAATTTTTAAAATTTCAGACTCTTGAAAAGATACATTTTCAAGGATTGATTCTGTCTGATGGTATTTGTCATAGTGCATTGTCATTTGATATAATAATTAATCTCAGCGATTAATGGATGCATTTGCGTGATTGACATCACTTCACTCCAAATCTGTGCTAAATTAGTTAAAATGCCGGTCTTGTGCCACTAAAAAAGTTAGTAAAAACCCATTAGCTCACTGACGGAATAAGAAAAAACTTTACTGCCTCATGGCTTATTCATAAATCACAAGTCATTATGAATTTTGCGAATAACCCTTTATGCGGGTTTTGAGGCCAAGCAAACAATCAACGCCCAATATGTTAAATATGCCGCCGAGAAGCTTAAAACAGTGCGAGATCTACATAGAACCAGTTTGCCGATACCTCACGCGGGTGGTACGTACGCTGCAAAGCCACCTATTAAGATAATTGGTGGTATTTTAACTTTTGAAAGTGATTGGACGCCTGGTATAGGAGAAGCTTTAAAGAACAGCTTAAAAAAGGAACTTAACGTGTTAGATATAGGTTGTATTGCAGCTCATGGTTACTTTAACTTGATTCCAGATAACGATGACTACGATTTTGTTTAACCTGGTAAACCGGCAACAGCATTCCTTTTTAAACTTATTTCTTTGCTGCAATTTAGTGGAACGGTGCCTATGATGTTTTAGAATATTCAAAATGGCTACCTCCCAAATCCGAGACACCGCGCTAACTCAATTGATTTACACCCCAGGTGAAATAAAAATTCTATCCATTAGCAAATAACTGATCTGTCTAAACTAATGTTTCTTTTGCTACTTTTCTTTAAAAAGAAAAGTAGTTCGGGCAATAATTCGGCTATGTGCTTAATTCAACCCCCAATATGGAAATAAAGAGGTAGTTGAAAGAAAGATTAAAGGTCGGAGTATCACTGTCGTCGTCGTCGCTTAACCGGAAAGCTTTAAAACCTCCAAAAAGTGATTCGATGACTATTTCCTAAAGGATAGCAACAGTAAGGTAAGCAGCCAACGGGGGAGTCAAAATTTTAAAGCGAATTTAGTTCGATTGAAATCAGCAGTTTCCACGTTCAACTTGTCGCAATATCTTATTATTGATCTAGTTCGGGATTTTCAAAAGAGAGACCAAATAACTTTCTTAAATTAGTTAGTTTTGTTTTGCTCAAAAGAAACCTATGATAAATAAGATTCGCTTTAAAAATTATAAATCATTCAAAGACTACCAGGAACTTGAGCTAAAACCGATGACGATCATTATCGGTAAAAACAGTTCTGGCAAAAGCGCGGTTACAAAGCTTCCGGTGTTGATCGATAATTCTTTTAATAATGTTATCGGTGAACCATTTACGGTGGATTATGACGGCGTACAATTTGGAGACGATTATCGTGATATCTTTTATGGGCGAATTCCAAATGCTGTTTTGGAATTTGAGGTGACCTCGGCCCAAAATAATGTGCTAAACATTAAGATTGTTTCTGATTTTGAAAAAAATACAATACCCAATATTTACTCTTGGCGGTTAAACAACACGGGCGATTTTAATTACTCAGCCGCCACCAACAATTATAAAGATGCGGTAGATGGGAAAGAGTATTTACTGACATTTGAGGGATTTAATCTGGACGAGATCAGAAATGCTGATGGTAGTGAAACAGACCGGCACTTATGGCTAAACGATATCAGGATTAAAACCGATTATATTGGACCCTTTCGTGTGTATGCAAATAGCATGCGGACATTCCAATTGCGGACGTTCCGGGCGATAGACAAGGTTGGTGTAGATGGTATCGATGCCTATTATATTCTTGGTATTGATTCTCTGAAATCAGAAGGTGAGCTTGTCAAGGCGGTTAGTGATTGGTATAAGGCAAATTTTGACGGCTGGGGATTGACCGTAAATAACAACCTTCAATCATTTTGTAAGGTTGAACTTACCAGAGAAGATAAAAAATTTAATGTCAATATTGCTGATGCGGGTCAGGGTATGAGTCAGGCTTTACCATTGGTGGTTAATGCGCATTTGCCGGGAAATGATTATCTCACGATCATAGAACAACCCGAGTTGCATCTACACCCTGCTGCCCATGGCAACCTGGCGCAGCTTTTTGCGGAAGCCACCCAAAAATTGAGTAAACGATACCTGATTGAGACCCATTCGCAAAACTTTGTGCTGAGATTAAGAAGGATGATTGCAGAAGGGAAGCTTGATCCGGAAGATCTTAAAATGTATTGGGTCGATTACGACGGAGAAACCAACTCCAGTTCTTTAAAAGAAATCAATGTCAACGCATCTGGAGAGGTTGATTTTTGGCCTGAAAATGTCTTTAGCGAAACTTTGGATGAAACGCTAGCTATCCGAACAGCTCAACTTGCCACTCGAACCGCTTCAGCCGATAAGAAAGATGATCATTGAATTTGACCCGGCCATCTTTGAGTCTGAGGCCAATCATAACCAGTTCTGTTTGTTATTGCATTTAAGCGCTATCGATCATCGCTATGATATCTTTGTGGATTTAAGTTTGATACGCGAATCCATGCTATATATCAGCTTGAGCAAAAATGACAAAGAAACATTAGAGTATTATTACAACCAATTTATCACACAAAGCGTTGCACCAGATTATTTTGTTTCCATAGAGCCAGATGATGACGTTTTAAGTTTGGTTGAGGGTATCATCTATTTTAATCAACCGCTTTCTATCATCGTTGAAAATAGTCTGAATGATAAACCTTTTTTAGAATCACTAGTAAAGAATTTTAAAAAAAGAAGCAAAAAGATAAGTCGCTATCAGGAGCACAGGTGGATTAATATTGTTAATGGTGGTGGTCGCGGGAATATCAAGCACGTAATCAACGAACAGCTTGCGACCTTTGAAAATCGTCCTAAGCCGCCAAATTTTTATCTCAGATGTTTTGTGCTTGTCGACAGTGATAGCAAATACCCTGGGCATGAATCAAACGAGTTGGCAGAATTAAAAACTTTATTAACCACACTTGATATCGATTACCATGTACTGGTAAAAAGGGAAATGGAGAATTATATGCCTGACGAAGGATTTGCATTAATTGACAACAACGACGATATCATTTCGGCTTACTTAAGACTTAATCCTCTACAACGGGACTATTTTGATCTGGAAAATGGGTTTGTTAATCCTTTAAACCACTATGATCAGCAAATTCAAGAGCTTTTTGGCGATGTCAGCGAGGCAGATATGAAGATTTTTCGAAAAGGTGGGATAAAAATGGATAACTTCAAACTGGATTTTCCAAAACTGTTTTTACACAATGAAGTTAATCGTGATAACCTTCAGCAAAGGGTGGTACATCAGGGAACAAATCCGGACGAACTCGAAACAGTTTTGGACAAAATAAAAAAGCTATTGTAAGGATGCTAAAAGTAACACCAAAAGTAACACGACTGATAAATTATATCAGGGATATCGAAGAGGGTAAATTACAGATTCCTACTTTTCAGCGCGACTTTGTTTGGGGAAAAAAGGAGAAACTGGAACTATTTGAAAGTTTAAAACTGGGTTATCCCATTGGCTCCTTGTTGTTCTGGAAACCAAACGACACTTTTTTTGTCAAAGAAGAGATAGGCCCTTACCGTGTTCCAGCAAGGGTTCAAAACGAACAATATTTATATATACTTGATGGCTTTCAACGATTGTCTACGCTGTTTGGCTGTCTTATCAATCCTGATAATACAGAGCTTCAACGAAACGAGGTCGAGCGGGTTAAAGAATTTGCGATATATTATGACCTGATAGCTGAAGAGTTTACATTTTCACGAAGTGCAACAACCGAAATTACTTTTATACCGGTTAACACACTAATCGATACTTATGCATTCTTGGACTACGGAGAGCGTTTGAGATCCACGTTAACAGACCGGGCGTTGGCCAGCGAACTTATTGACCGGGCAAGGACGCTTTCCTCATCTATTTTGGATTATGAGTTACCTTCGATAGAAATTGTCGGTGGCAGCATTGAGGACGCAGTGGATATATTTTCACGGATTAACTCCAAAGGAGCAAAAATATCACCGGACTGGATGGTGTCCGCTCTAACTTATAATCAGGAGCATAATTTTAGATTAGGTACCGAGATTGACAGATTGCTTTTCCAGTTAAAAGAGTATAATTTTGAAAAAATCAAAAGAGAACTTGTCTTACAATGTATCCAAAGCGCATTTGGTAAGTATTATTTTGATGAGAAAGTTGCAGGTTTAGTAAAGAAATCAAATTTCATTCCTGTAGCTATTCGTACACTTGAAAGCATTGTAAGAGCAGTTGCGTTTTTATTTGAGGAATTACTGGTCATCGACAGTAAACTACTGCCGTATAGTAGCCAGCTGATTTTTCTTACCTATTTTTTTAACGAAGTACCACAGCCGACACATTTTCAATTAAAAAAACTAAAGTATTGGTTTTGGGTAACTACTTACTCTGGCTATTTCACAATCTATTCTTTAAGCAAACAGAGACTGGCGTTTAACCAGTTTAAAGAGTTTATTACAGATCCTGATGTCGATATGATTTTTAACGATAAACCAGGAACACCCTTTATCGTCTCTGAGTTTCCCAAAACCATCTATTTTGGTAGCGTGAGAGCAAAAGCATTAGTATTATTTTTATTGAATAAGGGTAACGACTTTACCCCGATAAATGCTGCAAATGTGGATGAACTCAAAATATATTATCTATTAGAAAACCACCAGATTCCTGAAGGCGTCGTACCGATGATCAGCTACACACCGGATCAATCTGATGCCGAGGTTGTTCAAACCAAACATCGTGATCTTTCTTATATGTTTGACAGTCCTAATTTTCCAGATTATGCAGAACGCTTTTTGTTAAGCGATCAAATGCGAAATCTATATCAAATCGGTGATTTCCAGGGAATCCTTCTGAGCCGAAAAGACTTAATGCTTTACCACGAGTCCCAATTTGTTCAAAGCCTTGGTCTGGTTTTTTGATCTTCAAAATTACACAGAGTATAATTTTGAAGATCACTTTTACTCGTTGCCTAGTCTAAAATTATTAACCGTTTCAGCTATCTCTTTGTGAATTCAGGTTAAGTCAGCAGCTCAGGTTAAACATGTCCCACGGGCAATTTAAAACGGCAATTCGTTGAACGGTTTAATCTGCACTTGCCAATTTGTATGATAGCCTAAAGGGGAATCGAATCCGTTTTAGCAACGTTTATTTCATTCAAGACCTTCAATTGCTCCACCAATTGGTTCGCCCACTGTACACAAAAATAATTTTTTAATTTGTTGACTTAGCGATATACGTAATCTAGAGTTCAGGGTCAGTGTCCGCAAAAACTTTTTTGCGATGGTTAATTCCCCAGTCTTTCATTGCATAAATTAACGGGGTTAAGGTATCCGCATAAGGATTTCTCGTATATATAATTTTAATAGGATATTCGTTGACTATTGTTCTCTTGATGAGCTGATGCTGTTCCAACTCCTTCAGCTCTTTGGCTAATACTTTGGGCGTAATGCCCGGAATGCTATCCTGTATATCCATAAACCTGTCATTGCCTACGCCTATAGACACCAGTATGGGAAACTTCCACTTACCACTCATCACATCTAAAAAATCGCGCACCGGCTTAATGGTGCTAAGGCAATCATTGTAGCCTCTCTTTACGGCCATGTTAACGCATTTAAAGTTAATTCACTTTCTTTTAGGAAAGGGCTATACAAAGTAAAGCCTTTATTGCGGAACTTTGTCAATTCATTTCAAATAATAACTGATACGATGGAAACAGCAACATTAAATGAAATTTACCCCGGTACTCAATCATTTAAAGAAATACTTTATACAAGGACGTCCTGCCGTGGCTTTTTAGAAACGCCAGTCTCAGATAATATAATCACCTCGGTACTGGAAGATGCCCAACTAGCACCTTCCAATTGCAATACGCAACCTTGGGAAACGCATATCGTCTCAGGAGACAAGCTGAACGAATTGTCAGAAGCGTTGATTAAGGAAAACAACGCAGGAAGGTTTTCTCCGGATTTTACCTTTGATACGAATGAGTACCATGCCGATCACAAGGAGCGTTACTTTAACCTGGCTGAAACCATGTATGGGGCTTTTGGCGTTGCACGGGAAGATAAAGAAGGTAGAAAAGCAGCTGCTGACCTGAACTATAGATTTTTTAATGCCCCGCATGTGGCCATACCATTTATGCCTTCATTTGGTGATAACGTGCGGGTTGGGGGCGACATAGGGATGTATGGGCAAACTTTCCTCTTATCCCTTACGGCGCATGGCCTGGCCGGCATTCCGCAAACCGCCCTGGGCTTTTTCGCCGGCACCATACGGGAAATATTAAATGTTCCCGACGAAATGAAGATGCTGTTCGGTATCTCATTTGGTTACGCTGACCCCGATGCCCCAGGTAACTCTTTCAAAATGAAGCGCGAACCCATTGCGAAGACGGTCGTTTTTCACAAATAATTGACTGTTAATGATGATAGACGGTCGCCACAAAAAAATGCTCATCGGATTAACGTCGGGCAACGGTTACGGCTTCCAGCCGGGAGCTTGGCGCACGCCCGGTGTTGATCCGGCGAGTTATACCAGTTATGATGCGCGGGTAAAGCATGCGCAGGCAGCGGAACGGGGCAAGTTTCAATTTATCTTTCTGCCGGACGGCCCCTTTACCGATAGCACGTCCCTTTTGGAAACCGAAGCACCCAACTTCAACCTCGATGTAATGATGACCCTGGCTGCAGTGGCACGGGAAACCAAACGCATCGGCTTGGTCGCCACCGGTTCTACCACTTTCAATGCGCCTTATACGCTGGCCAAACAATTCAAGGCACTTGATATCATGAGCCACGGGCGGGCCGGCTGGAATGCCATTACCTCCACCAGTAATGATGTGGCTGCGATCTACGGGCAAACCATTCCTTCCAGCAAAGACCGCTACGGGCGGGCGCACGAAGTCGTTCAGCTCGTCCAAGCATTTTGGGGAAGCTGGGGAAAAGAGGCCTGGGTGCATAACCAGCAAAGCGGACAGTTTGCAAAACACGACGAGATTGCCACTGTGAGTTTTACTGGCAATTACGTAAATGCCAGGGGTACGCTTTATATCCCGCCATCGCAGCAGGGACAGCCCATCGTCTTTCATGCTGGCGGGAGCCCTAACGCGCATGAATTGGCAGGCCGTTTTGCCAATGTAGTTATCGGAGCAGCCTTCACCATCGAAGACGGTATACAGCAACGCAATGCTTTTCGCGAGGCGGCCATAAAATATGGACGCGATCCTGATGAGATCAAGTTCATCGCGGGAATGATGACCACCATCGTTAAAGACCGGCGGACAGCGCTCGACCGCAGGCTACAGTTAATGGGACATTTGATGCCGCAGCGGGTAGCTTACCTCCAGCAAATGCTGGGCATCAGGCTGGACCGGAATAACCTGCATGAACCGCTTTCTAAAGCACAATTGGATGCAGCCCGTCCTTCTCCGTACGACCCGCGATCTGCTAACGCCCTGAAAATTGCAAAAGAAGGCTGGAGCCTGCGGGATATTATTGCGCACGGGATCATTGATTATCATCCCGCGATCGTGGGTCCGGGTGTTGAAGCAGCCGATCATATGCAGGCGTGGTTTGAGGCCGGGGCGTGTGATGGTTTCTGGATCTCGCCAGATATACTCGATGATGGTATCGATGCTTTCGTCGATGAGGTCGTACCCATTTTGCAGGCGCGTGGATTGTTTCATGAAGACTATGAAGGCGCTACACTGCGCGAGCATATCGGTGCACCGGAACAGTATGGGATCGACCCGAGGGTTAAAACAAAAGCTATAAAATACTAAATATGAAAAACATGAAAATAGGAATAATTGGAACCGGTGCCATAGGCAGTATTCTGGCGGAGAGGTTTGCACAGGCAGGGCATCAGGTGAAAGTCACCAATACCAGGGCAATGCCTGAGTTAGAAAAGATAGCCGCCAAATTAGGCGCAACGGCCGCAACCCTGCACGATGTGGTAAAAGACGTAGACGCCATCATCTTCTCAATGCCCTTCGGTGCGTACAAAGACCTGCCAAAGGACTTATTGAAAGAAGTACCGCAGGATGTAGTGGTCATGGATACTTCAAACTATTATCCGTTCAGGGATGGTGAGATCCCGGAACTGGAACAGATCACGGAGAGTGAATACATTTCCGGGATACTCAATCGCCCGCTGGTTAAGGTATTTAATAACATATTGGAGTATACGCTGAAACACCACGGCAAAACAGCCGGTGCGGAAGGAAGAGTGGCCATTTCCATAGCCGGCGATAACCCTGAACATAAAAAAGTGGTCGCTCAACTGGTCGACTTGACAGGTTTTGATACCGTCGATGCCGGAAGTTTAGCTGAATCCTGGAGACAACAGCCGGGTACCCCGGCCTATTGCACGGAACTGAATGAAGCTGAATTAAAACAGGCATTGGGCAATGCTGAAGAAGGGAAAGCGCCTGCAATCCGGGATTTTATTATGGACAACCTTAGAAAAATGGTTTCCTGGCCTACCTACGAAGAAATTTTAGCCGGCAACCGTTTACATGAGATGGGAAGAGGCAAATAAATAACCTTTAAAATAGATAACAATGAAAGTATTATATACAGCAGAAGCCACGGCTACCGGCGGCAGAGATGGCCAGGTAAAAAGTGATAATGGCGTACTAAACCTACAGGTAAGATTACCCAAAGCTATGGGTGGTGCTAATGACAATTACACCAATCCCGAGCAATTATTTGCAGCCGGTTACGCTGCCTGTTTTGACAGTGCACTGAACCATACGATCCGCTTAGAAAAGGTCAAAACCGGTACGACCTCGGTTACTGCAAAGGTTTCCATCGGCCCCTTTGATGGCGGTGCTTTTGGACTGGCGGTAGAACTTGCGGTAAATATCTCGGGGGTGCCCCTTGAAGAGGCACAACGACTTACTGAACGCGCACATCAGGCATGTCCCTATTCCAATGCCACCCGAAATAATATTGAAGTAAAACTGACGACGACAAATAATTAGATCCGGGCTGCTCAAATTGTGCTAATCCAATTATAGATATTATTAAAAATAGATCAAATGGAAAAGAACCAGATTCCAACGGTACTTATTCTAGGCGCCAGCGGTACAATCGGCAAACAACTCGTTTATGAGATGGATGGTAAGCCGGTCAACGTCCGCATCACTTCCCGTAAACAGGAAGTGGTCGATAGGCTTTGCAGCGAAGGAAAAGACTGCAAGTTTCTCGACTTGGACGATCCTCAAACCTTTGCCCTGGCGCTTGCCGGCGTTAATCGCGTATTTCTTTTAACCGGGTACACCGTTGGCATGCTTACGCAAAGTAAAACCCTAGTGGATGCTGCGAAAAAAGCAGGCGTCAGTCATATTGTCCATGTGGGGGTATTTGCCGAGTGGGATACGACCGATGCGCATTTTGCCTGGCACCAGATGATCGAGAAATACATTGAGGCCAGCGGTATTGCCTGGACACACCTTCATCCGAATATGTTCATGGAAGCTCTGACAACTGCTTACCTACCCAAGAATCTGACCTTCACCACCTATTGGGAAGACCGCCGGGTGGGTTATATCGCATCGAGTGATATTGCCGCAGTTGCCGCAGATGTGCTGGTGGGTGGGCCTGAACGGCATGCCGGTGAACATTACTGGATGAGTGTTGAAAGCTATAGCGGAAAAGAGATAGCCCAACTCATGAGTGAAGTGACCGGCTTGGAGATCAAGTGTGAAGAAAAAGGGATTGAAGAGTTCAAACAGCTCATTGAAGATTGGATTTCCAAAGGTGCAGACAGCTGGTACGCAAGCGCGAACATCGAATTTGTAAAGCAAATGCTTGACGGCAGGATGTCGTATATGTCCATGGTTCAAAATGATATACCCTACATTCTCGGCAGGCCTGCAAAAACAGTTAAGGAGTTTTTAGAGGAGAATAAGCATGCGCTGATCGCTTCGGCGACCCAAAATGAATAACTTAATCCATCCAGAGACTGGGCACGAACTAAGGTTACTATCGCAATGCAAGGGATGCCAATCTTTCTAAATCACCTGCAAAGTGGTTCGAGAAGCACCCACCTGCGAGCACTTACTTAACGTCAAAAAGTCTTAAAAGCGAAACTTTTTCTTAAAAGGACTTCTATTTCAGGGCTTTTCTTTTATATCATACTCTCTAACATAGTGGAGATTTCGGAGATATGACTGGATTTTAGCACTCGTAAATATTAACGTTTGCGATATACGTTGATAATTTCCGCTGTTGACTTTTGCGTAGTAGCATCACGCCGAATATCAGCTTTCGTGCGATGGTCTTTAATCTTCATGTCCGTAATGACCTTTTCAGCCCATAATGCCGCCACCTTGCTATTTATTCTCTCATAATCGCGTTCTATATCGGCACGGTATAGTCGTTCAAACTTATTTGTCGGAAACAATGTATCGAGATCGCTTTGCGTGAAAAAATGTTTAAAGTAAGCAAGAGCATCGAAGTTTGCTGGATCGTTTGCGGGATGTTTGGTCGAATGCACACAAATGCTGATAAGTGATCCTGTAATCAGGTGTTGATCGATCTTAGCAATCACCTCTTTACACTCGTCTAATGAGAAAAAATGTAAAATATTGTACATGATGACCATTGCATACGGACCGTTAGGCAGTTGGCTATGCATTAAATCGCCTGTAATTAATTCCCATGCTTTACTGTCGGCACCGGCGATCTCAGCCATACGAGATCGCAACTTCACAAGCTGGGATGGCTCATTATCTATCCCAATCAACCGTCTTTCAGTGATGTCGGCATATCTTATCAAGGGGGAAGTTTGCCCGCAGCCAATGTCAATTATTGCTCCATCTACTAACTGATCTTCGAAATGATAAATAGGATTGAGATCATTATCTATAATATGATCAGTGGATACAAGCTGATCAAAAGCCTTCCAGTATAATTGCATTTGTCTGTCCATATTTAAAAATACCTAAAAACTCGAAATTACCCGCCCTTTTTCCTTTTTCTACAGCCAATTAGTACCATGAAAATTTGGCAGAGATCAGAGATTTTACAACCCTTAAATATTGATTATAAGCGATTTAGTTGCTCGTTTATTGACTACATGGAATGACTGGCTTGTATGAACACTATATGACCAGAAAAAACGAAAGCAGCTACATCTTGATGTAACTGCTTCATCTTTAATGTAGGCTGGAACAGGATCGAACTATAATGAATGGTGCCAAACGCTGCAAATCAGAGGTCAAATGGTTCGAATTTAATCCTATTGGGACTGCCGAATCGGACAAGCTTGAAAAGTCAAGTTTGTCCATTTTTTACCCATAGCTCATTTTTTATAACAAATATTTATTCAGCTGCTTTATTAGTTCTTCCAGTTCGATACTCCGTATTTTCGTATTATATTATTATCGGGAGAATCGAGCTTATTGAATAAACCATACCAAAATGATTCTATCCGGCCACATCTAAACGGTCTCCTTTGCCAGTTGAACGTCACCCTTTTGAGTCAGGAATTGTCACGCACCCTGTCGAAAAGTGAGCATGCTATGCTGGTGGGGTTCATCAGCTGGCTGACAGAATCCAAACTGTTCGAACAGTGTTATCCGTGCTGTTAATCCAATGCGCCAACGGCCGGTCAACTAAATTCCCGCAGGCTTTCCTGAGTTGATTGGATAATGTATTTTGCAGCTTAAACAAACCTTATACAATGGAAATCAAAGCAGATGTTATTTCAATCGAGAAATTAAAAGATTATTTTTTTGTAGTACCTGATTATCAGCGGGAATACGTTTGGACAGGCGATGTTCACGTCGCGCGCTTCTTACAGGACATCTCGGATGAGTTCTCACCGACGGCGCGAAAACAAAGCAATTATTTCATTGGATCGACCATTGTGGTCAAAAGAGAGGACGGCGCTTATGATGTGGTCGATGGCCAGCAACGACTGACAACGATCGTGATCTCGATCTGTGCGATACGTGATGTCCTCAAAAATATGGCTGACCTTGATGAGGAACTGGAGACCGTAAAGGAAGAATTACGCAAGGTGGTCAAGGAGCTCTTGTACAAGTACGATATTGCGACCAAGAAGCATACGCCCCGCCTGGCACTCCAGTATGAGGAAAGCAAAGATTACCTGGTGAAGCTTATTTCTGAAAAGCCTTTTACCGATAAAGCGACGCCATCCATCAAGAAAATGATGGAGGCTTATACAACGGTTCACGATTACCTTATCGAACAAAAGAACACCGACCCGGAAATATTGCTGAATTTTGTCAGTTATTTTCTGGCCAATGTGGAAATGGTTCTGATCAGGCCGGATGATCTTGGCAGTGCGCTGAAGATATTCGAGACCATCAATGAGCGGGGTGTAGGGCTGAACGCGATGGACCTGTTAAAGAACCTGCTTTTCAGCCATGCCAAGGCGGATGAGTTTGAGGTCATCAAGAATACCTGGCGGGAAATGCTCAAAAATCTGGATGAAAGTAAGGAGGGCGACAAGCCGCTTCGGTTCCTGCGTTACTTCCTGATCGCCCGCTATCATAGCCGGGTGATCCGTGAGGACGAGATCTACAAATGGATGATCTCCCCTGAAGGAAAGGAGAAGATAAAGTACCAGGCCAACCCGATCGCTTTTGCCAAGGAGCTGAAAGCGGCAGCCGCGACCTATGCTAAATTTATCAAGGCTACCAATTCATGGGATGCTGATCCTGAATACCCGAGCATCACCGGTATAGGTTATCTGAGCAAGAAGACCTCACGTCAGCATCTGGTGCTCTTAATGGCGCTGCCCGATAATATTCAGGCCGACGTGACCAGGTTACTGGCCAAAAATATCGAAAGCCTTGTTTTCTATTATGCGATTAACCGTACCCTGACCAAATCCTACGAAGCCTTATTCGCTAATTGGGCAAATAAGATACGTATGGTCAGGACAATGGACGACCTTAAAATTTTCTTGAACGCGGAGTTCAACAAGGAACTGTTCGAACAGCAAGAGAAGTTTGACGGGCAGTTCGCGAATAAGGCACAAGGCGATCTTAATCCGCAATACCGCATCAAATATATATTGGGTAAAGCAGAGGAATATATCCGTCAAAAGGTCAATTTCCCGACCGCTAATTTCAATTTCTATCAGAGCCAGCAATTAGAGCATATCCTACCGCAGACAGGGATCAATGTTCCTGCAACTGATTATCCGCAGCCGTATGATTATTCAAATGCAGTTTACAAGTTAGGGAACCTTACCCTGTTGGAAGCACCGATAAATCAAAGTCTGAATTACTCGAATGACATCTCTTCCAATGAATGGTTCGATGTCAAACGAGCGGCCTATCTGAACTCGAATATCTTATTGACAAGGACATTCTCGGAGATACAGATCGGGGAACAGACCAAATTCAACGGTTTTGCCACCGAAACTTTAAGGTCGTTCGGGAACTGGAATGCGGTCACGATCAGCGCGCGGCAAGAAATATTGAAGCGCCTGATCAAAGATATCTGGAAACTGTACGCTTAGTGATAAAAAGGTGTGACCACGTTGGATGGTCACACCTTTTTATACATGCGCTACGGGGTTTGATCTTCTGTTCCCGAAGCTACAGGCAGGATAAAGTCCAGATGCGTGACGATGTCCTTGGTCAGTTTGGCAAGGATACGCTGATCCATATCGGCGATGTTAAAGTAGTTCCCAAAGGCCAGGCGGTATAGTTCTTCGTAGCCACCGATCTGCGGAAAGCTTCTGAACAAGGTCTCAAGATACCGCCCGTCAGACATGTAGAATTTGCGGACCAATTCTGCAACGATGTCCCGATGCCCCTGGTAAATCTCTTTCAATTTGAAGACCTGCACATTGTTATTGAATTGTTCTGCCAACGCGTGGGAATCGTCTACCGTGACCGTGATTTCCATATTCGTGCCCAGCCCTATCGCCGAACGGCTGTCTTTCGCATGGTAGTTGAATTTAACGGCACCATCGAATCCATGCACGTATGGATGTATGTGCTTGTCCATCGAAAACTGTTTCTTATGTTTCAGTGTACTGTTGCATATCTTACAACTCGGTACCAAGTTATAAAAGGAAAGCGCCAGCAAGGGGTGCTTTTCCTGTGAAAAGAAATGGTCGAACTCCGGCCTCGATATGTTGCGGTCGGTCGTGACCACAGTAAAGGTATACTGCCGGTTGCAGTAAGGACAGACACGCACGTCGAGTTTAGCGGCAAGGTCAAAGGCGCAATACGGTTTCGTATTCTTATTACTGAACCTTTTATAATTAAAAATACCTGTCAGCCCCTTGTTGATATTTTTGCAACGGTGCTGGCTACAATAGGTCTTGTACTCTTTGTTAACCTCCAATAACTCGTCAGGGTTGCCTTTCAGGATCCGTTCAATCTCATCAAAAATAAAATCGTGCTGGCAACGGCTGATGGTTTTGCTGAGGAACGAGGCCTCTAGCCTGGCGAGGATGTCTCCCTGCAGTGCATCATAATGCTCCTGGTTGATCCCGTCGAGATCACGAAATTCAGTTTTACTTATTTTGATCATTTTGCTGGCTTTGAATTTCGGCTAACCGTTTTTGCATGAGCTGTATCTTGACCGCAAGCACCTCCTGCTCGATATTCAATCCCATTTTTTGAGCATAGCTTTCTTCCAGTTTTATCCTCAGGATCGGGTCATCGACGAGACCGATGACCTTTTTTACATAGCTGGATGTCAATGTACGGGAGTTATCCTTTTCACCATTAAGCCATTGAAAAAGTTCATCGATGATACTTTTTGAAAAGTTACCGGTAAAGCCGTCCTTAAGATAGAAAGCATCGTACATGATCTCATGAACGTTTGCGCCAAATGAATATTTGGGTGAATCCTTTTCACTGATCACATGCATTTTTCCTTCTTCGTTCTTGGCAAGGTACACCGTATTATATCTGGGTATATCCGATAAAGAAATAGGGGAATGTGTGGTAAAAATCAGCTGCATCTTCGGTTGCCTTTCTACATTCTTCAAACGAACGATCCGTGGCAGGATTTCCATCAATATATTCACATATTCCTTTTGCCACTGCAAATGGAAACCGACCTCTCCCTCATCGAAGAAGAGATACAGGAACTCCGGCGTTCGGAAATTGTTGCTACTGCTGATCTTTCGGTCAATGACGCCGACCGCGTGATCTACACGGGCGAACAAGTCAAGAAATGCCCGCTCGCCCGAACTCATCGTACGCCAGTTGAAATTCAGGAAAGTGTTGGGTGGTTTTCCATATAGTAGCGAACTTAGTCTATCGGTCATAAGGTCGTAGGCGTCCAATATACGTTCGACTTGGACCGGGGTGCAAGAGATCGAGATGTAACCGTTGTTCTCGCTCACATCGTTTACCTTTTTGAACGCCTCCTTTAAAACATTCAAAAAGCCTATAATAGAGTCGGCATCGAAAATGTCGTTCTGGTCCCGAAGGAACCGGGTAATATAATCTTCGAATTTTAGCTGTAATAAGGCTGGGTCATCTGTGGAGAGCGAACTTAAATGGCCCTCTTTCAAAGTTGAATTATTTCTTTCCTGCGTATAAAAAAGGAATTTCCAGAAGTACAAAAGGATATCGACGTAAGCCAATTCTTTTGCGAAAGGGTCGTTTTTCCTGCGCCTTGCACTTTTTTCGAAAGCATGAAATTGGCGGGATTGTATCTTTTCCTTTTCAGACCGCCAAAGGTCAACTCCCATTTTATAAAAAGGGCGGAAGTCATATGAAACGTTATCAATACCATTTCCATCATGATTGATCTCGGAATCAATGAAGACGACCTCAATCATACGCGGGAGCGTGATGTACTGTCGGATCTTCTGTGCATGCTTCTGACTGATGATAAAACGGACCTGCCTCGTGACATTTTTGAATTTATGCATCTGGATCATGTCCAATCCTTTATTGAAGAACTGATCATCATAGTAGTCATAATACATCAATGTATTCGAGGAGACATCGATGATCTGCGTGTCATTCACCCTATAGCGATCCTGGAAATCATAGATCGGATTATAATATATGCCAGCATAGTTAAGGTCAAATTCCTGAAGCTCCAATGGAAAATCAGCACTTAGGTCTTTGATACTGCCGTTTAACAATACCACATTGTTCTTTTCGTCAACAAAAAGCATGAAGCCATAATTTCCAAATGGGGAATGTTCGAGGCCGTTTATTAGGAAATTCATTAGGTTGGTCTTACCTGAGCCATTTTCTCCCACTATAGCGGAAACGTTATCGATCAGGTTGTTGGTTTTCCTTCTGAATAGGTTAGGAACATAATTGCTATTGATTTCCCGGGTCAGTTCGTAACCGTTATCGGTAAGTGCGGTTGAGAAGATATATTGTGACCCAAAGTTTATACCCTGACCATCGATATTGACATCGTCTTCGATAAAACAATAAGCTATCTGCATGCGAAAAGGCTAGAAAAATTAATGAACCATGAATTTATATATTATTTCAATATTAGTGGTATTTAATTTCTTAACAGGACCTGTTATAAAATGGTCTGTTACTAATGTTTATGTCAAGACAATCACCCTTAAGTGAACCGGAAGAGATCGCGCGATTATTCAAGGTCCTCATTTCTGAAGAACTGATCAGCATCCCTGCTGATGGTCGGATCAATATTCCTGATTGCCACGGGGTGTATATCATTTATGACGCTAATAAGCGTGTGGCCCATGTCGGACGATCTATAACAGGAAAAAAGGGACTCAAGCAACGTATCGGAAACCATATTTCGGGGAGATCTTCTTTTATCAGAATCTACCATAATGGCGACCGCTCCATTATGCGATCAGGGTATACGTTGAGATACCTCATCGTAGAGGATATGAGGAAGCGAGCGCTTTTGGAAGCTTTGGCAGCGGGCAAACTATGTCCATTACATTTAGGTGCCAAGGGAACAACTTCAGGGCAACCCTGGTGATGAGCTAATTGGTTCGTCCGATATGCAAATTTCAACTGGCAAAGGAGACATTTTTGATCTAACTAAATAGGTTCATTTTGGTATGGTTTATCCAGCAGGTGCTTCAGTTCAAACTTTGCTATCCAACGTATCTTCAATCTTCTTTGCTTATTCGCCGGTAAGCTTGCGGGCGCGTGAATTTCTCATCACGTTCAATGGTTAATTAAGGATTTACTCTTTTTTCGAAAAGTAAATTTCGGTGAAATATAAAATATCCTTACATTGCTAATAATATAAATTCAATTAAATAAAGGCAAATTATTCGGTTAACGCCACGGTTAACAGATGATTAAGAGAAATTTAACTTGTTGAATATAAGGTTTAAAAATTAAGTCGGCACGGTCCCGTCCATTCCGCTAAAATGGTTACAAAACCTATCTAAAGCGCTTAAATCAATGATTTAGGCGCTTTTTTTATGCCATCAGCGCCCGTTTCATACCAAGAAAAATGACATGTTCGGTTACCTATTCGGTTACCTATTACATTTCACTAATTTTGAGGTAACCGAATAGGTCTTAATTGATTGATTTTGAATGAATTGCAAAGCAAATCAAAATAGTTCAAAACGTATTAATTCGGTTAATCAAAATTTATGGTCTATGAAAAATTCTAACAGCTTTTCGATCCTGATCTGGGCGAACAAAGCAAAATCAGATGTCAATGGCTTGATGGCTGGGCTCGAACCATAGCTAAATATTCGCTCAATCAGACATGAAATTTCAGCGCTCTTCCATCCAGTTCAAAAAACTGTTTGACTTTTCTTTATTGATCAGCAGCTTTTCAGGCGTATCAATTACGAGTTTAACATAAAGCTTGCGCAAAAAATAATGCTCGACCTCTTTAATTGCTTTGAAGTTGACCAGATACTGGCGGTTCACCCGAAAAAATTGCTTTGCTGAAACCGAAGCCGCAATACTATCAAGCGACTGGCTCAGCGCATATTCCTGTCCGTCAAAACACATCAAAGAAGTGGAATCATTACGTATGTAGAAAAAAGCAATATTATCTGTTTGGACCGTGGCGTACTTTTGATTCTTAAAAACCAAAAAGCTCGTTTTGCCGTTTTGCGGACTAAGCCGCTTTAGCAAACTTTCGATATCAGGCGTTGTCTTCTGTTGAAAAAAATTCTTCAGATCATCCACCTTTCGCAAGGCTTCTTTGATGTCATCCTTGGAGAAAGGCTTTAAAACGTAGTCTACACCATTGCTCTTAAATGCCTCCAGCGAATATTCATCAAAAGCCGTACAAAATACTACCGGGCAGGTGATCTTTACTGATTTAAATATTTCGAAAGACAAACCGTCTGCCAGCTGAATATCCATAAATATCAAATCGGGTTGAGTGTTTTCAGAAAGCGCCGCGACTGAATCTTCTACGCTTTGATACTGGCCGGTGATACGGGCATTGGGCTTTATTTCTTTAATGATAGTTTCCAAAGAGCGGGCTGTCCGCAGCTCGTCTTCAATTATTATGATGTTCATAAATAAGTGGCAGTTTTACCTTAAAAATTTTATCGTCGTTTGTAATCTCAATATTCTTATCAAGCAGGTGACTGTAACGTAAACCTATATTTTTCAGTCCGACACCTGTTGAACTCACATCTCCTTTTTTTACCTGCAATACATTTTCTACAATGATGTACTCACCGTCTTCGTAAATGGTGATGTGTAAAGGGCGGCTTAAGGAAACAACATTATGCTTAATGCAATTTTCTATCAATAATTGTAGTGTAAATGGTGGTATAAGGGTCTTCAAAGTTCGTTCGGTAAGCGCTGACGTGAATTTCAAACCTTCCTCAAAGCGGGCCTTTTGCAAAAAAAGATAGGCATTCATAATTTCCATTTCTTCATGCACATGTATCAGGTCAAGCTTACGGCTTTCCAGGGTAAAACGGTAGAAATTGGAAAGCTTGAGGATAAAATCAACCGCTTCTTTGTCGCCCGTTTCTACCATGGCCTTTAAGGTATTCAGGCTGTTAAATAGAAAATGCGGGTTGATCTGCTGTTTCAACAATTCATACTGAGCCGCCAGGTTATCGCTTTTGATCTTGTCTAATTCCATACTGACATGCTGGTTTTCGTAGTTCTGCTGTAAAAGATTTAAAAACATGTAAAATACCAGGTTGATGAGTATACCCCGTACCTCAACCATCAGCATGGTGGGTCCGAAATTGATATGAGACAGTATAAGCTGCTGCACCCATGCCAACGCGAACATTATCACAAGTCCGAATAGCAACGAACTAAGCAATTTGGTGTAAGATATGCTTTGCACGCGTTTACTATCTTTTTTTCGTGATAGCATATAGATATTGAAATACCACATTAACACGGCAAAGGCAGCGGTAATACCGGCGTTGACCGCCGCCTCGGCAACGTTAAACTTATGAGAGGCCAGTTGCGGTACTGATGAAAGCAAACCCAGGGTAACAGCGCTAACCCAGATAGTGGTATGTGATATATGTAGTGGTGATCTTTTCATTAACATTTTATTGATCAGCCAACGGGCTGATAATGAACAAAGCTATTTATTTAGCTCTATTTACTCAACTGCTATGGAAACAGCAAGGCCCGGTGCGAGATAATGCTTTTTATTCTGGCATCGGCATCTCCCGGAACTTGGCCTTGAAGTATCTTATATTTAAAGGCGATGACATTTTTATCTGTAGCGTATGAAGTGATCAGTTCGATACTTTGAACCGCACCATTAATGTAACTGCCATACCAATATTTATTATCTGCCTGCTTAAATGTTACCAATTCAAATAACTCTCCCTTATCTTGTATGCCTGTTTTGGCACTTTGTAAGGCAAGTGCATTACCATACAAAAGGGATATGGTTTGCTGTTTACGGTCAGAAAAAGAGGTGATCACTTTCAGGCCATGAGCGTTGTAAACGATTCTTTTGCGGCCATCATTGTAGGAATTGTTGGCGCATCCGTATGATCCGGCAATTACACATAGTACCATTGCAAATATCTTCATGCGTATCATTTTATTTAAGATCTTTATTTTCTAATGGAATGCTGAATACATACCCCGTTTCATCAGCTATCTTGTGGCAATTGTAGCAGGTGGTGTTGAATGCTGCAGTTTCACCATAAGGTTTAAGACCAGTACCATTAAACTTGCCAAATCCCCAGCCTTTACTCTCAGGGAAACGCTTTTCATCCTTGATCATGATCTGTATGTTGTTAAATGCTCCCGGATGAACTTCACCATTCTTTTCCTCAATGATGTTGTAAACTACTTTGACAATTGCTGCACCATCCGGAAAGGGTTTGATACGCCCATTTCGGATAGCGTTAACGGTTACTTTGTTCCCGTAGATCACGCGCATAGTATGGTTATCAAAGCGGCTGGTCGTACTGATCACTTCCCAGTTTTTGTAATCCGGAATGAACCGGACGCCATTGGGCGCCACCGGTATATTTTTAGAAGTTGTTGATCCGTCTCCCACAACCTTTTGCTCTTCTTCAGCGCTTTTGAGCTGCGTACTATCATGGTATTTTGTCGGGCTGATGCTTACTACATAGTTTTTAAGTACTTCTACATCGTGCTGGGTAAGCTTAGCCGCGAGATGCAGTGTGGTATAACTGTTCAGCGGCATCTTACCTGCAAGTGCCATGTTCACCATTTCCCATAAACGCACTTGCTGATCTGTTGCGCTCAATGTATCAAAGGTGGAAAAGTTGAAGCGCGACCGGCCTTCTTCAACATCATGATTAACCAGCCACGATACCGGAGCTACCTTATCATACCAACTTAGTTTCGTTTCGTTGGAATGACAGTCATAACAGGCCTTCCTGAAAATTTTGGTCACTTCTTCCGGTGCATTTATCGGGTGTGTTGTTTTACCGTTTTGCACCGGAACCTGTATAAACTGTATGGAGATAATTACCACTGACAGTATTCCGGCTATCGGCCAAAGCCTTTTGAGTTTTTTTGAACTTACCATGCTGCGTAATTTTTAACTAAGCTATAGCTCAGCATCATTTTAGACCACCCATATTGGCGCGAAGTGGACATAACAGATCCTGAATTAGACAACCAAGCATCCAAATGTTGTCACTAATTTATTAAACAATTTTGTTAAACAAAAAAGATGACATAAATTTGGATATTTATGAGCATCATTGTCAACTCTGTAAATTATAGTCATACTGACCGAACACTACTCTTTCACGGTATTACATTTTCCATCAACAAGAGTGATAAAGCTGCATTGGTAGGTAATAATGGCGTCGGTAAGTCTACCTTAATGCAAATTGTAGCAGGTGTTGTCGCTCCTACAATAGGCCACGTTATTAGTCCGGCCAGACCATGGTATGTGCCGCAGCATTTAGGCCAATATGATGAGATGACCATTGCCCAGGCTTTAGGTGTTGACTTGAAATTAGCTGCCCTGAAAGCTATAACTGAGGGCAGCGTAGACATTCAACACTTTAACGACCTGAACGATGACTGGGAGATCGAAAATAAATTACACTCAGCTATGGCGGAGTGGCATCTTGAGCACTTATTGCCTTCACAAAGACTGCGTGAATTAAGCGGCGGTGAAAAGACTAAAGTCTTTTTAGCTGGTATCACGCTTCATGACCCTGAAATCATCTTACTTGACGAACCTTCTAACCATTTAGATACAGATAGCCGCGATCAGCTGTACCGGCTTATTGTTAATAGTCGCGCAACAATTCTGGTAATAAGTCACGACCGTGCCTTGCTTAACCTGTTACCGGTAACGCTTGAGCTAAGTTTGGCTGGCGTAGAGGTTTACGGCGGCAACTTTGATTTTTACCGCGTACAGAAAGACTTACAATTAAACGCTCTGGAAAATGACCTGCACGAGCAGACCAAGACCATGAAACAAAGCCAGGCCAAAGCAAGAGAGGTTGCAGAAAAGAGGCAACGGATAGAGAGCCGGGGCAAGGCAGAAGGAAAATCCGGCTCGCTGCCCCGCATTATTGCCGGAGGCCTGAAAAGCCAGGCTCAAGGCAGTACAGCAAAGGCCTTGAACGCACAAAACGAAAAATTGGATCATATCAGCGATAACATCAAACAAATACGCAGTCAAATTCAGCAATATCAGGTTCTCAAAATAGATATTACCTCATCGGGAATGCATGAAGGCAAGGTGTTGGTTGACGCACGGGAGATCACGTATGGATTTGACAAGCATCCTTTATGGGACGCGCTGACGTTTCAAATACGTTCGGGCGACCGAATGCACATCAAAGGTGCTAATGGTGCAGGAAAGACAACTTTACTCAAGATCATTGTCGGGGTGCTGCAACCAACGGACGGGCGACTAGAACGGGCGAATTTCAATTATTTGTACCTCGACCAGGATTACACCATGCTAGATACCGAGAAAAGCGTTTTTGAACAGGTACAGCACTTCAACAGCCGGCAATTGCAGGAGCATGAGCTCAGGTCGCTGTTGATATATGCCCAGTTCGATAATAATGCCTGGAACAAAAAGAGCGGTGTTTTAAGTGGTGGTGAAAAGATGAAGTTGGCATTATGCTGCTTATCCGTATCAGATCATGCGCCTGATATGCTGATCCTGGATGAGCCGACCAATAATCTGGATATTAAAAGCCTGGAAGTACTGACAGCCGCCGTTAAGGATTTCGAAGGAACTTTATTAGTGATCTCACACGACGAGTATTTTGTAAAAGAAATTGTCATAGATAAAATGATAGAACTTAAAAAGTATACTATATTATAATGCCAGCAAAAGATACAGGAACCGAAGAACTTATTAAATCGACCGCAAAAAAGCTGTTCTTCAAAGAAGGAAAACTGCACGCTACCACGCAGGACATCGCTGATGCTGCTGGCATGAACAGGTCGGCTGTCCATTATTATTTCAGAACAAGGGATCAGTTGATCGCTTTGGTCTTTGCTGAATCTATGCAAGCCTTGAGCCTGCTATTGGGAAACGTAATGTCGGCTAAGATGCCTTTTAGGAAAAAAATACAGGGATTGATTGACGTGTTTACAAATGAAATGATGGAATACCCTTTTCAGGAAGTGTTCCTGGTTACCGAGATCAATACTGCCGGGCACGACCTGGTGACAAAAATTGATGAGGGCCCGGTATCGTCCTTTTTGAATGAAATTGAAAAAGAAATGCAGTTGGGGACGATTGAAAAAACAGATCCTAAACATTTTCTGATCAACCTTTTCTCATTACTATCCTACCCAATTATGATGTCGCCCATATACCGGCAATTCTTTGTGATGAATGAACAGCAATTTGATGAACTGATCGCTGAACGCAGGGAATTGATCATGCGAACTATGTTCAAATAAAAAATGCGGATCATTCCATTGATGCGCCTCATTTTTTTGATCGTATGCTTATACAGCTACATTGATCTCCACATTGATATTCCCATGGGTAGCCTTGGAGTACGGACACGTTTGGTGTGCTGCTTCTACCACGGTTTTTGCTTGCTCTGCTGATAAACCGGGTAGCTTCACATTCAGGCGTGCTTGCAGATAAAAACCACCTTCGCCAGTTCCCAAGTCAACTTCTGCATCAACAGCAAGGTCTTTGGGTAGCGGTATTTGCAGGCTCGACGCATTGTGGCGCATGGCCCCGATAAAACACGCTGACCATCCGGCGGCAAATAACTGTTCGGGATTAGTGCCATTGCCGGAACCGCCAGGTGTAGAAAGGCTCACGTTTAAGCGATTATCATTACTGGTAGCATTACCTTCCCTGCCACCTGTAATATGCACTTTAGCGGTGTACAGCACTTTTGTGATGGCTATATTGGCAGTATTTTCACTGCTCACAACATTTTGATTTTCCATTTTATTTAAAGTTTATTCGTGTGTTTTTGTTGAATGTTATTTGGCAAGGCTATCTGCTTCAATAATTGCATTGGCAAATGCTTCCGGTGCCTCCTGCGGCAGGTTATGGCCGATGCCGCCAGTCAGGGTATGATGAATGTATTTGCCGGTAAAGCGCTTTGCATAATCTGCAGGAGCCGGGTGGGGCGCGCCGTTCGCATCGCCTTCCAATGTCACCGTGGGCACGGTAATGGCGGGCGCTAAAGCCAGTTGTTTTTCAAGGGCATCGTATTTTGCTTCGCCTTTAGCAAGCCCAAGCCTCCACCTGTAATTATGAATGACAATGGCCACATGGTCCGGATTATTGAAAGCTGCGGCAGAGCGATTGTAATCGGCATCAGTAAATTTCCAATCGGGTGAAGCGGTCTGCCATATTAACTTGTTGAAGGCTTTAGTATTGGCTGCGTAGCCAGCTTTTCCACGTTCGGTAGCAAAATAATACTGATACCACCAGGCTTGCTCTGCCTTTGGCGGCAGCGGAGCTTTATTACCTTGCTGGCTACCGATAAGGTAACCGCTTACTGACACCAGCGCATTAACACGTTGAGGATATAAGGCTGCGACAATATCCGCAGTACGTGCCCCCCAGTCAAAGCCGCCAAGCGTGGCCTTTTGTATATGCAAGGCATCCATCAAAGCAATCACATCTTCAGCTAAAGCTGCCTGCTGCCCGTTGCGTACTGATTTTGCTGAAAGAAAGGTAGTGCTGCCGTAACCTCTTAAGTATGGTACAATAATATGATACCCCTGTGCTGCAAGTATTGGCGCAACTTGTGCATAGCTGTTAATATCGTATGGCCAGCCGTGCAGTAAAATAACCGGGTTGCCATTTGCCGGTCCAACTTCAGCGTAACCTATATTAAGCACACCAGCCTTTATGTGCTTAATTCTTGCAAAAGCGGTATCAGAAAGGCTTGTTTGCTGTGCAGTGCTTTGATTAGACACAGGTTGTGCCTGTAACAGCTCTGAACTACTTAGCAATATAATGGCTATCATTATGGCAGACGCAATTATAAGAATGCGACGGCTGGTAGGTGTAATCTCTTTCATGGCAATTGATATTTATAGTGTTGCGATTGACGATTGTTCTATTAAACTCTTTCCATATTGTTAACCACTTGTTCTGAACCGGATTTTGTATAGATTGCCGGGTAAAGCTTTCTGAACATGATGTAAGTGATGGAAATGGCTGTAAATGCAACGATGGCGTCAATGGTAGGAGCAAATCCTAATACTGCAAGTTTGGAGAAAAATGCGAAGGTGATGTCGAAAAAGATGCCTGCAAATACCCACTCCTTTAGTCTAAGAAGGCGATTAGGAGTTAACAATACGGCTACGCCTAAAAGTTTAGCTACGCCTAAAATGTAAATGAAGTGTGGCGGATAACCCAGTTTTACGGTGATGTCCCAAACGATTGGGTTTTTAGTCAATTCAAAGAAGCCGCTTGCGCCAAACCAAAGTGAGATAAAGATGGCACCTGACCAATAAATTGTTTTTGATGTTTTTAAGTTCATGACGTTTTGTTTTTGATTGTTGACACAAAGTTGTGGCAAATCAAACCTCGCCATGAGCAGATAATGGTTCAAGCGGACATACTGAAACGCCAGTTAGACATTTACCGATCTGAGCTTAAGACATGGGTAAAAAAAGCCCTTACAAATGGAAAGGCTGCCAGATCTATTTGCATATTAATCTTCCTTTAAACGTTGCCTGTGTTCCTTACCCCATTTGATCATATGTAAAATTATATCTGCAAAGGAATGGCAATAGTCGCTGGGCGAATACTCAACCGTTACCGGGCTGGTAGGTGTAACCGTACGTTTCAACAATTTATTAGCTTCCATATCTTTCAGTTCGCGCGATAACATGCGGGTAGTAATCCCTGGTATGCTTCTTTCAATCTCTCTGAAGCGCCTGTTTCCATTACATATCGAATTGATGATAGGCAGTTTCCACTTGCCGCCTATTACATAAATAGTGTCCTGCAAAGCCTGAATTTCCTCCTTCTGATTTCGGGGTTCCGATAGAACTTCTTTAACTAAATGCTCATCCATGTTGGTATACTCTGTGATACTGGTATCAATATTATACCAAATATAGTATACGTTTGCAGAAAAAAATAGAAATCATGAAAAATTTAGAAGGAAGGGTTGCTGTAGTAACCGGAGGCAATAGCGGTATCGGCTACGCTGCCGCAAAAGAATTAAAAGCACAAGGCGCTCGGGTGATCATCACCGGGCGCAGACAGGAAGCTGTTGAAACCGCTGCCCAACAATTAGGCGTTACAGGCTTAGTGGCCGATCAAGGCAACGTTCACGCGATCGGGCAGTTAGCTGCGACAGTCGGCGAGCAATACGGTAAGATAGATATCCTGTTCATAAATGCAGGGATAGTTGGCGGTGCTTCTATTGAAACAGCTACCGAAGAAGTATTTGATCAGGTCATTAATATTAACTATAAGGGCGCTTACTTCACCCTAAGCAAATTCATTCCATTACTCAATGATGGCGCATCGGTGGTATTCTTGTCATCAAACACAGCCAGTATGCATGGTGCTAATGCATCGGTATATTCGTCAAGCAAGGCAGCATTAAACTCCGTAATGAAAGCTGCTGCTATTGAATTGGCCCCAAGGAAGATCAGGGTCAACTCCGTAAGTCCGGGCCCAACTCAAACAGAAATCTTGAATAAATTAGGTTTGGATGAAGAAGCAAGAAAAAACCTGGATACCTGGATGCTGGAACGTGTTCCTTTAAAGCAGTTTGGTGAAGCAGATGACGTAGCTAAAATGGTTGCGTACTTTTCAAGCGATGCTGCTAAGTTCATTACCGGTGCAGAAATTGTGATGGACGGCGGGATGAGTCTTTAAATATCAGCAACTTCATCATTCAACAGTTTCTACGGTGCTGTGATTACTTTAAAGGGGTGCGACGGTAATTTAATACCGAACACTTTTTATTCTTACATTTCCCGGCCTTCGAGCCGGGTTTTTTATTGAACTAATTGGTGAAAAATTGCGCTTTAAAGGCCACTGGCGTAAGCGCAGTTTTGTTTTTAAACAGCTTATTAAAGGATTGCGGATATTCGAAGCCCAACTCGTAAGCGATTTCTGCGACGGAAAGGTTGGTGTTCGTCAAATATTCTTTCGACTTGTCGATCACTTTTTGATGAATGTGTTGCTGCGCGCTTTGCCCTGTTAAAGACCGCAGCATATCGCTTAAGTAACGTGGTGATAGGTTAAGCTGATCTGCCAGATATTCTACGGTAGGCAAACCACTTTGCAAACCCTGACGGGTGTCCAGATAATGAGTAAGCATCGTTTCCAGTTTGGTAAGCAGATCATGATTAACAGCTTTGCGGGTAACAAATTGCCGTTTGTAAAACCGGTTGCCGTAGTTCAGCAATACCTCTAAATAAGAAACGAGCAGATCCTGGCTAAAATCGTCGATGTTATTGGTGAGTTCCTGGCCGATGTTTTCCAGCACCGATACAATAGTCTCCTTCTCTTTTTCCGATAAGTGCAGCGCTTCATTAGTATCGTAAGAGAAGAAACCATATTTACTGATACTGGTACCCAGCTGATATCCGCGCAAAAAGTCAGGATGAATTAGCAGAGAAAGCCCATAGTATTCCGTATCCTTATCAATGGCTAAAAGCTGATGAGGTGCAGTAAAGATCATACCGCCCTCATCAAAGTCGTAATAGCCCTGCCCATAACCGATCCTGCCGTTCAGCGTGTGCTTGTAAGAGATCTTGTAGAAGTCGAGGATCAAGGTTTCTGGGAAACGTTCCCTCTCAATATTCAACTTGGTATTATCTACCAAACTGATCAGCGGATGGGCAGGACCGGGCAGGCCAACCAGCCGGTGTAATTCCGTGATGCTATGGATCGTTACAGGTGGCTGATTGGACTTTTTCATGTTGCTAATTTAAAACTTTCCGTCGCCAAACACCATACTGCCAAGTTCCTTGCGAAAGGCTTCCGCGCCAATTGCATTTCTTCTTTCATACAACCGTTTAGCGTCTTCGCCAGCCACGTAGCGAATTTGGTCTTTACCGTCTGTTGCCGCTTCATAAACCACGTCAGCGATTTCTTCTGCAGAAGACAGGTTATCCTCTACGAATAAACCAAACACTTTTTGCATAGCTGCTTCATAAGCCGGATGAGTTACCGGATCAAGGGAACGGCCTATAAAGTCCGTTTTAATACCACCTGGGGCTACGGTTTTAACCCCGATATTGAACAGACCTAACTCGAATGACAAACTTTCACTCCATCCTTCCAATGCCCATTTTGTGGCGTGATAAATTGAGTTTAAGGGAAAAGTTAAAAAGCCGCCCATAGAAGTGGTTGTGATAAAAAGGCCGCTTTGTTTTTCCCTGAAATAAGGAATGAAAGCCCTGGTCACCTGTATTACACCCAAAAGGTTGGTATTTAGCTGACGAACCACTTGCTCGTCGCTTACCGCTTCCAATGGGCCGACAAGCCCGTAACCGGCATTGTTAAAAACAACATCAATATCTTGCATGGCAATCGCTTTGCTCACCGTATCGTTAATCTGCCCGGTATTAGTTACGTCCAGCGGAAGCAGGGTGATATTTTCAAGCTGGCGCAGTTCTGTATCTTGATCCGGATTGCGCATGGTTGCGATGACTTTCCAGCCCTTACTTTGAAATAGTTTGGCGGTTACTTTGCCTAATCCTGTTGAGGCGCCTGTGATAAAAATTGTTTTGCTCATTTTTTCTGATTTGATATCACAAAGTTCAGCATTAGAACAGGCTCAAATGTATCCGTATTGAGTTTGTAAGTATCCAAAATAACAGGTTAATGATTCATCTAAATAACATGGTAATCGTTAGATCAGGTTGGTTAAACTCAGTGCATCCTAAAACTGCTAACATCAACTTTCACCTTTTAATTTTCGGGGTTGAGGATCAGTTGTGTCCGGTTCAGCCTTGTTTCACTCTTCCCAGCCACTTTCTGCCCATAGTTTTGAATCAAATCAAAAAGATCAGAATTATGAAAATGATAAAACTTTCAGCCATGTGCGCCGCCATTGTGCTGTTGCTTACTTCGGCTGTGTATGTAAGCCGCCAGAATTCTAATAATAGCAAAGCTTTGAATTTTGATTCGAGCGAGGGTTTTGCCTTGTTAGAGTTGTTTACTTCCGAAGGATGTTCAAGTTGCCCGCCGGCTGAAGAGCTTTTGGAACGCGTTCAAAAAGAAGCAGGCAACAAACCTGTTTATATTTTGGCCTACCATGTAGATTATTGGAACCGGTTGGGCTGGAAAGACATATTCAGCAGACCTGATTTTTCAAAAAGGCAATACTGGTACCATAGCAAGCTCACCAGTCAGGTATATCCACCCCAATTGATAGTGAATGGCAAGCAGGAGTTTGTAGGTTCAGATGAAAGAGCAATTAGAAATTCATTATCTACTGCACTAAATGAAAAAGCAGGTACTGCGTTAAACTTAAGGGCGCTACAAAAACCTCAAGGCATTAACATTCACTATCAGTTAGCCGGTCAGCCGACAAAAGGTCAATTGGTTGTTGCCTTAGTACAAAAACATGCGGTAAACAAAGTTAGAGCCGGTGAAAACGAAGGTCGAACCCTTAATCATGCTCAGATAGTACGGCAGTTACATACATTTTCTTTAGGCCCCCAAGGACAAGGCGACGAGACAATTGCTTTGCCGAAGGAATTTCATTCACAAAATTTCGAGCTTATCGGCTTTATACAGAACCCGGATACAGGCGAAATATTAGCCGCTGCCAAAACATCTGTTTCTTCACCTTCTGCTAATCTATAACTCATGTTCAACTATTAAAACATTTATAAAATCATGAAAACATCAATTAAATCTTCAGAAAACCTCCGCTTATTAGTTTTTACTATTTTGTTTATTGCATCACTTGTAAGCTTAGGAACCCATGTAGCGAATGCACAACCCAAGAGGATAAAAAACATTGTATTAGTGCATGGTGCCTTTGCTGACGGCTCAGGCTGGAAACCGGTTTATGATATTCTCGTAAAAAAAGGATATAACGTAAGTATTGTACAAAATCCTTTAATCTCATTAAAAGCAGATGTTGATGCTACCAACAGCGTAATTGATCGTCAAGATGGAAAGGTGATTTTAGTGGGCCATTCCTGGGGTGGAACCGTAATCACAGAAGCCGGCGTAAATGAAAAGGTAGCTGCATTAGTATACGTTGCTGCTTTTATGCCCGATAAAGGAGAGACAACAGGAAAGTGGGTAGCCGCGGCACCAGCTTCACCTGATGCCGGTTTCACTACGCCTGATCAGTACAGTTATGTTTACTTCGATCCAGCTAAATTTCATGGGGGATTTGCCGGTGACTTAAGCAAAGCACAAAGCGACTTTATGAATGCTTCGCAAGTGCCAATTATTGGCAAATGCTTTGAAGAACCCGTGCATAATGTAGCCTGGAAAAGCAAGCCGAGTTATGGTATTATCGCGACACAGGATAAAGCTTTGAACCCATCCACAGAACGAGCAATGTATGAACGTGCTAAGGCTAAGATCACCGAAATTAAAGGCAGCCATGTGATTTTTATGTCGCAACCTGAAGCAGTTGCAAAAATTATAGTAGCCGCAACAGAAAGTTCACAATAAGGATAGCCGAATATGCACCATGCATTCACTAATAGCTCAAAAAACATGTTCATTTTTTGCAGTGAAACGGCGATTTGGGGAATGAAGTCAGTATAGCCAAGGTGATGATAATTTAGGTCTCTAAAAACTATATAGTATAGATCACGAACCGCGCCTAAGCAGCTTGAAGGAGAATCGAACTATTTAAATTCAGGTAAGCAATGTTAAATCTTTCACCAAGTGGTTCGAGTTTAGCCCCAAGAGGACTAAACTCGAACCATTAAATTAGCTATAGCTAATACTTTTAAATCCTACAAAAAAGGGATTCGAAAAGCTCCCCCTACTGCCCGAATAATATTAAAGCAATTTTGAAGAACTCTAATTGGCGATACAGAAAATATTTATTTTTTAAAATCAAATAGTTCTGGAACTTCAGTTATAAATAGGTCACAAACCTAAATTGAAAAATGTAAACCTATGATTATAAAAATTTTCATATTTCACCCGTTTCGGTATTTAAATGGACGATAAATAGGTATAAATTAAAAAAACTGAATTTTTATAAAACTCATAGAGATCAATAGAAATCCAATGCGTTTACAGTTAAAAACAAGGAGATGTTCAGATCCTCTCCACTCTCTACTATCGGCATAATTGGCGGTGAGCTTGTGCCGATTAGATGCTTAAAAACGAAAGTTAATTGTTAGTTAGTGTTGTATAAGTTCCTTTCTCCAAAATAAAACTGCTTTTTCCATTTTTGAGTGTAATTGGTTTTACTTGCTTCATAGACCTCGTTTTATCCGTAACATACACGTTTAATGATTTAATCGAAAGTGGCAAGCCACTAATATTTGCCGTTCTGGTTGGACCATTATTTACAATTTGAATGGAGTAAATCTTTGTGGCCTTATCTCCCAGGGCAGCAACAGAAACCGATGGTTTGTTGGATTTTGCAGATAATGCTTTTAAGCCTGCAGGTATTGATGCCAATTGCTTCAAATTCCCAAACCTTTGTGTTGGGCGTAGCGGCTCGTCGTTATCGAAAATACCCCCACCAACAAGTGGTGAATAATCAGCCGTTAGCTGCCATTGCAAAATAGAGGCGGGTTGGCAAATGTTTAGTAAGCGGGTGTATAAATTGATTTCCTCCAACGCATAAAAAGGTTCTTCAAATACAGCCGGATAACCCCATGCCTGTGCATCAATGCTCCCTTCGCCCACAATCAGCGGCTTACCCGTTTTTGTTGCGGCATCAGCCCACTTTTGCAACGTTTGCTTTTCCCATCCACGCCAGGAGTGGAAAGAAATTGCACCGATATATTTATGTGTAGCAGCATCATTAATTGCCGGGTATATAAACTCGTATGTTGTAGCATCTGAATTATCTCCCAACAACAGTTTTGTTTTCAAACCCCTGGATTCAAAATAAGCACCCAATCCTTTAATTAATGCTGCATGTTCTTGCCCGGTTTGGCGTATATTAATACCAAGGTCAGATTCGTTGAATGAAAACATACTGACTTCCACCCCATAAGTATCATTTAAGTAAACGATGTAATCACCAATAGATTTATAAATTGCCTGCATATTGTCTTTATTCAAAGGATTCCCCCAAACGCCATCAGGTCCTGGTCGAAACTTTGGAGCACCTTCAATGGCCCAATCCGGCCCTGACCAGGCAGAAAGAATAACAGGCATACCCAATTTATATAAACGTTGCGCAATTTCCATCGAAGCCTTTACATGTTGATGTATTTTGCCTGCTTTAGCTGAGTCGATGGGATTGCTGTCTTTAACGGGTTGCCAAAACCGCCATGGCATTTCTGCCCGGCCCCAGGCCACACGCAGGTTCTGTAATGAATAGTCTATTACCTGTGGATCTGTTTTAGGGTTTTGTAAACGGAAATTCCCACCCAGGCCATCAAAAGCTCTGCCCTCATCATTGGCATTAATCGTCAACACAACGGGAGTTTTATCAACTACCCCAGATGATTTGATAGTGATCCTTTTTTCTGCAATAGCCCCATTTGACAGGGAGCCTGTATGAATAGGTATATACACCTGTAGATTGCCACCAGAGGCCCCGTTTCCCCGTTTAAAAATCAGTGCGGTGGGTTCCGAAAATGTTAGTTGCATTTGGCGCTGCGCAGATACAAAACGTATGAACTTAACGGGTGTGTGGGTATATCTGCTCTGCTGCATTGTGGTTTTCGCAGTTAATAGTGCTTGTATATTTTGTGTTTTAATACCACCAACCTCCGCAATGGTAAACATGATGTATATACCATCCACAACGGCGTCTTCTGTAGCCTGCACCTTAACCTTTATATCTGCACTGTTAGCGCCTTTTTCTTCTACCGTTTCAGTGAATGATAGTTGGTTAATTGTTGTTGTTACAATCTGCTGTGTTCCTTTTCGATCATACTTAGGCCTTTGTTTCTCCTTGCCGGTTGATACTATATCCTGCCAGTTATTTTTAACTACGCTTAAATTGCTTTCAAATTCCATCAACTGGCCATCAATACGATAACCAATAATATTACCCCAAGGCATTAACTCGGTTTGTGCAGACGCATGATGACTTTGTAATAGGAAAACGAGGCATACGCAAGCCTTTAACTTATTCCATGCTAAAGAAAAAATATTATTGTCTTTCATATATTCAATCATTAAATACTTCTTAAAAAATCAGGTTAATAAACCTGTAAATTATCAGCTTATAGTTTACCTTAGGCCAAAAACCCGGCATAGAGCTATCTTATAAAGTCTTAAAAAAATCAGTTAGTATTTCCAGTGTTTTTGGCAACTTATCGTGGTGCAGATTATGGCCTGCGCCATCAATATGTATCAGTCGCCCTCTTTGCATTACCCGTGCGGCTTCTTCATTAGCCTTGCGCACTTCAGGCGCTGCATCGGCTTTTAAAATAAGTGAAGGCACTTTAATTTTTGAAAGCGCATCCGCTGTATTCATGGTACCCATCATTGCCTGCCCTTGCTCAGGTGTGTAGGGTCCATGATACTGTTTTTTTGAGAAAGCCCAGTAATACACGTCTACACTATCCCATAATGGGTTTTGACGGTGCCCCGCTGCTATCAGGTCTTCAATTTTTGTATTGTTCTGTGCTACCAGGGTATCAGGGCTTTTAAACATACCAGGCCTAATTGGTGCGACTGTAGTTTGCTTGCGGGCATTTCCATTTAATTGTGGCGTAACAAGGGGCGAACGGTTTCCTACAAAAGGATCGAGCATGATAATTGCTTTTGCCAGCTCAGGATATTTTGCACCAACCCGCATTACCGTTGCTGCACCCATAGAATGGCCCATTAAGATTGGTTTTTCAAACTTCATTACCCGCACAAAGTCTACCACATCTTTGATCATTGTATCTCCATTATCAGCAGCCGTAAATGGGTCCGATAACCCGTGGCCACGGGTATCAATCATATAAATATCGTAAGCGTCCTGTAGTTTCAGGGTCAGGGTAGTCCAGCTAAGGCCGATATCAGTATAACCATGCACCATTACTATTACAGGTTTACCGCTCGCCGGCTTTGCGTGGTAATAATGAATGCGGATACCATTTGCATGGGCATACCCATCTAACCATCCACTCGGAAATTTTACAGATTGCGCATTTACAACAATTGCCGGAAAAAGCATCAATAGCGCTGCAATAGCCCGGCACAGTGAAAACGATTGCAGATGCCTTGAAATAATCTTATTACTCATTTTATTAATATAACTGGTTGATGTTAACGGTTGTAGTTTGGCAGGCTTGCTTTGTAAGGCATAAGTTGATGATATTACTACAGAAATAGCTGCAATCGTTAAATATTACATACAACTTGTTAATTAAGTATCATCAAACTTTCCTGCGGGTTTATATTCTGCATGCTGATTCATCATTTCGAAATTCCGGCCCGGTCTGCCAGTTGAAGGAAATTCCACATAGCCGGCCTCCATGTACCACCACTGTGCCCTTGTCCCCCGGCAACCCATGAATCATGAGGAATACCTTTGCTTTTACAATAGTTCACTGTAGCTTGGTTAAGGTTGATAAAACCCTGATAATCATACTGCGCCCAGGATATAAACAAACATTTTAACAGCTTTTTAGCATCAGCTCCATCATTTGGAAATAAAACATCATCTGCCTGTTTGTTGGGAGCTGCTGAAGAAGGGCTGATATAATGGAAATAGTTAAGATTTTTAGCGCCAACATTAAACGTATACCCACCGCCCCACGAATAGCCAAAAAGACCACGATGATCAGCATCCGCATAAGTAGAATAATGTGAATCAATATAAGGAATTGCATCGGTTATGGTCATATCCTGAACATTGGAGGAGTTGCCATTATACTGATCATCAACCGCTACGATAATTACTCCTTTTGATATCTTTCTATCCCCGATCAGATTATCACTGATGATACCGGCACGTACCCAATCGCCATTAAATACGTTGGCCGCCTTATCACCCAACCCTTGATAACAGTATATAACACCATACTTTTTACCGGTGCTATATCCCGGTGGCGTATAAACCAGCATATCAACGTTTTTCCCGGCCACAGATGAATAAAAGTTTACAGTAGTAACCGTACCTGCCGGGTTGCGGCCAGGCTTGTCATACGTTCCACCATCGGGCCCGCCGGCCGGCATGGCAGGTAGTGTTTCAGCAACTAAACCCAATGTGCTGAATGTCAATTTTACTTCGGTTGGAAAAAGCACACCGTTAGCTCCTTTTATACTATTGGCTGCTATAACAAGTGTGTAGGTTTTAGCATACTCTAACTCGGGCAAAGCTACCTGTAGTTCGCCTTCGCTGCCAATTTTCACATAGGTAATCAACTCTTCGTTGAATGTAACCTTTGAGGAGGATAAAAGCGTAACTTTTTGATCGAATCTGAGTACAATCTCCTTCAAGTCGGGTGTTACATCCTGTTTATTATTGGCCGGATTACTACTTATTAATTGCGGTGCAACCGGAGTGGCCTCAGTCTTTTTTTTGCAGGCAGAAAAAAGAATAAATAAGCCTAAAAATAAATAGTTTGCATTTTTTATTTTATAATTAAGCAGACAAGGTATTTGTGTATTAATGTTCATTTTTCATGTTTATTAAGTCCTTTACTTAGAAAATATCCTTTTGAATGATTGGCAGTTTCATGACCAATAGTTTGTGAATAATATTAATTCAGATCATCACCTTTTATAGCACAGTTCCGCTCATTTGTACTTTACCAAAGATTTTATTTAAACAATTGATAGGCTTTGCCCAGGAATAAAGGATAAAGCGGCTCGTGACGGGGCATGTTCAAATAAAACAAGGCGATCATGTTATTTTCAGGATCGATGATGTATTCGGTACCGTATAACCCTCCCCAGGCAAACGCTGTGTTAGACACCGCAGGCACCGGCTTTTTTTCGGCATTATACAACTCAAACCCAAGCCCGAATTGAAAGCCCTTACCTCCAGAGTTTGTGGCCGGCAAACGGTTAACTTTTGTCATGAGATCAATCGTCTCTGGTTTTAAAATCCGATGACCATTGTACGCTCCTTTATTCAATAACATCTGGCAAAATTTAGCATAGTCGCCAATAGGGCCGTTTAACCCTATGGCACCTTCGGCATACGTTTGGTCGGTGCTTATGGTAGTTTCACTATACTTGTTTGATTCAGGCACGAGCTTTCCGTCAACAGCGCTATATGCTTTTACAAAGCGGTTGCGTGCCGAAGGAGCATAATACCAATCAGTTTCGGTCATTCCCAATGGATCAAGTACCGACGACTTTACGTATTCGCGTAATGTTTTGCCCGATATACGTTCTATCATATAGGCCAGCATATTGGTGCTGATATGGTAACTCCAGTCACTCCCCGGTTCAAACCCTAAAGGATACTTAGCCAGCACAGTCATATCGTCCTTCAGGTATCTCGCCGTACCTGCCCCTCCTGTTCGCTGCCCCGGCCCCGGAGCAGCCGCAGCATCCTTTTGCTTCTGCATATCTGCCTGCCGTATTTTGCCTGCCAAACCCGCGCTGATGCCCGAAGAATGTGACATTAAATGCGCAAACGTTATGGGTTGTGCAACGGGCCGGGTTTTAAATGTTCCGTCATCATTAACGGCTGTTACTAACTGATCGGAGATTTCCGGAAAATACTTGGAAACCGGATCGTTAATGAAAATCAGCCCTTTTTCAACAAGCGTCATAAAGGCAACGGTTGTTATTGCTTTGGTTTGCGAAAACAATATGTAATAATCATTAACACTTGCCGGAACCTTATTTTCCAAATCTTTAAAGCCAAAAGCTTTATTATAAACTACTTTACCATTTTTGGCGACAAAGCCCACTACACTGCTTACTTTTTTTTGATCTACAAAACTTTGCATCAATGAGTCGATACGCTTGATTCCGGCTTCACTCGCTCCGGCAACTTTAAGGTTTGGCTTATAGTCGAGTTTTTGCGCAACTACCTGCTTCTGTTGGGCGTAGCTGCTAACGAACAAAAGCAGAAATACTCCGCTTAAACAGATGTTTTTCATATATATAAAATTGGGTTGATGTTACCATGCTTTAAATGGCGGTGCTGTTTGTTAGTTAATATCAGTTCAAAAAAACAGGTAAAAGCGACCATTAACGTATGGACGCTTTTACCTGTTCAACTAATTACAATGTTACTCAATAACATAACTACCTGTTTTCAAGCGTAATTACTTTTGGGTTTGTGTAAAAGGATTGTACCATGGCATTAGTATTAGCACTGGTAATGTGGTCATACCAGGTCATGAAGAAAGCCCAGGTTACATCCTGTGAAAAGGCTTGGTCAATATTCGGAATAGACCCGTTCTCACTCATGCCGAGAATTTTTGTTCCGCCTGTTATTGCATAAATCTTATCATATTCATCTTTTACAACCGGATATGTGAAAGGTGTACCGTAATAGTCTATACTGGCCACGTCGCATTTATCGTTTCCAACGTACCAGTTTGCATCATTGCCATTCCAAACCCAAATCAGGTTGTTTAACTGATGGTAGTTGGTTAAACGGTCATACATTAAGTTCCAAAGCGATTTAAATGCAGCAGGGCCTTTTGCACTCCACCAAAACCACGTGCCGCCAACCTCATGCAATGGGCGCCATAAAACCGGCACACCGGCATCACGTAATTTTTTTAATTGTACAGCTATGGCATCAATATCCCTTATTGTTGCGGTATATTCCGCTGTACCCTGGGTTACTGCTCTTGTAACATCAAAGTTAGTATCGCTGGTGTAAAAAGTATTTGTGCCGGGTGAGCCACCCATAGGCGAATGCCAGTGCCATTGAAATTGTATTATTGGTTTTTTGGCGTTGTTATTATACCAGGCAATGGCATCATTAGTATTTGTTGCACTTAGGTTGGCACCAAACGATTGGCAACCACATGAACTATCCCATGAATACGGGTAGCGCGGACTATAGGGCTGCATGTCATACCCGCGTAGTAAAGGTGTTCTTCCGGTAAGGTTTTTTATGAATGTAAATTCTGCACCATCGGTTTGCCCCGAGATAACCCTTGTACGAAACTGTTGCCGCATATAGGCAAAAAGCTGCTGAGTTGCTGTGGATGAAGCCGTGTTGGCCAGGGTTGTTTTTAAATTATATGTTGCTGCGCTAACACTAACAAGCCGAACATTGTCAACATTGATCCATCCCCAATTGGCTCGAACTTGGATGGTATGATTACCGGCTGCAAGATTTGCAGTTGCCAGTTTAAAGTCTTGATAATTGGCGCTTTGCTGAACCGTAAAGCTACCGGTTGTGTTATCGATATAATAATTATTTGTTTTAACGCCTGACGGAGCCGCTACACGTATATATACATCATAATTACCGCTACTGGGTACATTTACAGTTACACTTACATTGCCGCCTTGTAAATTTACATAAGCCCCGCCTGAACTTGCTGAGTTGCTAACAACAGATGCACCATTGGTTAGTGTTCCCTGTTCAGCTTCTTTGGTAATGGTTGTGGCTGCCGTTTTTAAGGTTGATTTCTTTTCAGGTTGCGAATTGTCACCTTCCGGCGCACGCGAATCCTTTTTACAAGCTTGCCATGCAAGTGAAAAAACGACCAGTGCGCAGATGATTTTTTTTGTGTTTGTTTTCATATCTATTTGGTTTTATTGGTTTAAAACATAAAATTCACCATACCCAATTATGCTGCAAGCCGGCTTATGACAGCCTGCAACACATTGGTTTTACTTGAATTTATATTGGTGATAGACACAATAATCAGTAACAGAACGCTTCCCTTATCTGAATCAAAAAAGAATGCAGGTTTATTAAAATAACCTTATTTAACAGTTAAATCAATGCTTTGGGTTTTTAAACCTGCACTTGTTGCCGTTAGTGTAACCTTGCCTGCCTCCCCTGTTGATTGAACAATAATTTGAGCCAGGCCGCTAAAAAGCTTTCTTTTCCACACACCGGCGGGCTGCGCAAATTGAATTATCCCCGGGTCGGTATTCAGGTTATCCCAGTCGTTCTTTTTACGCAGTGGTATTGTAATAATGGCTATAGAATTAGGCCCTGCTTTTAAAAATTTGTTATCAATAGTAATCTCATCACCCTCCGGGTTTTCATTCAGGTTTGCTGCAACTAAATTTCCGTTCACGTAGATGGACTGCTTTTTGCCAATACTTTTATAATAAAACTTAAGCGGCTGGCTGGTCATGCTATAGGCTAAATTGATACTGCCTCTGTAAACCCAGGCTTTCTTGGTGGTGTCATAACGGCTGCTAAATGCCTTTCTCCACGCGCTGTCATTAAATTCAGCGCTCACTTCAGGACGATTTACTGTATCGTTTACCGCCAATTCGCTAAAATTCTCGATAGGCAGATTAACCAACAATGGTAAGTATTTGTCAGGCTCAATAGAGGTTGGATTACCGTTCCCCACACCAATTATGCTTCCGGGGCCTTTTAATGCAAAGCTTATCGGGTTTTCAGCATCAGGTACCTGCAAACCTTTTTTATCTGCCGCGCCTACTGTGATGATGGCAATATCCTTTCCATCTGCCTTCAGCGTATTTTTATGGGCTGACAAGGTAATCTGGCTGGCCACACCGGTGGTTTTAACCGTTTCGGTTAATATTTGCTTTCCTGCCTTGTATCCTACCGCCTTAAGCTCACCCGGTGCGTAACTTACAGTCCATTCCAAATGCCCGTTTTTGGGCATAGTTTTGCGCCCCTGGCTTTTGTTGTTAAGAAACAGCTCCACTTCGTCACAATTGCTGTATGCCCAAACTTCTATAGGCTGGCCTTCTTTGCCTTTCAGGTTCCAGTGAGGCAACAGGTGCAGTATAGGTTTACTCCCCCACCACGACTTCAAATACCATACATTATCTTTCGGAAAACCACATTGATCGAGCATACCAAAGTATGAGCCGACTGAGGGCCAACTGTAAGGGGTTGGTTCTCCGCGGTAGTCAAAACCCGTCCAGATAAACATTCCTGCTAAAAAGTCACGCTCGGCATAAAACTTCCAGCCGTTCTCTATGCTGTAAAACTTAGGCCTTGGCGGGGCATCATAGGCAGATCTATAGTGCAGGCTGTCATTAGTAAAATAGATACCGCGGGTGGCAAAAGTAGATCCTTCTTCGGTACCCCACCCCTTTTGCCATGGATACTTTTTATGCTGCGCATCAGGATTTTCCTGACCCAAATAGTTGTAGCCCATCACATCGATAACTGAGGCGATACCATTACCCCAGCCGCCACTAAAGGCCGCTGTAACTGAACGGGTGGTATCTAAGCTTTTTACATACGCCTGCATGGTTGTTGCTATGCGTGCACCTACTTCAGAATTCTCTATTCCCCATTCTTCGTTGCCGATTGACCAACTGATAACGCTCGGATGATTACGGTCGCGCTCAATCATCTTTTTTACCGCGCCCAAATGATAATCTGTGATACCCATCAGGCGGTTTTCATCTATCAACAGCATGCCTAAACTATCACAAGCCTCTAAAAGTTCAGGTGTTGGTGGATTGTGCGAACAGCGGTACGCATTACTACCCATGCCTTTTAGGGCTGCTATCCTGAAATATTGAAGCTCATCCGGCATTGCCGAACCCACACCAGCATGATCCTGATGGTTGTTGGTGCCTTTAATTTTCAGGCTCTTACCGTTTAAAAAGAAGCCCTTGTTTGCATCAAAACTAATGGTGCGTATACCAAAGCGCGTTTCGTAACGATCTACAGGTACATTGTTATCCATCAATGTAGTTACCAGCTTATAGCGATAGGGCTGATCTACCGACCATAAAGTGGGATTATGAATACTCAACTGATCGGTTGCATCGTATGTTTTAAGCATCGGCACAGTACCCGAGCCGGATGTTTTAGCAACCACTAACTTGCCTTTCTGATCAAATATTTGCTGGAGTAGTGTTACATTTTTGTTTGTTTTTCCGTCATTCCTTACAGTTACTTTGGCTGTAATTGCAGCATTATTTCCGCTAACATCCGTAGTTACAAATGTGCCATTGGTGGCCACATGTAGAGTATTAGTTTTGTTTAGCCAAACATGACGGTATATACCCGCACCTTCATAAAACCAGCCCTCTTCCATCGTAGCATCTACGCGTACTGCAATGGTATTATCGCCGCCGTAGTTTAAATAATCTGTAATATCATATTCAAAACCATTATAACCACTTTGCTCATTGCCTAAATATTGCCCATTAACCCAAACAATTGAATTACGAAATACACCATCAAATGCAATGGTAATCCGCTTTCCGTAATCCGCTTGCGCAATCTGTATCTTTTTGCGGTACCAGCCAACGCTGCTTTCCGGAAAGCTTCTGCCGATGGCTTTGAATCCATGGCTGTAGCTACCATTTGAACTAAACTTAGCTTCAACAGCCCAATCATGCGGAACGTTCAATTTTCGCCACGACCTGTCGTCAAACTTAGTTGCTGCGGCACCGTCGCCATATCCTGCTTTGGTGATGTATGAAAAGTAGCTCGTGCCGTTATTGTAATCTAATTTAGTATCGTACGGATGGCCGAAAGCGAATCTCCAGTCGTTATCTAAAGATATGCGTTGCCTAAGCGTAGCTGTTTTGGCCTCCTGCGCAAAGCTGTGATTTGCTAAGCCAATAAAAAGAATTAGTAAAAGGGATTTGATGGTCATGTTATAGTTATTTGACATATTGTTTTAATAGATGGTGTGCATAAATTGGGGCGGCCGGGTATCGCATCATAAAAAATTTGAACCGATTTTTTATTATTGTATAATGTTGTGGCAAGTGATATTATCCTTCCCTAACCGTTGTTATCATCTTGCACAAGTATGCACATTCTCTACTATCACAAACTAATAGTATCAAGATCATTAATAATACTATTTTGCTGTTTTTTGGACGGGTGTTTAAAAATAACACCTCCTGGTACTGGCAGCAAATTGCCTGGGGCACTTGGCTTACCGGGCAACTTGCATAACTAATTGACAGTTTTAATTATTTAATTTTTACCACGCGAATATTATCGATTGCTATATCAAAATTGGTAACAGGTGTTAAGGCGTTGTTAAAGAAAAAACCTAACCTGTTATTCCCGCTGCTGCCAATCAATTCGCCAACCGTTGCTTTTGCTTCGCCTGTGCCATCTATGCCAGCAGTTGGGCCGGTGCTCGGTTTGCTTTTGAAACTGGATAATGGTAAGGTTACGGTTACCCAGCCCGTGGTTTGGTAGGCGCCGGTAGCTGCAGATTTCCATGGTTCGTACCTGCTGGTATATCCCCATGACCAATCGTGCAAAAACATACATCCGCCGGACCATGGATTTTTAACATATATTTCAAACTTAACAGCCCAATTAGCAGCAGGGGCATTTACCTGGCCTACAGGTACCCATTGAAAATAATTAAGAACCAGCCTGCGCCCCGCCTGCCAGTCGTTCCAATCACCGATGGGCATACTCTCCACGTTCATTCTTGCATAATTGCCGTGGTTACCCGGGTATAAACTTGAACTATTGATAACAGTTGCAGTAGTATTGCCGGCATCAAAACCGTTTAAGTCATCAAAATTACATACCATACCGGTGGCATCATTTAGCTTTGCTATGGAGGTAGATACTCCGTATTTTGTTTCTACCGATATAGTTCCGCTTTGGTTAGTAAAACCTGCAGGTAACTCAAAATCAGCAGATACGCCCCCCGGATCAGAAACAACTCCGGTAACCGGTACATCTATATTGCCGGGCAGCGTTAATTTGGTAACCGCAAACAGGCCCGAACCGTAAAGTGTTATCGTTTCCCCCGGATTAGGCATTTCATTGGATATTCCGGTAATAATGGGTTTTGGCGCAACAATAGGGAATTTTTTGATTACTGTTCCGCCTTCAGTTACTACTTTAACCGTATTAAAATCAGCTTCCGGGATTGTGGCAAATGGTATGTTGCCCGGTACTTCTACAACAAAGTTGTTTTTTGAACTGAATGCGGTGTTAATTGCCGCCGGAAAGCCGTTAAAAAATACAGCGCGCATGTTATCAAGGTTATTACCCTGTATAACAATCATATCGCCCGGTCGTATGGCTTTTATATCAGCGTCTTCGGCAATAACTGAATCCAGCGGGCTTTGCGCGTAAAGCCTGAAACCGGTGATAGTAGGCGGCCCTGCCGACTGATTTTTTTTGCAGGAGAACAAAGCCATAGTTGACACGAGTGCCAAATAAACTATCGCTTTTATGGTTAATGATGAATTTTTCATGTTGAAATATTATATCAATAATTTTCTGTTAGTGCTTGTTCTGTTTAATAATATGGTACAGGTGGCTGCGACAAGTTGGGATTACTTGTCAAATCGGCTGCCGGATATCCAAGTGTCCAACTTTGCGGACTAATACCGGTAACTATGGTTAACTGACCCTGATCAGGCTGTGTAGTTTCATAATAAGTACCACGGTCCGGAAAGAATGAAGCCATATTACGGTGCTGCCCCTTTACAAAAGCTGTTGCGCCTGCCGCGTCCCAGTCATGCCAGCGTTTAATATCAAACCAAAATTGGTTTTCGCCTGCAAGTTCCAGCCTTCGCTCATTAAAAATTGTTTGAAAATTCAATGTTGAAACAGTTGGTAAACCTGCACGGGTACGTACCTTATTAAAATACAGCAATGCTTCTGCATCAGCGGTACTTGCGGCCGAGCCGAGCGTAGCTTCTGCTAACACCAGGTAAACATCTGAAAGGCGTAACAAATAGGTAGGAATATTACCAAACTGCGGCCTTATGTTTGCCCCACCGTTTGCCAGCGGCCCTCCGATAACATATTTTTTAATAAATAATGCTGATGTATCGGTCATTGCGTAGCCGTTAGGGTTATTCGCCGTAATAAGTTCGGGATAGATATCGCCCGCCCTCATAAAGGTTGCTTTACGTCGTAAATCTGAATCTGAAAAAAGCTTTGCCAGATCAGCACTCACACGAAATCCGCCCCAGCCGCCGCCGCCTACATCATCAATAGCGGCGTCGCCCTCAATCTGGGTCTGACGCTGATCGTTATTACCATAAGGTGAACCCGCATCAACCGACCACTGTAGCCCGAACATTTGCTCCGGAAGCGCATTGTTGTTCTTGCTCAAAAATATATCTGAATAATTTTGCGCTAATGCATAACCGCTGTTTGCAGCAACATCCAGCGCATATTTTCGGGCGCTGTCCAAACTTGCCTGTTCACGGTTTCCGTTAATGCCGGCATTGGTAAGATATACTTTTGACAGCAGCCCCTTTGCCCCCCAACGGTTAACATGGCCCTTGGTATTTGTTAAAGGCAACAAACGAACAGCATTGTTCAAATCTGTGATGATAAAACGGTAAACGTCTTTTACAATGTTTGTTTTGACATTTGGGTCAGCGGCAATTTTATTATTGTCTTCTATGATAGGCACAGGGCCAAATATCTGTACAAGTTGAAAGTAGGCCATTGCACGGATGAAGTGTGCCTCGCCCAGGGCAGTCATTTTAGCAGCAGCTAATGTTTCCGGTGTTTTTTCTGTTACGTTGATGATGGTGGTGTTACAATGTGCAACCACGTTAAATAGTGACGACCAACCATATTTAGTGTCAGAACTATTTGCAGGCGTTGCAAAGTTCAAAAAAGCTGTAGCATTTTGGTTCCAGGTGTAGGTAACCGCATTAGCTGATTGCACTTCACTTATCTGGTAACTGAATGGCCAGTTATAGTCAAACCAGGGCTGCCCGTACAGGTAGCTGGTAACCATTTGCAATTCCTCGGCAGTTTGATAAAATGTATTGATGGTAAGTTGATCCTGCGGAATTCCCTTATTTAAAAAATCTTTATTACAGCCGGTAAAAATTGCAGCGGCTGCAAGCGATGTGGTTATTAAAAGCTTTTTAGTTAGTTTCATTACTTTGATTTTTGTAGTGCTCGTTACAATCCAAGGTTAAATCCAAAAGTGTAGATACGCGGTGCGGGATAGTGCCCCCAGTCAATACCTGTAGTTAATGAGTTGGTACCGTTGCTGCTTGGCAACGCACTGCCAATTTCGGGATCGAAACCGCTGTAGTTGGTAATTGTAAACAGGTTAGTACAGCTTGCGAATACACGCAATGAGCTGATTTTGTATTTTGTAAGCAGGTTTTGTGGCAATTTATAGCCCAGGTTAATATTTTTCAACCTCAGGTATGAGCCATCCTCAATAAACCTGTTTGACAGGGATGTATTGGTTGCGGGGTTGCCGGCAATCCTGATGGCCGGAATAAGTGTTCCGGGATTGGTAACATAAATATTATTTGCATCAGTGGCAGATCCGTTAGGGTCAACCAACGCAAGCTTCGCATAATCCAATGTACTGGTAAAATAATGTGTGCCACCATTAGGGTCCTGATGTTTCACTTTCTCATAGTTCAATATCTTGTTACCGTAGTTACCGTTAAAGAATATGGTTAGATCAAAATTTTTGTAGGTAAAATTGTTATTAAAACCATACTGCATTTTAGGTATCGGCGAGCCGAGATATGTCTGGTCATTCTGATCAATTACACCGTCCTTATTTAAATCTTTTAACTTGGTATCACCTACCCAAACACCGTTTCTTGGATCGATAGTTTGATTAGCGGGTTTAGGTGAATTTGTCAGATCCGCCCCGTCTCTGTAAACGCCCTCTGAGATGTAGCCAAAAAATGAACCTATTCCACCATTTACCGCAGTACGTGTTACCGATATCTGGCCGTTATCAATAATACCGGTTAGGTAAGCATTCATATCGTTCAGCGATAAGATTTTAGTATTCCCAATAGTGGCTGTTATGGTAGACGACCAAGTAAAATCTTTCTGCAGAATGTTTTTAGTGTTCAGCGCAAATTCCAACCCCTTGTTTTCTATAGACCCGATATTTACCGTTGGTGCATTCAACTGACCCGTACCGGTAATACCTGCGTACAAAGGCAGCGGAGCAACCATTAACAGGTTTTGTGTTTTGCGGTAATAAGCATCAGCAGTTAACTGGATACGGTTTTTAAGAAAACCGAGGTCGACACCAATGTTGTAACCTTTTGTTGTTTCCCATTTAACATCCGGATTGGCAATGTTAGTTACCCGGGCGCCCTGGCCAAGGCCCACTGTTTGCAGGCTTACTGCGGCACCATAAGAGTATCCTGGAATGTTTGCATTGTTGGTAAGGCCATAACCTAACCTCAATTTAGCCTGATCAATGATCTTGTTATTCAAAAGAAAATTCTCTTTCGCAATGTCCCAGGCACCGGCAAAGCCGTATGTAACCACCCAACGGTTACCGGGGGCAAAGTTTGAATTTCCGTCATTACGTACGTTGGCGGTCAGGAGATATTTGCCCCGGTAATTTAAATTAAGGCGGCTGAAATAAGCTTCATTGGCGTAGTCGCTGTAACCACCTCCGTTTGTTGCCGTTTTTGCATCACCCAAACTTAGCCCCTGAGGATTATTGGCCACAAAGCCAGTCCTCGAGCCTGAAAGGTAAGTGTATTTTCCGGTGCTCGCCTCATGCCCCAACAGCAGGTTTAAGTTCAGATCACTAAATACCGTACGATCATAGGTCAGAAAGTTTCTGAAAGTATAGCTTTTGTTATTTGTTGCCTGAACAAAAGAACGACTTTGTGTTTTAGATGTATTGATTAATAATGAAGGTGTAAACTGGTCAACATTACCATAATCCATATTTAATGAATATTCGTTTCGCAGTGTAAGGCCTTCAAGAATTTTTACTTCAGCATATAAATTTCCAAAAATTTGTGTACGGCCGAGCGTGTTTGTATTTAATGATGCAGCGGCAATTGGGTTAGGATTGTAATTACCAACAAAATCAGGCGGGAAGGTTATGCTACCATCAGGGTTCTGAATAGCAATATCTGGCGTAAGGCCAAGCGCTGAGCCAACAACATTATACTGTGAGCTGTTAACATTCTCTTTAACATTTGAAATGGTAAGGCTATTGCCAATTTTAAGCCACCTGGTTGTTTGGTTATCCAGGTTTAACTTGAATGATTGCCTCTTAAAATCCGACCCTACGATCAAACCATCCTGGTTAAAGTAGTTACCACCGATCAGATACTGTGTGCGCTCATCACCACCACTGATAGAAAGGTTTCCGGTATAAGTAGCGGCAGACTTAAATAATTCTTTTTGCCAGTTTGATCCCTCACCCAAATATTGCGGATTAACAAAATCCGCCCTCGGTTCGCCACCTTGTATGGCGGTTCTGGTGTTTACAAATTCGGCATATTCGCGCAGATTAAGCATTGGTATCTGCTTGTATACCCGTTGTGTACCATAATAACCATCAAAGTTAATACGTGGCGCGCCTGCTTTGCCGCGCTTGGTAGTAATTACCACAACACCCGCGCTTCCCTGCGACCCGTATATGGCAATTGCCGATGCATCTTTCAACACATCTATTGAAGCAATATCTGCAGGGCTGATGGTTGATAGCGGATTGGTATTAAGCTGATTGTTACCTAAATACACACCCCCGGTTGATGAATTGAAATTTGGCGGAATAATAACCCCGTCAATTACATAAAGAGGATCTTTATTTGCCAAAAGAGTTCCTAAACCGCGGATGGTTACACTGGCAGCACCACCCGGCTGACCGGATGCGCTTTGCACCATTACCCCGGCTACCCGGCCCTGAAGAGCCTGATCAAAGGTTGTTGCCTGGGCGGTAGCAAGTTCTTTTGACGAAATAGAAGCAATGGAACCGGTAAGGTCTTTACGTTTTTGGGTACCATAACCTATTACAACAACTTCATTTAAGTTGCTTCTCGATGTTGCCAGCGTTATACTAACCGGGCCAGTACCGGCTACCTTACTTTCAGCGGGCACATAACCAATACTGGTAAAAACTAATACATCGCCCACTTTAGCGCGAATAGTGAAATTACCGTTAGCATCAGTTGCAGTAGAAGTAGCAGTACCCTTAACAGTTACAGAAGCCCCCGGAATACCAAGGCGGTCATCAGCACCTATTACCTTTCCGGTAATACCTGCAACTTGTGCAAAACCGGTAAAACTTATACATAGCAGGGAGACCATCCAAAAGACGGCTAACATTTTTCTTTCTTTTGATCTGATTCTCATAATTTGATAAGCTTGTAAAATTGATTCATAATTTGTGGTTTATACTTAGTTTGTTATTAGTCAAGCAGTTAATACGATATAATCCGTCTACATAAAATCGTGTTAGCATTTGCAGACATGGCATGGTATCGGTCAATCATTACGATAAAGCAGCAGTAAGAAATCAATTGGAGACATTATACAGGCACAAAAAAGGCACAACTGTACAGAGAGTACATATTTAATCATATTCAGAAATTGGGTTTATAATTCAGTTTATAATGGCAGCAGTACCTCACCTCTGTGCGGATCGGATCATTAATGATCTTATTGGTAACCGGCTATTATTTAGATACAAATGTATCGGGTCACTCAGATGCATTTCTCCAGAAATAGGGTGTCAAATGTTCCGCAGCGAACATTTTTGATAACATACTGATGATATATGCTATATATCAGGTGAAAAGTCGATTAAATTTTAAGGTATTAACCAGCAATACGCTGAAAGTAATTATCCAATCAAGGTTGTTGCTAAAACAATTAATAGCTTACGCGCAAATTACCGGGAAATTAACGACCAATATTCGGGCGCTTTGATTTCGCATAGTCTGTTGGTGAAATACCAAATTTTGATTTGAATATTTTGGCAAAATAGGATGGTGTAGTAAAGCCAGTTGCGTTACTAACTTCGGAAACTGACAGCTTACTCCACTCAAGCAGTCTGGCGGCTTTTTCAAGTTTAAAATTCAAAAGGTATTCAACAGGTGCCTGTCCGGTAACTGCCAGCATACGCTTGTGAAAAGATTCTATACTCATGCCCATATGCTGACTTAGGTCGTTAACTGACAGAGATGGTTTTTGCATATTATCTTCTATATAACCGGCAACCGCATTAATCAAGTTTTCATCACTTAATTGCAGCATTGGTTTGGGCAGGTCCCCTGCCGGCCGGTCTGTCAGCACATGTAACTGATCCGTTGTTTTTGCCTTATCAGGCTGCGTTATGTTGTTTGCAGCCCAATTTGTGTCAATACTATTTTCAACTATATCTATAATTTTAAATGGTATGGTAACTGTAAAAGTAGCCCCCTCTCCTGGCTTACTCGCCACACTAATCTCACCACCGTGTAAACGGGCAAATTCCCGGGTAATAGACAAGCCTATACCATTACCCTGGTTTAATATAAGCGGATCAGCATCCGCCTGGAAGAACCTGTCAAAAATATTTGCTTGCTGATCTTCAGCAATTCCAATACCGGTGTCATGTAATTTTATAGCAATAGTTTGCTTTTCAGAAAATGATGCTGCCAGCCTGAATACTTCAATATTAATGCTACCCAATCCGGGCGTGAACTTGAAAGCATTACTCAGCAAGTTAAAGAGTATGCGTTCCAGTTTGTCATGATCAAAATAGGTATGCAACTCGGCTATATCTGAATGAAAGGTAAATGAGATCTTTTTCCTGTTGGCAAGATCAGTAAATGAGTCTGATACGTCCTGGATAAACGAGATCAGTTCCCCCTCTTCGGCATAGAGTTTTAATTCCTTCTCTTCCATCTGCCTAAAATCCAGTAACTGGTTTACCAAATTCATTAACCTTTTGGCATTACGCTTTATTAAATTTAACTGTTCTGAATTTCTTTCGTCTTTTATACGGGCACTGATTGCTTCCGCCGGACCCATGATAAGCGATATAGGAGTACGGAATTCATGGCTTAAATTGGTCAGAAACTTAATTTTCAAACGGTCAAGTTCCCGCAATCTTTCTTCCTCATTCCGTTCCTGCTGGCGCTCCTGCTCTTTTCTGAGCAACTCCTTCTCAACGGCAAATTCTCTTTTTAATTTACGTATCCCCCGCCGCCGAATAAGGTAAAATGCAGAACAGAATATAAGTGCGTAGGTAAAATACGCAAATCCGGTTTTCCAAAGCGGCGGCGCAATGCTAATTTTTAACTGGTAATGGCTAACAGGGGTTGATTTATCACCATAATAGGCTGTTACCTGAAAAACATAGTTACCTGGGTCAAGGTTGGTATACCTTGCCTTGCGTACCTTGTTATCAAGATTTTGCCAATGTTTATCAAAGCCATTTAACCGGTATTGGAGGTAAGTGTTATTAGAGTTGAAGTAATCGGGCAAGCCAACTTCCAATGAAAACGAGTTTTGATTGTATTTTAGGTTCAGCTCGTTTTGATCAGTTATTGACCGTTGGAGTATCACGCTACCGAGCACTTTTTCACCCACCCGGATGCTATGGTTCAGCATTTCAAGATCAGTGAGAATGATAGTTGCAGGATAGTGAAACGGACGAATATTTTTGGGATTGAATATATTGAATCCGCTTGGCCCGCCGAACAGTAATTCGCCGTTTCGTAATTTCGCCGCGGCACCTACATTAAAACGCCGGCTTTGCAATCCATCACTTTCATCATACCGGTTATAGGCAAACATAAGTTTACTACCCTTGCGTACAACACCAATTTTAATAAGCCCGCTTCGGGATCCAAACCATATATCACTATGATCATCTTCTACAAGTGTTAATATGTTGTTTTCAGGTAAACCCTTCTCTTTGTACAGGTTGGTAAAGTTGCCGTTGCTTGTATTTAAAATACTGATCCCTTTCCGCGTACCAATCCATAACAGCCCCGATTTGTCCGTTATCAAGGCACTGATCTCATTACTAATCAAGGAGTTTTCTACACCCTCCTTTGAAAACTGTTCTGTAATTTTACGCAAACAGCGGTCGTACTTTGCCAATCCCCATGCTGTACCTATCCAGATATTCTTTAATGAGTCTTCTGCTATCGCCGTTATGTATAAAGAAGATGGTGTTCCTGCCCGAAAATTGGCCAGGTGATTGAGCTTTTTGGTTACAACATCAATGATTTCAACACCACCACCTGATGTTCCTACCCATAGTTGTTTTTTTGAATCCTCAAACATTGCTGATATCCTGTCATCAGAAAGCGAGGCTGGCTTGTTGGCATCATGCCTTATGCGAACAAATTTATCGCCATTAACATAACACAATCCACCGAAATAAGTACCAACCCAAAGCCTGCCGGTATGATCTATCACCAGGTTGGTAATTATGTTACTGCTGATAGACGTTTCGTCCTGAGAGTTATTTAAATAATGCCTGATCTTTCCGTGATGCTTGTCATATTTAATTAAACCGGCACCGTTTGTTCCAATCCATATTGTGCCGTCTTTTTCTTCTGCAAAAGCGTTAATGTCATTTTCTTCGAGGTTGAATTGTTTTGATACAAACCTGATGAGAGAAAACTTGAATATTTTAGGATGATAAAAATTGAGCCCCCGTTTGTATGTTCCAACCCAAACAATTCCGCTTGGGTCTACATATAATATGTTTATACTATTTTGTTGTAAACCGCGGCTATCACCTTCACCGGCTTTTAAGTATGTGAATTTTTTTGTTGCCTTGTTCAGGATATTGATTCCCCCACGCTCGGTACCTAACCAAATCCCTCCCTTACCGTTTGAGGCAATGTCTGTTACAATATCGGCATTTAAGCCTAAGTCATCCGTTTTTTGTGTATAGCGGGTAAACTTGCCGGTAACAGGCTCAAATTGGATAACACCAAACGGACTTTGCGGGTTATAAAAAAACAAATCACCGTCATTATCAATCAGCAGGCGAAAATAAGCGCTCTTGGGCGCTTTACTGATCTTGGCAACATAGTTGTATCTTTTAATTACCTGCTTAAGCTTCAAATTAAACTTGTCGATAATGCCATCCTCAAAAATCACCCACACATTCCCGCTTCGATCCATAGCAAAATCACTGATCTGGTTAGAATGCAACGAGGTTAAAATACCGCGAGCATCCATAATCATTGATTTTTTAAGTAGCTGATCATACAAGAACAACCCTTTGCCTTCATAATAAAACAGAAAGATATTGCCGAAGGCCTTAGTAGCTAATAATCTTCCTTGGGGTAAACCATAGTCACGCCACTTACGGGTGGCCCACTTTTCAAAACTATCAGTAACCGGGTTATAGCTTACAAAGCCCGACCGGGTTTCTACCAACATCGTATTATTGGGCCCGGCTGTAACCCCTTCCACATAATCATCAAGCAAGGATGTGCTGTCCCTTGCATCATGTTTGTACACCCTGATCTGCCGTCCGTCAAACCGGTTAAGGCCGGTTGGGGTACCTATCCATATAAAACCCTTAGCGTCTTTAAACACCGCGTTAATCTCGTTCTCTGATAGTCCATCCGTAATATCCAAATGTAAAAACTGATAGTTTGCCTGGCTGAATACCCGGCAGGCTATCAATAAAAGAATTACTGAAACGTAAAAACGCTTAAACATAAATTACATCTGAATTTTTATTGGTCAGGCATCCTGATTAAACTTGGAAGGGATGACACCAAACTCAGACTTAAACGCCTTTACAAATGTTTTTGGTGACTTAAAGCCAACCTTGTAACAAACCTGCGAAATGGTAAAGCCACGCTTGTCTATCAACTGGCTTCCACGCTTTAAGCGAAACGACTTTATAAAATCTAAAGGTGCCTTGCCGGTAAGCTCAAGTATACGGTTATAAAGTGTTGAACGACTAATTAACAATGAAGCGCTCAGTTCAGCTACCGAAAAGTTAGTGTTAGATATATTTTGTTCAATGGTTAGAATAACCTGCTGTAAAAATTCTTCATCCGGTGTCTGAACGTCGACCTGTGAGGGTTTGATCTCTACTACTTTTTGATAGGTTTGGCGAAAAGCTTCCTGCTGTTTAATAATATTCCGGATCTTTCTTTGCAGCGCAGGCAATCGGAATGGCTTGGTTATGTAATCAATAGCACCTGAGCCAAGTCCGTTTATTTCACTTTCTTCGGTATTGGCGGCAGTTAACAGTATCATTGGTATATGAAATGTACGCGAATCGTTCTTTACTTTATTGCAAAGCGCTATTCCGTCCATAACGGGCATGGCAATATCACTGATAATCAAATTAGGATGGCAAAACAATGCCTTTTGCCATCCATCCTTTCCGTTTACGGCTTCTACAATATTGTATTCATCCAAAAGGCTGTCTTTTAAAAAGTACCGAAAATCGTCACTGTCTTCAACAATTAATAGTGTAGGCCTTTTGGTTGCATAATGGGTTTGCTCCCGTTCAACCGCACTAATATGATCATCATCAATTTGATCTGCCATGGCAAAACATTACTTTGGTTTATAATATAAAGTATGGTAAATGTAAGCAGGTTGACATGCTTTACTACGTACTTTTGGTTAAATTACCTATTATAATGATAACGAGCAAATGCCTGTCACCATTCGTTAACAGGCATTTTCTATGCTAATATCGGGATTAATGGCACTTTTAATTAGTATAGCTTTCCAGTGTAATTACTTTAGGATTGTTGTAGGCTGCTTTAAGATAATCTTCTGAATGCCCGTTTGTAACAGCCTCATGCCACGTCATAAAAAACGACCATGGTGCTCCCTGGCTCAGCGCGTTGTCAGGATCAGGAATAACCGAAATCTCGCTTAAGCCTATTATTTTTGTACCGTTACTTGCTTTATAAACTTTATCAAATTCTGACTTTAAGGTACCATAATCAAAATTAGGCCGATAGGTATCCGTGCTTACAACATCGCATTTATCGTCGCCTACGTACCATTCTGCACTATCGCCATTCCAAACCCATAGCAGGTTGTTAAGGTGGTGATAATTGGTTAACCTATCATACAAAATATTCCATAATTTTTTATAAACCGTTGCCCCCTTTGCGCTCCACCAAAACCAGGTACCACTTGCCTCATGCAACGGGCGCCAAAGTACCGGTACATCGGCATCATTCAATTTTTTTAACTGTTCGGCAATCGCGTCAATATCGCGTATGGTTGCTGTATACTCTTGCGTACCCTCGGTTACTGCTTTACTGGCATCGAAATTTGTCTCTGCGGTATAAAAGGTATTGGTACCTGCTACACCCCCCATTGGCGAATGCCAATGCCACGTAAAAGCTATAATTGGCTTTTTGTTATTACTGTTATACCAGGTTATAGCATCAGGTGTGTTAGGGCTGTTGGATACAGGGCCAAATGTATGGCAGCCGCAGCCGTTGTCCCACACGTAAGCGTACCTTGGACTGTAAGGCTGCATATCCCACCCACGAAGCAAAGGGGTTTTTCCTGTCATTAATTTAGGATAGCCAAAATGCGGCTCCTCGGCGGTACTACCGGAGATCATTTTTTTACCAAACTGGCTTACCAGCCAGCTGTAAAGGGCTTTAGTTTCTGTATCAGCATTGGGGTTGCTGGGCGCAGGGCTGATGTTGAATTTCTGTTCCGCTTTAACAATCTTCGGCGGCTCTACCGTTTCACTCTTCTTCTCTTTCTTACAGGCTGTAAAAGTGCATAGCAAAGCCAGCGCAAAATTTAATAAGTAAAATTTCTTCATCGGATTATATTGGTTTATAACAAACAAATATTGAGATAGAAAAAGTATGGCATAGCTAAAAATAGGGTTGCAAATGTCCATTCACCTTTAAAACATTTTTATCCCTTCTTTTAAACATTATGTTATATAATAGCTTATATTTTTGCAATCGTAACCATTTATAAAAATTGAATACTCCATATCAATTTAACCTATGAAAAAACTTCTAACTATTATCTTATTTGTAATTGCCGGCACGGGCATTTCTGTGGGTCAGGGCAATAATTATGTTCAGGATTATACTAAATATCAGGGCCTGGCGCTTACGCCACCTATGGGCTGGAATAGCTGGAACAAGTTTGCCTGTAATGTGGATGAGGAATTGATCCGAAAGATAGCAGATGCGCTGGTTTCTTCGGGCATGAGGGATGCAGGATATGTTTACATTAATATTGACGACTGCTGGCATGGCGACCGTGATAGCCTTGGATTTATTCATCCTGACAAAAAGAGGTTTCCGTCGGGCATGAAGGCGCTGGCCGATTACATACACTCAAAAGGTTTAAAGTTGGGCATTTACTCTGATGCTGGCTCGCAAACATGCGGCGGTCGCCCGGGTAGCCGGGGCTACGAATTTCAGGATGCCCAAACCTACGCCAAATGGGGTGTAGATTACCTGAAATATGATTGGTGCAACACTGAAGGCCTTCAGGCAGAGGGTGCATACAAAACCATCGCGGCAGCATTAAAAAAAGCCGGCCGGCCCATAGTGCTGAGCATTTGTGAATGGGGCAGCAGCAAACCCTGGACCTGGGCTAAAAATATTGGACATTTGTGGCGCACAACAGGTGATATTTACAACTGTTTTGATTGTATTGAAGATCATGGTACCTGGAAATCATGGGGTGTGATGCAGATACTGGAGAAACAGGATGGTTTGCGCCAATATGCCGGCCCGGGCCATTGGAACGATCCGGATATGCTGGAAGTTGGCAACGGGATGCCGGTGAATGAAGCACGCGCTCACTTTTCAATGTGGTGCATGATTGCAGCACCGTTGATCGCGGGGAATGATCTTCGTAACATGAACGAAGAAACAAAAGCCGTACTTACCAGGAGAGAGGTGATTGCGATTGACCAGGACTCACTGGGTGTTCAGGGTTATCGGTACAGCGTTAAAGATAGCGTGGAAACTTGGTTGAAGCCACTTAAAGGCGGCGGATGGGCTGTTTGCTTTCTTAACCGCAATGCTTCTGCAAAAGAAGTGTCGTTTGACTGGCAAAAGGAGGTTATCACCGATTCTGTATCAAAATTGGTTTTAAATGCTAAAAGTACAACCTATGCTATAACCGACCTTTGGAAAACCGGTAAACCGGCCTCGACCAAAAAACCGTTTAAGCGCTTGATTCCCTCACGTGATGTGGTGCTATTGCGTTTAATGCCTGCTAAGAAATAATGAATTTATAACCAAAATTCAAATATAACTCGTTCTCAACCTCGTTAATTTGTTAAGACGATTAATAAAATGCATACAATAGACTATGATGTTTGAATAAATTAATCAGATTTATCAATGCTATATCTTTAGCTGAGCATATCCTTTGAACAAATCGTTGCGTATTTAGTAGCCTCCTTTCAAACAAGTCCAGTGTTCATGCTTAACTTAATAATCATACATAATTAAAGCTTTTACGCTTTGATTGAGTTATTTGAAAGATTGCAATTATTGATTATATAATCTATTAAAAAGCCGTTGACATCTATCAACGGCTTTTTAGGCGGTATAGTCATTGCATCTTTTGCCTTAGCAAAATGACAAACACTACAGCATTTAAAAGATAAAATAAACACAAAAATCATCAAAAACAATATTTTTTCACGAAGCTGGAGCACAGGAAGTATTATAAGTTGAACAAATTGAAGTTGCTTTTTCTATGCACAAGAAGTAAGAATTCAGGCTAAATCTATCGGAGTCAAAAGAGCCGGTGGCACAATTACATAAGATCATTGTGACCTGAAGAAGTTGTAAAAGTTATTATACCGCGACAGAAAGCTCAAGGCGATAAACCGCCGATTCAATATCCACCAAGATGGGCCACTAAGACTCAATGCCAAAAAGTGCTTTTGGATTCATCATAGCATTATGAAAATATTGGTGATAAGATAGTATTAGTAAACGCAGTTTTTAATGGTTATATCTGATTTAGTTTTTTCAAACTCAATCAAAACAGATCAAATTATTAGGTTAACTAATTGCTTACCTTTTAATTTTCAGAAAGATCAAGTATTGATAATAAAGCCATTGCGGAAAAATCAACGGACCCGTCCATTCCGCTAAAAGGATATCAAAACCCACCAAAAGCGCTTAAATCAATGATTTAGGCGCTTTTTTACGTCAAAAGCGCTCGTTTCAGACTAACAAAAATGAATCATTCGGTTACCTAAATTTGAGGCAATCGGAGGTATTTGATGAACATAACCAGGAAATCGAAATCCTTGAAGGCAAGGATTTCGATAAAACTCCTGTAACTAACTTATAAGATTTAAGGACATGACTTTTTAGCGCCAGCCTCCGCCTACTGCCTTATACAGGCCAACGGCGCTTAAATAAATGTTACGCTTAGTATTTGCCAGGTCAAGCTCGGCATTAAGTACACTTTGCTGCGCGGTAATAATTTCGAGGTAATTAGCACGGCCAACCAGGTACAGATCATTCGCTACCGAAAGCGCGTTATTCAGAGATTTTAGTTCATCCTGCTTTAGTTGGTAAAACTTGTTATAGTTATCGATGCCGTTCAACCCGTTACTAACTTCCTGAAAACCGGCTAATATGGTCTTTTGATAATTGTAAACGGCAACCTTACTTTCAGCTATGGTTCTTTGCAGGTCGGCCTTTAGTGCTTTGCGGTTAAATATTGGCGCGGTTAGTCCGCCCAAAACACCCCAGGTTAAACTGCCGGGATCAAATAATAACGATGACTTAAACGCATTATATCCTACATAGGGTGTAAGCGTTAATGATGGCAAAAAGCTGCGACGGGCGGTCTTGATATCTGCATTCATGGCGGCCAATTCTAATTCTGCCGCCTGCACATCGGGCCTGTTCAATAATAGCTGGCTTGGAACACCGGCTGATAGTACAGCCGGTAAGGCCGATGAATTGATTGATGTATCCCTGTTTATTGGCTTATCAAAATTACCTGTTAAAAAATTCAGCTCATTTTCAGTTTCGGTGATTTGCTGGCGGGTAAGGTATTCCAAACTTTTGGTACGCAGCAACTGCGCCTTAAACTGCTGCACAGCCAGTTCGGTAGCGCGGCCGCCCAGCTTTTGTATCCTGATAATCTCTAAGGCTTTTTCTTGTAGCGCTATGTTTTTTTTGATGATCTTGAGCTCGGTATCAAAGGCTAACAGTTGGTAATAGGATTGCGCTATCTGCGCTGTTAACGAGGTGATCACCAACCTGTAGCCGCTTTGGCTGGCTAAAAAACGGGCATAAGCCGCTTTTTTCTGGCTGCTTAACTTACCCCACAGGTCAACCTCCCACGAGGTTTGAAAACCCAGGAAGTAGTTTGGAACCGGGTCGGGTATACGCTGCTTGTCGTTTATATTGGGCGAAAAATTAGTGTCGTAGTTACCTACGCCGTTTTGGGTGTAGTCGCCATATTTTTCAACGCCGGCATTGGCTGTAGCATTTATTTGCGGTAGTAATTTTGATGCATTGAACCGCACATTTGCCCTGGCCACTTCAACACGCTGCAAGGCGGTCAAAATATCCGGATTGGCACCCAATGCCGAATCTATCAGATTGACGAGGTATTGATCAGTAAAAAACTGCTTTACAGGCAGTTTTGCAATACTGGCCGTATCAGTACTGCCCGTAAATGTATCGGGCAATTTAATGTTGGCTTCGGCCGTTGTAGCCTTGTAGTTTTTGCAGGCCGCTAAACACGTGGCTGCAAAAGCTAAAGGCATTATATATCTGTTTGCTTTTTTAAGCATCTTATTAATTGTTAATGTTAATTAGTTATTGGTTCAGGTGCTTCGGCCGGTACAATTTTGTCTTTCTTTTTATTACCACGATTGGCCATTGAGGCAAAAATTACATACAGGCCGGGTATAAGTATCAACCCGAATATGGTACCCAATAGCATCCCTCCTGCTGATGCCGTACCTATGGAGCGGTTACCCATAGCGCCCGCGCCGCTGGCGATACACAAGGGTATTAAACCGGCAATGAATGCCAGCGAAGTCATCAAAATCGGGCGAAGCCTGGATACAGCACCTTCAATAGCGGCTTTAACTACGGTTAAACCTTCTTTTTGGCGCTGAATAGCGAACTCTACGATCAGGATAGCATTTTTACCCAACAAACCGATAAGCATAACCAAGGCAACCTGCGCGTAGATATTATTCTCTAATCCGCATATTTTCAAAAAGAAGAAGGCCCCGAAAATACCTGTAGGCAGCGAAAGGATAACCGGCAGCGGAAGCAAAAAGCTCTCATATTGCGCGGCAAGCAGCAGGTAAACAAACACCAAACAGATGGCAAAAATGTATATCGCCTGGTCGCCGGAGAGTACCTGCTCCCGTGTCATGCCCGACCATTCAAACTCAAAGCCTTTAGGCAGGGTTTCATCAGCCACGCGCTGGATGGCTTTCAGCGCATCGCCACTACTGTAACCTGGCGCGGCATCACCGGTTATCATGGCCGAGGTATACATATTATATCGCGTTAACTGCTCAGGCCCGAAAACCTTTTCCATTTTAATAAAGGTGGCAAATGGTACCATCTCGCCTTTATTATTTTTAACCTGCAGGTTTAGCACATCCTCCGGTTTTGAGCGGTACTCCGGCGAAGCCTGTACCATTACCTTATACATTTGCCCGAAACGGATAAAGTTTGAAGCATAATAGCTCCCCATCAGCGTTTGCAGGGTCGACATGGCTTTGTCTATCGTGATGCCTTTTTTCGCTGCCGTTTGCTGATCGACGGTGATCATGTACTGCGGAAAGTTAGGGTCGAAACTGGTGAACGAGCCCATAATCTCCGGCGCGTCATTAAGCGCCTTTACAAACTTTTGGGTTACGGTAGCCGCGTTTTGCAGATCACCCCGGCCGCTGCGGTCAAGCATCCGTATCTCAAAACCGCTGGCATTACCAAAACCCGGCACTGTTGGCGGCGGAAAGAATTGTATGGAGGCATCGCTGATGTTGCGCGTTTTGTCCTCCAATAGCCTGATCACATCCGTTAATGATTCTTCCCGTTCATCCCATGGCTTAAGGCTGATCATAGCCATACCGTAAGATGCGCCGGCTATCTCATTCACTAAACTATAGCCTGCAAGGGTTGATACTGACTCAATGGATTTAATAGATTTGGTTTGCGCTTCAACCTGTTTCAGCACCTGCTCCGTACGCTCAACCGTAGCACCCGCCGGGGTGGTTACGTTCACATACAGCATACCCTGATCCTCAGTCGGAATAAAACCAGTAGGCAATAACGCGTTAGTTCCCCAGGTTAGGATAAAGAAGCCAGCCAGGATAATGAGCGTTAATCCTTTGCGTGGCGAAAGGTAATTCATCCACTTAGCATACCGGTTTTGCAAACCATCGTACCTTTTGTTAAACCCGGAGAAGAACTTTTGAATAAAACTCTTTTTACGCGGGGCATGATCATGCTTTAACATCAGGGCACAAAGCGCCGGTGTAAGTGTTAACGCGTTAACACCCGATATAACAATAGATATAGCCAGCGTTAACGAGAACTGCCGGTAAAACACCCCTACCGGCCCCGACATGAACGCCACCGGCACAAACACAGCCGACATTACGAGGGTTATGGCAACTATAGCCCCGCTGATCTCGCGCATGGCGCTGATAGTGGCATCCATCGGGCTTAAATGTTCCTCAGTCATTTTTACGTGTACGGCCTCAACCACCACAATGGCATTATCAACCACAATGCCAATGGCAAGCACCAACGCGAACAGCGTGAGCAGGTTGATAGAGAAGCCCAGCATCTGCATAAAGAATAGTGAACCTATCAAGGCCACCGGTACAGCGAGGGCTGGTATCAATGTTGACCGGAAATCCTGAAGGAAGATGTAGACTACAACAAATACCAACAAAAACGCTTCAACAAGCGTACGTAGTACTTCATGTATCGATGCATCTAAAAAGCGGGATACATCATAGTTTACATTATACGTCATGCCGGTTGGAAAGGAGGTTTCCTTTAACTCAGCCATGCGGGTTTTGATGTTGTTGATCACATCGCGCGCGTTGGAACCCGGCCTTTGCTTGATCATGATAGAGGCTGACGGGCGGGCATCGGTATTGGATACCATGCTGTAGGTAAGCGAGCCAAATTCCACATCGGCAACCTCTTTCAGCATCAGCACCGCGCCGCCTTCATCAGCACGGATAACAATGTTTTCGTACTGCTTCGGATCAAAAAATTTACCCGGATAGCGTAGTACGTATTGCAGCATCTGCGGCGATTTATCAGAGCTTTGTCCGGTTTTACCCGGTGCGGCCTCTACGTTCTGCGCGCGGATAGCATCGATCACCTCATCGGTTGATACTTTATAGGCCAGCATTTTATCAGGCTTAAGCCATACACGCATTGAGTACTCTTTAGCACCCATAATCTCGGCACGGCCAACGCCATCAATACGTTTAAGCTCTTGCAATACATTAATGTCGGTAAAGTTGTAGATGAATTTCTCATCCATATTTTTGTCGTCGCTCATTACATTGAGGTACATCAGCATACTGTTCACCTCTTTTTCGGTGGTAACACCTGCTTTTATTACCTCTTCGGGCAACTCATCTATAATGGTGGATACGCGGTTTTGCACGTTAACCGCAGCCTGATCCGGGTCAATACCCACATTAAAGTAGATCTGGATTACGGTCAAACCGTCGTTACTACACACGCTGGACATATACGTCATGCCGGGCACACCATTAATGGCCCGCTCAAGCGGGGTGGCTACAGCTTTGGCGCATACCTCGGCATTAGCACCTGTGTAATTAGCGGTTACGGTTACCGAGGGCGGCACAATATCAGGAAACTGGGTAACCGGCAGTGTAACCAGGGCCAGCACACCCAGTAAAGTAATTATAAGGGAAATGACAAGCGACAGCACGGGCCGCTTAATAAAGGTTTCAAACATATCGTTTCAGAAAAATGTGAACAATAAAACTCAGGCGCACCTTTAATTAAAAGCGCGCAAATACAAATTGATAAAGGATGGCTTTGCTTTATTGCATCGCTATAAAAGCATCCTTTGCTACTTGTTTTGGCTTGATCACCATTCCGTCGCGTACGTTCTGAGTACCTTCGTACAGGATTTTATCGCCTGCTTTGAGGCCATCCTTTACAATGTAATAATGAGAGAAACGGGTAAGCGGAGTAAATGCCTGCATGTGCAGTTTGTTACCCTTGTCAACCACGTAAACGTAACTTTTATCCTGAATATCAAATACCGACTGCTGCGGTACCATCACAACATCATCGGCCTTTGTTGAAATGTATAGCTTGCCGGTGGCACCGTGCCTTAGCAGCCCCTGCGGGTTAGGGAAACGGGCACGAAAGTTTATTGAGCCGGTAGTTTGTTCTATTTCGCCCTCGATGGTTTCTATTTGCCCTTTTTGCGGAAATTCTACGCCATCAGCCAATATAAGAGATACCATGCTGCTGGTTTTATCGGGCGAGGTTTTCATGGTACGCACATAACGCAGGTATTCGTTTTCAGGAAAACTGAAGTAAGCATACATTGAACTGATGTCGGACAGGCTGGTGAGTAGTGTGCCCTCGTCAATAAGACTGCCTGCTTTTAGCGGTATGCGGTCAATAATACCATCGTAAGGTGCCAGTATTTGGGTATAGGTAAGCTGGTTTTGGGCGCTTTGCACCATAGAGCGAGCTTCATCAATCGTGGCCTTGTCTGCTGTTAATTTTGACTGGGCTACTTCCAGTTCTGATTTGGAGATCACCTTTTTTTCAACCAGCATTTTAATGCGGTCAACCTCCAGTTCGGTAGCCTTGGCATCGGCCACGGCGTTGCTTAAAGCGGCCTTTGCCTTTGAAAGTTCCACTTTAAACTCCTGGTCGTTTATCTTGAATAAAAGTTGGCCCTTTTTTACCGGCTTACCTTCATCAACATATATTTTTTCAAGAAACCCTTTTACACGCGCCCTTATCTCGACATTTTTATGTGCCTGAATATCGGCAACGTATGACTTTTTTAAGATTGTATCTGTAGCCGTCAAAGTCATTACAGGGTACTGGAGGGTATCGGCATCGGCCGTTTTTTCATCTGTAGCTGCACTTGACGAGCAACCCGTGACCGCGGAGGCCAAAGCAATGGCTATAGCATAGCCTAAAACATTTAACTTTTTCATTGTTTGATAGTTAAAGCTGAAATAAAATAGCGCAAAGCGCAAAAATTAAGCAACACACACCCGCGGAAAAGCGGATTGATCAGTAGAAAAAGAAATAGATTTAGAATGGACTAAGCCTGAACAGAAAGCTATAATAGCCAGGCAATGAAGCCTTGCGTACAAAATAGCGTGTAAACAAGTGTTTAATATGTGCCGATACAAAGCCGGGGATAGCACCTCCGGATTGTAAAATCGCATTAAGCTCAACAGAGCGGTTTAAAAGAAACCTTACCCTGAACCGGGCAACGAGTCTTTTTTGATTGGTAGATTCAGAAGCATCATCATTACATACAGTAGAAACGTTATCGGCACTAATCCGGTCGTTATTGTATTTGTAAGATGATGTTGCTACATATTGGTTTTTGATAAGCGCACCGGAAATAGGCAACACAATAGCGATGCTGAACCAGCATACTACCGATATAAATATGTAAGCAAATCTGTTGTGCATCTTAAAATTACAAATTTATTAATAAAATAAGGCTAAGCGAAAATTGTTTCGTAACAAATGTGTAAAATAGATAACAAAAATATATTGTTTTGCTGGCAGCTCCGGTCAAGCCTGGCATGGCATTGAATAACAAGCGCCCCGAAAATTTCCGGAGCGCTCTAATTAAACAATTAACCAAGTATAGTCCTTAACCAAGGGACAAATTCATATCTATTTATATAGATCAAATTCTGTAAGTGCAATCAAATTATTTTGCCAGTCCGTTATATCCAGGCGGATATACCGAGCATTAAACGGCTTATAGGGTTTAATATACTGGCTTTCACCACCGCCCAGTGTTGCTGTGCCAAGGTCAGTCCAGTTAGTGCCATTTGTACTGATAAGCACCTTTGCGTTTGTGATGCCATAAAAGCCGAAATAATTTTTAATCCGGATGCCACTGATACCGGTAACGGTTTCACTTAAGTCGGTAACGAGTGTACTGTTGGCTGAGGTATAGTAAAAAAACGAGCCCGTATTTCCGTCAAAAAGATCGGCAGGGCTACCAAGTATTAATGGTTTATCTATGGTTGCGCTCCAGCTACCGCGATTAGCAATAATATCCCCTGTCATATCCGCCCCGGTAGGCGATTCATATAACTGAGATGTTGATACCCTGACGGTAACCACCACGTAAAATACGTTTTTATTGGTGCTTACCTGGGTAGCCGCGTCTCCGGTAACGGCCGCAATTTTAACCGGCAGTAAATAAGTATTTTCAGTAAGCTGCGATAGCTTTTCATTGGGTATTGCAATTTTAAGCGAATCTGACGATTGCTGCTGCCCCTGGGGCACGTTTACCGAAGCCGTATTTAAATTTAAAATATCGCCCGGCAGTGCTACATAGTTGGTGTTATTAGCCGTATTGTAAGCATCAATCAGGTTGTTATCAACAGCAAAGCTAACTTTTAAGGCACCGGCCGCCGGCATGGTTGTGCGCACGGGCACTGCCGCGTTTACGCTACCAACTGAGCCTATTACTGTATTGGTAATTGTAAAATTGTAACTGTTTGTGCTTTTAACCAGGTTGCTGGCTGAAGTTACATATACCCGGTTCACGTTGTCACCGGTAATATCATAAGTTTCATTCTTTTTACAGGCGCTTGCGGTTATAACCAACAGCAACGCCAAAAAACCGAAATTTTTGCAGTGTTTTATCTTGTTTCTCATAACCTGAATTATTGCGCGCATTTGTTGTTATCATCCATTAACCAAACTGTACTTTTAGGCCAGGTCATATCACGCCCGTTGCCTGTACGGTCATAAAATACATTGCCTGAGCCCTCATTCATTTTGTAGTAAGCTACAAGGCCTTCTGATTTGGCATCAACACCGCAAATACCGCTTGCTATTTCGGTTCGTGATAAAGCCTTGTTCCACAGGCGAATCTCAGATATCCTCGCGCTAATGCTTTGGCTGTACTCATAACCGGCATAGGACATGCCCAGCTCAAGCGCACCCAGTTCAAACGTTCTTGGTGATCCATCAAATGATGAGTCGAGCTTTCCGTTTACATACATTATGTATTTTGAGCCATCAAACACGCATGATACCGTGTACCATGTTTTAGTGGCAAACCTTGTGCTCGAAAAAGCGCTGCCACCCGGTGCTACCCATTGTAGTTGATTAGGGTCGCTCCCGAATTCGCCAAAACGCAGCAGGTTTGGATACGCCTCATTGGCCGGCCCCCAGTTACACAGGCGGTTAATACGCGGCTGAAAATCATTTACAAAGCATTTAATTTCAAAAGTAAACTGGCTTATGTTAGTGTATGGCTGCGGAAACTTATAGGTAGCATAAAAGCTTGGATTGGATATATCGATAGAATTGAAATCAATAATACGCGATACTTTCAGGTAAACAGTACGTGAGGCTTCAAGCACGCTGTTTGAGCCCGAAACGTTTTTTATAGTTACCGGTATAAGGTAAGTGCGGCCGGTTACAAACCTGTCAAGCGAGAGTATTTTTACATTTATGGGGTCTGAAACATTATTACCTGCTTTTATCATGCTTGAATTGGCAGATAACTCATAGCTGCCGGCAGGCGCTGCAAAGTACTTGCCGGATACCTCTGCATTGTAGTTTGCCACCATCCCGGTATCAACCGCAAAATTAATGGTAACATCATTGGTTACTTTTCCGGTAGCGGTAGCTGTGAGCGCGTAAGTAGCGGGCGCATTTTCAACAGTAAAAGGTAACAATTTACCGTTTTCGGTACCGGTAATTAATATAACATCTTTAAATTCTACTGATTTTTTGCAGCCCGCGGCTACTAATATGGCCAGGCATAAGCTTACAAAAAAGCCTATCCTTAGTATTATGTCTGATTTTTTCATCTTTGGTTTTTAATTGGATAGGTTAACGTATAGCCGGGTTAGCTGCCTGTATGCTTGCCCTTACAAACGGAAAGGGGCCGTTGTTGTAATCCCTTTCAAAATAAAAAGCTCCCCATCCGGCTTTAGCCCCCTGTGTTGGATTCCAGCGCGCCATACCCTCTAATGACATCAGGCGCCTTCCGTTTGCTGACAGTGTGTTCCCGTCGGCCTCTGTAAACGCTACGCCGCCGGTTTGCCAGTAATCACCAAAAGTTTCTGTAACAATATACTTGCCCGGCGGGCACCAACTACTAACGCCGTTATACCGGCTTTGTAAGCCCGATGCACTACCAATGCCGTAGGCCTGGTTTACCAAAAGGTTAATGTAAGGTTCAACTTCCTTTAAAGGGGCCTGGTTGTAATAATCAATAACCAGGTACTTATCAGGATTACTCGATTTAGGGCCGAATTCCTTTCCTAAAATTTCTATAAACTTGTTAAAGTTCTCGTTTTGCAACCAGTCCCCTTCCGGTTCGTAATCCAGATCAAGGCCATCCAGGTCATTATCCTTTACCTGGTTTATTAACCATTGCGCATAGGCTTGTATACCTTCATCGTTTAATGGGTACCTGCCCTTAAACTGCGGTTTCTGTATCCTTGTAATTTCAACGGCCAGCATTTTTATACCGCGTACTTCCATTGCCTTGCGCATTTCGCCATAAGCTATAGGATTGTAGGTTGATACCGAATCATTTTTTTTCAATGAAGGTATACCTCCCCATAAGCTGCAAAAATCAAGGCTGTCGGGCAAACCAGCAAAGTGCTCTCCCCATGATGCTGATTGTTTATAATCAGCTATTACACCCTCCTTATTGCCATAGCCTGCAAACCAGCCGTAAAAAACCTGGTGCGGCGATGCTTTATAAGCACGTAGGTTTTTATAGTACTGATCGTTATAAGTATAAGGTTTCTGAACGGATAGTGCCTGTTCTTCATTTTGCTTTTTACAGCTTGTATATATTGCAGCTACGGCTAAAAGCACCGCACATATCAATAGCCTGTTTGTATATAAAATCTTGTTCATATTGACATTATTATTTTTTGTCCCACCACAATTTAGTACCACCATTATCATTACCGCCAAGCAGCGCAATACCCTGGTTTACACCGGCCCTGTTGTTCTGATACTCGTTAACCGGGAAAGGCAGGCGGCGTATTTGTACATCAGTGCTTATTTGGCCCTGGCTGTTGTTTACCACAACCGGAAAAATCTTAGGATAACCGGTACGCCTGAATTCAGACCAAGCCTCCTGCCCGTCAGGATATACGGCAATCCATTTTTGAGTAATGATGCGCTCCAGCTTAGTTTCAAATGATGCGGCATCATTCCATTTAACAGTTATAGAACTGCTTGCTGACGCACTGTTGGCTCCATTACGCGGGTCGCTATAGTTAGCCGGCGTGTTGGTTTCATTTGAGATATAGGTATCAGCGCTTGCTGATACGCTGTTCAGCTCAAACGAGGTTTTTATACCTTGCTCGTACAGGCTTTGGGCCGTACCACCCATATTCCAGCCACGTATAGCTCCTTCGGCACGTAAAAAGTACGCTTCGGCCGGGTTAAACCATGTAATATTTGCAGATGCTTCAATGTTAAGGGTTGAAAATGTGCCACTGGCATAAGTGGCTTTGTTGTTAATATTGATGCCACTGCGTATGCCACGGTACGTACCATCGCTTGCGGCATTAAAATACTTAGGTAAGCGAGGATCTTTTAACCCGTTAAGATATGAGTCCATTACGGCCCCCATCCTGGTATCGTTAAAGTTATCAGGGTTGGCAATAATAAATAACGGATGATTGTATACCAATGACGACGAATGTTGTAAGGCGGCAATGTCAGTAGCGCTGCTCATAACACCAATTTTATGCGACACGGCAGCCTCTGCCTCAACCTTGGCCTTATTAGGGTCAGCATAGGCAATACGCATGGCCAGGCGCAGTTTAAGTGAGTTGGCAAACTTTATCCAGTTAGGGATGTTGCCGCCATATATAAAATCGTAGCTTGTAAGTGTTTTGGTGGTTGGAAAACGGGTATTAAAATCTGTCAGGATTTCAATTGCCTCATCAAGCTCATCAAAAAACTTGTCGTATATATCTTTTTGGCTATCGTACCTGCCTTGCGATGTTGTTTCGCCGAAATTAACATATGGCAAAGGGCCGTACATATCAGTAGTGCGGTGCAATGCCTCAACTTTAATAATATTGGCAATAGCATATACCTCCGGTGTTTGGGTTTTAGCCGATTTGGCTATTCGCTTCCATGCAGGCATTACACCAACAAATGCACGCGAAAAAGCCTGCCCGTACCAGCCCGGCACCAAAGCATAGGTGGTATTGTTTGCGCCCGATAAGAAGTTGTTGGTGGTGCCCATATAACCCGCGTATGAATCGCCGGCAAGGTTTTGCATTACCTGGTAAACCTCATCGCCAAACATAGGCTGCTGCGCTATCGGAAAAACGTTCTTTTCCATTTGTACAATCAGAGATCCGGTAGAGAGGTTATCTGTTTGCAGCATTTCTTCGGTGGCCTGGTTCTCGTTGGTATTAAAATCCTCGAAATTTTTAGTACACGAGCTATGTAATAACAACAGCCCTATACAGCATAGGGCTGCTGTTTTATTATTAAAAACGTTAAATATCTTTGTCATGGTTGTATGCTATGTTAAAACTTTAAACGGGCAGAAAAACCTATATTTCTTAAACTCGGCTGCATAAAATAATCTATACCCTGGTAGTAAGTACCGGTACTGGCCGTGCTTTCAGGATCATAAGGCGCCTTGTTGTAAAACATAAAAAGGTTGCGGCCTATTACAGATACATTGAGCCCTTTTATCCACTTGTAATACTTGTTTAGCGGAATATCATAACCGATAGAAGCTTCGCCAAGCCTTACATTGGTTGCGCTGTATACATACATAGACCCGATGCCGGATGAGCCGCCGCCAACAACGCTGTAGTATGCCTGTGCCGGAACTTTGAAGCCGTTTACCATAGCGCCGCCGTTATCTCTGGCAGTGGCTGAGTTTTGCGATACGCCCAGGCCATCCATAATTGCCTGCGTAATAGATACACCTACGCCGCCAACCCTGGCAGTAACCAAAAAGTTAACATCAATACCCTGGTATGAAAAGCCGTTGCGCCAGCCCAGCGTAAAATCAGGATTGGCATTACCGGCCTTGATATACCTACTTTGATCGGCCGCAACTGTATAGTTGGTTGGGTTAACATAGATCATTCCATGCTCGTCAACCTTTAGTGTATTTACATAAATATCGCCCATGGAGCCGCCTTTGGCAAGCAGCATTTTATAGCTTGTTGTGCCGCCAAGGTCAACCGTATCTTGTGACACCGCCGTACCTAACTGGCTTACCACGGTTGATGGCAATAACTGAGCTACCTTGTTACGGTTTAACGAGTAAACAATGGTTGAATTCCATTTAACTGCCCCTATATTCTGCTTCAACCCTACTGATACTTCGATACCTTTATTGTCTATACGGCCCGCATTGATAAATACCGAGCTGTAACCTGTAGATTCAGATACTGTAGGGTTAAATAATTGGTTGTAGGTAGATGACTTGTACACCGTACCATCAATTTTTACTTTACCATTCCACAAAACCAGGTTAACACCTGCCTCGTATGATTTGGTACGCTCTGGCTTCAGATCAACCGGAAGAGCGGTAAGCAAATTCGGAAATCCGGTAGTTAGCTGGTAGGTTGGTATGGTAATACCATAAGCAGGCGGGTTACCTACTTCACCGTATGAAAAGCGTACTTTCATGAACGACAGCATATCTGATTTAAACTTCAGTGCATCAGTAAGTACGCTGGATAAACCCACTGACGGATAAAACAGGTATTTTGTGTTAGTACCCGCAAGTTGCGAGGGAGCATCTGTACGGGCGCTCGCATCCAGGTAAACAAGACCTTTGTACCCAATTTGAGTAGTTGCAAAAACAGCCTGTAACTGGTTATGATAACTGCTTTGCAGCGCCTTTATTTGCGAAAAATTGATATTATTATAACTAAACAAGTTAGGTACACTACCCAGGTTACCGGCAATTGAAGCATCATCATACTTATCATCCTGCAAACTTGCGCCTACGTTGCCTGAAACAGAGAAATCTTTAAAAGTTTTGTTAATGTTCAGCAACACATCGGCATAAGTTTGGCCCGATGAAATATTATACCGGTGGTAAGCCCCGGCAGCGCTTGCAAATAAACCGGCTGTTGATGCGTAATATTTACGCTCGTTTAAAGCCGACGACTGGTCGGTTTTTATCCGCGCGGTAATATTCATCCAGCTATTGATGTTATACTGCAAGCTGGCTGTTAGCATATAGCGGTCCTTATTGTTTTGAAAAAGGTCGCGCTCAGTTATCCAGTAAGGGTTTTGAAGCTGAAAACCCTGATCGCCGAATGGCCAGTACTGCGTTTTAAAGTTACGCTCGGCATCATACCTTTCAAACGCCTGGTATTTACGGATATCATCGCCTCTTGGAAACAGATAAATAGGTACAAGCGGGTTAAAATATTGCCCCTGTGCCAGCATATTCTGCTCTTTAAGGTTAACGTACATTGCGCTCAGATCCAGGTTAAGTTTATCATTTAAAAACTTGCTGGTATTGCGTAGTGTAAAGTTGTAACGGGTTAAATCATTATTGTGGATGATGCCGTTAGCATTAACCGCCGCTGCTGAAAAGTAGGTCTGGTTTTTTTCAGTGCCTGTAGACAGGCTTAAAGTTGTAGTGTTATTTACACCTGTCTGAAAAAAGTCCTTAGGGTCATAATTTGTGGGTATTTTAAGTTTCTCGCCCCAACTGCTAAAGCTCCCCTCTTCAGAGCCATAGGTATTTTGAAACTTTGGCATTACAAACGGACTGGAGAAAGTGGTAGTGTTTGATAAGGTTGCCGAGAAGCTGCCTTTTGTACCACGTTTGGTATTGATTACTACTACACCATTGGCACCTCTGTTACCATATAACGCCGCAGCCGATGGGCCTGTTAGTACAGATATGGACTCGATATCTTCCGGGTTGATGTTAGAAATCCCGTCACCGGTTTGGCCCGCGCCAGAAAATATATCACCGGGTTGCGCCGAACTCAGATCCTGCAAGGGCACACCGTCTACCACATAGAGGGCGTTATTGTTACCCGCTATTGATTTTGTACCGCGCAATATAACCCTTGTACTACCACCGGGGCCTGTTGAACTGGTGTTAATGGTTGCACCGGCTACTTTGCCTGCAAGCGCATTAACAAAATTAGGGTCCTTTACTTTGGTGAGCTCCTCATTGTTTATTTCCTGCACGTTGTAGGATAGCGTTCGCTTTTCCTTTTTGATACCCAAGGCAGTAATTACTACACCACCCAATTCGTTCTTGATCTCCTTTAAGGTTACATTAATATTGGTTTGCGTGCCAATAATTACCTCAGTAGTTACAAAGCCAATGTAGGTGTAAACTAAAACGTCGCCGCTTGATGCATTTATGGTGTATTCGCCTTTATCATTACAAACGGCTGCATTGGCCGTGCCCTTAACTTTTATAGTAGCTCCCGGCAGCGGGTAACCTTTTTCATCGGTTACCATACCGGTTATTTTAATAAAAGGGGTTTCATCTTTAGTATTTATTTTTGTTTCATCGCGTTCCCTGATCACTATGGTTTTCTCATTGATTGTATAGGTAAGCGGAAAATCTTTTAAACACTGGTTTAATGCCTGTGTAATAGATGCCTGGTTTAAGCTTACGCTTACCAAACGGTTGTTGCTAACGCTTTTTGAAGCCCAAAGTATGTTATAACCGGTTTGCTTATTTATTTCAATAAAAACCTGTTTTAAGGTTACATTTTTTTGGCTCAAGGTAATTTGCTGGGCAAAGCTCCTGGCTTGTACCTGCATCAGGGTAGCCAAAACTAAAATGGCAATAAGTTTCATAATTATCAGGGGTTTCCAATGGCGGTTAGCAGAATTATAAAAAATATTTGTAAATATTGTACGCATTTAAATTAATTTAATTTGTTACTCCATAATTTTATACAAACACCTTAAAATCAAATATTTAATCAAAAATCAAATACTACAATATAAGGCACGGGGTATGCGTAGTCACGGTGGATTGCTCATAATTTTTAAATATTTATTGGTTTATAAAAGGTTTTTTTTGCCGAGTACGACTATACTGTTTCCATCTATCCTGAACTTTACTTCTCCTGTTAATTCAAGTACTTTCAGCAATTCGGCCACATTGGCAAAGCGTGTTGTAACTCCTGCAAATGATAATTTCTTTAAAGCTTCATCCTGGTACTGTACATCAACATTATACCATCGTTCTACCTTGCGCATTATGCTTTCAAGGCTTTCATCATTAAATCTGAAATAGCCGTTTTTCCAGGCTACAGCGTCTTCCGTATCTGTTTTTATTACAGCTATCTTACCCTGATTTAAAACGGATTGCTCTCCGGGTTTCAGAATTTTACTATATGCCGGTGAAGCGGTGCCTGAAAGGGTGCTTACCTTCACGCTACCCTCGAGCAGCGTGGTTTTTATAGCATTTTCATTACTATAAGCATTAATATTAAAGTGAGTGCCCAATACCTCTACCGATTGTGACGCGGCACCTATGGTTTTAACCATGAATCTAACTTTTTGGCCATTAGCATCATTCAAGTGCTTTACCTCGAAATATCCCTCGCCCGACAACTCAACCAGCCTTACGTTTTTTTGAAAATTAAGCGGAAAGCGTAAGGTAGTTGCGGCATTTAACCACACCTTGCTGCCATCGGGTAAATTTACCTGGTATTGCCCGCCTTTAGGAGTTGTTATAGTATTATATCCGGCGGAGTTATCATTACCATACTTCTTTTTGGTAAATGTATAGATAAGTTGACCTGAAGAAGTTTTATTAATGCTAATGCCATCCTCATCAGTTATGCTGAAATTTTTTATATCATCCAACACCACCTTTTTGCCGTTTGAAAGCGTGAGTATGGCCTTATTGCCACCAACTTTAATGGTATTAGCCAATCTGCTTTCGGCAGATGGGAATGACTTTGTTCTGTTATTGATAATATCATTTTTAAGTAACACAGCCAACAAGGCAAATATCAATATAGCCGCTGCTGCAACTGACCAATACAGGCGTTTAACATTATTTGATCGGGAGCTATCTATCGATGCCCACATTGTAACCCGGGCATCCTCCAAATCTGATTCGGTCAGATCATGCTCACCTTCCTCATTTAAATGATGTGCCCAATATTCAATAAGCTGTTGCTCCGCATCGGTGCACTTACCTTTCTTAAATCGTTCAAACAGCTCAGCAGCATTTTTATTCGCCATCAATTAATACTTAGATATAGTTGAATTACGTAGGTTTATACGTCGTTTTACTATAACAAGACACTTCACAAAAGGCTGTCGGGTATTGGGTTGATATTTTTTTTAAGAAAATTATAAACGATAAAAGTGGAGTGTATTTATAACTCAATATTATTAAAACATCAGCAAATAAAAGAGCACAGCGTTGGCTCCGAATTTTGCTTTAAGAATTCTCAATGCTTTTTTAATATGCGTAGCTACGGTGTGCTCTGAAAGGCTAAGCCGTTCTGCAATTTCTTTATTGGATAAGTATTCTTTTGTACGCAGTTCAAACACCTCACGCATCCTTAATGGTAGGGATGCTATTTCCTTTTCAATGAGGGCGGCTATGTCTTTCTCGCGGATAAGATAATCAGTGGTATCGGTTTGATTGGTTATCAGATTTTGAATATCAGCAATATACCCTTCACGAACACCTTTGTGCCGTATGATATTTAAAATTTTATTAAGTACTGCTTTATATAGGTAACCAGAGAGGGTAGTATTGATGTTAAACGTAGCATGGTTAGACCAAATATTGATAAAAACATCCTGCACAACATCCTGAGCTTCTTCTTTATCCTGTAATTTGCGATAAGCGTAAATAAAAAGTAAACTATTGTACCTATTATAAACTTCTTTAAAAGCACTGTAATTACCTTGATTTAATAAATCAATTAAACCATGATCCTCTATTTTGTGATATATTTCGGCATCCCGTTGCATTATTAATTTAAATTATAATATCTATATCTTTTTACAATGAAACGCCGATAAACTGTACTTACATTTAAAGATTTGGTAAATTAAAAATATTATTGTAGCTGTGCAAGTTCAATTAAAGCTAATTTATATTTTGCTGTACATAGATGTGCGGGCACTCAATATTTACAAAAACAGCATATATACCATTACTCAGCAGTGTTGATTTTCTGCTGCAAACATGGTTAAAAGCCTTAAACTGCTTAAGCAAGCCGGATACTTCGCTAAACCTGGTTAACAAGCACATACCTTAATGGGCAGCGATATGGATGAAGCCCCCATGTCCTATAAGGACATACACACCGTAATGGCCGCACAGCATGACTTGGTGGAAGTACTGGTCAAGTTTGAACCGAGGATAGTAAGAATGGCGGATGCGAGGGAGAAGCCGGAGGATTAACTAATTAGCTGGTTTAAAATTTTCCAGTGACGCCTAATCTGGTGTTTAATTCTGTTATTGGGCAATTTATTTGTAGCTAAATGGGCGTAAGATATGTAGTTTCCCCAATTATGGGATTCCGTTTTTATCCAATTTGTAGGGTTGGATTTATCTTGTATATAGATGCGCCTACGCTTGGCACCAAGATAGCTGAATTTTTTATATAAGCGCGTTTGAAAAATTTGACCTACAGCTTTAGACTTCTTCACAGATTTTGAGTAGTAGCGACATCTTTGAACGGCCTTTTTCATTTTGCGGTAGTAGGATGCCAAGCTTGCCGATTTTAAATAGGAGCGCTGACCGTCAAACTCGAATCCTAAGTATTCCAGATTTTTTGTGAGATGTAGACATTTCTCGTATTGTTGTTCACAGTGAAACTTGCCGTTTTTACGTACAAATTTAAATATTTGGGTTTTATCAAGCTGGATTTCTAAATCCCGTTCTTTAATCGCTTTATCAAAAGCGTTAATAACATAAGATGCATGCGGCTCTGAACAGATTACTATCATGTCATCTGAGTACCGGCGGTAGATACCGCCTATTGCTGTTATTAAATTATTTATGGCATAATCGAACGGAAGCATGTAAACATTGGCTAATGCTGCACTGATTGGTGTTCCTTGTGGAATACCTTTAGTTTTTTTTGGGCGACCGGCAGGCGCATTATTACCAATAATGAGGTTAGATTTACGTAATTGATCAATATCTGCTAAGTCGCAAAAAGCAATTGCACGAGCATCTTTCAAATGCTTATAACGCTTTACAGCTTTCGTTTTTTTGACACCTGAAGGACTTTGTGTGATAATCGAATTTTTGAAAACATTGAAAATTTGGTTTTCGTTTACGAAGGCAAAATTCGTGATACTTTTAAATATATTATATTCAGCGTCATTTAGTGATTGCTGGTCTTTGACTTGGCACCAAGCTCTTTTTAACCGAGAATGCTCCAGCGTATCAAAAAATGCCTTGATGTCAAAAGTAATAGCCACAAGTTTATCTTCCTCGTGATCTAAAATATATCGAAATACTTCACCGGCAAAATCCGCACTGGATTTGTTAGGTGAATTAGAGTTAGTCGGATCAAAAGGTATTTTGCGGTATGCAGTAACAGCATTTTTTAAAGCAAGTTGGCCAAGTTTTTTCTCGTAAGATAAATTTAGCAGTTTTGCATAATAGCTATAAATGCATGCATCAAAATGATTGGCATAGTATAATTCACGTGGTTTCTTTGTAGCAACCCTTAGTTCTGAACGTACACCAGTTTTTTTGTCTATTGACTTACGATATTTCCTAACAACTTTACTGCGGTGGATTAACGGATAAAACGCATGGCCCGCGATCTTCGCCTCGTTAGTCACATACCCAGCAACCCAAGGCCGATCACTCATTCTTAGGGGTAGCCCAATGTGCGGGTATTTTTTTAATCTAAACCAATCTTTTTCCTTTTTCATTTGAAAAATGCAGCAACCACAGGTGACACGGGCTCGCCTTACTTACGGGCAGATACATGCTGTAACCGGTGCTTAACACCGCCCTTTCACGTCGGGAAATCAATTGTTTAACTTTACACACAGATACTATGCAACACTGGGTTACATTTCTCTACAAGGTCATCATTCATTGCCTCATTGAGGAAATTACTGAAGTCGCTTGCTTGTTTGAAATTACACACCCTCAGAACCATATGTCGTTCTGAGCAAATTTTGATAAACGTATCTACCGGCCCCTGCGATTGACTGCATTTCTCAAAGTTAATTATTTGCAGCTAAAACAAAAGTTTTCAACTACTTAGTAAAAAAAATACTTATTACCGTAAGCTCCCGACTGACTTTTTAATTTAATACCCAAAACGAGATTCGAACTCGTATAGCTCAGGGAGAGTTCGAGTCTCTCTTCGGGCACATCAAAAATCTCAACTTTTTTACAAATAACTTCACCTGCGCAAAAACACTGCGCAGTGCCTCTGTTTCTTTGTATCAACATTAAAGAAATAAAGGAGGTTCACCATGAAATCAACCTGTTAAGCAAAGTAAAAAACCAAACGGTTAACCTCGAGGGTGCCAAAGCATTTACGCTTTCGCCCGAAATGGAGCTGTATACCGCCGTGGTTACCTCAGTCCCTTCCTACTTGCTATAACCTAATGATATTAACTAATTTGGGCCTGCCTGATGATAGTCGGGCCTGGCTCGTTCTGGTTCAAAGTGAACACCGGGTGTTAGCCAGAATAACAGGATGATACGCGAATACTGAAATGTAAACGGCCAGAACAAAAATGCCGGAACCAGTGTTGCCGCCAGGTAAACCCACGGATCCCAACTATGGGTAAGCAGGTAAGTGGCCATAGCAAATGTAACCATGATAGCCACATTCATTGCGTAACTAACAAACATGGCAACATAAAAATAGCCCGGCTCTATCTCAAACTGAAAGTTACAATGCGGGCAGTGTTCATTCATTTTCTGGCCAAAAAACCTGAGAGGATTAGCTGCGAACATATTACCTGTACGGCATTTTGGGCACTTGCCGTGTAATGCAGCCTTGAATGCAGAGTGCACATAAGGTTGTGCAGTATTTAAATTGCCGGTTTGGTTTTCCATAAGGTTGCAGATATAGTTTTTAAAAAAAATTAAGGTGATATATACCACTATTTACCGACCATCAGTTGAATCATTTGCCCGCAAATGCCTGATCTCCTCCTCAAGTTGCTTAACATAGCCATTACGTTCTGCAAAAGCCGCCTCAATCTCTGCCAGTGTATATCGCGGTGTAATATGCTGCGGGCAATTCCAATTATAGCCCTTTACTGAAAATACAAGCATCCGCTCAGCCTTGTGCTTGTAGTCTGTAGGGTCAAGCTGTTTAAACAATCCGGGATCATCTGCAATTTCAACAACTTTCATATCCGCGAATAATTTTAACCTGGCCCGCTGCGGGTAATCCATCATAATAAGAGATACCCTGGCGTTGGTTACTGCATTACCAACTGAGATGTATTGCCTGTTACCACTAAAATCTACCAAACCAAGGGTAAAGTCATCCAACACTTTGATAAAGCCCTTTGGCCCACCCCTGTGCTGTATATAAGGGTAGCCCGTTGCGCTGATGCTGGCCATATAAAAGCTGTCGCGACTGCTTATAAAATTGACCTCAGCCTGCGTAAACCCGTCCTCGTGATGGCCTTGTTCCATCCTGGCATAGGCTGTACGGCTTCCGTGTAGTTCCTGCAGTTTCTTTACCGCATCGGTAAATGCTATTTCTTCATAGTTCATATGTTCGCCAAAGCAAAAAAGGTGTTATAATCTCCTGTCAATTTCACTGATAGCCAAATCATTAATACTTGCGTAGCGTTTCCGCATCAGGCCATTCTCATCAAACTCCCACAACTCGTTGCCATAGCTGCGGTACCATTGCCCGGCCTCGTTATGCCACTCATACTCAAAGCGCACGGCTATCCGGTTATCACGAAAATCCCAAAGCTCTTTTTTAAGTTTATAATCCAACTCCTTTTGCCACTTTCCGGTTAAAAAGGCTTTTACTTGATCCCTCCCGTTAATAAATTCGGTACGGTTGCGCCATTCGGTATCAATGGTATAAGCCAGGCAAACGCGTTCCGGGTCACGACTGTTCCAGGCATCTTCGGCCATTTGTACCTTTTGAAGTGCGGTTTGCAGGTTAAAAGGCGGTAACGGTAGTTTCTGTTCCATAATATAAAGTTATACTAATGCACTGATAATTTATGGATAGATAAAGCGACAGGCCAATACAACGCCGGTACTGATTATCCGGTGATCAAATGTTCAAAAAATGCATTATTAGTAAAACAAGCAAGCAGGATAACGCTTATGCCCTACCCTGCTTACGCTAAAAAACGGTTAACGGCTTACTTTGCGGTCCAGGAAATCCTTGATGGTTGCCCCGATACATACACCATGGCTTTCCAGGGCAAAGTGTCCTGCATCATACAGGTGAAATTCAAGATTTCTTACATCTTTTTTGTATGCTTCCGCGCCTGAAACCGGGAAAATATAATCGTTCTTGCCGTAAACTACCAGCATTTCAGGATTGTGATCGCGGAAGTATTGCTGCCACTCCGGGTATTTTGGCGGATTGGTTCCGTAATCATAAAACAGGTCAAGCTGTATCTGCCCATTCTCGGGCCTTTCAAGGTGGCGCAAATCCATTTCCCAGTTATCCGGGCTAATGGTTGAGGTATCAGCTACGCCATGTGTGTACTGCCATTTCAGGCCATCCGGGTTATGGAACGTACTCAGGGTAGCTTCTGCCTCTTTATTATTATGGTCTGCCCAGTAAGCCCTGAATGGGTCCCAGAAGGTTTCCAACCCTTCTATATAAGCGCAGCCGTTCTGCACTATAAGTGTATCTATCTTTTCGGGGTGTTTAGAAGCTATCCTCCAGCCAACCGGGGCACCATAATCCATCAGGTAAAGGCTATACTTGTTAATATTGAGCTTTTGCAGCAGCTCCTCAATTATCGCTGCAAAATTATCAAAGGTGTAAGCAAATTCAGCTATGGGTGGCTGCTCGCTTCTGCCATAACCCGGGTAGTCAGGCGCTATCAGGTGATACTTGTCAGACAGGTCATTGATCAGGTTCCTGAACATAAATGATGATGCCGGGTAACCATGGAGTAACAGTAAGGTTGGCGCATCCTTCGGCCCTGCTTCGCGGTAAAAAATGTTTACCCCGGCAATGTCAATAAAATTGTAAGTGGTTTGATTTTTCATGATCTTATAAATTAAATTTTTATGTTATTTACACTTGCATTATCCTTGGCAAAGCAGGTTTATCAGCGGTACCCGAACCGGCAAATTAGAGGTGATCAATGCCTGTTCAAAAGTAGGATCAGCCATCCTAACCTGCATATTAGCCGGCTGATAACAGTTATCAGAATTGTGTTAACTGAAGGCTACCCAGGCGGGATTAACGTGTTTAAAAAATCAGGGGCAGTTTAATTTATATATCATATGGCGTTACCACTTTAGTTCAGGCTCAGCATAACGGGGCAATCAGTATCGTAAAACTAAAATGATCAATTACCCCTCTGTTTTTTATCGGGCGTAAAGGCACCTTCATCAACATCTTTCAGAAACCTGACCAATGCGGTAAAATAACGCTGCTGATCGTCATACATAGCCATATGGCTCCCTTCGGGGCAGAGATAAGTACGGCTGTTGGGAATGAGCAACCCTTCCTTTTTTATTGATTCCGGGTTCATCTCATCATGCTCGGCACCTAAAACCAGTACCGGAACTTTGATCTTTGGCAAGTCGTCCCAAAACTCCCAGTTCTTAAAATTTCCGGTAACATGAAACTCGTCTACACCTTGCATTTGTACATATATATTACGGTTCATTTTTTTGAAAGCCCGTAACAGTGGCTCCGGCCATTTATTTAAAGGCAGCCTGCACACTACCTGCGTATAAAGTTTACTCATCAAAAGCTCATTATATTCAGCCGACTCGTATTTTCCGGCCTTGTCAAGCGCGTCAAACGCAGCTCGTTCGGTAGGTGTAAACAGTTTACCTTTCAAAACAGCCAGGTAACCGGTAAAATCTTTCATTCCGGCTGTCATGTTAGATATCACCGCACCCTTTACGTGGCGCTGATATTTTTTCATGTACTCCATAGCCAATAAGCCTCCCCAGGACTGGCCTACAACATAAAACTGCTCAAGCCCAAGCCCCTTGCGTACCTGTTCAACTTCTTCCACATAACGGGGGATGGTCCAAAGCGTTGTGTCTGCAGGTATGTCTGAATTGCCGCAGCCCAGTTGATCATAATAGTATATCTCCATGTCTTCCTTTGGCAAAAAATCGTCAAAGCATTCCAGGTAATCATGTGGTACGCCCGGGCCACCGTGCAGTAACAGCACTTTGATCTTTCCGCTGCCCGCTTTTTTTGTCCAGACATTGTATTTGCCATCAATTGTGATCAGTTTGTTGCCGCCTGTTTTAACGGTATCCTTAGTCGCGGTGTCAGCAGGTGCTGAGCCCTGTTGGTTACTATTACAGCCTGATACTGTAAGCATGGCCAGGGCAATAAATAGTTTTTTCATAAACGTTGTTTTTTAAAGTAAGCAGATTGATTAATTAAGCCGGCATAAGCCGGTAAGTTGTTTATTTAATTTTGTATGCAGTACCGTTTATTTATCACTTATCTAATTACAGTTATCATATTAGTGATGGGCTGTACCAACCTGAAATTGCACTAAGGCCATAACTTTGAACATCGTCATTATTAATATGACCATTCCATAATAAAAGCATTTATAACTTATGACTTATACTAATGACCATGCCGGCCGTACCGCGTACCGCACCATAAACATCGGCGGTGTTGATATATTTTACAGGGAAGCCGGAACAGCCGGCAAGCCAACACTTTTACTATTACACGGATTTCCGTCTTCTTCACATATGTTTCGCCAACTGTTCAGCCAGCTCTCTGCCGACTTTCACCTGATCGCCCCGGATTATCCCGGTTTTGGGTATAGCGCCAGCCCTGATCCGGCAACTTTTGAGTATTCATTTGACCAACTTGCCAATTTGACGGAGCAATTTATTGACAGCCTCGGCCTCACAAACATTGTTTTTTATATGCAGGATTATGGCGGCCCTATCGGTTTCAGGATCGCTGCTGAACGGCCTGAACTGGTTAAGGGCCTCATCATACAAAATGCCAATGCCTACATGCAGGGTTTAGGGCCCGCCGTACAACAGATCGGCGCGCTGGCCCGAGCTAATGACATAGCGGGACTGGATGCCGCGGTAAACCACATGATGTCTTACCAGGGCATTAAAGAACAATATGTATGTGGCGTAAATTCCGCGGATGCCATCAGTCCTGACAGTTATACACTTGACCACTTTTTGATGGAGCAGCCCGGCAGAAAGGAGATTCAGAAAATACTGTTCAACAATTACGCAAGTAATTTTCCAAAATATCCGCAATGGCAACAGTACCTTCGCAACAACCAGCCACCTACCCTTATAACCTGGGGTAAAAACGATGTGATATTTCCGAGCAGCGGCGCACTTGCTTACAGGCAAGACTTGCCTGATGCCGAGATACATCTGTATAACGGCGGGCATTTTCTTCTGGAAGAATACGGCACCGCGATAGCGGAACTGATAAGGGCTTTTATAAAAAAGATCCATCACGCCTGAAACCGGTAACGGTAATAATTAGCCCTTTTATCTCCTTTGTGACACTTATTGCATAATTGATTGCCGTGCTGATCCGTTAAATTAAAGTGGGGTATCTCATTGCCGATATTTAGTATTTCATAGCCTTGTTCATACAGGTCAAAGCCAAACCTGTTAAAACGCCTGGCATTACCATAGGTTAATAAATGATTTTTGTGCTCAAATGGCAAAATAGATGAACCCTTGCTGCTATTTTCAAGCCCCAAAAAAATCGCCGTAATACTTATCACTATACTGATAACACATACAATTTTGATGATATAACGTGTGGTTATCACTGCTTTATCTTTGAGCATTAGCCAAATATCAATGGCTAACCAACTCAAACAATGCAGCATTTACTTACAAAAAGTTTCGTTCAAATCCCCAAACAAATACCGGGTATAGCCTGCCTGCTGCTCATGGTTTACGCCTATGGTGTTGCCCCGTTGCAACCAACGCTAACCAGGGAGTTCAATTCCACTTTAACGGCTTTTGCTATTCCTGTTTTTGCCCTGTGCTTCGCGCTGGCTGCAGCAGCCATGGTGCTATTTCATCATTTTATGAAATTACAGCAATGGTTCATGCTATCATTAATTTGGTTATGCGCCGGCGCCTTATTGCTTAGTCTGGCCCGCTCCGCTGAAGCCTTTTTGCTGATCAGGGCATTTACCGGTTTGGGTACAGGTATGATGCTGCCATCCGCGCTGATGCTGGCCCCGGCAGGTAAAAAAAGCGGAGCTTTAGGAAGCTTGATCATGGTGATGTTCGCATTAGGCGCGGGTATGACCTTCGGACCAAGCCTCGGGGGATGGATAAACGCGCTCGCGGGATGGCGGATACTATACCATATCATCGCAATACTTACAGCCATGTTGATCCTGGCTGCCTGCTTAAACAAAAAGCGCGGAAAGGTTATGGTGGAGTTACAAAACCCAACTCATAAGGCAACTGATATTTTTAGAATAATTTGGAAAAGCAGGTACATCTATCTTTTCGTTTACCTAACTGGCATTTTTCATTCGGGGGTATTTGTTTGGATCAGCAACTACTTTACAGTACAATACGGTCAAAACGAGTATCACATCGCTAACGATCTGATGGTATTTGGCTTGCCTGGCCTGGCGGTCACCTTTATGCTGTATCGCTATCACCTTGATACCAGGGTGCTAAAAATTTTGTATGCCGGGTTAGGCTTAACCATTGCCGGCCTTATTATACTGATGACCAACCTGCCCTTATGGCTTGCAGAGTGCTTGCTGGCGGCCATGTCTGTCGGCTTCAGTTGTTCGCAACCCATTTTCATCGGCATACTAAGAATGCCTGCTTCTGTAAAGCCATTGGCTACGGGCAGCGCGGTGCTATTTGCAGGATATGGCAGCGGCCCTTTGATAATTATTGCGTTGCTTGATATCCATATGGGCGCGGCTATGGCCTTTTTGGTGGTGCTGGTGATGGCACTGGCGGTGGTTTCACGCCTTGTTTGGCGGCAACCGGCTATACACCTCAAAAGCAGAGGCCATTTTATCCGCGCCGGCATGCATCAAAAACTTCAAAAAATTTAATCACTCTATATTAATTGTTATGAAAATGAAAACAAGATCAGCCCTCATTGCCGCCATTGGATTGGCGGTTGTGTGCATGTCCTTCAAGCTAAAGTATGACTTGATCAAAAGCCTTGACAAATCTATTGACGACGGTAAACCGACCATTGTACTGGTACATGGTGCCTTTGCCGACGGATCATCCTGGAATAAGGTAATTCCTATTCTGCAAAAAAAGGGCTACCAAACCATTGCTGTGCAAAACCCGCTTACTTCGTTAACTGATGATGTAGCTTTTACACAAAGGGCTATTGCTGAAGCACCCGGAAAGGTGGTACTTGTAGGCCATTCATACGGCGGTGCAGTAATAACCCAAGCGGGTAATAACGACAAGGTTACTGCATTGGTATATGTTGCCGCCTACGCGCCCGATGAAGGCCAAAGCGTACAAAGCATCGAAAAAGAAGCACACGAGATCAGGAAAATTCCCAACGTACCGGGTTTGGCCGAGCCTATAGTATCTGACGGGTATATACGCATGAAAGAAGACGCGGTGATCAAATACTTCGCGCAGGATCTGCCGCTATATGAAGCTAAGCTGATAGCAGCGGGACAAGGCCGCTTTCACTTCAGCGCGTTTACGGCTGCCATTACCAACCCGGCCTGGAAAAACAAACCCAGCTTTTACGTAGTTGCTGAGAACGATAAAACCATCGCCCCTGATATTGAACGCGAAACAGCTAAAAAGATACGCGCTACTACTATTTCTGTACCGGCGAGCCACGTAGTTATGCTTTCGCAACCGCAAAAAGTTGCTCAACTGATATTGCAGGCAGCCGGTGAAAAATAAATATTGATGGTAAGCGGGCTAAACTTTTAACCTGATTTTTATGAACGGAAAACCAATCCATATATTTTCAAAATGGCGCGTTAAGAACGGCCATTTTGATACCGTGTTCGATTTGCTGAGCAAGGTAGCCACACAAAGTGTTTTGGAGAACGGCAACTTGTTTTACAAGGCACATCAGTGTAACAGCGATGCCAATACGATCATACTTTTTGAGGGATATTTGAATGAAACTTCGCAAATGATACATCAGTCGTCAGCGCATTTTAAACGGTTGATGCTGGGTAAGATCGTTCCGCTGCTTGAATCGCGCGAGGTGATCACTACCACGCCCATCATACGCTAAAACGCGCCATGTATTTAGTGTCTTATCAAATGCAGTAATGCCCGGTGTTACGTTCATGAATAATCAGAACCGTAACACCGGGCATTATTTTTAATGCATGTTACCTAAGCGTAATTTGGCTTACCGCTTACCCAGTTTTTTATCAAAAGTTCTTCTAACTGTTTCAGTTCACCTGCATAATAGGCATTCTTACGCTTGCCGAAATAAAGTACCTGTTCAAGCGGCTTATCATCCTCCCAGGCAATACGGATGGTTTCTTCGCATAAGTCCTTACGGCACAAAAAATCGGGTATTACGGCAAACCCGCAACCATTTCTCAAACAACGCAGGATAGAACTGAAATACGGAAGCACAAAATTTGGCTTAAAGCCCGGCATTTTATCAAAACTTTTATGCCAAAACTTTTTCAAAGGGTCCATATCAGCGGTAGTATACCAGGTTTGTTTACCCAGCCAGTCCATTATCTTGCTTTTATTACTTATGATGGCCAGCTCTTCCAATTTCTCCACAGGCGTATTGCTGCCGCATACCAGGATCAGGCGCTCTTGCGAAAACGGGGTAAATTCCAGGTTATTTTGCTGGTTTTTATGAGGTGTAAGAATCAGGTCAAGCGTGCCATTTTGTAACTCCTGCACAATTTGCGGAGAATCTCCGAAATGAGCGATCAGGTTAAAAGGCAACTGCGCTACATGAGCCTCGAGCGTATGCTGAAAGGTTTCAAAATACATACCTACGCTTATGGTCGGTTTTTCAATTTTTGACCGCCGCTGAAACATTTGTTCAGCCTCCTCGAGCCGGCCAATGGAGTCAATCACGTAGTGGTAAAGCATGGTGCCTTTATCGGTAGGTAGCATATTGCGTGTATCGCGGTCAAAAAGCCGATAGCCGGTATAAGCTTCGAGAGAGTTTAAATGCAGGCTAACACCGGGCTGTGAAATAAACAGCACCTGGGCCGCGGCTGACAGCGAACCTGCTTCATATATCACTTTAAAAGTTCTGAGCCATTCAAGGTTGAGCATAATTTTAATTGATTAGGTTTTATATATAAATTGTAAATAGATATGCTTTTACCATGCAACCATGGTGAGTAACTTAAGGCGGATAAAACGATACTTACTACACAGGCACCGGCGCCCTTTCATTCAGCCACTGTTTAATATCGCTGATCACGATCCCTTTATCTTTATCATTCAAAAGATCATGGTAATGCCCCTCATATAACTTTAGTTGCTTATCTGCTGAGGATACCTTCTCCATAAAATATTCACTTCCGCCCGGTTTGGTGGCTTTATCGGCCAGCCCGTGGAGGATGAGAACAGGAACACGGATAACTGACATGTTATTTTTCAGATACCCGCCTGCAAGAAGTAATTGCTGCATTGTTTTGGCCGGTTGTTTTTCATCGGCCAATAAAGGATCGCTGTTCAATTTATATACCATGGCCGGGTCGCGAGAAAAGTCGGCATTGTTTAGTTTAACCAACCTCAGGTGAGGAAAAATGTAGCTGAGCAGCTTTATAGTGGCGAGGGCAAAGGCTGGTGCCGGGAGATGGAAGGCAAAACTTTCACAGATCAGTCCATCAAGCTTTTCCTGATGCTGTACTGCATAAACGGAGGCGAACACCCCACCGGCACTGTGCCCCAGCATAAACACGGGCAGGGATGGATCGGTGCCTTTTGCAATATCAACCAATTGGTCAATATCATTTAAAATATCATTATAATCAGAGATGTAATAGCGTTCACCTTGTGACCGCCCCCTGCCCCGGAGATCAATGGCATACACCTGGTAATTAATATCAACCAACTGTAAAGCAAAGCTATGATAATACCCGCTGTGAGCGTTCAGACCATGAATGATGATAACTATTCCTTTGGGTTTGCCATCACCCGGTATCCAGTTGCGATAAAATATATGCTGGCCGCTGCGGTTAAGAAAAGTGGAGGTTTTAAGGTTGTAAGTGTGTTCCATACGGTAGCAGGCATTAATAACATGCCAACTACCGCCAATAAATAACTATCAGGAAAAAATACTTATAATAAAATGAAAATCAACAACTTGCATTTTAACATATAAATCCATTCAAATACATCCACTCCGAAATTAATGGAGTTGGCTGGGTGGTTCTCCTAAAACATCGGAGGCAGACGGCTATTTTCAGAGTTAATTGCCTGCCTCAAACAAAGTAATGCTGTTTAAAATCAGGCATTACCTGCGCCCGGTATATCTTCCTTTTTGATACCAAGTTTAGCCATTTTTGATTCAAGGGTGGTGGGTTTGATGTTCAGCAGCTCAGCGGCCCCGTTCGCCCCGCGGATCCTGCCCCCCGCTTTTTTGAGTATGGATATGATATAAACGCGCTCTGTTTCACGCTGCACCTGTTTAACATCATCAAATGTGCCCAAGCCGGCCGTAACCGCAACATTGGCTGCTGCTACCGGCAGGCTGCGCTTTAACTCCAGTTCGGTTCCTTCTTCATGTAAAATTACTGAACGTTCAACCACATTCTCCAGTTCGCGGATGTTGCCCGGCCAGTTATAACTCAACATTTCATCCAGCATAGACTGCGCTACACCGGTAAATTTTTTATTGAACTCTCTGCAAAACTTATCCGCAAAAAAGCAGGCCAATGCCGGTATATCGCTTTGACGATCACATAGCGGCGGCAATGTGATCGGGAATACATTGAGGCGATAATACAGATCGAGCCTGAAGTTACCTGCCGCTACCTCTTTCTCAAGGTTTCGGCTGGTTGCTGCTACTACCCGCACATCTACCTTTTTGGATGACTTGCCACCTATAGTATCTATTTCCTTTTCCTGTAATACCCGCAGCAATTTAACCTGAATTTCCAGCGGCAATTCGCCTATTTCATCTAAAAAAATAGTACCGCCATCTGCCTGCTCAAATCTGCCCGGTCTTTTTTCTACAGCGCCCGTAAAAGCTCCTTTTTCGTGCCCGAATAGTTCAGATTCTACCAACGCGCCGGGGATGGCAGCACAATTTACCTTGATGAAAGGGCCGCTCTTTCGTGGTGAGATATTGTGTATGGCCTGCGCAACCCTTTCTTTGCCGGTACCGCTTTCACCAAGAATAAGCACTGATGTATTATAAGGAGCTACCTGCAAGGCCATATCAAGCGCGGCCAGCAGCAGGGGGTGCCGTCCAATTATACCCGAAAAGCCTGTATGAGCATTATTAAGCTGTTGCTCACTATCGGGCATCAGCGGGCTATTTTGCCGTGTTTGCTGATCGGTTATGTCTGCAATAACTTTTGTGATGCATGGTTTTAAGCGGTTCAGCAGGTCAATATGCCCCGGATTGTAAATTTGGGGTTGGCGGCTGTAAAAATAACAATATGCAGTGCTGCTGCCATCTGAGCTTAGCGGAAAAACAAGATACGACTGTACCTTAAAACGATCAAACAACTCTTTTTCTACTGACCCGGCATCAGTATCGCTTCCAATAAGGTCATGACGAAAAACGGGTTCGTCAGCATCTGTAATATCATTGCCTATGATCCGGGAAAGCAAACTGTGTTGCTGGCCTTTATTGTTGCTGATGCCTTGCTCTCCCACAAGCTGATATTCATCAAAACCTGTTCGCAGATAGACAGTATCCATAATTAAAGATTGCCGTACAGGCCTTTGCCCGAATATGAACAGATCAAACGGAATATGGGCCTGTAACGCCCTGGCTATCAAAGATAGCTTAAGTTGCGCATCCAACCTGTCTTTTGCTATCTCCCTGAGTTGCTTTTGCAATAACTCTTCATTGCGTAACCTCGATTCAAGACTGTGCCTGTGGCGGTACCAGGCAATATCCAGCATAATCAACAAATCCTTTTCCCGATAGGGCTTAACCAAAAACCCGTATGGTTCTGTAGCTTTTGCCTGCTCCAAAACTTTTTGACCGGAGTTGGCAGACAAATAAATGAAAGCGATATTATCCGCCCTTAATTTCCTGGCCAGATCAATGCCTGTTTGCTTACCGTTTAAGCCGATGTCCAATAAAACAAGGTCTGCGGCCTGCGCATGCAACATCCTGTCTGCATCGTCAGCAGATGTTGCTATACCGTTTACGCTGTAGCCGGCCTTTTCCAGAGTCAACCTTAACCCATTGGCAACCACAAATTCGTCCTCAACAATAAGTATGTTTTTACTCATAGCATTATAACCTCTCAAGTACTATAGGCCTTTAAAAATCTCAGTTAACGAATATACTGAATATGTACTATAATGGCTGCAATGGCTGCACCGCTCCACGCTATATACACCAATGGAAATAAAGTTGCTTTCTTAGATTCAATTAGTTAACCTATCCTAAATTCAATCAGAAAACTCCGCAGTCTTTAAGCCGGATCAGGAACAGGATAGCGGCCGGAATATTATAAATGTTTTAAACGGCGTATAAATTGCAGTTTGTTGCTGATAAACATTATTCTTTTGCTTATGCTGTTTTATTATATATTATCTTAGCAAAACAAAATCCCTGAATTTTTGAACTTGTAATTAAACCTCTAATGAAAAACGCGCTGCTGTGCCTTTTCTTGCTGCTTATTACAATATCAACACAGGCGCAAACCAGTTACCTGGATGAGTTGCCATTGCCCGTGCTAAGGCAAAAATTATCAACAAGTATTAATGATACCAATAAAGTTCAGCTACAACTTGCCATAGGGCATTTAATGATCTATAAACCTACAAAGGGTAAAAAGGACATTGATTCGGCAATTAATTTTGCAGCCCAGGCCGCAACTCTCAGCCGCAAGCTTAATTATCATTTCGGAATCATCAATTCAATGCTGCTCAGCGCGGAAACTTTTTACGAACGCAATGACCGGGAAACCGGTTTAAAGACCGCCGAGAACGCACTTGCTTTTTCGCAAAAAAACCGGAATAGTGATGGCCAGGCAAGATCATATCACCTTATCGCTCAATACTATCCTGTTACTGACCCTGTAAGCCTTAGTAACAGGATATACTATATCAACAAGGCAATAGCTATATTCAGGAAAAACAGCAATGCACTATGGCTTTCCTTTTTACTGACAGCAAACGCGGATCTGCTATTTCAGGCAGACCGAACTACTGAGGGACTAAAATTACTTTTTGAGGCTTTAAATTTAGGAAAAGGTGTTAGCCGCAGAACCGTTGAAGGTATTTACTGGCATATCGGCAGGAGATCATACGAATTAAACGACTACCCTAATGCTTTAAAGTATAACCTGCTGGCGCTTAAAACTGCCAGGGAAGTTAGGGATACCACTTTACAATTTTGCGGCATTAACCATTCTATCGCGTTAACCTATAGTAAAATGCAAAGTTATGCCCGGGCTATTCCATATTCTACCGAGGCATTAAGGGTAGCAAAACGTTATAATAACCGGAACTATATCAATGTAGCTTCATCTGCATTGGCAACAGAATATACGCATACAAACAACCTGTCAAAAGCTTTAAACATACTTAATGATATGAAAAGCCGCGCTTACAGTGATCTGGACAGGCTCTCCGTAAACGTGGATTTTTTGAACAACCTGGCCTATGCAAAACGTTTTGCAAAGGCCGACGAATATGCAAGGGAAGTTAAGGAACTGCTGGCAGGAATTCCTCCGCACAATGTTACAGATATCATGAATGCCTATAATTCGCTTGCCAATTATTATTCAGAAACTAACCAGGCGAAACAGGCTTATCATTATACTGATTTGTATGCCGCCATGGCACATAAACTGAACTATATATCAGGTATCAGAACGGCTGAAAACCGCTATTACAAATTGGTTGTGCTGAAAGGTGATATGAAGTCCGCTATCGGGCATTATCTTAAAGGGCAGGAGATCAAAGACTCAATAGAAAATATTGCAAAGACCTACCAAATATCATTATTGAATATTGAAAATGAAACCCAGGAAAAAAGCAGGCACATTGACTTGCTTACCCGAAAAGCACAGATAAATGATATTAAACTAAAGCGCAATCAACTTATTCAAAAAGTAACTATTGCGGGCTCAGTAATGCTTTTAATAATTACCGTTTTAAGCTATAGCCGTTACAGGTTAAAGCAACGCAGCAATGCTTTGCTCACCCTGCAAAAGTTAGAGATCGATCAAAAAAACACAGCCCTTCAACAACTGGTAAAGGATAAGAACGAACTTTTAGAAGATAAGGATGAATTATTGGTTGAAAAAGACCTGCTTTTAAAGGAGGTAAACCACAGGGTAAGAAACAACCTTCAGATTGTTATGAACCTGTTGCAGTCGCAATCAGTGTATACTTATAATAAACGGGCACAGCAGGCTATAATAGAGAGTCAGAACCGGGTTCAGTCCATCGCATTGATACATGACCAGTTATACAGAACGGATCATATAGCGGAGATAAACCTTTCTATATATATAAACGAACTAATAGATTCATTAAATAGTTCGTTAAATAGAGCAACTAATAAAATTTTAATTGATTGCGATATTGATGATATATCTCTTGACGTATCACAAGCCATCCCTGTAGGCATTATACTTAATGAAACCGTGACCAATGCGTTAAAATACGCTTTTCCGAATAACCGAACCGGAAATATCAAGATCATCATTAAACAAAAAGATCAATACATAGAAATGCAAATCAGCGATGATGGTATCGGTCTGCCGAACGATTTTGATCTGACAAGAACGAATACACTTGGTTTAACACTTTTAAAAGGCCTGACAGCCCAACTTAAAGGTACTTTTACAATTAAAAACAATAACGGACTGGCCATTACTTTAAAGTTTCCTGTTGAGGTTGCCGCAACCCAGGCACAACTGCTAAATAATTGATTTTCAGATATTAAAAAAGCTATTCATCCTGGTTGATGCCTCTTATCTTTACCGGGGCATCAGGGTCAAAGTCATAACGGTCACAGCGGTCTTCGTACCATCCGTTCACAAATTGCTCCTGGCTTTCAATATAATCATCAATAGCTTTTATGCCTTCTACTTGTTTTTCTCCATCAACTAACCGTGGTGTTGTTGTATCATGGTCGTCAATAAAATCGTATTTTAATGATATCCGGTCCAGTCTTTCTTTCCAGCCCGTAACATCATGGCTTCCTGCTTTGTAATATATCGTGATCATTTATTTGGATATTTAGTTGTTCTGTTTACGATGGATGGAGGGTTATATTAATCATCGCAATTTATATAATACGGCCTCAAATGTATTGCCCAAAACTATAATACATGTAATAACTGTTATAATATAAATGATAACACTTATTGTAAATGAAACTAAAATTTCATTAATGCATTGAATTTCACTTACCCTAACACAACAATTTATCCCGACCGGATATATTTTACATAAATCAAGACTGTAAGTCCCTTCATAAAATTACGAAAATTATAAAATCCCTTAAATAGCCAATTGATTTTAAGGCTTTGCTATAAAATTTAAGCTACAATCAGTTAATGCTATGCTTTTGTTACATAAATATTAAATTTTATTGATTAAACGTTTTATCTTTCGTTAAAACTATTTTATATTTACGCATATCAATATTCTATAAACAACACTGGTTCATTTTTTCTGATAAAACGTTTTAATTATTTTATTAATGATATAGAAATTTTATGCGCCAATACAAACTTGAAAACCAACTGCTTATGATTAAATAACAACTTAAACACTTTGCTCCCCGGCATCAATAATACAGATCATCCTTAACAAAGATGCATCTGAAGCTGCAGACCGGTATGGGGCCTTATTTCTTATAAACCATTACAGTACTGCATGCTTGGCGCAAATACCAGGCTGCATTATAAAATAACGTGCCCATTTTGGCGCTATGATGACCTTTTTGTGCTTTTTTTTCGGCACAAATACTTTCTAAATAATTAACTATTAAACACTTAACAAATTAACTTATGAATCTAATGAAGTTAACCAGGCGGGCACTTGCAATGCTATGTTTATCGCTGGTGATTTGCTCGGGTTGTAAGAAGGATGAAGCCAGGCATTATGACCTGCTGCCACCTGACCCGGAAGATGTTACAAGTACGGCCACATTATCAGTAAATTTTGATAATTCGGGCGGCCCAACAGCAGGCGAGGGATCTCCTAAAGTAATTGATGGCGATCTTGACTCCAAGTTCTTAAATAACTACAATCCTGCACTCTACATTCAGTTAGCATTTCGTAAAGCCCAATGTGTTACTACTTACACTTTAACATCAGCCAATGATGCGCCAACACGTGACCCTAAGAACTGGACCATCACAGCATCAAACGATGGTGAAAATTGGGTAACACTTGATACGCAAACCGATCAGACTTTTAATTCAGAGCGTAGAAAAACATTAACCTATGAGTTTGAGAACGGCACAGCCTATACTTATTACCGGATAAACATTACCGCCAATGGAGGTTCATCCTTGTTTCAGTTGGCTGAGTTTAGAGTTATCGCAATCCCCCTACTTGATCAATAAACTATTATCCATCAAACAAAAAAAGAAATTATGTCCCTAAATCGACTCTCCAATATGCTTCTTGCCGTATTAAAGGACGGTAAGCGCCTGGCATTTATGCTGGTGTGTTTGCTACTTGCCTTTAAGGCAAGCGCGCAGGATCAACAACTGCAAATAACCGGTACAGTTAAGGATGAACTAAATGTAACCCTACCAGGTGTAACGGTAACTAATATGAATGCCAATAAAGCCTCCATGACCGATATAAATGGTAAATTCAGCATCCAGGCAAAACGCGGTGATTCACTTGCTGTTACTTATGTTGGCTTTAAAACATATACTACTGTAATTAAAGATGTAATCAATTTAAACATCACATTACAAGCAGCCTCAAATAGCTTAAATGAGGTAGCTATTGTAGGTTTCGGTCAGCAAAAAAAAGTAAGCGTTGTTGGTGCACAATCATCAGTAAAACTTGATGATCTGAAGCAACCGGTAGCTAATCTTAGCGCCACACTTGCCGGTCGTATTAGTGGTTTAGTAGGTGTGCAAAGATCAGGCTTACCCGGCCAAAATGGCGCCGATCTTTGGATACGCGGCATTTCAACATTTGCAGCTAATAGCTCTTCACCGCTTGTAGTTATTGATGGAGTACTTGGTCGTGATCTAAATAACCTTGATCCTGAAGATTTAGCATCTTTTACTATTTTAAAAGACGCAACAGCAACAGCGGTATATGGTATCGCAGGCGCAAATGGTGTTATTGTTATCACAACCAAAAAAGGCAATAGCGGTAAAACTAACCTTATGTTTAATTACAATGAGGGTATTACACAATTTACCAAACGCCCTGAATTGACTGACGGTGTGACTTATATGAAGCTACGCAATGAGGCCCGTTTAGCCAGCGGACAAACCAAGGAGTATAGCAACAACTATATTAATTCAACAATATTAAACGAAGATCCATACCTGTACCCGAATGTTGACTGGATGGAAGAATTATTTAAGAACACATCACGTTACCGCAGGGCAAACTTTAGCGCCAGGGGCGGTTCAGAAAATACTACCTTTTATGTATCAGGAGCTTATTATGATGAGGGAAGCTTATTACGCACAGATGCGTTAGCCGCTTATGATGCTACAACCCGTTTCAAGCGTTATAATTTCACCTCAAATGTTAGCATGAACTGGACCAGTTCAACCAAATTTGATCTGGGTATACAGGGTAACATTGGTAATATAAATTACCCTGGTGTAAATCCTAATGACGCTTTTGCCGCCGTTATGCAAACAAACCCGGTTTTATATCCTAAAATGTACCCGGGCAACTTATTGCCTGGTGTTAGTGCGGCAGGGGCACAGCTTAACCCTTATGGTTTAATAACCCAAACCGGCTACCAAAATATTTTTACTAATCAGATCATGTCTAATGCCAAAATTACACAGGATTTGAAATCATTAACACCCGGCCTATCGTTTTCAATACTATATTCGTTTGATATAAATAATAATCACACTATAAGCCGTACCCGTAATCGTACAAATTATGTAATAAACAGGGCTAATCCATATAATGAGGACGGCTCCGCAAATGTTTCAGTAATACGCACAGGGTCTGATGTGCTATCATATGGAAGAGCTAATAGTGGAGATCGTCAATTTTATACTGAAGCCTCTTTTAATTATGATAGGGAGTTTAGCAAAAAACACCATATAACAGGATTGTTATTATTTAACCGCCGCGAAGAAGTAGGTGCTTTTGCTGGTGATCTTACCTCATCTTTACCTTTCCGCAGCCAAGGAATAGTGGGTAGGGCCACTTATTCTTTTAGCGACAAATATTTTGTTGAAGGTAACTTTGGTTACAATGGTTCAGAAAACTTTGCTCCAAATAAAAAATACGGATTATTCCCATCTATAGGTTTCGGCTGGATATTTTCAGAAGAGAATTTCTTTAAGCCTATTAAAAACGTGATCAATTTTGCAAAACTTCGCTACTCAGATGGTATAGTAGGTGATGGTGCCGGTGGTGGCCGCCGTTTCGGTTACCTAACATTGGTAAGCACTTCAGCCGGTGGTTACAGTTGGGGTATGCCGGGAAGTACCTATTATAATGGTACCGCCATTACAAGCTACGGCACCGATGTTACATGGGCTGAATCACACAAACGCGATCTGGGTTTAGAGTTCTATACGCTAAATTCACAGTTACAAGTAACTATTGATCTATTTAACGAAAGAAGAACAGGCATCTTTTTACAAAGAGCATCGCTGCCAGGTTACATAGGTTTGGTAGAATCGCCAACAGCTAACCTTGGTATCATGACTGTAAAAGGTATCGATGCAACTATTCAGTTAAATCCGATTAAAATGGGTGATTTTACTTTAGATATGCGCGGTACATTTACTTATAACCGAAATAAAATTATTGAAAATGACCAGGCTAAGCAACCATATTCATACATGGAACGCCGCGGCACAAATTCATTGGCAATATTTGGTTATGTTGCTGACGGTTTATTTCAAAGTCAGGAAGAAATCAATGCCGCTCCTGATCAATCACCATTAGGTGCTGTCCGTCCGGGTGATATACGATATCGTGATTTAAATGGCGATGGAGTTATTAATGCCAATGATATTACTCGCATAGGAAATGGGGATGTGCCGAACACTGTTTTTGGCTTAGGTTTTAACTTACAATATAAAAGGTTTTACATCGGCGCGTTCTTTCAAGGCGTTTCAGGCGCTGACAGATTGTTGGGTGGTGATGGTATAATACCATTTAATAACAGCACCGGTGCTGAGCGTAGTAATCTGTTTGCCATAGCTGAAAGCCGCTGGACACCGGAGAACCCTGATCCAAACGCATTTTACCCTCGCTTAGCTTACGGTAATGCAGCTAATAAAAACAATTCAGTAGCATCAAGCTGGTGGGTAAAGGATATTGACTTTATTCGTCTAAAAACCGCCGATTTAGGTTATCAGTTACCTCAAGGCACGCTTAAAAGCATTGGACTCAAAAATGCACGTATTTACATGCAGGGTGTTAACCTTATTTACTGGAGCCCTTTTAAACTTTGGGATCCTGAATTAAATACAGGTAACGGTACAGCTTACCCTAATACCAGAACAATAACCTTAGGTGTACAGGCTAATTTTTAATAATAAAGTAAACAACAACAACATGAAAAAGTATATATACATCGGATTAGCGTTGATGGTAGGCTTGAGCTCTTGCAAAAAATACATAAGCCAGGTACCTGATGATGTAATTACAACGGATAAGATATTTCAATCCAGAGAAAACACACGGAATTTTTTAGCCAACATTTACTATTCTGTTCCAAATGAGCATAACCAACGCTTTACAGGTAATGAAAATTCAGGCCCGTGGATAGCCGCATCTGATGAGGGTAAGTACACTTGGGATTTCAACTACGCCAATAATATGAACAGTAGTACCTGGAGTAATACCGACGGTACAATTGAAGGCTTTTGGACGCGCTATTATACGGCAATACGTAACGCAACCTTCTTTATACAGAATATCCAGAGTGCTAACCCAATAGAGGTTGACCAAAGCACCAAAACAGCGTATGAAGCTGAAGCAAGAGCGCTTAGAGCAATTTACTATTTTTACCTGATGCGTATGTATGGACCGGTGCCGGTTTTAGGTCAGGAATTGCTGGATGTTAATACCCCTATTGATCAGCTTCGTTTAGCAAGAACCCCATTTGATACAGGCATTGACTTTGTAGTATCAGAATTAGATAAGGCATACGAAACTTTAGATGCTACAAACACACCTTACCAGGGGCAGTTTGGCCGGATTACAAGAGGCATTTGCAAAGCGTATAAAGTTGAGGCCTTATTATTAAAAGCAAGTCCGTTATATAACGGAAACAGTGATTTTTCTACCTTGCAAAATAAAGATGGAGTGGCTTTAGTTAGCCAAACTTACGATGCAACAAAATGGGCTGCAGCCGCAACAGCAGCCAAAGCCTTTTTGGATGAATTTGTTTCATCTGGTAAATACAAATTATATACAGTTTCCGACGATGATCCATTCAAAGCTGCGTACAGAGCATGCCGTGAAGTAATTTATACCGATTGGAACAGCGAATGGATATTTGCCAGGCCGAACAGTAATAACTTTACCCAATATGACCGTATACCTAAACATGTAGGGTCGCCATCAAATGAGAATGAGGCATTTCAAGGAGCAGGATCATTAGGCGCTACACAAACCATGGTCGATGCTTATTTTATGGCAAACGGCCGTAGTATCGACGATCCGGCATCAGGCTACACAACCTCAGGTTTTTCGGATTACCAAGCTCCATTTGACACTAAAACCAGGAGCACTTACAACCAGTGGGTAAATCGCGAGCCACGTTTTTATGTGGGCATAACTTACAACAACAGCCTTTGGTTTAACCCGCTTTCAGGCTATGAACTTGTGACCAACTTTTTTTATAATGGCAATTCAGGGCGTGTACAAAGCACATCAGACGTATCTCCAACCGGATATTGTGTTAGAAAAGATGTTGCGCCTACAGGAAGTGGACGGGGCGCCTTGTTGCTTAGGTTAGCAAATATTTATTTGGATTATGCTGAGGCATTGAATGAATCAGACCCTGGCAACGCTGATATATTGAGATATGTTAACCTAATACGCCAGCGTGCAGGAGTTCCTCAATATGGATCAACTGATCTGCCAATCCCGATTGGCCAGGAAGCTGTTCGTCAGGCTATACGTAAAGAGCGCCGTGTAGAGCTTGCCTTTGAGAACGTACGTTTCTTTGATACCCGCCGTTGGAAGATAGCAGAAACAACAGATGGGGGTAATTTTTACGGTATGGACATGACAAAAAATGACAACACTTTTTACAATAAAGTATTGCTTGAAACACGTGTGTTTAAAAAACGTGATTACCTATTCCCGATACCAAATAACGAAGTATTGAAAAACGAGAAGATGGTTCAAAACCCTGGTTGGTAATTTAAAAAAGCTGCCTGTAAACTTTACGGGCAGCTTAATATATAGTTAAGCTATAAGAACAGTTAATTTTTGTTTCAGAACACGGTAATTGCGTATGTGGAAAGCGCAATCCGTGTTCTGTTATTTTAAAGCATTATATTAACTTAACCGCAACCAATTAATTAAATCATATACATCTGCAAAAAATGAAAAAAACATCTTTGGCTGCCGCCCTGCTGGGCATTGCCGTTATAAGCGGCTGCAGCAAAAAAACAACGGTAACCCCGAGCAAAAACAACGGCGGCGCAACCATTGAACCTGCTGATGCACCCGCCCTTACCTGGAAAGAGCATTGGTTTGAGCATGTACAAAACCTTGAGCGCATATCATATGATAACAGCGTGGTGATCTATTACGATAAGGATGTACGCCGCGATATTGTATGGCCGAAGAAATACATGGCCGAAGCTTGGGAATATACCAAGAAAACCTATGGTGCCTTTGGCGATGACCCTCGCCTGTATGCCATATACCATGCCGGTAAATACTCCGGCGGCCACCCGTCAACCTATATGGATGACAGCCATGACTTTCATAACGTTACAGATTGCGGCTCGGGCGATGCAAATGCCTGGGTAAGCGGCCAGGGTAATGATATTGACCTGAGCACCCACGAGATAGGCCACATTGTTGAAGGTGCCGCAAAAGGTGTGCACGGCTCGCCGGCATTTTCTATTTGGCATGACAGTAAGTGGATGGAAATATACCAGTACGATGTGTACCTGGGCCTTGGCCGTAATGATGATGCCGTACGCTGGCATAACCTTAAACTGCAAACCACGGATGATTTTCCGCGCGCGGCCACACATTGGTACCGCGATTGGTTTTATCCAATTTATAACGACCACGGCAAAACCAAAACGCTGAACGGCTTTTTTACCTTGTTAGCCAAGTACTTTCCGAAACGTACGTTTAACAACGGCAAACAAACATATCCCGAATATTCACGCGACTTGAATTACGGCGAGTTCATCCATTTTTGGAGCGGAGCCGCCGGTACTGACCTGAAACAGCTTGCCCTTACCGCCTTTGGCGATAAAGATGAGCAGGGTAACGATTGGACCGTTCAGTTAGAAAAGGCTAAAACCGATTTTCCTGATATCAAATATTAATTGTAGCCCATATAGTAAAACAAGAAACGGCGCTCTATCGGGCGCCGTTTCTTGTTTTATCAGGGTTCTACACCCCATTGCTTATTAGGTTTCGGACCCATTTCCAGTTCGAGGGTGCCGCCGCTTATAAGGTCAGTATGGCTAAACCATGGGGTGTTTAGCGCCTTTCCGTTCAATTTGGCACTTTGTATATACTTGTTTTCAACCGAGGCTTTGTTCGCTATCAGTTTGAATTTCTTTCCATTGGGCAAATCAACCGTAACATTTTCAAACATCGGGCTGCCAATGGTATAAACCGGTTTGCCCGGCGTTACCGGGTAAAAACCCATTGACGAGAATACCACAAAAGCCGTCATACCACCGCCATCCTCATCACCCGGTATGCCGAATACATTATCCTTATACCATACATCCAGCAAAAAGCGGATGCGTTTTTGAGTTTTCCATGGCGCATCGGTAAAGTTGTACAGGTATGGTATATGAAAGCTTGGCTCATTCCCCATTGAAAACTGGCCAACAATACCGGTAAAATCCGGGAATTTGGCTTGTAGTTCATACTTACTCCGGCCTAAACCCTCACGGAAGAGCTGATCTAAACGGGCTTCAAATTTTTGCTTGCCGCCCATCAGGCCTACTAAACCGGGTACATCGTGCTGTACCTGCCACTGGTATGTCCAGCCGTTGTTTTCATCATAGTAATCACGGCCACCCATACCACCGTCAAACTTAGGGTCAATGTTGATGAATTGCCCCTTGTCATCCTTTGGCATAAACAGCATATCCTTATCGCTCCACAGCTTTTTATAATTGTCGGCACGTTTGATGAACAGGTTATAATCAGCCGTTTTACCAATGTTTTTCGCGTACTGAGCCAACGCCCAATCATCATAACTGGCACCAAGCGTTACAGCCACTGCCTGGCGTTTTTCAAAACCATGCACACCGGGTACGGTTTCCTTTTCGCCCGGATGCAGGGCGGGGATGTAGCCGTTAGCGTAATAAAAATCTTCCAGCGGGCCTTTAGGGCCGTTCATCCAGGGCATCATGGTAGCCTGGGTAGCGTTTTTACGCATACCCTCATAAGCTGCTTTAGTATCGTAATTACGCAGGCCTTTGTTATAGGCATCCAAAAAGCTTACGGTAGAGTGAAAACCGTTCATACAGGCATGGTCGCCAAACAGCACCGGGAAGGTAGGCACCCAGCCGCTTTGCTGATACATGTTCACGTAGGAGTTCAGAATATCCTCTTCCTGTGCTGGGTTAAGGATGGTACGCAGCGGATGATGTGCCAGGTAGGTATCCCACGTCCAGTCATCTACATAAAAGGTACGTTTACTCTCATGTATCTTTTTATCATAACCGCTGTAGTATTTATTGCCTTCGGTTATATTTACAGGCCGCTCATAACAACGGTATAAGGCCGAATAAAAGCTGCGCTTTTGTGCTTCGGTACCACCTTTAACGTCTATCTGGTTTATAACCTTGCTCCAGGCCTGTTCGCCTGATTGCTTTAACTGGTCAAACCCACGGTCACCCTTAAACTCGTCATTAAAATTAGCCTTTGCCTGCTCCGCGCTTATAAAAGATACGGCGTATTTCAGTTCGACTATGTTACCTGTTGCATTAGCGAAGCTTATATAAGCTTTTATGTTTTTACCGCTAACTGTTGTACCGGCCGCTGGCGCACCATTGTTCAGGATGCCCGGCGTACCCTTTTGACTGAATACGCCATAGGTGTATATCTTAATATCATCATGATAGGTTTCAACACCGGTAACCTCATTGCCTGAAGTAATGTTCCATGCTGATTCATCGCCATTGTAGGTGCCCAGCAGCAGGTTCTTGTCCTTTTTTGCGGGAAACTCAAATTTATAGATACCTGTTTTTATACCCGGTACATACTCCACGGTGATATCCTGATCTATTAAATAAGTTTTATAATACCAGGGGCGTATCACTTCCAGGTCATGGTCATACGTCATGCGCTGGTTAAAGGCCCTGGCTGTAACCGGTTCGGTTGTGGGCTTTATACTGAATGCCTCGCCCATACGGTGCGATACAATAAGCAGCGGAAAACTGCTGATCTGATCGTCAAGGTAATCCTTACGGATCGGGAACATGCGCATCATTTGGTTAGGCAGTTGTACCGTAGGCCGCGTTGGTTCCAGCAGTGCGCCAACATTGCCGATACGGGTATCAACATATTTCAGGTTTCCCTCGCCTGAGTTTTGCTGGGCCATGCCGGGCATACCAAAAGCGGAAAGTAAAGTTAACGCTGACAGGCAACGCTTAATTTGTTTGATCATGAATATAGCTTTGCAGTGGTTATTTATCAGCACCTTTATTGCTGCTTAAACGATTAACCAAAGTTATGATCTGTATTGGTTTACCAAAACGCTATTGCATATAATTTTTGTGACGCAAGCGCATTTATCAGTTTTTATTAAAATAGAACAAACGTTTGCGTAGCCTATGCAAACGTTTGCATTGCGTTTATTTTGGCCATTATAACCTTTGCGCCTTTTTTTAACAGTTGATTTAGCCCAACTTTATTGTATCACAAATAATTAAGCCTACCATTTTTTTAACCCCATCGGCATGACTAAAAACAAACCACTTACCCCTGCTTGTAACGTTTTAAAAATTACCCGGTTATTACTGGCAGTATCAATTATCCTGCTAACAAATACCCGGATGGTGTGGGCGCAAGAGGTTACTATACCTGTTAAAGCAGGAGAGCATTGGTACGGCGGCGCGGTTAACGAGGCGCACACCATGCCTTTTAAAGATGGTTATACGTTTGATTTGTTCGCCAACACCGGCACCAACCAGGCAAGCCCGCTGCTGCTTTCAACAAAGGGCAGATATATATGGAGCGATGAGCCTTTTAAATTTACGGTAAAAGGCGATCAATTGCTCATCTCGGGCAACAGCCGTATAGTAGAAATAGACTCCGCAGGGCATAGCCTGAAGGAGGCTTTTATAAACGCCGCTAAAAAGCATTTCCCCACAAAGGGCAAACTGCCCGATACGTTATTGTTCAGTCGCCCACAATACAATACCTGGATAGAGCTGGTGTACAACCAAAACCAGGCTGACATATTAAAGTACGCGCATGATATTGTTGCCAACGGTTTCCCTACCGGGGTACTGATGATAGATGATAACTGGGCTGACTATTACGGCAGGTTTGATTTCAGGAAGGACAGGTTTACCAACGCAACCACAATGGTGGATAGCCTGCACCAAATGGGTTTTAAGGTAATGCTGTGGATCAGTCCGTTTGTATCACCGGATACAGAGGTGTTCAGGGAGTTATTAAGCAAGAAACTGCTTTTATACAGTGCCGATCAAAAAGAAAAAAACAACTGGGATAAGGCTATTAACCCTGCCATAATCAGTTGGTGGAACGGCTACAGTGCCGTGCTTGATTTTACTAATCCGCAGGCTAAGGCCTGGTTTAAAAGCCGCCTGGATCACATGGTGAACGCCTACCATTTGGATGGTTTTAAATTTGACGCGGGCGATGCCGATTTTTATCCTGCGGATGCGATCTCCTACAAAAAAGCTACGCCAAATGATCACAGCCGTTTATGGGGAGAGATAGGCTTGGATTACCCGCTGAATGAATACCGCGCCATGTGGAAAATGGCCGGTCAGCCGCTGGTACAGCGCCTGCGCGATAAGCAGCATACCTGGGTTGATCTGCAAAAGCTGATACCCCACATCACCGTGGCCGGTTTACTGGGTTACAACTTTACCTGCCCCGATATGATAGGCGGCGGCGAATACGGCTCGTTCATAGGTAAAGATAAGCTTGACGAGGAGTTGGTGGTACGCTCGGCACAATGCTCGGCGCTGATGCCGATGATGCAGTTTTCGGTAGCGCCATGGCGGGTGCTGAGCAAGCCCAACCTTGCCCTGGTAAAACAAGCAGTAGACATCAGAACGAAACACACACCCTATATTTTACAGTTGGCTAAACAATCGGCCACAACAGGGCAGCCAATTGTACGCAGCATGGAGTACGAGTTTCCAAACCAGGGTTATGCCGAAGTAAAAAGCCAGTTTATGCTGGGCAGCAAATTACTGATAGCCCCGGCGTTGACTAAAGAAAACAAAAAAACCATATACCTGCCCAAAGGCAAGTGGCGTGATGACAAGGGCAAGACCATAAAAGGCCCGGCAAAAATTGAGCAGGACGTACCGCTGAACAGGTTGCCCGTTTTTGAGCTGGTGAGCAAGTAACGTTAAAAATTCATCAATTAACCAAATAAACCATTATGAAAAATTTACGACTACTCTGTGTTTTACTCATCGCTCTGGGAGGATGTAAAAAGAACGGCGAAAACCTTGCGCTAACAGATGCGAAAACCGACTCGAAGAAAACTACCTTTGCGGTAACCAATTACTATGTTAACGGGGCATCAGGCAATGATGCCAACACGGGGCTAACAGCAGCGGCGGCATTGAAAACCATACAGGCTGCATTGTACAAAACTACCAATGGCGCAGGTAGCAATATTTATGTAGCGGCAGGCACTTACAAAGAGCGGCTTTACTGGCCCAACTCGGGCGCATCAAGCAGCGAAAGGATAACACTCACCAATTACAACGGCGGCATTGTTATACTGGATGGTGTAAACGCTACCAACGATGCGCAAAACGCCATGATAGGCGTAGCAAGCAAAAGCCACATCAAAATAGATAACATCCGCATAGCTAATAATACGCGCAGCTTTGCCTCGGGCGTTTATGTTTCCGGCTCGGGCACTGATGTACATATTACCAATTGCAAAATTTACAACATCGGCTGGACCACTAACTCATCGGCCATACCTACGAGTGCCGACAATGCCAACCCGCTGGTATTGTTTGGCACTACGGCCAATTCATATAACGAGATCTACATTGGCGGTAACGAAATCTACAACTGCAATACCGGCTACAGCGAAGGCCTTACCCTTGGCGGTAACGTGGAGAACTTTTTGATTGAACGTAATGTGGTACACGATATTAAAAATATAGGTATTGACATGACCGGCCATTACGCGTGGACAGGCGCGCCTGCCAACGTTAACTTTGCCCGCAACGGTAACGTGAAGTATAATACGGTTTACCGCTGCGTATCGCCGGTGGCAACATCGGGCGGTATTTATGTTGACGGCGGTAAATGGATAAATATTGAGGGCAATACCAGCTACGAGAACTATGCCGGTATAAGCGTTGGTTGCGAAAACAATAACAACAATGCCGAGGGCATAAATATACGCAGCAATTTTGTTTACAATAATATTGAGGCCGGGCTGCTTATCGGCTCCAACCAATCAAACGGTAAGGTGATCAATTCAACCGTGAGCAATAATACCCTTTATCAAAATTACTCCAAAGGCGGCTGGGGCGGCGAAATACACATGCAAAATATGGCTAATGTGTCCTTCATCAACAACATCATCCACTCAAGGAGCAATATTGTAGTGATCGCCTCATTGGGTTACACCTCAACCGGGCTCAGCTTTAACTACAACAAATATTACTCTGCTTCGGCATCAGCAACAAACGTAACGTTTGATTGGGGCGGCATAAACAGCACTACCTATACCACCTTCGCGGCGTTTAAAACAGGTACAGGGCTCGATGCTAATTCAACATACGGTAACCCGGGTTACGTATCAGGCACTTTGCCATCGCCAAACCTGCATTTAAGCAGCACATCGGCATCAGTTAACGCGGGCCTGCCTACTTATGTAGTACAAACGGGCGAATTTGATATTGATGGCGGCGCCCGCAAAGTAAACAACCGGGTTGATATAGGCGCTGATGAATCGGCCTATTAAAATTTAAGCATACAAACTAACGCGGCATTATTGATGGCCACCTGTACTAACAGGTGGCCATTTTATTTTACATAAAGACCGCCTGCATACATCACTAATAATCGCTTTAAGCCTAACAGGTGTACTTAAACCGCCATTACTTGCCAATTGCTGACACTTACCGGAAAAATTGGTTAGCATAACCGAATTTTAGGAATTGCCCGCCTTCCGCTTTCATTTTACTTTTGTTGTGTTAAATCTATGTAGCAAAAAACAACCATAGAATTACAAGACAGGGCAACGCGAAGCCGGCTCCGAAACCCTGTCAAAACAACCTGCTTCAATTTTTGGGGCAGCAACTAATATCATAATATCAAGATGAAAACTTTAATCAAACTAAGTGCACTGACACTTGCAATAGTATCATTATTCTCAATCAATGCTAACGCACAAGACGGCGGCAAAACAACCACCACAGGTTCAGGTATCCGTTTAAGTGTTGGTCCTGACTTTGGCTTGCCTGTAGGCAGCTTTAAAGACAGCTACAACTGGAGCGTAGGCGGATCAGTTCAGGCTGAATTTCCGATACTGAGGGACCAGTTATATGTTACCGTTAACGGCGGTTACCAAAACTACTTCGCTAAAGAAATTAATGGCGTAAGCGGCGAGGATCTGCAACTGATACCAGCAAAGGCAGGTTTAAAATACTTCCCGGTACAAAACTTTTATGTACAGGGTGAAGCCGGTGCCGCATTCCTGACCAACAAAAGCGATGTAGGCGCAACCAAATCAGCAGCGTTTGTTTACGCGCCGCAGGTAGGTTACCTGTTTAACGTGGGCGGCAACAACTACATTGATGCCGGTGTACGTTTTGAAGGCAACTCTAAATTTACCGATAACGGCAAAAGCAATAACCTGCTTGCCCTGCGTGTAGCTTACAGCTTCGGTTTATAATTTAAATAGTGTTTAATATAGTTAGGGCCCGCCGGTAAGGCGGGCCTTTTTTGCATTGTATGACATTTGGCTTACCTTATTATGAGAATTCGCTTACCACTTATATGCGTATTACTCGCTTCTTTTGCTGAGCTAAATAATATATATGAAACAAAGCTACCTTACAGATCACTTTGTTGATACCAAATTACCTGATGCCGCACACGCTATTATAGCGCCGGGCGATAATCAGGCCGTTAAAGTAAAAAGCCATCTGGATGAGCTGATGACCATACATCACCATACCAATGAAAACGCACAACACCACTACCACGAAACGCATTACCACCTGCTTTTAGGCAAGCAGGGTTATACCGAGATTATTGCAGGCAACCTGATACATAACTTTACCGCGGGAAGCATGCTTTTGCTCCCACCCGCACAAATACCGGATTATCAGAATAGTGCCGACGGTATACAGATCATTATACTGTCATTCCATAAAAAATTATTAAGCAGCAGCCTGATTAAACAAGCGGGTATACTTGAAATAATTACGCCCGGCGAAAGGGTTACACCCTACTGTGAGCTATCGGCCGAGCGGCTAAGGATGATGCGCGAACTTTTTGATAAGCTGGAAAAGGAGCTTTATGGTACCCGCATATTTCACGAGCAGATGGCATACCTTACCTTTATTGAACTGATGCTGCAAGGTTACCGTGTTTGCACCGAGCAACCGGTAGTGGGGCACGCCAACAATCGCGCTGTGCAGTTAACCAAACAATTTTTGGAGTTGGCCGATGAGCATTATTTAACCAAGCGCACCGTGCAGGAGTATGCCGACAAATTAGCCGTAAGCGCCAAATACCTTAGCGAGGTGGTTAAGAACGAAACAGGTCTTGGTCCGCTGCATCATATTCATCAACGCCTGTTTAACGAGGCCAGGCATTGGCTGGTATCGGCAAACCTGTCAATAAAAGATGTAGCGGATAAATTAGGCTTTGATACCCCATCGCACTTTAGTCGCTTTTTTAAACAATATACGGGCTACAATCCTACATCATATCAATTGATGCATGTGGTTATTTAAGCACCACGCATGCTCAGTCTGGAAAATATGTTCCCGGTCACTTTTCAGGTTAAGCATCTTTAATCACATTTACAATACTATAATTAGCCGTTGGCAAACAACTTAAAATACAAACTTTGCTGAAACAAAAAAGTTGCGTCCTATCAAGGGTATCGCACTCACTAACTGGCTTGCTACACCGTTACTTGCTATGTTATAATATCTTTGATCTGTAAGGTTTTCACCTATCAGCGTAATTGTTACCGGCGATGTTGCCTTGAACTTATAATTCAGTTCGCTGTCAAGCAAAAGAAAACTACCTTTTTGCCGGTCGGCATATAGGCCGGTATTTGCAAATTGCACATTAAAAATGGCGCTAAAGTTTTTACTATAAACCAATCGCTGCTTTACTGCACCAATAAGAGTACCGAAACGATTGTACTGCAGTGACGCTGTGGCTATCCCCCTACTTCTGTTAATTGTTTCTGAATAGGTACCGCTTAATGTTATATAATACATTTTGTGCCAGCTTTTTTTTAAAGATGTTTTAAAGCTCAACTGATAATTTGTACCCTGTGCTATCCTGGTATTGCTGGTAAAAAAATAAGAAGCAGATGAAAAGCCGGCATCCATTTCAATTACAGCCATGAGTGCTAAAGATGGGACTTTAAAATTACCTGATAAGCCGTACTCATTTCTGCCATCATTAACCACAGAATCTGTTATAATTGGCAAGAAATTATTATAACCCACAGCAAAAACCGGACTGTTAAAATATCTTGTATAAAACGTATTAATGTTTAACGATGATAGGTCCTGCTTTTTTAATAACGAGAATGAATAGTTTGCGGTAAATGATTTAATTCCGGGGCGGTTAGCAGCATTTCGTCGGATCAATGAGGGCAATTGGGGTAAATTAATGCTAAACAATTCATAAACTTGCGGTGGAACATAATCATAACTTATAGTAAGATAATCGTTTAGTTCTTTCAAGAAGTTTGTAGCACCAGAAAGGATCATGTTAAACTCCGGGTAAAAGTTTGTACGTGCTGATAACGCTTCGGTACGTTGCAACCTGTTCAGCCCGAAGGTAATTCTATATGATAGCTGACGTTTATTACTGTATTTATATCGTCCGTTAAGCTGCCCCGTTACACTGCTTGATTTATAAGTGCCGGAATTGTTTACAAAAGCAGGAGCAATACTTGCATTAGAGTTCAAAGAATCGTTTACGATCAAATTAGGCGCAAGCCGCAATTGTGAATGGGTAATTGAAAATAACGTATTAACAGACCATTTCCGAAATTTAAAAAAACGTGATTGCTGCAGTTTCCAGTTATTTGTGCTATGCCGGGGAAGTTGACTAAGATTATTATACAACGAGTCGGGTATTGCAAATATTTGTGGCCATTGTTTTGAATAAAACATTCCGTTTTCCTGTATCCATTGCCTGTTAAATGAAAAAGAAGTTACTACTGCCTTGTTATCTGCTGTTAAATGAGTATGTGTAACCTGCAAGGTGGGACTATACCAGTTTTTATTGATAGCGCCATTTATTGCTTGCGCTATATTATTTTCATCAAATTTTGAAGAACTTACACTTTTGCTACGGTCAACAAATAAGTTTATTTTAAACTGTAGCGTATTGTTGTCATTGATGCCATAATCATAAACCTGTCCAAAATTGAATATAGACGGTTTGAATTCAATGTACTTACTTTCGGAACGGGTTGAATATACGGAGCCGGTAAAGTAGTTAAAGCTGCTGGCTGTGCCCTGTGTTTGGCGATCAAAAATAGAGGTAATGGTAGTTTTAAGCAAAAGCTTGTCAGATAGCTTGGTACTCAGATCAAGCCGGTTATCAAACAACCTGTTTTTTAAATAATAGCGCTCGGGCAGGTTTTTAACCGGATCGGGTGTTTGATCAGGTGATAAAAGCCTTTCGGCTTCATACTCCTGCCCACCTTTTATGTTTCGCAACATTGACCATCCTATACCTTCGCCAAGGCTGTTTATATTACCAATATATCCTCCCTTAATTTGTTTACTTATTGAAAATATTACCGGTGTAACCTTATACCGTCCCTTTTGCCCTGCTCCGGCTTCAAAGTCACCAAAAGCAGCTTTAAAGGTGCCCTTTTTCAATGTTAAATTTATAGAGGTTTCTGTGCCGCCAATTTTTTTAAGCAAACGGTTATTGTTTTGATTTTCCTGGGCCTGAACCAACTCAATTACGCCCGACGGAAAACTGTTAAGGAGTAAACTGATATTATCAGCAAAGATTTCCTGCCCGTCAATAAAAATTTTACCAACACGCTTGTTTCTGAACAACAATGAGCCGTCATCCTTTACAGTAAAACCTGGCAGGCTTTTTAATACATCTTTTAGCTTTTTTTCATCGCCCTCCTTAAAGTCATCAGCACGATAATTGGTTGTATCGCCCTGCTGCCATACACTCGGCCCTTTTACCTGCACCTGGTTAAGGGAATAGTTTTTTAAATGGAGTTTAATGGCACCTACATTTATTGTTTTAGTTATGGGTACCTTTACAACCGTATCCTGATATGAAACGTGGCTTACAGCGATATGCAGGCTATCATCCTCGGCTTTTGTTTTAATATCTTTAAGATAATAATTTGCTGAATTAATGGATGAAAAGAGATAAATCACCTTACTTACATTACCACTAATCTTAATATTATAATCTTGAATGGAATTATTAGCCGTATCAACCACACTGAATTTAAGTGTGCAGGTTTGCGCCTTCAGAGTAGGCCCTGAAACGAACAGAACGAATACGATCAGCAGTTTTTTAAATATCACTAATTTTGATTCAGTAATTCCTGTTGCTTTTCTGCTTTTGTTTTTTCCGGGGTGGTTTTTAAACTTTTAAGTAGGGCACCTTTTTTGAAAGGACCTTTTAGCTCGTTACGAGCGAATACCTTATCATCAATATTCGCTGTCAGTTTATAATCCGTAAGCAAAAAGGTTTCATTGGTAGGTAATGAATAAGCCTCAACAACCAAACCGGGTAATCCGCGCAGGCGATGAAGGCTGACATCGGCCGGTATATCAGGACAAAACCATACCACCCATTGGTCCCTGTCTGTAGCCTTTTGACATTTAAATCCTTTTATAATTTTTGTTTCCTGCGAAATAACCCAGGGTAATGAATAATTTTTTTCAAAGGGATTTTCTCGCATGGGCTGCTTTAGCCCATTAGGTTGTTTAACGTTTGTATTTAATCCGTACCTTACGATCAGGCTGTCATAGTCATGATAATAAAGTGCCTGAATAGTATCGGTGTTTAAGTTATAGATATAATAATCGTTATCAATATTAACAGATATAGTTCCTTGTTGATATTTACTCAAATAGTCAGCCTGTTCCCAAAAAATATATCGGTTCCCTTTGCGATAGTAGTTGCCTGTTAAATTTAAAGATACTTCCTTCTTTTTGTCGCCGGTTGTAATAGATACATTTTTAGTTATAGTATATCGTGCACTAATATTCTGTGCCTGCAGCTTCATCGAAAGAATAAAAAAAGAAAATGTAAAAATTATTTTTACATTTAATATAGCTTTTTTCATAAAAATCAGGTATATAAACATTTGATTTTATATATATAAAAGGCACAAGCACAATTACGGCTTGTGCCTTTATATTACAATGGCGTGCAAGCATCTTCCATTTCTGCCAGCTTAATAACTTCTGCTATAGCATAATTGATTTCTACACATTCAGTAGCTAATTTACTGGCTTTATCACAGCTTTGTTCGCTTGTTCTGGAGCATGACAGTGAAATATTATATGTTGTTGTTACACCTGTAGCTTCACAAAAATACGTTACTGTACCGGTTTTGGTTACAGTAGCGGTACAGGCTGGCTTTATTGCTTTGCGGTGTTTGTCAGTTTTGTTTTTTGCGCTTGCTCCTATGCTTAAAAAGCAAAGCGCTGCGATGATAAGGTTTCTTTTCATGAGATTTTTTCTTTAAAGATAAAACAGGCTAACCAAAAAATATGGCATTATATTACCCTGTAATAGGCGATAATTAACATATTTAAGGAATGCCTAAAATCTAAATATGACCGTGGTCACTTTTTGGGCTGAGCATTATCATTTCAGGATAACCTTGCTTATTATGATATTTGTGAGCAATATCATATTTTAACCGCATGGAGAACGCCGCCCTGTTAAACGCTATTATTCAAAACGCTATTGACGGTATCATCACCATTGATGATCGCGGCAGGATCGAGTCGATCAACCCATCGGCATGCAAGCTGTTTCAGTACGAGCCAGAAGAGGTGATTGGCCACAACATTGCCATGCTGATGCCCCCGCCCGACAGGGAGCAGCACGATAGTTATATTCACCGTTACCAACATACCGGCCAGCCCCACATTATTGGAATTGGCCGCGAAGTAAAGGGCTTACGTAAAGATGGTTCGGTATTCCCTTTCAGGCTGGCGGTGAGCGAAGTGCAGTACTCCGGCCGAAAAATATATACCGGTTTTATACATGATATGAGCCGCGAAAAGGAAGCCGAAGACCGCCTGCGCGAATATGCCGCCAACCTTGAACAGCAGGTTGAGGAGCGTACGCTCTCCCTAAAACAAACAGTTGATGCCCTGCAAATAGCCAAAGAGGAGGTTAGCCTCTCTCTTGAAAAAGAAAAAGAGCTGGGGCAGCTAAAAAGCCGCTTCGTATCCATGGCATCGCATGAGTTTCGTACACCGTTAAGCGCAATTCAGCTTTCGGCCGTATTGATCGAGAAATATGCCTCGCAGTTTGATAATCCCAACATTACCAAGCACATCAACAAAATAAAGGCATCAATAGGCAATTTAACCAGCATCCTGAATGATTTTTTGTCGCTTGAGCGCCTGGAAGCCGGGAAGGTTGAGCCTGTGTTTACCCCGTTTGACGTGGTAAAGTTTGCCGAAGAGATAACCGAGGAGATGCAACTCATAGCCAAAGAGGCGCAAAACATAGTTTATCAGCATACCGGCACCACCAGCTTGGTAAGCCTCGACCAGGGTTTGCTGCGCAACTGTATTATCAACCTCATCAGTAACGCCATAAAATACAGCGGCGAGCATACTTTTATCGAATTCAATACCGAGCTTACTGATAACGAGCTCATCATCGTTATAAAAGATAACGGCATCGGCATACCCGAAAGCGACCAGAAACATTTGTTCGAAGCTTTCTTCAGGGCGCACAATACCGGCAACATACCGGGTACCGGCCTGGGGCTTAACATTGTGGCAAGGTATGCCGCGCTGATGAACGGAAAAATTGCCTTTGAAAGCAAGATAAACCAGGGTACATCATTCACTTTAGCATTTCCTGTAAAAGCATGACAACCATATTGATCATAGAAGACAACAACGACATCAGGGAGAGTACCGCCGAGATATTGGAGCTTAGCGGCTTTAAAGTTTTACAGGCCAATAATGGCAAAACCGGTATCGACCTGGCCTTTCAGCATAAGCCCGACCTGATACTGTGCGACATTATGATGCCCGAGCTGGATGGTTACGGCGTATTGTACATGCTGGGTAAAAACGCCGATACAGCGGGCACGCCATTTATCTTTTTGACCGCCAAGGCTGAGCGTATAGACTTTAGGAAAGGTATGGAGATGGGTGCCGATGATTACCTCACCAAACCTTTTGATGATATTGAGTTGCTGAACGCCATTGAATCGCGCCTGAAAAAGAAGCAGCGGCAGGAAGAATACTACAACAAATCGATAGATAAGCTTGAAAAACTGGCCAGCGGCAACGGGCAGGGCCTGGCCGAATTAAAGGGCATGATAGCGGGCAGAAAAGTGCGTCAGATCAAGAAAAAACAAATATTATATTATGATGGCGATGCCCCGCAAGGCTTATACCTGGTGCTGGAAGGCAGTGTAAAAACCATTAAAATGGCCGAGGATGGCCGCGAATTGCTTACGGGGCTGTATCGTGCTGATGATTACCTGGGCATACATGCCCTGTTGTTAGATGAAAACTACACCGATACCGCCGAGGCTGTTGAAGACTCGGCGGTATGCCTGCTGCCCCGGGATATGACGCTTAACCTGCTCAACAAATATCCTGATGTCGGGCAGCAATTCATCCGCATACTGGCCAATAACGTACGCGGAAAAGAGGAACAGTTAATTGAACTGGCTTACAACTCGGTACGCAAGCGTTTGGCGCAGGTGCTTATCCGCCTGAGCAAACAATCGGCTGATCCGGCACAGTTCAAAGTATCGCGCGATGAGCTGGCCGCTATGGCAGGCATGGCTACTGAAACGGTTAGCCGTACCCTTACCGATTTTAAGGAGGAAGGATCAATAGAAAAAAAAGGCAGCCAGATTACCATACTGGATATGAACCGCCTTGTAAAAATGAAAAACTGACGAATATCATTTTTTGTGCTGACGGCACGCATGTTTTAGCTGTAACCGCAAGCCTACCTTTGTAGCAAAGCAGTTAACAGATGAAAGTTGTAGCCTACAGTATAAAAGCTTTTGAAAAGGAATTTCTGGCAAAGTCCAATCAAAAAAAGCATGATATAACGCTTATATCCAATCCTTTAAGTATTGAAACGGCGGCCTATGCACAAGGCAAGGATGCCGTGGTGATATTTACCAATGATGATGCCTCAGCACCGGTTATCAATAAACTGGCCGATATGGGTATTAAATATATCGCCACCCGCTCGGTAGGTACCGATCATATTGATAAAATTACCGCAGGTGAACGGGGTATTAAACTGACCAACGTCCCCATCTACTCACCGCAAGCCATTGCTGAACACACGCTGGCGCTTGCTCTTGCACTTAGCAGGCATATTACCACAGCCCACCGGCACAGCCTTAATTTTGATTTTAAGCTGGATGACCTGATCGGTTTTAACTTTTATGGCAAAACCGTGGGCTTGATCGGTTTGGGACATATCGGCCTGGCAACAGCCGCTGTTTTTAAAGGCCTGGGTTGCCGTGTTATTGGTTATGATGTAAGCAAACCCGACCGCTTGCCCGATATTGAGTTTGCATCGCTGGATGAATTGCTTAAGCAATCTGACGTTATATCACTGCACGCCCCGCTCACACCGGATACTTTTCACATTATTAATACCCAAAGCATCGCCAAAATGAAACCGGGCGTTATGCTGCTTAACACTTCACGCGGCGGGTTGATAGATACCGAGGCCGCCTTGCAGGCAATTACCAAAGGACAAATAGGCTATTTAGGGTTAGATGTTTATGAGAACGAAAAAGGTCTGTTCTTCCAGGATCATACACACGATGCGCAGAAGGATAACCTGCTTACCCGTTTAATGGCTCATCCTAATGTGATTGTTACACCGCACCAGGCATTTTTAACCAATGAGGCTTTGCAGCAGATATGCGATCAAACCATCAAAAACCTCGACCTGTGGCAGCAAAACAAATGTACCGGCAATGCCTGTGCCTGCGCCAATAACTGCCGTGCCGAAATTATACCTGTTAAAACCATCGCCTAAAATGTTAAGCCATGCCCGTACCCGAAGCACTTACCGATAAATACAATGTTGCCGCGCCACGCTACACCAGCTATCCTACCGTACCTTACTGGGATAATGTACCTTTTGATGCTGCTGACTGGGAACATGACGTAAAGGCATCATTTGTGAAAACTAACCACAACGATGGTATCAGCCTGTATGTACACCTACCCTACTGCGAAAGCCTGTGCACCTATTGTGGCTGCAACACCCGCATTACCAAAAACCATGGTGTTGAGCTGCCTTATATTGAGGCTGTACTGAAGGAGTGGGGCATGTATAAAGCGCTATTTAATGCGCAACCCGTAATACGGGAAATTCACCTGGGCGGGGGTACCCCCACCTTTTTTAGTCCGCAAAATTTACAGGTGCTGATTGAAGGATTACTTGATGATGCGGTAATTCATCCGGATGCTGAATTTGGTTTTGAGGCACATCCGGGTAATACCACGATGGAGCATTTGCAAACTTTGTATGATCTGGGTTTCCGCAGGCTGAGCCTCGGTATTCAGGATTTTGACCCGAAGGTGCAATTCATCATCAACCGCATACAGAGCTTTGAACAGGTAAAAAAAGTAACCGTTGAGGCACGCGCTATCGGCTACACCTCCGTAAATTACGACCTGATATACGGCTTGCCCTTGCAAACCGTAGAAAGCATGGCGGATACCCTGCAACAGGTTGCCCTGCTGATGCCCGATCGTATTGCTTTTTACAGCTACGCCCATGTACCCTGGATAAAACCCGGCCAGCGCCGCTACACCGATAAGGATCTGCCCGATGCATTTTTGAAACGTAAATTGTACGACCTGGGCTGCGAACTGTTCACCAATATTGGTTATCACGATATTGGGATGGATCATTTTGCCCTGGGTACCGACAGCCTGTATCATGCCGTGCAAAATGGCAGCCTGCATCGCAACTTTATGGGTTATACGCATCAGTACACCCAATTACTTGTCGGCCTTGGCGTATCATCCATAAGCGACTCCTGGTATGCTTACGCGCAGAATGCTAAAAAAATAGATGAGTATCTTGACCTTGTCAATTCCGGCCGGTTGCCGCTTATCAAACTGCATCAATCTACCAACGAGGATATGCTGCTGCGCCGCCATATACTGAACATTATGTGCAAGGGCCAAACCTGCTGGAATCATGATGCCCAACCATCTGTGGGTTTGCTGAACAGCATTGAACGGCTGGAGCCATTGCTGCATGACGGCCTGATAGAACTGAACTCCCGGTGCCTGAAAGTTACGCCGCTTGGCAAACGCTTTTTACGCAATATATGTATGGCGTTTGATGAAAAGATATGGCAAAATAAACCATCAACCCAACTATTCAGCATGAACGGATAAAACATATAATAAAACCCAAACCCAATCAATTAACAATTAAAAAAGCGGCTTTTGGCCGCTTTTTTTGTGTTTATACTATGGCATTCAGTTGCGCTTCGCAAGTGTGTAGCATGGTTTGCATCTCCTGCAAATACTCGCGGGTTTGGTTGCTTATCTGCGGTATCAGCGCCTTATAATAATCAATACCCTGCTGTAGCTGCTGCCTGAATTTGTCAAGGTATTTCTCCTTTTTGGCAGTCATATTATTTACCGAGCGGGCAACCTCCTTGTTCAGGTACTCCAAGTAAAGGTTAAGCTCGTTAATGAACAGGTTGGGGCGGCTCACATTTTTAAGCAGGTTAAGCTTACCGTAAATATGCTTTACCATTTCATCCAGCGAGTATGTGGCCTTAAAATAAGCCAGGTTCGGTCCCGGGCAAATAGCTACCGCCTTGTTTTCTCGGGGTTTTAGCAGGTTGTTTTTAATATATGCCGATACTGCCAGTCCTTCGCAAAGGCATATTTTTTCGGTCACTTCCTGTATCTGCCGGTATAATTCATCTCCGGGCAGGTCAGCGGCCATAAGCTGTTCAATTTTTAAATGCTGATACTGGCGCGATGCCGTACAGATAGGCTCGGCTGTAAACTCGGTATTGGTACACAGGTACTTTTTAGTACATGGGCTGCCCGGGCGATGGGCCATAATGCGCTTTAACCGCAACTGCTGTATGCTTGCAGGTTTAAAGTTGTTGAACAGCACGCCCAGCGGCGATGCCGCGCTCACGTAAAAGTCATCCGGCTGTGCATGGGTTAATTGGTGCAATGTTTCCTCATCAACATTGGTAGCTTCGGGCACCAGCAAAAACGGACTGCCCCAGCCGGTGGCATCAAGCGCGTAATGCTCCAGCAAAAAGCTATTTTCGGCAGCGGTGCCTATACCGCCCTGCACACTGATGCGTGTTGACGGATTGTTGATAGCGCTGTAGCCTTTACCATGCAGTGCGTGCAGATACATGGCCTGCAACTCGTTAAACATTTCCTCCCGCTTTTCGCTAAACTCCTGCAAAATGGGGCCAAGCAGTAAGCCATCGGTAGCAAAGGCGTGTCCGCCGCAATTCAGCCCCGATTCGATACGGAACTCATGCACCCAGATACCTTTTTTGGCCAGAAACTTAGCCTGTATCAATGCCGAACGGTAATCGCTCACCTTCAGTATCACCCGCTTGCGGATGTTGCCATCAGCATCCGGAAAAAAATCACGGAACTCCTCAAGGTAACTATACAACCGTGGGTTCATGCCGGCTGATAGTATGACCGAGGCATTCAGGCCACTTTGTGCAAAACCACGCATGGCGGCTAAAGCATCGGTATTAACCTCGCCGGTGCTGTGGCCGTCCTTATCAAAGTTCAATTTATCAACCTTAGCCATAATATTTACATCGATGCTGCCGGGCTGCATCTCGTTACGCAGTTGCTGCTCCAGTTTGTGTTTAAGTTCGGCATCATGGGTGTGCTGCATCAAAGCATATTTTTGCTTTAAAAGTGAGCCATCGGGCAGCATATCAAAATAACGGTCAATATCGTAACCCCGGCCAAATGGCTGCTGTTTTAGCGCTACCATTTGCCGGGCAACATAGGTATTCAGCATATCAAGGTACGCCCTTATGCGCCGGGCACGATGATCGTGTTCGTTTTTATGGATGGATATATACTCATCATTATGCTCGCGGATATGAAACTCGCGCATACGTTCTGTTAATTCATCATCAACTATTGAAACCGTGGAGGATATACCGTAGCGAGCTACTTTAAGCGGTGTATCAATGGAAAAGGCCAGCCCTAAAACGGGGATATGAAAGTTATGCATCGTTATTTAAATCAATTATTATTCAATAAAAAAAGCGGCTGATAACCGCTTTTTTATTCATCCACACTAAATCCTGTTTGTTAAACTATTACAATGATGATCATTGCCACATGAATTAAAATACTGGCCGCGAACAGCTTGAGCACGGTACGTATACCGGCACCGGCCATATTGGCGATCAGGTTTGCAAAAAAGCAGATCATGGTTACGGCTAACACCGCGGCAGAGCCGTCAAAGTAGTAGCTCAGTACCGCCGGGATGGGTAAAAACACCACGCCATGCACCATCAGTACTAAAAAAAACCATAAGGTTTGGTTGCTTTTTTGCGCGTCGGCAAACTCATTAAACTTAGCCCACAAGTTAAAATGCAGGGTTGCCGGTTGGTTATCACTTACAAAATGCGGGGTTATTGTTTTTATAGTTGCCATAACATTTATCGTTTTGTTTACAATTCAAAATTGTGGATAAACGCGTACCTGCACCATGACAGCCATCATAACAAAAAGTGACCTTACGCACATTTTTTATTTGCATAATGCGGGTGCATCCATTGCAGGCGGACTAAGGTAAGGCACATTAAGCGCTAAGCCCCGCAGTACAAACCATACCCCCAGGCATAGCATAAAATATGGTATCACCCTATTCAACTTTCGCCTTAATGATACGGTGAAAAAACCGCTGCCAAGCGCGGCAGCGAACATCAGCGGCAGGGTGCCCATTCCAAACCAAAACATAAACCCGGCTGAATTTAAAACCGTACCGGTGTTAACAGCGCCTACCAGCGCCAGGTAAACAAACCCACAGGGCAGCAAGCCGTTAAGCATACCGGTAATTAAATGCCCGGCACGGTTTTTCAATGCCCATACCAGCATATTGTTAAACGGCTGCATCAACTTTATGGCGATGCCTGTACTTTTAAATGAGTGTTTAATTAAGCGGGATAAAGCCGCCAATATGATGAGTATACCGCTTACAATGCTCAACCCGTTCTGGATGTTGGCCAGCCATATTTGCTTGCCTATAAGCCCGATAATCAAACCGAGAACAACATAGCTTATGGTACGGCCCAATTGGTACTGCAGTTTATCAAAAGCAAGCAGCCATGCCGAACGCCTTTTAAAAGGCACGGCCAGCATTAACGGTCCGCACATACCGATGCAATGCACACTGCCGAAAAGGCCTATAAAAAACGCTACCTGCCAGTCGCTCATGGTAAGGTGATCTCTTGCTTGTATAGGTATTGCCTGTTGCCCTGCTGCCAGTTAATAACCAATTGCCACCGCCCTTGCTTAAAATCAGTTAATGGTATGCTGAACAAACCACCCGCGCCAGTAGCCAGATCCATAGCCTTATCAAACCGTTGCCCTGATGGGCGGAGGAATGTTAGTTTGCCGTTTGCCTCGCCGGTAAACTGTATGTTCATGGCGTTGCCCTCTACCTTTATAATGGGCTGCGCATGATCCTGCTCCACATTTTTTTGGCGGATGTATTCGTTGTTATAGGCCAGGCCTTTTTCGTAATAGCTGTTATCATAATCATCAGCAGGCTGCCTTAACATGTAAACCGCCATACAGATGATAAAGAGCATAAAGGTTACCATACCGGTAACCAGCCATTTGCCCCAATTCCAATTTTTAATCGCTTCCATAAATTGGTCCTATAAATGCTGTTGATATAGTGCTGAGTGTTTCATTACCCCGCATCACTTTAATTTTAATATCAGTTTTAGCGTTTTTTATTTTGTCGGCCGGTATCATTAAAAAGAAAACCGCCTTGCCCTCGCTTTCGGCCTTTAAGGTACCCGGGGCCTGAATGTATTTTACCTTGATATCGGTATCATCAGTAACCAACGTGATCTGTTGCGAAGTGTTGGTTTTGTTGATCAGTTCGGCATTATAAATATTGCTGATGTAACCGCCCGGCTGCTCCTGGTACAGCATCCCTGCTGACCGTAGTATGGTAACATCAACCGCGCTGCGTTTAAGTACAAAGGAGGTAAGCACACCCAGCAGCACCACAATAACCGCACTGTAAGCAACCATACGCCTGTTAAACTTTGGCTGCTCCTTTTGGGCTATGCTTTCTTCGGAGTAAAACCCGATGAGGTTAAGCGGCTTGTTGATCTTGTCCATCACCTGGTTGCAGGCATCAATACAGGCGGTACAGTTGATGCATTCCGGTTGGGTACCTTTGCGTATATCAATGCCTGTAGGGCAAACATCCACACACAAACCGCAATCCACACAATCGCCTTTTTGGGTTTGATCCTGTTTTTTGGAGATCTTGCCCCGCGGCTCGCCACGTAAAAAATTGTAGGCTACCACCAGCGTGCTCTTATCAATCAATACCCCTTGTAGCCGTCCGTACGGACAGATCACGGTACACACAATCTCCCGTATTTGGCTGTACACCAAATAAAACACCACGGCAAACACACAAATACTTACAAAGCCCGACCAGTGCATAGCAACCGGCTCAGTAATGATTTTTATTAATGCATCCTTACCAATAATGTATGCCAAAAAAGTATTGGCTATCAAAAACGACGACACAATGAAGATGGCATGCTTTAATGATTTCTTAACCAGCTTTTCGCTGTTAAGCGGGCCTTCATCCAGCTTGCGGCGCTTTTTGGCATCGCCCTCTATCCATATCTCTATCTTACGGAAAACCATCTCCATAAAAATGGTTTGCGGACAGATCCACCCACAAAACAACCGGCCAAACGCTATGGTGAACAGTATGATGCACACCAGGCCGGCCAGCATAGCCAATACAAATAAAAAGAAATCCTGCGGCCAAAATACCTGCCCCAGTATTACAAAGCGGCGCTCCAGCACATTAAGCAGCAACAGCGGGTGCCCGCTAATGCTGATGAATGGTCCGGCAAAAAATAACACCAGGTAAATATAACTTAACAGGCTGCGGTACCGGTACAGCTTACCTTTACGCACAACCGGGTACATCCATCGGCGGCCACCGCCAGTGGTGGTATTAGGTTGCGCGGTAATATCAGCGGTAAGCATATCTGTAGTTTATTTTAAATAGATGCCGTTTTAGCGGCAGCGTCATCTTTATAAATATCGCCCTGTGGTTCTTTGGCACCTGCAGGTTTTGTTCCGTATATTGATTTGATATAGCTGGCTACATCGGCAATTTGTTTAGGGGTAAGTTGCTTTTCCCAGTTGGGCATACCCTTGGCCTGTACACCGTATTTAATGGTTTTAAACACATCGTTTATTTTACCGCCGTGCAGCCAGTACTCATCAGTAAGGTTAGGCCCAACAACACCTTGCCCCTTCTCGCCGTGGCAGGCGGCACAATGGGTTTTAAATACCGTAGCGCCTGATTGTAATACCGCGCCATCCTTTGACAGGGTGACCGTATTTTCATCAACCCGGTTGGCTGATTTCGCCAGAAAGGCTTCCTTCTCTTTATTGGCAATGGTCATTTCGGTTTGATACTCCTGATCCTGTAACTGCCCTATGCCGAACACGTGGTAAACAAGCAGGTACCCAACCGCAAATACAATTGTTGTATAAAACAGCCCCATAAACCAGGCCGGTGTGGGGTTATTCAATTCCTTAATGCCGTCAAAATCGTGCTCGGTAAGCAGTGATTCCTCCTCGGCCATTGGACGTAAAGAGAGCAGCTTATTTACCAGGCTGTTCTTTGGTTTAGCGGGTACTACCTCCGCCTCAACTTCCGCAGGCGCATTCTTAGCCTCGGCACCCATTAACAGGCGGGTAAGTACCTTAAACGTACGCAGCAAAACCAGCATGGTTACTACAAACAATACCAGCATCAGCATAATGGCGCCGTAGCCAATGTAGTTCATGGTATCAACAGGCATCAACGTATCATTGGCTGCCATTACAGGGGCAGTGCCTAAAGTTGTTATCAGCACAAACGCGGTCAATAGCTTTTTCATAGCTCTTGTATATTTAGGTGTTTAGGTTGATTGTCGCTCAATGGTATATCGCTCATATAGTCGGCATGTGGTTTTTTTATGCGGATGAGCATTACCGTTACCACGATAAAAAACAGCAGAAATATGGCTAACGAGGTGATGAGGTAAACCTGGTTACCATCAATACCCTGTACAAATTGTTTAAACATGGCGCTTAGTTATTAGCGGTTTTAGTTACTTTAATATCGGTACCCAGGCGTTGCAGATAGGCTATCAGCGCTACTATCTCGCGGTCGCTTTGTACCTTTATCTTGTCTTTTGCCAGATTGTCGGCAATACCTTTGGCCTGTTTGTCCAGCTCGGTATTGGCCAGCTTATCATAACCGGCGGCGTAAGGCACACCCAATGTGCGCATGGCATTTATTTTAGATGCCGTGGTAGTAGTGTCGAGCTTTTGGTTGATCAGCCAATCGTAATTTGGCATGATACTGCCCGGCGACATCAGCCTCGGGTCGAGCATGTGGTTATAGTGCCAGGCATTGCTGTACTTGCCCCCCTCGCGTTGCAGATCGGGCCCGGTACGTTTTGAACCCCACAGGAAAGGGTGATCGTACACAAACTCACCGGCCTTGCTGTATTCGCCGTAACGCTCCGTTTCTGAGCGAAAAGGCCTTACCGTTTGCGAGTGGCAGTTAACACAACCCTCTCGGATGTATATATCGCGCCCCTGTAACTCCAGCGGCGTATAGGGTTTTACACTGGCAATAGTAGGCACGTTTGAGGAGATGGTTATGGTCGGGATTAGTTCGATGATACTGCCTATCAGTATTACCAGCAGTGAAAGCACCATCAGTTGTATCGGCTTACGCTCCAGCACGCGGTGCCAAAAATTATCGCCTTCATCGTGCGCTACAAATACCTTTTCCAACGGCATGGCTTCGGCAGGTTCCTGCGCTACCAGCTTGCCTATAGCCATGGTGCGCGCCAGGTTATAAGCCATTACAATCACACCTACCAGGTATAAACCACCGCCAACAGCACGCATAACATGCATCGGGATGATGCGCAGCGTGGTTTCCAAAAACGTTGGGTATTTCAGGATGCCCTCGGGGGTAAACTCTTTCAACATCAAGCCCTGGGTAAAGCCCGCCCAGTACATCGGCACGGCATAGAATAAGATGCCCAGCGTACCTATCCAAAAATGAAACGAGGCCAGTTTGAGTGAATATAGTTGTGTGCGGTAAATTCTCGGTATCAGCCAGTATAATATAGCAAAAGTTAAAAAGCCGTTCCAGCCCAAAGCGCCTACGTGTACGTGGGCTACTATCCAGTCGGTAAAGTGGCCAATGGCATTCACTTGCTTTAATGAAAGCATCGGTCCCTCAAAAGTGGCCATGCCGTAGGCGGTTAAGCCTACCACCATAAATTTAAGCACCACGTCGTCACGCACCTTATCCCAGGCGCCACGCAGGGTAAGTAGCCCGTTGATCATGCCGCCCCAGCTTGGCGCTATCAGCATAATAGAGAATACGATGCCTAATGATTGCGCCCAGCTTGGCAAGGTGGTATACAACAGGTGGTGCGGACCAGCCCATATGTAAATAAATATCAGCGCCCAAAAGTGCAGAATGCTCAGCTTGTATGAATATACCGGGCGGTTGGCCATCTTGGGCAAAAAGTAATACATCATGCCCAGGTATGGGGTGGTTAAAAAGAAGGCTACCGCGTTGTGCCCGTACCACCATTGCACCAGCGCATCCTGCACGCCGGCATACAGGTAGTAGCTTTTTAAACCTGATATAGGCAGTTCGAACGAGTTAACGATATGCAGTACCGCTATAGTAACAAACGTGGCAATATAAAACCAGATGGCTACATACAGGTGCCGCTCACGGCGTTTAATGATAGTGCCAAACATGTTGATACCAAATACCACCCATATCAGGGTAATGGCAATATCAATAGGCCATTCCAACTCGGCATACTCGTGCGAGGTGGTAAAGCCCAACGGCAAAGTAATTACTGCCGATACGATGATGAGCTGCCATCCCCAAAAGTGGATCTTGCTCAGGGCATCGCTAAACATGCGGGCCTTTAACAGGCGTTGCAGCGAGTAGTAAACGCCCATAAAAATGGCGTTGCCCACAAACGCGAAGATCACCGCGTTGGTATGCAGCGGGCGTATGCGGCCAAAGGTAGTGTATTGGTTGCCCATGTTCATGCCGGGTTTAAACAACTGCATGGCTACCAGTAGCCCTACCGTCATGCCTATAATTCCCCAAACAATGGTGGCAATTCCAAAATTTCGTACAATCTTGTTATCGTAGTAAAATTTTTCGGGTTGCATAATATTGCGGTTAGTTCAAATAATTAATGGTGTAAAATTAGATTGCCTGCTATGCCCGGCACGTGATGCCGGTTAGCCATAAACATGATGTACATCATTTTTTGGCTTCGCCGGAGGTATCGTCATCCAGCAGGATGCGCACGGATGGGGTGTAAAGGTCATCGTGCTGGCCTTTGCGCTGCGCCCAAAAAAAGGCACATAAAAAGCCCAGGGCCAGCAATATGCTGCACCCTATTAAAAAATAAATTATGCTCATAGCAACTTGCGTTTTTTGGCTGCCACGTGGGTGGCAATACTGGTGAATGATATAATAGTGGCTGTGCTCAGCGGCATCAGTATGGCTGCCGTAAGCGGCGACAGTTTGCCCGTTACCGCGAAGCTTAAACCAATGAGGTTATAGGTGAGCGATATAAAGAAGGAGATATGGATCACCTTCACGGTATCCTTTGCAAACGTTAAAAACCGTGGAAAACTTTTTAACGACCGCCCATCCAGAATGGCATCACTGCCCGGCGAAAAATTATTCACATTATCAGTTATGGCAATACCGAGGTCGCTTTGCTTTAACGCCCCGGCATCATTCAACCCATCGCCCAGCATACTTACCTTTTTGCCCTGACTTTGCAGTTGCTTTATAAAATCCAGCTTTTGCTGTGGCGATTGTTTGAACAGCATGTGGCTGTGATGGTTAAAGTAGGGCAGCAAATCGTTACGCTCATGATCCTGATCGCCTGATAAAAGGTAGAGTTCATATTTTGGCGATAACGCGACCACCTCCTGCAAACCATCCCGGTATTGGTGGTTAAAGCTGTAATAACCCTGGTAAACTTCGTCAATAACTACATGCACCATGGTGGTGTTACTCAGTTCGTAACCGCCGTTCACCACAAACTCGCTGCTGCCAATAGCAACCAAATGTTCGCCAATTACGGCACGGATGCCTTTGCCCGGAATTTCATTATAGGCAGATACCGGCAAAACCGTACCTGCACCCAGGTAAGCGCAGATCTGCCTGCTGAGGGGATGCCCGGAGTTGATGCAAACGCTTTGTACCAGTTGCTTTTGCGTTGCCGAAAGGGTGGTATGATCGGTAAGTAATTTATTGTTATTACTGGTGATGGTGCCTGTTTTATCAAACACAAGGGTATTGATGCGGGCTAACTGCTCAACCACGGCGGTATTTTTGAGATAGAAAAAGTTTCGGTCGAACACGCTCAACGCGGCCGCCATGGTGAACGGCGTGCTCAGCGCCAAAGCGCAGGGGCAGGCCACGATCAGCACGGCGGTAAATGCCGATAGGCCGCGCTGCCAGTTAAACGGCAGCCAAAACAGCAGCGAACCAAAAGCGATAACCAGCAGCACGATGGTAAAATGCTTGCTCACGCGCTCGTTAAAGGTTTGCATGCGGTTATCCTGCCGGCGGGTAAAAGCCTCATTGTTCCATAACTGGGTAAGGTAACTTTGTGATACAGGTTTTACGATCTCCATCTCCAAAGCCTCCCCCATCTGCCTGCCACCTGCGTAGATGATCTCGCCCAAAGTTTTATTTACCGGTGCCGATTCGCCCGTTACAAAGCTAAAATCAACCATGGCGTTGCCTTTTAATAATATAGCATCGGCGGGAATGATCTCGTTATTACGGATACGGATACGCTGCCCAACTTTCAGATCGCTCAATGGCAGGGGCTTTTCGCCTTCATCCGTTATCACCTGTACCGCCACCGGGAAGAACGACCTGTAATCGCGCTCGAAAGAAATATGGTAGTAAGTTTTACGTTGAACAAATTTGCCCACCAGCAGAAAGAATACCAAGCCGCAAAGCGTATCGGCAAAGCCGGGCCCGCTATGGGTCAGGATCTCAACCACTGTGCGTATAAACAGCACGGCAATACCCAGAGCTAACGGGAAATCAATATTCAGAACCTTGTTTTTAAGGTTATTGTAAGCCGATGTAAAATATTCGGTACCGCTGTAAAAGGCTACAGGTATCGAGAACACAATGTTTAACCAGCCAAAAAAGCGCCTGAAACTTTCCTCGTGCCCGGCCAAGCCTAAGTACTCCGGGAAACTGAGCAGCATCACATTGCCAAAGCAAAAACCGGCTACGGCTATCTTGCGTACCAGGTTATCTTTTTGACCTGTGGATTGCTTTTTCACTACATCCTGCAGGTTGATGAGGGGTTCGTAACCAATATCAAACAGTAGTTCAACCACCTGGCGCAGGCTGATCTTCCCGTTATCAAAACGGATGTTCACCTGCTTTTTCAGGAAATCGATACGGCTGTAATAAATGGCAGGGTTAAGGCGGTGCAACTGTTCAAGCAACCAGATGCACGAGCTACAATGGATATAAGGGATATAAAAAGTAACGATGGTTATACCGCCATCTGTAAAATCAACCAGGTCACTGATGATCTTCGGCTCGTCAAGATACTCAAAGCGTTTGTCGGTACGGGCGCGGTTGGCACCGGGATGTTCGTTATAGTTATAGTAATTACACAAGCCGCTTTGCGATAGTACCTGGTATACGCCCCGGCAGCCAACGCAGCAAAACTCCTTTTTATCAAATTGGTAAGTGGTTTCTTCGCAATCCTGTCCGCAGTGGTAACATGTTGATTTTGCAGTGGTATTAACTAACATAATGGCTCGCTTTAGTTAATACAAAAATGTGATAAGCGCCCCGTTGGTTAAATGATACAAAGAGGCCTTAAAAGTGACTTACGTCACGTTTTAATAATTAACAGGAATGCTTTATATTTAACCAACAGGAACCTGAACTGCCTATAAATGAAAAAAACAATCAATATTGTTATCAGCCTGCTTACTTTGTTTTTAACTATTGAAGCACATGCGCAGCAGTACACCATCAACGGAACGGCTATTGGAATAGACTCCGGAATGATACGGATGTACACAGCAGACCTAAGTGGTTTTGCCGACAGTGCTATTATTAAAAACGGCAAATTTGTGATGCAAGGCAAAGTAAATATTTCTGAGAGGCATGGCTTTGTTATTACCCCGGTAAACTGGATGTTTCGCGCGTTTGTAGAAAATGCAAACATGACCTTCAATATTGACACCATCGGAGCCATGCATCAATCTGATAACTCGGTAATGATATGGTCAATTAATCAAAAAGGCTCAGCTATAAATGATACTTATCTTCGGTTTAAGAAAGAAACCGACTATAGTCATTACTTCTCATCATTGGAATCCATTTACAAAAAAGGAGGTGATAATCAGACCCAAATGGATTCATTAAAACTACTCATGATTGAAAAGCAGAAAACATGGATCAAAAAGTATGTCGACAAAAATCCGTCGTCTATAGCTGCGGTACATATTTACAATGATTACTATGAATTATTTAAGCAATTTTACCATACCACGCCGCCCGGATTTAAAGAAGCTGTTGCTCAATTCACCGGTGAGGCAAAACAATCTGTATGTTATAAAAACCTTGCTGTAACTGCCGCTAATCTTGTAAATAAAGAAACGGGGACAGCAGCACCCAACTTTACATTGTTGAAAAGGGATAATACTAAGTTCAGTCTATCTGAAACGAAGGGTACCTATGTAATGATAGATTTTTGGGCAAGCTGGTGTGTACCATGCAGAGCGGCTATTCCTAACTGGAAAAACGTGTATACCAAATACCACGACAAAGGTTTTAACATAGTAAGTGTATCTGACGATCAAAATAAAAATAGCTGGAAGAAAGCGCTCGATAAGGAATTAATGCCATGGATGCAGGTGGTTGATGAACGCGCACCGAGTAAGCCCGGAAATGTAAGCACATTATACGGCGTTAATTATCTGCCTCACTATGTACTTGTTGATAAGGAAGGTAAAATATTACTTTCAACAGGCGACGAGGAAGCCATGACAAAAAAGATAGCCGACATTTTCAAATAACATCGGCTATAAGCCTTGCATTGTCTATATTTTAATGCCAATTTATTACTAAAAAGCAGGCGCGATAAAACGCTTGCTTGCGCATGGGTATACCAGCAGCGGAATATCAATATGCTTGGCCGCGTGGTGTGTATGGCTGCGGCTAAACAGCTTATCGAAAAAATTGTGTTCCTGGTGTATAATAGCCAGCATATCAACCAGACCATGCTCAACTATCCACTCCACGCCATGGTTAACATCCGTGCTTTTTACATGCCGGTAAAATACATTACTATAGTTTATGCGGTTGGTAACCTCGCGCAGATAAACATCAATCTTTTTGGCGTACTCCGGTTCGTACTTATCATCGGTTACGTGAAACAGCACCAGCTCAGCATTAAAATACTTTGCCAAACTGGCTACTGATTGGATCACCTCTATTTCGCTGTCACTCAGATCAGTGGCTATGGCTATACGTTTGATGGGTTTAAACTGATATTTTGGCGGCACGAGCAACAGCGGCACCGCGATTTTACTGATCAGATTATTACTGGTGCTGCCTAAAAAAAAGTGCTGCACATCGCCCGATCCGGATGTACCCATCACCACCATGCAGGCCCGTTCGTCAACCGCCTTTTGGTTAATCATTTCGGCTACGTTACCCGCCGCGCTTTCGCAACTGGTAAGTACTTCAACGGCGCGACTGTCATCAAGGTTGGTAAGTTTATTGGCGAGCTTATTTAGTTCGGCATTGGTACTTTCAACCACGGCCTCATAATTATACAAAGGCCAGGCAACCTGGGCCGCCATGGGCGTTGCTGCCGCGACCATAAACACGTTGAACAACTTTACATTGGCCCTGGTAGCCTGAGCAATGGCAAGCGCGTACTGCGCAGCGTTTTCGGCAGCGGCCGAAAAATCAGTAGGGACGAATAGGGTTTTCATAACGATGAGTTTTAAATTCGTTTGCAAGATCAAGTATTAATCTTGCCACAAATATCAGCCTAAGTACGTTAGGAAATAGTGATAATGGTCAGGGGATTGTGTGATGGGAAGCAGGTTTTAGAAATGACAACAATATATTATTTTCGTAAAATATGATCAATCCCTTCCTATTAACCAATTTAAAAAACTCATGCAAATAGAAACCATAGAGTCATTCAAAGAGTATCTGATATATACAGAATCATTAAATTCATTAGGAAATCAAATAACTTTATTTAGAGGGCAATGTGATGATAATTCATTATTGCCAAGTATTGCAAGAAGTAACCCCAAATTAAATACGACCAGGATAGAGGTTGAAATGCTATTAGAATTTAGAAGAAGATCTCATTTATTATTAAACAAAGACATTATAAACGACTGGGATTTGTTGGTCTATGCTCAACATTATGGTTTAAAAACAAGGCTATTAGACTGGACAAGCAATCCCTTGATAGCCTTATGGTTTGCTTGCAAAAATGAATTCATGCTTGAAAAGAATGCTTTTATTTATATTTTAAAGGGTGATGAATCAATGTTAGTAGATGTCAATAAAGACTTATCACCTTTTAAAGGCAATAAAACAAAAATATTAAGACCTGTGCTTAACAATGATAGAATTGTAGCTCAGTCCGGATGGTTCACTGCTCACAAATATTCAGACAAAACGAATAGTTTTGTTGGTTTAGAAAAAAATGTTGAGGTAAAGAAAAAAATAATTAAGCTTATAATTCCTGCAAGTGGGAAAATAGAAATCCTTAAAAAACTTGCCGCATTTGGTACAAACAATAGAACTATCTTTCCAGATATACATGGATTATGTGCACATATGAATTGGATTTATAGAGATAAGTTAAAATGATAAAATGATCCGTTATTCATGCCATCTAATCAATTAAATGCTAAACCCCATTACCCAATTTTAGACGGACTGCGCGGCGTTGCGGCCATTATTGTGGTAACCTTTCACCTGGCGGAGCCCATGGGCACCGGGCATTTTGATATTATTGTTAACCACGGTTACCTGGCGGTCGATTTTTTCTTTCTGCTATCCGGTTTCGTGATCGGCTACGCGTATGACGACCGCTGGCCTAAAATGACCGCCGGCAACTTTTTTAAACGCCGTATTGAACGCCTGCAACCCATGGTAATTTTGGGCATGACGCTCGGCGCTATCGGCTTTTATTATACCGATTCCACGCTGTGGCCGCTTATCCATACCGTTCCGCTATGGAAGATGCTGCTGGTGATGCTGATCGGCTATACCATTTTGCCTATACCCTTATCAATGGATATACGCGGCTGGCAGGAAATGCACCCGCTGAACAGTGTGGGCTGGTCGTTATTTTTTGAGTATATCGCCAACATCCTCTATGCCTTATGGATCAGAAAATTCTCTAACACGGCATTAAGTATACTGGTGGTTATCGCTGCCATTGCACTGGCTCACCTGGCCATTACCAACGGCGATGTTAGCGGCGGCTGGACACTGAACACGGAGCAGGTACGCGTGGGGCTAACCCGTACCATCTATCCTTTCTTTGCCGGTTTACTTTTAGCGCGCGTAGCGAAGCCAACCCAAATTAAAAACGCTTTTTTGTGGTGTAGCCTTTTAGTAGCAGTCGTGCTGTATATGCCACGTATTGGCGGTGCCGGGCATTTGTGGATGAACGGCCTTTATGAGTCTGTTTGCATCATCATTATATTCCCGCTTATAGTTTACCTTGGGGCCAGCGGCGTGCTGCAAACCCGGCGCGAGAACAGGATCTGTAAATTTCTGGGCGAAATATCGTACCCGCTTTACCTGGTGCATTACCCGATAGTATATTTTTATGTAGCCTGGATCAGCAACAACAAAGGTGTAACCATTGTGCAGGCCTGGCCTTATGCCTTAGCTATATTGATAGGTGCAATTGTTTTAGCCTATGCCGCCTTAAAGTTATATGATGAGCCGGTACGGAAATGGTTGCGCAGAAAGCTGGCGTAAGAATTGTCATGCTGAGCCTGTCGAAGCATTAGGCGCCGTTCCAATCCACCGCTCGCACCCTTCGACAAGCTCAGGATGACATGCCCTACACTTTTATGTTAACAGCCTTGTTATGCTGAGCCTGTCGAAGCATTAGCATTATCCATCTATTATTCTAAATTTGACTACATGCAATCTAACCAATTAAATTCTAAACCCCATTACCAGATACTTGACGGCTTACGCGGTGTGGCGGCCTTGATCGTAGTCATCTTTCATATTTGCGAGGCACATGCTACCAGTAAGTTTGATATGATGATCAACCACGGCTACCTCGCGGTCGATTTCTTTTTCCTGCTTTCGGGCTATGTCATTGGTTACGCGTATGACGACCGTTGGGGTAAGCTTACCATTGGCGGTTTCTTCAGGCGCAGGCTGGCGCGGTTGCAACCTATGGTTATTGTGGGCATGGTGGTGGGTGCCATCTGCTTTTATTATTCCGATTCGCCCATGTGGCCCGAAATACACAACGTACCGGTTTGGAAATTGCTGGTGGTAATGCTCGTAGGCTTTACGCTGATACCTGTACCTGCATCATGGGACATCCGCGGCTGGCAGGAAATGCACCCGCTGGACGGGCCGGGCTGGTCGTTATACTTTGAGTACATCGCCAACATTTTATACGCCCTCGGTTTACGCAAATTACCCAAATGGGCATTGTCAATTTTGGTGATTGCCTCAGCGGTGGCGTTGGTACAGTACCTGATAACCGGCCCTAACGGCGATGTTATTGGCGGGTGGACACCCAACCTGGAGCATACACGTATTGGCTTTACCCGCATGATGTTCCCATTCTTTGGCGGGCTGCTGCTATCGCGCATAACCAAACCAACGCATATTAAAAACGCTTTTGCATGGTGCAGCCTGCTGCTGATCATCGCGCTGGCCATCCCCCGTATCGGTGATCAGCAAAGTTTATGGATGAACGGAGTATACGAGTCGGTCATCATCATCCTGTTATTTCCGTTGATTGTTTACCTGGGTGCCAGCGGGACGGTACATACTGAAACCGGCAAACGCATCAGTAAGTTTTTAGGCGATCTGTCATACCCGCTATACATCACCCACTACCCTTTTATTTACATTTATACAGGTTGGGTAGCACGCGATAAAAGTATGAGCTTTGGCCACGCCATACCGTATGCGTTGCTTACTTTTTTTGGCTCGGTAATGCTGGCCTATGCCGCGTTAAAATGGTACGATGAACCGGTAAGGGCATGGTTAAAACGACGGGCGCAAAAGGCATAGTTTTACTTTTTATCCGAATCCGTTTCATCAATTATCATCCGGATCATGCTGTCAAGCTCCTTAACTGATTCCTGCAGATATTGCCATTCTATTGTTTGGGGCTGGTTACCATCGGCATTGATGAGATCCATTAAACCCAGTATTGATGCCACCGGCCGCCGCAACTCATGCGATTGAATGAAAGCTATATTTTGCAGCGATTGCTTTTGGGCCTTTACCATTTCCTCATTTTTAATACGGCGCGTTACATCAACAACATTTACTGATACGCCAATAATTTGTCCGCCGGCATCAAAAGCGGGCTCAAATTTAACTAAGAACCAGGCATCATTGCCGTCGCTTTTCAATTTACGCTCATCAAACACGGCAGTTCCGCGCAGGGCGGTGTTATAATCACGGTAAAACTGCGCTAAATGATCGAGGTGTATATAATCCGTCATTTTTTTACCCCGCTCCAGGCTCCGCCCATAGGCCGATCTTACATGATTATCCCAGGCTTTGTTAAATGCCAGTATCTCAAAATCCCGGTTAAGCAGCAAATGTTGCTCAACCGAACTTTCAAAAAAAGCGTGTAACTCTATTTCGGTACGCAGTAACTCGGCTTGCTTTTCTTTCAGCAATGTAACACTGGCCTCAAATTCCAGTATCTTGATCACCTGCCTTGATAATACCTCCAGCATTTCGGTTTGCCTGGGCGACAGATCAGCGGGCCGTTTACCAATCACACATAAACTTCCTAAATCATAGCCATCATGCGTTGTTAACGGCACACCCGCATAAAACCTGATGTGCGGGTCATCCTGCACCAGCGGATTTGCGGCAAACCTATCATCAAGCATGGCATCCTTAACTATCATAGCACCCTTTTTGCCTATAACATGGTCGCAAAAGGCATCGCACCTGGGGGTTTCACTAAATTCAAAGTTGTGCTTTACCTTAATGTGCTGAATATCCTTATCAATAAACGTAATTAACGCCGTAGGCTGCCCGCATATATATGCAGCGAGGCGGGTAATTTCCTGTAGCTGATGTTCATAATCCATTGGCAATTGCAAAAATCTTCGTACTGTTTGCAATCGTTCAAGTTCTTTAAGGGGCATATCGTGTAAATTGTATATCAAGGAAATTACCGTTTGCAACGGTTTAGCCTATTTTATATTACGATTTTTAATAGCTTTTGGTTGTTAAAGTTTTTAAAGTATGTTACCCCTGGCTATGACATACTCCTGTTAAATGCTAAAAAGCGGTAAGCCTGTTTAAATTATTTTGCTTTGCTTTGTGCATACTAAATATATTTCAACATGGAGATCAACCTATTTGAAAAACACGTTTATAACAACCGCCGTGAAATACTAAAACAGCGCTTTGGCACCGATGGCATTTTGCTGTTTATGGGTAACGAGGAAAGCAGCATGAACTATAAGGACAATACGTTCCTCTTCCGCCAGGACAGCAGCTTTCTGTATTATTTCGGGCTTGATGTACCCGCGCTGGCAGCCACAATTGATACCGAAACCGGCGAAGAGATCATTTATGGTAATGAACTCACCATTGATGATATTGTGTGGACAGGCACCCTGCCTACAGTTAGCGAGATGGCGGCTATGGTGGGCATCAGCAAAACCAAACCGTACAATACCATTGCCGATTACATACAAACCGCTGTAAGCAAAGGCCGTACGGTACATATATTACCACCTTACCGGCCGGAGAATGTGATCAAGCTGTCCGCATGGTTTGGTAAAACTATAGCCGGGGTAAAAGGCCTCGTGTCCGAAAAACTGATCCGTAAAGTAGTTGGGCAGCGTGTTATTAAATCGCCCCTTGAAGTTGCCGAACTTGAAAAAGCGGTAAACATCAGCATTGATATGGAGCTGGCGGTAATTAAAAATTCGCAGCCGGGCGTAAAATGCTATGAGCTGGTATCGCACGCGCACCAGGTAGCTATCGCCAATAACGCGAGGCTGGGTTATCCAGCAATTATCACTACACAGGGCCAAACCCTGCACACGCATTATTATGGGCACCAACTAAAAGAAGGCGATATGGTGCTGAGCGACATTGGCGCCGAAAATGCCATGCACTACGGCGGCGACCTTACGCGCACCTTTCCGGCAGGTAAAAAATTCACCTCAAGGCAGGCCGAACTTTATAATACGGTATTAAATTCTATGGATCATGCCATCAGCATGCTTAAACCAGGTGTAAGGTACCTTGATATTCACTTTGCTGCCTGCCAAAAACTGGTTGAGGGTTTGGTTAGCGTTGGCATTATGAGGGGCGACCCTGCCGAGGCTGTAGCTGCCGGTGCGCATACCATGTTCTTTCAGTGCGGCTTAGGGCACATGCTGGGTATGGATACCCATGACATGGAAGACCTTGGCGAGCAATTTGTTGGCTACACTGATGAACTGAAAAAGGAAACGAGCATTTTCGGACTAAAATCTCTGCGTTTGGGGCGTGAGCTGCAAACCGGCTTTGTGCTGACCGTTGAGCCGGGTATATATATTATACCGGAACTGATAGACCGCTGGCAGGCCGAAAACAAATACAACAGTTTTATTAATTATGATGTACTTAACACCTACCGCGATTTTGGCGGCATACGTATTGAGGATAACTTTTTGATAACCGATACCGGGCACCAGCTATTAGGCAAGTATCTGCCCAAAACCCTGCATGAAATTGAGGGATTAAAGTAATTCCCCCTCTCTCACTACTGCATTAAGGCTGCCTGCTTAGTTAATAGGCAGCCTTAATATACGCTCTAACTCAGGTGCTACCTTGTTGTTATAATACACACTTACTGATGCGGTGTGGCTTAACTGAGAGGCCGCTTTGTTATCAGCATAAGTACATGCCGACTGGTACAGATACTTAAAAGATATGAACCTGATATGCACGTTACTGTTTTGCAGCAGGCCCTGCTCAAAATGATCATAGATCGGGTTGAGAAGCTTTACCAGCTCCGTACGGAAATCCTGCGCCTGGAAAATGGATGGCGACCGCAGGTAACGGCAAATAACACTGGCCTTATCAGCATTATGGGTGTTAAAGGCTACCAGCAAGGCCCAAAAATCCTCAGTTTTATGTTCACGATAATCGTTGCGGTAAGCGCGTAACGACATAAACAACGCTAAACTATCCAGACTGGCCTGCAGGCATACCTGCATCAGGTTACCCAGGTTGCCATACTTGGCAACAATGGCATAACGCTTGGCATTGGCTGCCACGCCCACCTGGTCGAGCGTTAACTGTTCAAAGCCGTACTTGCTGATAAGTCTGATCGCGCTGTCAACTATCTGCTCCTTGCTTTTTGACGTTTGCCTTTGTGCGGTTCTTGCTATCATGATTGGTTGATTTGATGTGTAGTGAAGTGAGTTGTAATTATATAGATAACGCTATAGTTCGATTAATCATATAGACACTTGGCGTATTTGTGTCGAAATAACAATAAAAAAATTTTAAGTTAATCCTTTATGTAATATCTGGGCTAACCAGTTTATTTTTTCTTCAAAATTTTGCAGCCTGTTATAAAATATTATTTCCTGTTCAAAACTTTTAAAGGCCGTAACAAATATTTCTGAAAGGAATACACTATCATCACTGCTTAGCTGGGCTAACTCCTTATTTGCCTGCCCCCATTGTATAATGTTGTTAAGCATTGCAATTTCGTGGGTTTGCAGATGGTGTGTTTTTGATGCCAGAAGCGATGGGTCCTGCTTAAAATCATCAGTTACCAATGAGTAGGTTGATACTAATTTTTTTAAGTTACGGAGCTTTACCGTATAATAACGCTCAATATTTTCAACAAAGGTAGCCTCCGGGCTTATCACCTTTTGGCACTCGCGCAGCAACTGGCTGAACAGCCTGTGCGATACGGCATCGAATACCTCCATCTTATTACGAAAGTAATAGTAAAGCGTACTCCTGCCCTTACCACTGGCTTTTGATATATCCTGCATACTCACCCGCAGGTAACCATACTTTTTAAATACCTCATCAGCGGCGGTAATTATATCCTCACGTACGCTATCTATTGCTTCCGCTTTAATCATTAGACAATAATACACATTGTGTCGAAAAATACAAAATTTAATTTACAATCAGTCCTTATAATACTTTACTCGTAACCTGCTAATCAGCTTAACCAATAAAATTAATGCGGGTACCTCAACCAGTGGCCCCACAATGCCTGCCAGCGCCTGCCCTGAATTAATACCAAATACACCTACCGCAACCGCTATGGCCAGCTCAAAGTTATTCCCGGTAGCGGTAAAAGCAATTGCAGCATTTTGGGGGTAGGCCGCTTTAAAACGCTTAGCCGCAAAAAAGCTCAGTACAAACATCAACACAAAATAAATTACCAGCGGCAAGGCTATACGCAATACATCAACAGGTAATTTAATAATTACTTTAGCCTTAATGCTGAACATAATAATAATGGTAAACAGTAACGCGATAAGTGTTACCGGGGAAATAGCTGGTATGTACCGCCGCTCGTACCATTCCGTTCCCTTCATTTTTACAAGCAGGTACCTCCCGGCAAAACCTGCAGTAAAGGGTATGCCTAAATATATAAAGGTTGACCAGGCTACTTCACCGGCGCTTACACTAATATTTTCGGCTTTAAAGCCAAACAGCGGCAACAACACGGTTATAAAAACGTAAGCATAAACGCTGTAAAGCACTACCTGGAAAACACTGTTAAGAGCTACAAGGCCTGCGGCGTACTCACGGCTGCCATCGGCCATATCATTCCAAACTATTACCATAGCTATGCACCTGGCAAGGCCTATCATGATAACGCCTACCATATAATCCGGCCGGTCATGCAAAAACAATACGGCCAGTGCAAACATTAGTACAGGGCCAACTATCCAGTTAAGGAAGATTGACAGACTGAGCAACCTCACATTTTTAAATATTTGCCCGAGGTATTCATACCTTACTCTGGCCAGCGGCGGGTACATCATCAATATCAAGCCAACCGCGAGCGGTATATTGGTAGTACCCGAAGCATAAGCCCCCACTGCCAACGATAATGCAGGCATTAAATAACCCAATAACAGTCCTGTGGCCATAGCCGCGAATATCCAGAGGGTTAAATACCTGTCAAGCACGGCTAAACGCTTGCTTTTAACAACGGCCTGATGATTATTAACTACCATATTGAACCTGTAGGTGCTTATCAGCAAAATCAAGCGCGTAAGTTTTGATCATATCACGCACTATTCTGAACTGCTGCAAAATCTCCTCTCCGGTACCGGTGGCCTTAGCCGGATCAGGAAAATTGTGGTGCAGCCGTTGCACATTGCCCGGAAAGTAAGGACAAGCCTCATTAGCATTATCGCAAACAGTTATCACGTAGTCAAATTTTATGTGCTGATACTCATCTGCATGGTTTGATGTGTGGGCTGATATATCAATACCATCTTCGGCCATTATTTTTATGGCTTGAGGATTTACACCGTGGGTTTCAATGCCGGCGCTGTATATATTGGCTTTACCCGCCGCAAACAAGGCGAGATAACCATGCGCTATCTGGCTGCGGCAACTATTGCCGGTACATAGTACTAAAACATTCTTCATAAAGTGATATGTGTTATTGGATGGATTTGAACATTACCGCGGCTGATTGCGGGCAAACCGAACTATACTGCGTTGACAGCCTGAGCGGAGCAGGCACCTGCCCGCGCGATGTTTGGGTAAAGCCCAGGCGTTCAAAATAACCGGCAGCACTTTCAGTAAACAGCCACAGCTCTTTTACACCAATGCTTACAGCGCGCGTGTTTATTATGCTTAACAACGTTGCGGCAATACCTTTGCCCCGGTATTCAGGCAAAACAGCAACAGAACGTAATAACGCATAACCTTCATAAACCTCAAAACCGGCTACACCAATTAACTGTTCGGCCCCGGTTACAACAAAAAAGTTATTCAGATCCTGAGGCAGATCGGCGTATGGCAGGTGCTGCGCCTGTAGTAAATTAACCACCTGTTGCTTATGGGAAATAGCTGATTGTGTGATCATGGTTTTTAATTAACTAACAACACCCTGAACCGGGCGTACAGCACGATGCAGCCACCAGGTTTTGCAAATTAGTCTGCTTGTTATTACTCTCCTCCCCTGGCGTGCCGCAGCTACCGCCACGCTCAATGGCCTTGCACTGCACGGTATCGGGCCTCAAATCAACTATCAAATTTCCATCGTTAATAATAAAACCTTTAGGTATCAATTGCCGGGTATCAAACTGCTGGTTGCCGAATTCAATTTTTACCACTGCCGCCGGATACAGCGGCATGGCTTTTTCAACCACACTGATGATGGAAAGCGCTTTATCTACCTTCATGGCCCGGCGGTTACCTTCGCTTACGGGCTCCCATAGTTGCATAACGACTTCTGTCCAGGCATTCATCACCCCACCACAATCAACTGATGTTACGGGAGCCTGCTTTATTTCGGTTATGTGGTATGATGCATCAACCCATTGCCCTTCGGCATATTGAAACTGGAGCCTAAGCCCGGCATTATTGGTAAGATACTCTTTAAAAGTTTGCCATTTTAGTGGTTCCATATCAATTGTATTATTGCAATATTACGATGATTAAACTCAAATTTTTTAACAGCAGGTTTTAGGTGCCTTGTATGAACCAAAAAAGTTACTAAGCTGGCTTTGCAGCATTGCCCAGGCATTTGGTTCAATGCAATAGCAAATACTGGCACCCTCGATGTTGCCCTGTATCAATCCGGCATTTTTTAACTCCTTCAGATGTTGTGATATGGTTGCCTGCGCTAAGCCCAACTCCTCTACCAGGTCGCCGCATATACAAGCATTAGCCTTAATAATATGCTGCAATATGGCGATACGCGCAGGATGGGCAATAGCCTTTAACAGCACAGCCAGCTTGTTCTGCTCGTCGGTAAATATCTCTGTTTTGGTGATGCCCATATATATCGCAATATTACGATGAATATTTTTACTATGCAATAGCCGCGAACAAAAAAAGGCCCGTAACAAATACGAGCCTCTTGATATATATTGAGTTAAGAATTTTTAAAAATCGAACTTTACAAAAAACCTTACCCCGTTTTTGGCAATGCCCGGGTGATCAAGGTATGAGAAACGTTTAACATAATCTATTCTCAATACTTTGAATATGTTTGATATACCTACGCTACCCTCCATATAAGGCCCATTATTTAATGAGTAAGTAATAGGCGCACCGGTTTCGGTACTTACCGGAAAGTTGTACAGTTGAGGATTTAAAGCCGGGTTGTTCTCATCACGGATGCCACCCCACAGGCTCTTAAAGTCGATCACCTCACGCCATTTTAGCTTTTTGAGCAGCGGCACCTTGTTAAATATAAAACCATTAAAGCTATGGTCAATATTAATGGCCGCGTAATGGTCGCTCACAAACTCCAAAAAGTTCATCAGGTTGTATGATTGAAACTGAAACGCGTAGGATTGGTTGGCGCGGTGTATATCAAGCAACGGAAATGGCGCCTGGCCAAACAAATTATTCGCCTCGGTTGATATATCAGTATAACCAAACTGCGACCAATAGAAACGCTTGGTGATATTGGCTGTAATGCTTTGGTAGCTATAATCGCCGCCTAACAGGTTTTTAACGCCCTGGTTGTACTGCAATGTAAATATGGGATACTTATCAGGTATCGGCGTACGGTATAGTTTGCCCTGGTAAAACTTCTCATAAGGCGCATAACGCAATTGCAGCGATAGTTCTGTAGTGCTTAGCTTACGTACGTTGTTGGCCTGCCCATCAAGCGTATTTTGAAAATACAGGGCACCGGCAGGGCTTTGCGACCATGTTTTAAAGCCGAGGTTGTATGAAAAGTGATTACGGAACTCGTGCACATAATCTAACCTGAATATGTCGTTATACAACCACATATCGTTATTACCGCGTTTAAATGATAACAGGAAACTGCTCTCCTGCACAAACTGCAATTCCTGACCCGGAATTTTGGTATCGTGCTGAAAGCTCGCCCTTACATAGTTTTGCGGAAAACGGTAGATAGACTTGTTGTTGAGCGAATAGGTAGCACTTAAAAAGTACTTGAACTTTTCGTCCTTAAAGCCATAAGCGCCATAAGTTTCAAAGTAATAACGCTCGCTTAACGCTGTAGTGGTACGGCCACCCAGGCGCAGCCTGAAACCTTCAACCGGGTTAAAGCTGTAAAAGGTATTTACCGGCCCTACCTCAAATGGTCCAAAGTTTTTATAACCCGCTATAAAAAGGGTAATTAAATCCATGGTACGCTTAAAGGATGGTATGGTTTGCAGGCTATCAATATTCTTATAAATATCGCGCTGTTGTACCGAAAGCGTGTCCAGGCGGTTTGATTGCCAGAACAAGTCGCTCTTATCTTCCGAATCCTTGGTTACCACTACTGCCGGGCCATCATAAGTTGTTTTAGGCTGCGGCTGGTTTATGCTGAAATCCTGTATGGTTACGGTACGCTGGCCAAATATACCCCCACCTTTATTTTTGTTCAAACCAAAGTCCATCTTCAGGTCGCTGCCACTCAGGTGGTAACGGCCGTCGGGGTTTTTCTCAAAGGTAAGTGTGGCCATCATCTGGCGCACAAAGTTGAGGTTGATGTTTTTGTTTACTGTAAGTACAGCATTCTCAACCGCGTAGTTACCGTCAAGGGTAACATATAAGCGGCCCTCAAAAAGCATGTCGGTAGTATTACGCGGTGTAAAGCTCAGCTCCACCAGTTGCGGGCTTTGATCTTTAAGCGTATCGGTAATAAAAAATTTGTAGAACGCAGGTGCCGAACCGGCTATCGGGCTAAGTATCTGGTTACTCAGCAGTGAGATGTTGTTATCATAAATCTCAATATCCTGATACATGCGGTTAAAGTATTGCTGCAAGCCTTCATTATCAATAAAGTTCTCATCAAACTTAACCTGCTTGTGGGCGGTAACTATCTGCTTTTTCTTTTCCGGATCTTTACGATAGTAATTGTCAGACAGCTTTTCTTCCATATACATAGGCAACAGGTTTTTACCCCCTATGGCTGTTGAATCCTGCTCCTGGAAAAGGAACTGGTAGTTACGGAACATCTTACGGTTTTTAAACTTGTCGGACAGGTTACTCAGCGAAAAGAACATCTTTTCGTACTGTTTGTACTGCGTATAATCGTAAGCTTCTGAGCGGTTCTTGTCCTTATTGGCAATTACCTTACGTATAAGCTCAACCGCCGGATTGTTCTTGTTGGTATATTTCTTTTTTTTGCCCGCTTTTACCACTACTTCGCTCAGCAGTTTGGCATCATCGCCCATTAATATATCAACAGTTTGCTCGCGGCCGGGCAATATATTTTTTACTACCGTTTTATAACCTACGTATGATGCCTGCAACTGGTTATAAGTACCGTTTATGGTGATACGGTAATGACCATTCATATCGGTATTGGCACCCTGGGATGTACCCACCACCGCTACTGAAACATAGGGCAGGGTTTCCTTGGTTTTTGCATCGCGTATGGTACCCTGCACAATGGTGGCGTTTTGTGCAAAGGCCATCACCGTCAGCAACATAGCTATTGCAAGCAAACTTAATTTCTTTTTGATATTTGTTGTGATATTCATTTTTATTTCCACTCAAGTTACCTCTCGGCAAAAAGGTGCCCAAAGATAATTACAATACCGCATGGTTATTTACCATACGGTATTGCAGACGAACATGGCTTTGCAATATTTTAAACGAATGTTAAATATTGTTGTCATTTTGACAATGCCATGTTTTTATTTCCAGCCACCACCTAACGAGCGGTACAGGTTAACTATAGCCTGCAACTGCTGTAATTTATCGCTTACGCTGCTTAGTTGTGCTGATAGTAAACTTTGTTCTGATGTCAACACATCGGTATAATTTGTTGCCGAGCTGTAACGCAGTAACTCCTTTGTAAAATCAACTGATTTTTGCAGTGCCTCTAACTGCTTGGTACGTGATGTTTGTTTTTCAACCGCGGTTTGGTAGGAATACAAAGCGTTTGATACCTCTGAACCCGCAGTTAACACCGATTGCTGAAAAGCATAATAAGCCTGCTCCTGTTCGGCTTTGGCGGCGCGTAGCCTTGCACGGTTTTCGCCTTTGGCAAATATCGGCTGGGTTAAACCGCCAACAATGCTGTAAAATATAGAGTTATCAAACAGGTTTTTGATCTTTAATGATGATACACCACCCTGCGCCGTAATAGTTAAGGCCGGGTAAAAATAGGTGCGGGCTACATTTGTGTTCTCAAATGCGCTGCGAAAGGCAAACTCTGCCTGCTGCACATCGGGCCTGTTTTTTAACAATTGCGATGGAATACCCACCTGCATATCAGTATAAGGCTTTTGCTCATCAAGCGATGAACGCTTTATAGCACCCGGTGTGCGGGCAAGCAATATGCTTAAAGCATTCTCTGTTTCGCGGATGCTGCGTTTAAGGTCGGGTATGGTAACCTCGGCGGCATAACGGTTGGCTTCGCTTTGTACAACTGCTGCACCTGTTACTATAGCGCTCTCCTTTAAAGCCTTCATGGTTTCCACATCGCTTATACGGTTTTTAAGCGTTTGCTCGGTAATAGCTAATTGCTTATCCAGCGCCAGCAAGCTGTAGTAGTTGTTGGCAATATCAGCTATCAACTGTGTTTGCACGGCACGCTTGGCGGCATCGGTAGCAAAAAAGTTGGCCAATGCCGAACGTTTTGAACTGCTTAGCTTACCCCATATATCTGCCTCCCAACTGGTACTTAAACCTAATTGATGGGTGGTTGTGGTTAATATGAACGAATTCGCAATTTCCGGCGGAAAATTCAATCCGGCGGCAGATTGCTTGGTACGGGTTATCTGCGCGTTGCCTGATAAGCTCGGGAAAAACGCGGCCTTGGTTTGCTGTACAGTTGCATATGCCGAATTGATGCGCTGCACGGCAGTTTTAAGATCGAGGTTATTTTGAATACCCTCTTTTAAAAGTCCCTGCAAAACGGTATCGGCAAATAACTGCTCAACAGGTACCGAGGCTATTGAGGCAGTATCAGTAACCGTAGTATCCCGATACAGCTTATCCGTTTGTACGTTAAGGTTTGGCTGCTGGTACTTTTTGGTAACGCACGATGAGATGATCATCGTTGCTGAAAGCGCTGCAAGTACCGGCCATTTATATCTCTTGATCATTGTTTGTGATAATTATCTTTAATACAATTTATTACAATACCGGTTGTTTAACATCTTCGGTATCATCGTCGTCATCAGCTTCAGGTGCCGGTTTGCCGCTTATGCGTTCCTGTAAGGTTTGGAAGATCACGAACAGCGCCGGGATAACGAATACACCGAACACCGTACCGATAAGCATGCCACCTACCGCGCCGGTACCGATAGAACGGTTACCCTCAGCACCCGCGCCAGATGCCAGCATCAGCGGAACCAGACCCAGGATGAACGCGAACGAGGTCATCAGGATAGGACGCAGACGTGCTACAGCCCCATCAATGGCAGCCTCTACTATACTCAAACCTGCACGACGGCGCATTACCGCGAATTCCACAATAAGGATGGCGTTTTTGGCCAACAAGCCAATGAGCATGATGAGCGTAATCTGCAGGTAAATGTTATTTTGTACACCGAATATCTTGGCGAATAAAAACGCACCCGCCAAACCAACGGGCAGGGAGAATAATACCGCGAAAGGCAATATATAACTCTCGTACTGCGCGCTTAGCAGGAAGTATACAAACACCAGGCACAACGCGAAAATGAACACTGTTTGGCTGCCGCTTGAGATCTCCTCACGGCTCAGGCCTGAAAATTCGTAGCCGTAACCGGTAGGTAAGGTTTGCGCGGCTACTTCCTGTACGGCCTTAATGGCATCACCCGTACTAAAACCAGGCTTAGGTGCACCGGTAATTGATATTGATGTAAACAGGTTGAAACGGCTGATAGACTCCGGACCATATACCTTTTTCAGGGTAACAAACTCTGATATCGGTGCCATTACATTATCATTGGTACGCACAAATATCTTAGTCATGCTCTCCGGGCTGGCACGAAAACCGGCATCAGCCTGTATCATTACACGGTACTGTTTACCAAACTCGTTAAAGTTTGAGGCATATAAACCGCCAAAGTAACCTTGTAGCGTACCCAGTACTGCATCAACGCCAATATTAGCGTCTTTACACTTAGCTACGTTTACATCCACCTCGTATTGCGGAAAGTTGGTATTAAAGAAGGTAGCGCCATACTGAATTTCGGGGCGTTGGTTCAATGCACCCAGGAATTTGCCGTTCACCGCCATAAAGTCGGCTATGCTGCCGCCCGTACGATCCTGCAACTGCAGCTCAAAACCACTGCTGTTACCAAAACCCTGTAATGATGGTGGCGCGAAGAAGATGATCTTGGCTGATTTGATACCGGCCGTCATCCCGAACATTTTACCGGTAACGGCTTTTACGGTATGCTCGGCACCTTCACGTTTTGACCAATCCTTCAGTTTAATGAATAAGATACTGTATGAACCACCGGCACCGCTAAGCAAACCGGTACCCGCAACACGCGTAACCGATTCAACCTCGGGCAGTGATTGTACCATTTTACCCACTTGGTTTGATACCTCGATACTGCGCTCCAGCGATGCTGCCGGCGGCAAGCTGATATCGGCCATAATAAAGCTTTGATCCTCATCGGGCACGAAACCGCTTGGCGTAGTTTTTAACAGGAACCAGAATAAAACCGCAAACACGGCTATACCAACAACCGCTATCCATTTTTTAACAGACAGGAAACCAACCGAACGTTTATATTTTTCGGTAACGGCATCAAACCCGGCGTTAAAGGCGGCATAAAAACGGTTAAGTAAACCTGTTTTATGATGCTCACCTTCCGGATGCGGTTTTAATAACAGGGCACACAAGGCAGGGCTCAGTGTTAACGCGTTAACAGCCGATATAATAATAGAGATAGCCAGTGTTAAACCAAATTGCTTATAGAACACGCCTGAAGAACCGGTGATAAAAGTTACCGGTATAAATACCGCGGCCATTACCAGGGTGATGGATATTACCGCCCCGCTGATCTCGTTCATGGCGGTGATGGTAGCTTTTTTTGCTGATTTGGCACCGTTATCCAGCTTGGCGTGTACAGCCTCAACCACTACGATGGCATCATCCACCACAATACCTATGGCTAACACCAGCGCGAACAAGGTTAACAAGTTGATGGTAAACCCGAACAGTTGCAAAAAGAAGAAAGTACCCACAATAGCTACCGGCACGGCAATGGCCGGAATAAGCGTTGAGCGAAAATCCTGCAAGAAGATAAATACCACGATAAACACGAGGATAAATGCCTCGATAAGCGTATGGATAACCTTTTCGATAGATACATCCAAAAAGTCGTTCGCGCTAAAGATGTGTGTTACCGTTACACCCTGCGGAAATGTTTTTGAGGCTTGCGCAAGTGTTTCATCTATTTGCTCGATCATCTCGTGCGCGTTAGATCCGGCTGCCTGGTACACGGCAAGCGCTATTGATGGCTCGCCATTGGTTTCGGTAGTAACACTGTAGCTTAACGCGCCCAGTTCAACACGGGCAATATCTTTAAGGCGCAAAAACTGCCCGTTACCGGCTGAGCGGATAACGATGTTCTCAAACTCGGCAGGCTTTTTTAAGCGGCCTTTATATTTAAGTACATACTCGAAAGATTGCTTGCTGTTTTCACCCACCTTACCTGGCGCGGCTTCAATATTCTGTTCGGCAAGTGCGGCGTTAACATCGGCAGGTATCAGGCCGTAAGTGGCCATTACATCCGGCTTCAGCCATATCCGCATCGAGTAATCCTGCGATCCGAAGGAGATAGCATCACCCACACCATTTATACGCTTTACCTGCGGCAATACGTTAATAGCGGCGTAATTCTGCAAAAATGTCTGATCGAATGATTTGTTGGAGCTTTGCAGCGCAAATACCATCACCATACTGCTTTGCTGCTTGCTGGTGGTAACACCCGCCTTGGTAACCTCGGCAGGTAATAACGGGGTTGCCTTTGATACCCTGTTCTGCACGTTAACGGCGGCAAGATCCGGATCGGTACCCAGTTTAAAGTAAACGGTAATGGTTGCCGTACCATCGTTAGCGGCCTTGGAGGTCATGTAGGTCATGTTCTCCACACCGTTAATCTGCTCTTCAAGCGGTACAATAACACTGTTCATCACCACCTCGGCATTCGCGCCGGTGTATGATGCCGAAACCTGCACCGTTGGCGGCGCAATGTCGGGGTATTGGGATATTGGCAGCGTGGTTAGCCCCAGTATACCCAGTATAACTATGATGACCGATATAACGGTTGAGAGTACCGGCCTTTCAATAAATTTGCGTAACATATTTTGTTGTGCTGAGGTTGCAAGGGCACATCAGTACCCTTAAAAATTCGTTATTACTTTACGTCTTTGTAAGCGGCTTCGCCACCTTTGGTATCCGGCTGTATGGTCATGCCCTCCTGCAGGCTGGCCACACCATCAAACACTACAGTTTCACCGGCCTTAACACCTTCGGTAACTACAAAGTACTGGCCGGCAGGTGCTTCAACGGTTGTTATCTCGGTGCTTTTTACTTTACCGGCTTTATCAACCACATATACAAAGCGTTTGCCCTGTAACTCAAAGGTTGATTTTTGCGGAACCAGCACTCCGTTAGTAATAGTTTGCGGTATACTGATAGTTGCGCTGCCACCGCTGCGGATAAGCCCAACCGGGTTAGGGAAGGTCGCTCTTAGCTGCGATGAACCGGTTGAGGTGTTGATCAATCCATTAGCGGTTTCAACCCTGCCTTTTTCCGGATACTCGGTACCATCAGCCAATGTTAATGTTACTGGTGGCAGTTGCTTTAATTTATCATCAAGCGTTTTGCCTTTATTATGCCTTGCAAAATCAAGCAATTGCTTTTCGTTTAATGAAAAGTAAGCGTATACCTTACCAATATTTGATACTGTAGTTAAAGGCTCAGCAGTAGTACTGCTTACCAAACTACCCAATTTATAAGGGATAGCGCCAACCACACCATTAACCGGACTGGTTACTGTAGTATAACCTACATTAGTTTTAGCATTTGATAAGGTTGCCTTAGCTTGTTTAAGCGCTGCCTGGCGTGATTGCAGGGTCAACTCGGCGGTTTCCAGTTCAAATTTACTGATGATGCCCTTCTCTACCAGCGGACGGGTTTTGTTAACCTGCAGTTTAGCCGCGTTAACATCAGCCTCGGCACTACTGATAGCCGCGGCAGCAGTATTTACCTCCTGGGCGTATTGCGGCGCATTGATACGGAAAAGCAACTGGCCTTTTTTAACCACGCTGCCCTCGTCAATATAGATCTGCTCGATATAACCATCTATCTTTGGTCGTATCTCAATATTTTGCTGCCCTTCAAGGGTAGCGGGGTAAGTGGCATTGATCACCGTGTTTTGCGGGGTGATGGTAAATACCGGGAAACTTTGCGGCGGTTGAGCTGCACCCGCTGCTGCCTGCCCCTGCTCCTGGCCGCCGCCACATGCTGATAATAGCAGAACTGCCGAACCTAAACCGGCAACTATAAACGCTTTAGCCCTCATGGTAATGTTTGAAAATTGATATATGTGCATGATATTTAGTGACTTTGTTATTTGATTAGTTTGGTTGATTTTTTTAGTATTACATTTTAAAGAGCATGTTGCAGGTCATTTCCTTTCGCTCAAGCATCAGTTTGTTAAACTGGTCTTCATCAAGGTTATAAAACTGCTTGTACATGGGTTTCATAATCAGCGGGTAAATCAGCATTGAAAACATGTTGATGGAAAAATGTATAGGGTTCATTTTTTCAAGCCTGCCCGCATCCATCTCGGCCTGTATCTGCCTCGAAAACATTTCCACCTTTTCACTCATGTTATCCTTGTGGTATATATTTCCACGGGTATTCATCTCGGTTATCAAAAAAGTTTCCTGATACGGATACTCCATCGAGTCGGCCATAAAAACATCTATAAAATCCTCTATCTTTTCCTTAAAAGGCCTGTCAGTTTCCATAACCTGCATAAGCCTTGCGCTCAGGTCATTCATCCCGTCCTCATACACCTGTTTTATCAGGCTGTCCTTTGATCGGAAATAGTAATTTACCAGTGTACGGTTTACACCTGCCGCATCAGCAATATCCTGTGTGGTGGCATGCAAACGCCCCTCTGCAAAAAACACACGTTTTGCGGTGTCTTTTATAAGTTGTTCAGTACCAGTATCTCGTGTCGCCATAAATTGTTAGACAAAAATGTTAAACATTTAGATTAAACAGAAATTTCAAATGAAAAACCATACTTATTTGACAACTTGATGATATTTGTTTATGTTGCTATTGCAGTAATTAGCTATTGCGGTATTTAACCGCCGTGTATGCTGCTAACATCTATATACCAATACTTTATGCCTGAAACTACAGAAGAACAACGCCTTAAAGAGCATTATGAAGGAAAAACCGACTGGCTTAAATGGGGACCATACCTCTCAGAAAGGCAATGGGGTACCGTGCGCGAAGATTACAGCGCCAATGGCGATGCCTGGAATTACATTACGCATGATATGGCACGCAGCAAGGCTTACCGTTGGGGCGAAGAAGGTATAGCCGGTATATGTGATGATAAACAACACATTTGCCTGAGCCTTGCCCTTTGGAACGGCCGCGACCCGATATTGAAGGAGCGCCTTTTCGGGCTTACCAACCACGAGGGCAACCATGGTGAGGATGTAAAGGAACTGTATTACTACCTGGATAATACACCCGCACATACCTACATGAAAATGCTGTACAAATACCCGCAGCAGGCCTACCCTTACGATGTTTTGATACAAAAGAATGCTGCCGCAGGCAAGGATAAGCCTGAATTTGAGCTGATAGATACCGGTATATTTGACAACAACGCCTACTTTGATGTATTCGCGGAATATGTTAAGGCTGATCATGACGATGTACTGATACAATACACCATTTATAATCGCGGTAGTGAAAAAAGCAGTGTTGATGTGCTGCCGCAAATATGGTTTCGTAAAACCTGGCTGGGCGCGGATGAAAAACCGGCCATAAAGCCAAGCGGTAAAAACGCTTTTGAGCTAACATCGGCTGCAACAGGCACATATTACCTGTATTTTGAAGAAGCTGCCGATCCCCTGTTTACCAATAACGAAACCAACCGACGCCGCCTGTATAAAACTGATAACGAAGCACCTTACGTTAAGGATGGCTTTAACGACTATATTGTAAATGGCAAAACCGACGCGGTAAACCCCGGAAAAACCGGAACCAAAGCCGCTGTTTGGCACCATTTTGAGTTAGAGGCGGGTGGTAAAGCAATAGTTCGGTTACGTTTAAGCAGACTGGCTACCAATACCCCTTTTACAAATTTTGATGAAACCATTAGTGTACGCATAACCGAAGCTGATGAGTTTTACGCAGCTAAGCAAACCAATGCAAAAACACCGGACGAGCGCCTGGTACAGCGCCAGGCCTGGGCCGGGTTGCTTTGGAGCAAGCAATACTACAAATTTAATGTAAAGCGCTGGCTTGATGGCGATGCCGGCAAACCTGTGCCACCCGCCGGCAGGCGTAAAGGCCGAAACGCCAACTGGAAGCATTTTGTGGCCGAGGATATTTTACTGATGCCCGATACCTGGGAGTACCCATGGTTTGCCGCCTGGGATCACGCCTTCCATTGCATTGCCGTTGCGCCTATTGATGCAGGCCTGGCCAAAAAGCAGTTGCAGATACTCATAGGCGTGAACCACATGCACCCAAACGGGCAGATACCAGCCTACGAGTGGGATTTTAATGATACCAACCCACCCGTTCAGGCGGTTGCCACCTTACAGGTTTACGAGATGGACAAAGCGGCGACAGGCAAAGGCGATCAGCTTTTTTTGGAGAGTGTTTTTCAAAAACTGCTGCTCAACTTTACCTGGTGGGTTAACCGTAAGGATAGCGAAGGGAATAACATTTTTGAGGGCGGATTTTTAGGACTGGATAACATTGGCATTTTTAACCGCAGCCAGCCCGTGCCCGGCGGCGGCTTTTTAGAGCAGGCTGACGGCACCAGTTGGATGGCCATGTATGCCCTCAACATGATGCGTATGGCTATGGAACTGGCCATCAACAACAAAGCTTACGAGAGCATGGCTATTAAATTTGCTGAGCATTTTATGTATATAGCGGGCTCTATCGCCAACATGGGCGAGGAAACTGAGGGATTGTGGGATGATGAGGACGGTTTTTATTATGACCTGCTCAAAAAGCCGAATTGCAGTTGGGAGCGGTTAAAATTACGATCAATAGTGGGTTTGATACCCCTGTTTGCCGTGAGTGTATTTAAGGAGAATCAATGGCAGCAATTGCCTGAACTGATAAACAGGCTGGAATGGTTTAAACAGCAACGGCCGGACCTGGTAGAACTGGTGAGCCGCTGGCGTGATGTAAATGGCGATCAACATTTATTTTCATTACTGCGGGGGCACCGCATGAAGCTGCTACTAAAACGGATGCTTGACCCGGAAGAATTTTTGTCGGATTACGGCATACGGTCGTTATCAAAAAAATATGATGCCCAGCCTTACAAGTACATGCTTAACGGTGCTGATTATTCGGTAAAATATATTCCGGGCGAAAGTGACTCGAACATGTTTGGCGGTAACAGCAACTGGCGCGGGCCGGTATGGTTTCCGTTAAATTACCTTATAATATGTTCGTTAAGGCATTTTCATGAATATTATACTGATGATTTTAAGGTGGAGTATCCTACCCGATCAGGTCAATACCTTACGCTTTCACAAATAGCAGATGAACTGAGTAAGCGCCTGCAAAATTTGTTTTTAACCAATGAGCGCGGAGAGCGCCCGGTAAATGGCGGCCGTTTAAAGTTTAACTTTGATGAACAGTTTAAACAGTACATCCCGTTTTTTGAATACTTTAACCCCGAAACCGGCGAGGGCCTTGGGGCCGGTCATCAAACCGGATGGACAGCCCTGGTAGCCTTACTTTTTTGAACCAGCGAGCTTGCACCCAAAATAGCGGCATCAGCTTCTTTCAAATCACTTAAAAGTAACTTAACCCGCCCCCTGAAGGCAGGGAGCAGGTTAAGTTCCATATACTTTTTAGCAGGCTTTAACAAGTAATCACCCGCCTTTATAACTCCGCCAAACAGCACTATGGCCTGCGGCGATGAAAACATTACAAAATTAGCCAAAGCCTCTCCCAGTATGCGCCCGGTAATTTGGTATACCTTTTGGGCAAGTTTATCGCCCTGTAAAGCGCATTCGTTTATTACCTTGGCGGTAATATCATCAACCTTTACCTGGCGTAATTTACTATCCGGGTAGGCTTTCTTGTTCAACTGCTCCTTAGCGGTGATCACAATGCCTGTTGCCGAGCAATATGCTTCAACCGAACCACGTGAGCCTGTTGACCAGTGCTTACGCCCGCCCGGCCTTATGATGGTATGCCCCAGTTCACCGGCTATACCGTTGCAGCCGTAAAGCAAACTACCATTAACTACAATACCGCTACCAACACCGGTACCAAGCGTAATCTCGATAAAGTGCTGCATGCCCTTGGCTATGCCATACTGCATTTCGCCCGCGGCAGCGGCATTGGCATCATTGGTAAGTATGCAAGGCAGATCAAACTTTTCCGTCATCAGCTTAGCCAGCGGCACTTCATCTTTACCCCAGGGCAAATTGGGTGCATGGTCAATACAACCGGTGTAAAAGTTACCGTTAGGCGCGCCCATACCAATACCTTTTACGGTTTTATCACCGTGCTTTTTAATAAGCGGACTAATGTTTTCATACAATGCATCAACAAACAATTCAACGGTAGTGTAATCGGTAGTTTTTATCCGGCCTTCTTCAAGAATTTCGCCATCCTCGTTAACTAAGCCAAACTTGGTATTTGTGCCACCAACATCTATTCCTATTACTATCTCGTTATTATTTGCTGCCATTAGTATAAATTACCGTTTTTATTTAGATGCTTTTGCTTCGTCAGTTAGTTTTGAGGCCGCGCCTTCATCAACCATCCACATCAGTTTGCCGCTTGCCGGGGCAAGCAGTTGTGATGGGTATTGCTCAAAATTACGCTCACCCTCTAAAACCTCATGCAGTGCCGATGCCTTGTTGGCACCAAATACCAACACCGCTACCTTTTGCGCTTTATTAATAAAAGGCTCGGTAAGGGTTATGCGGTACATTTGCTGTGGCTCCAGGTAATAGGCATCCACCCACTTGGTACGTTCGTGCAGCACCTCGGTATGCGGGAATAATGATGCAGTATGCCCGTCCTCGCCCATACCTAATATCAGCAGATCAAAATTGGCTTCATCTTCACCAAAAAAGCCCCTTAGTATCTGCTCATAATCGGCAGCATAGGCCTTGGCATCCTTATCATCGCTCCACATCGGGAAGATGTTTTGCTTAGGGATAGGCACATGGTTAAGCAGGGTTTCAAAAGCCATTTTAGCGTTGCTCTTCTCGTCTGTTAACGGTACCCAGCGCTCATCGCCCCAAAATACAAATACCTTGTTCCAGTCAAGCTGATCCTGGTATTCGGGCTGGGCCAGTATTTTGTGCAGCGTTACGGGTGATGAACCACCTGTAAGCGCCACGGTAAACCTGCCGTTTTTAGCAATTGCCGATGTACCGGTACTGATAAACAGATCGGCAAGGGCGGTGCAAAGCTCTACGTTATCTTTAAATATACTTATCATGTTTAGCAGTCTTTTTTACGGTCGTTACCATGTATGTTCAACGCCCAGATATGGCCTTCGCGGGCAATAAGCGCCTCTGAGGTTTCAGGGCCCCATGATCCGGCGGCATAGTTCGCAAAATCCAATGATTCTCTTGACTCCCATACCTCCAAAATCGGCGTGATCACGTCCCATGCTTCCTCCACCTGGTCAGATCGCATAAAAAGCGTAGCATCACCCCGCATGGCATCAAGCAACAGGGTTTCGTAAGCCTCCGGTGTTTGTGTTGAGCAGGTATCGTAATCAAATATCATATCGGCAGGGTTCAGCTCCATTTCAAGGCCGGTTTTTTTGGCCATAAAACGTAGGCGTATATCCATCTGCGGCTGAATGTTGATGGTTAAACGGTTTGCCATCAGGTTGTCCGACTGGCGTTCGTGGAATGTTGAGTGCGGCACCGGTTTAAACTGTATGGTGATTGATGAGGTTTTATCCTGCATACGTTTACCGGTGCGCAGGTAAAACGGCACATCCTGCCAGCGCCAGTTATCAATAAAGAACTTGATAGCGGCAAAAGTTTCGGTATTTGAATGCGGGTTAACGCCTTGTTCCTGGCGGTAGCCCGGCACTTTTTTACCTTGCAGCCAACCTTCGCCATACTGGCCACGTACGGCATATTTGTTCACCTCATCATGTTTCATACGGCGAACGGCACGCATCACATCAACCTTGCGGTTACGCACTTCCTCAGCCTTAAATGATGCCGGTGGTTCCATAGCCACCATACACAGTATCTGCAGCAGGTGGTTCTGTATCATATCGCGCAAAGCGCCTGAGCCTTCGTAGTAACCACCACGATCCTCAACACCTACCTGTTCGGCCACGGTTATCTGCACGTAATCAATATAATTACGGTTCCAAAGTGGTTCAAACAAAGTATTGGCAAAACGGAAAGCGAGGATGTTCTGCACCGTTTCTTTACCCAGGTAATGGTCAATACGGTAGATCTGCTCCTCGTTGAAAGTACGGGTAAGCAGCTTGTTCAGCTCGATAGCGGTTTCCTTGTTGTGGCCGAAAGGCTTTTCAATCACCATGCGGTCGCGCTCAATATCAGCCGCCAAACCTGCTTTTTTAATATTAACGGTAACCGCCTCAATAAACTGCGGCGCTACCGAAAGGTAGAACAACCTGTTGGCACGTACGCCCCAGGTTTTGCTTTGGCCTTCCATCTTCTTATTTAAATCAGCATACGATTTTTCATCGTTGATGTTGGATTGAAAGTAAGAGATAGATTCCTTAAAAACTCCCCACTTTTCCGGGTCAGGTGCTCCGCTGCGCGAAAACTCACCTAAACCCTCGTGCAGGCGCTCCCTGAACTGGTCGTCTGTAAGTTCGGTACGGCCCAGGCCAATAATGGCAAAATTTTCGGGCAGCCAGTTTTCGAGGTATAAATTATATAATGCCGGTATTAACTTACGTTTGGCAAGGTCACCTGTACCGCCAAATATCACCATAATTACCGGATGGTCATTTTTAACCGTTTTCATTTTTTGCGATTGTTTGGTATGAATTTGTTATCGTACTATTTCCACTCGGTGTGGAATACACCTTCGCGGTCAGTACGTTCGTACTGGTGCGCGCCAAAATAATCGCGCTGCGCCTGTACCAAATTAGTTGGCAGGGTTGCACTGCGATAACCATCAAAATAGCTTAATGAGGCCATAAACGCCGGTACCGGAATACCTTTATCAATAGCTATCTTAATAATATCGCGGGTGTCACCTTGTTTTGCAAGCAGGGTAGCGCCAATCTCTTCATCCAGCAGAATGTTTGACAGGCCCGGTTGCTTTTGGAATGCCTTGCGGAAATCCTCTAAACATACCGCGCGGATGATACAGCCACCACGCCAAATCTTGGCCACCTCTTCAAGGTTAAGATCGTAGTTATACTCTTTTGAAGCTACGAACAATTGAGCCAGGCCTTGCGCATAAGTATTTATCATGGCAAAGTAGTAGGCATTTTTAAGCTGGGCTACAAACTTTTGCTTATCAACAGCACCTATTTCGGTTGGCGTTACTTTTAATAATTCAGCGGCTTTAACTCTTTCGGTTTTGTAGGCCGATAAATCTCGCATGGTTACGGCGGCATCAATAACCGGAACCGGAACCTGCAGGTTCATGGCATCCTGCGATGTCCATTTACCGGTACCTTTTGAACGGGCGCGGTCAGACACAAAGTTTACCAGCAGCTCATCGCTGCCTTCATCTTTTTTCTTCAGGATATCTGATGTGATCTCGATCAGGAATGATTTAAGTTCCGTATTGTTCCACTCCTCAAATATGGGTTGCAGCTCGGCATCCGCAAAGCCCAGACCGCGTTTTAGCAGGTCATAGCTTTCAGAGATCAGTTGCATCAGCGCGTACTCAATACCGTTGTGCGCCATTTTTACATAGTTACCGGCAGAGCCGTTACCCAGGTAGGCCACGCATGGCTCGCCATCAACTTTAGCGGCAATGGCTTCAAATACAGGGCGCAGGCGCTCGTAAGCGTTTTTATCGCCACCCGGCATCATGCTCGGGCCGAAACGGGCACCTTTTTCACCACCTGATATACCCATGCCGAAAAAGTGAATGCCTTTTTCTTCAAGTTCAGCCACGCGGCGGTCGGTATCAGGGAAATAGCTGTTACCACCATCAATAACGATATCGCCTTTTTCAAGGAAGGGTAACAGGGTTTGTATAGCGGCATCAACCGGTTTACCGGCAGGCACCAGCAGCATTATCGCTCTCGGCGTTTTTATTGAACCAGCAAATTCCTCGGCAGAGGTGGTACCTTTTACCTGCTGACCTTCTTTAGCCGCTTTTTCAAAAGCGCTTGCTTTTTCAGCGTCAACGTCCAAGCCTGCGGCGGCAAAGCCATGGTCGGCTACGTTAAGCAGTAAGTTTCTGCCCATTACGCCTAATCCAACAATGCCAAAATCATATTGAGCCATAGTTTTTTAGTGTTTTATTATATTGTGTTTCAGATTATAGTGTTCCAATTAAGCCAAATCCGGCAAGTGCCTGCCTGGTGGTATCAACATTTATGTGATGAATGCCTTTTATACCCAGTGCCGCGGCTGCTTCCGTAAATACCTTCCGGTCGTCAATGTATACCACCTCTTCAGGTTTCACCTGCGACAGATCAAGCGCGGAAAGATAAATATCTTTATCCGGTTTGCGGGTATGTACAAAGCACGACGAAGCAAAAATATCGATCCATCCCGTAAGACCAAACTTATGTATGCGGTATTCGTTCAATTCTCGCCCTTCGTTATTAACAGCTACCGTTCTGAGGTTATATTTTTTCTTAATACGACAAACCAGATCGATCATATCCTGGTAAGGGGCCGACTCGTTGTACATAAAGTCGGTAAAATCATCAAGGGTAAAGCTACGCTCCTGGTGAAAAACCAATAGGTTAACGTATTCGGTAAGGGTCATTTTACCGGCTTCATAGGCATCAAAAATAATGCGGTGGCGCTCGTTCATATCGGCAAAGTCGAGGTTAAAAACCTCGGCGGCTTTTTGTCTGGAATTGCGGTCCCAACCGTTGGTCAGGAACACACCGCCGAGGTCAAGAAAAAGCGCCTTTACAGCGGGTTGGCTCATACGGCCACCTCCCCTTTTTTATCGGCTATGGTTTTCATCAGGCTATCAAAAGGCTTGATGAATTTCTGGATGCCTTCATCTTCTAATTTTTGGGTAACCTCCGGCAGGCTGATCTCTACAACATCTTCAAGTTGATAAAGCACATAACGTGCCTCCTCATAGGTACCATCCAAACGAGATTCGGGGTTACCATGATCGCGGTAAGCGTTCAGCGTATCAACCGGTACAGTGTTCACTGTTTCGGGGCCTATTAATGATTCTACGTAGATAATATCGCTGAATGCCGGGTTTTTAGCGCTGGTACTTGCCCATAATAAACGCTGCGGTTTGGCACCTTTGGCTTCAAGCGCCTTAAAACGGTCGCTTTTAAATATGTCTTTATAAATTTGATACGCTGCCTGCGCGCTCGAAATGGCCACTTTGCCTAATATCTTGCGTGCCGGAGCAGCTTTATCAGGATTATCCTTAATAATGGCTTCCAGCAATGGATCAACCATGCTATCGATACGGCTTAAAAAGAAACTGGCTACCGAGGCTACCTTATCAACAGGTTCACCATTAGCCAAACGCTTTTCAATACCAGCCACATAAGCCTCGGCTACCTCACGGTAACGGTCCAAACTGAAAAGCAGGGTAACATTTACGTTAATACCTTCGCTTATCAATTGTTCAATAACCGGTAAACCCTCTTTGGTACCAGGTACTTTTATCATTACGTTTTTACGATCCAGTAACTCCCATGATGAACGCGCTTCGGTAATGGTACCTTCGGTATTTTGCGCAAGGCTTGGTGATACTTCTAAACTTACATAACCATCCAGCCCATTGCTTTCTTCATAAACACCTTTGAAAAGGTCGGCAGCGGCACGAACGTCCTCAACAGCTATTGACAAAAATATTTCCTCCGGAGATTTACCTTGTTTTGTCAATTCGGAGATGGACTCGTTGTAGTCATCACTTTTGGCAATGGCTTCTTCAAATATAGCCGGGTTTGAGGTTAAGCCTTTCAGCTCGCCATCGTCAATTAATTTTTTAAGCTCGCCTGATTGAACAAACTTTCTTCTGATATAGTCAAGCCAGATGCTCTGGCCATAATCTGATACTCTTTGCAGTGGATTTTTCATAATCTTTAATTTTTTTCTAATGCGAGAACTTTATCTAAACGGCGCTGAAAACGCTCGCCACCATCATACTTCGCGTTAATAAACGCGTGCGCCAGTTCAGTTATAAGAGATGCGCCCAATACACGGCCGCCAATGCACATCAGGTTCATATCATCATGCTCAACGCCCTGGTGTGCCGAATAGCTTTCGGTAATTAATGCCGCGCGGATGCCCTTTATTTTATTGGCCGCTACCGATACGCCTACGCCGCTGCCACATACGGCAATACCTTTTTCAACCTCGCCGTTTACAATGGCGTTGGCCAGGGGCACCACAATATCCGGATAATCGTCAACAGCGTCATACTCGTGAGCGCCATAGTCAACAATTTCATAACCTTCGCTTTGCAGTTGTTTTACCAGCGATTGCTTTTGATCAAAACCGGCGTGATCGGCCGCTATTCCAATTTTCATAGCTAAATATATTATTTATTAAGGAGTGCTTTTGCCCTGTTGTATACATTATCAATGGTAAAGCCGAAGTGTGCCAGTACTTCCTCGCCCGGGCCCGATTCGCCAAAACGGTCTAAACCGATCACATCGCCTTCGGCGGTAATATATTTGTACCAACCTAAAGTAACACCGGCCTCAACAGCCAAACGCGCATGTACTGATGGCGGCAACACGCTGTCGCGATAAGCTTTATCCTGCTTATCAAATAACTCCCATGATGGCATGCTTACCACACGGGCATTCACACCCTCGGCAACCAGTTTTTCGTAAGCGCCTATAACCAACTGTACTTCTGATCCGGTAGCCATCAGGATAACTTCCGGCGTATCTGAGGAACTGGCCAATACGTAGGCACCCTTTTCAACATTGCTGGCAGGGGCATATTTAGCAGTATCGATCACCGGTAATTTTTGCCTTGACAGGATCAGTGCTACCGGCCCGTGCAGCCTGTTTATGGCAATGCGCCATGCGGCTACCGTTTCGTTGGCATCTGCCGGGCGGATAACCGTTAAATTTGGTGTGGTACGCAACGAGGTTACCTGCTCAACCGATTGGTGGGTAGGGCCATCTTCGCCTAAAGCAACACTATCGTGGGTAAAAATATAAGTTACCGGTGCTTCGGTAAGTGCTGCAAGGCGGATTGAACCACGCATATAATCGCTAAAAGTTAAAAAGGTAGCGCCATAAGTACGGATACCTCCGTATGATGCCAATCCGTTTAAGGCTGAACCCATACCGTGCTCACGTACGCCAAACCAGATGTTGGTATCCTGATACCTGCCCGGCTGAAAGCTAAGGCCGCCATCCTTCGGCGTTTCATTTGAGCTGGCCAGGTCGGCAGAACCACCTATTAACCATGGAATGCTGCTGCGCAAAGCATCAAGCGCCTTGCCCGATGCCTGGCGGGTAGCTAACGCTTCGCCTGCTTTAAATTCAGGCAATTCTTTATCCCAGCCTTCAGGTAAGTCACCTTTAACGGCTAATTCTAATTGTTTCTTCTCTTCCGGATAAGCCTCACCATATTTACCGAATAACTCTTCCCATTGTTTATGCAATTCGGCACCCTTTTTACCGGCTTCGGCCAAATGGGTCTTAACTTCTTCAGGAATTACGAAGGTTTGTTCAGGGTCCCAGCCAAAAAACTCTTTGGTTTTTTTCAGGTTTTCGGCACCCAGCGGGTTACCGTGTACTTTGTTGGTACCCTGTTGCGGGCTGCCATAACCTATTATGGTTTTAACTGAGATAAGCGATGGCTTGTCAGTTACCGCCTGCGCGGCTAAAATAGCCTCTTCAATCGCTTTCAGGTCATTACCATCTTCAACAGTAATGGTGTGCCAGCCATAAGCATCAAAACGGGCAGGTACATTTTCGGTAAAGGCCAATTCGGTCGATCCATCTAACGAGATTTTATTATCATCGTATAAATAGATCAGCTTACCCAATTGCAGGTGGCCGGCTAATGATGCCGCCTCAGATGCTACACCTTCCATCAGGTCGCCATCGCTTACAATGGCGTAGGTGTAATGGTCGGTGAGTTTATGATCGGGTTTATTGTAGGTAGCGGCAGTAAACGCTTCGGCTATGCCGAGGCCTACCCCATTACCGAAACCCTGCCCCAACGGACCTGTAGTTACCTCGATGCCCGGTGTTAATACCGACTCAGGGTGACCGGGGGTTTTTGAACCTAACTGCCTGAATTTTTTCAATTCGTCCAACGGCAAATCATAACCGTATAAATGTAACAAACTATATAATAGTGCCGAACCATGACCTGCAGAAAGCACAAAGCGATCGCGGTTTGGCCATTTTGGGTCGGCCGGGTTAAATCTTAAAAACTTGCTCCAAAGCACATAAGCCATAGGCGCGGCGCCCAATGGTAAACCGGGGTGACCGGAGTTGGCTTTTTCAACCATATCGGTTGACAGGAAACGGATGGTGTTTACACTTAACTCTTCAATTGTGTTGTTTTTCATAGTAGTTACTTTCAGATAAATATAAAGTTACAACTTGTATTGTAAGCTGGATGTTAAATTCATTATTCAAAAAAACCAGCCTTTACTATAATACATACTATATCATTACAAAAAGGTTTGCCGGTTAATTTTCTACTGACAATAATATGATATGGTAATGTAAATAACCATCGACAAATATCATCAAACATGTGAGTTGTAAGCTTTAAAAGCAAATCATCCTCCTGCAGTTGCATATTTACATATTTATGGCTAATTTGTTGCGATTATTTTAACTGATTAACAGATAATTACAACCTTTTAACATTAAAATAATATTTAATCGTTAACTAACATTTAAGCTTTTTACGGTGTCCCCTGATCACTCTCCAGCTTTTAGCCGATACGTTATTTATCTGTTACCTGTTTTTTGTTTACTGTTATTTTACTCGTGCAAAAAAAGCGGCGAGAATCCAGGACGTGATTCACGGGGTGTTATATCAATTACTCATCCCGGAATTTTAAACACAGCATCAAGCTTAAACTTTATCAGCAATGATGCTAACATAAGCGGATCGTGGCGTGCTAATATGTTCAACAATACCGTTGATGGTTTTATTGATAAAAATATAGGCAGCTTGCTTTCTCCATATCCGACAACTGTATATGTAAGATCATCAGGCAGTACACCTACAGAAACCAAAATGCGAACGGACGCACAGCTTGCCTATGCGCTGGCATTAAAATGGGCAAAAACCCATGATACAACCATTGTTATTAAGGCCATAGAAGTTTTAAACGGATGGGCATACAATTTTAATAAATTGGATACTGTAAAAGGCACCTTTGGCCAGCAGCGCTTTCTTGAAGCCGCATGGGTAGTTCCAACATTTGCCGCCGCTGCCGAAATTATACGCTGGTATAACGTTAATGATGATAATACAAGTTTATGGCCACCTGAAGATATTACACAATTTGAGGCTTTTTTAAGAAAGATGATGTATGAATACGCCGACAAAACATTCGCATCGGGGTTTAAAAACAACTGGTATGTAAGTGCTGCTTACGCTAAGATGGCTGCATCTGTTTTTTTAAATGATATTGCCGGTTATAATAATGGATATGATCGTTTAAAAGAAATATTACCGCTGATGATATTAAACGATGGCACATTACCTGAATTTTGTTCACGAACTGATTGTGTACATTTTCAATACTCACTTACAGGCATTACGCTGGGTGCCGAGCTTGACAGGATACAATCGGGCTCTACAGAACTATATGAATACGGAGGCCGTATAGGCAAAGGCTATGCTTTTATGAGCAAGGTTTATTCAGGCGGTGCTAACGGCTGTAACTTTTGCGATCCAACAAAAGAGGTTTACCCGGGTGTAGCTGTTGCTTACCGGTATTTTGCTAATGATAATACCACCTTTTTAACAACACTAAAGCAGCCAACCTATGGAGTAAATGCCGATAAGACGTTTTTAGGCTTTACCATGTACACACACTATAATGTACCCTGATAAGTTTGCGGGTAAATACGTAACAGCTTTAACAATACGCCATTAGTCCACCCGAAACCATCCTGTAACGGATACTCGCCGCCGCCTGCTTTGGCGGCGTTGCCTTTAAGCTCAATGTTGTATTTTTCGAGCAGTTTGCCGGTTTGTTTAAAAGCTGTGGTGTTTTGCTTTATCCAGCCCGTGGCTATGGTTTTGGCCAGGGTGGTTTGCTTATAGTTACGCAGCCCAATAATGGTAATGTATTGCAGCGGTGCCCAACCGTTTGGCCTGTCCCACTGCTGGCCGGTATTTTTTAACGTGGTTGATACACCCCCGGTTTGTAAAAAACGATTTTTAATTTTTGCTGATAGCTGCCTGGCCTGCGCATCGGCAGCTAAATTAAAAAACAACGGGAACGCAGCGGCGATGGTTAGTTGGGTTGATCGTGTTTTGGTTTTCCAGTTATAATCCACGTAAAAACCCTGCTTTGCATCCCAGCAGTATTTGGTTATAGCCCGGCTGCGTTTTTGCGCTTTGGCCGAGTAAACCTCAGCTTGCTCGGCATTGCCATCTTCGCGATAGCCGCGGGCTATTACCTGCTCGAGGTTATACAGTAAACTATTTAGATCTACCGGAACAAGGTTGACCGTTTGTATGCTATGCAGGTTTTTACCATCGGCAAACCAGCGGCTGCTAAAATCCCAGCCCGATTCGGCAGCGGCTCGAATATTACGGTAAAACTGCGCTTTGGGCTGCCTGCTTTTTTCGGCTTCCAGCACATCTTCACGATATGATTCCTCGCGCGGCTGATCGCTATCGTCCCAGTATCGGTTCATTACCGTTCCGTCGGCCAGCTTTACTACATGCCTGTGGGCTTCACCGGCTTTAAGGCCATTAGCGCCTTCCATCCAAAAGGCATATTCTTTTACCAATTGCGGGCGGTATTTTATGTAGACATCCTTGCCCTTTGCTTCGGCCAGTAGCTTTACCATCATGGCAAAAAATGGTGGTTGCGAACGTGTTAAATAATAGCTGCGGTTGCCGTTAGGTATGTGTCCGTAGTTATCTATCAACCAGGCAAAGTTATCCACCATATCCTCTATCACCTTAATTTTACCCGCCTGTTGTAAGCCCAGCATGGTAAAATACGAATCCCAGTAGTACACTTCCCTAAACCTGCCGCCCGGTACAATATATGGGTTAGGCAAAGCAAGCAAGGAGGTACCTTTTGCCGTATCCGGATGGCGCTGCAGCACTGTCCATAGCGTATCAATATGCTTTTTGATGCCTTTTGAAGGGTCGCTTTTAAAAACATCGGTATTGGCAACGGGCTCCTGAAAATGGCTTTTTACAAAAGCTGCCAGATCAAAAGCCGGTTGGTTTTTTTGTGCTTCATAATCCTTATTGATCTGCGCGGCATCTGCCAGCGGCACAGCGTCCGGAAAAGTTTTGCCATCAGCGTATACGCGCTCCATTTGTACCCTTTTAAAAAGCTCAGGATAAAGCTGTGCCGGGGTTTTTACCTGTGCGCCCGCAGCATATGCATACAGGCTTAACCATAACAGTAAAAGCTTCTTCATACTTTTATAACGCCTAAACGTTGAAATTGTATGGCGAAAATTTAAAATGGATGGCCAGACGGAGAATTAACCTCCTGTAAAATAAAGAACGCCGGGCTGTGCCGGCGTTGTAATTACATGGCTATTTCGTGCCCCGGCCGGGGGTCTTCTGGTAATATCTCCATCTGCGGATAATCAACATATTCGGCATACCATTGTATAGCACTTACTACGTCAAGTGCATCCTCGGAGGTGATGTTGATGGTTTCAAAAGCATAGAGCTTGCTATGCGCATAACCATACAACTGAATTTCGTTTTTATTCGGCCTGAATGTATCGCTGTTCAGGCAAAATACGCGCACCTTTAAACCGGTATCCCTCGAGTGGATAATATCCCTGCAAGGGTCGTTAGGGTCGGTAGCTAACAGATATACATTGTGATCCATAATATTCTGTTAACAAAGCAAATCAGGTATAGTTTCGGGATTTTAAGGGTATTATTTATTCAATTCCAGCTCAAGCGCTTCAACCGATAGCGATATACCTTCAATAATATGCTGCGCCTGCAGGTAAAACCCTTCACGTTCGGCAAGTTTGCCTGTTATAAATTCAACCAGTTCATCGCCTTTTTTGCCTTGCAGTACCGGGCGTACGGTTTTGCTGTTCTCCAGCCTGTCGGCCAGTGTTTTGGGCGATAGCTTAACATAAAGTGTTTTGCCATGTGCGTTCATCCAGGCCATATTATCAAAAAAACATGGCAGGCCGCCACCGGTAGATACAATTACCTTTTCAGGATAGTCTGTTTCTTTGAGCATGGCTGATTCCAGCTTACGAAAGGCATCTTCACCAAATGATGAAAAGTATTCGGCAATGCGCATGCCTACTTTTTCTTCAAGAGCGTGGTCGAGATCGATGAACGCGTAGCCAAGGTGCGCGGCAAGCTTGCGCCCCCAGGTAGTTTTACCGCAGCCCATAAAGCCTGTAAAAAATACCAGGTTCGGGTTATAAAATGTATTTTCTGTTGAAGGAATTGACTGGCTCATCTATAAAAAAACAAAAATAGCGATCAGGCGATGGTTACACGCGGATCTATCCAAACATATAGAATATCTACCAAAATATTGATCACCACAAAAATAAAGGCGATAAATAATATGGAACCCATGATAACGGGAAAGTCTGACATTTCGAGCGCGTCTACCGTTACTTTGCCTAAGCCATTATAGCCAAATACATATTCAACAAAGAACGAACCGGCCAGCAGCGAGGCAAACCAATTGGCAATGGCGGTGATGACCGGGTTAAGCGCGTTTTTTAAGGCGTGGCGATAAACCACCGCGTTATGGCCGAGGCCCTTGGCGCGGGCGGTGCGGATATAATCCTGCCCCAGTACATCAAGCATGGCATTGCGGGTTAACTGCACAATAATAGCCAACGGGCGCAAACCAAGTGTAAGCGCGGGCAGCAGCAGGTTTTTAAGGGTAATCACCTCGCCCCGGAAAGGATCATAACTGTATAAACTGCCCGACATGTTAAGGCCGGTATATTTATTAAGTACAAAGCCGAACAGCCAGGCAATAATAATACCCGCGAAAAACGAAGGCGCCGAAATACCCAGGGTTGATAAACTCACCAACGTTCTGTCGACCCAGGAGTTTTGATGCAGCGCGCACAGTACACCTAAAAAAACACCAAGCAAAATTGCAAACAGCATGGCCACTGCCGCCAATAGCAGGGTATTGGGCAACACATCCATCAGCAAGGCCGATACATCCTTATGGGTTTGGTATGAACGCCGCAAGTAAGGCCATTTTAACGCCAGCACCTTTTTGCCCCAAACGGGTATCAGTTTAACGTAACCATAACGCTGCTGCTCGATATGGCTGTTTACGTGTATGCCCAGCGGCGACAGATCATTCAGATAATAAACAAACTGCATGGGCACCGGCTTATCCAGCCCGAACTCCTTGCGCACCGCCTCCAGCGATTGCACATCGGCACGCTGGCCCTGCGTCATGCGGGCAGGGTCAACAGGTAATATATTAAACAGAAAAAATACCACCACCACTATACCCAGCATCACAGCCAGGGCATAACCTGTTTTACGGAGGAGGTAGTTGATCATTTTAAATTATTCCTGAAAGTAGACCTTCACCAGTTCATCGTACGTTGGCATGGTGTGGTAATGCCATTTGTTAATAACGTTACCATTCTTTAACAACAACACACCGGGGTTAGCACGCACCATGCTTTTTAACGGCACACCATCGGCAAAGAAAACCTCGGTGTATAGTTTATACCTTTTCTCGAGCGCCAAAACATCCTGCGCTGAGTTTGAGGTAAGCAGCACGCTGCGCACATTATAATTTTCTGTTAGATTAAGCGCGATGGTATTCAGCTTTTGCAGGGCTTCGTCATTGGTATGGTTCAGATCATAAGCCACAATAATAAGGTTATAGAATGGGTTGCTGATGATCTCCTGTGTATAATCATTACCCTGCATATCGGTAATATTCAGGTCAACTATCTTTGGCGTAAAACCTTTTTTAACCAGCCGGCTTTCGGGGTTGCCCTGTACCTCCCAGTTATTATCTTTCCAGATGCCGGTTTTCATGTACTCCTTATCCGTCATGGTCTTGGTTTCGCCTGTAGCTTTATTCTTCAGGTTATAAGTAAGTTCATATTCATCGGGCCTGGCACCGGGCGGCACTTTCATTTCATCGGGCAGGTTAGCGCCTATTTTATACGGCAAAAAATCAATCACCGGTAAAAAGTTATAGGTGTAAAATCCAACGCCCAATGCCAGCACAGTAGCAATTGCCAAAGCAACATCGCCCGGCTTGCGGCCAAACAAAGGTTTTATTTTATCCGGATTGAAGAACAGCACCAGCGTTAATAACAGCAGTACCAGGTCTTTACCGAACGACTCCCACGGGGTAAGCGGTATAGCATCGCCAAAGCAGCCACAGGTTTGTACTACCTTAAAAAATGCCGAGTAAAAGGTAAGGAACGCGAAGAATATGATAAGCAGCAGCAGCCCCCAAACGGTGGTGCGGGCACGTGCGCCTATCAGCAGGGCAAAGCCCATGATCATTTCGAGCGCGCAAAGTATAATGGCTATACCTACGGCCAGGCTATCCAAAAAAGTGATGTGGAATACCTCGAAGTACTCTACCAGCTTATATGAAAAACCCAGCGGATCATTCGCCTTTATCAGTCCTGAAAAGATGAACAGCAGCCCAACCAGGATACGGCATATCCAAACTAACGCGTTCTTCATTTTACTCCCAGTTTTATCAGCGCGAATACAGCATAGTTAAGCATATCCTGGTAATTGGCCTTTACCCCTTCGGATGCCAGCGTTTCGCCCTGGTTATCTTCTATCTGTTTTACGCGCAGCAGTTTCATCAATATCAAATCGGTTAACGAGCTAATGCGCATATCGCGCCAGGCCTCGCCGTAATCATGGTTTTTGGCAAACATCAGGTTTTTGGTTTCGTTCACGTGTTCGTCAAACAAAACGCTTATCTGTTCGGCAGGTAGCTCAAGGGGGGTATCAGGCGTACAATCCAATTGCATCATGGCAATAACGCAATAATTTACGATGCCGATGTATTCGCCGGTAATATCATCGCCCACTTTTGATACCTTTTTTTCCTCAAGCGTACGGATGCGCTGCGCTTTAATAAAAATCTGATCGGTAATAGATGAGATACGCAATATGCGCCATGCGGTACCATAATCTCGCGTTTTTTTAATAAAAAGATCCCGGCAAAGGGTGATAACTGCGTCGTATTCTGCTGCGGTGTTAGCCAAGGTAGTTGATTTTTTAGCGTTGTACTATTTAAAGTTGCAAGGTTGTAATGTTAGGTACTTTTTGCAACCTTTACAATTCAATTGTTCAATGGCTAAAGATACGTTTTTTAATAAAAAGGAAAGCCTGAATACAGGCGGAAGGCTTATTGACCTGAGTACGCCGAAGGTGATGGGCATTATTAACCTTACCCCCGACTCATTTTTTGAGGACAGCCGCAAACCCGCCGTTACCGATGCCGTACAACAAGCCGAAAAGATGCTTGCCAATGGCGCTACTTTTTTGGATCTGGGCGCATACTCCTCCCGCCCCGGCGCTGCTGACATTAGCATACAGGAAGAAACCGACCGCTTGATACCGGTTGTTGAAGCCATAGCTGCCGCACTGCCGCAGGCTGCTTTATCTGTTGATACCTTCCGAGCTCGGGTGGCTGAGGAGGCCGTGAAAGCGGGGGCGCATATCATCAACGATATATCGGGCGGGCAGTTGGATGCCAATATGTTTGCCACCGTTGCCCGCTTACAAGTACCTTATATTTTGATGCACATGCGCGGCAACCCGCAAAACATGGCTACGCTCACCGAATATGATGACCTGTTTGGCGAGGTATTCGATTACTTTGTGAACAAATACCATGAGCTGAAACAGCTTGGTGTTAACGATGTAATTTTAGACCCCGGCTTCGGCTTTGCCAAAAAGGCCGAACAAAGTTATGCCCTGCTTAACCGTATGCATGATTTCGCCCCGCTTGAATTGCCCATACTTGCAGGTGTATCGCGCAAGCGTATGATCTATGGTTTGCTGGGCAATACCGCCGCCGAGGCATTGAACGGCACTACAGTTTTGAATACTATAGCTTTACAAAAAGGCGCTTCTATTTTGCGTGTGCACGATGTTAAAGAAGCAGTAGAAGCAGTAAGGCTGTGGCAGGCGGTGAATAGCTGATTATCACCTAATTTAGAACGGCAGTTAAAAATCTGCTTGCACGTGTGCTACTCCGGCCTACTTATGCCGGGATTTAGATAGGTTAACCTTTTGCGCTTTTATATATAATATTTTTCAGCTCCCTCTCCTTTAGGAGAAGGCCGGGGTGAGGTTTAGGCGACAGATTTCTCCTTCGTCGAAATGACATTTTTTATTTTTAAGCCCTCCCCTCCGGGAAGGATTCAGGAGAGGTAAGGGATATTACAATAAATCCACCAACTCCTTTAAACTATTGATCTGCTGTGGTACGTCGGCAGGTTTTTCGGCGTGGTTGGGGTTAAAGTATATGGCATCCATACCGTAAGCCAGGGCACCGCGCACGTCGGCCTCAATGCTGTCGCCTACCATAAGGCAACTGTGCCTGGTACAACCTGCCAGGGTAACAGCGTGCTCAAATATGGCTTTATCGGGTTTGTTAACGCCTATTATTTCGGATATAATGATATTTTGAAAGTAACCCGCTATGTTGGTTCCCGTTGTTTTTAGTTCGGTAGCTTCTTTAAAACCATTGGTTATAAGATGCAGGTCGTATTTAGACTGCAGGTATTGCAGCGTTTCGTGCGCGTGCGGAAACAGGTTGGTTTTGGTGGGGCAAAGCTGCACATAATCATCCTCAAAGGATGGAGGCATCACTTCAGGATCAACACCCAGATCAATGAATGTTTTTTTAAAGCGGGTTTCGCGCAGTTGCTGTTTGGTTATTTTGCCTGTATGGTAATCAGCCCAAAGCTGGTGGTTGTTGCGTGTATACGTTTCAATAAACAAATCGGCAACGGGCAAGCCCAGGGCTTTTAACTTATGGGTGATGTAAAGTTCCTGCAGGGTTTCCTCGGCATTGCGGTCAAAATCCCATATCGTATGGTCGAGGTCAAAAAAAATATGCTGATATGTTTTGGTGCTTCCTTTATTCTCTGATGCAATGCTGATCATCTGTAGTAGTAGTTTGCAGCAAATTTATGATTTGCGAAGCACACCAACATCAGTTTATTTATAGTGTTTTATACATAATGGTTGTAGCATCCAGCCTGTCCTCAGCCGGATCAAGGCAATAACCCGGAATGATACCGGCTGCTTGATAACCCAACGATATATAAAGGGGCTCCGCACCATCGCCCGTGCGGGTATCAAGGGTAAGTAAATTACGGGTATGTTCTTCGGCTACCTTTTCAATGGCGATCATCAGCGCCTTCGCTATACCCTGCCTGCGGTAACCGGGGTGCACCATCAGCTTTTTTACTTCGGCGCGGTGAGGCTGGTTGGGCATGGTATCAATATCCAGTTGTACGGTGCCGATCAACTCGTCACCGGCGATGGCGGCAAACATAATAACACTACCTGTTTGCACCGCGGGCAAAACCCTTGCCGCCCAGTAACCTTCGCCATCCGTTTGCGAAAACGGGAGTACAAAACCAATACTTGCACCATTGTGCACACAGGCATGCAATAAACCGCCTAACTGCTCTGTATATTTTACTACATCATCAGCACTTAGCTGTCTTAGCTGTATCTGCGGTTTATCGGGCATCATTGTATCAGTTAAAAACTATCTCAAATTTAATTATTATACTTTAACATTACCGGTGCGTTTTAAGGTGCCCCAGCCGCTAAGCTCGCCTTTTAATGCCTTACGTACCGATTTAAACAGCACATAATACATTAATTGCCGCCACATAAAACGCTGCGGGATGATATAAATAAGCTTGCGGTAATCCTCACGCTCCATACGGAAAGCGATGATGGATACCACAAAATCAACCAGCAAAAACACACCGTAGTATAAAAGCAGGCGTTCGGGCTTGGGCTCAAAAAGCGCCAACACCATCATCAGGTCGGCAAGCGGCGCAAATAATGGTAATATGATTTGGAATATCAGGATATTGGGCATACCCACCATGCCAAAAAAGCGGTACTTTTTATTAAAAAGCGCATCGCGGTTCTTCCAAAAACTTTGCATCACCCCAAAGCTCCAGCGAAAGCGTTGCTTAAGCAGCATCTTCACCGTTTCGGGCGCTTCGGTATAGGCTATAGCATCGCCGCAATTGCGTATAACATACCCTTGCTTAAGTATGCGCATGGTAAGGTCGCAGTCCTCGGCCAGCGTGTCTGACGTGAAGCCACCCGCATCATTGATTGCCTGCTTTCGAAACGCGCCTATGGCACCAGGCACCACAGTAATGCTGTTGATCAGATCGAACGCGCGGCGATCCATATTTTGCGCGGTAATGTACTCGATGGATTGCCAAAGGGTGATCATGTTGGTTTCATTACCAACTTTTACGGTACCTGCCACCGCCCCTATTTCATTATCGGTAAAACAAGCCATTAAATGGTAAATGGCATCGCTTTTTAACTGGGTATCGGCATCAATACATACCACATAAGCGCTATCAGTATGGCTGATGGCATAATTAAGCGCCGAGGCTTTGCCACCGTTAGGCTTGGTAAATATTTTCACTGCCGCATTGCCGCCAAAAGCCCGGCTTACCACCTGGTAGGTATGGTCGGTTGAGCCGTCATCAACAAATATCACGTTAAAGTTTGGGTACTCCAGTTTAAGTAAACTGTTGATGGTTTTAATTGCGGTAACCTCCTCGTTATAGGCCGGCACAATAATGCTCACAAACGGCAGGTCGGCCTCGTTCATGGATGCCTGGCGGTTAGTGTTCTCAAAAAACTGCCTTACCGCCAAAATACCTATCAGCACTATACGCCCTATCGCCAAAAATATGGCCGATAAAAACACATAGAATAAAAACCAGTTACCGTAAAAGTACCCCGTAACCATGGCATCATATAAAGGGCCGGTAATGCCGCTGTTCACATCGTCCTTTACAAGGGGCATCAGGTCATCCCGCTTTTTATCAATAATATCGGCAATGGTGGTAAACTTATAGCCCTGCCGCTTTAACTCCTTAATAATGCGCGGCAGTGCCTGCACGGTAGCCTCGCGGGTATCGCCACCGGCATCGTGAAGCAATATCATGGAGCCCTTGTGCGCATCGCGGATGGTACGCGCGTAAATACTGTCGGCTGTAACACCCGGATACCAATCCCATGGGTCGATGGATTCGCCGATGTTGATATAGCTTTGCCTCCGGCTTTCAGCCACGGGTATTACCTCGGCAATGGTTTGCGGCTCGGCATCGGCATTAAACGGCGGCCTGAACAGTATGGTACTGCGCCCGGTTACAGACTCGATAAGTTTGCGCGTTGCGTTCAATTCCAACCTTACCCGCTCGGGGCTTACCTTTGATATATCCGGATGCAGGTAAGTATGGTTGCCTATCTCATAACCCTCATCATGTATTCGTTTAAGCAGCGGTATGTTCTTTTCGGCCATTGAGCCCACCACAAAAAAAGCAGCGGGCACATTCTCCCGCTTCAATATATCCAATATACGGGGCGTATAATCCGCGTCGGGGCCATCATCAAAGGTAAGCACCACCTTGCCGGGTTTATAGCCATAGCGTCGTATTACATATTTGGTAGGCAGGGTTATATATTGCTGCCTGGTGATGGTATAATTGGAGGTATCCATCTTCAGGCGTATCTCGCCCGCGTGCGGGGTGGTGATCAGGTCGAGCACCTCACCATCACCAATGTAGTCTATCTTATCATTTAACCCTACCGAGGCCAGCATTTTTGTATCAAAGCCGGTTTTTCGCAGCGAGTCGATAGCCAGGTTTTTAGAAATAAAAGCCCACAGCCGCGGATCCTCATAACTTAAACGCCACAGGGCAACGCCGGCCGTTCCCCAATCATCCGCCATACGGATAATGTTGAAGTTGGCGGCGGCATCAGCAAAATAAACAGTATGCTTTAAGCTGTCTAAACCCAGGTAAGTGTAATGCATATTTGCCGAAACGGGATCGAACACGATACGCGCGCTGTTTTCTTTAGCCACACTTATAGCCTGCTGGTAACTTACCGGTGAGCCTACGCTATTCTCGGGCCAGTCAAACCCGCCACCCGGAAACGTCAGTATCACCTTTTCGCTGGGTACACGTGCGCATACATCATCTATCAACTCCTCCACCCATTCCTGGTGCGATACATCACCCGCGTTGCTTGATTCGTTGTGCTGATCAATCGCCATCACAAACAAATAATCATTAACCTGCTGTAACTCCTCAAGCCGGTAGTTCTCATCCTCGGCTATTACATTTTGGGTTAGCAGCAGGCCTTGCGCATGCAGCGCCTCATACAAATCTTTTTGAAACCTGCGAAAATTACGGCTGTTAATATTAATGTCGTACACATCAATATTCAATCCCCTGAATTTATATTTTTTAAGCTGGCCGATAAGATCACTGATAAAAGTGGCGCGGAGTTGTTTATCGTTGATGATATTTTCAAGGGTTTTGGTATCGTACCCGCCATGCAAATTATCGTAATTAACGTAATTTGACAGGCTGACCACCACCGGCTTTTTGTATTTTTTATTCAGGTTGATGAGCCCGGTATCTATCGATACGTTCACCACGCCCGATCCAGGCTTAATAAAAAACCCTTCGCTTACCACCATATCCAGCTTGGGCAGGCTCTCGGCCAGCGAGTTGTAGGCCTGCGGCTCCCAGGCACGGTAAAAGGCGGCGTTTATGCGGCGCTTGTTATTAGGGTGCTTTATCTGCTGCTGCCTGCGCGCCTGCTGCAGCTTTTGGATCTGCTTTTTCTGGATCTTAAAATCGCGGTATTTTGTGGAGCGTTTTAGCTGCTCCAGTTGCTGCGCGGTTAACTTTTTGGGGGATGGGTTTAAGTTGGGGAGGCTGGGATAAGTTTTATCGGTAACGGTAACGGCGGCGGCTATGATGCCGCATACCAGCACCAATAAAAATATGCGGCTAAACCATTTAAAGCGTTTCCATCTGCCAGGCGTATCGGCCTGAAAAACCTGCTTTTGTAACATGAAGTGCTGATAGCAAAAATTAGGGTAATAAAGGGCTATTTATGCTTACCGGGCTGTACGTTGCTAAAATCGACACCGCATTTGCAATTGGTACCGCAGCCCTTTTTTGCAAACAGGGTTTTATACATATTGCGGCCCAGATAAGCTGCTGCAGCTACAAATAATATAACAACAATAACAACCTGAATATTCATGGCACAAAATTACAAATTATATTATTGAAACGAAGAAACGATATGCCGTATATAATCTATAAAATGATTTACACGCTAATGACAGTATGCTGATTATCTGTTTGTTTGCCTGTATAAAGGCTTATGGAGACCTTATTGCTGCAATTAAAAACCATATTGGCTTATTTTTGGCTGATAATTACGCTGTTAATAAATTCATAATGTTGTAAAAGCTTTAAAATGCAATAAATTAAGTGTACCTTTGCGCCAAATTTTAGAGCCGCATTTACATGCAAAAAATAAGAAACATAGCTATTATAGCACACGTTGACCACGGTAAAACCACACTGGTTGACAAAATTCTGCACAGTTGCGAGATATTTCGTGATGGACAGGAAACAGGTGAACTGATATTGGATAATAACGACCTTGAGCGTGAACGTGGTATTACCATTGTTGCAAAAAACGTTTCAGTAAAATACAAGGACGTTAAGATCAATATTATTGACACCCCTGGTCACGCCGATTTTGGCGGTGAGGTTGAGCGTGTGTTAAAAATGGCCGATGGCGTATTGCTGCTTTGCGACGCGTTTGAAGGCGCCATGCCTCAAACACGCTTTGTAACCCAAAAGGCTTTGGCTTTAGGCTTAAAACCTATTGTGGTTGTAAACAAGGTTGATAAAGAGAACTGCCGCCCTGAAGAGGTTTACGAGCAGATATTTGAATTATTTTTTAACCTTGACGCTACCGAAGAGCAACTGGAATTCCCGGTTATATACGGCTCATCAAAACAAGGCTGGATGAATACGGATTGGAAAACACCAACCGATAACATCTTCCCGCTGATGGATACCATCCTGGAGCACATTCCGCCGGCACCTATTAATGAAGGTACATTGCAAATGCAGATCACCTCGTTGGATTATTCATCTTTCGTAGGCCGTATCGCAATCGGCCGTGTTGCCCGTGGTACTATTAAAGAGAACATGCCGGTATCATTGGTAAAACGCGATGGCACTATCCAAAAATCACGTATTAAAGAGCTTTACACTTTTGAAGGCTTAGGTAAAATAAAAGCTACCGAAGTTAAAGCAGGCGATATTTGCGCCGTTGTAGGTATTGATGGTTTTGATATTGGCGATACCATTGCCGATTTTGAAAAACCGGAGCAACTGGAGGTTATCAAAATTGATGAGCCTACCATGAACATGATGTTCACCATCAACAACTCTCCTTTCTTTGGTAAAGAAGGTAAATTTGTTACTTCACGCCACCTGCGCGATCGCTTATTTAAAGAAACTGAAAAAAACCTGGCACTTCGTGTTGTTGAAACTGATTCGCCTGATTCATACCTGGTATATGGTCGTGGTATCCTCCACTTATCAGTATTGATTGAAACCATGCGCCGCGAAGGCTATGAGTTACAGGTAGGCCAGCCGCAGGTAATTGTTAAAGAAATTGACGGTGTTAAATGCGAGCCAATTGAAACCCTGATAGTTGACGTACCTGGTGACGTTGCCGGTAAGGTAATTGAACTGGTTACCCAGCGTAAAGGCGACTTATTGATTATGGAGCCAAAAGGCGACCTGCAACACCTTGAGTTTGATATCCCGTCGCGCGGTATAATCGGTTTACGTAACAACGTATTAACCGCTACTGCGGGTGAGGCTATCATGGCACACCGCTTTAAAGCTTACGAGCCATGGAAAGGCACTATCCCCGGTCGTTTAAATGGTGTATTGATATCAATGGATAGCGGCAAAACCACTGCATTCGCAATTGATAAATTGCAGGACCGCGGCCGTTTCTTTATCGATCCGGGTGTGGATATCTATGAAGGACAAATATTAGGCGAACACATACGCGATAACGATTTGGTTATTAACCTTACCAAAGGCAAGCAGTTAACCAACATGCGTGCATCAGGTAGTGATACCAACGTGCGTATTGCTCCGGCCATCAAATTCTCTCTCGAAGAGTCAATGGAATATATCCAGGCTGATGAATACATTGAGGTTACGCCGCAAAGCATCCGCTTACGCAAAATTTACTTAACTGAAAATGAGCGTAAGGTTAACGGCAAAAAGTTCCAGTCGTAATAATTACATTATTGCTGATTAAACAAAAATGGCCTCCCTGTTCGGGAGGCCATTTTTGTTTAACTTAACTTTCTGTTAACGAAAATATTTCTTGATAATATGGTTTTTATGTTATTATATTTATTGTATAAACTATAAACCATTTATCATGACTACAAAAACGCGCGTTGCCCGCACGCTCTTCCTGGCGGGTACCCTAATTTCTTCATTCATTGTTTCCTGTAAAAAATCAGACCTCTTAAAATCGGAGGATATTAAAGCTATTGTTGACAATGAGCTAAAAACAGCTAACATTGCTGTTCCGGCAACAGGCCTAATTGCCTACTGGTCATTTGATGGCACAGGCAATGACCTTTCGGGCAATGCTAACCATGGCACCATCAACAACCTGTCATCAACGGCAGACAGATTTGGCAATCCAATCGGTGCCTATTACTTTGATGGCTCAACAAGCTACATTTCAGTACCCGACAAGGCTGCCTTACGTTTAAACAATACTGACTTTACGCTAAATGCCTGGGTTAAGCTGGATAGTTATAACACATCAGCCGGATCACAAATATTCAGCAAAAGAATAACGGGAGCCAACAATGGCTGGGTATGGAGTATAGTTGGCTCAGGTGCTGCTTCACCGGCAATACCGGGTACAGTTAGCTACGGCCCGGGCGGCGGAAGCACCAATGCTTTCGGAACTACAGTGGTACCGGTAAACCAATGGCATATGGTAACCAGCGTATACAGCTTTTCGGCTCAACAACTGAGGATTTATGTTGACGGTGTGTTAGATAATACAGTGAACAGTATAGCAACACCAAACTCAGCCATTACTGCATTGCTGTATATTGGCAGGGATAACCCATCAATAGGTACCGGCTACTTTTTTAAGGGAGCTCTTGATGATATCAGTATATACAACTCTGCACTAAGCGCGAGTACCGTAAATACACTATACACCTCTACATCAAATAATGCAGCCCCGGGACTTATAGCATACTGGCCTTTTGATAACAGCGGAAATGACATGTCAGGCAATTGGAATAACGGCACTATTTATAACCTCTCTGCCGCTACAGACAGGTTTGGCAACAGCATTGGCGCATATAGCTTTAATGGCATTAACAGCTACATGACCGTGCCTGACAATACTGCACTGCGTTTAAGCGGTACCGATTTTACTTTAAATGCATGGGTAAAACTCAGCGCCTACAATACATCATTAGGCTCAGTTATATTCAGCAAAAGAATTTCAGGCGCAAATAATGGCTGGCAGTGGAGCATTGTAGGTTCGGGCGCCGCACCTGCAACTACCGGTACACTTTCATACGGCCCAGGCGGAGGCAGTGTGAACGCTTATGGCAACACAGTTATTCCGCTTAACCAATGGCATATGGTAACAAGTGTTTATACGGTGGCTAATCAGCAATTAAAAATATATGTTGACGGAGCTTTAACAAATACTGTAAACAGCATTGCTACTACAAATGCCAATATATCATCATTACTATATATCGGCCGTGATAACCCGATTATAAGCACTTCCTATAATTTTCAGGGAGCGCTTGACGGGCTTAGCATTTACAATTCTGCTTTAAGTGTTAGTAACATAAATCAACTGTATACAGCAACCCATTAAGTTGATTTGAAACCAATAAAAAAGGAGGCCATTCGGACCTCCTTTTTTTAGTTAAAAAAATACGATTAATAATACAGCGTTGTTCCCTCAAAAGTAAACAACGCAGATGTTGAGGTCTTTCTGATCTTTACAGGACCTGCGTAAACTGTAGGATATGTAGTGTAATACCATGATCCGTTTGTAAATGAGAAAACCGGTGTCAGGTTAAAATAAATATCAATTAAGTATACTGCAGCAATTTTGTTAGTTACGTTATCACCGTACATCACATAGTTATCACCGGCATAAGTAAATCCTCCAATATCAACAGTAGCAAAATTTGCACTTGCAGGTGGTTGCAACACCGGAATTTTAACTTCAGCAAATGCAGTAAACGAGATCACTGAAAGCAGTGATACACATAAAAGCAAACTCAATTTTTTCATTTTTTTTAAGTGTTAAGGTAAACAGAATGGTTAGCTAATTAAATATAAAGAAATATTATCTTCAAAAGAAATATCATTTTATGAGTTTATCATCTGCTTAATTAGTTAAACAAAAAGAATATAGCTATTTACTTTTATTGTAGTAAAACGATATATTTGAGCTCAAAACTTTATCATATATATTAATGAAAAACCTTTTTGCATTCCTGGCTTCTGCATTATTTTTAGCAAGCCTCACCTCCTGCCAGTCAACATCCCTTGAACCCGAAGGCGACCCGGCTGATACGACCAAAATTCCTACAGATACGATTGATCTTACCCTTGATAGTTTAAAAACCGGCCTGATCGCGTTCTATCCGTTTGATGGTAATGCCCAAGATCTATCAGGAAATAAACATAACGGATTGGTTTATAACATAACCGATGCAAAAAACAGGTTTGATAAACCTGCATCGGCTTATGAATTTAACGGCTACAACGCGTTTGTACGGGTGGAAGATGCTGAAGACCTACGCCTTTATAACACCAGCTTTACCGTTAACTATTGGATATACGTTGACGCATACAACCTCTCGCATGGTTCGGCCATATTACATAAGCGCGGCTCTGGTTCAAGCAACGGCTGGCACCTTTCATTTTCGGGTGCTGAGGCGCAACATACAAGCGTGGGCAAGGTAGGCAGGCCATCATACGGCGTTTCTGCCGGCGACGATCCGTTTGCGGTTGGTAACAAATATTTGCAAAGAGGCATCTGGTACATGATCACTTCTGTGTACGATTTGCAAGAACAAACGTATACAACTTACATAAACGGCAAGCTGGACGCGATTCAGGCTGACATTCCAACACCTAACCCTTCAACTGATGCGCCATTGTTCATCGGCCGCGATAGTATTTTCCCTTATGATGGTACCGAGCCTTATTACTTTATGGGCAGGCTTGATGATATCAGGATATACAACCGCATCATCAGCAATACTGAAATGAAGAAACTGTTTGTTTTAACCGAAGCCCAATCAGCCAAAGTATCAAAACAATAACACGTACAGGATTATTATTTTCCCGAATAGCATAACAAAAGTTAAATTAGCCGGATGAATGGGAACGATAGATTAAATCCTACTATATTTCATACGCGCTATGTGCATTTAACACATCTGCGGGATGCAACAATAAAAGTAATCAACCAATTAACAGCCAATAGCCCCAACAAGCTATTGGTTGATTTTGGCTGCGGCGATATGCCCTACCGTTCGGTTATTGAACCTAAAGTGGGTAAATACCTGGGGGTAGACCTGGAAATGAACCCCAAAGCTGAACATCATATTGATTTTGACAGCAAAACTACCCTGCCTGATAATTATGCTGACATTGTATTATCAAACCAGGTATTAGAGCATGTTGATTCGCCTGCGGGTTATTTACAGGAAGCCTTGCGTATACTTAAACCAGGCGGCACACTTATATTAACTACTCATGGTTACTGGTTTTACCATCCCACGCCTAATGATTACTGGCGATGGACCAGTGCCGGACTGCGTAAAACAGTAGAAAAAGAGGGTTTTGTTATTTCCTCTTTTCATGGCATTATGGGGCTGGCGGCAAGCGGTATACAATTATTGCAGGATGCCATAGCGGTTAAGATGCCTAAATTCCTGATTCCTCCCTTTGCTTTGGTAATGCAGGGCATGATAGGCTTATTCAACAAAATAAACTCGCAAAGCCAGCGCGACAGGGATGCATCATTATACGTTGTTATTGCCACAAAGCCGCTATAAGCAATGGGTGAGTTTAACCTATGTATTATAAAACCAAACAACAACGCTTTCTCCGAAACATTTATTGAAGAACATATAAAGCGTTTGCCCGGCAATAAAAAAGTGCTGTGGGGCGGGGCCTTTCCGGTGTATAATGATGAGGGTAAGTTCATCATCACATCAAAATGGAAGCTTTTATTATACCTGATACAAAAGCGGGTATTCAAAAAGCAATCCATTGGCGTAGCCAACAAGGCACTGGCAAATTATTTCAAGAAAAATAAAATTGATGTGGTGTTTGCCGAATATGGCATGGTTGGCGCTATGGTTACCGCGGCTTGTAAAATAGCAGGCATTCCGCTGGTAATTCATTACCACGGCGCTGATGTGCACCATACCGGCACGGTAAAAAAATATTACCGTCAGTACCAGGATGCTTTTAAATATGCCAGCGGCTTTATTGCCGTATCAGGCGATATGGTCGAGGCGCTTAAACAGTTAGGCGCGCCTGCTAATAAAATTACCCTGGCCTCTTGCGGAGTGGATACGCAAGCCTTTCCGCAACTGGATATATCATCCAACGGAAAAAGCTTTATTTCGATAGGGCGCTTTGTGGAGAAAAAGTCACCCTTATCTGTCGTAAAAGCCTTTAAAATAGTAGCTGATCAATATAAGGATGCCACATTAAATATGGTGGGCAATGGCCCGTTGTTTGATGAAACAGCCGCTTTTATAAAAAGTTCCGGCCTGGAGGATCAGGTAATATTAAAGGGGGTTTTAAAACCTGATGAAATAAAAGCATTGTTAAAACAAAGCCGCTGTTTTGTGCAACACTCGGTTACTGCTGCCGATGGCGATAAGGAAGGTACGCCTGTATCTATATTAGAAGCGGGCTCATCGGGGCTGGCCATTGTAAGCACTTTGCACGCGGGCATAAAAGAAGCTGTAATAAATGGAGAAACAGGCTATCTGGTACCCGAACATGATATTGAGGGTATGGGTAATTATATGTTAAAAATTACCGCCGATGCCAACCTTGCCCAAACACTTGGCAATGCCGGGGCACAACACATCAGGAATAATTATGATATTAATGCCCGCATTAAAACGCTTACGAAAATTCTATATAAAGCGATGGGCAAAAAGATAAATTAATGGGTATAGTAAAGCAACAAGCTTATAAAAATACCATAGTGCTATACGCGGGCATGGTAATAGCATACATTAACACGGTAATGCTGTTTCCGCCTATAGTGGGTGACGATAATTTTGGTTTTTATAATTTGGTTATCAGCGTATCGGTATTATACTCGCTGGTATCATCAATGGGGGTGCCCAGCATAATAGCCCGCTATTTCCCCTTTTACCGTACCGATGACCGCAAGCATAACGGGTTTATACATTGGGTAGCTTTTTTAGCGCTTATAGGCTTTGGCGCGGCAACCATATTATACCTGATATTTAAGCCGGCCATTATTGGTGCCTATGCGCAAAGCTCGCCCCTGTTTGTAAAGTATTATTATTACATGATACCACTGGCGCTGTTCATCATCGCCTTTAACTTTTTGGAGATGATGGGGCGGGCTGTTTACCGTACCATATTCTCAAACGTGCTGCAGTTTGTAGTGCTTCGCCTTGCCACTACCGTAATGCTGCTAATGATAGCGCAAAAATGGCTCACCTTTGAGGGCTTTATCTTTGGATATATCATCGTTAACGGACTTATATCGCTTATACTGCTCATCAATCTGCTTGTATCAGGCAGTTTCAAACTGGGGAATGTTACCAGTAACCTAATGGCCGATAAAAAGCAGGAGATGATCAACTTTGGTATGTTTACGCTGGTATCGGGGTCTGTTTATACCCTGCTGCAAAAGGTAGATACGCTGATGCTTAGCTCCATGGCCAGTGATGCGGTAACTGGCGTTTATAGCTGGTATTTTAATATAGCCATGGTAGTGAGCATACCCGCGCAGGCACTTAGCCGTACCACCTACGCCATCGTGGCCGACTCATGGCGAACCAAGAATATGGCCAACATTGCCGATATCTACGCCAAAACATCTATCATTCAACTGGTGGTAGGCATGTTATTATTTATCGGCATATTTATTAACCGGGATAACCTTTACGCCCTTGCCCGCAATAAGGACTTTACCGATCCAAAATACTTTACCCTGTTTATTGTGATAGGGCTCGGCTTTCTGGCTGATATTACCGGTGGTTTGAACAGCTACATCATTACCACATCGCATAAATACCGGCTGGTAACGCTTATCACCGTAATTATGTGCGTAATTTGCATTACGCTTAACTATTTGCTTATACCAATTTACGAAGGCCTCGGCTCGGCAATAGCTTATTTTATAACCATTGTGGGCATGAATTTCGCCACCTGGCTGTACATCAAGATCCGTTTTAAAATGCAGCCTTTTACTTACAAGCATCTGCTGGTATTGGTAATTGCGGCCATTAGCTATTTTATCGGTTTTAATTTTTGGCGCCTGCCTAATGTATGGCTTGATATTGCGGCACGCAGTTGCTCTACGGCCATGGTGTATGCTTTGCTTACGTATTTATTTAAAATATCGGCAGATGTTAATGAGAAAGTAGATGAGTTGATAGCTAAATTTGTGCGTAAATAAGCATTATTATTTTTTTAAAACCTGCCGGTTACATTCCGGTTATTTCAATTCAAAAAAAAGACATTGTTTTACTGAGCATGCAAAACCTTGCCCCCATTGCTTTATTTGTTTATAACCGTCCTGATCATACACGCCGTACACTTAACTATTTGCAAAAAAATTTGCTGGCCGAAGAATCACGCCTGTACATTTTTGCTGATGCCGCCAAAACTGATGCCGACCGTGAAAAGGTGGATCAGGTAAGGCAATACATAAAAACAGTATCCGGCTTTAAAGCGGTTAAGGTTATTGAACGTGAGCATAACCTGGGGCTGGCAGCCTCTATTATTGATGGTGTTACCCGGCTGGTAAATGATTATGGCAAAGTGATCGTATTTGAGGATGACCTGCTATCATCAAAATACACACTGCAATATTTTAACGAAGCGCTAAACCGCTATACTAACGAAGAGCAGGTAATGCACATTGGCGCGTACATGTACGGACTGAACAATCATAGACTACCGCAAACATTTTTTCACCACATTGCCACAAGCTGGGGCTGGGCTACCTGGGCACGGGCATGGAAAAACTTTGAGCCGGATATTGATAAGCTGATGGCCCGGTTTGATCATGAAAAAAGACACCGCTTTTCGGTTGAGAACACCATGAACTTTTGGAAGCAGATGCGGGAGTTCAAGTCCGGTAAAAACAACTCTTGGGCTATACGCTGGTACGCGTCGATATTTTTAAAGGGTGGCCTGTCATTAAACCCGGCGCATTCGCTGGTGCATAACATTGGGCATGACGGTACAGGCGTTCATTCTAACATCGAGAACATGTACCAGGTACAGATCACCGATAAACCGGTAAAGCAGTTCCCGACCATTATAGCTGAGGATAAACAGGCTCACACGGCCATCCGTAACTTTTTAAAGAATCGTAAAGGCAGCCTGTTACAGCGGGGTATGCGTTTGGTTAAGCAGTGGAAGATAAAATATCTGTCCTGAACCTGAATTTATTGAATTTTAGAATTTACAGAATACTGGCGTGGGTTAAAGAATTACTTTATTGCTTTCAGTACAATATAAGGCGAAAGCGCTTTACTTTCAACAGGTACTATTTTGGTAAATACCTTGCCGGCAAACCATAAGCCTTTTACAAAAGCCTTTGCCAGGGCGCTTTGCTCAGCTTTGTTTTCAAGCCAGATGGAGAACTTGCCGGAGTAGTAGCACTCCACTTCTTTCAACCCCAATTGCTTGCAGCTATCGGCCAACAGTTGCAGGTTCATGCTGTTGATGTTATGCTTATCATAATTATCACGGTCGAATTTGCGTTGCACCCAACCATTCACACCCACAAAGTTGGGCAGGGTAATAAACAGCACACCGCCCGGTTTTAGGAATTGCAGGTGTGTTTCAACAATGGCCTTGGTATCATTAAAATGCTCTATCAACCCGAAGGATGATACCAGGTCATATTGCTTTTCGGGCGTATAATTGAACAGGTCAGCCTCGATAATGGTAATATCATTCTCGCTCAATCCGTTGGCTTCAAGCAGCTTTTTTATAATATCGCGGTGGACATAGTAATCAAACAAGGTAGTATCCAGCTTTTGATATTTTTTAAGATAAGTGGCATAATAACCCGGGAAACCGCCCAGCTCAATAGCTGTTTTAATTTGCTTTTCGGCTATCAGCTTACCCAAAATATCGCCGAAAACGTAATCAGCTTTGATAGGAAAAATGAGGCCTTTTTTTGCTTCCCAAAATGATTTCCAAAACGATCGGTCGGTTAAGTTATTATCCATTTATGTTTTAAGCCCCTGTTATTGTAATTGTTTCCGTTATGGTTGTTTTTTGTTCGATAACACGTGCCGGGTTACCCACAGCTACGCTGTTGGCCGGTATATCTTTCACCACTACCGCGCCTGCCCCTATTATTACGTTATCGCCAATGGTAACATCACCAATGATACAAACGTTTGCACCAATATCAACATTGTTACCAATGCGCGGGCAACCGCTAAATGTGCCGTCCGCCAGTTTTTTATGGCCTATGGTTACCGAGTTGCGCAGTACACAGTTTTCGCCAAGCACCACACCCTGGTTAACTACCAGTGCCTGCCCGTGATAAATAATCAACCCTTTACCGGCGGTTAGCTTGCGCGGCAGCTCGATACCCAGGCTCCACTCCACAAAAAAACGGTAAAAAATGAGGTACGGAAAAAGCACCACCTTTGCCACCATGGAGCGGTTGATGAGCTGCACCAGCCTGAACATAAAAAGCACGAGTTGACCTTTTATATTCCCGCGGTTAGCTTTCCGATCCTGAAACAAGTAAGCAAAAGGGTTCATTTTACGTTGATGAATGTTTTAGCGATTCCTCAAAAGTAAAATAATTGGCGGGTTTGTTAAACATGACGCTGTTTTTTGCATTAACTAACCAGGCAATGGCCTGCTTAGCGGTACGGGTTAAGCATAAATGGCCGCAATTAGCTATACTTGTGCCTGTTTTTAAATACATGAAAGTTACCCTGATCAATACTGCCGATGCCGGTGGCGGCGCTCCCGCCGCTTGTATGCGCCTGCTTAAAGCACTGGTGCAAAATGGTGTTGATGTAAACATGGCCGTGCACCAAAAGCTCACCACCGAGCCAAGGGTAACCGCCACAACCGGCAAGCGCACGGCCAAAGCCAACTTTTTGCTTGAACGGTTACCATTTATCGCCTTTGAGGAAAAGGATAAAACCGTACGTTTTGCCTTTTCGGCAGCCAACAGAGGCAGTAACATAGCCGATAATCCGACTATACAGGAGGCTGATATACTGCACCTGCACTGGACCAACTCCGGCTACCTCAGCATTAAAAACCTGCAGCAGCTATTGCAATTGGGCAAGCCCGTGGTATGGACACTGCATGATATGTGGGCCTTTACCGGCGGCTGCCATTACTCCAACGGATGCGATCATTTTGTAAACCAATGCGGTAACTGCTGGATGCTGCGCCGCCCGCGCGCGAATGATCTGTCGCGTAAAGTATGGCAGCGTAAGTTTGATATGCTACAGAGCGCCCAAAATCTGACCATAGTGAGTTGCAGCAACTGGCTGGGCAATGTATCGCGCGGCAGCGGTTTACTGGGCAGCAAGCCCACTGTAGCCATCCCCAACCCGATTGATGTAGAAATCTTTTCGCCAAAGGATAAGATTGCTGTGCGTGAAAAATGGGGTATTGATGCCGATGCTAAAATAATCCTGTTTGGCGCTGCTAATATAAACGACCGTCGTAAAGGCATCACTTACCTGGTTGAAGCCCTGCATGTGCTTAAACAACAAACCGGCGATGCACCTATCCAGATGGTAATATTCGGCAAGAACAAGCATTTTGACACTGCTACACTGCCTTTTCAGGTTAAAGAACTGAGCATCATAAGCGCCGAAAGCGATCTGGCCGAGATATACAATGCCGCCGATGTTTTTGTATCGCCATCTCTGGAAGATAACCTGCCTAATATGATCATGGAATCGCTGGCTTGCGGTACCCCGGTGGCTGCGTTCAATACGGGCGGCATACCTGACCTGATAGACCATCAGCAGAACGGGTACCTCGCTGAATATAAATCATCAGCCGATCTGGAGGCAGGTATTCATCACCTGTTATTTTTAGCAGATAAAGCAGGCGCATCAGCCGCAGCCCGACAAAAGGTTTTGGATAACTTTACCAATGCACAGGTAGCTAAACAATATATTGATCTTTATAATTCGATACTGTAATGGCAGCCTTTAACCCTACCCTCAGCATCATCACCGTTGTGTACAACAACGTACGTGATATTGAGCGCACTATGCTTTCGGTATTGGGCCAAACGTATACTAACATTGAATATATCGTTATCGATGGCGCATCAACCGATGGCACGCTGGATATTATCTATAAACATCAGGATTGTATCACTAAGTTAATAAGCGAAAAGGATAAGGGAATTTATGATGCCATGAACAAGGGTTTGGCTTTAGCTACGGGAGATTATGTACTGTTCATGAACTCCGGCGATGAACTGTATAACTCTACTACTGTTGAAGCTGTTTTCGCCACCGCTGCTGATGCTGATATTTATTACGGTGAAACCGAAATGATTGATGACGACTGTAAAAGTCTTGGTCAACGCCGGCACAAAGCACCCGCTAAGTTTAACTGGCGCAGTTTTAAATATGGTATGAGCGTTAGTCACCAGGCCATATACATCCGGCGTAGCCTTACAAAACCTTATGACAACCGCTACCAGTTAAGTGCCGATATTGACTGGATATTGTATGCCGCCAAACAAGCTAAAAAAATAGTGAACGTAAAGCGCTATGTGGCTAAATACCTGGTGGGTGGTATGTCAAAACAAAAGCACCGGCAAAGCCTTATTGAGCGCTTTAAGATCATGCGTGATCATTATGGTTTACTGCTTACAGTATTCAATCACGCGGTTATCGCCTTTAACCTGGGCTGGTACTGGCTGCTGTACCGCCGTACTAATGACTAATAGGCGTTAAAGTAAAACACGAGCGTTCCTTAACCCATCAATTATACGGGTATAACTTTATGCCGAAGCTTTATTGAAATAATTGTTTGAAGCACAACCGAGGCTGCAACAAAAGTAAGGCCTACATAAAACGAAGTATTTACTTCTTTACCCTCATCAAAAAACAGGAATGCCAGTATGATCGAGTAGATCGGCTCCAGGTTAAAACTCAGGTTAACGGTGAACGCTGATATGCGCTTTAATGATTCCGCGAAAAGTATGTATAGCCCAACCGTGCAGAATAAAGACAGCAGCAGTAAATAAACAACATTTTTTATACCCGGTATCACACTCGCCACCGGAAAGTAATGCAGATAAAGCGGCATGGCCAGCCCCAAAACCACCGTTCCGCCCATCATTTGATAATAGTTAATAAGCATACTATCATAATGCTTAACCAGGCGTTCGTTATAAATGGTATACAATGCCGAAAATGCGGATGAAATAACACCCAGACCAATACCTAATTGATACGAAGCATCAAAGTGAAAAATAAGGCCGATACCGATAAGCGTAAGCAGGCTCAATAAAAGCTCGGAGGGTATAAACCGTTTACGGTCAATAAGCGGTTTAAAAATCGCTGTGAAAAAACTGGTCAGGCTAAAGCAAACTACACCTATGGATATGTTTGAATATTTTATGCTGCCGTAAAAAAACAACCAATGCACCGTAATAAGTAAACCTACCGCAGCAATTGATAATTTTTGCCGGGTGGTAATGGCCGTGCTAACCTTAAAAAGCTTTAAAATAAAAAACAGCCATACAAACGAGAACAACTCACGGTACCAAACCAACAATCCTTCATTAAGTGTTATCAGCTTACCGAACACGCCGGTAAAGCCAGCAAGTATTACGGCAATATGTAATACTAAAAAGGTTTTTTTCATGAGATATCTTCGTGCCCTGTTTGGTTAAATATTTAATGCGTTTAAACGTAGGCTTTGAATAAAGAGCACTTGTAATCAATAAAAAAACCCGCAGCTTTCGCTACGGGCTTCCCTATATATTTTTAGCGATTAGCAGTACTGATCAAAAGCGTATACCAGGTTATCGGCAATCATTTGTGCCGGGCGGCCTTCAATTTGGTGGCGCTCAATAATGTGCACCAGCTTACCATCCTTAAACAAAGCCATTGAGGGCGATGATGGCGGGTAAGGCAGCATATAGTTACGGGCGGTATCAACAGCCTCTTTTTCCATACCTGCAAAAACGGTTACCAGTTTATCCGGGTGTTTCTCATAAGTAACGGCAGCACGGGCAGCAGGGCGCGCGTTAGCAGCGGCACAACCACAAACCGAGTTAACAACTACCAATACGGTACCTTCGCTTTCAATAGCGTTCTTTACCGCGTCGGCATCTTTAAGTTCTTCAAAGCCCGCGGTGGTAAGTTCGGCACGCATGGGGGCAACTAAATATTCTGGGTACATCATATACTATCCTTAAAATTAAATCAATACAAAAATATCAATTCCAAACAAAAACAATTCACACGGTTGTAATAATAACATTAGCTTGACGGTTGTTCTACTCGTCGCGCTTGCAAATACCGTCCTTTATATCGATCAGCAATACCGACACTACGTTCAATCCGCTGGCTGTAGCAACTGTAAGCAAGCCATCGGCAACTGAATGGCGAAAGAATAGCAGGTAGATTACAGTACCGTAATAAGGTGTCATGCAAATAGGGCAGCCATATAGTGGCTTATAGAGCATTCCCCTGGGTTCAACAATCTTTTTTATGCCTTCAAATATCATCCCGCGCCAGCTACAGGCATGTATAAATAATACGATCATGGCGATAATCAGCGCGTGTTCTAACATATTGACTTTTTACATTCTATTGATGCAAAAAGTTTACCAATAAGCTGAACCTCAAGCCCCGCATTTCATTAAGAAAACATTATTATGTACTTTTGCATTCTATAACAGAAAAAGAAAAAACATATGTCGACTGTAGATACCGCCTACCTGAAATACAAGGTAAAAGACATTTCGCTGGCTGAGTGGGGCCGCAAGGAAATTGAATTAGCCGAAGCCGAAATGCCGGGTTTAATGGCGTTACGTGCCGAGTATGGCCCGTCAAAACCACTGGCCGGCGCGCGCATTGCAGGCTGCCTGCACATGACCATCCAGACCGCTGTATTAATTGAAACCTTGATCGAACTGGGTGCTGAAGTTACCTGGTCATCATGTAATATATTTTCAACCCAGGATCATGCCGCCGCGGCTATCGCTGCTGCAGGTATCTCTGTTTATGCCTGGAAAGGCATGAACGCCGAGGAATTTGACTGGTGTATTGAGCAAACCTTATTTTTTGGTGAAGAGCGCCAGCCGCTTAACATGATATTGGATGACGGTGGCGACTTAACCAACATGGTATTGGATAAATACCCTGAGCTGATTTCAGCTATCAAAGGCCTCTCTGAAGAAACTACTACCGGCGTACACCGCCTGTACGAGCGTATGAAGAATGGCACCCTGCCGATGCCTGCTATTAACGTGAACGACTCGGTGACCAAATCAAAATTTGATAACAAGTACGGCTGTCGCGAATCATTGGTTGATGCCATTCGACGTGCAACCGATGTAATGATGGCCGGTAAAGTAGCCGTTGTTTGTGGTTATGGCGACGTAGGTAAAGGCTCTGCCGATTCATTACGCAACGCCGGTGTACGTGTTATTGTAACTGAGATTGACCCGATATGTGCCCTGCAAGCGGCCATGGAAGGCTTTGAGGTTAAAAAATTAAGCACTGCCATTGCCGAGGCTGACATTGTGGTTACCGCTACCGGTAATAAAGATATTGTGCGTGAGCAACACTTCCGCGCGTTGAAAGACAAAGCTATTGTTTGTAACATCGGTCACTTTGATAACGAGATCGATATGGCCTGGTTAAACGGTGCTTACGGCAGCAGCAAAATTGAAATTAAACCACAGGTTGATAAATATACTATTGACGGTAAAGACGTAATTGTATTAGCCGAAGGCCGTTTGGTAAACCTGGGTTGTGCTACCGGCCACCCAAGCTTTGTAATGAGTAACTCATTCACCAACCAAACCCTTGCCCAATTAGAGCTTTGGACTAATGGCGATAAATACGAAAACAAAGTTTACACCCTGCCAAAACACCTTGACGAGAAAGTAGCCCGCCTGCACCTTGCCAAAATTGGTGTTGAGCTGGAAGTACTGGACCAGGATCAGGCTGAATACATTGGTGTAACCGTTGAAGGTCCGTTTAAACCGGAGTATTACCGTTATTAATAGCTGAAAGCATAAAGACTAAAGCTGAAAGCTTTGGAGAAGCGGCATGGTTTTTATCATGCCGCTTTTATATTTATATATATAAACTATATTCGTACAAATTGTTAGTATAACAATTAGCAAAGAGGAATGATTGTTAAAGTAGATATAAAAGGTTACAAATCAATAAAAGAGCAAAGTATTGAGTTACGCCCAATCAATATATTAATTGGTAGTAATGGTGTTGGTAAGAGTAATTTTATTTCTATTTTTTCTCTTATAAGAAATCTATACGAGCAAAATCTTCAAAATTATATTTTACAAAAAGGTGGAGCTGATAGCTTTCTTTATTTTGGGAAAAAACAAACTCAGCAAATTGATTTAGATTTTTACTTTGGTGAAAATGGGCATGCGAAAAATCGTTTTATAGTATCCTTTGGTGTTGCACAGGATTCTTTATTTATAAAAAAACTGAACACGGCATATTTACCACAAGTAAACTGGTATGTTAGAGAATATGAATCAGGTAAAACCGAGTCTAATATTAGAAATATTAATCACAATCAAGCTTATTGGGTAAATCCGTTATTGAGAGCATTTGAAGTGTATCACTTTCACGATACTGGGGATAACTCCCCAATGAAAGGAAGATCAAATATTGATGATAATATCCGATTAAAGAGAGATGGATCTAATATTGCTGCTTTTTTGTATTATTTAAAGCAGAAACACCCTAAACATTTTAATAGGATTGAAAGAACAATTAAGTCAATTGCTCCTTTCTTTGATCGTTTTGTTTTGGCTCCTAATCGTCTTAAAGAAGATCAAATTCAATTGGAATGGCGGGAAGTGGGTGCCCCAGATACTTATTTTAATGCTTACCATCTATCAGATGGAACGTTAAGATTTATTTGTTTAGCAACTCTATTGATGCAACCCAATCCTCCAAAAACAATAATAATTGATGAACCCGAATTAGGGTTGCACCCTATTGCTATAAGCAAATTAGCTTCGTTAATAAGAAAAGCGTCTGAAGATGTACAAATAATTGTTTCTTCTCAATCTGTATACCTTGTGGATTATTTTGAGCCAGAAGACATATTAATTGCTGATAGAAAAGAGAAAGAAACAGTTTTCCAACGATTAGAAAGTAACCAGTTAGACGGTTGGTTACAAGAGTACAGTTTAGGTGAAGTATGGGAAAAGAATATAATTGGCGGCATGCCTTCTAACATGTAGAAATGAAAAGACTTGTTTTTCTTGTTGAAGGTGATACCGAGATAATATTTATTAGTCAGCACGTTATACCCTACTTGTATTCTTTGGGATATAAAAATCCTATGACAGCTCAGAAAATCATCACGAACAGACAGCTTAATAAAAAAGGCGGCAACATCAGTTTCGCATATTTAAAAAATGATGTTGGACGGGTTTTGGCACAAGGCAATGTAATAATTACTACATTTTTAGATTTCTTCAGATTGCCCAATGATTTTCCGGGTTATGTTAATGATGTGAATAGAATAGCAGTTATAGAAGATGGCTTGTCTGACTTCTTTAACAATCGAAATATTATACCGTATATCCAAAAACACGAAATGGAAGCTCTAATGTATTCAGGAATGGATGGTTTTGAGATTGTTGTAGAAGATGAAAGAAAACTAAATCAACTTCAGGAAATAATTGACATATACGATAATCCAGAAGATATTAATAACAGTCCGCAAACTGCACCTTCCAAACGATTAGAATCCATTTTTAATTATGATAAAGTTGCGGATGGTGAACTAATACTTGAAGCATTAGGCATTAATTTGATAATTGATAAGTGTCCTCGTTTTGCAGAATGGATCAGCAAACTGCAACACGCTTTAAACACACTTTAATGCTTCATCAGCCCGGGCCGTATTTGCAGGTAAACCTGCCCGCTCATAGGCGTGTTGCCATACAATGGGTGCAACCGTTCAGGGGCAAAGTTGATGGATGCCTGGATGCCGCCGATGTATTCAATAGGGCCGGTTTTAAACAATCGACGATTGGTGCCCAGGGTTAGTTTATGTACGTTGAATACGGCTTCGCCGAATTGTTCCTCAAGTGCCAGTTCTTCTGCCGATTTTTGTACAAATTCGTAGCGCCCATATATCGCCTGCTTATTTAACTGGCGTGTACCCTCGGCTAAAAACGAATGCTCATCGCCGTGGTCGCTGTGGTTCATACCCCAAACCAGCGCGCCGGTAAAGTACTTTCCATCGTTAGATACGGGCGAAGCATACAACGCCGAAGCGGAATATCGCCATATGTTTTCATCAGGATGCAGCAACTCCGGGCTATTGATATACGCCTGCGACACCTGGAACGCCCAGGCTTTGTTTGGGTTGAATGATGCCCGCCACGAGTAGCTGTCAAAACGCATCTTATCAAAATCATACCTGTTCTCATCAGGTTCGCGCCCGGTAAATATGGATCCTTCCAATTTATATTTATCAATCCGTACCCCCAGCGTAGCCACACCATAAGTTATGTGTGTAGCATCCTGCCAGTGATGGCCCAGCGGCGCATCCGGATCATTCAGCGCAACAATGCGGTGCATAAATGCGGGAGCACCAAGCGCCGGCTCGCCGGGGTAACCGAAGTAGCCAAATACATCTACCTTTTTACTTAAACGCTGCGTGTAGCCAATGGTCAATCCGCTAAACAGATCATGCGGGTGCTGGCGGTCAACCAGCGTTTGGCCTTTGTAGCTTTCGCCACTTTGAAACAATAGCGGGTAACCACGTTCGGTAACCGTCCACGGGTCGGCACTCAGCATGGCGCTAACGTTAAATAAACCGTTTTTACCCACCCGGCGGTTATACATCGCCATAAACCAGTTTGGCGCATCAAACTGGGTATCGCTGCGTTGGGTTTTGCCGTTTAGCTGCTGATTATTATAGCGTAAAAACATACTGCCATGAAACATGAACATGCCTTTTTTAGTATGTTTCATCAGCATGTACATAGGCGTGTTATCAGGCATCCATGATGTACCGGAGCCATTACGATTCATGGGCAGGCTAAGTGAGTATGAATGGTTCATCCCAGACATGGCCATAGTATCGTGTTTCATGCCGCCCATATCACCCATCTGCATATTGTGCTGATGTTTAGTTGTATCGGGTTTGGCAGCATCCTTTTGTATATGGTGATCGTGCTGCGCAAAAGCCGGCAATACTATAAAAAGCGAGATTGTGAGTATTGGGAACAGTTTATTCATCATATAATGTGGTAGCTAAATAACAAGATAGATACCACAAAATTAAGCTATCATTTAAGGGTGACTTTACATCATTCCGCTAAATATTTACATGATTATGCCTTCAGTAAAAAAAGTCCGGCATATTGCCGGACTAATGATTCTACTTTTTACCGTTGCTACCTGTAAAAATATTAAGCGAATACCCTAACTGTATCTGGGTAAAATTATTGTTGAAGTTATGCCCATCAAATATCCAGCGGTACCTGAAAAATAACTTTGAATCATCATTGGTTTTAATAAAGGCATCAAAATTTGCCTGTAACAACCCTTTGTTATGGTCAAATTTATAATCGTTGTTAAAAGTTTTTTGCAAAATATAGCTGGCTCCCAAATTAACTCCCCAGCGGCTGTCGGGTCTGAAAGTTACCAGTGACGACACAAACACATAACCATTATTTAATGGCGTTGAGTTGTTAGTGGTACTGTCCTTAATTTCCTGCACACGCGAATGATACCAGTAAGTGCCTACGTCAATAGCGTTCCATGTTAATTTTGACTGCGGATAATAAAACTTCAAAAAATTCAGAGTAGCGCCGAATGACACAAGCTGATACTGGAAGTTTTTTAACGGGTTAAGCCTTTTTGAATCAGTTTGTGCCTGATCAAGCAATATGAATTTGTTATTACCATCCAACTTAGAGAATAATAGTCGCGGCTCTACCGAGGCAAAAAAATTATAATACCCGGGTTTAAACTCATTAGTGTATATGTAAACAGTATCCACTGCACTATTACTTTTCTCACTTTTCGCCGCCCCTTTAAGCTGATCCGGCTGGTTTGCATCCCTGTTTAGAGAAGTTTTTTTGGGTATTACCTCGTAAGCTACCATATTTTCTGACCCTTTTTTCTGATCTTTAATCTGCTTAAAATCATATCGTGTCAAGTCATATTTCGAAGCGATATCCTGGTCTATTCCCAGGTTTTTTAAAGGCTTGTATTTGGTGTTTATGTTGATCTTACGTTTGGCCTCAATCTGTATCAAACCATTAGGTTGTTCCTGATCCAACCCAACAAAGTCAGAAAACGCGGCTATGTCAAGTATCTTTGATCGTTTTTCCTTTTTTAGTTCTCTGATCGGGTTACCAGGGTCCAGATGTATTGTGCTGTTTGCCGGGCTATAGTCTTCCTTATCATTAGCGAGTACCAAATCCAAAAACAACAGATCAGATAATTTAATATACCTATTAAGCCCCCGCACTCCCCCGCAATCAAAGCAATATAAATTCACTTTTGAAAAACGCTCCGGGTCATGCTTGCCGGAAATACTTATTGGAAAGGTGTTTTTAAACTCCAGAACCCTTCTGGGCGAACGCACGTTCTTTTTAACTTCCCATGGGTAAACTACGTTAACAATGATATTTTTTATAGCACCATCCTCTGTTTCAACATCAACCTTGCTGATGTAATGATCTACTATTATTTTGCTAAGTATAGAGGAATAATAAGGCGATGAATTTGCTATCAGGAAACTTTTTACATAATCCTTTTTAAGGATAACGTTAGCTGTAATTGGTTCATCATCTATAAACTCGAGCTTTGCACTTATCGAAAAAAACAACTCTACTCCTTTATCTCTCAAATTATTATTTCGTTTTACGTTGTACCTGCTCTCCATCACATTTTGAAATTCTGCAACAAAGGCATCCTTGTTAAAATCTGAAAAAACACTTACCGAGTTGTCTTTCTTAGCTGTATCGGTTGTGGTATTCTCGGTTGTATCAGTTGGAGTGGCTCCTAATGAATCAATATTTGTATCGAAACCAGCAACTCCGGTTGTGTCGCTAATTGCTTCATCCGGTTGTTCTGACACCACTTTTTTTGTATCCTCTGTTATTGAACTTATGCTGAACGAATATAGATTAATATCATTTTTAATAAATTCATAATTGTAAACTTTACCTAAATAATAAAATGTGCCAAGCACCCTTTTTTGTGCTGTTTGGGCAAATGCGTTTACAGAAGCACCGGCCATAAAAAAAATACTTAAAATCAAATACATCAATACTTTGTGTTTGATTTTAATTTTATAAAAGCTAAAGAAATTGATTTTTGAACGATAAAGCCTGGCTTCACCATTAAGTAAGTTGATGTGAGGGTTCATTGCGATTAAAGGTTTGGTTTAAAACTAATAAGAATATTATTAATTTGTATATATTATAAAATAATTTCCATATTATTAAAAATCAACCCTTTAAAGTAAATATCATTACAAAATAATATCCTATAACAAAAAATGCCCGGCTTTTGCCGGGCATATACTTATTAACACACTAAAATCCGAAGAAAAGAAAGATCTTATAACAGTTTGAAGTCAGCTTCTTTAACATCTGCCGAACTGGTACCGATGAATAGTTTGAAGTCGCCGGGCTCGGTGGTATATTTCATGTTGATGTCGTAAAACTTCAGGTCGTCGGTACTTAAGTTAAAAGTTACCGTTTTACTTTCACCTGCTTTCAGAAATAATTTCCGGAAGCCTTTTAATTCCTTAACCGGGCGGGTAACAGAGCCTACCATATCGCGTATATATAGCTGTACGGTTTCCTCACCATCGTACTTACCGGTGTTGCTTAGGGTAATGCTGGCTTGCAGGCGCTCACCATTACGTATAGTATTTTTACTTAGCTTAATATCACTGTAACCAAATGTAGTGTAGCTTAAACCATGGCCAAATGGATAAAGCGGCGTGTTCGGTATATCCAGGTACTTAGAGGTATATTTTTGATCGCTCACCGGGCGGCCGGTATTTTTAGCGTTGTAGTAAATAGGTATCTGCCCTACACTGCGCGGAAACGTCATGCTAAGCTTGCCGGATGGGTTATATTTACCAAAAAGCACATCGGCAATGGCATCACCTGCTTTAGTGCCAGGAAACCAGGTTTCCAATATCGCAGCGGTATTGTCATGCTCCCACTGTAGCGTTAACGGGCGACCGTTCATCAGCACCAATACAATCGGCTTACCGGTTTCGCGCAGGGCTTTAAGCAGGTTTTGCTGATTTACCGGCAAACCAATATCGCTGCGGCTGGCAGCCTCACCACTCATACCAAAAGCCTCGCCCAACATGGCAACCACCACATCGGCATCTTTGGCTTTTTCCACAGCTTCTTTAATCATATCCGCGGGTGATTTACTATCCAGAACAATCTGCGCATCATGCGGGTTAAGTTTGTCTATCAGCGCCTGGTCATCCAATATGTTGGCACCTTTGGCATAGGTAAACTTGTTTGACGGATATTGTGCCTGCAAAGCATCCCAAAAGCTGGTGGCTTTTTTCCAATCGCCGGCACCGCTCCAGTTACCGATCAGGTCGCGCTGGTTTTTAACCATTGGGCCAACAAACGCAATTTTTTTACCGGCCTGCAATGGCAGGGTATTGTTATCATTTTTTAACAATACCATGCTTTTCTCGGCAGCTTCTTTAGCCAAAGCCAGCTTTTCGGCATTCATGATGTTGTTCTTAGCACGATCTTCGCTGATGTTACGGTACGGATCATCAAACAAACCCAGCTTATATTTTGATTCGAGCACACGGCGGCAAGCCAGGTCAATATATTTTACATCCAGCTTTTTAGCCTGAACCAGTTTTTTCAGTTCGCCAATAAACAGATCGCTCACCATATCCATATCATTACCGGCAACAAGCGCCAGTTTGGCCACCTGTGCATCATCGCCCATACCATGGTTTTTAAGTTCCATAATGGCGGTATAGTCGGTGGCTACCATGCCTTTAAAACCCCATTGGTTACGCAGCAAGTCGGTAAGCAGCCAATGGTTGGCTGCGGCAGGCACACCGTTTATTTCATTAAAGGAACTCATTACCGTGGCCACACCCGCGTCAACAGCGGCTTTGTAAGCCGGAAGGTAAGTTTCGGTCATTTTTCGCATGCTCATATCAACTGTGTTATAATCACGACCAGCTTCGGCAGCGCCATACAGCGCAAAGTGTTTTACGCAGGCCAATACAGCATCCTCACGGCGCAGGTCATTTTTTTCGCCCTGGTAACCTTTAACCATCGCCCTTGCAATTTGCGAACCCAGCCAGGTATCTTCACCCCCACCTTCGGCCACGCGGCCCCAGCGCGGGTCGCGCGCTATATCAACCATTGGCGAGAATACCCAGTTCAAACCATCGGCAGTAGCCTCATCGGCAGCGGCACGGGCAGTTTTTTGTATCAAAGGCATATCCCATGATGCAGATAATCCCAGTGGGATCGGGAAAATAGTACGGTGCCCGTGTATCACATCATAACCAAAAAGCAACGGAATTTTAAGGCGCGTTTTTTTGATGGCCAGCTCCTGCAATTTGCGCACGGCATTTGGCGTATAGGTGTTAAACACACCGCCTACCATGCCTTTCTCTATTTTGCCTTCAACACCCTGGCTTAATATCGGCCCGGTAACATCAAAACCTATTGATGGCAAATTCAACTGACCGATCTTCTCGTCAAGTGTCATTTTAGCCATCAGTTTATTGATGTAGGCATCCATCTTAGCATCGCGGGCGGCCTTTTGTGCCGATGCCCCGAAGCCTGTTAATACCAGGCACGATGCAATGACTATTTTTGATAACTTCATAATCTGTAATATATACTTGAGTTAAACTTATTTTCTATTCTGATTTAATAACCGCAGTCGGCTGCGAAACACCATTCTCATTAATAGCCTCTATACGGAAGTAATAAGGCAGATCTTTATCCATCGCCTTAAAAAAGTACTGACTGGCGTTGTGCACCATAATACAGTTGTACAGCTTATCGGGCGCTACACCAGTGTAAATATTGTAGGCATAGGCATTATCAACCGGGCGCCATTTGATCCAGGCATCACGCTTATCCTTTTCGGTGCGCAGCACAATAAACTCTTTAACCGTATCCGGCTTAGCACCACCGCCGTTACCGAACACGCGCAAACCGCTGATGGCAAATTTGCCTGTAGGCATGTGCTGGTTTACCAGCTTAATGTAGCGCGCCTTTACCGGCTTGCTCAGTTCCACATAATCATGCGGAACATCGGTTTTGTTATTGCTTTTGTCGATGAGGGTTTTCCAGCTTTTGTTATCAACAGAGTAAAGCAGTTTATACTGATGATAGAATGGCCCGGATGGTTTGCCCAGCACCTCAGCATCCTGATCGGCATAGTTTATTTGCACCGCGTTTACGGTACTTATATTGCCCAGATCGGTAGTTAGCCACTCCCCTGCCTTAGCACTCGCCGCACTCCAGTAGGTTTTTATATCCTCATCAACCGCGTTATTAGCCGAGTAATTACCAAGGGTTGATGATACGGTTACGGGTTTGTTGTAATTAAGCAGCATCCAGCCGGTAAAGCGGCTTTTCAGGTGATCGGTTTCGCCGGTAGGCAGATAAGTAGGGTAATCGCCAAAGGCGGTATTGCAGTACATCACATTATCTTTATCAAACCCGGCAGGCCATATACCAATACGGCGTTCAAAGTTGTTTTTTATGGCGATAACCATGGTTGACACATGCCAGTAATTATTCCACTTATCCTGATAAGTTGCGCCATGCCCAGCACCACGCGCAAACCCACCCGGCTTATAGCTAAACGGCATTGGTTGCGGCTTAAATGGCCCTAAAGGTCCCTCGCCTACTATCACACCATCCGAATAGCCGCTGAACTCGGTACCCGGAGCGCCGTATTGCAGGTAGTATTTTTTGTTGTGCTTGGTCATCCAGGCACCCTCCATAAAGGGATCGAGGAAGATGTTATCCAGGTTTTCGCCAAAACGCTGCCAGCCATATTTGTAAGGTTGCAGCAGGTACATCTCCTTACGGTAGCCTTTCAGAAGAAATGTGGTCGGGTCAACCTCGGCACCGTATATTGGGTAAACATTGCTGCTGCCATTGTACATGTACAATTTGCCGTCATCATCTCTGAAGAATGCAGGGTCCCAGCCGCCGGGTTCAAACTTATGGATGGCTTCTTTCCATTCGTTACCTTTAGGATTAGTGCTCATCCATATCGGAAAGTTATCCGAATACGTTGAACCAAATACCAGCAGGGTATCGCCCTGCACCCATACGGCAGGCGCGCAAAGATCGTCATACACTTTATGCTCCGGGCGCAAAAAATGGCGCGCCACAAAATGCCAGTTGCTCATGTCGCTGCTCCACCAGTAGCCCCATTGGTTGGTGCTGAACAGGTAGTAATCGCCCTTATAAGTAACAATAACCGGATCGGCTGTAGCACGGTGACGGCCCGCGGTTGAAAAGTTGGGGATGGGCGTATACCCGTAATCAATATTAATAGGGTTACAATATGTACGCTGGCTGTTTTGCGCGGTAGCGATACCTGCAAATAGTAACAACGCACAGGCAATGCCCAATATATTTATTACCCTTTTCATTAATTGCTTTTTATAGACGGACTTTCGAAACCTAACTTTTTAAGTCCGCCCTGTATTTCAGGGGCGCTCATAAACAAATTCCACAATAAGCCACTGCGATGATTTTCGATCATCACTACAATAGGCCCCTGATCAATTGCCAGGTATGATTTGGCGTACCAGTTCTTGCTCTCATTAAAAGCATCCACAAAACCGTATTCGCCCCAAATTTTATCACCCAGGTCATAGTAAAAATGGCGCAGTGCTTTCATTGATTCCTTTGGTGTGTAAGGAAATGCCGATAGCGCCGCTGTTGGTGTGATCACACCCAGATCATTAGTCGGTGAGTGAGCATTGTAGCCTTCATGGTTATCACTGGCGGTCAGTCCCCAGCAATTTTCACCATAGCCTTTAAATTTTTTAGGGTTATCAACACAGTAAGCGTAGTTGATACGGGTATGATTTACGTTCTGCTCCCAATAGTCGGCATACTGATCTTTCAGCCCTTTTGGATTAAGCCCGAGAAATGAATAATGGCTAAAAAACAGCGGACCACCATAATCAAAACCCAAAGGCAGTTTGATGCCATAGAACGATTTACCATTTTTAAAAAAATCGCTTTGCGCCCAACCACGGTTATAAATGCGGGCAGCATCAACCGGGTAACGCTCGGCACTGGCGGCAAGCACGTAGGTAATAAGGCACTCGTTAAAACCACGTATCGGAAAATTCATGGCCCAGCCATTATTTGGCGACCAATGCCAGTACAGGTTATCACGCTCGTGCGTGTAAAAGTCCCATTCAATTTCGCTCCACAACCAGCCTATACGGTTGCGCAGTTCTTCCTCTTTTTGGCTGGTACCGTTATAATATTGTTTAGCGGTAAGCAAGCCCTGGAACAGAAATGATGTTTCCACCAAATCACCGCCATCATCCTTACGGCCAAATGGTATAATTTTACCGGTTGCGCCGTTCAGCCAATGCGGAAAAACGCCGTGGTAAGCATCAGCCTTCGATAAGAATTTCACCATGTTCAGCATACGGTCAACCGCCTGCTCGCGGGGTATCCACTTACGGTCAACCGCTACGATCATGGCCATAATGCCAAAGCCGGTACCGCCGGTGGTAACTACCTCGCCGCCATAATCAAAAGCCTCGTTACTACGCTCGAGCGCCATGCCGCTAACCGGGTGCGCGAAATCCCAAAAATAGCGGAAGGTTTGGCGCTGCACCACATCAAGCAGGGCGCTGTCGCTCAAATTTTTTATTACCCCAACCGGTTTAATGGCTGTGTATTTTACAGTCGCTTTTTTTTGATTTTGCGCTGATGCAAAAATAGGTGTTAACAATAGTAAAAGAAACAGGATTTTCTTCATCATGCAGAGTTGTATGCTTTTACGGCAGATGTAAAAGCGGATGAGAAATTTGAGAACCATGCCGGCAATAATACCGGCATGGTTTCATTTATCAGATACGGGTTAATTAATAACCCTCGTTTTGTTTTAGGTTGCCACCGCTCAAATCAATTTGCGCTTGTGGAATAGGGAATACCTTGTTACGGGCATTCCATGTTTTGCCATGTGCTGTAAAAGCGGCGGCGGCACGGCCGGGCTGCACGGCATCCTGGCGTACAAGGTCAAAAAAGCGATCCTGCTCCATAGCCATTTCCATACGGCGTTCATGCCATATAGCATTTAGTGTTATCGCGGTCAGAGGTGTTACTTTAGCACGTTCACGTATCAAATTAATATCGGTAAGTGAGGCTCCCGCATTTCCTAACTGAAATGCTGCTTCAGCATGTATCAATAATACTTCGGCATAACGTATAACCTGTACGTGTTTCGGCAAACGGTCAAAATTAGCACAGTTACTTTCAGAATAACGGCTGTAAAACGCTTTATAGTTATAGCGCTCATTCTGAACCGAATCCTGGCTTGGTATACGGAAACCATCATACAACACTGTACCAGATGATGTGTTACCTGTAGTGGGCCTGATAAATATAACAGTCGCATTTCTGCGAACGTCATTAGCCTCGAATTCATTGATCAGGCTTTCTGATGGATTGTTAAACCCATAACCAAGGTCAGACCAACCGTATCTGCCACCGGCACGCGGGCCTTGTGTAATTGTAAACCTATCAATAGCAGCATTACAAGCAGTGTTTTTACCTGCTTGTATTTCAAAAATTGACTCGATACTGTTATTACCTGTTTCGCGGAACAAGGTTGTAAAATCCGCATACAAGCCATAAGCGCCACTGGTAATAACTGCCTGGCTAAGATCATAAGCCTGCTGATAGTTCTTGTTATACAGGTAAACTTTTGCTAACAGTGATTGTGCAGCACCTTTAGTAGCTCGGCCTACATCAGTACCGCTTTTATCGGGTAAGTTCGCTACGGCAAAAGTCAAATCGCTTATTATAAATTCATATACCTGCTCGGCAGTTGCTTTTGTACTGAACTCCGGTGAATTGGCCTCGCTTGCAGCCGGTACGCGATTCACCAACGGTACACCGCCAAAAATACGAACTAAATTAAAGTAAAACATGCCGCGCAAAAAACGTACTTCACCTATAAGCTTATTTTTAGCCGCTTCATCAAACTGTGCATTTTGTAACTTGTCAAGCGCCTGGTTTGAACGGGCAATAGCCTGATAATAACCTCTCCAGATGTTGTTTACTACACCGTTATTACCATTAGCGGTAAGGTTGTCAAGCTGCAGTGCATCGCCGTAATCATTGGGCGAACTACCTTTATCAGCGTCGTCAGATGCAATGTCGCCTAAAACGGCATATTGAAATCCGCGCACATCGTTTCCAAACGCATCGCCTGCAAAAAATATATTATAAACACCTGTTACCAAATTGGTTGCAACATTAGGATCACTTATAATTTGTTCTTCTGTAATTTGTGCCTGAGGGGCTACGTCCAAATAATCCTTACAGCTTGAAACCGTACCAACCATCGCCGCTGTAAAAGCAATAAAGGCTAAATTTTTATATGATGTTTTCATTATCATTTCAAGATTAAAATTCAACATTAACACCAAACGTGAACGTACGTGTTACCGGGTAACCGTTAAGCTCAATACCTGATGACAGAATATCTGTTGTTAATATTTCGGGAGTAAATCCGCTGAAGCGTTTTGCAGTAAAAAGATTTTGTGATGAGGCGTATACACGTATGCGCGACATCTTTATCTTTTTCAATACCTCAGTTGGAATAGTGTAACCAAGGGTAAGGTTGTTTAACCTTAAAAACGCCCCTGATTCAATAAAATAAGTTGAAGCAGGTGTGTTCTGCGTTATAGTAATCGGGTCGGTATTTGAAGCGTTAGTTGGCGTCCAGCGTTTGCTGGCATAACCGGCTTCAATGTTATCATTCGGATCGTAACGGAAACCTTTTTTACCGTTATATATCTTATTACCCCAATTGCCATAAAAATCAGCACTTAAATCCCACGCTTTATAACTAACAGACGCATTAAAACCACCATAAAATTTAGGCTGATACGATCCGGAAAAATCACGGTCATATGTATCAACCACACCATCAGGTACACCATTAGGTCCGCTTATATCAGCATAAATTAAGCCGCCTATGCGTTTAGTTTCGCCGTTTAAATTATACGTTGGTGCTGCATCAATCTGAGCTTGATTTTGGAAGATACCGGTAGCTTGTAAAACGTAATAGCTGGCAATTGGCTGGCCATTATCAGTACGTGTAATTGCACCCTGCCCACCAACACCGCCGCCATTAAGCGCCTGGCCGCCGTTCAATCCAATAACTTCGTTTTTATTGTAATTGATATTACCACCTATACTGTAGCTCCAATCGCCTACTTTATCAGTCCATTTGGCCGAAAACTCCCATCCACGGTTACGGTATGATGCCGCATTGGTTACATAGATACCATCAGGGTCACCTAAAATAGCCGGAATTGATACAGGGGTAAGTGCATCTTTTACCTTTTTATCATAGTAATCAATTTCACCTGTAAGTTTATTATTAAATAAACCATACTCTAAACCGATATCTAATTGGTTGGTCCGCTCCCATTTTAAATTTGGATCTTTAATATCCTGGATAATAGTACCAAGTGCAAGTGTATTATTGAAGAAGTATGGAATGTTTGGGGTACCGGTTACAATGTAAAGGCCCTGGTCAATATTATCATTACCTAACTGGCCGTAGCTTGCACGAAGCTTTAAATTGCTTATAAGGCTATTATCTTTCAGGAAGTTTTCTTGTGAAATGATCCAGCCTGCACCCACTGTCGGGAAGTAGCCATATTTATCAACAAAACGTGAGCTACCATCAGCCCTGAATGAAGCACTAAATAAGTATTTACCTGCGTAGCTATAATTAACCCGACCTAAAAACGACTGGCGGGTAAACTTGCTTCCATTATTTATATAAGTTGCCTGGCTCTCAGGATTCCCTTGATCAAGGTACCAAAGATCTTCACTTTCAGGCACGCCAATACGTGAACCGCTAAACAGATCTGTTTTTAAATATTCGCGGGTAAAGCCGGCCAACACGGTAAGACTGTGGCTACCAAAATCCTTTTGAAAGGTTGCTGTATTATCCCATACTGTACGTAATGACTGATCATTTTGTACCAGTAACGAGCTGTTGATTATTTGCTGATTACCCCCTGCAACATTAAACGTATTAGCATCATTTAAATATCTATAATTGTAATTACGTTGCTTGTTCCAAAACGCATCGGTATTAAAGGCAGTACGTAAGGTTAATGATTTAACAGGCTTATATTCAAGGTAAGCGTTACCAAGCAAACGATTGTTAACTGTTTGATTGTTTACCTTATTAATGTTCAGCAACGGGTTACCTACGTTACCCCATGCCGAGGTATTGCCATATTTACCATTTTCATCAATAGGTGTAATAATTGGTGCGGCCCTGTAAACACTGCTATACACATCACCAAGCGGGGCCGGACGTTCGTTTGCGCGCGATAGTGAAAGCTGTGTACCTGTGGTCAGGTTATCGGCAAGCTTAATCTCCAAATTAGACCGTAGTGTAAAGCGGTCAAAATTATTGGTGGTAACAACACCGTTGTCTTTTAAATAATTACCGCTTACAAAATAGGTAGCATTGTCTGATCCTCCCGAAACCGAAAGGTTGTGATTGGTTTGAAAACCTTTACGTAATACTGCGTCATACCAGTTGGTTGTACCCGGGGTAGTGAGCGGAGCCTGGTCTGAGGGTAATTTTGAAGGATTTGCATCCTGCAAGTATGAAATATACTGATCGCGGTTTGCCATTTCAACCAGGTTTGATACCTCGCGGAAACCGGCATTAGCGTCATACCTTACAACAGGTGCACCTTTTTTACCTTTACGCGTGGTAATAATAACCACACCATTGGCACCACGCACACCATAAATTGCAGCTGAGGCATCTTTCAACACATCCAAACTCAATATATCATTATTATTAATGTTACGGATATCATCTGTAAGCACACCATCAACAACATACAACGGATTAGCACCGCCTAATACCGAACCTGTACCACGTATACGTAATTGTGGTTGTGAGTTGGGTTGCCCCGAACCGATTACCTGCACACCTGATACTTTACCCTGCAAAGCCTGAGTTGGGGTTTGTACCGGTTGCTTTGCAAGATCCTCACCTTTTACTGATGCTACAGCGCCTGTTACATCCCTGCGGCGCTGCGTGCCGTAACCAATAACCACAACCTGCTGTAACTCGTTTGATTGCGCTTTTAATGCAACGTTTATAGCAGCCTGGTTATTAACTGGTACGGTTTGTGTAGCATATCCAATATAGCTTATGGTTAATTGCGCATTGCCCGGAGCTGAGATACTGTATGTACCGTCGGGGCCGGTTTGCGTACCGGTTTGTGTGCCTTGTACTGCTATGCTAACGCCTATAAGCGTTTCGCCGGTAGCGGCATCCTTAACAGTACCTTTAACGGTAATGTTTTGAGCCAGTGCCGGAGTGAGGCAAAGACATAGTATTCCACACAATGAAATAGTAATTAGTCTCTTCATAAATGGTCAATTGAAATAGGTATAAATAATTGTGTTGTTTCGAGAGCAAAACTGATAACAACCCGAGATTGTTTCAATTTTTTGCACTCTACATTACTACATCAAGCACAAAATACTTTCTCAAACGCATTTTTTATTTTATTTAAATAATTCATTTTCAATCATTTAAATAAAATTGACACCTACTCACTAAAGTTGTCAGTGTCATTAATACATATATTAGCTTAATCGGTTTATGAGAGGTAATGATGTAGTGAATTAAAGCTCCATCAGGAACTCTACAAGGTTCTTATCATGGTTTAAACCCAGCTTTTTGCGCAGGCGGTAACGCCTTATCTCTATACCGCGTAATGAAATGTTCAATAATGATGCCATCTCTTTACTGTTCATATTCATGCGCAGGTATGCGCATAATTTCAAATCATTTGGTACCAGATCGGGATGTTGGGATTTTAATTTTTTAAAGAAATTTTCGTGGGTTTCATTAAAGCTGTTTTCAAATAACACCCAATCGCGCTCATCATTCTTACCCTCGTCAACCACCTTTTGTATCTTGCGCAGTTGCTCAGGCGGCAGATGTTTACCGGCAGAATCTTTAAGATCGGCTATCTCATCGTGTATGCGCTGCAACAGCTCGTTCTTATAAACTATATTCATGGCTGAATTTGCCAGCTCACGGCTTTTACGATCGAGATCAGCCTGTAACTGTTCATTTTTTAGTTTGAATAAACGCTGCTCGTTAGCCTCCTCTTCACGCTTTAAAAACTCCTCTTTTTCGCGCTGTAACTTTTTTTGCAAACGCCTGTTATGCTTTTGCAATTTAAAGCGATAATAGTATCTAACGGCATAGTAGCCTGCAATTATTAATAGCACATAGCTTAACCAGGCAATTTTAGTGAGATACCAGGGCGGCAGTACCCTAAATTTAAGCGTACTGATACCCGTTACATGGCCATTTACACGTGCGCGTACCTCAAACTCATAATTACCCTGCGAAAGGCCGGTAAATTCACGCTGTGTAAGCGCGCTCCACTCCGACCAGTTTTTTGAATAGCCTTTTAAATTATACTGGTACTCAATTTTAGCCTGATGATAGATAGGCAGCACATAACGTATGCGAATGTTGTTTCGGCGGTAAGCTATCTCTATATCATCCCATTTGGTTATGGCACGTGCCCTATCAGTAAAATTCTCTACCCGCCTTATTAGTACTGTTGGCAGTGTGGCATCCTTGGTGATGTTACCTGCCTGATCATTAAATATGGCAAAGCCGTCATCAATACTGATAAGATAGATATTGTTATTAATACGGCTTATATTCTCGTAATACTTTACCATACGGCCATTAAGTATGCTAAAACGGGCTGAATCAAGGTTAAGGTTACCGGTTACTGACAGATCGCCAAGGGCTGCCCTGCCCCGGTCAATAAACCAGTACTTGCTGCCGCTGGCCGGTATTACCTTGTTGGAAGACGCGAACGAGCCCAGCTTTTTATTCAGTTGATCATATTTATAAAAATGATCGCTGATATCATCATAAACGTAAAAGCCATTATTGCTTGAAAACACCACACGGTTATCCAGGTTAAAAACGCCGATGTTGTAGCTTCCGGGCAAGCCATTCTTGTCGTCGTAATATTTTATGGAGGCAGCTCTGCGGCCATCGGCACTTAACTTAACCTTATATATACCTTTGTAGGCGTGACTAACCCATATTTGTCCTTTACCATCGGGCTCAACATAGCGTGAGGGTACTACAAAATTGCCAATCTTATAATCAAAAGCCCAGGCACCGTCAGGGAGTTTTTTGTATACGGCCAGCCCGGTATAAGTGCCTTGGATCAACTGGTTAGCATTCAGTTTTTTAACCATCCAGCCACCATTTTCGGTTGATATTTGCCTGAGCTGCGCGCCGGTTACTATAAAGGTGCCATCATTGTGGCCGCAAAGCAATTGCCCGTCAAGCAACGACAGATCCCACACCTGGCCCTGGCTACCCGGTATCAGCTTAAAATCAAACGACTGGAACAGCCGGTTTTGATCAGTTACCCAATCGCTGTAATAAAGCCCCTGGTTAGTACCCAGGTATATTTTATTATTGTGTATGATGCTGGAGTATACCGTACCAAACCTGCCGCCCTTATCAAAATAAAAGTACAGGGGCGATATGATCTCGATACGGTCAATACCATTATCCAGCCCTGCCCACAGGTTTTGCTCGTTATCGAGGTACAAACTAAGTACGGTATTATTTTGCAACCCACTCGATTTATTGATGTGTTGCACTACATTGCCCGCACGGTCAATTATGATGATGCCATTCAATATACTGCCAAATGCGAAATAATTACCGGGTATGGCAACACCATTATTAAGCTGGTAACGTTGCAAAAATTCATCGGCCTGGGTTTTCCAGGGTACAATGGTTTGGCCATCATACAAATACAGTCCGTTTTTTGATGTGCCGATGAGGTATCGTCCATCGCCGTATGGCAAAATGGCAAGTACACCTGTTTTTAGTATCTCGCTGCCTTTAATAAACTCGAGCTTATTACCCTTTAACTCAAAAAGGCCAACGTTGAGCTGTTCAATAATAAAGCGACTGCCTGCTCTAAACAGAAATAAGTAGGGGTTTGATTTGATAGTATTGATCTTACCATCCCTGTAAATATAAATAACCCCAAATGACTGAAATATTACCTCCTTAGCGCCTATATATATTTTCCAAACCTCCTCGTTAAGGCGGTATTTTGCCGGTATTAGGTGCGCCAATGAAGTATACTTAAACGCGCCCGATGTGTTTTTTGACCAATAGCCTATCTCGCCAAAGGCACCGGTATATATCTTTCCCTTACCATCGGCGGCTACGGCACGTACAATAAGGCCGTTGGGCATACGGTGTAATTGCCAGTTTTGCCCGTCGTAAGCCAGCAACCCTTCCGAGTTGGCAAAATACATTACGCCGTCGGCATCCTTGGTTTCGGCCCAGTTTTGGTTACCGGCCTGGTACATGCTTTTAGAATAGTTTTGCACGTAAGGCACCCCAATGCTACGTATATTGGCTGCTAAACCAATAACAGGCATCAGCAATACTAATACACATAATTTTACCCAACGCAGTACAGGCATCATAACCAACAAATAATTAAGCGGCTTATATAATTAAGTTGAAATACCGGGTAAAGGTATGAATATTTATATTTTACATAAGAGATAACGCTTACTGCGGCCTGTTCAAAAAAAATCCCCCGGTACTTACGCACACGGGGGACACCTTTATAAACCTAATAGAACCAATTTTTATTTTAAACTGATGGCAAAACCACCGCCTGGTGCCACCGCCTGTTTAAGTACCGTTTTTGAGGTTACCTTTATTTTACGGATGGTATAGCTTTGCGGATTTTTATCATAGCTGGCATCCTTGCCATCGGCATAGATGGTGGCTTCGTAAGTTTTTCCTTTAGGCAGATAGTCGAATTTGACTACGGCGGTACGGGCGTTCTCGTCAGTCACGCTGCCTATAAACCACTCGTTTTTACCTTTGGCCTTACGGGCAATGGTGATATAGTCGCCGGGCTCGGCTTCTAACACGTATGATTCATCCCAATCAACCGCCACATCCTTAATAAACTGGAAGGCATCATAAAATTTATTATATGTTTCGGGCAAATCAGCCGCCATTTGCAGCGGACTATACATGGTTACATACAGCGCCAATTGCTTGGTAAGCGTGGTATGTACAAATGAGTTATTATCGGGATTGTACGCGTTGATTTTTGTTTGAAAAATACCCGGTGTATAATCCATCGGGCCACCTATCAGCCTGGTGAACGGTAAAATGGTTGTATGATCAGGGTTGTTACCGCCGAATGATTCATACTCGGTACCACGCGCAGCCTCATTACCGATCAGGTTAGGGTAAGTACGCGCCAAACCTGTAGGCCTGATAGCCTCGTGAGCATTTACCATAATTTTATAGTCGGCAGCCTTAGTAATGGCATACAGGTAATGGTTAACCAGCCATTGACCGTAATGGTGCTCGCCACGCGGAATGATCTGCCCAACATAACCGCTTTTAACAGCGTTGTAACCATTTTCAACCATGAATTTGTAGGCGGTATCCAAATGGCGTTCGTAGTTACGTACAGAGCCTGAAGTTTCGTGGTGCATAATGATCTTTACGCCTTTTGATTCGGCATAACGATGCAGCTCCTTTACATCAAAATCAGGATATGGGGTAACAAAGTCGAACACGTAATCCTTGGTTTTGCCAAACCAGTCTTCCCAGCCCTGGTTCCAGCCTTCAACCAATACCGCGTCGATACCATTTTTGGCAGCAAAGTCAATATATTCCTTAACGTGCTGTGTATTGGCACCGTGCTTTCCGTTAGGTTTGGTTTTGCTGTAATCGGTAACGCCAAGTTGTACGTTTTCCAGATCGGTATAAGCCCAGGTGCTTTTGCCGGTGATCATTTCCCACCATACACCTACGTATTTTATTGGTTTTATCCATGATACATCTTTAAATTTAGTCGGCTCATTCAAATTGTATACAAGTTTCGACATCAGGATATCGCCTGCCTTATCGCTTACAATAACGGTACGCCAGGGCGTTTGCGTTGGCGCCTGCATATAACCTTTATCGCCAATGGCATCAGGGGTCAAAAATGATTCGAGCACGAAGTTCTTGTCATCCAAGTTTAACGACATGCACGAGTAATCAACCAGCGCGGCCTCATGTATGTTGATGTACAAACCGTCCTTGCTTTTCATCATCAGCGGAGTTTGCAGCCCTGTTGGCGAGAAGGTGGTTTGCGAAACATTTGGCGTAACGGCGGCTTTCATTTTACCACGAACTTCAGACAGGTTTGAAGTTACGGTGCTGTACTCCTGCGTATCAAAATCGCCGGGCAGCCAAAATGCTTTATGATCACCCGCTAAAGCGAACTGCGTATGCTCTTCTTTTATAATAAAGTAATTCAGGTTTTTTTGCGCCGGGAACTCATAACGGAAACCCAAACCATCATTAAACAAACGGAAACGGATGCGGATAAAACGATCCTTCTCTGCTTTCTGGGTAAGCGTTACCACCAACTCGTTATAGTTATTGCGAATATTTTTCTGCTCGCCCCAAACCGGTTGCCACGTTTCGTCGAACGTGCTTTTTTGAGTATCGGTAATGGTAAAACCGTTCAGAAATGAGGGTACATCTTTAGTTTCGATACCTAACTTACTGGTTTTAATAACATCCTTCTTTTTATAAATAAGGCTGTATGCAGGCACGCCATTATCCTTCAGCTCAAAATTGAGCACGAGATTTTTGTCGGGAGACGTGATCTGCTGGGCATCTGCAGAAAATATACCTGCACACAATAACAACATCAATAATAAATAACTACGCATAGCAGAAATGGTTTATAAGTAAATATTGGTTGATAGCAAATTTTGCAAAGTATTTGCCCGTGTGTATGTTTTTTAATCAAAATTTAAACAGCACATAAACATAATTTATTATTAATCAGAAACTTAAATAACAATCCACACACATAAATGATATGTTTTTTTAAACTGATTTACCCTGTTTTAGCGGTTATATAATATCATGAGCAGTTGTTGAGCAGTATCGTAACAAAATGTTTGAACTACATTTGCGTTAATTATTTGTATTTTGATAGCCGCACCATCCGCACGCTGTAAGCTCCCGTATATGTTAAATGAAATGGAAAATGTAATTCTGGTTGACAGTAACGATAACGAAACAGGTGTTATGGAAAAAATGGAGGCGCATTATAAAGGCGTACTTCACCGCGCGTTTTCGGTTATACTGTTTAACGGCAAGGGCGAGCTGCTATTGCAAAAACGTGCTGATGGTAAATATCACTCTGCGGGCTTATGGTCAAACACCTGTTGCAGCCACCCGAGGCCGGGTGAGGGTAATTTACAAGCTGCCGAGAGGCGCTTAATGGAAGAAATGGGCATTACCTGTCTGCTTACTGAGGCCTTTACGTTTACCTATCAGGCCGATCTGGGTGATGGCCTGTACGAACATGAATTTGACCATGTATTTATTGGCACCTACTCAAGTAAGCCGAATTTGAATATTGATGAGGCGGCTGATTACATTTATATGGCCCCTGAAATGATAGCCCACGACCTTGACGAGCATCCCGAAGAATATACATTTTGGTTTAAAATATTGTATGAGGAATTGTGTGCGAGGGGGTACATTGGGGTGGATGCCTGATGGTTTACCCCTCCCTGCCCTCCCGAGGGAGGGAATCAGAGATGACCGCTTATCTAAATTTCTCCTTCGCGTTTGCGGATAAACCATTCGGCAGATACTAATAATAGTATGATGGCGAATACCCACTTTGTATCCACCAGTTCGCTGTAGTGCTTATCTTCATAAACCACCGTTTTTACGTTCTCGTTCTTTTTAATAAGATCAACCAGTTTACTCAATTCAATTGGCATCAGCATAGCGCCACCGCTTTGTTGGGCTATATCGCGCAGTAGTTGATGGTTGGCTACGGTTTGGCGGGCCTCGGCATCTATTGGCTTTATGGTGAATTTACCCGATGCGCTGTATGCTTTGCTTCCCAGCTTTACCGAGGCCGAGTAACTATGCTCCCCAGCCGGCAATGCACCCGCATTAAGCGTATAAGCCTGCCCCGATCTGCTGAACAAAAAGCTAAAATTACGTCCTTTTTGGTCTTTAATGCTGATGCGGGCATCAGGGGTATTCACTAATTCCAGCGCATCGTTATATAGTTCGGCGTTGATCAGTATATCTTCGCCCTCATCAAAAACAGTTTTTGCCGGGTACACCCTAAACTGCTGCCTGTCGGCATTGGCGGTTAGGTATTGTACGCTTTGGCTCATCAGCTCGTTAATAGCATTGTTATTTTCAAAAGCGGCATACTCAGCCAGTTTCCAGCGCCATAGGCCTTCGCCGGTAAGTACGGCAATGCGCCTGCCACCTTGCGCGGCAAATGCCAGCAATGGGTAGGTAGTGCTTACGTTGCCTATTCGCTGCTTAAATAAAATACCTGTGGATGCCGTTACACCGTAATTACCAAATGGTGCCAGCAGCGGCGGCATCTTCCTAATCTTTTGCCGTGTTGAATCACTTAATGTAAATGCTGAAAAGCCATCATAAGACTGTGCGAAAACCTCCTGCATTTCACTGCGCCCTGCTGATATATTTACCAGCTTTTGGCTGTTATTAAAGGCTGTTACATCTGCCTGCGCACCTACAATGTACCAAACCGGCAGGTTGGCATTGGCAACAAAACGTTGTATGCCCGGTGCCGATGCGGGCAACTGAAATAATATCAGCAGATTATAATCGGCAGGTTTTATCGTAGTCAGTTCGGTAAGCAAAACTGTTTTAACCTCGTAATTACGGTTAACTTCAATAGCATTTTTCATGACGGCAATATCCGGATGCACATTTTCATATACCAGCAATATTTTTTGGCGGGCATCCAACACATCTATATAAAAGGTTTCGCTATTGTTTACCGTGGTTACCTCGTTACTTAGCGCTGTAATATTAACCGTAAACTTATGCAGTCCCTTATTATTGGCATTAAGTTTAACCGGCACCATTTGCCTAAAGGTACTGCCCTTTATTGTTACAGGCTTACTGTATACCTGCTTGCCATCATCGGTAATATTAAGGCGTAGGGTTTCGCCGTTACTTTGGTAGGCGGTGGCAAATATCTCCACCTCAAAATCGTTCCCTAAAAAAGCGGTTTTATTATAGTTGATATTGCTGATGAGCAAATCGCGGCGGTGTGTGGTATCACCCAGGGCAATGGTATAAAAACCTGCCTTAATATTACGTGCTTCATATCGCGGATCGGCACCACGGTTGTATATACCATCCGAAGCCATCACCACCGCGCCGATGTTGCGGTTCACAAAGCGGTCGTTCAGTTGTTTAAGGGCGGAGGCAATGTCTGTTTGTCGCCCGTTAAAGTTGGATGCCAGGCTATCATGCAGGCGGCTATCGAAATGAAACTGCTGCACATCATAATCCTCACCCAACTGCTGCTTTAGTTGCCCTAATGACGCGGAGATATTTTTACCCGATGGCTTTACAGAGCTTGAATTATCCTGCATTACCAATACCAATGGTTTCTCGGGCTTATAGCTCACCGACCGTACCAATGGCGAAAGCAGCAGGAAAGCGATAAATGCCACCGCCAGCGCCCTAAGCGCAAACAATATATACCGGTAAGTTTTATGGATGTTTACCGGTTGCCTGTACAATACCCCGGCATACAGTAAGCCAGCCAGCACACATACCGGCAGCCACCAGCCCGAAACATCACCCCAGGTTATTGAAAACAAAAACAGCATACTTGATAACCAAATATGCTGTTTTTTTATGGTTGTTTATGCAAAAAAGCAGTTTACAACATACCGCCATCAACCGGAATAACCTGGCCGGTAATGTAAGCAGCCATATCTGATGCCAGGAACACGCAGGCATTGGCCACATCCTCAGTTTCGCCGGCACGTTTAAGCGGGATTCCTGCTGTCCAGCCTTCAACAACTTTCGGGTCGAGCACGTCGGTCATTTCGGTACGGATAAAGCCCGGGGCTACCACGTTGGTACGTATACCGCGTGAACCCAGCTCCTTAGCTACTGATTTTGAGAAACCTATAATACCCGCTTTTGAAGCCGCATAGTTGGCCTGACCGGCATTACCCTGCACACCCACTACCGAACTCATGTTAATAAAGGAGCCTTTACGGTTCTTCATCATTATTTTTGAAGCGGCTTTGGTTACGTTGAATATTGATTTCAGGTTTACGTTAAGCACCTCGTCCCATTGCTCTTCGGTCATGCGCATAAGCAAACCATCTTTGGTGATACCGGCGTTGTTAACCACAACATCAATAGTACCAAAATCGGCAACAATATCGTTGATCAGCTTTTCGGCTTCATCAAATTTAGAGGCATCGCTGCGGTAACCTTTAACCTGGGTACCAAAAGCCTGCAATTCCTGCTCAAGTGCCTGTCCTTTTTCTACAGATGATAAATAAGTGAAAGCCACTTTAGCGCCATGCTCGGCAAATTTTTCGGCTATTTTACGACCTATACCTTTTGAAGCGCCTGTAACCAGGGCAACTTTTCCTTCTAATAGTTTCATTATTTCAGTGTTGAATATGAGGCTGTGAAGGTAGTAAATTAGTCCGGAAGTCCGAAAGACGGGGAGTCTGGAAGTAGAATTTTGGTCGGAAAGTACGGAAGAAGCTTCTTCTGCTTACGGACTTTCCGACTTACGGTCTTTCCAACTTTTCTAAAAAACTTTCAGACTTCAAAACCACCTCCCTGTACTCCTGCTGAATAACGAGCAGGCACTGGGCACACAGGCAACCATCGTAATTTTCGCTGATGTATTGAGTTTCGTTAAGGGTGAGTTGTACCGTACTGCACTGGCATTTGGTATAGGAGTTGGCCTTGCATTCAAAAGCCGCATTGCAGCGTTCGCATCGTATTATCTCGTGTTTTGAATGCATATCCTATCCTCAATTTAACACTCCCCTAAAAGCTATAGGTAAGTGTGGCTACCCCCGCTACTGATTTTTCTGACCGGAAATCGCCGCCGGTACGCGAGTTTGTGCTGCCTACCATAAAGATATTATATTTTCCTTCAACACCAATGCTAAAACCACCGCCCACTGCAGCCTCAACACCAAGTTTTGGTGCAAAATAAGCATACTTATCGGTATAACTTTCTAAGTAATTGCCCTCTGTGCCGGTAACTGATAAGCCGTAAGTTGAGGTCATGCCGCCAAAATTTACACCGCCATAACATTTAAATCCTTGTGCAAGCCCGATGTTATAAGCAGCGCCGGCATAAAAGCCTGTGAAACGGTTGCTGGTTAGTTTTATGATTTGGTTATATGAGCCCATATCACCCATATCTATCTCCACGCCAATATCATCAACAGCGGGTTTGTAGCTATGCCTGCTCAAAGTGATGCCAAAAGTGAAGCTTTTATAATATTTAAGTATGCTGATGCCAACCAAAGGCGCGCCTTTATAGCTTGCGCCCAACTCGCCGCGCGGCGAATCAAAACCGGCCTGTAAAGCAACGCCCCACTCTCCTCCTTCATCACCACCGTTACCACTACCACCGCCAAAGCCGGGAGGGTCGCCGTCATAGTTTAATCCGCGGTTTGAGCGCCGCTGGGCGCTGGCTGTATCGCAACACAAACAAATTAAAATAATAGCGCTGATAATGTTTAAAGCGAGCGGGAAGAATTTGGTATTCATTTTAAGTGATAAGGTTATCTGCCTTAAAAGTATATAAATAACCTAATGCCGCAAACAAATAAATACCAATTAATTTATAAATAAACCAAAAGTTAAAGCACTATAATAAATACTAAAATCTGCCAGGCCCCGTGCACGTTAAAAATGATAGGTAAGTATTAATGTGGCCGCTACAGAGTTGAATAGTTTGCCGCCGCTGGTATCGGTAAGGTAATCGTACCCTGTTATATATACATTGTATTTGGCCTCAACACCTATACCAATATGGCTGCTTGTGAGGTAGGTAAAGCCTACTTTGGGGGCAAAATAAAAGTTGGCATTATTTATTTCGCAGCCGCATTCGTCATCGTAATTGTAAATATCCTCGTAGCGTTTAAGCCAGCCGCCAAGGTTAAGGCCGCCGTAAAATTTAAAGAATGGCGTAATCAGCTTATCATAAGCGCCGCCAAAATAAAAGCCTAAAACAATAAACCTGTTATCAACCATACCCATGGCATTACTTTTTGCCGGGTAAGCATGATGGTTAATGTTAAAGTTCAGTGTAAAATCATCAATTTTTTTATACACACCGATGCCGTAGGTTGGGGTAACCCTGTAATTCTGGCTCAACGCCCCGGCCGGAAAATCGTACCCAAACTGCCCGCCTATTGCCCAGCCTTTACCTTCATTAAACCCTACATAACTTTCGTCAGGCTCATACTCAATAACTGGGGTTTGCGCTTTAGCTGCCGGGCAGTAAAAAAAGGCTGTCAATATTAATACAACAGCAAATAACTTAAAATGGTAAAGGTTTATCATTATATGATAAAGGACAAAGGTGAAATATTCAGTTTATTACAGGTACAGACGCAAAAAGCGCCGCACCGTTTAACCGGCACAGCGCTTTTTATTTTACAAACCAAATATTTACAGGCGATAGCCAATACCTATGCCAATTAACCATGGGCGTATCTTTACATCGGCAGGTATATTGCGCAACGCCGGCTCCAGGCCCGGGTTATTGGCCGGGGTAAGGTTTGAGGCATCAACGGTAACATCTGTTGATAGAAATATCTTTTTTACATCCACATTTAAAAACCATTTTTTATCCAGGTCAATATCCACACCGACTTGCGCGGCAAAGGCAAAGCTGTTTTTATAGTCGATGCCTTTAACAGTTGAGCCTACATCGGCGCCATAAAATATGGTGTAGTTGGCACCCGCGCCAATATATGGCCTTACTATACTACCTGTAGGCACATGGTATTGCAAGGTAAGCGTTGGCGGCAACAACCATACCTTGCCCAGGTCAACATCGGCAGATGCAGGGCCGCCAATAGCGGTGAGGTTTGATGATGTGGTTTTTACTTTATGGCGGGTTGTACCCAATATTAGCTCGGCTGAAAAGTTATTGGCGAAATAATAAGTAAAGTCGAGCTCAGGGATAAAGCTTTTACTGATGTCAACATCGCCGCCGATCACGCCGATGGTCGCTTTTTCCTGCGGGATAACACCCACACCTCGCAGGCGAATGTTCCACTCTCCTTTTTGCTGGGCAAAGGTTGTTGATGTGGTAATGAGTAAAATTGCAGCAAATAGTAATCGTAAATTTTTCATAATACATTTAAGTTGATTGTTGCCTCAAATGTATTGTATACCGCCGCGGCGGGGCATGATGACGGGCACGGTTAGGGGTGATGCTCGTCATGCAAAATAAAATGCCCTTAAACAAAAAAGCGGGGACGCATTCCAAAACGCCCCACGCTTTTTAGTAAAACTATTAAACTGACACTTTAATAGCTACAGGATCATGATTATGCCGAGCAGGTTACGCAGCCCTCTTCCATTGAGCAGCTTGGGCCTGCAGGTATCTCATCGGCAACCTGGGCAACGTGATCCGGAATAACCGGCTCCATGTTTTTACCCCCTTGGTTTTCAACCGTAAATTTAACCGCCTGCGATGCCGCCTGTGTACGCAGGTAATACATACCTGTTTTAAGGCCTTTCTTCCATGCGTAAAAGTGCATTGAAGTAAGTTTTGAAGCATTTGGCGAGTTAATGAACAGGTTAAGCGATTGCGACTGGCATACATAAGCACCCCTGTCGGCAGCCATATCAATAATGTTGCGCATCTTAATTTCCCATACGGTTTTGTACAGTTCCTTAATATCGGCAGGTATTTCAGGGATGTCCTGGATAGAGCCGTTCGCGCTGATGATCTTATCTTTCATGCCGGTGTTCCACAAACCAAGGTTAACCAGGTCGCGCAGCAGGTATTTGTTTACCACGATGAATTCACCACTTAATACACGGCGGGTGTAGATGTTTGAGGTATAAGGCTCAAAGCACTCGTTATTACCCAAAATTTGCGAGGTTGACGCGGTAGGCATTGGCGCTACCAGCAGTGAGTTACGCACACCATGATTCATTACATCAAGGCGCAGGTTTTCCCAATCCCAACGGCCGCTCTCCGGAGTTACTCCCCAAAGGTCGAACTGGAACTTGCCTTGCGATAGCGGTGAACCTTTAAAGGTTTCGTAAGCACCATCCTGGATAGCCAGATCCTTTGAAGCCGTCATTGAAGCAAAGTAGATGGTTTCAAATATATCTTTGTTCAGTTGTTTGGCGGCATCGCTTTCAAACGGCAAACGCAGTTGTATAAAGGTATCGGCCAAACCTTGTACACCTAAACCTATCGGGCGGTGGCGCAGGTTTGAGTTACGGGCCTCATCAACCGGGTAATAGTTATGGTCGATAATGCGGTTCAGGTTTATGGTAACCTGGTAAGTAACCTCATATAATTTATCATGATCAAACACGCCGTTGTTGATGTAACGTGGTAACGCCAGCGATGCCAGGTTACAAACCGCTACCTCATCAGCCGAGGTGTATTCCATAATTTCGGTACACAGGTTCGAGCTTTTTATAGTACCCAGGTTTTGCTGGTTTGATTTGGCGTTGGCGGCATCCTTGTACAACAGGTATGGTGTACCGGTTTCAACCTGCGAATCTAACACGGCGAACCAAAGCTCCTGTGCTTTGATGGTTTTGCGGGCACGGCCTTCTTTTTCGTATTTTGTGTATAAAGCTTCAAACTCGGCGCCAAAGCAATCCGCCAAACCCGGTGCTTCATGCGGACAGAACAGGCTCCAGTCCTCATTTGCCTCAACGCGTTTCATGAACAGGTCAGATATCCAAAGGGCATAGAACAAGTCGCGGGCGCGCATTTCTTCCTTACCGTGATTTTTACGCAGATCCAGGAATTCGAACACATCGGCATGCCAAGGCTCAAGGTAAATAGCGAAAGCACCTTTACGCTTGCCACCACCCTGATCAACATAACGGGCAGTATCATTAAATACCCTCAGCATCGGGATAATACCGTTGCTGGTACCGTTAGTACCGCTGATGTATGAACCTGTAGCGCGTACGTTGTGTATGCTCAAACCGATACCACCGGCGCTTTGCGAAATTTTAGCGGTTTGTTTCAGCGTATCGTAAATGCCATCAATGCTGTCATCCTTCATAGTCAGCAAAAAGCATGACGACATTTGCGGTTTTGGTGTACCCGCGTTGAACAATGTAGGTGTAGCGTGGGTAAACCAACGCTCGCTCATCAGGTTATAGGTTTTGATAACACTGTCAATATCGTTTTTGTGGATACCTACCGATACACGCATAAACAGGTGCTGCGGGCGCTCAACTATCTTACCATCAATTTTTAACAGGTATGATTTTTCGAGCGTTTTGAAGCCAAAGTAATCAAACCCGAAATCGCGGTCGTAAATAATAGTGCTGTCCAACACTTCAGCATTGTCTTTGATCACTTCCCAAACGTCCTCCGCAATCAGCGAAGCGTTTTTGCCATTCTTGCTATCCACGTACTCATACAGCATACGCATGGTTTCGCTGAATGATTTTACCGTGTTTTTATGCAGGTTTGATACCGCTATACGCGATGCCAGCAAAGCATAATCAGGGTGCTTGGTGGTTAATGACGCGGCAGTTTCAGCAGCCAGGTTATCCAGCTCCGACGTGGTAACACCATCATACAAACCCTCAATTACCTTTTTGGCAACATCAATAGGGTCAACCAGTTGAAACCCATAGCACAGTTTTTCGATACGTGCTGTTATCTTATCAAATTTTACCGACTCTCTGCGGCCATCTCTTTTTATTACAAACATTTAACCCCCTCCAACTCCCCCAAAGGGGGAGATATTTAAGTGAATATTATTTTTATTAATTGAAGTAAATTATAACTCCTCCCCTTCGGGGAGGCCGGGTGGGGCTGTTAAAAGTCCTCATCCAGCGAGAACGATTTGCTCTCGAGTACGTTGTTTAGTACGCCGCTTTTCTGGTAGTCGCCTACGCGCTTTTCAAAAAAATTGGTTTTACCCTGCAGGCTTATCATCTCCATAAAATCAAACGGATTGGTAGCATTGTAGTGCTTATCATAACCCAGCTCCTGCAACCACCTGTCGGCCACAAACTCAATGTACTGGCTCATCAGCTTGGCGTTCATGCCTATCAGGTTAACAGGTAAAGCGTCGCTTACAAACTCTTTTTCTATTTCAACAGCATCGGTAATAATGCTGGTTGCTTCTTCTTTGCTCAGTTTGTTGTTAAGCATACTGTAAAGCAAGCAGGCAAACTCGCAGTGCATACCTTCATCGCGCGATATAAGCTCATTACTGAAGGTTAAACCCGGCATCAGGCCACGTTTTTTAAGCCAGAACAGTGAACAAAAGCTACCCGAAAAGAAGATACCCTCAACCGCGGCAAAAGCTACAAGGCGTTGCGCAAAGGTGCCGTTCTCAATCCATTTAAGCGCCCATTCGGCTTTTTTGCCTACACATGGTACGGTATCAATGGCATGGAAAAGACGATCTTTTTCAACCGGATCCTTTACATAAGTATCTATTAACAAGGCATACGTTTCGGAGTGTATGTTCTCCATCATGATCTGGAAACCGTAAAAGCAACGAGCTTCGGGTACCTGTACCTCGCTCATAAAGTTTACGGCCAGGTTTTCGTTCACAATACCATCGCTGGCGGCAAAAAATGCTAAAATGTGCGATATGAAATGCTTTTCGCCGGCGTTAAGCGTTTCCCAATGTTTCAGGTCGTCGCTAAGGTCAATCTCCTCGGCCGTCCAAAAGCTGGCTTCATGCTTTTTGTACATTTCCCAAATGCGGGGGTAATTAATGGGGAGGATCACAAAGCGGTCTTTGTTCTCTCTCAGCAATACTTCATCATTTTCCTGTTTCATAAGCGCCTCGTCAGTTAAATATATTTTATGTGTTGCAGCAGGAACTGACAAAAGACGAGGGCGCAACAGGCGGGCGCGCAAGGGCGCGGGCAGGCAGGCTACTTCTTTTGGCAAAACCCTATGCGTGAAAGTTTTGTCAATACTGTAAGGCAGGTATCTGGCTTCGTTCTGGTCAGTGGTCAATAGTTATTGGTCATTGGTAAGCCGTTTGTGGTTAATGGTGATGAGTTTTTGATGATGAGTTGTTTGCGCCCCCACTAACCATCACTCACCAATCACTTTTCACCGCTCACTACCCACAACTACCTGCTCACTAAAACGGCACAGTTGCAACGTCAGCCCATGAATTTAACATGGTTCCCTTTTAATTCCGGCTGTAATAACCGGCAACCTTTACAGTGTATACAAAGAACTATTTGGTGCTTTCAAAGATAGGCTACGAACGATTTACGGAGGTAACGATAGTTTTTAACATCGGGGGTAAGTTATAAACACCTTACTGCTTTTTTTTACCGATGCCTGATACTCTGCCTGTGTTATCCTTAACAAAGGTATCCCAACCTGAATATGATTTTTTTGAACCTGACGACGACTTGCCGCTACCGCCAATATTACGCTGAAAGGCATGACATACAGCCACCGCCAAACCATCTGTAGCATCCAGAAAATCAGGTGTTTCTGTAAAATTAAGCAAGCGTTGTATCATGCCGGCAACCTGCTCCTTAGTAGCATTACCGTTACCGGTTATGGATTGTTTTATTTTACGCGGAGCATATTCGGTGATATCCACATTGCGTGATAAGGCAGCCGCCATGGCCATGCCCTGCGCCCTGCCCAGTTTGAGCATTACCTGTATATTTTTGCCATAAAAAGGCGCTTCAATAGCCAGGCAATCGGGGTGATAATTATCAATAAGGGCTACTGTTTTTTCGAAGATGCGTTGCAGCTTGAGCATATGGTCGTCAAGGTTACCCATCTTTACCACACCAAGGCTTATTAGCTCGAGTTTTGAGCCGGTTTGCTTTACCAGCCCGTAGCCCATTACGGCGGTGCCGGGGTCGATGCCTAAAATTATACGCTCTTGTATGTTGGTGCTTTGCATTTACAAATGCGAAGGTAAGAGATTATTGCCGCAGTGCCGCCATGTATTCATCACGGCTGATCATGCCCGCGCCCATGCTTTCCAGGTGTTCGGTGTAAACCTGGCAGTCAATAAGGCTGTACTTGCCTGTTTGGCAGAGGGTAATAAGCGCTGTTTTTGAGGCATTGCTGGCTTTGCTGAACATGCTTTCGCCGCAAAAAACCTTACCTACCTCAACGCCATACAAACCGCCAGCCAGGGCATCACCCTGCCAAACCTCAACAGAGTGTGCTTTACCCAATTCATGCAAACGGATGTAGGCTTCCGTCATATCATCGGTTATCCAGGTACCATCCTGCCCTTCGCGGTCAATAAGCGAACAGGCCTGTATCACATCAGCAAAAGCGGTGTTAAAAGTTACCCTGAACTTGCCCGACCGCAGTACCTGCCGCATGCTTTTTGATACGGCCACCGTTGCCGGGTTAAGTACAAAACGCTCATGCGGCGAGTACCACAGTATGGGTGTATCATCACTATACCATGGGAATATGCCGCTTTGGTAGGCCAGCATTAACCGTTCGGCAGAGAGATCGCCGCCAACGGCCAGCAGACCATCCTCCTCGGCCAGGGCCGGGTCCGGAAAGAGCAAACGTTCATCAAGCCTGAAAATCATTAACGCAAAGTTAAGCCTTGCGCTTAATAACCAGCTTTTTGTTTTGCGCTTTGGCCACTGCATCCATATACTGCTGCATTTCGGTATACTTTACCGCGGGGATAATGTGGTTATTTAAATTAAATTTTGCCGTACTTACCACCTGGTTTTTGGCAGCATCGTATACATAATTAAGCGTATAATCGCCATAAGCGAATTTCAGGGCTTGATTAGCCGGCATGTTCTCCACCTCGAAACCCTCTGGCAAACTGATAGTGGTTACGCAGTTTTTTTGCAGCGGATGATCGAAATAAAAATCTGTTTTGCGCTTTTCTTCAACCGGGCAGGTACCCGTCCACAGTTCAAAGGCGGCAGGTTTATAAAACTGGCGGTTACCGGCTATTACATCACTAAACTTATCGTACTCCAATTCAAGCTCAAGGCCTTTGGCTACATCTTTATCCTCAACCACTTTAATATTAAACACCGCAGGCTGTTTCATTTTTAAAAAGCGGATCAGATATTCCTTTTGCTCATCAAGCGACATTTGCGCTATACCGATCAGCATATCGCGGTATTCGCCGGTATTTTGCAACTTAATGCTTGAAACCGCGCTGCCATCAGCATTAAGCTTAATGCTTACATTACTGTTAAATACATTATCAGCAGCCTTGCTTTTTGGTGTATTTACCAGCTTGCCGCCGGTTTCGGTTATCAGCAGCGCATTCCTGTTTTCTGTAAACGCGCCTAAAACACCAAAGGGCTGTGTATTGCTGGTACACTCAAGCCAGGTAGTATCATTTTTAAAAGGGATACAAATAATAGCATGATTAAACCTGTTTTGGCTAAATGCCTGATCGGCCGGTTCACCGTTCTCTCCCGCACGTATAAGGGCGTAGTGGGCCGGTATATTAACCGCCTTTAACATGGCATACATGTAGTTTGAAAGCGCCTTGCAATCGCCGTATTTTTTTTCGTCAACAAAGCTTGCCGCAAAAGGCTTAAAGCCGCCGATACCCAGTTGTATGCTTACATAGCGCATGTTTTGCTGCAGGTATTCGTATAAAACCTTTGCCTTTTCCTTGTCGGTTTTAAGGTTGGCTGTCATCTTTTTGAAGGCCTCGGCACGTGCAGGCGGCAGGGTATTTACATCATTATTGAGGGCCTGTATCCATTTACCAAAGTTTGCCCAGGTACTCATATCACCGGGGCGATCGTCATACTGAAAGCTAACCGGCGAAAAATCAACCCGTGGGGCAACTCGCCATGTGGGCACGCCCTTCTCATCCTTAAAAGCCTTCAGGTTTGATACACTCCAGCTATAAACATTATTACCATTAATAACTGATTTTTGCGGGGCTATACCGGTATTGCGGCTTATGTGACGCAAACCGGCCGCAGGATTAACAATAAACGTGCATGACGAGTATTGTACAGCGCGCTCTGCCTCCTGCAAGTACCAGCTACCATAGCTCAGGGTACCGTTGTCTTCCATCTCAAATATCATCTCGATAGTAACCGGGTATGAGGCTACCGTGTGCGAAATAGCCTTGATGCGCCCATCAGTTATGATAGATATGTTATCAATTGCCGAGTGATCATACATATCACTTTTTTTATACTTTTTGATTACCCCGCCATCAGCGTTGTAAACGATCATTTGAAAGGAATTTATAGAGGATGTCTTGTCATACGGCAATATGATACGTGTTTCATCTATCGCGTTCTCGTTCAATACCGTAACAACTGAATGGACCTTATGTACCATTTTGCCTGGCGCGCTTACAATACACTCTTCCGTTTTATAACGCACTACGGCATCGGCATCGGTTTTTAACGAATCGGGGATAGTTGAGGCCTTATACAACTCCGGTGATAGTTTTTGGCCGAAGGTAAGCATGCTGCCCGCAAGCAGCATGCTTAATATGAATACCTTTTTAAACATGGGCTTATTACGATTTCTTTAACACGATCTGCTCATTCATCATCTCATACATCTGCCTGCTGAATTCCCTGAAATCAGCATAGTCTTCCTTAAAATAGGTGGTTTTAACATGATCAATTACAAAGCGTACTGAGATCATTTCATTAGTGGCATTTACTATGCGCTTGAACACCATGCCATTATCGGGCAAGGTAAGGCTCACACTTTTAGGCAATGTTTCGGCCTTGTAACCCGCAGGTATTTTGTACATACCGGTAAAGGTGGTGTTATCGCGGTAGCCAAAATCAATATCGGTATAACGGTTCTCGCTGATGAAAGGGTTGGCACCCATCATGGTAAGCACGTTAGGGTTAAAGTAGATGAAATTACCGTCGGACCCGGTAAGGTCAAGATCAAACGCGATATTTTGCACTAACGGCAACGTATCAACATCCATGTTCTCAAACTTTATTGAGGATATTCTGAGGTTGTTATCCTTATTTTTAAGGTATTCGATAAACTTGGTTTCGCCATCGGTTTTATACTTGGCGGTACGGCTTATTTTGTTGTAACCATAGCTGCTCACCTGGTTGGTGCCCACCATTTTACCATCAGGCTTTATTTCTACATTTACATAGTATGATTGGCGCACCGGCTCAAGGTTTTGCAAAAATACCACATCGTACATGTCGCTCTCCTTATCAATAAACAACCCGGATGAGTTAAGCAGGTTATCGGGCACATGGTTGTACAGGTTGTATTTGTTGGTAGCATCAAGCACGTAGTGCCTTGTTGTATCAACAGGTATATATACTACCGCCCTGTTAAATTGGTGCAAATTGGGGCTGAACGGATTTACACGACCGTTATCGCGCGTGCTTACCACCATTGGATAGGCCTTTACGCCGCTTTGCTTTAACAGGTGAAACAATATCAGGTTCACTTCAGCAGAATTACCTGTTTTTTTCTCCCATGCCTTAACGGTGCCATCAGTGGTAAACCAACGATCAACATTGTTCCACTTCATCGCTTTTTTCACCTCGTTAAATACATAGCATATTCTTTCATCATCGGTAGCAAATTGTTTTGCTTTGCTGATGATGGCTTCCTCGCCTACCAGCTTGCGCTTTAACTGCTTGCCAAAATCTTCATCATCAGCTAATACACCACCTATTTTTGGCCAGGTATCGGCAGCGGTTTTAACAAAACCACCTATAGGCCGTACTGTATTAAGGGTAAATACGATGCTTTGCAGGTTATCAATATCCGAGCGCATCATCGGTTCATCGGTTAACGAGTGTACATTGGCCATGCCGCGCACATCAACATTAATAGTATAACCTAATGATTGTGAACCGGTGCCTAACATACCCGACTCGGTAGTGCTGTTGTTTACCGTAAACATTCGGGCTGAACGCAATTGCGGTTTATAGTAAAAATACTCGGGCACCTTGGTTGTAAGCTGGCTGTATCGTACAGGTATCTTGCTCTGAAAATACCAGTCAGGGAAATCAATAATTGAGTTTGCTGTAAGCCTGTACTTAAACTCAACTACCGAGCCCGGCTTAACATTAGGGAATGAGAATACAAGTGCTGTACGTATTTTATCAACCTTTTCGGTAAATACCTGCTTTTTATCAATTTTGGTGATCTCGGGCTTACCACTCTCCAGGTTAATGGTTTGGGCTTGCAGATCGGTAAGATACTCCAGGCGGTTGCCGCCATAGTATTCTATCCTGATATCGGCATTTTTTTTACCGTTAACATTAAATATCTTGATGCGTTTGTGGCGCTCGGTAATAATGTTAAAATCATTATCAAAGTATACATCGGCTTTATCAAAAAGTACTTCGGCGTTGGCATCGGGCTCAAATTCGCAGCTCTTGAGTTCAAGATCAGTTACATCGATTTTGCCGAATGCTCTTAAATAAGTTGCAGCAGGGGTAACAGCTTTTTGGGCGCTTGCGTTTAGGCATAACGCACCCGTAATTAAACTTAGTATAAGTTTTTTCATGTGCTAAGGTTTGAGTATTTAATCAAGTAGTTTAAGGGCAGAAAATTACGAATAATTTGTTATTGATAAATAATTGCACAAAAAATTTTCATTTGTGAGCATCAAACAATTAACTTGCGGTAAATAATTCAAATTTAAATCTTTATAAAATCACACCATGGAACCTTACGACAGCTCAATCGGTGCAGGTGAAGCATCTCTACTGGCAGCTTTTTTTTCAATTCCGGCTATTATCCTTTGGGTAATATACATCATCGGGATGTGGAAGATATTTACAAAAGCCGGTAAACCCGGGTGGGCGGCTATCATTCCCATCTATAATATTATTGTATTACTTGAAATTATAGGTAAACCTATATGGTGGCTTGTTTTATTTCTGATACCTTGCGTAAATATTGTATTTGCGGTATGGGCAATTAATCTTTTAAGCAAAAGCTTTGGCCAAAGCGAAGGTTTTACCATCGGCTTATTGCTATTAGGCTTTATTTTCTTCCCGATATTAGGCTTTGGAAACTATCAATACTTAGGCCCTGCAGGCGCAGGCCCGGTTACGCCAAACTTTGATCCGAATAATTATAACCCACCGCCAAAATACTAATGGCATTATATGTTATTGCAAGGCCTTTCAGCGAACAGTTATTTAACTGGCTGAAAGGCCATTTGCTCCCTTGCCCTTTTAAATATCTCACCAATCTTGATTGCCCTGGCTGTGGGTTTCAGCGCTCATTTATCGCATTGCTACAGGGCGACTTTAAAAGCAGCTTTGAACTCTATCCTCCATCTATACCTTTGATTCTGGCTTTTTTATACTTTGCCGCAAGCCATAAATTCCCGCTCGACAATAGAAATGATACGGTAAAAAAAACAGTTTTTATTGTAGCTGCTACCATTGTTACGGTAAGCTATATCATCAAATTATGGCACCTGCATACAGGTGGTTACAAAGCATCAGCCTGATGAGATACCATGTGTGAGTAATCCTTAATTATTGTTTGTAAGAAAAGCATGTCATTCATAGTTTCAGGTATGCTGATACCTAAATGGCCTTTTAGTTTTTCGGCCATGTTATATACCAAGGCGGCATTACCCACTTTCATATAAGCCTGTATCACATCGTTTACCAACGCAATATCCCTGTCGGTTAGCAGTGCGGCTTCTTTAAAAACGGGCTCGTAGGTATCAACAGTAGGGGCATAAACCAGGTTATCAATAGTAGTACGGGGTTTGGTACGTATTAACGTTGTACCGGCAACCAGGTCGCCAACGCGCTGTACGTTTTGGGTAACGGCGGCGCATATCAGACCAACTACACCGGTTATCACAAAATCAACAATCCTGAATAACCAGCGTATAAGGTATTGCCCAAAGGTTGGGCGTTTGCCATTAAGGCTGATCACCCTTATTTTCATAATGCGCTTGCCCAGGCTTTGCCCGTTAAAAAACACTTCGCAAATAAGGTCGTAAAATACAAACAGGGCGTACATTGTTGCAAAGTACCATAACATTACGCTATCGCCGCCGCCTAAGTTAGGCACCACAAGTAAGCTGGCTATAAGCAAGGCTATAAATATCCCGTAATCAATCATACGGGCCAGTACCCTATCGCCAACCCCGGCTATTTCATAATCAATACCTATATTTTGTGACGTATGTATGGTTACGGTTTGCATGGCCTAAAAATAATAGTTTGTTACGGTTTTTATTGCAGATTAATTTTTTATCGGTATTTTAAACACCAAAATCCCTGAAGCTTATAACATGCGTGAGGCCCTGTTCATAAAACAAAATTCAGAACGCTGGAAACAGTACGAGCTTAACAAGAGCAAAGAACCTGACCACCTGGCTGACAGCTTTATAAGCATCACCGACGACCTGGCCTATGCCAAAACTTTTTACCCGAATTCAAAAACAACGCAATACCTTAACGGACTGGCATCGGGCTTTCATCAATCAATTTATCGTAACAAAAAGGAGAAAACCAACCGTTTTGTAACGTATTGGAAAACAGAACTACCCCTGCTTTTTTATAAACACCGCAGGCAATTGCTGTATTCGTTCGGTTTTTTTATTGTTTTTTGTTTGATAGGAATGCTGTCGGCCATGTACGATGATACCTTTGTGCGCCTTATTTTAGGCAACAGCTACGTGAACATGACCAATGATAACATTGCCAAAGGCGACCCTTTTGGTGTATACAAATTTGGCAGTTCGGGCGTAATGTTCGCGGCAATAGCAGCCAATAACATATATGTTGAGTTGCGCATGTTTGCCCTGGGTATACTTTTTTCGGTGGGTACTATTTATAACCTGATGCTTAACGGCGTAATGCTGGGCTCGTTCCAGTATTACTTTTTCAGCAAAGGAGTAGGCTTGCAATCGGTACTGGTAATATGGATACACGGCACGCTGGAGATATCGGCACTGGTAATTTCAGGCGCATCGGGCCTGGTAATGGGCAATAGCTTGCTTTTCCCTAAAACCTATAATCGCCTGGTATCGCTAAAACGCGGCGCGCTCGATGGCATGAAGATAGCTATTGGCATTATACCCATATTTTTAACTGCGGCATTTTTAGAGGGTTATGTTACCCGCCATACCGAAATGCCCGCAATAGCCAGCATAGCAATACTTGCAACATCACTTGCCTTTATTATATGGTACGTGATACTGTACCCTGCCCTGCTTAACCGTAAACTTAACTTGCTACAACCCCATATTGATGAAACCTCATTTTGAACTACGCCGTGTACGCGATTTTGGTGAAAACATTAGCGACACCTTTACCTTTATTAAAGAGAACTTTAAACCGCTGATGAAGCCGCTGCTGGTTATATGTGGCTTTTTTATATTGCTTAATACGGTAGCCTATGCCAACATGCAAGCCGACGCAATAGAAAATGCGGTTGATAGCATGAATAATAATGTACCTAACAATGTATTTGGCTACCAAAACAGGGGTATTAACCAAATGGTAGGTGTTGGATTATTTTACTTGTGCTTTTTTTTCTTTATAATGAGCATATTTATTGTAACCTACAGCTATATAGCTATATATAAAGATAAAACCGATGACGAAAAACCTACCTTGCTTGAGGTGTGGGGTTATTTTAAATACTATTTCTTCCGCTCATTAGGCTCATATTTTGTGGTAACCTTGCTTACTATCGCAGGCTGCTTTTTATGCTTGCTACCGGGTATTTACCTGGGTGTGGTTTTTAGCTTATTGCTACCTATTATTATTATGGAAAATGGCTCATTTGGCCACGCGTTTAACAAATGCTTTCAACTTATTAAGGGCAACTGGTGGATAACTTTTGGTATAGTGGTAGTGGTAAGTATCATTATTTCTATAGCAGGCGCTATTATAAGTATGCCGGTAACCATACTTATGGTAACAAAAATGTTTTTAAAGTGGGATTTCGTGATGTTTCCACTGTTGCTCATATTCGGATTATTAATTAATGTTTTCTATTTGTCGTATTCTGTAATGGCCGTATCAACAGCGCTGTGCTATTTTAGCTACGAAGAGCAAAAAGAAGGCACCGGCATCCTGAACCGTATTAACACCCTGGGCGAAAAAGGGCCGGATACCTCACACCTGCCAACTGAAGAATATTAAAGATGCGGATAAAGGCATTTACCTACTGGCTTACTTGCTTACTGCTGTTTTTTGCTGCTTTCGCCCATGCGGAAAAAGGCAAAAAACAACCTGCTGCTATAGCGCGGGATAGTTCGGCCGTACAGGTAAGGCAATTCAGCGAAGATGCTATCAGCACCTATAGCCAAAGTGATGACTTTAAGTATGCAGAAGCCAATGCCGACACAGAACTATCATTCTGGCAAATACTGGTGGCCTGGTTGCTGCAAATGCTGGCCGCAGAAGTTGGCCGTTCGCCTATATTTTTGGTGATCTTAAAATACCTGATACTGGGGCTTATACTTGGCGGCGTCATTTATGTTATCCTGAAAGCAGTTGGCATTGATGTGGGCTTGTTTTTACGTAAGGGATCCAAAAAAACCGCGTTGCCGTATACCGAATCGCTCGAGAATATACACGAGATAGATTTTGAGGATGAACTGGATGATGCCATCAGCAACCGCAATTACCGCCTGGCCGTGCGCCTGCTTTACCTTAAATGCCTTAAACAACTCAGCGACCGTAACCTGATACAATGGCAAATTGATAAAACTAATAAAGCCTATTATTACGAGCTTACCCAAAAACCACAGCGCGAGGCATTTGGCTCATTAACGCGCCGGTTTGAATACGTGTGGTACGGTAATTTTACTATTGATGAGCAGGCATTTAATGATATTAACGGCTTGTTCAATAAATTCAGGGAGCAGTTGTAATGAGGAGCCTTAAAATATACCTGATTATTGCGGGCCTGCTGCTTATTGGCTACACCATATTGCAGTTTAATCAACCCAAACCAACCGACTGGACAGCAACATATATCGATCGGCATAAAAAACCGTTTGGCACCTATATTACCTACAACCGCCTGCACGATATATTTCCGGGCAGCCATGTAAGCACACATCGCGAAACACCTTTCGAAGTGTTAACCCGCACTAAGTATCAACGGTCGGCTTACGTAATAGTTACCGGCAGTATTGCCCCTACTAATGAGGATTATAATGCCATGATGGCTTATGTTCGCCGTGGTAATGACATATTTATTGCTGCCGAATCATTCGGCACTGTTTTTCAGGACAGCCTTAATATTACCGCGGCCAGTATTTTCGGCATGGCCGACCCATCAGAATATATCAGTTTTGTAAACCCTGAACTTGATAACGAACGCCAGTACCATATTGATAAGGGCACCATTAGCAACTATTTTAAAAATATTGACAGTACCCGCGCAGTATTGCTTGGTCAAAACAATAAAGGCGAGGCTAACTTTATAAAATACAAGGCAGGCAAGGGCAACCTGTACTTGCTGGCCAATCCAAAGCTGTTAAGCAATTACAGCTTGTTAAAAACACAGGGGGCGCAATATTCAGCAACGACCTTGTCATACCTGGGCAAACCGCAAATTATTTTGTGGGATGAGTTTTACACCCAGGGCATGGCAGGTACCGATTCGCCTATGCGTTTTATATTAAATAATGACGCCTTGCGTACCGCCTGGTACATAGCCCTTTTTGGCTTGCTTTTTTATGTGATCTACGGCGTAAAACGCCGGCAGCGTGCTATACCTGTTATTTTACCACCGGCCAATGCCACGGTTGAGTTTGTAACCACGGTTGGGCAGGTGTATTACGAGCGCCGCAATAATCTCGACATCGCCCACAAAAAATCAATTTACTTTTTAACATCGCTGCGCGAAAAGTACAACATCAAAACCAACAAACTCGACCCCGAATTTGTAGAGGCCCTCACTAAACGCTCGGGGGTTGACGCGGCCTACATACGTATGATGACCGACTTTATTGGTTTTATTTTTAACCAAACCGATGTAAGCGATGCCGAACTGATTGAACTGAACCGATTGATAGAAAAATTTTATACCTTATCAGGACATTAAAATGGAAGAAGAAATATTTGAAAACCGTACCGACCTGCACAAGCTTAATACCGCCGTTGGGCAGATAAAGGATACGCTGGGCAAAATAATTGTAGGTCAGCAACAAAGTATCGACCTCATTATAGCCGGCATACTGGCTGATGGGCATATACTGATAGAGGGTGTACCCGGTGTTGCCAAAACGCTTACTGCCAAGCTGGTAGCCAAGGCCATCAACGCGGCGTATTCACGCATACAGTTTACCCCCGATTTGATGCCGTCGGATATATTGGGCACGCCGGTGTTCAATCCCAAAACATCCGAGTTTGAGTTTAAGCACGGCCCCATTTTCGGCAACATCATCCTGATAGATGAGATAAACCGCGCCCCGGCCAAAACACAATCGGCCTTGTTTGAGGTGATGGAAGAGCGCCAGCTTACCATTGATGGCACAGCCTATAAAATGGACGAGCCGTTTTTGGTTTTAGCTACCCAAAACCCAATTGAGCAGGAAGGCACTTACCGCCTGCCTGAAGCACAGCTCGACCGCTTTTTATTTAAGATTGAAGTTAAATACCCAAGCCTTGAGGAGGAGATAGCCATCATTACGCAGCAGCATCAGCATAAACGTGCCGATCAGTTGAGTGATATACAGCCCGTACTTTCGGCAGAGGAGATAGTTGCCCTGCGTGAGCAGGTACGCGGCTTTCATGTTGAACCGAAGATACTGGAGTTTGTGGCCCGCATAGTTTTTGAAACACGCAACAACAAATCGCTGTACCTGGGTGCATCGCCAAGGGCATCGCTGGCAATTATTAATGCAGCTAAGGCATTGGCCGCGATTAACGGACGCGATTTTGTTACGCCTGATGATGTGATATGGGTAGTACCCCACGTGCTGCGCCACCGTATTATGCTAACGCCCGATAAGGAAATGGAAGGCTTGACAACTGACGACGTGATAGGCCAGATTATCCACAAAATTGAAGTGCCCCGATAATTTATCAGTGTGAAAAAGTTCTTCGGCCTGTTTTATACCAACCTGTTTCTTACCCCCCGCTTGTTTGCCGGGTTGGCTGTTTGTGCCGTGCTGTATATTTTCAGGTTTTTATTTAGCTGGCTGGGTATCATTCCGGATGTGGTATTAAGCCTGTTCCTGCTATTGATATTGCTGGATATTACATTGCTCTACGATAAAAGCAAAGGCATTTTTGCCCGCCGCCACGCGCCCGAACGCCTGAGCAACAGTGATGATAACGACCTGGGCATTTACATTGAAAGCATTTACCCTTTTACAGTAAAGGCAGGTATTATTGATGAGATACCGGCACAGTTTCAGCGGAGGGATGTATGGTTTGCTACCACATTGGCACCACGCAGCCCTAAGCAGATAAAGTATGCCCTACGCCCAACCAAGCGCGGCGAATACACTTTTGGCGCTATCAGGGTATTTGCCCGTTCGCCATTAGCATTGGTGAGCCGGCGCTTTAATTTTGAGCAAACCGAAACGCTGCCGGTTTATCCCTCATTTTTACAGATGCGCCGTTACGAACTGATGGCCATATCAAACCGCCTGAGTGAATATGGTATAAAAAAAATTCGCCGACTGGGCCATAGCCTGGAATTTGAACAGGTGAAAAACTATGTACCCGGCGATGATTACCGCACTATAAACTGGAAAGCTACCGCACGCCACGGCAACTTTATGGTAAATTCCTTTACCGACGAAAAATCGCAGCATGTGTATTGCGTGATTGATAAATCGCGCGCCATGAAGATGCCCTTTAATGGCCTGAGCCTGCTCGATTACGCCATCAACGCTACGCTGGCACTATCAAACGTGGCATTGAAAAAGGAGGATAAAGCAGGCCTGATCACCGTGGCCGAAAAGATAGGCTCAGTTATAGCCGCAGACCGCCGGCCTGTACAGCTAAACCGCATTTTAGAGGTACTGTACAAGGAGAAAACCCGCTACCTTGAAACCAATATGGAAGCCTTGTACAGCACCATTCGTGGTGTGCTTAAACAGCGCAGCTTGGTAGTATTTTTTACTAATTATGAGAGTGTGTTTGCCATGCAGCGGCAGTTGCCTTTTTTAAAGCGGATAGCCAAATTCCATTTACTGTTAGTGGTATTTTTTGAGAATACCGAACTCACCAAACTGGGCGAACAACCCGCCGAAGATGTAGAACACATCTATGTAAAAACCATCGCCGAAAAGTTTGCCAACGACAAAAAGCTGATCGTAAAAGAGCTGGCCAAGCATGGCATCCAATCCATCCTCACCGCGCCGGAGAACCTTACCATAAACACCATTAACAGGTACCTGGAGATCAAGGCAAGGCAGCGGATATAATCCTCCTGAATCTAAATAACCACGCCTTTGCGAGGAACGAAGCAATCTTCGAGCGACTGTCCTAAAGAGATTCCTTTACTATCGTTCGCAATTACGCGATGGTTAAATTTATTGTGATTTAGATCCATGTACGGGGAGAAATTTGTCGCTTGATTATGGTAAACATACTCAAACCCCTCCCTAACCCTCCCGGGGGAGGGAATCATATTCGTTAAGCTAATGCAAAATAATTCCCTCCCCCGGGAGGGTCAGGGAGGGGTAAACGAACTTGGCATCAAAACTCATTCAACACAAAAAAGGCCTCAACAGATGAACTGTTGAGGCCTTTGGTATCTTTAAAGGACTAATCTTTATTTTTTAGCCGTGTCAGCCGGTTTTTGTGCCGCGCCTGAACCTGCGCCCGGAAGCGTTGGTGCCGGTGCTGTAGTAGCCGGTGCTGATGGTTTTGATACGTTATCTATCTGGCGTTGCAGATCGCTGTCGCCTGCCGGGCCACCGTTTTTTACAGATACGTTGATAGCTAACGACAGTACCATCAGGGTAATAGCCAGTATCCAGGTACCTTTTTCTAAAAAGTCGCCTGTTTTTTGTACGCCCATCAGTTGTGATGAAGCAGAGAAATTTGAAGCTAAGCCACCACCTTTAGGGTTTTGTATCAACACAATAAGCCCTAACAGTATGCACACTATAACGGCTATAACTAATAATAAAATGGTCATTTGTTTATAATCAACTTGTTTTCTTTTCTAAACTCTCTATACGGTCGGCAAAGTAACGGCTTTTTTCCGGAAATTTCAACATTAATTTTCTGTAAATCACTATGGCTTTGTGGTAAAGCATCTGGTCGGCATAAATGTTGGCCAGGGTTTCGCTTACCAGTTCGCTGCTATCTTCTGAGCTGCGCTTGGCCTTGTTCTCGTTATCCAGTTTTTCACTGCTTGGCGGCTTAATTTGCGGTTCTTCTTTTATAAAGCGCTCAATAATCTCGTCGCCTTTGTGTTTAACCTCAGTAGCCTGGTTATCGGCTGTATTTTGGTCAAGGCTTTCAACTGATGAAAGATGGAATATATTTTCAATGTACTGCTGCTGCAGGGCATCGGCGGCAGCCATTTTTTCGGCTACTATAGCCTGCTGCTCGGGTGTATATTTTGAGTATGGGCGGTATATGCCTGAATATTCGCGGCGTGTTTTATCCAGCCACCATAAAAAGGTGTATGGCATTTGCTCATCGTGGTAACGCGATGTATATTTTTTGTGTTCTAAAGCCGTTTCAGTTTGGGTATTTTCAACTGTTGGAGCAGTTTCGGCTGCAGGTTCCGGTGCTGATTCTTCAATCCTGCCGAAGGCTTTATCAAACATAAAATAATCAGTAGCCGCAATATTGCCAACAATCAGCCTTTCTTCTTCATCATTAAGTTTAAAGTTAGGCTCTGCTTCAACAGGTGCGGCGCTGTTACTTTCAATTGTATTGCCCGCTTCTTCAATCAATTCACGTGTATCTTCGGCGCTGTACGGGTCTTCGTAAGTAAAATGGGTAGCTTCAGTTTCTTCCGGCTCAGGCAGCTTAACAACGGTAGTTATATCATCAATGCCTACTATCTCCTCGTAAACCTCTTCGTCAATAGGTTCATCAGATGATCTGATTTCTTCGTCCTCTACCGGTTTAATGGCTATTTGCTCAATCGGCGTTATCTCTTCAAACACCCCGGTTTCATCAACCAGCGGTTCGGCGGCAATAGCTTCATTTTCTGGCTGTGCTGTTATTAGTTCCACTGCTGCTACGTCCTCCGCAACTTCGGCTACTGTTTCCTTTTGCCTTACGGCGATATTTTCCTGCTGATAATAAATCTGTTCGGCTTGTACTACGGGCAATGCAGCCGGATCATTCAGCAGCGTATACAGCGCGCGCGGATCAAAATACAATGCTGCGGCCGGTGCCGCCTTTTCGTTAAGCGCCTGCGACAGCAATGCCTGTAAAATGCCGCTTTGCGGATAGCTTTTTACCAGTTGTTGCAGCTCATTAACATAAGCCTGCCCGCTCCCGGCGGGATTGCTTAGCAAATGTGCTAAAAACTGGTACTGCTGATTATTGCTGTAATGATCCACGAGGTTGAAACTACGAATTGCTTACCAATTGGCAAAAGCTTTATTAAAAATATCATCAACCAATTGCCGTATAATGTTCTGTATCAGGGTTTGCTCTCGCGATGAAATATCGCCCTGAAAATCCTGGTACTTGGTAAACTGCTGCTCAAAATTATACTTTTTGTCTATTTCGTTAGTATATTTCACATTAACGGTAATGCTTAAACGCGATGCGTTTGCAATAGGCGGCGTATTAGGGTTGGTAGCCTCAACAGACACCGGCGTAATGGTATAATTTACAATTGAGCCGGACATGGTGGCATTAGCCGCCGGATCGCGCACAATATTTAATCTTGATTGCGAACGGATACGGGCTTTGAGCCCCTCGGTAAAATCCTGGCTCAGGTTGCTTACTACCAGCGGCGCGTTGTTTTCAAAAAACTCAATGTTGATGGTTTTAAGTTCGGCGGGTATAGAGGCTCCGTTAAGCGTAATGCTGCATGATTGCGACAGGAGCATAAGCCCGGTCATCGCTACAAAAAAAACAAGTATTCTTCTCATTTAGCCCTATAAATTTAGCTCTTTGATCTTGCGGTACAACGTACGCTCGGATATGCCCAGCTCACCAGCGGCCAGTTTACGTTTGCCTTTATGTTTCTTAAGGGCCTTGCGTATCAGGTCTGATTCCTTTTCAATCAGCGATAACGATTCTTCTACTTCCTCAGCTTCGTGGGTTATATGGTAATCGTTATTATTATTATTGTGATTATGGTTGCTTACCGGCGTATTGATACTGGCATTAACGGGATGATGCAAAGTAAATTGTGCCTCGGTGCTTTGCGGTAATTCAATATCGCGATAAAGCTGGTTTATGGCCTGCGAATGGTCGTCGTAATTAGCAGGTACGCCGCCATGCTCAATAATATTGGCCACCAGTTTTTTCAGCTCTACCATATCGCGCTTCATATCAAAAAGCACTTTGTATAGTATATCGCGCTCCGAAAAATCTTCCTTAGGCTGATTATCCAAACGCATAGGCAAATTGCTGCGGCTTGTTTCGTGCGGTATGTAGGTAAGCAGCGTTTGCGCAGTAATGATGCGGTCGCGCTCCAGCACGGCTAACTGCTCGGCCATATTTTTTAACTGGCGAACGTTACCCGGCCATGAATAATTTACCAATACCTGCTGCGCCTCATCATCAAGCTGGATGGGCGGGGTACGGTATTTATCGGTAAAATCTGACGTGAACTTGCGGAACAATAAGTAAACATCTTCCTTACGATCGCGCAGTGGTGGTATACGCAGTGGTACCGTGTTTAAGCGGTAGTACAGATCCTCCCTGAATTTGCCTGCCTTAACCGCGTCATATACATCAACGTTGGTAGCGGCAATAACGCGCACGTTGGTTTTTTCAACCTTTGATGAGCCTACCTTGATAAACTGGCCCGACTCCAGCACACGCAGCAAACGCGCCTGCGTACCCAGCGGCATTTCGGCTATCTCATCTAAAAATATGGTGCCGCCGTTAACGGTTTCAAAATAACCCTTACGTTCGCCCACCGCACCGGTATAGGCACCTTTTTCGTGACCGAACAATTCTGAATCAATAGTACCCTCGGGTATGGCACCGCAGTTAACCGCAATGAAAGGACCATGCTTACGCGGACTGATCTGGTGTATAATATGCGAAAAAACCTCTTTACCACTACCGCTTTCGCCGGTAATTAATACCGAAATATCAGTAGGGGCAACCTGGTTGGCAATATCTATAGCCCGGTTTAGCAGCGGCGAATTGCCGATGATACCAAAGCGTTGTTTAATTTCTTGTATATCCATTTTTAGATGTGCAGATATGTAGATGTGCAGATGCGTTGATTACAAATGAGCAGATAATGAAATGTTTTCATCTGCACATTTACACATTTGCACATCTGCACATTAAATTATTTTTCCAATTAACGTTGCCGTTGTAGTTCGTTCAACCAGCACGTTGGCGTACTGGCCTGGCTTATAATCCGGATGTACCGGGAATACCACCATGGCATTCTGATCGTTACGGCCGCAATAATCCTGGTCTGATTTTTTTGAGAAACCCTCGATCAGCACACGTTGTACCTTACCTAACTGCTGTTGCAGTTTGACGTAAGAGTACTGCTGCTGCTTGGCAACAACCTCTTTTAACCTGCGGCTTTTTACAGTTTCGGGTATATCATCAGCATAGCGCTTGGCGGCAAGCGTGCCCGGCCTTTCGGAGTACATGAACATGTAGGCAAAATCGTACTGCACGTAATCCATCATGCTTAATGTATCAGCATGCTCTTCTTCAGTCTCGGTACAAAAACCGGTGATCACATCGGTTGATATACCACAACCCGGGATGATGCGGCGTATGGCGTTTACCCTGTCCAGATACCATTCACGGTCGTAGGTACGGTTCATCAGTTCCAGCACACGGCTGTTGCCTGATTGTACCGGCAGGTGTATATAGTTACAAATATTATCGTATTTGGCCATGGTGTACAGCACCTCGTCTGTAATATCCTTGGGGTGCGATGTAGAGAAGCGTACACGCAGTTCAGGACTAACCTGCGCTACCATTTCTAAAAGGTTGGCAAAGTTCACCACCCCGAGCCCTCCTAAATCCTCCCCGAGGGGGAGGACTTGAGCATTTGCGGCTTCTGGAGCCGTTCCCTCAGCGGCATATTGGGGCAATGTTGTCGCGCTCCATTTGTATGAGTCTACATTCTGGCCCAGCAAGGTAACCTCGCGGTAGCCTTTGTTGTACAGGTCAGTACATTCGGCAACAATGGAGTGTGCATCACGACTGCGTTCACGACCACGTGTAAACGGCACCACGCAAAACGAGCACATGTTATCGCACCCGCGCATTATAGATACAAAGGCGTTAATGCCATTGCTGTTTAAACGCACCGGGCTTATATCGGCATAAGTTTCCTCGCGGGATAATAATACGTTAACGGCTTTCTGCCCGCCGTCAACTTTATCTATCAGGTTGGGCAGGTCGCGGTAAGCGTCAGGACCCACTACCACGTCAACCAGTTTTTCTTCTTCTAAAAATTTTGATTTGAGGCGTTCGGCCATACAGCCCAGCACACCTACCACCATATCCGGGTTTTTCACCTTGGCAATAGTAAACTCCTTTAGGCGGTTACGCACGCGCTGCTCGGCGTTTTCACGTATTGAGCAGGTATTGATAAATATCACATCGGCATTATTATAGTCTTTGGTGGTTTCAAAACCCTGCTCGGCTAAAATAGATGCTACGATCTCGCTGTCCGAAAAATTCATGGCACAGCCATAGCTTTCAATATACAGCTTGCGGCCATTGTTTTTGCCCGTTGGCTCTAAAATCAAAGCTTCGCCCTGCCTGCTCTCGTCGTGTGTCTTATCCGGAATTACCAAATCTATCATGCTTAAATTCTTGTGGCTGCAAAAATACACAATCTTTTAAATATTGGGTGACACTTTGTCAGCCAATTAACAAAATAGGCTTTTTGTTGTTATGCTGATTAAATAGCACTAAATTGAGGCGATAGGCCTTTAACCTGTATAAACACTAATTAATTTAATGGCAGCAAAATTTTTTAAACATAAATGGCAAAGGGTAACGGTTTATGCGTTGCTGGTTGTTGCTGTTTTGGTAGTTGGCGCTGCCCTTATACTTAACCACTACCTTAAACCCATGCTGCAGGATAAGCTGCGCAGCAGTATACGCGAAAGCAGCGACAGCCTTTACATTGCCGATTTTACCGAGGCCGAAATAAACCTGCTGCAAGGCAAAATAGTTATTGATAACGCTACCCTAAAGGTTGATACTGCAGTATATCACGCTAAAAAGAAAGCAGGCGGGGCACCCAATAACCTTTACAGCCTTAAAGTAAAGCAGGTAATGCTTACCGGTGTAAAGGCACTCAAATTTTATTTCAGTAAAAAAATTGATGTAGGGCGTGTGATATTGATAGAGCCCGAGATAGACATGAGCTATGAGGCCAATAATACCGAGGACAAACCCGCTAAGGATAACCGCACCATATGGCAGCGTATATCAAAAAGCCTGCGCAGCATACGTGTAGGTGAGATTGTACTGGACGGATTAAAATTCAGGCATATTGATTATTCGCACAAACGCCCACTGCTTACCGAAATAAGCCAGGTAAACCTGCATGCTGCCGATCTATTTATTGACTCGACCACTCAAAATGACACTTCCCGCTTTTTTTATTGCCGGGATGTTACTACCGAGATAAAGAATTACAGCGGCAAAACGCCGGATGCTTTGTATCTGTATGATATTAAAAGCATCAAACTATCTACCCAATATAAACAGCTTTGCATACAGGGCATAAAGCTGAAGCCATTTAACAACCTGTTGTTCTTTAATAAAACACGCGGCGATCGTTTTAATATATCCTTGGATTCGGTACAGCTTAACCGGTTCGACTTTATGAATTATTACAAGTACCGCACTTTTACGGTAGCAGGTTTAAGACTGGTTAACGGAACCATTAACATATACAAAGCACCCAACAAGCTAAGCACACCCGCCAAAGAAAACGTGAACAGTTTTCCGCATGTGGCGCTGCGTAACCTTGATTTTGGTTTACGGGTTGATACCGTTACCTTAAAAAAGCTGAACATACTTTATACCGAATACAATAAAAAATCTAAAAAAACCGGCACGCTCACTTTTAGCAATACAAGTGGCCGAATGTTCAATATTACCAACAACAAGCGGGCATTGCAAAAAAACAACATGTGCCGCATTGATATTACCAGCTACTTTATGGGCAAGGGCAGGCTTGATGTTAAGTTTGGCCTTAACCTTACCGATAAGGATGCCGCCTTTAGTTATCGCGGCAGTTTAGGCCCCATGGAGCTATCGGGCATTAACCGTGGGGTTGCGCCAATATCAATGGTAAAGGTAACATCGGGCAATTTAAAGCGGCTCGATTTTAATATCGATGCTAACCGTTACCGCGCCAAAGGTAAGGTGACCATGTTGTATGATGACCTGAAGATAGGCATACTGAAACTTGATGAGGACGACGGTAAACTCAAGAAAAAAGGATTGATGTCCATACTGGCCAATCACCTGGTAATCGAGCGTAATAACCCGGATGAACCTGGCAAAACGCCGCGCTCGGCAAATATCAATTTCATTCGGCCGGTTAATTACGCGTTTTTTAAGCTGGTATGGAAAACCCTGTTTTCGGGTATTAAAGAATGCGCCGGCGTTAGCGATATGGACGAGAAAAAGGCCAACTCAAAGTTGAGCGAAGGCGATCTGGAAAAAGAGAAAAAAGCTAAAGAGAAAAAGAAGAAGGATTAAACCGCACTGCCTTTACGTAATTCATCCGGCTGATGAAACTCCCCCTCACTCTTCGCGATCACCACAGTAGCTATTCCGTTACCGATCAGGTTGGTAATAGCCCGCGCTTCTGACATAAAACGGTCAACGCCCAGCAGCAACGCCACACTTTCAACCGGGATAACTTTAATAGCCGCCAATGTTGAGGTAAGCACAATAAAGCCGCCGCCAGTTACCGCCGCCGCCCCTTTTGAGGTAACCATCAGTATACCAATAATGGTGAGCTGCTGCTCAATAGATAAGGGAATGTTAAACACCTGTGCCAAAAAGATGGTGGCCATGCTCAGGTAAATGGTGGTGCCATCCAAATTAAACGAGTAACCGGTTGGAATAACCAGGCCGACAACCGAGCGCGAGCAGCCGAACTTTTCCATCTTTTCCATCATACTCGGTAGGGCCGATTCGGATGATGATGTGCCCAGTACCACCAGTATTTCCTGCCTTATGTGTTTGAGGTATTGCCACAGGCTGAACTTATACAGCCTGCAAATTATATTGAGCACCACAAATACAAACAAAAACATGGTAAGGTATACCGACCCCATCAGCTTGGCCATAGGCAGCAGTGCTTTGGTGCCGTAAGTGCCCACGGTATAGGCCATCCCGCCAAAAGCACCTATAGGTGCCAGCGCCATTACCACCTTCATAATATTGAAGAACACTTTGCTTAATTTATCAAAGGTAGTGAGCAATGATTTACCGGCATCGCCCATTTTGCTCAGCCCGTAGCCAAACAGAATGGCAAAGAACAGGATCTGCAAAATATCGCCACGGGTAAAGGCATCAAAAACATTATGGGGCACGATATGCAGAAAAAAATCGCCCCATTGCATATTATGCGCGGCCTTTTGGTAGTCGGCTATTTTTGAGGCATCAACACTCCTGTTTACATCGATCCCCTTACCCGGTTTAAGCAGGTTAGCCACCAGCAGGCCTATCATCAGGGCAAAGGTGGTCACTATCTCAAAGTACAATAATGCCTTTCCGCCTACACGGCCTACCTTCTTCATATCGCCCATATTGGCTATGCCCAACACAATGGTAAAAAATATGATAGGTGCAATCAGCATCGTTATCAGGTTGATAAATATCTTGCTGATCATTTGCGCGGCAGGCGCGAACCCTTTAAAATAATAACCCACTATCACCCCTAAAATAATGGCGACAATAACGCGAAATGTAAGATTATTAAGCAGGCTCTTCATTAATTAACAAGTATACGGTTTTTTAATTATGGCGATGCAAAGTGCCTTAAACCAAAAAGGCCTGCGTGTAGCAGGCCTTGAATAATTATGATTTTTTTATCAGGAATTAGTTGCCGCCGTTCATACCGCCGCCCATGCCCTGGTCGCCGCTTTTAACGTCGTCATTATTAACCCCTTTTTTCTTTTGCTGCGGGTTGCTGAAGCTCATTTTACCGAAGCTGTAGCTAAACGTTACACCGAACGATTGGAACGGGATACGTGTGCGTACACTTTGCGTAAAGCCCGGGCTTGATATGCTTTGGTTGAATGATTTGTCGACCGCGAAAGGCTGTATGGTATTGAACCCGATAGAGGCCTTTTTATCCATAAACTGCTTTTTGATACCGAATACATAGATACCGAACGCGGGGCTTGTACCCTGTATGGTACGGCGCGCTGAGTTATTGAAAGCAAATGCCTCGAATATAAAGTTCTTAGGCAGGTTCAGCGTAGCGCTACCGAAAACGGTGGTCATCAGCCTGGTTTTTAACGCGTCCGGGTTAATAAAATCAGCATAAGCTGTGTACACACTCGGGTTATAAGTAAACACGTTAATATTAGCACGAATGGTTAACGGCTTGATCGGGTTTATTGAACCGAAGAAGCTACCACCAATCGAGTTATTTTCGGCAACGTTGTTTTGTACGGTACGGTTAATTATTACATCACCATCCTGAACCGGGCTGGCTATACCTTCAATAAGGTTGCTGGTATTTTTATAGTATACCGAGAAGTTAACCACCGATGTTTTGATGAACGCGTTATAGTTCAACTCTACTGTTTGCGATACCTCAGGCGCCAGGTTAGGGTTACCTACGCTTTGGCTTTGCTGGTTGCTACGGTTGATGAACGGGTTTAACACCTGTAAGCTCGGGCGCTGTATACGCTTGCTGTATGATAATTTAAGCGTGTTGGCACCAAATACTTTTTGTATGGTTAAGCTTGGTATAAATGTATTGTAGTTTGCTTTAAATGGCTCAAGCGTTTGCGAGTTTGTTCCATCAGCATACGGTGCTTCAGGGTCGCCCTCTATTTTAGTATTCTCTAAACGTGCACCAGCCAAAACCGAATAGCTTTTAGGCAGGGTGATGGTTAATACACCGTAACCTGCGTATACATTTTGTGTATAATCATACAGGTTTGAGTTTTGCCTGTCAAGTATCGGGTTGCTGCCATCAGGGTTTACGGCAAAAATATCGTAATTACTGTTTATGCGCCTTTGTATGGTTTTACCACCGGCCTCAAGCTTAAATACTTTGTTAATTGGCAATGTATAATCTGCCTGGGCGGTATACTCATTGTTTTTACCGTTATTGTTAGCCAGTTGGCTTTGGTACAGATCAGAGAACAGGTTGGTATAATCTGTTTTGATGATGCTATGGCTCCACTGACCTGAGAAAATGATTTCGTGCCCTTGTTTTTTGAATTTGTGGGTATAATCAATATTCCAGTCAAAACCGCTGAATTTATTGTGCGATATGGTACGGCCGGTGTAGCTCAGGTTTTGGGTCGAATCAAGCAAATTCTCAAATAAATAATTACCACCGCCATCAGCGTTAAAGCCGCCATCGTTCAGGGCGATAGTACTGTTTATGCTGTTAAAGCCGTTAAACTCGTAGCCTGCTGTTACTGAACCACGAATACCATGGCGCTTAATCTCGTTGTGCGAACTGTTGGTGTTACGCTGGTCAATACCATCAGCGGTCAGGCTCTGGTTAAAATCAGTATATGATGTTTGAGGCCAACCTGCGTTACCACCAATATTGGTTGAAAAGTTAAAGCGGTTTTTATTGTAGTTAAAGTTTAAGTTACCATTGTTTTGGCGTGTACCCACGCCACCGCTTACGCTACCGCTAACACCTGAGGCATTTTTGGTTTTAGTAACAATGTTGATGATACCGCCTGAACCTTCCGCATCATATTTAGCGGATGGCGAGGTGATCACCTCAACATTCTTTATCTGGTCGGCAGGGATGGTTTTCAATACATCGCTCAGGCTGGCTGAGGTAGCACCTGATGGTTTACCGTTAATTAAAACGCGCACATTCTGGTCACCACGTACGGCTACGTTACCATTCATATCAACTGATACCAGCGGCACTTTTTGCAATACATCCGTAGCGTTACCACCGGCTGAGGTGAGGTCTTTTTCGGCATTGTACACAATCTTGTCAATGCGGTTTTCAACAAGCCCGGCCTGGCCGGTTACCGTAACCTCATTCAAAGCCTTTGAGCTTGGAGCAACTACTATCTGGCCCATATTGGCATCAGGTTTACCTAAAGTGGTGGTAACCGGGTCAATAAATTTAGTAGGATAGCCAATGAATGACACACCTATTTTATAGGCGCCGGGTTTTATATTGTCTATTTTAAAATTCCCTTTTTCGTCGGTAAGTACACCGTTCATGGGGGCGGTACCGCCGCTGCGGTAAACGCTCACCGTAGCATAGTCAAGCGGCTTTTTGGTAAGCGAATCGATCACCGTGCCCGATATACGGCCAACAATGCTCGAGCCACCGCCGCCGCCAAGGCCCACTTGTGCCTTAACTGCCACTGCAGAACATAAAAGGAATAGGATTAAGTAAATACGTTTCATGGTGTAATTTTGATCAATTTGGATTTTGAGGCGAAATTGTTTAAAATGTTACAGCCATTTTTAAACAAATTGTAATAAATACACCATGTCATTAATTCGTTACAAGAATATCGTTGTAACGCACTTTTACATGTTTAACCATAGTGTTTTATTAAGAATGATTACTGATAATGACAGACTACATCACTGACATGATGACACGGCACAGTTTAACAAAATGTTAACCGAACATATGCCGCCAAACATTTAGCTGACAATACATCAGTTTTACATGCCAAACAATGACGGGCGAACGCTTGGCACAATTGATGTAGCAATGCAGGCAAATAACAACTTTAATAAATTATAAATTTAAGCATAGTTATGTCATTAAACATTAAACCTATCGGAGACAGGGTAGTAGTTGAAGCTGCACCGGCCGAAGAAAAAACCGCTTCAGGCATCATCATCCCTGATACTGCAAAAGAAAAACCACAACGCGGTACTGTAGTAGCTGTAGGCGAAGGTAAAAAAGACGAGCCTTTAACCGTAAAAACCGGTGACGAGGTACTTTACGGTAAATATGCCGGTACTGAGATCACTTACGAAGGCAAAGAGTATTTAATTATGCGCGAATCTGATATATACGCGGTACTGTAAATCAATTACTGAATTATTGAGGGTTGAATTATTGATGTTAAAACAAATCTATAATTCACTAAATCAGTAATTCAATCATTAAAAATTAATTGAGCATTGAAAACTCAATAACTCACTAATTCAATCCTTAAAAAACATGGCAAAACAAGTTAAATACAATGTTGAAGCACGCGACGCTTTAAAGCGCGGTGTTGATATTTTAGCCAACGCGGTTAAAGTAACTTTAGGCCCTAAAGGTCGTAACGTAATTATCGATAAAAAATTCGGCTCACCGGCAATCACTAAGGATGGTGTTACCGTAGCTAAAGAGATCGAGCTGAAAGATGCCTTAGAGAACATGGGTGCTCAAATGGTTAAAGAAGTTGCCTCAAAAACTGCTGATATTGCAGGTGATGGCACTACTACCGCTACCGTTTTAGCCCAGGCTATTGTTACTGCAGGTATAAAAAACGTAGCTGCAGGTGCTAACCCAATGGATTTGAAACGCGGTATTGACAAAGCGGTTGCTACCGTAGTTGAGAACCTGAAAACACAATCACAAACTGTTGGCGAGGATAACAACAAGATCAAACAAGTTGCCTCTATCTCTGCTAATAACGACGAAGTGATCGGTTCACTGATTGCTGAGGCTATGGCCAAAGTAGGTAAAGATGGTGTTATCACTGTTGAAGAAGCAAAAGGTACCGAAACTGAAGTTAAAACTGTTGAAGGTATGCAGTTTGACCGTGGTTACCTTTCTCCATACTTTGTAACCAATGCTGATAAAATGGAAGTAGAACTGGATAACCCATACATCCTGATCTACGACAAAAAGATCTCTTCAATGAAAGAGCTTTTACCGGTACTGGAAAAACAAGTACAAACCGGCAAGCCACTTTTAATTATTTCTGAAGATCTGGACGGCGAAGCTTTAGCTACCTTAGTAGTTAACAAGATCCGTGGTTCACTGAAAGTTGCGGCTGTTAAAGCCCCTGGCTTTGGCGATCGCCGTAAAGCGATGCTTGAGGATATCGCTATCCTGACAGGTGGTACCGTAATTTCAGAAGAAAGAGGTTTCAAATTAGAGAATGCCGACCTTTCTTACCTGGGTACTGCCGAGAAAATTGTTGTTGATAAAGATAACACAACCATCATTAACGGTGCCGGTGCTGCTGACGATATTAAAGCCCGCGTAAGCCAGATCAAATCTCAGATTGAAACTACAACATCTGATTACGATAAAGAAAAACTGCAAGAGCGTTTAGCTAAACTTTCGGGCGGTGTGGCTGTACTTTATGTAGGTGCTGCTACCGAGGTTGAAATGAAAGAGAAAAAAGACCGTGTTGACGATGCCCTGCACGCAACCCGTGCCGCTGTTGAAGAAGGCATTGTTGCCGGTGGTGGTGTTGCTTTCATCCGTTCGGTTGCTGCCCTGGCAGATCTTAAAGGCGTTAACGAAGATGAGAACACTGGTATCCAGATCATCCGTCGCGCTATTGAGGAGCCTCTTCGTCAGATCTGCGAGAATGCCGGTATTGAAGGTTCAATTGTTGTGCAAAAAGTTAAAGAAGGCACTGCCGACTTTGGTTACAACGCACGTACCAATACTTACGAAAACTTAATTGGCGCCGGTGTAATCGACCCAACTAAAGTAGGCCGTGTAGCTTTAGAGAACGCTGCTTCAATCGCCGCGATGCTGTTAACCACCGAGTGTGTGTTGGCTGATGATCCGGAAGATGAAAAAGGCGGTGCCGGTATGCCTCCTATGGGCGGCGGCGGCATGGGCGGCATGATGTAATAGCACATCATTCGTACCCTCCTTGCTGAGGGGATCGCTATATAGAACCCCTGTATGCAATTGCATACAGGGGTTTATTTTTTACTGACCTTTTTACTGTATGCCTTGTCATGCTGCGCGTTAAGGCAAATGTCATTGAATATTAATTTACCGGCTTTTATGTAATTATTGAGTTTGTTTTTTCGTAAACACTTATAGCATAGCCGCGAAGGCATGGCATTTGATAATAAAAAAGCATGAAGCATTTAACCCGTAAACGGAAACATATACAAACCCGCATTTTTGAGTGGGTTATCCTAAAGTCGCCGGAATTTTTGGTTTCTCTGCTGTAATTCCTAATTTCGGAGCTTCTGGATTAATTTATGAAGCTCACTCAGTTTTACGATACCGCCTACGTGTGGTTGCTTACCCACGGCCCCAACATCATTTTCGGTTTAATAGTACTTATCCTTGGCCTTTGGTTCATCAGGCTGCTTAAAACACGCATCCGCAATAAAATGAGCACCAAAGAGGTGCATTCATCATTACAACCCTTTTTGCTTAGCCTAAGCATTACCGCGCTTAATGTATTACTGGTTTTACTGGTGATGACACTGATGGGTATTGACGCGGCCATTTTTACCACACTTGTAGGCGCTTTTGGTGTTGCAGCCGGTTTGGCCCTTTCGGGCACACTGCAAAACTTTGCAGGCGGAGTACTTATCCTCCTGTTAAAGCCATTTGAATTGAATGATAACATTATTGCCCAGGGGCAGGATGGCAAGGTAACGTCAATACAAATATTTTACACTGTACTGCTTACTGCCGATAACAAGACAATCATAATCCCTAACGGAAAGCTGTTTAACGAGGTAATTGTTAACGTTACCCGCTCAGGCAGCCGCAGACTCGATTTTGAGATAGAGCTCGGTTATTCTGCCAAATCTGAAACGGTGATAGCCATTATCAACGAGGCCATACAGAACACGCCGGGCATAGTAAAAAACAAACCAATTAAGGTGGGTTTGGTAAAAATAAGTTTTGACCGTGCCACCTATATCGTAAACGTATGGGTAACGCCTGCCGAGTTTTTAAATGTTAAGATAGCCTTGCAGGAGAAAGTGATTAGCCGCCTTAACCAGGATGGTATCAAGTTTCCGGGAACGTAAAGGCTTTTTTGCGTTGCCGCTTTATTGACCCCTCCCTGCCCTCCCAGGGGAGGGAATTAAGTATGGCGCTTTATTTTGTCATCCCGACCGATATTGAGGGATCTATCTGTATTCATGATAAAGCGACAGATTATAAAATAAAAAACGTCATTGCGAGGAACGAAGCAATCTCTTCAGGCAAATCGCTTTAGAGATTGCTTCGTACCTCGCAATGACGCAGCTCTTTGAAGTCCTCCCCTTAGGGGAGGATTTAGGAGGGGTGTGGTTTATACCACAATATTTACTATACGCCCTTTTACCACGATTACCTTTTTAGGTGTCTTGCCGTCCAGGTATTTCTGCACATCGGCATTGGCTAAAACAAAAGCTTCTACATCTTTTGGTTCGAGGGTTAATGATACGCTAAGGTTCATTTTAGTTTTACCATTCACCGAGATCGGGTAGGCAAACTCATCCTCAACCAGGTACTCCGGGTTAAAAATAGGGTAAGCCGCGTATGATAATGATCCGGCAGGGTTACCCAGCAACGTCCAAAGCTCCTCGGTAATGTGCGGCGCGTAAGGTGCAAGTACTATTACCAGGTCCTGCAATATGGTGCGTTTGCTGCATTTCAGATCTGTCAGCTCGTTCACGGCTATCATAAAGCTTGAAACTGAAGTATTGAACGAGAAACGCTCAATATCTTCTTCCACCTTGCGGATGATCTTATGCAGTGATTTCAGCTCGGCTTTAGTCGGCATTTCGTCTGATACGCGGAAATCCCATTGCTCGTTATGAAACAAGCGCCAGAATTTACGCAGGAACTTAAACACACCCTCAATACCATTGGTATTCCATGGCTTGCTCTGCTCCAGCGGGCCAAGAAACATCTCGTACATACGCAGCGTATCTGCACCGTAGCGCTCTATAATGTCATCAGGGTTCACTACGTTGAACTTTGATTTCGACATTTTTTCAACCTCGACACCGCAGATGTATTTGCCATTTTCAAGAATGAACTCGGCATTCTCAAACTCAGCACGAAACTTTTTGAATTTTTCAAGATTCAATACTTCGTTCTCTACTATATTCACATCTACATGCAACGGCGATGTTTTATAATCTGCCAGTAAGCCGTATGACACAAAGGTGTTGGTACCATGTCCTTCGGCATCTATCAGGCGGTAAACAAAGTTACTCCTGCCCTGTATCATGCCCTGGTTAATCAGCTTTTTAAACGGCTCCTCCTCTACCACAAACCCAAGATCCTTCAAAAATTTGTTCCAAAAACGGCTATACAGCAAGTGACCGGTAGCGTGCTCGCTGCCGCCAATGTACAAGTCAACATCTTTCCAGTATTCAATAGCCTCTTTTGATGCGAATTCCTGATCGTTATGGGCATCCATGTAGCGGTACCAATACCAACTTGAACCGGCCCAGCCCGGCATGGTGCTTAACTCATATTCACCTTCGGGGTGCTTCCAATCCGCTGCGCGGCCTAATGGCGGCTCACCGCTTTCGGTCGGCAGATATTTATCAATTTCGGGCAGCAGCAAAGGCAGCTCGTTTTCACTGATTAAATATGGCAAACCATCCTTAAAGTATACCGGTACAGGCTCGCCCCAGTAACGCTGGCGGCCAAAAATGGCATCTCGCATCCTAAAGTTCACCTTTGCCTTACCTGCGCCCGCTTCTTCCAGTTTGGCAACCACGGCAGCGGCAGCTTCCTTATAGGTCAACCCATTAATAAAATCGGAGTTGATGTATTTGCCTTCCTTGGTAGGGTCGGCTTCGGTTTCAATATTTTGTATGTCGATAATAGGTACTATCGGCAAGTTAAAATGCTTGGCAAACAAATAATCACGCTGATCGCCTGACGGAACGGCCATAACTGCACCGGTACCGTAACCTGCCAAAACGTAGTCGGCTATCCAAACCGGTATCTTTTCGCCGTTAAGCGGATTAAGCACATAGCTACCCGTAAATGCGCCAGATACAGTTTTTGTATCAGCCATGCGGTCCAGTTCGCTTTTCTTTTTAGTTTGGGTGATGTAAGCCTCAATGTCAGCCTTTTGTTCAGGCGTGGTCAAGGCATCAACCAGTTCATGCTCAGGGGCAATCACCAAAAAGGTAACACCAAAAATGGTATCAACGCGGGTGGTGAAAACCTCTATAAAGTCGGATTTCGAATTTTCAATTTCGGATTTATCTGAATTCCGAAATTCAAAATCCGAAATTCGAAATTTAACACTCGCACCAGTACTTTTACCTATCCAGTTACGCTGCATTTCTTTCAGCGGCTCGGGCCAGTCAATGGTGTCAAGGCCTTGCAGCAGGCGCTCGGCGTAGGCCGTGATGCGCATGCTCCATTGCATCATTTTCTTTTGCTCAACGGGATAACCGCCGCGCTCGCTAAAGCCGTCTTTCACCTCGTCATTCGCTAATACGGTACCCAGTGCGGCACACCAGTTAACGGTGCTTTCGCGCAGGTAGGTAAGGCGGTATTTTAACAATTCTTCCTGTTTTGCATTATGGGCAAATGCCTTCCATTCATCGGCAGTAAAGGTTAAGGTATCCTCATCGCTCACGGCATCAATTCCTTTTGAACCCGATGTTTCAAAGTGCTCAACAAGTTGGGCAATGCTTTCGGCTTTACCGGCGGCTTTGTTATACCACGAGTTAAACAGTTGCATGAATATCCACTGCGTCCATTTATAATAATCGGGTGAGCTGGTGCGCACCTCGCGGCTCCAATCGAACGAGAAACCAATCTGGTCTAACTGGCGGCGGTAGGTAGCAATATTATCTTCGGTAGTAACTGATGGGTGCTGCCCGGTTTGTATGGCATACTGCTCGGCAGGTAGGCCGAATGAATCATACCCCATCGGGTGTAATACGTTAAAACCACGCAGGCGTTTGTAACGCGCAAAAATATCCGATGCGATATAGCCCAGCGGGTGGCCAACATGCAGCCCCGCCCCTGATGGGTAAGGGAACATGTCCATTACATAATACTTGGGCTTTGTGCTGTTGTTCTCAACCTTAAAGGTTTGATTGTCGGCCCAAAACTGCTGCCACTTCTGTTCTATATCCTTAAATTGATAATCCATATACCTGTACTCCAAAAAATGCTTGCGAAAATAACAAAGTTTGCCCATAACCGCCTATTAAAAGGTTGATTAAGTTGATTGATTGCGTAGTATTTAACCTTTTTATATTTTAAATTTGGATTATGAGCAACGATCCAAAAAACTGCCGCCCCCTGCGCACGGAGTGGGTACCGGTTGCCTATCGGGACGATAAGGTGAGTGATGAACTGATTAAGCCGATTGAACGGTCGGTTGTTGAAGGGTTTGAGAAGAAAGTGTTGAAAAAGGGGTTGATCAAAAAGTTAAGGTAGATGAGTGTTTGCGTTTAAAGAAATGCTTGCTAAACCCCTCCCTAACCCTCCCATGGGGAGGGAATCAATATCAACCACAAACCCACAGTACAGCCCGTAAATAACCAACCTTCCGGCATCAGTAATGCCCGGAGCAGCACAGAAATTGCTAAAGCAAAACCATTCACCGGGCAGGACGTAGCCGGCGACTTTTGCTTCTTTTGTTCGCACAAAAGAAGTTTAGGACAGGTGGTAAATATGCTTTCAACCTATTAAATACGGAACAAAATAACTTAGATGTAATCACATTTAATGAGAAATCCGCCCTTTATGAAGACGGATTCTCATATTATATTAATAGTTTAAATCTGCTCCGTGATTATAAAACAAATTTAAACACACTCTCAAGGCTTGAGTTTGATGACTGGCTAACCTTCATATCGGTAATTAAGCCGGTATTGAGTGCGTAAACCCAGCCATGTACGCTTAGTTCCTGGTTGTTTTTCCAGGCGTTTTGTACAATTGATGTTTTGCAAAGGTTGTGCACGTTCTCAATAACGTTCAGTTCAACCAGCCTGTCGCCGCGTTTCTTTTCGTCTTCAATGGCACTCAATTCATCAGCATGTAAACGGTAAACATCCTTAATATGGCGCAGCCAGTTATCAATAATACCTACCGAGCTGTTGCCCATGGCGGCTAATACACCACCACACCCATAGTGGCCGGTAACTATCACGTGTTTTACCTTCAGTACGTTCACAGCATAATCCAGCACGCTAAGCATGTTCATATCCGTATGTATTACCATATTGGCAATATTGCGGTGAACAAATATCTCACCCGGCTGGGTATGGGTTATCTGGTTGGCAGGTACACGGCTATCGGCGCAGCCTATCCATAATACGGGTGGTTTTTGGCCGTTGGCCAGTTTATCAAAATACTGCGGGTCAAGTTTCAGCGTATCGGCAACAAATTGTTTGTTGCCTTCAAGCAAGCCTTCGTAAGTAATGTGGCTTGTATCGTGTAATTCAGTGGTTTGTGCGCACATAATATTTGTGTTTTTGATTGTTAATAAGTTGCTTTTAAATCGCTTTTATAAGCTTTGTATATGATGCAAAAATACATGCACCAACGGTTGGTTAAGTACGGCAAGTTATATTACCGGTAAAATTTAATGATCGTTTCATATTGGTTTGTATCTGCATAAATTTTTTTGTGTTGATGAACAGTGAATTAACTAAAAATGTTTACAGCTCCCCCATCTTATATAACTATTAATACTTAACGGGTGTTTATAACTTTGTGCTTGTATCAGGGTTTGTAAATAAGTTCCTTTAGTTTCGGTACATCATACCGGTCCTTTATATCCTGTAACTGCACTATAATGCCTTTAGTGTAAGCGTTGTGTTTAAAATTGTGAATAGTTTCGAGCACGTCAGGGTCAATATACCTTGAGTTCGATCCGTCTATCAGTACATCGCTGCCTTCGGGCAAGCTGGTGAGTGTTATTTGTATAGCAGCCTTATTTAAAAATGACACCTCCTCGGCCAGCCTGATGTGGATAGTTTTTTTACCGTTATCATTTTTAAGTATCCGGTAAAAATACGGGTTGCGCAGGTTAGTACGCAATATATAAAATATACCTATCAGCATACCTATACCCACACCCTTCAGCAGGTCGGTAAACACTACAGCAACAATAGTAACCACAAAGGGGATGAATTGCGACAGGCCTTTGCGCCATACATGCCTGAACAGCTCGATGCGGGTAAGTTTATAACCTGTCATCAGCAGTATTGCCGCCAGGCACGACAGCGGGATCAGGTTGATCAGCCCCGGAATGAACAGTAACGATAGCAGTAAAAACACACCGTGCACAATAGCGCTAACCTTTGTACGCGCCCCGGAGTTTACATTGGCTGATGAACGAACGATAACGGCCGTCATGGGCAGGCCACCCAGCATACCGCTAATTACGTTGCCCAGGCCTTGGGCTACAAGCTCGCGGTTAGTCGGCGATACGCGTTTAATAGGGTCTATCTTATCAACCGCCTCCAGGCTAAGTAAACTTTCTAAACTGGCCACAATGGCTATGGTTGCGGCAACTATCCAAACGTCCTTATTAGTTATTGCGCTAAAGTTTGGCGATTTGAACAGATTAAAGAATTCCTCGCCATTTTTAACAATCGGTATAGTTACAAATTGCTTGTCGAGCAGGGCCAGGTCAGTTCCGGCAAAAACAATACCCAGCACAATACCTGCAATTACTACCAGCAATGGCGCCGGCACTATGGCCAGTTTTTTGAATTTTGGCCAGTAAATAAGCAGTACCAACGATATCCCACTGATGATTACTGCCCCGTAATTGAGTTTTGATAATGCCAGTGTGATCTCTGAAAAGGTATTGTGCGAGTCGGCCTGCGAAAAGCTCTCATCGCCCTCAAAATCGGCATCGTACCCCACGGCGTGCGGCAACTGTTTCATGATCAGGATAATGCCGATAGCGGCAAGCATACCCTCAATTACCGCCGACGGAAAGTAGTTACCAATGGTACCCGCCTTAACCAGGCCAAGTATAATTTGTATGCCACCGGCAATTACTATGCTTAATAAAAAGGTTTCGTATGAGCCGAGTGTGGCTATAGCATTAAGCACAATAACGGTAAGCCCGGCCGCAGGCCCGGCAACACTAAGCTGCGAACCACTTGCCGCGCCAACTACTATACCGCCTATTATACCCGTTAATAAACCGGCAAAAAGCGGTGCGCCCGATGCCAGCGCGATACCCAGGCAAAGAGGCAGTGCAACTAAAAATACAACAATACTGGAGGGCAGATCCCTTTTAAGGTTTTTGCCTAAAAAATACTTGTGCAGGTCAAAAAAGCCCGCAGCGTTACCGCCATGATCATGCTGATTCATAAAAATTAAAAAACTGGTTTGGTGTGTTATAGAAAATGGCTGCCACGCCTGATACCGGGAAAAGACGTATAACCGAAAAAATTTCAGCAATAATGCTTAAGCGTTGGGCGGAGGGGTAAGTATTACAGGAGCGTAAGCGTAATGGTATATCAGGGTTTCCTGATTGTGCAGTATGTTTACCTCAACCACATGCAGGTTAAGGCGCACCAGTTGGGTATAATATTCGTCGAATGATTTTTTTTCCTTACAAATGTCTTTTTCGGCAGTATCCTTCTCCTTGCTTTCATTTTCAAGCTGCATGATCACAGCCTTAACCACCTTGTTGTCGAGATGAAAAATAACAGGCGCTACCGATATTACCATCTTTGAAAAAAAGATAGCAATGAACAGCATAGCCGTTAAAACCTTAAAATCCCTCACTTTCATCTTACTATAAATATAAAAAACAGGAGGCTTTGTTAAATTGGTTGTGCAATATAACGCAATTATACATTAAAAATTATTGAATGCCCCCGCTTGCAAATAATAAAGCGTTATCAACAGGTAACGGGTATATTAATAGTATAACAAGGGCTTTTATTTATCTTTACCGCTTGTTATGAAATACCTGCGCTGGTTATTATTTCCGTTATCGCTCATTTACGGGCTGGTGGTAAGCATACGTAACTGGTGTTATGATGCAGATATACTTAAAAGCACGCTGTTCAATTTTCCGGTTATTTGTATAGGTAACCTTGATGTTGGCGGCGCGGGCAAAAGCCCCATGGCGGAATACCTTATCCGCCTGCTTAAAGCCGATAATAAAGTAGCTACGCTGAGCCGGGGCTACGGCCGTTCAACAACAGGTTATCTCGAAGCCGGAAAAAACGCCGCCGCTACCCAGGTTGGCGACGAACCCGCGCAGTTCAAAAATAAATTTACCGATATTACCGTAGCCGTTTGCGCCAATAGGGTAACCGGTATTAAAAAGCTGATACCGGGACATGATGTTGTAATACTGGATGACGCCTACCAGCACCGTGCAGTAAAACCGGGTTTCAGTATTTTATTGTTCGATTATACCCGGATTAACGAGCCGCGATTGATGCTGCCTGCCGGTAACCTGCGCGAACCATTTTTAGGCCGCTGGCGTGCCGATGTACTCGTAGTAAGCAAATGCCCGCCATCACTCAGCCATCAGGAGAAACAACAGCTTACCGAACGCTTAAAGCCATTCCCATTTCAAAAGGTTTACTTTACGTCGATAGCTTATCAGCCGTTGCAAAGTTTAAATGGCGCTATGGCAACCAATATTATTGATGCCGATACTACTGTGTTTTTGCTAAGCGGTATTGCCAACACTACGCCGCTTTTACAGCATCTGCAAGGGTTCAGCACAAAAATTATTCATCATAAATATCCTGATCATCATCAGTTCAGCTTAAAAAATATAACTAAACTTGCTGATGAATTTGAGGCGTGCACGGCAGAAAAAAAACTGCTTATCACAACAGAAAAGGACGCGCAACGTTTAGGTGAACAGCAACTGCTGCCGCTGGTTAATAAATTGCCCTTTTTAGTGTTGCCTATAGGTGTTAAATTTATTGATGGCGAACAGGAGTTTGCCGGCCTTATAAAAAATTATGTTAGAGAATATTCATCGCACAACAGCATACATTAAAAGCCGCATTGGCGATTTTGTACCCGAAGCAGGCATTATATTAGGTACCGGTTTGGGTGGCCTGGTTAATGAAATTGAGGTTGAAAAACAACTGATGTATGCCAACATACCCGACTTTCCGATCTCTACCGTTGAATTCCATTCAGGCAAGCTGATATTTGGCAAGCTGGGTGGCGTTAATGTGGTAGCCATGCAGGGCAGGCTGCATTATTACGAGGGGTACAATATGCAGCAGATCACCTTTCCGGTAAGGGTGATGAAGATGCTGGGTATCAAAACCCTCTACGTATCAAATGCCAGCGGATCATTGAACCCGGGCTTTAAAAAAGGCGACCTGATGGTGATCGAGGATCATATAAACCTGCAACCGCAAAACCCGCTGATAGGCAGGAACGAGTTTGATCTTGGTCCGCGCTTTCCGGATATGAGCCAGCCTTACCGTATAGACCTGATAGAGAAGGCGCTTAACATAGCATCGGCCAACAATATTATTTGCCACAAGGGGGTTTATGTTGCGGTTACGGGCCCTAACCTTGAAACCCGTGCCGAATACCGTTACCTGCGCATTATTGGCGGCGACGCGGTAGGCATGAGCACCGTACCCGAGGTAATTGTGGCCCGCCACATGGATCTGCCGGTGTTTGCCATATCGGTATTAACCGATGAAGGTTTTCCGGAGGTGCTTACGCCGGTATCATTAGAGGAAATAATTGCCGTGGCACAGGAGGCTGAACCAAAACTTACGCTGATTTTAAAAGAACTGATAGCAGGAAACTGATGCTTGCAAAGCTGAGATACATATTAATATTACTGTTCAGCCTGAGCGTTCAGGCGGTGTTCGCGCAGTTTCCGTCAAACGGTAACGGCAACACGCAATACCCCGGCCAGCGTACGCCCAATTACATGCGCGATACCAGTACAAGCAAGGCCCAAAAGCAACTTACCGGTGATGCCTTGATGGATACGCTACGCAAGCGCGAGGAGGAAAAAGAGGATTCAATAGTGTTTGATGCCTCGTGGATACGGGTTAGCGCCGAACGCTTTATGGGCGACAGCACACAGGATTTTGCACTTGATACCAGCTTACGCAATTTTGAGAACTACGGGCCGCTTAACCAGCCGCGTAGCCCGCGGATAAGCCTGGGCGGTTACACCGGTATACAGCAGCGCGCCTTGCTTTTTGAACCTGCTAAAACCATCGGTTTTGATGTGGGCCTGCACGCGCTCGACCCGTATATGATAAAGCCGGAGGATATTAATTACTACCGTGCCCGTGTACAATATACCAACCTGTTCTATGTAAGCGGCGGCTCAAAGGAGCAGTTTGTAAGAATTACCCATGCGCAAAACGTAAACCCGCGCCTTAATGTGGGCTTTAACCTCAACTTTAACGGCTCCAAGGGTTTTTATAGCAGCAATAGCGTTTTAAGGCAAAACGTGAGTGATGTTAACGCGGCATTTTTTACCTGGTACGAATCAAAAAGCAAGCGTTACAACATGCTGGCCAACCTGATCTACAATAACCTTAAAGCGCCTGAAAGCGGGGCGATATTAAAAAACGACATTATATTTACCGACCCCGACCCTACATTTGATAAAACGTTGGAACAGGTACGCCTACCGCAAAGCTATACACAGTGGAAAACCGCGGGCATACACCTGCGGCAATCATATTTTATTGGGCATATTGATAGTGTAAAAACCAAGGGAAAAGCAACCTTGTTGCCTACGCAACGGGTAACACATACCTTTAGCTATACCCGCAGCAAATACCAGTTTTTGCAGGACGATATTGATACCTACAACGTATTTCCTGATTATTATTTCAGCTCTCGCCGCTCAAACGATTCGCTGACCGTGAACCGCCTGCATAACGATTTTGCATACAGTTTTTACCTGCGCGGTAAATCGGCTAAAAATGAAGCTAAACTGGATATCGGGCTGGAGCATGACTTGTATAATTATACCCAGCACGTGTTAGATACCGGTGCCAATGAGTTTGGTAACCTGTACATCCGCAACAATAAAATGCAGAACGAGCTGTTTCAAAACATTACCGTTAAAGGGCGTATAGGTTATCGCCTGAGCGACCGTATTTTATTGGACGGAGAAGTACGGCAAATAGTTGCCGGGCGAGATTTTGGTAACTTTTTGTATGATGCCAAGCTGATGATCGGCGGCAGCAACAAAGTAGGCCGTATTATTTTGGGCGCTTACCTGCAAAACGCCTCGCCGCCGCTGGTTGCTACGCGATGGATATCAAACCACTATATTTTTGATAACAGTTTTAACAATGTTAAAACCACCAACCTGTCTTTCAACTATATTAACACACCACTCCAGCTCGATTTAAAGGCGGAGTACTTTTTAATAAACGGTTACATTTATTTTACGGCACAGCCAGGCGGTACTGATGCACACCCGGAGCAGATGAGTACGCCTATCAACATGATAAAGGTGAGCCTGGGCAAAAACCTTAGCTGGCGTAAATGGCATTTGGATGCCTACGGCGTTTACCAGAAAACCGATTACCAAAGCACCCTGCGTACGCCGGAGATGTACGCTTACGGAAGCCTGTATTTTGCATCAACCTGGTTTAAGGTGTTGTACAATAACCTTGGGGTAACGCTTCGGTATAATTCGCGCTACGTAGCACCATCGTATGCTACCGGCCTGGGCCAGTTTTACAACGGCGCCGATGTTACCTTTAGCTCATACCCGGTTGCGACCGCCTTTTTTAAAGGCACTATTGACCATGTTAACATATTCGTTCAGTACGATTACATTAACCAGGGCTTGTTCAGCAAAGGCTTTTATACCGTTAACCGCTACCCCATGCAGGATGCCCTGCTAAAGCTGGGTGTAAGCTGGACATTCTTTCAGTAGAAGCCCCCCGCCCCCCTAAAGGGGGAGCCTATTAGCAGATTTTCAGACAATATTATTATATACTCCCCTTTAGGGGTTGGGGCATATCCCCTTTAGAGACTGGGGACAAACTCCCCCTTTAGGGGGTTGGGGGGCTTTTACGTCTTTTGCTTCTTCTTGTTAGCTGCCGGAAATAGCACATTATTTAGGATTAACCGGTAACCGGGCGAATTGGGGTGAAGTTTTAGATCGGTTGGCGGGTCGCCTACGGCATGTTGGTAATCTTCCGGGTCGTGGCCGCCGTAAAAAGTCCATTGGCCTTTGCCGTATTCGCCGTGTATGTAGCGGGCTTCGTTGGCGGTTTTCATTTCGCCCATAATGGTTACGCCCGGTTTTAATACGCTTTTGGCATAGGCGGTAGTAAGCCCCATAAAGCCTTTAATTACCTTATCATGGTTTTGCGTAAGCATACTGGGCACCACATCATACTTGGCCGAAAAATCAAACAAAGTAAAAAAATCCTTGCTGCGCTCAACCGCCCGCGTTTGGCTCATATCAATATTACTGAACTGGTGCGAGATCGGGTTCATATCCAGCCTGAAACTCTGAAAGGCGAAGGTCTGGGTAAAATCCAGTTTGCTTTGCGCGGCACGGTCAGCACCATCGCCATCAAACATGGCCTCGCAAATATCCGTCCCCGCGGCGGCTAAAGCTATGTCGAACGTATCGGTACCGGCGCACATGGCAAATAAAAATCCGCCGCCGGCACAAAAACTCTGTATATTTTGTGCCACGGCCAGCTTCATTTTTGACACCTTGCTAAAGCCCAGTTTTTTTGCTGTTGCCTGCTGTGTGGCTACATCGTTAACATACCATTGCTCGTACCGGTAAGCGCCGTAAAATTTGCTGTATTGCCCGGTAAAGTCCTCGTGGTGCAGGTGCAGCCAGTCGTATTTTGGGAGTTCGCCTTTTATTACTTCTTCATCATAAATAACGGTATAGGGTATCTCGGCATATTTTAGTACCATGGTAACGGCATCATCCCACGGCAGTTTGCTTTTGGGCGAATACACCGCTATTTTGGGTGGCTTTTGCAGCTTTACCACATCCATATTAACTGATGGATCGCTCACCTCGGTAAGTATGCCAGTAGCGGCAGCATCCGCAATAACCTGGAAGCTCACACCGCGAATTTTGCATTCGGCCTCAGTTTTCTGGCTGTAAGCCATCATAAAACTGCCGCCCCGGTAATTTAGCAACCAATCCACTTCGCCCCCGTTTTGTAATATCCAAAAAGCTATTCCGTACGATTTCAGGTGATCCTTTTGCTCCTCATCCATCGGTATAAGCAACGATGATGCTTTAGTGATGCTTAAGCTGAAAGCTAAAAGCAGAAAGATGGTTATAGGCGAAAGGCAAAAGCGGAAAGCTGAAAGGCGAAAGCGGAAAGGTGAAAGCTTTTTTGGGAGTGCGTTCATATTCAAATGTAACGAATAATTTGATTGTCAATTGTTGGTGGTCATTAGTCATTTGGCAATAGTCATTGTATTTGCTTTGGTCTTTCCGCTTTCGCCTTTCAGCTTTCACCCTCAATAACCACCTTTCCGCTTTCACCTCTTTACCCTTTCTCCTTTTTTACTACCTTTGCAAACTATTTAGTAAAGAGATGAGTAAAGCGATTATAAAAACCGAAAAGGGCAACATGACCGTAGAGTTTTACGACAATGATGCACCTAATACAGTAGCTAATTTTAAAAAACTGGCCAAAGAAGGCTTTTACGATGGTATAGCCTTTCACCGTGTTATCCCAAATTTTGTGGTACAGGGTGGTTGTCCGTTCTCAAAAGATCCGGCAACAGCTTACAAAGCAGGTTCAGGCGGTGCGGGTTACCATATTGATTGCGAACTGACCGGCGAAAACCAATACCATGACCGTGGTGTACTTTCAATGGCACACGCGGGCCGTAACACAGGCAGCTCACAGTTCTTTATCTGCCATAGCCGTGCCAACACCGCTCACCTGGATCGTAACCACACTTGTTTCGGTAAGGTTATCGAGAACGTTGACATAGTTGACGATATTCGCCAGGGCGATAAAATAACAACTATCGAAGTAATAGAGGAATAATTTTTTTAGTGATCAGAGGTTAGTGGTCAGTGATTAGTAATTAAAATACATATTACTAATCTCCAACTACTAATCATTAATCTCCGATCTCCAATCACCAACACATGAATTTATACGGAATAGTAGCAGTATCGGGCAAGCCGGGTTTATGGAAAGCGCTGGCGCAAAACAAAACCGGGTTTATACTGGAAAGCCTTGATGCGCAGAAAACCAAATTGGTGGCTAACCTGTCAACCGCTAAACTGGCGGCTTTAGAGGAGATTACCGTTTTTGGTTTGGATGATGATATTAAGCTGAAAGATATTTTTGAGCGCATGAAAACCTCAACCCCACCGGATGCAAAGGCCGACGGTAAAAAACTGCGCGAATATTTCAGAGAAGTAGCGCCTGACCATGATGAGGAAAAGGTTTACGCATCGGACATGAAGAAGATCGTTTCATGGTTCAACATCCTGAAAGATCTGCCACAGTTTAACGAGGCCGAGCCAACTGCCGAACCTGTTGCAACTGAAGAAGAAGCGCCTGCACCGGTTGCTGAGGCTGAGGTAACCGAAGCACCTGCCGAGGAAAAACCAAAGGCTAAAAAGCCAAGAGCTAAAAAGGCCGAGTAATTTTCAGCGAGCTTTAAAATATAAAACGCCATGCAGTACATCTGTAATGGCGTTTTTTATTTAACAGCACACCGGGTCATCGCACTTTTTTTCGCTAAACTCGGGCTCAAAGGTACTGTGGGTTATTTCCAGATGCTCGAGGCGGTGGCGCAGGTCATGCTTAATTTTATCAAACCGGTCAACAGCCTCGGGGGTAATAACCAGGTGGGCGGTGAGCGCGTTCTCGGTGGTACTTAATGCCCATACGTGCATGTGGTGCACATCCAGTACACCATCAGCTTTTAACAATTCGGCTTTTATGGCTGCAATGTCCATATCCTTGGGTACACCGTCCATCTCCAGGCGCAGGCTATCCTTAAACAATCCCCAGGTACCTAACAATATTACCGCGGCTATAATAATACTTACCACACTATCCAGCCAAAACCAGCCGGTGTAGGCAATAACAACCCCGGAGATTACTACTCCTAATGATACCATTGCATCCACCGCCATGTGCAGGTAAGCGCCCTTAACATTCAGGTCCTTTTCCTTATCCTTCATAAATAGCCAGGCAGTAAAGCCATTGATGGCTATGCCGGTAAGCGCCACCCAAATAATGGTATCGCCGGGTACGGCCTGTGGCTGGGTAAGGCGTTCAACGGCCTCGTAAACAATAACGCCAATAGCAGCAAACAATATCACCGCGTTAAAAAAGGAAACCAGTATGGTTGAACGTTTGTAACCGTAAGTATAAATCTTATTGCTGGTTACCTTGGTAAGCTTATAGGCCAGCAGGGCAAGAGCAAGGCTGGCTACATCACTCAGATTATGGCCGGCATCGGTAAGTAACGCTAATGATCCGCTGTATAAACCTGCGGCGGCTTCAACCACAACAAACGTGAGGTTAAGTACTATGCCCCAAATAAAGGCCTTGTTCAAATGGTCAAGCTTTACGCTATGATCGTGGTGATGATGAGAATGATCGTGTCCTGCTCCCATGTGTGCAATGTAGCAATTTTTATACCGACTATAGGCGTATGATCCATTGAATGACCATTACCTGATATTATATTTTTAGTTACTCGTGATGATAAGGTTCGCCCTTTATAATGGTAAAGGCACGGTACAACTGCTCAATAAAAAACAAACGCACCATTTGGTGTGAGAACGTCATCCGCGATAGCGAAAGCTTATCATTAGCCCGCTGATATACCGAAGCATCAAAACCATACGGCCCGCCAACAATAAATACCAGATGACTGGCAGCGCCTATCATGTGCTTATTAATGGTGTTGGCAAACTGGGTGGAGGTAAGTTCGCTGCCCTTTTCGTCAAGCAGTATCACATGATCAAGCGGGGAGATCTTTTTGAGGATCATTTCGGCCTCCCTGGCTTTTTGCTGATCCTGAGAGAGCGCCTTGGTATTTTTTAGCTCGGCAAGGTCAACAAGCTCAAGTTTAATATAATGTTTAAGGCGCTTAACATATTTCTCAATACCATCTTTCAGGTAAGCATCTTCAGTTTTGCCAACGGTTAAAAGCGTTATCTTCATAAAACGGTACAAATAACGTTATTTTTGAAATAAAGCCCTTACTTTACCATTTTGTTTTTAACCGATGACGCAGGACATACTGAACACCTATCGCAATAATGCCGCCACAGCTCAGGCTGAGGCGAACCGCCTTAAAAAGCAGATCAATGAATACTCTCTTATACGGCTGGCTATTTTTGTTTCACTTATTGCCTTTGTAAGCATCGGGGTAGCAAATAATACCTTTACCATTATAGCTATCAGCGCCATTGTGCTCATACTCCTTTTTGCCTGGCTGGTAAAACGTCAAAGCGAGTTTGAGCGCGAGCGCGATTATTATACCGATCTGGTAAGCATCAACAACAACGAGATAGCCAGCATTGAAAATTTTGGCAACCTGTATGATGACGGCACCCGCTATGGTAACGACAAGCATTTTTATACTTCTGATCTGGATATATTCGGCAAGGCATCGCTGTTCAACCTGATTAACCGTGCGGCTACAACGCCGGGCAATAACAAACTTGCGGGCTGGCTAAGCGCACCGGCCGATAAGCCGACCATTTTGTTAAGACAGGAGGCGGTGCGTGAGCTATCTGTAAAAAGCAACTGGAAACTGGAATTACAGGCCCTGCTGCTATTTGCCAAAACAGCCGATTCAGGGCAGCTTAGCAACCTGATAAAATATTTAGCCTTACCGCTTAACATGCCCGGCGAGGGCTGGCTAAAAAAATACAGCCGCATAGCACCCTTTGTTATGCTTGCCGCCATATTGTTCTCCGCTTTTTACGGCGCTAAAGCCTTGCCGGTAATTGTGGCCGTGGTGCATCTGGGTTTAGTGGCATCAAGGGGGAAGCAGATAAAAATGGCCGACCTGGTGATCGGCAAAATAGGAGATACATTGGGTAAATATGCACAGGCATTTAAGAAAGCGGAAGATGAGCAGTGGCAATCGGCTTATTGTACCGGTCTGTCAAACAAGTTGAAAGAAAAACAAACATCGGCAGAGATAAAGGAGCTCTCGCGGCTGATAAACAAATTTAATAACAGGCTGAATTTGCTGGTGGGATCAATATTAAATATCTTTTTTTTATGGGATTTAAGGCAGATCATCGCCATTGAAGAATGGAAGCGCGCCAACAGGCAAAACCTGGAAGATGCTTTTGATGTACTGGCTGATTACGAGGCGCTGATTAGCTTGGCGAGCCTCCATATTAACTACACCCATTGGGCCATACCACAAATTGCTGAAGGCGAAGGGTACACGCTGACGGCACAAAACATCGGCCATCCGCTTATTCAGCCGGCCAAAAGGGTGGTAAACAGTTATGAGCTGCGTGATGCCTTTAAGGTTGACATCATCACCGGATCAAACATGGCGGGTAAGAGTACCTTTTTGCGTACCATCGGCATTAATACGGTGCTTGCACTAAGCGGTGCGCCGGTTTGCGCGGATGTTATGAAGGTTTCGGTGATCAACATCATCAGCTACATGCGTATTAAGGATTCACTTAACGAAAGCACCTCAACTTTTAAAGCCGAGCTTGACCGTTTGCAAATGCTGCTCGGCGCTGTTGAAACCGTACCTAAGGTTTTCTTTTTAGTGGATGAGATGCTGCGCGGCACCAATTCTGTTGATAAGTACCTCGGCTCAAAAGCGGTGATTGAACAACTGATAGCCAAACGCGCTGTAGGCATGGTTGCCACCCACGACCTGCAAATTGCCCGGCTCGAAGATAAGTATCCTGCCTATGTAAATAATTATTACTTTGACATACAGGTTATTGATGGCGAAATGCTGTTTGATTATAAACTGAAACACGGCGAATGCAAAACCTTTAACGCATCGTTATTACTGAAGCAGATAGGTATTAATGTGGAAGAGTAATAGCGAAAATTAAAAGCACAAACCACATATAACCAATCTTACCGGCATCAGGAATGCCCGGAGCAGCACAAACTCTGCCCAGGCACACCTTTCACCGAGCAGGGCGCAGCCGGCCGTTTATTCGCTACATTTTGTTTTTTAGTGGTGCTCATAAAATCGCTGACGCTTAGTTTTACTTCTCGCACAAAAGAAGTTAAGGGCAGTTAATCAAGCGTCGGAATTGCTACGGCTTCGGGTACACATAATTATCCTTAGCCCATTGCTGCCACTGGTTGCTTAAACGCGTCACCTCTGCCGTATGCGCCGCGGCTATATCATTCAACTCTGTTTCATCCTTGTTGATCTCATACAGGTGCCAGGCGGTATCACGGCCACCGTGCGATACCATTTTCCAGTTTTTGTAACGTACGTAGCGCGCGCCAAAGTGCTCGTTAAACAATGGTTCATCAGCCGTAGGCTTACCTTTAAACGAGGTGGCAAAACTGTGGCTTTGGGTTGGCATCACCGTATGCCCTTTATAGGTTTTAGGATATTTTGCCTTTGCCAATTCCATAAAAGTCGCCATAAAATCCTTTACATGTCCCATTTGTGGCGATATACTCCCGCTTTTCATTTTGATGCCTTTAGGCCAGTAAGCCACCATGGGGGTACGTACGCCACCTTCGTATGATTCTGCTTTCCAAAACCGGTATGGCGTATTGGCTACATTAGCCCAGCGCTGGCCTATTGATGCGTAGGAGGTTTGTTTGCCCGGCATCACGGTCTTTTTCATATCGTAAACTATCGGCTCGCCGGTGCGCGTTTGGTTTGGGCGGTCAAAACCCGGGCCATAGGCCGTGCAGTTTTCATTGCTTGCTCCGTTATCGCTCAAAAACACAATGAGTGTATTTTCCAGTTGCCCGGTTTCTTTTAAAGCTTTTATAACCCTGCCTATACCCTGATCCATACGGTCGATCATGGCGGCGTGGACAGCCATCGCGGCGGCATCCCATTCCTTATCGGGGTTATTCTCCCATTTTAAATCAGCACCCCAGCGCGGCGAAAGCGGTGTGGTTTTCGGGTCTATCAATCCGGCCTTTACCATTTTGGCATAACGGGTTTTGCGGATGGCATCCCAGCCCACTTTGTAGGTATCCTTATATTTAGCAATATCTTCGGGCAGGGCCATCAGCGGCCAGTGCGGCGCGTTCTCGGCCAGGTATAAAAAAAACGGCTTTTTACCTTTAGCCATCTGCCTTACGTAGGATGCCGCGGTATCGTTAATAGCATCGGTATGGTAATAATTCTTTGGCACTTCCTTAACCGGCTCGGTACCATTAACTAAACTAAACGGGTCAAAAAAATCAACCACGCCCCAAATGGTGCCATAAAACCTGTCGAATCCCCTGCTGGTCGGGTACTGTTCAACCGGCGAAAAAGTTGGTTGAAAGCTTTGGTGGTTCAACCATTTCATCTGCTCTTTCGGATCTTTTAAACCCGGCGTGTTTGATACATGCCACTTGCCCGACATGGCCGTTTGGTAACCTGCCTGTTTCAGCACCTCGGCAATAGTTACCGCGTTTTCAGACAGATGCCCAAGGTAGCCCGGTTCATCCTCGGCATCCGTCATTTTACCGATACCCGCCCGCTGGTTGTATAAACCTGTAAGCAATGAGGCACGTGTAGGGCAGCACCTTGAGGTATTGTAAAACCGCGTATAACGAATACCGTTTTTGGCCAGAAAATCAATATTGGGCGTGCTGATCTCGGAGCCGTAACAGCCAATATCTGAATAACCCAGATCATCGGCCATGATCACCACGATGTTTGGACGATCATCAGCAGAGGTATTTGCGGGGGCCGGTGCTGTTTTAAAAAATATGAGGGTTGATGCCAGCCCTATCAGCAGGATTGATCCTAAAAGCCATTTCATAGTATAGTGTTATAGTTCAACAATATTATTTATCACGCACACATCTAAAGCCCACATGCTCGGTACTGCTATCCTCGGTGTTCTTCATCCTGCGCGCCACACGGTAGCCTGAGCAATAACTATCGTTACATAAAAATGATCCGCCGCGGATAACCCGCTTAACCGCGTAAGGCTCATCCCGGTCGTAACTTTTAACAGGGCCTTGGGGGTTGCTTACCCCGGCAGGTTTACTGATAGTTTTATAGTAAGTATTGTTATACAGATCGGCACACCACTCCCATACATTACCTGCCATATCAAACAGTTTGTAATTATTGGGGGCGAAGCTGCTCACCGGGGCCAGGCGCTCAAACTTGTCGGCCACGGTGTTCTTCCAGGGGAATTCGCCCTGCCAGCTATTGGCTTTTGGCGCCCCTTTATCAACCGGCTCGTTACCCCAGGGATAGATGTTGTTTTGCCGGCCACCGCGTGCGGCCCACTCCCATTCGGCCTCGGTTGGCAAACGCTTACCTGCCCATTTGCAATAAGCCAATGCATCGTAATAGCTTATTTGCACAACCGGGTAATTATCCCTGCCTTTGATATTACTTTGGGGGCCCTGCGGATGTTGCCAGTTGGCACCCGGAACCCAGGCCCACCACTGGGCATAGTTATCCAGCCGTACAGGATGATCGGGCGGGGTAAACACCAGCGATGCAGGTACCAGCATGCTTTCATCAGGTTTTGGTGTACCCGGGGGCAGTTGCTTTTTTAGCTCATTCCAGTCGGGTTTGCGTTCGGCGGTAGTAACGTAACCGGTAGCCTTTACAAAGCGGGCAAACTGCGCGTTAGTTACCTCGGTAGCATCCATCCAAAAGCCATTAACCCTTACCTCGTGTTTCGGAAATTCATCGTCGGCCGCCTGCGCGTTATCTCCTCCCATGCTAAATGTACCTCCTTTGATGAACACCATACCGGCATGGCCTTTTAACACACCGGTATCGGCAATTTTTTGATCGGCCATACCTGCCATGCCAAAGCGGGAAGGCATATTTGATTCGCAGCAAAGCGCCTTTTTAGCAGGAGCCGTTTTTTTCACAGCCTGCTTATCTTCGCTTTTGGGCATACAAGCCTCCAAAAAAAATAAGCACACGGCAATACCCGCAAAAACCTTATGTTTTGCTTTATTCAATTTGTATAGTTTTTTAGCCTGGTTAAGCGCGCAAGCTGTGCTTGCAGCATGGCTAATATATAAAACAAAGCGCGATTAAACCCCTCAAAAGTGTATTTATACTGTTACTATAATAACCGCTTTATTAGCGGATGTTATTTTTATTTGTAGCTTTAAAACGCATGTTCAAAGCAGCTACCATAAAAGATATTGCCCGGGCGCTCGGTATCTCACCGTCAACTGTATCGAGGGCGCTGCGTGACAGTTATGAGATAGGTGCCGAAACCAAACAAAAGGTGCTCGATTATGCCCGGCAGATAAACTACCATGGCAACCCGGTAGCGCAAAGCCTGCGCAACAAGCGCAGCAATTCCATCGGTGTTTTAGTGGCTGATGTTGCCAACAGTTTTTTTGCCCAGGCAATCAATGGTATTGAGTCGGTTGCTTATCAAAACGGATATAACATCATTATATCGCAAAGCCATGAGGAGTATGAACGCGAAAAAGCCAACATGCAGCACCTGGCCAGCCGATCGGTTGATGGCTTGCTGATGTCGGTATCGGCTCAAACAACTGATTATACCCATATCCATGAGCTGCACCGCCAGGGACTGCCCATTGTATTTTTTGACAGGATACTTAACGAGATAGAAACACACCGCGTAAGCAGCGATAATTTTAAAACATCATACAACGCCACAAGCCTGCTTATCAGCAAAGGGTTTAAAAATATTGCGCTGCTGGCCAGTACGCCCCAAATATCCATCACTACCGAAAGGGTTAACGGGTACAAACAGGCGCTTACTGATAACAACATCAGTATTGATGAAAACTATATTAAATATTGTTACCAGGGCGGCCGCAACGATATAGAGGTAGCTGAAGCAATTAAAACTTTGTTTGATAATGATAAAAAGCCCGGAGCCCTTTTTATTGCAAGCGACCTCATCAGCACGGCAAGCATACGTGCCTTGAAGAGTATAAAGTATCCTGAAAACCTGGCTATTGTGGGTTACTCAAACGCCGATGTTATCGACCTGCTTTCGCCGGGCATATCATACATCAGGCAGCCCGCTTTTGAAATGGGGCAGATAGCCACGCAAATGCTCATCAAACTCATCGAAAGTAAATACCCGGTTTACGAATTTGAAACCCGTTTACTGGATGCCGAGATCATCTGGCAATAAAAAAGCAGGCCATTACAGCCTGCCTTTCAATTATTAATGATAAGGGTTTATCGAACTTGCGGAAATTGCGAGATACGCAACCGTGTACAGCCGTAAGGTATCAGCGTTACTTCCTCTTCGGGTTGGTTTGGCATACCTTCATTATAGATCACACTGAACGGTATCGGACCCGTCATATCGTTATACAAAGTCCAGTCGGGTATGCGTTTGGCTTTCGCTTTTAATATCAGCGGGGCATTGTCCGGCGTCCAGGGGTAAGGCGCTATCGCCTTTTTATCTATGGAGATGCTTTGCTGAAATTTGTTATCATCCAGGGCTACCAAACCATAGTTCCACGGGGTGGTCGGCCTTATTTCAATATATTCTTTACCATAGGCGATAGGGTCTTTATCATTCTTAACCAACTTGGTTTCCTCACCAATTTTGAGGGCATACACCAGCGGCCCACGCTCAACCGATACCGAGTTTTCGTACCAGAAATTTTTGTAGATGTGCATTGGCAATTGCAGTTCCACCACATCACCGTTCTTCCACTCACGGTTAATCTGTACGATCTGATCGCCTTTGGCCTGCTGCAACTCCTGTCCGTTCACTTTTATTACCGCGTTTTTACACCATGCCGGTATACGCAAGTGGAACGGGAACGATAACTGCTTAGCCTTTTTGCTGGTTAAAGTGAACTTTATATTTTCGTTAAACGGATAATTGGTTTCCTCCTTAAAAGTTATTTCCTTACCATCAGCTACTTTTGCCGTTACCTCGCTCGCCGAATATACCAGCGCGGCTATGCCCCTATCGGCAGTGGCATACCACAGGTTTTGCGCAAATTTGGGCCAGCCCTGGTGCATATTTGACGTACAGCACGGAAAGCCTGATAACAAACCATACACTACATCGGTACCGGCATGGTTAACATCAAAGTTATGCACGTGGCGGGTAAGCATTACCTGGTTGGCCTGCTGAAAGTACTGGCGGTTCAGGTAATCCCCGGTAGTTTGTGACGGAAGGGCGTTAAAGGCTATTTTCTCCAAACGGTCGGCATAATCCACATCGCCCGTAATTTCGAGCGAGCTCTCCAGCGTGAACATCATCTCTACTGCCGAGCATAATTCCGAACCCTGGGTCGGGTTGTTGCCATGTAAGGATTCATCGCCGCCATACAGGCCATGCGCCATGCCATTGTATTTGGTCAGGTCATGAAAACCCTTTTTCATGGCTTCCACATATTTTTGTTCAGGGTGATGCTGGTAGTAAATCAGCGGCTCCTTCATGCCCTGCGCCAGGTTAACGCCGTGAATGCTGCCCATGCGGCTAAGCATATCGGTATCTAAAAACTCACCGGTAAAGTTATAAGTCTGTTTATGCAGCAAATCAGCCAGATCAAGCAGAAACTTATCGCCGGTAATATTATATAGCCAGTATACCACCATCAGGTTATCGCCGCCGCGCAGGCGCGCCCAAAACGTCCAATGGTCAAGCGGTTTGGCGGGCAATTCCTTTAGCTGATATTTAAAGTAATTGGTTAGCAAACCAATCACCCGCTTATCGCCGGTGGCCATGTAGTATTGTTTCAGCACTTTAAGCATTACCATCTTTGGCCACCAGTCGCGGCTGTTATCGCGCTGTATGCCTGCCTCGTAAGGGTAATCCTTTGATGGGCCGAAGTATCCATCAGGCTGCTGGCTTTTTATAGACCACTCTACCCAGGGTTTTACCTTGGCAATGAGTGCCTTGTCCTGCAATATATAAGCCAGCGGCAACAAGCCATCAATCCAGTACGGGCCGCGTTCCCATTGGTCTCCATCGCCGCCAAGCCAGCCGTTGCGCTGGTTCATTACCAGCGGATAAAGTTCATCCAGCCTACCCGTAGCGCCATTTTTTTGGCGTACAAGCATCTCGCGCAGCCAGCCCTGCGGTTTTATAGCACCAAGCGGCAGTTCGATATATGGGTTTTGGCGCAGTGGCGCACGGCTGCTTGTGTAATTGACCGTTTGGCTGTTAGCGGCGGTGGTAATTCCTAATACTGATGTTAAAGCCAGTAATAACTTGAATCTCATATCAATAATATTTTAAGGCAGATAAAAATCAAATGGTTTATCTCTGTCGCACACCAAAGTACCATCATTATACTCCAACTCGGCTACGTGTATAGAGGTACGTTTGGTTGAATAAGTAAAAGCGTCGTCGGCATCATGCCCGCCATCATTTTGGTGCGATTTACGACCGGGATGCGTAAAGTAAACAATGTAGGCATGATCGCCGGTAACTACCACATCCGCATGGGCGCCGGTTGGCGTATCCTCCGGGCGGTGGCCGGGCTTATCCAACACCATGCCCTGACGCTCCCAGGTTTTGGCATCCTTTGAGCGGTGTACACGCTGGCCATGCCATTCGTCGGTTATCATCCAGTAATAATCCTTAAACCTGAATATCTTGGGTCCTTCGTGCTCCGGGCCGCCAATGGCTACCTTCGGGTCGGCTTTCCAGTTTACCAGGTCGCTGCTTTCGGCAGTTAGCGTGTTGGCATCAGGGCCTTTGTACCAAATATGCCATTTACCATCAGGCAGTTTCATCAGGGTCGGGTCGATGATGCTGCCGGCTAATTTCAGGTCGCCGATAAATTTCCAGTCCCACAGGTTTTTGCTGGTGTAATGTACCAGCCGCGCGTTGCCCGCCCAATGGTTATACACACCCTGAATGTAGGTAACGAACATGTGGTAGGTACCTTTATCATAAATAACCTCGGGTGCCCAAAAAGTATTGGTGCCACGCTCAAAATCAAGCTTAAGCGTACCCCGGTAGGCCCATGTTTGCCCATGATCTTTTGAAGTAGCGACGCCGATGGCTGTACCATAGCAATATGCCACGTCCTGCGTTTGCGCATTGGCCCTGCGCTGGGTGTACAGCATCATCCATAACTTTTCCGCCTGGTTGTAAACCACAATGGGGTCGGCCGCGCCGTCATAAATTGGGTCGCGGTACAGGGGCGAAGGTGCTTTGTGCATACCGCCATTATTTTGCGCAAAAGCCTGCCCGCTTAACGCGAACAGGCCTGCTAAATAATAAATTACTTTTTTTAACACCATCAAGTTTATTTAACCAATGAAGGGTCGTATAATTTAGTGTTTACTTCGTGCAGCTTATTAACCGGCATTTTATCAACCGCTCGGTCATAGGTCATAAAGCCGTTGGTTTCGCCCTCAACATCGGTAGTTTGAGTATATACCGCGGCTGAAAGGCCCAGCGGAATCAACTCTGCGATACGCTTGGTGAACGAGGCATACTTCTCGAACATTTCATCAGAGGTTTTAAAGGTTTGATAGCCCCAGTTCTTTTTTTGCCAGGTATGGCCGTCAAGCGGTAAACCCAAGCCGCCAAACTCGCCCAATACCAGTATACGCTTTTGCCCAAAAACATCAGGCGCTGGCATAGCCGGGTGCGGGTAGTTATGTAAATCGATAATATGACCGGTTAGATAGAAGTTGCCGCCGCTGGCACTGTTCACCAGGCGGGATGGATCTTTCTTCATCGTCCACTCGGTAATTTCAACGGTTTTAAACTGGCCCCAGGCTTCGTTAAACGGCGTCCAAACCACAATGCTTGGGTAGTTATGCAGCACGTCCATAATGGCGTTCCACTCCTTACGATAGTAACCTTCTGATTCGGGCGTACGTTTTTGGTCAGTGCCATGATCTAAAACACCAGGGCGGTTTTCCCAGCCATTACCCAAATCGCCGCTTGGCATATCCTGCCATAGCAGCATACCTACCTTATCGCAATAAGTGTAATAGGTAGCAGGCTCAACCTTAATGTGCTTACGTATCATGTTAAAGCCCATTTTTTTAAGCTGATCAATGTCATATATCATCGCCTCGTAAGTTGGCGGGGTATACAAACCATCGGGCCACCAGCCCTGGTCAAGCGGGCCATATTGAAACACGAATTTGTTGTTAAGCATCATACGTTGAATGCCATTGGCATCAGGCGCCATTGATATTTTGCGCATAGCAAAATAGCTGGTGATCACATCAACCGCCTTGTTGTTACGCAGCAGGGTAATTTTCAGGTTATACAAATTAGGGCTCTCCGGCGACCACAGTTTTTCATTCTTTAGCGAAATAACAGCGGTTTCGCCTGCGTTTTGTTGCTTTTGGGCGATGACGGTTTTGCCATCAAGCACCTCTATCTTCAGGTTATCGCCAGCCTGCTTATTTTCAATATCAGCAGATATGGTGATGGTATGCGCATCAATATCAGGGGTTTGTTTGGTTGACGCGATGTATGCTTTAGGCACAGCCTCCAACCACACAGTTTGCCATATACCGGTTACCGGGGTGTACCATATGCCTTCGGGCTTTTTCATTTGCTTGCCGGTTGGCTGCGGGCCATCATTGGTTGGGTCCCACACGCGAACTACCACATCCTGCTTTGAGCCACCTTTAAGGAATGGGGTGATATTGAATGTGAACGGATCAAAGCCGCCCTCGTGCTTGCCCGCGCTCTTACCATTAACAAACACTTCGGTTTGCCAGTCAACCGCGCCAAAGTGCAGCAGCACCTCTTTGCCTTTCATTGATGATGGCACATTGATGGTGTTTTTATACCACAGCAAACTATCCTTACCCACAGTACGGCCCACGCCTGACAGTGCCGACTCGGCAGCGAAAGGCACCAGAATGCTGCCCTCGTACTTGGTTGGCGTTGAAGCATTTTTTGGCGTAATGGCATAGCTCCATAAGCCATTCAGGTTTTTCCAGTTATTGCTGCGTACCAGCATAGGGCGCGGATACTCAGGCAGAGGGTTTTTAGGGTCAACCTTTTCGGCCCAGGGGGTAACAATACGATCTTTAATAAGATGCCATTGCCCCTGCTGCGCGTTAGCTGTTACACACGCCGTTAGGGTAATTACTGCTGCGGATAAAAATTTTCTCATTATTGAATTATGAATTTGTTGCTAAATAAGCAGATAAAAAAGGGGCCTCCGCTTTACAGCAGAAACCCCAACCTTATAAATTTAAAGTGTTAGCTTTTGCAACGGCGAAAAGATAAGATCTTCAACACCGGCAATTTTTATACCTACCCTTGCAAACACATAATTTTGAGTAGGCGTTATGTTAGGCACTGTGGCCTTTAATGTTACGTTGTTAAGGCTGGTAATATCAGCACCGGCAACACCGGCGTTAACAATATTATCAGTACCTGAAACAAACTGTGTTTTATTAATAAACAGGGTAACGTTCTCAATATCCTTAGCATTAGCGTCAGTAATAACTTTATTGATATCAAAAGTAGCAGTTACTTCGCGGCCGCTTACATTATACTGCGCGTCCTCAACCAAATAGTAAGGGGTTACCTGCAGGTCAAGCGTTTGATCGCCGCTAACTTTTACTGAGAGTGTATCCCTGTTTCCTGTAGTCTGGTTCCAGCGAAAAGGGCCCTGGCTGTTTGGAATGATCAGACGGTAATCGCCATCAAATAACAGAAACGAGAATCCCCCATCCTGCGCCACAGTACCATTGATAGCGCCTACCTTGCCAAAGCCACTTTGATAAAGCTCAATAGATACTTTTTCATATTCAACATTAATAGGATTACCGTTATACACTAACCGTCCTTTAAACGTTGATTGCGGCGCTTCGTAATTATCTTTTTTACATGATGCCAAACCTGCGGTAAGTATCATCAATATGATCAGATGAAATCTATATTTCATAATGCTTAGTTTTAAATTATTGATTAGGCTGTTTTACAAGTTTTGGGTTGGCTGATAATATATTATCATTTATACGTGAATAATAATTACCTAACTGAAAATTATTAGCACCCGTTACAGCCGAGGGTTTAACTTCTTTAAATATCCATTTGCCGTTGTTAACATTACCCGGATTATAGATTTTATAAGGCCATAAACCAAAAGGCTGTGTATTTTTCTTTGTTGCCGAGCCAATGTTACTTACAAGTTCAGCAACTGTCATTTGCTGGCCGTTCCAAACCCGGTGCGCTAAGCGCCAGCGTTTCATATCATATAAGGTATGCCCTTCAAACACCAGTTCAACCCTGCGCTCGTGCACTATCCTGTCAAAAGATAATGTTGTTAAGGCCGTTGTTAAACCCGCACGCGCACGCACCTGGTTAATGTAATTTAAAGCAACACTTGTTTGGCCAAGTTCAAAGGCAGCTTCTGCAGCATTTAGTAATACCTCGCCATAACGGTAACGTATAAAGGCTACATCACTTTGACGGCCACGACGGCCTGAACCTGTTGCCGGATCAAGATACTTACGTACATAAAAACCGCTTTGCGTACGGAATTCCAAACCATTTATAGGCCCGTCCTGACCAACAACCTGAACTTTAGCCGATTCAGGCGTTCCCGGCAAATTTCTCAGATCATTGGCATTACCCGATGTAAAGATGCTTCCATCAGCCAACTGATAACCTGCCCAAATATCAGTATGCTCACCCTTAAATTGTGCATTGGGCAACAATACTGTACCTGCCAAACGAGCGTCACGGCCTGCAAATATATCTAATTGATCATCGTAATAAATTGGGTTTCCGCTGCCATCGGTTGTTGGAATGGGGGCGTAAGTATTATCCAGTTTCTCAAATGATTCAACTAAATTTAATGACGGATTTAAACGACCGGCATCAGCGCCTTCATCAGATATAGAATAAGGCTGATTATTTACAGTAAAGCTATGCACTTTACCGCTGCCCACTTTAAAGTCCTCAATAAATATCGGCTCCTGGTTGGCGTTGCTTTTATCAATAAACAGATTGGCAAAATTGTCAGACAGATTTGGCAATACCTGATACAGTTTATAGCCGCCTGCTGCACCGTTAATAATTTCATTAGCTGCGGCTAAAGCCTTAGTGTAATACCCATTAGCCATAGCTGCAGGTATACCTACTTCATCACCTGCTAAAGTAACCTGCGGCGTAGAGGCACCGTACTTAGCTATTGAGCCGGCGTATAAAGCCGCCCTTGCTTCCATAGCCAGTGCCGCACCCTTACTTGCTCTTGATTTTTGATTAACATCCGCAGGTAAATCATTTTTTATAGCCTCAGCCTCACTTATTATAAAATCATATACTTCTGATTCCTTAGCCCGAGGTTTTTGCAGATCGGTAACATCACCGTTGTAGGTGAATGATGAAGTTATAATAGGCACTCCACCCATACGTTTCACCATTTCAAAATAATAGTTGGCACGTAAAAAACGCGCTTCGGCTAAAAATCTGGTTTTATCGGCTGCGGCCAAAGCTGTTGAAGCTGTAGCACGCTCGATAAATAAATTCAGCTCACGTATGTAAGCATAGTCCCAGGTATTCCACTCGCCAAAGTCCCAACCGTTTCGGGTTACAAAAAAAGCGCTTCCGTTCTCTGAAGGGAATGCTTCGCTAAAATCAACAAAACTTGCCCAGCCATTGTCAAGACCTGAAAAATCAAGCTGCCTGTTATATAAATCACCCAGTACAGCAAGTGCCAGCGCCGGATCAGAGAACACAATATCACTTGGCAATATCTGCTTTGGTGGAATATCTAAAAAATCGCTATCCTTTTTGCACGATGCTGTAACTAACAGCGCCGCGCCCATTGTAATTAAAAATATCTTTTTCATATCATTTAAAAAATGAATTCGCTATTTAAAAGGTTAGGTTAACACCGAAATTAACCACTTTATTTTGAGGGAACTGCAAGCCATTGTCATCAACAACTTCCGGATCGATGCCAAAATCTTTCAGGTTATCAAATGAGAACAGATTGTATCCGTTAACATAAAAACGGGCTCGCTTAATTTTGATCTTGCTCAGTACATTAGCCGGCAATGTGTAACCTAACTCAATAGTACGGGCGCGCAAATATTTAACATTGTGCAGCCAAAAGGTTGAATTACGCTGGCCATTCAACTCATAATCTGCATGGCCAAAGCCAACGTTATTACGGTTAGCCGGATATCGTCCCGGAATCCACTGGCTGTTCAGATCATAAGGATCAGCACGGTGCCAGCGATCTTCAAATATCTTGTTCAGGTTACCATTGTTTTGGAATGCCCAACGGGTTTCGTAATTTTGGAACCAGGTATAACCCGCAGCACCTGAAAAATCAGCATGAAAATCAAAGCTTTTGTATGCAAGCCCGATGTTGAACCCGTAGTTAATATTAGGTTGCGTGCCATAGCCAAAGCCTATCGGCCTTTCGTCATACTGGTCAATTTTACCATCGCCATTCTGATCCTTGTACATTAAATCGCCCGGAATGAGGGTACGGTTACCTTTGCCATCATTGTTGATGGTATAGTTGTTAATTTGATCTTGTGAAGTGAACTGACCAATAACCTCGTAACCCCAATCCATATTTTTATACCTGTTTACAGGTGAGTTACGGTATTGATCCCATGAGTTAAAGAAACGCGGCATATAGCTTTCCAGGTTTTTTGCCCTGCTGTATGATATATTTCCACCAATATTGTAGCTTAACTGCCCTATCTTATTATTGTAACTAAGGGCAAACTCACCACCATATTGCTCATCGCTGTTCAGGTTTTCCTGAGGGAGGGCATAACCTAACTCCTCGGGCACAAGCACATCTATACGTGTTGCCAACAAACCGGTACGTTTACGGCGAAAATACTCTGCCGAACCTGTTAGTTTGCTGTTAAACAATGAAAAGTCGGCACCCACGTTCAGGGTTTTACTGCGCAGCCATGATATCAATGTAGTTGGGATACCTTTATCGCGGGCAACAGTTACCGCGTTACCATCTAAAATAGCCACACCGTTTTGCGCGTAATTGTAACCGGCAAGGTAAGCGTAAGCGGGTACAATAGGCTGATTAGGGTCGTTAGGGTTCCTGTCGTCACCCAATAAACCGTATGATGCACGGAATTTAAAGTCATTCAATATCGAATTTTCACCCAGTAAATTTTTCATGAACGGCTCTTCAGTAATACGCCATCCAACGGAAGCCGCTGGGAAATAACCTACCCGCTTATCAGGCGCGAACAGATAAGACGCATCACGCCTTGCCGATACTTCAAGGTAATATTTATTAGCATAGTTATAGTTAGCACGTGCTATGTAACCTATACGCGATTCTTTATCATCCTGATCGTCATACCTATCCATGGTAGGAAAATAAATAAGCGGAAGATTGTTTGATATAGGCGTAGCATGTACATAATTACGCAGGTGCCTTAATTCAATACGCTCGGCAACCAGCGTACCTGTTACATTGTGTTTACCAAAGGTATTGGCATAATTTAACTGGGCCTGAAAGGTGTTGTTAAACTCCTTACGCTGCTCGCGCTCACGCCATGGGTTAGTACTGCCGCCTGATCTTTCATAAACATCTGTTTCGGGCTTATAAGTGTACACATCATAAGTATACTCATGGTTGTTGAGTATATAATCGGCTATATAATATGAATAAACGGCTTTTGCTGTTAAGCCCTTAACGCCCGGTATCTGGTACTCAGCATTAAAATTGGTTTGCAAAACCCGCCAGTCACTTCGGTAAACGCCCGAAAGATCCTTGTTCAGGAAAGCGTAGTTTGACTCGATGTTGTTGATACGGTTCAGGTAGTTTGGATTATCATTAGCGTAAGGCCTTTCAAGCGGGGTATTGCGCAATACGGCAAAACGTGCCAAAAAATAGTCGTCACCGCCCGGTACGCCGGGGTTTTCGCGGCTTTCAATACGGCCATTAATGTTCATGCTCACCCTTAAACCTGTAGCTACTTTAGCGCTGATATTTGACTGGATGTTTGAGCGGCCAAACTCATACTCTTTACCTAAAACCGAGTTTTGATACAGGTGTGTACCTGATACGTAATAGTTAACCTTATCTGTACCGCCGGTAAAGTTGATGTTAACTGAGTTTTGGGGCGCATTGTTATTAGCCTTTAAAACGTACTCGCGCCAGTCAAAACTCTGGTAGCCACGCTCGGTACCCTGGCGGTATTTTTCAAGTTCGGCAGGCGTAATAGTGGTGCTACCGTTTGAGTTAACTTCCGCCTCGGCCTTGTAGCGCATAAAATCATACGAGTTGTTCACAACATCCGGAAAGCGGTACCAGTTTTGAAAACCCATGTACGCATCAACGTTGATACGGCTTTCGCCTGTACCCTTCTTGGTAGTTACCACAACAACACCATTAGCTGCACGTACACCGTAAATAGCCGCCGAGGCATCCTTTAACACGGTAATATTCTCAATATCATTAGGTGCCAGGTTATTAAACTGGCCTTCATCCTGTTGAATACCATCTATTACATACAAGGGGCGGCCCATGTTACGTATCTGGATATTAGCGCTTGCACCGGGGCGACCATCAGGCATGCGGAATGTTACACCCGGCAGCTTACCCGCCAAAGCCGTACTTACTGTAGCACCACCATGCACCCTGTCAATATCTTTACTGGATACAGATGTTATTGAACCGGTAACAGATTCCTTTTTTTGTGTGCCAAAACCTGTTACAACTACTTCCTGCAAGCTTGCGTTTGCTGATTTTAGTGAGATTTTGATGTTGGTTTGTGTGCCTACCGTTACCTGCTGCGGTGTAAAGCCTACAAAAGTAGCTTCAATAACGGCATTGGCCGGCACGCTAAGGCTAAACTTTCCGTCGCCATCAGTGGCGGTACCTATTGTAGTGCCTTTTACACGTACGGCAACACCGGGTAATGGCAAACCGCCGTCATCAACTACCGAGCCTGTTATTTTAGTTTGAGCAAACGCGGTTGTAATGTTAATCAGATAAGCTACAAGAAAAAAAACGAACGTGGCCCTGATAAGCCGTGCCCTGCCCGGAGGACAGGTTGAAACGGTTGGTGTACCCTGTTTCAAGAGTAAAGCTTTTCTCATAAGATAGTATAATTTGGTTAATTGATTTAAACGTCAATCAGACGTTTATTTGATGGAGTAAAAAACGGTGTTTTTTGGCTCAAACTATTCGCTTATTTGTATCAATACTTCATCAAATCGTATCAATATATTTAGCAAAAAATTGCCTTTACAGTACAATACGATAGCATTTGGCCAATGCACATATGCCCCCTAAATTTGTCGCATACGGCTACTATGGTTTTAGCAGATACGTGCTACATTTGTATAATACCACTAAACGATAATAACATGGATACCATTAATAATAAAGCCATTACCGTACAGGCCACAGTAAATGCCAACGTGCAAAAAGTATGGAACTACTGGAACCAGCCCGAACATATTACCCAATGGTGCCAGGCATCTGCCGACTGGCATGCGCCTTATGCTGATAACGACCTGCGCCCCGGTGGTAAATTCAAAACTACTATGGCAGCTAAGGATGGCAGCTTCAGTTTTGATTTTGAGGGTATATATGATAAGGTTGAGGAATATAAACACATTAACTACACCATGGCTGATGGCCGCAGGGTAAACATCAGCTTTAATGGCGATAGCCAAACCACTACCGTTACTGAAACCTTTGATCCGGAAAACACCAATCCTGTTGAGATGCAGCGCGGCGGCTGGCAGGCTATATTGGATAGTTTTAAAAAATATACTGAGGAGAATTAACCGGGCGCGATGTTACTTAGAACAAGGTACGAGGAAAATATATCCCCTGATGTGCATACGTACAGATTTCTTGCTATCGTTCAAAATGACAACCCTTAGTATCTGGAATAACACACAGCTAAGCATTTTTAACTCACATCGATACCATCTCACAACCAACATTTACAGGCTTTTATTAACTTTGTCATTCCATTATGAGAAAGTTTTTAGGATACATCCTTTCGCCGTTTGCTATTGTCGCGTTTTTTTTGGTGCTGGTTGTTTTTCAGCCTATACAGTGGATAAGTTATAAGGCCTTTGGCTACTCAGCCCACAAAAAATCGGTAGATGCGCTTAACTTATGCTTGCTGAGTACTTACTATATCCTGTTTAACTCCGTTAAATTTATCAATCATCAAAACCTGCCGCAGGGCAGGCCGATGATTATTATGGCGAACCATCAAAGTTTGATAGATATACCGCCGATGATCTATTTTTTCAGGAAGTATCACGCCAAGTTTGTTTCAAAAATAGAGTTGGCTAAAAACATACCATCCATATCATACAACCTGCGTGTGGGCGGCGGCGCTAATATTGACCGTAAAGATCCGCGTCAATCCGTTACCGAACTGCTTAAGCTGAGTACACGGATGAAGGAGAAAGGATGGTCGGCCATGATATTCCCGGAGGGCACACGCTCAAAGGATGGCCATGTAAAAGCCTTTCAATCGGCAGGTATTGCCACATTGTTAAAAAAGTGCCCTAACGCGTTGCTGGTTCCGGTAGCTATTAACCGATCGTGGGAGATGGCACGTTACGGCCTGTTCCCGCTAAATACCTTTACCCCCATGACTTGGGAAGTACTTGAACCTATTGAACCCGGCACCGCCCCTGTTGACGAGCTGGTAAAACTGGCCGAAGAACGCATCAGGGAAAAGGTGGGGTAGCCCCCAGCCCCTAAAGGGGAGTTATAAAAAAAGTTCCCCTTTAGGGGTTAGGGGCTACTAAACATTCTTCCCGTCAATTATCCTGAAAAAATCGTCGCGGTAAGTATCACCTACGGGAATGATCTTATCGCCGATAAAGATGCGGCTACGCTCAATACTGTCTATCTTATCCAGCGATACGATATATGAGCGATGCACACGGATAAAATGCTTTTCGGGCAGGGCATCTTCCATTTTCTTCATATTTTGCAGGGTGATGATGCGCTCGTTAGTAGTAAATATGGATATATAATCCTTCAGTCCCTCAATAAACAAAATATCGTGCAGGTACACCTTTTGTATCTTATGCTCGGTTTTTACAAAAATAAAATCGCTCAAAAAATCGGGCTGCTGCGCGGGCGTAGCAGCGGGGGCAGGTGTACTTACAGCGGCGGCCGGGTTTATGATGCCCTGCGCCTTTTGTACCGCTTTATAAAAACGATCAAAAGCGATAGGCTTTAACAGATAGTCAACCACATCAAGTTCATAGCCTTCCAAAGCATATTGCGGGTAAGCCGTAGTAAGTATAACCTTGGCCTTACCGTTGGCAATCTTTAAAAATTGTATACCGGTAAGTTCGGGCATTTGCACATCCAAAAACACCAAGTCGGCCTCACCGGCCTGCACCAGCGTGAGCGCTTCAATAGGGTTGGTGGTTGCCTTTACCAATTGTAAAAAAGGCATTTTGGCAATATAATCCTCAAGTATGTTCAAAGCCAGCGGCTCATCATCAACAACCAGGCACCGTATCATCTTCTATAATCAGTTTTAAAAAGCTAAAATAAATAATTTAATATCCGCAACGCCACTAATCAACCAACACACATTTCTAAAAAAGCAACTTACCAGCAAAACAAGTTAATCAAATTCAACGTTAACTAAATAATATTAACCATAACACTTAGCTACCCATGAAAAAACTTAGTGCAGCTATTGTTGCCATATTTGCATTCGCTTGTTACAACGCCAGTGCACAAACAAGCCCGGCAAAAAAGGCCGATACCGTTAGTAAAGGTCAGGCCGGTTCAACCACACAATCATCTCCGGCCAACCCGGTGCAGCCTGCCTCAACGCCCGATTGGTTGAAAAGTGATGCCGATAAAAAGAAAGACAATTCAACCTTTTTAGCCTCACCTACTACTGACAGCACTAAAACCGGCACAACCAAATCAAAGCAAAAACGAAAATAAGCCCAGTTAAAAGCCGTACCAAACGGCTTTTTTTGTTAAAGAACAAGTTTTAAATTACACACGTAGTAAGCCTCGGTATCCGTAATTTGCAGATCATACTTTTTAGGGTATAACAGGTTTAACCTTCGCTTTACGTTACTTAAACCAATACCGCCCGAAGCATCACGATTATTGGTGTGTTTTTTATTTTCAATATGAAAGTTGAGCATACCGTCTTCCACCGCTATATTCATCCGTATAGGTGTTTCAGGATCATTGGCCACGCCATGTTTAAACGCGTTTTCAATAAATGAGATGAGCAGCAGCGGCGCAATGCGCTGCATACCAACATCACCCTTTACCTCAAACTCAACAAAGGCTTTGTAGCCAAAACGTATCTTTTGCAAATCGATATAATTCTGCAAATAATGGATCTCTTTTTCCAGGTCAACTTTGTTATCATTACTCTCGTATAGCATATAACGCATAATTTCCGATAGTTTGAGTATAGCCTCGGGCGTAGTTTCTGACCGTTGATAGGCCAGCGAGTATATGCTGTTTAAGGAATTGAACAAAAAGTGCGGGTTAACCTGCGATTTCAGGAATGATAATTCGGCCGTTAGCCGCTGGTTCTCCAGGTCGCGCTGAATGCGCTCATTCAAAAACCAATCGGTTGAGAATTTTAGTACGATGCTCAGGAATACAAATATTAAACTGGTAAAAAACGCGCTGAGGTAGTAAGATGCAAAGCTGATCATTTCGCCTTTATGCTTCATTAAAGCATACTCCTTGTAAACAAAGGCCAGCCCGTATTTTATAAAACCATAAGCTAATATTACCAATAGCGCTATAATGATATACGTTCCGTATCGCTTTTTATCCAAAAGCCTGGGTATAAGTAACAAGTAATTGGTGTAGAATAAGCTGATGTTAACCACGCCAAAAAGCACAAACAAAACCAGCAATGCCTCGGTAGATAGTTTGCTGTTTATTTTACCGATAAAAAAGAAGAAGGATATCAGGCATATCCACACAAATACATGCCAGAAAAATTGCCACTGTTTCTTCATCCCTTTATATAGTGCTGCGCATTTATTTTATTACTTGTTCAGTGTTCTAAAGTAATGTTTTAGCCGGTTTATTCAGTGGTCTATTATATATAGGATGATGTTTGTTCGATGAACTGGCCTTTTTCTTCGACGAACGGGTTTAAGGCGAGGCGCGGGCGTTTATCTATAAATACAACCTGTTGGTCTAATACTTTTTAGGGGGTTGATTTTTTAGTATTTCTTTGTTTCATCAAATCAATCGCAATGAAAAAGTTAATCAAATACTCAAACCCTTTTGTAATGCTACTGGTACCAGTAATGTTTGCCCTGGTGATGGGTGTTGCTTACCAGTTCAATCAACAACAACAAAATATTAAAGGCGCCAGCATCAAAGCTAAACAAGCCACCTCATTATTTTACAAAGGTGTAAGCCTTTTTAAAACAGTGTGCGGTATTAGCCAGGAGAATGTATGGTAATCAGCACCGAGGGGCTAACCTTTAATTTTGGCAACCAAAAGGTTGTTAACTCCCTATCGTTACAAGTTCCGCAAGGAAGTATATATGGTTTTTTAGGGCCAAACGGCGCAGGTAAAACCACCACCATTAAATTGCTGCTCAATCTGTTAAAAACGGACGAAGGCAGCATTTCTGTTTTTGGGAAAGACCTGAAACGTAACCGCATTGAGATACTTTCAAAAATAGGCTCGCTGATTGAGCAGCCCGCTATATACCTGCACCTTACCGGGCGCGAAAACCTGGTTAACCGTGTGGGCCTGCTGCAACTGCCTGCAAGCAGGGTTGATGAGATGCTTGAATTGGTGCAACTGCAACATGCAGCCAATAAAAAAGCCGGGCAATACTCGCTGGGCATGAAACAACGCCTGGGTATTGCCCTGGCCCTGCTAAGCGACCCGCAGTTGCTGATATTGGACGAACCCACCAACGGCCTCGACCCTAATGGCATTATCGAGATACGCGAACTGCTGATTAACCTAACACGCCACCATGGCAAAACAGTGTTTATCAGTAGCCATTTACTGTCAGAGATAGAGCGTATGGCTACACATGTGGGCATCATTAATAACGGCACCATGCTTTTTCAGGGCAGTATTGCCGAGCTGGAAGCGCTTAACCAGGCTTTGTTACTGATAGAAGTTGATAATACGGTTGATGCCGCCAACCTGTTAAAGCGCCATCAGTATGAGGTTGCGCAGGTAACTGAAACGTTGGTTGGACTACCATACCTGTCAAAACAGCAAAGCGGCGAGATCAATACCCTGCTGATAAATAGTGGATACACCGTTTACAGTATCGGTAAACAGCAGCAAGACCTCGAAACCCTATTTTTATCTATCACCAAAAAAGTCTGAACCCTGCATCACCATGAAAGCATTTTTACTCTCCCTACGGTCTGAATTTTATAAAACCCGCAAAACGCTGGCTTTTTGGTGTGCTATACTGCTGCCCCTGCTCATTTGCCTGTTAATGACCATTGGCTTTTTAACCAATGCCGAAAAAATGGCCAGTTGGCCGGGCGAGTTGCTTTGGCTACGTTATGTTGGTAGTGTATTAAATATTATGGGTGTTTTATTGTTACCAATATTTGTAATTTTTACCGCCTATTCGGTTAACAATATTGAGCATAAAGCCGATACCTGGAAAATGCTGTTCAGCCTGCCGCTGCCAAAGTTCGCGGTTTATGCGGCTAAGTATGTTTACGCTTTGCTGTTGATATTAATCAGCCTCGCACTGTTCGTGATATTTACGCTTGGGTTTGCCAACCTGTTATCAGCATTAAAACCCGAACTGCGGTTTAACGAATACCATATGGAGTACGCACTGCTGCAGGTGTATTTTAAACTGTTCCTTTCGTCGCTGGGTATATTATCGATACAGTTTTTGTTCAGCCTTTTATGGAAAGATTTTTTGAAACCGATGGGCATCGGCTTTGTAGGTACCATATCGGGCGTTATCATGGCTTCGGCCGGCTGGAAATATGCATACCTTTTCCCTTATTCGCACCCAATGCTGGCATTAACCAACATGATGCCACGTACCAAAACTCCCGCTCAATCAAGGCAACTGGTTATCAACATACTTACTGATGATGTTTATGTAAGCCTTGCCATAGCCGTTGTGGTGTTTTTTGCCGGATATTTTATTTTGCAAAAGCGGAGCATTAAGTAGCCAGTTCGGGCTTCTTGTTAATATCTGTCAGGGTAAGCGGTATCAGTTTTTTGGTTTTAAGATAGGTGATGCTTACTACGATCAACGTCATGGTGCCGCCAAATACCACCGCCGGTACGGTATCCAGCAACTTAGCCGCCACGCCCGATTCAAACTCGCCAATCTCGTTTGATGAACCGATGAACATTTGGTTTACTGCCGATACCCGGCCACGCATCTCATCAGGCGTAAGCATCTGCATAATGGTGCCACGGATCAGCACGCTGATACTGTCAAAGGCTCCCTCGGTGAACAGGAATATCAACGACAAATAGAAATTTCGCGACAGGCCAAAACATATTATCGATAAGCCAAAGCCTGCTACCGCTATAAGCAGGTTTCGCCAGGGTTTGCCCATTGGCGAAAAGCGGGTCATGCTCAGCATGGTCAGCACCGCGCCTAATGAGGTTGCACCGCGCATAACGCCTACCCCTTCCGGGCCTACATGCAAAATATCCTTGGCAAATACCGGGAGCAAAGCCACCGCGCCACCAAAAAATACCGAGAACATATCCAGGCTTAGTGCACCCACCATCATTTTGGTATTAAATACAAAGCGTATCCCTTCCGTAAGGCTTTTCCATATCCCCTCTTTAGGCGTATATACCGGCGGCACTTTTTTAAGCAGGCATACCGATATAAAAGCTACCGCTAAAAAAATCACTATAGTGGTAAAAGCACCTGTAATGCCCATGTAAGCATAAATAAAACTGCCCACAACCGGCGCTATAATGGAGGCTATTTGCCAGCTCGAACTATTCCAGGTGCTGGAGTTTGGGTATACCTCACGCGGTACGCTGTTAGCGAGTACCGAAAAGGCAGCGGGTGCATAAAAGGCGCGTGCCAATCCGTTAATAAACAGCATCCCGTAAATTATAGGTACAACGGTGTGCATGTGCAGGTAATCACCCGCGCCTTTGTGTGTGGCAGCCATCATCACTAATGAGGAAAAAAAGATGGTACCGAATATAAGCAGCAGCATTTTACGCTTCTCCAGCTTATCAGCAATGTAACCGCCGTAAAGCGATAAGCCGATTGCCGGAATAGCTTCATACAAACCTATCAACCCCAGGGCAAACTTATCATGCGTAACATCATAAATGTAGATGCCCAGCACTACGTTCTGCATCTGGTAAGCGAACGTAAAAAAGAAACGCATGGTTAGGTACGAACGGAAATCTTTGAACCGCAGGGCGGCAAACGAGTCGGTTTTGGGAGGTGTGGTACTGTCAGCTTCGGGCACTTGTGTATGTTTTGTGCAAAAATAAGGATAAATGAAAAAGGCAGAACCTGTAAAGTGTTCTGCCTTTGTAATATTATTATGTGATTTTAATCCTTTAAGCTATAAAGTATTTTTTGAAAGTCGGCTTTAAAAGTATCCTTATTTTCCTTTGTAGCCCATGACATTACTTTATAAAATGCCGCCTTGGTTTCAACTACACCGGCCAAATAATATATTTCGGCTTCAGCTTCTTTATCATAATAGGTCACATCAGTTTCAACAAAATTAATATCACCAACTTTTTTGTAAACCGGGGCAGAAACCACACGCTTCTCTTCATCTTTTAAAAATTTGGCAATAAAGTTTTCATAAAATTCTTTTAATGATGAAAAATTCATTTCGGCTAAAGCCAAATCTTCTTTGCTATCCACTATTACAAAGCCATAAACATCTTTTATTTTGCTTTTGTATTGTATAGTAGCGTCACTGTTAAGACCAATGGTTTTTGACATATAATCAGGCAAACTGATGCTGAATGTATGGCCAGCCTTGTATTGCTTTAACGTAGTTTGAGCAGATACAATAGATATAAAACTTAAAAAAGTCACTACCAGTAATACTAATTTTTTCATTAATTGAGATAAGATTTAGTTGTTATATTATAAAATTCAATTTATTTTAAGCCGTGCTGATCAATCAGATAGATCAGTGAAGCCATGGCTGCCGAGCCTAATTCAAGTTCGCGCTTATGTACTTTCTCGAATACATCGGCTGCTGTATGGTGCAGATCAAAATAGCGCTGCGAATCGGGTAAAAAGCTGATCAGGGTAATGTTTGGTACCGTTTCTTTTAAAGGTTCAATATCCGTACCACCCTCGCCCTTCACCAATCTATCGGCCTCATAAGGCTCAAATAATTTTTTCCAGTTTTTGTTAATCTTAGCCACTACTTCCGGCGAGGCATCAAACCCGAAACCCCGGGGCACAAAACCACCTTCATCAGTTTCAATAGCGGCAATATGGTCTTCCTTATTTTTGGCTGCAAGTTCAGCGTATTTTAAACCGCCGCGGGTGCCGTTCTCCTCATTCATAAAAAACACCGCACGTACCGAATTTTTAGGTTTGTACTTCAAGGCTTTCAGTATGCGTAATGCCTCGGCTGATTGTACAATGCCGGTGCCATCATCATGCGCGCCTTCAGCCAGATCCCATGAATCCAAATGGCCGCCAACAGTGATCACTTTCTTCGGGTTCTCGGTACCTGTAAGTTCGCCTATTACGTTGTATGATTTTACTTCGGGCAGCGTTTGGCAGCTTTGTTTGAACCAGAATTTGATCAGCGGCAATTTACGCAGCCTCAACATGCCGCTCAGCTTATCAGCAGCCATGGTTGATATGGCCGCTGCAGGTATCATTTTAGTACCCGGCTCACTCAATGTACCGCCGGTATGCGGGTAATTATCCAACGCCGGACTTAACGAACGAACGATAGCCCCTACCGCGCCCAGCTTGGCAGCCTCGGCCGGGCCAACAAAACGCTGATCGCCGGCAGCACCATAACCCTGGCCGGTTTCAATATAACGCGGATCAAACGGGCGGTTAAAGAAAACTATTTTGCCTTTTATCACTTTCTCACCCAAATCCTGCATCTCCTTAATACTCTTTACCTCGATAACATTGGCGGTAATACCTGCCGACGATGTGGCTATTGACATGCCCAGCGCGCAAATAGGCACCGATATTTTTTTATCACCATCAATTATAGCGCCTTGCTCTTTTGCACCACGTACCCAATGCGGCACCATAACTTCCTGCAGGTAAACACGGTCAAAACCGTAATCTTCCATCAGCTTTTTGCCCCACTCAACCGCTTTTTGGGCATTGGGCGAACCGCTTAAACGAGGCCCGATCTTTTTACACAGGTAACGCAGGTTTTCATATCCCTGACCGTTAACCAGGGCTTCATCGTAAATTTTACGCATCATCAGCGAGTCCTGCGCCTGGAGTGACAGGCCACCGAACAATATAGCAGCAGAGAGTAGGAGTTTTTTCATGTGTTGAAGTCAGTTTCAACAAAGATAAATTTTAACGGAGATTTTATGCAGATGAGGTGAAGATTGTGTGGAATTTAGAATATGGCATCTGTTACCCCTCCCTGACCCTGCCGAGGGAGGGAATATAAAATGGTTGAGTAATTTAAAGTCCTCTCCTTTGGGGAGGATTTAGGTGAGGTCTACGATATTTTATCCCACGAAAGGCCGGCATTTTTTGATTGGGTAGCCTGGTGCAGTATCTGGTTTTCGGGGTTGGTGAGCTGCGGATCATTTTCAAATATCTCTTCAACACATTTGCGTACCTGCATCAGCAATTCCTGGTCGGTAGCGAGGTTGGCTACCTTAAGGTCGAGCACACCGCTTTGCTGGGTACCTTCAATATTACCGGGGCCGCGCAGTTGCAGGTCTATCTCTGATATTTCAAAACCGTTGTTGGTTTTCACCATAGTATCCAGGCGTATACGCCCATCATTGCTCAGCTTGTTACTGCTCATCAATATACAGTACGATTGCTCGGCACCACGGCCTACCCTGCCCCGCAACTGGTGCAATTGGGACAGCCCGAACCGCTCGGCATTTTCAATGATCATAACTGAGGCGTTAGGTACGTTCACACCCACCTCAATAACGGTGGTGGCTACCATAATTTGTGTTTGGGCCTGGATAAATCGCTGCATTTCCTCTTCTTTTACAGCAGCCGGTATTTTACCATGCACAATGCTTATTTGGTATTTTGGCAGCGGAAATTCGCGGCGCATGGTTTCAATACCTTCCTCCAGGTTTTTAAGATCGAGTTTTTCGCTTTCCTTTATCAGGGGATAAACTACGTAAACCTGTCGGCCTTTAGCTATTTCCTCGCGCATCATGCCGAACATGCGCAGGCGCTGGCTTTCGTAAAAATGCACGGTTTCTATAGGTTTACGCCCTGCGGGCAATTCGTCAATTACCGATACATCCAGATCGCCGTACATAGTCATGGCCAGGGTACGCGGTATGGGTGTGGCCGTCATTACCAGCACGTGCGGCGGCACTATGTTTTTGCGCCATAATTTAGCCCGTTGCTCAACACCAAAGCGGTGCTGCTCATCAATCACTACAAAGCCAAGGTTTTGGTATTGTACGGCATCCTCAATAAGGGCATGGGTACCTATGAGTATTTTTAGCTCACCACTAAGCAGGCGTTCATGCATTACCTTACGCTGCTTTTTAGGGGTGGACCCTGTAAGCAACGCCACCTCTACAAAATTATCACCTACCAGGCTTTTTACCGTTTGATAATGCTGATTGGCGAGAATTTCGGTCGGTGCCATCATACAGGCCTGAAAACCGTTATCAATAGCGATGAGTATGCTCATCAACGCTACCACGGTTTTACCGCTGCCTACATCTCCCTGCAGCAGGCGGTTCATTTGCACGCCGCGCTGGGTATCAATCCTGATCTCCTTTAATACCCGCTTTTGCGCATTAGTAAGCGGAAAGGGCAACTTATCATTATAAAAACCATTAAAGTAGTGCCCTACCTTATCAAATATATTCCCCTTGAATTTTTGCGTCCGGTATAACTTGTTTTTTAACAGCTTGTATTGCAAAAAGAAAAGCTCCTCAAACTTTAGCCTGTGCTGCGCCTCGTTAAGTTTGTTAGCATCATCCGGAAAGTGCATTTGGCGGTAAGCCTCACGCCGGTCCATCAGGCGGTATTTATTGATGATGTATAAAGGCAGGTTCTCTTGCAGGTAGCGGGCGTACTCCTCAATTAATATAACAGTGAGCTTTTGCATACCCTTGCTGTCTAAACTAAATTGCTTTAACTTTTCGGTGGAGTTGTAAGCCGGTTGCAGGGTAAGATTGCCCTGCCGCTTTATGGCCTGCGGGGAGTAAAGCTCCATCTCCGGATGCGACATTTGCGGCCGCCCGTTAAACATACCCGGCTTACCAAATATAATATAGGCCTTACCTACACGCAAACTCTTATCAACCCAGGTAACGCCCTGAAACCATACCAGCTCTATCTGGCCGGTATCATCCTGTGCTTGCACCACCAGGCGCTTGGTGCGTTTTTCGCCAATAACTTCCTTACGCAACAGCCTAACAATAACCTGCACATAAGGCATCTCGGGGTGTACATCCTTTACCTTATAAAACCGGGTACGGTCAATGTATTTATAGGGGAAATACCGCAGCAGATCGGCATACGTAAAAACGGCAAGTTCCTTTTTAAGCACTTCGGCACGTGCCGGGCCTACACCTTTTAAATATTCAACAGGCGTTTCAAAGGGGGATGCGCTTTTGTTAAGTTCCAATCCGGATTAAAATATCAATTAACCAACCAGTGCAACTACTGATATTTCTACATTCACATTTTTAGGCAAAGCGGCAACCTGTACCGTTTCACGGGCCGGAAAGTTATCAGTAAAGTATGAACCATATACTTCGTTAACAGCGGCAAAATCATTCATATCCTTTAAAAAGATGCCTGTTTTTATTACACTACTAAAATCAGCACCGGCTTCCGTCAATATAGCTTTCAAATTTTCCATTACCTGCGTAGCTTCGGTTTTTACATCGTCAAGTACCAGATCGCCGGTAGCGGGGCTAAGGGCTATCTGGCCCGATACAAATAAAAAGCCGTTTGCTTTTACAGCCTGGCTGTATGGCCCTATAGGTGCAGGGGCGTTGGTAGTGTTTATTATAGTCTTCATTTTTTGAGTATAAACCAGTCAATAAGTTTCCAGATGATGCCGCCCGCAAACATGATAATAGCAATAGCATTGATGATGTGCATCACTTTAAGATTGAAGTTGCTGGGCCTGCTCGGGTCTTTTTTCCGGAAGAAGTACATATGGCAAATTTAATAAAAAAAAGAAGGCCCCGGGTTATCCGGGGCCTTCGATATGATCTTTAAAAAAGAATCGATCAAAAATTATTTGCTGAATTCAACACGACGGTTTAATACACGTCCTTCTTCAGTTGAGTTGTCAGCAACCGGGTTAGTTTCGCCGTAACCTTTAACTTTCAGTTTTTTAGCTTCAACACCTGAGTTAACTAAGTAAGTTTTTACTGAGTTAGCGCGGTCTTTAGAAAGTTGCATGTTATGAGCAGCAGTACCTTCTGATGAAGCGTAACCTTTGATAGTTACAACAGCACCTGATGAACGCAGATCAGAAGAAGTAGCGTCAAGAGCAGGGTAAGCTGAAGTTCTTAATACAGAGCTATCAAATTCAAACTGGATGTTTGAATAAGCAGTACCAGCTTCAGTTGAATCAGATTTAGGGAATACGATAGCGCAACCAGCACCGTCAACCACTGTACCAGCAGGAGTGTTAGGGCATTTGTCAAACTGATCAGATACACCGTCACCGTCTGAATCTTTTTTCAGGTCGCTAACTGCAGTTTCAACTGATGATACACGGCCTTTAAGGGCTTCAACTTCCTGACGTAAAGTTTCGTCATAAAGTTCGTCATACATCATAGCTACAGGGTTTACCCAATCCAGGTTCGGTTTTGATTTTGAACCTAAAGTAAACTCTAAGCCAGCGTAACCGTATGACCATTTGTCACGAGTAGGGAATCCTCTTTTGTAACCGTCAAAGTTATCACCGTCAACAAAGTTTACAGTGTAACCTAAGTTCAGGGCAACACCATCGCTTAAACGGAATTTAACACCTGCACCTACAGGGATAACTAATTCTTTGATGTATTTATCATCAGAGCTGTAGTTTACTAACTCGCCACCAGCAGTTGGAGTAGTTTTTGGCTTGTATAAAGCTAAACCGGCACCAGCGTTCAGGAAGAAGTTAACTGAGTTTTTGCGGTGTAAGAAATCGATGCTTCCGAAGTTCCACTGACCACCTAAGGTAGCAGACCAGAAACGGGTTTCAAATTCTTTTTCAGTGTATGATGCCGGATCAACGTTTTCAACATCATTGTTGTTACCGCCAACTTTACCACCGTGCAAGTCTAAGATCAGACCGAAGCTGTGTGAAAGTTGTTGACGGAAAGACAGGCCGTAACCTAAGTTAATGTCTGCGTTCAAATAGTCATTAGTACCGCCCAGGGCGCTGAATGGTGAAGTAACACCACCATTGATACCAATGCTAAAGGTTCTGTACTGACCTAAGCCACCAAATACCTTGGCAGTAGTAGGTTCTGTCGACGTAGAAGCTGAGTCTGTTGAGGTTGAATCTGTTTGTGCGAAAGCCACACTCACAGCCATCAAAGAAGCGAACGATAACGCGACTGTTTTCTTCAATGTAGAATAATTCATAGTTTTAAGATTAAACGATTTTAATTGTGATTTTTTTCAAAAATACTAATTATGTTTGAAAAGAATACCAAATTTTGTTCCAAAAATTAAACCCATAACGCCTATAACCCTGTAATTGTTTTGGGATTTTGATTTTTTAACCTCTACGGCATGAAATATCTACCCATTGATAATGAACTATTTATAAATAATAGAAAAAATTTCGTTTCACGATTAAAACCCTCATCAATAGCTATTTTTCACTCAAATGATGAGTTTCCGCGTAATGGCGATCAAACACATATTTTTAAGCAAAATCCTGATTTTTTTTATTTATCAGGTATCGATCAGGAGCAAAGTATCCTGATATTATTTCCGGAGTGTCCTAATATCCTATACAGAGAAGTACTTTTTTTAAGACAAACCAATGAACACATTGCTGTTTGGGAAGGACACAAGTATACCAAAGATGAAGCACGCGCCGCGTCGGGCATACAAAACGTATACTGGCTGAGCGAATATGATAATATATTACATAGTATTATTAATTACGCCGACAATATTTACCTTAATACTAACGAGAATGACGGCTACCTGCATACCGTACCCTACCGCGATATGCGCATGATAAGCGATCTGAAACAAAAATACCCGCTGCATCATTACCAGCGCTCGGCACCTGTACTGCGCGATCTGCGGCCCGTTAAATCAAACATTGAAATTGAACTGACCAAAAAGGCATGCGCCATTACGCGCGATGCCTTTGTACGTGTGCTTAAATTTGTAAAGCCCGGCGTTACCGAGTATGAGATAGAGGCCGAAGTTACCCATGAGTTTTTACGCCAGCGCGCTACAGGGCATGGTTATAACCCCATCATAGCATCGGGCAAAAATGCTATTGTGCTGCATTATAATGATAACAACCAGGTATGCCGGGATGGCGATGTGATATTATTTGATTTTGGTGCCGAGTACGCCAACTACAATGCCGACCTGAGCCGATCAATACCGGTTAACGGGCGTTTTACCCCACGCCAGCGCGATGTATATAATGCGGTGCTGCGAGTAATGCGTGCAGCTACCAAACTGATAGTAACCGGTACCCTATCGGCCGAATACCATGAAGAGGTTGGCCGCATCATGACCAGCGAACTCATCAGCCTTGGCCTGCTTAAACAACACGAGGTAAATAAGCAGGACCCGAAGATGCCTTTATATAAAAGGTACTTTATGCACGGCACCTCGCATCACCTGGGTATTGATGTGCATGATTATGCAAGCCGATACAAACCATTTGAGGCAGGCAACATCCTTACCTGCGAGCCGGGCATATACATCCCGGAGGAAGGCCTGGGCATACGTATTGAAAATGATATACTGATAACCGAAAATGGCAATATTGACCTGATGGCCGATATACCTGTTGAGGCGGATCATATCGAAGAGATCATGAACAGTAGATAACCTGATAAGCTTGTTATTCAAACTCAGGATAGCTCTCCAGCTATTATGTAATATTGGTGAGGGTGCTTACAAAGCTCATCTATCACGCTAAATAGCAACTATTAGTCGGCACAGCGCTGTATATTTGCAATGCTTAAATTTGTTATGTGGATATAGTGAAACGCCGCCCTGTTAAAAAACCCAAACTTTTTTATTACGCCAAAAACATTTTGCGACAGGCGTTGCCAGGTTTTTTATACAGGCAATTATTGGGTAAAAAGCTTAATGCGCTAAATAACTATAATGCTGCTGAAATTGCCGACAGGGTAAATTACTACAACAAATTAAAGCAATCGGTTAGTTTAGGAGAAAGCGCCATAAGGCTAAGGAATATGGCAATATTTAAAAGCCCTAAAGCTTACAATTTTGATACATTTGAGTACACCCGCTATTTTGATGGCAACTTAAAAGCCTGTTTTTTATTTGGCGATGTGATACATACACCTGCCGAACCAACCATTCAAAAAAGCAGGCCAATTGGTGATGATAATGCCAACGCGGTACTACTTAAACTTGACAAATACCGGCATTTTGTGTTTGTTGATGATAAGATACCCTTTGAAAAAAAGCAGGACGTGTTGATAGGCCGCGGGGTGGTTACGCAGCCACACCGCATCAGGTTTATGGAGATGTATTTTAATAGCCCGCTATGCAATTTAGGGCAGGTTAATACCAATGGCGGTAACATCGCCTGGTTAAAGCCTAAGATAGGTATCAAACAACATTTGCAATACAAATTTATACTGAGCCTTGAAGGGAATGATGTAGCCACTAACCTTAAATGGATCATGTCGTCAAACTCCATTGCGGTCATGCCTGCGCCCAGGTACGAAACCTGGTTTATGGAGGGCCGCCTGATACCTAATGTACATTACATCCATATAAAGGATGATTTTAGTGACCTGGAGGAGCGGCTGCAATATTATATTGATCACCCCGAAGAGGCCAGGCAAATAGCTGTTAACGCCAATAATTACGTTAAGCAGTTTTTTGATAAACAAAAAGAGGACATTATATCGTTATTAGTGCTGCAAAAGTATTTTGAATACACGTTGCAGCTAAAGTAATTCAGCATTGAGCCATACCCCATATAAACATATACTGATAAGCCGTACCGATGCCATTGGCGATGTAGTACTTACCCTGCCCATGTGCGGGTATATACGGTCGGCATTTCCTGGTGTTAAAATATCTTTTTTAGGGCGCACCTATACACAGCCTGTAATTGAGGCATGCAAAGCGGTTAATGAGTTTATTAATTATGATGAACTGCAAAAGTTAACCTTTGAGCAGCAGGCGGCTAAACTTAAAACCCTTGGCGTTGATTGTATTATACACGTCTTTCCGAACAAGCATGTGGCTAAACTGGCTAAGGCAGCGGACATAACAGTTCGCATTGGTACCACCAACCGCATATTCCACTGGCTTACCTGCAATAAACTGGTAAAGCTGAGCCGCAAAAAATCAGATCTGCACGAAGCGCAGCTTAACACAGTGCTACTTAAACCCCTTAGCTTATCTGTACCGCCGCTTGCTGATGTATACAAGTATTATCAATTTGAGCCAAGGCAATGTGTGCCCGCTAATATTATGGCACTGCTATCCGCTGATAAATTTAATTTGATACTGCATCCTAAATCGCATGGCAGCGGGGTAGAGTGGCCGCTTGATTATTTCGGCGAGCTTATCAATATGCTACCGGCAGAGAAGTTTAATATATTCATCAGCGGATCAGAAAAAGAACAGACACTGCTTGCCGATTGGATAAAAAAGCTGCCACCATCAATAAATAACATTACCGGTAAAATGGACCTGTATCAGTTTGTAAATTTTATACGTAATGCTGATGGGCTCATTGCCTCGGGCACGGGGCCGCTGCATATTGCGGCGGCATCGGGCGTTAACACATTAGGGCTGTTTCCATGTGTTCGGCCCATTCATCCGGGCAGGTGGGCACCGCTGGGTGAACGTGCCGGATATTTGGAAAGTAAATCGGAAACTCTTGCGGAGATTGACCCGCAAACCGTAGCTTTAATAATTAGAAATTGGAAAAAGTAGATAACATTACACAATCGCCTCAAGGTATATCAGTTGTTATACCTAACTATAATGGCAAAGTGCTATTGCAAAAAAACCTGCCATCAATATATAATGCATTACGTAAAATTGGCTGCACTTTTGAAATAATAGTTGCTGATGATGCTTCAACCGATGATAGTATTAGCTTTTTAAATGAGCATTATCCTGATATTATAACAACAACAGACACCGATAACAAAGGCTTTTCAACCAACATAAACAGGGGTATTAAGCAGGCTAACCTTGAGTTGGTGTTATTGCTTAACAGTGATGTATCGATTGACGAAAATTATTTTGAACACCAACTTGTGTTATTTGAGCAACCCGATACATTTGGAACAATGGGATGTATTATAGATGAGGCAAATGGCAATATCTCTGAATCATGTAAATACCCCCTTAGCTCTGTTTATAAAATCAATAAGATAAGAAACGTCGATATAAAAAACGTTCATCACATATATACATTTTATTTAAGCGGCGCAAATGCTTTAGTAAATCGCGATAAGCTGATGCAGTTAGGTGGTTTTAACGAGTTGTTTTCGCCCTATTATCATGAGGATCTTGATTTATCGTTAAGGGCATGGCAAAATAGTTGGAAGTGCTATTATGTGCCTGCATCAGTTTGCAGGCATGAAGTATCATCAACCATTAAAAGCCATAACTCCCGAAAAAAGATCAAAACCATAAGTACCCGTAACAAACTTACATTGCATTACCTGCACCTTGGCAGCGGGCTTAAAATGTTATGGGCCTTTGCCACGTTCGTAGCATTGTTCTATAAATGGATCACCGGACAAGTATACTTTTATACATCGGTGAAGCTGTTTACCGGCCTCTTGCCTGATATACGGGTATACAAGGCCGCTTTTACAAAACAAGCCATCGCCAACAATCGCTACATGGATTACCGGCAATGTAAAAAAAATATCAAAGCATCTATTGATGCCGTATTAAACAGAAATTAGATGAGTAACCTGCCTGATTTTGTAAAAAGTATTGATTTACCTGAGTATCGATACAAATATTCAATATGCACACTGGTAACCCAAAAGCAGGAATATACTGAGATGCTCGAATCATTCATTAAAGGAGGTTTTGATCCGGCAGACTGTGAGTTTCTTATTGCTGATAACAGTGCCGCCAATAAAGTGGATGCTTACACGGGGCTCAATTCATTCCTTCAATCAGCTAAAGGTGAATACATTATTTTATGCCATCAGGATATACTACTTACCGAACACAGTACCCGTTCCATATTACAGAAACGTATTAATGAAATGGATGCACTACACCCGAATTGGGCGGTATTAGGTAATGCCGGGGCGGCCCCGAGGCTTTATAAAAAGCTTTCTATAAAAATTAGTTACCCAAACGGTTTCGTTGATGTAAAAGGGAAACAACCAGCCAGGGTATGCAGTGTTGACGAAAATTTTATGGTGGTAAAAAATGCCGCTAACCTGGCTTTATCAGGCAACATTGGCGGTTACCATTTATATGGCCTTGATATATGCATGACGGCCGAAATGCTGGGTTACACCTGCCACGTGATAGATTTTTTACTTATACATAAAAGCCTGGGCAATATTGATTATTCATTTGATCAAACCGTTGAACGTACCCGAAAAAAATACGCGCTGTTTTTTAAAGGCCGTTATCTTAATACTACTATAGCAACCTTTTATATTTCGGGCTCCGCATTCAAAAACCGGTTATACACCACCAAACTCTTTAAGCGGATTTTTAAAAACGTTGAACGTATTAACGTTTTTTATAAAAAATTAATCAACTGAAAAACAAGCTCATATAAACTCACCCCTGATAACTAACCATAAGTTGTAGCGTTAAAGCTATAAATAACGTAACAGCCATAAGCTTTTCAGTATATATATAATGGCTTACGGTTTAACGTTATAATAATAATTGTTTAATTACTGTTAGCTTTGCGCGCTTTTATAAAATTTTAATGAAGACATATTTCAGGCTGCTATCATTTGCCAAGCCTATTGAAAAATTTGCCATACCCTATATACTGTATACATTATTATATGTGATATTCAGCACATCCGTATTGGCTTTGCTTGGCCCTCTACTAAATACATTGTTCAACGTGAACGAGTGCGGGCCGGAAAAGGCCGCCAAAGTAAGCAGTGACCTTTCTACCTTTGATGTGGCGGGCTGGTTTAAATATTACTTAAATGATTATACTGTACACAATGGAAAGTTTGGTGCGCTGCAATTTGTTTGTGTAATTATAGTTGTGGCGGTTATATTAGGTAATTTTTTCCGGTACCTGTCACAACGTACTATGGAAAACATGCGCATTCACACACTGCTAAAAATACGCAAAGCGGTATTTGATAATGTAATAAACCTTCATCTTGGTTTTTTTAATAACGAACGCAAGGGTGATATTATCTCTAAGATAGCATCAGAGGTACAAACCGTGCAGTTTACGGTTACCGGCTCGTTGCAGGTAATATTTAAGGAGCCATTGTTACTCATAGCGTATCTTGTGGTATTATTTTCTACCTCAGTAAAACTTACCTTAATATCATTACTGGTTATACCTGTAGCTGGTCTTATCATTTCGCGCATCGTAAAAAAACTTCGCTCGCAGGCTGTAGAAGCTCAAAACTCATATGCCAATATGGTAAGCTACCTTGATGAAGCGCTTTCAGGCATCAAAATTATAAAGGCATTTAATGCTACAAATTTCATTATCAAACGCTTTGATGATGAAAACATCCGTTATTCAAACATAGGCAAGGCAATGTCTCGAAGGCAGCAACTGGCATCACCTGTATCTGAAGCACTATCCATCATCATGATCTCCTTTATCGTGCTATATGGTGGTTATCTGCTGTTCAATAATGAGTCAGAGCTTACGCCTGGCCAGTTCATAGCCTATATTGCCCTTTTTTCGCAATTAATGCGTCCGGCAAAAGCCCTTGGCGATGCTTTTAGTAACATACATACGGGCTTGGTTGCTGGTGAACGGATTTTAGCGCTAATTGATGAAAAACCACAGATAACAGATGCACCTGATGCGGTTGATGTAACTGAATTTAAGGAGGGGATACATCTCAATAACCTGAGCTTTGCCTATAAAGAGAGAGTGGTGCTTAAAAACATTAATCTCATAGTGCCTAAAGGAAAAACCGTAGCATTAGTTGGCCCATCGGGTGGTGGTAAATCAACACTTATGGATTTGCTGCCAAGATTTATTGAACCAAAGGAAGGTGCGGTTTTAATTGATAATAAAGATATTAAACATATAACTTCAGATTCGCTGCGTGCTATGATGGGTATTGTTAACCAGGAGTCAATATTATTTAACGACACTATTTTCAACAACATTGCCTTTGGTAAAACCGGTATTACACAGGAGCAAGTTGAGGCAGCAGCTCGCATTGCCAATGCCCATAACTTTATTATGGATACCGATAATGGCTATCAAACAAATATTGGTGACCGTGGTGTAAAACTTTCGGGCGGGCAAAGGCAGCGAATCAGTATTGCACGTGCGGTACTTAATAACCCGCCTATTATGCTGCTTGATGAGGCAACTTCAGCACTGGATACAGAATCAGAAAAACTGGTCCAGGATGCTCTAAACAACCTAATGAAAAATCGCACATCATTAATTATAGCACACCGCTTAAGCACCATACAAAATGCTGACATTATAGTAGTGCTTGAAGAAGGCCGTATTGTTGAGCAAGGTAACCACGTCGAATTGATGGAACACAATGGGCTGTACCGAAAACTTATTGATATGCAAACGTTTAACAACGATTAACCAACCTTAATTTATGGCAAAAAAGAAAGGTTTTTTTAGTAAAAACTGGCTAAAATATACCAACAGAGAAGCATACAAACTATATAAATATAATCTGGATGCTTCAAAACGTGCTGAATATGCTAAAACAATGTTTGAGCATCAGCACCTTTTCAGGATGAATGATATTGTAACTAAAGCACAGTCAAACGGAAGCATCAATTTTAGTCACAGCGGCAATTCCGGCGATATTATTTATTCATTGCCGACCATTAAAAAGTTACATGAATTAACAGGATTACCTGTTAACCTGTATCTGAAGATAAATCAGCCAATGCAACTTGCCAAGGGGTACACTCACCCGCTTGGTAATGTTATGCTCAACCAAAAAATGGCAGAGTTACTTATTCCGCTTGTTGCTGCACAACCTTACATTAATACTTGCGATATTACTACTACACAGCGTATTGATATAGACCTGGATTATTTTAGGGCAGGATTAATTCCGCTTGATAAAGGCAACATAGCCCGCTGGTGCGGATACATTACCGGTGTTAATTTAGAATTGTGGAAAAAATGGCTGTTTGTTGAACCTGATGCTTCATATAATGATACTATTATCGTTGCCCGTAGTGAGCGTTATCGTAACTTGTTAACAGATCATTCGTTTTTACAGCAATATAAAAATAAACTTTTTATAGGTGTAAAAAGCGAATACGACGATATTAAACAAATTGTGCCTGATATAGAATGGCTACAGGTTTCTGATTTTTTAAAACTTGCTTCAGTAATTGCAGGATGTAAGTTTTTTATTGGGAATCAATCATTTCCTTTTTCAATTGCCGAAGGACTGAAGGTTAAGCGTGTACTCGAAACATCATTTGATGTGATCAATGTAGTACCTGAAGGTGAAGGTGGACATGACTTCTTGTTCCAAAGCCATTTTGAGTCAATCGTAGCTGAATTGAATGCTTAATAATGGAGGTATTAAATGGTATCATAATATGCATTTTGCCGTTCTTGTCGTTCTATATCTTTAATATGTAGCAAACAAAGGTCAAAATCTTCTGCAGGGAGTAAAAACTCATTTTCAAAACCGGTAAATACTTCGTGCACCTTGTTTTTCCATTTTATCTTTCCATTCAGTTTAATTATGCGGGGCTGATAGTCGGGATAATTAATGTAACCGCTGCTATTTATGTGCCAGTTCCATTGTTTAATATGTTCATCGGTATAACCGTTAACAATGTTTATACGGGGCACTAAAAAGCAATCGTTACGCTTATTTTTTTTAAGTATAGGTTTAAGATGTTTTATAAGTGATGCTTTGGGTATTTCATCAGCATCCATCTGAAAAAGGTAATCACCTTTAGCAATGGTTATAAGGTTGTTTTTAAAAGTTGCGAAATCATCATTAAGATGGGTTTTAAAAACTATTACCCTATTTTTATATTTTTCAATAATCTTATTAACAGCATCATTTTCATTTGTTACATCCTGCAAAACAATTACATCGTCGTGTTTATCAATTAATGGCAAAAGCGTGTTTAACAAATCTTCAAGCTCCTTTGCCTCATTGCAAACTGTTATTCCATACGATATCTTAATCGTTTTTAGAAAGTCAAATATCATGACATAAAAGTATCATGTTTGATATTAATCACAAGTATTATGCTTAAATATAATTCTGAGGCAATTAAAATGCCTCAGAATTACATACCTTTTTACCTGAACTTAAAGCCCAGGCCTATTTGCCAAATCTGGTTGCGGTAATCGGGTATGTTTGAGTAGCGCTCGGTATTGCTGTCCTGCAGGTCAATGGTGTAGCGGGCGTGCAGGTCAACCGTGCGGTTAAGGTCAATACTTAAACCTATCACGCCGCCAACAAGGGTCTTGTTGCCTTCGTAATCATAACGCTCTTCAACAACCGTGGCAAAATCATTACGGTAAATATTTTTTGATGATAACAGGAATGATAGCTGCGGGCCGATCACAAAATTAAATCCCGGTGTAAGCTTGATCTTGGCCAGCAGGGGTACATCAATAAAATTATTGCGCTGCTTAAAATCGCCGTCAATAGTTTGCGCGCTAAACCCTTTTTGTGACCACAGCACCTCCGGCGCGAATGATAGCGGATAGATGATCGGCACATCCAGCGTAAAGCCAAGGTTGGCACCGGCAATGGTGTTGGTTGTCCAGTCGGAGTTATAAGCGTCAACCGTATTGGCAATATTAAGGCCGCCCTTAAAACCCGCCGTTACCTGGTAAAAATCATTATGGCGGCGTTGGTTATTGTTATGATAATATCCCGGCGGCGGGCGGCGCACCGGTTTACGGCGATAATATTGGGCGCTAACATCGCCCGCTATAAGCAGGCATATGGCAATAAATAAAACTTTTTTCATTTTTTTAAACTTGTTGGTTTTACAGCATAGAGTAAAACCATGGGCAAAGGTTTATTCGTACCTTAAAAAACACTACTGGCAAAACAATTGATAGGATAAGTAGATTAAACTACATTTGAGCTATGAAAGGATATTATCCGCGTATAAAATATATACTATTAACCATATCATTTTTTATTTACACGTGCTCATTTGCTCAAAAAGCAGGCTTTGTGCAATCGCTTTCGCAGCAAAACCGTTGGGTTGATTCTGTTTACGATGAGTTAAGCACTAAAGAACGCATAGCCCAGCTTTTTTTTGTGCGTGCGCATACCAACAAAGGCCGTGCTTATGAGGATTCGGTTGAACAGGTGATCAAGGAACAAAAGGTTGGCGGCCTGGTATTTTTTCAGGGCGGCCCGGGCAGGCAGGCAGCGCTTACCAACAGGTACCAGCGCGCGGCCGAAGTACCCCTGCTGGTATCAATGGATGGCGAATGGGGCGTAGGCATGCGGTTAGACTCAGCCATCACTTACCCATATCAAATGACACTTGGCGCCATACAGGACAATACCCTGATCTATAAAATGGGACAAATGATAGGCCGCGATTTTAAACACCTTGGCCTGCAAATGAATTTTGCCCCGGTAATGGATATCAATAATAACCCTAATAACCCGGTAATCAATTACCGCTCATTTGGTGATAACCGCTTTAACGTAGCAAAAAAGGGTATAGCTTACTTTCAGGGTATGCAAAATGAGGGTATTTTAACTACTGCCAAACACTTTCCGGGTCATGGCGATACTAATGTGGACTCTCATGCCGATCTGCCGGTATTACCATTTACCCGCCAGCGGCTTGATTCTTTAGAAATGTACCCTTTCCGGGAGGCTATCAATGCAGGCTTGTCCGGCGTAATGGTTGCCCATATGAATATTCCGGCATTAGATACAGCTAAGAACAGGCCATCTACACTATCGCGCCCTATTATAACCGGTTTACTAAAAGATTCATTAAAATTTAAGGGCCTTGTAGTGTCTGATGCGATGGAGATGAAGGGCGTTACCAAATTCTTCCCGAACGGTGAGGCCGATGTACAGGCATTTTTGGCAGGTAATGATATCCTTGAGCTGTCAGAAAACTCGGAGCGCGCTATTAAGCTTATCAAAAAAGCATTGCGTAAGGATCTGATCACTGAGGCTGAGTTTGAGGCCAAGGTAAAAAAAGTGCTTGCCGCCAAATACTGGGCCGGGCTTAACAGTTATAAACCTGCCCCGTTACGCGATGCAGTAAGTTACGTTAACCGCCCAGAAGCCAAAGCACTTATACAACAGCTAAGCGATGCGGCAGTTACCATGCTGAAAGGCAGCACCCCTACCCTGCGGTTAAACCCGCTGGCTAAAACTGCTATTGTTAATATCGGCATTGATAGAATGACCACCTTTCAGCAAGAGCTGGCCCGATGGTATCCAAATAGCATGTTGTTTGTGGTAGGTAAAACCACCTCTCTTAATGACCTTAACTCCATGCTGGTTAACTTGAAAAAGTACGACCAGATATTTATATCGATATATGATACCCGCAGCCGCCCGCAAAGCAAACTGGATTATAATGCTGACATAAAATTCCTGATAGCGCAGCTTGCAGCCCAGCCACATACGGTAACCACCGTGTTTGCCAATGCTTATACTATTGCCGGGCTGCCGGGCATTGAGCGTAGCGGGGCACTCCTGGCCTGTTATCAAAATACCGATGAATTGCAGCGTGCTGCAGTTAAAGTAATAACCGGGCAAATAAAGCCTATGGGTAAACTACCTGTGAGCGTTAACAGCTTTTTCCCCACGGGAACTGGCGTAATGCTGCCGTAAATTCTCCCTAACTATTTATTTCATCCTTATTTACGTCATTGCGAGGCACGAAGCAATCTCTGAAGCGACTTAATTAGCTTAGATAAAAGAGATTGCTTCGTACCTCGCAATGACGGGTTTTAAAGTTCCCTCTCCTTAGGAGAGGATTAGGGTGAGGTTTACCAAACCTTAACCTGATCTTTTTCGGCACGATACATTTTATCGCCGGGTTTCACGTTAAAGGCTTTGTAGAATGCCGGGGTATTTGCCAGCACGCCGTTTACACGGAACATTTCAGGCGAGTGCGGGTCAGAACTGATGCGTACACGCATGGTTTCATCACTGCTTTTTATGCGCCATACCTGGGCGTATGACAGGAAGAAACGCTGATCGGGCGTAAAGCCGTCAATCTTTTTATCGCCTTTGCCCTGCCCGGTATTTTTAAATGCCTGGTAAGCAATGGCAACACCGCCAATATCAGCCAGGTTTTCGCCCTGGGTAAGGCTGCCGTTAACATGCAAACCGTTAAGTACGGTGTAGCCGTTATACTGATCGATCATGATCTGCACTTTGCTCTTAAATTTAGACGCGTCGGCGGCAGTCCACCAATCCTTCAGGTTGCCCTGAGCATCGTACTGGCGACCCTGATCATCGAAACCGTGGGTCATTTCGTGGCCGATAACCGCACCGATAGCGCCATAGTTAATGGCATCATCAGCGTTCTTATCAAAGAACGGAAACTGCAGGATACCTGCCGGGAAAACTATCTCGTTAAACGATGGGTTGTAATAAGCGTTAACCGTAGGCGGCGTCATCCCCCACTCAGTTTTGTCAACCGGTTTGTTCACCTTAGCAATCATTTCCTTATAGTCGTGCCTGGCTATTGATTGCAGGTTTTTGTAATAAGCATCCTTGCTGATCTCTACATCATCGTAATTCTTCCATTTGTCAGGATAGCCAATCTTCTTAACAAACGAATTAAGTTTTTCGAGCGCCTTTTTCTTAGTTTCAGGGCTCATCCAGTCCAGCTTTTCAATACGGTCTTTATACACCGCCTGCAGGTTATTTACCAGTTTAAGCATGCGATCCTTAGCATCAGGTGTGAAGTATTTTTCAACGTAAAGCTGACCAAGCAACTCGCCCAGGCCGCCATCAACCTGCGATGCCATATTTTTCCAACGCTCTTTTTGCTCCTTTTGGCCATATAATGTTCGTCCAAAAAAATCAAACCGTGCATCCCTGAATTTTTTACTCAGATCGCCGGCAGCACCGTTAAGTACGTTAAAGGCAAGCTTATCTTTCCAAACATCAATAGGCTGAGATTTAAGTAAACCGTTTAGCGCCTTGTAATAATCGGGCTGGCCAACCAATACGGTATCGGTGCTTAGCTGCATACGGGTAAACACATCCTTCAAATCAATATCAGGTACAGCTTTTTGCAGATCAGCCACGGCAAGTTTATTATAATTGGCATTAGGATCGCGCAGCTCAACCGGAGTACGGTGAGATTTAGCGATGGCCGTTTCCAGCGCCAGAATGCTCTCAGCTTTTTTAGCGGCATTGGCCGGGGCTTCGCCGGTGTATTCAAACAGTTTGGCAATGTATTTTACATAAGCCTTGCGGATAGCTTCTTTATCCTTATCAAAATAATAATCGCGATTGGGCAGGTTTAAGCCGGCCTGATCAAAGTGGGCCACGTTTTTACTGCTTTCCTTATCATCAGGCGATACATAAAAACCTAATAAAAAGCCATCGCCATCCTTGTAACCATCAGCAGCCAGGGCTAATAGTTCTTTATGATCTTTAACCGCCTTTACTTTGGCAAGCAGTGGTTTTACCGGGTCAAAGCCCAGTTTCTCCATAGCAACGGTATCCATACCGCTGGTGTACAAATCACCTACCTTTTGCTCAGTGCTGCCTTGCTCATTACCTTGCTTGGCAATGGCTTCAAGTATCTGATGCAGATTTTTCTGGTTATCATCATACAGGGTGTAAAATGACCCCCAACCCGTTTCTGATGGTGGAATTTTGGTCTTTTTCATCCAGTTACCACCGGCATACATAAAAAAGTCGTCGCCCGGCTTAACGGTGGTGTCCATGGCGGTTTTGTCAAAGAAAACGGTACGCGCGGGTGGTTCGCTGGTAGCGTCCTTTTTGTTTGAGTTACAGGCCGCCGCCGAAACAGCAACCGAGGCAAGCATTGCCCAATGTGTTAACTTCATAATAAAATAGGTTCAGTTATTTAATATATCTACTAATTGACGTAATATTTTGCAATATGTTACCATGTGCGGTAAAATTTATCCCTCTATCCTGAGATCGTATTTAGCCAGTAATCCCGGCAAACCATGTACCGAAAAGCGGGTCTTTTTCAGCGTGTTCTCATCCGGATCGATGATGTAATTATAGGAGGTACGCAGATCGGCATTTTTGAGAATTGTATAGCTAAAAACAGCACGGTGCAGATCGCAGTTGGCAAATAAGGCATCAGTCAGGTCGCACTCGGTCAGGTCAGCTTCCTTTAACAAACAATCAGTAAACCGCCCACCCTTATTTTTCTTTTTGTATAAGATAACGTTATTAAGCGTGCATCCCTCAAAACTTACTCCGAACAAAAAATCGAGTGCCTTACTAAAATCCACACCGTTAACATTACAATCCTTAAAAAAAGCATCCTGAAAACCGGTTTTAAAGATCACGGCCCTTTCAAGGTCGCACTGCTCAAAACGGCAGTTAATAAAAGTGATGCTTGACAGATCGGCACCCGGCATATCGCAGTCAATAAACTTACAGTTATCAAAGGTTTGCGCCAGGCCGGCAAGGGTTGTAAGGCCGGTAAATGTTTTATCTTCTTCGATGTGGTTAAGCATGGCGGCAAATTAAATAATTTTCATTTACAGACATTGCCATTATTTTAAGCGCCTGTATCATCAAAGCATTATTCGTATCTTTGTAACTTACATTAATTTACGTTGCAATATAGATAAGTGGAAACAGCAGAAGTAAAACAAGGATTTAAAGGATACAATAATTACGGTGCGTGGCTGCGCGAAAAATATGACGGGCAGCGTGTGTTCAAGGTAATTGTTGACGGTGGTTTTACCTGCCCTAACCGCGATGGCTCAAAGGGCTATGGCGGTTGCACGTATTGTAATGTCGATTCGTTCACGCCATCAGTATCTCGCAGTACGCCCAACCTGCGCGAGCAGGTGGAGCAAGGCATGGAGCGCGCCATAAAAGGCAATAAGGCCGATAAGTTCATTATCTACTTTCAGCCCAACACCAATACCTACGCCCCTACGCATTATTTAAAAATGATGTATGATGAGGCGTTGAGCATCAATACCGAAAATATTGTTGGCCTATCCGTAGGTACCCGCCCCGACTGTATCGATGCTGAAAAGATAGCCTTGCTTGAAAGCTATACCGACCGCTTTGATGTTGACCTGGAGATGGGTATGGAATCCATCTATAACGATACACTTAACCAGATCAATCGTGGCTGTACGCATGAGGATTTACTGAATGCCCTGAAACTGGTGGAGAACAGCAAGCTGGATATTTGTGTGCACACCATTTTTGGCTTCCCGTGGGAAACGCGTGAAATGATGCTGCGCTATGCCGACGAGATAAACCGCCACCCACAAATAAAGTTCGTAAAATTCCATCACCTGCATATTGTTGAAGGCTCGGTAATGGGCGTTAAATATAAACGCGACCCTTTCAAGTTATTTACGCTTGATGATTATGCCGAATTTTTATGTGAGCTGTTGCCTATAGTTCGCCCGGATGTGGTGGTACAGCGCCTGTTTGGCCTAAGCGACCGTGAGTTACTTATAGCCCCTAACTGGCAGCTCAAAAAATCGGAGATACAATATTACATTGATAAAAAGATTTTAGACAGAGGCGTGATACAGGGTTCGGCATTGTAAATGACTCACCCTGTCTGCTGCGCAAAGAGGGAAATTTAAAATTACTCACCCCTGCCCCTTTCAGTTTACAAAGAGGGGTTCTTTACTTATTTAATTGATAATTTGCGACATGTAAACTCCCTCTCTACGTTAAGTAGAGAGGGGGTGCCCAGCGAAGCGAAGGCGGGGTGAGTGCCCAGGCGCGCCAGTAAAAACAATGCCAGATTATTTTATGGTACTTCGTTTGCGGCATTAGTTACTTAAACTATTGGCGTAAACCCTAAATAAAGTATCGCTTTGTCACAAAACCGCTTGCAAAACTATTTTCCGGCGTTAACCGGCGTACGCGCGCTGGCTGCCTATCTTGTATTTGTATCCCATTATTTCTACGTTTTTGGTGAAAATTTTTCCCAAATTGGGCAACGCTTCTTTGGCGAATTCCACATTGGGGTAACCATCTTCTTTGTTTTATCAGGTTTTTTGATCACTTATCGATATTATAATAACTTCCATTTAACCAAAGATTGGTTTAAGCAATACTTAAAAAATCGGGTAGCGCGCATATACCCTATGTACGCCCTGCTAACCGTTGGCGCGTTCTTATATTTTTTTGCCACCGGCGATGAAAGCATTACCAAGGGCTACAACCCATATGCCATGCTGGCCATGAACATCACCTTTGTGCGCGGCTTTTTTTATAATTTTTGGGATACAGGCATCGCCCAGGGCTGGTCGCTCACGGTTGAGGAGTGCTTTTACTTTTCGGCGCCGTTCGCCTTTTTTATTATGCAGCGGTACCGCAAATTTTGGCTGCAACCGGCCATTATAACCGGTTTTGGGGCGCTGTTGGTGGTTGTATTTAGCCGGGTAGATTGGTTTGGCTTTTTCGGCAACTTCACTTTTATGATGCTGTTTACCTTTTTAGGGCGATGCTTTGAGTTTTTTGTAGGGATGCAACTGGCCCTGTATGTTTTGGGCAAGGGCTTTGTGCGTAAAACCAGGATCAGGTACTCGTACCTCGGCTTATTCCTGATGTTTGCGTGTGTTTATATTATGGCCTTGCAAACCCCGGCAAAGGGCTGGCCTACCGGCCTGCAAAGCCCGATAGGTATTTTTACTAATAACTACCTGTTGCCAGTTTGCATAGCTTTGTTTTTTTACGGGCTGCTTACCGAAACTACCATTCTCAAAAAAATACTGGCAAATAAATTTGTTGAGCTACTGGGCAAAAGCTCATACATATTTTACCTGATACACCTGGGCTGGATGTATAACCTGCTGCATGGCTGGTTTAACCACGCCAATGATTATGCTTTTGAACTATACGACAAATGGGGTAAAGACTGGTACTCGCCTTTTGAAAATGACCCGATCAACCTTTTATATGCTTTTGTAATATTGAACATCATCTCCATCATCCTGTTTAAACTTGTTGAGGAGCCGCTGAACCATTACATCCGCAAATCTGACTTTTTGATAAAAAATCCCAAAAAGAACCCCGAAAACAAATCAGTACTGATCAAATAGATTAAAGCTTACCAAACATTTTTTCAATCGCTTTTTCGCGGTGGCTGAATATCTGGTTCACTTTTTTATGTACCAATACTTTGTTGGCTATGGTACCTACCGCGCCGTAAGGTATAGCGTAAGTCAGCTTGTCAGTCATGTGTATGCCGCCTTCAACTTCTTTAAAATGATGTTCGTGGTGCCACATGGCGTACGGCCCGAAACGCTGCTCATCAATAAAATAGCTTTTATCGTCGGCAATGTGGGTTATCTCGGTCGTCCAACGCATTTTTATGCCGAACAAGGGCGATATATTGTAGGAGATCAGCATACCCTCGTACATCTTGGTATGCTCTGTATAGTCTGACGTGATGACGAAGCCCATGCCTTGCGGGGTGATCTTAGCTAAATTAAGCGGCGACGAAAAAAAGTCCCATGCCTCGGCATGTGAGATCGGGATGGCCTGCTCCCATATTAAAGTGTAAGTTTTCACGCAGTGATAACATACAATATTGATAATAGTTGTTACATCTGCACAAAACAACATTTGCAATAAAAACGAACGCAGTGTTTCATTATCGCACAGCAATAAAATACGTAGATAACTGAATTATAGCAATTTATATATTGGCTTAAAATATGTACCTTTTTAAGTGTTAGCTAACCTTTACTGATCTGCCCATGACCCATCTTGACATAAAAATCGCGCTCCGGACTTTTTTAAAAGGCAAATGGTATAACTTTTTAAACATCGCCGGTTTGGCGTTGGGTTTGGCGGCGTTTATTTTTGTAATGCTGTATGTTGATAACGAAACCGGCTACGATAAATGGAATAATAATATTAACCGCATTTATTTAGTAGAGCGTGAAATGCCTAATGGGCCATCGCCCTACACTCCGGGTAAACTGGCGGCAGAAATAAAAAGTCAGTGCCCCGAAGTTGAAGAAACCGGCAGAATGAATACAGCATTGTTTCAGTTACCATTTCATACCTCATCCGGGCGTTTCCTGATTAAAAAATGGGTTGGTGCAGATTATTCCATAGCCAAAATTTTAGGCATTAAACCCAAAGGCTTTAATCTTAACCCCAACAGCGCCACACCTACCATACTGCTATCAAAACATACAGCCAGCATACTTTTTCCGGGCGACAGCAATGTTCAAAACAAAACCGTGAACATGATCTCCAAATCAGGCATGCCCATGACCATAGCAGGTGTGGCCGAAGACGCGCCCGGAAATACCAATCTGAATTTTGATTGCATCGGTTTTAGCGAGGATATAACGCAGGGCAAGGATCAAAGCTACGCCAACCAGATCTATCAAACCTATTTATTGGTAAAGCCCAATGCCGATGTAGCCTTACTCTCAAAAAAGATTGACAGAATATATAAAGCAGCGGCCATGGCCGATAGTAGCCAGGTAGCTAAAGAAGCCTTAACCCTCAGCTCAGCTAAGCCCGCTATTTATTTAGATCCGCTTAAAAACCTGCACTTAAAGCCCCATTATAGCTCGCATGCTAATGATCAGATTGTAAAAAGCCTCATTATTTTAGCATTGATTATACTGATAGTAACCGGTGTAAACTTTACCAACCTTTATATTTCACAGGCAAATAAACGTTCAAAAGAAGTTGGCGTTAAAAAGGTAAACGGTCAGCTAAAAAGGCAGATCATTTTTCAGTTTTTGATAGAGATATTTTTCCAGTGCCTGTTGGCTTTATCAATAGCGTTTGCTGTTGTGATGATGGGCCTGCCTTATTTTAACAATTTATTAGGTGTTGATCTGCTACTTACAGGCATAACCATAAAGATTATAGCGCAACTGTTAACAGCGGTAATATTGCTTACCCTATTAGCGGGCATTTACCCGGCACTGGTTATGGCGGGCTTTAAGCCCATAGAGGTGCTGCGCGGAAATCAATTTGCCAACCGCGATACCTTTTCGTGGATACGAAATTCAATAACCGTATTGCAATTTGCGTTCGCTATTGGTTTTGTGATAACACTTATCGTCATCAGTCAGCAGGTTACGTTTATGCGATCAGAAAATGTAGGCTTTACCGCCAAACAGGTGGTGTATATTGATAACCTGGCCATTTATAATGACCCTGCAAAGTTCGCCCCGGTGAGTGATCGTATAAAAGCTATTCCGGGTGTAAAGGCTGTTAGTGTGGCATCAAATATACCCGGCGGCATCATTCCGGCATCCTATGAATACAGGGTGCGTAATAAGGCGTATTCCATGCAAACTATTGGGGTGGGTTACGGCTATTTTGAAACCCTGAATATCGGGGTAAAAGAGGGCAAGCTTTTTTCATCAACCTTTAAGGCTGATTCTGCCCACGCGGTGATCAACGAAACAGCGGCCAAAGCGATGGGATTGAATGATCCTATCGGCAGCGTGGTATCAGGCTGTGGCGGCAATTATAAGGTTATAGGTGTAATAAAGGATGTAAAGGCCAACGGTTTTGAAGGCAGCGTACAACCAGCCATATACCTGATGAATGTCGGTTGTGGCTTACTAAAAACACAAATAATGATAAGTGCCGAAAGCAAAGCCATACCCAACCTGCTAACCACCCTTAACCGCCAGTGGAGCGACATTAACAAAATGGATGGCGATAACTTTAACTATCACTTTTTGGATGAACTGTATGGGCAGCTTTTTTTAAAGCAGGAGCAGTTACGCTCAGTACTAACCTGTTTTTCGGCATTGGCTATATTTATCGCCTCTTTAGGCTTTTTTGCATCGGCTGCGCAGGCCATACATCTCCGCATAAAAGAGATAGCACTCAGAAAAGTATTTGGCGCAAATGGCAAGCAACTGCTGGTAACGCTAAGCAAGCCATTCTTTTACATTGTATTATTAGCTAACGCCATAGCATGGCCTGCATCATACCTCATCACAAACCAATGGCTGGAAACATTTGCTTATCGCGTTAATGTTTCCTTAGTACCGTTTATAATTGCGCTGTTCATATCAGCCGCCATAGTGGCCATTACGGTTTGCCTGCAAATTGCCAGAGCCGTTAATTTTAATCCGGCCCTCAAGCTTAAAGTTTAACCGGCTTTACTGCACCATTTTATTAGCGCAATACGAGCTGGCAAAAGCCTCGGGCTTGGCCTTGAACACAAAGCCCATACTTAAAATATAGCCCATGGCCTCGTGCAGGGCCTGGTTGCTTTTAAACATTGGGTTGGTGTTAATGTCGGCATGTACCTCCAGGTCAACATCGTACAGGTCGAGCAGATCGCAAAGACGGTAAGCCGTGTCGATAGATTTTTGCACCTCGGTAAGCATCCGCTCCTTAATGCTCATTTTTTGCGATGTACGCTCCTGATGAATGAACATGAATCCGCCCCGCTGCTCGCGGATAAACACAATTACCGTGGCAAAATCAGTAACAGCGCCCTTAACCTGCGAGTCGGTACCAATGCAAACTTTAAGTTTATTACCAAGCAGGCTCTCACGCTCAATGGCGTGTTCAACTTCTTCAAGAATGGGCGTTTGGATCACTTCGCCGCTGAATTTTCTCCAGGTCATATAAAATGTTTTAGGTTAATTTATAGTGACCCTGAATAGGTCAATAAAAATAAGCTATAACATTCCATATTAATGTGAATAAGCAATTATTTATTTGTTAACATTATACTGATTGTCAACAAAATACAGCGATTTACAAATAGCCTTTCATAAAAAAAGAGCAGCCTGGGCTACTCTTTTTTTGTACTGTCAACCACTGCCGTTCCTCCCGAACCTGAATTATCTAAACCGGTACTTGAGCTATCGGTATGCTTTATTACAGTGTCGGTATTCAGGGTGGTATCATTTGAATTTTGCGGACTATCGGTACCCGCACCCTGCTGGTTGGTGCCACTGCAAGCAGTAAATGCTAAGGCCGCGGCTACTATCGGTATTAAAAATAGCTTTTTCATGGTAATGAAGTTTTATTTTACAACACCCTTACCTTGCCAATAGTTTAAATAAAATACCTAAAAGTTAAAAATCAATCTAAGGAGAGCTCTACAGATGGGTCCCAAAACTTTTCCTTAAAATTCTGGATCTTGTTATCCTCAACCATAATGCCTTCACTGGCCAGCATTTGCTCCATAAGCTCAAACGTAGGGAAATGGAATTTACCGGTAAGCAAGCCCTGGCTGTTTACCACACGGTGTGCCGGTACAGGCGGGTACGCCGCCCCTGATGCGCCCATGGCATAACCCACCACCCTGGCCGAACGCTTTGTACCGAGAAAATGCGCGATAGCGCCATACGAGGTTACACGCCCGGCAGGTATTTGCCGCACCACCTCATATACCCGGTCAAAAAAGTTCTCTTCGGCCATTATTGGTTAAAATGAGAATTTAAGGTAATTGATATTCTTGTTATCCTGTAAATATTTGCGCTCGTAATAAGTTTTTATGGATAGCACCTCATCAGCATACGCCGAGTGGTAAAGATCCTCAGTACGTACGTGCAGGTTTAAGCCCAGGTCGGCTATCTTTTCGGCAGTGTAGGCATGTAAACCATCATTATCCGTTTTCAGGTTAATAAAGCCGCCCGGTTTTAATATCTGCTTATATTTTTCAAGAAAACGCGGCGATGTTAACCGCTTTTTTTCGCGGCTTAGCTGCGGCTGCGGGTCGGGGAAGGTAATCCAGATCTCGTCTACCTCGCCCGGCGCAAAGTAATCCAGTATGGTTTCTATTTGTATACGTAAAAAGCCTACGTTGTTAACACCCTCCTCTAACGCGGTTTTAGCCCCGCGCCAAATACGGTTGCCTTTATAATCAATGCCAATAAAATTCTTTTCAGGAAACATACGGGCAAGGTTTACGGTGTATTCACCTTTACCGCAGGCCAGTTCAAGCACTACCGGGTTGCTGTTCTTAAAAAAATCGTTGGCCCAGCGGCCCTGCATTACCTTGCCTTCATCAAGCTGCAGTACATTGCTAAAGGTTGCCACCTCGGCAAACCTGCGTATCTTATCTTTACCCACTTAAAAAAATTAAAGCGCAAAAATAACTTTCGCCATGGCTAATAGCAAATGCGGTGGTTCAATAAAGTATTTATCAGTAAGTTTCGGTATAAGGCGGCACGCTTGCCACAGGCGGAACAACTACCGTTTCTACAACAACATCCGGCTTTTTCTTTTTACCTATGCTACTGGTAATACTACTGAACAGGCCCTTTACTTTGCCCCACACGCCGGTAACAGAATCCTCATTAATATAGGTAGAGGCCTTTTGAGATAGCACGCTTACTAAAGCTTTTACCAGGAAGTTTGAGCCCCTGAACAGTGTTTTGTTAAGCGTTAACGGTAATAAAAAGCGTGAGATAAGGCCAACAAAATCCTGCTTAAAGAAGCCTGCGCCCTTAACGCCGTCAAGCGTGGCCGATTTTGGGAATATGGATAATACTGTGGCGAATAATGCTGACGGGCTGCTGAAACGCAGCTTTAATGATGTTGATTGTACATCTTCAGCAATTGTAAGCCTCGCGATCTCACTTCTCAGGTCGTCGATATTTTTAATTGGTATGCCTGCCATTGCTTTTATTTGAAGATTTTACGAATGAAACCATTAATTATTGGTTTTTCAAAGCTGCCTTTTGCCGCTATAATGATAATAACGATGAGCAGATACAAACCAGCCACCGCGCCGAAACCCTTCCAGTAAGAAGCAAAAACATCGGCCAGGAACAACGCCAGCGTAAAGCTCGCGAATAGGAATGTTACTGCCGCAATTACTACAACAATCAAATCAATAATGATGCTGGCAATAACTGATGAGCCTTTTTCAATGGCCTTGTATTTTGCAAGCGTGAAACGCGTTTCGGCGTACTCCTTCAACTGATCAATGATCGGCTGTGTTGATGTAGTATCTTTTTTTTCTTCCATAGGTAGAGGGTAGTATTAGTAGCCCCGCCTTGCGGCGGGGCTGTAAAATTTATTTATGCGTGCTCAAGGTCGTCCTGGTATTCTTCTTCGGCACCTTTAATTTTTGTTTTGATGTTTTGAACAACCTTGTCTTTAAAACCAACCAGGTTATCTATCTCAGCGGCTGCCGTATCCTTAATTGAATCACCAAGGTTTTTTAACGATTCGCTGAGCTTATCACGGGTTTCAGAGCCTTTATCAGGGGCAAATAATAACCCTAATGCCGCGCCTGCCGCTATTCCTGCCAGCAAGGCAACTACTGTTTTTGTGTTGTCGTTCATATCCTATAAATTTTAAGTTGACGATTTTGTTTTAAAAAATAATTAAATACTTTACCGTAAAGTCAATACGCGCCTTTGCAGGACTAAATATGTAATTATTTAACCGTTTTTTACCCTTTATAGTTTATCGCACCTGAATTTTTTTTAAAGATCGGGCCCCGTGCGTATGCGCTCCAGGCGCTCGGCAGCCATGCGGTTGGTTTGGTAAATTTCAACCAGTAATAAAAAGTATGATAGCAGTAAAGGGCCAAATACCAGCCCCAAAATGCCAAATAAAGGCAGGCCGATAAATACCCCTACTACCGATATAAGCGGATGCGTATTGGCAATGCGCTTATTGATTACCATACGCAAAACATTATCAACATTACCAATAAAAAGTACACCGTACGCTATCAGCACAACGCCCTTTATGGCATGGCCGTCAGCCATCAATAACAGCCCGGCTGGTATGGTAAGCGTTGGCGCGCCAACTACGGGTAAAAACGAAATAAAAGTACCTATCACGCCCCAGAATATAGGGTCGGGTATGCCGAATATCCAAAAGCCATTGGCCAGCAAAGCGCCCTGTACTATAGATATAACGCCCTGCCCCAAAACGTTGGAGTAAGTAGAATTACGCAACTCTTGCGCAAACTTTAGCGCATGCTGCTCCCGAAAGGGAGCGTAGCGCAGCAAACCCGCCTCAAAGCTCTTCATCTGTACAAACATAAAATACAGTATAAAGTACATGAATAACAGAATGACAATAATATTGGCGGCACCACCTATAATGGATGGAAACAGCTCTGTAGCGTAATCGCTCAGCTTTTGTATGCCATCCTCAACAAAGTGGGGTTTGTTAAGATTAGAGCCGGTAAAGGCATCTATTTTTTTGAACCATTTTTCGAGCAGGAAAGAGTCGGTGTTAAGCTCAGCGATCTTGTTGATCACCATAAAGCTCAGCAGCAGAAATGGTATAACGATAACAATAAGCGATACTATAATAATGCCTACCGCAACCACAGGGCCGTTAAGCCCGCGCCGCTCAACCAGGTATAGATAACTTGAACGGAATATGGTGAAAAGCACAACCGCACCCAATATGGAGCTAAATAAGCCGCTAAGCGCGTACAGCAAAAAGCAGCCAAGCACAATAATGCTTACCAGTATAATGTTATTACGCTGCTTATAGCTAAAGATGGACATGTAAATGGAACAATTTTGCTTACGCTACGGTAATAATAAAATAAGGCAAATTGTTTTAATCTGCCTTATTACGTAAACGTTATTATTTATCTGCCAATATTTCCTGTATCTTTTTACAGCTTATGGCAATGGCTTCGAGGTAAAACCTGTAATCCTCGGTTTGGTCGGTTACCTCGTACTTTAACTGCTCAAGGCAAAGGTTGATGTTTGAAAGCTGGTTGTTAACATCATGCCTCAACAGGTGTATATCAATTTTTTCTCCTGTATTATCTGCCATACTTTATTTACCCATGTTGATGGCTTTCATTTTATTATAAAGCGTTTTGCGGTCTATCTTCAATATCTCGGCGGCGCGGGTTTTGTTAAAGTTCACCTCACGCAATACACGCAAAATAGTTTCGTACTCGGCCTCAAGCGCGGCATTTTTCAAGTCGTGCTTTATCTCCTTAACCTCAACCGGAGCGGCTGCAACCGTAGCCGAAACAGATGAGGTACCCACACTTTCCAATACAGGCATTTTATAGTTTGATAACTCAAGCGGAAGCGCCTTTAAAGGAACTTCGCCGCCCTCGGTTAACAGGGTTGCACGGCGAACAATATTTTTAAGCTCGCGGATGTTACCCGGCCAGCGATAGTTCATAAAACATTCTACCACCTCCTCTGAAAATGCCGTTACGCTACGGCCCAGCTCCTCGTTAGCAATATGTAAAAAGTGCTCAGCCAGCGCTATAATATCCTGCCCGCGATCACGCAGTGGCGGCATGTAAATGGCAAATTCGTTAAAACGGTGATAAAGATCCTCACGGAAACGGCCTTTGTTAATGCCATCCTGCAGGTTCTCATTAGTAGCTACGATAATGCGCACATCCAGATCGATCTCCTTAGTGCTACCAATACGTTTTACCTTACGCTCCTGCACGGTGCGCAGCAATGCTGCCTGAATATCGTACGACAGGTTGCCCACCTCATCCAGAAACAGGGTACCGCCATTAGCCATTTCAAAGTGGCCTATCTTAGTGTATAAAGCACCGGTAAATGAGCCCTTTTCGTGCCCGAAGAACTCGCTTGCGGCAAGCTCCTTGGTAAGTGAGCCGCAATCCATCGCAATAAATGGTTTGCTTGAACGCGGACTGGCCACGTGTATGCTCTTGGCAACAGCTTCTTTACCGGTACCGCTTTCGCCTAATATAATTACGCTGTAACCTGTTGGGGCCACCAGGTCAATCTGACGGGCCAGTTCTTTTGAGGCGCGGCTGGTACCAACCACAAACTCGCCGCCCATTAAATGCTTTTTACCATTATTTTTGGCTGAGGTAGTTTTTTCGGGCGCGGCAACCGGCAATTCTTCCTCATCAGCCTGTAAAAGCGCGTATTGCGTTTCAATGGCTTTGTTAATGGTGTTTAATATCTCATCCGGGTATAGCGGCTTGGTGATATAATCATATGCGCCCATCTTGATCAGTTCGACAGCCATTTTTATATCAGAATAACCGGTAATGATGATCACGCCGGTTTTAGGGTAATTCGTCTTGATATGACGAAGCATCTCGCGCCCATCGGTATCCTCTAACCTGTAATCGCAAAGCACAAGGTTAAATTCACTGTTCTTCAAACTTTCCAGCCCGCTGGCTCCGTTTGAGGCAGTAACTACATCAAAGCCATTTCGTGTTAGAAATTTTGACAACAACAAGGCGACGTTCACTTCATCATCTATGATGAGAATTCTTTTCATACAGCAAAATAGTGTTTATAGGGCAAAATATGCAAGACATAAATACAATCTGCAATTTTATGTCTTATACTAAAAAAAATTAAATTAGGTTACAAAAAAAACTTAACCATGGGGCAACCACAGTTATTTCCCCTTAAAATCAGGCTTCCTTTTCTCTGTAAAAGCCGCTATGCCCTCGCGGGTATCATCAGTTGCAAAGCAGGCGGCAAACTCATTTATCTCTACATCAAACCCTTTTTCAGCATCAGTAATGGCTGCATTTACCGCCTTAATGGCTGATGCCACAGCCAGTGGCGCCCTGGTCAGTATCTTATTCATGATCTCTTCGGCCTTTGGCAACAAGGCATCCGGCTTTACAACATGGTTCACCAAACCAAACTGCAGAGCTTGCTCCGCCGTGATCATATCGGCAGTTAATATCATTTCAAGCGCACGCCCCTTACCTACAAGGCGGGTTAAACGCTGCGTACCGCCGTAACCCGGTATAAGCCCCAAAGTAACTTCGGGCAAACCCAATTTAGCATTTGCCGATGCCAAGCGGATGTGGCAGGCCATAGCCAGCTCAAGCCCACCGCCTAAAGCAAAGCCGTTTATAGCGGCTATAACCGGTTTATTACCATGCTCAATTACATCAAAAACATTATGCTGGGCTGTTTCGGCCATCTTTCGGCCGCCATCGGTATCAAGCGGGGCAAACTCGGCAATATCAGCACCAGCAACAAAAGCCTTTGGCCCGGCACCGGTTATTATAATGCCGCCAACATCAGTATTTAAAAAAGCCTGTTTTATAGCCTCGCCAAGTTCAGCAAGCGTAGAGAAATTTAGCGCGTTGAGTTTGCTTTCGCGATTGATAATGATGTAACAAATACGCGAACGTATTTCAACCAGTATATTTTGCAGGGGCATGCTGCTAATTTAGGGCTTAAACAAGCAAAATAACAAATCTGCCGCCATAATTATGATTATTGATGCTGTTACAGTTAAAACAAACAAAACATCCTAACACAAGGCGCTTTTTTGTATACCTTTGTAAAATTTTGCGCATTTAGATGAATTTATGCGCATTTTTAATTTTTGATCATGAGCGAAGAAAGATCGTTGAACTTTATTGAAGAAATTGTTGAAGATGATATAAGTGCCGGTAAAAACGGCGGCCGGGTACATACCCGTTTTCCGCCCGAGCCTAACGGCTACCTGCATATAGGCCATGCCAAGTCAATTTGCCTGAACTTTGGCCTTGCCCAAAAATACGGCGGCAAAACCAACCTGCGTTTTGACGATACCAACCCGGTTACCGAGGATACCGAATATGTAGAAAGCATTAAGGAAGACGTACGCTGGCTGGGCTTTGAATGGGCCAATGAGCTATACGCGTCCGACTATTTTGACCTGCTGTATGCCTTCGCACTTAACCTGGTGCGCCAGGGTTTAGCTTATGTTGATGATAGCACACCCGAAGAGATAGCCGCCCAAAAAGGCACGCCAACCGAACCGGGTACGCCTAACCAATACCGCAGCCGCCGCATTGAGGAGAACGTACAGTTGTTTGAGGACATGAAAGCCGGTAAATATCCGGATGGCGCAAAAGTATTGCGTGCCAAGGTTGATCTGGCATCGCCCAACATGCACCTGCGCGACCCGATCATGTACCGTATAAAGCATGCCAAACATCACCGTACGGGCGATAAATGGTGCATTTACCCGATGTATGATTTTGCCCACGGCCAGTCGGATGCTATTGAGGAGATCACCCACTCTATTTGTACGCTGGAGTTTATACCACACCGCCCGTTGTATGAGTGGTTTATTGAGCAACTGGAGCTTTTCCCATCGCGCCAGTATGAGTTTGCCCGCCTTAACCTTAACTATACAGTGATGAGCAAGCGCAAGCTGCTGCAACTGGTTAACGAGGGTTATGTTGAGGACTGGAACGATCCGCGTATGCCAACCATCAGCGGTTTACGCCGCCGTGGTTATACCCCAGCCAGCATCCGTGAGTTTTGCGAGCGCATTGGCGTAGCCAAGCGCGAAAATATGATTGATGTTGCGCTGCTGGAATTCTGTATCCGCGAGGATCTGAATAAAACCGCATGGCGCCGTATGGCCGTGCTTGACCCCGTAAAACTGGTGATCACCAACTACCCTGAAGGGCAAACAGAAACGCTGCATGGCGAAAATAATCCTGAAGTTGAAGGCGGCGAAGGCGGCAGAGATATACCATTCAGCCGTGAAATATGGATAGAGCGTGAGGACTTTATGGAAGTTCCGCCTAAAAAATTCTTCCGCCTGGGTGTTGGCCTGAGCGTGAGGCTAAAGAATGCCTACATTGTTACCGGCCAAAGTGTGGTTAAGGATGCTGAAGGCAACATTACCGAGATACATTGTACCTACATCCCCGAATCAAAATCGGGCAGTGATACCAGCGGTGTTAACGTAAAAGGCACCATACACTGGGTGAGCATACCACATGCTAAAACTGCCGAGATCAGGCTGTACGACCGCCTTTTCCGGGTGGAAGACCCATCAAACGAGGATGGCGACTTTAAGGAATACATTAACCCGGACAGCCTTAAAGTGATAACCGGCTTTATTGAGGAAGACCTGGCTACAGCCGTACCGGGCAAAGGTTACCAGTTTATCCGCAAAGGATATTTTACCCTCGACCAATACTCAACACCTGACAAGCTGGTGTTTAACCGTACCGTTACCTTGAAGGACGGCTGGGTAAAGAAATAAAACCTTTTTATCAGGATACCAAGCGGGCTATTAAAACATAGTCCGCTTTTTTTGTGGCTGGCAATCAGCGTGTATCAGTATTGTTATCCGGAGTTGGTTAAACCTATGTTTGCTTTTTTCATCATAACTGCAAAACATATCACAATGAAGAAAGCACTTATAATAGCCTCTTTAACATTATTTGTTATAGGCTGCACCGTATTAAAACCTGTTACTGTAGGTATGCCCGAAGAGCAGTTTATAAAGGAACACCCTCGTAGTTTGGTCGTTGAAATGTCTACCTACCGCACAGTTTATAAGGATGTTCCGTACAACATAAAAGATACCACTACCAAATTCTACTACTTTTCAAAAGGCAAACTTATGCTGATGGATGAAGGATTTTATCCGCGTGGATCTTCAGTACCGGTACCAACGCCTTTGTAGATCAATATTTTTGGTAAACATTGTACAGCACATTCAGGTCGAGTTGTGATAGTACCGGTGAGCTATCGGCCTGAATAAAGTGGTTTTTAAAGGCTGATATGGCAGCGTTGAGGTTGCTGGTATCGTAACCGATCAATCGTAAGGCGGTAGCTACGTCAAACCCTTCGGGAGCCAGTTCAAGCACATCGTTGCTCCAGTAGCCAAAGCCTTTTTCGGCCAGCTTTTTCCAGGGGAAGTATTTACCGGGATCAACTTTGCGGGTAGGCGCCAGGTCCTGGTGCCCGATAAAATTGGCCGTTGGGATATTATATGATTTTTTAAGATGCGCTAACAAAATAACAAGGCTGTTGATCTGCGCATCGTTAAAGGGCGACTTGCCGTTGTTGTCCAGCTCAATACCAATGGATGAGCTGTTAACATCAGTACCGTTGCCCCACTTGCCCGAACCGCCATGCCAGGCGCGCAGGTAATCGTTAAGCATGTGGTATATGCGCCCATCACCGCCGATGACGTAATGCGCGCTCACCTGCGTTTTGGTGATGGTAAATGTTTTAAGCGTTTGCGCCGCCGAATCCTGCGCGGTATAGTGGATTACCACATAGTTAGGCTTGCGCAGATTAAAATTTACCGTACCCACCCACTCGCTGACCAGCTTACGTCCCAGGCTATCCGTCAAAACCACCGGCTCGGTTTGCAGCAACGTTTGCGCAAAGGCTTCGGCCTGCTCGTTATACACCTTGTTGGTTACAGCGTAAGGTCCTTTTTTGGGGGAGCAAGAGGTGGTGAGGAGGAATAAAGAAAGGATTATGTAGAGGTGGAGTTGTTTCATATTAATAGAGAACAGCAAATGAATTGAGTTTCATCAAGTTTATAAAATTAGTTTTTTTTAAACAAATTAATACCTTTGAGTAAACCTTATCTTATTTAAACAATGCCAGACGCTCAAAGACAAGCTATCAAACTTACTAACCTAATTGTTAGCATTGAAAATCCCCGTTTCGAAATGGTTACCAACCAAAGGGATGCAATACAATTAATGGTTGATGACCAGCCTGAAAAATTAATAAAACTAGCAAAAGATATTTTAGATGCCGGTCTAAACCCAGGTGATCCAATATATGTAACGCCTAACAAAGAAGACAAAAAAAGATTCACTGTCTTAGAGGGTAATAGAAGAGTTAGTATTTTGAAAATTTTAAACTCCCCCGATATAGTGGACGCCAAGAGTGTGAGCTTCTTAAAAAAACTAAAGCCGCATGTTGAAAATTTTGCAAAAAAACCCATTTCAAACATTGACTGTTTAGTATTTGAGAACCCCGCAGATGCGGACAAATGGATAGAACTTAAACATACAGGAGAAAACGGTGGTGTTGGAACTGTAGCTTGGGATACAACTCAACAGGCACGATTCAGTAAAAAGATTAAAGGACATAATCCGATTGCATTACAAGCCATCGAATTTTTACAACGTTCCAATTTTACAGACCATAAATTAAAAGAAGATCTATCAAACCTAACATATACAAATGTCGAGCGTCTTCTAACAGACCCGGATGTTAGGGATGTTTTAGGTATAAAATACACAAATAAAATATTAAGCTCTGACTTACAAGAACCCGAATTGGTTAAAGGCTTATCAAAAATAGCTTCAGATTTTTTATATAAGGATTATACTGTTAATGCAATAAGAACAAAGAATGATCGAAAAAACTACATTGAAGGTTTTCAGAAAACAGAGCTACCTGACAAAACAAATAAATCCAAATCCCCTTGGCAATTAATATCTTCTACATTAAAAATAGATGATAAAACTGCTCCAATTAATACTCCAAAAAGTATAAGAAGCCTTCCCCCTACTTCAGATCGGAAATATTTGATACCTAAAAACTGTATAATAAAAATTACCGACCAGAGAGTCAATACTATTTATCACGAATTAAAAGATTTAAACGTAGCAGATTTCGTCAATTCCACTGCTGTTATTTTCCGTGTATTTATCGAACTAAGTATCGATGCTTTTATTGCAAGTAAACAAGGGGCTATTAAAGGAGTGAAAAAACTTACGCCATTAAAGGAAAAAATTGAAAAAGTAGCGGATTATTTAGAAGCCAGAAACTTATTGACAGACCATGAGCTCAAGGGTATTAGAGTTTCAATAAATGATGCCCATGATATTTTAGCCATAGATACATTCAATGCATACGTACATAACCGACATTATTCACCAAATGAACAACATTTAAAAAGGAGCTGGGATGTTATTCAAGTATTTATTGAGAAAATTTGGGAATTAGTATGACAGACTTTTATTCCCCGTTAAGATACCCTGGAGGTAAAGCAAAAGTATCTGATTTTATCAAAGAGATTTTTAAAAAAAATCTTTTAATGGATGGATGGTATATTGAACCTTATGCAGGCGGAGCATCCGTTGCATTAACTTTACTGATAGACGAATATGCATCAAATATTGTCATAAATGATTATGACAAATCCATTTATGCTTTTTGGCATAGTGTGTTAAATGACACCGAAAGTCTTTGTAAAAAAATAAAGGATACTGTAGTTAATATTGAAACCTGGAAACTTCAAAAAGAAATCCAAAAAGAAAAAAATATCGCAAATATTGATGATTTAGGATTTTCAACTTTTTTTTTAAACAGAACAAATAGATCGGGTATAATCAAAGGTGGTGTTATTGGTGGCATAGATCAAATTGGCAACTATAAGATTGATGCCCGATATAATAAAGACAATTTAATTAAGAGAATACAAAGAATTGCAAAGTATTCTGACAGAATAAATCTATATAATTTAGATGCTTGTAATCTAATTCCGCAGTTAAAGAAAACACTACCTATAAATTCATTATTCTACTTTGACCCTCCATATTATTTAAAAGGTAAAGAATTATATGTCAACTACTATAAACACAGCGATCACGAGGAAGTAAGTAAGATGATTACATCACTTGATAGACACAAGTGGATTGTATCCTATGATAACGCACTGGAAATAAAGCAACTTTATTCCAAGCATCAAACTTTTGAATATTCACTTAATTATAGTGCTGCGAAATCAAGTAAGGGAACAGAGGTATTTATATATTCAGATAATATATTTTTACCTGAAACAATTGACCTTACGGATGTAAAAATCATCCTATAATCCCATCTCCGCAAAAGTATCGCCTTGCTTAACATCACCTGTTTCGTAGCCTTTTTTAAACCAGTGTTGGCGTTGGGCGCTGGTGCCGTGGGTAAAGCTGTCGGGTTCTACGCGGCCGGTGCTTTCTTTTTGCAGGCGGTCGTCGCCAATTTGGTTGGCGGCGTTCAGGGCTTCGTCAATATCGCCGGGTTCTAAAACGTTCTTGGTGCTTTCTTCGTAATGGGCAAATACACCTGCGTAAAAGTCGGCCTGCAGTTCCAGCGCTACCGATAGCTTGTTGTATTCTGCTTCGCTTACGTTACCACGGGCACGCTCCAGTTTGGCACTTGTACCCAGCAGTTGCTGTACGTGGTGCCCAACCTCGTGCGCTACTACGTAGGCACGGGCAAAATTTCCGGCAGCAGCAAAGCGTTGCTCCAGTTCATCAAAAAAAGTAACGTCGATATATACTTTACGGTCGCCGGGGCAATAAAACGGCCCTGTAGCCGATTGGGCAAAGCCGCAGCCCTCGGTTTGCACACCGCCTTCAAAAAAGTGAAGGGTAGGCTCCTCGTATGTTTTGCCCATCTCCTTAAACAGTTTCCCCCATATATCTTCGGTATCGGCAAGTACAACACTTACAAACTTTTGCTGCTGGTTGTTCGGATCAATGCCGGGCTGGGTATTGGTTTGTTCCCCTTGCTGCTGCTGGGTACCACCCAGTATTGCTGATGGATCAATCCCGGTAAAGAAGTAGATAGCGGCGGCAATAATGCCTACCACGCCCCCACCCAATGCCAAACCACGACCACCGCCGCTGCCTTGTTCGGTATTACTACTTTCGCGCCTGCCAAGCCATTTCATGTTGTGTTGATTTAAAAGGTTTATTCGTTAACATGGAGGTTGGTGGTTTGTTTTACTCACCCCCTGCCCCCTCTCTGTAAACAGAGAGGGGGATTAAATAGAAAATCCCTCTCTACGCTAACGTAGAGAGGGATGTCGGGCGATAGCGATGACAGGGTGAATTAAACTAATAACACCTTATACCCTTGATATTTAATTGCAGCGAACGCTTGTCGCGCCATACGTTTTCTTCGATACTGTAGCATACATCAAAGGGCACACCGGGTCGAATCTGGTGCAGGCATTCGCCGTGGTTAAAGGCAATACAATCAAACCACGCCGACCCGGGCTGACTAATGCTCATTTTGATATGATTGCTACCCACCAGGCCGGGCGTTCCATTTACATATACGTTTTTTGAAAGGAATACAGGCGACATATTACCCGGCCCAAACGGAGCGAATTGGTTCAGTACCCTGAAGAACTTACCGTCAATATCCTTCAGTTCGAGCTCCGCATCAATTTCTATCTGCTGGATCAATTGCTCGGCAGTAATAGATGCACTTACCACCTCTTCAAACTTCTCGACAAACGCTTCCACATTTTCGGGCTTCATGGTGAGGCCTGCGGCGTATTTGTGCCCGCCGAATTGCAATAATAAGTCGCTGCAACCGCATAGGGCCTCATACAGATCATAGCCCAAAACAGAGCGTGCCGAGCCTGCCACATGCCCGTTTGAGCGGGTGAGCACTACGGTCGGGCGGTAATATTTTTCGGTGAGGCGTGAGGCCACGATACCGATCACCCCTTTGTGCCAGCTCTCGTTAAATACCACGGTTGATTTGCGGTTGATCATGGCTTCGCTTGCACCAATCATGCTTAAGGCTTCGTCGGTTATTTGCAGGTCGTGCCCCTTGCGTTCGGTATTCTTAATATTGATGAGCGCGCCCTTTTCGCGGGCATCTGCCTCATCGCACGCTATCAGCAATTGCACGGCATGCTTAGCATCATCTATCCTGCCTGCGGCGTTAATGCGCGGGCCAAGCGTAAATACAATATCGGCGATGGAGTAATTGGCTGACCGACCTGCTACTTCCATTAATATCTTTATACCCGTGCATGGCTCGTTATTGAGTTTTTGCAGGCCAAAGTAAGCCAGCACACGGTTCTCGCCGGTTATCTGCACAATATCGCAGGCAATGCTGATAGCTACCAGGTCAACAAAACGAAATATCTCCTCAAACGGAATGTCATTTTTCTCGGCATAAGCCTGCAACAGCTTAAAGCCAACGCCACAGCCCGAAAGCTCCTTATATGGATATCCGCAATCCGGGCGTTTCGGGTCAAGCACGGCAACGGCCGCAGGTATGGTATCGCCACAGGTGTGGTGGTCGCAAATAATAAAATCAATATTCAGCGTGTTGGCGTAATCAACCTTATCAATAGATTTGATACCGCAATCCAGCGCTATAATTAACGAGAAACCATTGGCAGCGGCATAATCAATGCCCTGGGTGGATATACCGTAGCCTTCGGTATAACGGTCGGGAATATAATACTCCAGGTTATCATAACGCTCTTTAAAAAAGCCATATACTAATGATACGGCTGTGGTACCGTCTACATCATAATCACCGTATATCAGTATCTTTTCGTTACCAGCAATGGCCAGTTCAATACGTTCAACAGCCTGTTCCATACCGGCCATCAGGAAGGGATCATGCAGATGACGTATATCCGGACGGAAAAAATAGCGGGCTTCATCATAATTATGAATACCACGACTCAACAGCAAATGGCTTAAAACGGGATTGATGTTTAAGGCCTCAGCAAGGCTTTTTACTTCATCATGATCCGCTTTTTGCCTTACGGCCCACCGTTTATTCATATCTTTGCAGGGGATAAAACCCTAAATATATAACATTGGCTATTAAACATAAAAGCCAATTAAATATTGTTAACAAAATAACACCGGGCTGATATTCTGAGCTTGCTCAAACATCAGCATATATACAGATCATGGAAATATTTACACTGGACGAAGGCTCTTACTCGGTAGATGCAACAAAAAAGTTCGTTCCCTTTAACCCCGAAACCGATGACCGTAAAAGCCGCCCCGGCTCGTTGTTCATCCACGTAAATCCATTCCTAATAAAAACCTCAACAGACCTGATCCTGTTAGACAGCGGTTTGGGCTACAAAGATACCCGCGACGAGCTTTACCTGCACCAACATATACGTAATGCGGGTTTTGAGCCTGAGGATGTTACGCTGATACTAATGTCGCACCTGCATTACGATCATTCAGGCGGTTTGGTGGTTGAACGTGGCGGCGGCCTGCAACCCAGCTTTCCGCAGGCTGAGCATGTGGTTCAGCGCGGCGAGTGGGAATACGCCCTGGCCGGTAAATCATCATCATACCATATCGAGATTTTTGAAGCCTTGCAGGATAGTGTAAAACTAACCACTACTGAAGGTGATGGCACACTAAAACCGGGTATCACCTACCAGCTATCGGGCGGGCATTGCCAGTATCACCAGGTGTTTTTAATTGAAGAAGATGGCCAAAAGGTGTTTTTTGGTGGCGATGAATTGCCGGAACCTGAACAATTGCTGCGCCGGTTTATTGCTAAGTATGATTATGATGGCCGTAAAGCCATGGAGCTGCGCGAAGAATATGGAAAACAAGCCGCGGCTGATGGCTGGCAATGTTTGTTTTACCACTCAAAAGGCACTACAGTTGGCACAGTAACCTTTGATGGCGAGCATTTCGCTATACAGGCGGTTTAATTTTTCTCTACGTCGAAAATTTCTTTTATACGTTCAACATTCAGCGGCTTTGAAATAAAATCGTGCACAAGCGGGTATGATTTGGCCTTGCTGATATCGTTACTAAAAACCGAAGAAGAGATGATGAATATCTTGGTCTTTTTTAATGGATCGATACCGAGGCGTTTGTACTCATCCAAAAAGTCCCAGCCATTCATAATAGGCATGTTAATATCCAGCAGGATATAGTCGGGCAGCCCTTCCGGGTCCTTTTGCTGCAATTCAACAAGCTGATCAATAGCAAATTTACCGTTCAGGCAAGCGGTGATGTTGGTGTTTAACAACGCTTTTTTTATCAGTTTAATTGAGATGAAATTATTGATCTCATCATCATCAACTAACAGAACGTTTATTGTTTTGCTAAGAATACTCATATTAGGGGTGTTATACGTATGGTCAAGTAAAAAGTTTTATTCGTAAAAGTTGTAAATCTATAAAAATTAATTCTCACAATTCTTATCACACAAAATCTTACATCAAAATTACAGCGCTTTTATCAGTGTGAATAGTACTCTTTATTGCACCAGCTTAAATTTATGTATAATAAATATCACAATCATCATTTGATCATAAATATTACACATTGAAATACGCAAAATGGGTTGTATTTGTTGCTAAAATCAGCTTTAAAAATGCATTTTTTACAAAAAAAACGCATAAACAATATGCAAAAAGGCACATATTGTTTATGCGTTAAAAAATATTCCTAATTATTCAATTACACTTTCTTCAAAAGCATAATCTTCAATTGGCGGGCATGAGCAAATAAGCGTACGGTCGCCATAAGTATCATTAACCCTGCCTACTGATGGCCAAAATTTGTAAGCAGCCACGTAAGGCAGCGGGAATGCCGCTTTTTGACGGGTGTAAGCGTGATCCCACTGGTTGCCGGTTACTACAGCAGCAGTGTGCGGCGCGTTCTTCAGCGGGTTGTCTATCTTGTCAAGCAAGCCATTTTCCACATCTTTTATTTCGTTACGTATAGCTATCATCGCATCGCAGAAACGGTCAAGCTCGTGCTTAGGCTCTGATTCTGTAGGCTCAATCATCACTGTACCCGCAACCGGGAATGATACGGTTGGCGCATGGAAGCCATAGTCCATTAAACGCTTGGCAATATCGGTAACCTCAATGCCCTGTACTTTGAACGAGCGGCAATCCAATATCATTTCATGCGCGCAACGGCCTTTGCTGCCGGTGTACAATACCGGGTAATGCTCTTTTAGCCTTGTTTTTATGTAATTGGCATTCAGTATAGCGTATTTGGTAGCGTTGGTTAAGCCTTCGCCCCCCATCATGGCTATATAAGCGTGAGATATGATCAGGATTGATGCCGAACCCCATGGCGCTGCCGAAACAGCCGGGATGGATTTCCCCTTGTCGATATCAACCACCGCATGGCCCGGCAGGTAAGGCACCAGGTGCTTAGCTACACCGATCGGGCCCATGCCCGGGCCACCGCCACCGTGAGGAATACAGAAGGTTTTATGCAGGTTAAGGTGGCAAACATCGGCACCAATATTGGCCGGGCTGGTTAAACCTACCTGCGCGTTCATGTTGGCACCATCCATATAAACCTGGCCGCCGTTGTCATGTATAATGTTACATACTTCGATGATGCTTTCCTCAAAAACACCATGTGTTGAAGGATAAGTTACCATCAGGCACGAAAGTTCGTTTTTATATTGCTCGGCTTTAGCTTTCAGGTCGGCAACATCAATGTTGCCATTCTCATCACATTTTACAACGATGATCTTCATGCCGGCCATAGCTGCCGATGCCGGGTTGGTACCGTGTGCTGATGACGGGATCAAAGCGATGTTACGCTGGGTATCACCCCTATCCAAATGGTAAGCGCGGATAACCATCAAACCTGCATATTCGCCCTGCGCGCCGGCGTTTGGCTGTAAGCTCATGGCTGCAAAGCCGGTAATCTCGCTCAGCCATTTATCAAGTTCATCAAACAGTTGCATATAACCGCCGGTTTGATCAACCGGGGCAAAAGGGTGCATCTTGCTAAACTCGGCCCAGGTAACCGGTACCATCTCGGTAGTAGCATTCAGCTTCATGGTGCATGAGCCCAGGGCAATCATAGAGTGGCATAATGAAAGATCCTTTGCCTCAAGCGATTTAATATAACGCAGCATCTCATGCTCTGAGTGGTGCGAGTTAAATACCGGGTGGGTTAGGTATGCTGATGTACGCTGCAATGCTGCCGGAATGGTAGTTTGCAGGATGCCCTTCAGCTCATCAATGTTTACATCATTCAGGGTTTTGCCTTTTACTTTGGCAAAAAAGCGAACAATGGTTTTTACATCTTCAACCGAGGTAGTTTCATCAAGCGTAATGGTAACCGTTGAACCATTATAGTTCAGGTTCATCTCATTGTTCAGCGCCTCGCCGTGCAGCGGGCCAACAAGGTCGCCCAAATCAAATTGCAGGGTATCAAAGTAAGCTTTGTTTAGTTGCTTGTAGCCCAGCCCCTCTAACGAGTTTGAAAGCAATACGGATAAACCATGTATACGCTCGGCTATCAGTTTAAGTCCTTGCGGACCGTGGTAGGCGGCGTACATGCCGGCCATAATAGCCAATAGTGCCTGGGCTGTACAAATATTTGAAGTTGCCTTATCACGGCGGATGTGCTGCTCGCGGGTTTGCAATGCCATACGCAGGGCGTAATTGTTGGCACTATCAATGGTAACGCCAATAATACGGCCAGGCATTGAGCGTTTGTACTCCTCCTTGGTAGCAAAGAAAGCCGCATGCGGGCCACCAAAGCCCATCGGGATACCGAAGCGCTGGCTGCTGCCCACTACAATGTCGGCACCCCACTCGCCCGGAGGCGTTAGCAGTACAAGGCTCATCAAATCAGCAACTACGGTTAGCTTAATGCCTTTTTCGTGTGCTTTGGCAGCAAAATCGCTGTAGTTATATACCTCGCCATTTTTGGCAGGGTATTGTACAATAGCGCCAAACATATCCTCGGTCAATTCAACCGACTCGTGGCTACCCATTACCAGCTCAATGCCATAAGGCTGTGAGCGGGTTTTTAAAATATCAATGGTTTGAGCAAATAGCTCTTCAGATACAAAAAATTTATTGGCCTTTTGATTTTTACGCAGGCTGTATTGCATAAACATGGCCTCGGCAGCGGCGGTACCTTCATCAAGTAACGAGGCATTGGCTATTTCCATACCGGTAAGGTCAATCACCATGGTTTGGAAGTTAAGCAGCGCCTGTAAACGGCCTTGTGCGATCTCGGCCTGGTACGGCGTATATTGGGTATACCATCCCGGATTTTCGAGAATGTTACGCTGTATTACACCCGGAACAATAACATCATAATAGCCCTGACCGATGTAGCTTTTAAAAACCTTGTTTTTTGACGCGGTTTGTTTAAGCGTGTTCAGGTAATCAAATTCGCTTTTGGCAGGCGGCAAATTCAAAGGGTTCTTGAGGCGTATCGGCGCCGGAACCGTTTGTTCAATAAGCTCGTCTAATGAATTTACGCCTACAGTTTTTAACATTTCGGCGGTGTCGGCATCGTTGGGAGCGATATGGCGCGACTGGAATTTTTCCTGGTAATCAGTGTTCAATTGCATGAAAATATGGCCCTGTTAATATAATGCCGCAAAGGTACAATTATTAAGCCGATTATCAATCACCTAACCTGTTATTGACATTGCATTTACATGGTCGCAACTCCAGCATCAGCACAGCAAAACACCAAAATTGGTAAAACGTTAAACCGAACTGACTTTCAGTTGTTCCAAATATTGATGAATGGTACTTTCAAGACCAAAGTATAAGGCATCGCTAACCAGTGCATGGCCAATGCTTACCTCAAGCAAACCGGGTATATGGGCCGCAAAAAATTTAAGGTTTTGCAGATCAAGATCGTGCCCGGCATTAATGCCCAAACCTGCTTCATTTGCCACCTTGGCAGCAGCGATATAGGGAGCGATTGCCAGCTCACGCCCGTGCGAAAAATGGGTGGCATAGCCTTCGGTATAAAGCTCTATCCTGTCGGTACCTGTTGTAGCGGCGGCCTCCACCATTTGCGGCACCGGGTCAACAAAAATAGATACACGAATACCCGCCTCCTGAAACATAGCAATAGTATATTTCAAATAATCCTGATTGGCAATGGTATCCCAGCCGTGGTTCGAGGTAATCTGCCCCAGTTCATCGGGCACCAGGGTAACCTGTGCTGGTTTGGTTTCAAGTACTAAATCAACAAACTTTTGTTCGCGGCTGTTACCTTCAATATTAAACTCAGTGGTAATTACCTGTTTAATAGCACGTACATCACTGTAACGTATGTGCCGCTCATCAGGCCTTGGGTGTACAGTTATGCCCTGCGCGCCAAAACGTTCGCAATCCATAGCTACCTTTAACACATCGGGGTTATTGCCTCCGCGTGAATTGCGCAGCGTTGCTATTTTGTTGATGTTTACAGACAGACGTACCATAAGCTTTGTTTATATTGAACGGCAAATATCATTAATTAAGGTTTAAACAATAAAATGTATTTTTAGATTGAACTGTTTGCATCTTAAAACCATTTTAAAACAATTCTCATACTGCGCAATATTTTCCCCACATTGTTACTTTTAATTCACTAATTACAATTTCTGTATTGATTCTCAATCATTAAATTAAGCCAATAATATTCCGACAAGGTGTAACTTTTACACTTTTGCGGCTAATAACTGCCTTTTCTGTTATAGAGCTTCACAACACAGTGTTGTAGGCATAATTATAGTACTTAAAGGTTATTAATTACTTTAACCGCAAACTATTGATCATGCCGATTACCAAACTTTCCATCGTTATCCCGGCTTATAATGAAGGGCGTACCATTCACTTCATCCTTAACAAAGTAAAAAGCGTAACCCTGCGTAATAACATTGCTAAAGAAATAATTATAGTTAATGACCGCTCGACTGATAATACCGAAGAAGCCATAAAAAACTATATGGATGCAAATACTGATATGGATATTAAGTACTATGCGCATGAGGTTAATAAAGGCAAAGGTGCCGCGCTGCATACCGGCATCAGCAAAGCAACAGGCGAATACCTGATCATTCAGGATGCCGATTTGGAATATGATCCGGAGGAGTTTAACGACCTGCTTAAACCCGTTGTTGATGGTTTTGCCGATGTGGTATTCGGCTCAAGGTTTATGGGCGGCAATGCCCACCGTATCCTGTTCTTTTGGCATACAATAGGCAATAAGTTTTTAACCACGCTATCAAACATGTTCACTAACCTTAACCTTACGGATATGGAAACGTGCTACAAACTGTTTGATACCAAAATGATACAGGCACTTACGCTGCGCGAAAACCGTTTTGGCTTTGAGCCTGAAGTTACCGCGAAAATATCACGCGTACCTAAGATCCGCATTTACGAGGTGGGTATATCCTACTACGGCCGTACGTACGAAGAAGGCAAAAAGATAGGCTGGAAAGATGGTTTCCGCGCTATCTATTGCATTCTAAAATACGGCATGCTTGGTGTTAAATAATATCAGGAGATGGTAAGCTCTCCGCGCAGGTCGGTTTCAAGCCATTCCTTTACCTGCAGCGGATCATCAGATTGCCCCAGCAGATACATAATTTTGGTTACGGCAGCCTCAAAGGTCATGTCGTAACCATTGGTTACACCAATATCCTTTAGTTGCTTGCTGGTTTCGTAACGGCCAAGCTCAACTGTACCCACTTTACATTGCGATATATCCAGTATCACCTTACCGCTGTCGATAGCGTTCTTGAGCAGGTCAATAAACCAGTCGTCGGTAGTGGTATTGCCCGAACCGTAGGTTTCCATCACCACGCCGCGAACATCAGATGACAGGATACTTTCCACCACCTTCGGACTAATGCCCGGGTATAATTTTAATACGGCAACATCATTAGCGGCCATATTATGTACAATGATGGGTTCTGTTCCGGGCTGACGGATATCATTTATACTAAAGCGCAGGTGAACGCCCGACTCGGCCAGTATTGGGTAATTTGGCGAGCGGAAGGCCTCGAATTTAGATGAATTGTATTTAAAGGATCGATTACCGCGAAAGAGTTTATAATCAAAATAGATACATACCTCGGGTACACGCGCACGGTCATTCTTTTTTGCCTTGGCTATCTCGATGGCCGTCATCAGGTTTTCCTTGGCATCGGTACGTACCGCGCTTATGGGTAGTTGCGAACCGGTAAATATCACCGGCTTATCCAGGTTTTCGAGCATAAAGCTCAATGCCGATGCGCTGAAAGCCATCGTATCCGAGCCATGCAATACCACAAATCCATCTACCGAATCGTAATTCTTTTTAATAAGGCGGGCCAGCTCGTTCCATATCTCCGGATTCATGTTAGATGAATCGATAACGGTATCAAACGAGTGTACCTTTATTTTACAATTAAGGCGCTCCAGTTCGGGCACGTTATCCATTATCTGCTCAAAGTTAATGGGTACAAGCGCCTTTGTCACCGGGTCGCTCATCATACCTATTGTCCCCCCGGTATAGATGATCAGTATCTGGTTCATTAATATTTGTCGTGTGTGTGTTTTAAATAAATTATTATACCCCGAATATTTTTTTTGAATTAAGGGTAGTTACATCAGCCACCGTTTCAACATCTGTATTATATATATCGGCAAGCTTTTGCGCAATGTATATCAGGTACGAACTTTCGTTAGGTTTACCACGGTAAGGAGTGGGCGTAAGATACGGAGAATCCGTTTCTAAAACTATATGCTGTAAGTCAATTTGCTCAACCACCTTATCCAACCCGCTGTTTTTATAAGTAACCACACCGCCAATACCCAGGTAAAACCCCAGATCGATCACCTTTTGGCCATATTCGACCGTACCGGTAAAGCAATGAAATATACCGCGTAACTTATCATCGGCTTCGCTTAACAACACCTCGTACACTTCATCAAAAGCATCGCGGCAATGAATTACGATTGGTAAATTAAGCTGCTTTGCCCAATTGATCTGCGCCTTAAAGGCGGCTATTTGCCCCTCGAGATAGGTTTTATCCCAATACAGGTCGATACCTATTTCGCCAATGGCATATATTTTATGCCCGGGTTGATGGTAAACTTTTATTTTTTCCAGATGCTCCTCCCAACCCGGTTTAACATCGCAGGGATGCAGGCCCAGCATCGGGAAACACATCTCGGGGTAAGCGTCGGTAAGTTCATAAACCTTCGGCACCGAATCGGCATCAACATTGGGTAAAAACAGGCGCTTTACATCATTTTGCAGGCAACGGTCTATTAGCCCGCGGCGCTTCTCCGGGTCGGTTTCGTAGTACAGATGGGTATGTGTGTCAGTTAATACCATGCGGCAAAAATAAAAAAGCCTCCTGATTAATATCAGAAGGCTTTAAATTAATTAGCTTTTTTACTTGTGGCTGCCTTTTTAGCGGCGGTCTTTTTACGTACCGGCACTTTTTTGGCAGGCGCTTTTTTAACCGGCGCTGTTACCGCCTTTTTACCCGGCTTTACCTTTACCAGTTCAACATCAAACACCAGGGTGCTGTATGGCATAATAACCGGCTGCGAACCACGCTCGCCATAACCTAATGCCGATGGGATGATCAGCGTAGCTTTTGAGCCCTCGCCCAGTAAGGCCAAACCTTCTTCCCAGCCTTTTATTACACGGCCTTCGCCTTGTACCACCTCAATGGGCTCATAAGTACGCCCGGGTTGTTGCAGGTTGGCTTTTTTTGCTTCGGCCTCAATGCTCGAATCAAACACCTTACCATCCAGCGTGCGGCCTACATAATTAACCAGCATGGTATCACCTGCTTTGGGTTTTAGCCTGGCCGATGGTAATTTGATAACATATTTTAAGCCCGACGGCGTTGTTGCAACCGTTAACTTATTATCAGTGATATATTTATTAGCCGCTGTGGTTTCAGCGGTTTTAAGTTTAGCCATTTCAGCCTCCTTTTCGGCCATGGCTTCGGCAAGCGATTGTACCTTTTCAATTTTTAGCCTTGTTATGATATTGCTTCCTTTTTTCAGGAATGCAGGCATAGCATCTTCATGACCTTTAAAAACCGAATCAACCGGCAATTTTACCAGCGCGCTATCTTTAGCGCCAAGCAGGGTAAATACGTCCATCAGGTCCATTATGCTTTGCGAGGCACGCACCTGCGTTTGTACCGGTTTACCGGCCTTATAGGTGCTAAATAATACCGAATCCTTATCGGTAAGCTGCTCTACCTGGAAAGTAATAATGTCGCCCTCTTTAATATGAGGGCCGTTGTTTTTGGTAACAATGGTACACTCGGCACCCTTTGCCGTGCGTTGTACCTGTGCCGATGCCGAAAATGATAAAGCGGCCAGCACAATGGCTATACTTGTTTTTTTCATAGTAATAAAAAGGCCTTTCTGATGATGGTCAGAAAGGCCGGTATTTTTTAAATGTGCAGTTATTTTTTAACCGGAGCCGGTGCTACAGCCTGTGGTGCCGCGCCTGCCTTTGGTTTTACCACGTCAACCACTTCAATCTCAAAAGCCAACGGTGAGTACGGAGGGATAACGTTTGGTGAACCCTGCTCGCCGTAAGCCAGGCTTGACGGGATAACGAAAGTACCTTTAGCGCCTTTGTTTAACAACACCAATGCATCAGCCCAACCTTTGATGATACCTACTGAACCAACCGGAACACGGATAGGCTCATACTTACGCATCGGGTTAGCTATCTTTTCTTTCTCGGCTACTTCTTTAACGCTGGTATCAAACACTTTGCCTGATAGTAAACGACCGGTGTAGTTAACAACAGCAGTATCGCCTTCAATAATTTGCGGGCCGCTGCCTTGTTTAGTAACTACATAGTTAAGGCCTGAAGGCGTTTTAGTTACTTTCAGATCTTTCTCAGCAATATATTTTGAGATCAGCGCAGGCTCGCGTTTTTTAAAGTCTTCTGATTGTTTTTTGAAGTACTCAGAGATACGGCCCTGGAAAACCTGATCGCTCAGTTTACCTTTGCTGATCACTTTTTCAACTTTCATCTCATAAACCAGGTATTTACCTTTAAGCTGCGGCGGGCGCTGGCCTTTAGGGAATACCGAGTCGATATTCATTTTGATGGTAGCGCTATCGCCTTCGCTCAATAATTGCAGCGCGGCATAAATATCGCCTTTTGCCTGTGGTTTTTGCATCAGCACAGGAGCCGAGTTACCGGCATCGTAAGTTGATGACAATACCGAGTCGGCATCATTTTTAGTGATCACGTTAACCGCTAAAAAGTCGCCTTCTTTAATTGTAGTACCTTCTTTATCATTGTGGATGTTGTAAAGCAAACCACCCGGTGCCTGCTTAAATCCACCGTTACAGCTTGCCATAGCTAACGCGGCAAGCGCAAAAAACATGAAGCCTTTTTTCATTTCTATTGTATTAATAACTTTTTGTAGTTGGGTAATATATCTTTTAATTCTTGTATTACTTCGTTAAGCGGCTTGTCTGACCGGCCTCCGGCCGCGTTGCGGTGCCCGCCGCCGCTAAAGTACTTTTTACAGATCTCATTAGCCGGAAACTCGCCCTTTGAGCGCAGCGAGAGTTTAACCTCACCGGTACGTTCAACAATAAACGCTGCAAGTTTAATATTGGCAATTGATAGTGCAAAATTTACTATGCCTTCGGTATCGCCGGTTTGTACATCATAATGTTCAAGTTCGGCTTTGGTTATTGATACGATGGCGGTATTGTATTCGTAAAGCACCTCCAGCTTATTGCTCAGGCAATGCCCTAAAAAGCGAAGGCGGTTTTCGGTCGAGCTGTTGTAAATCAGCTCGTGTATGCGCCAGTTAACCGCACCGGCATTGATCAGCTCGGCGGCTATCATGTGCACTTCGGCAGTTGTTTTAGGCAATCGGAATGATGCTGAATCCGTCAGGATGCCCGTATATAAACAGGTAGCCACATCTTTATTGATCAGGGCCTTGTTATTTAAGGCATCGGCAATAAAGGTATACACTAACTGCGCAGTAGCACAGGCGTTAATGTCCCAGTATCGAAAATCATCAAAATCCTCGGGGTCCAGGTGGTGATCTATCATCAGCTTTACAGCCTGGCTGGCGCGTACGCTATCCGTCATGGCGTTAATGCGCGACAGGGCGTTAAAGTCAAGGCAAAATATCATTTCGGCCTCGGCTATCAGGGTGTCGGCAATGGCAACATTTTCGGTATAGATGACCACTTCCTCATTACCGGGCAACCAGCTTAAAAAGTCGGGATAGTCTGACGGTACAACAACCCGGGCATGGTGCCCCTGCTGTACTAAATAATTATACAAGCCTAACGACGAGCCCATCGCATCGCCATCAGGCTTATGATGCGTGGTTATTACTATTTTTCGTGGCTGCTCTAACAGCCGGGCAACCGAGGCTATATCTAACATCAAACTTTTTTAAAGGATTGCAAAGCTAAGATAAATTTCCAACGCATTGATATTTAGGTGTAACATTTTTATTTACGAGCCGGCAGTATGCTATGCTATCCCTTTATGTGATAAAAGCCTGCTACTTTTGCTCTTATACCAAAAAGTTTTAAAAATGATGCTGTAAAAGTCTATTTTTGCGGCAACTATAAACACTCAAAATGGAAACTAACAAAACATTTACCATGATTAAGCCTGATGCTGTTGCAAACGGGCATATTGGTGCAATATTGGATAAGATTACTAAAAGCGGTTTTAAAATTGTAGCGCTTAAATATACCGCGCTTAGCGCTGCCAAGGCTGGCGAATTTTACGCTGTACACAAAGAGCGTCCGTTTTATGGTGCTTTGGTTGATTTCATGTCATCAGGCTCTATCGTTGCCGCCATACTTGAAAAAGACAACGCGGTTGAAGATTTCCGTAAACTGATCGGCGCTACTGATCCTACTAAAGCTGAAGCGGGTACTATCCGCCAGTTATTCGCCCAATCAATTGAAGCGAATGCCGTTCACGGTTCAGACTCTGACGAGAACGCACAGATTGAAGGCAGTTTCTTTTTCTCAGCTTTCGAGAAATTTTAAGTTATTTTAACTCACCCCCTGCCCCCTCTCTGCTGCGCAAAGAGGGGGTTGTTTTTTTATGAGGTTTTAACTTTTATTACTTGCCGTTGCGAGCGAGATACAAAGAGGAATCTGTTGCCTGATTATAAACTCGTGTAGATATCTCGCTACCGCCCGATATGATAAGGGCAGAAAGGAATATAAAACCACATCATTGCTTGGTACGAAACAAGCTCATAATTAGTTTGCGAACCCCTCCCTAACCCTCCCGAGGGAGGGAATTACAAATTTATTTTCAAAGCTTTTAAATTTCCCTCCCTCGGGAGGGTTAGGGAGGGGTATTACCCGTCAATCACATCCTTCTCGCCTATCTGCTGGCGCCACATGGCATAGTACAGGCCTTTTTGCAGCAGCAGATCAAGGTGCTTGCCTGATTCCACAATATTGCCTTTCTCCAGCACGTATATCTTGTCGGCATGCATAATGGTTGACAGGCGGTGGGCGATCAATATGGTAATGTGGTCGTTCTTTACAGATACATCACGTATCGTTTCGGTGATCTCTTCCTCGGTCAATGAATCCAATGCCGAGGTAGCCTCGTCAAATACAAGTATATCCGGGTTGCGCAGCAAAGCCCGCGCTATTGAAAGGCGCTGTTTTTCGCCGCCAGATACCTTTACACCGCCCTCGCCAATTACGGTATCCAAACCCTTATCTGCACGGGCCAGCAAACCCTGGCAGGCAGCACGGTGCAGCACATTCATACACTCGGCATCCGTAGCACCGGGACGAACAAATTGCAGGTTTTCACGAATAGTGCCTGAGAACAATTGCGTATCCTGTGTTACAAAACCGATACGCTCCCGCAACTGATCCAGATCAATAGCATTACTTGGCACATCATTATATAAAATATCGCCCTGCATGGGTTGATACAACCCTACCAGTAACTTAACCAGCGTAGTTTTACCCGAGCCTGATGGACCAACAAAAGCAATGGTTTCGCCGGTGTTGGTTTCAAAGCCGATGTGGTTTAACGCATTGCGGTTGGCCGTAAGGTGTTTAAAGCTTACATCCTGAAAAGACAGTTTACTTACCTTTTCAAGCAGTACCGGCTTATCCGGCTTAACCTCTATCGGTGTTGAAAGTATGCGGCTAAAGTTACCCAGTGATACCTGCGCCTCACGCCATGACAGGATAACGTTACCCAACTCCTGCAATGGGTTGAACAGGAAGAATGAGTAGAATAAAAAGCTAAAATATTGCCCCGGCGAAATGGTTCCGCCAAAGATGAGTATCAGTAATACCACCACCATGGCACTGCGCACCAGGTTTACCGTAGTACCCTGCACAAAACTCATGCTGCGCACAAACTTTACTTTTTTAAGTTCGAGATCGAGTATTTTGTAGGTGGTTTTATTAAGGCGCTCAATCTCCTGGTTAGCCAAACCCAAGCTTTTTACCAGCTCAATATTACGCAATGATTCGGTTGTTGAACCGGCCAGCGCGGTAGTTTCATTCACGATGCTTTTTTGCACCTTTTTTATACGGCGGCTCATTAGTGTGCTTACCAGCGCTATAACCGGTATAGCGGCAAAATACACTATTGTTACCTTGTAGCTCACCGTGGCCGAATAAACAATTACGAACACCATACCTACAATGCTCACAAACAATATGCTGATGAACGAGGTGATGAACTTTTCGCTATCCAACCGTACCTTTTGCAGTATGCCCAGGGTTTCGCCGCTGCGCTGATCCTCAAACACCTGGTAAGGCATTTGCAGCGAGTGCCTCAAACCATCCGAATACATTTCGGCACCGGTTTTTTGCACAATGATGCTGGTAAAATAATCCTGAAAGTTTTTGGCTATGCGCGATACCATGGCCACGCCTACCGCGTAAGCCACCAAACGCAATACATTTTGTAAATATTGACTGTATTCAAGATGCTGGCGTTTTTCAATCACCTCATCCACAATACGGCCTGTAATGTAAGGATCAAGCAGTGAAAAGCCGATGTTAACAGCAGCCAGGCCGAGGGCAAGCACCACCACCCATTTATGTTTTGATAAATATGATAAAAGCAATTTCATAAGGGCGCAAAAATAAAAAAAGGGAATGGCGTAAAACGCTCATCCCCTTTAATTTGACATTAGGTTGGTTATTAAACCGTCATTATATCTTTTTCCTTAGCTTCTGATAATACATCGCATTTAGCTATGTAGCTGTCGGTCAGCTTTTGGATTTCGGCTTCGCCGGTTTTGATCTCATCTTCTGATACACCTTCAGCTTTTAGCTTCTTGATCTTCTCGTTAGCATCTTTACGGATGTTACGCACAGCTACCTTGCCGCTTTCAACCTCGCCTTTGGCTTTCTTCACCAGGTCACGACGACGCTCCTCGGTAAGTGGTGGTACGTTGATGCGGATAATAACACCATCATTGGTAGGATTTACACCCAGGTTGGCATCCTTAATCGCTTTTTCGATAGCGTTAAGTAATGATTTTTCCCAAGGTTGTACAACAATGGTACGCGCATCAGGTGTATTTACATTACCTACCTGGCTCAATGGAGTTGGTGTGCCATAGTAATCAACGGTAATATCATCCAGCATGGCAGGATTTGCCTTACCAGCACGGATCTTTAATAGTTCACTATCTGTATGGTCAACGGCTTTTTCCATTAAAGCCTTTGCATCGTTAACCTGCTTTTTAATGAGTTCGCTCATTTTTATAAATTTTCAACAAAAATAATAAAAACATCTGTTCTGTGTAAAGCCTTTTACAGGCTATAACAAAATGCTGTTACTTTACAATAGTACCTACGTGTTCGCCCTGGGCAAGTTTCATAAAGTTGCCTTCCTTATTCATATCAAACACTACAATTGGTAACTTGTTCTCTTTACAAAGGGTAATGGCGGTCATATCCATTACGTTCAGGCCCTTGTCATACACTTCCTGAAAGCTGATCTCATCGTAACGGGTAGCGGTGGGATCTTTCTCCGGGTCGGCAGTGTAAATACCATCTACACGGGTACCTTTCATTACCACATCAGCCTTGATCTCGATAGCACGTAATGAGGCAGCGGTATCCGTAGTAAAGTATGGGTTACCGGTACCGGCACCAAATATTACTATTTTACCGGTTTGCAAATGCGTCATGGCACGGCGACGGATGTAAGGCTCACATATCTGCTCCATTTTAATGGCTGATTGCAGGCGTGTATCAATACCTATATCCTCCAGCGCGCTTTGCATGGCCATACAGTTAATTACCGTTGCCAGCATGCCCATATAATCGGCCTGCGCACGTTCCATACCTGATTTTTCGGCACTCAACCCCCTGAAGATGTTGCCGCCGCCAATTACTATAGCAACCTCAATACCGGCATCAAATACGGTTTTAATATCCTGCGCGTATTGCTGCACGCGGTTGTTATCAATACCATACTGCCTTTCGCCCATCAACGATTCACCGCTGAGTTTAAGTAAGATCCTTTTGTATTTCATCAGATATGTGTTATAGTGTTGTCAGTTAGTTTCAATATTATTGGTTTGTGTTATACACGATCTCACCCTGCAATACGGTAGTTGCGATGGCAAAACTATCATTAAAAATTATCAAATCGGCAAAGTAGCCTGCTTCAATTTTACCTTTTTTTGTGAGCGATGCCAGTTGCGCCGGGTAAAGTGATGCCATATTTATAGCCTCGGGCAAGCTGATGCCTATCTTTTTTACGCCGTTTTCAACTGCCTTCAGCATGGTTAATGCCGAGCCAGACAGTGTACCGTCGGGCATTACAAAACGGCCATCTTTAAGCTGGTGCTGGTAAGCGCCTTCGTTGGCTACGGTAACCGCGTCAGTAATAAAAAACAGTTTTTCACCCAGCTCGCGTTTAGCCAGGGCAATCATCGGAAAGCTCACATGTATGCCATCGGCCACAATGCTGGTGTATGGCCTTTTCTCAAAAATAGCAGGAATTATTCCCGGCTCACGATGGTGCATTTGCGGCATGGCATTAAAAAGGTGCGTTGCCGCCTTTACCGGGTTGTTCAAAAATTGTAAAGCCTGATCGTAAGTAGCATCAGTATGCCCTGCTGATATAATAATGTTTTGCAATGCGAGGTATTCAACCACCTCGGCATCCTGCAACTCGGGCGCTATGGTTATCATTTTAATGATGCCTTCGCCACGCTCAACCCAGCTTTTGAGTTCGGTTAGTACAGCTTTTTTAATAAAGCTTTCGGGATGCGCGCCTTTACGTTTAGGGTTAAGATATGGCCCTTCAAGGTGAAGGCCTAAAAAGTTGCCTTTGGCATGGGGCATATATTGCTTTGCAGCATCAATACCTTGCAGTACCACCTCATCGCTATTAGTTGCAATGGTGGCCAAAAACCCCGTTGTACCTTGTTTTAACAATACGTCTTCCATCTCGGCCAGCGCCTCAACGGATGGATTGCCGCCGAATAGTTTGGTACCGGCACCGTAAATCTGCAGGTCAATGAGTCCTGGTGCTGCATAAGCACCATTCAGGTCAATGCTTTTAATACCTGCGGGGAGTTGCCCGGCATCCGTCACCGCTTTAATAACATTACCCTCAATTAAAATTGCCTTACCCGAAACAATGGTTCCGTTAGTTATTAATTGCAGGTTATGTAATGCTGTGACCATTAAACATTAAATTGCCGAAACAAGTTCGGCATAAGTAGTTAAAAAAGTTATCGCAAAAAAAATCCCCCTCGTTTAAAACGAGGGGGATAATAAAATTAAGCTCCTAAAGCAACTCGCTTAAAGGCGGTTACGGTAAGGCCTTTTTCAACAGTTGCTAAAAACTGTGAAATATTTTTTGATGGGTCCTTAACAAATTCCTGGTTCAACAGGGTTGAATCTTTGTAGAATTTGTTCAGTTTACCGGTGGCAATTTTTTCAACCATTTCTTCCGGTTTACCTTCGGCACGAATTTGCTCTTTAGCGATAGCTAATTCACGCTCAATAGTAGTAGCGTCAACATCATCCTTATCAATAGCAACAGGGTTCATGGCAGCAATTTGCATCGCTACGTCTTTACCTGCTTCTTCAGCACCTTCGGCGTTAGCGCTCAAAGCAACCAATACACCTAAACGGAAGTTACCGTGGATGTAACCAATTACTTTCTCGCCTTCAACCACTTCGTATTTTGATACGCCTATCTTCTCGCCAATTTTACCGGTTTTGTCGGTAATAGCTTCGCCGATAGAGATGCGTGAAGTTTCAGTATCAATTTCAAGTTTGTATAATTCATCAATTGAAGCCGGAGTTTTTTCAACAGCGGCATTAGCGATAGCGTTAGCAAAAGCGATGAATTCAGCATTTTTTGCCACGAAATCAGTTTCGCAGTTAAGCTCAATTACAACACCTTTTTTACCATCAGCAGATGCACGGGCGATAACAACACCTTCATTTGACTCGCGGTCCTGACGGCTTGCTGCTACTTTAGCACCTTTTTTTCTTAAATAGTCAATTGCTGCTTCAAAATCACCATTAGTTTCAGTTAAAGCTTTTTTGCAATCCATCATACCGGCACCGGTTTGCTGGCGCAGTCTGTTTACGTCGGCGGCAGATATTTGTACTGTAGACATTATTGTTATGTTTTAAATGTTACAAATGTTAAAAGGCTGAAAGGTTGAAACTTGAAACATTCCAACATTTCAACCTTTCAGCATTAAATTATTCTTCAGTTGAAGAAGCTTCGGCAGATGGAGCTTCAGTTTCAGTTTCAGCCTCGGCTGTTACTTTACGTGCTCTTTTACCACCTTCGGCAGCAGCCTCAGGGCTATCAGCTTTTGCTTTTGCAGCAGCAGCTTCTTTTTCAGCTTCGTCTTCTTTCTCGCGTTTGCGCTCGTCTAAACCTTCTTCAATAGCTTTGATGATGATAGAAGTGATCAAAGAGATTGATTTTGTAGCATCATCATTCGCCGGGATCGGGAAGTCGATGTTTGAAGGATCAGAGTTAGTATCAACCATCGCGAAGGTTGGGATGTTCAGTTTCAACGCTTCAGAAACAGCGATGTGCTCTTTCTTAACGTCGATCAGGAACAACGCAGCCGGTAAACGGTTAAGGTCAGCTATACCACCTAATAAAGTTTCCAGTTTGATACGCTCACGCTGGATCATCAAACGCTCTTTTTTAGAAAGGATGCTGTAAGTACCGTCTTTAGTCAGTTTGTCGATGTTCGACATTTTTTTGATCGACTTACGTACGGTAGCGAAGTTAGTTAACATACCACCTAACCAACGCTCGGTAACGAAAGGCATGTTTACAGTTTTAGCTTGTTCAGCAACGATGTCTTTAGCTTGTTTCTTGGTAGCAACAAACAAAACTTTACGTCCTGATTTTACTATTTGTTTGATGGCTGAAGCTGCTTCTTCAACTTTTGCCAAAGTTTTATTTAAATCGATAATGTGGATACCGTTGCGCTCCATGAAAATGTACTGAGCCATTTTCGGATCCCATTTACGGGTAAGGTGACCAAAGTGTACACCTGCATCCAGTAAATCCTGATATGTTGTTCTTGCCATTGTTGAGTCCTCCTTAAAATATTAACGTTTGCTGAATTGAAATCTTCTTCTCGCTTTGCGGCGTCCTGGTTTTTTACGCTCAACCATACGGTCATCACGTGTCATTAAACCTTTAGCGCGCAGGGCTGGTTTCTTTTCAGCGTCAAGCTCAACAATAGCTTTAGCGATAGCTAAACGAACGGCCTCGGCCTGTCCTTTAACACCACCACCTGCTACGTTTACCTTAACATCATACTGACCTGCTACACCCGCAACCTCTGCTGATTGGTTAACGATGTATTGTAGCGGCAATGTTGGGAAGTACTCTTTGTAATCTTTACCGTTAACGGTAATGTTGCCGTTGCCTTCGCTTAAATAAATGCGGGCAACTGCGGTTTTTCTTCTGCCTGAAGTGTTAGTTGTTGGCATTTCTTTTCTCCTTTAGAAATTAAAAAGTTAAATGGTTTTAGGGTTTTGAGCGGCGTGCGGATGTTCGGCACCGGCATAAACATGCAGATTACCAAATAAGGCCTTGCCCAAACGATTCTTAGGTAACATACCACGAACGGCTTTTTCAATTACGCGCTCAGGATGCTTTGCCATTAACTCCTTAGGAGAAATGAAACGCTGACCACCTGGGTAACCAGTGTAAGAAACATATTGCTTATCGGCAAACTTGTTTCCGGTCAGTTTTACCTTGTCTGCATTAATAACAATAACGTTATCACCGCAGTCTACGTTTGGGGTAAAGCTTGGCTTGTTTTTTCCTCTGATGATCATAGCGATCTTAGAAGACAAGCGCCCCAAAATCTCGCCTTCCGCGTCAACAACAACCCACTCCTTGTTAACGGTTTTTTTGTTGGCTGAGACAGTTTTGTAACTTAACGTATTCACTTGCTTAAAATTAAATTAATTAAACGTTTATTCTACCCGTAAAATTCGGGACTGCAAAGATACGTTTTATTCCAATTCTGTCAAATGCTTTTTAACTATTTTGTTTCAGGCTGTTAAGTACTTACAGGCAAGCAACTATATACCCATATATAACAGGTATCTGTAGTGATTAAAAAATCTTTGCAATTCATACATTTTTAATACGGCGCCAACCCTAAAGCAATACCCACAATGGTGCGTCATCCTATTATGCTTCCCGCGGTTTCAGGGGCAGGTTAACAGTTTAAGGGGCGCTGTATATCATTATAACTATTACATCCTATCAGGCATCAGCCGGTCAGCTACAGTTGGCCGGCTTTTTTGTTTTGGGGCGGCTTCGCCCTTTCCTT
>NZ_JAJIWP010000012.1 GCF_020880975.1 Mucilaginibacter sp. UR6-1 | reverse complement strand
TGCATCGTAAGAATAGGTCAGGTTATCCACCTCTACGATATTGGCTGTTCCGGGCGCGCTGCTGTTACGTTTCAGCGTCTGGATGTTCCCGTTCTCATCATAACTTATGTTATTTTCATTATAGCCACCTAAGTTGGAGTTGAATGCGCCTGTACCCGCTGTGGTACGCTCGGCATAGTTGACTGCCGTTAACCGGTTGAGCACGTCGTAGCTGTACTTGTAGCTCCGCTCGTAGCTGCTTACGTTAGCAACGTTCTTGCTCATCCATTTTATCGCTGACAGATTACCGTCAAAATAAGCAGTATTGCCTACATTGGCATCAGCCTGGTTATATAGCAGCTCGATACCGAACAGGTCATTACCGTCATCATTCTTTACGCCGTCATTGTTCAGCTTACTGTTATTGATACTGGTGAGTTGTCCTTTGATGTTGTACCGGTAATCGATGGATTGCAGGTAGGTGCTACCGCCGTTGGTCGAGCCCAGCTTCTTATCTACCAGTTGTCCCAGTTCATTATATTCATAGCCTGCCACGCGTATGGTTGCCCCGCCGTTATAACTTTGGTCAATCGCCGTTACGCGCTGCATGTGGTCGTAAGTATAGGTGCTCAGTACTGAGGTGCTTACACTGTTTACTGATTTGACGACCTTAGTTTGCTTTGGCGTACCGGTAAAGTCAGGCACGATGGTCTTTGTGTCGTTTGTACTCGTAGTGATCTGGTTGCTGGAACGTTCCTGGATCACGTTGCCCCGCTTATCATAGAAAATCACGCTCTGTATCCAGGTTCCACCTGCTGCGCCTACCGTGTATTTACGCACCATCGTCAGCATGCCCCGGGTTTGCGTGGTAGCGGTAGCCTCGCCTGTTAATCCCTGGCTCAGGTAGCTGTAGTTCGCTACGCCATCGCTGTTGATGTCATAATCGTCATAATAGCTAAAGGCCAGGTCGGTCTTGCTGCTCGTCGGGAAGGTGACATTGGTGTAGTAGCCGGTTGTGGAACTGGTACCACGCTTCTCGTACCAGTTAATGCTATAGTTCAATCCTGATACATAGGTTTGCATGGCGGCCAGTGTCGTACGAGTGGCATCGGTATAAATGCCTTGTGCTATGGCATTGCCCCGCACGTCATACTTGATATAGTTCCACTGATTCGAAGCTTTCAGCTTCGCATTTTGTGCCAGCACCAGCCGGTCAAGCGGGTCATATACCAATGATACCGCCCCTGCGCCAGGGATGGTCTTTTCAGTCAACCTGCCTTTGTCGTCGTACGTATAGGTAAATATCAACTTACTGATGATTGCTGTACTTAGCGTATAACTGTTGTTAGCAGCCAGCAAGTTTACTGCCTTTGG
>NZ_JAJIWP010000011.1 GCF_020880975.1 Mucilaginibacter sp. UR6-1 | reverse complement strand
AGGGGCAGGTTAACAGTTTAAGGGGCGCTGTATATCATTATAACTATTACATCCTATCAGGCATCAGCCGGTCAGCTACAGTTGGCCGGCTTTTTTGTTTTGGGGCGGCTTCGCCCTTTCCTTTTGCTTGTAGCCCCACTTTCGCCATAGTTAACCGCTATAAGGCATAGCATTTACCTGTTACAGCCATGTTTTTGGTACCTGTTTTTGGTATGCGCCGGTTCAAAAAGTAGCCATATGGCTCTTATTGATCGTTTTTGAACTGTGGAATTCCACACTGTTTTCCACAGCCGCATTGCCCACTCCCGGGGTTTGAGGAAATTAATTCCACACCATTAAAGTTTCAGTTAATTTTTGATTGTTTTTCAATATGCTGATTATCAGCACTTTATTTTTCAAAAACCGCTTTCCCGCCATCTTTCTGCCGCTTGGATAACTTTTTGCCTGATGCTTTACAACTATTGATTTAAAAGAATTGCCGAAAGGTATAAATGTTCGAAAAGGTTAATTAAAAATAAAACAAAAGGAAATAACCGATCGGATAAATTAAAAATACAAACCCCTATTTAATTTAAACATTGAGAATCGTGAAAAAGCAAACTGTAAAGAACCTGATCTTAGCCCTGATGATTGTACCGATGCTGGTATCATGCAAAAAAACATCTGACCTTAACGGTGTGGATATGGATACCGACATCAAAGTGAACGAGCCCGCCCCGGTAGCGCTGCACCCTACAGCCACCGGCACACCGGTAACCATCACTGTTGACCAGGCACAGCAAAGCTACCAGATCCCGGCTAACTTTTTAGGTTTAAGCTACGAGACCAACAACTTGCTTTGGAGCAACAACCTGAACGGCAATACCGCCGCGCAGGTCCAGATGATCCGCAACCTGGGCGAAGGCGTACTGCGTGTAGGCGGCACCAGCAGCGGCAGGGTATACTGGACCAACAAGGCTTCTTCAAAAAACTCAAAGGTTGATTCACTGAACACCACGCAGATCGATGCCCTGGCTTCTTTCTCAAAAACGTTAGGCTGGCCGGTGATCTTCGGTCTTAACCTGGCCAAATACGAACCTGAGGCCCAGGCCAAACTGGCCAAATACGTAAGCAGCAGCCTGGGCAGCAGCCTGATGGCCTTCCAGGCCGGTAACGAGCCTAACGCTTTTGCTGAAGCGGGTTTCCGCAAACAGGGTTACAGCTCGGCTGATTTCCAGGGTGAGTGGAAAGGTTACTTTGACGCGGTGCGCAAACTTACCCCTAACGCCCCTTTCGCCGGTCCGGATGTGATCGGTGGTGCCGACTGGGTAAGCGCATTCGCCAACAAGTTCAAAAACAACGTGAACCTGATGACCGTGCACTACTACAACAACGGCCCTGCCAGCGACGAGTCGATCACTTACAAAACCATCCTGGAGCCTGATACCAAGCTGGGCAAATACCTGGACAAGGTGAACGAGGCTTCTGCCAAAAACGGTTTAAAGTACCGCCTGTCTGAGTGCAACAGCATCTTTAACGGTGGCGGCAAGCTGGGTGTGAGCGATGTGTTCGCCTCATCACTGTGGGCGCTTGACATGATGTGGACCGTAGCGGAGCACAACGGCCAGGGGGTTAACTTCCACAGCGGTTCTCAGCAAAACTTTACCGCTATCGCTACCATCAACGGTAAAACCAGCGCAAGGCCGGTATACTATGGCATGCTGGCCTTTAAATACGGTGCTGTGGGTGGCCGTGTGGTGCCGGTTAAAACTGCCGCTACTACGGTTAACCAGGCCGCGCATGCTGCCGTAAAGAA
>NZ_JAJIWP010000010.1 GCF_020880975.1 Mucilaginibacter sp. UR6-1 | reverse complement strand
CTGAAGGGGGCTGATTGTAAAGTTTGGCACCGACCTACTCTCCCACGTTTTACCGCAGTACCATCGGCTCTGGCGGGCTTAACTTCTCTGTTCGGAATGGGAAGAGGTGGACACCGCCGATATAGGCACCTGAAGATCTTTTAGTGAGGTGAAGGGGTAAAAGGGAAAGCTTAAAGGTTTCTATACCTCTGCCTTTATCCTTTTGCCTTTCGGCCTTACTATGACATATTATTGAAAGAAGTCATTGAAAAACGTGAGAAGACAACAATAATTCTGTTGCTTGAGAAAGCTTCGGGCTATTAGTATTACTTGGCTATGATGTCACCACCTTTACACCTGTAACCTATCAACGTGATAGTCTGTCACGACCCTATAAGGAAGTCTCATCTCGTGGCTAGTTTCGCACTTAGATGCTTTCAGCGCTTATCTATTCCCAACGTAGCTACTCTGCAGTACAGCTGGCGCCATAACAGATTCACCAGAGGTTAGTCCAACCCGGTCCTCTCGTACTAAGGTCAGCCCCACTCAAACTTCCAACGCCCACAACAGATAGGGACCGAACTGTCTCGCGACGTTCTGAACCCAGCTCGCGTGCCACTTTAATGAGCGAACAGCTCAACCCTTGGGACCTTCTCCAGCCCCAGGATGTGACGAGCCGACATCGAGGTGCCAAACCTCCCCGTCGATATGAGCTCTTGGGGGAGATCAGCCTGTTATCCCCAGCGTACCTTTTATCCTTTGAGCGATGGCCCTTCCATGCAGAACCACCGGATCACTATATCCGTCTTTCGACCCTGCTCGGCTTGTCTGCCTCACAGTCAAGCAAGCTTATGCTATTGCACTCCGCGTACGGTTACCAAGCGTACTGAGCTTACCTTTGAAAGCCTCCGTTACCTTTTTGGAGGCGACCACCCCAGTCAAACTACCCGCCAAACAATGTCCTCCACATTGTAGAGTTAGACACCAAATACAGAAAGGGTGGTATTTCAACGTTGGCTCCACAAGTCCTGGCGAACCTGCTTCAAAGCCTCCCACCTATCCTACACATCCTGTATCCGATATCAATGTTAAGTTGTAGTGAAGGTGCATGGGGTCTTTCCGTCCCGTTGCGGGTAACCGGCGTCTTCACCGATACCACAATTTCACCGAGCTCATGGCTGAGACAGCGCCCAGATCGTTACACCATTCGTGCAGGTCGGAACTTACCCGACAAGGAATTTCGCTACCTTAGGACCGTTATAGTTACGGCCGCCGTTTACCGGGGCTTCGATTCAATGCTTCGCCTTGCGACTAACATCCCCTCTTAACCTTCCGGCACCGGGCAGGTGTCAGGCCTTATACGTCATCTTGCGATTTTGCAAAGCCATGTGTTTTTGTTAAACAGTCGCCTGGGCCTTTTCACTGCGGCTGACATTGCTGCCAGCGCCCCTTCTCCCGAAGTTACAGGGCCATTTTGCCGAGTTCCTTAGCCATGATTCACTCGAGCACCTTAGGATTCTCTCCTCGACTACCTGTGTCGGTTTACGGTACGGGTTTTTATAACCTGAAGCTTAGCGGGTTTTCTTGGAAGTCTGATTACCTGAACTATCCCATCCCCCGAAGGTTCCGAGTACTATCAGCTTTCAGCAAGAGATGCGTACTTTACTACATCCCCTATACCTACGGCCTTTAACGAACTATTCCGTCAGTTCGCGTCAGTGTCACTACTCCGTCACCGCATCGCAGTTATAAAAAGTACTGGAATATTAACCAGTTGTCCATCGGCTGCGCCTTTCGGCTTCACCTTAGGCCCCGACTAACCCTGATCCGATTAGCGTTGATCAGGAAACCTTAGTCTTTCGGTGGGCGGGTTTCTCTCCCGCCTTATCGTTACTTATGCCTACATTTGCTTTTCTGCCCTCTCCACAGTCACTTACGTTCCTGCTTCGCCGATGGCAGAATGCTCCCCTACCAGTGTATATAAATATACAATCCATAGCTTCGGTATACTATTTAATGCCCGTTTATTATCCATGCCCGACCGCTCGACTAGTGAGCTGTTACGCACTCTTTAAATGAATGGCTGCTTCCAAGCCAACATCCTAGCTGTCTGTGCAGTCGGACCTCGTTAGTTCAACTTAATAGTAATTTGGGGACCTTAGCTGATGGTCTGGGTTCTTTCCCTCTCGGCCATGGACCTTAGCACCCATAGCCTCACTCCAGCGTATATTATCAAGCATTCGGAGTTTATCTGGATTTGGTAGGATTTGACTCCCCCGCACCCAATTAGTAGCTCTACCTCTTAATAACTTTACCGCCAGGCTGTTCCTAAAAACATTTCGGGGAGTACGAGCTATTTCCCAGTTTGATTAGCCTTTCACCCCTACCCACAAATCATCCGGAAACTTTTCAACGTTTATCGGTTCGGTCCTCCAGTACCTGTTACGGCACCTTCAACCTGTCCATGGGTAGATCACAAGGTTTCGCGTCTACCTCCTCTGACTGCACGCCCTATTCAGACTCGCTTTCGCTTCGGATCCGTGCCTTAAACACTTAACCTTGCCAGAGAAGAGTAACTCGTAGGCTCATTATGCAAAAGGCACGCCGTCACCCCCTAAAGGGCTCCGACCGCTTGTAAGCACACGGTTTCAGGTTCTATTTCACTCCCCTGTTCGGGGTTCTTTTCACCTTTCCCTCACGGTACTGGTTCACTATCGGTCTCTCAGGAGTATTTAGCCTTACCGGATGGTGCCGGCAAATTCCTACAAGGCGTCTCCGACCTCGCAGTACTCAGGATACCACTATCATATTATTACTTACCCGTACGCAGCTCTCATGCTCTATGGCCGGGTTTCCCACCCCGTTCCGGTTCATTTTAATACTCATGTTGTGGTCCTACTACCCCGTATATGCCGTAACATATATGGTTTGGGCTTCTTCCATTTCGCTCGCCACTACTCTGGAAATCACTGTTGTTTTCTCTTCCTCTGCTTACTTAGATGTTTCAGTTCAGCAGGTTAGCGCTATTGCATCTATTCTTCAAATAGATAGGTTTCCCCATTCGGAAATCCGCGGATTAATTCATATTTGCTAATCCCCGCGGCTTATCGCAGCTTATCACGTCCTTCATCGCCTCTGAGAGCCTAGGCATCCCCCGTGTGCCCTTTCTTACTTTCTTCTACTCATGCGCCTTTTGCGCCGCATGGTATGCTTTTTTGGTAATCTTTTTCGTCAATAGTCAGTGGTCAATAGTCATTGCTGACTGCTCACTGCTAACTGTCAACTTAAAGACTCCCTATTGTTGTCTTCTCGTTTTTTCAATTACTTCTTCCAATATGTCAAAGAACGTTTGCAGATGTGCAGATTTCAGATGTGTGGATGTGCAGATTATTCATCTGCATATTTGCATATCTTCTCATTTGCATATCCGGCTTCGTGGAGAATAACGGATTCGAACCGTTGACCCCCTGCGTGCAAGGCAGGTGCTCTAGCCAGCTGAGCTAATCCCCCTGGTTGATTAATGCCTGATTGATTTAATTATTGATTTACTGATTCTTTCAATCAATAATTCTATAATTCAATCCCTCCTTCATTGCCTTCCATGTAGTCCCGAGCAGATTTGAACTGCTGACCCCTACATTATCAGTGTAGTGCTCTAACCAAACTGAGCTACGGGACTATTATTAGTTTGCAGTTACCAGCGTGCAGTTTTCAGATTAAACTGCTTACTGCCTACTGCTGACCGCCAACTGTGTCCTGTAATTCCTGGTTACAGTCACCCTGATGGCTTCATCTTCCGGGTTATCTTTTGTTTTTTTATCAAAGAAAAATAAATCATGTGCATAGCAGTTTCTGCCCCTTTCATTTCTATGGGATACTGCTCCAGAAAGGAGGTATTCCAGCCACACCTTCCGGTACGGCTACCTTGTTACGACTTAGCCCCAGTTATCGGTTTTACCCTAGACGGCTCCTTGCGGTTACCGGCTTCAGGCACCCCCAACTTCCATGGCTTGACGGGCGGTGTGTACAAGGCCCGGGAACGTATTCACCGCGTCATTGCTGATACGCGATTACTAGCGAATCCAACTTCACGGGGTCGAGTTGCAGACCCCGATCCGAACTGTGAATGGCTTTACGAGATTGGCATCCTGTTGCCAGGTAGCTGCCCGCTGTACCATCCATTGTAGCACGTGTGTAGCCCCGGACGTAAGGGCCATGATGACTTGACGTCGTCCCCTCCTTCCTCTCTATTTGCATAGGCAGTCTGTTTAGAGTCCCCATCATTACATGCTGGCAACTAAACATAGGGGTTGCGCTCGTTGCGGGACTTAACCCAACACCTCACGGCACGAGCTGACGACAGCCATGCAGCACCTAGTTTCGTGTCCCGAAGGACTGAGACGTCTCTGTCTCATTCACTAACTTTCAAGCCCGGGTAAGGTTCCTCGCGTATCATCGAATTAAACCACATGCTCCTCCGCTTGTGCGGGCCCCCGTCAATTCCTTTGAGTTTCACCCTTGCGGGCGTACTCCCCAGGTGGAACACTTAACGCTTTCGCTTAGACGCTGACCGTATATCGCCAACATCGAGTGTTCATCGTTTAGGGCGTGGACTACCAGGGTATCTAATCCTGTTTGATCCCCACGCTTTCGTGCCTCAGCGTCAATCACACTTTAGTAAGCTGCCTTCGCAATTGGTGTTCTGTGACATATCTATGCATTTCACCGCTACTTGTCACATTCCGCCTACTTCAAGTGCATTCAAGCTCTTCAGTATCAAAGGCACTGCGACAGTTGAGCTGCCGTCTTTCACCCCTGACTTAAAAAGCCGCCTACGCACCCTTTAAACCCAATAAATCCGGATAACGCTCGGATCCTCCGTATTACCGCGGCTGCTGGCACGGAGTTAGCCGATCCTTATTCTTACGGTACATTCAGCCCTCTACACGTAGAGGGGTTTATTCCCGTACAAAAGCAGTTTACAACCCGTAGGGCCGTCTTCCTGCACGCGGCATGGCTGGTTCAGGCTTGCGCCCATTGACCAATATTCCTTACTGCTGCCTCCCGTAGGAGTCTGGTCCGTGTCTCAGTACCAGTGTGGGGGGTCATCCTCTCAGATCCCCTAAACATCGTCGCCTTGGTAAGCCGTTACCTTACCAACTAGCTAATGTTCCGCATGCCCATCTTTACCCTATAAATATTTGATCAAACTATGATGCCATAGCTCAATTTTATGCGGTGTTAATCTCTCTTTCGAGAGGCTATCCCCCTGGTAAAGGTAGGTTGCATACGTGTTACGCACCCGTGCGCCACTCTCATGGAAAGCAAGCTCTCCAATCCCGTCCGACTTGCATGTATTAGGCCTGCCGCTAGCGTTCATCCTGAGCCAGGATCAAACTCTCCATTGTATAATGTTTTGTTTGTTTTACCTGACCCTATTAACTCAATCAATAGAATCTGTAAATAATAATATCTTTTACAGTATCCCCCTTGAAAACTTTATTGGTTCTCTTTTCAACCAGAACTGGTTGTTTCATTGACAGTACTACTTTACTATTCCGGCTTTGCTCCAGGCTTGCACCTTTACGCTTTCCCCTTATTAAAGTAGCCCGCTACGCTACATGATTATCTTTTCTTTAAAGAACTTTATCGCCTCCCTTCACAGTTCGGCTTTTATGTTTTACTTACCATTGCGGTAAGCTAACTTTTCAATCTTTTTATCCCCGGAATTCGCTTCCGGTTATTCCCTCGTTTTGGGTCTGCAAAGGTAGAAAACCTTTTCTCTTTTCCAAAATAAAAAATTTATTTTTTTTACCCCGGTGCAAACT
>NZ_JAJIWP010000001.1 GCF_020880975.1 Mucilaginibacter sp. UR6-1 | reverse complement strand
ATATCGGCGGTGTCCACCTCTTCCCATTCCGAACAGAGAAGTTAAGCCCGCCAGAGCCGATGGTACTGCGGTAAAACGTGGGAGAGTAGGTCGGTGCCAAACTTTACAATCAGCCCCCTTCAGCAATGATCGGGGCTTTTTTTATGGATAACTTTTTTCATAAATATACTTTGGTAACACGAAAACTACTTACAAGCAGTTTGAATTCATAACCTTATATAGCCTTTTATATCATTCCACATCTTAATATGTACATTTCAGACTCATTATTGTACACAAAAGTTTCGCTCAGCAAATAGGTAGGTTATTTTGTAGCTATCTTTACAAATGTTCCGTACTTATCATCTAAAGTGGTGTTTCATCATGATCGGCATTCTGGCTTTCGGAACGCTGCTTATGCGCCCAGGCTTTTTCAGGGTTAATAATTGGCCTCAGTATACCGTTCATGGTGTTTCTATCACTATATCCATACTAAGCTGCTGGCTTGTACACGGGCGGTTTAAAAATGCACAGCTTCCCCGTTACTCTGTTTACGCCAAGGCTATATTGAGTATTTTTTGTGCCATGGTAGTTTCCGGAATATTGAGCTATGGTTTAACTTATCTGATTCCGTCTGAATACTTTTTCCCGGAAAGTAAATTGGGTTACGGCTACATTGGCTTTTTACGCCGGCTTGTAGGCTCTTTCTTTTTAAGTATGGCTGCTTATATTGTAATTAACAACCTTGATACCAGCGAAAAGCTGCAACAAACAAAACTGGAGAACGAGCAATTTAAACAAGCCCATCTGCGTGCCCAGTTATTATCGTTGCAACAACAAATAAGTCCGCATTTTTTATTTAATTCATTGAGTACGCTAAAAACTATCGCTACTGATGGCGATACTAAAAATTTTGTAGTACAACTTTCACATGTTTATCGTTACCTGCTCAATTTTAGCGAAAGGCAGGTATCGCGCTTGTCGGAAGAGTTGGCATTCATCAATTCATACCTGTACATACTGCACCAGCGCTTTGATACCGCGCTGATAGTTTCCATAAATGTTCCCGAGCGATTTATGAACTATATAATTCCGCCATTATCATTACAATTATTGGTTGAAAATGCTATTAAACACAATGCTATATCACCTGATCAGCCGTTGTTATTAACCATCAGCATCAATCAAAATGATGAAATGGTTGTTGAAAATAATTATCAGCCAAAAAATGTACCGGCGGAAAGTACAGGCCTGGGCCTGCAAAATATAAGCGACCGTTTCCGGTTGATGTTTAATAAGGAGATCAGGATTGATAATACCAATGATAAGTTTAGCGTAACCCTGCCAATAATCAGCCATGAACATTATCATCATTGAAGATGAACCGCTTACAGCCAAAGATCTGAAAACTATTTTGACGGCAATTGACCAGGATATCAACGTTTTGGCAATCTTGTCTTCAGTAGCAGCTTCAATTAAATGGTTGCGTGATCATACAACACCCGATCTTATATTTTCAGATATTCAGTTAGGTGATGGTTTAAGCTTTGAGATATTTAAGGAGGTTGCAATTACTGCCCCTATAATTTTTTGCACTGCGTTTGATGAATACGCCATCAACGCGTTTGAGTCTAACAGCATCGACTATTTACTTAAGCCGATAGAAGAAGACAGGGTGCAAAAAAGCCTGCAAAAATACCGGCTCATAAAGCAGCACTATAACGGCGGATCATATGAAGGTAATTTGCAGAAGGCGATATCGCAAATAACCCATACTTATAAGCAATCAATTTTAGTGTATTACCGCGAAAAGATCATTCCTGTAAAAACAAATGATATTTGTTTGGTGCATGCAACAAATGGATTGGTAACGTTATACGCGCTGTACGATCAGCATTATGTAACACAATATACTATTGACCAGTTAGAAACTATGCTTGATCCGGCTCATTTTTTTAGAGCTAACAGGCAGTTCATGGTTAACCGCAATGTGGTGCAAAACATTGAGCACTATTTTAACCGCAGGCTGGTAGTACATACCCATTGTTCATCACCCGAAAAAATCATCATCAGCCGATTAAAGGCTCAGGATTTTTTGCGCTGGATTGAGCAATGAGTTCAAGAATTATACAAACCGCTTGAACGGGCTGGCATTTCAGGTGCGCTTTGGTACATTTCGGTTTTTATTTTGATCCGTTCATTTACATAAAACACAACGGCATCCTGTATCAGGATAGTTTTGCAGCATCGGTTAACTAACCGTTGTGTTATGAACAGGAAAATATTAATTATACTAATTGCTTTACTGCCGTTTAAGGTGATGGCCCAGCCCAACTGGTCATTAAAGGCTTGTATTGAATATGGGTTGAAAAATAACCGTAGCAATGCAGTGTATGCTAATGAAAAAAAAATTGCCGATGCCCAGGCCAAAGAAGCACTTGCTGATTATCTGCCTAAATTAAGCCTTACAGGTACGCTCGACAATAACTTAAAAGTTCAGGAAACGGTTATACCAGCGGGTGTGTTCGGCCCTGAAGATCAACGGGTGGCTTTTACAAAAAAGTATAATACCAACGGGGTTGCGCAGGTTGATCAAACCATTTACGATCAATCATTACTTACCGGCCTAAAAGCCAACAGGTATAATGTACGGCAGGCAGGGCTAAATCAGCAACAAAATGATGAGGCCATTATTTACAACATCAGTACCGCCTATTATCAGATAATGGTTTATCGCGAGCAATTATCATTGCTTAAAGTAAACACCGAAACGTATAGAAAGCAAATAGAAGTATCAGCCCTTAAAGTTAAAAAGGGCGTTGCCCTGCAAAAGGATCTGGATAAGGTTACTGTAGATCTGAATAATGCCTTGTCGCAGATCAGGGTTGCCGAAAGTAACCTTACCCTTGCCGAAAATCAACTTAAATATGAGATGGGTTACCCTATAACCGATGCTTTGCAGGTTGAAGGTAATGAGGTTATTAAAACTACAGCTAATGTTGATGCGATCATTGGCACAAGCCGTTTTTTGGCAGCCAACCGTACCGATTATCGTATAGCAGAGGTAAATACCAAATTGCTTGAAATAGATGAAGATCGGATAAAGGCCGGTTTTTTACCTAAGCTTACAGCATATGCACGCTATGGCGCCGTAGGTTTTGGCGATCAGCTTAGTCCTGCATTCTCGGGCATGTCTACCTATTCGGCCGTAGGTTTAAAGTTAACGTTCCCCATTTTTGATTTTTTTAAGCGTAATGCGCAATACAGCCAGGCTAAATACAAACGCCTTAACGCCCAGGAAAATTTGAAGCTTAACGAAGGTAAGTATCAGCTTGAGTATGAAAATGCCCGAACCAAACTGGTAAAGGAGCAAAGCAATGTTGATAACAACCGCCGTAATATTGAACTGGCACGTTCAGTATTTGCCACAACCGATCTGCAATTTCAAAAAGGTACTACTGACCTTACCGATTGGCTGAATGCCCAAAACTCTCTTAAAGAAGCACAAAATAATTACCTCAGCTCATTATACCAGTTCTATCTGGCAAAAATTGACCTGGAGAAGGCTGGCGGAACATTAAAAAATTTTTACTCGGCTCTATAAATCAGCAAATGAAAACTAAATATATCGTAATAATTGTGGTTGTCGTGATTGTGGGCCTGATCGCCTATAAGCTCTCTGTCAACAAAAAAAAACTCAACGAAAAAAATAAGCCTGTTGAGATTACCAATGTGCGGATTCCTGTTAAAGCGGCATTAGTTACACAACAACTGCAGGAAATTAATATTATGAAAACCGGCAATCTGGCTCCGTTCAAGGAGGCTAAGGCAATTGCAGTAACCGGTGGTAATTTATTGGAGCTACGCTTTGAGCTGGGCGATCATGTTACGCAGGGCCAGGTTTTGGCGCTGACCGATAACCGCTCGGCGCGGCTTGAACTGCAAAAAGCAGAAAGCAATGCCGCTAAACTAAAAAATGACCTGAACACCTACACAGAACTGCTGCAAGGTAAAGCCGCCACGCAGGAAAAGGTGAACGAAATAAAGCAAAACTATCTGGATGCCGTAAACCAGGTAAATCAAACCCGTAAAAACCTCAACGATGCTGCTATAAAAGCGCCAACCAGCGGCATTATATCGGCCAGGCCGGTTGAGCAGGGTGAGTTTGTAAATGCCGGTGCCGAGGTTGCTACAATTGTAAACCTGTCTCGGGCCAAGGTACAGGTGTACCTGACCGAAGCTGAAGTATACCTGGTAACGCAGGGGCAAAAGGTGAAGATTACTACGGATGTTTATCCGGGCAGGGTGTTTAATGGTAAGGTAAGCTTTATTAGTCCGCAGGCTGACCAAACGCATAATTACATGGTTGAAATTATGGTTGATAATACCCAAAGCTCCCTGCTGCGCTCGGGCACGTTTGTTTATACTGATTTTTCAAAAAAAACCACGCAAAAGGTGTTAACCATACCGCGCGAGGCATTAACCGAGAGCGTAAAAGATGCTGCCGTGTATGTTATTCAGAATGGTACAGCACATCGCAAAACAATACAAACAGGTGCTGAAATGGGTGGCTTGATACAAGTAACCAACGGCCTTAACGCAGGCGAGCAGGTGGTAACCTCCGGGCAGATCAATCTGAAGGATGGTACACCGGTAACCGTATCAAAATAACTTTAACAGAGTATGTCAATACACCGCGCTGCCTCCAGGCTATCATCAGATGCGATGATCATCATCATGATCGTGATACTGATGGTGGCACAGGCAGGTCTTAAAATTAAGGTTACCCGCGCGGTGCTTCATCATAAAAATACGCATCCATGTCAATTGCAGAAGTAGCCGTAAAGCGGCCATTATTGATCATTGTAATATTTACCGTGCTTATATTGTTTGGTATTATAAGTTATACCAGCCTTAATTATAAGCTGTTGCCAAATATTGAGGTAGCAACTGTATCGGTTAGCACAGTTTACCCGGGTGCTTCGGCTGCCGAGGTTGAAACATCCGTAACCAAGAAACTGGAAGATGCCTTTGCTTCGGTTGAAGGATTGGATCAGATCAACTCCACCTCACAGGAAGGAGTATCACAGATCACCGTTCAATTAAAAGCCGGTACCGATGTTGATAAGGCCGAGCGCGATATTCAGCGAAAGGCTGACCAGGCGCAGAATGATCTGCCTGACGATATTGACCGCCCCGTGGTTAACAAGATCAATCTTGAAGAAACACCGGTAATTAAGGCCGGTGTTACCTCAACCCTCGCCCCAAAAGCTTTGTATGATATGGTTGACCAGCAACTGCAGCCTGTACTGCAAAATGTTACCGGGGTAGGCCAGGTAAACATTATTGGTGGTGATGAAAGGCAGATACAGGTAAACATTGATCAGGGCAAGCTGAGGGCTTACGGCCTCAGTATTACCCAGGTTACTGATGCGGTTAATAATGCCAATCAATCCTTCCCGGCAGGTAGCATCGAAACAAAAAACCAGCAGGTATCTATTCAGTACGATGCCAATGTTAGCTCGGTTGAGCAGATACGTAATCTCATTGTTCAGCAAAGGCCCGGAGGCGGCAGTGTATATCTGCGCGATATTGCCGAGGTGGTTGATGCTACGGCTAAAGAAACCGCCATCAATCATATCAACGGGGTACCATCCATCGGTATACAGGTAATTAAGCAAACCGATGCCAATGCCGTTAACGTTAGCGAGGGAGTAAAGGCCGCGTTTGCAAATATTGAGCAGCAATACAAAGCACAGAACCTGAAATTCACCGTTTCCAGTGATCAGTCTACCTACACCCTGCGATCTGCCGACGCGGTAATGGAGGATCTGATATTGGCTATTGTGATTGTAGGTGTGGTAATGCTTGCCTTTTTGCATAGCTTCCGCAGCTCCATGTTTGTGATGGTTGCGCTGCCATCATCTATCATACCTACATTTATTGCCATGTACCTGTTAGGGTTTTCGCTGAACCTGATGACACTGATGGCCATGTCATTAGTGGTAGGTATTTTGGTGGATGACTCCATCGTGGTGCTTGAAAATATTTATCGTCACCTCGAAATGGGATCTGACCGGCGCACCGCCGCGCTTGAAGGCCGTAACGAGATAGGGTTTACCGCAATGGCCATAACCCTGGTGGATGTGGTGGTATTTTTGCCCCTGGCATTATCAGGCGGTATTATCGGGTCGATACTAAAGGAGTTTTCGCTGGTGGTGGTTATCTCTACATTGATGAGCCTGTTCGTATCGTTCACGGTAACGCCCATGCTGGCCAGCCGGTTCGGCAGGTTGGAGCATCTAACAAAAGCTACTTTATGGGGCAGGCTTAACCTGGGCTTTGAGCATATTATTGATGTGGTTAAGGAGCAGTATAGCAAAATGCTGCATGTGGCATTACACAAAAAGCGCTGGTTGCTATCAGGGGTTATTGTGCTGATATTGGGCTCATTAATGCTGATAGCAAAGGGTTTTATCGGCGCCTCATTTATACCATCCGGTGATCAGGGCGAACTACTTATAAAACTTGAACTGGAGCCCGCGGCATCCATATACCAAACTAACATGACCACCCAGCAGGTTGAGAAAAAGATAATGGCAAGGCCCGAAGTTGAAAAAGTATTTTCGAGCATTGGCTTTGTAAGCGGTGGTGTAGTAGGAGCCGGTAATAACAGTAACCGCGCCGAGCTTACCATTACTTTAAAGGATGCTAAAGAACGCAGCCTGACCGCTGAAGAGTTTGGTGTATTGATGCAGCGCGAAATAAGCGAAGCTATACCCGGTGTTAAAGTTACCTCATCGCCAACATCAATTACAGGCAATGCCAGCCAAGCACCTATACAAATTGCCATAAAGGGTATTGACCTGAAAGCGGTACGTAGCGTTGCCGAACAATACCAGCAAATGGTGGCAACGATACCCGGTACGCAGTTTGTTGAACTATCGGTAAAAGACCGCAAGCCACAGGTAGAAGTAAAACTTAACCGTGATAAAATGACTTTGCTGGGTATTAATGCCGGGCAGGTAGGTGCCGCTTTGCAAAACGCCTTCAGCGGTAACGATAAAAGCAAGTTCAAGCAATCAGGCAATGAATATGATATATTGATAGGGCTCGATCGTTACAACAAATCAAATATAAATGATGTACGCAATCTCCCTTTTATTAATAACGATGGCGAAACATTTGTATTAAGCCAGTTTGCCGAGGTTAAAGAGGGCTTAGGCGAAAGCGTTTTGCAGCGTAGTGACCGTATGGGATCAATTACCGTGAACGCCAACATAGCAGGCAGGCCAACCGGTACTGTAGCCAATGAAATTAAGGCGAAGGCCACAAAAATTAAAGTACCGCAAGGCATAAGCATTGAATACCTGGGCGATGTAAAAAACCAGGCCGACGCTTTTGGCAGCCTTGGCCTGGCACTAATTACGGCAATACTGTTGGTTTATCTCATCATGGTAGCGCTTTACGAGAGTTTGATATACCCCTTTGTGGTACTCTTTTCTATCCCGGTAGCGCTTATAGGTGCTTTGCTGGCATTGGCTTTGGCTATGGAAACGCTCAATATATTCTCCATTATCGGTGTGATTATGTTATTGGGTTTGGTATCAAAAAATGCCATCCTGATAGTGGATTTTACCAACCAGCTTAAAGAAGAGGGGCGTGAGGTAACCGAAGCGCTTATTGAAGCCGGTAAGGAGCGTTTACGACCCATATTGATGACCACGCTGGCCATGATACTTGGTATGCTGCCTATTGCTTTGGCAAGCGGTGCAGGGTCAGAAGTTAAGAATGGTATGGCCTGGGTAATCATCGGTGGATTGACCAGCTCCATGATCCTGACCTTGTTTGTAGTTCCGGCTATGTATCTCATCATTGAAAAACTGAAAAACCGTTTCTCAAAAAATAAGACAGATGTACAACCGGCCGTAAGTTAGCCCCAAAAATCAACCTTGTATATAGCCGGTTAAAGGCAGGTAATAAATAAGGCATTGCCGCGCCTGCCTTTTCCCGGCATTTTATCACCACACTTACACAATGTTTATGAAGATCCGCCACATTTTTATTTTGGTTTTACTGTTTGCAGTAAAAGACATTTATGCCCAAAACACCGCCGACGCGTATAAAAAGAGGATGACAGATTCCATTAAAAACTTTTACCTTACCGAAGCGGCCATACGTAACCCTACATTACGCCAGCTTACCGTAACAACCGATTTTATTGGCGGCAGCGATATTACCAGCTACCTGCATGGCAACAAACTGTTGGACGGAAAACTTAATCAGCGCCGTACAACAGCGCTTTTTAACCTGCCGCTAAAATCATGGGGTAAAAATACGATTACAGCCTCATTTAGTATGTTTCACCAAAGATTTCAGTTAAATGATGTAACCACATACCAGGATAACCTGCCTGATTTTGAGGGCAGGGTGGTAAATAAATTTACCGTAGGTTTTACAGGCAGCTTTTTACGCATCGACTCACTGTTCGGGCATCCGGTAGTTTATACTGCCAGTGTATCAGGGTTAACCAGCAGGGCAAGCTCTGTACAAAAAATGAGTTATTTGGGTGGTATGATATTTACCATTAAACAAACACGCAATATGCGGTCGAGCGTAGGTTTGCTGCTTAATATTGATCCATCAATTAATGTACCTGTAGTGCCCTTGTTTACTTACTGGCGCAAATTTAATAACGACATTGAACTGAATATCAATATGCCACAGCAGGTATCGGTACGTAAAACACTATCGCCAAATTTATGGGCAAGTTTCGGTACTACGCTTTCGGGGTCGATCGCGTTTTTCAGGCACAATAATCCGGAACTGCCCCGTGATGGCAACTACAGTACCATCGACCTGAAAACCGGGCCGGGGGTTGAATACCGGGTGAGTAAAAAAATAATATTAGGCTTTAGCACCGGTTTACTAACCAACCTGCAAGCCCGTGAGTTTGAGCTTAATCAAAACGCAGGCGATTACTTTTTACGTAACAAAATAAACCCATCCATGTATTTCAACTTTACGGTTTCGGTATTGCCGTTTTTTAGGCTATAAAGTATTACATTATAATATTAATCAAGTACTACCGGCTTGTATTTGGGCACCAATAATTTAATCAGGCTCCAGGCAACCAAATAAGCTATGGCTGATACTGTAAATACTATGGTATAGCCTGTTTCAATATGGCCAAGCGCTTTATAATGATCAAACAAAGCACCGCTTATTTTTGATACGAATACGCCACCTAAACCACCTGCCATGCCACCCATACCTACTACTGAGCCAATAGCCCTTTTAGGGAACATATCGCTAACAGTAGTAAAAATATTAGCGCTCCACGCCTGGTGAGCCGCCGCGCCGATGCCGATAAGAAAGATAGGTATCCAATAGGAGATACCTCCCAGCGGCTGCGCGGCTAAAATAGCTAATGGAAAAAGCGCTATGATGAACATGGCCTTAATACGCCCCTCAAAAACATTATAGCCTTTTTTAATAAAGTGCATGGGCAGCCATCCGCCGGTGATGCTGCCTATCATACTTAATGAATACACAGTTGCAAGGGGTATCATAACACCTTCGCCCACTATATTGTATTGTGCTTTAAGGTATGCCGGTAACCAAAATAAAAAAAACCAGAATATGCCATCGGTAAGCATTTTGCCAAATATAAAAGCCCAGGTTTGTTTATATCCTAAAAGCCTTAACCAGGTAACTTTGCTTTCAGCAGCTCCCTCTACCACTTCCAGTTCATCGGGCTGAATTTCCCGGTCGCTGTTAATATATTCAAACTCTGCAGCGCCGAGGCGCTTTTGCTTTTCAGGTTTTTCATAAAATATCAGCCAGAATATCAGCCACAGAAAGCCGCAGGCACCAATCAAAACAAATGCCGACTCCCAGCCCCAGTTGGCGTAGATCCACGGTATGGTAAGCGGTGCCAGTACAGCGCCAATATTAGCGCCCGAGTTAAATATACCGGTAGCGAACGACCGTTCTTTTTTCGGAAAATACTCTGCAATAGCTTTTATTGCCGCCGGAAAGTTGCCCGCCTCGCCAAAAGCAAGTAGTACGCGGCTCACAATAAAACCCGTTACTGATACTGAAAATAACGAGATACCTGCCCAACCCAATAATGTAGTAATGCCCTCGCCAATGGGAATTGATAAGGCATGTACCATAGCCGCTAATGACCATAAGATGATTGCCCAGCCATAACCCCACTTGGTATCAAGCCAATCAACAATACGGCCTGCAAATAACATACTTACCGCGTAAGCGAATTGAAAAACGGCGGTTATGTTGGCATAATCGCTATTTGTCCATTTAAATTTCTCTTCAAGGTAAGGTTGCAGCAGGCTAAGCACCTGCCTGTCAAGGTAATTTATTGTAGTGGCCACAAACAGGAGAGCGCAGATCGTCCACCGGTATTTTCCGGCCGGTTTAACAGCAAGTTGATTCATAGGTATAATTTTGGTTATAATTGGTTTGGTAGCTGATGTATGTAGAAATATTTAATCCATTTTGTTTATTGATCTGTATGTTGTGATATATTATTCATTTGCCGGTTTGCCAATGGTAGCCAGTAAGCCGCCATCAACATAAATGATCTGCCCGTTTATAAAATTACTTGCATCGGATGCCAAAAAAATGGCTGTACCTGCCAGATCCTGCGGGTCGCCCCAACGCCCGGCAGGCGTGCGGCTGATAATAAATTCATTGAACGGGTTACCATCCACCCGGATGGGGGCGGTTTGGCTGGTTGCATAATAACCGGGGCCAATGCCGTTAACCTGTATGTTGTGTGGTGCCCATTCGGTAGCCAGGTTGCGGGTTAGCATTTTAAGGCCGCCTTTTGCCGCGGCATAAGCGGTAACGTTGGTGCGGCCCAGTTCGCTCATCATCGAGCATATATTGATGATCTTGCCGCTGCGGCGGGCAATCATGCCTTTAGCAACCAGGCGGCTCATAATAAACGCGCCAACAAGGTCAACATCTATTACGCGCCTAAAATCCTCTACCGGCATATCAACAGCTAATACCCGTTTAATGATGCCCGCATTATTCACCAATATATCAATAGGGCCATGTTCAGCTTCCATTTTAGCTACGTTTACAGTAGCCGCGGGTTCATCGGTAACATCAAAAATATATCCTGATGCCTCGTACCCCTGGGCTTTATAGTGTGCCAAAGCATCAGCAAGTTTAGCGGGGGTAGTGCTGGTAATGATCAGCCTGGCACCGGCTTTTGCCAGCCCCTCGGCCATGGCCATACCTAACCCGTGCGTACCACCGGTTATTACGGCTGTTTTTCCTTTTAAACTGAATAGTTGCATATGTGATGTATTACTTTAAACCGGCTGTGGGCACAGCATCCATATCGCCATAATCCAGATTTTCACCGGCCATACCCCATATAAATGAGTAGTTGCTGGTGCCACAGCCCGAGTGTATGCTCCATTCCGGACTGATCACGGCTTGGTTGCCCTGCATAAAAATATGCCGTGTTTCATGCGGTTGCCCCATAAAGTGGCTTACCGTTTGTCCCTCGGGCAGGTCAAAATAAAAATAGGCTTCCATACGGCGGGTATGCGTGTGCGAAGGCATGGTATTCCAAACGTTGCCTTCATGCAGTTCGGTAAGCCCCATCTGTAGCTGGCAGGTTTTAACTATGCTGTTAACAATCAGTTTATTGAGCGTTCGGCGGTTAGCTGTTCTTTGCTCGCCAAGCTCTATCACCTCGGCATCAGTCTTGCTTACTTTTTGTGTAGGATAGGCGTGATGCGCGGGAGCCGAGTTGATGTAAAAGTATGGCTGCTCGTCTGCACTTCGTTCAAAAATAACCTCCTTAACGCCTTTGCCTACGTAAAGTGCTTCTTTTTTTGAGAGTTCGTAAACAACGCCGTCAACCTTTACTATGCCTTTGCCGCCAACGTTAATAATGCCTAACTCGCGGCGCTCTAAAAAATAGTCAGCCTTTAATTCGTCAATGGTTTCGAGCACAAGCGGTTTGCTTACAGGGAAGGCGCCGCCAACTATATACCTATCATACATGGTGTACACCAGGCGTATGGTATCATCCTCAAAAAGGGTAGGTATTAAAAAATGCTCACGCAATTTTTCGGTAGTATATGTTTTTACATCTTCGGGATGATGCGCGTATCTGAATTCTGAAATGGTCATGTATAATTTTATGTAGATGATTATTTAAGTTTACTGTTTTATGCTTACTGCTAACGGATGCGCTATTATCTGCGCTTGTTGTTTCAGCATAGCTTCCCAATCGGCACTGTGTTTTATTTGTCCGCTTTTTTGCCAGGCAAAACCGGCATAATAAATCACTTTACCCGCTGGTTTGGTAAGCACAAGCAGGTTACTCTGATCGGGTGTTTTGCTTTTATTGGCAAACGCTTTTTGTACCACATCCGGCTTAATTACTATGCCCTCGCCAATGTATACGTTATCAATATCTTCGTGATGACTAAATATGCCTTGCGATGTATTTATGCTTGTATGCCCCTCATTTTTATGTAAGGTGATGCCGATAGTATAATTTGGCAGCGGTTTGGCCGAGGTATAAGTTATCTCAAACTTGCTGAAATTGCTGCCCACATCAAGTGATATGTGTTTGGTTTCAGTTACCTGGTAAGGGCCATATGGGGCATAAGTGAGTTCAAAAATTGTACGTAAGGGGCCATCGGCTATGGTTTTATAGGTTACAAAGTTTTTTGAAACCTGCAAGCTGTCATTCACCCATATACCTGTACCGCCTGTACCCCGGCTTGCACCCACATGGTAAGGATCATAACCTTCACCATGATCGGTATGGTAAAAGCCCGGATCAGTAAGATAGCCTTTATACCATTTGTCAATTACCGGTTGGGTAGTGCGTTTAAGCCACAGGTCAATGCCGCTGCTCAGTGTGCCGTTCTCCAGGTGCTGCTCTGTTCGGCGCTGCGCGTCGGGGCCATAGGTGCGAAAGGCTACACGGTCATTCTCCCAGGCATAATCGTCTGTACGTTCAGGCACAAAGCGCGAGTAGGCTGTTACCTTGCTTTCGGGTTGTATTATTGTACCATCAGCTAACAGGGTATAGGCTGTATTACCGCCCGCAGGCACACTGGCTACAAACAATAATTCATCGGCTTTGCCATCGCTGTTATTATCAACCCATTGCAGCGGTTCAATATTGCCGGTTTGTTTGTTTTGTATACGAATGTCTGTTTGTATTTTTCCTTTAAGGAATTTACTGATGCTTTTTACTTCGATGCTTACTACTTCGTTGCGTTGAATGGTGAGCTGGTTTTTTACCTGTATACCAAGGGTTTGCTGTGCATTCGCTTTTTGACAGGCAAATAATACCGGGGCGAATGTGATTAGTAATAATTGTTTAATACGCATTATTTAAGCTTTTGATAACGCATCAGCGCTTCTACAAAATAATAGTCGCCATAGCTAAGCGGTACGTCAATTTCGGTTTTGTTGGGCATATTGCCTACGCCGTGTTTTAATAAAAAACCGCCGTTTGTGCCTTGCTCTGCAAAGTATTCGGGGCTTGACAGGGCTGTAAGTATAGTTTTAGCCGCGTTAACATATTTTGCCGACAGCTCTTTATCAACATATCCACTTAATTCAATCAGTGCCGATGCGGTAATAGCGCCTGCTGACGAATCGTGCAGGGCGTTAGGTATGCCCGGTGCCTGGTAATCCCAGTAAGGGATCAGGTTTTTAGGCATGGTAGGTAAGGTTAGTATGTAATTGGCAATGTGGTTTGCCTGTTGCAGGTACTTGTCATCCTTTGTTTCACGATACATTACGGTATAACCGTATAAGCCCCAGGCCTGGCCCCGCGCCCACGAGGAATTATCGGCAGTACCCTGCGCCGTGATGCGCTTGGTTGCCTTGCCGGTATTTTTATTGTAAATCACAACGTGGTAGGTGCTATAGTCGGGCCTGAAGTGGTTTAGCATGGTAGTATTAGCATGGTTTATGGCGATGCTTTTGTAAGTGCTGTCGCCACTGAATTTGCTGGCCCAAAACAGCAGTTCCAGGTTCATCATGTTATCAATGATCACGGGCATCTCATCAGGCCCGGCATTATTCCAGGGTGCACTATCCCATGATTGTATGCACTTTGCTGCCGGTTTGTACCGGGTAATAAGTGATTTCGCGCTCTGCATCAGCACATCCTCATATTCCTTTTTTGGGTTGAGCCTTTCGGCGTTGCCAAAACTGCAATACATCATAAAGCCCAGGTCATGCGTGGTTTTATTATACTGCTCGCGCTTCAGGTCTTCAAGCACAGCCAGGGCTTTTTCCTTCAAGTGTGGCGCGTTCTGCGCTTCATCAAGGTATAGCAGTGTACCCGGAAAAAAGCCGCTGCACCACCAGTCGGATCCGCTGGTTTCCAATTGTTTTTTATTGGCGTGATATGTTTTTGGGTATTTACCGGGCTCAACCTGCGCTGCCAGGTATTCATAATGTTTAACGGCTGCCTTTAAGGCATCTTCGGGCTGCTTGCTCACTTCGTCGCGGCTTTTGCATCCGGCAAGAGCAATAAGCAGCAGCGCTGTTTTAGATAGATGTTTTATCATTGCAGAAACTTGTTAAGTTCAATAACACTTACGGGCTGTGCCGCAACATCGGCTTTGCCCTCACCATCAACCTGTGTATTCATTTGCATAAACAGATGTAGTTTTTGGTGCGTTTTCCATAGTTCAGTATCATAAGTAGGTTCCCATGAGCCAACACTGCCTGAGGTTATATCCTCAATTTGCCACACATTTGCGGCAAGGTTATGGCTTAACGCCATTGATGCCTTGCTGCCACGCTCGGCATCCCTGAATATCAGGGCTGCCGAAAGCCGGCCCTTACTATTCCATGCAATAATTTGCGGGCGCGATACCGGTATGCTTTTAGTACCAAAGCCACTTAAACTGAAAGCCGTTTTTCTAAAATCCAGATCAGCTACTGCCCAACGGCCCTTGCTCAGGTAAATAATATGGTATTGCGGTACAGGATCGCCTTTTTTACAATAATAAGTGGCAATGTACGGATTGCTTTTATCATCGGCAAACATGCTGGTTTGATTTATGAGCTGGCTTTGCCGGGGTATATTGCAGGCATATTCAGCGGTAGCGGCTGTAATGGGCAGTTTGTATTTTTTGCTGTTCGAGCGTTGCCAGGTTAGCCCGCCATCGGCTGATCGCGCGTAACATATATCGTGATTGCTGGCTACATCAGGGCTTTCGCGCCACACCCACGATAGATGAATAATTCCTTTTTTATCAATGGTAGTTTGCCAGTAAGCATTGCGTTTACCCTCGCCGTCTATCAGGTTATCCTGCACGCGTATCCACTTTTTTAATTTCAGGTCATACCTATTAATGGCCAGGCTGCCATTACCTGATTTGCCATTTCGGTACAAAAAAAGCAGATCGCCGGATGGTATGCGGTAAAATTCAGGGTAGCTTACCTTATCCTCGCCATCGCCTGTCATTATAGTTTTGGCACTAAGTTCAAGGCTGCCCGGTTTAACGCTTTTGCAATAATTTAAAGGCTCATTATGCAGTCCCCAGGCAACGTGCAGGTAGCCATCGCCATCAACCATTATGCTGATACATTTATGAGCGTCTGCCGCGTCGCCGGTATAAGGCGTACGTAAGGTTTGCCATTGTGTTGCGACCAGTTTGCGTTTTGCCAGCACCATATACTGCGCAGTATCATAATAAGCGGCGTATTGTTCATCCTTAAAACTTACCAGCGAATTTTTACGGAAGATGACTGTGTTAACCGAATTGTTTGCCCAGCCATCAGTAGCTATTACACTGCTTTGGGCATATCCCAGGCTGGTAATAAAAAGTACTGTTATTGATGTAAGTAAGGTTTTAATGTTTATTGTGATGCCCGTCATAATAAATTATTTTTTGATCTCAAGCGCGTGGTCAGCATCGGCATTTTGCCCCGACCAAATTTTTACGGCTGTCCACGGCTCCGGTGTGGATGACCAGAATTCATCGCTTTCGGGCAGGCCGAGCGGTAAAAACAGGGTTGAGCAGATGTACAGGCTACCTGTAGTAATATAAAAATCGGCCAGGCCGGGCTGCTGCCCATATAAGCCAATATTAAGCCAGCCGCCTGTAAAGGTTTTAGGTGCGCCAAGTGTTTTAGTAATCACTGCCGTTAAGGCGCCCCTAACCTGTGCCGCCGATAAGTTTTGAGGTAACTGTTTAGTATAAGCCATGTTAGCCAGGTGATGAAACACTCCGCCGCGATATACAATTGATCGGCCCAATGCAGGGTAGCTGCCATCGGTATTAATAAGGCGCTCTAATATCTGGGCGTAGCGTTTGCCCGCGGTAAGTTCAAATTGCTGTTGCTGTTGGTAACGTTTGTTTTTTAGGCTGAGCACATCAAGTATCGTGCTTAAAAAGGGATGTATAACAATACTATTGTAATAGTCGAGGTTAAAGCTCATCCCGTCCGAATATAAACCATCACCCACATACCAGTGTTCGGTAAATTCACGTATGGCATATTCTGTACGTACCGCATCATAAGGCAGGTCGTACCTGCAAAAAAAGGTTTCTATCATGGCACTGAATAATATCCAGTTGCTATAAACGGGTATAGTATTGCGGGTAGTTTTAAAAGCATCTATCAACTGTTGCTTTACTTTTGGTGTTGAGTTCTCCCAAAGCCAGGGGCAGCGTACCAGGGCATAGGCCAAAAACGAAGCATCAACAAGGGGTTGCCCGCCGCTCCATTGCATATGGTCATTCGCTTGCGAATCAACCGCGTTGGCAAGTGCCTTAATGGCCCATGTACGGTATTGCTTTCGTAACGCCACTTCATCTTTGTTACCAACCTCCAGTTGCAGCCATGGCGCTATTCCGTTCAGTGTACGGCCAAACGCTTCAAGGTAAGCTACCTGTGTTCTTGATGTCCGGTTATCGGTATTATCGGGCAACTTTACGGGCATGGTTTTTTTTAACTGATCGTTGCCGAGATTGTACATAACCGGACGGGCTACTTTATCCATGTATTGCAGCCATAGCTTACGGTCTGCCGGTCCGCTGCCTTTTTGCTGTGCTAAGGCAGATGAAAAGCACAGTATCAGAACAAATAATAAAAATAGGTAGCGCTGCATAAAAATCGGTTCAATAGGTATCATTACACACGCCACAGCAGGGGCAAGGTAATATTGGTTAACTGCAATGGCAATTTAGCACGAAAAAGCCAAATGCTAAGTAACCATTTTGATGCAATGCACGCAGGGGGTAAATAAGTAATTTAAGGAGGGGGGTATGGTATTAAAGCAAAAGGTTTAACTGAAATTGCCATACGATTGTCTGTTTTGAGTCAGCACTGTATCAGGCTTTTAAAATATAGCAAATTGTTTAAAATGTTTTGCTGAGGTTTGCGTCTACAACGGTATAAACATCAAATATCACGGTTATGGAATACGATCTTAACTTAGCATTACAGGGAGGCTGCCCGGCAGTTATACCTCCCTCAACAGATACTGAACAGGAGCTGGCTATCCTGTTTTTAGATATACGCAATTTTACCGGGCTTATGGAGTCGCAAAACGCGCAAACCGTGATCCAGATTGTAAGACGATTGTTTACCGGCTTTAACCAGATCGTTAAAAACTTTAGCGGCCGTGTAGTTGAAGTAGCGGGCGATAACCTGTATGCTGTATTTGGCCTGCAAACTAACCTGCGCGATGCTGTTAATAACGCCTATCAGGCAGCCAAAACCATGTTTCAAACCGTTGAGTTGTTTAATGAGGCTTATGCCGTGCCTTACTACGGTAATCCGTTACAGGTAGGGGTAGGCCTGCATTCAGGTAAAGTATTTGTTGGCGAATTTGGGTTGAATGCCCCGGCGCAATTATCTGTTATGGGTTTGCCGGTTAACATTGCCGCGCGATTGCAAGCCAAAACCAAGGAACTAAATAATGATATGCTGATATCAGAAGACGCTTTTAAGCATATTGAAAACGGCGAGATACAGTTTGATCAGCAAACCATCCGTTTACAGGGCATATCATATGGGCAGCAAGTGCGCCTGGCCGGTAAGCCATACAACGGAGGCAATTTACTGCCGTCATCATCATCAGATCTGGATTATTTGCTGGCCATAGCCGGTTGATAGATAGTTTATTAAATACTTGTTAATATATTATATAGTTTAACCAAAAAGGGTCTGAATATTCAGGCCCTTTCTGGTTAAATGCGTGTTGGCTTATCCTTTGCTCACAATATCACGTACCATTTGCCTTAGTTTTAAACTTGTTGTACTGCTTTTTTTAGGCTGAGTGCGTGTAAATATTATACCTGTGAGGTGATGCTTTGAATCCTGCCAGGGGTGGGTGCCAAATAATCCGGGGCTGCTGCTCTCAAGCACATTGCCCGAGCCGTCAACCACATCAAGCCAGTTACCCATACCGTAGCGCACCTCTGGCATGGGGTAGGGCGAAAACGGATTTGACGGGTATGGCGTACCTTGAATTTCGGCGCCTTTGGTTTGGTCGCTCGTCATCAGTTTAACAGCTTCGGCGCTGAGCACCTGCTTGCCGTTATAAACGCCCTTGTTTACTATCATCTCTAAAAAGTTAAGATAATTGTTGGCGTTGGTGCGTGCCCCGCCGGCAATTAAAGGGTTGGCTGTGCTCATTTTTAAGTAAGCTACGCTCATGTTGCATGGTGTACCTATCTTTTCGTTAAACAGTGTCTGCCACGATTTGCCTGACACCACCTCGGCTATCCGCCCGCCTATTTGCATGCTGGTACTGCCGTAGTTAAAGGCTTTTCCGGGTTGATTGATCAGCGGAGTATAAACGGCTATCGAATCAACGGCCTGTGCCAGCGTTATGTTTGGCTGATATTCATATTTGTCGCGCAATTCATCCGAGCCCTCATCGCCGCCAAAACCGGCCGTATGGCTAAACAATTGGCGAATAGTGATATGACCTTTATTATGCTGACTGAATAACGGGAGATATTTACCAATGCTGTCATCCAACGATAGCTTATGCTCATCAACCAACGACATGATAACCGATGCCGACAACCATTTGGATGCCGAAGCTATGGGCAGTACAGTTTTGTCGGTTATGCCTATTTCTTTCCTATAAATCAGTTGGCCATCTTTTTTGATGAGTACAACTACATGGTTATTATAGGCGGCAAGGTTATCCTGCAAATAACGGTCAACAGTTGCGAAGTCATAAGCCCCGGTTGAGCCCGTTGGTATCTGCGGTTCATCATGATCACTGCACGATAAAAATATCAAAGCCGCCGAAAGCAGTATTAATGGTAATAGTAATTTTTTCATGGTCAATAGTGTTTACTGCTTTTGGTTCATTTCCTTCAGTTCCTGTTTCATCTCCTCCTTAAATTCGAGGTATTGCTTGTACTGATCGTCGTTCAGTACGCCTTTCATCTTCTTATTACGGTCGGCATTTATGCCCTTGAACTTTTTGAGCTTGGCAAATTTGCCGGATGAAGATTTTTTAAGATCAGCCAGACTGATCAGGTAAGCCGAATCAATGGCGCGAACCTCAGTAACCTGTGTTGGATTGAGGTTAAGCCTGGCGCGATTATCTTCAAAACGTTGTTTTAACTCGGTTCGCTGCCCGGTGCTTAGTTTTTTATTTTGAGCTTTTGCCGGGATGGCTGCCGCAAACAGGATGAGCAGTGCTACGATAATTGTATTTTTCATAATGTTTAAAATGTAAAGTCGATAAATTAATAAACAATAACCCGGGTACGTTTTACAACCACAGGGCGCGCTACCAATACGGGCCTCAGCACCAATGGTCTTACAGGGCGAACTACCGTTACCGGCCTTACGGCGCATAGGCGGGTTTTGGTTACCACCCGGTGCACTACGTGCTGGGCTTTTAATGTAATGCTGCTCAGCATAACTACTGCCAGCATCAGGATCATCTTTTTCATACAATAAAAAATTTAAGTTAATATTGATGGTATGACGATGTAAAACCACTTGTGGCATCAGCATTAAGGGTAAAACTGCATGATAGGCGGGTGAATTTGCCCTGAGTGGCGATGAAGTGTGAGCTTGATATAACATCAGCGGTTCATCCATTCCTTAAATTCAGGCACGCGTGCTTTGCTGATGAGTATGCGTTCGGGTGGTTCAGGGTTTATTTTCACTAATAAGCGCCCGTTAAAAAAAAATTCAACCTCCTTTATAAAACTGCGCTGTACAATAAACTGCCGGTTTGCCCTGAAAAATTCTTCCGGGTTAAGCTGTTGTATTAACTGCTCCATAGTTTGGTCAATAGTGTAACGGCTATTATCAACGGTTTGCGCGTATACTGCTTCATTAGCGGTATAAAACCAGGCTATGCCTGTCGTTTCAATCGGCAATAACTTATTACGGTAATGCACCAGGAACGATCGTTTATAGGTTTTATTGAACTGACCTATCTGCTGCAACAAACTGTCTATTGCTATTACGGGTACCTGCTGCAAGCTACCGGTAAGCTGCCGGTATTTATTCAACGCCCGGCCAATCTCCTGCTCATCAAAAGGTTTGAGTATATAATCAATGCCGTTGTTTTTAAAGGCATCGAGGGCATAATCATTATACGAGGTAACAAATATTACCGGCCGGGTGAGGGATACATTTTTAAATATGCTGAAAGAGAGGCCATCACTCAAACGGATGTCCATAAAAATGAGTTGGTAGGCATGGCTGTTTTTACCAAACCAATCCGTAGCCTCCTCAACCGAATTAAGTACCGCCACTACACTTATACCCGCGTCAAGCTGCGTAAGCAGGCGTGCTAACTCGCGGGCTATAACGGGTTCATCCTCAACAATAACTATTTGCAGTGGTGTGTTCATTTTTAAGCAAGCGGGAGTTTTACAATAAATTGCCGGTCGGTTTTTTCAATAATGATCTCTGTTTGCAGCATAATACGATAACGCTCGGCCAGGTTATATAAGCCAATGCCGGTGCTATGTTCGTCAGTAAAGGCCACGGGTTGCAGGTTGTTGCTTATAATAAGCATGTCATCAATAATATTAATGCTTACTGTTAGTGGTTTTTTACTTGTGGTGGCGTTATGTTTGCAGGCATTTTCGAGCAGGGGTTGTAAGGATAGGTGCGGTATTTTGCGATGCAGATAATTTGCCGGTACATCTATCTGCAAAACAAAAGCATCCTCAAGGCGTATCTTTATCAGTTCGGCGTATGATGACAGGGTATCCAGCTCATTACCAAGCGTAACCAGCGTAGTGCCCGGCTTATTGAGCGCGTATCTGAACACTTTAGCCAAATGGCTGATGTATTGCTGTGCCATGCTGCTGTTCTCTTTAATCAATGCCGATAAACTGCTTAACGAATTGAAAAGAAAATGCGGGTTGATCTGCTCTTTTAACAGTTCCAATTCGGCCACCAGGTAGGCGTTGCGCAGTTGTTGGTTATCCCGCTCGCGGCGACGGCCATCGCGTAGCAGCAACATTATTTTAATGATGATACCCGACAGCAGCGTACTGAACATGAACCTGCTGAAGTTGCGTATCCACAACACCCGCCTAAAGTGATGGTTCCCGGTAAATAACCTGTATTGCAAAATATCGCACATTATCAGGCAGACTAAAAACAGCACCAGGGTGAGCAGTATGTAGCTGAAATATCGTTCTCGTTCGCGCAGGGCCGAGAGGTAACGGCCGGGGGTAAGGTGCAGTATAAACAATAGGTAACAATACGCGCCAATGGTAGTAAATTGAAATAGTACCTCCGTAGCATCAAACCGCCAGTATTGGGCAACAATGGTATTACGCGCGGCAAGCAGGCGCACGGCCGAAAACAAAAGCGCGATAAGCAAAGCACTGTACAGGCTGATGCGTTTTTCGGTTTTGTTCATCCTTTAAAAATAGTACAATAACTTACACTATGGCGCTAAATATAGGGCGAAGCTGCAAAATATAGCGTTGAAGTTTTGTTTATGCGCATAATTAAAGCATAACACGGCAGGTTATATTGTGGTTAAATTAAAAATGTATATTTCGTGCTTTGTTTAATTGTAATTCAAACTTAAAAATATGAGCGCCAGTTCACGCCGATCATTCCTTAAAACTACTGCTTTGTTAAGTGCCGCGGCAGGCATGCCTTCACTGCTTAAAGCTGATGGTTTAACGCAAACCGAAAAGCTGCCAACAGACCTAAATATATTGTTTCAGGGTGACTCCATAACCGATGGTAACCGCACCCGCGATAACGACTGGAACCACATTATGGGGCATGGTTATGCTTATTTGATATCCAGCCGTTTATGGTTTGATCACCCGGAGCGAAAGTTCCATTTTTTTAACCGTGGCGTGAGCGGCAACAAGGTGGTTGACCTGGCAAAACGCTGGCAAACCGATACGTTAGACATTAAGCCCGACGTGCTGAGCATACTGGTAGGCGTAAACGACGTGCTGGCCATGCTGCGCGGGCAGAAGGGCTTTACCGCCGATAATTACGAAACCGATTACCGCAGCCTGCTGAAACAAACCACCGAAGCCCTGCCCAGCGTAAAACTGGTAATAGGCGAACCCTTTGTGTTACCTGTAGGCAATGTGCAAAAAATGTGGGACCAATGGCATACCGAAACGAGCAAGCGCGCCGAAGTAGCCAAACAACTGGCCCGTGAGTTCAACGCCGTATTTGTGCCTTATCAGCAAGCGTTTAACAATGCCCTGAAAAAAGCCCCTGCCGATTACTGGATTTGGGATGGCGTACACCCCATGCCTGCCGGCCATGAACTTATGGCCAGGGAATGGTTGAAGGCGATTAAGGGGTTGGTATAATTTAATCTTAATATATACTCATACTATTTAATAAAGGTAAGTGAAAAAGAAAGAAATAAAGGAATATTTTAAAGCGATTAGTTTTGGTGATTTGCTAAAGGTATCATCATTGATAGAAGCCGACCGCGATTATATAAATGTTTGCAATTACTCACCCCCCAAAAAGGATGATGGGCAATCGGGATTGCAATTAGCCTTTAAAACTGGCAATTTCGCTATTGCCAAGTTGCTTATAAGAAACGGCGCAGATGTGAATTTTATTGAAATTTCGACAATAAACGAATGGCGTGCTCCTGTATTACACGATTGTATACGGGCAGTAATTTTTAATTCGTACACTTTGCAGAAAGATACCACCAAATTTGATGAGGCCTTATCGCTATTAAAATTGATGTTAGCACAACAAGCGAATCCAAATAGCTTTGATTCATACAGCAATAATTGTTTACATCGGGCAATTTTGGATAGTAGACAAATGATTGATCACCCTGCCACTGACTTGAAGAATGGAATGTTACTGGATCAATTAAGAAGTGTTTTCGATTCGCTTATAAGCGCTGGTGCCGATATTAATCAGGTGACAGATAATAGACCAAGCGCAATGAGCCTTGTTACTAATTTCAAGATGGAGAAATACGAACTGTTTTAATCTTCACATCGTTATTTCATTACACGATTATTAAATTAGCGATGTTTATTTCTCTTTGTTAATGGTTTTTAACTGTTAGCTCATTACGGAGTTTTCTAATCTCTGCAATCAGATATGGAACATCCTGTTTTGCATTCGCGATAAAATCGTAATCTGTTTGCGTTGCCCCGGTCAACTCAATATCGTTATCAGAGCCAGTCATTATGAAGTCTGAACCACTTTCATGATCCCTGCCTTCAATAAAAGATTTCCAAGGTCCGGCGCTGGCGTTTAAACATCTTGCTTCAATTTGATTTAATTCAAAATCTGTTATCATGTTATTGTACTTAAGTTCATTATACTAAGATAATAAGAATGATATTTATTCTTATACATTGTAAATCAAATGCTTTCAACAAAAAAAGCCCCCTGAACTTAATCAGAGAGCTTTTCCGGTGACCCCGCTGAGGCTCGAACTCAGGACCCACAGATTAAGAGTCTGTTGCTCTACCAACTGAGCTACGGAGTCGTTATAAATGTTTATAAGGGTGCCCGATTTTTTGGGCACCGCAAATAAACGATTTATTTCTTAAAATTTAAGGCAATGTTAAAAACCATCTGCCTTAATTTGCTTTTCGGTGACTTTGCCGTATTTCTCAGCTATCTTTTTTATATCGGCTGATTTGCCTACCAGTATAAATTGCAGCTTATCTTTCGGGAAGTATTTGGCAATGATCTCCTTTGAGCGGGCAAGGTCAAGTTTGTCAACATTGGCCTGAAAATCATTAATGTACGATTCGTTGAAGCCGTACCAAAACATCTGCGTCAGCAGGTCGGCCAATTGTCCGGATGTTTCATATTTCGGCGGAAACAGGCCCTTTACATAGTTCTTGGCTGAGGTGAGCGATTTTTCATCCAACCCTTTTTCGTGCAGGCGGTTCAATACTTCAAGTGCCTTATCAATAGCAGCCTCGGTAGTTTTGGTAGCCGTAAACGTTGAAATATAAAAGGTACCCGAATTTTTCAGCGGGTTAAAGCTGCTGCGCGCGCCGTAGGTTAAACCGGAGTTTACCCGCAGTTCATCATTCAGCATCGAGGTAAAGCGTGCGCCAAACAGGGTATTTACTACATCTATGGCCACATAGTCCGGGTTATCGCGCTTAATGCCGAGGCCGCCAATTAAAAAGGTGGTTTCGCGCGCGTCGTCTTTATTTACTAAAAGCACACGGGCCTCGGCATGGGCGGTAACCGTTGTTGGTACGCTAATCTGCGCTGCGCCTTTGTTACTCCACTTGCCAAAGTATCTGGTCAGCTTTTGCTTCATATCGCTTGCCTTAAAATCGCCCACTACCGCAATGGCCGAGCGTTGCGGAATGTAGTTGTTGCTGTAGAAAGATTTAAGATCGGCTGCGGTAAGCTTACCAACACTACCCGGACTACCGCTTGTGCTGTTGCTATACACATGCGCGCCGTAAATAAAGTTATCCCAGTAAGCGTTAATCACCTGGCGAGGGCTTTGCTTAGCCTGATCTAACCGGGCCAGTACGCGTTCCTTCTCCTTGTCAAATTCAGCAGCAGGGAAGGTTGGTGCGGTTAACACTTCGCTTACAATGGCCAAAACCTTGTCGGTATTTTTAGCGGCGAATTTGGCACTCAGTGAGGCATATTCCTTGGTAGCATAAGTGTTCAGATCGGCTCCAACAAAATCAAGTTCCTCTTCTATCTGGATTTTGGTAAAGCTTTTGGTGCCGTATTGCAAACCGGCAGCGCTAAGTGACGCCAGGCCGTGTTTATCGCCATCATAAATAGCACCCGCAGGTAATACTGCCGATACGCTGATCAAAGGTATCTCGTGCTGCTCCATCAGGTAAACGGTCAACCCGTTAGGCAGCGTAAATTTTTGGTATGGCGGCACCTTAAATACCGATTGCGCATTGGCGGTAATTGTTGCTGCCAGCAAAAGCAGCGCGCATATAGTATGTTTAAATATCGTTCTCATGAGGTTATTTTACGGTTGATTTGGCTACGCCGATGGTACGGTTGTTTTGTTTAAGATATTTGGCTGCCACACGTTTAATATCTGCGGCGGTAACCTTGTTAAATTCTGCAGGGGCATCAAACAGCTTTTTGTAATCGCCAAAAAATAGTTCGTATGTCCCCAGCGAATTAGCTTTACCGTTAATGGTTTCCAGTTGCCTGTAAAGCTGTACCAGCTTTTGGTTTTTTACCTTTTGCAGCTCACGCTCGGTAACGCCCTGGGTAATGATCTTGCCTATCTCCTCGTCAATAGCTTTTTCAACCGCTGTTTCGTTTGATGTTTTGGCAACCACGCCGTATATCATGAACAAGCCCGGGTCAAAACTCTCATCAAAGCTTGATGAAATGCTGGTAGCCAGTTGTTTTTTATCCACCACTGCCGAATATAGTCTGGATGAGTTACCGCTCGATAAAATATCGCTCAGTATGCTCAGGGCATAGTAATCACTGTCGCGGGCGGCAGGGGTATGGTAGCCCATCAGCAGGTAAGGTACCGGCAGGTCTTTCTTAAATTCAACGCGGCGCTCGCCAAGCTGTTCCGGTTCTTTCAGATGAACCACCGGCGGTGCAGGCTGTGCCGGGATGGGCGCCATATATTTATCGGCCAGCTTTTTTACATCGGCCGTTTTAACATTGCCGCATATTACTACAACGCAATTGTTGGGTGCATAATAGGTACGGAAATAGCGTTCCAAATCTTCCTTGGTCCAGTTGTCAATATCGGTTTGGTAGCCAATAACCGGCCAGTGGTACGAGTGCTCGGTAAAGGCGGTAGCATAAATCAGTTCGCTTAACTGTTCCCACGGACTATTTTCCAAGCCTGTGCTTTTTTCTGACGATACCACGCCACGTTCGCTTTGTACCATCTTAGGGTCGATAGTGAGGTTGGCAATGCGGTCGCTCTCCAGGTCAAACATCGTTTCCATGGCCGATGCCGGGAACCAGTCGGTATATACCGTAACGTTTTGCGTGGTGTAGGCGTTGTTGGCGCCGCCGTTAAACTCCATGGTATTATCAAACTGCTTGGGCCCGAATTTTTTTGAGCCGTTGAACATCATGTGTTCAAAAAAGTGAGAGAGGCCGGTAATGCCCGGGTACTCATTGCGCGAGCCTACGCGGTAAAACAGGTACATGTTGGCATTGGGTATGGAGTTGTCTTCCATCACCAAAAATTTCATGCCGTTGGCAAGGGTAAAGGTGTTCACATCGGCCGGTTTGCTTTGCGCAAAAGCAAACGAACTGATGGCCATCAGAACAGCGGGTAAAAATCTTTTCATGAAGTCGGTTAAAATAGTTGTGCAATATAAATGGTTGACGCTTAATTTTGTAGATGTGTTAACAAATACTCCGTAATTGCTGAGGATATCATTAAAATGAAAGGGCATTTGTCACGCGATTATAATAACTGTAGCTTGCACATGATAAACTCTTGCATAATCAATTAAAACAATGTTACCTTTGCTAACACTGTTAGGTTGTACATTATAACAACATGGGAATTTTAGAGCGCAGGCAGCGGCAGAAGGAAGAAGTGAAGCATGATATTATTTGTGCTGCATGGCAAATGGTTGAAAAGGATGGATGGAATGCTTTATCTATCCGTAAGATAGCCGATGCCATTGAGTACAGCGTGCCTGTTATCTACGACCATTTTGAGAATAAAGAAGCCATATATCTTGAATTTGCAAAAAAGGGTTTTCGCATCCTCTCCAAAAAAATGATCGAGGCGAAAGACGCGCACAGCGACCCCGCAGAGCAAATAAGGGCCATGGCCGATGCTTACTGGGACTTTGGCATCAACAACGTACAACTTTACCAGTTAATGTTTGGCATAGGCATGCAGTGTTGCGAAATAAGCAAGGCGATGCCCGAGCAGGAAAAATTCAGGGCGCTGGTGATGGAGCCGATAGAGGCGATCATCAAAAAAAGTAAACGCACTGATATCAACTCCTGCCTTAAGTACCACACATTCTGGTCAGTGATGCACGGTTTAATATCGATCAAGATCGTCGGCAATTCCTCCATTGACGATGAACTTAATAAACTTGTTTTAGATGATGCCATAGCAGGCTTCACAAAAAATTTGCTGTAGCGCGATCTAAAATTTTTTCACCGCGTTCCTAACACTGTTAGGAAATATAACAATGTTTAAACATTTATTTAACAGTACTTTAATAATTAGTATTCATACACGCTAAACATATAAATCATGAAAACGCTAAGCAGATCAATCCTTTCAATAAGGCAAAATGTGCCACTGTTCGTATCTATTGCGGCACTGGTATTATATAGCAGTTGCAGTTCATCAACACCGGGTGGGGGCGCGCCGCCACCGCAGGAGTTGCCGGTATATGCCGTATCAAGCAGGCCGGTTACCACCTATAACGATTATACCGCATCGCTTGAGGGTAGCCGCGATATTGAGATCCGTCCGCAGGTGGATGGCTACCTCGAAGCCATTTATGTTGACGAAGGCGCTATTGTAAAAAAAGGCCAGCCATTGTTCAAAATAGATGCACGCCCGTTCCGTGAGCAGTATAATACGGCCAATGCCATGCTGTTATCAGCACAAGCGGCTTTAGAAACCGCTTCGATAAACGTATCAAAATTAACACCGCTGGTTGAAAATAATGTAATATCTGATGTGCAGTTACGCTCAGCAAAGGCGGCTTATAACGCTGCGAAAGCCAACGTAGCACAAGCAAAAGCACAGGCGGAATCAGCTAAAATCAACCTTAATTATACTAACGTTACCGCGCCTGCAGATGGTTATGTAGGCAGCATTCCTTTTAAAACAGGTAGTTTGGTAGGTAAAAGTCAGGTTGATGCGCTTACTGTACTGTCAGAAAACAAGGCGGTACATGCTTACTTTACCATGAGCGAGGTTGATTTTATCAACTTTAAAGAACACTACGCAGGGAGCACCATTGAGGAAAAAATCAAGCATCTGCCAGCGGTAGAGCTGGTATTGGCCGACAATACTACTTATCCGCAAAAAGGTAAAGTAGAGTTAGCTAAGGGGCAGTTTGATAAAACAAACGGCACCATTAGCTTCAGGGCAACGTTTGCTAACAACAGCGGCCTGCTGCGTTCAGGCAACACCGGTAAAATACGTATACCAAGTGTAAGCACTAACTCATTGCTGGTACCGCAGGAAGCTACTTTTGAATTGCAGGACAAGGTGTTTGTTTACGCCCTTACCGATAGCAATAAAGTTGTAGGTGTGCCGCTTACAGTTACCGGTACAAGCAGCCATTTTTACCTGGTATCAAAAGGCATTAAAGCCGGCGACAAGATTGTTTACAAAGGTATTGACAGGTTGCGCGATGGGGTAATTATCAAGCCGCAGGTTATGCCGGCTGATAGTTTACTTAAAACGGCGTCGTTGTAAGCTAAACAGTTCATTCTAAATACATAATACCTTATTAACTGTATCTCCCGGCAATGCCGGGAGGTGCTTAATACCACTATCATGCTTAAAAAGTTTATAGAAAGGCCCGTCCTTTCAACAGTGATCTCCATACTTCTGCTCTTACTGGGGATCGTATCGCTGTTAGGTTTACCTATCACGCAGTTTCCTGACATCGCGCCACCAACGGTACAGGTAACCGCATCATATCCTGGTGCAAATGCCGAGGTGGTTGCCCGTTCGGTTGCCACGCCTATTGAGGAAGCCGTGAACGGTGTGGAGAACATGACCTACATGACCTCAAACTCCAGCAACGACGGATCTATGACCCTGAACGTTTACTTTAAACAGGGTACCGATCCGGATATTGCCGCCGTTAACGTACAAAACCGTGTATCAAAGGCCTTGAGCCAGATACCGCAGGAAGCTGTACAAACCGGTGTATCAACACAAAAGGTGCAAAACAGTATCATCATGTTTGTGGCCCTGGCCAGTAAGGATACATCGTACAACGAAACCTTTTTGCAGAATTACATCAAGATCAACCTGATACCTCAATTACAACGTATACCCGGTGTAGGCCAGGCCCAGCCATTCGGTACGCACGATTACTCGATGCGTATATGGTTAAAGCCTGATCGCTTAACATCATACAACCTGTCACCATCTGACGTGACCAGTGCTATACAGGATCAGAGTTTAGAAGCCGCTCCGGGCCGTATGGGCGAGAGCAGCAAGGAAGTGTTTGAGTACGTTTTAAAATATAAAGGCAAACTTAACAAGGTAAAGGATTACGAAAATATCGTGATCAAGGCCAACGCTGATGGTTCAACCATCCGCTTGCAGGATGTTGCCCGTGTTGAGTTCGGCTCATATACCTATTCATCAAACAGTGTGCTTAACGGCAGCGCTACATCAGGTGTGGCCATATTCCAAACCGCGGGCTCAAACGCTAACGATATCTTAACAGAAGCAAAACGTTTGCTGAATGAGTTTTCAACCACGTTGCCAAAAGGTATTGAGCCGGTGGTAATGTACAACACCAAAGAGTTTTTGGATGCCTCAATTGAGCAGGTACAACATACCCTGATCGAAGCATTCGTGCTGGTATTTATCGTTGTGTTTATCTTCTTACAGGATTTCCGCTCTACCTTGATCCCGGCTATTGCCGTTCCGGTAGCAATTATCGGTACCTTCTTTTTTATGGGGCTGTTTGGCTTCAGTATTAACCTGCTTACGCTATTCGCGCTGGTACTGGCTATCGGTATTGTGGTGGATGATGCCATTGTGGTGGTTGAGGCGGTTCACGCCAAGATGGAGCATACCGGGCAGGATGCCAGAACGGCTACAATTGAGTCCATGAGTGAAATATCAGGCGCTATCGTATCCATAACATTGGTAATGGCGGCGGTATTCGTGCCGGTAGGCTTTATGCAGGGCCCTGCCGGTGTTTTCTACCGTCAGTTCGCGTTTACCCTGGCTATCGCGATCCTTATATCGGCATTGAACGCCTTAACGCTTAGCCCGGCACTTACTGCCTTATTTCTTAAAAACCCACACGCCGAAGGCGAGCATGGCAATACCGAACGTAAAGGTTTTGTAGGGAGATTTTTTGCAGGTTTTAACACTGCGTTTAACGCCCTTACTAATAAATACATTAAGTCGATCAAGTTTTTGATCAACCGCAAATGGGTGGCTGTATCAGGTTTGGCATTGGTGGCCGCAGTTACTTTTGTCATGATCAAACGTACGCCATCAGGCTTTATCCCTACCGAGGATCAGGGTTTCCTGCTTTACGCGGTAAACACCCCTCCGGGTAACTCATTGGAGCAAACCCGTAAGGCGATGAAGGAGATTGACGATATCGTTAAGAAAGACCCGATTACCCAGAATCATTACCAGGTAGAAGGTTTGAACTTTATTACTAACGCCAACGCTTCGTCATACGGTGCAGGTTTCATCCGCATGAAGGCTGAGGACGATCGTGGTGAGGTGAAGGATCTGAACCAGATCACCGCCATGATGACCCAAAAGGTAGCCGCCCAGGTTAAAGGCGCAAGCGCGTTCTTCTTCACCTTTCCTACAGTACAGGGTTTTGGTAACGTAAACGGTTTTGAAATGATGTTGCAGGACAGAACCAACGGTACCATGGGTAAGCTCGACTCAACCACAAAGGCCTTCCTGGGTGCCTTGATGCAACGTAAGGAAATTGCCTACGCGTTTACTACGTTTGCCGCCGGTAACCCGCAATATCAACTGGATGTTGACAATGCCAAGGCCCGCCAGTTAGGTGTGCAGGTAAAAGATCTGCTGCAAACGCTGCAGGTGTACTATGGTAGCAGCTTTGTAAGCGACTTTAACCGCTTTGGTAAATATTACCGTGTAATGGTGCAGGCTGATGCTACATACCGTACCAACCCTGAATCGCTCAACAACATATTTGTAAAGAATAACCAGGGCGAAATGGTACCTGTTAACTCGGTAGTGAAACTTAAACGCGTTTACGGTCCTGAAACGGTAACACGTAACAACCTGTTTAACGCCGTTACCATTAACGGGGTGCCTAAACCGGGTTATAGTACTGGTGATGCCATTAAAGCGGTGGAAGAAACAGCCAAACAGGCATTGCCACGCGGCTTTGGTTACGAATGGACCGGTATGACCCGTGAGGAGATCAATGCCGGCTCGCAAATACTGCTCATCTTCGTTATGAGTATGATATTCGTGTACTTTTTGCTGGCCGCGCAGTATGAAAGTTATATCCTGCCGCTGGCGGTTATACTTACCATACCGCTGGGTATATTCGGTGTAATGCTGTTCATTAACCTGCTGGGTATTGATAACAATATTTACGTACAGGTGTGTTTGATCATGCTCATCGGTTTGTTAGCCAAAAATGCCATCCTGATTGTGGAGTACGCTGTACAACGCCGTAAGGCGGGTATGGGTTTGGTTGAGGCTGCTCTTGAAGCATCTCAATTAAGGCTTCGCCCGATCTTGATGACTTCGTTTGCGTTCATCGTAGGTTTGATACCACTGATGAGGGCCAAAGGCGCATCAGCCCTGGGTAACCACAGTATTGGCGCCGGCGCCGTAGGAGGGATGCTTACCGGTGTAGTACTGGGTGTATTTGTTATCCCGGTATTGTTCGTCATCTTCCAGGCCTTGCAGGAAAAACTGAGCGGCGGTAAAAAGAAAACCGAAGTAAAAGCTAACCAACAAGTACAACTTGAAAATGCCTGATCCATCATATATCATCATGAAAAAGAATAGTTTAATAATATATGCCGCATTGCTGATAGCGTTAACCCTGAACGCTTGTAAGGCAGGTAAAAACTACCAGCGGCCACAGGTGCAGCTACCCGATAATTTTGCCGGTGTAAGCTATGCCGATACCAGCAGCATTGCCAACATACAGTGGAAACAGTTTTTTACTGATACCACTTTACAAGGACTGATTGACAAGGGTATTAAATACAACTACAACCTGCAAATTGCGGTTAAACGTATTGATATTGCCCAGCAACAGGTTAAACAGGCCAAGCTATCGTTATTACCGCAGTTAAATTTGCAGGTAACGGGGCAATACAACCGCCCGTCAGACAATAGCTTGAACGGCCTTAGTGCCAGCAGCTTTTTAGGCAGCAAGCACATTGAGGATTATAATGCCAGTTTGCTACTGTCATGGGAGCTGGATACCTGGGGTAAAATCCGTCGTCAAAAAGAATCAGTAATGGCGCAATACCTGCAAACCTATGAGGCCACCAAGGCAGTACAAACCCAATTGGTTGCCGATATAGCGCAAGGATATTACAACCTGCTGATGTTGGACAGGCAGTTAACCATTGCCAAACAAAATCTGAGTCTTAGCGACAGTACGGTTAACTTAACTCGCCTGCTGAAAAATGCAGGCGAGGTTAACCTGCTGGCTGTTCAGCAAGCTGATGCGCAACGCCAAACTACGGCGCTGCTTATTCCGCAGCTTGAACAAAGCATCACTATACAGGAAAATGCCCTGCAAATACTGACAGGGCAGCTACCCGGTGCTATTGCCCGCAACAAAGGCATTGAAACCGCCGAACTGCCAACCTCATTAAACACCGGTTTACCTGCCGCCTTATTAAGCCGCAGACCTGATGTTCGCTCAAGCGAGATGGCTTTGGTATCATCAAACGCCCAGGTAGGGGTGGCGCAGGCTAACATGTACCCGTCGCTTACTATTACGGCACAAGGTGGTTTGCAATCATTTAAATCAAGCAACTGGTTTAATATCCCGGGTTCATTGTTCGGTTTGGCTACTGGTACGGTATTGCAGCCTATCTTCAGAAACCGCACCCTGAAAACACAATACGAGGTTGCCAAAATACAGCGCGAACAAGCGGTGCTGCAATTCAGGCAATCGGTATTGAACGCGGTAGGTGAGGTGAGCAACGCCCTGGTGCAAAATCAAAAACTGCAGCAGCAAAGGCAAATTGCTACCGGTCAGGTTGATACCTTAAACCAGGCGGTAAAAAACGCCCGCTTGTTGTTCAAGAGCGACATGGCCAATTATCTTGAGGTAATTACAGCGCAAACCAATTCGTTACAGGCGCAACTAAACCTTGCATCAATACAACGCCAGCAATTAGGCGCTGTTGTTGAGCTTTACCGCTCATTAGGCGGCGGCTGGCAATAAAAAAATAGTTTTAATAATTTGTGAGAGCCGGTTTGTACTTAATTGTGCAGACCGGTTTTTTTATACCTCAATGGCATCAGTATGTTTATGTTTATTGATAATGTGGTTGCGATGCGCAGTGCCCCATGTTAATGCCGAGTATGATTACAGCTACCTATTATGGCCGATCAATGTTTAATATGCAAAAGGCACCAGTACTAAACTGATGCCTTTTGTACTTACGCGAGCATCCTGTTATCGCTGCTGGGCTCTATCAGTTGCGTATAGTCAACTTCAAGTGCATCGGCTATTAAAAAAAGCCTGTCTAAACTGATCTTTGAATAACCAAGTTCAATTTTGCTGTAGGCATTTTGTGAGATGTTCACCTTCATGGCCACATAGTCCTGCGAATAATTGCGCGCTTCACGTAATCTCCTGATGTTGGCAGCTACCATTTTGGTTTTAGAATGCATATTTGATACGGCTAATAATTATTGGTAATTAAATTAACTACGAGATAAAATTGACTTCGGTTTTTTTTGTGCATAATTTGTATGCCTGCATAAGCATTTGTTATCCATAAAGCATTATCAAACCCGTGTTACGTTAAAAAAATTATCTTTGCTGATGGCAATGAACGATGACACGGAAACATATCCTACCCACTCAACAAATCCAAAAAGTATTTATACCCTTCAGTTCGGCCTGCTCTGTTTAAGCTCTTTACTGTTTTCGGCCAGCTTTAATATGCTGATACCGGAGTTGCCCGCATACCTCAGCAGTTTAGGTGGCGCGGAGTACAAAGGGCTTATCATCGCGTTATTTACGCTTACGGCAGGTATATCAAGGCCATTTAGTGGAAAATTTACCGATACCATTGGCCGTGTGCCTATTATGGCGGTAGGCTCAATGGTATGTTTTGTATGCGGGTTTCTGTATCCGTTGCTGATCAGTGTGAGCGGTTTTTTATTTTTAAGGTTGATACACGGCTTTTCAACCGGCTTTAAACCTACAGCTACGGCAGCTTACGTGGCTGATATTATTCCTCAAAACCGCTGGGGAGAGGCATTGGGCATACATGGTTTGTGTTTTAGTACAGGCATGGCCATTGGCCCGGCAATAGGGAGTGCCATAACGTTGTATTTTTCAATAAATGTACTGTTCTACTGTTCATCGGCACTGGCGCTAATGTCCATCATTATACTAATGAATATGAAAGAAACATTGCAGCCCAAACAGCGCTTTAGTTTTTCATTATTCCGCATATCAAAAAGTGATGTTATTGACAGGCACGTTATACCGGCAGGGGTGGTTACCTTAATATCATACATGCCATATGGCGCTATACTCACGCTGATACCTGATTGGTCAAAACATTTGGGTATCGCCAATAAAGGCTTGTTCTTTATGGTTTTCACCATTGCATCCCTGCTGATAAGATTTGTGGCAGGCAAGGTGTCTGACAGGCATGGCCGGGTCAACGTTATCCGCGCGGGTATAGCCATTATAGCCGTATCATTAATAGTAGCAGGCTTTGGTACTACGCCATTTGTGCTGATGGCGGGTGCTGTATTATTTGGCATAGGTTCGGGCATTGCATCACCGGCCATTAACGCCTGGACGGTTGACCTGAGCGACCCTCAATACCGGGGTAAGGCGGTAGCTACCATGTATATCTCGCTTGAGGCCGGTATAGGCTTAGGCGCACTGCTTGCCGGTACTTATTACCAGGATGTTATTGAGCGCATACCCATAAGCCTGTTTATTTGCGGTGGCATAGCGCTAACTGCCTTGTTGTATATGTTTGTATGGCAACGTACGCCACTGTATAAACCTCGCGCGTCAAACCTGTATTAATTTAATTATTACTCAAAACAATTCAGCTTTTAACGGTTTAAATTAAGCAAACATCAACCGTTAAAAATATGGGCATATTACAATCAAAAGTAGCTTTTATAACCGGTGCCGACTCGGGCATTGGCAGGGCCACAGCTATAGCATTCGCAAAAGAAGGTGCTTCAGTAGCTATTTGCTATCACTCTGACGAAGAAGGCGCTAAAGAAACTAAAATACGTATTGAAGAGCAAGGCGTAAAAGCCATGTCGTTCAAGCTGGATGTAACCGAGGAACACGAAGTAGACCAGGCTATCGATAATATTATAAGCGAACTTGGCGGCCTTGATATATTGGTAAACAACGCTGCCGTAAACGGATCGAACATTAAAGTGGCCGATATGGAAACCAAAACTTTTGATCTGTGCATCCGCACCAATGTTTATGGTCCGTTTTTTACCAGCCGTAAGTTTGTAAGGCATTTGGCCGAAAAAAACATAAAGGGTAAAATCATCAATATATCATCCATACACGAAGAGATAGCTACGCCGGGCAATGCGGATTATAATGCCTCGAAAGGTGCCCTGCGTAATTTTACCCGTTCGCTGGCGCTTGAACTGGCCGAAAGCGGCACTACGGTAAATAACATAGCACCAGGTATGATACTTACGCCGATGAACCAAAAAGCTATGGATGACCCTGAAAAGTTAAAGGAAGCTACCGCACATATACCGGCTAAACGCGCGGGCAAACCCGAGGAGATAGCACAGGTAGCTCTGTTCCTGGCTTCACCGGCGGCTAATTATGTTACCGGCTCTACCTATGCAATGGATGGCGGGTTAATGATCAACCTGGGGCAGGGGGCATAACCTAATAATTTTATAATTATATTGGCTGTATAATGGCCAATATAATTATTGAAACAGAGCGCCTTGTTTTGCGTGAACTAACCTTAAATGATGCCGGATTTATACTGGCCTTACTAAATACACCCGGATGGTTAACTAACGTTGGCGACCGTAACGTGCATACCATTGCCGACGCTGAAAAATATTTGCAGGGCCCTATAAAAAGCTATGCAGATTATGGCCTGGGTTTGTGGGCTGTTACATTAAAGGTAGGCGATAGCGCTATTGGCCTGTGTGGATTGATCAAACGCAATAATCTGGAAGATATTGATATAGGTTACGCTTTGTTTGAAGAGCATTCAGGCCGGGGCTATGCTTTTGAAGCAGCCGATGCTGTGGTAAAAAAGGGTTTTACTGATTTTGGCCTGAAGCGTATTGTGGCCATAACTATTCCGCAAAATGCGCGTTCACGGGCGTTGTTGGGTAAGCTAAACTTTACGTTGGAGAAGGAAATGTATATGGCTGGTGATAAACAATTATTACAGCTTTATAGCCTCAACAAGCAATAGCCTGACCCTGATGTATCCTCCGCAATAAAAAAATATTACTTTTGCTGCTACTGTATACATGAACGAACCTACATTTAACTATCATGACGAAGCTTTCGGGCTTGATGCGGCAACTGATTGTACCTTGCTGGTACAGTTGCATGGCAACGGGTTTAGCTACGCTATAACAGCAAACGATAAGTTGCTGGTTTGCGAAAGCAATCACCCGCTTCAGGAGCTTTCGGCACCCGAAGAACTGGCCGATATTTTTGAGGCCGATTATAAGCAATTGGTTGTTGGTTTGCCTGCAACAGGCTTTTCGCTGATTCCTGTACAGGTTTATGATGCCGCCAATGCTAACGGTTATGCCCGTTTGTTAAATGTACAACCAACCGAAAGCGTTTTTGTACAGCAGCTTGACAGCGAAAATTTTATAATATATAAAGCAGATACTAAACTGGCCGATCTGGCTAAAACACGTTTTGGTTTAGCGTATACCGTTTTTAATGCCAAAGGGTGGGTGAAAGCCATTGCCGCGAACCAGCCGGCTGATGATACTATTTATATTAACCTGCTGGATAACCGGATAGAACTACTGTATTTGCGGTACGATAAAATACGCTATTACAACAGCTTTGAATGTAATAGCGATAGTGATGCGGTTTACTTTGCCGCCCTTGCTGCCAAGGCGATTAATATGGAAACGGCCGATGTACGCTTATCAGTAAGTGGGGCGGTTGAGGCCGGTGATGAACTGATCAGTACAGCCGCACCATATTTTAAAGCGGTTGAGCTGAATAACATCAGCCTGGTACAATTACCGTTGGATATAGAGCAGCAGCAGGTATTATCGTTAGTAGCTTTATCATTATGCGCATTATAGGTGGCAAACTGCGTGGCTTACGTTTAAATCCGCCCAATAATTTGCCGGCGCGCCCAACTACCGATCTGGCTAAAGAGGCGCTGTTCAACATCCTGCAAAATCAAATCGAACTTGAAGATATAAAAGTACTTGATCTGTTTAGCGGTACGGGCAACCTGTCGCTTGAATTTTCATCAAGAGGAGCAAGTCAGGTAACAGCTATCGATCGTAATATAACCGGGTTAAACTATTTGAAAGATATGGCCAAAAAACATGGCCTCGAAAGCATCAAAACCTACCGGGCTGATGTTTTTAAATACCTGGATATGGAAACAGAGCAGTACGACATCGTCTTCGCTGATCCGCCGTATGATCTTAACCGTATACCCGAAATAGCTAAGGTAGTTTTTGAAAAGGATGTGCTGGTTGATGGTGGCTTGCTTATCATTGAGCATCAATCCATGCAAAACCTCAGCAATCACCCGGCTTTTGTTGAGCAGCGTAAATACGGCCACTCGTCGTTCTCATTCTTCAAAAAGTGAATCATCCCGGCCTAACAACGTTCTGATTTTTTGCCAGAAGGAATTGATGCCGATGTAAATATTCCCGTTTGATAGTTTAACAGGATAGGTGCGCACGTAATCGCCTTGCCCGGTGCTGCCACGGCCATTGTGGAGCGAGTAGGAGAAACGGTGAACGGGGCAAACCAGTTTACCTTCGTTACACCAACCACGGCTCAAGTCTTCACCCGCATGGGGGCATCTTGCCGAGAGCGCGTATATTTTACCTTCATAACCAACAACACAAATGCTTTTGCCTTCGGCCTTTATTTTTTTTATGAAGGTATCGGTGGGGTTTATATCGTCAACTTTAAACCACTTCATTGTTAAAAATCAACCTGCAGGTTCATCACTGCCGGGTTGCGTATAATTTCGTCCATATCGGTGATCAGGGTAACGCTGCGCCTGTCGGCAGAGAGTACGGCTTTAGGGTTGTTTACCTTTTTTACCGGTTTTGCAAAGTTGAGCACCACCTTGTAGGGCATATCAATAAGCATGGCTTTGGCCATTACCAGGGTTGATTGTGTTTTCTTTAAAAAAGCGTTGAACTTAATTTTGTCAACTATCCGGCGAAAGCGGGTAGGTGTTATCTCATAAGTATAATAATCCTGGCTGCCTATTAATGATTTTGAATCGCTTTCGGTATTACGGCCTTGTCCTTTGGTCAGCGCGCTCAACTGGCTGCTTTGCGATATTTTCGAAATATTTTTCAGGTAATACTCCAGGTCGGCAGTGTTTTTAGCATAGTGGCTAACCTTAACATTCATCAGGCTTTTTTGCAGGTCCATCTTAACAGCAAGGTCGCTGGTTTGGGCCAGTTTAATATCTTCGGCGGTCATGGTACGCTGAATGCTGTCGGGTATGGCACTATAAAAATTAAGCACGGTATCCTTTTTCATGGAAAATTGCGGTGTGGTACGCAACGAGTCGGTCATCAGGTTTTGTAATACCGATATAGCCCGGCTCATATCAAAACCGTAAATTACCCTGCACGATCCATCGGCGGCAAAGCTGTAACGCTCCTCAATATCAACACATGATGATAGCAAGAGCATGGTTATGAGGGTGATAGGCAGGTAGCGTTTTTTCATTAAGGTAAATTTAAAGTAAAATAACTAATAATCAATAAAATAAAAAAAGCCTGTAAAAATCACTTAGCCGCTAATGTGTATATTTGCCGATTATTACTATGGCACATCAAATTCCGGACGACGGCACATTGCTTCCATTAATGGAAGAGTTTTACACGATACAGGGCGAGGGATACAATACCGGTAAGGCCGCATACTTTATCCGCCTTGGCGGCTGCGATGTAGGTTGCCATTGGTGCGATGTAAAAGAGAGCTGGGATGCTGAACTGCATGCACTCACTGCCGCTGATACTATAGTTGAACATGCTTCGAAATTTCCGGCTAAAAATGTTGTGGTTACCGGCGGCGAGCCGTTGATATATAACCTTGATTACCTTACCAGCAGGTTACAGGCTAACGGCATCCGTACGTTTATTGAAACATCGGGCGCATATCCGCTATCGGGTAACTGGGACTGGATCTGCCTGTCGCCTAAAAAATTCAAGGCACCATCGCCTGATGTGGCTGTAATGGCTCATGAATTGAAGGTGATCATTTTTAACAAGTCCGACTTTGAATTTGCTGAGCAGCATGCCAAAAATGTATCACCGGGATGCAAACTGTTTTTACAGCCCGAATGGTCGCGCGCTAAGGAAATGACTCCGCTTATTGTAGATTATGTAATGAACAATCCTCAGTGGGAAATATCATTGCAAACGCATAAGTTTTTGAATATTCCCTGATTGTTGTAACTTGGTTTACGTAACATCGTAACCGGGTTTTATGCGATATGTATATATACTGTTCTTTTTATCGTTAATTACCTTTAATACTTTTGCCCAAAGCGGGCAATACACCAGTAACGATAAGCAGGCCATTAAGCATTTTGTTGCTGCCAACCATTTAATGGACGATCGCCTGTTTGATGAAGCCATAGCCGAACTTGGCAAAGCGGTTTCTGCTGATAATAAATTTATTGAAGCCCATATTCAGCTTGCCGATCTGTACCGCCGCAAACGTGATTACGCTGCCGCGATAGATCATTACCGTAAAGCCATAGCCATTAACCCTGATTTTAACCGTGCTGTATACCTGAAGTTGGGTGAGGTAGAGGTTACCGAGGCGCAGTATGAGCAGGCCAAACAGCATCTGCAAAAATACCTCACCTTTGCTAATATCACACTGCAAAATATGGCGTATGCCCAAAAGCTGATTGCCGATTGTGATTTTGCCATTGTGGCTGTTAAAAATCCGGTAGCATTTAAACCCCTTAATTTGGGCAAGGGCGTAAACTCTGCCGATGATGAATATATGCCGGTAGCTACTGCCGATGAAAGTACCTTGATTTTTACCCGGAAGATAAACAACAACGAAGATTTTTATAAAAGCGAGAAAAAGGATGATAAATGGCAGCCTGCCACTTACCTGAGCGATAATATCAATACCCCTAATTATAACGAGGGCGCGCAATCCATATCGCAGGATGGGCACTACTTGTTTTTTACAGGCTGTAACCGGCCGGATGGAAGAGGTAAGTGCGATATTTATATTGCACAGCGGCGTGGCAACGGCTGGGGGAAACCTGTAGGTATTAACCCGCCGGTAAATACGGGCGCATGGGAGTCGCAGCCATCCATTAGTGCCGATGGGCGTACACTTTATTTTGTGAGCAATAAGGCCGGAGGCATCGGGGGATATGATATCTGGAAAACTACACTAACGGATAAAGGGTGGACAGAGCCTGAAAATCTGGGGCCGGGCATCAATACGCCTTATGATGAACAATCGCCCTTTATACACCCCGATGATAACACGCTCTATTTTTGCTCAAACGGTTGGCCAGGCTTAGGCAATAAGGATCTGTTTGTGAGCAGGCTTGATGCCGCCGGTAAATGGCAAAAGCCCGAAAACCTGGGTTATCCTATCAATTCAAGCGGAGATGAGAATGGGCTTACCCTCACCGCGCACGGCGATTACGCGTTCTTTTCGTCAAACAAGCTGCAAGGCAGCGGCGGGTTTGATATTTACACCTTTGAGATGCCGCCAAAGGCACGGCCCAAACTGGTAACTTATGTAAAGGGCAAGGTGGTTGACGCTAAAACCAAACAACCTATTGAGGCTGATGTGGAGATTATTGAACTGGAGCGAAACCGTATTGTTTACCAGGATTACAGCGGCGAGGATGATGGCGGCTTTTTAGCTACGCTCACTTCGGGCAAAAACTATGGTTTAAACATATCTAAAACCGGATATCTGTTTTATTCAGAAAATTTTTCGTTGATTGGGCAGGTACCTAAATCGCCGTTTATTATTAATGTTGAATTGTCGCCCATTGAGGTAGGTAAAAAGGTAGTGTTGCGCAATATATTTTTTGATACGAATAAGTATGATCTTAAAACCGAATCAAAGGCTGAGTTAGCTAAGCTGATACAGTTTATGAATGATAATGCTGCCGTAAAGATTGAAATATCAGGCCATACTGATAACATGGGTAATGATGATCTGAATAAGGTACTTTCAGAAAACAGGGCGAAGGAAGTGTATAATTATCTGGTAGCTGCCAAAGTAGCCGCCTCCAGATTAATATATAAAGGTTTCGGAGAAACACAGCCCATCGCTGATAATAATACCGAAAGCGGCCGCCAGTTAAACCGGCGCACCGAATTCAAGATCATAGCGCAATAATGTATATTATAATGTATCATCCGCATCAGCGGCGTACAGGTCATCAATAGCCCGGGCGTATTTGTTTTCAATAACGCGGCGTTTGGCTTTCATAGTAGGCGTGATCTCGCCATCCTCCATGCTAAACGGCTTGCGTTTAACCTTGAAGCTTTTTATGCGTTCAAATTTTGCCAGTTCGTTTGAAAATTTGCGAACGTCCTCCGCTATCCATTTAATTATTTCGGCATCTTCAATAAAAGTTTTTTCCTGCTCAAAAAAACTTTCGGGCAAGCCAAATTTGGTTTGTAGGGCATCTTTTGATGGGATGATAATAGCCGTAATGTATTCGCGCCTGTCGCCAATTAAAAATACACCTTCAATACGCGGACTCTTCAGATAAGTATTTTCAACAGGTGTTGGATAAACATTTTTACCATAGGCGTTTACCAGCATGTTTTTCAACCGGTCGGTTATCTGGATATTGCCCTTAAAAAAACGACCGATATCGCCCGTATGGAACCAACCATCCTTATCTATCGCGGCTGCGGTATCTTCAGGTTTGTTCCAGTAGCCCTTCATTACGCAATGGCCCCGTACAATGATCTCACCTTCTTCTGATTCAAATTCTGGCTTAAAGTTTTCGTGCGTTTGTATGGTGTAAATTTTTTGTGTATCAATATTTTGTATAGCAACTTCAATACCCGGAATAACGCGCCCGGCGGTACCATAAACCTGCCTGTCCTGCTCGTTAACGCTCATTACCGGTGATGTTTCAGTAAGCCCGTAACCCTCCAGAACCTTAATGCCCAGATCGCCAAAAAACTCACCCACATTTTTGGGTAATGCACCGCCACCCGATATCATGAACTTTAAACGCCCGCCGGTTTTCTCCTTTATTTTGCTGAATACCAGCTTATCGGCAAGCTTGTTTTGAGTATTAAGTATCAACCCCGGCAATTTACCTGCCTCAATAGCGTAACGGTATTTGCGGCCTACCCTAAGTGCCCATAAAAATATCTTGGCCTTAAAACCACCTGCTTCGGTGCCGCTTTTCATGGCCTTGTCCTGTATGCGTTCAAGCAGGCGGGGCACACAGTTCATAATGGTGGGCTTTACTTCACCCATGTTTTTTGCCAACAGCTCAAGGCTTTGCGCAAACACTATTTTACAACCCGCCGCCAAACAAATATGGTAGGTAGCTGTGCGCTCAAATACATGCGATAGGGGCAGGAACGACAGGAATACATCTGTTTTTTCAACCACGGTGATCTGCATCAGGCTGGCCCATACGTTAGCGGTAAGGTTATAATGGGTAAGCATGGCGCCTTTGGGTGTACCCGTGGTGCCCGAGGTATATATAAGGCATGAAAGATCAGACGGAAGTATGGCCTCACGTGCGATCTTTATAGCTGATTCATATTGATTTAATAGTGACGTGCCTTCGGCAATAACCTGCTTAAACCCTATAATACCGGCATTTAACACACCTGATACATGTTTCTCAAAATCATCAAAAGCAGGAATAATGCGGATCAGGCCAGGGCAGTTGTTGGCTATCTTCTGTATCTTACGGAAGAGAAACGGGTTACCCACCAATATGGTACGCGCCTGCGAATCATTTAATATATACTCTACATCGGCCTCACTAAGGGTAGGGTAGATGGAAGTGTTAACAGCACCTATCTGTTGTAGAGCCTGATCGTAATAGATATAGTCCGGACCGTTCTCGATTATTAACGCAATATTGTCGCCTTTTTTTACACCTATATGCAGCAACCATGCCGATACGGCATTTATTTTTTCGAGCGCTTCCTGGTATGAAATGTCAATCCAATCGTTCTTTACCTTATGGCATAAAAACGGCTGGGTAACAGGATGTATGTTGTTAACAATATTATGTATCAGGCTTGGTACAGTAGCTAATTTGCTGTCAAAGTTCATTTAAGTTGACTAATTGGTTATCGTTATCACAAAGCTAATTTTATTTTTTTATAAAACAGCCGTTTAGAGGATAGCTTGGAGTGGGTCATAACCTAAAACGTTTTATTAAAAATTTGAACATAATTTTATGTGATATACATCATAAATATCAATATTATGCCTCAAGTTTTAACAATTTGTTATTTAATCAAAATGCTTAAGGTCGGTTTTTAAATAAAATTATAATCTATATATTAGTGAATAATTAAAATATTTAAAAAGTACTGTCAAGATTACAGTTTTTTAATATTTTGGATAATGTTTATAAAAAAAAATTAAAAATTGTTTTGGATATGTAACATTAATGTTAAATTGCCTCAACATTTTTAAAATAACTATTGTAAGCACGTAAATATGTACCAAAATTTTACCAAGTACATGAGTAGTAGCACAAACCTAAATGTTCGCAGCAATACTGCGGATCACCGCGCTTTTACGTGTGTTGCAATCGATTATTCCGCATTAAATTTCATCCAATATAAATCATGGTCTTCGGTACTGAAGGAGGTAGCTGTTGTGGCATTTACAAACGGCCTGTTTCTGATAGGTAGCATCACCGGCAGGCCGGTTAACAGCACTTAAAAAAAGATATGTATGTTTATTAATTAAGTATTAACCTTTAAACAAAAAAATAAAATATGAGATAAACAGTACTCCTCAAAAAAAAACAGGAATTATTTACATAACTCCTGCAAGAAACTAATTAACAAACGGCAATCGCAGTGGCAACTGTTATTGCCTCATAATCAAGTCACTTTAACCGAGTAAAATTATGAAATATTTTGAACATCCATCGGGTGTAAGGGATAAGTATTGGCTAAAAAAAGCCTCATTAATTTTTAAGTTCTCCATGTTAGCCGTGGCCGCAACCAACTTTAACAATACAGTTGTTGCAGCACCGGTATCAATAAAAGCAGTTGCTCCAGTAGCCGTAACCGGTAGGGTAGTTGACGAAAAAGGCGCTCCGCTTCCGGGTGTATCAGTAGCTGTAAAAGGCTCAACCGCAGGCACCGTTACTGATGCTTCAGGTAAATTCTCTATCAATGCACCCGATAACGGTACATTGGTATTCTCATTTATAGGTTATACAACTCAGGAAGTAGCTGTAGCTGGTAAAACAGTTATCAACGTAAGTTTGCAACCTGCGCAAAACGATCTTAAAGAGGTTGTTGTAACAGCGTTAGGTATCAGCAAAGAGCAAAAGAAACTGGGTTACGCTGTATCAACAGTTAATGGTGAACAACTTAATAAAGCTAAGGAAACAAACGTTGCCTTATCATTACAAGGCCGTGTGGCCGGTTTAAGTGTAGGTGCTTCAAACGGTGGTCCTGGTTCATCAGCACGTGTGTTATTACGTGGTTTAACCAGCTTTGGCGCAAGCAGCCCGCTATACGTTATAAACGGTGTGCCAATGGATAACACTCAGCGTGGTTCATCAGGCGAGTGGGGCGGTGCCGATTATGGTGATGGTATTTCAAATATCAACCCTGACGATATCGAAACAATGACGGTGCTTAAAGGTCAGTCAGCTTCGGCGCTGTATGGTTCACGTGCTGCCAATGGTGTAATTTTGATCACCACTAAAACCGGTAAAAAGAATTCTCCGTTTGGTATTGAGTTTAATACCAACGTTCAATTTGATCAGCCGGTTGATAATACTGATTTTCAACAAGTTTATGGTCAGGGTAGGATTGATGAATTTAATGTACCTCAAAAGCCAACTACGCTTGATCAGGCAAGAGCTTCAGGCAACCTTGCATGGGGGCCAAGAATGGATGGTTCAGATGTAATGCAAATCGACGGACAAATGCATAAATATTCTCCGGTGAATAATTACATCGATTTTTACCGTACTGCGCCAAGCTTTACCAATACTGCATCATTTACAGGCGGTGGTGAAACAGGTGCTTTCCGTTTGTCTCTATCTAATCTTCGTGCCAACTCAATGGTGCAAAATAGTTATCTGGACAGAAAAACGTTTAACTTTAATGGCAGCCAGCAGGTTACAAAGCAGTTAAGCATTAACGTAGTGGCCAACTATGTACTCGAGAAATCAAAAAACAGATCAGGCCTGAGCGATGGTCCGGGCAACCCTAATAACGTGCAATTTTTAGCCCCCAATCAGGATCAGGCTACTTTAGCACCGGGCACAACTGCAGATGGTAAAGAATTATCATTTACTGATGATCCATACGTTACTAACCCTTATTTCGCGGCAAATAACTTTATCAAAGATGTGAACAGAAATCGTTTCATATCTTCTCTATCTGCCAAATATGATCTAACAAAATGGATTTATGTACAAGGCCGTTTAGGTTACGATGATGCCAATGATGGTAGAGTAGACATAGAGCCTACAGGTACTGCTTACCGCAGTGATAATGGTGCAATGAACACCACAAACACACACATTACAGAGTTCAACGCTGATGTTTTGGCTAATGCAAAACACTATCTTGTTAAAGATCTGTTAGATTTAGACCTGACCATTGGTGGTAACATTCGTAAAAGCCAGTTAACAGGTAATTTTATTAATGGTAATAACGGATTTATTATCCCTTATTTTTATAGCTTAACTAACTTTAATTCAAGAAATTCTGGCCCACTGGTTGATCCTGCAAGCAAAAAGCAAGTTAACTCAGCTTATTATTCAGCAGATTTTTCATTAAAAAATTATTTAGTTTTAAGCACCACCGGTCGTTATGATTATTACAGCTCTATTAGTTCATCTGTAGGCCCGGGCATATTTTCGCCTTCTGTTTCAGGTAGCTTTATCTTCTCAGAGTTATATCCGATGAATGGTGTTGACCTGGGTAAAGTAAGGTTATCATTTGCACAAACCAGTGGTGACCCTAATGCTTATGCCAATACAGTGTACTACAACCTTAACAATTCAGTTAATGGTACACCAACAGCCGGATATGGTAGTTTACAACCAAATTTGTTTTTAAAACCGTTTACTTTAAAAGAGCTTGAAGCTGGTGTGGAAATGAAATTCTGGGGAGACAGGTTTGGTTTTGATGTTACTTATTTTTCTCGTAAAACAAATGATGAGATCATTACAGGTAACTTAGATTGGTCTGCAGGTTATTCTAACCGTTACATTGGTACAGGCTCTACTCAAAACAGAGGCTTAGAGGTTGAAATTCATGGTACTCCTGTCAGAAAATCTGATTTCAGTTGGACTCCGTCATTTAATTTCACTTATGTTAAAAATAAGATCCTGAAAACAGATGATTTAGGTGGTAACGTCAACTTTGGCAGGTTCCGCCCATCAGCGAATTCAGGTTTTGCCATTACAGCACTTGTTGAAGGTTTACCAGGCCCACAAATTTTAGCTACCGATTACAAGCGCGATGCTTCGGGTAATATTGTATACAGTGATTCAGGTTTACCACAAGCAGGTAATTTGATAGCAATGGGTTCAACCATACCTAAGATATATGGTGGCTTCAATAACAACATCAATTACAAAAAGTTCAATTTAGGCTTCCTTGTTGATTACCGTTTTGGTAACAAAGTATTATCAGCTACCGAAACTTACAGTATTTCAAGGGGTTTAAATAAATTAACGCTTGAAGGCCGTGAAACAGGTATTGTTGGTAACGGTGTTACTGAATCCGGCGCAACAAATACAGTGAATGTACCGGCTCAAAGTTATTATCAGGCACTGGCTAATCAGGTAGGTACATTCTCAGTACTTGATGGTAGCTTTATTAAATTACGCCAGGTAACTTTAGGTTATACGTTTAATGCTGATTTCTTGAAAGGTTCACCATTCAGCAGCATAAATGTGTCTGCAGTAGCACGTAACCTTTGGACAATCATGAAAAAAACAGATAACATTGATCCGGAATCTGGATTTTCATCAGACCCAAGATATTCAGGTATTGAAGGTAGCAGTTTGCCTTTCGCCAGAACTTATGGTTTAAATGTGAACTTTAAATTTAAAAACTAAACAGATGAAAAAACGATATATTTTTAGCTTCCTGGTAGCAGGTGCTACGTTTATGGCAAGCTGTACCAAAAATTTTGAGGAGATAAACACACAGCCGGATAAAACAACTGAAATAGATCCGAACTATTTTATGTCGCAAGCGCAAATACAGTTCTCGCAAACCGGATATGATCAGTTGCTTTTCCAAAGTATGTGGGTACAGTCATTGGCCTCAACATATAACTATTACACCAATGGTGATAAATATGTATTTAGCAGTGGCGGTACTGGTTATTATGCTAACACCTGGAACAGGGCTTATACTGCGCTTGGTTTGGTTGTAAGGATGAGGACGTTAATTAAAGACAAACCTGAATATGCCAATCTTGATGCCTGTGCTACTATCATGCAGGCCATGATTATTCAGCGTATTACAGATTTATATGGTGATGCGCCATATTCGCAGGCAGGTTTAGCTGATAATGGTGTATACGAGCCGGTTTTTGATAAACAGGAAGATATATACGCTGCTATTTTAACTCAACTCGAACAAGCTACAGCGGCTCTTGATGCCTCAAAGGCTGGGCCAACGGCTGACCTTTTATATGGTGGTAACGTAGCGCAATGGAAACGTTTAGGTTACTCTTTAATGTTAAAAGCAGGTATGCGTTTAACTAAAGTAGATCCGCAAACAGCCAGAACATGGGTTGAAAAAGCTTACGCAGGCGGTACAATGTCAAGCGTTGCTGATAATGCAAAAGTATTGACTGATCCAAACGGTAATGCGAGCAGCAATGCTGATGCTTTGCGTGTGACCGACGATTTCAGAGAAGTGCGTTGGGGTAGAACACTGCTTAATTATATGCAATCAACTGATGATCCTCGTGTTTCAGCTATCGCAGAAATTACCGTAGGTAATGGTCGCAGAGCTAATGAAAATCGCGATCTGCCGGGAAATAATGCAGATAGTTTACAATTAGGCATGCCTAATGGATATACTATTACAAGTATTGTAAATGCTCCTAATTACCCAGGCTCTACACCAGCTGCTGATGCTCAGGATGCAGCAGCTCCACTGGGTAAATATTCACGTCCGCGTTTGCAGGTTTACGCTGACAGGGCAAGTGCAAACTTTATTTACACTTATGGCGAATCGGAGTTGTTATTAGCCGAGGCAGCAACAAGAGGCTGGGCAACAGGCGCAGCAGCTACCCATTATGCTAATGCTTTAACTGCAGATATGGCTACGCTTGCCCAGTATAATACTACAGGTGCTGCAACGGTAAATGCAAGTGATATTGCTACTTATGTTACAGCTCACCCATTGGTTGCTGCAACAGCATTACAGCAAATCAATATGGAATATTATGTAGCTACTTCAACTACATTCAATTTTAATGAAACTTACGCCAACTGGAGAAGGACTGGAATTCCTCAGTTGACACCGGTTACTTTTTCAGGTCAGTTCATAACTGGTCAAATTCCACGCCGTGTGCCTTATCCGGGTTCATTAATTAACACTAACGGTGCCAATTACCAGGCGGCTGTTCAAAGCCAGGGTCCTGATAATTTTGCAACCCGTGTTTGGTGGGATGCACAATAATAAAACCACATAAAGCAATAGTTGCGCCCTGTTTCCGGGGTGCAACTATGCTTTAATTTCGTTACGCTCCATTCATTTTTCCTGATGAAGTTTATTAATGTCGGCTTGAGATCGTTCGCTTTGTGTGTTACGGCGGCATTGGCTGTACCTCATGATATGATTGCCCAGCAGCCCTTATTCAGGCAGCTCGACGTAAAGCAAACTGGTATCGCTTTCGCTAACGCGATAAATGAAACGGAATCACTCAACGTACTTTCGTACGAATATTTTTACAACGGTGGGGGCGTAGCCGCAGGCGATATCAATAACGATGGCTTAACAGACCTGATGTTTACCGCCAATATGCAGCCCAATAAATTGTATCTCAATTTAGGCGGATTAAAGTTTAAGGACATCACCAAAGATGCCTGCAAAGAACTGGCCGGGCGTTCCGGTTCATGGAAAACGGGCGTTACCATGGCCGATGTTAATGGCGATGGGCTTTTAGATATTTATATATGCTACTCGGGCAAGGTTGAAAACAACCAGCGCCGCAATCAGCTTTTCATCAACCAGGGCAATAATAAATTCAAGGAAGAGGCAGCCGCTTACGGCCTTGATGACCCGGGTTACAGCACACAAGCCGCGTTTTTTGATTATGATAACGATGGTGACCTCGACATGTTTTTACTCAACCATAACATCAAAAAAATTGATAATATGGAGTTGGCCCGTTACAAAAATGAAACGGATATGCTGGCGGGCAATAAACTGTTTGAGAATAATAACAACCATTTTACTGATATTACAAGCAAGGCGGGCATTCTGCAAAATCCGCTAACCTTTGGTTTGGGCATTGCCATTGCCGATATTAATAAGGACGGCTGGCAGGATATATACGTTACCAACGATTATAACGAGCCCGACTACGTTTACCTGAACAACCACAACAAAACTTTTACCGATGCGTCAAAGAAAATGCTGAGGCATTTGTCGCATTTCTCGATGGGGGTTGATATTGCCGATTATAATAACGACGGCCTGCCCGACATCCTTACCCTTGATATGTTGCCCGAGGATAACCACAGGCAAAAATCATTACAATTGGAAGAAAACTATGAGTCGTTTGAGCTGATGCTTAAACAGGATCTCTACAAACAATATATGCGCAATATGCTGCAGCTAAACAACGGCGACGGCACGTTTAGCGAAATAGCTAATATGGCAGGCGTGGCCGCTACCGACTGGAGCTGGTGCCCGCTGATAGCCGATTTTGATAACGATGGATATAAAGACATCTTTATTAGCAACGGCTACCTGCGCGACTATACCAACAAGGACTTTTTACGTTACTGGGGCGATTACAAGATAAAAAAGGCCATGAATAAGGAGCCCTTCCTGCTGATGGACCTGATAAAGGCTATGCCTTCAACCAAGCTGCCCAACTATGTATTCAGTAACAATCACAATCTTACATTCAGTAACAAACAAACCGAATGGGGCTTAACGGAGTCGGCTATATCTAATGGGGCTATCTATGCAGATCTGGACAACGATGGTGACCTTGATCTGGTAGTAAATAATATCAATCAGCCTGCATCGGTGTACGAAAATACCCATAACACAACCAGCAACACATACCTTACAATTAAGCTAAACGGCAAAAAGCCCAATACCAATGCTGTTGGCGCAAAGGTATACCTGTATAGTGCAGAAGGTGTGCAGTACCAGGAAGTAAACCCGAACAGAGGATATTTAAGCTGCACATCAACCATACTGAACTTTGGCTTGGGCGATGTTAAGAAATGCGATTCGGTGAAAATTATCTGGCCTGATCAAACGGTGCAGATTATCAGCAATCCAACTCTTAACCAGCGTTTAAAGGTTGAGCAAAACGCAACCGCGCCATTTAAGGAGCAGGTAATCGTAACAAAAACAATATTCAGTAAGCAAAAGCCACTTATAGATTTTAATCAGCAAGCATTGGCCATTAATGATTTTAAGCGCCAGTTGCTGATGATGTTCATGTACTCTAAAACCTCACCGGTAATGGTAACAGCCGATGTTAATGGCGACGGGTTGACAGATGTTTACATTAGCAGTGCTGATAACACCGGCATTGGTAAAGTGTACCTGCAACAGCAAGGGGGCAATTTTAAAGAAACCGAATTGATACGTGGTAATAGTCAAAACATAGGTACCGTTGCCGCGGCGGCTTTTTTTGATGCCAATGGCGATAAATTCCCTGACCTGTATCTGGCTAAGGGAGGTTACGCCAACTACGAGGCAAACACAGCTAATCTTGAGGATGAACTTTACCTTAATGATGGAAAGGGCAATTTTACCTGGGCGCCAACAGCTTTGCCATCGCAAACAGGGGCAAGCAGTAAATCATGCGTTCGTCCGTTTGATTTTGATAACGATGGCGACCTTGATCTTTTTGTAGGCGGCAGGGTAGTGCCGGGCAAATATCCAACAGCGCCCGAAAGTTTTTTGCTGATAAATGATGGTAAAGGCAGGTTTACTATATATACCACTACCAAGCCCGGTATGGTTACCGATGCGCAATGGGTCGACCTCAATAATGATAAACGTGCTGACTTGGTTGTTTGCGGTGAGTTTATGCCAATAACTGTTTACCTGAATACCGCTAATGGCTTTGTTGATAAAACAACAGATTACTTTACTTCACCTCAAAAGGGCGTATGGCTTTCATTAGCTGTCGCTGATGTAAATGCCGATGGTAAACCCGATATCATTGCCGGTAATATGGGGTTAAATTCGCCCCTCAACGCATCAGATAAGCAAGCTGCCGAGTTGTATTATGCTGATTTTGACGGTAACGGATCAATCGATCCATTCCTGAGTTTTTATGTGCAGGGTAAAAGCTACCCCTTTGTTAGTCGTGATGAGCTGAATGAGCAGATATACCCAATGCGCCGCCGTTTTGCATCGTACAGTGCCTATTCGGATGCTACCATTAAGGAGATATTCACGGCTGATGAGCTGGCCAAGGCCAGTATGCTCAGCATCAATACAACTGAAACTACCTGCTTTATTAATAAAGGCGGCAAATTTGAAGGTGCGGCATTACCGGTACAGGCGCAGTTTACGGTAACTACTAAAATTATAACCGGCGATTTTGATAACGATCAGCATACAGACGTATTGTTGCTGGGTAACCACTCGGATAACCGCCTCAAATTTGGCAGCATTGATGCAGGATACGGAACTTTATTAAAAGGCGATGGTAAAGGCAAATTCAATTACGTGCCGCAGCCCGAGTCGGGTTTATCAATAACCGGAGATGTAAAATCGGCAATAGAAATAAAGGCCGGTAAGGATAAATTTTTAGTTGTAGGTACGGCAGAAGGGCCATTGCAATTTTATAAGTACTGATGAAGGGAGTTTTACAAAGGCTTGTTATTGTTTTAATATTGTTTGTTGCTGCAACAAGCCAGGCGCAGCAACGTGCCAAAGGTTTCCCTGATTATATGTGGCCGGGCCATGCTATCCATAATGTGAGTATGGTTATGGTGCATGATGTTGTTAGTCCGCCGGTAGCGGCGCGATATTATTCTTATTGCATGCTCGGGGCTTATAACATTGTTACCGCGCACAATAAAAACTTTCCGCAATTAAATAAACTGATAAAAAGCTACTCGCCCACACACGGTATTGATACGGTAAAGGCAGCTTATGATTATCGTATAGCCAGCTATTACAGCATACTCGAAACCGCCAGGTTAATGCTGCCATCAGGCTTTTTGATCAAAGATGATGAAGACGCGTTTATTATGCTGGTTAAAAAAACAGGTATTAAACAGGAGATCATTGATAACTCGATCAAGGTAGGGCAGCAGGCCGCGGTTGACGCGGTTAACTTTTCAAAAGGCGACCGCTACGGCAAACTAAGCGCGTTAAAACGCTATACCCCGTTACAAGGCGAGGGCTACTGGTACCCAACCCCTCCGGGGTATTTTGAGGCCGTTGAACCCAACTGGCGCACCATCCGCACCATGGTGCTTGATACGGCAACGCAATGTAAACCTGCACCGCTTACGCCATTCAGTAAAGATACCGCATCAGTGTTTTATAAGCAGGTAAAAGAAGTATACCAGGCCTCAAAAAAACTAACCGACGAGCAGATCAATCAGGCACTGTTTTGGGATTGTAATCCTTTTGCTATTACCACATCAGGCCACATGTCTATAGGCTATAAAAAGATAAGTCCCGGCGGGCACTGGATGCACATAACGGCGCTGGTATCAAAACAAGCCCGGCTATCCTTTGACGAAACGATAGCTTTATTGAATGTTGAGGGACTAACATTGATGGATTCGTTCATCGCCTGCTGGGAAGAAAAATTCGCCACTAACCGTATACGGCCCGAAACATTTATCAACCGGTATATGGATGTAAAATGGCAGCCGGTATTGCAAACGCCGCCGTTTCCGGAGTATACCAGCGGGCACTCGGTTGTTTCGGCGGCATCGGCAGAGGTACTTACCTATATGCTGGGCGATAACTTTAAATACGAGGATGATACAGAGATACCATTTGGCAGCGGCAAGCGCTCATTCACATCATTTCGGCAGGCAGCGTTGGAGGCCGGCATGTCAAGATTTTACGGAGGGATACACTATATAGAAAGCATAGAAACAGGCAGTACACAAGGAAAAAATGTAGCTGGTGTTATAATAGCCAGGATGAAGGAGGCAGGTATAAAGCCCTGCATTAAATAAAGATAATTATTAGCAAGCGAGGAATATGTTACACCCTGATCTGTCTGTACTGAACGATAACGCCAACGTAATACAATGTTTGTGTTATCACAACTCGTTATCGGGTACCGAAATAAGTAATTACATCAATAAAAGTATACCTTATACCGTTAAGGTAATAAACGGTCTTATCAAATCGGGATTGATAGAGAAGAAAGGCTATGCCGACTCGAACGGTGGCCGCAAGCCGTTAAAGTATTCGCTCGTGCCCGATACCTTCTTTATCATATCAGTAGCTATGAGCCAGTATGATATTGAATATGCCGTGCTTAACCTTAACAACCGGTTTGTAAAGGAAACGGTAAAGGAAAAGATAGTGATATACGATATGCAGGCCGATGAGCTTGTAGCACGTATTGATCAGTTTATAAAAGGCACCGGTATAGCTCATGACAGGTTTTTGAGCGTAGGCGTTACCATGCCCGGCTTTATAGCAACCGAGCGTGGCATAAACCTGAGCTACCTGCATGTTGATGCGGATACCACCCTGGCTGATAAGTTGCAGCAGGATCTGGGGATACCCGTATTCATCGAGAATGATTCGACAGCGATAGCCCTGGGTGAGCAAAAGTTTGGCGCGGCTGTTGATCAGAATGATGCCATGATACTTAACCTGGGCTGGGGTATCGGCCTTGGTATGATCGTAGATAATAAAGTGTTTCGCGGGCACAGCGGTTTGGCAGGCGAGTTCAGCCACATATCGCTGGTTAATAACGGCAAAATATGTAAGTGTGGTAAGCGGGGATGCCTGGAAACGGATTCATCACTTATAGCCATTACCGAAAATGCCGTTGCCGAAATGCAGAGCGGGCAAAAAAGCAGCCTCAAAAATTACGATTTGGTAGATGTTGATGCTATCATCAGCGAAGCTATACGGGGCGATATGCTTACCGTAAAGCTGATATCGGAGGCGGCGTACAATATTGGTCGCGGATTGGCCATGCTGATACATATCATGAATCCGTCCATCATTGTTTTAAGCGGTAAGGGAAGTGTTATAGGTAAGTTATGGTTATCGCCTATACAACAGGCTATATATGAGCATTGCATACCCCAGTTGGCTAACGAAACTGAACTTGTTATCTCTAACCTGAATGTTAAAGCGCAGTTGCTGGGTGGCTCGGTACTGGTTATTGAGCATTTGGGGCAGCCCCTGGTAAATAAAATAAACGCGTTAAAAAATAAAGCGGTTACAATTTATGATAAGTAGATCTACTATATGTAAGGCCTTTGCTGCGGCAGCAATGCTGTACAGCACAGGTGTTTTAGGGCAGGCACACAACCTGTCTAAAAAGTACGAAAAACCTGATGACCCGTTAGTGGTAGCCAAGCTGGCCCAATGGCAGGACCTTAAATTCGGCTTGTTTATGCATTGGGGTACCTACAGCCAATGGGGCGTGGTTGAAAGCTGGAGCATTTGCCCTGAGGATGAAGGATGGACGCAGCGTAAAGGCCCATATGCTGATACTTACAATAATTATTTAAAGGCGTATGAGAATTTGCAAACCACCTTTAACCCGGTAAAGTTCAATCCCGAAAAATGGGTTAAAGCAGCCAACGAAGCCGGCATGAAATACGTGGTATTTACCACCAAACACCATGACGGCTTTAGTATGTTTGACACCAAGCAAACCGACTATAAAATAACGGATAAAAAATCGCCGTTCTCAACCAACCCAAGGGCTAACGTTACCAAAGAGATATTTAACGCTTTCAGGAAGCAGAACTTCATGATAGGGGCTTACTTTTCAAAACCCGACTGGCATTCAAAAGATTACTGGTGGCCATACTTCCCGCCAAAGGACCGTAACGTGAATTATGACCCGGTTAAATATCCGGAGCGTTGGGATGCCTTTAAAAAGTTTACCTATAACCAGATAGAGGAATTAATGACCGGTTATGGCAAGGTTGATATTTTATGGCTTGATGGCGGCTGGGTAAGGCCAAAAGCAACCATTGATACTACGGTTGAGTGGCAGAAAGGCATCAAATTTAACCAGGATATTGATATGCCTAAGATTGCCGCCATGGTAAGGCAACATCAACCGGGTTTAATGGTCGTTGATCGTACGGTTGCCGGGCAGTACGAAAATTATACTACTCCTGAGCAGGAAGTACCAGAAAAACCGTTAAGCTATCCATGGGAGAGCTGCATCACCATGGGTAACTCATGGAGCTATGTACCGGGCGATAAATACAAATCGGCACATGATGTTATTGACCTTTTGGTTAAAATTGTATCGCGCGGTGGTAATTTGCTGATGAACATTGGCCCGGGCCCTGATGGTGATTGGGACCCTGTCGCTTACGATAGGCTGAAATCTATTGGGGAGTGGATCAAGATCAACGGCGAGGGTATCTATAACTCGCGCGCGGTAGCGCCATATTCAAATGGTAACGTGTTCTACACTAAATCGAAAGATAAAAAAGTTGCCTACGCCTATGTATTACCCGAGGGTGAGCAAGGCGATAACGTGACCATCAATATTGAGGGTATGGGCAAGCCTAAGCAGGTATTACTGATGGGCGGCAAACAAAAAGTAAAATGGAAGGCCGGAGCTAATGGTATTGTGGTAAGCAACTACCAGGCGCTTTACAAGCAAGCCGGTTTAAAAGAAGCTGCCGGGTTTAAAATCATCTACAACTAAAGTTTAAATAAAATCATTTATTGTTTTGAAGATCAACAGAAAAAGTATTTTAAAATCACAGATCGGTTTAGGTTCAGGCTTACTCATGGCCCTGAGCTTACCTGCCGCGAAGGCACAAACTACGTATGAGTTGAATCAGGGCTGGTTATGCAAAAAAGCGTCGACTGTACAAGCTGATGGCGTCAAGATGTCCCAAGCGTCATTTGCAACGTCAGGTTGGGAAAAGGCTACCGTACCGGGTACAGTTTTAACCACTCAACTTAACAACAAGCAAATTCCTGATCCGTTTTACGGCATGAACAACCAGCGTATACCTGATATTTACAAGGTAGGCCGTGATTACTATACCTACTGGTTTATAAAGGATTTTAAGGAGGCCGCACCGCAAGGCAGCAACCAGGTTTACCTAAACCTGCGCGGTGTTAATTACAGCGCCGATATTTATTTGAACGGTCATAAACTGAATGCCAGGCTGCACCAGGGCATGTTCTTGCGTCAGCGTTATAATATTACCAAATGGCTGGCAAAAAATGGCAGCAACCGTTTGGCTGTTATTGTTCACCCGCCAGATGTGGTGGGCAATCCTAACGGCGGCCAGGGCGGCGATGGCACCATTGCCAAAGGCGTGGGCCTGCAATACACTGCCGGTTGGGATTGGATTCAACCCACCCGCGACCGCAACACAGGTATATGGGATAAGGTGATCATTGAAAAAACCGGTGCTGTCGCTGTGCTCAATCCGCATGTAATTACTTTGGTTCCGGGTGTGCGCCAGCCTGAAGGCCTGCAAGCCCCGGCTACAATTAAGGTAGCTGCTACTGTCCAAAATCCAACCGCGCAGGCGGTAACCGGTACCCTGCGTTATACCATTGCAGGCGTTACGGTTTCAAAAAAAATCACCCTAAAGCCATCATCATCACTTGATGTTCAGTTGGATGATTATGTGCTTAAAAACCCGAGACTATGGTGGCCTAATGGTTACGGCGAGCAAAACCTGTACAACCTGCGTGTTGAGTTTTTAACTGCCGATAACAAGGTATCATCAAAAGAAGATGTTGAGGTAGGGGTTAGGCAGATCACCACCAACTGGAACGAAAAGACCGAGAGCCGCCAGGTTAACGTGAACGGCCAAAAGATATTCATCAAAGGCGGTAATTGGATCATATCCGACGCGATGCTGCGTTTTTCGGACATGCGCTACGATGCCGAGGTTCGTTATCATCATGATATGAACCTGAACCTCATCCGTATCTGGGGCGGCGCTATTGTTGAGCGCCCTGAGTTTTACAAGGCTTGCGATAAATATGGCTTACTGGTATTCCAGGATCTGTGGGGATCAGGCGATTGTAATGGCCGTTGGGTTGACCCGATGAAGGCCGAAGACCAGTGGACGCGCCGTAAATATCCGGATGATCATGACCTGTACATGCGTTCAGTGTCTGACCAGGTAAAGATGGTGCGCAACTACCCATCGCTGGCCTTATGGTGTGGCGGTAACGAGATCACTCCTCCGCAGGACATCCTGGCTGCTTTGCAGGATACGGTATTCCCAAAGCTTGATCCAACCCGTTGGTTCGTGTCATACTCAAACTCCGAGTTAATGTCGCGCAATGTATTGGGTGGTAATGGCGATGGCCCTTACGGCATTCAGCAGCTATCTGTTTTTTGGGATTTTAAAACTTTCCCTTTCAATTCAGAGGTTGGCTCGGTAGGTGTGAGCGATTACACATCGTTAAAAAGGTTCATCCCTAAAGAGAATATGGTTTTCCCTGAGTTTGATGCATCAACCGGTAAATCAAAGGTTGATTCGGTTTGGGATTACCATAAATATATTGGTTACGATTGGTCGATAGATAAATATGGCAAACCAAAGGATGCCGAGGATTTTGCCGAGAAAGCCCAGTTGGTGAACTACGATCAGTACCGTGCGCTGATGGAGGGCTTTAGCTCGCACATGTGGGATTGGTATACCGGTGTTATCATCTGGAAAACACAAAACCCATGGACAGCCATGCGCGGCCAGATGTACGATTATTACCTTGACCCTAACGCTTGTTTATACGGCCTGACTAACGGTAGCCAGCCTCTGCACATTATGTACAACCCGGGTGATGGTATGGTGATGGTAGCCAACAATACTTTTAAAACGCATACCAACCTGATGATCGTGGCCAAGATACTTGATTTGGATGGCAAGGAAACCCCGATAACCCAGGTGTTTGCCGATGTTACGCCTACGACTACCAAAAGGTACCTGTCAGTAAAAAAGGAACTTGACGCGGTGGCTAAGGATAAAGGCGCGTTCCTGGTATTGCAACTGCAGGATCATACGCAAAAAATAATCAGCGAGAATATTTATTGGGTAGCTGATGCAAAGGGAGAATATTCAGGATTACAGCGTATGGCTGCCTCAAAAGTAACCGCTACAGCTAAAAAGGTTGCTAATGGCAAGGTACAGGTAACATTAACTAATCCGGCTAACGCGCCGCTGGCGTTCTTTAACCGTGTATCATTAGTAAACAGCAATACTAAAGAGCGTATGTTGCCGGTTTTTTATAATGATAACTATGTATCGGTATTACCGGGCACCAGCAAAACGGTTACTATTGATTACGACCCCAAATTGCATACCGCCACACCGGCAGTAACTGTTAGCGGTTGGAATTTAAAGGAAACAAACATCGGCGTTAATTAAAAATTAGGGCTAAATTGGCGGGCTATTTAATAGCCTATAAATAAAAACAAATGAAAAAAAGTATTTTCTCGCTGTTTGCCTTGGCAGCCATATGCGGTGGAGTGTATGGGCAGGGCAAACCAACGGGCCTTTCAAAATATGTTGATCCGTATATTGGTACGGGTTTTCACGGTCACGTGTTTATGGGGGCAAACGTACCCTTTGGCGCGGTACAGTTAGGTCCTGTAAATATATCCGAAGGTTGGGATTGGTGCTCGGGGTATCACATTAGCGATACCACCATTGTGGGCTTTAGCCATACCCATCTCAGTGGTACCGGTATTGGCGATCTGGGTGATATAGCCCTGATGCCAACCACAGGCCCTATCAAGGTTGCCAAAGGCAGCGTTGAAAATCCGGAATCGGGTTTTATATCTACATTTAACCGTTCGTCAGAAACAGCCCATGCCGGTTATTATGCTGTAAAGCTAAATCGTTATAATATTGGTGTTAAATTAACTACTACAACTCGCGTAGGTTTTCACGAATATACCTTCCCTAAAAACGATCAATCGCACATCGTGATCGACCTGCAGCAGGGTATAGGCTGGGACAGGCCAATGAAAACATCACTAACATTAGTGAACGATACCACTATCAACGGTTATCGCTACTCTGAAGGCTGGGCGCAGGATCAGCGGATCTATTTCACCATGATCCTGTCAAAACCTGTAAAAACATTAACCGTTTACGATAGCACAACCGTTAAAACCGGTACATCTATTGAAGCTGAGAGAGCTAAAGGTGTGGTGACTTTTGCAACCAAAGAAGGCGAAAAGGTTTATGTTAAATTAGGTATCTCTCCGGTAAGCGCAGAAAATGCCGCGCTTAACATAAAAACCGAACTGCCGGGCTGGGATTTTAATGGTACCGTAACCAGGGCTTACGCCGCGTGGGATAAGGCATTGAACAAGGTAGCCATTACTACTCCTGACGAGGATAAGAAGAAAGTTTTTTACACGGCCATGTATCATACCATGATAGCGCCATCAACATTTAATGATGTTAACGGCGATTATTGGGGTACCGATAAAAAGGTGCATAAAAATGAGGGTTTCAATAACCTGACCACCTTCTCGTTATGGGATACCTATCGCGCTGCCGACCCAATGTATACTTTGCTGCACCCCGAGCGTGTTAGCGATATGGTGAACACAATGCTGGCCATTTACAAGCAACAGGGCAAACTGCCTGTATGGCACCTTATGGCTAATGAAACCAACTGTATGGTGGGTTACAGTGCTATACCTGTGGTGGTTGACGCTTACCTTAAAGGCTACAAAGGCTTTGACGAAAAGCTGGCCTGGGAGGCTGTAAAAGCTACCGCAATGGGCGATGAGCGTGGAATCAAGTTCGTTAAATCATTAGGTTATGTGCCTGCTGATAGCACTGCCGAATCGGTATCAATGGGCTTGGAGTACGCTTTGGCTGATTGGAGCGCGGCGCAGATGGCGAAGAAGATGGGTAACATGGCCGATTACGAATATTTTATGAAACGCGGTAATTACTACAAAAACTACTTCGACAGCAAAACCGGGTTCTTTCGTGCAAAACTTTCGGATGGTAAGTTTAGAGAACCTTTTGATCCTTTCCGCTCCATACACGAGCGTGGCGATTACACAGAAGGAAATGCCTGGCAATACCAATGGCTGGTTCCGCAGGATGTGGAAGGATTGATAAAACTATTAGGTGGCGATAAAAAGTTCACAACCAAGCTGGATGCCTTTTTTGTAGCCAAAGGCGATATGGGTGCCGAAGCTTCAAATGATATTTCGGGCTTGATAGGCCAGTATGCGCATGGTAACGAGCCAAGTCACCACATTACTTACCTGTATACCTATGCCGGCCAGCCGTGGAAAACTGCCGAAAAGGTACGTTACATCATGAAAGATTTTTATACCACCAAGCCTGATGGCATTATCGGTAACGAGGATGTTGGCCAAATGTCGGCATGGTATGTTTTATCATCATTAGGCTTTTACCCGGTTAATCCGGCTAACGGCAACTATGTGTTTGGTAGTCCGTTGTTTAACGAGGCGGTAATCAACCTGCCGGAGGGCAAGAAGTTTAAACTTACCGCACGTAATAACAGCGATGAAAATAAATACATTCAGAGCGTTACTTTAAACGGAAAACCATACACAAAAGCTTATATTAGCCATACCGAATTAATGAAGGGCGGCGAGCTGGTTTTTGTAATGGGCAACAAACCCAACCTTAAATGGAGTACAAAAGCGGCTGATCGCCCGTATTCCATAAAGTAAACTAATTGATGAGATGATGCCGCTCAAGGCAATTCTGTTTAACCGTACTTTAAATACCGGCACTGTAAAGCCGGTATATATTATACTGCAATGCGCCGTAGCCATGTGTTTTATTGGCCACGGCGCATTTGGCATTATTACCAAACCCATCTGGTGTAATTACTTTGCCGTTGTCGGTATTGGCGAGGTGATGGCCTATAAGCTGATGCCGGTTGTTGGTACCATTGATATTTTAATGGGCATTAGCATCCTGGTCTATCCAACACGGGCTATTACATTATGGCTGGTGATCTGGGGATTAATCACGGCATCCATGCGCCCATTATCCGGCGAGCCCATTGCCGAAATGATTGAACGTGCCGGTAATTACGGAGCGCCATTGGCTTTATTACTATTGTGTGGATTTGAGCCGTCTGTTAAATCTTTATTCAGTAAGATGAAACAGCCGGTATCAGTAAGTATCGATCGTCTTAAAATGGTGCAATTAGCTTTACGCATAGCGGCGTTTTTGCTGCTTACCGGGCATGGCTGGTTAAACCTGCTGCATAAAAAGGGATTGATTGCTCAATACAATGCTTTAGGCTTTCGCCAGGCTGAAAATGTAGCTTTGGTGAATGGTGTTGTGGAAATAGTAGCAGCGTTGTTTATCTTATTACGACCTAACCGCAGATTGCTATTAGTGTTTTTTATATGGAAGGTAGCTACCGAGCTTTTATACCCACAATACGCCGCTTTTGAGTGGATTGAAAGGGGAGGAAGTTATGGCGTTTTATTAGCCTTATGGTTTATTTGCGCGCCGCATGCCAAACCAGTACACGGCGCACAAAAAACAGTAATTATTTCCGGGTAGATTATTTTGAGCGTACGCCAACCTCGGCAACCACCACGCCATTACCGCTAACCACATGATCGGCCTGGAATTTAAAATACCTCGCTTTTATTGGTGTATTCAACTTCACTTCCTGCTCAACAGGGTTGGCTTTGATGTTTGAAAATTCGCCTTTGGTAGCTTCTTTCCAGTCGGTACCATTATCGCTCACATAAAAGGTATAGCGGTCAACAATACCTTCGGTTTTCTTGTCCTGACGGGGCAGATAGGTAAATATGCTGATGATTTGCGCTTCACCCATATCTACAGCAAGTTCAGTTGGTTTAAATGCTGCCGAAGTATCCTTTTGCAAGGTACTCCAAACCGAACGGTAGTTTTCATCAATAGCTTGCGCGGCATCGTTATTGGCAGCATTCAGTATTTTCCATTCTTTCTTGTTCAGGCTGAATTTTACATTAGCGGCTTCGCTGGTTACATCGCCATCAATGGCTATAGCTTTAACAGCCCCGCCGTCAGTCAGTACAAAAGGTTTACCGTATGGGGTTGATGCCTTGGTTGGCGTGCTGCCATCCAATGTGTAATAGATGTTTGAAACAGGCGCATCGGTACTGATGGTAACCTCGCCGCTGCTGGTTTTACTGATGATTGGAGCAGTAACATGTACAGGCTCTTTATACAAGCCAAAATCGCTCAGCGCGATGCTTACCGGCGATTTTACAATACGCAGCCTCACCTTGCTTGCCGTAATGTTTTGCGGCAGGCGTATCAAGCGTTTTGAGCCGATGCTGGTTGCCGTAGCTACCTGTTTCCACTCACCGTTTTGATAGGCATCAACGGCAATTTCCTCAATACGCTGCCCTAATTTAATATTCTCACGCAGTTGGATCACGTTAAAGCTAACCGGCTTTTTAAAGCTCAGGGTAAGTGTTGGGGTGTTAACCTTATCATCCGTTGCCCAGTAGGAGAAACGGTCAGCGTCTGTAAGAAATTTAGTGCCGTACAGTTTGCTGTTTTTGCCGCGTATATTGCTCGCCGTTATAGCAGCATCCTTAGCCAGGTTAACGGCGAATGTTTGCTTCAGTAATTCACCAAAGGCTTTCAGCTTGGCCACATCATCTGCATCTATCACCCCATCACGGTTAGGTGATAAACCCAGATCCAACGCCGCGCCGCGGCCAACACTTTTGTAATACAGATCAAGCAAAGTGTAAGGTGATTTAGCCATACCATCCTGACTGGCATGGTAAAACCATCCCGGGCGGAAAGGTACATCACACTCCGCAGGCATCCAGTATTTACCGTTGCGCGTACCCTCTATGCCTAATTCATACAGCACCTCGCCATTAGCAGGTTGTTTGCCGGGTTGCGATGCTTTAGGCGTATAGGTTGCCCAACTGGTTTCGCCCGCGTGGCCTTCCTCATTACCTACCCAGCGCACATCAGGGCCAACATCGCCAAATATGGTAGCGCCGGGCTGCATTTTACGGGTAATGGCCCAGGTATTCTGCCAGTCGTAATAGGTGGTGCGGTCTATTTTGCGTGCCTCGTTGGCACCGCCATAGTAACCGTCGCCGCCATTGGCTCCATCATGCCATGAAATGAATAACTTGCCGTAAGTGCTATATAACTCGCGCAGTTGTTGTTGGTATATTTTCAGGTATTCGGGCTTGCCGTAAAAGGCGTTATTCCTATCCCACGGCGAGCAGTATAGGCCCAGTTGCATACCCAGTTTTTCACAAGCCATTTGGTATTCTTTCACCATATCGCCCTTGCCATTTTTCCAGGCGGCTTTGCTGATGTTATGCTCAGTGGTTTTAGTAGGCCACAGGCATAGGCCATCATGGTGTTTGGCTACCATAACAATGCCCTTAAAGCCGCCATCCTTAGCTGATTGTACAATCTGCGCGGCATCAAATTTTGCCGGGTTAATGAGTTTCGGGTCTTCATCGCCAAAGCCCCATTCCTTATCGGTATAAGTATCAACACCATAATGTATAATGCAATACATTTCTAACGTATGCCAGTTAAGCTGTGCTGCCGATGGCGTTACGCCGTAAGGCTTTGGTGCTGGCTGACCAAAAGCCAGAGCGCTTTGTAACAGGAGGGAGGCAAGGGCTATTTTTTTCATTTCGTGTATCGATCTAAAAAAGTTTAATTAATGTTTTAACCACGATGCCGGTATTTCGGCAGGGGCTGAGCCATCTTTAGTGTAAAGCAGTTTGAGGGCATAACCGCCGCCACCTTCTAAAAAGTTAAGCTCAAAAGGTTGCAAGCCTTTTTTAAGGGCTACTTGTCCGCTTTTTTCAATAGCCGAGTGCATGGCTTCGTTGTCAACCACCAGGCGGTCGGCTATTTTAAGTACACCACCATCATCGCAGGTTAAATAAAAGGTATAAACCCCATCTGTAGGGATATCAATATAGCCACTGTATTTCAGGCCGAAGCTTGGCGCGGTAGCCTCTTTAGGTACGGTAACTGTGCTAACGGTTAGTGCCTGATTTTTAGCTGTATCAGGTATCAGCGTAGTCTTTTTATAAAACGCCGGGAAGTAACGTACGGCTAAGCCCGCCTGTAAACCTTTTTTGTTCACCGGCTCGGCAAGAGGCTGCTTTACATATTTCAGGTTATACAGATCGCCGCGAACGCCTGATGCGGTATAAGCCACCAACCGGATATTCTGCGATTGCGTGATCTTTAACGGGCCGGTTAGTTCAGTTGATTGCTGTGCAGGCAGCGAGCCATCAGTACTGTAAAATATTTTTAGGCCCGGTAGCGGTTTGCTTATATTAAGCGTGGTTTCATCAGTAAATACATTACTTTCAACCAGCTCCGTAAAATCAGGTAAACGGTAGTGTATCTTTAATGCATCAAAGCGTGGATACTGTTTCAGCAAACGTTGCTGATAGCTTTTGTAATCCTTTTTATTTGTCCATAAAACTTCGGCAAGCGCTGTCATACGCGGAAATATCATATAGTCCGCACGGTTCTCTGTCGGTATGCGTTCGCTCCACAAGTTGGCTTGAGCACCTATTACGTTTGCAGCTTCCTGCTTGTTCAGTTTCTCGGGTATCGGGTTGAAATTGTAAACATTGTAAACCGAGTTTTGGTCGGGGTCATTATCAAAATACAGCGGGTTACCTGGTGTCATGATCACCTTATTGCCATTCTTAGCGGCCTTTATCGGCGCGTTAGGCACCCAACTGCGCCAGTACATTACCACCGCGGTCGGGCTGATGCCATCCTCCAGTATCTCATCCCAGCCGATCAGTTTTTTACCATTCTTGTTAAAGAATTTTTCCATCCGGTTGATGAAATAGCTTTGCAGTTCGGCAGTGGTTTTGATACCTTCTTTGGCCATCATGGCTTTGCAGGCTTCTGATTCGCCCCAACTGGTACGGTCAACCTCGTCGCCGCCTATATGAATGTACTTGCTCGGGAACAAGGCGAATATCTCCTTGTAAACATTCTCGGCAAACTCATAAGTGCTCTCATTACATGGGCATATCGGGGTAGTAAAAAGTTCGCCCCATTTGCTGCCGCCCGTGCACGACAGGAAAGGGTAGTTATTAATCGCCGCCATCATGTGCCCCGGCATATCAATTTCGGGAATGATGTCGATATGCCTTTTGGTGGCATAGGCAATCACGTCCTTCATTTGCGCCTGGGTATAAAAGCCGCCGTAAAGGGTTTTGCCGTCGCGCTTAATAATGTGTTTTGGGTCGATGGTGAAATCAGGGTTATCCTTTGATTTTTCGATACATGCCGAATCCTGGTTGTTAAACGTGCGCCATGCCCCAAATTCGGTAAGCTTAGGATATTTCTTGATTTCGATACGCCATCCCTGGTCATCCGTTAAATGCAGGTGCAGCTTATTGAATTTGTATAAGGCCAGGCGGTCGATATACTTTTTCAAATAATCAACAGAAAAAAAGTGACGGGATACATCCAGATGCATGCCACGCCAGGCATAAGCAGGCTGGTCCGCAATTTGTACAGCAGGCAATATTAGCGCACCGCTTTTACCGGTTTGTTCAACGCTTTCGGGCAGTAACTGGCGCAAAGTTTCAACACCTCTGAATATACCAGCAGCGGTTTTAGCTGACAGGGTTACTTTTTGCGCGGTGATGTTCAGCTTATAGCCTTCATCGGCAGTAATGGTATTATCGGTAATAAATTGTATAATGTTAGTTGATGCCGCACCATAAATAAGCGCCTTGCCCGATCCGTTGGTGATAAACGCGTTAAGTAATTCGGCCTCCTGTAAGTATTTTTTACCGGCAGGCAATGCTATTTTGGTTTTGCTATTAATGCTGAATACACCGTTACCCTTAACTACCGATTGCGGGTAGGGTATAAGGTTCACATCAGGCGTTGTGGTTTGGGCTTTTACGCTGTTAACACCTGTTAAAACACCAAGCAGGGTAATGCCAAGCGCGAGTAATAAGTTCGATTGTCTGGATGTCATTATCTGCTGATTTATTTGGTTGCCGGGTTTTGGTCAAGTATCGGTGCTTTAAGCGAGCTGATAGTTGTATGACCATTTTTTAACTGATCAAAAACGCATATATCATTTTTGCCTTTTTTAAGCCATACCGATGGTATATAAATGGTTTGTTGCGGGCCAATGTTCCAGTACTTGCCCAGGTTATGGCCGTTTAAAAATACAAAGCCTTTACCAAACCCACGCATATCCAAATAAGTATCGGCAACGCTATCTAACGTAAATGTGCCTTTGTACAGCGCAGGCAGATCATTGCTTATATTTTTGGCCGAAAATTTAAATCCGGCAAGGCTCTCAAACGGCAGGCGGTACATTTTCCAGTTGCTAACCACCTCGCCGGCAAGTGTAACCTGTTTGGTAATGCCATGCGTATTATCGGTTAAGTAGGGGCCATAGTTTATGCGGCCGTTGTTCTCGGTCAGTATGTCGAGCACCGCGTTTGCCGGTACATTTTTAAGCAATACGCTATCCTGTTTTAACCGGCGGTCAAGCACGGCTACTTTTTTACCGTTGATGTATACCTGGGCATAATCGCGCAGGGCATCCAGCTTTAACAAACCGCCTTTTGATATTTGGGTACGATACAGCAGGAAACCATAAGCCTGATCCAGCGCCTCAAAGGTCATGGTTTTTTGAGCTTCAACAGGTTTCGGCAGGTTATCAAATACGCTGCTGTAGGCGGTCAGTTTAATATCATTAATGGCCATCACCGCTTTTTTAGCCGGTACAGGCGGCAGTTGTTTACCCGCAGGCAAATGTTTGGCGATCACCTCACGGAATTTGATGAACTTTTCCGTCGGGTTGCCTGATTCATCCAGCGGTGCATCATAATCATAGCTTGATACGTGCGGGGCGTAAGGCTCGGTACGGTTCATGTTGGCGCCATTCATAAAGCCGCGTGTTGTACCACCATGAAACATATACATATTGATGGATATGCCTGCCGCTAATATCTTCTCCAGTTTGGCTGCATCGGCAGCAGCATCGGTATGGGCATGTTTTTCGCCCCAATGGTCAAACCAACCCGGGTACCACTCGGCTATATAATACGGGCCTTTGTTATTATGGTATTTATTGATGAGTTGCTTTACCGCCGCAGGGTCATCCAGGCCATTTACTGCAGGCAGATAGCCCGGCAGGTAACCTTTGGGCATTTGGTCGGCACCATCGCAGGTAAACAGGATGCCGTCAAAACCTGCTTCCCTGAATATCTTGCGGTTAAGGTCCATGTAGCTTTTATCATCACTGTATGAGCCATACTCATTCTCTATCTGCACCATCACAATGTTGCCCCCATGCGTAATTTGCAGCGGAACCAGTTGCTTGGCTAATTGCGCGATGTACTTTTTGTAGGCATCGATAAAGCGTGGATCTTTACTCCGAACTTTAACGGTGCTATCCTTTAATAACCACGATGGATAACCGCCAAACTCCCATTCGGCACAGGCATATGGACTTGGGCGTAATACCACCCAAAGGCCTTCCTGCTGCGCGGTTTTTATAAACTCGGCTATGTTATTGTTGCCGCTAAAATCATACTTGCCCTGTTTTTCCTCATGCGCGTTCCAAAAAATGTAGGTACCAACAGTATTAAGGCCCATGGCTTTGGCCATACGCATACGGTCGCGCCAGTATTCTTTAGGTATACGGGCGCAGTGCATCTCGCCCGAGATCATCTGGAAAGGTTTGCCATCCAGCACAAAACTGCTGTCGCCAAGCGCAAAGGTGTGTTTGGTTTGGGCGGTTGATGTTAAGGTTGCCGCCATTAATGCCACACAGGTAATTATTGATTTGATATTCATTAATCAGAATTGTAGTATAGTACCAAATTAGTAAAATGCTATTCAAAACAAATTAAAATATTTATAAAAACTCATTTACTTTTATAAAAATTTTAAAATGTATTTGATTTTCGAAATTAATTAATATTCTTGTAATTCTCAATGCAACCGATTGCATAATTTTTTAAGCTATGACAATTAAGCCAAACATTAAGTACATACTGTTAGCCGCGGCATGTACATGCAGTTTTATCAGCAAAGGGCAAAACAAGCCGAAGTTTCGTGATGAAAGTTTGCCCGTTAACAGCAGGGTGAACGCCCTGATCTCTGAATTGACTTTGCCCGAAAAGGCATCCCTGATGGGTTATCGCAGCGCCGAGGTTAAACGCCTGGGCATACCTGCCTACAACTGGTGGAATGAGAGCTTGCATGGCGTGGCCAGGGCGGGCGAGGCTACTGTTTTTCCGCAGGCTATTGCTATGGCTGCAACATTTAATGATGGGCTGGTGAATGAGGTGGCAAGTGCCATATCCACCGAGGCACGGGCTAAATACAATCTTTCGACAGCGCAAAACAGGCGTTTGATGTATATGGGGTTAACCTTTTGGTCGCCCAATATTAATATATTCCGTGACCCGCGCTGGGGCCGGGGGCAGGAAACTTATGGTGAGGACCCATTCCTGACCGGTACTATCGGCAGTGCCTACATTAAAGGGATGCAGGGTAATGATCCGGCGCACCTTAAAACATCGGCGACAGCCAAACACTTTGCCGTACACAGCGGCCCGGAAGCACAGCGCGATTTTTTTGATGCTAAAGTAGATGAGAAAGACCTGCGCGAAACTTACCTGTACGCTTTCCATAAACTGGTTGATTCCGGTGTCGAATCGGTAATGACGGCCTATAACCGGGTTAACGGTGTGCCAACATCAACTAACAAAAAACTGATAACTCAAATATTACGCGGCGAGTGGGGCTTTAAAGGCCACGTGGTTACTGACTGCGGCGCGCTGGACGATATATACTTAACCCACAAGGTACTGCCCGACAAGGTATCCGTAGCGGCGGCGGCTATTAAGGCAGGTACTAATTTGGATTGTTCGAGCATTTTCCAGAGTGATATTGAAAATGCTATCAAAAAGAAACTGATTACCGAGAAAGAGGTGAACCAATCGCTTTCGCAGGTTTTACGTACGCAGTTCAAGCTTGGCTTTTATGATGAACCGGCAAAATCGCCATATGCAGGTTACGGTGCCGATAGCGTGCATAACGATTACCATATAGCGCTTGCCCGCAAGGCTGCCCTACAAAGTATGGTGTTGCTAAAAAATGAAAAAAGTATATTGCCGCTAAGCAAGCAGGATTACTCAAGCATAATGGTGGTAGGCCCTAATGCGGCATCGTTAGATGCGCTGGTAGCCAACTATCATGGCGTAAGCAGCCGCATGGTAAACTTTGTGGAGGGTATAACCGCCGCGGTTGGTCCGGCTACACGTGTGGAGTATGACCTGGGTTCGGGCAATAAAGACACAACGCACTTTGGAGGTATATGGGCGGCCGGAAATGCTGATGTTACCGTGGCCGTAGTTGGGCTTACCCCGGTATTAGAGGGAGAGGCCGGTGATGCCTTTTTATCTGAAAGTGGCGGTGATAAAAAAACTTTGAGCCTTCCGGTTGATAATATTGCTTTTTTAAAGGAGCTGCGTAAAAAAGTAACCAAGCCTATAATCGCCGTGGTAACATCAGGCAGTGATGTTGATATTGCCGAGATAGCGCCTTATGCTGATGCCATTATACTGGCATGGTACCCGGGCGAGCAGGGTGGTAACGCATTGGCCGATATATTATTCGGTAAATACTCACCATCGGGCCACTTGCCCTTGACGTTTTACAAGTCGATCAATGATCTGCCTGCTTATGATAATTATAACATGAAAGGCCGTACTTACCGCTATTTTACCGGCCCGGTGCAATATCCGTTCGGTTTTGGTATGAGCTATACCTCATTTAAGTTTGACTGGAACACGCAGCCACAAAAAAGCTATGGCGCTAAGGATTCGATCACCGTGTCAGTTAATGTAACTAATACCGGCGCTATGGATGGCGATGAAGTGGTGCAAGCCTATATCAAATACCCACAAGGCGAGCGTATGCCGTTAAAGGAATTAAAAGGCTTTAAGCGTGTTAGCGTTGCCAAAGGCGGCCAGCAAACGGCTACCATTAAAATTCCGGTAAGCGATCTGCAAAAGTGGGATCTGAAAGCCAATAAATGGAAACTCTATCCGGGTACTTATACGCTGAGTATCGGCAACAACTCGGCTGACGAAAGTTTGACGGCCAGCTTTACCGTAAAACCATAACCCATTCAGGCCCAGGCTTTGCGTAAAAAGCGCAGCCAGTTGCCGTGCATCATATTTTCAATGTCGTTTTTGTTATACCCGCGTTTGCCAAGCAGCGCGGGTATTTTGTTTAAATCGGTTATGGTATGCAGATCATAAGGGCATTGTTCACGCCCAAAAGCTCCATCCAGATCTGAGCCAATACCTACATGAAGCGTATTGCCCGCCAACTGGCATATATGGTCAATGTGGTCAATAATCGCTTCAAGGTTACAGTTAGTGCCTTCGGGAGTAGATACGCCGCGCACCCATCCCGGTACCATCATCCAGGCATCCAGCGCCGCGCCAATCACCGCGCCGCGTTCGATCAGCGCTTTAATCTGATCGTCACTGTACTGGCGATTGTGGTTCACCAGGGCACGGCAGTTGTTATGGCTCGCCCATACGTGGCCGTTAAAATTGTCGAGCGCTTCCCAAAAGCTGTCATCGCATAAGTGGGTTGCATCCAAAATAATGTTCAGGCGTTCCATCTCTTTCAGCAACTCGCGCCCCGCCTCACCCATATAGCCCGTCGCATCTGTACCTTGCGCATACCTGCCGGGGCCGTAATGTGCCGGGCCTAAAGCGCGTAAGCCATAGTTGTAAGCTTTTTCCAGATGATCAATAGTAATTATCGAATCCGCTCCCTCCAGACTCAAAATATAACCGACAGGTTTTTCAATGTTATCAAATCCATCAGCCCATACATTCAAATGCGCTTCAAGCGTTTGCAGGTTATGTATCTGCACCATTTCACCGGCATCTTCCATCGCCCTGTACCACGCCAACTGTCCCTGTGTTTGCGCCCATGCCTGCTCAGGCGAATGCCAGCCCGGCAGCGTATTACCAGGTGCAACATACCGTGCTATCTGGGTTGCTACCACCAGGCCGATGTTGCCTTTGCGCAATTCGGGCAATGATACTACCGCCTTGCCACGGTCGGGCTTATCGGTAAGGCCTGCTTCGCGGGCGTTGATCTCGGCAACAGGGCGGGTAAGGTCGCGGTTCCATTCCAGCGCGTTCATGCTCAGGTCAAGGTGGGCATCTACAATCAGCATAGCTTAAAAATTAATTTTACGGTCGCGCGCGGTGGTTTTCCATTCGCCCGTTATGTGTCCATTTTCTATGGTGATGGCACGTTCATACAGCGCCACGCCGGGGCAAATATGATAGGGCAAACCGTACAATACATCACCCTGCTGGTAGGTATGGCCTATGCCTGCCTCCAAAACCATGTGCTCTTCGCTGTGGCTAACCGGCGTAAGTTCGGGCGCGTTCAAAAACACCACACGTTTATCCAATGGGTTTTCGGCAGATATTGATTTATGACCCAGATCAACACAGATCTTCGTTTCATCAGGCAACGATACCACCCGGGTAACCAGTAAAGCGGCAGGTAAAAATGGTTGCTCGGGGTATGATTGCTCGTAGTTCACATCCCAGTAAATATAAGTACCGGGGCTGCATTCGGCTTCTTTCCATTGCAGGTGTACAGGCAGGGTGGGCGTACCACCGGCAATTACAAGTGGTGTATAGTTCAGGGCTTTTAACTGTACGATCATTTTTTTTAATGGCTCGAAAGCAGCTTCACACCGTACTCGCCGCACCTCAATATCGGCATCGTGGATATGGCCATCGTACGCGTGCAGGCCGCGCAGGTTAATACCGTTCATCTGGCTGCATGCAATGTATAAAGCAATAGCATCGGCACCGGCGGCAATGCCTGTGCGGTTCATACCCACATTTATATCAATATAAACATCAATCACCAGTTTGTTAGCAAATGCAGCCTCAGCAATGTGTTTTGCGGCAATTACACTGTCAACCAGGCACGAATAATGTGTCTCCGGATAGTATTTTATGAGGTTAACAAATCGCTCCAGTTTTGGCCCAACAGGTTGATAGGCCAGCAAAACATCCGGTGCGAGGCACAACCCGGCCATTTCTGCTTCGGCAATGGTGGCGCATTTAAATTTGGTTATGCCCGCCTGCATGTTCAGCCGCAAAGCATCAGCGCTTTTGTGCGATTTGAGGTGAGGTCTTAACCTGCCTGTATCACCAACCAATTGCTTGAGTAATTCAATGTTGTGTTTTACCCTGTCGGGATATACCACCAGCGCAGGCGTATCCAGCTTGTTAATATCAGTTATGGCGTACCATGATGTAGCTTCCATAGCTGTTTATAATAATTCAAACAGCGCCTCAATTTCAACCGGAATATTATCAGGCAGCGATCCAAAGCCCACGGCGCTGCGCACACCTATGCCATTTTCGGTACCCCATACCTGCGCAAATAATTCGCTGCAGCCGTTTATAATGTAAGGGTGTTTTTCAAACTCGGGCACACAATTTACCATGCCCAGCACTTTAATAACCCGCTTAACTTTGTCGAGGCTGCCAATGTTGGCCTTTATGGTTGCCAGTATAGCCAGGCCCACCTGCCTTGCGGCCAGTTTGCCGTTTTCCATATCAATGGTATCACCTATGCGGCCTATGATAAGTGAGCCATCATGCTGCACCGTGCCGTGGCCTGATACATACAGGTATTTACCATCTACAAGGCAGGGTTTGTAAACGCCAAGCGGGGCAGGGGCGGGTGGAAGGGTTAAGCCGAGTTGTGCGAAGTTCTCTTCAGGAGTATTCATGGGCATGCTGTATTTAGTGGTTGCTATTTTACTAAAAAACAGCTAAAGCAAGCCAATATTTTATGTGCGGTAAGTAAAATTTTGGTTATGCCGTACGCATATCGTGCACCAGGCCAAGTTTTACGGCTAATCTGCCGGCAATTTCAGTGCGGCTTTTACCTTCAACAGCCATTAAGAACTCAATAGGGCCGCCCTCTTTACCGCAGCCAAAGCATTTAAATGTATTTTTCTCCTGCGATACCATGAGTGAAGCGTTTGTATCCGGGTGAAATGGGCAACGCCCCTTTAAGGCTTTACGGCTATCCTGTAAAGGGATATACGCTGATACAACATTTACAATATTTGCTTTAGTTTGAATGTGCGAGATCAATTCGTCAGAAGGCATGATTAATTGTGCTTGTTAGCTCATCAAACTTAATAAAAAAGGCCTTATTTATGGTGATTAAAGCATAAATAAGGCCCTTTTTAATTGTATCTTGCTGTATTGCAATCAAAAAAAATCAATTAGTCGTAAACGTAATTTTACGGATGCGATGGTTGCCATAATCAGCCACATACAAATTACCTGCGGCATCAGTTGCTAACCCTTGCGGATTATTAAACAGTGCTACGCTACCCCCGCCATCGGTATAACCTGCGGTGGTTGAGCCCGCTATCACTGTCAACACATGTTCTGTATCCAGCTTTAATATGCGCCCGGCAGTATCGCTTATGTATAAGTTGCCGCTTGCATCAACAGCCAAGCCTGTAGGGTTACCCACTATAGCGGTATTTTCAGGACTGCCTATTACGGTGCTTACTACGCCGTCAGGGTCAATTTTGCGGATAGCATGGTTGGCTGCTTCCGCCACGTAAACGTTGCCCGTGGCATCAACTGCTATTGCATTGGGTTTATTAAAGGCCGCATCGGTACCGGTACGGTTGGTATAACCCGCTGTTAAATTACCTGCAAAGGTGGTAACTACGCCATCCGGCGATATTTTACGGATCAGACTGTTCCCGTTATCGGCAACAAATAAGTAACCCGATGCCGCTAAGGCTACGCTTGCCGGACTATTTAGCGTAGCGCCGGTACCTGTGCCATCATCGCTTCCGGCGGTGCCTACACCCGCGAAGGTAGTTACTGCGTCGCCGCTGATCTTCCTGATCATGTTATTACCGCGATCGGCCACGTAAAATGTACCGTTGTTGTTGCCCGTTATGCCCGAGCAGGCGTAAAACTGTGCATCAGTTAAACTGCCGTCAACATAACCAATATATCCCTTACCGGTAACGGTTGATACTTCTCCGGCTGATGTAACCTTACGGATAGCGCTGTTAAATGAATCCGCCACATAAATGTTCCCGTTTTGATCCGCCCAGATACCCATCGGGGAATTAAACGAGGCTGATGCGCCGTTACCATCAACAAAACCTGCCGCTGAATTACCCGCAAGGGTAGTAACCTGCGTACTAACAGCGCTTTTTTCAGGAATTTGCATCGTGAAAACCTCGCCGTATGATGTACCCGTGGTGTTTGAGGCATACGCCCTGATGTAACAGGTACTACCCGCGGCAAGGTCGGCAATGGTGCTGGTAAATGCCAGCCTGTTTAACGTTTCGGATGTTCTTGAATCGGCTATAGTAGGGATAGCGTTTGTAGTACTCCAGCATACACCATAGCCCGATATATAATAATCATCGCCCGGTGCGTTACCACCTGTCCATACAATACCGGTAGCTGCCTCAAAAATGGGCTGTACTGTGGTTATGGCAGGCAGGTCATACTGTGTGCTTTTACCGCAGCCTGCTATTAAAACAGCGGCAAATAATAAAAATTTATATAAATGCTTATTCATGATAATGGTGATTTACTGGTTTACTGTTAATTGTAGGGTATCGGCCTGCATGGCGGTGAATATGCCGTAGCCGTTGGTAATGTTGCCCGGCGGGTTGGTAAGCTGTTGCGATGAGGTGTTGGCGTTGCTGCTTAAAACGTCATTATATTCTTTATTAACGGTAAACAGTATCACCTTATAAGTGCCTTTGTAGTTAAGCGTTCGGTAATACAGATCATACCCGGCCTGCTGCTTGGCGTTAATAGTAAAGTTTGCCTGGGCATTACCGCGCCTGCCGCTCAGGATGAAAGGGTATAGCTCGTCGTTTTTAAATACCAGCACATGGTACAGCGAATCAGGATTGTTCCACCGGTAAACCACGGCAACCGAATCTGTAGTGCCGGCACTTGGAAAGTCATCATCTACGGGTACCAAAATGGTTGTTACTGATGCCGTAAAGCCTGTAGTTTTTATCGGTACAGTGGTAGTAGCCGTTACGGTTTCGTTGTTGTAGCTGAATTTTAAGCTGTAGGTTTTTCCGGTTTGAATGTAGGCGGTATTGCTGTAATTATAGGTACCGGTGGCTGTTTCCTGCATTGATACCGAATCAGCACCATTGTAAAGGGTTAGATTTAGCCCCGTTACCAAAGCACCATATGATGCGGTGTCATCAAACGCTTTTTGCTGATAAATTTTAACGGATGGTGCCTGCCCCGGCATCAGGTAGGCAACTACTACCGCGCGGTCGGCCACTACGGTATTGTCTTCCTTTTTACAGCCGAACAGGGTTGTGCTGATTAAAGTGATGAGTATGTATATGTGCTTGAATTTCATGTTATTTAAGATTAAGGCTTAACGTTACGTTAGGGGTGAAGCCCAGGTATTTTACCACTGTGGTGATTACCTGGTTGTTGCGTATATAATACTCGTTATACCAGGTATTAACGTGGTTGTAAGCGTTAAAGAATGAGAAGCCCAGGCTGCCTTTTTTACTGCCATCGGTACGTAACAGGTCGTAAGTGGCCGAGAGGTCAAGACGGTGATAGGCGGGAAGGCGCTCGCCATTTTTACTGCTAACCGACAGATAGTTTATCTTGTTGCCATCCAGCGTGTTGATGGTGTAAGTGCCTACCGGCGCGGTATACGGGTGCCCTGTGCTGAATATAAAGGTTGCCGCGAAACTCCATCGCTGCCAGTGGTACATGTTCACGGCCTTAAACTCGTGGGTAATGTCCTGATTGGCCGGGAAATAGTCGGTACCGTAGTTCTCAAATTTATTTTTAGCTTCGGCAAGGGTATAGCTTAGCCAGCCGGTGTACATGCCCGCTTTTTTCTGCAGCAAAAATTCAAGGCCTTTGGCATAGCCCGATCCGTTGTAAAAATTCTGTGTCAGGGTAGTAGTTGTAGTGCCGCCGCCAAACGGACCACCCATACCCATGCCGCCGCCTTGCTGGCGTATGGAGTATTCGGTCAAGCCATCAAGTTTTTTATAATAACCTTCAACATCAAAAAGCCAGTTGTTGGTTTCATAGCCAATTCCTGCAATAAAATGGTCGGCCTTACCTACCGGGATGTTTTTATCATCGGCCAATACCCAAAAGTTACGGTCGCCGCCCGCAACATCCTCACGCGTTACCTTGCTGGTAAACTGGTAGTAGCGGCCCGTAGCGCCTTTCAGCGTAATCCTGTCAGTAAGTTTGTAGGTTAATGACAGCCTTGGCTCGTAATACATTTTGCCTGTTGGCGAGAAGTATGTTGTACGGAACCCCGGCTGAATATGCAGTTTATCGCTCGGATCAATTTCCAGCTCAGCAAAACCGCCTGCTGTTGTGCCGCTGTTGTGCTGGTCAATAAGCGTGGTGGTATCATTTTGAACATAAGTATAATCAATGGATTGCCTTGTGGCAAAGCCACCAAAGTCAAGCTTTAAAGGTGAGGCTATCTGCCATTCCCAGTCAGATTTCAGGCTGTAATCCCTCAGCTTATTTTTTTCGAGGATGCCATTGTTTATGGTTGTGGTTGTATTGCTGTCGGTAATGGTTCCGGTAGTGCCACGGTTACGATCACTGAAAAAGCCCGAGTAGCTGGCCACGGTTGAGCCGAATAATTTTCCGGCAGATGTTGTCCATTTCAGGCTGGTGCCTGTATTGCCATAGTGCGTATCATCATTGATGTTCAGCGTTCCGCCTGTTGAGGTCTGGAAGGAGGGAAGCGTCATTTCACGGCTGTTATCCAGTTTGTCGGCACCGTTATATAAACTCCAGCTTATGGTGTTTGAGCCATTAATGGCATAATTGTATTTGGCATTCAGATCATAAAAGTATGATGATGGGGTGGTTTGGTTGGCGAACCCGCCCGGTCCGCCTCCCATTCCTCCACCCACTCCGCCGGTAGGGCCACCACTCCCTCCGGGGCCATTGTTGGCAGTTGAAGTATTAAACTGTCCAAAAATCTTATCGTAAAGCGGTCCCTGGTATGATCGTCTGAAAGCCACCAATGCCGATGATTTATCTCCGATAGGGGTTTCGGCATATATGTTTGTGCTGAGCAAGCTCAGATCACCGCCGATGTTAGCTTCCTTTTTATTGCCATCCTTGCCACGGATCTCGGTAACGCTGGACAGGCGACCGCCGTATTTTGCCGAGTAACCGCCTTTGTACAATTCCACATCGCGTACGGCATTGCTGTTAAAGGCGCTGAAAAAGCCGTACAGGTGGTCAACCTGGTAAACGGTAAAGCCATCAAAGGTCACCAGGTTTTGATCAGGTGTACCGCCGCGTACATACGCTCCGGATGATGATTCGTTAGTAGCGCTTACACCCGGCATCAACTGAAAGGCGCGCATAATATCACGTTCGCCAATGTTGGGTAGTTTGTTAAGCGCGGCAGGGGTAAGCTGTAGTACGCTCACTTTGCGGCTATCAGTATTCAATACCCCTTTTTTACGCCCGGTAATGCTTACCTCGCTAATGGTATTGTTCATGGCCGGGAACAGGCCAAAGCTTACCGGCCTTTTAACACTACCGCTGTCAAGCCTGAAATAATCAGCCTGATAACCCACGAAGGTTACCTCGACAACCGAGGTATCTGATGGTATATTCAGTATGGTAAAATTGCCGCTGGTATTGGTTTGCCCGGCCATATCAGTGCCACGAACTTTTACCGTAGCGCCGGGCAAGGCTTCGCCCGTTTTTTGATCGGTAACCCTGCCCGTAAGCGCAAACATAAAGTGCTTTGGCGCATGTTTAGCTTCGGGTATGCGTTTGGGGTTAAAGTTGCGAGCTGTTTGCTGCAGCTTGTATAATTGCTGCAGGCGGGGTAGGTCATCCGGCTGTTGTAGTATGTATACCGTGCCGTCATTCTCAATCCAGTATTGCAGGTCGTTTTCATTACAAACCTGTTTGAGTACCGCCTGCATGGATTCGTTAAAGAAATGCTCGTTAACATCCATTTTAACGAGCGAGTCGCGCTCATAGACAATGGTAATATCAAGCCTGCGGGCAATGGTGTCCATAAACTGGTCCAACGAGCAGGTAAAGAAGTGGTCTATCCGGGTTTTCTTTAGCTTATCCTTAGTTGTTTGCTGCCCGTAGGCAACAGTGGTGGCTAAGGCGTAAAAAACGGAAATTAATAATAGTTTTTGCTTCATCAACTTAACAGGGTATGCCCTAAGTTGCGGTTAAGCGGTACTACTATAAAATAAATGAGATAAGGCAGCTTTATTTGTAGACGAAAACGCCCCTTGTGCCGCAGTTTAAACGGCTTTTCCTGTCATTCTGCCAATAACATCGCGATAATTGTCGCTATAAGGAACTTCGGCAGTGCCTATCTTAATGCGCCCTTTACGTATAGATTGCACATGATCAAGGTTAATGATAAATGACTTGTGCGTGCGGTAAAACTGATCAGTAGGTAATTGCTCTTCCAGCGCCTTAATGGTCATACGGGACAGGAGAGGTTTAGGCTGTCCTTCACGGTATAGTTTTACATAATCCTTTAATCCTTCAATATAGGTTATCTCGTGATGGCTTAAACGCACCAGGTTGTAATCGGCATATACAAAAAGGTAGTCGCGGTTTTTGCCTGCAATATCATTTGCCAGGCGCCGTTGCTGGTCAAAAATGACCTGGGCTTTGCTGCATGCCTTTAAAAAGCGTTCTAATGGAACGGGCTTTAGCAGATAGTCAACCACATCAAGCTCAAAGCCATCAACAGCAAATTGGTTGTAGGCGGTAATAAATATTACCAAAGGCTTTTGCACCATGCTTTTTACCAGTTGCAGGCCGGTAATGCCGGGCATTTGTATATCGCAAAAAATAAGGTCTATTTGCTGCTCGTGCATTACCTGCATGGCTTGCGCTGCCGATCGGCAGCTTGCCACTAACTGCAGGCCATCAAAATATTTTATATTATCCTCAAGCAGTTCAAGCGCCAGTGGCTCATCATCAACAATTATACAACGCATACCTCAATAGTTAATAGTTCAGTGTTGCATCAAAGTAAATGTGTTTGGCGCACATAAGCAGATGTTTTAACATTATTTAACGTGTTCGTCGCTACAATGCTGCCTTTGGTCGAGTATGTTAGCATCTGCAATTCATTATCGGTTTATTTGGATCATGGCTAATAATATTACGTTAAAACCCGGCATATATAAAGTGCTGCCTTTGCTGGTGTGGGTGTTGTTGCTGGCATTGCCGCTGGCTACCTCGCCATCAAATGTTCCGGAAGATATACGCTATCATTTTATAAAGCATATACTCATCCTTAACAGCCTGTTGCTTGTGGTTTTTTACCTGCACACTTATGGCGTATATCCCTTATTGCAGCGTAAGGGCTGGTTTATATATGTGTTGGCACTTGTGGTGCTGCTGGCGGCTTACTGGTTATGCTGGTACTTTATACGCAGCGAGCCGCCAGGGCCGGATAATGGTATGATGCGGCATATGCAGAACGGTGCGCAACGCCTGCCAGACCCTAATATGCCCCGGCAGCAACATTTTGGCCCAAGGGGCGGCGGCCCGGGGGCATTTATACCCATAGTATCACCATTTATTGCGGTGCTGTGCAGCTTTTGTTATCTTGTTTTGCTTGATGATGCTAAACGGCAGCAGGCTGTTAAAGAGCGTGAAACGGTGCACTTACGTACCGAATTAAGCCTGTTACGATCGCAGATCAACCCGCATTTTTTGTTCAACATACTTAATAACCTTACATCGCTGGCCCGCAAACGGTCTGAACAAATGGAGCCGGCCATTATCAACCTGTCGCAACTGATGCGTTATATGCTTTATGAGAGTGATGATAATAAGGTGCTTTTGGTTAAAGAGGTTGAATATCTTAAAAGCTACATCGACCTGCAAATGCTGCGTTTTGGCGATGAGGTTTCAATAGCTACCGAATTGAATGATAATTACGGCGACCGGATGATTGACCCCATGTTGCTGATAGCCCTTGTTGAAAACGCTTTTAAACATGGTACTGACGACAACGAAAATGCCAGCATATTGATACGTTTAAGGGTTGATCCGGATAATAACGTTTTATATTTTACTGTGATCAACAGCTTTATACAATCAGCAACTAAGCCTGAAAGCAGCGGCATCGGCCTTAAAAATCTGCGGCGGCGACTTACTATACTTTACCCCGAAAAACATGACCTGCGTATTGTAAACAACGGTTTGCTATTTACTGCTCAGTTAAGCATTGAGTTAAGCTGATCGATAAAGTTGACTACTGTTCTTCCTTAAAATAAACTTTATAATAATTCATGGCTTTATCATCATCAAAACCCTTTTCTATCAGCTCCTTATCGCCATGAATATAAATATGGAAGTTGCGGTCGAGCTTTAATACGCTTTTGTACACCCTCGCTTGTTTTTTTACCGCGTTGGTTGAAATTTCAAAGCTGTTGGCAATCGGGGTTTCAAACTCTTCCTCGTATTGTTGTTTATAGTTTTTGAATGATTCGATGGCTTGCTCATTACCGATCACCTCGCCTGCAAACTCGTCCATATCAAAGGTTTCCTTCTCCTTAAAATACTTCATGCTGCGGTTAAGCAGGTCTATTTTGTCGGCCTTGCTCATCTCAAAATCATCATCAAGCTTTTGGGTAACAAAGTTTTTATAGATGCTGAGCGTGTTGGCGGTTTGATTGAAGTTGTCGTTACGGATTTTTAGCTGCAAAAAATCGTCTTTCCAATAAACGGCGGCTTCCTGGCTGTTGCCGGTTTTATCGATCACAACAACCTTATAACCTTCCTCTTTCGCTGTATTGAAGATCAGGCAGCCTTTATCCAGCTTATTAATATTGATGCCGTTTTCTTCGTAGTCCATTTTGTAGCCGCCTTTGTCGGGGTATACTTTAAGGTAGGTTTCCTTGGTTTCTGATTTGAATATACCAATGGCATCCAGCAGTTCGCCCTCTATTTGAACCTGGTTAAACAAGCCGATATACACCTCGCCCGGTTTTATTTTGGGGTGATTGGATACGCTGTAGAGGTGTTTGGCTATCTGCTGCGATAGCTCATGGAAACGCTCGTTATCCTCAAAAATTTGCGTGGCAAAACTGTATATTTCGTTCAGGTTAATGTCGCTATGATGCATCAGGTGGTATACCTCGTTTGTTTTCTCAAACGGGGTTAAAAAATACTGCATCAGCAGGCGGGGGATCATTTCGTCCTTCAGGTCAAGCGGCTCGTCGGACAGGGAATACATTTCATCCTGTGCCTGGTTGCCAACATGGTGAACGGAGAGGGTATCTAAAAAAGCTTCGAAAGAGGTTATCATAATGCAGGGCAAAGATGAGGTTTTTTTCGGGATGACATGCGCCTGATGCTTCATTGTTGAAAGTTGCCGATTTATGCCGACCTTTGCCGCAACGTATGATACTACACGAAGATACCATTGTTGCACTTGCCACACCCAATGGCGTTGGTGCCATCGGCGTTATCCGCCTTTCAGGTCCCGAAGCTATTAGCATTGCCAATAGCGTGTTTAAAGGCAAGGATTTGACCAAACAGGCATCACACACTATACATTTTGGCCATGTGGCCGATGGCGATGTACTGCTGGATGAGGTGCTAATGTCATTATTCGTAACGCCGCGCTCATACACGCGCGAAAATGTAGTGGAGATATCGTGCCATGGATCGACCTATATTTTAGAAAGTATCATTCGGTTGCTGATAAAAAAAGGGGCCAGAGCCGCCAAACCGGGCGAGTTTACCCTGAGGGCTTTTTTGAATGGTCAGCTCGACCTTTCGCAAGCCGAAGCCGTTGCCGATTTGATAGCCGCTAATTCAAAAGCATCACAACAAGTGGCATTGCAGCAATTGCGTGGCGGTTTCAGCAACCAGCTAACTAACCTGCGCGAACAGTTAGTGCAGTTTGCATCATTGGTTGAACTGGAACTTGATTTTTCGGAAGAGGATGTAGAATTTGCCAACCGCGACCAGCTAAAACAACTGGTGGTTGATATCATGAAAGTGATTGGCGGGCTTATTCGTTCATTTGAACTGGGTAATGCCATAAAACAAGGGGTGAACACCGTTATTGCAGGGCGACCAAATGCCGGTAAATCAACCCTTTTAAATGCCTTGCTGAACGAGGAACGTGCCATTGTAAGCCATATTGCCGGCACTACGCGCGACACCATAGAGGAGGTGCTGAACATAAGGGGGATTAATTTCAGGCTGATAGATACCGCTGGCATACGCGAAGCTACGGATGCCATTGAGCAGATAGGGGTGGCGCGTACAATGGAGAAGATTAATCAATCAGCCCTGATCATTTACGTTTATGATGCTGCCCATATAACCGCCGATGAACTTACTGTAGATATTGAAAAGCTGCAACGCCCGGGGATGAATTTGTTGTTGGTAGCCAACAAGATAGATTTGCTAAATGAAGAGCAGTTCAACACCCTGCCCGCGGAAGTAATCCAGGTATCGGCACAGCAAAAGCAGCATATTGATGAGCTGAAGGACAAAGTATATCATGCAGCCATAAAAGAACAACTTACCGGCAACGAAACCCTGGTAACTAATATCCGTCACCTCGAAGCGCTCCAAAAAACCGAAGACGCCCTGAACCGCGTGCTGAACGGTATCGACGGTTATATTACTTCCGACTTTTTAGCTATGGACATAAAACAAGCCCTGCACTACTTAGGCGAGATCACCGGCACCGTTACAACCGACGACCTGTTGGATAATATATTTAGTAAGTTTTGTATCGGCAAGTGACCCTGTCAAACAACCAAAACTAACGACAACTAACGGCAATTAAACAGCTCATTGTTAATAATTTATGTTAATTTTACTTGTCCAAATTCTTGGATAATTAGCGATGTATTTCTTATTTTTGTTACTATCTTGTTACTCAAAGCAGAAAAAATTTGAGTGGACAATTTTAGGGAGGAATTTATGAAAAAGATCATTTTGTCCTGCCTGCTGGCCCTTGTCGTATTATCCGCTTTTAAACTAAAAGATGGGCCTAACCCGCTGGTCGGCCGCTGGGAGAACATCCGCATATTCCAGGGTTCTAAAACGTCACTGATCGGCAATTTCAAATCCGACGGTACTTACAGCGGGTTTATCAATAAGAAGGCTTTTGTCACCGGTAAATATCAACTGAAGCACGACACGCTATATATCGATGACAGCACCTGTGGTACAGGTTACACAGGTATTTATCAAGTGCAATTCTTCGGACAGGACTCTCTAAAATTCCATGTGATCCGGGATACCTGCCAGGGCCGCCGGGAAGGCACCGATAATTTCCTGTTCAGAAAATTAAAATAATACAACGAGCCTGGAAAATCAAAAGATATGAAGAAGCTGTATCTCATCTTAATATTAACCGGCCTGGTATTGGTAGTATCACAAAGTGCATTTACGGATAGCGAACTAAATACGCCGGCTGAATTAGGCCGCAAGCTTTTCTTTGACCCCATATTATCCAAGACCCAAAAGATCAGCTGCGCTTCCTGCCATAAGGAGGAGTTCGCTTTTGCAGATACCTCAGCGGTGAGTCTCGGTGTGCGTAACCAAAAAGGCGTACGCAATACACCCTCGGCCATGAATATGAAACTGCAGGTGGCTTTCTTTTGGGATGGCAGGGCAAACTCACTCGAGCAGCAGGCTTTGATTCCTATTGAAAACCCGATCGAAATGGATCTCCCGGTCAGGACAGCTATATGGAGGCCGAATAATAACAAGACCTATAGGAAGTTATTCCAGGCCATTTTTCAAGAAGCGCCTAATCAGCGCAACCTGGCCAAAGCTCTCGCGGAATTTGAACGCACGCTGGAAACCAGCGATGCTCCGCTGGACGACTGGCTGCTGAACCATAATGAAAGCGCGGTTAGTGCTTCTGCCAAACGCGGCTATGCTTTATTCAACGGCACCAAGGCCAATTGTGTGAAATGTCATTTCGGCGCCGATTTTAACAATACCGAGTTCCGCTCGATTGGCTTATATGACGGAATAGCACTCAGGGATAGCGGCCGCGCTGCTATTACAAAACGACCAAATGACCTTGGCCAATTCAAGATCGGAGCCTTACGTAATGTCGCGATCACCCCGCCGTACATGCACAACGGCATGTTCAAAACGCTCAGAGAGGTGATCGGCTATTATAATGATCCGGATAAGGTTGTTCCGCATGACATCGGCCGCGATACGCTGATTGCCAGACCCATGAATTTAACGGAACAGGAGAAAACCGACCTGGTCAGTTTTATAGAAGCGCTGACGGATAAACGCTTTGCCGGCAAACTAAAGCAACTAAAAAAACAGAAAAATCCAGCTAAAAATAAAGATATGAAACGACGCAATTTTCTATCCTGGGAGATTCTATCCATTCCGGCCATTTCATTCTGAAATCAGGCTGCAACGCATAGTCTACACTCTTGGGCGGACCACCGGTCGTCTAAAAAGCGTAGGCGATAAAACCTTGAATAGACACTGACCAAATTCAGATTACGGATCGAAATTCTGTAGGGGCATATCCATACCTTCTTTTGAATGCATAAGAAAAATGCGATAGGTTCTCAAATCCTGCTTCCCGGAAAACCTCAACAGGTTTCTTTTGCTTTTCGGCAAGTAAGTAATGCGCTAACTTCAACCGTTTTTCTGTGAGCCACCGTTGAGGCGGCATTCCATACAGTTTTTTGAAATCACGTTTAAATGTGGGCAAACTCCTTCCTGTTAAATAGCTGAATTTGGCGATTGGCATGTTAAAGATATAATTCTGTTCCATAAATCCGGCAAGATCGATCTTATCCGGTTCTGATAGATTCCCTAATAATGCATCTGCATCCTTGTCAAGGATCCTTAAAATAGTTATTGCCTCGTCGATCTTTAGACCTAACAAACTTTCCGGTAGTTTACCCTGCATATCAAAGTATGGCAGTAATGAATTGAAGAAACTTTCCAGTAGCGGATGTTGCTCAAAATAATGCACAGATACGGAATGTACAGCATTTTTATCAACCTTATGACGAGAGTAATAATCCTTAATACGATCATCCTTCAGGATAATTAACAAACACTTATACGGCAGCTCGTTCATTGGATATTGAATGATGGTAGATAACTGGCGTCTTGGGAACAATATCGTGTCGCCAGGGCCAAAAGTCATACTATTATCAGCCAAAACAACCTTTAATCCACCGGATAATATGCGAACGAAGCAATGATAGTTCAACATCACTTCGTTCTTTAATAATCTATCTTCGAGACAGGTTATGACCACCTCAGCCGATGGGTCTTTTAATCTCTTTTCCATAGTTTTTTACGCCAGGTTCCAATAATGACCGGCTACAGCCCGTCATTTCATCACGCTTATTTTTTGACCTTGATCAGGTGCGACATCTTAAAAGCCTCGTACATTTTAATATTTGCGGCTTCTAATTGTTCATTCAATGGTATGACAAGCTCGCCCATGAACATGGTGTCTACCTCAGTTCGTATAGGCCGATCGCCATGCGGCATCTTTAAAAGATCGATAACGGTATCAGAGATCCTGTTCAAGCTTTGCTCTGGGTTCGCTTCAAATACACTTTCTATTGAAGCGAGCATTGCTTCGGGCATATCTTTTATAACGCCGTAGTCAGATGTTCGTTCGCTGTCACTCGGCTGCAAAAGTGACCCTATGAATTCGGTTGGAAATGCGCCTGGTTCAATGATGCAGCTTTCGATACCCATATTGGATACTTCAGTACGATAGCTTTCAGCTAATGCTTCCGCCGCCCATTTCGAAGGGCAATATGGGCCAGGGAATGGTACCGCAAGCCTTGCGCTCAGGCTGGAGATCAACAGCAACAGGCCTTGCTGTTGTTTTTTCATAAATGGTAATACGGCGCGTGTCATTCGCTGTACGCCGAATACATTGACATCAAATACCTTTTTCCAATCTTCCGCTGTAAATGATTCCTGAATACCCACAGTGCCTATTCCTGCATTATTGATCAATATATCTATACCCCCCATTTCATCTGACGCCTTGCTTACACCAGCTTCAACACTATCGTCGTCCGTGACGTCAATTTCCACCACGAACACTCCACGCTGTCGTAAAGCTTCAGCGGCTGCCTTGTTTCTCCCGGTAGCATCTCTGAGAGCGCCAGTCACCGTGTAACCCTCCTTGAGTAACGCCTCTATGATCTTTGTTCCAAAACCGCCGGCTGCACCTGTAATCAAAACCTTATTTAATTTTTTCATTTGTAGTCGATATTTGATTACAAATCTAAGCAGCTATTATATGGCAAACTTTGTTCAAAAGCTCTAATTTGTTTTGTTCAAAAGGTCATGCTCTTAGAGATAATTGAAGTACAATGTCTCATTGACCTGCCTTCCATCTTCTGAGGCTCGTTTGATTCTCATAAGGCATTCCTTCGGGATAGGTTATAAATTCCACAGTGCTGCCCCAGGGTGTTATCCCATAGCAAAAGAAGTTCTTTTCCCCGGTCTCTAAAGGAAACAATAGCGGCTTTGGTTCAGATAGAACTTTACCACCTGCAGAAGTAAAGCTTTGGAGCGATACTGAAATATCATCTGTATAAACAGCAAAATGCTGCAATCCGAGATCGCTGGATCTTAGAGGCTCCCTTTGGCCGTTAACATGAATTTCGAATAACTCTATATTGATCCCATTGCCTATTTTAATCATTCGACAGGAATGAAGCTCCGATCGCTGTGCCATGTTCAAAGTAGTGGCATCAGCATCCTCAACCACTAACGCCTGTTTTTCTTTACTGTAAGATTCATACAATACTTCCGCCCCGAAGGCATCCTGAAGAAAAAGGGTTGCGGTATCAATATCCGGAACATTGATCCCAATGTGGTCTATACCTGAAATGGTATTTAATTTTTTTTTCGCCATAATTACGCTGTTGTATTGATTGGAAAGCTGACTATTATCTGTAATCATTATAAAGCACTATAAACTTTGTCTTGCCTTATTATCTTACCGCGGTTGCTTCCAGTTCTACATTCAATGTATCGTTTAGGGCGACTACTTGCATCAGTGTCGTCACTTGTTGCATACCGTGCTTTGCCACAAAAGCCTGAAACAGGTCGAAACAATCTTGAATAAATGTCTCAGAAGAAGTTGTGTAAATCGTAAGTTTAACGATATTACTGCATTGATAACCTGCTCCACTAATCACGGTTTCCAAATTATGGATCGCCAACTGTAGTTGCGTGCGCATATCAGCCTTACTGGATGTGCCATCGGGATGTACCGCTGCTTGTCCTGAAACGTAAAGGGTGCTTTCTACATTTTTTACTTCTACAGCTTGTACATAGCTGAGTTGTTCCTGCCAGGACCAGGGATTGATAACTCTCTTTTCCATGTTCTTTCTCTTTTTACTTTTAGTGATAATTGAAATTAAATACAAATGAATATATTATTAAATGATTATTCATTTAATTTTGTTTTGTAATTTTTTATGAGGACAAAAGACGATACAAAGAAGCAACTGGTACGACAGAAGGCTATAGAAATCATTGTTAAAGACGGACTGGAAGGTTTTACGATCAACAAATTAGCAAAGGCCTGCGGTATCTCGGTCGGCACACCATATGTGTATTACAAAGACAAGGACGACCTGATCGTAAAGATCGTGCTGGAAGAAGGTGCAAAAATGGAAGCAGCTATGAACATGGATTTCGATCCGGAAGCGGGTCTTGAAGAAGGTTTAAGGATACAATGGAGAAACCGGTTTAACTATATGATGGAGAATCCTGGATTGGGACAGTTCTTCGACCAGATAAGCAATTCATCTTATCATCAGCAATTCCTGAAGATGTTTAATGATGACTCAGCCGGGTTTCTTGCCAATTTCAAGAAGAACATGGGTAGGTTCATCGAAGTAAATGTAGAACGTGGAGAAATGGATGCCCTGCCGATCGATGTCTATTGGTCCATTGCGTTCGGCCCTTTATATACCTTAATGCGTTTTCACCAACAAGGCCGAAGCATAACCGGTGCGCCGTTCGAGATCAAAGAAGAATTGATATGGTCAGCTTTTGATCGGGTGATCAAATCCTTGAAAAATTAGCCGATATAAATATAAAATAGATGATAAATTCCTTTTTAATGGTCGGCCAATCCAATATGGCAGGACGCGGGTACCTAAAGGATGTTAAACAGATCTACGATGAGCATATCAAAATGTTGATCAATGGACGTTGGCAGACAATGACAGAGCCTATCAATTTTGACCGTCCGACCGCGGGTATCGGGCTTGCTGCATCTTTTGCGGGTGCATGGAGGCTGAAAAATGAGAATGGGCAGATCGGGCTTATTCCATGCGCCGACGGGGGTTCAAGCCTTGATGACTGGGAAGTTGGTGGTGCTCTTTTTGAAAATGCTGTCTTCCAGGCGAAAGCAGCCCAGCGCATGAGCACACTGAGCGGGATCTTATGGCACCAGGGTGAAAATGATAGTTTTGTCGGGCGATCCGCAGTGTATTATGATAAATTAGATGTTATTGTTGATGCGTTTCGTCGTGAGCTTGGTGTTCCTGATATCCCTTTTATAGCGGGTGGCTTAGGAGACTTTCTAACCAGGGGTAGATATGGTCAATATTTCACAGAATATAATGCGGTCAACCAGTCGCTTCAGAAATTCGCCGAGACCAGGCCGAACGCTTACTTCGTGACGGCTGCCGGATTGAAGGCTAACCAAGACGACCTCCATTTTGATGCCGTATCTCAACGAAAATTCGGAACCCGTTATTTTGAAGCATTCTTTGAGAAACGGAGTGTCATGATACCCCCTGATAATGAAAATGAACTGGTAAATATTATTCAGGACAGAGCACTGACACCAAAAGAGCAAACCGCCCTTTTGGAGATCAGTTTCGCAGCTGGGAAGATATCGTTAAGCGATCTTGAGGGAGAGCTTGCTTTAATTAACATAAAGTAAGCAGGACACGAGGTGAACGGTATAACTTGGGTAATGTAATATCATGTAGTAATAATTAATCCATCAAACTATTGCACAAGTAGAATATATTATGACGGACAAAAACAAGGAAACAGCGATAGCATTTTATCAACTTATGTTCAATGACTGCCGGCCAGCAGAGGCAATTTCTTTGTACGCTGGCGAGACCTATATTCAGCATAATCCAACTGTAGCAGATGGAAAGTACGGCTTTATTTCTTACTTCGAAAGAATGGCTGTTGAGTACCCAGGTAAACATGTTACGATCAAACGCATTATCGCAGAAAATGACCTGGTGGTTTTACATTGTCTTCAACATTGGCCCGGCGACTCGGATTATGCAGGGATCGATATATTCCGTTTTGATGCTGCTGGTAAGATCGTCGAGCATTGGGACGTGCTGCAAAAAATAACCGGGCAGTCCGAGAATAACAATGGTCTATTTTAAGGAAAAATACACATTCAGAATTTTAGCGCTGAGAATAGCATTTACAATTTCATAAATTTAAAATAATGGCACAACAACCAACTAAAACTACGGAAGCGGATCAATTAATATTAAGCATCAGGTTCAAATCGACTCCTGAGAACTCAGCAAAATTTAAAATAGTGTTGACAGATCTTTTTGACACCATCAGTCATGAAAAGAATTTTGTAAGTGCGAATTTGCATGAAGCCATTGGAAACCCAGGCGAATTTCTTGTTTATGAGATATGGAATGATAACATAGAACATTTTATGAACGTACAGATGAAAAGTCCTTATGCGGTCGATTTTGAGAAAGTGTTGGAAGAATTGAATGTCGAACGTAGCCCGGCTGCCTATGAGATCATAGGCCAATGGACGAAAAAATAATTAATAGCGAACTGCGAAGTTTAAATTATTGATGATGGTATAGAATTAAAGGTGTATCAAAATTGTATAAGCTATCGCCGTCGTGCAAACGACTTTGGTGCAGCCATCTACTTTGCTAATTTATTGAAATGTAAAGCGAGATAGCTTTACTTTTCGATAACAAAGACGTTAAATACCAAAAATTTGCCATTAAGGATTTGCCGAAAATCGCAATAAGCATAATGTATTAAATCGCCGGTTTTATCTTTCATACGTAAAGTCGATCAAGCAATTATCTGAAAAGCGACAAGCCGCTGATTCTACCAGCGGCTTGTCGCTTTAGTACGATGTCTTTCAGATCACACACGAACTTAACTCATTGATCAACCCGCGCTTAAATTTCCAAATGTCGCAATGGGAGCACTTTCTCAACTAACCACTGTTTTCGATAGATAATTGACCAAACTTAATAATGAGATCATTTTCTTTGGCAGCGTTTTCTATTGTAAATAGGATGCCTTCATAGGCAGAACTTATATACCTATGCAGTTCGACTTTTCTATTTGAGATGCTTTTACCGACGTTCTCTATCTGTAAGTATTTACGCGCCATATCAGCCCCGACAAAATCACCTTGGTTGAGATAGTTTTGGAACTGTGCATTGATCTTTGCGCTGCTTTCTTTAGCGATCTTCTCGGTCTTAAAACGCCAGTTCGACCCGATCTCGCTCTTGTAGGGTTCGCAGATCAGTACGCCTTGTTCGCCTTTACCTACACGATAAAGTTCGGGGTATTTTTTATAATCGATGTCCGGCTTCCAGGCATATTTGCCGGTATCAAAATTCAAATAAGATGGGGTATCTGCTTTCATAAATGCCTCGCCAGGTAGGGAGCGGTGCGGCTCGCTTTGTTTTTGACGATCGTTGCCGGCTCACCTTCGGCCACGATCCGGCCGCCTGATTCACCCGCGTCCGGCCCGATATCGATCACCCAGTCGCTGGCCGCGATCACGTCCATATCATGTTCTACCAGGATCACCGTATTGCCGGCATCGACCAGGCGGTTCAGTTGCAATAATAAGCGCTCCACATCTGAAGGGTGCAATCCTGTGGTCGGTTCGTCCAGCACATACAGCGTTTGACCATGCTGGGCGCGTTGCAGCTCTGTTGCCAGTTTGATCCGCTGCGCTTCACCGCCCGAAAGTTCGGTCGCGGGCTGTCCGAGCCGAAGGTAGCCCAGTCCAACTTCCCGCACGACCTCCAGCGCGCGGCTGATCGCCGGTTCTTCATCAAAAAAGTTGGCGGCCTCATCTACGGTCAGGGCCAGTACCTCCGCGATATTTTTGTTCTTATAGGTAACTTCCAATGTTTTAGGGTTATAACGGGTACCGCCGCAGGTCGGGCAAGGGGTGTAGACACTTGGCAGGAACAGCAGTTCGACCATGACCATTCCTTCACCCTCGCAATGCGGGCAGCGGCCTTTGACGACATTGAATGAAAAGCGGCCGGCATCGAACTTGCGCGCTTTGGCCATGGGCGTAGCCGCAAAGAGTTTACGGACATGGTCGAAAAGGCCGGTATAAGTGGCCAGGTTAGAACGCGGTGTACGCCCGATAGGCTTCTGGTCGACCACCACCAGTCTTTTGATGTTTTGCATACCACCGGTAATATGGCCGCCCAATGTTTGTATTAGCGCCTCGTCCAGCGGATCTGCTTCACTATCGGCTGTGATATCCACCTGCAAGCCCAAATGCTCCGCCACCAGTTCTACCAAAACCTGGCTGACCAGGCTGCTTTTGCCAGAGCCGGAGACACCGGTCACGCTGGTTAACACGCCTAAAGGAAAAGCGACATCGAGGTTTTGTAAATTGTTTCTCGTGACGCCCTCCAGTGTTAACCGGTCTTTAGGTTTCCTGGGATCGCTGATCGTTTTCGTGGTATCGTCATAGATATAATGCCGCGTGAGCGATTCTTTGACCTCGCGCAGACCTTCGGGCAAGCCGCTGTATAAAATATGACCGCCTTTTTCACCTGCTGCCGGGCCGACATCCACGATCCAGTCGGCATGCCGGATCACATCGATCTCATGCTCCACCACAAATAAGGAATTACCGGATGCCTTGAGTTTGTCCAGTGCCCGCAGCAGGGCCTCGGTGTCGGCCGGGTGCAGACCTGCCGATGGCTCGTCCAGCACGTACACGACTCCGAAAAGATTCGAGCGAACCTGGGTGGCTAACCGCAGGCGCTGCAATTCCCCCGGCGATAAGGTTGGGGTACTTCTTTCGATGGTCAGGTAACCCAAGCCCAGGTCCAGCATGACCTGTACGCGGGCCAGGAAGTCTTCGGCGATGCGTTTGGCGACAACGACCTTTTCGGGGTGTTTTTCTTCCAGTTGTTTGAGGGCTTTGGCCTCGCCGCTCGCATAGGGTGCGAAGATCGTGGCCAGTTTGTTCAGGGCAAGCCGGGACAGTTCCGCAATATCGTAGCCGGCGAACTTGACGGACAAGGATTCCTGGCGCAGGCGCTTTCCATGGCATAGCGGGCATTCGCTGCTGATCATATATTGCGCTACTCTTTTTTTCATGAGTGCGCTTTGTGTGTTAGCGAACGTATGCCTGACGTACCGGCGCGCGCCGGTAAAGGTGCCCATATAGTCCGGCTGGCGCTTGTTTTGGATAAAGCGCTGAATTTCTTCGTGGGTATGACCGGAATATACCGGCACGACAGGCTGTTCTTCGGTGAACAGGATCCAGTCCCGGTCTTTTTTGGGCAGGTCTTTCCAGGGAATGTCAATATCGTAACCCATGGTGGTCAGTATGTCCCGCTGGTTTTGTCCCTGCCAGGCCGATGGCCAGGCGGCGATCGCTTTTTCCCGGATAGTCAGGGTGTCGTCGGGCACCATCGATTTTTCGGTGATCTCGTAAACCCGGCCGAGGCCATGGCATTCCGTACAGGCACCTTCGGGTGTATTGGGTGAAAATGATTCCGCATAAATGATCGATTGCCCTGCCGGGTAGTCGCCCGCACGGGAATACAGCATGCGTAATAAATTGGACAGGGTCGTAACGCTGCCTACCGTGGAGCGGGTACTGGCCGCGCCGCGTTGCTGCTGCAAAGCGACCGCAGGTGGCAGGCCTTCGATCTCATCGACTTCCGGGATAGACATTTGGTTAAACAACCGGCGGGCATAAGGCGATACCGATTCCAGGTAGCGCCGCTGTGCTTCTGCATACAGCGTACCAAAAGCTAATGAGGATTTCCCGGAACCGGAGATACCCGTAAAGACCACCAGTGCATCGCGGGGGATATCGAGGTTTACATTCTTTAGGTTATGTTCTCGGGCACCCCGCACCCGCACAAAGCCGGAAAGGTCCGTATCGTTCTTCGCCATGGATATGGAACAAGGAAACGGGATCGAAGTTTCGTTCAGTTCGTTTTGTTTTCACTGCCCGGTTCAGATGCGGAGCGTAAACTGCCCGTTAGCGAATTTCCGCGGAGAAAATGCTTTGAATTTTGACCGCTTCCTGAGTGCCGCCCAGGATTTTCTGGTTGCAAAACACGAAAAGGACTGCTTGGAATAAGTAGCCACTTACGCTATTTTCCAAAGAAAACGGACAAAAGAGGCGTCAAGTTCGGTCAGCCGTTTCGTACGAACGCATAATGCCCAGCGTTGCGCTGCGACACTGACCCATTTCTAAGCCTTTTTACAGCAGTAAAAGTTTAATATCTGAATTTATACTAACTATCAATTCAAAGCGTTTTCGCTTTTCCGTTTCAAAATGTCTGAAAAGAACATCCATAAAGTTAGCCCCGAGAGGGTATAAACCGGTATGTATTTTTCATTTCGCGGCATATTAATGGTAATGCTCCAATCATCTTTGCCATAGTGTAATGCAAGAATAAAGGATACGCCTACAACAAACAATATTTTAAGAGCTATAAACCACGTAGCGTGCGCGTTCTTAAATAATTGATAATAAAATATAATCAAAAATGCTATTATCCAGCTTCTAAAAATTAAATACTCAAGTAAATACATCAAAACTTGTTTAATCTTATCAAATGTATTGGCAATATCGTAAACCAGATCGAAGATAAAACTATACAGCACTAACAGCGCCGCACCTGTTAATGTTGCCTTGATGAGTGTATTTACCTTTTCAGTATCTTTCATAATTATTCGCAGGCTCCCATGGCCTTTAATTGCTGCAAGGTTATTTTACCATCAAAGTAGTCTCTTACCATTTGATATTGTGGCCTTTCTTTAATGCTATTACCAACAGATGCACTTCCGTTAGAACTGTTCACAAAGTTAGTAACCTTTGTCTGAAAGCTGCTCCAAAGATTATCTGCGCCATCGAAAGGAATTCCAAATAAGTATTGTGCTATTTCATGCCTGCCGGTTGTTAAGCGGTCCGCCCCGGTAACATAAAAAGTATAGGTTCCATCATTTTTCACATCAAATCCCCAGCTTCTGTTCCCACTCACCGGGTGAGCGCCATCCATTGGCGTTCTTAATGTTGAAACAGTCCAATGGTTGCTCGCAACATCACTAACAATCACAGATCCATTGTCCGCCATGTTTAAGTGTAAAATTGCTGACATGGGGTCGCTGGAATTCCATTTCGCATAATCATTTACCTGGTGACCCTGATCATCATAGGGTACAAATTTCGCAATGCTATTATCAATGAAATTATTTATGTTAAGACGCATGTATGTTAAAAACTGAGGCGCTGTAACCGGTTGCCCGTTAATAATAGGCAGTTGCTGAACATTGATCTCGAAGCGGTCTAAGTTAATTTGATAGCCGGCCGCATTTTTTATTTGCTGTACAAAGTACGGGTTCGAAAATAAAGTAAAATCTGTAGAGCTTTGATTCAGGCCATCAATCCTCGCTACTACTGGCACTGGTGGTTTGTACGATGCCAGCGCTTTAAACGCTTCAGCAACCGCGCATTTAATTAATAGATCAGGATCCTCTTCAAGTGCTTCTTCAAGGTCCTCTTCTTTTTGCTGCTGAGGAGTTACTGTTGGACACGGAGAAGTACCGCCGCCGCCACCACCGCCACCGCCATCAGGAGGTTGTACAAGGGTTACCTTAAGCGTGCCGCTTTTTGATGCTACCGAAACGGTAGGTGCTGCAGGTGTACATGGATTAGGTGTCGGAGGTGTCCCACCTCCACCGCCATAACCTGGATCGCTGGGTACGCCACCACCACCACCACCACCGCCGCCGGTGCTGGTTGAGCATTCGGTGACAGAACCTATATAAGTTTCATCGCAACCGTGAAAGTACTGGTATGGATTGTCAGGAGTGCCGCCCCATTCGCACCACACTTCATATACATCATATGTTACACAGGTTTGAACAAGATTTACCTTCAACCCATTTCTTACATTACTTGTTCCAGGTAGTTTTTTGTCATTCAACGATATATTCTTTGTGGGTTTACCGCCAGAATACCGGTATCCACCCATGAATGATTTATCGAGTGTGTAATATAAAATTAGTCCGTTGAAATTGGTTGGAACGTAGTCGTAATGAACATCCTTTGCTACAGAGAAACCTCCATTGACAGAAACATCCTCAATGACTTTCATATAAAAATTAAGTCGTTTACCATCCTTGTATTCAAGAAATACAGCTTTTGTGTTATTTCGGTAGTTGTTCTTTTTTCCGTCTTTAAGTTGCTCAAGCACGACTATGTTGCTGTCCTGTTCAACGTCGAAGTCAATTACTTTTGCGTCTGGCCGATCTTTTTGAAAATAATGAGTCCAATCTACCTTTTTACCTCTGACAAATCGCTGAAGGTTCTGCCCCTGTAGTGCATTAACCTTGAGATTTGTCTCTTTTTCATAAATACTTTTTAATTCTTCGATGTCAACGGCTTCAATTTTAGGTTCATCAACAGATTCTGTAGCGTTAGATTCGCGGCTCTCCTTGCGGCAACTGTAAATAACAGTCATTGCAATAATCAACACAAAAGCAAAGGAGATGACTTTTGATGGTAGTTTTTTTGTTTTCATAGATAAAGTTTAAATTATATCACTCAGTTAAAGGTATTTAACTTAAAGATTAAACTATTCCTACTGAAATGCAATTGTTATTGCCTTGTCTGATAAATATGATACCTTCATGACAATTAAATAACTTAGCTTATAACTTCCCATATGCTTCTGCTGGTTTAAGAAAATTTTTCCGTACACTATTAACCATTTGATCCGATTAAGTCATATATGAAAGTAAGCGATGCGAGGACGAGATTAGCCGCTTAGGTAGAAAAGCATCACGTCTATTTATTACCAATCAAAATCAACGATAATAGTCTATCCTATACCTACACCCCTAACATAGGGTTGAGTGCAGATCGCCACAGTATGATTATCCTTAATAATAGAGGCATTTGGATATTCTAAAACCGGGCGGGGCGGATTGCCAATAATGAGCAAGCTATTTAAGATAGGCAAGCAAACCCTGGAAGATTTGAACCTTTCAGGTTAATACAAGTCGGGTTCCGTCTTTATTTTTTTAATAAAACGCGAACGACCGGCGAAGAAGGTTACTACAGCAGATGTTTCAGACACCCCTTACTGATGCTGAAGGTATCATCGCTTTTTGGCTATGCTTTTGCCTTAAGGAATAACTGATGCGGATAGTGGAAAAAAAGACCTGAATGGAGCGTCCAGGTAACATTATACGAAATAAAGGATGAAGTCAATAGCGTCAAGAACTATTTAAATACTTGAAGCATATTTAGATTCCATTGACTATCGCATAATTGATCAAGGCAAAATGTGAGCTCGAATAGTTTTGATGGGTTTAACGATGCCGATAAAATCAACCGCCGTACCCAACTCATCCAAATATGGATGAAATTGAAAATCAATTAAATAAGCACAAATTTGGGCGTCAATTTCTAACAGGTCTTTACGCTTATCCAGCAATAAAGTCGATTTTTAATTGATATCATCACTAACAAAAAGACGACGAGAGAGACCATATAGACAGTTATAATAAGTTTTACGACGAAAAATTGATGAAAGCGGAAAGCTTTGGCACTGCTTGTCCGTTTCATTTAAAGTCGATCCCAACTTAAGTTTCCATAAATGCGCCAAAAATTGAGACACACAAGATAATTGCCCAAGTAATGGCTAGCCATTGCTCCGGCTTAAAAATGAACTTATTTGGCAAGTTAACGTCACCACTATATGGCGTTTTACTGTCCGGCTTTTTCTTCTTTTGTCCCATCCTGATTCATTTTAACTGTATCTGCATTTTCAGATTTTGATTTAAAAAGTGTATCTGTTCCAGCGCCATCATCAAGGCTACCCTTGTCGGGATCATTGGTGTCAGAGTTATTAATTTTATCGGAATCGTCATTTTGGCTATCGGCATTGCCTCCACATGAGACAATACTGAATGCAGCGGCAAGTAGCCCTGCGACAATTATTTTTTTCATGAATAAATCTTTAAAGGGATTAACGATATTCCTATTTAATTAGATAAATCAAATGGGCCAATTTCCGTGCCAGTAGTGTTAAAACAATAAATATTACAATCTTAAATACATCAAAAAGAAATTTAAGGAGATTAGCATCACATTGTCAATTACTTGCCTATTAATAATTTTATATAAATTATAAGATTTTGGTATCACTAAGGTCATGAACTTGGTGGTTTTCAAAAATATGAGGTTCTATTCCTTCGTTATCTATATTAGCTTATTATTTCAATCAATATATTTCTTATCCTAATGAATTAAATTAGCTTAATGCGCGTATAAGTAGTATTAAGAAAGATGCTAAAAATAAAAAACCTTACCACTATACCTCATTATTTCCAGTTAAGGCTTTACTGTTATAAATAGTTGATCGAACCGTCATGCTTAATGTTAACAAAGCCTACGAACTATTGTTAGATGTTTCAAAAGATGAAATTTAGGAAACCTTTGTTCTATGCTTTCTCTGACCTGCAACCGGACACGAAATTGCAACATTGGTAAAATTTTAACAAAAGGACTGTGAAGGTGATTGTTAGAATAATGGATTTCTTTTTCATGTTGTTTGATTTTATCATCATCAAACGGAACTTACTCGTTATATTGTTGTTACATTGGGTATATAACACTTTCTTCCTCAATAACCTTCTCAGCACCACGCACCTAGTACATCTTCAAACTCAACAAGGAAGTTACGATTGCGGCCGCGAATGCACTTGCCATTAGGCTTGTGCACAAAAATGTTACTTTGCGGACGCATGATATATAAAATACTGGGCAGCGGTTTGTTTGTAGTTAAGTGTAGTTGCCTATTTCTGGCATTAATTAGTGGTTGAAAAAGTAGATAGGAGATTAATAATTAGAAAAAATCTTTATATTGATTTTCGTGCACTACAGAGATATATCACATTGTAGCGTTTAACTTCAACGTTGCGTATCAGTGTATTAAGAATGCAATTTTGAATTAATCGACTTGAGATTATGTGTAGATTTTAAATAAATAATTTTTGAAAAAATTTTACTATTTGTGGCTTTATTAAAAATAGTCACCGTACGCCCTGTATGGTTGTTTTTGGTGTTAATAATTTTCGGGAAGACTCTTATTTACGCACAGAGCGTGCAGTACATGGCAATGCCCAAAATACAGCATTATAGCCGTGCTGATTATAACGCCTACAATCAAAATTGGTCCACAGGCTCCTAATGGTATTATGTATTTTGCTAATTCAAAGGGACTGCTTGCCTGTCCATCCACCTCAATATAAAACAATGGAAAAATTGTATCGAATAGATGTTCAAAGTCATGCGCCAATACAATGAAAATCTCCCTGATACCTTTTTTGTTAATGTTTGGTATGATACACATACTTTTCAAGAATGTGTATGCTCATCGGCTTCAACCGTCGGCTTGTGTCCAGCGGATGTGGTCCGTTGATCGTATAAAAGTGAATAAGTCCTTTGTAATTAGTGTAATGGACTTTATCAACAGAATAAGGTGTTAATGTATCCGGCTTTGATATCTCCCGGATATAGCTGCTCGCGTCCTCTTTTTTCTGCACAAACTCCTCCATAATGACTTCGTCTTTCGATTCAAAACGATTAGTACAGACTTTTATGCATTCCGCTTTAATATTACCTGGTGTCGCAGAAAGTAATCCTGAAGGCAATTCATGCGATTTTATTTTTTGCTCGAAATAGCTCATGACAGATGCTTCGTAATCCTTTTCGTACATGTTTTTATCAATAATCCGAACTAAAGGATGTCTCGAAGCTGCGTAAGACCGGATTCCGGTTGATGGTACCGAGTTATTATGTGGCGCGAGATCTGGATATTTTGTAAAAGCAGTGAAAAGTATTCGGTATCTTCGGTTCAATAACTCATGGGAAGCAATATCATTCATCAAAGTGCCATTAAGGGCAACCAACTGGAATACTGGGCCGACTTTGGCTGCGGCGGCGGTACTTTCACAAAAAGGCTTAGCCGGTATTGCTCGCTGAGGGAATTTGCTTTTTTTAGGAAACCGCCGAATTAGATTTAGGCGGTTTCCTTACGACCGAACCCGGCGTTCCTAACAGACCGGCAATTATTCGGTCACATGCCCGGCAAGCCTATGCAAAACGGTTACATTGAGCGGTTCAATAGAACCTTCCGGGAAAACATACTGGATGCTTACTTATTTAAAGATATCAATCAGGTACAGGTTTTAGCAGATGAATGGATGGAAGATTACAATTACAGCAGGCCGCATGAAGCACTGGGAGGTATAACGCCAGACCTGTATAAGCGACTAAACTGTGGAGATATTGAAAACTCTATGTAGTTTCCAACATCTCCACAGTTCCAACGACAATAATTATATTTTTGAATTAAATAAATCTACAAAATACCAGTCCAAACTAAGGAGAGTTACACAGTTAGGAAGATCGTTTATGGTCCTGAAGCGAAAAGTCAAGTCATTAAGTCCAAGGGTCAGAATAAGTTTTCACTATACTGAAAATGCGCACCAGCAGGTACTGAACACAGCGAATGAGCGATCGGCAGATCTGCTGTTTATTGATGGTGATACCAAAAGAAACATTTTTGAATTTTTCAAAGGCGGCTTTGTACAGCATTTGATACGTAACCCAAACGTTGCTGTTTTCTTCGCGAAAGATGCCGCTTTCAGGTCAGATGATGATAGCATGCAAATAACGGGTAAAATATCTTTAACGTAAGTTATTGATAGTCAGCATTTTCTTGCTATCGCCGCTTTAACACTATTTTTCCATTATGAAATTAAGTATTGGCCAAATTCAACTAATTTTACTCTTGCCAATCACCTGCAATCCTACAGCTAAAAATGCCAGATCTTTTACTACGAAAAAATCAGTTACCGGTACGGCGTCGCTTATTTTCCATACGCCCGGGGTTGTGAATAAGAAACTGAGTGTACCGAGGAAGATACTGGCTGTTAAATAACCGGCGATAAGGCCAGCTTTTTTACTAACGAATGAAGCGATAAGTAAGATAGCTGTTATAATCTCGTATGTGCCGATGATATTTGAAACGCCTTGCTGGGATGTGACCTTGTATAGCCAACTCATCAGAAAGCTGTTTGATACGTAACCTTTGATAGCCGCTGCCTCACTTGGCGTAAATTTGAAAATGCCGATCCATAGCAGTACAATGATCGTGGAAATAACACCGAGGGTGTAACCTGTTTTTTTTAGATCCATAATGATTTTTTACAAGCTTTGTCGGGCAACGTAGCCTAAACTTACTACAGATGTTAAAAACTTATTGCATCAGAGCCCGGAATAATAATCATACCCTTGTTCGGCCCAGTAATCCGGCGGACGCTGGTCGCTGAATATGATGGTGCCGATCCTTTTCAAATTCTTTATCCCGTATTTCACGGGGATTATTAAGCGCAAGGGTTTGCCGTGCTGCGCGGGCAGCGGCTTGCCGTTCATCTCATAGGCCAGGATCGTTTGCGGATGAATAGCGCTGGGCATATCCAGGCCGACATAATATTGCTCATCGGGTGTCATCATGCCCACATAATCCATCTCAACCTCCTTTAGTAAGCCAAAGTGCGTTAACAGATCTTTGAACAGCACGCCACCCCAATGCTGGATCTGATCCCAGCCCTCCACGCATTTAAAATCAAAAACCAGTTCAGTTTTAGGCAACGCCAGTATTTCTTTATAGGTGATGTTGAGCACGCTTTTATCTTTGCGGACAATTCTCAATCGCCATTGGTCTATATCCACATCACCTTCTGAACCGATATCTGAATTATGCCTCACAGTTTTTGCCGCCATCTCCACCGGGTAAGTTTTTACGAGGTGGTTCTCGTTGAAGGTAAGCCTGCGAAAGAACAATTCAGTTTTATTCAAAGCCCTGCGCAGTGGTGCACGGGCTCCTGCGGTAACACCCGCTTGTTCTTCCGGCGAGTGGTAAAGCCATTTCCAACCGCCATACGCCGCTGCACTTAAAGTGCCGAAAATTCCGAATGACAGGAATTCACGGCGCCTGATCTTTTGCTCAACAGTTAGCGGCTGTTTAACTTTTTTCTTCGTCATGTGCTGTGGGTTTTGGAGGCTCATTAATTACTTCGAATCCGGAGATAACAGACCTGAAATTATTCCATCCGGCGATGATGACCTGGATAACGTGGATGACAAAAAACATTACATATCCCAGGGTAAGCGCGAAATGCCATATCCGGGCCAAGTGATACCCGCCCATCAGCCAGGTAAGCCAGTTAAGCTGTACAGGTTTGTAAATAGCCAACCCGGTCCACACCGAACCTGCGCCCATCACGATAATGGCGGAATAAGCGATGCGCTGAGCCGCATTATACTTGCCCTGCGGGGGTGCAGTTTTACGCAGGTGCAGGTCATGCAACAATACCAGCCAGGCTTCTTTGAACGAATGTTTCTGCGGCCAAAGTTCCCGCCATTCGCCGGAGATCAGGGTATATAACACATAGAATATGCCATTCAACGTAAAAAACCACATAAACAGAAAGTGGAAGGCCATGCCTTCCGATAGTCTATGCGGTATATGCAGCAGGTTATAAAACCATTCCGGGAAGAACTTGATGAACCGGTGACCAAAGATCATGACCTCGTACTCGTCATTCGCCCAATAAATCAGCAAACCACTCCATATCATAATGCCCAGGAGCGGAAAATTAATCCAATGGGCCCAGCGCATGGCCAGGGAATGTTTTTCTTTGATGACCTTCATACTTCTTTAACTGTCCCTTTTATTGGTTACCGATCATTTGATCATTAATGCGTTTTTGCAGATCCAATTTATAACTACTGTCCAGTCTGATCTCTTTTCGTTCTTCTTTGAACAATTTTTGCATCATCAAATTTATCAGCACACTTTGTTTTTCGTATATTCTGCAAATGGAGCACCCTGCCAGGTGAAGTTTCAATTCCAGCTTTTCCCTCATGGTAAGTTTCACTTCCTGCTTCTTCTCTATCAACAAGGTGGCCTTCCGGCAATTGTAGGCGATCCTTTCCAGCTCTGTTTTCAATTCTTTTTTCATGTCAGATCCAGTTTTTTTGTAAACATGATCTCAGGTTCACTTTTGCGCGATGGATGATCACCCAAAAGTTGGCCGGGGATATTTTCATTTGCTGACAGATCATTTCCGTGCCTTCATCATCCAGGTGCTTCAAGCTGAACACGGACATCCACAAAGGCGGCAACCGCTTTAAACATTGCTGAAGAGTAGCCAGAAATTCTTTGTTTTGTAAAGGGTCTTTATCTTCAACCCCGAATACGGCAGGCCAGTGCTCCCGCTTCCAATGGTGGTTATCAGGATCGAAGAACTCAATTTCATCATCGGCTGTACCATATTCATCCTTCGCTGCAAAAGCGCCGGAGCGCTTGCGGTACACGTCGATCACTTTGTATTTCAGGATAGCGGTCAGCCAGGTGCGTTCGCTGGCATCGCCGCGGAAGCTTTCCACTTTTTGAAGCGCGGCTAAAAAAGTATCCTGCACCAGGTCCCGGCATTGCTCATCATCATTCAGCCTTGCACTGGCATAGGTATACAGAAAATCCGCATGGCGCTCCACCCACAACCGCGGCTCAAGCAGGTGGTGTCCGGTTTCATTCACTGTATGGTCATCGTTGATCGAATTATGCATCATTGGCCATGGTATCAAGGTGTATTGCGCCTTAGTCGGCTAATACCCGTAAACCTTACAAAATATACGTAATTTTTTTATTCGGCTGTTCAGTACCTGGTTCAATTACTTTTTTCGACTTGTTTAACCATTGCTAATAACCGTTTTGCATCTACAAAACCCTCAAACCGTTTGATCAGCTTTCCATTTTCGTCTAACCATAATAAAGTCGGATAAGCAGCTACCTCGAACTCGTCTGCCAAAACCAGGCCATCACCTTTTTCGACATCGATAGATGCGTTGATGAACTGCCGGTTGAAGTAGGCAACCACACGCTGATCTTTGAATGTTTGTTCTTTCATTTGTTTGCATGGCGCGCACCATACAGCATAAGCATCCACAAAGATCTTTTTATGCTGCTGTTTGGCCATGGCCTTTGTATCCTGCCAACCTTTTGAGACGAAAACAATGCCTGAATTACTTTTCATATTGCCTTTTGTCTGCGCGTTGGCGCCGTGAACAGTGATCATCATGATGACGAACAGGCCATAAAGGAACAGATTCGAACACGTGTGCATTTTTACGCTATTTATCATTGAATGGACTTGATCAGGGTTCCGGCAACAGCAGTCATCAGTTCCGGACCGATCCGCTGACGATAATCCGGGTTGATGTATTCGAATTGGATAACACCTTTTTTGTCCAGAATAAACACGGAAGGAACAGGTAATAATTTATCGGTATTCTTTCCCTCCGAACCCGTTTCAAGTGTTTTGCCATAGGCTGCGGGCGCTTTAAAGGCCAGCCCGAATTGTTTGGAAACCGCGAGATCTGCATCGGATAATAACTGATAAGCTACTTTATTCTTTTCGGCCGACCTGCTCAGGTTATCTGGACTGTCCGTACTGATGGCCATGATCTGGTAACCCATTTTCACCAGGTCTGCCTGTATATTTTGGATACCCGCCAGCTCACGGTTGCAAAAGGGACACCAGCCGCCACGGTAAAATATCAATATCGTAGGCTTTTGAGCGATCGCTGCATTCAGATCAAAAAGGCTGCCGTCAGCCGCTGGGATCTTAACCGCCGGGATCTTTTCACCAATCAGTAAGGGACTGATTTCAGTTGGCTTGTCGGGGTAGACCTCCGTCCGGATCGTATCAGCAACGCTATGCGCCGAGGGCTTAGCGTCCGATGCTATAGACATCATGAGCGATGCCAGAGAAATGCTTGTTAAAGTAAATATTCTTATCATGAAATATTCTTTTTGATTATATTAAAAAAAGCAGGCGGGTTTTATCCCGCCTGCGAAGAGACTTACATTTTACTGGTGTCCTTTTTCATCTTATCCATCTTGCCCATTTTACCGGTTTTGCCCATCTTATCCATTTTGCCATGGTCTTTTTTATGATCCATTTTTGACATTTTGGTCGTATCTTTCTTCATCTTACTCATTTTGTCTTGAGCCTGAGTACTTACCGATAGGAACAATACCGCAACTGCTGCGATACCGATGGATTTTAAATTGAATGTTCTCATTTTATATGTCTGTTTTGCTCTCTTAGTAGATCAGCTAATGATAACCTTACAGCTTTTTTATATATTTTTTGGCACCAAAATAACCTGTAACCTGCACGATCACTTCAGTATAACCCTGATCATATTGTTGATCTCAGGCAGGGTGGTAAAATTATTGGGATTCGGGACAAGCGCGATGGGCTGGTCTTCTTTCAATGGGGTCCCCGCAAGGTTGAACTGTGTTACACCAGCACCAGGGAATTGATTTACTGCCGTACCATCATCATACAATCGGATACTACCGGAGATATCGCCTTTTTTAGTGGCATCTACACCATTTCCCTCCGTTGTAAAGAACCAATCATTGCTGAAACCATACATGGTGGCGATCGCCAGACGGTCACCATCGGTTACCTTTAATTCCTGAGATACCATACCGCCTTTTGCGCTACCAACTTGAGGCAATAAGACGGTTGTCGTGGGTGCAGGCAGCACGTAAACGGCTTTTACTCCGGTTAAGGTTTTCAGATAGTCAGCCAGGGTCGCCGCGTTACCTTGCTGAGCAATAGTGGTCAGGCCTTTACCCCGATCTTTTTCGCCCACTTTGAATATCGGATTGTCAATGCCGTTATAGACCACCGCCAACACAGGAGAGAGCGGCGTGAATATCCCGGTGATCGATTTTACATAGGCACTCAAATCGGTATTGTCGCCCGCTTCGGCGATACCTGTTAAACCATTGGCGGTAGGTTGGCCGCCCACATAAAGCGGATTGGGTGCTAACAAATTTCCGCCGGCAATGTAGGATACACTCCATACGCCTGGGCTTAGCGGCGTTTCATTAGCCGTTCCGCCGGAAGTATTTTGAAGCGTCAGCGTAAACTGCGAATTGCCGTTGTATTTCAAAGTTGCTTTGACGAGTTTGGACGCCGCTAAATATGCGTTGCCCTGAGCGTCCGTCCCGTTGACCTCCGCGATGTTCTTACTGTCCGCCGTTCCGGGATGGTTAATTGCCGCGCCAGGCTTTTGGTTGATCCTGGTGCCATTATCCCATAGCTTTACCTGAGTGGAAACATCGCCTTCAATGGGGTTACCATTCCTGTCATACACCTGAATGCCGGGATTGACGGGTGCAAAGAATAGGTCGTTAGACCAGCCATACATCGTCGCAAATGAAAGTGCTTCTCCTTTCGCGGCATAAAAAGTGATCGTCGTGGATTGACCCGGTAAGATCACTGCGGGTGTTCCGTTGCCCTGAAATGTCCCCGATTGTACCAAAGGTTGTGATTGAAGTACATTCTCTACAGTAAGCGTGATGGATTGACTATTTCCTTCTGGCTCTTTGTCGTCCTTTTTACATGCCGCTAAGCCAAGCGGAATAAGAGCTATTATTGCCCATTTTCTGATGTTTCTTAATTGTTTCATTCGATCATTTTTCTGATTGGTCGAATGCCACTATGATTCCTTACGAAGATTTTTTTACTATTAAATTTCTGACAACTTCAATTAAAAACAACTTGGTATAAGTCTTCCGTTCTTTTCTTATTGTTTTTCTATTTTTGTAAAATGGGAGATTTTGACCAGATACTTGCCTCCGTCGGAAAGTATATTGATCTTACCGACGATGAGAAAAAAATATTTATTTCAAAACTCCGGGTAAGAAAAATTAAAAAAAAGCAATTTATTGTACAGCCCGATTTTATTTGTAAATACCGAAGTTACGTAGTAAACGGTGCGCTGCGCTCATACATTATGTGTAACGATGGGCAGGAGCATACCATAGCTTTAGCAATTGACGATTGGTGGATCTCTGACTTCAATAGTTTTATTTATCAAACGCCCGCAACTCTATTTGTCGAAGCTTTGAGCAACAGTACAGTAATTCAAATTACGTATGATGACGAGCAAAAATTGTTAGAAGAGGTCCCGAAATTTGAACGTTTTTTCCGCATCATCACCCAACGCGGATTTGCCTATCTGCAAAGACGAATATTATCCAACTTGAGCAAGACCGCAGAAGAACGCTACATTCAATTTTCTAAACAATACCCGGAAATTCTGCAGAAGGTGCCACAATATGCAATAGCATCCTTTTTAGGTATTACACCGGTTTATTTATCGCAACTTCGCAATCCTAAAACCGGGAAAAGTTAAACTACTTTAATCAAATTTCTTTATATAGCTGATTTTTTAACAGCATTTACTGTCGGAGTTTTGTGTTATTGTTAATCATAAAATTAATTGAACATGCAAAACTCAAAAAATAAAAAAGCAGTACCTGCTGGCGGTTCCAGCGGTATCATCAAAAAGAAAGTATTGATAGTTTTTGCCCATCCTGAGCCCACTTCGCTTACCAGAACGATGGTAAATACGAGCATAGAAAAATTTGAAGAGTTAGGTTACGAGGTCATGTTGTCGGATCTGTATGGCATGAAATGGAAGGCTGTTTATGACGAACATGATTTTCCGCAACGATTGAATGGAGATCGGCTTTCATTTATCCATGAGTCCGGGAATGCGTATGCCACGCAAACTCAAACAGCAGATGTGCTGGCTGAACAGCAAAAGCTACTGGCAGCGGATGCGGTCATCTTTCAATTCCCTTTGTGGTGGTACAGCATGCCGGCTATTTTGAAAGGATGGATAGAAAGAGTTTATGCTTTTGGTTTTGCCTACGGCTATAAGAACGGGACAAATCAATTCCGTTTCGGGGAGGGGATCCTTAAAGGTAAAAGAGCTTTGGTGTCAGTATATGCAGGGGGGCCGCAAGCTGATTATAGCCCCAGAGGTATTAATGGGCCTATTGACCAATTGCTTTTTCCGTTAACGCACGGGGCATTGTTTTACCCTGGAATGGACGTACTGCCGACCCACGTCATCTATAGTTCGACATTTATACAACCAGAACAAGTTGAAGATGAAAAAAGGATATGGGAAAAGCGGCTGGAAGGTCTGTTTACAGATGCGCCGATCGCATACCGGCCGCAAAACGGCGGCGATTATCCAGACAGGCATGTGCTGGCGGCGGAGGTTGATCCCCATAAAACCGGGATACCCGCTCATATTGCAGATTAGAAAATGAATCTAAAGGAGTGTGCACCTTCATATATTGCATACTCCTTTCTAAAATTTTAATTGAAAATGTAAACACTCCTTATTCAGTGCCTAACTTCGAATTTTAAAATGACGTTTTATAGCTGGTTTTAGTGTTTTTTTGCAGATTAGTTGCTGAAATAACATAACACATTGATAGTAAATAGTCCACTATTTTCTGGATGCAAAAGTAGATCTTAAGAGTTTTCGTAGACTTAAAACCTTAAAAGTTAACCGTTAATTATTCTCTCGTGTCTTGTAATTTTAATTAATTTTTAAGGTTGACTTTAAGGGAAAATTATCGCACACTTGCATCAATATTGCCGATATTTTTCTAATCTGAACAACGGCGAAAATTTAACCTGATTATTCAAAATCCTGACAAAGTTTTTCACATCAGTTTCATATTCATTTTCCTATGAACGCTAATAATAAGTACCACCCCGGAAAATACAAGTGCAAACCCGATCAGGTGAAACCATCTGAATTGTTCGCCTAAAAGTGCGTAAGACAAGACCAAGGCACTAATAGGCATTACCCCCATAAAGGTTGCGGCCGTACTACCCTCAACTTGTTGAATACCCTTGTACCAAAGGACTGAGCCGAGCCCCATCGTACCGGCACCATATAAAATAAGGTATATCCAACTTTGGGTAGATACGTTAGCAAATGAAAACTCATGGAACTGCCAGATCATTAAAGGAATAAAACCGACGAAGCCAACTTTAGCAGAAAAGGCGGCAATGTCTTCCGGAGGGTAATCTTTTGTCAGCGCCTTGCCCATTAGGGTATATCCTGCCTCGCAGCAAATTACAAAGCACTAAGGACGGTAACGCTACAACAGTACCTTCCGATTATTTGCCAAACGATTATAAAGCACCTAAATTTGTTTTGAAGAGCAAAAGTTAACTGACAATAAAAATTAGTATTGGATTTAAATGGCTGGAATCAACAAAGTCATTCTGATAGGATATTTAGACAATGAACCGGGTTGGTTAGGCGAAAAACATGATAAACTGTTTTCCTTCCAGCTCAGAATTGAAACACCTTTTTTGAAAGACGGAAAAAAAAGCGATCATGTAGACATACATACGATAATCCTGAAGGAAAATATTGCAGATACGGCAAGCCGTGTTGTAACCAAGGGAAAGTTGATCTACGTAGAAGGCAAAGCATCAACGAACCTGTTTATCGGCGATGACGGGATTAAGCGTTATAAGTCAGCAATCGTTGCCGGTTATTTTAAGATTCTTGGTCGGCCGGGAGATTTGAAGTAGCGGATATGACGACAGATATACTTAACCACTAAACAATTACTACCAATATTGTTTAATGATAAGCAATACCGTGTAAATGGATAGAAATTTAGGGATCGTATTGATTATTGTTAACCTTGGCGTGCTGGTCTTTCAAATTTTACGGATACAAAAGAACAATCGATTCTAACCGCCTTGTTTGGAATTGATAAAGCGAAGTCTTGTGCAGATGTTCCGATTGTCCAATAAACAAGTTAATAACATAAAATAGTCGATCAACATCAAATTCCCCTCCTTAATGAATACCCAGGAAATCATTTCTATCACAATAGTTTTAGCTGCACTTTTCGCCTATATCAATCATCGCGTGATCAAGTGGCCGCCAACAATCGGCATCATGGCCTTATCCCTTATTTGTTCAGTTGGCCTGGTGTTGCTCGGTAATTCAAAATCGCTGCTTTCCGAAAAGGCGGTTCAATTAGCCAATTCTGTCGACTTTCAGGATGTGTTGATGAATTTTATGCTGAGTTTCCTGCTTTTCGCCGGGGCTATACATATCGATGCAGGCAAATTAAAGGCTGAACGCTGGCCGGTCTTGTTGCTGGCAACAATAGGGATATTGGTTTCTACTTTCTTAGTGGGGGGAATGACCTGGTTATTATTCGGATTTTTCGGCATGCCAATTCCGTTTATTTATTGCCTGTTGTTCGGATCGCTGATCTCACCGACCGACCCTATAGCAGTGATGGGTATTTTGAAACAAGCCAACATACCGGAATCCTTGGAAGTTAAGATTGCAGGCGAGTCTCTTTTTAACGACGGCGTAGCGGTGGTGATCTTTATCAGCATCGCGCAGATCGCACGTTCTGCAGACGGGGCATTTTCCATTTTAGAAATTGGTAAGCTCTTTTTACAGGAAGCAGTCGGCGGGCTGGTTTTTGGAGCGGTACTTGGTTATTTAGGGTTCACGGCGCTTCGCTCGATAGACGAATATAAGGTCGAGGTGTTGATCACCCTGGCCATTGTGATGGGTGGTTACACTTTGGCTTCACACCTGCATGTATCCGGCCCACTGGCGATGGTTGTTGCAGGTATAATAACCGGGAATAAAGCCAAAGCCGAAGGCATGTCCGATGAAACCCGCGATTACTTAGGGAAGTTCTGGCACTTGGTAGATGAGATATTGAACGCCGTACTTTTTCTGTTGATTGGATTGGAAATGCTCATTATCAAGATCAACTCAACAGTAATGATTATCGGGGCAATATCCATTCTTATCGTGTTATTAGCGCGCTGGGTCTCCGTGATCTTACCTGTTCTTTTATTACGCTATAAGATCAAATTTGAGAACAATGCGATCGCGATTTTAACCTGGGGTGGTTTGCGGGGAGGGATATCCGTTGCGCTGGCACTTTCTCTGAGCGCCGGTATGCACCGGGACGAATTTGTGCTGATCACTTATATCGTCGTCGTGTTTTCCATATTGGTACAGGGACTGACTATCGGAAAACTTGCACAAAAGTTGCAGGTAAAAACTCAAAAGTAAACTATGAGCGGCCTTCTATATGGCAGATGCAAGGGGAAAAGATGGAAACTTGTATTTGTTCCCGCGTATGGCTACCAAAGATAATTATTCAAGAATAGGGATTGTTAAGGTGCTGTTTGATGAAGCGGGAAACCCAAAGCGTGTAGAACAAATTGGTATTGCGCTCGAACCTGAAGCGGACTACGAGAAACGACCAGATGGCGGCGGCTATATTGGCTATGCTTTTCCTGCCCTTTAGCAGATGGCTGGAGAAAAAAGGTCTTAACCGTACGGTCGCCGCGGTTATCTGTGTATTGACGCTAATCCTGGTGGTTGCCGGGTTCGTTTTTCTCGTAAGCTGGCGGGTGTCTAATTTGCAGGCGAATTTGGGCCATAATGAACAGCAATTCAATAAATACCTGGGCAGGTACAAAATTACATCAACGACAGCTTTGGTGTTTCAAAGCAGCAGCAGTATCAAATGCTGAAGAAACAAGGAACTTCCGGGGCTGGAAGTGCAGCATCTTATGTCGCGGGATTTGCGGCAACCTTATTAAGCTCGTTAACCACAACGATTTTGTTGTTGATCTACGTCTTCCTCTTAATTAATTCACGGGCACATTTTAAAAAATTCATCTTAAAACTGGTAAAGCCGGAAGACCAGGCCAATACGAAAGAGATCATCTCGCAAACAACAGAGGTCGCACAGAATTATGTATCCGAATTGGCCAAGATGATCGTTTGCCTTTGGATCATGTATAGTATCGGATTTTCGGTTGTTGGCGTAAATAATGCGATATTCTTTGCTATTCTTTGCGGGATGCTGGAAATTATCCCTTTCGTAGGTAATATCACCGGAACCGGACTTACTGTGTTAATGGATTTAGCACAGGGGGGCGGAAGCGGTATGGTTATCGGCGTGTTAATTACTTATGGTTTAGTGCAATTTATACAGAGCTACATTTTGCAGCCGCTGGTAGTTGGCAAAGATGTAGATGTTAACCCACTATTTACCATTATGGTACTGGTTTTAGGTGAAGCAGTATGGGATGTGGGCGGCATGGTGCTGGCTATCCCGGTCTTGGGAATGGTAAAGATCGTTTGCGATCATATCGAACCCCTGAAACCTTAGGGTTACCTGATAGGTAACGGCGATGAAGGAAAAAAAGAGAAGCCACTTACTGAAAAAATAAAGTCGTGGTTCAAATGAGATGTATAGTAGCGACTACTGATTGTCCCTGCTGTCCAATCTAAACAGGCGCACTTTTAGATCTCGGATTCAAGATTGATGCGTTCAATCAAGACTAATTTTTAAGCATTTTTCCAAATTTTTTCCATTGCTATTTCTGTTTTGATAAACGAAATATTAGATATATTTGCTACACGAAGAAGGTTAGAGCTTATATTAATAGCGGTATATTAGAGCGGTATTGCTTTGAGTTATTTGATACCGTGCTTGGAAACGAGGTGGAAGCTTTGCGCGTGATCTATCCGGTGATCCGCCAGGAATTGACGGACATTGAACTGACCTTAGAAAAATTGGCTGTTAGCCATGCGATCACGCCGGGGCCCCAATTAAAAACCCGTGTTCTGGCTACAATTTTCGCGGAGGATAGCATTGACCTTGACAACCTGCCGCCGACCAACAAATACTCCAATTACAAATCTTGGCTAAAAGCAGTGGAGCACCTCCTGCCAATTGAACCATTAGAAGATTTCTTCGCTCATGTGTTACATCAAAATGGCCACATCGCACAAACGCTCGTCGTAACTAAATTAAATGTACCGGAAGAGACCCATGATATCGTTGCGGAAAGTTTTTTTATCCTTAAAGGAACCTGTACCTGCACCGTAGGTAAGAATGTCTTTACACTAAATGCCGGTGACCATCTGGAGATCCCACTCCATACTAATCATGATATCCGGATCGATTCGCCTTATGTGGTAGCTATATTGCAGCATCGGTTTGACTGAGCATATTGGTTCGTTAATTAACTAGTATTTTCCCATATAGTCACCCAATGGGAATGAGATCCTATTTTGATGAGCAGGGACAGCCGGAAGGGATTTTCTGCATCGCCTGCAATATTACCTTACAAGTTAAGACCAAGAGTCGTATTGATGATGCAAACTCGGAGATTTCAGTAAATAACGACAAACTCAGCGAAATCAGTTTTATGCAATCCCATGTTATCCGCAAACCGCTGGCAAATATTATGGGATTAGCCAACCTGCTCGTAGAAATGGACTTGAATACCCATCAAAAAAGTATTATCGATAAGATGACAGCCAGTGCTGATGAACTGGATACGGTGATCGAAAATATTTCAGATACCGCTGATTGATAATGGCCTTTTATGACCACAAACTGTAGTGAGTCGGCTAATTCTACCGCCATGGGAACGATTTAATTTTTGAGTAATCCCGCCGGCGAAAATAAACACCCACAAAAAGGCTGTTTGTTAACTATTATGACATTTAAAGGGATTGCGGACGGCTTATTGCAGCAAGAATGTTATACCATGCTGTAAATGCCGAAACGAATATTAATTATTGAAGATGACCCGGATATACTCGAATTACTCAATTTGATATTAAACGAAGAGGGCTATGAGGTGGTACTGTCAGAAAACGGTGAAGCAAGTTATCATTTAACGGAGATAATGCCTGACCTGGTGCTGCTTGATATCAACTTGAAAAATTCAGGACAAAACGGCGATGCCATTTGTTCCCGTATAAAAAATCACCCAAAGACGAAAAGATTGCCGGTCGTCATTTTATCTGCGGAACGAGATCTTGCAGCGATCAGCCGTTCCTGTGGTGCCGATGGCTGGATCAGCAAACCTTTCGACATTTTGAAATTAATCAGGCGGGTAAAAGCGCTGCTTTACCCAAGTTGATCATTACCTCATGAAAAAAACAAAGACAGCGCCTAAAGCAATTAACTTCAGTAATAAAGAAATTAAATTAGGACCTGCTAAACTATTAACTTTTTTTATCACTTACCTTAACCGTTAATACTGCGCAAAATCACATTTAGTAGAGCTTTTACCTGAACTTGAATTTCAGGCTCATTTTAAGGACCTACAGCGCGCAATCAAGCAAACCTTCGAAGATATTGAAAAACAGATCTTGCGGATGGATGAGATCTATAGGCTAATCAACCAGGTTCCTTCCATGACTAATTGTACCGGCCTGATATCGATGGTAGAGGGTGCTTACGATGGTATTCACGAACATAGCTCCGACAAAGAGCTGCGCGACCTTTCTATACTTTTTTACATGCAAAATATTGAGAGTATAGAAGCGGCTTCTTTCCAGTTGCTGCAATTGGCTGCTGTGAAATTAAAAAATCCGAGGATCAAGCAATTACTGAATGAAAATTTTGATGAATCAAAAGCGGATCGTTCGCTATTCCTGTTGATCACTATGAAATACATAACCAGCTGATCTAACAATTGATTCATTATACTTGATAAGCTTAGAAAAACTAACGGCGGGCAGATCAGGATTTGCTATTATGCAAAAGCATTGTATTCAAAATTTATACTATTCCACGTAAATGGCCGCATGATGGATCAATTCTGAAAGATTTGTGGTCAGAATGATTTTTAAAAACACGTAAGGATTCCCATAACCAAATGTTTAACTTCAAAAAAAATATCGTCGAAATCTTATCTTTACCAAACTATAAAATTACATTAATGACAACAGGCGCCGAGGGCAGCGAGCAATTTTTATCGGGTGGTGGTGAGATGGGTAAACTCATCCGTTCTATGGACTGGTCAAAAACTGCGCTGGGGCCGGTGGAAAGCTGGCCGCAGAGTTTGCGCACCTCGGTGAGTTTGTGTTTATCATCTACTTTTCCGATCCTGATTGCCTGGGGTCCGGAAACCATACAAATTTATAACGACAGTTACCGGCCGATCTGTGGCGAGATGCACCCGCGCTCAATGGGTATGAATTTCCGTGTCTGTTGGGAATCTGCACTTGAAGTGGTAGGTGATAAATTCACTCGCGGACAGCAAGGAGAAGGAACTTATATTACCGACCAGCGGATGTTCCTTGAGCGTTATGGTTATCTGGAAGAGGCCTGGATGACCTTTTCTTTTGCGCCTATCCGTGATGAATCCGGCGGCATTGGCGGTATCTTTCACCCGATCACGGAAACGACGGAAAAAATGCTGGCCGGCAGGCGTACACAGGTTTTAAAGGACCTGGGTGCGGTGATAAGTAAAGCCAAATCGGTTACCGAGATTGCTGATCTAACTAATGCTCAATACGAAAGCTACCAGTTGGATCTGCCCTTTATGCTGTTCTACGAGCTATCGGGTGCCGAGGCTAAGCTGGTCAGTTCCGCAGGCGTAGCTAATGCGGCGGCGTTAGCGCCGTCGGTTCTCGACCTTACTGAAAGCCAATGGCCCCTGCGGCAGGTAATTGTTTCGGGCGAATTGTTGAAGGTTGAAAACCTACAGGCCTTGTTTGGTACTTTTTCTAGCGGCCCTTATGACCTCGCACCACATACCGCGATGATCCTACCGGTCAGGATCTCGGGACAACCAGACCTATTTGGCTTTCTCATTGCCGGGGTCAGTGCCTGCCGCGCACTGGATGAGGCCTATTTAAATTTTTACGAGCAGTTGGCGGGTACTTATAATACCGCGATCTCCAATGTTTATGCTTATGAGCAGGAACAGAAACGGGCTGAGGCGCTGGCAGAGATCGACCGCTCTAAGACGGCGTTTTTTAGCAACGTAAGCCATGAGTTCCGTACGCCTTTAACCCTGATGTTAGGGCCTTTGGAGGACTTGCTCCAAACAGAAACCGACGATTACAAAAAAGCCCAAATCGACGCCACCCACCGCAATGCGATGCGATTATTGAAACTGGTTAATAATTTACTGGACTATAGCCGGGTGGAAGCCGGGCGGGTGCAGGCGGCTTACCAGGAACTTGATCTTGGCGAGCTGACGACCGACCTGGCCAGCAGTTTCCGTTCGATCATTGAAAAAGCGGGCATGGAACTCCAAGTAGATTGCCGGGATTTAAGCAGCGATTTTTATGCTGACCGCCAGATGTGGGAGAAGATCGTACTTAATCTATTATCCAATGCTTTTAAATACACGCTGGAAGGAACTATTTCGGTCGGTTTGAAGCAAGAGGGCAATTTCGCCTTACTGGAAGTGACCGATACCGGTGTGGGGATTCCTGAAAAGGAAATGCCGCACATGTTTGAGCGGTTCCACCGTGTGGAAAATTCAGCGGGCCGCACTCATGAAGGCACTGGTATCGGGCTTTCACTGGTCAACGAATTGGTTCAATTACATGGCGGCGAGATAAGTGTCAGCAGTATCGAAGGCAGCGGAAGTACATTTACGGTAAAGATGCCGGCCGGAAAAAGACATTTGCCGGTCAGTCAGGTTGTTGAAAGTACCCGCAATACAGATTTCTCAGCGGTAACCGCGCCGTTTATCAGGGAGGCTTACAGCCTGTTACAGGATGAGGCAGGAAACGATTCAGCGGATGTGACGCAAACCGCCAGCGATATGGTGAGCAGCCAGGATAATACCGTTAGTAAAGAGACCCGGATTTTGGTGGTAGACGACAACGGCGATATGCGGGCTTACCTGAAAAGATTGTTGGAACCGTATTTTACGGTAGCAACTGCGGGCAATGGCTCGGAGGCGCTGGAACAAATTAAAGTGGAATTACCGTCATTGATCCTGAGCGATGTGATGATGCCGGTAATGGATGGCAAAACGCTTTTAAGCCACATCCGACAAAACGAAGATACTTACCGGTTACCGGTCATCTTTTTATCGGCGCGTGCCGGTGAAGAAGCGCGCATCGACGGTTTGGAGGCGGGTGCGGATGATTATCTGGTCAAACCTTTTTCGGCGGCGGAGTTATTGACCAAAGTCCGGGCGCAGATCAATATCAGCAAGGCGCGCGGCCTTGCGGAACAGCAGTTGCGGAGTCTATTGACGGAAGCCCCGGTGGCTATGGCTATTTACCGCGGAGGGAACCATGTCATCGAACTGGCTAATCAGCGAATGCTCACCTATTGGGGACGCACCCGCGAGTTGACGTTTAAACGTCCGCTGTTTGACGCCATTCCGGAACTCGACAGCCAAGGTTTCCGCGAGATCATGGATACGGTTTATCAAACCGGAGAGCGCTATGTGGCGCTTGAAGTTCCGGTTATTTTAAACCGATTTGGAAAAGAAGCAACCGCTTATGTAAACCTTACCATTGAGCCGTTAAAAGATGAAAACGAACTGATCAATGGTATGATCGCGGTAGCCGCAGATGTTACGACCCAGGTGACCACCCGTTTGGAATTACAGAAATTGGGCGACACACTACAATTGGCGATGGACTCTGCGAATATGGGCTTTTACCGGATCACGCTGGCTACCGATCACCTGGAGGTATCACCACGCGCAAGGAATATTCATGCGATAGCTCAGGATGAAGTATTGACCTATGAGAGCACGCTGCGGGTCGTTGTGCCTGAACACCGTGAACGTTTCAGCGGAGCAATTGCAAAAGCGGTGGAAAACAAGGGCAGTTTTAGCGAGGATTACCAGATCCAGCCCTTTGATGGCAGTAAGCGCCGCTGGCTGAATTCTACGGGCAGGGTCGAGCTGGACGCTAAAGGCGAAGTAATCTCAGTGGTCGGGACTATCTTCGATATCACGGAAAGCAAAGAAGACGAGCTGCGCAAAAATGACTTTATCGGAATGGTCAGCCATGAGCTGAAAACGCCGTTAACATCGTTAAGCGGCTTTTCACAGATGGGCTTAATGAATGCGAAAAAGAAAGACGACGCTTTTAACGGTAATTTATTTGAAAAGGTAAATAGTCAGGTGCAAAAAATGAATGCCCTGATCAATGGCTTTCTAAATGTTTCCCGATTAGATTCCGGAAAAATACATCTGAACCTGTGCCTATTCGATTTGGGCGCGCTGATCAACGAGGTCGTGGAGGAAGTGAGTTTGACCGCGGGTGGCCAAAGTTTTGCGATACATTGCGAAGAGAGCAGCATTACCGCTGACCGTGATAAGATTGGTACAGTGTTGACCAATTTGTTAAGTAACACGATAAAATATGCTAAGGATAAACAGGTAACCATAAGCTGTATCTCAGATGAAACTAAAGTCACTGTCAGTGTCAAGGATGAAGGCATTGGGATCAAAGCTGCCGATCTTCCTCGTCTATTTGAACGCTATTACCGCGTAGAGAATGACCTAACGCATAAGATATCAGGCTTCGGTATAGGGCTTTACTTAAGTGCTGAAATCATTACAAGGCATGGCGGTCACATCTGGGCTGAAAGCGAATTGGGAAAAGGATCTGTATTTTATTTTACGCTGCCATACGAAACATTACCAGCCGAATTAAGTCAATAAGGTGATAGTTTCTGTCTTCAAATTTATCGCAAGGAAATACGCTTAAATTTTTATTCAACGATCAGATCCGTAATTTTGTTAATTATACAATAGGCAAAGCTTGAAAACTTAGATTAACCATAAAAGCAAAATTCAGGATATTTATTTGTTTTGAAATTGAAAAATAATGCCTAATATTAACAAGTTTTCCACACTCGGGTAACAAGATAGTATCAATAATGACCTGGATTTAGGTCAAAAAGTTTGTTACTAATTTGTTACTAAAATCTTGTAACTTGCTGATAGTCACCGCGTAAGTACTTTCTGTATCGGCAAGTAATCGAATTAATAATTGAAAATCATTTTTTTATTGAATATATCCAAACTAAACATAGCTATTTTGTTCTTTCTTAAATATAATGGCTATGTTATTCAAATGCTTTTCTGACTGTAAACCTGCTTTGCTAACCCCAAGCCGGATAAGCATTTTTGAAAATTGGTAGCTTAACTCTTTTTCGTGTTTCTTAACAAATGGAGAGTTACCAAACACGCTTAATATAAATTGCAAGAGCAGTAATTTCGGTAAATTGTAGTTGCCATTGGTGGTTAGCTGCTCAAATTTATCAAATGTGTTTGCCTGCAAATCGTAATCGCCGGTAGTTAGTGCCAATTTAATTTTAATCTCATGTAATAAAACATCGGACAACATTGCATTTTTAGTGCCTGGAACCTGTGTTAGGTTTTCTATATCCTTTAAAAGGTTAACAGCCATAACAATATAACCGGTGTTGATATATCGGTTAGCTGTTAATGCATTTGTTATAAGGTTAAAATACCGGTCGTTTGATCCATATTCCTCGTTTAACTTTTTAGCAAGCCGTGCTTCTTTATATGGATTATCGCATACACGGGCAGCCAAACTTAATACAGTCAAATAAATTTGGTATAAAGAGGGTTTTTCGGCTTTTTTATCAACGGGTTTAAAAAGGTACTTAGTAAGTTTTACAATAAAATCAGGATCTATAGTACCAAACTTTAAATAGTTAAAAATAAATTCAAGGCAGCTTAACGGGTGTATAGGATATGTCTCATAGTGGCTTTTGCTTTCAAGTTTTATTTGATTGATGTATTTTTCAAGTTTTGTTAAATCAAGTGCTGTTGTAGCTGTAAAGCTAAGCGCTATATAAAGTGACGCACGGTTAGCCGGGCTGATATTGTACTTACTAAAAGCCAGTAATATATCTTCATTGCACGGTTCAATTAACTCCGGATGCACGAAGTGGTCAAACAGTTCATTAACGATAGTATGGTCAATACCGGCATTTAAATCATTATTTTGTATTTTATTTTGATGGGTTCTACTAATCAGCTCAATTAAAAACCGCAACAACTCTGTACGTTCAGTTATATCAATAGCTATAGTGTTTACAGCACTTAATTTGCTTGTTTTGCCATTTTGTATGGTATACATCAGGCACCATTTTAATACAGGCAATTTAAGCGCATTGGTATGCTCAAGCTCATTTAAGTTATTAACCAGGGCTTGGTCAAACTTGTAATCATTTAAATGCAATAGTTTTCTGGCTAACATATATTCCAGAAAATCACTTTTCATGAACTGTATACTAATGTGATATTTTAATCCTTCGCTTTCATTAATCTCTCTTAACACACCAATACCCAACAATTCCCGATATGCCGAATTGTATTGTTTAAGCAAGTGATTTACCTTTAACTTGCATACGGATAAGTAACCATCATCAGGGCGCATTTCATCAATAAACGCGTTAAGCAGGAGTATTTTTTCGGCTGAGTTGTTGCTCAGGTATACTTTGTTAATTATAAATTCAGCTATCAATTCATTAACTGATACATGGTTGGCATGATGTAATGAAAAATTGTGTTTGTTTTTTTTGTAGTAAAACTGAAGGTACAGAGGATAGCTGAATTTTTCGATAAGTTTAATATCATGCGGTAGTTTAGCATCATTACCAAGGTTTTTACTTAACTGTCGTAATTCATCAACACTTAATAAAGGCACGTTTATTAACAGCGGGGCGCCATATTGCGTACCTAAAAACCATTTTTCACCATTATCAAAAACGTGCTTGTGGTTAGTCCATGATGACGTACGCATCGTTACAATGAATTTGAAACGGTTGCACGATTGATAGAACGAAAACACATTGGCCAGTTGATCCAGTATATTTTGAAACTGCTCTGGTTTGAACTGATGTTCATCAAGCCCGTCAATAATCAAAATAAACTTTCGGCCATCATCTTTTGCGTTCGCTAAAACGGATGGAATATCTTTTTCGGGCGAATAACCTAACAGATCAAGCAACCACTCATTTACACTGCGCCCGCTCATAAACGAGCTGATCATGGCACTGCTGCTAAAAAATAATATAATATCTTTATTATCAATGCTTTCAGGATGGTTCAATCGGTCGTCTAACCAACGGCAAAGTGCCAGTGTTTTGCCATATCCTGCTGGCGCGGTAATTACGGTAGCTATGTTATTGCCCTCAAAAAAAGCATCAAAGTGCAGGTCAATAAGTTTTCGGTTTATGGTATTTGCATAAGGTATGCCTGATCGGTTTTTGAGTGCCTGTAAGGTAAAGCGGGTCACTTTATCGGCACGTAGCTTCAGGGTATCCCAAACAGGGTCGTTATTTGTGGTATTATTTGTTTGTTGGCTTTCACAAAAGGCTGCCCAACTGCTGTAGCCACAGTATGTGGCCATTACATCAATAGTATATAACGAAGGATTAAATTTGCTGTGTGCAAACCCAAAAACGCGTTTTAACGTAGTTTCACTTAACTGATGCCGGGTTTTATTAAATATTGAGGCAGCAATGATGCGGCAATCGCAGGGGGTAATATTTGTTATACCCGCTATAGTGAGCACAGATGCTTTAAGTTGTTCAATATAATTGGGATGAATCGCATTCATCTACAAAACGAATTTAGGTTTTGGTTGATTTTTATCACTTGTTAGAATGTTTTTACGTTTTATTTAACCGGTATGTTTCAAAATTATCTTGATTGTTAATAATTGATCTATAAGAAATTTTACAAACAAAGGAGTACAACAAATAGGAATGAATAAAATGAACAACATTTAAAATACTGAACAGATGAGTTATTTGGTTTGGCAAGTGAACAAAGTGTTTCCAAACCTCATTTGGTAAGCAGACGTAAGTTAGGCGAAAAGCAATCATTAACCTAACACGTCTGTATGCGCATATTTACCTTTATTGGCAGGTGCAGTTTTATTTTGTGCCTGCTCCTGTTTTCATCTTACAAAATTCGTGCTCAACGTATTTATGCTGATGACCAGCGCAATGGCCGCGAAGGGCTGCTTTGCGCAAATTGTATTGTACAAAACGCGGGTAATGCAGTTGATGGAAACCCGCAAACATATTCGGTAATTAATGTGGCTGTTGGGTTGGCTGCCAGTACTTACCAGGAACTGATATTTACAGGCAGCACAAAACCTGCTGCTAATACCCCCATAAGGATAAAGCTTGGTACAGGAGATAACCTGGCTGATCTGACCTTACTTGGCGGTCTTTCGATACGTGCCTACAATGGTGCCGCTACGGCAGGGCCATCATACAGCGCGGCAACTTTATTAACGGCTGTAAGCAACAATAACCAGTTTGAGGTAGGGTTTACACCCACACAAACCTATGATCGTATACGTGTAACACTTAATGGCGGCCTGCTTGGTGTATTAAGTAATTTATATGTATACGATTCCTATTTTTATGGGCCCGGCCCGGCGCCATGTAATACCGCGGTTGATGAATTACACGGCATATCGGCTGGTCTTTTAAATTTAGGTGTTGATGTTGGCGGTGTTGCAAATCCGCAAAACGCTATTGATGGCAATATCAACACCGCGTCAACCCTTAACGCCGGGGTAAACATAGCCGGTGCTTATGCGCAGCAAACGGTTATTTTTTCATCACCTTCGGTAATCGGTGATTCTGTGCGTGTAACATTGGGTATTCCGCAAGGCCTCATTGATGCCGGGGTGCTGTCGCGCATATCCCTAAACACATTTTCAGGTAATGCTAATAATAACGACGAGATATATTTTAATTCGGCCTTACTATCAGTACGCTTGCTTGATCTTGAAGGCAACCGCCGCCGGGTAACCATAACTTACGCGCCAGGCAGCACGTTTGACAGGGTGCAGCTCCGCTTAGGCAGTAGTTTGGCCAATGTGCTGTCAACCCTTAATTTTTATGAAGCAAACAGGGTAATACCACGGCCGGTGATCAGCTTTAACGGCACTGCAACAAATACGGTACAAAGTTGTGCGGGCAGTAGTGTAACCTTAACTGCCGGTACCGTGCCAAATACAGTATTTAACTGGTATACCGCATCTACTGGGGGCACTCCTGTTTTTACCGGTAACAGCTTTACTACACCAGCGCTTAATGCAAATACAACCTACTATGTTTCAGCATCGCGCGCCGGTTGTACTGATGCTTCAGACCGTACAGCGGTAACCATAAATGTAAATCCAATACCCGCAGCACCGGTAGTAGCCAATAATACTTTAAGTGTTTGTCCTGGTCAGCAGGCCACATTTTCGGCCCCGGCGGTAACAGGGGTTAGCGTGCGCTGGTATACTACAGCAACAGGCGGCGTTCCGGTTTTTACAGGAAATACCTTTACAACAGGTGCATTAACAACTGATACTGTTTTTTATGCCGAAGCCATTGCGGGCGGCACCTGCATCAGCCCAACGCGTACACAGGTAACCGCTACAATTAACCCGTTACCGGCTACGCCTGTTTTAAGTAACAGTACTGTAACCATCTGTACAGGAGGAACGGCCGCTTTTAATATAGCGGCACCAGTAAGTGGTGTAATTTATCGATGGTATGCCACACCTACAGGCGGCACACCAGTGTTTACCGGTGCCAATTTTACCACGCCCGCTTTAACAGCCAACACCAGTTATTATGTTGAGGCTGAAAATGCTACCGGTTGTATTAGCACCGCCCGTTCACAAGCTACTGTAAGCGTACAAGTTTTGCCCGCGGCACCTGTGCTTGCTGCAAACAATCTTACCATTAACGCAGGCCAAGCGGCGGCTATAACGGTTAGTAACGCCCAAACCGGAGTAACTTATAACTGGTATACTTCGGCCACAGCATCAACACCGGTATTTACAGGCATTACTTACACAACGCCCGCATTGTTTATCAGTACATCGTATTATGTTGAAGCTGTAAATGCTGCCGGTTGCAGCGCAGCTACGCGCACAAGTATAACTATCAATGTGGCTATTGATAACAATTCGCCGTGTACTTTTGCCAACGCGCAAACGAGCAGTGTGAACGGGTTATGCGTAGGTTGCAGCATAATCAACGGAGCGCTTGCCACTGATGCCGATACCACAACCTACTCAACTGTAAACGTACTGGCCGGATTATCGGGAGGGTATGCTGAACAGGAATTACGCTTTCAGCAACCGGGTTTTGCCGGGGATACCTTGCGTTTTGAGATACAAACCCCTGTTAGTATTGCTGATGTTAATGTGGCCGGATCAATTGAAATAGCCCTGTACAATAATACCACACAGGTTGTTCGCTACGGGCTTGATAACGGGTTAGTGAAATTGCGGCCGATTGGCGGCAGCAACCGGTACATGGTATCTGTACCCGCTACCGGCAGTTATGACAGGGCAACCATCAGGCTTAATTCGGGCGTGGCAAGTTTGCTCACATCATTACGGGTGTACTATGCATTACAAACCTATCCGGCGCCAGTGTTGGCATCCATCCCCGAAATATGCGCAGGCAGCACAGCACAGCTTAACATTACTTCTCCTGCTACAGGCGTATTTAACTGGTACACCACGCCAACCGGGGGAACACCTGTTTATACGGGTGCTAATTTTACTACGCCTCAGCTTACAGCAAACACTATCTATTATATTGAAAATTTACGCAACGGATGTGCAGGCAGTGTGCGCTATCCTGTGCAGGTACTTGTTGGTGATCCTCCGGCAAAACCTGTTGTTGTACCGGCAAGTGCAAGTATCAATAGCGGCGAAACTATTACATTAACAGCCAATGTAGCTAACAATACTGTTGTAAAATGGTACACATCAGCATCGGGTGGTACCCCGGTGTTTACCGGTACCAGTTTTACAACGCCTGAACTTACATCAAATACCACTTATTATGCCGAATCATCAACAGGAGGGTGCACTAATCCTGATAGAACCGCGGTAACAATAACCGTTGTGCCGGCAGTAGTGCCTGATGTTGCGGTAACCCCGCCAACGCAATCAGTTAACCCTGGTAGTTCGGCTACGCTTACGGCTACATCAACAACGGCTGGTGTTATATTTAACTGGTACACCACGCCAACAGGCGGCACCAGCATTTATACCGGCGCTACATTTAATACACCGGCGGTTTTTAATAATACAACTTATTATGCCGAGGCCGTTGTGGAGGTCACCGGGGTCCGGTCTGCTGTAAGAGCGGCCGGTTTGGTAAATGTTAACGCTACCGATGAAACCCCGGTTCCATGTGACGCGGCCATCAGCCAAACAACAGATGTAAACGGTTTGATCTGTATCGGGTGTTCTGTAGCCAATGCTACAGGGGCTGTTGATGCTGACGCGAATACTTTCTCAAGATTAAATGTTCCGGTGGGATTACTAAACGCGTACGCCCAGCAAACGCTCCGGTTTGCTAATACCGGCCGAGCGGGCGACAGCCTGATCGTTGAGCTTGGCATCCCCGGAACACTTGCCGACGTTGGCGTATTATCACAGATCGCTATAGCAACATATAATGGTAATACTTATAATAATGACCGTTTTACACTCAATGGTTCATTACTTAATGTGCGCCTTGTTAACGGTACAAGCCGTGTAAGGATAGCCTTTAGAACCGGTGCCGATTTTGACAGGGTAGAAGTGAGGCTTAACGCAGCAGTTGCCGGGTTATTTGACGGATTGAATATTTATTCAGCATCCCAGGCCGTAGCCGCGCCGGTAATTACCAATGCAAGTGTTGCAGCCTGTGAAGGTACGCAGGCAACATTAACCGCCACTGTGCCCGATCATGTTACCGTGCGCTGGTATACTACACCAACAGGTGGTACCCCGGTATTTACAGGGAATGTATTTAATACACCGGCATTAACCGCTAATGTTACTTATTACGCCGAGGCAAGCCGTACAGCCAGCGGTTGTGTGCAAACTGTACGCACACCGGTAAGCATAACTGTAACCCTACAGCCTGATGTGCCGGTTGTTTCAGTACCTAATGCCACCATATGCGCTAACACCACCGCTACTTTTGCCGCGCAACCGGTAACCGGGGTAACCTTTAACTGGTACAGTGTGCCAACAGGTGGTACTCCTGTATTTACGGGCGCAACGTTTATTACTCCGGCTCTAACTGCATCAACCTCATATTATGTAGAAGCAACAGCCGGTGCATGCGGCAGTTCGGCACGTACGCAGGTAACGGCAAACGTTACACCTGCGCCATTGGTGCCGCAAATAGCTCAGGCGGGGACTGAAACCTGCTCGGGCTCATCGGCAGTGCTTACCGCCACTTCAACCGAGCCGGGCGTTACATTCAGGTGGTACACCACGGCCACAGGTGGTAATCCGGTGTTTACAGGCGCGCAATTTACAACACCTGAGCTGTCGTCAAGTACATCTTACTACGTTGAGGCAGTGAACGGTGAATGCGTGAGCGATTCACGCGCCCAGGCCAATGTTACGGTTAACCCTGCGCCCGATAATCCTACAGTGGTGGTAACCCCTGCAGGCGGACAGGTATCCTCGGGTCAGTCAGCCAGTATTACGGCAAGTTCAGCTACCGCGGGTGCTACATTCAGGTGGTATACGTCAGCATCAGGCGGCACGCCGATTTTTACAGGTACAACATTTACAACGCCTGCGCTTAGCAGCACAACAACTTATTATGTTGAGGCAAGTATAGCGGCAACCGGTTGTGTGAGCGTTTCACGTACTCCTGTCACCATTACGGTAAACCCGGTATTTTCAACAAATTGTGATCTGGCATCAACGCAAACCAATGATGTAAACGGCGGCCTGGCTTGCGTTGGCTGTACTATAAGTGATGCCGATAATTCAGTAAATACCGATACAACTGATTTTAGCCAGCTAAATCTGCCGATCTCAGGAGGAGGATCTTACGTGGCACAAACCCTGGTATTTGCTGATGCTGGCCTGGCCGGCGATACGGTGAAATTGAAAATGAGTGTGCCAGCTTCGCTAACATCAGCGGCAGTATTGCAGCGCTTACAAATAGCCTCATTTAACGGGGCCACGTATAACAATGATCGCGTTAACCTTAACAGCGGTATCAGCCTTCAACTACTGGGCAACGGGCAAACCGCTATCATAAAATTTGTACCCGCCACAGTATATGATCGGGTTGAAATAAGGCTAAACAGCGTTGCCGCGGCAGTATTCAACACACTTAATGTATATTATGCATCAAAACAGATTGAACAGCCGCAGGTGGCAGCAGGTACATTAAACATCTGTTCAGGCAGTACCGCTACTTTTACGGTCAACAATGAACGCGCAGGGGTAATTTATCGCTGGTACAGCACTCCAACAGGTGGTGTACCTCTGTTTACCGGAACAAGCTTTACTACACCCGAATTAAGTACCACAGCAACTTATTACGTTGAAAGCGTGCGTGAAACCAATAACTGTGCTAACCCGGGCCGCGTAGCGGTAACCGCTAATGTTACACCACTTCCGGCTAACCCGGTATTTGCTGATAACAGCACGGTGATTTGTGCAGGCGAAAGCGTTACTCTTACGGTGACCAATGCAAATGGCGCTACGGTGAGGTGGTATAATGCTGCAACAAATGGTACGTTATTGTTTACCGGTGCAAGCTACATTGTAACCCCGGTTACAAACGCTGTTTACTATGCCGAGCTAAGTAATGGTGATTGCACCAGCCCTACCCGCACCGCAGCTAATGTTACCGTTAATCAACGGCCATCAGCGCCGGGTGTACAAAATGCCAATGTACAGGTTTGCCCCGGTGAAACCGCTGTATTACAGGTTGCCAATCCGGAAGCCGGGGTAACTTACCGCTGGTACAGTGCTGCAACAGGCGGCACCGCGTTATTTGCTGGTACGGCATATACTACACCTGCTGTAACTGCCAATAGCATTTATTATGTAGAAGCTGCCACTACATCAACCGGTTGTATAAACAATGGTGGCCGTACGGCGGTGAATGTAATTATTAATGACGCTCCGGCAGCGCCGGCGCTGAGCGCCGCGCTTACACAGGTATGTAACGGCGGTAGTGTTACTATTACGGTTGTTAACCCTGTTACGGGGCATATATATAACTGGTATACCGTTGCAACAGGCGGTACGCCGATATTTACCGGTACCAGTTTTACGGTAAATGGTGTTACTACTGATGGTGTTTACTATGTTGAAGCAGTAAGCAGCTCATCATGTGTGAGCAGTACACGTACACAAACCAATATTGATGTATTGCCAATACCTCAGCAGCCGCAGGCAACACTTGCTGGTGGTGGTAACGCGGTTTGCGCAGGTTCGGCGGCAACATTGGTTATTACCAATCCGCAGGCAGATCTTGTTTATCGCTGGTATACATCATTAACAGGCGGCACACCTGTATTTACCGGTACAGAATATACTACACCTGCACTATCTGCTAATACTACTTATTATGTTGAGGCTGCAAATGCCGGCAACTGCGCTTCATCAGCACGTACTGCTGTAAACGTAACAGTAAGCACTCTGCCGGCCACGCCTGTATTGGCCGATGCCGACATCAGTGTTTGCTCAGGAGGAACGGCTACTTTTACTATCAGCTCACCACAGGCAGGCTTAACTTACAACTGGTATGATTCGCCTGCACGTACAAACCTGCTATTTACAGGTACAGCGTATACCACACCGGTAGTTACAGCCAATAAAACTTTCTATATATCAGCAATTAACAGTACAGGCTGTGCCAGCAATAACGTAGCAATTGCTGAAGTTACGCTTTCGCCATCGCCGCAGGCCCCGGTTATAACCCAGGGTGCATCGGTACAAACATGTGCAGGCAATACGGTTACATTAACGGTTAGCAATGCTGAAAGCGGATCATCATACCGGTGGTTTACCGGTGCAACGGGGGGCAGTCCTGTATTTACAGGTACCGTATACAGCCCTGTAGTTACAGCCAGCTCCACCTATTATGTTGAGGCGCTTAACGCCGGTGGTTGTGCATCATCCACCCGTACATCTGTAACAGTAACAGTAGTGCCGCCACCTGCCGCGCCGCAAATTACATCACAAAATGCAGGCATATGCCCGGGCAGCAGTGCTACGCTTACAGCTACATCGGCTACCGGTACTACCATTCGTTGGTATACAAGTCAAACAGGTGGTACGCCGGTATTTACGGGTACAAGTTTTAATACACCGGCTTTGAATACAAGTACCACTTATTATGCTGAGGCCGTGTTTGATAATGGCGGCTGTACCTCGTTAACCCGTAAGGCAGTACAGGTGATTGTATTTCAGCAACTTGCCGCGCTGGTGGTATCAATAACCGAAACAAACACCAGCAGTGTTACCATTAGCTGGACAAGTATTACCGGGGCAGGCGGTTACCAGGTAAGTGTTGATAACGGGCAAACCTTTACCGATGCCGGCAATACAACTACTTACACGGTAACAGGGCTGCAAAGCGGCGAAACAATTTCAATAGTAGTACGGGCTATAGGTACTGCTGATTGCCAAACCAGCAGCAACTCCGTATTGGTAAAAGCCACAGCACGTACACCTGACAACCTGATCTTTGTGCCTAACGCGTTTACCCCGAATGGCGATGGGAATAACGATATACTATATGTGTACGGTTCGGTTATTAAATCGATGACCTTTAATGTGTATACCCAGTGGGGCGAAAACATCTTCCGTTCAAATACCCAGGCAAACGGCTGGGACGGAACTTATAAAGGTACCCGGCAACCGGTCGGTGTATATGTATACTACCTGGATATAGTAACCAACGATGGCCAGAAAATATTTAAAAAAGGAACAATCACCCTATTACGATGAGAAGACTTATAATACTAATAACCGTGCTGCTGCAGTTTGTAACAGCCGGAATAACAAAAGCGCAGATTGACCCGCATTTTTCACAATATTATGCTTATCCTTTATGGTTAAACCCGGCGCTTACCGGGGTTATAAATGGCGATCTGCGTGTAAATGCCAACTTTAAAAACCAGTGGGCCAGCATTGGCGATGCTTATAAAACAGGTGCTCTTTCTGTTGATTTTAAACCGAATGAAAAAGCAGGCATCGGCTTTAATGTGATCAACCAGGCGGCAGGCTCGGCGGGGTTTAATTACTTTGCCGCTTACGGCTCATTCGGATACGGTATTGCCATATCCGAAGATGGTAACAAGAAGCTGAATTTTGGCGTTCAGGCGGGTATAATTAACCGTAGTTTTGATATGAATAAACTACAGTTAGGCAATCAGTACGATCCATCAACCGGTTATAACCCTAACATGCCCAATTTTGAAAATTTTTCAAGCAGCAGTGCAACGGTGTTTGATGCAAGCGCGGGTATGTTTTATTATGACGGTGACCCTTCTTCAACCGCGAATTTTTTTGGTGGCGTAAGTGTGTCGCACCTTACCCGCAGCCGCGATCCGTTCGCTACCGATGGATTGAACGCCAAACTGCCTATGCGCTATAATTTTCATGCCGGGGTACGCCTGATGGTAGCCGAAGCGTTTGACGTGATACCACACGCTATATACGTAAGGCAGAACAAGAACCAGATAAAAGCCTTTGGCGCGTATACCGAAATGAAGATGGCCAATGATAACGGATTGATATTAGGTGCCATGTACCGGTTTGATGATGCCGCGATAGCCAATATAGGCTACCATGTAAACAGCATGATTATTGGTGCAAGCTATGATTTCAATACATCGGCACTAAATGCTGCCAGCAATAGCAGGGGAGGTATCGAGCTGTCGGTTAGCTATGTTTTTCGCAAACGTATTCAGGGCCCCGAACCAATTTGTCCACGGTTATAATTTTAGATGTTATGAGAAAAATCCTCCTTACCATAATTATAACCCTACTGATTGCCTCGGCCTTTGCCCAGTTTAGTAAAGACAATAATATTTCATTGGGCGACAAGGCGTTCCGTAATAAAGATTATTACGAGGCCGCGCATTATTACCGTAAGGCGGCTGAGGGTTTAGATACTACTATAGCTGTAAACGTGCCATATCAGGCAGGTGAAAAGGTTGATAAAAAAGTAAAAATTAACAAGAGCAGGGCTTACCTGGTGTATCAGTTGGCAGAATCATATCGGTTATACGAAAATTATATTGAAGCCGAAGGCTGGTATGCCCGTATTGCAGGCAGTGCTGATGAGGCGCAGTATCCGCTGGCAAGGCTTTGGCATGGCGTATGCCAGCGGGCTACCCAAAAGTTTGATGCAGCCATTGCCGAACTGGAGCGCTTTAATGCCGGTTACAAGGGCGACAATAAGTATCTTGCTATTGCTCAAAAGGAGATAGCCAATTGCCGCTTTGCCAGGTATCAATATAAAAACCCTGCGGCGGTTGATGTTATTAAGGCAAAAGATGGCTGGAATGCTGATGGATCATCCTACTCGGTAATGAAGTATAATGGCAATTACTGGTTTACATCATCCCGTTTGATTGCGGGCGATAAGGATCGGCTTAACCGGATTTACGCGGCAGGCAATGGCATTGTAACGCCAGAGATAGTTGTGTTTAAAGAGGATCAGGATATAGACGATGTTGAATATGGTACGCCATCATTTGATCCTACCGGCAAACGCTTGTATTTTACACGCTGGTATAAGCAGGGCAGCAAAATTACCTGCGACATTTATATGATACAGGTTGGGAGCGAAGGGTTAGGCGCTATGAAGAAGCTCAACAGTAATGTAAATGCTGATGGTCATCATAGTAAACAACCTTTTGTATCGGCTGATGGTAAACAATTATACTTTGTATCTAACAAGCCCGGTGGCCTGGGTGGCGATGATATTTGGGTGAGTGATTTAAATAGTGATGGAAGCCCGTTGAATGCTACCAATTTAGGGAGCACTATAAACACGGAATTTGATGAGCAGGCACCGTATTACAACGCTAAAAAGCAAAAGCTTATCTATAGTTCAAAAGGATTTACCGGCTTGGGCGGATTTGATTTTTTTGAAAGCGGCAATTCATCAGGTCAATGGTCGGCATCTCGTAATATGGGCTATCCCTTTAATTCAGCTAAAGATGATCTGTATTATTTTCCTGATGATGAGAATTCCAACAAGTTCTATTTCAGTTCTGATCGTGAATCTGACTGCTGCCTGAATATTTTTGAGGGGTATGACAGGCGAAGTATTCTTTCAGGCTCAGTGTCAGATTGTGTTACTCATAAACCATTAGCCGGTGTTAAGGTGAGCTTTATTGATTCGCTCACCAAAAAAGTAACCGGCGATACCATTACCAACATCAATGGTATATACACCTTGATAGGCGGGGGAGGCAAAATGTATAATATCAGGTTAGAGAAGCGCGGATATTTTACCAAAGTTTTACCGGGCAGGCCATCTGCGCGTACCGGTAATGATACCTTGTTTAATGGCGATATATGTTTGCAGGCGTACCAGATAAATAAGCCGATAGTTATACAAAACGTGTGGTATGATTATAACGAAGCTACCCTGCGGCCGGAATCTAAATTAGTGCTTGACGAACTCGCTACCATCATGCTCAACAATCCTAAGCTGTTGGTTGAACTTGCTGCCCATACCGACTCAAAAGGCAAAGACGCATATAATGATGCCCTATCTTTAGCAAGGGCAAAGGCATGTGTTGATTATATCATATCAAAAGGCGTAAGCGAAAGCCAGCTCTATGCAAAAGGGTATGGCGAACGGCGGCCTGTAGCGCCAAATACGTTACCCAACGGTAAGGATAGCCCCGAGGGGCGGCAATTAAACAGGCGTACAGAGTTCACTGTAAAAAAAGTTGAATAAAGATATTTATTAAACGAAATATAATTTACTGCACACTACCGATGTTCCAGGTGTTTTAAAAACTGATGCTGCAGAGGGTAAAAATAATTTTACAACAAAAAATACAAGCATAATGATTTTTACAACGCACTTGTATTCTACAATAACTATATCTAAATTGCCAATGTTTGCACGGGGTGCTTTTATTAATTAAAGGCTGAGATGATACCCGATAACCTGATACGGATAATACCGGCGGAGGGATGCAAAGGTTTCATTAGGATGTTACAGCAAATGCTGTTCAATTTAATACAAAGCCTTGTTTCTGCTGCCGTATATATATGGTGCCGGGAGCAAGGCTTTTATATTAATAATAATTCTGATGGAACTAAAACAAAGCGGCGATTTTGGGCTCATGACCCGGAGTTTGACTAATTGGCAAGGGCGTAAAGAATGGTTTTTTAACCGCGAACATACCGATACTTACGAGCAATGGTACGAAGGACGTTATAAACGTGCCGAAGTGTGGCAAAAAAAGGTAATGGCACAGTTGCTTGGCAAAGATACACGCGTAAAGGAACTGTTAGAATTTGGCTGTGGTACCACACGCTTTACCCGCTGGTGGCACGAGATAGATATTGATGCCACGGGTGCCGACCTGTCACCATTTATGCTTGGCCAGGCCGTGCATTTATTTAAAGGCGACTTGGTGAACGCCGACTCGCATTATATGCCTTTTAAAGACCATACCTTTGATGCCGTAGCATTTATAACTACGTTTGAGTATTATCGTGATCCTGTTCAGGTAATCCGCGAAGCGGCACGGGTAGGCCGTCATGGCATTGCCTTTGGCATGATGAACCGTAATTCGCCCAAGGTACTGCGCAGGCGGGTGCAGCAAATATTCGGTAAAAACCCCTTTTATGTTACAGCCACCTTTTATACTCCAAAATTACTGATCGAAAAGATTGACAAAGCATTGCAGGGACGTAATTATAGTATAGAATGGACCTGTACCGGTTTGCCTGAATGGTTTCCGGTGCAACAGTGGAGTATGCCCCTGGGCGACTTCTTTGGTCTTTACGTAAAGTTCAATGATTGAAATTTAACCCATGACTCAACTATCCGGAAAAATATCGGTTGGCGGTTTTGATGAACTGATTTTACCTCGCCTGGGTTTTGAGCGAAGCAATGTTAAATGCGGTCCGGCTTTCGGCGTTGATGTATCAGTAGTTGATGCAGGGGGCAATATAGGCATTGCCATGACAAGTGATCCTTTGTCACTTATCCCATCGCTGGGACTTGCGGAGTCTGCCTGGCTTTCGGTACATCTGATGGCTAATGATATGGCAACAACCGGTTTTTCGCCGATGTATGCGCAAATGGTGCTCAACCTGCCACAAACTTTATCTCACGAGGATTTTAAGATATATTGGGAATATGTGCACCGTTATTGCAAGGCTATCGGCGTTGCGATAACCGGGGGACACACAGGTAGCATAGAAGGACAAAACTCTACTATCGCCGGTGGCGGCACTATGTTGCTAACCGCACCGATAAACGATATTTTATTAAGCAATAAAGCTCAGCCGGGTGACGTGATCATTGTTACCAAGGGGTGTGCCTTATCATCAGCCGCTATACTGGCAATGAGCTTTCCTGAAACGGTTAAAAACAGGCTTGGTACGGAGGTTTATTATAATTGTTGTGATCTGTTTTATCAAACCTCATCGTTACCGGATGCTCTTGCAGCAAAGGCAACGGGGCAGGTGAGGGCTATGCATGATGTAACAGAGGGAGGAGTGCTGGGAGCTGTCTACGAGATGGCCGTTGCATCGGGCCTTGGCGTTAGAATATACGATCATCTTTTGCCGGTTGGCAACGCTCAGCAACAGGTTACCCGGCTATTTGGTATTGATCATCGATATTGTATTGGTGCCGGTGCTATGATTATAGCAGCAAAACCGGGAACAGTTAATGAAGTTATATCCGCACTTAATGCCAGGCAAATAAAGGGTACCGTAATCGGTTCGTTTGCTGAGTGTGAGCAGGGATGTATGCTGATTGATGATGAGCATAACGAGCGGGTTATGCCTTATCACGAGAAAGACCCTTATTGGGCAGCTTTTTATAAAGCTTATAAACAAGGGTGGAAATGAAAGGCATTCAAACTATAAAAGGTGGTGTATACCTTGTTGTTGATCCCGCTATGGAACGCTCGTTGCTGCTATGCAAATTGGCTGCAGCATTAAAGGCCGGGCTTGTAGCTGTGCAGCTTTGGAATAACTGGTTACCCGAAACAAATAAACAGGAATACATCGCAGTGGTTTCTGACGTATGCCGCGCTCATAAAGTGCCTTTAATTATTGATAATGAGTGGGAGTTAATGCTCAATTCGCCATTTTTAGATGGTGTGCATTTTGCAGCCATACCTGATAATTATGACTTAATTAAACAGCAAATAAATCGTCCGTTTTTGGCGGGTATTACCTGTTCAGGCGATTTAAAAACTGTTAAGTGGGCTGATAGTAATAAAATACATTACGTATCATTTTGTGCCATGTTTGCATCCCCTTCAGCCGGTAGCTGTGACATTGTTATGCCCTCAACGGTAAGGCAGGCACGTCAACTCACATCAATGCCATTATTCGTTTCAGGTGGTATAACGCCAGACAATATTTGTTCGCTTCGCGAGCAAACACCGTTTGATGGTGTAGCAATAATTTCAGGTGTCATGAGCGCCGATAATCCGTTTGAAAAAGTATTGCGTTACCAAAATGCTTTAAAATAATAATCTGTAATAATGAAGTTAAACACTATAAATAAACTTTGCTGCCCATTTGATAAGCAGGATTTACAATTACATGTACTGGCGCAAGACATAGAAAAGAACGTGATAGAAGGATTGCTTACCTGTACTACTTGCAAGCGAAAATATCCTATTGTATATGGTGTACCTATCATGGCTCCTGACGAATACCGCCAGGTAGCCCTTGAACAGCCAATAGTTGATCGCTGGAAAATACAGTATGATTTTGATCTGGTTAATCTGTTACCTGCTTGAGTACTTAAATATATGCCCATCGCAAAAGTAGCCTGTTTCGAAACACTTTTAGCACTACTATTGGCAACCTCATTAAATAAAAACAATTAACCAATATAAGCCGGGAGATAAATGCGGCATAAAAAACTAAATTTGTCGCACTTTCGGGGTTTTAAATATAAGGTATGGCGTGGTCAGATAAATTTAAGCTAAAAAAAGGGTTAGTACAGTCTTTAAATGAAGTAGGTTTCGTAGCTCCTAAAGAAATACAGCAAAAAACGTTGGCGCGTATTAACGGGGGCCAGGATGTAATAGGGGTTGGCCCCGAAGGTTGCGGCAAAACCACTACTTATATTTTAGCCGCACTTAATAAATTTAACTTTAAACCCACTGGTGTGCCTAAAGTTTTAATACTGGTACCCGGTAAAGAAAAGGTAGAAGAGGTTATTGCTAAAATTGGCCGGCTCAACAAAAATAAAGCGCTTAATGTAGTGCCTTTATTTGCTGCCCAGGGCATAGAAGCACAGCTTGATGCCATGGCCAATGGTGCTGATATTGTAGTTGCAACACCCGACAGGGCGCGTGCAATTTATCTTAAACTTGGCCTTGATGTAAACAAGATTGAATTACTGGTTATTGATGATGCCGAATTGATTGTTAAACAAGGCCTGCAATTACCTGTAACCGAACTTGCTCACAGCATACCTAAATGCCAGCACCTTGTGTTTACCGAAGTATTGCACGAGCGTTTAAATAAAATGATAAGCCCTTTTATGAGGCAACCAGCTACAGTTGAGGTTGAAGAAATAGGAGAGCCGCGGTTTAATCTGCATCCGCAGATGTTGTACCTGTTGCCAAATTTTGGTACCAAATTGAATTTGTTGAACTTGTTTATACAAGATGAAGACCTGTTTACCAAAGTAGTACTGTTTGTAAATACCCGCCCAACGGCTGAAAAACTTTATAAAAACCTGCACGACCGTATAAGTACAGTTGCTTTGCTAAACTCATGGTTTTTTGAGATGGATGGTTTTGCATCGCTGCATGAGTTTAAAAGTTCGGCTACACGGGTGCTTATTATAGTTAATGATGCCGAGCAGAAGCTGGATCTGGATGATATTCCCTTCCTGATTCATTTTGAATTACCGGTTGAAAAGGAAACCTACATCGGCCGAATGATTAACGATTTGCCGGATGTTGAAAGTGAAACCATGGCCATTACCTTTGCCACGGACCTTGAACTAACAGCGGTTAAAAAAATTGAGCAGGCCACCGGCCAAAAAATCCCTATGGGGGAATTGCCTGAAGATTTGATTGTTGAAAAAGAACGCACTTTTGCTGATGTTGCCGAAAAGAAAGTTGCCAAAGCGAATGATGATATTCCCGGAGCTGCATTTCACGAAAAGAAAGCCAGCAATGCTAAAACTTATAATTACCGGGCTGGTTTAAAAGCTAAAATGAATAATAAGAAAAAGCATTAATAGCTAACCGGCAGATATGTAGGGTGTCATCCTGCATGATTTTACTTAACTATTGAACGAGGTGGAAACATACAGGTCTTCCACCTTTTTTCTTGCCCACGCTGTTTTACGAAGAAATTTCAGGCTTGATTTAATACTTGGACTGTCATTAAAACAATTGATACGAATGCGAGCCCCAAGTTCATGCCACCCGTAATAAGTTACAAGATCATTCAATATCGTTTCTAAAGTTTTACCATGAAGTGGATTATTGACTTGCTGTTGCATCATTCACAAAAGTAGTATAAATAGAAACTTAAAATCACTACTTACCAATCAGGATCATCTTGTTTTTTAAACGCTGTTTATTTAATGCTACCCTTATAGTAATTACCTGAACACAGCGGTTATGATACGTAAGCATGTGTATAACGTTATTCGGATATTGGCGATATTTCGTTAATAAAAAAATGATTGTTTGTTTGTAAGTATCTGTAATGTAGATTTTTATGGTTTGGCTTACGCTTTGGATATGTTTTTTATGTTAGGTTTTAAAATGGCCGCAACAGTATTAACAGATTACACAAATCAATAAAAATCAAAAAACATGAAAACTATCTTCACATTGTCCTTACTAACAATCGGTATCGCGTTCGGCTTTACCGGTTGTTCTCAAAAATCCGAAAAAGAAAGTGAATCCGCTCAGGCATACAGCTCATCGTCATCAGCGCGTAAGTCGTATTACGAGGTAGCGCCAAATGTAAAACTGCACGTTACCGACCTGGGCGACGGACCTGTTGTGGTTTTAATACCTGGTTATCCTCTTGGAGATGAATCGTGGGAGTACCAGTACCCGGCGTTAGTGAAGGCTGGTTACAGGGTTGTAGGGATAACAATGAGGGGTTTCGGTAATTCTGATAAGCCCTACGGAAAGTACACCTATGATCAGTTTGCGGATGATATAAAAAGTGTTTTAGATCAGATGAATATCAAGGACGCGGTTTTGGGTGGTCATTCAATGGGCGGTGCTATTTCACTGCATTATACCGCAAAATATAATGGAGCTCACTTAAAAAAGCTGGCCTTGTTTGCCGCTGCCGCACCAAGGCACACCAAAACTGCCGATTATCCATATCCGTTGTTTAATAAAGAAACCATTACAGGCTGGGTAAATCAAATCAGTATAGACAGGCCGGCCCTTTTAGCCGGCATCGGCAGCCAGTTTGCTTTAACCCCGACCGCTATAAATCCCGGAATTGGTAACTGGCTTTACAATCAGGAGCTGCAATCATCTCCCTACGCTATGGAGCAAGCTCTAATATCATTACGTGATGAAGATTTGAGAGCTGATCTGCCTAAAATAAAAATCCCTACCTTAATTATGCAGGCGAAAGAAGACCATATTGTAGCTTATGCACTTGCGCAACAAATGAATAAAGCCATAACCGGCTCACAACTGGTGACTTTTGATAAAAGCGGACATGCGCTGTTTATTGAAGAACGCGAGAAATTCAATAACGAATTATTAAGGTTTATTAAAGAATAAACCTTAATATATAATATAAATAAAAGAGAGCTATCCTGTATTGGGTGGCTTTTTTTTTGCCTGCTCTGTAATGTGTGCATGTAATTATCCCCAAATCGAGATTCCAATCGTGGGATTGACCGGGTGTAAACTTTTCTGATGAATTAACTGGATTTTTAATTGCTATTAAGGTATTCAAAACCAAAGTATTAATTGCCGTTTTATGTAAGTTCTTTGCATTTTCTTAATGTTGGTTTTCTCTTAAAATCGAACAAAAAGCGCCATCGTCACTTATATAATTATTAAACGCTGCACCAAAGGTACGGCTCACCTGATCTATATTGCCTATGAATACAATCCTGATAATAACCACGCTGATCGCCATAAGTACGATCTTTAGTTTTATTAATGCCCGTTTTATAAAGTTGCCGGGAGTTATCGGCGTAATGGTACTTGCCATTATAGCATCAATGATTACTGTTGCTACCGGATCGATATTTCCCGGATTCAGCCGAATTATACTTGAACTTGCCCATTCGGTTGATTTTTCAAAAACCTTGCTCGATGTGATGCTTGGGTTTCTTTTATTTGCCAGCGCGCTTCACTTTGACGTAAACAAATTAAAGGAAAATCTCAGAGGGGTTTTATTGATCAGTACTGTTGGTGTGGTAATCTCGACATTACTTTTTGCCGGAATATTCTATGAACTTTTGCATTTAACGGGGATCGGGATTCCATTTATATATTGCCTTGTATTTGGCGCATTAATATCACCCACAGATGCCGTTGCTGTAGCTGCATTAATGACAAAATCAAAAATGCCTGACAGATTAAAAACTATTATTTCAGGAGAATCTTTGTTCAATGATGGTATAGGCATCGTATTATTTGTTAGTTTTTCAGAAGTGGCGAGTATCCCCGAAAAGAATTTTTCATTTGCGGAGGCAGCAAAGCTTTTCGGTCAGGAGGTTTTTGGTGGGTTGTTATTGGGTGGCTTACTTGGTTTAATAGCGTACCGCATGATGCGTGCCATCAACGATTTTCAAACAATCGTTATGTTGTCATTAACCCTGGTGCTCAGCATTGCGGCTATTGCAGGTATATTACATGTTTCGGCACCGCTTGCCGTGGTGGCTGCGGGACTGCTTATCGGCAGCCATTCTTTCAAAAGGAATGAGTCTATCAAAGAGGGCGAAAATCTTGAAAAGGTATGGTCACTGGCAGATGAACTTTTAAATACCATTCTGTTTGTACTTATCGGGCTGCAGTTAGTATCTATAACGGTTCGTCCGGATTATCTGCTCATCGGAGCAGTCTCGATTGTCATATTATTGATTGCCAGGATGCTAAGCATTATTTTACCTGTAGCTTTATTAAGGCGAACACTGGCTTTGCAGTACAGTAGTGTTGCCATACTCACCTGGGGTGGTTTAAGAGGGGGTATTTCAGTCGCTCTTGCTCTTTCATTACCTGATTCTGAGTACAAGCCACTTATTCTTACTGCTGGCTTTGTGATCGTTATTTTCTCTATCGTTGTTCAAGGATTAACATTAAACAAATTCATAAATATGGTGGTTAAAACCTCTTAGTAATCTTTTCTTGCGCAGCCGCTTGTTTAAAAGAGCAATTACGGTAAACACCGGATGAATATCTATAGCAGGCACAAAATCATTTTAATTAAAAGTTAACGCTTTGATATAATTATAGGGAGCAAATCTGTTTGTAACATTTTGGTTATTTTAATAATGAACAAAGCACGTTTTTAAAAAAAGAAGTTGTTAATTGCTGTTGTTTTGAACACGCAGGAACTTTTTGATTTAGTTCGTTTTGATCATGATGAGTCAGCTTTTAATGCCCTGTACCGTATGCAGGCAACAAAGCTTTCGCGTTTTGCCTGTACTTTTTTAGATGATACTGAAGCCGGTAAAGAAATAGTGAACGATGTATTTGTTAAGCTATGGCATAACCGCGACAGTTTGGCCATGGTGCGTAATATTGAGATTTACTTATATGTATCAGTAAAAAATGCCAGTTTAAATTACCTTAAAAGCACCTCATCCCGTAAAGCGCGCGAACTGAATGCAGGTAACAGGCTTTATTTTCAGCTCAATGCTGATCCATCCCAGTTGCTTATCAGTAAGCAGCTACAGCAAGAAATTGTAGCCGCTGTAAACAACCTGCCCCCACGCTGTAAGCTCATATTTAAAATGGTGAAAGAGGACGGACTTACCTGCAACGAAGTAGCCACGATACTTGACCTGTCTAACAAAACCGTTTTCGCGCAGCTTGCCATCGCTGTTAAAAAAATTGAAAGCGTTGTCAGTAATTTTAGATAATCGCCTGTTTGCCAAAAAAAGTTTCAAACCGTTTAGGAAAATCAGTATTTGTGTCTGTCCTTGTATCAGATTAGTAAGATATGGGAAAATCAAGGTTTGCTGAACTAATGGCCAAAAGCCTGGATGGTTCAGCCACTGAGGAGGAGTTGAAAGAACTCGAATTATTTTTAGCACAATACCCGCACTATAAAAAAACGCAGCAGGTTACCTACGCTATCTCACAAAAAGCGGATGAGCCGCCGCTGGATATTGATAAAGAGATAGATGCTATCTGGACACGTATAAATAATTATGATGACCGTGATAATGCCGTTGTTAAGCAGGTAGGCAGTATAAAATATTTTAAGTGGATAGGTGCCGCAGCGGCTATGTTGACTGTAGCGGTAGCCGCTTACATGTTATATGTTAACTATGTAAAAAATCAGCAAAACCAACTGGCCGTAATACAGCAAATTGATGTGCCTTATGGTAAAACAAAGCAGATTACATTGGCTGATGGTACCAGGGTTAAGCTTAACGCGGGTAGTCACTTTTCGTATCCAATTAAATTTCAGGGTGCTAAACGTGAAGTTCAGCTCGATGGCGAAGGTTTTTTTGAGGTAGCCAAAAATGCTCACAAGCCATTTTATGTACATACAGGCGGTATCACGGTGAAGGTACTGGGTACGGTATTTAATCTGAAAGCTTACCGTAATGACGATAAAATTGAAACTACACTGCTTGAAGGTAAGGTACAGGTTGAATTAACTGCTGACCCTGAAAAAAAGATTGTATTAACACCTAACGAAAAGCTTACCATTAATAAGCCTTTTGCCAAACCTGCACAAGGCGATAGAAAAAGCGAGCCTCAGATAAAATATGAGGTTGCTGCTTTGGCGGCACCGGTTGATAATGTTTATCCTGAAAATGCCTGGATAGAGAATAAGATCATATTTGCCAATACCACCTTAGCTGATGCAGCTTTGGCTATGGAGCGTAAATACAATGTGCGCATAGTGTTTGAAGATGTAACCTTACGTAACGAACAAATAAGCGGCGTGCTTGAAAATGAGAACCTTGAAACCGCGCTGCATATACTTAAAGATATTGTACCTATAAACGCGAAAATAGAGCAGGGTACCGTGTACCTGGCACGCAAGCAATAAAAACTAAACTATTAATAACTCAAAAACTAAAGTATGAAGAAAAAGATTTACCAAACCGATTCCTGAAAAGCGCATCATATATAATAAACAAGGGAAGGGTTGCACCCCCTCCCTGTAAAAATATGGGACTTATTAATTAAGAGTAAGACGATTTTCGACGGCGCTTACTCTATCCGTTAATTTTCAAAACAAAAGTAATGAAAAAAACAAGAAGGGCATTTGCCATTCGGGGTGCCTCTGTATGCCTAAAAGTTATTTTGCTAATGAAAGCAGCTTTCCTCTTGATTTTTGTGACATGTATGCAGGTTTCGGCGCACGTATACTCGCAGCAAAAATTTACACTCAACATTAAGCAAACCGAGGTAAGCAGCATACTTACCAAAATTCAAAAACAAAGTGATTACCGTTTCTTTTACAATTACGCCGCCCTCAAAAAACTCGGCCGTGTTGATTTGAATGTAAAGGATGCTACCGTTGAGCAGGTGCTTAACAGGTTGATAGATGATAAGCTATCCTACAAAATGGCCGACGGGCACGTGGTTATTATTTCAACGGCCGAAAATGCAAGCAACCAGATACTTGTAAAAGGCCGGGTAATTGATTCTGTCGGTCAGCCGCTTATTGGTGTAACGGTAAGGCTTCAGGGCAGTAATGTAGCAACCACAACCGATGTAAACGGCGCGTTCAGCATCAACGCGCAGGTAAACGGCGTGCTGGAGTTTACTTACATCGGGTTCGAAAAAAAGCTTGTTACCATTACCGGCGATCAGCCCGTAAATGTAACCTTATCCGCATTACCATCAGCACTTGGCGAGGTAGTGGTGGTAGGTTACGGTACCAGTAAAAAGGTTGATCTAACGGGTTCTGTAGCCAATGTAAAGGGTACTGATATACAAAATTTGCCCGTAACCACTGCCGCTCAGGCGCTTGAAGGACGGGCAAGCGGTGTAAACATTGTACGTAACGATGGCTCGCCGGGTGCCGCGCCAAGCATCAGGATAAGGGGTACAGGTACGCTTAATGATGCCAACCCGCTGATTGTTATTGATGGTGTGCCCACCAGTAACCCTGATGCGTTAAATGATATTAACCCTAATGATATTGCCTCTGTTGATATATTGAAGGATGCCTCATCAAGTGCCATTTATGGTACAAGGGCGGCCAACGGTGTGGTGTTGGTTACTACTAAAAAAGGTACTTACAGCCAAAAGCTATCAACCAGCGTGAATTTTTACAGTGGCTTCTCCAATTCCACCAAATACATAAGCCTGCTTACCGCGCCCGATCTGTATACCCTGAAACGTGAGCGCTATACCAATGATGGCGTTGACATTGAAGCACCATGGAATGATAGTTATTACTCAACCCAGCGTACCGACTGGCAGCGTGCCATTATGGGCACCGGGCATGTAACCTATGGTGATGTTAACCTACAGGGCGGTAACGATGTATCAACTTATTATATCTCAACTTCAATTTATAACGAGAAAGGTATTATCGATAAATCAGACTTTAAGCGTTACAGCGTGCGTATAAACTCCGAGCATAAAGTAAAACCATGGTTAAAGCTTGGCGAAAATGTGCAGCTTACCTTTGCCAACAATAACGGGTTTGATAATAACAACTCGCAAACGGGTTTAATATTTTCGGCATTGAGGTTTAACCCGGCCATACCAACCGTTAACCCTGATGGTACATTCGGTACATCAAAAGCGTTTGCCAACCAGTTGGGTGATATTAATAACCCATACTCAACCATACAGCAAACAGATAGATATAACCGTAAATACCGGGCGCTTGCCAATGCTTTTGCCGAGGTTACCATACTTAAAGAACTTAAATTTCGTGTAAATTATGCTTTTGATGGTGCCATAGGCCGTACCTATAACTTTCAACTGGCTGATGTTAACCAGGCAAGGCAAACCACAGTTTCAACACTTACACAGGGCGAAAATGAAATCAGCTCTCAATTGTTAGAAGGCTTTTTGACCTACGACAAGGAGTTTGGTAAAAGCCATTTAACGTTTACCGGTGGTGTATCATACCAAAACTTTAAAGGCAGCAATTTTGGCGCGGGCCGTGTAGGTTTTGATGATACCGATCCCAATCAGCGTGTGTTAAACAACGGTACATCATTATTTAGCGCTACCGGTGCTTACGATGCGCCATCGGCATTGGCATCAGGCTTTGCCAGGGCATTTTATGATTACGACGGGCGCTTCCTGGCAACGGTAACATTCCGTGCTGATGGTTCATCGCGCTTTGCCGATAATAACCGGTGGGGATACTTTCCGGCGTTCTCATTAGGCTGGCGCTTATCAAACGAGCAATTTATTAAAGATATAAACTGGATCAGCAATTTAAAGCTGACCGGCGGCTGGGGTGAGTTAGGTAACCAAAGCGTTACGCCGTTTCAGTACCTGAGCACCATCAGTATCAATAATACCTACGGTAATGGTGGTTACGCCTTTGGCGGTACAGGGGTAAGTGGCTCGGCCATTACAACCATTGCCAACCCCGATATACATTGGGAACGCACCGCCATGACCAACGTGAGCTTAGAGGCCGGGTTCTTGAATAATCAATTAAATACCACGGTTACTTATTTTAACAAGGCCACTAAGGATATGCTTATAGCCCCATCATTAGTGGGTGCTTATGGCCTGGTTACCATTCCTTTTCAAAACATTGGTGAAATGAGCAATAAGGGTTTTGAGGTTGATATTAACTACCAGGGAGGCAGCGAGGTTAAATATACCGTAGGTGCCAACGCATCGTTCATCAAAAACAAGGTTACTACGCTTAACGGGCCGGGTACTTTTATTGGTTCAACGGTTTATGGCCGTTCAAGCCAGGAAATATCACGTACCTATGAGGGGCAACCTATAGCGTCATTTTATGGTTGGAAAACCAATGGACTTTATCAAACCCAGGCCGAAATTGACAGCGACCCGGCTTTGGCCAATGATTCGCGAAAAGCTAACATAAAACCCGGCGATGTACGTTTTCTTGACCTCAATAATGATGGTTTGATAGATGGTAATGACCGTACTAACCTGGGTAATCCAAACCCTAACGTTACTGCAGGCTTGCAGGGCAGTGTATCCTACAAAGGGTTTGACCTCGCCGCCAATTTTACCGGTGTATTTGGTGTGAGCCTTTACAATGCCGACAGGATGCAGGGTATCGACCCAACCTATCCGTTCAACCTGTACAGTGAAACCCTGGGCCGCTGGACGGACGCCGGAACCAGCAATACCATCCCACGCATGTCGCTTGACAGGGCTAATGATAACTACCGCACCTCTGACCTGTTTGTAGAGAGTGGCAGCTATTTCAGCCTTAAAAACGTAACCATAGGCTACACCTTGCCAAAGGCGTGGAGCAAAAAGGCAGCGTTAAACAGCGTGCGCCTGTATGCTTCTGGCCAAAACGTGTTTATGATTACCGGTTATAAGGGATACACCCCTGAACTGGGTTATACCAACGGCAACTTACAACGCGGTGTTGACGTGGCGCAATACCCGGCAGTACGTACAATAACATTTGGTGCAACAGTTAAATTATAATCTCCATGAAAGCAAAAAATATAATATATATGATGATGGCGATGGGTATAACTTTTGCCCCTGCCTGTAAAAAAGCCCTTGATCTGGATCAGAAAGGGGTGTACAATACTGACAACTACTTCCTTAACGAGGCTGATGCCGTAAATGCCATAACCGGTATTTACAGTTTATTAGAGGGAGAAGACTACATCTCACACGCCGAAACTACTTTTGATGTAGCATCTGATGATTACTGGCGCTCCGGCGACCACAGTGAGGATGAAGCAATTGAAAATTTAACCTACGATGCCTCCAACGCGCAGGTGCGTTATAGCTGGAAATGGAAGTACGAAACGGTTAACCGCTCAACCAACTGCATCATCAATATCCCTAAAATTACAGCGATAAGCGAAGCCATTAAAAACCGCAGCATGGGCGAAGCCTATTTTATGCGCGCCTTTGGTTACTGGCGCTTAATGGTTATTTATGGCGATGTGCCTATTATTACTGATGAGGATTACACCAATCAGAATTTTAACAAGCCAAAATCAACCATTGAAGAGGTGAGGAAGCAAATTGAAGCCGATCTGCTTAAAGCGGTTGATCTGCTACCTGAAAGCTATGGTGCTGCTGATCGTGGCCGCGTGAGCAAGGGTACAGCATTGGGTTTGCTAACCAAGTTGTATATGTACTGGGAAAAATTCCCCGAAGCTATAGCCGCCGGTCAGCAGGTAGTTAACAACAGCAATTACGCGCTTGCCGCAAATTATGCCGATAACTTTACCCGCGCTAACGAAAGCAGTAAAGAAATTTTGTTTGCCGTACAGGCGGTGCAGAATGTGATACAGAACGATTATACCATTTATTACATTCCGCGGCCATGGGGAGGGTATGGTTTTAGTCAGCCATTGCAGGGCCTTGCTGATGAGTTTGAGGCCAACGACCCGCGCAAGGCAGCCACGCTGTTAAGTGTAGGCGACCAGGTTGATCTGGGTGATGGTAAAGGATTAACTACTTTTACTGCCGACCTTTCATCAACAGGTTTCAGCTTTAAAAAATACGCCGTATTTAATACTGAGGCTGATGGCGGCGGGCCTGACCATAGCTATGCCGTGCCACTGATGCGTTCGGCGGATATTTACCTGTTAGTTGCCGAAGCCTTGATACGCACACAAGGCGCGGGCGCGGGCGACGCACTGATCAATCAGGTGCGCAGGCGTGCTTCAACATCGCTGCCGCTGGTAGTTGGCGCGGGTATGGCACAGCTAATACACGAACGCCGTGTTGAACTGGCCGGTGAAGGCGAGCGCCATCAGGATTTAATGCGCTGGGATAAAGCGAATATTGTTGATATTGCCGCCATTTATAACCGTGCTGTATCAAAAGCGCCTATTGACAGGAATAAAACCGTAACTTTTGTGAGGCCAAAACACTACTATTATCCAATTCCGCAGGAAGAGATTGATAAAAGTAAGGGCGTTTTAATTCAAAACCCTAATTTCTAAATTTAATAAGTTCAACATGCCGGCAGCCTCATTACGTCAGGCTGCCGGTATTTTTAATATATCAAACATCATATTCTAAATTATACTGATGAAGAAAGGTCTGCTTACGTTTTTAATTTTTGCAGTTAGTGTTCAAACTTACGCGCAGGTAAACAAACCGGCCTTACAGGCTTTTATTGAGAGGGTTATACCGGGCAGGGGCAATTCATTTATAATTGAGGATGTACGGCAGGATAATGGTAAGGATGTTTTTGAGTTGGACAACCGGGATGGTAAGATCGTTTTACGCGGAAGCAACGGCCTGTCTGTAGCTTCGGCGTTAAACTATTACCTTAAAAACTATTGTTTTGCCGATATTGGCTGGAACGGTACTAACCTTAACCTGCCTGCAACATTGCCTGTGGTTAACGATAAAATTCATAAAGCCACACCTTACAAATACCGCTACTACTTAAACTATTGCACCTTTAATTATACCATGGCCTGGTGGGATTGGAAACGCTGGCAAAAGGAGATCGACTGGATGGCACTTAACGGCATCAACATGCCGTTGGCTATAACCGGTGAGGAGGCTATATGGCAGCAGGTATATAAAGATATGGGCTTTACCGATAAGGAGCTTGATGCCTTTTTTAGCGGCCCGGCATACTTTTCATGGTTTTGGATGGGTAATATTGATGCCTGGGGTGGCCCTTTGCCGCAGCATTGGATGGATAGCCACAAACAATTGCAAAAGCAGATACTGGAGCGTGAGCGTGCTTTCGGGATGACACCGGTACTGTCGTCATTTACCGGGCATGTGCCGTCATCGTTCAAGCAAAAATTCCCGAATGCCAGGGTTAAAAAAACCAATTGGGATGCCGGTTTTCCTGATGTGTACATACTCGACCCGGATGATGCCATGTTTGAGCAGATCGGCAAAAAATACATAGAGGCGCAAACCAAAGAATTTGGTACCGACCACCTTTACTCGGCAGATACCTTTAATGAGAACATACCGCCAACTAATGACTCTACCTATCTCGACGGAATGAGCAAAAAGGTACTCCACTCCATGACCGCCGCCGACCCAAAGGCCGTATGGGTTATGCAGGGCTGGATGTTCCATTATAACAGCAAATTTTGGCAGCAGCAACAAATAAAGGCGCTGCTGAATGCAGTGCCCGATGAGCATATGATCGTGCTTGATCTGTACAGCGAATCGCACCCGGTATGGAACCGTACCGACGCTTACTATGGCAAACCATGGATATGGAATATGTTGCAAAATTTTGGCGGCAACATCAGCATGTTCGGCCGTATGCGCCATGTGGCGGCTGATCCGGCTATTGCCCTGCACGATCCGGAATCAAAGCAAATGCTCGGTATCGGCCTTACACCCGAAGGGATAGAGCAAAACCCGGCGCTATTTGCCCTGATGCTGGAGAACGTATGGCGAGATACACCCATTGATGCCGATGAATGGATAAAAAACTATGCCCAGCGCCGTTATGGTGCCATAAATACCAATGCTGATAAGGCGTGGAACCTGCTATTAAATTCTGTTTATAGCGGTGGCCTTACCGAGGGAGGCCCTGAATCAATCATAGTAGCACGCCCAACACAGCAAAAAACTATCGACAGGGTATTAACCAAGCTCAATTATGACCCTATGCAACTGGTACAGGCCTGGGAATTACTGCTCAACGCGAGCGACAGCCTGAAACAAAGTGATGGCTATCAGTACGATGTGGTTGATGTTACCCGACAGGTATTGGCCAACTATGCCACGCCGCTGCAGCAGCAATGGGTATCGGCCTATAAAAACAATAATAAAGAGGAATTTAAACGCTATAGCAACGCTTTTTTACAACTGATGGATGATATGGATGCACTGCTTGCCACCCGCAAGGATTTTTTATTGGGTAAATGGATAAACGAAGCAAGGGCAAACGGCATCACAGCCAGTGAGAAGGATCTGTATGAATTTAACGCGCGCGACCTGGTAACCCTTTGGGGCGATAAGGAAAGCGGCCTGCGCGAATACTCGAACAGGCAATGGTCGGGCTTAATAAAAGGATATTATAAGCAACGCTGGCAGCTATATTTTACCGCGTTAAGTAAAGCGATGGCAGCAGGCAAGCCACTTGATGAAGCTGCGTTTGATAAACAGGTAAAGAATTGGGAATGGCAGTGGGTGAACAAACATGATAACGCTTATACCGATGTAGCCAAAGGAGATCCGGTTGAAACGGCGAAATCCCTGTATGCCAAATACAATACTATTATTAAAGCGGCTTATTGATCTACTATCATAAACACAAAAAATGACTGCTACTACCAGCCAAAGATTTACCGCGCTTGATGTTTTTCGCGGAATGACCATCTGTTTTATGATCATTGTTAACGCGCCCGGTTCAGGAGCTCCGGTATGGTCGCCGCTTGATCATGCGCAATGGTTCGGCTTTACACCAACTGACCTGGTGTTTCCATCCTTCCTGTTCGCGGTAGGTAACGCGTTGAGCTTTTCAAAAAAGAGATACGAAACCGATGCCGTGTTTTTTGGTAAGGTGATAAAACGTACACTGGTCATCTTTTTGTTAGGTTACCTGATGTACTGGTTCCCGTTCGTGCATCGTGAAGGAGATGGCTGGGCGGTCAATCCATTAGCCAATACCCGTATTATGGGCGTGTTGCAGCGTATAGCGCTGTGTTATTTTTTCGGAGCGTTAATCATTCATTATTTTTCGGTTAAAACGGCTGCTATTATTTCGGTAATCCTGTTAATGGGTTACTGGTTACTATTAATGGTGTTTGGCGCTGCCGGTGCCGAGTATACCATGCTGGGCAATGCCGGTACAAGGTTTGATATTTTTGTAATGGGCAACGCTCATCTTTACCATGATAAAGGTGGGCCAATAGCTTTCGATCCGGAAGGATTGTTGAGTACGCTGCCAGCTATAGTGAATGTTATAGGCGGTTACCTTGCAGGCGCGTTTATTCAACGCAAAGGGAAAAACTATGAAGCTGTGGCAAAGCTGTTCATCTTAGGTACATTGCTTATCTGCGTTGCTTTGTTTTGGGGCCAGTTCTTCCCGATAGGTAAAAAATTATGGACAGGTACTTTTACCCTCTTAACCATTGGGATTGATATGGCCATATTGGGCTTTTTATTATATGCCATCGAGATCAAAAACCTGAACCTGGGCACCAACTTTTTTTTAACGTTTGGCCGTAACCCACTGGCTATCTATTTACTGTCGGAGTTGCTTTTTACCATCATCGTCACTATATGGGTACAACCCGGTGTAAGCATTTACGAGTGGATCAACCGGGTGTTGTTTCAGCAGATTTTCCCAGGCTCGTTTGGCACCCTGGTTTTCGCGATATGTTATATGCTGTTATGCTGGCTGGTGGCCTATGTGCTGGATAAACGGAAGATCTACATAAAAATATAAGCCGTTTGAAAAGGTTAACCATACAAATAAGCCTTATCCTTTGCATTTTGCTGGCTATCAGTTTCAGCGCTAATGCACAGCAGGCTCACAATTACCTGCAATATGTAAACCCATTTATTGGTACCGCAAAAAGTAATGTAATTACCCGTTGGGGAAGCGCGGGAGGTATCTATCCCGGTGCGGTTGCGTCATCAGGCTTTATACATCTAAGCCCCGAAACCAGTTTAAAAGGAGCCAGGGGATATAATTATACCGACTCGGTTATCTATTATTTTACTTGCTTCGGTCATATGAGCGGCTTTCCCGAAGGTTCGGCAGGCCAGTTAGGTATTATGCCTGTGGCAGCCAACGCTGATATCGCATCGGGGAATTACAGGCGAAAATTTTCGCATGAGAAGGAAACTGCATCGCCAGGCTATTACAAAGTTATATTTGATGGTGGCACCACGGTTGAAGCTACAACCACACCAAGAACCGGTATTTTTCAAATTACCTTCAACAATCAAGTAGCTCCCCGGCTTTTTGTGGCCGATGCAGGGGAGATGGTCACGCCATACAACCAGGAATTGCATGTTGGCAGCCGAAACGCTGTAATACTTTTTTCAGAGCCTTACCAGGCAAAAAAACGGGTTAAAGGCGGCTGGCTGTTTAGCTTTTCTAAATCATCATCAGCAAAAATACTTAATGTGAGGTTGAGCACATCCTCAATCGACCATGCCGCGGCTAAGCAGAATATCAATAAGGAGCAAGGCAGGGCAGGCTTTGACGAGATACGGAAACAGGCCGTTTTAGCGTGGCAAAAAAAACTATCGGTAATTGATGTAGCTGATGATAACGTACAGGGCAAAACTGTTTTTTACACCGCGTTATATCATTCATTGCTGGTACCCTGGGTTATTGATGATGCTGATGGCCGTTACCTCGGCGGCGATGGCAAAATTCACCAACGCAGTGGTCATGATCAATACGGCGCGTTTTCTCCTTGGGATACCTTTCGCACACTGCACCCGCTGTTAACGTTATTGTATCCTGATAAGCAAAAGGATGTGATACTTTCCATGCTTGATGTTTATAGGCAAAACGGGCATTTGCCCATTGAGTCAATGACGGGTAACCATGCAATCCCTATTATTGTAGACAGTTATCTGAAAGGCATTCAAGGTTTTGACAAGGCGGAAGCTTACGAGGCCATGAAGAAAAGCCTTGTTACCGGTCCGTTTTTGCAAAAGGACATGGAGGCGTATCATCAAAACGGATATGTGCCTTTTACTTATGCCGAATCAGTTACCCGTACGGTTGAATATGCTTATGACGATTGGGCTTTGGCGCAGTTCGCTAAAAATGTAATAGCGGATAGCAGCACGTGGAATTTGGAATTGGGGAGGGGGTATAACTACCGTAATTTATTCAATAAGGATGCCGTTACCTTTTTACCCAAAAACGGCAATGTGTTTAAATTACAGCCCGGTATGTCGGGCTATAAGGAGGGCGACCAATGGGTATATGGTTACTTTGTGCCACAAAATGTTAAAGATTTGGTTAACCTTAGTGGTGGCGATAAGTTGTTTGCTGAAAGGCTGGATTCTGTTTTGCAGAACCAGGTAATAGTTTTTGATAATGAAACCGTATTCCAAGTACCCTATCTGTTCAATCAGGCTGGTAGACCGGATTTAACACAAAAGTGGTGCAGGCAAATCATGCTCGGGCGTTTTACTAACTCGCCTGGCGGCTTGCCGGGTAATGATGATCTGGGTTCAACTTCAAGCTGGTATATTTTCAGCGCGATGGGTTTTTACCCAACCTGCCCCGGCAAACCTTTGTATAGTATCGGTACGCCACTGTTTAAAACGGTAACGTTAAACCTGCTTAATGATCGGAAGCTAACCATCAGCAGCGATCAGCAGGGTGGTTATGTAGGCTCGGTAAGTATAAACGGAAAGCCGTGGCAACAGCTTACTATACCGCATACCCTGTTATCCAATGGCGGAAGTATAGCTTTTGAGATGAGCAGCGAGCTATCACAATGGCTAAATGATAAAGATCCAGCAGCGCTATCAGAAACACAAAAACCGGCAGATATACAAATAAGTAATATATCAGTATCGGCTAATAAAGTAGCGCCCGGTCAGCTTTTTTATATGCGTTACAAGTTGACTAACAACGGTAGTACGGGTCTGCAAAAAGTGATCGTTTTCAGAGATGTAAAACCCTATGCGTATAAAAATGCCCTTGTTGAACAGGGGCAAACCATACAGGATTCAATTGGCCTGCAACTCTATGCTGCAAAAAATACCACTTTAAGTATGGAAGGTTTTAAACCGGTAAATGTTAAGGTCATTTCTACAAACTTGAAACCTGAAAACGCGTTGCGCATTACAGGTATCAAAACTATGCCTATGGTGAGTTTACAAGAGCAAGGTAAACTGAGCTACACTATACAAAATGTTGATGGGCGCGCACGTACTTTTTATGTACCGATCAGCCTTGACAACAAACTGATATTTACTGATACGATTTTGCTGGATGCCGGGGAGAAAAGAGATGTACAGCATAAGCTCGTATCGTCAGGTTCCGGTTTTCATCAGGTTGCGGTAAATGGCCTGCAAATACGTTATAAGGTTTATCAGCAACCAGCAGAGGCATTGTTGCTGTCGCTATCTCCGGGTGGGGTGAAGGTGACTGATATGATTCCTGATTCGTCGGGGTTTGGAAGTAACGGGCATATCATATTGGCCAATAAAAACAGCAGCGGGCATTTTGTATTTAATGAAGATAACTATGTTGAGGTGCCCAATGCCGCAAGCCTGGATGAAATGGGCGAAACGCTCACCATGATGGGTTGGGTATATCCCACCGGTAATGAAAAGGGCCTGGTTGACATAATAACTAAAGGAGATAGCCATGTGTTACAGGTTACCGATCAAAAAACACTCACCTTTTTTGCCGGTGGCTGGGGGCGGGGCGATTGTACGGTAAACCTTCCGGCTGACTGGAGGGATAACTGGCACCATATTGCCGGCGTTTGCAGCGGAAAAAAACTCGAACTTTATATTGATGGCATATTATCGGGTACTGCTGAAACGGAAGAAAGCGCTGATCTGTCTAACACCAGCAAATGGGTTTTAGGGCGAAACGAGGAATTTCCGGGTGAGCGTATTTTTCACGGACAAATGGATAAAGTTAAGATCTATAAAACACCGCTCACTGCTGCTGAAATAAGTAACATATACAAGCAGGAAAGGCGCAAATAATTGCGCAATGCCAAACATTCAGTTAAAATGCGCACGCTACCAGGATTATTAATATGGCATTCCTGGTAGCGTTGCGTATTTTATCTTGTATCTGTTGATCTTTATTTTACTCCCATACAGATTTCACTGTATAAACCTCCAGGTTCTTTACATCTATATTGGTACCCCAAAAATGGAAGCCTTCAGTATTTTTAGTATCCGGCTTTCTTTGAAAAGAGTAGGAGTAAGCGCCGTTATCAATAAATACTTCTACCGATGTGCGGTCAATATAAATATCAGCGCTTAATTCCATACTGGTCATGTCTTCAGGCGAGTAAAAAACACCGTTGAGCGTGTTGTAGTTCATGTCATAATCAATAATATGCTGGCCAAACAGGTTAAGCCCGGCACTTGTGGCGTGCGAGAGCTTAATGGTTACTTTTATGCGTAGCCGATCGCTGTTGTTATAAGCTTTAAGCTGATCATTGGCCGCGCCCTCTTTAAGGTTTGTCCACTGCCCGGCTTTTTCAAACAATTGTTCGGTTTCTCTTATCGGCGTGCTGAACAGACGTACGCCGTTCCTGGTTGTTTTTAACGTAAGCTCAGTAGGTAATAGCATCATGCCGTTAAAAGGCATACCCGGGTGCGACAGGCGGCTCCAGCCAATCTGTATCCTGCGGCCATCACTTTCGGGTATATTGGTAAAAGTTTGCGCAGCATAAATACTACCCGTGCTGAAGTAGTGCTTGCCCGACTCGGGGGTGAATTTTTTACCATCAAATGAGCCGATCATGTAGGTGTTAGACGCGCCGTACATCACCCATTTGGTTTTGCTTTTGTCGCCATCAACAGCCAGCTCAAATAAGTCGGGGCATTCCCAAAAACCGGTGGTATGGCTTTGGTAGGCCCAATCCTTTAAATTAGCAGAGTTATAGATGGAGTGCCCGTCGCGCTCATTTAATACCAATACCCAATGTTTGCCCGGTGCATACCAAAATACACGCGGGTCACGCGTATCCTGGCTGTTCCATTTCTCTTTTGAATCAATCAGCGGATTGCCCTTGTACTTTGTCCAGGTACGGCCTTTATCAAGGCTGTAAGCCATGCATTGTACTTGTTTGCCATGCCCGTCAACGGTATAGGTAGCTATCATGGCTGGGGTTTTGCCTTTGTTAAAACCGGCGGTGTTGTTGTAATCAATTACTGCCGAGCCTGAGAACATCGTGCCCATATCATCCGGATGAAGCGCTACCGGCAATTCCTGCCAATGTATCATATCCTTACTTACCGCATGCCCCCATGACATGTTTTCCCATTCCTTTTCAAATGGATTATGCTGGTAAAACAGGTGGTATTCGCCTTCATAAAATATCAATCCGTTAGGGTCGTTTATCCAGCCACGGCGGGTAGTAAAGTGAAATTGCGGGCGGTTTTTTTCATGATACATTGAATCCTGCCCGGCTATCTTATCATCCTGGTAAATTTTCGACAGGCCTGCGTCGTCACCATCATAACTAATGGTAATGGTTTTGCCTTTATATTGCGTCATATCGCAAAACACCCAGTATTCAGGCTCGCCATTGGCCAGGCGTATCTTAAACTCACGCTCCTTTTTACCTCCGATAGAGAATTTCATGTTTCCTCTTTGTTGTGCCTGCGATATGGGGAAGTTTAAATATCGCTTGGTAATTTTAATAGGCAGATCAGCCGCCTGTACCTGCAAAGCGCTGTAAGCGGCAAGGCAACAGGTAAGCATTGCTTTAAAAGTAGTATTCATGGTTCAGTATTTATATTAACAAGTTATAATTGCAGGGTAAGCATCAATTACCCTGTATTGGTTTACCATCCGGTATTTTGTTTGTAAAGCCCTTTACTAAAGTTGATCTGGTTTAGAGGTACAGGCAAATATTCGTCACGGTTCTTTTTAAATGAGGCATCGTTTAAATGTGTAACACGACCTTTTTCTTTGGCAAAGTACGTATTCATGTATTCAGCCGCAATACCCCAGCGTACCAGGTCAAAAAAGCGGTAACCCTCCATAGCAAACTCCATGCGGCGCTCATAACGCAGGGCCTGGCGCGCGTAATCATTGGTCCAGGTGCAGTTTACGCCGGGCTGATAGGTGTTGATCAGGTAATTTGAGGTAGATGTACCATCGCTCATTTTTAAACGGCCGGTACTGTTTTTGGCCCTGGTGCGGATAGCGTTGATCAGCGGCAGGGCTTCCTGTTCGCGGCCCAGTTCAATAAGCGCCTCAGCTTTCATCAGCATCACATCAGCAAACCTGATGATCGCCCAGTTTTTTGAGCTCGACATAAAAGGAGGGAAGCGCTTGAACGATGGATCATCAAACAATACCGTTTCTTTCAAGCTCAGCATGGGCCCGTAAATTTGCGGCGCGCGCGACCATGATGTTTGGTAGATGAATGATGGACGATACTTGTAAGGGTGCCCCGGTATGGCAGCGGTATGGTCAAGCCGAGGGTCAAACGAATGCGATTCATAATCACCTTCTTTAGCTATCTCGTTATTGTTAAAGGTGCTAAAATCAGGCAGTCCCTGGCTATTGGTAACAAAGGCATTGATAAGGTTATAGCTTGGCACATGGAAACCGCAGCAGCCATACTCCTTATTCATGGGGTAGTTTAGCGAATGCCCGTTATCAATACGGCCAAACGGGGTATTGTCATCAAGGGAGTATTGTATGGCGAACACCGATTCGGAGCCGTTCTCATATTGCGTTAAAAAGTTTTGCGCATAGTCAGGGAACAGGGAATATGGGCCTGCGATCACTTCGTCGCATAGCGCGTTAACCTCGGTTAGTTTTGCCTGGTCTTTACCGGTAACGTTATTGTTTTCATCCTGGGTATAGGCCTGGTACAATAGGGTTTTAGCCAGATATGCTTTGGCCGCGTATTGATTAGGGCGCCCAACTTCGGCCTGCGTTGTCGGCAGGTTTTCGGCCGCGAACCTGAAATCGCCGGCTATCTTGGTCCATAAGGCATCGCTTGAATAGCCTCGGTTTGATACCGTATCATAAGCTGCGCGATCAATGGTTTCGTCAATATAGGGTACATGTTTATATAAGATCTTTAACAAAAAATAAAAATGACCGCGCAAAAAGCGAGCCTCGGCCTGGCGGGCCGTTTTGTTAGGATAGTCTGCCTCTGTCATGGCATTTATCCGTGTTAGCGCGTCGTTAGCGCGACCAACGCCAACGTATAGCCTGAACCAGGTAACATCCGAAGCACCCAGATCAACACGATTAAGGGCGAAGGTTTCGTAAGCGTGAAAATCGCCCACGTCGCCGGGGCCATCGCCACCTTTGTAAGCATCGCCGCTTCGCACACTGCCGTATGACCATAGGTTGCTGTAAGGCGCCGTAAAGGCATCATTACCTAAAGCTGAATAGGCGGATATAAGCATCTTGTCTACGTTTTCAGGCGTGTTCAGGTCATTACCGGATACAGTGCCCTGCGGCTGCTCGTCTAAAAATTTTTTGCATGATGTTGCCAGCAGGCAAACCATCAGTGCAGGTAATATATATCTTTTCATGTTGTGTTATAATTGGTTAAAAAGTAACGTTAAGCCCAACTGTAGTTATAACCGGTATCGGGAAACCGTTGCCCGGGTTTTCCGGGTCAGGAGCTGTGTATGATGACGATTTGATGGTAACAAGGTTGCTGGCCTGTAAAAACAGGCGGGCGTTCTGTACCTTGTATTTAGTTAAAAGGTTCTTCAGGTTATAGCCTAACTGAATGTTACGTAGTTTAAGGTACGATCCGCTCTCGATAAAATAGGTTGAAAAGCGACCCTCGTTATTCCTGTCAACAGTAGTAAGGGCGGGTATGGTTGATGATGTGTTTTGCGGCGTCCATGCCTGCAACACGCGCGAGCCCCAGTTAGCGCCGGGAGCAAGCGATGAAAAATCAGTCAGGTTTTTGTAGGTGTTGTTCACATCATTACCCTGAACGCCTTGTAAAAAGAACGACAGATCGAAACTTTTGTAGCTGATGTTGGCATTGAAACCATAAAGAAAATCGGGGTCGCCGCGTCCAATGTAGTCGCGGTCGCGATCGTTAATGATGTTATCGCCATTCAGATCTTTGTAACGGATACGGCCTATGCCTTTGCCCGGCTGCTCGGGCGAGCCATCAACCTCGGCCTGGTTTTGAAATATACCATCAGCCACATAACCAAACATAGAGTTTACTGAACGGCCCAGAATGGTTTTGTCGGTACCGTTGCCAGGGTATGAGGTCAGCACCTCTGACGGTAGCTTGGTTATACGGTTACGATAGGTTGAGAAATTACCCGAAAGGTCAACCTTCCAATCATTGAATGATGAGGAGTAGTTGAGCACCATTTCAAAACCCTTATTGTATACTGATGCGCCGTTGGCAAAACGGTCGCCGCCATTGCCTTTAACAGCTAAATAAGCAGGCTTTATTAATATATCTGTAGTGTTTTTGGTAAAGTAGTCAATTGAACCGGTGATGCTGTTGTTGAACAAACCAAAGTCGATACCATAGTTGTTCTCTGTTTTTTCTTCCCACCTGATGTCGGGGTTGCCGGTTTGTACCAGCACAAAGCCCGATGGTAGCTGGCCTGTGCCATTACCGCCAATATCATAAGCGGTACCACCATCAAAGTTACCGGTTGGGTTGGTGCCGTATATAGGAGTGTATAACGAGTAATTGGCGTAATTATCAATCTCCTGGTTACCGGTGCGGCCCCAGCCGTAACGCAGTTTCAGGTCAGAAATAAAAGAGAAATGATCCTTTATGAATGCTTCCTCGCTCACACGCCAGCCCAATGATGCCGCTGGGAAGGTGCCGTACCTGTTGTTGCTGCCAAAACGTGATGAACCATCGCGACGAAGTGTTACTGAAGCGATATACCTGTCGTTATATGAGTAATTTACGCGGCCGAACACAGAAAGCAGTGAATTGCCTGATCCACCGCCGTAGTTGGCTATGTTGGTTGAGCCGGCATTCAGATAGGCATAGTTCATGTTCTCGAGCGCGTAACCTTGCCTGCTGCCTCCCAAATTGCGGTTCATGATTTTGATCTGTTCATGCGCGGCAAGGATGTCAATCTTGTGTTTGTTAAAGGCAAGGTTGTAAGTCAGTTGGTTTTTCCAGATCAGGTTGCCATCGTACGAACTGTTACTGGCAACGGCATTTGATGGGTCGACCAAATAGCCTGAAACGTATGATTTGCGCAGCGTGCGATTGAAATTGGTAGCGTAATCAATACCGTAATTGGTTGATAGTGTAAGGTTAGGCAGTATAGCCAGATCGGCATAAGCGTTACCGAATATACGGCCCAGGTGGTTGATGTTCTGTTTGTTATCCTCAATAAGTCTTACCGGGTTTTGCCTGTCGGCCATACCTGCAGATGGGCCTCCCCAGCCGCCATCAATAGTACGCACCGGGATGATAGAAAAATCAATGAGCGACAAAATAGTTATATCACCCAGCGGTAGCATGGGGTTACGTATGTATGAACCCGAAAAGTTCTCGCCAATTTTTAAGCGCCCGCCAAACAGGCTGTAATCAGCGTTGAACCTGGCAGTAATTTTTTGATTGCGGGTTTCTTTGATGATACCTTTATTGTCATAATAACTTACTGAAAACAGCGAGTTGCTTTTTTCAGTCCCGTTTGATACATCCAGGTTATATTGTTGTATGTGTGATGTTTGCGATATTTCATCAAACCAGCGGGTATCAGCCGGGCGCATGGTTTTTGCTGCGTCTAAAAATTCAGGCAATATCACACTGTTCAGTACCGGGTTATCAAAGTTGTTATTCCAGTCGTACTGATAGGTTGAGTTAAGGTTAGGGTTTTGCCTGTCATTAACAGCGGCTTGCCAGTAAGCCCGGCCTCTGTCATTAGTGTTCAGCACATCAAGTTTAGAGTTATAAAACTGCCATGATGATGAGCCATTGAAGGTGATACGGCTCTGGCCGCTTTTAGCCCGCTTGGTAGTTACAATGATTACGCCATTTGCCGCCCGCGAACCATAAATAGAGGCTGATGAGGCATCCTTCAGTACCTGTATCGATTCCACATCATCCGGATTAAGCTCCTGCAAACCACGGGTAGTGGGCACACCATCAATAACATACAAAGGGTCATTGTTGCCCAGCGTACCTATGCCACGTATGCGCACCGTTGCGCCGCCGCCGGGGTTACCATCGGTAGTAATGTTAACACCGGCAACCCTGCCTTGTAATGCCTTTACCGGGTTGCCCAAAGGTATATCCTTAATGTCCTTTGTGTTTACTACAGATACCGCGCCTGTAAGATCCTTCTTTCGTTCCTTTTGGTAGCCGGTAACCACCACCTCGTTCAGGTTGGTGTTGCTTATCTCCATAGCCACGGTAAGTTTGGCGGTACTGCTTAGTTTGCGGGTAACACTTTGCGCGCCCATGTAGCTAAAATTCAGTGTTTGGCCTATGGTTGCCTGCAAGCTAAAGTTACCCTTGGCATCAGTAATCATGGCCTTTTGTGTTTCAATAACCGTAACGGTAACACCCTCAAGCGGTGCCGAATTTTGATCGGTAACGGTACCGGTAATGGTTGGCGTTTGCGCCAGCCCGCTTTGCGCCAGTGCTGTTAGCAGGCAGCAAAAAAGTAATAGTTTTCTCATGTTTGGTTTTAATTGGGTTGTGGTTTATAACTGTAGGTGGTAATTCAAAAACTCATACAATTCAATAGGCTGATAAACGGGGCAGCCGCCTTTTTTTGAGGCTACAAAGGCGCCCATGGCTACGGCATTGTCAATAATGGTTTGCGGCTGTTTTTGATGATAGTGATTGTAAATAAAAGCTGCCAGGAAAGCATCACCGCTGCCAATGGTATCGGCCATTTTTATAACCGGCGGATGTGCCTTAAAAACGTCATCGCCATTAAAATAAAGCGCTCCGTTGCGCCCGCGGGTAAGTATTACTTCTTTTAATCCAAACTTTTCTATCAGGAAAAGTATCTGGCTGTGGTTGTCATTCGGCGCACCAAACAGCTCGCAAATAATGTTGATCTCTTCCTGGTTACATTTTAATATATCGGTTGCTAAAAGCAAATCATGAAGCAAAGTAGGTGTAAAGTGCGGCGGCCGTAGGTTAACATCAAACACTTTTATCGCATCCGTTTCAAGTAGCCTGAAAAGCGTATCGCGCGAGGCAGAATTACGTGAGGCCAAGGTGCCGTAAACCAGGTAACGTGCAGCGTCCAACGCCTCTGTTTGTTCTTGCTGGTAGTCAATATAGTCCCACGCTACAGGCGAAACTATTGTGTATTTAACCTCTTCGGTACCGTTTATTTCGGCTATTACTTCGCCGGTTTTGTAAAAGCTGTCGGTTTGTATCAGGTTGGTAGCTATACCGGCAGATCTGATCAGCGCTATTAGGTCACTGCCGTTTTCATCATTTCCAATACGGCTCACTATTCCGGCTGGTAATCCTAATTTATTTAAATGGTAGCAAACGTTAAGCGGCGCGCCACCGGCTTGGGGGCCATCGGGTAAAATATCCCATAATACTTCGCCGTAACAAACAGCTAAATTTTGTTGATGTAACATGGCTTTGAATTAATGGATGATAAGATTGGTTTCAATTTGCTCAAGGCTGCGGCCCTTGGTTTCGGGCATAAACTTCCATACAAAAATGAGCTGGCACACCATCATGACAGCAAAGAACAGGAAGGTGGTTTGGCCGCCCAGTTTTTCGGCAAAATAGGGGAAGCAAAAGGCTATTGCCGCTGCCATTACCCAGTGGGTTGAACTGCCCAGGGTTTGCCCTTTAGCGCGTACCGAATTAGGGAAGATCTCTGAGATAAATACCCAGATGACCGCCCCCTGCGAAAAGGCGAAGAAAGCGATGAATATCATGATATACACCGGGATGGAAAAGCCACTTTGCGCAGCGTTATTGAACGAGAATGCAACCAATAATAGCGAACTGATGAGCCCGATAGAGCCGATCAGCATCAGCGTACGGCGGCCAACTTTATCAATAACATTAATAGCTGCCAGCGTAAACACAAAGTTGATAACGCCTATGCCCACGGTTGATAGAAGCGAGGTATGCGCGCCAAGCCCGGCCATTTCAAATATCCGCGGCGCGTAATATATTATGGCGTTGATGCCCGATACTTGGTTAAAAAAGGCGAACAGGCCAGCTAATAAGATAGGTGTACGGTAATGCCCAGAAAATAAACTTTCCTGTTTGCCGGTATTCGATTGGGCTGATGCCTGTATAGTTTGGAGTTCCTTTTCGCTGTTCAGGGGATCAATAATATCCAAAATCGATTTTGCCCCGCTCAGGTCATTTCTGTGCAGAATTAACCAGCGCGGGCTTTCAGGAATAAACCTGATCAGGATAAGGAATAATAATGACGGTATGGCCTGTACGCCAAGCATTAATCGCCAGCTATCCTCACCTGTTTGGCTTATGAGGTAATTAGAGAGGTAAGAAAGCAGGATACCCAGCACTACGTTAAACTGGAAAAGCCCCACCAGTTTGCCCCGCCTGTCGGCAGGTGATACTTCTGAAATATATATAGGGGCTGTTACTGATGATATGCCTACGCCCAGCCCGCCCAGAAACCTGAATACCAGGAAAACGGTCCAGTTATTGGCGAACGCGGTACCTAATGATGATAGCAGGTAGGCGGCAGCCACAAAGTAAAGCGTATTTTTTCGGCCAAACATGTCCGATGGTTTTGCACCTAACAACGAGCCGATCACTGTGCCTATCAGGGCAATGGATATGGTAAGGCCATGCTCAAATACGCTAAGCTCCCAAAATTTTTGAATAGCCTTTTCGGCACCTGAAATTACGGCTGTGTCAAATCCAAACAAGAAGCCGCCAAGCGCCACGACCATTGACCAGGCCAGCACAGAATTTTTGTTCATAAAAGAATGGTTTTAATATTGGTTACTGCCGCAAATTATATTACAGTGCAGGGGTAGGGCTGCAATCCTATATCAAAAACCATAAAAAATTTAACAATTTTTAAGTTGCTGATAGTTAATGTTTTGTTGCTTTATGGCGGGTAGTGGTCAAAGCCAATCTATATTTTTGTTACTATGTATGTTTGGTTTGGTTACATAGTAAAAACAGTGTGTTTATTACACCACTTAGCGTGCGGGAATGATAATTATGATGCTTTTTTAAAATAGCGACAAAAGATCAGTACAACTATGTTATTACAGTAAACAGTAATAAGGCAGTACAAGCTGGCCCTGATCATGTTTTACTCAGCAGTTATTAAACCTGTGTTTTACGTTTGTACTCGCTTGGAGTACAGTTGTATTTGCCTTTAAATACCGTAGCGAAGTAGTTGGGGTTTGAAAAGCCTACGGCATAAGTTATCTCGGCAATGGTCATGTCCTCATTTAGCAGCAGGTAGGTGGCTTTTTTTAGTCGACGGTTTAAAATATAATCGGTAATGCTGCACCCCAGCAAGGCCTTAACCTTACGGTACAATTGTATTCGCGATACGCCTATCACCTTGCATATATCATCAACATTGAATTTATCGTTAGACAAGTTCTGCTCCACAATGCCGGCAAAATCATTCAGAAACTTCTTGTCTATCTGTTTCGGGCCTGATGCGCGCTCAAGCGGCATAATATCGCTGGTGAACCTGTTTTTAAGTAAGCGGCGGTTATGCAGCAGGTTATTTACGCTGGCTTGTAAATGCTCTATGTTAAATGGTTTGGTGATGTACAGATCGGCCATGGCATTGATGCCCGATATTTGCTGCTCCATGCTGCCCTGCGCGGTAAGTAGTATTATAGGTATATGCGATGTGCGCACATCCGATTTTAGTTTTTCACAAAGCGTTTTGCCCGATATTTCGGGCAGAACAACATCAGAAAGTATCAGATCAGGCACCAGTTCATAGGCCTTGGTTATGGCATCGGTGCCGCTGGTGGCCGTAAACACCTCATAGCTTTCCGAAAATTTATCGGCCAGATAGTCCAGTAGTTCAGCATTATCTTCAACTATAAGTATGGAGTGATGCTTTGGCTCCTCAAACGGGCTTTTATCCAAAACCTTTACCGTATCCTTAATGTCGGCATTATAAATAGCCGATCGTGTTTCCATACCGGCCCAATTGCCCGGCAGTACTGATCGTTCATCATCAGTTAAATGTGCGTTACCTAATGGCAAACTTACGGTAAATGTGCTGCCATGCCATTTTTCGCTGGTTACGTTAATGTGGCCATGATGCAGCGCAACGATCTCCTTTGACAACGAAAGGCCAATTCCCGAACCATTTAAAGGTATATGGTCGCTCTGGTAAAAATGATCAAAAACCAGTTTCAGTTCTTCGGTGCTCATACCTATGCCAGTATCCTGTACCTCAACTTCTACAAGATCATCAAGCCGGATTATTTTTACCCTGATGCGCCCTTTTTCGCCGGTAAATTTTATGGCGTTGGCCAGCAGGTTAAAAAACACCTTTTCGAGCATGGCGGCATCAAACCAGCATTTTATATCACTCTCGGCCGATGAGATGGTGAGCGATATATGCTGCTTTTGCGCGTGCATCCTAAAGTTATCAACTACATCGCGTACAAAGGCAACCAGGTTACCTTCGGCGGTTTTGATGGTTTGCTTGTCGTACTCTATCTTTCGATAATCAATTATCTGGTTAACCATGCGCAGCAGGCGGTGGCTGTTCTGGTGTATCAGGTGCATACTCTTGCCTTCCATGGCCATCAGTTTCTGGTTGTTCATCATATCCTGCAAGGGCGATAATATCAGCGTCAACGGCGTACGAAATTCATGCGATACGTTGGTAAAGAAGTTGAGCTTAGCTTCGGTTGCCACCTCAGCTTTGGCCGACATTTCGAGCAATTGGTTACGCTGAAGTAGTATCTCCTCGTTTTTGGCATTCAGGCTTTTGTTGATCTTGCGGTTCTCATTAAGCGAATAAAAGGCCAGACCCCCGAATATTACGGTAAGTACAAGAGCGATAACAATAATATCAAGTACTATTTGCTGGTTGTTGTAGATGTTTTGCTGCTCAGCTATCAGTAATTGCTGGTGCTCAATATCCTTTTGCTGGCTTTGCACCTTATCCCACTGCAAATTCATTAGTTGTACGTTGGCCGAGTCTATCACCAGCGATTTAAGGATGTTCTCGCGCGAGAAAGGTTCTTTGTTAAGTATCTTAAAAGCGGTAGCAATAGCTTCTTTACCACCGGTAGGGTACAGTACGCTGGCATCAATTACTTTACCGGCTATCATTTGCAGGCCGCCACCCTGACCGGGCAACGCGTCGACCCCTACAATACGTGCTGCCGATGCGGTTTGCAGCGCTTGTAACGATTCACTCACGCCCGATGCCATAACATCATTATGGGCAAAAACGGCATCAATAGCCGGTAGCTCGTCTTTTATGTGGGCCAGTTGCCTGTGCGTGTTAGGTTTTAGCCAGTCGCCGTACACCTTTGTGGCGATATGTACATCCGGAAATTGCTTTAACCCGTCCGTAAAACCCCTGTCGCGTTCAATAGCGGGCGATGAGCCGGGCAGCCCCATCACTTCTAAAACAGAAGCCTTGCCTTTTAAAGTAGAGCCAATATACTCACCGGCCATTTTACCCAATTGGTAATTATCGGCGCCAACATAGGCGGTATACAGTGCCGATGATGTTTTGCGATCGATAATGATGACAGGTATGCCTTTGTTATAAACCTCCTCAACAATTTCGGTAAGTGGTTGGGCTTCATTGGGAGAGATGATCAGCAGGTCAATGCCCTCCCGAAGCATTCTCCGTACCTGGGCTATCTGCTTGCTGCTGCTGTTTTGCGCGTCGGTATATATAAACTTTGTACCCGGATGCAGCGATAGCTCTATCTTCATTTCATCGAGCATGGTTTTGCGCCAAAGATCAGTACCAACACACTGCGAAAAACCTATACGGTATACCGAATGCTCCTTGCTTTTCCGGCATCCCGAAAGCAAAATAAAGGGCAATAGCAAAGCCGTAGATAACAGAGTTTTACAGATGTTTTTCATGCGTATAGTTGCAGGTTATAATTGGCGCTTGCATAAGGGCAGGCCGGGTATAGGTACTAAATTAAACAAAATGTTGTAAAAATCACTAAGCCATCATTTTCAGCGCCCGGTGCAAATACACGATCGTGTAGCGTGAGCTGTTTAAGCCGGTTTTTTAGATGATTCCCGTATGATCAGTTCCGGTTTAAGTATTTCACGAAAGTGCTTTGTGCGTTTACGGTCTTCATCGTTCATGCGTTTAAACAGCACGCTGATCAGTTTTTCAGAAAGGGCCTTCATTGGTTGTGCAACCGCGGTAACAGGCGGGTTAAACACCTTAAAAAAAGCATGGTCGTCAAACCCGATCACGGCCACATCTTCCGGAATACGCAGCTTTAATTTATGCAGTGCCTCAAAACCCTGCAAGGCCAGGTAATTAGTTGCAAATAGTATAGCATCGGTATGTGGTTCATCTTTAATGAATTTCCTTATTCGCTGCACTACCTGAGCCGGCGTTAATGAAAAGGGTATTTTAAGCACATGGGGCAGGAGGGAAGCATCGATGATAGCGGTGTTGTAACCGTTTAACCGGTCGGTCATCTGCGTTTGTTCTGAATCCAACGTAACAAATGCAATATGTTTAAAACCCTGACTGGCAAGGTGTTCAACGGCTATTTTTGCGCCCCAAAAATTATCTATGCCCACATAATCTGTAGGTATTTCAGGCAAATAGCGGTCAAAAAGTACAAAGGGTGTTTCTTCGTTTAACAGCAAAGCAACTTCGTTATCAATGCCTTTGGGTGCGGTAATTATATAGCCATCCACATGGCGGCTTTTAAACATATTGATCAGCTCGGCTGTTTTTGCAGGATCGTCCTCCGTGCTGCAGTAAATTATCTTGTATCCTTTTTTATAAGCACGCTCCTCAATAAGCCGTGCTACGCTCGAAAAAAAAGCATCGGCTATATCCTCTACAATTAATCCTATAATATTTGATTTTCCGGTGCGAAGGCTTTGGGCCAGCGTATTGCGGTTGTAATTTTTTTCCTTTACATAGTCAAGTACCCGGCTGGTGAGGGTTTCGCTGATACGCATCTCCTTTGCCTTGCCATTTATAATAAATGAAATGGTTGATTTAGAGATATTAAGGTCCCTGGCAATATCATCCATAGATATTTTTTTCCTCATAACACCGTAGGTTGATAGTTGAGCATTGGTTACAAATATAATGTAGTAGCTATCAAAATATAAAAAATAATTTGCTAAACCCGTTTAGTATTCTTAGGTTTGATTAACCAACGTAAACCAATCTTTTGCCTGATCTATCATTCGTCAGGTAATCGTATTGCTTTTATTTCATTATCAATTATTTACGCTTTAACATTTTTGCCTATGAAAAAGATGTTCTTCTATGTATCTGCAATCAGGCGGTATAACAACATGCCATTTTAAACCAACAAAAATTATTTACCTATTATGATGAATTTTACAAAAACTCTTAGCTGGAGGGCGGCATTATGTAGCATGTTCCTGCTGCTATGCGTATACCTGCCCGGTTACGCACAAAATGTATTGGTTACAGGTACAGTAACCGATGCCAATACTAACGAAACCCTGGTTGGTGCAACCGTACAGGTTAAGGGCACCACCACAGGTGTTGCTACTGATATTGACGGAAAGTTCAGGCTGTCTGTTACGGCCGGGGCCGTGCTCGAGGTTAAAAGTATTGGTTACACTACACAAACCATTACGGCTACTACAGCCCAGGCCTTAACCGTAAAGCTGCAACCAACAAGCAGCGCGCTTACTGAGGTATTGGTTGTAGGCTATGCCACGCAAAAAAAGGCCGACCTTACAGGGGCGGTATCAAGCATTAAAAGCAGCGATATTGCCAATTTGCCTGTAGGTGGTGCCGATCAGATATTGCAGGGTAAAGCCGCGGGTGTAACCGTTACCCAATCTACCGGTGCGCCGGGTGATGGTATCAACGTACGTATACGTGGTATAGGTACTATTAATGATAACAGCCCATTGTATGTTATTGATGGTATACCTACCAAGGATGGTATTAACCAGATCTCACCCAATGATATTGAATCCATAAGCGTACTAAAGGATGCATCATCAGCCGCCATTTATGGGGCAAGGGCATCAAATGGTGTGGTGATAGTTACCACCAAAAAGGGTAAAAGCGGCAAGCCAAAAGTAAATGTTAATGCCTATACAGGGGTGCAAACTTCGCAGCATTTAATTAAAATGGCTAATACCAGCCAGTATGTTGCAGCTTACAATACCGCGGCCGCGGCAGATGGCCGAACTCCCATTCCGCAAAGTATTATTGATGGCGGCCTGCCTGATGTTGACTGGCAAAAGGAAGTACTGAGGCCGGCACCTATAAGTAACGTACAGGCATCAATAAGCGGTGGCAGCGATAACACTACCTATATTGTATCAGCCAATTATTTTACGCAAAAAGGCCTGATCAAAAACTCATCGTTTGATCGCCTTAACCTGCGTACCAGTATCAACAGCACCTTATCAAACTATGTAACGGTGGGTACTAACATAAACCTGGGTTATTCTAAAAACCGGCAAGTGGGTACTTCGGGCGATGGTTTTGGCGCGGGTAATCCGGGTGCAAGCGTTTTACGATATGCGCTCTTTCGTACACCGGCCACACCGGTTTACCGTGCCGATGGCCAGTTTGTTGATATACCTGAAAATCCGGAGTTTTTTGGCGATGGCCTTAACCCGGTTGGTTTTGCTGATAACTATAACCGTAATTTTTATGATTACTCGGTATTAGGGAATGTTTTTTTGGAAGTTAGGCCGGTTAAAAATCTGAAACTTCGCACTGACTTCGGTACCAATTTCCTGATAACCGATTACAAACAATTTTTTGCCACCTGGGGTGTCGATCGCTTTTTGAATACACCCAACAGTTTGGCACAATCAAATACCAACCAGTTTGATTATAACTGGACAAATACTGCTACATATGATCTTACACTTGATAAGCACGTATTTAACTTTTTAGCCGGTACCGAGCTGGTTAAAAGTGATACACGGGTAATGGGTGCTTCGCGCACCCTGTTTACTGATCAGGGCGAAACTTTCCAGTATCTGGACAATGGCCTTGGTATACAGCAAAATGGTGGTAACCAAACACACTGGGCATTAGCATCATTATTTGGAAGGGTAAACTATACCTATAACAATAAGTACCTGGCTACATTTAATTTCCGTCGTGATGGATCGTCAAGACTTGACCCATCAAACCGCTACGGAAATTTCTATGGCGGATCATTAGGCTGGCGTATAGATCAGGAAGAATTTATGAAAAATGCCGGGCCAATAAGTGCCTTAAAATTAAGGGCCGGTATTGGCCAGTTGGGCAACCAGGAGATAGGTAACTTTAGTTATGCTACCCTGGTTAATACATCGGGTTATTATCCGTTTAACGGCACCAGTAATGCGGGCTATTCCATAAATACATTAGGCAATCCCAACGTACGTTGGGAAACCAGCACGCAAACCGATGTTGGCCTTGATTTAGGGTTATTTGAGGACGCCTTAAATATTACGGCCGATTATTATATCAAAAATACCTCGGGTATGCTTTTGCAACCGGCACAACCCACCAGCGCGGGCGGTGCTGCAAGTGCCTTTGTTAACGCGGGCAAAATGCGCAACCAGGGTTTTGAGTTTGAGCTTAACTACCGTAGCCCGGTTAAGAAAAAGTTTAAGTATGAGCTGATAGGTAACTTTACCATCAATAAAAACGAGGTAACCTCGCTGGCAGGTGGTTCGCCGCTGGTTGGTGGCCGTATTGATAATAATTATTATGCTACGCGCACCGCTGTCGGGCATCCGGTAGGTTCATTTTATCTGTTAGAGCAGGATGGCATTTTTCAAAACGAGCAGGAGGTATTTACCCACGCTTACCAGGGCCCGGGCATTAAGCCGGGCGATGTAAAGTTTAAAGATGTTAGTGGGCCCGATGGCACACCTGATGGGGTGATAGATGAGTATGACCGTACTTATGCAGGCAGCCCGATACCTAAGTTTACTTACGGCTTAACGGCAAATCTGTCATACAGTGGTTTTGATGTAAGTTTATTTTTTCAGGGGGTACAAGGCAACAAGCTGTACAACCAGGTGAATACTGATATTGAAGGCTTTTACCGCGCTTTTAATATTACCGAGCGTATAGCTACACAAAGCTGGAACGGCGAAGGTTCAACCAATGAATTTCCCCGACTGTCCTGGGATGGCGCTACCAATAACAAGCGCCCCTCAACCCGGTTTTTAGAGAGCGGCTCATACCTGCGTTTAAAAAATGTGCAGTTAGGCTACTCCTTTAATGATCGTGTGCTGAAAAGCATCAGGTTATCATCTGTAAGGCTGTTCGTAAGCGCGCAAAACGTATTTACGATCACCAAATACACTGGTATCGACCCGGAAATATATACCAACAGCAATTCACAGGGCGATGGTGTAAGGGCAGTGGGTATTGATTGGGGTACTTATCCGTCAGCACGCACCTTTACAGTGGGTATAAACGCTAATTTTTAACCAATAACAAACATAGTCATGTTTAAAAAATACATATATATAGCCTTGGCGGGTGGGTTATTGTTGCCTGCCGCAGGGTGCAATAAAGCGCTCGATCAGCCTATTTTGGGCACGTACGAGGCCGGTAAATATTTTAATTCAGTAGGTAACGCTAAGGCTGCCGTGAACGCGGCCTATGTGCCGTTAAACTTTGGCGATGCATTTGCAAACCAGTTATGGGTTTTGGGCGATGTCGCGTCAGACGATGCCGTGAAAGGTGGTTTGGCAGGTGATCAGGCTGATATTGATAACATCAACAACTTTAATATCTTAACCAGCAACGCCGCGGTTGAGGGTGTTTGGAGCCGTTATTATGATGGGGTATCAAAAGCGAACTTTGTTATACAGGGGCTTACCGCTGATAACGCGGCGGTACCCGATGCCGACAAAGCGACCATAGTGGGGCAGGCCAAATTTTTAAGGGCCTATTACTACTTTATACTTACCAACAGCTACGGCGATATTCCGTTAAGATTAGAGGTTGCTACAGCAGATAATTTGCAGGCACCTGCCGTTGCTCAGGCACAAATATTTGCCCAGATAGAGAAGGATTGCCAGGAGGCCGCGCAGGCTTTGCCAAACAGTTGGACAGGTGCCGATCTGGGCCGTGCAACCAAGGGGGCAGCGCTGGCATTATTAGCCAAAACTTACCTGTTTGAAAAGAAGTATGACGCGGCAGTAACCGCTGCCGAGCAGGTTGAGGCACTTGGCTACCAGTTAACACCAAAATTTACCGACAATTTTAACGCTAAAACAGAGAATAATACCGAGGTGATCTTCGCTGTACAACATGTTGCCGGTTTGAGCCCAAAGCAGGGCAATGGCTTAAACCAGGCTTTTGCACCGCGCGGCGCGCTAAATGGTTATGGCTTTTTTCAGCCAACACAAAGTTTGGTAGATAATTTTGAGCGCTCTCCGGATGGCGTTGCTGATCCGCGGTTGGATTATACTGTGGCCAGAGAAGGGCATCCATATTTTGATTCGACGTTTGACCCAAGCTGGACAGCTACCGGATACCTTACCAAAAAGCAAATCCAGCCGCTATCCGAAATTCCTGTAGCTACAAAAGGCGATGCCGACCTTAACACCGAGGTGCTGCGTTTTGCCGATGTGCTGCTGATCAAGGCAGAAGCGTTAAATGAATCCGGAAAAAGTGCGCAGGCATTGGTGCCGTTAAACAAGGTGCGTAAACGTGCCCGCGAAAGCTATTTGTTTGATAGCACTTTGGGCAGTACCACTATACCGGCTGGTTTGCTTCCTGATGTTACCACTACGGATCAGTCGGATCTAAGGGCTGTCATCCGCCGTGAACGCCGTTCAGAACTCGCGCTCGAATTCGGTCGTTTCTTTGACATAATACGCTATGGCAGTGCTTATGCTACCAACGCTTTAAGGGATGTTTCTAACTTTAATTATGAGCAGCATAAGTTTTTCCCGATACCTGAAAGCGAGCGTCAAACCAATAAATTATTAGGCAGATAAATTGAAAAGCCATGAGAGCATTAAAAAACAAACTAAGTTTAGCCATTTGGATATTGGCTGCGCTGGTAACTATATCAGGCTGTAAAAAGGATGAAAAGCAGGATAGTACACCCGGCAATGTAAATACCGTTACCGAAGTTATAGCATCAGCTACCGAACTTTACAACAGTGCGGTTGAAGGTAAAATGGCAGGCAACTATGCCGTTGGCTCAAAAGCCGAATTTAAAAAATCGATAGATATGGCAACGGCGGTTAAAAATGCCGGTACCTATACACAACGTGAGATAGATAACGCGGCGGCTAACCTTAACCGCGCCATGACAGCCTTTCAGTCGCGCCTTATACAGGATGTATCGGCCGAAAACCTGATAGCGCAATGGCGTTTTACCGGCAATGCCGATGATATATCAGGTAATGGCCATGATGGTACGTTAATGACCGGTATTATTGGGCCGGGCACAGCTCCGGTTGATGGTAAAACACTGCCGAAATTGATTGCCGACCGTTTTAACGAGCCAAACAGTGCCCTTGAGTTTGATAATGGCGCCTATGTTGAGGTGCCGTACACGGCTGATCTTAATCCAAAAGCGTTTACTATCAGCTTATGGATCAGGAGAAGGGTGACTTTTAATGATAACTATATATTCTCGTTAAATACTTACAACGGATTTAAATTTCAGTTGCAAGGAAACAACTTCCTGTTTCTGACCATACACGCCGATAACGGTTATAAAGATGTAGATAGTAACCCGGGCGTTATACCACAGGATGTTTGGACGTTTGCTACAGTATCCTACACCAACGGCACCATGAAGTTTTATGTTAACGATAAACTGGTAAAAACAGCACAGGTAACCGGTACACCGGTAACGCTTACTACGCCGGTTAACTTGGTAATAGGTCAAAGCCTGCCTAAAGGCATCTTAAATTTTAACGATCAGAGCAGTCCGTTTTACTATTGGGGGCCGGCATATTTCAAAGGTGATCTGGATGATATACGTTTTTATAACAAAGCCTTGTCAGATGCTGAAGTGTTATCCGTTTATACCATGGAAAAACCTGATTAACATCTAAAATTATTTAGTAAATGAAAAACAATCTTATAAAATTAAACGTCGCTATTTTATTATTGCTGGCCGGTAGCTGTGCTTTTGCACAGCAAACCGTAAGCCGATTGCCTGATTGGGCTTTGGGCGGCTTTGCCCGGCCCGAAAATACAAACCCCATCATTTCGCCGGACACCACTACCCGGTTTTTCGATCCTGTTTTAAAGAAACAGGTAGGGTGGGAGTCTAACGATACCTTTAACCCGGGGGCTGCGGTACACAACGGAAAGATCGTGGTACTCTATCGTTCCGAAGATAAATCAGGTGTAGGTATCGGGTACCGTACTTCGCGCCTTGGTTATGCGGCCAGTACCGATGGCTTGCATTTTAAACGCAGCAAAGTGCCGGTATTTTATCCGGCTAATGACAGCCAAAAGAAGTATGAATGGCCGGGCGGCTGCGAAGATCCGCGGGTTGCAGTAACGGCAAACGGTACATACGTTGTGTTTTATACGCAATGGAACCGGCATACGCCGAGGCTTGGCGTAGCAACCTCAAAAGATCTGAAAAAGTGGACTAAGCACGGGCCTATATTTGAGGATGCCTATAAAGGTAAATTTGTAAACATACCGCATAAGTCAGCATCAATAATTACCAAACTGGTTAATGGTAAACAGGTAGTTGCCAAAATAAAAGGCAAGTACTGGATGTATTGGGGCGAATTGAGTGTATATGCAGCTACCTCTACCAACCTTGTTGACTGGACACCAGTAGTTAACAGTGATGGAACACTAAAAGCACTTTTTTCGCCACGTAAAGGCTACTTTGATAGTGAACTTACGGAATGCGGCCCGCCTGCTGTATTAACAGATAAGGGCATTGTGCTGCTTTATAATGGCAAAAACAAAAGTAACGGCGATGGAGATTCCCGCTTTACGCTGAATAGCTACTGCGCCGGTCAGGCTTTATTTGATAAAAATGATCCTTTAAATTTTAAGGAAAGGTTGGACGTGCCGTTTATGCGCCCCATGGCTTCGTTTGAAAAAAGCGGTCAGTACCCCGCGGGTACTGTGTTTCTGGAAGGGCTGGTGTATTTTAAAAGGAAATGGTACCTCTATTACGGTGCGGCAGATTCGCGGGTATGCGTAGCAGTTTATGATCCGGTTAAACCATCATTGCCTGATCCGATAGAATAGTTAAATTACAAATGCCCCGTATAGTTAATACGGGGCATTTATGGAACCTTGTTATTGTACACACTATTATTGGGCGGGTAATTCCTTTATTTCTATATTCCTGAAATCAACAGGCTGGCCTTCGCTTTGCAGGGCAATAAAGCCATCAGTTAATGCCTTGCCATCTTGCTTAAATTTAGGGTTGAATCCGGTGGCAACGCCGCCGCCAATGGTAGGGTGTGAATATTGCAACACAGTATCGCCGTTGATGATATGCGTTATTTGCTTATTGCCATTTACTATCAGCTCGCCCTTAACCCACTGATCGCCGTCATAAGTTTTTGAGCTTGAGCTGATGCAATGATCCTGGGATACGGCTCCTTTATAAACCACATCAGTGCCCGGCGAACACATGTTACCGGTCGGTCGTGATTTTCCATCTCCCAAGCCGCCTAACAACTGCATTTCAATTGATATTGGCCAGTCCTGTTCTTTCAGGATAGTTCTGGGGTCCTGCGAGTGAAACATCACACCGCTGTTAAGTAAGGTATAATCAGGCGCGCCTTTTTGCAGCTTGCCAACAAAACGGTATTCAAATCGCAGGTGATAGTGTGAAAAAGGTGTTTTATAATACAGGTGGCCAAACTGATCATTAAAGTCGCCATACTGGTCGTACCTTATTTTGATTATACCATCTTCAACCCTAAAGGTATTGCCATAATTTACGTTAACATCGTGGTGGTGTATCTTAACTATCCAGTCATCAATGTCCTTACCGTTAAATAAAGTTTTCCAGCCGTGATCGCTGCCCGTTATTTTAGTGCTACCCGAGCATCCCCAAAAAATAGCACTACATAATACGGCTGCATAGTATATCTTCTTCATGTAATTAGTTGAATTATTAAAGGGGTACGTTTAGTATCTGCAATATTTATAAACTTAAATATAGTAGTTTGTATCAGAATGATCTGGCATTAGTATAAAATCACTTACCGCCTTTGTGGTTAAGTTGATCGCCATCAGCTATTACAGCCTGATTGGCCTCCTTAATTCTGTCTGTCTGCATTTTTTCTACAGCCCTGTCATAGGTCAACACGCCGTTAACTTCATGCTCAACATCGGTTGTTTGCGTATAAATTGCCACGCTGAGCCCTTTATATAGCATTAGCTGTGTTACCTGCTGCATTAGCAGTACATACCTGTCGGTTAGCGCCTGGGTTGTAGCCGCGTAATCATAAGCATTATTTTCTACCGGCCACATATGCCCGCGTGTAAACAGGCCTATGCCCCCAAACTCGCCCAATGATGCCGCCCGTTTATCATCAGGTACCGAGGCATCATAGGGGCCAACATAAATATGCGTATCCACAAAATCACCGTTACCCGGGTCGCCGTAGGCCTTTTGATAACCGGGGTTATTATTAAAGCCCGAATTGCCATTTACCAGGCGCGACGGATCATACTGTTTGGTCCAGTTGGTAATGCTTTTTACATCAAACGCGCCCCAGTTTTCATTAAAAGGTACCCATGTAATGATGGACGGCGAATTAAAGTGATCATCCATAATTGCCTTCCATTCTTTACGGAATGTTTTATGTGCTACCGTTGTATCCTCATTTTGGTACCAGATGGCCGGCATATCCTGCCAAACCAGCAGCCCCAGTTTATCAGCCCAATAATAAAAGCGCTGGGGTTCGGTTTTCATGTGTTTGCGAATAAGGTTATAGCCCGCTTTTTTGGTGAACTCTACATCAAATTTCAACGCTTCTTCTGTGGGCGCCGTTAGCACACCATCAGGCCAGTAACCCTGGTCAAGCAAACCCACCTGCATAACAAACTTGTTGTTTAACAGCGGCCTTACCACGCCATTTACTTTGCCAAGCTTAACATCGCGCATGCCAAAGTAGCTCTTTACTTCATCGGTAACAGCCCCATTGGCGTTGTATAGGGTAAGCTGAAGATCATATAGAAAAGGCTCATCCGGCGACCAGGTAAGCGGGTTTTCAATAGGCAGATCAAAGTATGTGCCTGCAATGCCGTTAACCTGGTTTACCGCTTTTTTACCATTAAGGGCTACCGCTTTTACCTTACCGCCAGCAGTACTGTTAACAAGTACTTTGAGCTTTTTGCCTGCCAGGTCAGGTATTAAACGGATAGATGCGATATGCGTTTTATTAACCGGTTCGAGCCAAACTGTTTGCCATATGCCGGATGTAAAGGCGTAATCGCCGCGCGGGCCGTTTTTTCCGGATGGCGTGCGGCCATCATTAGGGTCGTGCGCGGCAACAACAAGCGTGTTAAGCCCCTTTTTCAGGAATGGGGTGATATCAAAGCTAAATGAATCGTATCCGCCGGCATGTTCACCCACTTTTTTATCGTTAACAAACAAAGTAGCATCATGGTCAACCGCGTCAAAATGTATAAGCACCTGCTTGCCCGACCATTTTGCAGGTATCTCTATCGTTCTGCGATACCACATATTGATCTCCTGCTTACGGTTAATGCCCGATAAGTAAGCCTCGGGGCAGTAGGGTACCCTGATTTTTTCTTTTGAGGAATTAAATGATACGGGCTGTTTAGCATGCAGTGCAGGTGGTGCATCCTTACCTCCAAGATAATCCCATTTGCCATTCAGGCACAGCCATTCATCGCGTTGCAATTGCGGCCTGGGGTACTCAGCCAGGGGCACATCGCTCTGTATGGCAGCGTTTGTCCATTTTGTAGGTAACAGTGGGGTTTGTGCAAAGGCGGTGGTATAAGTTAATACTGTAAATAATGCAATGTATAGGTTTTTCAAGTTTCTCATAGTTTAAAATAAATAGTATTGGCTGCCACTAAAATATACAGTTATTTATCAAAAAGCGATATATGGAAACAAAAAGCCTTACATGGCATCATTTTAATATTAAACAGTTGTGTAATGAAACTATAACCCTTGAGCAATTGTAGTGATTATATGGATTCAGCATATTTTATCGGCCTTGATAACGGGGATGGCACACAGCGCCAGGTGATGGTGATACAAGAAACTTTAGGCTCGAATGAAAGCGATACCGGGTTACTTAACACTTTCAAATTAAATGAGGGTATTGAAGAATTAGGAACTATTACTTTCGATAAGGATTTTAAGCAATGGAGTTACACCGGCAACCTAAATAGTGATGATCAAAAACAGATAGCCGGAGCAATTCAACGTCAGTATACCAGTGATGATATATAGCAATAATTAATTCAGAACAAACTGGCCTGATCGGCAATTCCTGAGTTTTGATGCTCAAAGGCGCGTATAAGGGTGAGTATGGCGGCACCATAACGCTTGGTTTTTTCGGAGCCTATGCCTTTTATTCCGCTTAAGCTTTTAAGTGTACCGGGTAGTTTGGCAGCAACAGCAGCGAGTGCTTGTTCACTAAACAGCATACTTGCAAGTACGCCCTCTGCTTTTGCGGTTTGGTTGCGCCATGCTAATAAGCTGTCCAATAATTCTTCGTTTGGTTTTGCATTAAGTGTTTTTAGATAGGAGTGGCTTAACGCAGGCTGTGGTTTACGGCGCAGCTCTAAAAATGCCTGTGTGTTAAACGGCGCTTTCCTAAAAGTATCTAAAAAGCTGATACGTGATATAAGCCAGCGCAGCAATTTATCGGCACGGCCTGCCAGCTCTTTGGAGTTACCTATAAAGCTACCAAGCTGGCTATGTAAAGCGTTAATTATACCTTCGAGCTTATTGTGAAAATAATCTGCCGCTTTTTGTACGCGATCATCAGTATAAGTAGCCAGGTGAGCCTGCATTTTTATGGCGACAGATAGAATGTCTTTTTCAAGATCGGGGAGCAGGCTTTCCAGTTTGTTGCTAAATTCCTGTAATGCGCTAAGATTAAATAGTTCACTTAACAGGTAATTACGATATGCGGTTTGATGCTGATGCAGCATAGCCTGATCCGGGCGGTGTTTAACCGCTTCCTGGTTAAAGCGGCGAACCTGTGGGTCACCAATGATGTTTTGATTACTTACAGGATGCCGTAATACCAGGCCTTGCAGCGAACGGCAACGGCTAAGTGCCACATAAGCCTGCCCATGCGCGAAAGCGCCGCTTACATCAATTACAGCCTGCTCAAATGTTAGCCCCTGGCTTTTATGAATAGTGATGGCCCAGGCAAGGCGCAGGGGTACCTGTGCAAAGCTACCGGCATTGCTTTCGGCAACCTGCTCGCCATCCATCTGGTATTTTACGTTTGACCATTCCAGCGCCTGTACCGCTATCTTCAGGCCTTCAGGGGTTAGCACATGTACTGTGTCAGCTTCCAGGTTAACCACAGTGCCTATCTTGCCATTGTAATATCGCTTTTCTGCCGACGAATCGTTTTTTACGAACATAACCTGCGCACCAACCTTGAGCTGCAGGCTTATCTCGGTAGGATAAGCATCCGCCGGGAATTCTCCACGGATGGTAGCTTTATATTCCATTGCCTCTTCGCTAAGTGCATCCAGCCGTTCGCTGTTTATTTGCTGGGCTATTTTATTATGCGTTGTAAGCGTAATAAATGCTTCATCCCGGGCAGGTACAAAGTTGGGCACATAACGCTCGTTCAATTGTGCAAGCTGTTCGGGGGTAAGAGATTGGTCGCGCATTCCGTTAAGAATAGCTACAAATACCGGGTCGCTTTGCCGGTATACCGTTTCAAGCTCGATACGTACATACGCGCTGCGCTGCATTACCTGGCTGCTGAAAAAATAAGGGGTTGCATAATAAGGCCGTAGCAGCGCCCATTCCTCGTCACGAATGATGGGGCTAAGCTGGGCAAGATCGCCGATGAGTAAAAGCTGTACCCCGCCAAAGGCATGGGTGTTACCCCGCAGGCTGCGCAAAATGGCATCAAGCTGATCGAGCACATCCGGCCGCACCATGCTGATCTCATCAATTACAAGGAGTTCCAAATTTTGCAGCAGTTCGCGCTTTTCAGGATTGTAATGCAGTTCCGGGCCTTCATTGCCGGGTAAAAGCGGCCCAAAGGGCAGTTGAAAAAGCGAATGGATGGTCATGCCGCCCGCGTTAATGGCGGCAACACCTGTGGGCGCAACAATAACCATCCTTTTTTGGCTGTGCTGCTTAAGCTGCCGTAAAAAGGTGGTTTTGCCGGTTCCGGCCTTACCGGTTAAAAAAACGATGGTATTGGTATTATCGGTATAGGCTTGCGCCAGCTCAAGTAATGGATTATTCATCAGCCTGGCAAAGGTATCACCGAACGGCTACCAAAACAAATGTTGTGAATAAAGGGATTTTATAATGTAAACAGGTACTTAATTAACCAATTGTGTAAATACTATTATCAGATGAGTATTATTTTCTGTGTGTATAATTTAAATACAATTAATTAATTTTATAGAAAATATTTAATTAATTATTAAAACAAAACATTACGGGATTGGTTGATATTTTACGTAATTAAACGTGGTAATTAATCAAGAGATCCTATGTTTTACCATGTTCAAAATCTGATAAATCCAATTGTTGATGATCAACCGGATCCATCGGCCGCTAATGCGCTACAGGAGGGTCTTGGTGGCCAGTTTGGCGAAATGCGTACCATGATGCAGTACCTGTTTCAAAGTTTTAATTTTCGAGGTAATGGTATACCATACCTCGATCTGATACAGGGCGTGGGCATTGAGGAGATCAGCCACGTTGAGCTAATCACCAAAACTATATCGCGTTTACTGGATGGCGCGCCCGAATATCACGGCAATAAATTTGATACACCTGGAGAAGGCGGTAAAGCCACAATGGACATGGCCAAAGAGCAAAAAAATCCGCATCATTTTATTGTAGGGGCACAAGGTGCTTTGCCGGTTGACGCTGCCGGTAACCCGTGGAGTGGATCATATGTACATAATCACGGTAACCTGGTGCTCGATCTGATGGATAACCTGGTATTAGAATCAACAGGCAGGCTGCAAAAATGCCGTATATACCAAATGTCCGAAAACAAAACGCTCAGGGCTACGGTAGCTTTCCTGATCGCGCGTGACGAGGCTCATGAAATGGCCTTTGCAAAAGCGCTGGAAACATTGGGTATAGACTGGGCCAAGGCATTGCCTATACCTAAGTTTGATGCATCTCAATATCCGGAAGTAAAAAAACTGATAGATGCCGGTATTAACCGCGAGCAATATCACTTCAGGCTGGATGGTTCAGAAATGGACAAGATATTCCGTGGCAGCGCTCCGGCTAATGATGGTACCGAACTGGTTACATTGAAAGAGCCTAAAAATTCATACCCAAATCCGGGTGCACCTGAAAGACCGGAAGAATTTGCGCCCGGCCTTGATCCTGAATTGCAGCAACTGGCAGACGCATTTACTGAATTTAAAGAAAAAACAGTAAAAGATATGACAGACAAGGCGGGCCCAAATCCGCGCAAGTCAAAATAAGCAGGTTGTAATTTTTAAAGTGTCGCTACAACTATTTTAGCGACACTTTTTTTGTAGCCGCGGCGTAATGATGCCACGGTTTTTTTTATACCACTTTGGGTTATGTAGTGTTTCGTTGTTCTGTGCTATTCTTCCGCTCAAACGGGCTATTTCTCCGGCTCGGGCTCATCTACATTTGTATTGTCAATAAGTTAAAACAACAAAAATATATACAGACATGAGCAAGATCATTTTCATTACCGGAGCTTCAAAAGGATTTGGAAAATTATGGGCTGAGGCCTTTTTAAAACGCGGCGATAAAGTAGCTGCTACCGCACGCAACATTACCTTATTAAATGATTTAGTAACCGCATACGGCGATAATATACTGCCGTTAAAACTTGACGTAAATAACCGCCAGGAAGTATTTAGTGTTGTAAACGAAGCAGAACAACACTTTGGGCGTATTGATGTGCTTATCAACAACGCAGGTTTCGGCCTTTTTGGTACAACCGAAGAAACATCTGAAGCACAGGCCAGGGAGCAAATGGAAACTAACTTTTTTGGATCACTTTGGGTGGCACAGGCTATATTACCCGTAATGCGTAAACAAAAAAGCGGTCACATAATACAGGTTTCAAGCTTTTTGGGCTTAACCACCTTGCCTTTACTGGGCTTGTATAATGCCTCAAAATTTGCCGTGGAAGGTTTGATAGAAACCATATCATCAGAGGTTGCCCACCTGGGTATTAAAACCACATTGATAGAGCCAAATGGTTACGCTACTGACTGGGCCGGTGCATCAGCCACACAAACAAGTGCCGAGATTGAAGATTATGCACCCGTGCGTGCCGCCTTTGCCGAAGCCGGTGATAACCCTGACACCTGGGGTAAGCCCGAGGCTACTATACAACCTATTTTACAAGTGGTTGATAGCGCCAACCCTCCGCAAAGATTATTGCTTGGCAAAATAGCATATAATGGTATTGTACAGGTGTATACACAACGCCTCAAGGATGTAGAACAGTGGAAAGAGGTGAGCATAAACGCTCACGGATATTGATCAATTATTAAACCATTGTAATAAAAAATTAGCAAAGCGCCGTCACCTGTTTTTATGGCTTTATTTGTTTAAATTTACTATAAATGAAACATTTTAAAACTTTGACCGAACTGCATGAGGGTAATGGCTGGCCAGTGCCCGAAAATCCGATGTTCAGTTTGGTTAGCTGCCAGCAGTCTTGTCCGCTGGGCGATCGTGAGTTTACCGCTGATGCTTATGTAATAGCTTTTAAAAAGCTTAAAGCCGGCGTTATAATGTATGGGCGTACACCTTATGATAATACCAACGGCTCCATGTATTTTATGAAACCCCGCCAGATCATCCAGATGCGCGGGTTGGAGTTTGAGGATGCCGGCTTTATGATATTCATCCATGAGGATTATTTGAACGGGCACGAACTGTTCAATACCATCCAGAAATATGGTTTTTTTGATTACGAGGTTAACGAGGCGCTGCACTTATCACCAAGGGAGGAAGCAACGATATGGGAACTGCGTGAAAAGATCATAGCCGAGTATGAAACCAACCAGGATGAATACAGCCGTGATATCATGCTCGGCCATGTTGCATCCATCCTGATGTATTCGCAGCGTTTTTACAAACGGCAGTTTATAAACCGTACGGATATGTCGGGCAAAATGGTAACTAAATTCAATAACGCTTTACAGCTTTATATGAAGCAGGGCGGCTTGCAGCAAAAAGGACTTCCATCGGTACATTACATGGCCGATCAGTTGTTCATATCATCGCGTTACCTGAGTGATCTGCTCAAGCAGGAAACCGGTAAAACCGCCCTGGAACTGATCCACCTTTCTATAATATCTGAAGCAAAGAACCTATTAAAAACAGCAGACAGGGGAGTTGCAGAGGTGGCTTACCACCTTGGTTTTGAAAATACTTCCTATTTCACCCGCTTGTTTAAAAAACAAACCGGAATGAAGCCGCTGGAGTACAGAAAAAACCTTCAGTTAAACTGATCTGGAATAGTATCCGCAAAAAAAAGTCCTGACAAGTATTTGCCAGGACTTTTTGCTGTAAGGTTGATCCACCTATGGTTTAGCGGTAATATTGGCTGTTAATACTGGTTGTTTGTCTGTAATAACAGGATACTTTTTTATAGTGCTGCGTTTAGGTATGTCTGTACCCAACGTATCGCTTTTTTGATTGCCGCGTTTGCTTTTCTTTTTGAATTTGCGGCCATACCACACCAAAAAGCCTGTAACAGGCAGGCTTGCGCCAATAAGCGCTGCCAAAAAAGCAAGTACCTTGCCCGGAAAACCTAATATACTGCCTACGTGAATGTCATAATTCATTTTACGTAGCTTTTGCCCGAATGATGCCTGATCATAAGGTACCGAATAAGCGTCTGTCCGTTTTATTTCCTTCAGCGTATGCTGGTCAAATGTATATCCCTGGCTGTTGTAAAACTGCCCTTTGTTTGGATATACGGTAATATAAATGGCAGCTTTAGCATTAGCGGTATCCGGGTAGCTGTAATAAAATCCCATTGATTTAGGATGCCTGGTAATCACCTTGTTCCAGGCCATGTCCATCACCTTATCGGCTGCGTAACCTTTACCTTTTTGCAATGAGTCCGACTCAAGCCTCCTGAATTCAGCCAGTGTTTCGCCGCCTGTTGTTACCCAATATAAGCTTTCGCTATACCATTTTATGCCGTATACCATACCTGTAAGCGCAATGGCTGCTAAAAACAGCAGAGAATAAAATCCTAATACGTTATGCAGGTCAAGGTTAACCCGTTTAAATGATGCACCCCATTTTATGGTAAAACTTTTCTCGCGGGTTGATTTATTCCATTTTTTAGGGTACCACCAAATTAATCCTGTAATTAGCAGTATAACAAAAACCAGCGTACCATAATTAACAATCGGGCGGCCGATTTCTGATGGCAGCCACAAAAAGCGGTGCCCGTTCAATATCGTTCTGAAAAAATCTGCCTCACCCGGTTTGTGCTCTTCCTGTGAGATTACCTTGCCGGTATAGGGATTGATCTTTAAAAGCGTATAACCACTGCGGCGATCAAACGCTTTGGCATCTGCCGGGCGCAAGGTAAGGTTAATGGCACGGCCCTGCTGATAATTAGCGTACGATGCCACCTTATCGGGGTTTTGCTTTGTAGCTATCGCTGCTAACTGTGATGGTTTCAGCACCGGTTTATTTTGCCATTCAATATTGGTTTCGGGTTCAAGCAGCCCGGTAATTTCCTCGTTAAAAACCCAAATGCACCCGGTAATACAAACAATCAGCACAATGACACCTGAAATAAGGCCAAGCCATAAATGCAGCCAGTTATTGATCCGCTTAAAACGCGAATCCTTTTGTTTGCCTTTTGCTGATGCTTTGTTAATTGATGTCATTATGCTGATGTTATGCTTTATCTGATGTTATTTAAACCTGTAAGTGATGCTTAATCTGCCGGTTCTTGGTACCTCGTATATGTAAGTGTAGTATGATACCGATGTTGGAGTTTCTGTAGCAAGTTTAGTATATGAGCCTTGGGTAAGTAAACGGCGGTCGAACAGGTTATTTACCAATCCTGATACTGTGATACGGCCTTTCTCGTAAGATACACCGGCATCAAAACGGTAGTAGTTAGGCAGTCGTAACGGTATTGATGTTGAGCCTGAATTTCTGTCTAACTGAATTTGGTAGCCACCACTTACACCAAATCCTTTCAAGATAGAACCTTGTTTACGGAAACGGTATGACAGCCAGCCGTTAGTGATGTGTTTGGCCGAGTTAGGAACAGGATTGCCTACAAGCGCCGCATTGTTATCTTTATTTACGGTTGCATCAGTATAAGCATAGTTTAATACCAGGTTCAGGTTCTGAACGATCTCGCCGGTAATATCAAGCTCAATACCCTTTGATTCAATTTGGCCTAATTGTACCTGTGCATTCGGGTTAGCCGCTATATGGGTAGGGTCTAAGTCGGCGGTAAGTACATTTTTTTTAGTGATACGGTATGCAGCCACAGTAGTATTCCAGCGGCCTTTAAACCAGTCTTTTTTCAAGCCCACTTCAATGTTATTGCCTCTGATAGGTTTAAATGCTTCGCCAAAAAAGTCCTGACCGGCTACCGGAAGAAAGCTTTGGTCATATAACGTATAAGCGCTGAAATCATTGGTTATTGAATAGCTTAAACCAGCACGCGGACTAAATACATCGTTAGATATTTGCGTCTTGTTGGTTTTACCAACAGTTACCGCGTGGGTAAAACGGCCTGCAAGGGTAAGGCGTAGTTTTTCATCCAGCATACGTATCTCATCCTGCAAATAAGCGCCGGTATAAGTTAAGTTAGTAGCATAGGTGTTTGATCCTGAACGGGTTTGAATGCTTCGTGAACGATCAAAGAATGGTATATTGGCAAATGGTATACCATAAGTTGGGTTGTATATGTTAAAGGTAGCATTACCTGCTAATTGAAGATCAGGCTGTTGTACACTCGAAAAATCGCCCCAGGTTTTAAGGTTACCCATATCAACACCGGTTAATATACGGTGAATTACCGGCCCGGCAACAATATCGCCCATAATGCTTAGCTGCGCGTTTTTGTTGATGGCCAGCTCTTCGCTTATGTTCAGGTACCTGCGCATATCGCCGTTAGGCGCAATGGTTGATGGCCATGGTGTACCACCTTCTAAGCCGTATCTTACATAGGCCACCTGCCCGTTCAGTTTCCATTTGCTGTTTAGCCTGTGGTTCAGGTAAAAGGTAACATTATGGTCATTCAGCTTGTTAGGGTCAAGCGCAGGGTCGCCAATAAAAAAGCTTGGATCAGTATCGCCAAAACCTTTAGGCGAAAATCCGTAAGTACCCAGGGCCTGTGCTTCAACATGTTGTGTGGTGTATTCAGCCGTGATCAACGTATTGCTGTCAACCTGGTAGCTTATTACCGGTGCAATTATGTATTTGTCGGTATAGTTATATTTATTGTAGCTGCCTTTGGTTTGTGCCGCCAGGTTTAAACGGAACAATAATTTACCATCTTTAGATAATTTTCCATCCAGGTCAATTGCTGCACGGCCCAGATTGTAACCGCCACCGCTAAGGGTTACCGAGCTGCGGTTTTGGCCTGTTGGCTTTTTGGTTACAACATTGTAAATACCACCCGGTTCGCCATTGGCCATCATAAAGCCTGAGGGGCCTTTAACAAACTCAATACGGTCAATTGTGGCGGCATCATCAGCCAGCGGCCCCCAGGGCATTTTCTGGTTCATGCCGTTACGAAAAGCCGGTATGTTGGTGCCACGCATAAAAATGTTGGCATATTGTGCATCCCAGTGGCCGGTGCGGGTAGCACCGCTTACATTGCGGGTTACACCATCAACAATATCAAAGGTTAACTGATCGGCCAGTAACTGGCTGTTAACTACCTGTATATTTTGAGGTACCTCGATCAACGGAGATTGCAACCTGAGTGAAGGGGATACCTTATCAGTTTTAAATTTGTTTTTACGGGTATTTATCTGCACTTCGTCTAACTGTGCCAGGTTTTCCTGTAATGAAAAGTCGACGATGATGGTGCCCTTAGTTACCTGGATTGGTTTTTCTTTAGTAATTAACCCAATGCCCGATACTACAAGTGTATACTCACCAACCGGCACACGTTTAAGCTGGTATTCGCCATCCTCATTAGTAATGGTGCCATATTTGGTGCCTTTTAATGATACGGTAACGGCCATGGCCACATTACCATCGGCAGTAGTTACACGGCCGCGAACTGAGCCATGCTGCTCTTCGTCGGCTTTTGATTTCAGATATAAAGTTTTTTCATAGGCTTTAAAAACAGGTCCCGATACTACATTTCGCGGGGCGGCGTTAACAATGAACGCGTTGGAGCAGAGTGCTCCCCAAAGCAAAAATTTTTTAACTTGCATTACTTTTAATCCACATTAAAGGTGAGCCGGTTTGTCCGGTTAGCCACACGGGTCCGAAACCGTGTGGCATTTTTTTGCAAAGTTATATTTATTTAGAATAAATACAAATAAGGATGCATTTATTGCGAAAAAGCGTTATAAAACGATTAATCTCGCCATCAGCATAAATTATAATTGTCAATTTTAAAGCATATAATTTATAAGATAGTTTTTCAACATGCTCTGCCGCAACGGAAGCATTTAAGTAGTTTCGGCCGGATCTATGAAAGTCATCATTGCAGAAAAACCATCAGTAGCCCGAGAAATTGCGAGGGTATTTGGTGCTAATACCAAGCGGGAGGGATATATTGAAGGGAAGGGGTACACCTTTACCTGGGCATTTGGGCACTTACTGCAGCTTGCCCCACCGCAGGAGTATGGCTATTACGGGTGGAACGTACAAAACCTGCCCATGCTGCCGCAAAAGTTTAAGCTATCAATACGTAAGGTAAAAAGCAAGGAGGGTATGGTTGATGATCCGGCGGTGAAGAAACAACTGGATGTGATAAAAAAGCTTTTTGATGAGGCAGCAGAGATAATTGTAGCCACCGATGCAGGGCGTGAGGGTGAGCTTATTTTTAGATATATCTATTATCACCTCAAATGTAAAAAGCCATTTAAAAGGCTTTGGATATCATCACAAACTGATGCTGCCATAAAAGAGGGTTTTCGTAACCTTAAACCCGGTACTGATTATGATACGCTTTTTTATTCGGCACATTGCCGCTCACAATCTGACTGGCTGGTGGGTATGAACGCCACGCAGGCGCTCAGCCTGGCTTCGGGTAACCGGGCAGTATTATCACTTGGGCGTGTGCAAACGCCTACCTTAGCCATGATATGTGCCCGCTATCTCGAAAATAAAAATTTTGTACCTGAGTTGTATTACCAACTGGCCATACAGCCTGATAAGGATGGAATAAGCTTTCGTGCCATATCCGAAAAACGCTTTAAAACAAAAGAGGAGGCGCAGGAGGCCTTGAACACAGTACAGGATGTGGCTTCCGGCTTTACAAACGGCGGTAATGTGTTAAGCGTAGAAGCCAGGCCGCGTAAAGAACCGCCGCCTTTGCTGCATGACCTGAGCAGTTTACAGCAGGAGGCTAACAAATGCAAAGGCTTTACCGCCGATCAAACACTCAGTATACTGCAAAATTTGTACGAGGGCAAGCTGGTAACTTATCCGCGTACAGGTAGCAGGTATATTGGTGATGATGTATTTGCCGGTGTGCCCGACTTGATAGCCAGGTTTCAGGACCATGATGGATTTGGTAAACAGGCCACGTTGTTAACCGGCGCCAAACTGAGCAAGCGTAGTGTTAACGCCAAAAAGGTTACTGACCACCATGCTATACTGCCTACCGGCGAAACACCCCGTAATTTAACACCCGACCAGCAAGCGGTATATAATATGGTAGCAGGCCGTATGCTGGAGGCATTTCACCAGGATTGTATCAAAGAGATCACCAAAATAATAATACAAAGCGGCGAAAGGTTTACGGCAAGCGGTACGGTGATAAACACTGCCGGTTGGCGTGCGGTTTTTAATGATAAGGATGAAGATAAGAAGGATGAAGAGAACGCTACGCTGCCAAAAGTAAAACCAGGCGAAAACCTGCCCATATTGCAAAAAGCCGTGTTAGATAAGCAAACCAAGCCCAAACCCTTGTATAACGAAGCCAGTTTACTAAAGGCGCTTGAAACAGCGGGCAAAGATATTGATGATGAAGAATTACGCGAAGCCATGAAAGATAGCGGTTTAGGTACCCCGGCCACACGTGCTGCCATTATTGAAACGCTAATTAAACGGCAATATATTATCCGGGAAAAAAAGAACCTTGTGCCTACATCTACTGGGCTGTCTGTTTACGAGGTGGTAAAGCACCGCCGTATAGCACAGGCCGAACTTACAGGTACCTGGGAAAAACGGCTTGAGGAAATACGTGGTGGTGCCTCGGTTACGGCCTTTCGTGAAGAAATTAATGCCTACACAAGGCAAATAACCGGCGAACTGCTGAAGGCTGGCATACCTGCCCGGTAGATCGCCGGTTATATTTATCGTTTTTACTTTACAGGTATGGCGCGGGCTAAAAAGTCCTGAATAATTTTTACCGGCAATGCCAGGGTAGTAGTGCGGCTAAACCTGGCTATGTTGATACCTGCAAAGTTTCCCTGCGCATCAAACACGGGGCTTCCGCATTGCTCAGGTAGTAAAGCAGCATCATGGGTGAACACCTGGCTAAATCCATCTCTGCGGCCACTTTTGCCGCCTTTAAACATTTCGGCCGGGTGCTTTGCCATGCCGGGTTGTTTTTTGCCTAAAACAACTGTTTTGTTATACTGTTGACCCTTGCGTAAAATTTTGAAGTTTAAGGTGTCGCCCGGCCAGTACTGTTGCATTACCGGGCCAAAATCTTCGTTCTTTTTTATTTCAGTATTGTTTATCATCAATACCTGATCTTCAACCTGTAGGTCGCTTTTAGCGGCGGGTGAGTTGGGTTGTACAAAAGTAAGCTCAGGCGTAGCGCCATTATAACCTACGGCCGCACCAAGATAGCCCAGGCTCCAAAACCTTGGTAATGTAATATCGGTACTGCCGCTTATACTTACCATACCTTGTTTGTTTTGCAAAGGGGTTACCAATATACGCCCTATTGCAGGCGGGTTGGCATCGGTTGTGGGTAACTTTAAACCTTTAGGTGTAGTGCCATTTATTTGCAGCAGTACAACATCATTTTGCCTGTCGCGGGCAATCACTTTTACCGGGATAGCTTTACCATTTAACATGGCTACCGGTTTATCACCCACCATTGAACTTTTACTGATTATATATACTCCATTATTAACGTTTACAAGTGTCCCGTAAATTCTTGTATCGGGGGTATCAACAACACTAATAATATTCACTAAATACTGCTCAAGCTTAAGTTTTTTTGTGAGATCAGTTGCTGTTACCTGCATATTGGCCAGGCCGGGTATGGTGAGTATATCCTTAATCTCATCCTTAGCTATTGCCTGGCTATCGGCGGGCATAGTGGTGTAAATCTGCTGTTTTTGCAATGCCTGCCAATATTTATGGTAAAGGTCAACAGGTATTTCGTAGTTGGTATCCTCATCGGTATTAATGGCGCTGTGTATACCTATTACCCTGCCCAAATAATCAAACAATGGCCCGCCGGAGTCTCCCGGTTCCATTTTGCAGGTAGATTGAATAAATCCCCGGTCATTCTTTACCACGGTTATCCTGCCAAAACGTATGGTCGGTTTGGGTTGGTTCAGTGTTTCGGGGTAGGCAATGCTCAGGCATGGTTCATTCACTTTAATGGCCGATGATGTGGCCATGGGCGCGTAAGGCCACTTGCCGGGAGTAATTATCTGCATCAGGGCCACATCCGGTATGGCACGGTCAGTAGCTAACTCAATTTTACCAAGGGCCATGGCTATAGCTTCCCTGCCATCGGCAAACATTACCTTGTAAGTTTTACCGGGTATGGTTACGTGCGCGGCCGTTAATATATAGCCGCCGGCACTTACCACCACGCCGCTAAACTGGGCGCTCATTTGCTGGCGGGCGGCGGTATCATACCCCCACATGCGTACACTGGGCAGGTATGCGCTGCTGATGGCTTTTTGCAATGTGCTTTCCAGTTTTTTTACATCCACCTTTTGTGCCGATACCGTTACCGAAAGCAACAATAAGTAACAAGCGATTATTATCTTCTTCATAACATAAAAAAGCACCACCCATATGGCGTTATCCATTAACGGGTGGTGCAGGTATAGTATATTCTAATTGGTGCTTAGTTCATTAATTCGGCCAGCTTTTTATTAAGCGTTTCGCCGCGCAGGGTGTTGCCTATTACCTTGCCATCACGGTCAACCAAAAAGCTTTGCGGTACGGCCCTTACACCGTATAAACGGCCAACGGCATTGTTCCAGCCCTTCAGGTCAGATACCTGTGTCCATGGCAGTCCGTCCTTTTCAATAGCGGCAAGCCAGGCCGCTTTATTATTATCTAACGATACTGATAGTATCTCAAAACCCTTGTCTTTGTATAATTTATATTGCTCAACAAGGTTAGGGTTTTCGGCACGGCAGGGTACACACCAGCTTGCCCAAAACTCAACTAACACTACTTTGCCTTTAAAGTCAGCCAGCGATACCGGCTTGCCATTTGCATCATTTTGTGTGAATGCTGGTGCTGCTGAGCCAATAGAGGTTAACCCGGCGGCCTCAATGCGCTGCAGTAATTCCTTGCCCATATCCGTTTGTTTTAATTTAGGATCGAGGGAAGCAAATACCGGCTGAATTTTTTTCACATCAACCTTGGTACCGGCCGACTCTGACAGGCCAACCAGCGCGAAGTAAGATTTAGGATTGTTTTTTGCGAATTGATATTGTTTTTCAGAACGGGTGTCAATATTCTTCCTGAAACTGGCGTTAAGCCCTGCCATAAAAATGCTGTCCTTTTGTTGCTCAGGTGTGGCTTTTGAAAAGGCAAGGTTGGCCGCTTTGGTCAGGTCCATAATGGTACCGCCAATTTGTTTATTGTAAGCCTGAAACTCATCATAGGTTTTTGAACCGGTAAATTTGGCATTGCTTAATGAGTCTTTCGAGCTGATCACGATGTTCTCTTTACCAAAATAAAAATAAATAACATCGGCACCCGGCGCGTAAATGGAGTGGGGTTTACCCTCGCCGGTATGATCAAGCGACATACGGGTATTGCCAATGCCCGTAAGCGGGCCTGTAAAGGTGAACTGCCCGTTTACAACCGCGGCCGAATCCTCATGCCCGCTGCCGCTGCTGTCCATATAATCAAAGTAAACCTTGGCAGGCTTGTTCAGGTTGCCTATTTTACCGGTAATGGAAAACTTTGTGCTTTGTGCCGATGCGATGGCAGGCAGCAGGGCAGCTATCAGTAATATTTTTTTCATTTTTTAAGGATATAATGTCTGTTTAGATGTTTAATTTTAATTGATCAGTAAGGGTATTTTACTTCCGGAAAGTCCTTTTGCGCTTTTTTAAACTGTTGTTCCCATTCATCAGGCCAGCCAAAAGCTATGGTTGCCTGCTCTTTAAGGTTAACGCCCGCGGCACCGCTCCAAAAATGTACAAATTCGCCCCAGTTAATATCACGGTTCTGTGTTTCATATTTGCCCTTTAACTCGAAATATTTGCTCAGCACCTGTCCTTTGCCATACTTGCTGTAGATAGGGTAGAACCAGTTTTTAAACCAATGGCTGCCCGCACGCGGAAAATCATCCGTTACATTCTGCAGGTCATAATATACCCTTGATGCTTCATCCTGGCGGCCAATGTTCAAGAGTACATCATAAACAAATATCTCCGCGAATTTGCTGTCACCCCAAAGGTTACCGTCCTCATGGCTGCGCCCGTGCGATGCATTGGCTACTATATGGCCAATCTCGTGTATGGGCAGGCCTATCTGCTCGCCGGTAGGGTAGGTCCAGCTACCAAGGCCATTGTCTATCACGTTACGGTTATCATGTGTATCGTCATGCCATGATGCAGGGTGACCGCCTCCTAAATTATTGGTGGTATCAACAGTACGATGGCAAATTACAAACAAACGCTGATCGGGCCCAAAATCGCCATAGGTCTTTTTTACATAAGCCCACGAGTCTGACATGGCCTTGTTAAGCCAGGTTACCGACGGATCCATCAGGTTATCATAATAAACGGCCAAGTGGTCATCAAAATAAACACGGTTAAGCAATTGGTGGTGATACCCCCAGTGCTCCTTCCAAGTTTTTGGAGGAGCACCTTCAGGGTCAGGTTTAGGTTCACTATTAACTGCAGATTTTTTACATGATGCCGCGCCAATAACCATAATAATGGCAAAGGATGTAGCTATATGCTTTATAAATTTCATGTTACGTTTAGGTTTAAAGGTTTTTTGAAACAAAATCAACCGGTGCACCGGGTATGCCCTCAATGGTTTTAATATGCTTGCCGTTGCTGCCAACGCTTACATCCAAAAACACCAGCGCGCCATCAATACCTGCGGTAAGGGTATTGCCACTTAGTTTAAGCATACTGATCTTTTTGCCCGACAGGTTGGCATCCAGTAGCCTTAACTCCTCGTTTAGCGGATTATAGCGGTATATCTTATCGTTTGAGCTGAAGTAAAACACATCCGTGCCTGAACGTTGCCACTTGGTATCAGCATTAACCAATGCTGAGCCCTTGAAAACTTTTTTTGTGTATGGTTTTATGATACGGCTTGAAAAGTAATTATCCATATCGATACTGAACGACAGCTCATACACTTCGCCCGCGTCATCTTTAAAGAAGGCATAAGTTGTACCCGGTACAGGTTGCATAAAAAGCAAATTGCTCATGCCGATACTTTTAGGGTTAAAAGCGCTGCCGCTTACCTGGTATTCGGTGCCCGAGTAGCTGCCCGTACTGCTAAATGATACAAATGCCTTGGTTTTGGTATCAAACCCGAAGTAAAAATTATTGGTGTTGCCAAAGTATGGCGATAGTGTATAATCTCCTGATTGCGGACTGGCAAACTTACCCCAATCCGGCGCGAAAGGCGCTGTAGTGGTAACGCTCAGGTATAATTTACCATTAATTATACCGGTTGCAAAACCTTTTGAGGCCTCAAAACGCTCGGTAACTATATTTGCCGGCGGACTAAAAAACTGCTCCGGGAAATACCGCTTACGCAGCATGGTATTGCCATCAATAATAACGCTGCTTTTTTCGCCGTCTTTTGCAATCACCCAATAATCTTCAGCAGTGCCGGGTTGGTAAGCATACGGTTTGGCGAATAATTGTACAGGATTGGCGGGCAGGTTTTCGTTATGCAGCGAATAGTAAAGGTTGCTTAGTATGCTTACGCTATCAGGCTTTACAAATGATAGTTTAGTCACGCCCGCATCAACGCTCAATACGGTCATCCCTTTAGTGAATTGGGTATTGCCCGCAATTTTAAAGGGGAAAAAGTATTTCATCTGGTTGCGCTTATCAGTAACGGTAAGCTTTGCCGTACGCGTTTTAGGGCTTAGGTTATAAACTATTTTAAGCGGATAACCGGTGTATTTGTCGCTTCGTGCTTCCTCGTCAACAAATATCTCCCAGTCAAATATCAGGTCTTTGTAGAGATCGGCTTTGTCCAGCTCTACGTAAGGTTGCAGTATCAGCGAATCACCCACCAGCGCATCGAACGTGCGGTCGGTAAAATTAACCAGTATCGGCTCTGAAGGGGGCGAGTAATTATAATTACCCAAATCCTTTTTGCAGGCAGCAAGTACTGTTAGGGCAAGTGTATATATAATGTATTTAAATTTCATGGTTACTGATCAGTAAGGGGTTGATTACATGGTTATTTCCTTGTTGTTCTCATCAATAAATTTATATTGATCCACACTGCTGAAGTATTTGAGCAGGAACTTTTTATCAGGCGCGTTAACGCTGTAAAAATCATAATCGCCGCTGCTATCGTTTCTTTTGGTGAGTACATACCCGGCATCCGGATGCTGCCTTATCCAATCAAAAGGATACTTTAAAAATGTGCGTGTATTTTCGATATAGTAAAGGCAGCGTGGTATATACAGGTAAAAATCGGGTGTGCTAAGGTCAACCATATCACGGGTGCCCGATGTGATCAGGAATAGCTGGTGCTTAGTGCGACTATAGGTTTTAAGCTCACCTTCCCAAAAGTTCCACCATTGCGGCCGCTCCAGCCTGTTCGAGAACATGATGGTTTTTTTGCGGATGGTATCGGGCAGGTTAGTGCCAAAATCCTGCCCGCCGGATACTCGTACCGTAAGCGTAACCGATTTGTTCTCCAACTCCTTATCTGTATTTTTAATGATAACCGGCACATGTATCATACCCGAATCGGCAGGCATGGTATAGGCGTCTTTAAGTGGTTCGTAATGTAATGATGGTACTGCTGTTGTAGCGGTATCAACAACATTAAGTACAAAGCGGCGATCATGGTTTACGCGCTGGCCTGATATAATTACAGGTATCCACACCGTATCCCGGTCAACCCCCTGCACGTAGGCAAAGGAGTAGGTGATCGTATCCGGATCGGTAGATTTATAATTCAGATATATATTATCAGGCGAATTGTAAGTTAATTTTTCGTCCTTTTTACAGGCAACAAACGCAACGCAGGCAAATAATATTAACAGTAAGTTCTTTTTCATCATCGTTAAATTAGTTATTGCGGTAAGCTTCCTCATCGGTAGGTAGTGGCAGCACGAATATCCTGTCAGACGGTGGGATGTTTATCGTTGCCGATACCTTAACTGCGCGGTTAAGGCGTTTATACATATAAAATATCTGGCTTTCTCCATAAAACTCCTTACGGGCATCAACCACCAGTTTACTTATAAAATCTTCCTTGGTAATTTGCGCGCTAACCGCTTCGCCAATACCCCTGTGGCGGCGTAAGGCATTAAAATATTCTACAGCTTCGGTAGGGTTAGTATCAAAGCTTGCCTCTGCGGCTATGTAATAAATTTCGCTCAGGCGCAATGTTGGCATTACCAGCGGGTGCCTGTTTGGCGTAGGCGTAGTGTTCGAAATATATTTTTGAAGTAACGAACGCTCAGAGCTGCCCGATTCGATGGTTGTTCTGAAATACCATTGCTTGTACCGCCAGTCATCAGCGCCTGATTGCGCGCGCTCGTATATGTCATCTATCAATGCCGAGGTAGGCGCGTAGGTAGGGTTCTTGTCTGAGAAAATATCGATAAGCCTGTCCCTTATACCTTTATTATCGTTTACATACCATGCGCTTATGAGTTCTTTGTAAAATATACGGTCGCGTTTGGTAACATCCTGTTCAAAAAAGTCTGCCTCAGCAGTCCACGGGAAACGGTTTGAATTGATAATGATACGTGTGTTAACAAGGGCATTTGCCATATCGTTTTTATACAAATATGCACGGGCCAGTTCACCGCAGGCGGTAAAATAATTCATGCGGTGCCGCCTGTTTTGCATAAAAAGATCAGGGTTATTAACCTCGGGCGAGCCCAGATCAGATGGGTAACCTACCTGGTAGCCCGATACGATCGGGTCAACATCTTTAAGCAAAGCCTTAGCTTCGTTAAGTTCAGCTATTACCTTGTCAACAGATTCAGCAACGGTTGAAAAGGGCGTGCTTTGGGTTGATACCTTTGTTACATAAGGTATACCCCTGGCTGCCGGGTTGCTTTTATACGATGGCGCGAACAGGCGCAGCATATCAAAATGCAGGTAAGCGCGCAGCAACAGTGTTTCGCCCTTAATTAACTGGTAGTTGTTACCGCTGAAAAGTGATCTGCGGGCATCAATATTTTCAAGGATATAGTTACAGTTGGCAATGGCGCGGTAGGTGTTAGCCCACACCGTGTTACGAAATCCAACCATAGCCGGATATTCATAATCAAAATTGGCTATACGGCGTAAGCTAAGGTCAGTAAACTCATAGTTTTGCGCCAGTATGTCAAGGTTGCCGTATGTAAGGTTTTCGCCGTATAATGATTGCGACGAGCAAAAGGTATACACGCCGTTCAGCGCTTCCTTATAACCTTCTTCGGTGGTAAAAAGCTCGTCCTTATCAATTTGCGATTCCGGCTTTACATCCAGGAATTTGTTGCACGATGTAAGGGCGAGCAGGGTTAGTATATAGATCAATTTTTTCATTTACTCATCATTTAAAATGTGGCCAGTAATGCAAATGTGATGTTACGTGCAAAAGGGTAGCTTATACCACGTTCAATCTCGATAGATGATGCCCGGAAAATATCATTCATGGTGATGGACGGGCGCAAAGTTTGCATGCCTATTTTGCGGGCAACCTCCTTCTTCATATCGTATGATAGATATACCGATTGCAGCTCGATACGATTTTCCTTTTGTATAAAGCGGGATGATGCCTGGGTTACGCTATGGTCGGCAATGTTTTTGTAAAACGTAACATCGCCCGGTTTAACCCAGCGCTGTTCAAGCGCGCGGCGGTCAACATTAAAGCGTGGATCGGCATTCTCTACACGGTCAACCAATGTTTGGTTATATATCTGCCCGCCAAGCGTATAATACAGGCTAAAGCTTAATTGAAATTGCTTGTATGTAATGTTGCCGCCAAAATTGCCCGATACGGTTGGCGTAGCGTTGGCTACAGGCTGGGTGTCCTTAACATCATAAATATAGGTAAGCGAGCCATCCTTTTTTACATAGATCTCCTTGCCGTTCTCCGGGTCAATACCTAATGATTTTACAGCGTAAATGGTATTGAGTGATTGCCCTTCGTTGTAACGCAGCAATGGCGTGCCTTGCAGCTTGTTAGCCGGGTTTTGCTGAAAATCGTCAATAGACTGGTTATAGGCCTTTAACGAGTTGGCAATTTTTACAATCTTGTTGGTATTGTGCGCAAGGTTACCTACCACGTTCACATTCCAATCCTTGGTTTTATAGGCGTTCATGGTTAAATACACCTCGTAGCCCTCGTTAGCCATGTTGCCCAGGTTCTCTTTATAAGTGCTAAAACCGGTTGATGGTGCAAGGTTAATATCGGTTAATAAGCCTTTGGTAAGCTTGTAGTAATATATCGGTGTAATTACCAGCTTGTCGTTAAATAGCCCTAACTCAAGGCGTGCCTGGTATTCATTGGTACGTTGCCATTCAAGGCCTTCATTGCCGTAACCGTTAACAATGGCACCTATGCCTGTTGAGTACCAATTTGAGCTTTGGTAGCTGTATATGGATTTTGAAAGGTACGGCGGAAACTCAACCGAACCTGTCATACCGGCGCTACCGGTAACTTTTAACCGTGATATAACGCTGCCTTCTAAAAAGCTTTCGCGGTGTATGTTCCAGCCTAAGCCGGCGCTCCAGAAAGGGGCGAAACGTCGCTCGCTACCAAAGGCGGATGAGCCATCCAGGCGGTAGCTGGCATCAAGCAGGTATTTGTTTTTGTACGAGTAATTTAACGATGCGAACGAGCCGATAAGCCTGCTGGTTGATATGCTGCCGAACGGCGCCGAGTTAGGTGTGTACGTACGCGCAAAACCTATGTTAGTAAACCTGTCGTTTGTAAAGCCGCGGGCCTCAAAGCTCTTGTTGTCATAATCATCAGATGTTACGTTTACACCCAGGTTAAAGTTTATGGCGTGGTCGCCCATCAGCTTGTTGTATAACAACCTTACGTTACCATCAATACCCAGCAGATCATTGCTTGAATAGTTGTATCTGCCGCGATCTTTTATTTCGCTGATCGGTTGCTCATAAAACTCGTTATTAAGCGGCGAAGCAAATTTGTCGGCGGTACTTTTTGTTTTGTTAAGGCTAACCAAACCCTTTAAACGGAGTGATTTGCTGATGAACCAGTCTACCGACATGGCATCGATGATCTCAAGGTAAGACGATTTATCAAAATTGCCCAAAGTAGATTCAAACAATGGGTTATAAACCGGACGGTTTTGATACTGATCGGCCCCTTGCCCGCCTGTATTCACGTTCCAGTTAGCCAGTTCACGTATCATTTGCCCGTTATCACCATAAATAGGGTAGTAAGGGTTCATGTATACGTAGGTTGAAAAGTCGCCGTATTTTGAATTTTGGGCATTTACCTGTGTTATGGTCAGGTCATTACGGAATATCAGTTTTTTTGAAGGGTTGTAAGTGAAGCTCATGCCGCCACTGTAACGGTCGCGGTTTGAACCCTTCATTACACCCGGATTGGTTTGATAGCGAAGGTCAACACCGTACCTGAAGGTGGAGTCGCCGCCCTGTGCGTAAATGCCGTGCTTTTGGCCATAAGTATTACGTAAAGGTTGCGATAGCCAATAAGTATCAACGCCACTCACCACGTTTTTAAGTTTATTGTAGTATTGATTGGTCAGTTCATCCTGCGATCCGCCGGAGATGCCGCCGCTTACATATAAACCCGCGAGCTCTTCGTAGTGCAGTTTTTCGGATGCGTTAAGTACATGATAGCCGCTCAGGTCGGGGGCGGTAGCGTTAAGCTCATAATTATAGGTCAATTGTAATCTGCCCGGTACAGGTGCTTTGGTAGTAATTACCATTACACCATTGGCAGCGCGCGATCCGTATATGGCCGTAGCTGCGGCATCCTTTAACAGGGTTACGCTTTCAATGCGGTTAATGTCAAGGTCGGTCACCTTTTGCAGCGAAACTTCAAACCCATCTAAAATAAAAGTTGGCAGGTTATAAGTGCTTGAAAGGTTGTTGCGGTCTATCTGGTCAGTTATTGATGGCAGTGCCGTAGCGCCGCGAATGTTTATCCTCGGCAAATTGTTCGGGTTTGATCCGGCCAAATTGTTTTCCAGTATCCTGAATGAAGGATCAGACGCCGCCACACCCTTTAAAATGTTCTGTGAATTGAACTTGCGCAGATCGTCGCCGGTAATGGTGATGGCGTTACCGGTGTAAGTATCCTTTTTTAAGGTTTGATAGCCGGTTACAACCACATCGCTTACGGTGTTTACCTGTGTTTCGAGCGATACGGTTATCGGTTTACCATCGGTAACGGTTACTTCTTTGGTTTTAAAGCCAATAAAGCTGAAGGTTAATACATCGCCTGCATCAACCATTAATTTAAATTCGCCTTTGTTATTGGTTTGCGCCCATGCGGCGCTGTTCCCTTTAACCGCGATGTTAACACCCGGTAAAGCCTCTTTACTATCAGCGGCAATTACCTTGCCTGATAGCTGAAACTTTGCTTTAGGTGCGGTTGCAACTGTTTCACCGGCCTCGGGCGCTTTGTTGCGCACCACTATGGTTTTATCTACTATAGTATAAGTAAGGTTATAGCGCGACAGGCAAAAATTCAGTGCCTCATCAAGTGTTACATTTTTAAGGTCAACATTAAGCCGCGGGCTTTTGGTATTTATTTTTCCGTTATAGAAAAACAAATAGCCGGTTTGTTTTTTAATATCCTTAAATACGGTTTCGAGCGTGGCGTTTTGCCTCGAAATGCTAACCGTTTGCGAATACGATGCCGCCGACAGGTGTAAAGTTCCAATAAGCAGCAATATTGTAGTGAGTTTCATCACTAATAATAGTTTGTACTTTACCCGCCGTATGGGCAATACGGCGTTGTAAAGAAATTTTAATTTCATACTTTTGAATAGAATTGGGTTAATAAAAGCAGCATTGCGTAAACTATTGCTGCTGACCTTTTTATAGCCGGGAGCGGTGAGAGGCTTCCGGCTTTTTTTATGTCATGTCGGGGGAGTTATTGTCGCTTACGTAGCAGTTTAATCATTCAGTAATTGTTAAGGGTTAAAAATCAGTTAGCTAAATTAGTATAGGGTTTAGTTTGCCAGGCCTTTACCGGCGTACGATACGGTTACCGTTTTGCCGTTTATCCTGAATTTAAAATTGTTAAGTTCCAGTATCTTAAATACTTCTGATAGTTTGCTGTTGCGTGATATTTCGCCGTAAAATTTATCATCAGGCAAATTATCATCATAAACTACATCTACATCGTACCAACGTGATATTTGCCGCATTACCGATCGCAGATCAGCATCTTCAAATGCGAACACGCCATCTTTCCAGGCTGTTTCCTCGCCGGTATCAACATCATGCCGTGTAATGGTATTGCCGGTAACTACAGCCTGCTGCCCCGGCGTAATTGTTACTGATGAAGTATTGTTTAAAACCTTTACGGCACCCTCAAGCAAAGTGGTTTTGATGCTTTGCTCATCAGCATAAGCGTTTATATTAAAGTGCGTGCCTAATACTTCAACAGTTTGACCTTGAGAACGAACCCTGAAAGGCATACTCTTATTTTTTGCAACTTCAAAGTAAGCTTCGCCGGTAAGACTCACTAACCGCTCACTCCCCGAAAAATATGATGGATATGTAAGGGTTGATGCCGCGTTTAAAAATACACGCGTTCCATCGGGCAGTATAATATTGTATTGGCCGCCCTTTGGGGTACTGAAGGTGTTTTGTACAGCTTGTTCGCCAGCGTTTGCCTGTGCGTTGGTTACCTGGTAAACAATTTGCCCGTCGGCAGTTTTTGTTATGCTGATGCCGGGTTGTTTGGCAATTTCGCCCTTGCCGCTATCATCAAGTACTATACGCTGCCCGTTGGCCAGAGTAAGTACTGCTTTGTTACTACCGGGGGCCGCATCGTGTACAACACCGGCAATTTGTTTTTGAGCTTTGTTTTGCAGCAAGGCATAGCCGCCAACTGTTATACCGATTAAAATAACAGCCGCGGCGGCATACCTCAACCATACCGATTTAAAATGGTTTTTATCCTTAAAGCCTATTTGTTTATCAACCCTGTTTTTAATAAGTTGCTTAACCGGGATGTAATCTTCATCGTTGTTGTCATCAACAATATCTTCACTTATCTCAAATACGTTATAGTAGGCTATCAAAAAGTTTGTTTCCTCCTCGGTTGCCTTACCTGTGCGGTATTTTTTGAGCAGATCAGTAAAGTATCGTTTTTCCAGATCGTTCATTAAAAATGATTTTATAATGATATGAGTCGAAAATTTGAAAATAGCCCACGCAGTTTTGAATTTTTTTACAAAAAATTCAAAGTGAGATAACATTACTTGATGTAATTGTAAAAATAAAGAGTATGGCTGATGTTATTTTAACGCTGCTGATAAAAATATACCATTAACTGAATAACAAGTAATGATGATTTAATAGTGGTAAGAGCTTTCCCTATTTGATTGCGCACAGTTTTAGGTGAAATTTGCAGTGCTTCCGCAATTTCTGCACTCGTGAGGTCATCTTCAAAGCGCATTTTGAAGATGATACGCTGTTGCGTAGGTAAAGTTTCTATTAATTGGTAAAAGGCTTTATGAAATTCGCTGAAAAGCAACCGTTCGTCAGCTTTATCAATGCCTTCAATGTGTACAGGTGCGTCGGGCAGGTCGGCAAAGCGGCTTTGTTTTTCCATATGCTTAAATACACCGTTGCGCGCCGCGACAGCCAAATAAGCAGGCAAATTATCAATAGGTGCTTTGCTGGCCCTGGTCCATAATTGAACAAAAACATCCTGGGCTATATCCTGCGCATATACGGTATCATTAAGCCGTTTGTAAGCGGCATTGTATACTTTTTTCCAATATTTATCATACAAAATATCAAAAGCCTGCTTGCTGCCTTGTCCAAGCAGGTAAAGCAATTCTTTATCATCAGCATGATATAAGCTTTTGGTATACATATTCAACTTACCAATATAAGCTATTAAAATGTTGTTTTAAAACATTACGTTCAGTTTATATACTATTTTTAAAAATGGTATGTATTATTCTTTTTGATACCATCTCTAAAATCTAATCGGTTAATAAAAAAGTTTGTAATTTTTTACGTTCTCATTAGTCGATATGTAAACTCAATGTGTCTTTAACGTAAATCTACCTTTTGTTTGCCATTCTTTTCTTTTAGTGAATAGTGTTGTTTGATGGAGTGGCTTATGTTCTTTTTTAAAGTTTCAGCGTACTAAAACCATTATTAACCACCAAATGATACATGAAGCCAGTAAATCTGAGTATAAAAGAATTGCATAGTATAAAATTTTTAAAAGGCCGCAAGCTTAAAATAATAGGCGCAGGGTGCCTGTTTGTTTTTACCGCTTTTACATGGTATAATGATAAGGATAAACTGCCCAGGCCTGATGCTGATAATGGCGGCCTTTATTTGCCCGATGGTTTCAGGGCCTTGGTTGCTGTGGATAGCTTAAAGGCACGTGCCAGGCACATCGCAGTAAATAATAACGGCGATATTTATGTTAAGGCACGTTTTCATAACATGAATGATGGTTATGGCAATATTGCCCTGCGCGATACCAATGGCGATGGCCGGATGGATGTAGTGCAGCCCTTCGGTAAATACGATGGACACTCATATGGCACGGCCATGCGGGTGCATAACGGTTACCTGTATTTTAGCTCGGAGCTTACGGTTTACCGCATGAAGCTTGATCCCAAAACTTTAGTTCCGGAAGGTAAGATAGATACCATTGTTGCCGATGACCCGCCGTACCATGAGCATCAAACAAAACCCATAGCTTTTGATAACGACGGCCACATTTATGTTGGATGGGGTGCCGGATCAAATGCCGGGCAGGAAAAGAACCGGGTGCCGGGCTCAAAAGGAGTGGGCGACCCTTATTCGGTTGATAAAGGTAACCCGCTGCTAAAAGATCATGGCGGCATCTGGCGGTTTGATGCCAATAAGCTAAATCAAAAGCAATTGGACGGTACGCGCTATGCCACCGGCCTGCGTAGTATTGTAGCATTGGATTGGGACTCGAAAAGCAGATCGCTTTATACGGTTAATCATGGCCGTGATGATTTCAGGTTATTATGGCCCGATACCTATTCGCCCTGGGAAAGCGCCATGCTGCCTGCCGAAGAGTTTTTTAAGGTTAATGAAGGTTTGGATGGCGGCTGGCCGTATTATTATTACGACCAGATAAAAGGCAAAAAACTACTAAACCCTGAATTTGGCGGCGACAAAGTAAAAGAAGGAAATAGCGCTAAGCTGCCAAAGCCGTTAATTGGTTTCCCCGGTCACTTTGCACCTAACGATCTGTTGTTTTATAAGGGCAAGCAATTTCCGGAACGCTATCGAAATGGCGCTTTTATTGCATTTCATGGCGCTACCAACAGGTCGCCTTATCCGCAGGCTGGCTATATCATCGCATTTGTGCCGTTTAAAGATGGTATGCCGTCAGGTGAATGGGAAGTTTTTGCTGACGGATTCGCTCAAATTGACCCGATAGTAAGCGTACGTGATGCTAAATACCGGCCGATGGGACTTGCTGAAGGTGCTGATGGCTCATTATATATTGGTGACACCGAAAAGGGCAGGATATGGCGTGTAATATACACGGGCAATAAAAAAACCTTTGGCGCGGCGCAATTAGCAGGTATGCAAAAGCGCAAGCAATCCGCATCAAACATAAAAACGCCTGATGAGGTAAAGGATAATTTGTTTAAAGACCTGCCCAAAACGTCCGAAGTTTATGCTACCTATTGTGTGGCATGCCACCAGCGCGACGGCAAGGGCGACGGGAACCGTTTTCCGCCGCTTGAACAATCGGAGTGGGTTAATTGGGATAAGTTCAGGCTGATCAATATCGTATTGAACGGCTTGCAGGGGCCCATTGTTGTAAAAGGATTGCCTTATAATGAGGTGATGCCCGCACATGGCAGCTTCCTGTCTGACGCGCAAGTGGCCGAGGTGTTAACCTATATAAAATCTAATTTTAATAATACGCCCGAAATTGTAACTTCAGCGGAAGTTGCCATGGTACGTAAAATGGGCACTAACAAAAAATAACATGCTAAAATCTTATAATCACGCTATAACAAAAATATTTACACCGCTGCTTGTAGCGGCAGCTTATACAGTAAATGCCCAAAACAAGGCTGCCCTTTTTACATCTTCGGTTTTTACGGCACCCAAAAGTTTTACAATAGGAGTTGAAGGCCCGGCTGTAGATAAGTATGGTAACCTGTATGCTGTAAATTTTGACCATGATGGTACCATAGGTAAGGTAACGCCCGATGGAAAAGCAAGCGTATTTATAGAGCTCCCATCCGGAAGTATAGGCAATGGTATCCGTTTTGACAGCCATGGCAATATGCTGATAGCCGACTATACACATCATAACATCATCAAAGTGAATATGGACACTAAAGAACAGCGGGTGTTTACCCATGAGGATAAGATGGCCCAACCTAATGATATCGCTATTGACAAGTATGACAGACTGTATGCCAGCGACCCGAACTGGAAAGCCGGTACCGGCAGGGTATGGCGCATTGATACAGATGGTAAAGTGACCTTGTTGTTAGATAGTATGGCTACGGTTAACGGGATTGATGTTAGCCCCGACGGAAAAACGCTGTATGTTAATGAATTAAGAAAAATATGGGCCTACAGCTTATCAGCAACGGGTGAGGTGAGTAAAAAAAGATTGATAATAGAATTCCCCGACTTTGGGATGGATGGTATGCGTTGCGATGTTAAGGGCAATATATACCAGGCAAGGTATGCTAAAGGTACAGTGGCCAAAGTATCGCCAAAAGGCAAGGTACTACAGGAGATTAAATTAACCGGCCAAAAACCCACCAATGTAGCCTTTGGCGGTACTGATGGTAAAACCATGTATGTAACTTTGCAGGATGAGGGTAATATTGAAACTTTTAGGGTTGATGAGCCGGGTCGCGAATGGCAAATGACCATGAAGCAGAAGAGGTAACTTCAAAAAAAATGCAGTGAACATTATAGCTTTAGTTACGCTGTATTAATACATAAAGCGGAATAGTTGCTTTTATACTATTTTTGCTGCGACGGATCAATTCATGGATATTTCGCTTTCTACTTTCTCACAGGTTATCGAGATACTGGGTACTATGGCCTTTGCAATATCCGGTGTTTTTGCCGCTATGGAGAAAAAGCTGGACGTATTTGGCATTACCATAATTGCCTTTGTTACGGCTATTGGGGGAGGCACCGTGCGCGACGTATTGATAGGCGCAACACCTGTTGCCTGGATGAAGGATGTAAATATTCTTTTGATCATTTTGGGTACCGCAGTTATCACTATGCTTTTCCGGAAAAAGATTGTGAATTTGCACAAAACACTGTTATTGTCTGATGCGCTCGGTCTTGGGCTGTTTACCATAATTGGTATCAAAAAAGGGATGGCGATTGATCTTTCGCCCGGTATTTGTATAACCCTTGGCACTATAACCGGATGCTTTGGCGGTGTAATACGTGACATACTGCTTAACCGTATACCCGCTTTGTTTCATGCTGATCTGTATGCAACACCATGTATAGTTGGTGGTATAACATATGTATTGCTTATTAATTATATTAGCGAGGAATGGGCGCAAGCTATTGCGATCATTATCGTATCTGCAGTGCGAATTATTGCATATCGTAAAAATTGGCGACTGCCAACACTGTGATAAATATATTCTGCTGATTCATTCTGAAGTACATAAGGCAGCGCTTAATCTCACAAATTGCACTACGTATTATATTACTCACGTGGTATATATTATCTGTACAATTCACCTGGCCCAGCTTAACTGCCCGCTAAATTAAATTTCTGAAGAAATTAAAATTAATTGAAACCTTTTAAAACACGCCTGCGTATTAGTTTATAAAAGAGTTGATTAGCTATTTAAATGAAGTAAATAAATAATATTAAATATTATATAATAAATAATCCTTGTAGTGATGGATTTGCTTCGATTTTGTTTTAAAAAAATGAAGTAATTTTTTTGTTACGATTTTTTTAGAGTTATTAATTTAACTCAAACGATCTGCTGTGGAAAATAATTCTCCCTTTGGGGATTCAATTCTCCATATTGAGGCTTATTTTCTACAATATTTTAAATCACATTAATTTTAACTTTAATTTTTTACAATATATAGTTGTATTGTTAAATCAAACTACGTGTACAGCTATTTACTTAAAGGCCAAAAAATAATCCCTAACGGCATTTTTGCAATTTTTACTATGTGAGCACCCGGTAGCTGTTTAATAGCTTGCTATTCTATTTGAGAAAGAAAAGTAATTATTGGTTAATGGTTCCTTCAACTGAAATCTTAACAGAATTACGCTCAACATTCTTGATCAGGATGTCGTTGTATTTTTCTAAAAGGGCTATATACTTATCCTTCCAGTACGACTCGTTATTCTGTTGATTAGTACTTTGATCTGCTTGGGTAGCATATTGCTGTGCAGTGTGATTTACCGGAGTTTGACGCTTAAAATCATCACTGTTAAATAAATGCGGAAACTCGACCGAGAAGTCGTGATTAATAGAGATACCAATTTTGTAAATGATCTCTGATTTTAAAAATTGCTGATTAAACCAATTATAAACAGAACGCCTGTTAACGTTTGTTAGCCTGGCTATCTCGCTAATACTATACCCCTCCCGTCTTATTACCCTCTCAATTATCTGACCGTGGTGTACGTCCATAGTTATGCAATTACATAAAATGTTAACCTGTAAATTTATAGGTTAAACTTATAATGATACTGTTGCTGAGGCTATTAGGAACGTATAGAGCAGAATGCTTGCTACTAATATGGTATTTAAAACACGTGAGGCCGGTACCACGTGCTCTGTTTTAACTTTAACCATTAGTACACAGTTAAGCTGGTCAATGGCCATAACCACGGATTTACCTGATATGGTTTTAACCACGCCTTGAGTATTATATAACAAGCCGTTATTGATGCGAACTTCATCACCAATGTTTAACTTATTTACATCTACGATCTCTATATTCTGATAGCTTTTAACAATTTCTTCTATTCTTAATATTTCATTGTCATTTAGTGTTACAGGCTTATTGTTATTAACAACAAAGCTGATCACTCCGGATGTTTGCTTAACGCGCTCAACCTCTGATAATGAAATTTTAACGAATATATATGAAGAGAAAAGGGGGGTATCTACTGTCTTTATACGATCAGCCCACTGATGTTTTGACTTAACTATTGGGCAAAATGAATATATACCTTGTTGGTTCAGGTTTTTATCAACTTTCTTCTCAAATCTGGATCGCGTATACACTACCATCCATCGTTTTGAAGTATTAGTTTGTTTGATCAAGTTATTTTCCATGGGATTATATATAATATAATTATCATACCACATTTTAACCTATATATCTGCAGGCACATAGTTTTCATATGTAACTATCCTAAATATAATAACTTACAACTTTGTGGAATAAATTGATTATAACTTTTTATATAAACTTTTAATATTTTAATAATAATACTGTGAGTTTAATAACAATAATTCGTTTTTGTAACAAAAATTGAAAAATAGTTTGCAATTGCACATTGCTTGCTAATAGTGTGAAATTAAAAGTAGCGACAACATATTTTCATCTGAAAATATGTATTGATATGGATATTGGTATTTCATAATTTTTAAACAGAATATTGAAATAGTGTTGTTTTTTGACCAAAATAATTCTCATAAATTCTCTAAAAAGTGAGGTTAATTGATATTGCACATGTGGTTTACGTTCAGGTACCAATTTGGTAACAATCAGTTACTTGTCTTAACATTCACCTTCCTTAAACTATACTTTTGTATCAGATTCTGAACGGATTAATGTGCTTGTTAGCAAATTAATATTCAATCTCAATCATTTTTAACAAAAATATATTCACTGTAAGTGAAATGGCGAAGCTATACCAGCAGCCCAGTTTAACCGAATTATATGTCGGTACAAATCCCTCAATTTATTCTTTCTTTTCACCTGATCAATACTGAAATCTACTGTAAATGATGAAATATTCTACATTTTTTAATTGCCTTGTACTTATACTGATCGTTCTGTGCACCTCATGTTCTTCATACAAGAATATACCTTACTTCCAAAATGTAAACCGTGGTAATAATCTTAACGAAAGCATTGATAATTTTTCGCCGCTTACTATACAGCGCGAGGATATATTAGGTATAACTGTGAGCAGCCTTAACCCTGAAGCGTGGGGTGATTCGAGTAATAAAACATCAGGCTACCGTGTTGACCAAAGCGGTGAAATACAGTTGCCGCTTATTGGTAATTTAAAAGTAGCAGGAATGACCACCGAGATGATTAGCAAGGAAATACAAAAGCGCCTTACCACTTATTTAAAACAACCCTCGGTAAATGTGCGGATAATGAATTTTAAGATCTCGGTAATTGGTGATGTAGCCCGCCCTAATGTTTACCAGATACCTAACGAGCGTGTTACAGTACCAGAGGCACTTGGTTTGGCCGGTGACCTGAACATTACAGGTATTCGCAATAATGTATTGCTGATTCGTGAAAACGATGGCAAGCGCCAGTATTACAATCTGGATCTTACCTCTGCCGATCTGTTTAAATCACCTTATTATTATCTTAAAAATAATGATGTGTTGTACGTGCAGCCTGACAAAACCAAATCAAACTCGGGCGACAGAAATTACCGCAATGCCAGCTTAATACTTTCGGCGGCCTCAGTAATAACCATTATCCTCACCAGCATTAATAATTAACCTCATGAAAAACGATCGTTTATTTTTAACCACGGCAGGCGTAGATAACGGCGACGATTCGTCAAAAGATCTGCGTGGGCTGTTCGCTAAATACCTGCATAGCTGGCCGTATTTTGTGGCTTGCCTGTTAGTGGCCTTTGGTGCGGCATATATACATGTACGTAATACCAAACCTGTGTATGATGTTAAGGCTAAACTTGCTATTAAGGATGATAAAAGTGCGTCGGCAGAGCAGCAGGCGCTTGAAAAAATAGACCTTGCAGGGCAACCCAAAGATATTGAAAGCGAGCTTGAAGTAATACGCTCAAGACCTTTGATACGGCAGGTAGTTGATGACCTGCAACTGTGGACGAACTATAAAGCAGCCGAAAGCTATAGTGATGATGATATTTACGCTACAACGCCGGTACGCCTGAATTTGCTGGCTACTAAAAATGGCCCCGCGTACCAATCAGTTACCATACAAATAAAGGATGCGGGCAGCTTTATGCTTATAAATGGCGATGAAGAATCAGGTCCGTATAAATTCAATACCACACTCAAAAGCGGTTTTGGTAAATGGAGCCTTTCGGCAACACCTTACATTACTGACTATATAGGCAAAAAGATCAGCATTAATACACAAAGCCCAGAAGATGTAGTAACGTATTATCAGAACGTTGTTTTGGTATCCTTAAACAAGGATGCCCCGATAATAGAAATGGAACTTGAAGATGGTGTGCCCGAACGGGGCAAAGCCTTTTTAAATCAACTGATAAAGGTGTACAAGCTATCAAGCATTGAAGATAAAAAACGTGCTACACAAAGCACACTTAAATTTATTGATGTAAGGCTGTCATCATTAAGTGGCGAGCTTACTTCGGTAGAGAAGGATGTGGAAGGTTTTAAAAGCAGCCGCGGGCTAACAGATATCTCATCAAAATCAAAGTTTTATCTGGATAATGTACAAAGTAATGATACCCGCCTCAGCGAAGTAAATGTGCAGTTGAATGTTATTAACGGTATTGAACGTTATGTAAACTCAACCAATAATGAAGGCTCGGTACCGGCCACACTGGGTATTTCAGATCCGGGGTTAATAAGTTTTGTTGACCAGTTATCAAAACTACAGTTACAGCGGGACAGGTTACTGGCCACCACACCCGAGCAGAACCCGATATTTGAACCTATTAACAGGCAGATAAACGCTACCAAAGCCGCCATTAAAGAAAATATAAAAGGCATAAAATCTTCATTAGTATCTGTTCAGCGTGAGTTGCAGCAAAACAACTCGGGCTTTGAAGCTTCTATAAAAAACATACCGGGCCAGGAGCGCCAGTACATCAGCATTAAAAGACAGCAGAGCATTAAAGAGAACCTTTACATATACCTGCTGCAAAAAAAGGAGGAAGTATCATTAAGCTATGCTTCAACGCTTACCGGAATACACACAGTTGAGGAGCCTTATTACATATCGCCAAAATCAAAAAAACAGGTGCCTTATGTGTTAGCATTTTTAATGGGATTAGGCATACCGGCCGCGTTTATTTACGGCAGGGATATGATCAAGAACAAAGTGGTTAGCCGCGCCGAGATAGAAAAAGCCTTAACAGCACCGGTAATTGCCGAGATAAACCAGGAAAAAGCGAGCAAAGGCATTGTGATGTTTGATAAGAAGGGTTACGTAATTGCCGAGCAGTTTAGGGTGCTGCGTACCAACCTGCAAATGCTATTGCAAAATAAAACAGGCAGGGTTATAATGTGTACATCAAGTGTGGGTGGCGAAGGTAAAAGCTTTGTAACAAGTAATATGGCGGCTGTTTTAGCCGCAACCAACCGTAGGGTGGTAGTACTTGAGCTTGATATGCGCAGGCCTAAACTTACCGAAACACTAAAGTTTGATGCAGGCAAACCGGGCCTAAGCAATTACTTTAAAGGAGAGGCCACACTTGAGCAGATCGTTCAGGTATCGCCAGTGCACAAAAACATTATGGTGATAGGAGCAGGTGTTATTCCTGAAAACCCATCGGAGTTATTAATAGGCGATGAGCTGGATATACTGATCCATAACTTACGCAAGGAGTATGATGATATATTGATTGATACGCCGCCGCTGCACCTTGTTACTGATGCCTCGATACTTGCACGTGTATGTGATGCGACCTTGTACTTGATAAAACAAGGTTATACCGATAAATCTGAACTGAAATTCATTAAACAAGTAATCAATGAAGATCAATTACCAAACTTGAACATTGTGTTTAACGGTATACAACGCACCAAATACGGCTATGGTTATAACTATGATGATAGCTACTACATCAACACAAAGCATAAAAAGAGATTGGCTTAATACCCTCAATTTTTACTGCTTAAATTATAAATGAAAACCGAAACGACAACTGCACTGCCAGTTTCAAAATACGCTAAACTGCTTGAATTAGGGAAACTGGTAACGATTACAGGCGCAGCCCAACTGATTATACAATTAATTGGTTTTGTAAGCGCCGTAATTGTTATCCGGTTATTACCTACGCAAGAGTACGCTTTATACACCCTGGTGAACACGATGCTGGGTACCATGATTTTGTTAGCCGATGGAGGGATATCAACCGGGGTAATGTCGCAGGGTGGAAAGGTTTGGCAGGATAAAAACAAGCTGGGCCTGGTAATCGCCACTGGGTTAGACCTGCGCAGAAAATTTGCCGTGGGTAGTTTACTTGTAGCGGTGCCTGTGCTACTGTATCTGCTGGTTCACCATGGCGCAAGCTGGTTGATGGCCGGTTTGTTAACGGTAGCTTTAATACCGGCATTCTTTTCATCCCTGTCAAGCACACTGCTTGAGGTCGCTCCAAAATTAACGCAGGATATTGCACCCCTGCAAAAAATTCAGGTACACACTAATATATTACGGCTAATACTTACATCGCTAACCATATTCACATTTCCGTGGGCTTATATAGCCATTTTCGCATCAGGTTTACCGCCTGTATGGGCAAACTGGCAGTTACGCAAAACATCATCGCGCTATGCCGATACAAAGCAAAATCCTGATCCGGCAATCAGCAAAGAGATACTGACCTTTGTTAAGCGCATTTTACCCGGAGCGATATACTATTGCGCATCCGGGCAGATCACCATCTGGCTCATCTCAATTTTTGGGTCAACCACCGCTGTTGCGCAGGTAGGCGCCCTGGGTAGGTTGGTTATGGTTTTAAGCATATTTAATGTGCTATTTTCAACACTTATTGCACCCCGCTTTGCAAGGCTGCCTAACAATAAGCGCGTATTACTTGGTCATTATTTAAGAATTACGGCAGCTATGCTGCTTATATTGAGTTTACTGTTAGCGGTTGTATGGTTATTTCCAACACAAATTTTGTGGGCGCTTGGGCCGGCTTACGCTAATCTGCACACCGAGTTGTTTTTGAACATTGCAGGCAGTTGCCTGGGGCTTATCGCGGGTTCATCATTCTCATTATATACCCATCGTGGCTGGGCCATTAAGCCAGTTATATTAATACCTCTGAGCATTGCAGCGGTAGCCATATCAGCTTATTTTTTAGATATATCAACACTACGCGGCATTTTGATGCTCAATATATGTGTAGCCGGTTTTGAGGCTGTAATGCACATTGTATTCAGTTTGTTGATGATAAATAAAGTAACAACTACCGAATAGTTAAGTATGTCATTGTTAGCGCAATTACCATCGGCAGGCCATAAAAAAGGCTGGCCGTGGACAGAAGAGGTTGATGCCGGTATTTACAATACCCAAAAGCATTGGCCTAAAATTTCAATAGTTACTCCAAGCTATAACCAGGGTGTTTTTTTAGAGGAAACCATCCGCTCCATTTTATTACAAAATTACCCTAACCTGGAGTATATTGTTATGGATGGTGGCAGTAATGATGAGAGTGTCGAGATCCTTAAAAAATACGATAGATGGATAACCCATTGGGTGAGCGAAAAGGATAAAGGGCAGGCCAATGCCATTAATAAAGGTATTGAATTATGTACCGGTAACATATTTAACTGGATAAACAGTGATGATTATCTGGCACCCATGTCGCTGTTTTACGTGGGTCGTACCTTTACGCAAGGTGCTACAATAGCCGGTAAGGTGCACAATTTTTATAATGATAACCCAAGTTTCAAGGACATTATTCAAAACAGCGATTTAAGTATCGAGAATTTTTTGTCGCTTAAAGATACCTTTCACCAACCCGGTGTTTGGTGTGATATTAATAACATCCGTAATACAGGCAAGTTTTCTGAAAGCTCATCCTACTATTTCGACAGGATATTTTTCACCAGGTACTTCCTGCAATTTCCGCAGGTTATATATAACCAAAATGTGCTGGTACATTTCAGGTATCACTCAAGTTCAAAAACCATTGTGATACGTGATAGCAAGGCCGATGAACTGATAGATCATTACAATAGTTTACTTAATGATCCGGCTTACAATAATTATAAAAAGGAATTGCAATCGGCCCTTACTTACCAGTTATTGCCCGAAAAGCATATCAGCCAGTGGGAATTTGAAAATGTTGGTGAGCGCCTTTATAACAGGCTGTCGAGCTATTTTGCATTACTGTTTAAATATCCCGGTTTGTTGCGTACGCGCCATTATTTTACCAAGCTTAAACGCAGTGTACTTTAAACATTTACGGTATAAACTACCGTTAATTTAATCCAGCATGAAGTTCTTTTTTATATGCGGATCACTGCAAGCGGGCAGCGATGGTGTGGGAGATTATGTGCGCCGCCTGGCCTGTATGCTCATAGCTAACGGGCATCAGGTAAATGCGGTAGCGTTAAAAGATCATCATTTAGCGGTGCATGAGGATACCGTGCAGCAACTTAATGGCATTCAATTGCCTGTATTGCGCCTGCCTGCTACGTTAAGCAGCCGCGAACGATACCGCTTACTAAGTAAAAAAGTAAAAAGCTTTTCTCCGGATATCATTAGTCTGCAATATGTAGGCTTTGGCTTTCAAAAATATGGTTTGCCGTTCGAGATGCTGTCTAACTTTCGTAAAGCGGTGGCGGGTGTAAAGCTGCACATCATGCTTCACGAACTTTGGTGTGGTATGGCGGTAAATGCCGGGTTTAAGGAGAAGGTATTAGGCAACCTGCAAAAGCGCTTTCTTAAAACACTGATAACAAGCCTTAAACCGCAGCATATTTTTACCAGTATAAGTCCTTACCACGATTATTTGAAACAAATACAAGTTGAAGCCGATGTGGTACCCATTTTTGGTAACATACCTACTAATGAGTTTGGTGATGATAAAGAATGGCAGCAGTTTGCATCGTCTAAGCACCTGTCGTTATTAACGGGCACGGCAGCAAGCTGGCTGGTAGTGGGTTTTTTTGGTACCAGCTACAATTGCCCTGGTTTAAAGGAAATGATAGAAACCGTAAACATTGCCGCTACGCAAGCCGGTTTAAAACTTGGCGTATTACTGATAGGTCATAGCCGGGTACAAAACGTTGCCGATATACTTAAAACCATACCCGGCGCCGTATACTGGCAAACAGGCTCTGTACCGGCACCTATGATAAACCGTTGCATGCAATTGGTTGATGCAGGTATAGTTACCAGCCCGGTTGATGGCATAAACAAAAGCGGCGCAGCCATAGCGTGGATGGAGCGCGGCATACCGGTACTGATATCAGCATCTGATAAAACCTATCACGAGGCTGATATGAAAAAACTGGGCATCTTTCAGGCATCATCAGTTACTAATGTTATTGAGGCACTGCATGCAAAAGGTAAAATAATCCCGCAAAATTATCTCAACCAGGCAGCCGAAGCATATTTGGAGTGCATATAATGCATTTGCCGTTACCTGATATTTCTACTACAATTTTCTTTATAAAAATCTAAGCCGATGGGGTTAAACCATAAAAAAAATGTTTTGTTGATGGGGCATGTTGATGGCCTTGGCGGTGCTCAGATTGCGTATCGCGAACTGATCGACTTTGTAAAGGCCGAGGGCCATAATCTCAGGATCATCAACATTACCGATGATAAAAATGGCGGCCGTTTAACTGATGCGGATCTGGTATTGGGGCGTATTGAACACAAAACACCAGGTTTGGTAGATAAGGTAAAGAAATACAGATCATTACTTAGTGCAGCCAAACAAGCCAGAAGCTTTAAACCGGATGTGTTTGTGAGCATCGGCCTGTCAAATTCATCAAACTTTATTACCCGTTATTTAAGTAATGATTGCTTTAAAATAGCGCAGGACTTTATAGCCAATCGCTCAAAAGAAGAAGAGATATGGAACAAGAGCCGAGGCAGTTTTAATGGCATAGCGGTACAGGCCCCATCCATGCTCGATTACTGGAAAACTAATTTAACCGATGCATCTGATGTAAACTGGCTGCCATGTTTTCCGGCTCCACCGGTAAGTGGTGTGCTGAGAAAACAGGAGAGTGGCGAAAAACAGCAGATCAGGTTGGCTTACTTTGGTCGTTTAGCCGGTAATAAAGGGTTGCCACTGTTATTTAATACATTGACAACTTTGCCAAACCGTCAAAATGTTAAGCTTGATTTGTGGGGCAAGGGTGAAGAAGAAACAAACCTGAAAAAACTCGCCGCAGAACTTGATCTGGATAGTATTGTGAGTTTTAAAGGCGGTTACCCGGCAGATAGGGATGGGGCGGAACTAATGGCATCCTACGATGGCTTGGTACTTACCTCAACAGAAATGGAGGGCTTACCGCTTGTGCTGCTCGAATCAATGGCTTATGGCCTGCCTTTTATGGCAACCAACATTGGCGCCATACGCGATTGCTGTATTGATAACCCTGACACAGTATTAGTTGAACCTGATCAGCATTCCATAAGCGAAGGCCTTTCAAAACTGATAAACAATATAAAAACCGGTGCTTTTGATCCGGTCCGACTGAAGAATTATTACGATCAGCATTTCTCGCATAAGGTAATGGCCGATCGCTGGCGCGCATGTTTAAATAACCCTAAACTTTTCTTTAATGAAGCACAATAAAACCATCCTGATAACGGGAGCATCGGGTTTTCTGGGTACCTGGCTTGCTGATGAAGCAGCGCAGCAAGGGTATAAGTTAATAGGTATTGATATGCGCGCGCCGCTTCGCCCGGCGTTGTGGGAGGGGTTTGCTACCTCATCGCTGGAGTCGGTTGATCTGGATCAGCTTTTAAAAGGGCATGAGTTGGATGCGGTTTGTCATCTGGCAGGTGGCGCTTCGGTAGCCGCTTCGGTAAATGATCCGTATGGCGATTTTTCGAGTCTGTTGCCCGGTACGGCACGTTTGGCTTTATATATAGCAAAGGCACAGCGTAAGGCTAAAATGCTTTTCTTTTCGAGCGCGGCGGTTTATGGCAATCCTAAAACATTGCCTATAACCGAGCAAACCCCGGTTATGCCTATATCTCCATACGGCATACACAAAGCCACGGCCGAAACCTTGCTGATGAATTATTCGAGGGCATTAGGTATACAGGTAGTGATATTCCGCATATTTTCGGTTTACGGACCTGGTTTGCGTAAACAGTTAATATATGATGTTACACAGCGTGCCATTCAGGCTGCAACTTTAGGACAAAAAAGCATACAACTGTTTGGCACCGGTGCCGAAAGCCGCGATTTTATGTACGTGCAGGATGTGTGCCGCGCTGTAACCAGCATCATTGGTCAGGATCAGGATGAAAAGTGCTCCATATATAACCTGGCATCAGGTATTGAAAGTACCGTTGCCGATGTTGCCCGATGCCTTATCAGTAGCTTGAATATTGATATGGATATAACATTTGACGGCAAAGTACCACCGGGCGATCCTGTTAACTGGCGGGCCGATGTAAGTAAACTGGATGATATAGGTTTTAGTTCAGTGTATTCACTAAGTGAGGGGCTGAACGAGGTGGCGCAGTGGGCAAAGGTGATCGTATAAAATATAAACCGACAGAGAGTTTACGAGATATAAGCCGATACATGAAACACAATTACCAGCTTGATGCCATGCGTGCCATAGCGGCCCTGGCCATCATAGCTTACCATTATACACTATTTCCGTGCGGTTGGATAGGGGTACAATTCTTTTTCGTGTTATCAGGTTTTTTGATCTCTGGTATAGTTATAAAATACCGGGCGGCTTCAGCAGGAAAGCAAACAGGGGCATTTTTTAAAGATTTTTATAAACGACGCGCATTGCGGTTGTTCCCTTTATATTTTGGCTACATAGGCATACTCGCGCTGTTTAACTTTTTTGCCGGCAAGCCCGAAGCCTTTGATGTTGAATGGCCATGGCTGATTACTTACGCGGTAAATTTCAGGTGGTTATTTCAAGGCTACACTTTCCATATGGTGTATGGCCATTTGTGGAGCTTAGCGCTCGAGTGGCAGTTTTACATGGTATGGCCATTCTTTTTATGGTTTGTGCCTCAAAAACGCATCACCACTATTTTACTATGGTTACTGCCGCTCAGTATGGTAATAAGAGCATTGGGTTACACAATAAATGAGCATTTACCCTACCTGGTAGGCTTTAATGGCGATGCCACCGCCAAGGCACTTGCACCATATGTACTGCCATTCTCGCACATTGATGCCTTTGTATTCGGGGCATTGCTGTGCAAAGTTAAGGTTCGCCGCTTTTTAAGCAAGCCACAGGTAATTTATACCTGCATGGCACTTGTTGTAATAACAGGGTTAATGCTGGTAGCAGTTATACCCTCGTATACATTGGCCTCTATGGGATGGCCAAGCAACCTGCCTTTAGCATACCAATGGGTATGGGGTTACTCGTTATTGAATCTTACAAGCGCGGCTATCATAGCAGGCATTGTTGAAAAGGGCAATGCACGCATACTGGCCTTATCAAGGTCATCAGTGCTGCAATACCTGGGCAAAATATCCTACGGCATATATGTTTATCACCCTATAGTGATATTTGCGATGCTCAACTTTCGTGATAAAGTGCCTGCATTTACAGGTAAGCCGGTGTTTGAATTATTGATCGTTATTGGTATTACGGTGGCGATAGCCCATTTATCATACGAAAAGTTTGAAAAAAGATTTTTGACTAAGAGAAAACCTCAGCCTTTGGCGCAAAACCGGCCATTACAGGTAAGCGAAGCACCTGCCGAAAGTTTAGCACTTCAATTACAAGAATCCAACAATTAAAATGATAAACGATAGCAACAGGCAGTTACTTGTAATTGCCCCAACTTGTCCGCCCGGCGTTTGTGGTGTAAGTGATCATGCTTTCCGTACGGCATTGGCATTAGGCAAGTATTATCTTGATATTAAGATAGGTGTTCAATATTTTCCGCAGGAAAAGGCTGAAAATCAGCTTGAATTAAGAACGGATAACTGGGAAAAATCATTGAATGAAAGTACCAGCAGTACTTTTCCTACTGATGTATTATTGAACTATACGCCTAAAAGCTATTCAAAATTCGCATTGCCATTTAAGCTGTTATCAGCATTAAAAAAGTTTAAAAAAGCCTCGCCAGCCAACAGGTTGTTTGTGTATTTCCATGAAACATGGGATGGTAGTAAAAATTTAAAGTTTCATCACAAAGTGTTGGATGCTTTTACCAAGTACACCGTTAAGCAATTAAGTAACCAGGCCGATGGCATTACTGTAGTAACTAACGAGCAAAAGCAAAAACTTGAATCGGTATTGGTAAACCCCAAAGTGCATTTGAGCATGGTAGGAGCCAATATTTTACCTTTTGACAAGGCATATGGCCTTAAAAGTACACGCAACCCCGGCGAGTGGATCATATTTGGTTTGGCACATACCCGATTATGGACACTGCAACAACACCTGCCTTTAATAAAGCAGTTATACCAGAAAGGTGGTATCAGCAAAATATACGCTATCGGCCCAAATGATAATGCCTTTGCCGAGCAAGAGATCAGCCTGGCTAATACCGAGATAGGCAAGGGCGTACTGGTGCAGATGGGGGTTTTAAAACCGGCAGAAGTATCAAGCATGATGCTGAGCGCTGAAGCGGCTTTGGTTGGTCAAACAGCCGACAGTCTGCGTAAATCGGGCACGTTTGCAGCTTTGTCAGCTCATGCTGTACCTGTGGTGTGCGAGGCACCCCTTTCACTGGATGAGCCTCCGGGCTATGCCTTATTTCGCCCGCAGGAACTGATGGAGAATTACAGCCTTGTTACCACAGCCGAGGGCGAAAAACGCCGTCAGCTATTACACCAGTGGTTTTGGCTTACCCGCAGTTGGGAAGCTATCGCGCTGGATATGTATAGCTGGATTAAAGAATAAGTACCATATACCTGTATATTAATGAATATAGTACTATCGCACCCAACGGGCAACCGCAATGTACGTGCTGTAATAGCAAGTTTGGCTAAAGCAGGTATGTTGTCGGCATTTAATACCACGCTGGCTACGCATCAGGATTCGGCCTGGTTAAAACTTTTGCCTGCAAAAGTTCGTGCCGAGCTTATGCGCCGTTCATTCCAGGTACCAACGGGGAGTTTATACACCCGTCCGGCACTTGAGCTGGTACGAATGACATTACCCCGCTTAGGTATCAATAGCTACACCGAACATGAAAAAGGTTGGGCAAGCATTGATGCTGTTTACCGCGATCTGGATAAAGCCACAGCTAAACGTTTACGCTCGTTTGCGAAAAGTAAAAGCGTAAATGCCGTTTATGCCTACGAGGACGGCGCGTTATTTACCTTTAAGGAAGCCAGGCGATTAGGTTTAAAATGTATTTATGATCTGCCGATAGCTTATTGGGAAACCGCGCAAAAGCTTTTAAATGAAGAGGCGCTGCGTATGCCCGAATGGGCGGTTACGTTAGGCGGCGGTATAAATGATTCAGAAGCAAAGCTGGAGCGTAAAACACGTGAGCTGGAACTGGCTGACGTGGTAGTTGGCCCTGGTTCATTTGTAATGAATTCATTACCTGAATGGGCAAAGGAAAAGCAAATCATCGTATCGCCTTTTGGTTCGCCAAAGGTTGGTGAGGTTAAAAATACTACTAAAAACACTGATGCGCCGCTACGAGTGCTTTTCGCGGGCTCAATGGGCCAGCGCAAAGGGCTTGGCGATTTGTTCAAGGCGATCAAGCTGCTCGATACAAAGAAGGTAGAATTCGTTGTAATGGGCTCATTACTGGCACCCATGGATTTTTACCGCGAACAGCTTGATGATTTTACTTACGAGCCTGGCCGTTCTCATGACCAGGTGCTGGAACTGATGCGATCATGCGATGTGTTTTGCCTGCCATCAATTGTTGAGGGCAGGGCACTGGTAATGCAGGAGGCCATGAGCCAGGGGCTGCCTATCATCATCACCCCAAATACAGGTGGTGCCGATTTGGTAGACGAAGGCGAAACAGGCTTTTTGGTGGATATCCGCTCGCCCGAAGCTATCGCTCAAAAGATAGCCTGGTTTGCAGATAATCGTGAAATGTTACCAAAAATGAGCAAAGCAGCACAAATAAAAGCAGCCGGTTACACATGGGAAAATTACGGCGACAACATTATACACAGCCTAACCAATTATACACACTAAATAATGAAACAGTTTAGTAGTTCTGTTATTTCGGGTGTGTACAACAGCCTCGATCTTACCAAAACCCATGTACTGGAGCCGGTAAAGGAGAAGGATGTTAACCTGATACTTAAACGCGGTATCTGGGCTTATTTTCTGCTTTTGATATTTGAAGGCGCCCTGCGTAAATGGGTATTGCCTGGTTTAGCCACGCCGTTGCTTGTAGTGCGCGACCCGATAGCGCTTTGGCTGGTATTACTGGCCTGGAAACGTAATTTGTTGCCTGCAAATCTCTATGTAACCGTTATCATGATCGTAGGTGCTTTGGGGGTGATAACCGCCCTGGCATTCGGACACGGAAACATAGCTGTAGCCATATACGGTGCCAGGATACTCATGTTTCACTTCCCGCTCATATTTGTTATAGGCAGGGTGTTTGATCGTGATGATGTGATACAGATAGGTAAGTTCACCGTGTGGCTTACCATACCCATGGCCATACTTATAGCTATGCAATTTTATAGCCCGCAGTCGGCATGGGTAAACAGGGGTATAGGCGGCGATGCCAAAGGCGGCGGTTTTGACGGGGCAATGGGCTTTTTCAGGCCACCGGCTACCTTTTCGTTCACTAACGGCACAGCCTTATTTTTTGGCTTTGCATCGGCATACATATTTTACTTCTGGCTAACGCCAAAAAGCATGAACCGCATTATATTAATAGGTGCTACTTTGGGTTTGCTTATGGCTATACCGCTTTCTATCAGCCGTAGTTTGCTATCGCTGGTGCTGGCCTGTATATTATTTACACTGATCGCCATGTCCCGTAATCCCAAATACATAGGCAAGATTATTATGGCGGCGGTTGTATTAGCAATATCAATTGGCGTACTGAGCCAAACTAAGTTCGCCGCGACGCCAATAGCCGTTTTCACCGACAGGTTTACCAACGCTAACGAAACCGAGGGTGGTGTTAGTGGTGTATTTGTCGACCGTTTTTTAGGAGGCATGGTAGGCGCTATTATTGAATCGGCCGAGAAACCATTTTTTGGCTACGGCATAGGCATGGGCACAAGCGTAGGCAGTATGCTTATAGCAGGAGATCATACCGTTTATCTTATTTCTGAAGGTGAGTGGGGGCGGCTGATCGGAGAAATGGGTATCATCATGGGCTTTGCTGTAATTATCATTCGTGTAATATTTGTGATCAACATTGGTTGGGATAGCTTTAAACGCGTCAGTCAGAATGATTTTTTACCGTGGATGATATGCAGCATAGGCATACTGGCCATTATGCAGGGGCAATGGGCACAACCAACCTCATTGGGTTTTGATATTATACTCGGTGGCCTGATAGTAGCTGCCTTGCGCAAGCCCAACCGTAAGCTTTGGCTGGTTAAAACTTTTGATGAGGGTGATAACGCTCAACCAAACGCGCGTATTCACAATTGATATCACCATCATCTAACTAAATAAACATTTAATCATTAATCAATATGATCGAGTCATCATACAATCAAAGCGTTTTTGCGGCCGATACGGGTATGGTATCTTACCTGCAATCAGTTGATGAATTAATAAAAGTATTAACCACGAGTTTGCAACTTGAGGAATGCATTGATACTGCGGCTCAAACCATAAAACGGTCAATACTAAACGGCGGTAAGTTGATAACCTGCGGCAATGGCGGCAGTGCGGCTGATGCGCTGCATTTGGCCGAAGAATTAGTGGGCCGGTATAAAGCCGAACGCCGTAGTTTACCGGCTATTTGCCTTAATGCCGATGTAACCGCCATAACCTGCATCGGTAACGATTATGGTTTTGATGAGATATACGCCCGCCAGTTAGAAGGCCTGGGTAAACTTGGAGATGTACTGGTAGGTTTTAGCACCAGCGGTAACAGTCCAAACATCATAAAGGCATTTGAGCAGGCGGCCAGCCAGGGCATAACAACCATATTTTTAGGTGGTAAGGATGGCGGCGCTATAAAGGATATGTGCGATATAGAACTGATAGTACCAAGCAACACCACCGCGCGTATACAGGAAGTACATACCCTTATACTTCACCAATGGCTTGAAGAACTGGATACTACAGACTGGAGCGATCTAAAATAAAAAACAATGAACCTAACCTTTTTGCTTAAAAAACTGGGTGCCGTAAAAGTTATGGTGATCGGTGATATGATGCTCGACCATTATGTGTGGGGCAACGTAACCCGCATATCGCCGGAGGCACCGGTACCTGTTGTGCACGTGGCTGATGATAGTTACACGGCAGGCGGCGCTGCCAATGTTGCATTAAACCTTACCAACCTGGGCGTAAAAACCAGTATTATGGGGCATTGCATACAGGATGAAGCGGGCGAACGCCTGCTGAAAATACTGGCCGACAAAGAGGTTAAATATCTTTCTCCGGAAGTGCTGTTTCAATCTCCAACCATAGTAAAAACCCGTGTGGTTATACAATCGCAACAGCTTTGCCGTATTGACAGGGAAGGCCAGCGCGAGTTTTATGCCATTGATTCATCACCTGATTTTGAAAAGGCACTTGGCCGGGCTATGAGTGAAGTTCACGCGGTTATCGTGTCCGACTATGCAAAAGGTGTAATCACGCAATCGTTATTAGATTCTGTGTTAAAGATCGCTAAAAGCATTCCGGGTCTGCTGGTCGCAGTTGATCCGAAGCCTGCACGCAGGCTGTCATTCAGCGGTGTTGGTTTACTAACCCCAAACCGTAATGAGGCACTTGAACTGGCCGAGTTACCGGCACCGGCAATTGGTGAAAAGTACCCGCTTGAGGAGGTTTGCCGCCGGATACATGAGATGTACAACCCCGAAACTTTAATAGTTACCCTTGGTGCCGATGGTATGGCCATTAGCGAAAAAGGCGAAGTAGTTGAACATTTACCAACCGTTGCAAGGCAGATATTTGATGTATCGGGAGCGGGTGATACAGTTATAGCCACGCTTACCGCGTCTCTGGCCTGCGGTGCCAGCCCGGCCGAAGCGGCACGTTTGGCTAATGCAGCGGCGGGCTGCGTTGTGGCTCACCTTGGTACCGCGCCTGTTTTGGCGCATGAGCTTGAGGATTGGCTGCTGAAAGCAGATATGGCTTATCATAACGTACAATAACATGGCGGCTTCAGGTAAAAGAGTGCTTATTTACAGGCTGGGCAGCCTGGGCGATACCATAATGGCATTGCCCTGTTTTCATAAAATAAAAGAGAGCTTTGCCGATGCCGATATTACCCTGCTTACCAACAAGCCGGTAATGGCGAAGGCTGCCGCGGCTGAAACTGTTTTAGGCAGCGGATACTTTTTTAACCGCATTATTAATTACCCGGTAGGCACTCGCAGCCCACGCATACTTTTCGAACTGATATTACAGATAAGGTTATTAAAGATTGATACCGTGGTAAATATTAATCCGGCACGTTCGCGTATGTCGTTACTGCGTGATTATTGGTTTTTTAAAGCGGCAGGCGTTAAAAAAATGATAGGCTTTGATGCCGGGAAAGAGGATTTTGAAGTTTGTGTTGATGAGGCTACCGGTATAAACGAATGGGAAGCCAAACGACTGGCACGCCGCATCAGTATACTTGGTGAGTTGCCGCTTGATGATGACCGATACTGGGATCTTAAACTAAATAAAAAAGAAATATATACCGCCAACTGCTTTAACGAAGCTCTGCCTTCCGGAATCCCGGTTCTGGCCATATCACTTGGTACAAAAAACCCGGCAAATGAGTGGGGGATGGATAACTGGCAGCTACTGCTGCAGCAACTATCTGCCCGGCTTAACGGCTGGATGCTCATGGTAATAGGCGCGGCGGATGAAAAGCAAACCGGAGATAAATGCCTTGAGGTTTGGGGTAAAGAGGGGGTGAATTTTTGCGGCCAGACATCGCCACGGGTATCGGCGGCACTGTTAAAAAATGCTACCGTTTTTATAGGGCACGATAGTGGGCCCATACACCTTGCGGCTTGTGTGGGCACTCCTGCAATTGGCATTTACTCGGCGCGTAATATGCCGGGGCAATGGTTTCCGCGGGGTAACAATAATCGTATAATCTATCGCCTGCCTGAATGTGCGGGTTGTGGCCTGGAGGTATGCGTGGAGCAACGTAAAAAGTGTATCCTGTCAATCACCGTGCACGAAGTTAAGCAGGCATTATTTGATATCGTTACAAAAACCAATGAAGAAGAAAAGATGTCACCGCTAATAACTCAATTTCAATAATGAAAATTCTTCACGTTATCAGCAGTATGGACCCTGAAACAGGGGGTGTGTGCGAGGCCGTACGCTTATTAGCAGATGGACTAACTGAAGCCGGTTTTTATAACGAGATAGCCAGCGTTGATGATAAAGTTTTTCATCCGGAGGGTGCGGTTATACAGCACGCGTTAGGGCCTAAAAAAGGGCCCTGGTACCACAGCAAACAATTGCTGCCATGGTTGCTGCAAAATTTAACCCGCTTTGATGTGGTTATAGTTCATGGGTTGTGGTTATTTCATGGCTATGCCGTTAATAAGGCATTAAGGCAGTTAGAAAGAAATAATGAAGGCGTACTGCCACGTTTTATGGTAATGCCGCATGGTATGCTCGATCCGTATTTTCAACGCGCTAAAGGCCGCCGGTTAAAGGCGCTGCGCAATGTGGCATATTGGGCTTTAATAGAAAAGAATGTTATTAATAATGCAGATGAATTATTATTTACCTGCGAAACCGAACTGTTACTCGCACGAGAGCCTTTCAATCCATATAAACCAAAAAGAGAGTCTGTAGTAGGGCTGGGGGTACAATCACCGCCAGCCTGCACACAGGTAATGACTAAGGCATTTGCCGAAAAGCTGCCTGACGTTGAGCAAAAGCCTTACTGGTTGTTTTTAAGTCGTTTGCACGAAAAAAAAGGCGCCGACTTATTATTACAAGCTTACAAAAGCTTGGCCGAAAGGGTAGCTGCTACCGGAGATATTACATCGTTGCCGCATTTAGTAATAGCCGGGCCCGGTGCCGAAAGTGCTTACGGCGATGCATTACAGCAAATAGTAAAGCAATCTAACGTGTTAAAAGGCCGCGTTCACTTTCCGGGGATGTTGAGTGGCGATGCTAAGTGGGGCGCTTTTTATGGCTGTGAAGCATTTGTGCTGCCCAGCCATCAGGAAAATTTTGGTATTGCCGTTGTTGAGGCCCTGGCCTGCGGCAAAACGGTACTGATATCAGACCAGGTAAACATATGGCGCGAAATTAATGAAGCAGGGGCCGCGATTGTTGCCGATGATACTGACGAAGGAACGTTTAACACGCTCAACAAATGGTATAAGTTATCGGCAGTAGATAAAGAGAAAATGAGCGCACAGGCACATGCATGCTTTGAACAGTATTTCTCGGTGCAGGCAAATATTGAACGCTTTAGCCGTGTACTGCTTAATATCAATATAACAACTCAAAAAAATAAACTGGTTAATCAGTATGCTTTCATATCATAGCGCTAATAGTTCTGACGGTTATTTACGACCGGTATTTTCATTCACTAATAAGCTACGCAGGTTTTGCTGGAACATGGCCTGGCTTATACTATGCCGGTGGACACCCAACCCAATGCATCGCTGGCGTGTGTTTGTTGTACGTATGTTCGGCGGAAAAATCGGAGATAAGAATGTAATTTATCCTGACTGTAAGATATGGGCACCATGGCTGCTCGAAACGGAAGAAATTGTTACCATAGGGCCGGGGGTTGAAATATATAACCCGGGTGGTGTATACCTGTCGCACCACGTTATACTGTCGCAATATTCATTTTTGTGCGGAGCAACGCACGATTACAATACTGCCGATTTTACCTATATCATGAAACGTATAGTGCTTGAGCCCTATGTATGGATATGCTCAAAAGCGGTTGTTTTGCCGGGTGTTCATTGTAAACAAGGCAGTGTTTTGGGAGCCTCATCTGTTACGTCCTCAAACCTGGAGGCGTGGACAGTGTATGGTGGGCATCCGGCCAGGCAATTAAAAAAGCGTACTAATTTTACAAACGATAACTAAACCTGTCGCCATGTTTTTAACTGATGATGCAGCCGCTTATAACCTTTGTGTTGTAGGCAGCGGCCCGGCCGGTATTATATTGGCCCTGGATTATGCACGTACTAATCCGCATAAAAGAGTTTTGTTAGTTGAGTATGGTTCAAATACACAACAAAAAGAAAATCAACTTGATAGCAGTATTCAGATAAACAATACAGTTAACCACCATCAGCCCAATGAGTGTACAAATAAAGGCTTGGGTGGTACATCAGCTACATGGGGCGGGCGCTGCGTAATGTATGATGAGATAGATTTTGAGGACAGGCCCATACTTAATGGAAACTGCACCTGGGATAAAACTATACTGATTGATGTACAGGATCATATACACAAAGCGGCAGAATATTTTGAATGCGGTAAACCTGATTTCGATCTTTCGGCATTAACAAATGCCGATGCTAAACCCATAGCCGAGGGATTTAAACAAGGTGTTGTTACCGATACCCGGCTTGAACGGTACAGTATGCCTACCCGTTTTGGCGAAAGATATGCAGGTGATATTGCCGCCCAAACAAACCTCACGTTGGCAGAAGGGTATGAGGCACGCGATTTTGAACAGCCCAATGCTAAAGGCAAAGTATCCTTTTTAACACTTCGCCATGTAGCAACGCAAAAGCAGATCATAGTAACGGCAGACAAATTTGTATTGGCTGCCGGCGCGCAGGAGAGTACCCGCATATTGCTGCGCAATCAGCAATTATTTAGAAATATAGGGGGCGTACCGGATGCACTGGGTAAATACTACCAGGGGCATTTATCAGGCAAAATAGCATCAGTACAATTTAACGGCGATCCTAAAAAAACCGACTATGGTTTTACTAAAGATGCTGATGGTGTTTATGCCCGCAGACGTTTTCAGTTCAGTAACGAGTTTTTGAAGCAAAACAATTTGCTTAATACCGCGCTGTGGCTTGATAATCCCTTATACTTTGATCCTAAGCATCGCAGCGGGGCCATGTCATTTATGTATCTGGCCATGATTACGCCTGTACTGGGTAAAAAACTGGCTCCTCCGGCAATAGCGCATTCTATAACCAAAGGCAGGGTAAACAATATACCGGCGCATATAGGCAACATAGCACGTGGTTTGCCCCGATCATTCACCAAGCCGGCGGCCATTTTTTATAAACGGTACATCAGTAAACGCAAATTGCCCGGAGTGTTTTTGTACAGCCCCAAAAATACTTACGCGTTGCATTTTCATGCTGAGCAGGTACCATTTGAGGGCAACAGCATGAAACTTGGATCAGATGGTGAGCGCCTGATCATCAACTATTCGCTTACCGAAGCGGATGTTGCCTCGGTTATAAAACTGCATGATGTGCTTGACCATTGGCTGCGTACCACAGGCTGCGGCGAGCTTAAATACTGGTTTGATAAGGACGAACTGCCGCAGGCTATAAAAAACATGTCAAAAGATGGGTTGCACCAGTGTGGTACTACCCGCATAGCCAACTCGCCCGAAAATGGCGTGGTTGACAGTGATCTGAAAGTGTGGGGCACCAGCAATGTATATGTGTGCAGCAGTTCGGTATTTCCAACATCAGGACAGGCTAACCCTACATTTATGCTGGGTGCTTTCGCGGTAAGGTTATCGCAGCATTTAAGCCATACCAAAAAGGCCAATAAAAAATCGTTTACAACACAGTTACAGCATAATAAGCCTGTTAACATTAATTAAATAATGATCTCTGTAATTATACTTACTAAAAACGAAGAAGCCGATCTGCCCATTTGTTTACGCTCGCTGCAGTGGACAGATGATGTGCAGGTGCTTGATTCATTTAGTACCGACCGTACGGTTGAAGTTGCGCGCCGGCATGGTGCAACGGTTACTAAAAACGCTTTTGAAAGCTTTGGCAAGCAGCGCAATTTTGCCCTGCAAAACATCAGCCTTAAATATAACTGGATACTGTTTTTGGATGCTGATGAAGTAGCCACGCCCGAATTTAGAGATGCCGTGTTAAAAGCCACCATCAATGCCGAAGATGCAGTTGCCGGTTTTTACTGCTGCTGGAAAATGATGCTTGAAGGCCGCTGGTTAAAACGGTGCGATAACTATCCGAAATGGCAATTACGCTTGCTGCGTAAGGGCCGTGTAACTTACACTGATTTCGGGCATGGCCAAAAAGAGGATCATGTATTGGGTAAGGCCTTATATTTAAAGGAACCCTACCTGCATTACGGTTTTTCCAAAGGCTGGTCGCACTGGATAGAGCGGCACAACCGTTACTCAACCCTTGAGGCTGTGGCAAGGTTGAACCATCGTCCGCCATTTAAAAATATATTCAGCAAACATGGCAGTACACGTAACCCGGCATTAAAATCGTGGTTAAGCCGTGTGCCGGGCTGGCCGATGTTAAGGTTTATACAAACTTACTTTTTTAGTTTGGGCTTTACTGAGGGTATACAGGGTTTAACCTATTGCATCAATATATCCTATTACGAATACATGATCATCATTAAGATGCGTGAGATCACGGTAAACCAAAATGCAAGCGTGCAAAGCATCAATAACATTACAAATGCCGATCAAAAGTCTGCAACATTAGTGTTGCAGGCCTCTGAATAAAAATCCTCTTTTTTTTAACTATTAACACCTCCCCGGGTGTGCTAATTAAACCAATATTATGGCAAAAAACGTACTTGAAATTGAACGGAGTAAAACAAAAGCTCCTTCTAAAAGCATCTTGCTTATCGGGATCAACTTTTCGCCCGAGCTTACCGGCATAGGTAAGTACACCGGCGAAATGGTTGACTGGCTGGTTGAAAATAATTTTCAGTGCAGTATGGTCACGGGTTTTCCGTACTACCCGTACTGGCAGGTGCAAAAGCCATATAAAAACAGGTTTCACACCAGGGAAACGTTAAAGAATGGTAAGCTTAATATTTACAGGTGCCCGATGTATGTACCCGCGCAGCCAAGTGGCATGAAAAGGTTGATACACGAGTTCACCTTTTTCTGTTCAGCCTTGCTGATGGTGATATACCTACTGTTTAAGCCTAAAAAGGATTATATATTTTGCGTTGCCCCGCCGTTCCATATCGGTTTTTTGGGGTTGATATATCGCTTTTTTAAAGGCGGAAAGATATTGTACCACATCCAGGATCTGCAAATTGAGGCTGCCCGCGATTTGCAGATGCTTAAATCTGATAAAGCCTTTAAAGTTTTGTTCGGTTTGGAAAGGCAGATATTGCAACGCGTTGATTTTGTGAGCACCATATCAAGCGGGATGCTTAAAAAGGTATCTAAAAAAGCAGATAAGGAAGTGCTGTTTTTTCCTAACTGGGTTGATACCGAAGCTTACTGCCCATTATATGATAGTGCCGAGCTTAAAAAGTTATGGGGTTTTCATGAGAATGACAAAATTGTGCTTTACTCAGGCAGTATTGGCGAAAAGCAGGGATTAGATGGAATTTTAAGTGTTGCCCGCCATCTTGAAGCTTCAAGCTTTATTAAATTTGTGATATGTGGTACCGGGCCTTACAAGGAAAAATTGATGAACAGCGCTAAAGAGCAAAAGCTTGCTAATGTGCATTTTTTACCTTTGCAGGAACCGCACCTGTTCAATAACTTTTTAAACATGGCCGATATACACCTGGTGCTGCAAAAAAAGAATGCCAGCGACCTGGTTATGCCATCAAAACTAACTACTATACTGGCAGTTGGCGGCCTGGCCCTCATTACTGCCGAACCGGGTACAAACCTGTTTGAAATAATAAACGACAACAGGATGGGGGTGGTGATACCGTCAGAGAATTTACAGTCGTTAGAGGCTGCTATTTTACGATGCTGCACCATTGATAATACTGCCGAGAAAATAAATGGCCGCAACTATGCCGAAACACATCTGGATAAAAACAACATACTGACCAAGATTATGAAGCTGATAGGCAACGAAAGCTTTGAACCCCGGGTAAGCACCAAGCATGTTGAATATTTTGAGCTTGAAAACAATATTTAACACTATTGCCCACTTATTTTTACGCAGTACACATAATATTTAATAAGTGTAATAACATTTTGTAGCTTTATCCGTAAAAGCAGGGTGTACTTTAATACCCCTGTTATGCCAATTACGATGGATCAAGCTCAACTTACCAAAGTTTATTTAACCGATTTAGAGCGGAACCTGACTTTTTATGGCGTAGTTAATAAGTTAACCGAAGTAAATAATAACATGCAAGTTATACTTACAGATGTTAAGGTTTACGAGTACGAATCATCAAACTACCTGTACAGCCTGCCCGAAATATCTTTTACGAGGCCAAAAGCGGTTTTGCATATAGAAGCAGCTTAACCATAACTCAACATTTATAACACCATACTTTAATACTGTACAGTAATTATTTACTGTAGGCTTTGTCGGCATTTATTGCTGTGCAGCTTTGCTGCATATTCTCCTCAATATATTTATTACTGAAACTTATTATGAAAAAAAAGGCCCTTATCACGGGTATCACCGGCCAGGACGGTGCATACCTTGCTGAATTATTATTGTCAAAAAATTACGAAGTTCATGGTATTAAAAGGCGTAGCTCGCTGTTTAATACTGAGCGTATTGACCACCTGTACCAGGATCCGCACGATGAGGATCGTAATTTTATTATGCACTATGGTGATCTGAGTGATTCAACCAACCTGATCCGCATTATTCAGCAGGTACAGCCCGACGAAATCTACAACCTGGGCGCCATGAGCCATGTTAAAGTGAGCTTTGATACCCCGGAGTATACCGCAAATGCCGATGGTATTGGTACCCTGCGTTTGCTCGAAGCTATACGCATATTAGGCCTTAACAAAAAAACAAGGATATACCAGGCTTCAACATCTGAGCTGTATGGTTTGGTGCAGGCCGTTCCGCAATCAGAAACTACGCCTTTTTATCCACGCTCACCGTATGCAGTAGCTAAACTTTACGCTTACTGGATAACTGTTAACTACCGCGAAGCATATGATATGTTTGCCTGTAACGGCATCCTGTTTAACCATGAAAGCCCGCTGCGTGGCGAAACCTTTGTTACCCGTAAAATTACCCGTGGTGTAGCAAAAATAGCTTTGGGTCTGCAAAATAAACTATACCTCGGTAACCTTGATGCCCGCCGCGACTGGGGCCACGCTAAAGATTACGTGGAGGCTATGTGGCGTATACTGCAACAGGATAAACCTGAAGATTTTGTAATAGCTACCGGTATAACCACCACCGTACGTGATTTTATAAAAATGGCGTTTGCCGAGTTGGGTATAGAGGTTGAATTTAAAGGCGAGGGTGTTAATGAGCGCGGTTATGTAGTGGCTTGCAGCAATATTGATTACCTGGTTGAGGTAGGCAAAGAAGTTGTAGCGGTTGATCCGGCCTATTTCCGCCCCACAGAGGTTGAACTGCTCATTGGTGATCCAACAAAGGCAAAAGAAAAGTTAGGCTGGAAGATTGAATATACCCTGGATATGCTGGTTAGCGACATGGTACAATCAGACGTTACCCTGTTCAAAAAAGAGCGCATACTTAAAGAACTCGGTTACGAGATCAAGAATCAGTACGAATAAGAAAACACAATCAAATAATAACGTTATGAACCTGCTTATTATTGACGATGAACCAATCCAGCATCTTATTTACGATAAGATGCTGGATATTTATGTGCCTGATGCTTCATCGCATACCATGCACAGTTATGACGGCGCAAACGCGCTTGAATTTTTAAGGCAAAACAGTGGTAACGCCAAAGCTTTGCCCGATATGATTTTTATGGATATACACATGGCATCGCTTAGCGGTTTTGACTTTTTAGAGCGATTCAAGAAATTAAGTCAAAGGCTTATTAAGCATATTGAGGTGTATGTGATATCATCATCAATTGATCCGGAAGATATTGATCGCTCAAAGGGTTACTCTTTTGTAAAGGATTATATCATAAAACCCGTTACGCAGATCGCTATTAAAAACATTTTCAACGCTAATGGTCATTATCCTAATAAAATGGCCTTACTAAACGGTTAGCAAACAGCTTTAAAAGCCTGCTGATTAACGTGCTGCATATGGTTAATTGATTGACCGTGTGTTTGCTCGCCCCCTGATTAAACTATTCACTATTTATTTTTTACGGTTCTCTTAATTAGAGAATGGCCTTGCTATACCTGCCTGTTTCGGGCCGGTATTTTATGCTTGTAATCAATTTATAAACCTGATTAAATACCAAAACAAATGAAAAATTTAACAACAACTATCAACCGGTTCGGCCTGCGGGTAATGAACAATGAGATGAACGGATTTGATGTAGCCATAATCGTTACCATCTGTTTAAGCTTTTCGGCAGGTACCATCTTTTTAATTGGCGATCCTTCTCTGCTTGCTAAATAGCAGTTTGAGATAATTGTTTTTACTTACAGGGTGTGCGAGATACCCGTTTAAATGGTCAGTTAATTTGGGCATACCGTATTGGTATGCCTTTTTTTGATAAAAAATTAGCTTTATTTTGTTTCGATAGCTACATGATAAGCAGGATCTTCCAAAATATTTACTTCAATAACATTGTCAGCATTTTTAAGCAGGGTGCGGCAATCGTCGCTCAGGTGTTTCAGATGAAGTACCTTGCCTGCCTTGCGGTAACGTTGGGTAAGTTTATTGAGCGCCTCAATGCCCGACATGTCAGCCACGCGGCTCTCCTTAAAATCTATCACCACTTGCTCCGGGTCAGTATCTAAATCAAATTTCTCTGTAAAAGCCATTACCGAACCAAAAAACAGCGGGCCGAATATTTCATAGTGTTTTATCCCGGCTTCGTCAACATATTTTCGGGCGCGTATGCGCTTGGCGCTTTCCCAGGCAAATACCAGGGCCGATATAATAACGCCAATCAGTACAGCCAGGGCCAGGTTATGAAGCCAAATGGTAATTAATGCTACCAGTATACCCACAAATATATCATGCCGTGGCATTTTATTGATAATACGCAGGCTTACCCATTCAAAAGTACCAATAGCCACCATGATCATTACACCGGTAAGTGCCGCCATGGGCACACGCTCAATAACAGGTGCGCCAAATAATATGATCACCAATATAGTAAGCGAAGCAATAATGCCCGACAGCCTTGCCCTTGCGCCGGCCGAAAGGTTTACCAGCGTTTGCGCTATCATGGGGCAGCCGCCCATCCCAAAAAAAAATCCATTTAAAATATTCGCGCTGCCCTGGGCAATACACTCGCGGTTGCTGTTGCCCCGGGTGGCGGTAATTTCATCAACCAGGTTAAGGGTGAGCAACCCCTCGGTTAACCCAACACCTGCCATAATAAGGGCGTAAGGAAAAATGATCTGTAAAGTAGCCCAGTTTAACGGCACCGCAGGTATATGAAAGGGCGGGAAGCCACCGCTTACAGCCGCTATATCACGTACGGTTTTGGTTTCGATACCAAAGCCTAATACAATGGCGAAAACTATTACTATAGCAACTAATGAGGGTGGTACAGCCTTGGTTATACGTGGTAAAATAAACACGATAGCTATTGTTAATGCCACTAATCCACCCATAATTAATAACGGGGTGCCGCTTAACCACGCCTCGTGCCCGTTAACCATGGTTTTAAACTGTTTGAGCTGTGCCATGAAAATTATTACAGCCAAACCATTTACAAAGCCATACATTACGGGTTGCGGCACAAGCCTGATGAATTTGCCCAGCTTGAATATACCCACCAATATCTGGAAGATACCAGCCAGCACTACAGCGGCAAATACATATTCAAGTCCGTTGCTTTTCATCAGGGCAATTAAAACAACAACGGTAGCGCCTGCGCCACCGGATATTAACCCCGGCCTGCCGCCAAAAATTGCGGTAACCAAACCCATAATAAATGCTGCGTACAAACCCATTAACGGAGGAAAGCCTGCAAGTATGGCAAATGAGAGCGATTCGGGCATCATTGTCATGGCAACGGTAAGGCCGGCAAATATTTCGTTCTTGTAATTTATTTTTTGCGAAAAATCAAAAAAGGGAGGGGCGGTTTTGCTCATGTATGGAGTTGACTAATTGCAAAGTACACAGATCGGGGGTAGTGTAATCAGGCTGATTAAAAGTACTTATACCGTCTGTAACGCAAAAATAGCAAAGTTTTCAATACATCTGTTTCGCCAATAAGCTAATTTGGCTGGTTGTTTAGTACAAGCTTAATTAATACTTCATTATGTCGATATCAAATTCCAATAAATTCTCATTGCTTAAACACCTGCGCTGCCCCGAATGCGGGCTGGTACATGATGCCGGGCAAATAAATACAGTATGCAATAATGAGGAATGTAGATCGACACTTTTTGCAGAGTATGATTTGCCGCAGGGCTTGAACCCGAAAGATTTTTTAGCCCATCGCCCTGCAAATATGTGGCGTTACCACGAATTTTTACCCGTGGTTGATCCTGCTAATATCATTACTTTAGGCGAGGGTTTTACGCCGTTGCTACCCTTGGCCAATCTGAAACACGAAGTTGAAGGCAACGAGGTGTTTTGGAAAGATGAATCAGGCAACCCGACAGGCTCATTCAAGGCACGTGGCATAGGTATGGCCGTTTCAAAGGCGAAGGAATTAGGTATAGGGCATATTGTTACACCTACAGCCGGTAATGCCGGTGGGGCGCTGGCTGCTTACTGTGCCAGGGCGGGTATAAAGGCATCAGTATATATGCCGGTACTTACCCCCAAAGTATTTAAGGATGAATGCCGCCTGTATGGCGCCGAACTGATAGAGGTGGATGGCAATATTGCCGACTGCGGTAAACTGGCAAATGATGATGCCGTGCAAAACGGCTGGTTCCAGGTATCTACCTTAAAGGAGCCTTATCGCCTGGAAGGCAAAAAAACGATGGGTTATGAACTGGCCGAGCAATTTAACTGGCAACTGCCCGATGTTATTTTTTACCCTACGGGAGGCGGTACAGGGCTCATTGGTATATGGAAGGCTTTTAACGAGATGCAGCAATTGGGCTGGATAGGTGCTGAGCGGCCGCGCATGGTTGCCGTTCAATCGGTAAGTTGCGATGGTATTGTGCTCGCATTTAATGGCGGAAAATCAAGGTCGGAGTTTAAGGATAGCGGCTTTACAATAGCTAATGGTTTACGTGTACCAAAACCTTATGCCGATAAGCAAATATTAAAGGCTCTGTATGAAAGCAATGGCAATGCTATTGCCATTGATGATAAGGAAATGAATGCGGCTGTTAAATACATATCAGCAAAAGAAGGTATGCTTATAGCGCCTGAAGGTGCCGCTTTGTGGGTGGCGTTTAAAAAACTTAAATCAACAGGCTGGATAAAGCCGGGCGAGCGTGTGTTGCTTCTAAACACAGGCAGCGGATACAAGTATCTGGAGAATATAGTTTGATTTTAGTTAGAGCCGCTGGTTTTAATAAGTTGATAATGTTTAGGATAGGTAGGTGAAACTAAAGTATTAGTAACCATGTTTCCAAAGCAGAATACATCAACTATGAAAACAAAACACTATTACACCATCCTGGCAGCCTGTGGCATGCTGGGATTAGCCGCCTGTTCGGGCAATTCAACCAAAAGTACGTCAGACAGTACCGATACTGTTATGGCCGATACCACGACAGCAGCAGACTCTGCCAAATCTTTAAAACCAAAAGGCGCCAACCCGGCCTGGGCTCCGGATATCAAACCTGAAATGTGGGCCGTTATTGAAAAGCTGGGCAGCTATGGCGATAAACCTATTGAAACACTTACACCCGCACAGGCCCGTAAAAACCATACACCAACAGATGCCGTAATGGATTTGATGAATGAGAATGGTATTGCCAAGCCGGTATTTAATGTTGATACCATGGGTAAGGATATACCTGCAGATGGTGGCAATATCCATGTACGGATATACACGCCAAAATCAGGCAGCGGTCCGTTCCCGGTAATTGTTTATTACCACGGTGGTGGTTTTGTTATTGCTAATCTGGATGTGTATGATGCTACGCCAAATGTATTGGCCGATCAGGCCGGTGCTGTTGTAGTATCGGTAGCCTACCGTTTAGCGCCTGAAAATAAATTCCCTGCCGCGCATAATGATGCCTTTGCTGCTTACCAATGGGTGTTAAAAAATGCCGCCTCAATAAAAGGTGATCCTAAAAAGATAGCTGTTGCGGGCGAAAGCGCCGGCGGTAATCTGGCTGTTAACACAGCTATTATGTCGCGCGATAAAAAAGTTGCCTTGCCTGTGTCTATCCTTGCCGTATATCCGGTTGCCGGGTCAGACATGAACACACCATCATACACTAAAAATGCTAACGCCAAACCATTGAACAAAGCCATGATGGGCTGGTTTGTTAAACATTACCTGAATAATATGGGCGAGGGTAAAGATCCAAGAATCAACTTAGTTAAGGCTAACTTAAAAGGCTTGCCGCCAACCACCATTATTACAGCAGAGCTTGACCCGCTGCAAAGCGATGGCATGCAGTTGGCCGATCAGTTGAAAGCCGCAGGTGTTACTACCGATCTTAAAAATTACGACGGTGTTACCCACGAATTTTTTGGCATGGGTGCCGTTTTACCGCAAGCCAAAGATGCTGAAGATTATGCGGTAAGTCAGCTTAAAAAATCATTCTAATACACTTAACAAAATTAATTACAAGGGCTGACAAAGTATGCTGTCAGCCCTTTTTTTGTATTTTATCAAACCATGTATTACATATGTGTCTAACTCAAAACTTATTTATCTATGTAAAATTTTTGTTTGTTTGATGTCAAGATATTTAGGCTTACTAACACGAATAGTTGTAATGTTGGTAATATTTTAATTTTTATTATCAATTGTTAAAAATATTATAATTATAATTGAGTTATAGTTAGAGTATGTGAATATATGCGTTTGCTTTGCTCGCAACCTATTCTTGCAATTCACTTTTTTATTTACTTTTAGCCCCGGCAAATGAGGTGGTTATTTAGGTTATTTATTTCGCTCACATTCCTGGTGTCCTTCGGGCACGATGTAGCCCATGCTGGCACCATACACGGCCGTAAGCATAATGACCTTACCGGTAATGAGTATCATCACCAAACCGCGCAGACCGACCATGCCCGCAAAAGCATCCAAACCAAATTTGCTGCACGCCACAAACCCGGCGAAAACCATAAGGTTTATATTGTTGAGGCCGATGAAGAGATCGACGAGTCGCTCTCGCACGACAGATTATCTGATCAGGTAGACTTTTTGGCCGCTATTTTTCAGGCCCGCACTTACGATATTTATTTCCAATACATACAAAAGCACTTACACTTCAGTAAATGTCTTTCCTTTTCTCCTAATAACAAGCTTTACCTTGCCCTAAAGGTATTCAGGCTGTGATATCTCCGCAGGCAGTTTAACATCGCCGTATTCATTAAAAACTTCTTAATAATTACTGTTTAAAACTGACGCTCTGTGTGTGGCGCCTTAACAGTTGATGTATATCCCTATACTATTAGTTTACTCAAAAAATTAACATATAAATCACACCCAGTAATACCAAAACTATCATGAAGATGAAACTCATGCTTATGGGTTTGTGTGCCTTGTTGTGCTATACAAGCTGCAAATCTCACAATGAAAAACAAGAAACAGAAGAAAAACTATTGGTTACCAGTCCGTTAAAAATGGATACCACCGTGGTTAACGATTATGTAGGCCAGGTACGATCCATACGTCACATCGAATTACGGGCACAGGAGCGGGGTTACCTTGAAGGCAGCTTTGTTGACGAAGGTCAGCATGTTAAAAAAGGCCAGCTTTTATTTAAAATAATGCCTAAAATTTACGGTGCCGAGCAGGATAAAGCCGCTGCCGAGGTGAATTTTACCGAGATTGAATATCAAAATACCAAAAAACTTGCCGACAGTAACGTGGTAGCCCCTAATGAACTGGCTATGGCAAAGGCAAAACTTAAAAAGGCTAAGGCTGAGCTTGCTTTAAGCAAGGCTCACCTGCAGTTTACCGAGATACGCGCTCCATTTGATGGTATTATTGACCGCCTGCAGGTAAGGCTGGGCAGCCTGATTGATGAGGGCGATTTGATAACCACGCTGGCCGATAACAGCCAGATGTGGGTATACTTTAACGTTCCGGAAGCTGAATACCTGGATTATCAAACCCAAGCCAATAAAGAAACATCAAAAGTAAACCTGCTTATGGCCAACCATAAGGTATTTAACTACCCGGGCAAGGTTGAAACCATTGAGGCCGATTTTGATAACGAAACCGGTAACATTCCTTTTCGTGCTACTTTTCCTAACCCGCAGGGCTTGCTAAGGCACGGCGAAACAGGTAATGTTCAAATAGAGGTTCCGCTTAAAGGCGCACTCATCATACCACAAAAAGCAACCTTTGAGGTGCTCGATAAAAAATATGTGTATGTAGTTGATAAGGATAGCCGCGTGCAGGCACGTGAAATTACAACAGGTGCTGAAATGAATGATCTGTATGAGGTTACCGCAGGCCTTACCGCAAATGATAAGATACTGCTTGAAGGCTTACGTAAAGTAAAAAACAACGATAAGATAGTTTACGACTTTCAAAACCTCAGATCGATCATTTCTCAGTTGAGATTACCGTCAGAATAGTTTACCGATCAAAACTAAGAGATAAAGATGTTTAATAAATTTATTCAAAGGCCGGTGCTCGCAATTGTGATGTCGCTGGTCATCATATTCATGGGGGCGATCGCTATCGAAACGCTGCCCGTGTCGCAGTTCCCTTCCATTGCCCCGCCAATGGTAGTGGTGAACGTAGCCTATCCGGGCGCGAGTGCCGATGTATTGGTTAACTCCGTACTTATCCCGATGGAAAAAGCCATCAACGGCGCACCGGGTATGAAGTACATGACATCAGACGCTACCAGTGCCGGTGAGGCTACCATACAGGTAGTTTTTGATTTGGGTGTAGACCCGAACCAGGCGGTAGTAAACGTAAAAAACCGTATTGAGCAAGTTACCAACAGGCTGCCGGAGCTGGTACAGCGTGAAGGTTTGGTGGTGAGCTATACCTCGCCAAACATGCTGATGTATGTTAACCTTTACAGTAAGGACCCCAAAGCGAACGAGAACTTTTTGTACAACTTTGCGGGGGTGAATATTATTAATGAGCTAAGCCGCCTTAAAGGTGTAGGCAGCGCCAAAATACTGGGTAGTCGGCAGTACGCAATGCGTATATGGTTAAAGCCCGACAGAATGCGCGCCTACAATATCTCAACAGATGAGGTAATGGATGCGCTGGCGCAGCAAAGCGTTATAGGTTCGCCGGGCAGGCTTGGTCAAAGTACAGGTAAGCGCTCACAATCATTAGAGTATGTGCTCACCTACAAAGGGCGTTACAGCCAGCCGGAGGAGTATAAAAATGTAATTGTACGTGCTAACAAAGAGGGTGAGCTGCTTTACCTGAAGGATGTGGCAGATGTAGAGCTGGGTAGCGAGTTTTATGATATCTACTCCAACATGGATGGCCACCCATCAGCCGCTATTACCCTTAAGCAAACGTATGGCAGTAACGCCAGCGATGTAATTAAAGAGGTTAAGGAAAAACTGGAGGAGATCAAAAAATCATCATTCCCTCCGGGGATGGATTACCAGATCAGTTATGACGTATCCAGCTTCCTTGATGCATCGATGGAAAAAGTTATACATACACTGGTTGAGGCATTCGTGCTGGTAGCCATAGTGGTGTTCATCTTTTTAGGCGACTGGCGTTCAACGTTGATACCAACGCTGGCGGTACCGGTATCGCTCATCGGGGCATTCTTTTTCATGCAGTTATTCGGCCTTACCATCAACCTGATAACGCTGTTTGCATTGGTTTTGGCTATAGGTATTGTGGTAGATAATGCCATTGTAGTGGTTGAAGCCGTGCATACCAAGATGGCTGAAGAACACTTATCACCATTTAAAGCCACCAAACAAGTATTGCAGGAGATCAGCGGAGCCATTATCGCTATAACTTTCCTGATGACAGCGGTATTCGTGCCGGTTGCTTTCATGACAGGGCCGGTGGGTATATTTTATCGCCAGTTCTCTATCACCATGGCAACCTCAATTGTAATATCGGGTTTGGTAGCGTTAACACTTACGCCGGTTTTATGTGCCATGATATTAAGAAACACGCATGGCCAGCCCCGTAAACGCACGCCGGTAAACCGGATGATAGATGCGTTTAACGCCTGGTTTGATAAAGTTACCGGCAGTTATACCAACCTGCTGCGCCGCATAGTTAGCCGCCGTATAGTAACCTTTGGCTTGCTGATAGCGTTTTGTGTGGGTACATGGCTGCTGTCAACCAGTTTACCATCAGGCTTTATCCCGAATGAAGACCAGGGGCAGATATATGCTATTATTCAAACGCCTCCGGGTTCAACGCTTGAGCGTACTAATGATGTATCGCGCCAGTTGCAAAAAATTGCCGAGCATGTAGATGGGGTACAATCCGTATCGGCACTGGCCGGTTATGAGGTACTCACCGAGGGCCGCGGTTCAAATGCCGGTACATGTTTGATCAACCTGAAGGATTGGTCGGATCGTGAGCATTCCGCTAAAGAAATAGTTGAGGAACTTGAGGAGAAAGCCCGTGTTATACCAGGTGCCACCATCGAGTTTTTTGAACCGCCGGCAGTACCGGGCTATGGTGCCGCGGGTGGTTTCTCGCTGCGTTTGCTCGATCAAACCAACTCGTCAGACTATAAAGCGTTTGGCAAGGTGAATGATGAGTTTATGGCTGCCCTGCGCAAGCGCAAGGAGCTTACCGGCTTGTTCACTTTCTTTGCTGCCAACTATCCGCAGTACGAGCTGGAGATAGACAACAAGGCCGCCATGCAAAAAGGTGTTAGTATTGAAAAAGCCATGAATAACCTTTCTATACTGATTGGTAGTACCTATGAGCAGGGCTTTGTAAGGTTTGGTAACTTTTTTAAAGTGTACGTGCAGGCTTTGCCCGAATACAGGGCATTGCCTGATGATGTGCTTCGGTTATACGTTAAGAACGATCGTGATGAGATGGTGCCTTATTCAGCCTTTATGAAAATCGTTAAAAAGCAGGGTCTGAACGAGATCACGAGGTTTAACATGTACACCGCATCGGCAATAAACGGCGCTCCTGCACCGGGCTATAGTAGCGGCGAGGCTATTAAAGCTATTCAGGAGGTAGCCCAAAACTTACCACGTGGTTACGGCATCGACTGGATCGGCCTTTCAAAAGATGAGGTTGGCCGAGGTAACGAGGCGCTTTACATCTTCCTGGTAGTATTGGTGTTCGTGTACTTTGTGTTAGCCGCGCAATACGAGAGCTTTATTATCCCGTTGTCGGTAATCCTATCCTTGCCGGTAGGGGTGTTCGGGGCGTTTATGCTGCTCAAGATCATGGGTCTGTCAAACGATATATATGCTCAGGTAGGTTTGGTAATGCTTGTGGGTTTGCTGGGTAAAAACGCTGTACTGATTGTAGAGTTCGCCGCGCAGAAACATGAGCAGGGTGCCACTATTCTCGAAGCCGCCATTGAGGGTGCCAAAGTGCGTTTCCGCCCGATATTGATGACGTCCTTCGCCTTTATTGCCGGTTTGATACCGCTGTTGTTCGCTACCGGCCCGGGTGCCTTGGGTAACCGTACTATTGGCGCGTCATCAGCCGGAGGTATGCTGTTGGGCACCGTGTTCGGGGTAATTTTAGTGCCTGGCCTGTACTACATTTTTGGCAGCATAGCCGCGGGCCGTAAGCTGATAAGGGATGAGGACGAAGTTCCGCTTAGTGAAGACTTTACGCATTCAAAACGCAAAAAGAAAAAATGGTTTTCAAAATTTAAAAATGATCAGTCATCAACAGTAAATAATGATCAACATGAGTAGCAGACGCAGAATATACAGATATATAGGTATTGCCGGCCTGTCGTTAATGTACGCGGCCTGCCGAATACCGCCTTTAGCCGAAAAAACGGTGAATAAAACAGTGCCCACCGCTTACGGTACTGATAGCGTTACCGATACCACCAATACGGCAAAGATAGTATGGCAAAACTTTTTTCAGGATCAGTATCTTAAAAACCTGATTGATACCGCCCTTAAAAACAACCAGGAGCTGAACATCACCATGCAGGAGATCGAGATGAGCCGTAACGAGATCAAGGCGCGCAAGGGGGAGTACCTGCCGTTTGTTGGTGTAAGGGCCGGTGCCGGGTTGGATAAGGTAGCTCGCTATACCAGTCGGGGTGCATCAGAGGCAACCACCGAAATTAAGCCCGGTAAGGAAATGCCCGATCCGCTGCCTGATTACGTAGTAGCGGCCTATGCCAACTGGGAACTGGATATTTGGCACAAGCTGCGTAATGCAAAAAAGGCGGCTGTATCGCGCTACCTGGCATCGGTTGAAGGGCGTAATTTTATGGTTACTCACCTTATAACCGAAATTGCTGATTCATATTATGAACTATTAGCGCTTGATAATCAGCTTGATATTGTAAAGAAGAATATCGCCATACAGCAAAATGCCCTTAAAATTGTAAGGCTGCAAAAAGAGGCGGCTCGTGTAACCGAACTGGCTGTACGCCGTTTTGAAGCACAGGTTTTAAGTACCCAAAGCTTGCAGTATGATATTCAGCAGCAGATAGTTGAAACGCAAAACCGCATTAACTTTTTGTTAGGCCGTTACCCGCAGCCTATAGCGCGCAGCAGCGAGGGCTTTGAAAACCTTACACCGCTGGCTGTACAATCAGGCCTGCCATCGCAATTGCTGGTTAACAGGCCCGACATCAGGCAAGCCGAGTTAAACATTGCCGCCGCTAAGCTTGATGTAAAATCAGCAAAAGCAAGGTTCTATCCATCGCTGGGAATTTCGGCATCAATAGGTTACCAGGCATTTAACCCATCGTACCTGTTAAATACACCCGAGTCGTTATTGTACTCTATAGGTGGAGATATCATGGCGCCATTAGTGAATAGGAATGCCATAAAGGCTGATTATGTTAATGCCAATGCCAAGCAGATACAGGCGATATATGATTATGAGCGAACTGTTTTGAACGCTTATATCGAGGTAGCTAATCAATTGTCAAAAATGGATAATCTGGAAAAAAGCTACAGCCTGAAATCAAAGCAGGTGCAGGCTTTGTCGCAATCTGTAAACATTTCCAATGACCTGTTCAAATCAACCCGTGCTGATTACATGGAGGTGCTGATGACCCAGCGCGACGCGTTAGAGGCAAGGTTTGAACTTATAGAAACCAAAAAGCAGCAAATAAATGCCCGTATAAATATATACCAGGCATTAGGCGGTGGTTGGGAGTAACCATCAGTTATAGTTTAGTTGCAAAAGGAGGCTTATGGCCTCCTTTTGTGTTATTGGTGATGGTAAATGTTTGCTTTAATTAATTTAAAGCAAGGTATAATGTTATTTTTGGTGGATACTAAAAGCTTTAACCAATTGCTTATGAACTATTCTTTACTTAAAAAAGCATTAATGCTGCTGTTTGCGCCATTATTTATTACGGCCACCTGCATGGCACAAACACCGGCTGCCATACCCGGTGATTATGCCGATCCATCAGTTATAAGGGTTGGTAATACTTATTATTCTGTAGCCACATCATCCGAGTGGGCACCTCATTATCCTATTTATCAATCTAAAAATTTAAAAGACTGGGTTCAAACAGGCTATGTGTTTGATCAAACTCCTGAATGGATATCAGGCTCGTTCTGGGCACCTGAGTATTATAAGATAAAAGATACCTATTATATTTATTATACCGCCCGCCGTAAATCCGACGGTATATCATGTATAGGTGTAGCCACCTCAAAATATCCGGATCATGGGTTTAAAGATCAGGGTGTGGTGGTTGCTTTTGGTAAGGAAGCTATCGACGCTTTTTTGTTTCGCGATAAGGGGCAGCTTTACATCACCTTTAAGGCATATGGTTTGGATGACAGGCCTATCGAGATACTTGGCAGCAGGCTATCTGCTGATGGTTTGCGTCTTGAGGGAGAAACTTTTTCAATGCTGAAAGATACACCCCGTATTGGCCTTGAAGGGCAAAGCATTTTAAAGATAGGTAAGTACTATTACCTGTTTTACTCGGCAGGTAATTGCTGCGGTATTGATTGCAGTTATAATGTACGTGTAGTACGGTCAATCAATTTTAAAGGACCTTATGAACTGTACAACAATAACCCTGTACTTTTTCAAAACGATAAATGGAAATGTATGGGGCACGGTACCTTTGTAACCAATGCTGCCGGTAAATATTTTTATGTTCATCATGCTTATAATAAAGACAATACAGTTTTTACCGGAAGAGAAGGTTTAATATCTGAAGTGAGTTTTAAGAACAGGTCAGACTGGCCTGTATTTAAACCCGCAACGGATATACCTGCCGTTAAAACAAACATTACAGATACCTTTACCGGTATGAGCCTCGCCAAATACTGGCAATGGGATTTCAGGCACAGCGTGCCCCGTTACCTGCAATTTAAAGGCATACTGCAACTAAGCGGTGCCACCACGCAGGATAATAATACCGGCGTAGTGCTGGCTTTGCGCCCTTATTCATCAACCTTTGAGGCATCGGTAAACATTGTAAATAAAAATAACGAATTAAAAGGCCTTGCCTATTATGGCGATGCCAACGCGGCTTTAGGTATAGGTATAAAAGGCGATAGCATAATATGCTGGCGTGTACGTGAAGGAAAATGGGAACAGGCAAGGGCCATACAGGTTGCCGCCGCTAAAGGTATCGGTTTAAAAATTAAGGTTGATGTGCAGCACAACTGCACCTTTTATTATAAAGCTAACACGAAGGGCTGGCTGGCCTTGCCGCTAACAAAACCGGTATCCGCAAGCTATTTACCACAGTGGGACAGGAGCCCGCGCATTGGCTTACATTACAAAGGCTCATCATCAATTAATGCGGAATTTGATGATTTTAATATTGAATTTTCAAAGTAATTATCTGCTTAAAGCAATTATTGAGCAAGCCGAAGTGATAAATATTTCGGCTTGTTTAATATTGTGAGGTTTTCTTTTTAAACGCTAATGGCGATGTGCCCGTAATGCTTTTAAACTGCCTGTTGAAATAGGATATGTTGTTGTAGCCGCTTTCAAAGCATATCTGCGATATGGTTTTATCATTTAGTTGCAGCAACTGGCAGGCATAGTTTATGCGCAGCTCATTAATAAAATCCGACAGCGTTTTGCGGGTATGGGCCTTAAAGTACCGGCAAAATGCCGGTACTGATAAATTGGCCATGGCAGCCATTCGTTGTACTGTTATTTCCTCTTTAAAATTATCAAGCAGATAGTGGTAAATGCGGTTCATGCGGGCAGTATCTTTTTTTATGCTTGATGATGTTTGCCGCTGCGAAGCCAGAACCTCAAAATCATCAGCCCTGGCTAACGTGGCCAGCACGCTGATCAATCCGGCAACGGCTTGTGCTTCGTCATCACAAACCAATGCCCTTATCCTGTTATCAACCTCATCCATTGTTTTTTGGCTGAACCTGATGCCGTTAAGAGATGATTTGAATAGGGATTTTATAGCATTGAACTGCGGCCTGTCAAAAAAGCCGGAACCTAAAAAATCCTCATTAAATTGTATCACAAATTGGTGCACCTCACGGTCAGCAGGCAGGTGTTTGTTATAAAACGTATGCGGCAGGTTGGGGCCAAAAAGGCACAGTTCACGGGCATGAAAAAGGTCAATATGATCGCCTACGTAACGGGTGCCGCTGCTCTTCAAAATGTAGATCAACTCATACTCCGGATGGATATGCAACGGAAAATCGTTGAACGGAAAATGCTCCTCTTTGGCAACAAAAAGGCGGTCGTTTAATAGTATTTTCTCCTCAAATAGTTCCATTTGGTCAATATGGTGTTAATATTGGGCAATAAGGTGTAGGCTTTTACCGGCACAGGCTATCATTTTTGTACACAGTTAACAATTATAAAAATATTTTAACACTATCTATGTCTTTAAAAATATTTACTTTAAACCGTTTTACCTGTATTGCCGGCGTATTGCTGTTGCCTGTGTTAGTGTTTGGGCAGCAGGCAAAAATTATGGTTGATGCTTCAACTGTACTGAACCGCATTCCGGCGGGATTATATGGCGCCTGTATTGAGGATGTTAACCATGAAATTTATGGCGGGTTATACGGTCAGCGTATTTACGGCGAAAGCTTTGAAGAACCGCCTGCAAGCGCTGTAATAACTGGGTTTACAACTTTGGGCGGCATTTGGGCGGCAAATGGTGAACAGGTAAGCGTAAAGGCCGGGCCGGGTTATAAGCTGTTATTGAACAAAGCATTGCCAGCCGAATATAACGCCCAGGTATCCCTGAAATTCAGCAATGAGCGCAGTGGCAATGCCGGGTTGCTGATTAATGTAAACAACGCCCGCGCCGGCGCCGATAGTTTTGACGGTTATGAGGTAAGCATTGACCCGCAGAGGCAAATGCTTGTTTTAGGCAAACACACCGATAACTGGACACCAATAAAGGAAATAAAGATCAACATAAACCCTAACGACTGGATCAAGCTGAAAGTAGTTGCCAAAGGAGGGGCATTCGATATATATGTGAATAATTCTACTAAGCCGGTAGCTGTATTGGCTGATAACAATTCATCCCTAAAACCGGGCAGGATAGCTCTGCGAACTTTTGGATCTGATGTTACATTCAGCCGGTTCTCTATCACGCATAATGGCATAACTGTTAACGAGAAATTTAACTCCGCGCCACAGTTGCAGGTAAGCAGTGTTTGGGATGCTGTGAATACAACCCGCACTGGCACTTATCAATTAGATGGTACCGATGCTTATAATGGTAAACAGGCGCAAGTGCTGGTGCATAATGGCGGCAATGGTATTATCGGTGTAGCTAACAAAGGGCTTAACAGGTGGGGGATAGGCTTACGTAGCAATCTGAATTATCAAGGTAGCGTTTACTTAAAAGGTATTGGTTTGCAAGGTAATGTAACCCTTAGTTTGCAGAGCACCGATGGCAAAACTACTTACGCTACGACCCAGTTAAAAGGCATCACTGCTGATTGGAAACGATACGAATTCAACCTCAAACCAAATCATACCGATGCTAAAGCCCGCTTTGTTATCTCTATAAATAACAAAGGCAAATTATGGATGGATCAGGCTACTTTGGTTTGTGCCGATGAACAATTTAAAGGCTTGCCACTGCGTGCCGACATCGCTACAAAGATGCAGCAACAAGGGCTTAACTTTTTACGCTATGGCGGAACCATGGTAAACGCGGCGGGCTATCGGTGGAAAAATATGATCGGTCCGCGTGATAAGCGTCCGCCATATACCGGCCACTGGTATCCATATTCAACCAATGGTTTTGGTATTGAGGAGTTTTTACAGTTTTGCGAAGCGGCAGGTTTTGAGGCCGCATTCGCCATTAATATAGAGGAAACGCCACAGGATGCCGCCGACCTGGTGGAATACCTGAAAGGCGATGCCAATACCGAATGGGGCAAGCGCCGTGCGCAAAACGGCCACCCGGCGCCGTACAAGGTTAAATACTTTGAGATAGGCAACGAAGAAGTAATATTTAATGGCGATGTAGCATCGGAGTACGATCATTACGTTGAGCGTTTCAACTTGTTGTATGATGCCATGCGTGCTAAGGACGCAAGTATAAAGTTTATCCAATCGGCTTGGTGGCGGCCTGAATCTCCAAATATGGCGCGGGTATTTAAGGCACTTAATAGTAAAGCTGATTACTGGGATTTGCATACCGATGCCGATGCGCCACGCTCAGGCTCAAAAGTGGATAGCACCCTTACCCGTATGGAGCAACTGTTTAAGCAGTGGGACCCGCAAACCAAAATGAAATGCGCTATTTTTGAGGAGAATGGCGGGCGGCACGATGTTAGCCGTGCGCTTGGCCATGCCACCACGCTTAACGCGGTGCGCCGTCATGGTGAGTTTGTGCTTACCTCTTGCCCGGCAAATGCATTGCAGCCTTTCGGGCAAAATGATAATGGGTGGGATCAGGGGCAGATATTCTTTACGCCTTTACAGGTTTGGGGCATGCCGCCTTTTTATTCGCAGCAAATGGCATCGGCTAACCATCAGCCACTGCTTGTAAAATCAGGTACCGTGGGAGATATTGATGTTACCGCCACACGCAGCGAGGATGGCCGCCAACTGGTGATCCATATTGTAAACCCTGCCGAAAAGCCGATATCGGCAAGTTTGCAGTTAAGCGGCTTTGATGGCCGAAAGGCTGAGGCTACCATCACACAAATGAGTGGTAAGCTAAGCGATGTGAATACGCCGGCAAAACCTGAACTAATAAGCACTACAATCACCCGGAGCAATATGCCGGGCAATACCATCAATTATGAACTTCCGGCGGGGTCGTATACCATCCTCCGGTTTGAAAAATAAACAGTATGAAAAAATATATTTCGCTACTAATAGCGGGTGCTTTTACCTTATCAGTATCAGCACAAAAAACGCAAATTATAAAGCCGATTAACCTGCGCGATGTGCAGGTGAAGGATGCTTTTTGGTCGCCAAAGTTAAAGGTTTGGCATACCGTTACCGTTTATGATGTTTTTAATAAACTGGAAGGTAAGTACGAGCCCGACCGCGAGGATATCATTAAAGAAAAAAAGGAGATGGGTCGTACCCGCAACGCCTTTTTGAATTTTGACCGTGTGGCGCAGGGTAAAACCAATATCGGCACCAGCGATGGCCCGCCCTGGTATGACGGCCTGGTTTACGAAACCATACGCGGCGCGGCCGATCTGCTGGTGGCTTATCCGGATAAAAAGTTGGAGCAAAAGATAGATGCATACATTGACCGTATTGCTGCCGCACAGGCTGCCGATAAGGATGGCTATATCAACACATATACTACCCTCAACCGCCCGAATCAACGCTGGGGTACCAATGGCGGCGACGACCGCTGGCAGCACGATATGTACAACGCGGGTATGCTGGTTGAAGCCGGCGTACATTATTACCAGGCTACGGGCAAAACCAAGCTGCTCACCGTCGCGGTTAAAATGGCCAATTACATGAGCAAGGTTATGGGTAATGCCCCCAGGCTGAACGTGATACCGGGCCATGCCGGGCCAGAGGAAGCTTTTTTTAAAATGTATTTACTGTTTAAAAATAACCCGACGGTGCAAAAACAGGTGAATGCCCCGGTAAAGGCTGATGACTATTTTGCTTTAGCTAAATACTGGGTTGAAAAACGTGGTGTTTTTGCCGATGCCGATGGCTCACGAAAACGTGAAACATTCGGCGCTTATAACCAGGATGATAAACCGGTATTTGATCAGCAAACTATTGAAGGGCATGCCGTGCGCGCAACCCTGCTGGGTACAGCCATTGTGGCCATGGCTGAACATACCAACGATGCCCGTTACATCAGCGTAGCAAACAGATATTGGGATAACATGGCCGGTAAACGTACGTTCATCACCGGCGGGCAGGGTGCTATTGCCAATGATGAAAAATTTGGCGACGATTATTTTCTGCCCGAATCGGCATACCTTGAAACCTGTGCTTCAATTGGCGGAGCATTCTTCAGTCAGCGCATGAATGAGTTACAGGCCGATGGTAAATATATGGATCTGTTTGAACGGGCTTTGTACAATAACATCCTATCGGGCCTGTCGCTTGATGGCACACATTATCATTATGAAAATCCGCTGGTTGCTGATAAACATCCGCGCTGGGTTTGGCATAGCTGCCCGTGCTGTCCGCCCATGTTATTGAAAATGGCAGGAGCGCTGCCAGGTTATATTTACGCGCAGAATGATAAGGATATTTATGTAAACCTTTTCATCGGCAGTACAGCCAAATTCAAGCTGAAAAATAAGAACATCAGCATAAAGCAAACAACCGCGTACCCCTGGAAGGGCCGGGTAGAGTTAACAGTTGACCCCGAATCGGCACAAAATTTTGCAGTGAGGGTACGCGTACCGGGTTGGGCGCAGGGTAACGAAAATCCGTACGGGTTGTACACATCAGCCACTAAGGGCAAGGTAACGTTAAAGCTAAACGGTAATGATGAACCGTTGAACATAGAGAAAGGCTACGCGGTTATCAACCGCCAATGGAAGAAGGGCGACCGTATTGAGCTTAGCCTGCCTGTTGAGCCACGCCTGGTTGAGCCTAATAAGCAGGTAAAAACAATTGAGAACAAATTGGCTATTGCCGCCGGCCCGCTGGTTTACGCGTTGGAAGGTAACGATAACACCGATATAAAAAACATCAGTATTACTAAAGAAACCTTATTGCAGGGAGTAAATAAACCGCGGTTACTTGGCGGCGTAAATGTGATTGAAGCACACGCAACAAATAATAAAATACAGTTTACGGCCATTCCATTTTTCGCACTTGGTAACCGTGGCGATCATGCTTACAAGGTGTGGCTTAGTGATGCCGGCAGGGCAGGTAGATAGCCAAGCGACTATCAACATCATATAATAATGATTTTTTACATCAGACAGTTCGTGATGGTTATAATTTCAGATCACATAAATTAGCAGATTATAAACCATTGCAATAAACTGATGAGAAAAACCTTAGCTGCATTGTTATTAATGCTTAGCTCGCAACAAGTATTACATGCCCAGCAAAACCAGGCTAACTGGACAGCCAGTTGGATCGAAACATCAACCGATGAAGCTCCAAACCGCCCGGCTCAATACTATCGTACCACTTTTGATCTTAAAAAGAAAATAAAGTCGGCCACCTTATTCATCACCTCACATGGCATGTATGAGGCCCGTATTAATGGTAAACGTGTAGGCGATAGTTACCTTACCCCGGGTTGGACAAGCTATTACAAACGCCTGCAATACCAGCAGTATGATGTAAAGGCACTTATTACCAAAGGTAAAAATGCTGTTGGTGTAGCAGTAGGCAACGGCTGGAGCAGGAGCAGTTTAGGCTGGGGCGATAATAAAAACCATTGGGGTAAAAAACTGGGGTTATTAGCAGAGCTGCGTGTGGTTTATACTGATGGAAGTAAAGAAACCATCAGCACAAATAATACCTGGAAAACCGCCAATGGTGAAATTCAGGGAAACGAGATATATGATGGGGAGGCTGTAGATCATACCCTTACTCAAAAGAATTGGGACAACGTGGCATTTAACGATGCTGCCTGGAAACCGGTTGCCGTGGCTACTTTTAATAACGATAACCTTATACCTACAGAAAATGAAACGGTTAAAAAGCACGAAACATTTAAGCCTGTAAAGATACTGACCACGCCAAAAGGCGAAAAGGTGATAGATTTTGGACAGAATCTGGTTGGCTGGGTAATGGTTAAAGCCAAGGGCAAATCCGGCGATCATATTACCATACAACATGCCGAGGTATTGGATAGGGAAGGTAATTTTTATACCGCTAACCTGCGTGTTGCAAAGGCCACGGCCAATTATACTTTAAATGGCGATGCCGCCGGCGAAACCTTTGAACCACATTTTACTTTTTATGGTTTCAGGTACATAAAGATAGAAGGTTACCCGGGAGAGATAACACCGGAGAATTTTACAGCGGTTGCACTGTACTCTGACATGAAACCTACCGGTACCTTTGAATGCTCAAACCCATTGCTTAACCAATTGCAGCATAACATTACCTGGGGGCAGCGCGGTAACTTTTTAGATGTGCCGACAGATTGCCCTCAGCGCGATGAGCGCCTGGGCTGGACAGGCGACGCGCAGGCGTTTTTTAGCACAGCGGCTTATAACTTTAACGTTAAGCAATTTTTTACCAAATGGTTAAAGGATGTTGCTGCCGATCAGCGTGAGGATGGGGCGATATCGCACGTAGTGCCTAATGTGCTGGGCAACTGGGAGTTCGGTTCAACCGGCTGGGGAGATGTGGCTACTATTGTGCCCTGGGAGATGTATGAGGTTTATGGCGATAAGCAGATACTGGTAAACCAATACGAGAGCATGAAAAAGTGGATAGGTTACATGGAAAGCCATACTAATAAGGATAACCTGTACCATTACGGTTTTCATTATGGCGATTGGCTGAGCTACCGTCCGGGTAATGATGATGGCACCGAGGCTATTACTGATAAGTACCAGATAGCACAATGCTTTTTTGCCTACTCAACCCAGTTATTAATAAATTCGGCCAAAGTATTAGGTAAAACAGATGATGTTACCCGGTATGAGGCCCTGTTAAAACGCCTGAAGGACGCTTTTAATAAAGAGTATGTTACGGGTAGCGGCAGGCTGATGTCGAACACGCAAACCGCTTATGTATTGGCGCTGCAATTTGATATGCTGCCCGAGGGTGAGCCACGCAAAAAAGCAGCGGCTTACCTTGCCGAAAATGTGGCTTTATATAATAACCACTTAACTACGGGTTTTGTGGGCACACCATACCTGTGCCATGTTTTAAGCAAAAACGGATATGCTGATTTATCTTACACGCTGCTTTTACAGGATACCTTCCCGAGCTGGTTATACCCTGTAAAAAAAGGCGCTACTACTATCTGGGAGCGCTGGGATGGCATAAAACCTGATGGCGAATTCCAAACTACCGTGATGAACAGCTTTAACCATTATGCTTATGGTGCCATAGGTAACTGGATGTACAAAAACATCACCGGTATACAGGCTGCCGAGCCGGGTTATAAAAAGATCATTATCAAACCCATTATTGGCGGCAAGCTTACCTGGGCCAAGGCCAGCTTTAACAGCGTGAACGGCGCTATTAGCAGCGATTGGAAGATAGAGAACGGCAAACTCACCCTAAAGGTGACTGTACCAAAAGGCACCACTGCCGAAGTGAACGTGCCTGATGCTGCCGGTAAAGATTATAAAACGTATAATGTATCAGCAGGTACCTATACTTACACAAGATAATTAGAGTGGCGATACTTGGTTAAAACAGATGTCATTTCGACGAGGTATGAGGAGAAATCTGTCGCTTTGCTATGAACGCAGACAGATTTCTCGCTACCGCTTCGAAATGACATTATAAAATACCATTACCTCAAATAAACATAAGTGATACCATCGCCGCCGCGGTCGGCGTGTTCATCCTCCATCCGGTCAACCTGATCGTACTTTTTTAGGTAATCGCGTATCAGTTTGCGCAAAATGCCGTCGCCTTTACCGTGGAGTATCTTAATGCTGTTAACGCTCATCATTAAAGCGCGGTCGAGCATTTTTTCGATGGTATACAGGGCTTCTTCGCCGCGCATACCGCGTACATCGATCTCCGGACTAAAACTCGAATAGTCGCCCACGCTTGATGCTGACCTGCGCCTGATCTCCTTGGGTACTGATGAGCTCGACACCTTTTGTACCCGCTTGCGCTTAACAACGGTACGCAGATCGCCAATAGCTATCACCACATTATCCTTATTGATCTCGATAACCTGGCCTGTGGTTTCAGAGTCGGTTAGTTTTACCCAATCACCTTTTTGTATCTCCTCATTGTTGGCCGCCGGTTTGGCAGGCTCGGTTTTAACAGTATTCTTTTTAAGCTCTACCGTCAAATTATCGCGGAGGGCCTTGGTTTTTTCCTTATCGGCATTGCTGCTTTTTATTTCGGCAATGGTATTCTCAACCAGCTTATTGGCATTTAGTATGATGCTTTGTGCCTGCTGTTTGGCCTCACGTATCAGGTTCTTTTTATTTTCTTCCAGATACTCCTGCAACTTGGCATTCTCGGCCAGCAAAGTATTTACTTTTTGTTGCTGGCTGTTCAGCTTTATGCGGGTATCATATATCTCTTTTTTTTCGCGTTCCAGATCAACCAGCAAAGTATCCACCTTTTTTTGCCCGGCGCTTATTTTGTTTTTGGCCAGGTTGAGCACATGTGTTGGCAGCCCTATTTTTTGCGCTATCTCAAAAGCGTACGAACTACCGGGTTTACCAACCTCCAGTATGTAAAGCGGTTTCATCTCCACATTATTGAACAGCATTGAGGCATTCTCTAAACCCTCGGTATTGCTGGCGAATATTTTAAGGTTGGAGTAGTGGGTGGTAACCATGCCCTTCACCTTTTTTTGGTTGAGCGATTCAAGCACAGCCTCGGCAATAGGACCGCCAAATTGCGGGTCGGTACCGGTACCAAACTCGTCTATCAGTATCATGGTTTTGCCGTTGGCATTTTCGGCAAAGTATTTCATTTTTGACAGGTGGGCGCTGTAGGTACTCAAATCACTTTCGATGGATTGATCATCGCCTATATCAACAAACAACTGCTTGAATACGCCCATGCGGCTGGTATCATCAGCAGGGATAAGCAAACCCGCCTGTACCATCATCAGCAGTAAACCAACCGTTTTCATACATACCGACTTGCCGCCGGCGTTCGGGCCTGATACAACGATCACCCTTGCGCCTTCATCAATGTTAACATTAAGGGGTACTACCGTGCGTTGTTCCTTTTTAAAGCTAAGGTATAATAGCGGATGACGGGCGTTCACCAATTTTATGGTAGCATCATTAGTAACCTCCGGCAGCGAGCCATCAATGTCAATAGCAAACAGGGCTTTAGCACGCACAAAATCAAGCTTGGTAAGCAGGCCGTGGTATGATAGCAGCAATGGCACATAAGGCCGCAACTCATCAGTAAGTTGGGTGAGTATTTTTACAATCTCACGTCGGCGCTCAAATTCAAGGTCGCGCACGCGGTTGTTCAGTGTAAACACTTCCTCAGGCTCCATATAAACAGTTTGTCCCGATGCCGATTCATCATGCACAAAGCCTTTCAGCTTGCGTTTGTTTTCGGCCAGCAGCGGGATACACAGGCGGCCGTCGCGCACGGTGAGTGATCCGTCTGCAGTCCAGTTATTAGCCGCGGCACTTTTAAATATCTGGTCTATTTTACGGCGTGCTTCCTGCTCGGCTTTTGCTATTGAGCTGGTAATGTCCATCAAATCTCGCGAAGCATTGGGTCTTATCTTTCCCTTTTCGTCAATTACCAGTCCTATCTTTTTCAGTATCGATTTCTCGATAGGTAAGTGCTCAAATAAAGCTTCCAGGTTAGGGTATTGCCCCTCACGCTCGTTAAAATAAGCTATCACCGCAAACACTGTCGATAGCGATGCCTGCACCTGGTAAAATTCTTCCTCGCTTAAAAACGCGCCCTCAATACGCGCCTTGTTAGCCAGCGTTTTTATATCAAAAAAATGCTGAATAGGCAGGGCGGCATCATTGGTGAGTATGTTTTTAAACTCAGCGGCCTGGCTTAAAAACTTTTTAATATTATCGTAATTGTTCATCACCTGTATCTTGTCCACCATTTGGCGGCCCATAGTACTCAGGCAATGTGCTTTTATCAGTTCCTTTATCTCGTTAAAGCCGAGCTTATCAGCACTGTTATTTGGGTATAACATTCCTCTTTATCCTTTTTACTGTATCCTTTACCAGCTTGTTTGGCCGTGGTTTGGCAGGGCCGGTAACTTGTACCGGTTTAGGGTTTTCCGGTTTTATTTTTTGTGGTTGCTGCTGCTGTTTTAAATATATTTTGTTCAGCGAGTCTGATTTTTTTTGAAGCCCTTTGTTCACAACGTCATAAATGGCTACTAATTTTTCTACATCCCTGGTGTAGTACTTATAGCTGCGGGTAAACTGTGCCGAATCGGTACCATGCTTTTTAAACACCAGCAGGTATTTGCCCAGGCCGTATTTATACAAACTGTCGGGTATACTTGGTATCATGAACATGGTACCGTTGGCAATATGTACATCTACAAGCACATCGGCCATCCTTTTTTCGTCAAGTATACCATCGGGTGTATTATCACCGCAGGAACAAAAAACAGCTAAAGCTGAAAAAAACAGGATTATATATTTACGCATTATTTAATTTAGCGGCTTAATTGAGCAAAATTACGTATAAATATGAGCATTGCAGATAACATACGCGCTTTAAAAAACGAAACCGATGCCATAAATGTTGCATTGCTGGCCGTATCAAAAACAAAACCCGCTGAAGATATTATGGAAGCTTATAATGCCGGGCAGCGTTTATTTGGGGAAAACAATGTGCAGGAGCTTGCCGAAAAGTATGAGCAATTGCCCAAAGATATTGAGTGGCACCTGATTGGCCACCTGCAAACCAATAAGGTAAAATATATAGCACCATTTATCAGTCTTATTGAATCGGTTGACAGTTTGAAGCTTTTACAGGAGATCAATAAACAGGCACTAAAAAATAAGCGTGTGATTGACTGCCTGTTGCAGGTTTACATTGCCGATGAGGAAACAAAATTCGGCCTGCAATATGATGAGTTGATCGAGTTGTTGCGTTCGCCTGAATATAGCGAATTGAAAAATATACGCATACGCGGCCTGATGGGCATAGCTACCAATACCGACAGCGAGAAGCAGATAAATGAAGAGTTTTACGAGTTGCATACGCTGTTTGATGGCATCAAGCTAACGTACTTCCGTAAGGAGGAAAGCTTTAATGTACTGTCAATGGGTATGTCGTCAGACTATAAGATAGCCATTGAGCAGGGCAGTACCCTTATAAGATTGGGCAGTACCATTTTTGGCAACCGCGTTATTAAACACTGGAAAAACAATTAAGCCATGAACCTGAATTTACGAGTTGCCGTTAAAGATGATTGCCGCCGAATTTTAGAGTTGGTTAATGAGCTGGCCATTTATGAACGTGCGCCCCAGGAAGTGACCATTACCTTGCAGGAGCTGGAAGAGGCGGGCTTTGGCGCTAAACCGGTATGGAAGGCTTATGTGGCAGAAATAGATGGATTAATAGTAGGCTTTGCTTTGTATTATATTCGTTTTTCTACCTGGAAAGGCTGCCGCTTGTATCTGGAAGATTTTTACGTTACCGAAACCATGCGCGGCCGTGGCCTGGGTAAGCTTTTGTTTGACCGTATTGTACAGGAAGCACAAGCGTTGGGCTTTAATGGCATGAGCTGGCAGGTGCTTGACTGGAACGAACCTGCCATTAATTTTTATAATAAATACAACGCTGCTATTGAGGCCGGCTGGCTCAACGCGTCATTAAGTAAAGAACAATTACTTAGCTTTTAAGGTTATTACCGGCATGAAAACATTACAAAACCTTACTGTAATTGCGGCTCTGCTTACCACTTTGGCATCATGCCACTGGGCAGATGATCATGTTGAACAAAAAGATGCCATTTACAGGGATACACTTAAATATACCTATAAAACCATACAGCAGCGCGCGGCGGATTGCGGCGATAAAGCTGACAGCACCTGCACGCATTTCGAGGTAACGTACCCTGAATTTACAGGGCAGCAAAAGCTTAATGATAGTGTAACGCATAAGCTGCTGGTACTGTTCGCTTATGATGGCAAGGCTGATAGTAGTTTGAATGCTTACGCCAAACGCTTTTTAGGTGATTACGAAACGTTTAAAAAAGAAAATCCGGATACCAAAATGTACTTTGAGATGGATAGCCACGCCAGCGTAATTCATCAGGATACAAATTTGGTAGCCATTGAAGTTGGCGGTTACATATTTCAGGGTGGGGCGCATGGCGGCAGCACTACGGTGTTTATTAATTGGGATACAAAGGCCAATAAGGATCTGACGCTGGATGATCTGCTGGTTGACGGATACGGCCCTAAATTAACTGCCATAGCCGAAAAAATATTCCGCAAGGATGAGAAGCTGAGCGATACGGCATCGCTGGCAACAAATTACTTTTTTGAGAGTAACAAATTCGCACTTAACAGCAACTTTATGGTAACGCCTGTAGGGTTACGGTTTTTGTATAATCAATACGAGATTAAGCCTTACGCCGCGGGGCAAACTGAGTTGCTGATACCTTACGCGCAAATTAAACCGCTGTTACGGCCTAATACCGTAATAACACAATTCGTTAAATAATAAATGCTTGTATTTAAATTCGGAGGTGCTTCTGTAAAAGATGCTGAGGGCATCATAAACCTGGGTAACATAGTTAAACAGTATAGCGGCGGGCAATTGCTTATCGTGGTTTCGGCCATGGGTAAAACCACAAATGCGCTCGAAGCCCTTACCCGTGCTTATGTTGGGCAGCATGATGATATGCACCAGGTTTATGAGGATATTAAAAGCCATCATTTTAATATTTTAAGCCGGCTGTTTGAGCCCGGCCATCCGGTGTTTGATGATATACAGAATACCTTTGTTGAGATAGACTGGATGATAGAGGATGAACCGCATGATGATTTTGATTTTATTTATGATCAGATCGTATCTATCGGCGAGCTGGTATCAACCCGCATAATTAACGCTTACCTTAACGCCATTGGCCTTACAAGTAAATGGCTTGATGTACGCAGTTACATACACACCGATAATACCTACCGCGAAGGCGTGGTAGACTGGCAAAAAACCTGCGAAGAAATTGAGCGGGGCTTGCCGCCTTTACTGCAAAAAGGGTTGGTAGTTACCCAGGGCTTTTTGGGAGGTACATCAGAGAATTTTACAACTACGCTCGGTCGTGAGGGATCGGATTATACGGCATCCATATTTGCATCGTGTCTGAAGGCTGAATCGGTTACTACCTGGAAAGATGTACCCGGCATTTTAAATGCCGACCCTAAACTGTTTGCTGATACGGTAAAGTTTGATGAACTGAGTTACAACGAGGCCATTGAGATGACGTATTACGGCGCCACGGTTATCCACCCTAAAACCATAAAGCCACTGCAAAACGCCGGTATACCGCTATTGGTAAAATCATTTAACCAGCCTGATGCGCCGGGTACTGTAATAAAGGAAGGTGTGTTGCCGGTGTTTGAAAAACCGGTTGTTATTGTAAAGAATAACCAGGTATTAGTATCTATTTCTACCAAGGATTATTCCTTTATTACCGAGCATCACCTGAGTGGCATATTCGCCATATTTGCCAAGCATCTGGTAAAAACCAATGTGTTGCAAACTTCGGCACTGAGTTTTTCAATATGTATCGATATGAACACCGATCGATTCGAGGGATTGTTAAATGATTTGAAACGGGATTTTAAAGTGAAATATAATGATGGGCTTAGCCTGCTCACTTTAAGGCACTACAAGGATAGTTCAATTGAGCCATACATAGCCGGTAAGGAACTGTTGCTTGAGCAGCAGAGCCGGAATACAGTACAGTTAGTGCTTAAATAATTTTAACAATTTATTATAACCAAACCTTATGCAGTATACTTTATCATTAAATGAAGATGATTTTTTAGCCTATTCACTTTATAAAGCGTCGAAAAGTAAAACAACTAAACAGCAATGAATGGTAGTTGGATATGGTTATCTATTGCGTTTTTCGGGCTTGCTATAGGTTTATACCTGTTAGAAAATTTATAGCTTGGTATATGTTTTGGTATTACAGGATTTGTTACTTTATTATTTTATCCACGCTATCAAAAAGCACATTATATAAGCCAGTATAAAAAATACATTAAAGATCAGTATACTAAAGATGTAGCGATAAGAAAGATAGAGATACTTGCCGATCACTTTGAAATAGCAAACTCGTACTCTGAGACCAAGTTAAACTTTACAGGATTGAGCTATATAAGTGAAACAGGCTCACATATATTCATAAATTTAATAGGCGGAATCGCCATAATAGTTCCGAAAACCACAGATAGATTTGATAATCTGAAAAATGAGCTCACAGATATCTGTAATAAAAATGGCTTAAAGTATATTACAGAACTTAACTGGAAATGGTAGCTAACAAAAATGCCCGGTACATTATCATACCGGGCATTTTTATATGTGTTTTGAGTGATTAATCCATCACCAGTACGCCATCAGCCATTATTTGGATGTCTTTTTTAGGCTTGGTTATTTTGGCTATTTCTTCTTTGCTTTTACCGGCATCGGCGGCAAAATGTTGTAAACGTTCAACGCTAACTGTTTTTACTTTAGCGGTACCGTCAACCACAACAGTTTTACCTACTATGTTTTGCGGCATAAAAAAAGCATAATCCGTAAAGCGTACCATAATAGGGCCGCCATTTGGTTGGGTAAGCGTCATAAAGCACCCTTTCTTTTTACAAACTTCAACCACCTTGCCGGTAATTTTGCCTTTGTAAACCGAGTCTTTTGCCAGTTTGGTGTTTAATTCCGTTAAAGCTATGGAGTTGGCGGCGGTAATTTTATCGCCATAGGTTACGCCCGGCGCGGCCGGTGTGATCTCGTCTTGCGCAAAGCTTGCAGCGGTAATAAACAAGCTCGCTACAAGTAATAACAATGTTTTCATAAATGCTTAGTAAATAGTTTAATACAAAGGTAACAAAATTTAGGAATGGCTTTTAGGCCTAAAAAAGGTATATTTGGGAATGAAGAAAATGTCAACCTTCTCCAAAAGGGCCATTATCAACAATACCATTCTCATTATTCTCGGTATTATCTCTGCAACTTTCGGGCTTAAAGGATTCCTGTTATCAAGCCATTTTATTGATGGTGGCGTAACCGGTATTTCCATGTTATTGTCTAATATATTTGGCATACCCATCGCTATACTCATATTTGTTATTAATGTGCCGTTTTTGTGGCTGGGTTATAACAAACTGGGTACACTTTTCGCTATAAAGAGTACGGCCGCTATTGCCGGGCTTTCATTAGCGCTGGCCTTTATCAATGTACCTGATGTTACATCAGATAAGTTGCTTACGGCAGTTTTTGGTGGCTTGTTCATAGGTGTAGGCATAGCGCTGGCCATCAGGGGAGGTGCCGTGCTTGATGGTACCGAGATAGCCGCGCTGCTGGTAAGTAAAAAAGCCCAGGTAGTTAAGGTGAATGATGTTATCCTGATTTTTAATGTGGTTATATTTATTACAGCCGCTAAGTTTTTAGGCGTAGAATCTGCCTTATATTCCATTCTTACCTACCTGGCGGCATCAAAAATGATCGATGTAATACTTAATGGTTTGGAGCAATACACAGGCATCACCGTAATATCAACCAAAAGCGAGCTTATACGCCGTATTATTACCAATCAGCTTGGTCGTGGTGTTACCATTTACCAGGGCAAAAGCGGTTACGGTAAAGATGGCGAAATCAATGATACCCGCGATATAGTTTTTACCGTAGCCACACGCCTTGAGGTACCCTCAATAAAGCAGGTGATTTTGGAGATAGACCCTAAAGCCTTTATTGTACAGCAAAGTATTGAAGATACTACCGGAGGCCTGTTAAAAAGGAAAGGATTGCATTAAGCTACTTTATGATGATAAAATATGCCTTCACCTTACTATTAATTTTAAGCTGCGATATATTATACGCACAGGTAATTGAGGGTACTGTTGCCGATGCTAAAACCGGGCAGCCGCTGCCATATGTTAATATAGGCATAGCAGGTAAGGCAACCGGTACCGTAACAGATGATAACGGTCGCTACAAAATCGATCTGAAAGGTAATACAAACGATACGGTTAAAATATCAATGATCGGTTATCAGCCTAAATTGTTATTATCATCTGTCTTTTCGGCAAATTATCAAGGCAAGGCTATACAGCTCGAGCCAGACAATATCAAGCTTAAAGAAGTAACCGTTAAACCTAAAAAGTGGAAAACGGCTACATTAGGTAATACTACCAAGTCAAAATCATCCAACTCGGGTTTTTCAAGTAGCAGGCTTGGCCATGAGCTGGGGCGCATTATTAAAATTAAGGGTTCACCAACATTCATTAAACGGTTTAATGCTTCCATATCTTCCGGCCCGGTTGATTCGGTTAAAATGAGGCTTAATTTTTATAGCATTAAAAACGGCATACCCGATCAGGTATTGCAGCATCAGAATATTTTTGTCACGGTTCGCAAGAACGATGAACAGATCAGCATTGACCTTGAGCCGTACAATATTTATGTTGAGGATGATTTTTTGGTAAGTTTGGAGTGGATACAATCAGCCCGTGGTGGTGTTATGTTCTCATCGAGCTTTTTGAGCGGTCCCTTCATCTGGCGCGAAACCAGCCAGGCCCGTTGGGAGAGGGTAGGCGTTGGCGGTTTAGGGTTTAATGTTCAGGTTGAATACTAAAAAAGCCGCACTTTAGGTACGGCTCTTTAATATTTTTTTTATTATCTCCCGGATTATTAGAATTGCTTACGCGGACGTTTTGGCTTGTTGCCATCATTACCGTAGGATGATGAACCATGGCGCTCAACTTTGGCATAGGTAGGTGCTCTGAAACCTCCCGGCCTCTGTGGCCTTCTGGCAGGTGCTGCCTCCTCCGGCGGAACAATGTTTATCTTTAATTCCTTATCGCCATAGGGAGTACCTTGCAGTGCTTCCATAATACGTTCAGCACCTTCAGTATCAGTAATCTCTAAAAATGAATATCCTTTTGATTTTTTGGTTTGCCTGTCGCGCACCATTTTAATAGTAGCTACCTGGCCGTAGGGGCTAACAAGCTGCACCAGTTGCAGCTCATCCATATTTAGCGGGTGCCCGCCAATAAATAGTTTGACCATTTTTTTAAAATGAGTAGATGTAAGTTCAAATATATGTATTAGTTACCAAAACGTAAATACCGTTAAGTAGGTATTTGTTTGCCAATAAATATTTATCAATATATATTAATACATTTTATTGCGCATTTAAATAAATTCGTAATCGCTTTAATGGTTAAGATAATACAAACAAAGGTTAAAATTATACAATGCCTTATGAATAATTAAGATCAATTTTATAGCAAACGAATTGCTGTATTATATTAAGCAATCGATTGCAGTAGGCCTACAGCACAAAACATTATAAACCAAATGAATAAAAGCAAACGCATTATATGGGGTGTGCACATGGCCGTGTGGTTATGTGGCGCATTAACTGCCCGGGCACAAACGGATGGACAGCTCAACAAGCTGCCGCTAACTGATCTGTCGGCCTTTAAGCCCTCCAAAAGCTGGCAAATTGCCGGCGACGTATTTATGGAACCCGATAAACCAAATAGCGTTCGTGTGACTAAAGGATCGGGCGTGCTGGTTAACCTGTCCGACGATAAAAAACCGGGTCAGGATATTTTGTTTAACCTGCAGCACGGCGATCTTGATCTGGAGATGGATTATATGATGGCAAGGGGATCAAACTCGGGCATTTACTTGCAAGGATTATATGAGATACAGTTGGCCGATAGCTGGGGTGTAACTGATGTTAAGGCAAGAGATAACGGCGGTATTTACGAGCGTTGGGATGATGCCAAACCCGAAGGGCAAAAAGGTTATGAAGGCCATGCCCCAAGGCAGAATGTAACCAGGGCACCGGGTTTGTGGCAACACATAAAAATATCATTCCAGGCATCTAAATTTGATGCTGCCGGAAAAAAGACGGCTAACGCACGTGTATTGCTGGTTGAACTAAACGGCATCAAGATACAGGAGGATGTTGAACTTTCAGGCCCGACACGCGGCGCGCTTACCCTGCAGGAAGCTGCCTTGGGGCCGTTACGCTTGCAGGGCGATCATGGTTCGGTAGCGTTCCGCAATATTAGCTACACCGTTTTTAACAAACCACGCCCTGAATTATTGAATTTAGCTTACGCGGTTTACAAAGGGAAATTTGATGGCGAGCCAGATTATAAAACGGCTAAACCCGAGGCGAAAGGCACATCGGTACTGCTATCATCAAACGTAAGCACACTGCAAAATGATTTCCTGATACACTATACCGGAGATATAAAAGTTACCGAACCCGGTGAGTATACTTTTAACCTGAGTGTACCCGGCGGCAGCGGTGTTTTGCGTGTAGCCAATACTATTGCTGTGCCGTTGAGTGATAATAACGGTACCGGTAAGATCACATTAAAGGAAGGTACAACGCCCTTTGATCTGTATTATGCCAAGGTGGTTGACTGGGCAAAGCCCGCGCTTGCCCTATCTGTTTCCGGTCCTGGCGTGCGCGAAGCCTTGCTGAGCGATGCCAACGTAGTATCAAATGATATGATAGACCCGATACTCATCAACGTAACAGGTAAAAACTCTTTACTGCGTTGTTTTATCGATCTGAATGATGGTAAACGCGTTACTCACGCCATTAACATAGGCAGCAGCGCCCAGGTACATTATACTTACGATGCTGATAACGGTATGCTGGTGCAACTATGGCGCGGCGGCTTTTTAGATGCAACCCCCATGTGGCACGAGCGTGGCGACGGTTCATCACGCGCTACGGGTTATGCCCTGCAATTTGGCAGCGCTATGCCTGCTATAGAAAAGCTTGATAATGCCGGAAGCCCATGGCAGATTGACACCGCAGGTACCGGATTTAAACCAGGCGGATATAAACTGGATAAGGATAAGCAGCCCACCTTTAAATATACCATTTACGGCACACAGGTAACTGATGAAACCACCGTGCTGGATGGTGGCCACGGCATTGAGCGTACCATTGAACTTGCCGAGCCCAAAGATAAATTATACCTGCGCTTATTAGCGGCCGATAAGGTAGAAAACATAGGCAAAGGCTGGTATTATGTTAACGATAAGGCTTATTACCTGCACCTGAATGATGAAAATGCTAAACCCATCATTCGCGATAGCGGGGGTAAAAAGGAGCTGATACTGCCTATAGGCAAAAAAGTAACCTATTCCATACTTTTTTAATAACTGAAAAATGAACAATATCATTAAATATATAAAGGTTAGTTTGTTAAGCCTGCTAATGCCGATGACGTGTTTGGCCCAGGCCGAATCGCCAAAGGAGGATGATTATTTTAAAATAATGCGTGTACCTGCTCCCGAAGGTAATATACTTGAGGTAGGCGGACTTTGCTTTATGCCTAACGGAAACCTGGCGGTATCAACCCGTCGTGGAGATATTTTTATTGTAGAGAACCCGTCAAGCCAGCGGCCTTACTTTCGCAAATTTACTTCGGGTTTGCATGAGGTATTGGGCGTGGCCTATAAAAACGGTTCGCTATACTGTGTTCAGCGCGGCGAGCTCACTAAAATGACCGACACTGACATGGATGGCGTGGCAGATGATTTTCAAACCATTTATGCCTGGCCGTTATCAGGTAACTACCACGAATACAGCTTTGGCCCTAAACTGGCCGCCGATGGATCGTTCTTTGTTACGCTTAACCTTGGTTTCCCGCCAACCTGGTGGATACCCAAAAGCATGGTACCATGGCGTGGCTGGGCGCTGCATATTTATGAGGATGGCAGGGTAGAACCTTGGGCTGCCGGTATGCGTTCGCCATGTGGTATCAGCATGATAGATGACGAACTTTTTTACACCGATAACCAGGGCGATTGGGTAGGCTCGGGCAGTATAATGCAGGTTAAAAAAGGCTCGTTCATGGGGCATCCGGCAAGTTTGGTTTGGGCGGGTTTACCCGGCTCACCGGTAAATATCACCTCTGAACAGTTTTTTGCCAAAAACAAGCTGCGCGAAGAATTTGATAAAGCAGGCAAACCGGTTAAGCCGCAAAACATCGTTAACGAAAAATTCAATACCGAATTTGAAATGAAGCAAAGCTTTCCGCAATTACAATTGCCTGCGGTGTGGCTGCCTCATGGTATATTGGGTATATCCAACTCCGAGATTGTTAAAATACCCGAAGGTGTTTTTGGCCCGTTTGAAGGGCAGCTTTTAGTTGGCGATCAGGGGCAGAGTATGGTGAGCCGTGTGTTTATGGAAAAAGTAAATGGCGAGTACCAGGGCGCGGCATGGCCATTTCGCAGTGGCTTTCAATCGGGTGTGGTAAGGCTTGCCTGGGGTAAGGATGGTTCGTTATTTGCAGGTGAAACCAACCGTGGCTGGGGTTCGGCAGGAGAGGCCACCGAAGGGTTGCAGCGTTTGGTATGGAACAACAAAGTTCCGTTTGAGATGCGTGCCATACGTGCCATGCCTGATGGTTTTGAAATAGAATTCACCAAACCGGTTGATAAAAAAACCGCCGAGGATATCGCATCATACTCCGTTGAAAGTTACATCTATAAATACCATAGCGTGTATGGTAGTCCGCCGGTTAACGAGCAAAAATGCCCTGTACTGGGCGTTAAGGTATCAGCCGATGGATTAAAGGCGCGATTGATTGTTAGCAAGCTTCGCCGCTATTATATTCACACTATCACCATTGATGGCATCCGCGATGCGGCAGATTCCTATTCGCTGGTACACCCAACGGGGTATTACACCCTAAATAACATTCCCGAAGGGCAAAAGCTAAGCATGGCCGGGGTGAGTACTAAAAATACAGCATCAGCAAAAGTTAGCGTTGCTCCTAAAAAAACTACAAAAGGTGGTACTGCTAAACCGGGCACTGCTAAGGTTATCTCAAATAAAGTACCTACTTATGCTGATGTTAAGGGGATACTTACCAAAAACACCTGTTTGGCTTGCCATAATGCCAATACCCGCCAGGTAGGGCCGGCTTATGTTGACGTAGCGAAACGCAAATACAGTGTCGAGGAGATCATAGCGCTGATACATGAGCCCAAACCTGAGCATTGGCCTGATTACTCAACGCCTATGCCGCCTATGCCCCAGGTACCAAAAGAAGATGCCCGAAAAATTGCATTATGGATAAATTCTCTTGAAAATAACGATAAGCCATGAAAATATTTTATATAGTAAGCGCTATCAGCCTATGCGCGATATCCGTAAATGCCCAGAATGCCAAACCCGAAGATACCGAGTTATGGTCGCCTGAGCCAAAGGTGATTATGCCAGCTAAAATATTAGGCGGAGCACCGTCAGACGCTATTGTGTTGTTTGATGGCAAAAATTTGAATGAGTGGATATTACAAAACGACAGCACCGCTACGCAAAAATGGAAACTTAGCAATGGTGCCATGACTGTTGACAAAAAGCTGGGCGATTTATGTACCAGGCGTAAGTTCACCGACTATCAGTTACATATTGAATACCGTATACCAACCGTGATACATGGCACCGGCCAGGGTAGGGGTAACAGTGGTATTTTTTTGGCGGCCTTGCCCTGGGGCGCGGGTGGCTATGAGTTGCAGGTTTTAGATAATTACGAGAACAAAACTTACGTTAACGGGCAGGTAGGCAGTATTTACAAGCAATCTATCCCGCTGGCTAATGCAGCCCGTAAACCAGGCGAATGGCAAACTTATGATGTGGTATGGACAGCCCCGCGTTTTAATGACGACGGCAGCCTCAAATCGCCTGCAAGGGTTACGGCCATACATAATGGTGTACTGGTACAAAACAATTACATATTAAAGGGTGATACGCCTTACATCGGTCAGCCTGCCTATAAGGCTCATGGTGCTGCGCCTATCAAACTCCAATCGCACGGCGACCCAAGCGAACCCATCAGTTACCGCAATATCTGGGTGAGGGAGTTGTAAACAAATCAGGTAAAAAGTATAACGGCCGCTTGTTCATTTTTTTGAGCAAGCGGCCGTTTTGTTTACAGCAGTTTATAGTTCAAAATTTGCTTTTCAATTAAGTTTTATATATTTGATAGTAACCAATTAATTAAACTTTACGTTTTATTTCCTGTAATAAGTTTTCCCCGTTCCCTGATGGTGCAGAGCGCCTAAACTATTGATGTGCTTTTTATGCTTTTACCTGCCATTTGGTAAGGTACAACTATCTATTACCAGCTAAATCAATTTGCCTATGGATAAACTGTGTTCTCTTCTTTTCTAACAAAAACCAATAATTCCTAAAAACCAATTATGAAAACAAATCTAAATTTGAGAAATGCTGCTATTGCGGCAACAGGAGTTTTTATGCTCTTATTTTCTGCCTGTAAAAAAGATGCCGCGCCCGTGGCCGATAATATCAAAACAACAGCAATAAAACGAGCCGACGCGCTTGGAGCCAGTGGCCCCAAAAGTGTATGTTACGTTGAGGTAAACTATAATGACATACGTAATGTGGGCAACTACAAGCTAACCACCGGCGAACAATTGTTTGATATAGGTATCATTTTCGCGGCTAACATCAATTACAATACATCCACCCAAACTGCCGAACTGTACTTTAATCCGCAGGTTACCAATGTGCTTAGTAACCGCAATACCTATGTGCAGCCCTTGCAGGATAGGGGTATAAAAGTTTTATTATCAATTCTTGGCAACCATCAGGGTGCGGGTATCTGCAATTTTCCGAGCCAAGCAGCGGCGCAGGCCTTTGCCCAGCAGTTAGCCAACGCGGTAAATACGTATAACCTGGATGGTATCGACTTTGACGATGAATATTCGGATTACGGTGCCAATGGAACCGGGCAGCCTAACTCGAGCTCGTTTGTTTACCTGGTAACGGCATTGCGCCAGTTGTTGCCAAATAAAATTATATCCTTTTATTATTATGGGCCTGCAGCTTCGCGCTTATCATACAACGGTGTTACGGTTGGTTCAAAAATTAATTATAGCTGGAATGCTATTTATGGCACCTATTCGGTACCATCGGTTCCGGGTTTGAGCGCTGCAAATCTTGGTCCGGCGGCTATTGATATCCAGGCAACAAGCTCGGCAACAGCAGCCAGCCTGGCTACACAAACAGTTAATAATGGTTACGGCATCTATCTAACTTATAATTTGCCTAATACTGATGTGCATACCTATCTTTCAAGTTTTTCGAACGTATTGTATGGTAAGGCAACGGTTTATGATACCAGCCTGGGTACCGGTGTACGCTTTTTTGCTGATGCCAATTACGGCGGTTATGGTACAGGCATCATCCCCAAAGGAACTTATACACTTACCCAGCTTGAAAAATTTGGTTTTGTGAATGATTGGGCATCATCAATAAAAATACCAAGCGGATGGACGGTGACCATGTATGCCGACAATAACTCTACCGGCCAATCGTGGACGTTAACATCCAATAATTCAAACTTCACTACACTTACGCCAAACGCTAATGATGTAATAACGTCGGTTAAAATTCAATAACCCACGCCATGCAAGTCTTCCCAAATCGGAAGGCTTGCATTTTTTTACCAAACCAACCAATTAAACTACTTATGAAAAAGCAAATATTTTTATCCCTTATATCGGGTTTTATGTTAATAATCGCTACATCGGTTAGTTGTAAAAAAAGCGATCCAATCGTTAAAGAAAATATACAAACACCTGATGGTAATAAGCGTGCTGCAGCCATACCAACTTTAAGTGAAGCACTGGTTGCCATGCAGGTATACAATAATAATTTTTATAACCAGTATGGCACATACGGCCCATCCTACAAAGCCTATTATTGGAAAGATCTTAACCATACCGGACGTATGGACTTTTGGACGCAGGCCGAAGCTATTGAAATGTTTATTGACGCTTATGATGCCAACCCCAGTCAGGATTTTAAGGACAAGATACATTACCTGTACAACGGTATGCGCGATGGTTATGGTACCAACTGGGCCAATAACGAATTTAATGATGATATTATTTGGGGGGCTTTAATGTGTATACGCGCTTATGCCATAACCAATGACGGCGGTATGCTTGATATGGCTAAAACTAATTTTGACCTGGTTTGGAACCGTGCCTGGGATACCCAACTGGGTGGTGGCCTGTGGTGGAAAACCGACAAGCAATCAAAAAACGTGTGCGTTAATGCACCGGCCGTTATTTGCGCCATGAAGATATACCAGGCTACCGGCAATGCCGATTACAAGACCAAGGCCAAAATGATAATGGATTGGATGGTTGGTAAGTTCTATGTATCAAACGGTGAGGTTAAAGGTGCTGTAAATGCTGCAAACGTAATAACTGAAGGTACACGCACCTATACGCAGGGTACTTTTATTGGTGCTTGCGATGTGTTGCGTAATGAATATCCGGCGGTTAACTACACTACCATGGCTAACAATGTGATGAATTACACTAAAAACAGTATGTGCAATTCGGCTGGTATATTGCCAGATGAATATGATACCGGGGATACGCAGGGCTTTAAAGGAATATTTGTACGCTGGGCCTGTGTGTACGTGGAATCAGCAAACCTGCAAAGTACATATGGCCAGTGGCTGGATAATAATGCCACGGCAGCATGGTCGGTACGTAATTCAAACGGCCTGATGTGGGGTAAGTGGACCATCCGCACGCCTGATACCGGCGTGTTAAACGCTTTTGAGACACATAATGGCGTATCAATGCTCAACAATGTTTATCGCTACCATTAATTTAAAAGTTAACACCCCCTTCCTATTTATCAGGAAGGGGGTGTTTTTAGGAAGCTATTTATATACTTGGTGTCAGGCTGAAAAATAGTTTATGCTGATATTAAAACACGTAGAAAAGGCTTGCCTGGATAGTGTTGTTTTTATAATCATTACTGATGTCGGATATATTAAAATCAGCTACTTTTGATAGGCCGTAAACATATCGGGCGCTGATGCCAAGCCCAAGTTTAGATTGATAGCCAATTCCGCCAACGGCCGCCAGGTCCACTTTTTTGGCGAAATTATCCGTATTTACTCCCTCTATCTTTTCGTTGATCTTCATGCCAAATTGTGGGCCGGCCTCTATAAATAAGCCGGAGTTGCCTCGGTATTTAAGTAAAAATGGCAGGGTTACGTAATCAAGCTTTAAATCCTGGGTGCCTAAAGCTCCACCTTTAATCTTAGCTCCCTGGGTTGAGAACAGAATATCCTCCTGTATCAAAAAGTTGTTGGTTACCTTAAATGCCACTGTAACACCACCGTGAAACCCGTATAACGGATCGGTTGGGAAATCGGCATTTGTAAAATTACTTACGTTTCCACCGGCCTTGAGGCCAAATTCCAAACGTTTTAAAAGGCTTTGTGCAAATGAATGATGAACAGATGCTAACATAATAAACGCACAGATAATTGAGATCTTTTTCATGATTAAGTTTTTTTAATGATATGCTGCAATTAGCGCAGCCTGAAGGCAAAAATGACCATCGGCAGCAGGCAACACAAGCAGAACAAGCCCCATCGGGACAAATTAAAGGCGGAAAAGCACTATTTGATAGTTGACTGGTTTCAGCCATCCGGGCAAAGGATGCCGGTGTTAACAGGGGTAAGTGTGGTTTTGTAAAAAAGGCAATCATCCTTGCTGTTGCATCAGCCGGTTTCTGTTGAACCCCGCAAATTGTCCCGCTTAATGGTTCTTTTGACCACTCGGCTAAGATTTATCAGTTTGCGGCCTCATACACCTCTAATTTCGCTTCCTGATAAAAATCTAACAACATGAAAAAAAGAAAATTCAACTGGTCAGCATACTTCGTTATCGTGGTATTGACCATCCTGTATCAATCAGCATTTGCGCAACAGCAGGAGATCGGCATTTCAAACTTACGTTCTGAAAAGGGCAAGGTAATTTTAAATGTTTTTAAGGATCAGGCTACCTATGAAAAACAGGAGCCCTTCAAAAAAATGGTTTTTGAAAAACGGGCATTAAAAGCCGGTGCTATTTCTGTCAGCATATCACTGCCGCCGGGCACATATGGTATAACGCTGGTTGATGACGAGAACGATAATGGCAAGATAGACAAAAACTTTATAGGCATTCCAAAGGAGGGGTTCGGGTTTTCAAACTTTTTTATGGAGAAAATGAAGCGCCCTAAGTTTGATGATTTTAAAGTTGAGGCAGGCAACGGTCAGCCTATAAATATCAAAGCAAAATATATGTAAACCACAGCAGCCTGGTGCTGCTATTAAAAAACGATAGTTATGATACTAAGAAAAAATAATTTATGGTTTGTTGTAATGCTGCTGCTTGCCATTGCCTTTACAGGGTGCGAAAAAAATGATATTGACGAGGCGGGCTCATTCAATATTAAGGTGGTTAATGCTGCCCCGGGTTCTGCCGAGCAGAGTTTTACGCTTGCAGGCAATAAGCTTATATCAGCAGGCTTGGCGTTTACCGAGTCATCCTCTTACATCAACACGCCATCCGGAAAGCGCCTTGTTGAGGAATTCAGGGATGCGAACACAAATACATTAACCGCTAATGGCGAATTATGGACCGCTAACGGGGTAAGCTTTACAGTTTACCTTGCCGGTGAAGGGTCAAGTCTCAGGGTTAAGTCTTTTGAGGATGATTTGTCCGCTCCCAATAATGGCAGGGTAAAAATCAAGTTTATCCATTTGAGTGATGGAGCGCCATCAGATATTAATATTAAAGATGGTAATGATGATAACCTGATAACCAACATAAGCAGAAACATTCAAAGCGGTTATAAATTCGTTGCACCCGGAACATTGTCTGTACGTATTTATGGTACTGCTTCCAGAAGAAATCTCGCTAATTTTGATGTTAATGATCTTCAGGCCGGTAAAATATATACGCTGTATTTAACCGGCTCAGATGACAGTAACTTGCAGCTAAATAAAGTACTGCATAATTAGTATTGATTTTATGTTATAATGTGGTGGTTTAATAATGGCAATGCCTTTTAAAACCACCACAGTTTTTTTAATGGCGTGTTACCTGGCACAAAGTAGCGCCACGTATTTGTGTAAAGTTAATGGCAGCATTGCCGTTAACTTTGTTTACCTAAAAAGCATTATGTTTTTATTTACTTTTATACATGCCTGCAAGATTACCGGTTAAAAACCTGGTTAGAGCCAACGGATTGCTGATCTCCGTTTTTAGTACGGTAGTATTTCTGTTCCTGATATTTTTGATGGAGGAATCAGAGATACACAAATTTTTTTACGCGGTTTTAACAGCGGTAGCAATATCGCTTATTAGTTTTGCCAATGTAGCGATAATGAATCGCTTGGTGCGAATACACGGCTTTAGTACGCCTAAATTTAAAGTATACCGTTATGTATTTACCTATTGCTTTAGCGCTTTAACCTACTGGGCGCTATCGCCGGTTTTTGATTATGTATCACCAAAGGATTACTCACAATCAAATATTTATCTTTTTATTTTGCTTATTGCAAGTGTAGTGGTTAATACCATTATAATTTTACTGCATGATTATGTTATACTTCAAAGCAATAAAGCACAGGCCGACCTTGAGTATTCAAAGATCAAGGCAAAACATGCCGAGGCGGTTACACTGCTGCTTAAACAGCAAATTCATCCGCATTTTTTATTTAATGCCCTTAATACATTAAAAGCGCTTTACCGTTCTGATCTGGATAAGGGCGATAGCTACCTTGTGCATCTGGCCGGTTTTTTACGCGCATCAGTATACAGTCATTCCGCCAAGACCGCGACACTCGCGGAAGAGCTCACCATATTGAATGATTACCTGGAGATGCAACGCATCCGGTTTGGGGTGGCACTGAACTGTAGGATACAAATTGAGGATGTGGATGCCGACAGCAGTTATCTCCCTTCATTCAGCCTGCAACCACTGCTTGAAAACGCTATTAAACATAACGAATTAACTACCGAACACCCGCTGCATATATCCGTCAGCATAACAAACGGCAGGGTAGTGGTAACTAACACTTTGCGCAAAAAGCTTGTACAATATTCAACCACCAACTCAGGGCTGGCTAATCTCGCGGAGCGTTACCGGCTGTTATCAGGCGATGAGGTGATCATAGTAGATAACAATACCCATTTTACAGTTAGTATAAAATTGCTGAATGATGAATATCATAATTATTGAAGACGAAACCGTTGTAGCAGACGACCTTGAGTTGAGTTTACGCCAGCTTATTGATGAGCCGGTTGAGATCACCAAACTGCACTCGGTTAAGGAGTCTGTTGAGTATCTGACCGAACAGCCGGTAGCAGATTTGATATTTAGTGATATTCAGCTTGGTGATGGTATCAGTTTTCAGATATTCAGCAGTGTTAAAACACTGATACCTGTAATTTTTTGTACCGCGTATGATGATTACGCGTTAGATGCCTTTAAAGCCAACGGGATAGATTATATACTTAAACCGTTTAACCGCGAAATGCTAAGTCGTTCTTTGCAAAGGTACAAGCAGCTTAAAGGTATGTTCGCATCGGGGCAATTGCCGGAGTATTCCGCATTATCGAAATTATTAACGGAAAGGATAGAGCAAAGGCCCGCTTCGGTACTTGTTCATTACCAGGATAAGATAATACCTGTTAAGCTGGATGATATTGCCCTTGTTTATCTCGAAAGTGAGGTAGTTAATGTGCTTACCTTCCAGGGAAAAATATTTTTCCCCAATAAAACCATGGAAGAAATGGAGAAGGTGGCCGGCAGCCAGTTTTTCAGGGTGAACCGGCAGTTCATTGTTAACCGAAAGACCATTATTGATGTATCCAGCTTTTTTTCCAGAAAGCTTTCGCTAAACTTAGCTATTGACTTTAAAGAACGTGTAACCGTAAGTAAAGGCCGTGTTGCGCCTTTTTTAAATTGGCTTGCCATTACCTGATTTTAAGCCCGTTAAAAACGAACATCTTATGTATCAAAAGCGAACAGCTTGATTGTTGGTTTTGTTTGTTAATTTTCTGTATTTCAATATTTTATTTAAACGGCATAGGTTTTGAATTTTTTTGTGAAGCACAAGAGTAGCATTAAGCATCCTGCTCTTTATTACAATAATTTATTATCAAACGTATGATACGGAACTACTTTAAAATGGCCTGGCGCAGCATGGTTAGCAATAAATTGTTTACATCGCTCAATATTGCCGGGTTGGCTATAGGTATGTGCGTATGTATTTCATTGTTCGCCTGTATTTCGTATGAATTGAGTTTTGATCGCATGTATAAAAACTCAAAAAATATATACAGGGTAAATATGCAAACTACCGAGCAGTATAACTACAAGGTATGGGCACAGTTACCCAACGCGGTGGGGCCGGCCATGGTACAGGCCATACCACAGGTAAAAATGATGACCCGGTTAATAAAGCACGATTTCGGGGCCAAGGTTTCTATTAAAACAGATAATAAGAATTTTACTGAAAAAGGGCTTTACATGGCTGATTCGACCGTGTTTGGCATGTTTGATATAAGCTTTACAGAGGGTAATGCTACTACCGCTTTTTCGCAGCCAAAATCAATTGTTATTTCGCAAGCGGCAAAGGAGCGCCTGTATGGCAAAGAGGCCGCTTTTGGTAAACTGATCTATGTAAATAACCGCGATACCCTCCATGTGTCAGGTGTATATGCTGATCTGCCTAAAAACAGTACTATTGACTGTGACATGATCTATAACATTATGGATACCTGGGCCGGCAAAGATGTATACTGGAGCAACGCCAGTTATGAAACATACTGTTTACTGCAGCCCGGTGCAAATGCCGCGCAAGTACAGGCCGCCGCTACCGCTCTTATTGATAAGAATGTACAAAAGGAAAATAAATACTTCACCAATTTCCAACTGCAGCCGTTAACCGATGTGCACCTTTATTCTGCCGATATAAGGGAGGGTTATTCATCTAAAATGGGCAGTATTTCAACGGTAAAGGCGCTGATGTTCTTATCGCTGCTTGTGCTTATTATTGCCTGTATAAACTATATGAACTTAGCTACGGCGCGCTCGCAAAAACGCGCTAAGGGAGTAGGTGTAAACAAAGTTTTAGGTGCCGATAAACGCCATTTGCTTGCACTTTTTTATACAGAAACCGCTTTGCTATCATTAATAGCCATTGTTATAGGTTATTTGTTAGCTTTTGTATTGGAGTCTGTTTTTAAAAGTATAACCGGCATTGAGTTGGGCTCATCAGCGTTTTTTGCCGGCCCTGTTTTGCTTGGGTTGCTGGCTACATGGCTATTTGTTACTATAATAGCGGGCAGCTATCCGGCCTTTTCCATGTCGGGTATATCGCCGTTGGTTTTAATGAATAAGCTCAAGCTAAAAAACTCCTTTGCTGATTTTCTGCGCCGGTCATTGGTGGTGTTTCAGTTCGCATCTTCAATTATCCTGATTATTTCTGTGATCATTATTCTGCAGCAAATGCAATACATCCGCAGTAAGGATCTGGGTTACAATCCAAAGGGTATTGTTTCTGTCAATATAAAATCGGCGGAGAATAAACAACAGATAGCTGCATTTATCAATAGCCTGCATGGTGTAGCTGGTGTTCAAAGCGTTTCGGCAGTTCAATCCATCCCGGGCGATGTAGAGAGCGGCAGAAGCATAAAAAAGCTGGTTACCGATAAGGAGAGCATGCCCGTAAAAACGTGTAATACTGATGGGTCTATTGTTAAAACCATGCAGTTAAAGCTATTGGCAGGCAGCTCGTTACCCGCGAACCTTGCTAAGGATGACAGTAACTGCTATGTGCTGATAAATGAAGCAGTGCTTAAATATCTTGGTTTTAAATCTCCGCAGGATGCTGTTGGAAAATACATCGGCACAGAAATGCTTGACCGGGCAATAGTATCGGGTGTGGTAAGGGATTTTAATTACCAGTCGCTAAAAAATGAAATAGGCGGATATGTGTATTACGAGATGAATAAGGCGCCTGAATCGTTACGCACCTTATTGATAAGGTACGATGCAAAAAACCTGTCAGGCTTTATGCAGCAGGTACAGCGTGTTTTTAAGGCTGATATGCCCAATTCAAGTTTTGATTATGAGTTTTTGGATAGCCATATCCAAACGCTGTATGTATCTGAAAATAATGCTGCCAATACTATTACCGTATTTTCATTACTGGCCATATTTGTAGCCTGCCTTGGCTTGTTTGGCTTGGCTGCGTTTGTTGCCGAACAACGAACAAAGGAAATTGGTATACGTAAGGTTTTAGGAGCAAGCGTATCAGGTATTACTACGCTGCTGACCGGCGATTTTTTAAAGCTTGTAACTGTTTCAATAGTGATCGCTTCGCCGCTGGCATGGTACGCCATGAATAAATGGCTGATGGCCTTTAGCTACCGCATAAGTATCAACGTATGGGCTTTTGTTATTGCGGGTATTGTTGCGGTGGTATTTGCCTTACTTACCATTAGCTCACATGCTATAAAAGCAGCCCTGGCCAATCCTGTTAAAAGTTTAAGAAGCGAATAAATGTGAAAAGCAGTAGTCATCCACAGATAAAATAGTTTAACGGGCTCTGCATGATACGATGTTTTATCTACCTGAGCCTTCAGCATTTTGCGAACGGCATCAATCTCAATTTTATAAATTAAGATTGATGCCGTGCCTGTTTAAAATTTTATACCGCTTTTTGCAGCATTTGGTTTGACCAATAGGAGAGCTTGCTAAGCAGATCCTCAGTTTTCAGGGGTTTTGACAGGTAATCGTCCATGCCTTTTTCCAAACATTCATCTTTATCACCGCTAAGGGCATTGGCAGTAAGCGCTATTATAACAGGCTGTTTAATATCACTTGCCCTGATGAGCGCCGTAGCTTCAAGCCCATCCATGTTAGGCATTTGAATATCCATCAGTATAAGGTTGAAGTCACCCGCCATTATTGAAGCTACCGCTATAATGCCGTCACCGGCTATATCAGCCTCATAGCCCAACTTTTTAAGCATGTGCTGTATTACTTTCTGATTGATCTTGTTATCCTCGGCAACAAGTATTCGCAACGGGTACAGCGAAGCAAAGTTATCCGGTATCTTGCTGATCACCTTAGCTGAATTATCAACCTGTTTCGGGGCTTTGAAGCATGACAAGATGTACTTGCTTAAAACCTGGTGTTTGATAGGCTTGGTCAGGATATGATCAAACAGATTTAAATTTTCTGCCTGTCTTTCTTCACCTACTGAGCTTAGTAATATTACGGGTATTAACGGATGTTTCGCCTTTATTAAGCGGGTAAGTTCAACCCCATCCATATCCGGCATTTGATAGTCGGTAATGATCAGGTCAAACTTAGCGTCACTGGCCAGTATATCAATCGCTTCAGGGCCGGATGCAGCTACCTCGGGCACCAGCCTCCACGAGTTCATCTGGTACATTAGTATGTTGCGGTTGGTTAGGTTATCATCAATAATAAGAACTCGTTTTCCGGCATAGTTCAGCATATCCTTTTCAAACATAGGTGCTGAAACCGCCGAGCCAACAGGAGCTATCACGGTAAACGCGAATACTGATCCTTTACCAACCTCACTGGTTACAATTATTTCGCCGCCCATAAGGGTAACTAACTTATCTGAAATAACAAGTCCTAAACCTGTACCGCCATACTTACGCGTGGTTGACGAGTCGACCTGGCTGAATGCTTTAAATAAACGCTCGCGTTTTTCCGGTGGGATACCTATGCCGGTATCGCGCACCTCAAATCTGAGCTTTATATCTTCGCCGGCAAACTGCTCCCGGCTAACCTTTACAATAACTTCTCCCTTTTGAGTGAATTTTACGGCATTGCCCACAAGGTTAGTAAGTACCTGTTGCACACGGATCTTATCGCCCTTAATGCTTTGAGGTACACTGTCATCCAGCAGATAAGCTATTTCGATGCCAGTATCGGCAACCCGGGTGCCAAATATATCCAACACTTCTTCAATACACTGGCGTATATTAAAATCGGCTGCTTCCAGTTCCATACCACCTGCCTCAATTTTTGAAAAATCAAGAATGTTATTAATAACATTCAGCAGGTTGTCGCCGCAGTTGGTAATGGTATCAGTGTACATGCGCTGCTGATCAGTAAGCGGGGTTTCAGCCAGTAATGACGACATGCCGATAATACCGTTCATAGGCGTACGTATCTCATGGCTCATCGTAGCCAAAAATACACTTTTAGCCCTGTTGGCTTTTTCAGCTTCGGTACGTGACAGGTCCAGTTCAGCATTTGATGTCATCAGTTCTTCGTTCAGCTCTTCCAGCATTTCCTGGTTACGTTTACGCTCCAAACTCAATGCGGCTTCCTGCTGCAGCTCTTTCATGGCTATGGTTTGCTTTATTTGCCAGGTACCGGCCTGTTTGAGCTTATGCGCCCACAAACCCGAAACAAAATATATTACGGTAGTAAGCAGCAGGTGGATGATCAGGGTTTGAAGGTCAAAGTAATCTAACTGAGTAAAATAAACATCCTTAACACCGGTGTTTTGCAGGTAACTGAACAGCGCGTGATGAATGCCTACCACTATGAGTATGGGCAACTGCAGCTTCCAGTTTCGATATATAATAAGTATGGCACCACCAATAAAGGCAAAAAAGTGCATCTCGAACAAGCCGTGCATCTGGTAAATAAACAGTGCCACAAACAGCCCAAGTATTATGCTTAATACATATTGATAAAGATCAGATTCAGGAAGCAGTATTTTGGTAGAATAGTAAGCCACTAAACAGATACTACTTACCGATAGCGCGATAAACCAGGTATCATAAAAAAAGGCCAGCAATAAACTAACAGCAAAATATGCAGCCAAAAAGTAATTCATTGTGCGGTCGGCATTTTTGCGGATTGCTTTCCAAAGCGCTACATCATATGTAGGATCATCATTATTGGGGAAAGTAACAGGTGTCATGATTTTATATTATTTGTCGCAGTTTGGCAAGCTGCAACCATAAGCAGTAAGCGCGAGCGAATTGAATTTTAATATATTTTGGTTTTGCAGTAAGCCATCTAAAGCTATACGCGCAAATTCGGTTTTTTTATTAGTGCAGTACCGGCTTGTATTATAATTGCCACGATAATACAATTTGCCTTTAGTATCAATAATTGCGGCCTGTGGGGTTGAGTACACACCGCATTCTTCGGCCATTGCAGGTGCATTGATCACCGGAACATTCAGATCAAATTTGCTTTTTATTGCTGTCGCGTCAATTTTATTATCCATCAGTACTACAACAAAACTGGCTTTGTTTTCATACGTTTTTGCCAGTTTTTTAAAGTGATCAATATTAAAGCGTGAGCAAGGGCATTTCGGATTAAAAAAATGCAGAAATAATGGTTTGCTGTTGTTTATAGCCAGTTGGGGTATAAGATGTATTTGCTGGCCGGTCGCGACATTTTTATAGCCTGCCGGAACAGGGGTGGGTAGCGTATAACGATACTCGTTATACCAAAATAAGCAGCCAACAATCCCGAACAACAAGCATAACCACGCCACTGCCAATATCTTCCTCATCGTGAGTTTAATAATAGTTAATAGTTTTATTCGTGTTTTTTATACAACAATCAGAATAAGGGTACAGATTGTTAAAATTTAACGAATAATATACATCGGCAAAATACGTTCCGAGCTTGTATTAAACTCTAAATTCCTTATAGCGAATATGTTTAATGATTGAAATGATCTTATTATCAATTAAGTAGGAATTTAATATTGCGGGATATTAGCTCAAATTATGTGGTTTTATGTATAGGTATAATAGCCTCTAATAAATTCGTTATAAAAATAGTGGTTTATATTCCTCAAAACGGGGATTTTTTTCTACTTAAATTTTAACGCTTATCATCATGTCATAAAAATCTTAAATTCATATTTGTATATATTACAGTTCGGACAATTATATAATTGTGGCTATCTTTGCCAATTGAAAATGAACAGGAAAGTAGCGTTTTACACACTGGGCTGTAAGCTTAATTATTCAGAAACATCAAGTATTGGCAGGTTGTTTAATCAGGCCGGATACAATACTGTTGATTTTACTGATACACCTGATGTATATGTAATTAACACCTGCTCCGTAACCGAAAACGCAGATAAGAAATGTAAGAAAGTAGTTAAGGAAGCCTTAAAGGTATCGCCTAACGCTTACATTACCATTGTTGGCTGCTATGCTCAGCTCAAGCCAAAAGAAATAGCCGAAATACCGGGTGTTGACATGGTGCTTGGCGCGGCCGAGAAATTCCAGATAATTGACCACATAACGGATTTAACCAAGCAGCCAAAAACGCTGGTATATAATCAGCCTGTTTCTGAGGCTAATGAGTTTGTTCCGGCCTATTCATTTGGTGATCGTACCCGTACTTTTCTTAAAGTTCAGGATGGCTGCGATTACTCATGCACCTTTTGTACCATTCCATTAGCACGTGGTGCCAGCCGTAGCGATACCATTGAGAACGTATTGGAGCAGGCGCGGCAAATAGCCGGGTCAGGCGTTAAGGAGATTGTACTTACAGGCGTTAACCTTGGCGACTTTGGCATACGCAATGGCCAGCGCGAAGATAAATTTTTTGACCTGGTTAAAGCGCTTGACGAAGTAGAAGGTATTGACAGGATACGCATATCATCCATTGAGCCCAACTTATTGACTGATGAGATCATTGAGTTTGTGGCTACATCTAAAAGATTTGTTCCGCATTTTCATATTCCGCTGCAATCCGGTTCTGATAAAATATTAGGCCTGATGCGCCGCCGTTACAAGCGTGCTTTATATGCCGACAGGGTAGCCAGTATAAAAGCGATTATGCCCGATTGCTGTATAGGAGTGGATGTTATTGTTGGTTTCCCCGGCGAAACCCGTGAGGATTTTGTAGATACTTACAACTTTTTAAACGGTATGGATATTTCATACCTGCACGTATTTACTTACTCCGAGCGTGAAAATACCCTTGCTGCCGAAATGACCGGCGCTGTACCCGGCTCAACCCGTGCCGACAGAAGCAAGATGCTGCACATACTGTCTGACAAAAAGCGCCGGGCTTTTTACGAAGGTCAGTTAAATAAAACCGAAGAGGTGCTATTTGAGGGCGATATAAAAGATGGTTTTATGCATGGCTTTACCCGTAACTACGTTAAGGTAAAGGCCAAGTACGACCCGGTGTTGGTTAACGAGCTTAAAACAGTGCATTTAACAAATATATCACCGGACGGTGATGTAGAAATTACAGAAGCGGTTGAGGTATTAGTGCATTAAAAGCATATATTCGTCCCCAAAATACTGCTTATGTTCCCTACTATATCCGAGCTGATACAATATCTTACCGGGTTAAACGTACCACCATTACCTATACAAACATTTGGTTTTTTTGTAGCAATAGCCTTTATGGCTGCCTACTGGGCTTTTGTGCAGGAGTTTAAACGCCGCGAAAAGCTTGGTGAAATTCATTCCATCGAAAAAACTATTACCGTAGGCCAACCGCTTTCGTCAGCAGAGATAGTCAGCAACGGCATATTCGGTTTCATTATTGGTTACAAAGTGCTTGATGCGGTATTTAATTACCATGATCTGGTAAATGATACGCAAAGTTTTCTGCTCTCAACCCGTGGCAATTTATTGGGCGGTATTGTGCTTGCCGCGGTATTTGTTTACTGGGCTTATGCCGAGAACAAAAAACAACGTTTGCCGCAACCGGTACAACAGCGTGTATTAGTTCATCCGCATGAGTTAATGGGCAATATTTTACTTTGGGCGGCGGTTTTTGGTTTTGCAGGTGCCAAGCTGTTTAACGCGCTCGAAAATTGGGATGCATTTATGGCTGATCCGGTTGGTATGCTGATAGGTACCAGCGGGTTAACCTTTTACGGTGGATTAATATGCGGCGGTGCAGCCGTATTATACATAGCAAACAAAAACGGTATTAAGCCACTAACCATGCTTGATATTGGTGGCCCCGGCATGATGCTATCATACGCCGTTGGCCGCATAGGCTGCCAAATGGCAGGTGATGGCGATTGGGGTATACCCAACCTTGCCCCTAAACCCGGATGGTTAAGCTGGGCGCCTGACTGGATGTGGGGATTTAAATATCCGCATAATGTAAACAGCGAAGGTGTGCCTATAGCGGGTTGCATTGGCAAGTATTGCAGCGAACTGCCGCAGCCGGTTTTCCCGACACCGTTTTATGAGGTTGTAATGTGCCTTATACTATTTTTTGTGATATGGGGTATACGCAACAAGGTTACTAAACCGGGCGCTCTGTTCGGTATTTACCTGATACTGGCTGGCATTGAGCGTTTCTTCATCGAGCTTATACGTGTAAATACTAAGTACCATTTATTCGGTATATCATTTACACAGGCGGAAATGATCTCGTTGTTTATGGTTGTTGGCGGGGCTATATTAATAGCGCGCAGCGATAATAAAAAGTTGCAGGCAACATAGTAAGTTACAGTTCAAAATATCTTTATATGGATTTACAGGCAGTAGTACTCAGCACGGTTGAGCTGACTAAACAGGTGGGCGATTTTATCCGTCAGGAAAGAAAAACCTTTAGTACCGATAAAATAGAATACAAGGGGCTGAACGATCTGGTATCATACGTTGATAAAACCGCAGAGCAGCAGCTTGTTGCCGGGCTCGAAAAGATATTGCCTGTAGCGGGTTTTATTACCGAAGAAAAAACCACCACCAAGATAGGGCAGGTATATAACTGGATCATTGATCCGCTGGATGGTACTACCAATTTTATACATGGCCTGCCTATATTTTCTATCAGCATTGCTTTAAAGGAATATGATGAACTGGTTGCCGGTGTAGTTTATGAAGTTAACCTCGATGAGTGTTTTTATGCCTGGAAAGGCGCGCCGGCGTATCTTAACGGAATTGAGATAAAGGTAAGCAACACCCCAACGCTCGAAAGGAGCTTATTGGCTACCGGTTTCCCATATTATGATTTTGGCAAGCAGGAACAATACATAAAACTATTTGCCGAACTGATGAAAAGCTGCCATGGTTTACGCCGCATAGGCTCAGCCGCGGTTGATTTGGCTTATACGGCTTGCGGTCGTTTTGGTGCTTTTTATGAGTATAACCTGAATGCCTGGGATGTAGCCGCGGGTATTGTAATAGTGAAACAGGCCGGCGGACAAGTAGTAAACTTTAAAGGTGGCGACGAAGTGATAGAAACCCGTGAGCTGTTAGCTACTAATGGCAAGATCACCGAGGAGATGTTGCAGGTGATCCAAAAATATTTCTGACCATGATTTATTAATTTCCTTGATTACAGGATTTCATTTTGAGATTGCACTGATTTTAGGAGATTGGTTTCAACGATTGTTATAATAAAAAAAGTCCCATAGATTAACCTATGGAACTTTTTTTATATGTATTATTTTATCTGTGTAATTTCAGTCAATCGGTGAAATCACAAAAATAAATCAGTGAAATCAATCATTAATAAGCTTCAGACACAACTTCGGTAACACCAGGTACCATGCGTTTAAGCAGGTTTTCAATACCGGCTTTAAGAGTTACTGTTGATGACGGGCAGCCGCTGCATGAACCGCGAAGCTCAACAGTAACAATACCTTCGTCAAATGATTTGTAGGTGATAGCGCCGCCATCCTGCTCAACTGCCGGGCGAACATAATCATTCAGTATCTGCTGTATTTTTATCTCGGTATCAGTACCTTCAAAGTCAACTTCTACATGCTCTTCGGCTTTCACAACAAGCTCTGATTCAACTGCGCCTTTTACAAACTCTTTTAATATAGGCTCAATATCAGCCCAATCGGTACCTTCAGTTTTGGTAACGGTAACAAAGTTGCTGGCAAAGAATACGCCGTTTACAAAAGAGAATTTATAAAGCTCCTTTGCAAAGGTTGATGTTTCTGCACTTTCTTTTGTTGGATAATCAACACTGCCGTTTATCAGCAACTTGTTCACAATGAACTTCATGGTTGCCGGGTTTGGCGTAGCTTCGGTATATACGTTGATATTCATTTTCTTTCGGGATTGTTATTTATACTAATAACAAATTTAAACAGCTTTTTTGTTAAATGCGCATACCAATTTAGTTATGACCGCTTAATGACTTTGATTTTGTGAACACGAAATTATAAATGCTGGCTACAAACGCTAATGCCATGCTGCTAACCCATAACCAGTAACCTAATTTATATTCTGTGATCTTTGTAAGTGATCAGCCCTCGTTGGCTAAAACTGATTCGACAGATAAAAAACTTAAGGACAGCGCTAATGCAAAAGTTGACATTATTAAAGACAGCTTTTTCTTTCTTCGAGTTCCTAATGATATAAAGTAGAACACGTTTGCTAACCATGGATACCCGCCCGGACTTGTAGCAGCAAAGAAACCTAATAGAACCAAAAATATGCTTACGCCAGGGTCATTACATCCTTTCTCGGTGCAGTAAGCAGGAGGTATTAATGATATTAAATAAAGCACTATACTTACCCAATACAGTATTCGGCCGGTTAGTGCTTTGTTAACATCAATCATAATTATATCCCCGTATAATTTGACGGTGTTATCTGTTTAAGTTCCGCTTTTACGCTATCGTTCACATCCAATGTATCCACAAACGCAGCTATGGTTTCAGCGTTTACATGGGTATTGGTACGGGTGAGTTCCTTTAAAGCTTCGTACGGGTTAGGGTAGGCCTCGCGGCGCAATATGGTTTGTATGGCTTCTGCAACTACCGCCCAGTTAGCTTCAAGGTCGGCATTAATAGCTGCCTCGTTAAGCAATAACTTATTCAGGCCCTTTACAGTTGATTTGATGGCGATCAATGTATGCGCTACCGGTACACCAATGTTGCGTAATACGGTGCTGTCGGTAAGGTCGCGCTGCAGGCGTGATACAGGTAATTTAGCCGCCAGATGCTCAAACAAGGCGTTAGCGATACCCAGGTTACCTTCCGAATTTTCAAAGTCAATTGGGTTAACCTTATGCGGCATGGCTGACGAACCAACTTCACCGGCCTTGATCTTCTGCTTAAAATAATTCATAGATATGTATGTCCACATATCACGGTCCAGATCGATCAGGATATTGTTTATACGTTTCAAAGCATCACATTGCGCGGCAAAATTATCGTAATGTTCTATCTGTGTTGTGTATTGCGAACGGCTCAGCCCTAAAATATTATCTACAAAATTGTTCCCGAATGCCTTCCAGTCAATAGCAGGATAAGCGATATTATGCGCGTTAAAATTACCGGTAGCACCGCCAAATTTGGCCGAGAATGGTACTTGCTGTAATTGCTGTAATTGTTTTTCAAGTCGTTCTATAAACACGCTGATCTCCTTACCCAGGCGGCTTGGCGATGCAGGCTGTCCGTGTGTATGCGCCAGCATGGGTATATTCTGCCAGTCGGCGGCGTAAGATTTTAATGTGCCAACCAATTCAGTTATGGCCGGATAGTAGCTTTCGGTTAGGGCCAGTTTGAATGAATAAGGGATGGCCGTATTATTTATATCCTGCGAGGTAAGCCCGAAGTGGATGAACTCCTTATATTGCTCAATACCCAGGTCATCAAATTTTTGTTTGATGAAATATTCAACCGCCTTAACATCATGGTTGGTGGTCTTTTCAATTTGCTTAATGCTTTCGGCATCAGCCTCAGTAAAGTTTTTATAAATATCGCGCAGCTTATCAGACAATGATCTGTCGAAATCCGCTAATTGCGGCAACGGGTGCTCGTACAATGCTATGAAGTACTCTATCTCAACATATACCCTGTATTTTATTAAAGCGTATTCAGAAAAATAGGCGGCAAGGCCAGCGGTTGTATTACGGTACCTGCCGTCAACAGGTGATATTGCTGATAAAGCGTTTAGCTGCATAGTGTATTAAATTTTCGCAAAGATACCATTTTTAAAGCAGTGTGCTACAGCTTTCAAACTGAACCAATATTTAAAATAAGCTACTATTTGACAATTTAAAAACTTTTGGAAACTATAAAATCAAAAAATGTTTCCGTAGTTTTGGCGCAAGTATGGAACAGGCAGACAGGATTTTAAAAGGGGCAGAAGATCTCTTTCTTCATTCAGGAATTAAAAGTATAACGATGGATGACATTGCCAGACACCTTGGTATGTCAAAAAAAACCATCTACCAGTTTTATAAGGATAAAAACGAACTGGTGATAATACTGGTGCGTAAAAAGCTGGAGGAAGATATCAGGGATATTGATGAGATAATGAAGGGTAACGGTAACGTGATCGAACAAATGCTGGACATGATGAAATGTTCGGGCGAAATACTATCAAAAGTTAACCCGGTTGCCATACACGATCTGCAAAAATATCATCCTCAAGGGTGGGAGCTTTTTAAAAGTTTTAAGAGCCGGTTTTTGGTTGAAAAGCTTGAGGAACTGCTAACTAAAGGTAAAGAGCAGGGATATATACGTCCTGAAGTTGATGTGCGCATAATAGCCCGAATGCGGGTTGCACAGGTAGAGATGGGATTTGATACAAGGCTGTTTCCGCCTACAGAATTCAATAGCTGGAAAATACAGTACCAGTTTTTGGAGCATTTTAACTTTGGCGTGTGTACCCTTCAAGGCTACAAGCTGCTTGAAGAATATTGTAAAAATAAAACACCGCAGTAAAACTGCTGACATAGGGCTGTCAACCGGATACGGTTATTTGCATAAACATAAAAAAGCAATTACATCAATCACACATATACATGAACAAAAGGGGTAAATTTTTAATTGGCTTGTTAGGCTGCCTGTGGTGGTTTAACGGGTTCGCGCAACAGTCGCCGCCGGAGGGTACGGTACATAACTTTAGCCTGGCCGATTGCATCAACTACGCTTATGAGCACCAGGACTCGGTAAAGAATGCCGCGCTTGATGTAAAAAGCGCGGAGTACAAGGTTAAGGAAACCATCGGCATCGGCTTACCGCAGATTAATGGATCAGTAACATTTAATGATTACCTGAAATCGCCCGTAAATGTTGGTCCTAACTTTTTATCTGGTCAACCAATTGATCCCGATGCACGATTAATTGCTTTTCCGTTTGGGCCGGTTAAGTATACAAATACTTATACTGTGCAGGGTACACAATTGATATTTAGCGGTACATTTTTAGTAGGATTAAAGGCTGCAAAGGTTTATAAGGAGTTGTCGCAAAGGAGTTTAACACGCTCAAAAATTGAAACCAATGCATCGGTAACAAAAGCCTACTACCAGGTATTGGTTAACAATGAGCAGATAAAGCTGCTTGATGCCAACCTGAAACAGCTTAAACAACAGTTGGATGAAACTGTGGCGCAAAACAAACAGGGTTTTGTAGAGAAGATAGATGTTGACCGCCTTTCGGTACAATACAATAATTTGGTTACCACACGCGAAAACACCATCCGTTCTTTATCGCTAAGCAACCAGATGCTTAAATTCCAGATGGGGATGTCTATTGAGGAAGAATTGACGCTTACCAATAAACTGGAAGATGTAGCCCTAAATGCCAACGTGGCTGAAAATTCGGTAGACACCGCTTTTTACCGCAAACGTATTGAGTATAATTTGCTCGAAAGTAACATTAAGTTAAATGAGCTGGATGTAAAAGCTAAAAAGGCCGAATTTTTACCCACGCTTTCAGCCAATGGAGGTTATGCAGGTACGTTTCAGGAAAACAACTGGCGCTTTTTGTTTGATAAGTTTTATACCTATAGTTATATAGGCCTTAGTCTTAATGTACCGATATTTAGCGGTGGGCAGCGCTCTAACCAGTTAAAGCAACTGCAGGTTAACGTGCAAAAAGCCAAAAACGATCTGCATAACGCAACTAATGGTTTTAAACTTCAGGCAAACGCGGCTAATGTTAATTATATAAACAGCTTGCAATCGCTCAATAATCAACAAAACAATCAAAAACTTGCTCAAGAGGTTTTGCGTGTATCACGTATAAAATACGGGCAGGGGGTAGGCTCAAGCATTGAAGTGTCGCAAGCGCAAACCGCTTTAGAGCAAGCCAACAATCAATACATCGAAGCACTGTACAACGCTTTGGTAAGCAAGGTTGACCTCGATAAAGCTTACGGACGTTTAAACTAAATCAAACTAACAATCACATAATCCATAAAAAATGAAGAACCTGATATACATAGCCGCGCTGATGTTCCTTGCTTCATGCGGTGGCAAAAAAGATAAGAAAGCCGAACTGGCCGACCTTAAAAAGCAGCAGGGTGAACTTAACCAAAAGATAGCCAAGCTACAGGCCGAAGTGGGCGGTACCGATTCGGCTAAAACTATGGATGTAACGGTATTTGATGTGCAGCCGGGCCAGTTCAATAACTATGTTGAAATACAGGGCCGAATTGACGCGCAGGAGAATGTTACCGCTTTTTCTCAGGCACCGGGTACAATTACCGCTATCTATGTAAAGCCTGGTCAGCATGTTAGCAAAGGGCAGGTGCTTGTGCAGTTAGATAATGTTGTACTGCAGCAGCAAATAGCACAGGCCGAAGCACAGGTACAGCTTTCGCGCACATTGTATCAGCGTCAAAAAAACCTGTGGGATCAAAAAATTGGTACCGAAGTGCAGTTTTTGCAAGCGCAAACCACCCTACAGGCTAATGAAAAAGCGCTCGCAGGGCTAAAACGCCAGGCCGATCAGTACCGTATCAAATCACCTATCAATGGTTCAATTGATCAGATGGATCTGAAACTGGGTCAGGCTATATCACCGGGTCAGCAGGGTAGTGGTATACAGATAGTGAATGATGAAATATTAAAAGTAAAGGCTAACGTGCCCGAATCATATTCGGCAAGTGTAAGCACCGGCAATAATGTAAAGATCGTTTTTCCGGATGTTAAGGACTCATTGACCACCAAGGTAACCTTCGCCGCTAAAGCGATCGACCCAACATCACGCAGCTTCCCTATCGAGGTGAAGCTGCCCGAGCGTAAAAGCCTGCGCCCGAACATGACGGCCGTACTAAAAATATCTGATTATAATAAAGCAAACGCGCTGGCTATACCCATTAAGGCTATCCAGAAATCAGAGAACGGCGATTATGTTTTTGTGAATGTTAATGGTGTTGCACGTCAAAAAACCATAAAGCAAGGTGCGGTATCAGGCGGCAGGGCCGAAATATTATCTGGTCTGAATGCAGGCGATAAGATAGTAGTTGAAGGCGCCGCTGATATTGAGGATGGCGATAAGGTTAAAGTACTACAGGGCGTAAACTAATATAAAACACTAAACCGGTTTGTTATGAAAGATAATGAAAAGGAATTTGCGCCCTCCAGTTGGGCCATTGATAATAAAACGGCGGTGTATGTGCTGGTGTTTATCATTACCTTATTAGGTTTGGTAAGCTACGTTACGCTGCCCAAAGAAAATTTTCCGGACATTGCCCAATCAAAGGTGTTTGTTACCACACAATACCTTGGCCAATCGCCTGAAAATATTGAGCTGCTGGTTACCCGGCAGATTGAAAAGCAATTAAAATCACTTAAAGGTTTAAAAAAGGTAACCTCCAATTCGTTGCCTAACGTGTCGGTAATTACGGCAGAATTTAATGCTAATATTAATATCAGGAATGCTAAGCAGGATGTTAAGGAAGCGGTTGACAAGGCAAAACCCGATCTGCCGCAAAATGATAACAACCTGAAGGAAGCATCAATATCTGATATTAACGTTGCCGATCTGCCCATTCTTTACATCAATCTTTCAGGTAATTATGATCTGAAAAAACTAAAAGAATTTGCTGATAACCTGAAGGATGAGATAGAAAGCTACAAAGAAATATCTAAGGTAGAGATGGTGGGCGCGCTGAAGCCCGAGATTGAGATCAATGTTGACATCAATAAAATGACGGCCGCCCAAATCGGGTATAACGATATTATAAGCGCTGTAGGTGGAGAGAACATTATAGCCTCTGCCGGTACCATTAAAATGGATGGCGTACGCCGCAGTGTTGATATAAGGCAGGATTTTAAGAATGCCGAAGAGGTTGCCGCCATGATTATCCGTAACCCTAACGGCAGGGCGGTTTACCTGCGGGATATTGCCGAAGTTAAAGATGGTTTTGCCGAGCAGGATAGTTACGCGCGCTTAAAAACCAATGATCAAAAGAATTTTAAGAATGTAATCACGCTCAACATCAGCAAACGATCCGGCGAAAATTTGATCGAAGCATCAGATAAGATCAACCAGCTTATCGAACTAAAAAAGAAAGATGAATTTCCTAAAGGACTGGACATAACCGTAACAGGCGATCAGAGTGATAAAACCCGTGTTACCATTAATGACCTGGTAAATACCATCATTATTGGCTTTGTGCTGGTAACCATCATCCTGATGTTTTTTATGGGAACCACTAATGCCATTTTCGTAGCGTTATCGGTACCACTATCATGCTTTATAGCGTTTTTAATAATGCCGGCCATAGGGTTTACACTCAACATGATCGTGCTGTTCTCCTTCCTGTTGGCGTTGGGTATTGTGGTGGATGATGCCATTGTGGTGATCGAGAATACGCACCGTATTTTTGATAACGGTAAAGTGCCAATTAAAAAAGCCGCTAAAATTGCTGCAGGTGAGGTGTTTCTTCCGGTATTCTCCGGCACCATGACTACCCTTGCACCATTTGTCCCGTTAGCATTTTGGAATAGTTTGATCGGGCATTTTATGTTCTTCCTGCCTATTACACTAATTATTACCCTGCTTGCATCATTACTGGTGGCATACATCATCAACCCGGTTTTCGCGGTCGATTTTATGAAACCGCATATTGAAGGCGAGCATGATAACCCTAAGTTTGATAAAACCGTTAAGCGTGTGCTTGCAGTTATGGGAATTATAGCCGTATTAGGTTATTTTATAAATGTAGGCTTAGGTAACTTTGTAGTGTTTGCCGCGGTACTGTATCTGCTTAACCATTTTGTGTTTATCAGGTTGATTGATAAGTTCCAAAAAAATGGGTGGCCGAAGTTCCAGAACTGGTATGGCCGTATGATTGAAAAGGCGGTACGCAGACCATGGCAAATACTGTTCGGTATCATCGCTTTGTTCTTTTTTAGTATAGGGTTCATGATCATTCGGTCGCCAAAGGTGGAGTTTTTCCCGCAGGCCGATCCTAACTTTGTATACGTATACATTACGATGCCTACCGGTACCGATCAGGCTTACACCAATACGGTTACCCAAAAGCTTGAACAACGGGTGGCATCAACGGTTGAACCATATAAACACATCGTTTCGTCCATCATCTCTAATGTAACCGTAAGTGTAACCGATCCGCAGGATGAAGATCAGGGTGACTATCCTAACAAGGGCAAAATAACGGTAGCTTTTGTTGAGTTTGGCGAACGTGATGATGTGGATACCAAAATAGTAATGGGCAAGATACGCGAGGCTGTTAAAGGTGTTATACCGGGTGCGCAAATATCCGTAGCACAGGAGAATGGTGGCCCACCAACACAAAAGGATATCAGTATTGAAATGGTAGGCGATGACCTGGATACCCTTACCAAAGCCGCCGTACAGCTTAAAAACTATATTGTAAAACAGAATATCGGCGGTATTGAGGAGCTGATGCCCGATGTGCAGGACAATAAGCCGCAAATAGTTTTTGCCGTAAACCGTGAGCGCGCTAACCGGGAGGGCATTAACACCAATCAGATAACGCAGGCTTTAGGTGCTACCATATACGGTGCCAAGGCTGCCGATTTCAGAAATACCACAGAGGATAATTACGAGATAAACGTACAGGCCAAAGAGGAGCAGCGCCATGATATTGACGCGATACGCAACTTGAAAATCACCTATCGTGATTTTGCTACAGGCGGTGCTATACGCCAGGTGCCTATATCTGCTTTTACTGATATTGAGTATAAAAATACCTATAGTAACATTAAGCACAAGCAACAACGCCGGGTTATTACCCTTGGTTCAAACGTTATTAAAGGCTTTAATGCCAACGAGGTTAACCAGCAGATTTTGCAGGCAATCAGCAATTACAAATTGCCCGAGGGTGTGGTTATCCGTCAGGGTGGCGGGCAGGAAGATCAGATAGAGGCAGCGACATTCCTTGTATCTGCCCTCGGTGTTTCCTTTATGCTGATATTGGTGATCCTGATGATGCAGTTTAACTCTATTGGTAAAACTTTTATCATTATCAGTGAAATATTGTTCAGTATCATTGGTGTATTCCTGGGCGTAAGTATTTTCGGCATGACTATTACTATTGTTATGACCGGGGTAGGCATCATCGCCCTCGCTGGTGTGGTGGTGCGTAATGGTATATTGCTGGTTGAGTTTACCGACTTACTGCTGGAGCAGGGCATGAGTTTGCACGATGCCGTTGTTGAGGCCGGACGTACCCGAATGACCCCGGTTATCCTGACCGCTACTGCCGCCATATTAGGATTGATACCATTGGCCGTAGGCTTTAATATCGACTTTGTGGGCTTATTCACCTCGTTTGAGCCGCACATTCACTTCGGTGGTGATAACGTAGCCTTCTGGGGCCCATTATCATGGACAATGATATTCGGTTTAGCCTTTGCAACCATTATCACACTGATACTGGTGCCATGTTTATACCTGATACGCAGCCGTATCAAGGATAGGCTTGCCGGTAAAAAGCACGATGAAGATGCCCCGACCGAACCACATTTACTCGAAACGAAACACATATAATAAACAAGCAGGCCCGCATATAGCGGGCCTGCTTGTTTATTATAAATTCTAAAATGATAAGCTCTAAATTCTAATATATAATATAAAACATTTCTTTCCACTAACCACTAACCACTACTGTATCTGCCAGTCTATAGTTTGCTTATCCTCGTTTTTTAAAATGGCATTTGTTTTTGAAAAGTGCTTGCAGCCAAAAAAACCACTGTCGGCAGAGTAGGGTGAAGGGTGGGCGGCTTTAAGGATATGATGTTTGCCTGCGTCAATCAGTTCAGCTTTTGCCTGGGCAAACTTGCCCCATAGTAAAAATACAATGCCATCTTTTTGTTCGGATATAGTTTTGATAACCGTATCGGTAAAAATTTCCCAACCCTTTTTTTGGTGCGAACCAGGACTGCCCGCGCGCACGGTAAGCGTGGCGTTAAGCATCATTACCCCTTGCTCAGCCCATTCTGTTAGTTCACCATGCGAGGGTATGCTGAAGCCCGGAATATCTGTCAGCAGCTCTTTATAAATATTTTTAAGTGATGGAGGAGGATTTATTCCTTTTTGTACCGAGAATGACAAGCCATGCGCCTGATTAGCGCCATGATAAGGATCCTGACCAAGGATAACTACCTTTAGTTTATCAAAAGGTGTTTTGTTAAACGCGTTAAATATATCGCTGTTTTTAGGGTACACAGTTTGTCCGCTTTCTTTTTCTGATTTTAGGAACTCACGCAATTTTACCATGTAGTCCTTTTGGAACTCATCGCCTAAAACATTCAGCCACGAAGGCTCTAAATCTATCGCCATAAATATTGTTTGCAGATGTTGATTAAGAGTGCAAATTAACGGATATTTGCGCTTCAAATTGTTATATTACAAATTATGTCAAATATTGTTCGCTTAGTTATAGCGTGTGTAATAATGGGTGCAGGTGTAACACTGTGCGCATTTGGCTTTTGGGGTTGGGGCATACCATTATTTATATTTGGTGGCCTTGTGCTGCTAACCTTCTTTTTTAATGAGAACATGATTATAGCGCAATACTTTTTGCGTAAAGAGAATACCGAAAAGGCCGAGGAGTGGCTTAACAAGATCACCGATTACGAAAAGCAATTGCACCGCAAGCAACACGGTTATTATAACCTGCTGATCGGTTTGATCGAATCGCGTAAAGCACCGTTAAAGTCAGAAAAATTCTTCAAAAAGGCGCTTACGCTGGGAATGGGCATGTCGCACAATATCGCCCTGGCCAAGATCAGCCTTGCGGGCATAGCCATGGCCAAACGCAATAAGCGCGAGGCGCAAATGTATTTGCAGGAAGCCGCTAAGGATGATAAGAATAAGTTACTTGCCGATCAGATAAAAATGATGAAAGCGCAGATGGCGCAAATTGACAAGCAACAGGTGGTGCGTGGAGGTTACCGCCAGTTCTAAACAAAACAAAAAAATTGACGAAAAAGAAAAGCGGTACAGATAATGTATCGCTTTTTATTTTTCGTCAATAGTGCTGAAGTAACCCGGCTCTGCTGCATTGCCTTGTACCGGCATGTAGCGCCTGTCAGGGAAACTAAAATCATCTTCCGTTGGGTTTGAAACCTCAACCATTTTCAGGATATTTCTGATCAGTGACAAGTCAAATGTGCTCTTGTTTAGTTTGATCAGGTATTCGTTTTCCGTTATCTCAAGGATTGAACCAGTCATAATCTTTCTTGTTTACAGTATTTAACCATAAAATTAAACAACTGTTTTTATACGAAAGTTTTATGAGTTTTAACATTTCGTTAAAAAAATGTTATCAATAAGGGTATAAAACACAGCAGTACAGTAATTTATTGTTCAAATTTACTGTCCTGCTGTATAAAGTTGACTCTGTAAATTCCCAAATTCTAAAAATTCAGGTTCAGAATATTAAGCGAACCATGCCATCACTTCCTCTTTTGTTGGCATAGGTATATCAAGCTTCATTTTTTTACGCATACCGCCAAGGTCATTAAATACCTTGTTTGGGTTACCTGCTTTTAGTTCTTCTATAGTATTGAAGCCCATTTTGTTAAGCACCGGTACCCATTCTGCCTTTACGCCGATGTTTACAAAATCCTCAACCGAAGTAACTTTGGCTTTCTTTTCAGGGCGCATCTGCGGGAAGAATAATACTTCCTGAATGGTGCTTTGGTTGGTCATCAGCATCACCAAACGGTCAATACCAATACCCAGGCCTGATGTTGGCGGCATACCATATTCCAGCGAGCGCAAAAAGTCATCGTCCATAGCCATCGCTTCTTCATCACCACGGCCGGCCAATATCAATTGCTCTTCAAAACGCTCACGCTGATCTATCGGATCATTTAGCTCCGAATATGCGTTGCCTATTTCTTTGCCATTTACAAACAGCTCAAAACGCTCTACCAGGCCATCCTTGCTGCGGTGTTTTTTAGCAAGCGGTGTCATTTCGATAGGGTAGTCGGTAATAAAGGTTGGCTGTATCAGGTTAGCTTCAACTTTGGCACTGAATATCTCGTCAATCAATTTGCCTTTACCCATTGATTCATTCACCTCAATAGCCAGGTCGGCACAAACCTTACGTAAACCGGCCTCATCCATTTGCGATACATCGATGCCGGTGTATTTCAAAATAGAATCGTACATGGATAGCTTTTCATACGGGCCTGCAAAGTTGATCTCGTTAGCGCCAACCTGTACGCTGGTAATACCATGTACGGCTTTGGCAACGGTTTCCAAACATTCTTCAAGCATGCCCATCATCCACACATAATCCTTGTAAGCCACGTAAATTTCCATGGCGGTATATTCCGGGTTGTGCGTGCGATCCATACCCTCGTTACGGAACATCTTACCAAACTCATAAACACCATCAAAACCCGCCACGATCAGTCTTTTCAGGTAAAGCTCATTAGCTATACGCAGGTATAAAGGCATATCCAGCGTGTTGTGGTGTGTAGTGAAAGGCCTTGCAGCCGCACCACCGTGTATGGATTGCAGTATAGGCGTTTCAACCTCCATCCAGCCCTGCGCGTTAAAGTAATTACGCATAGTACTGATCACTTTAGAGCGGTTGATGAAGATCTGTTTGAATTCCGGGTTTACCGTCAGATCCACATAGCGCTGACGGTAACGCAGTTCAGGGTCGGTAAAGCCATCATATATATTGCCTTCCTCGTCGCGTTTAACCACCGGTAGCGGTTTAAGCGACTTTGAGAGAATGGTCAATTCCTCGGTATGTACTGATATTTCGCCGGTTTGGGTTAAAAAAACAAAGCCCTTAATGCCTACGTAATCGCCAATATCAAGCAGTTTTTTAAATACGGTGTTGTATAAAGTTTTATCCTCACCGGGGCAAATATCATCACGCTTAATGTAAACCTGCACACGGCCGGTGGTATCCTGTATCTCAAAAAATGAGGCACTGCCCATAATACGGCGTGTCATGATACGGCCGGCAACGGTTACCTGTTTATAAGCATCGGGGTTACTGCTAAAATTTTCGTTAATGTCCTTAGCCCAGGCGGTAACCTTATATTCTTCGGCCGGGTAGGGGTCAATACCTAAATTGCGTAGCTGTTGTAACGATTCGCGACGTATAATTTCCTGTTCGGATAGCGCAATGCTCATAGTAAAAAGGTGTTTTTATTAAGGCTGCAAAAATAGGTATTTTTTACTTAAGGCCGTATTAAAGCCTTCAGGTTATATTAAACAATAAATTCGGCGACAATAAACCGATTAATAATTACTTTTGCACTCCAAAATTATACTGTACATGACAGCTAACGAGATACGCAAAGCTTTTCTTGATTTTTTTGCTTCTAAAGGCCATACCATCGTGCCATCGGCACCTATTGTAGTTAAAAACGACCCTACACTGATGTTCACCAACGCGGGTATGAACCAGTTTAAGGATATATTTTTAGGCGAAGCACCGGCAAAAAGTTCACGCGTTACGGATACGCAGCGCTGCCTTCGTGTGTCAGGCAAGCATAACGATCTGGAAGAGGTGGGTATTGATACCTATCACCACACCATGTTTGAGATGCTGGGTAACTGGAGCTTTGGCGACTACTTTAAAAAGGATGCCGTTGCCTGGAGCTGGGAGCTGCTGACCGAGGTATATAAATTACCCAAGGATCGACTTTATGTAACCTATTTTGAGGGCGATGCCAAAGAAGGCCTTGAAGCAGATACTGAAACGCTGGAACTTTGGAAACAATACGTTGATGATAGCCATATACTGCCCGGCAATAAAAAGGATAACTTTTGGGAAATGGGCGAAACCGGCCCATGCGGCCCATGCTCTGAAATACACTTTGACAGTCGTGATGAAGCTGAAAGGTTAAAGGTGAAAGGTGAAAGCCTGGTAAATGCTGACCACGACCAGGTGATTGAGATATGGAATAACGTATTTATGCAGTTTAACCGACTGAAGGATGGTTCGCTGCAACAATTACCCGCCAAGCATGTAGACACTGGTATGGGTTTTGAACGTTTGGTACGTGTGCTGCAAGGCAAAACATCAAACTATGATACTGATATTTTTCAACCGCTGATACAGTTTATAGCTGATAAAAGCGGTAAACAATATAACGCTGCCGCAAAACCGGGCGAAGATGGCTGGAATGAAGCCGTTGCCATGCGTGTATTAGCTGATCATATACGTGCCATCAGCTTTGCTATCGCCGATGGGCAACTGCCATCAAACAATAAAGCCGGTTATGTAATCCGCAGGATATTACGTAGAGCAGTACGTTACTCATACCAATACTTAGGCTTTAAAGATCCATTCATCAATCAATTGGTGACGGTTTTGGCTGAGCAATTTAAAGGTGTGTTTGATGAATTGTGGGAGCAGAGGGATTTTGTGCAGAAGGTGATTTTGGAAGAAGAGGTTGCATTTTTGAGGACATTGCAAAATGGAATAAGACGATTTGATGAAATAACTTCTGTACAAATTATTGGTCAGACAATACTTTCAGATGCCAATATTGAAACACGAGATGCAATAAATAAGATAATTTCAGGGCAAGCAGCTTTTGAATTATCTGATACTTATGGCTTCCCAATAGATTTAACAGAGCTAATGGCTCGCGAAAAAGGCTGGAGTGTGGACATCGCAGGTTTTGAAGCCGCTCTCCAAGAACAAAAAAATCGTTCCCGCGCTGCCACTGCTATTGATACCGGTGACTGGATAGTATTAAAGCAAGATGACTCCGTTGAATTTGTAGGATATGACGAAACCGAGGCCGTTGCCCATGTGGTAAAATACCGTAAGGTTACAGCTAAGGGTAAGGAGCAGTATCAGATTGTTTTGGATAAAACACCTTTCTATGCCGAAAGCGGGGGCCAGGTAGGTGATAAGGGCGAACTTGTTTTTCCGGATGGGGAGATAGTTTACGTTACCGATACCAAGAAAGAGAACGGCCTTACCGTGCATTTTACCGATACCCTGCCCGAGGGCATCAGCGATGCGTTAACCGCCATTGTTGAACCTGCTTTACGCCATAGCAGCGAGAGTAACCACTCGGCCACGCACTTACTGCACGCCGCGCTTAAGCAGGTTTTAGGCACGCACGTAAATCAAAAAGGCTCGCTGGTTAATGCTGATTATTTACGTTTTGACTTTTCGCATTTTGCAAAGGTAACCGACGAAGAAATTGCCCAAATTGAAGCAATAGTAAACGCCAAAATTCGCGAGAATATCGCCCTGAAAGAAGAACGCAACGTGCCTTATCAGCAAGCATTGAATAGCGGCGTAACTGCACTTTTTGGCGAAAAGTATGGCGATTATGTACGCGTAATCACTTTTGATGATGACTTTAGCAAGGAGCTTTGCGGTGGCACACACGTAAAAGCTACCGGTCAAATAGGTTTCTTTAAAATTACCAGCGAAAGCGCTGTGGCTGCCGGTGTGCGCCGTATAGAGGCCATCACCGGTATTGCTGCCGAGAACTACATCAATGCGCAAAGTTTGTTGATTAGTCAGCTAAAGGAGCTGCTTAAAAATCCGAAGGATATTACCAAAAGTATTGAAAGCCTGATCAGCGAAAATGCCGGACTAAAAAAAGAACTTGAAAAAAGCGTACTTGAAAAAGCTGCCGGTTTAAAAGATGATCTGGCTAAAACGGCCGAAAATATTAATGGCATCAATTTCATCGCCCAAAAAGTGGCGCTGCCTAATGCTGATGCTATCAAGAACCTGGCTTATAACCTGAAGGATATGGTAAGCGACATGTTTCTGGTGTTGGCTGCCGATATTGACGGCAAACCAAGCCTTACTGTTATGATAGCCGAAAACCTGGTGAAAGATAAAGGTTTGAACGCGGGTACTATTGTTCGTGAGCTTGCCAAAGAGATACAAGGCGGTGGCGGCGGACAGCCATTTTACGCTACTGCCGGTGGTAAAGATGTTACCGGCATTGACAGGGCGCTCGAAAAGGCAAAAAGCTTTGTAGCGTAATAAAAAAATATCAGCATATAAAAATGGTCGGTTACCCTAAAGTAGCCGACCATTTTTTATATCTATCTAAATAATAATTTACAGCAAACTTTCAATAGCCAAACGGTACGAATCCATACCGAAACCGGCAATAACGCCCTTGCAGTTTTTAGCCAGCATAGATGAATGCCTGAACTCCTCACGCTTATATACATTACTAATGTGTACCTCAACCACCGGTGTATTAATACCGGCAATAGCATCACCTATGGCTACAGAGGTATGGGTATATGCCCCGGCGTTTATAACAATGCCATCAAAGCTAAAGCCAACTTCATGCAGTTTATTTATAATTTCGCCCTCTACGTTGCTTTGGTAATAGCTTATGGTAACATCAGGATAGCGGGCTACCAGTTGTTCAAGGTAACTCTCAAAACTGGCATCGCCGTAAATTGATTTTTCGCGCACGCCAAGCAGGTTTAAATTGGGGCCGTTAATTATCTGTATATTCATGGTGCTCAAACTTAGGTATAAATTAATAAAAGTAAAATTACGGTGAACTGGCAGCAGTCAATAAAAAGTTTTCAGGCGTATTTAAAGCTCGAGCGGTCATTGTCGGCTAACTCAGTTGAGGCTTATACCCGCGATATTGATAAGCTGGCGCAGTTTGCATCTGTTGATACTGGTAATACCATCGCGCCTGATAAGATAACCCTGGCTGATTTGCGCCGTTTCCTGGTATGGGTAAATGAGTTGGGTATGCTGCCCTCGTCCCAGGCGCGTATCCTGTCGGGTGTTAAAGCATTCTATAAATATATGCTGATGGAAGACCTTATGGTTGCTGACCCGTCTGAACTGCTTGAAGCACCCAAGATGCAGCGTAAACTACCCGATACGCTGAGCTATGACGAGATTAACCGCATCATTACAGCTATTGATCTTTCAAAGCCTGAAGGCGGGCGCAATAAAGCCATACTTGAAGTATTGTATAGTTGCGGCCTGCGTGTATCTGAATTAACGGAACTTAAAATATCAAACCTTTACCTCGATATTGAATTCATCAAAGTTACCGGCAAGGGCGATAAGGAGCGTTTGGTACCTATAGGTGGTGCAGCCACAAAAGCGCTTAAAATATGGCTTAATGAATTGCGCGTGCATATCCCGATCAAAAAAGGGGAGGAGGACATGGTTTTTCTTAATCGCCGGGGCAGCAGGCTAAGCCGTGTTTATATATTTATGATCTTAAAGGAGTTGGCCACTGTTGCAGGCATACATAAAAATATTAGTCCGCATACGTTCAGGCATTCATTTGCCACCCATTTGGTTGAGGGCGGTGCTGACCTGCGTGCCGTGCAGGAAATGCTTGGTCATGAAAGTATTACCACTACCGAAATTTACACTCACCTCGACAGGGATTTTCTGCGATCAACAATCAACCAATATCATCCCAGACGATAAAATATTTCGGGCTGATTTGAAAAATTAACAAGACAGCGTTAACGCCAAAAAAATCGAAATGTTTTGTGATTGCTGATAAAATGATAATTGTCTGAATTATTGAGCACATATTAACCGCTTATCATTACTTATTAGCATAAAAAATCATAATGCTAAAACCATTAAGTATGTAATATTTTTAATAATGTTAAAAATTTAAGCTTGTAATTTGTAACAATTGCAATACATGTAATGGTTTGATATTATATTTTTAAAAGATAGTTTTTTTGAAAATAATATTTTGATAAACCGTTTTTGTTGGTTTAATTTGTTGTACCGATTAAATAAACGTCACAATCACAAGTAAACGTTCATGCTTGTAATTGACAAAATAAACGCTCTTATAAACAACCATTAATTAAACTTCTAAACCAGTAATCTATGCGAAAAATTTTTACTTTGCACATCCCTTTTATGGCTTGAGTTGTGATTTAACATATTGTTAATCAGCAACATACCGCTTCGCGGATAATCATTTCTTTTATTTCAACAATCTAAAATATCCATTAATATGCGATACTTATGGCTGTGCTTTGCGGTTTTTTTCGGAACCACAATCAAAGCATCAACAGGCTTGGCTAAGGGTAAAAGTGAAGGGATAAGTAAATTTGAAATGTTTTTACTACAGGACACTGTACGTAAAGATACCTCAGCAAAAGACACCTTATTAAAAGACAGTTTAGTAGGTATGCAACGTTCGTTGTATAACCGGCGCACGGATAGTGTAACTGTTAAACCCGATCAGCTCACCCTATTTCCGGCAATTTCCCTGCAACAATATTTAAAAGGCCAATACGCCGGTTTGTATGTTCAGGAACCATCCGGCGAACCGGGTTCAGTTCAAAACATGTTCATTCGTGGCGCGGCAATGCCGTTACTGTCACGCAAGGAGCTGTATCAAACCCAACCACTTATTGTGCTTGATGGTATACCGCTAATTGCGGAGCATCCATTTGCTTACGATTTGCAGCAGTATGACTTTAACCGCCCCGGGCCGGCAACAAATATTTTTGCCAATATCGATATGAATAATATCGCCTCGGTTGAGGTTTTGTCAGATCTTGCCGCATCGGCTGTGTATGGCCCGCGCGCTGTTAACGGCGCTATTGTGCTGTCATCAAAAAGGCCGGGTAACATCCGCAGCATCAGCTTTAATTCATACATCGGTTTGGTACAGCGCCCATCGGTAACTACTATAAACGGTAAGTATGAAAATGCTTTCAGGCAGCGCTTTTACGACCTTTATACAACTAATGGCCGTTACTCGGATGATGAGAACTACCCGATCTACCTGAGCGATTCGCTGAACAATGTGTACAGTGGCCGGTCAGACTGGACCGATCTTTACTACCGCAATGCGCTTATACATGGTATAAACTTTGGCATTTCGGGTGGTACCAGCCGTGCCAACTTCCGTTTTTCTTTGGGTAATACCAAAAGCCAGGGTGTGGCAGATGATACCGGTATGGACAGGTATAGTGCCATGTTCAACATCACCATGAAGCCTGTGCCATGGTTGGTATTCTCGGCAATGGTTAATGCCAACCGTTTGGAGCGCGACCGTAACCGCTACCTGCGCGACCGTTTTACACAGGTTAACTATTTTCCGGACCTGAGCGCGCCGCTGCCGCCAAACAAGCAATATTATGCTGATTACATCAATCAGTACAATAAGGGTTTTGATGATAATAAATCAAACCTGGTACAGGGTTATGCCCGTATTGGTGTGGAGCTTGGTAAATTTAAATGGAATACAACATTTGGAGTTGACTATAATGAAGGCTATCGTGATGTGTTTTATGCCCGTACACTATTGCAGGGTAACAGTTACGCATCAAACTATTTTGGCTTTAACCAACGCCTGATGCTGGATAACAAAGGCACTTATGATTTTAAGCCCGCCAAAAATCACGATCTGCATATCGAGGTCGGCCAGTCAATACAATGGGATACTTATAAGTACAGCAATGCCTATGCTTACAAGGGAGCCAATGATTATATCAAGATCAACCTGCTCGAATCAGACCCGGGTAACTCAAACTATCTTAACCCCTTAGCTTTTCCTAAAGAGCTTACTTATCGTTTTCTTGACAAAACAGGTGATAACCTGATCTCATTTTATGGCAAAGCCGATTATACCATAAGTGATAAGTACATGATTTCGGCAACCATGCGTACTGATGGTTCATCAAACGCGCAGCCAACAAACCGCTGGTTCTTTTCGCCGGTGGTGTCGGCCGCGTGGAGCATGAAGAAGGAATTCTTGGAGGATAATAACACCTTCAGCGATCTGATACTACGTGCAAGCGTAGGGCGCATGGGCCGCCTTAACGCGTACGATAATTATGCCCAGGGGCCACAGTATACCGCAACAACAGGTTATACCGGTAACATTACGGTACCGGGTTATAACGCCATTGCTGTATTAACAAGGCCTTACTCTGCCGGATGGATAGGCTATGGTATACCATGGTCATACTCAAACCAGATCAACGTAGGTATTGACGCGGGTTTCTTTGCTGAACGTTTGCGCCTTTCAGTTGATGTATACTCAAAAACAGAGAAGAACCTTATTATTGGCGTTCCTGATTTTGCCGAGTATGGCTACAAACAATCGCTGGAGAGCGGCATGTCAGTAAATAACCGTGGTATTGACCTTACCATTAAAGCAGACATTGTTAGGCAAAGCGCTTTCGGTTGGACATCATCACTTAACCTTAACCACAACAGTAACAAGTTGAAGGCTCTGCCTCGCGGGCTTGATGAGCTGATTATTGGTAACCGTTTGTTAAAAGTTGGTCAGCCATTTGATCAGTACTGGGTATTAATTAACGATGGTATTTATACCAATAGCAGTGAAATACCTGTTGTTGACGGCCAGCCGCTTAAATACAATGGTATAGCCTTACAACCCGGCGACCCACGCTGGAGAGATATTAATGGCGATAACGCTATTGATAATAATGACAAGGTGTTGGCGGGCCATTCATTGCCAACCATTTCGGGGGGTTTTGATAATAACCTGCGTTACGGTAGCTGGAACCTTAATCTTAATTTTTACTTCAATCTGGGTCGTAAGCTGATAAACCAGGAAATGGCTAACAGGTTTGATTTTGTAAACCACGAGGGTAACAGTAATATCAACTCGGTTAAAGAGATCACTTTTTGGGAAAAACGTGGCGATTATTCAAAATATCCGCTGTATAACCCATGGAGCACAGTTATACCTTACCGTACCGATCAGGACCTTTTCCTGGAGAATGCATCTTTCCTGAAACTACGCACCATAGCACTTGGATATGACCTTACCAAACTGCTCAGCAAAAAAAGCATAAAGGTAACCCGTATATACGTGTATGGCTCTGTACACAATGTGTTTACCATAACGCCTTACACAGGGCAGGATCCGGAGTTGGTTAGTTATGATGGTTTTGATACCGGTTACGGCCAGCCAATACCGCGTACGTATACCCTTGGTGTTAAAATGGATCTATAAAACAGGATGTTAAAGAAAATCTGAAGCACAAAAAATGAAAAAGATATTATATATAACCCTGCTGTTTTTAGTTGCTCTTACCGGTTGTAACAAAATTCTTGATAAGGATTCGGTACGCGTGGTTGGTGAAAAAAACATGTGGAACAAGCTTGAGGACGCACGTGCCGGCATTATGGGTGTATATGCGCTTACAAGAGCCGCCCTGTCTGACAATAATGGCCACTGGATATATGGAGATGTACGTACAGGCGAATTCATGAGCCCTAACCGTCAGGATCTGAAAGCGGTAACAACCAATCAGTTAAATGCTTCGTACCCTACAATTGATGCCCTGTCAGACTGGACACGCTTTTACGCGGTCATCAATTCAGCCAATATATTTTTGGAACGCATAGGCGAGATACAAGCGGTTGACAGGCGATATACCGAAAACAACATGATAGTTGATATGGCGCAAGCACGCCTGCTCAGGGCCTTCGCCTATTTTTACATGGTGCGTATATGGGGTGATGTGCCTTTTATCGTTAGCTCGCACGATGGTAAGTTTGAAAATAAACCACGCGAGTCGCAAGCTAAAATATTGGTTTGGGTTGAGCAGGAATTACTTGCCGCTGCCGCTGATCTGCCTTTTATATACAGCGCCGGCGATGAACAGCAACCGGGATCATACTACGGCGAAACTGATGGCAGGTGGGGTGGAGCGTTAGCTACAAAAAACTCAGCTTATGCCATATTAGCCCATGTGGCGGCATGGCAGGGTAACTATGATGATGTGGCCACTTACGCGAAATTTGTTGAGGATAATTATGGTAAAAGCCGTATAGGCTATCAGTCAACCAATGACCTTACCAATTCAAATGGTTACTTCTATAATAAAAATACCAGCCAGATGTTTGGTTTTAACTCGGATTGGGGACATATTGATGGATCAGTAACCGGCCACATCGAAGAGCTGACACTGGCCCAGCCGGTTATCACTAAGAGCATACCGGATATTTACATGCCGAAGGATACCATCATCAAGGTGTTTGACCAATTAAATGATGACCGCTTTAGCCTGGATACGCTTGGCCAGCCACGCAGCGAAAGGTACTTTACCAACTTTAATGGCAAATACCCCATCTTTAGCAAGATCAAAGTTATTCAGGGTGGTACTACCGACCCGAACTTCAGGTACTTTACCAGTGCGCTGATATTTACCCGCCTTGAGGATATTGTATTGCTGCGCGCTGAAGCTTTGGCGGTTTTAGGTGATCAAAATGGCGCTATCAATGAAGTAGTTAATATCATGAGCCGCCGTGGTATCAATAACATCTTTATAAATAGTGATGTTATTGACCTGGTTTTTGAAGAGCGCCGCCGCGAGTTAATGGGCGAAGGTCATCGCTGGTATGACCTGGTTCGCTATAACAAAATCAAGCAAAATAATGCGGCTTTCATGCAGCTTATCAACTCACAGGGCATATACTGGCCTGTATCGCGTAAGCTCATTTCACAAAACAATCAATTAACACAAAATCCTTACTGGAAATAAAACAGACATATATGAACAATCTAAAAAGATATATGAAAGCTCCGGCACTGCTGTTTTGTGTGGCGGCAACCCTTTTTGCCTGTAGCAAAGATGGTGGATACTATGATGCTGCAAATAACGATCCGCAATTTGCCGGCAATACCTATGAGTATCTAAAAAGCAAACCCGGAGTTTACGATTCGCTGATAGCCGTTGTTGACCGCATGGGCCTAAAACAAACGCTTACTGATAGTAATGTAACGCTGTTCGCGGTAACTAACCCAAGTTTTCAATTAGCTATTAACAACTTAAACACCCTGCGCAGGCAAACTGACAAGGATCCGCTTTACCTGTCAAATATTGATGGTGTGCACCTGGATACCATGGCATCATACTATATCGTACGCGGAAAGATCACTTCAGACTCATTAACCCTGCAGGATGGGCTTGATTTACCAAGCGTACGTTTTGCTTACCCTATGCATGGTAAACTCATCCGTAACTCAGCATCCGGTAATGTTGGTGCAGGCCCTGTAGCGGTTGAGTTCAGCAACACCAAACGCAGCAAATTTGTACGCAACTGGTCAACAACCACAACAGGCTCAAATAACATCCTGACCAAAAATGGTGTAGTTCACGTGGTTAGTCCTGATCATATTTTCGGGTTTGATGAATTTGTTACCCGGTTAACCTTTGTACCGCCGCCACCAAACCTGATGCTTGAAATAGGTGGTAAGCTTACTGTACTGCGTGATAATGCCGGCGGGCCTGATAACGGTGAGGGTTCTAAAAAAGTTATTGACGGCGACGATCATACAAAATTCCTGGCTGAGTTTCAGGGACGTATATGGATGCAATATGAACTTAAAGAACCGGCTGTATCAGGTGTATACACGCTTATCTCGGCCAATGATGCACCTGACCGTGACCCAAGGGCCTGGACCTACGAAGGTTCAATGGACGGTAAAACCTGGGTTGAGCTGGATAGACGCAGCAACTTCTTTTTTGAAGAAAGGTATCAAACCAAAGTATTTAGATGTGACAATACGGTTGCCTATAAATACTATCGTATAGATATCTCAGAGATCAATGGTAGCGGTGCATTCCAGTTAGCCGAGTGGACAATAAACCGTGCGAATTAAGAGATGAGTTTTAAAAAATTTAACATGATCCCTAACATGCACATAAACATTAAACAACAGTTTGCTTTGTTACTGCTTACGCTGATAACAATGAGCAGTTGCAAAAAGATATTTGACCTGCCCGATGAAAAGGACTATTTAAGCTCAAATGTTAACTATAATAACAAAATTTTCGATCCTATACTGGGGCGAAATACTGTTATGGGTGGTTTTAACGGTGATAATTCAACACAACCAATAAAATTCGAGATCATTAACCCCCGTTATGGCGATGGCCGCCCGGTAACCGATCTTTTTCAGGTTAAACCAACTTATGTATGGACCAAAGCCTATACCGGTCTTGAAAAAAGTATTGAGGAAATAGAAGCTAAACGCAAGCTTGAAGATCATCCGCTTTTTGAGGTACGCCAGTCGGGCGAGTTTATTATGTGGGCTTCAACTAACAACGATCTGATAACTCCACGCTCGGCCGATAGTACAAACTTTCCGCAGGATACCCGCTATTTTGACGTGAAGATCACCAACACAGGTGGCACCACAACCATACGCGATTTGCAGGTTCGTCCTTTCCGTGAGCGCCCGTATGAGCCATCAGATGATTTTAACATTTATTCAGGAGGGCCGGCGCCACATCCAAAATCTCCTTACAACCCTAACAGCCGTAATTACATCCGTCCGTTTTTGGATGGCGTAATAGGCGCTCAAACAGAAGAGCCGCTTAGAAGTAATGATGATTACAAAGATGTAGTGGTTTATATACGCCCTTTTACCGGCGGCAACGGCAACTCCATCAGGTTCAAATTTTTGGATAAAGATTCGGTAGCTATAAACCCGACAAAGTTTAATGAAACTAAATGGGATAGAATAGTACATGGCTTTAACATGGAGAAAACCAACGAGTATGTACAATATACCGTAGCATACCCTATACCATTGGTTGAAGTACCTACCAATTATGCGCCGGGTGGCAGCCGCGATCATGCCGAATTTAGTTATTCAAGAATAGGTTTTGGTGGCGGCCGCGCGATCGCAAAGTTTGGTATTGACTTCGCCATTTATAAAAAAGGCGACTGGGAGGTTGTATTCCACTTTACCAAAGAGAATCCAAAGTTTGAAGACGAATAAAAATCTATAAAGCCATCACAATGAGAATACTTAGACTATTTTATACAGTGCTTATAGTTTGCGTAATATGCGGCACAAAAGTTTATTCGCAGCAAAAAAAGGTTGTAACTGTTAGCGGTACCGTATTGGACAAGGTTGCCAATATTGAGCTGCCCGGCGTAACAGTTGCCGCAGACGGTAAAGGCTTGATACAAACAGATGGTAAAGGCCGCTTTACCGTAAACGTTGCCGAAAATGCAACCCTGTCATTTTCATTTATGGGTTATGCCACCCAAACAATTAAAGCCACCGCCGCAATGAAAAACGTGGTGATAAACATGAGCGAAGATAAAAAAGCCCTTAACGAGGTAATTATCGTTGCTTATCAAAAGCGTTCAAAAGAAACCACCACCGGTTCGGCAGTAAATATAGGTGGCAAGGATATTCAGGACGTACCGGTTGCCAACTTTGAGCAGTTGCTGCAAGGTAAGGTTGCGGGCTTAAACGTGCAGAACAACACTGGTGCGCCCGGTTTCCGTGGTTCGGTACAGGTTCGTGGTCTGTCAACGCTAAGCGTGCAGGGTAGCGGTAACGAGTCGTTCTTACAGCCTACATCACCACTCTATATTATTGATGGTGTGCCGCTTGATGCTGACAAAGCTTCGGAGTTCGGTTTTCAAACCCAGGGCCCGGGTGTAAGCCCGTTATCATTGATACCGGTTGAAGACATCGAGAACATACAGATCATGAAAGATGCGCAAGCTACTTCAATGTATGGCTCACGCGGTGCTTATGGTGTAATTATCATTACTACAAAAAGAGGTAACTCAAAGGTTCCAAGGGTACGTTTTACATCAAACTTCTTTGTTGAGGCGCCGCCAAAACTGCGTGAAACATTGGGTGGTAATGCCGAGCGTCAGTCAAAGATCCAGCAGATCCTCTCAAACGCACGTACCGTGGAGCAATTGCAACGATTAGGTTTAACAGACTTTTTGGCCGACAGCTTGAACGCTTACTGGAACAACTCTACCGATTGGCAATCAGTTTTTTATGCAACTACTTATAACCAAAGCCATAACCTTGCGCTTGATGGCGGCGACCAGCGCTTTAACTATAAAGCCAACGTTGGCTATTTTTCGCAAAAAGGTGTAATTAAAAATACCGGTTTTGACAGGTATAACCTGAACATGAACATGGAGTTTAAACCGAATGATAAGTTTAGGTTCTTCGGTTCACTGTTTGGTTCGGTAGGTAACCAGGCCAAGGGCGATGGTGTGGGGCTGTTGCAATCCGGTGTGGCCGCTAACGGGCAGGCTTCAACATTGCTGCCGCCTCCGTCATTCTACCTGTCATCAAACGCAGTAACCTCGGCGCTACAAACTAACAACAGTAACAGCTCGCGCAACCTGCGTACCAATGTTGACGGCAGATATGAGTTTATACCCGGGCTGGCCTTGTCATCAAGCATAAGCTATGATTATACATCAGATGCCGAGGCTACGTTTACACCGGCTGCCGCTAACTCACAATACGCAAAAGTGTATGATTTTGAAGGACGTAGCTTTACTTTATATAATCGTAATGGTATTACTTACGCTAAAACCTTTGGTACCGATCATACTATATTCGTAAATACCTTTAATGAAATATATAAGCAAGGCGCGCAAAGTGGTATCATACGCCAGGAACGCACACCTAATGATCAGTTGCAGGGCCCGATAGGTTATGATGCTTATTACTCACGTGGCGGTGGTGTATTATCAAACTATCGTAACGCTACAATCGCATCATTTGCCGGTTCATTCACTTATGATTACCAGAAAAAATATGTAGCTGAATTTTCATATCGACTGGATGGTACCTCATCAAACGGTTTGGAAAATCCTTACTCAAAAAACCCTGCCGTTGGTTTACGCTGGAACTTCAATAAAGAGAATTTCCTGAGTGATCTTTCATGGTTGAGTTTTGGTAGCTTACGTTTAACATGGGGGCAAAACATTGTGCCAAGCGGTACGCTGCAAAGCATCTATGGTGTATATAACCTTAACGGTAACTTCAATAATAATCCAACCATCGGCATAAACTACGGTTTTATACCAAACCCTGCGTTAAAGCCAACAACAACTACACAATACAACTTTGGTTTTGACCTGGGTTTCTTCCAGGAAAAACTGACTGTAATATTTGATACTTATTACAAGCATGTTGATAACCTTTTATTTGACAGGGGGCTATCAAATGTTACCGGGTTTAATTTATTAGCCAGTAACGATGTTGGTATTGCTAACTACGGCTATGAGTTAATGATAACGGCCAGGCCTATTACCAGAAAAGATTTTAGCTGGACAGTATCAGTTAACGGTGCTATCAACCGCGATATGCTACTTAAATTACCGGTTGAGTACAATGGCCAATACATTAGGTTTGATAATAGCGCCTATCGCCAGCACCTTGTTTACCGTGTAGGTAAAAATACTTTATCAAACTACTTACGAATAAATCAGGGTGTTTATGGCTATGATACCGACGTACCGGTTGACCCGGTTACCGGTAAACGCTACCAAACCAACGGTACTGCGTTTGAAGGCGGCGACCCGATATTTAAAGATGTAAACGGCGACTATATTCTTGATGACCGTGACTATGAAATTACCGGTAACTCACAGCCTTTGGTAACAGGTGGTATATCAACCAATATAACTTACAAAAATTGGGGATTGAATGTGTATGGTTCATTTACAGCCAACAGAACGATATTGAACAACTCCTTGTCTGACCGTATGGCGATAATGCGCGATCCGTTCTCGTTACTGGCGGTAGTACCACTGTCAAACCTGAATATATGGCGTAATCCGGGTGATGTTACCCGATATCCAAATCCTTATGATTTTGCACGCTTTGACCAGATACAGCCATTGCGTCCGGATCAAACACTGTGGGCTGAAGAAGGAACATACTTTAAGCTTAACAATGTAACCTTATCGTATATGTTTAACAAAAACGCTATCAGAAGGTACGGGTTTAATAACCTGCGGGTATATTTCTCAACCAATAACCTGGTAACTTTCTCAAGCTATTCAGGCCCTAACCCCGAGAACGTAACAACATTAGGTCGTGATATATCAAACGGTTATCCGGTTGCGCGTACCTATAACCTTGGTTTAAACCTTGAACTTAATACAGGTAAATAAAACAGCAGTCATGAAAAAGATCATCATATTTATTTTGATAGTTACAGGAAGCTTCTGTTTGCCTTCTTGTAAAAAATTCCTGAACATTCAGCCAATTGATAAGCTGACAGGTAATAACTTTTACCAGTCAAAAGACGACGTGATAGCCAATATCTACGATATGTCTCGCAGGTTTTTTGGCAAGATCAACGAAACTCACTTTATAGGTGCTACAGGCGAATATCGCTCAGGCGAGGTATTGCATGAAGCGCAGGCTGATAACGGCCCGGCCCGTGCCTACGTTGAAGTGCTTGGCCGTAATGACCTGATTGGATTATTAAGCGGCGGAAAGCCCTGGGATGGTTTTTATAACTTTGGCCGAATAACCGATTGGACAGGTTATTACCAGGTTATACAAAGCGCTAACATTCTTATTGAAAAACTTAATGAGGGTATACCCGGGGTAAATGCAACTGAGGCCAATCAATTCAAGGCTGAGGCAGCTTTCATACGTTCATTATCCTACTTTTTTATGGTAAGGTTATACGGCGATGTTGCTTACTACACCGATGCTTTTCATTCAGAGCCGATAGGGCGTGAAAACATGGTTTCGGTACTTAACAAATGTATAGCCGATCTTAAAACGTATAAAGACTTTTTGCCCTGGACTTATTCAGACCCTGCTTTAAAAGGTGTACGCGCAAGCCGTGGTAGCATTATTGCCCTGATAATGAACATGAATATGTGGAACGCCGGTTTTGACCGCGCTAACGCCACAAAATACTACCAGGAAACTGCTGATTTAGGGCGTGAGTTAGTAAAAAGTAATGCCTATAAACTGCTGCCTATTGAGCAGTGGTCTACAGTAATAAAAGGCCGCTCTGACGAGAGTTTGTTTGAATTTTACCGTAGTATAAACTACGGCGACCAAAACTCAGCCGTGGCTCCTTTTGGCGATATGTTTTTGCATTATCCATACAAACGCCCGGAGTACACGCACCGCGTAAGCTTCGCGTATTTCAGAGGCGAGTATATGCAAAAGTTATATCCAAACGCGTCAGATAAAAGAGCGGAGATTTGGTTTGACGAGGATATTTATGCTGATAACGGCAGGTTTATGATGTTGAAATTCGCAGCTAACTCGTTTGCAAATGGCGAGGAAGATGCCAATCCCGACAATACATTCCTGATATTCAGATACGCAGGTGAAATATTGCTTTGTGCAGAGGCACTGGCTGAATTGGGTGAAAATGGTGATGCTATAACCATGCTCAACATGGTACGAAAAAGGGCCGAGGCACCATTGTATACATCAGGTGACGATCTGAAAGATTTTATTTTTCTTGAACGCTCGCGTGAGCTGATGGGCGAGGGGCACCATTATTTTGATCTGGTGCGCACACGCCGTATCCTTAGCAGCCAATGGTCATACAACGTATTAACGCTTGATAAATTTAACCGTGGCGCCTGGACCTGGCCAATAAGCAATAACGCATTAACAAACAATCCTTTCATGACGTTGAACGCGTACTGGGTAAACGGAGGCAATTAATAATTAACAGAAAAATGATAAAAAATATGAAAGCTATATTGATCGTTTGTGTCGGCCTGTTGATTGTACTTGCCGGGTGTAAACGCGACGAATATTATATAGATGGCGGTAAGGCACAGGCTGATTTTCCGGGTAACATGATGGAATACCTGGAACAAAAACCCGTGCCGTTTGATACCATTGCACAGATAGTAAAGCTTGCCGGTATGGAAGATACCTTTCGTAATGCTGACTTTACTTTTTTTGCCCCTGATGATGATGTTGTTAAGCGCACAATTGGTTCATTTACCCGTGGTGGTCTTAACAGGGATCTTTATGAAGAGGGTCGTGATACAGTGAAGCAACTTTCAGACATTAGCCCTGTAGTATGGCGCAAATTTTTAACGCGCTATATGTTTGCCGGCGTAAACCGTTTAAAGGATTACCCGCAGATAGATCTTAACCTGCAAAGCCAGTACCCCGGCCAGCTTTATTATAGTACGGGTAATGAGGTATGTAACATTGGCGTAATATATGGCGATGCAAATGGTGTGAGATACATAGGTCCGCGAAGGCTGCACATCATGTTTGTGCCTGATGTCGCGAATCCAACCGCCACATCTTATCCTACATACATATCTTCATCAGATATAAAACCGAGAAATGGTGTTGTGCACACATTGGCCTATTCAGGTGCGTATTTCGGATTTAATTACAACGAATTTTATAGTGATGTATACTTCACCGGTTTAACATCATCTGGTAACTAACGGCAATATTGTAACATATGAAAAGAACGATATACACGATCATACTTTTAGTAGCCATTATTGGCTCACAGGGATGCCGTAAGGAAAAAGTTGAGCTTACCGATCCTTATGCTGACGGTAAAGACGCTTTAGGAATAAACCTTAACCGCGACGCTGACCCGGTTCCGGCAGCCGGCAGCCCAGGTACTGAGGTTACTTTTAAGGTAACCGGCCTTATGCCATATAAAGATAAAGCCCGCTTTATGTTTAATGGCGAACAAGCTGAAATAGTGTCAATAACTGATGCTGCAATTAAAGTTAAGGTGCCTGAATGGGGCAGTACCGGTATCACATCAATAGTTATTGATGACCAGTTGGTGATAGGGCCTGAATTTAAAGTGAACGGTTTGGTAAATATTGATCCCTCATTCCGTACAACGGCCGGTACTAATGGTTCTGTAAGCCAGGTGTTTCCGCTGGCTGATGGACGTAACCTTGTAATAGGCTCATTCACTAATTACGATAACAAGGGCATCATTATACCTATAAACCGCATAGCGCGTACATCAGGAGATGGCGAGTACGATCGTAGTTTCCGTACAGGCAAGGCTGCAAATGGTTCGCTGTCAAGCATTATCGAGATCAGTAATAAATATTATATATCAGGTGGTTTTAGCGGTTATAACCAACGTACCGAAAATGTGAGCAACATCACGGCGTTAACCAACACCGGCGCTATCGACTCAGTTGGTATAAAGGTGTATAAAAGGCCAACCTCAACAAGCTCTTCTAATGATACCTTGAAGTGGTTCCCTAAGTTTAACGGCGGTACCAACAACTATATTGATAAGATTTACAGGCATCAGAACAAAATTTTGGCAGTAGGTAATTTCAGGTATTATGTAAGCCGCACATATGGTAAACCCAATTACGATTTTACACGTGATAGCGTTATACTTGATAGTACCGAGATACGCCAGGTGCTGCGTTTTAACCTTGACGGCTCGCTTGATAAAACATTCCGTTTTAATACATCTACCAATAAAGGTAATGTATCAGCTAACGGCCCGGTTGCATCGTACATGCATACAGAGGGTGCTAATAATGAAAAACTGGTATTATTTGGTCGGTTTACCACATTTGATGGCAAAACAGCAGGTAACATTGTGCGCTTAAATGTTGATGGCAGCATTGATGAGTCATTCCAGACCGGCGTAGGCGCTGATAACACTATCTCATCATTAACCTATAACAGTATTACCAAAAAGTACCTGATTACCGGTGTATTTCGCAACTATAACGGAAAACCTGCTCTTGGCATGGCGCTGCTGAATGAGAATGGTACCCTTGATGAAACATTCAGCGTTAAACCATTCGATAATTATATTGGCTTTAGCAGGCAGCTTAATGATGGTTTGATCGTTATTTCGGGTGGCTTCAAAAAATACAATAATATAACACGTAACGGTTTTGCTGTGCTTACACCAACCGGCGAACTTGCCAGGGGGTACAATGCCACAGGGCCTTTCAGAGGATATTTGAATGATGTTGTTGAAACCCAATCAGCCGATGGCAAAAGGGCCTTATTACTTATTGGTGGCTTCTACAAGTTTGATAATGAAGACCGCTACAACATAGTACGAGTAACAATTGAATAATACACCAAATTATAATACCATACAGATGAGGAAATTGAAAACAACAAAAGCAGTAGCATTGCTGTTCATCTGCGCCTTGTTAACCGCTGCCATAGTATCCTGTAATAAGGATTTTGCGCGGGTGCTGCCAGATAAAGAGTATAATGATTCGGTGAACGTATTATACGGTAAACGTAAAGTGCTTTACCTGATAGTTGATGGTGCCCGCGGCGCCTCGATAAGCGCAGCCAATGTGCCTAACATAAAAGCACTTTTGCCAACATCAATTTATAGCTGGGTTGGCTTGAACGATCCTGAATCAAAATCAGATGTGCGTAATTGGGCTGATATGCTTACAGGAGTAAAAAGCAACAAGCACGGCGTAGTAAGCAATGATCTGGAAGGCAACAACCTTGAACGTTATAAACTGATCTTTCAGAATATAAAAGAGGTAGATCCAACCATAAAAGTTGCATCGTTCTCAGCATCAAATACTTTTAAAACCAGTTTAACTACGGGTGCGGATGTTAGTGAAGCATACAGCACTGATGCCGAAGTTAAGGCCGCGCTTGTAAATAATATTGATACAGACACCGCATCGTTAATAATTGGTCATTTTAATGATATTGATGAGGCCGGCGCTCAATATGGATATGATAACTCGTTTCCGCAATATAAAGCCGCTATCGAAACTTTTGACAGCTATGTTGGTGAAATTATTAACGCCGTAAAAGGCCGTGAAAATTATACTAACGAAGATTGGATGATCGTGATTGCTTCGAGCGGTGGTGGTGAATTTGCCATACCGAGTAACCAGAACGATAACACTGTATTTAGCAATACCTCAGCCAATACGTTTACTATTTACAGCGCGCTGAAATATAAAACACGTATCATAACCAAGCCTTTTACCGGTAACCGTTATTTAGGCCGTACTGTACGCATGCAAGGCGAAGCTGTAAGAGCCGAAATAGATACCGCGGATGTATTTAACCTTGGGGGCGACACTTCTAAATTCACTATCGAACTGAAAGTTAAAAAGAATGGAGAGAAGTTTAACTGGCCAAGTATATTAGGTAAACGCCGCGAATGGTCAAGCGGGCACCCATCAGTAGGCTGGGTAATTTACCTTGAAGAAAAATACTGGTATTTTGAATTACGTGGCGTTAATGACATAAACGGCAATTACAGGCAATGCCGCGGCCGAGACCTGGAACCTGGCCAGTGGAAGAATTTAACAGTTAAGTGCGAGCTAAGAGGCGGCAGGCGCTACATACGTACCTACACCAATGGCCAATTTGATAATGAAATAGATATTACCGATGCAGGCAGTTTGGATAATAACGACAAATTAAAGCTGGGTTACATGAATGGAACTGGCCATGGTTCGCCTGATGTGTATTTAAGTGATATACGTTTCTTTAAAACCACACTTCCGGATGCCGCTATTGCTGAGTATGCCTGCCAGACAACCATTGACGAAGGCCATCCGTATTATACCTTTTTGGCCGGTTATTGGCCGGGTACTGATGGACAGGGTAATCTGATAAGGGATTTTGGTCCGCAAGCACGCGACTTTGAATTAATAGGCGATTACAAATGGGAAGATTTTAACGACCTGATTTGCCCGCCAAATGCTGCAACCCTTGCACAATATGTACCACAAACCACTGATATCCCCTCGCAGATATTAAACTGGTTCAGGATAGCAAGCAGGCAAAGCTGGGATCTGGACGGCCGTGTGTGGATAGATCAATAAACCGAATAGAAGAGATATAGCTAAAATATAACCATTATGAGAAAAGTTATATACGCCCTTACAGTATTGTGCTGTGCCGGGGTAATTATTGCATCGTGCAATAAAAATAAACTTGACAATGTTGACCCGCTTGACAATGAACAGCGCAGCGTTTCGGGCGAAGGCATTATTGCCAGCGGAGTAGTTGCCAGTAATGAATCAGTAAGGGTACCATTTAAAATAACACTTAACGCGCCGGCTAAAAAAGCATTCCAGGTAGGCATCGTTTTAAATACTGACACCATAGTGCAGTTAATTGATAATGGTACATTAAAAAATACAGTTGTTTTACCAAGCGGATCAGTTGATTATCCTAATGTAATCAATGTGCCGTATGGTGCTACAAGCGCTGTTGGCGAAGCTGTTGTGCGTTTAAATGTGCTCGAGAAAAATTATGGTAAGGATGTAGCTTTTGCCTTTAAACTTACTGAGCCGGGCAAGGGTAACCAAATAAGCGCCAAAAATTCAAACATAATGGTGATAATGGATAGTGATGCCCTTATCAAGGAAAGTGATATTCATTACATCTCTATACAAAATGGCAACGGAATACTTGATGTTGATTTTAACAAGAACTACAACAAATCATGGCCGGGTGGTATAACCATACCTATCTTTATAAATTTAGCGGGTAAACCGGCTGGCGCGTTTAATGTTAAGGTTGAGCTCGACAATGACTCATTAGCTACTTTAATAGCTAATAAAGTATTGCCTGCAAACACTATTGCTTTAAAGCCCGAAGAGTTTACGCTTGATACCAATATTCGTATCATTACAGGCTCGAGCGGAGCGGTAGCCCGTTTAACTATAGGCTGGCCTGTGTTTGATGCTAACATTATTGCCAATAAACGCTTTGGTTTTGTACTCAAGATCACCGATAATACCAAACATGTGATCGACCCGGTAAAAAACAATTTAGTGGTGTTGGTACAACCTACAGTTAACCTTGATAATAATTCCTATATAACAGGCAACGGAACCGGCCTTAAAGCCGAGTATTTTTCTGACTATCAATTCCTCGATCAGGATGGCCGCAAACCAACGCTTGTTAGGATAGAGGAAAATATAAACTGGACCGGTGATGGCCCATGGCAGTCAGCTACGCCGGGGATAAGCCGCGATAATTTCTCAACCCGCTGGACAGGTGAGTTTTTGGCACCTGTACGTGGCGAGTACAGATTTTTTCAAACCGAATGGGATGACGGAGCCCGCCTGTTTGTTGACGGCAAAACAATAGTTAACGATTTTACTGATAGATGGGATATCCCGGAACGTAACGGCACTATAGTGCTTGAACGTGGAAAGCGTTACAAAATAGAGGTACATCACCGTGAAAATGTAGGCGGCCAGCGTGCTATATTATCTTACGAAGTGAAGAATGCCACCGAGCCGAAAGATATTATTATCAGCAAGCGTGTAGTACCAATGAGCCAATTATTTCCGGCACCATTAAACTAATATATCAGATAATGAACATGAAAACATTTTTTAAAATTTCATCAGCCATTGTACTGGTAGCTATGCTGTCTGTTGGCTGCAAAAAGGAAAAGGAAGTAGCGGTTGTAGAAGTTGATGAACCGAAACCAACTGCAGGCTTTACAGTAGAAGTACCGGATACAATAGAATACAAAGGCTTTCAATTTAAAAGTTTATCAACAAATTATAAAGAGATTTTGTGGCAATTTGGTGATGATAGTACTTCAACTGAGGAATCTCCATATCATAAATATGTTTTTGATGGCGACTATCGTGTAAACCTTACAGTGCGTAATTCACAAGGCTATACGGCAAGTCGTGAAGTTATACTTAAAGTTAATGATCCAAATTTCGATCCTCGAAAAATCGGACCAAATTACTTTAAAACTGTTGGCGGTAAGCTTACCGTTTCTCGTGATAACCAGGGCGGGCCAGAAAGTGGTGAGGGATCATTAAAGCTGATTGATGAAAATTCTGATACCAAATTTCTGCAATCGGGCTTTGCAGGGGATTTAGTAATCAAATTTGAGTTAGACAGTGCCGTAATAGCAGGAGCATACTCATTAACATCTGCCAATGATGCTGATGACCGTGATCCTAAAGTTTGGACTGTACAAGGGTCAGAAGATGGCATAAAATGGATTACATTAGCATCGGCTACAGCATCTGATGATCCTAATAGTTCAGGTTATAAGTACAAATTTACTGCGCGCAGGCAAAGGAAATTCTGGCACTTTAATAACAATGTGGCTTTCAAATTCTATCGTATAAATATTAAGTCGAATTTTGGTAGCCGCGATTTCCAAATGGCTGAATGGAGTATGAATCAAAAACAACCTGATAAATAAATATTAGTACTTAAATCCATCACAAAAAAGCCGCTTAACTATCAATTAAGCGGCTTTTGAATTATTTATAAAGTGTTAATAATTGCTTGCCCTGGTTAGCAGCTCAACTTCCTCGCGTGATAGTTTTAGCTCAGCGGCCTTTGCAATATCGCCTAATTGTTTTACGCTGGTAGCGCTGGCAATAGGAGCGGTAATGCCGGATTGAGCAATAAGCCATGCAATGGATACTGTTGCTGCGGGTACGTTATGATTGGCCGCAACTTCATCCAAAGCTTCCAATATACGGTAACCCCGGTCATTCAGATATTTTTTGATACCGCCGCCTCGCTGACTTTTATTCAGATCAGCTTCTGAGCGATATTTGCCGGATAAAAATCCACTGGCCAATGAATAATAGGTAATTACACCTACATTTTTTTCGAGGCATAATGCTTTAAGGTCAGCCTCAAAACCTGCACGGTCATACAAATTATACTCAGGTTGTAAGGATTGGTAGGCGGCAAAGCCATTGTCTTCGCTAACTTTAATAGCTTCGGCAAGGCGGTCGGCAGTAAAATTGGATGCACCTATGGCACGTACCTTTCCTTCTTTTATCAACTGGTCAAAGGCTTGCATGGTTTCAGCAAGCGGGGTATCCTTATCATCATCGTGCGATTGATAAAGGTCGATATAGTCAGTTTGCAGGCGTTTAAGGGAAGCCTCAACCGCGCTGTTGATATAAGCTTTTGATAAGCCTTTCAAACCTTCGCCCATTGGTTTACCAACTTTGGTAGCCAGCACAATTTTATCACGCTTGCCTGTTTTTTTCAGCCAGTTACCAATAATAATCTCTGACTCGCCACCTTTATGGCCCGGTACCCAGTATGAATATACATCAGCCGTATCAACCAGGTTAAAGCCCTTGTCAACAAAAGCATCAAGTAATTCAAAAGATGTTTTTTCATCGGCTGTCCAGCCAAAAACATTGCCGCCAAAAGCAAATGGTTTTACCTGTAAGCCTGATGTTCCTATTTCTCTGTTATCCATTGTAATGTTTGTTTGTTGTTGTTTATTTGCTCGGCAAGCTCATCAACCCAACCCGAAAAGTAAGGCTCGCTGCCTGCCACACGTTCCCAATAACCGCGCTCATTCCGGGCAATTATCAATTCCAAAGTGCCGTCAATTGAACGGAATATGTATCCTTCGCCATAGCCTTCCTGGGCTATCACGCTAACAATTCCGTCAATTGGCCCGTCTGATCCTGTCAGTACCGCTTCTGTTTGTTCGTTCATCATAGTAGTTGTTTAAAGTAACGCACTTACGGCGCTGCCTGTTTATTTAAATATATGTTGTGACATTTATTTAACATTTCCTGCCTGGTAATATTAAACTATATGCTTTTGTTAAAACCATTAAATAAAAAGCATTGTTTGTATTTAATACATCTATGTGAATTATGAGAAAAAAGACTAATTATTTCCAGGTTGCCCAGAATGTGTGGGGGATGAAGGTAACCTTTGTTAATGTTTATATGATAGCCAACAGGAGAGGGGCAGGCAAGGGTTGGGTTTTGGTTGATGCCGGGTTACGCGGTACAGCTAAACGTATTATAGCCATGGCCGAGAGTATTTTTGGCCCCGGTACTAAACCTGCGGCAATAGTACTAACCCATGCTCACTTTGATCATGTTGGCGCGCTGGAGGAATTATTAAAAGTTTGGAACGTGCCGGTATATGCACACCCAATGGAGCTGCCATATTTAACCGGCCAGTCATCATATCCGCCTGCTGACCCGGGGGTAGGTGGCGGGTTAATGAGCCTTATCTCATGGTCATACCCTAACAAACCTTTAAATCTGGGTAATAAAGTTATTCCTATTGATAAATATGAAGGCATACCTGAACTACCGGAATGGAAAGTGATACATACACCAGGGCATACACCAGGCCATATATCCTTATTTTTACCATTAAATACTACACTTATTGCGGGCGATGCCTTTACTACCACACAAGCCGAATCATTAGTGCACGCACTTAACTTTAATAAAAAACTATCAGGCCCGCCAAAATACATGACAACCGATTGGCATGCGGCCGAAAAATCAGTACGTAAGCTTGCCGCTTTACAGCCACGTATTGTAGCCACCGGCCATGGTTTTGTTATGCGTGGTAAAGAGCTGCAAACCTCATTGAATTACCTGGCCAATAACTTTAGGGAACTGGCAGTGCCTAAGCATGGTCGCTATGTTAAGCGCGCTGCAATGGCCGATGAAACGGGTGTTAAATATGTACCATCATACACCGAAACGGCAAACCTTAAATTAAAAGCCGCCGCGTTTGCGCTCGGAGCAGCGGCGTTTGCCTTTATTATAACCAAAGCGGTAGCTAAAAGATAGTATATTTACCGGGTGGAAAATATTGTACCCGATAAACAAGTACTGATTGATGCCGTAACCATGAAAATGCCTTTTGGAAAATATAAAGGCACCTTATTATGCGATCTGCCGGTTTATTACCTTGAATGGTTGCACAATAAAGGCTTTCCGCCGGGTAAGCTGGGTATGCTGCTATCAACAGTGTTTGAAATAAAAACCAATGGTGTAACGCCTATACTTCTGCAAATAAAGGCGTACGTTGAGCAACAAAAAAAGCGATAGGTAATTAACCCATCGCTTTTTTTGTTGGCCTTGCCCGGCGATCATTCGCCACGCTTTAACCCGTATTTTTCAATTTTACTGTACAAGTGACTGCGCTGAATATCAATATCATCAGCAGTTTTTGATACGTTCCAGTTGTTCTTTTCCAGTTTGAATTTAATGAATTCGCGTTCAGCGAAATCCTTATATTCCTGGAAATTTTTGAACTGGTTAAAGTCCGTTTGTGGTGCAGCCGGTTGCGAACCGTTTACCGGTGTAGCCGGTGCAGAAGGGTTGGCAAATGAACGCACATCATTTTCGGTGATCATTTTGTCGCTCATGATGATGAGGCGCTCAACCATGTTACGCAGCTCACGTATATTACCTGTCCATGGTAATGATTTAAGAGCTTCAAGCGCACCGTCTGATATGCGTTTTGTAGGCATACCGTACTCTCCGCAAATCTCATCCAAAAAGCTTTGGGTTAACAGCGGTATATCATCCTTGCGATCAACTAAAGGAGGTACATGTATCAAAATTACACTCAGGCGGTGGTACAAGTCCATACGGAAGTTACCTGCTTCTATCTCTTTTAACAGATCCTTATTGGTAGCCGCTATAACACGCACATCAACATCAATTTCCTTTTCGCCGCCCACACGGGTTATCTTACTTTCCTGCAAGGCACGTAATACCTTAGCTTGTGCCGAGTGGCTCATATCACCAATCTCGTCCAAAAATAATGTGCCGCCGCTGGCCGACTCAAATTTACCTATACGCTGTTTTATGGCCGAAGTAAATGAGCCCTTTTCGTGGCCAAAAAGTTCACTTTCAATTAATTCAGACGGAATGGCCGCGCAGTTTACCTCAATGAGCGGGGCATTAACGCGGTTTGATTTTTCGTGCAGCCAGCGTGCAACCAACTCCTTGCCGCTACCATTTGCACCGGTAACCAGCACACGTGCATCTGTAGGGCCTACACGCTCAATGGTTTCTTTGATCTTGGCTATACCCTGCGACTCGCCAAGTATAGGCCTTACTTTTGAAACCTTGCGTTTAAGTGTTTTTGTTTCAACTACCAGGCTGCCCCTGTCAAGCGCGTTACGTACAGTAATAAGCAGGCGGTTAAGGTCAGGTGGTTTTGATATAAAATCAAATGCGCCTTTTTTGCTGGCTTCAACCGCGGTTTCAACCGTGCCATGGCCTGATATCATGATGAAAGGCAGGTCGGGTTTAATGGTTAAGCCCTCTTGCAGTACTTCCATGCCATCCATGCGGTTCATTTTAATATCGCACAGTACAAGGTCGTAATCATTGTTCTGGATCATCTCCAGGCCATCAACACCATTATCTACATCCTCAACCTGGTAATCTTCATATTCCAGAATTTCGCGCAAAGTGCTGCGGATCGCCCGCTCATCGTCAATAATTAAAATTTTAGCCATGTGTATAGTAGTTCGATAACTTGTTCGGTATTTTTTGAATGCAGATACAATAGAATTTGTATACTAATATATGTATACAAAAATAAACACTTTTGGTTTTTTGAAAATAAAAAACCCTGCTGTGTAAAACACAACAGGGTCATTATCAGCAGCAAAATTATAAGCCGGGTTCTGTTCCATAATTGCTTATGGCTTCTATCATTTATCTGGGCCTGCTATTGCTAACAGGCTCGTAAGCAACCTACCCATCCTGATGCCCGGCCCTAAGGCCGGTACGGAAGCGAGCAACTTCACTGATCAGGACCTATTTGGTCTTTCAACTCCTGAGGTTTACCGCGATTCCGGTCGCCCGGAAAAGCCGTGAGCTCTTACCTCACGTTTTCACCCTTACCCTTGCGGGCGGTATATTCTCTGTGGCACTTGCTGTCGCCGGCTGCCGGCGCCTTCCCGTTAGGAAGCAGGATGCTCTGCGTTGCCCGGACTTTCCTCCCCGTAAAAAATACAGAGCGATAGAACGTTTTGCAGGTGTAAAGATAGGGTTTTAGTTTAGATAGTGGTTAATAGCAGATAGATCATGGATCTTAGTGCCATTTTTTACTATGAACAATCAACTATGATCATCAACCCCAAATTACTGACACTCATTCAAATTTTTCTCAACCTGCTCAATACTAATAATACCGGTTTTGTTACCGAAGGAGTTGCCCAGGTAGGTAGCAACCTCAGCTATTTCAATAGGCGAAAGGCCGGAGGGTGGCATTTGATTTTCATACATTTTGCCGGATACGCTGATGAAACCGCCCATGCCGTTTTGTATAATGCAGGCCAGTTTATTTCTGTTTTTGCTGATATATGCCGTATCTGTAAGCGGCGGTATTAATGCCGAAAGGCCTTCGCCTTTACTGCCATGGCAATTTTGGCACTTTTGCTGGTAAAGCAATTTGCCGCCGGTGTAGTATCGGGCGTATTCCATTTGCCCTTCATTCTGGCATGATGCGGCTATCATAACAATAGCTACCAGGCCCGTAAGTATAATTACCGCTTTGTTCATTTACCTTGCTGTTCAGGTTCTGTACGCAGGGTTTGTATATCTTCAATCAGCCGGGCAACTTCTTTTTCATCGGTACCGATGTATGACCCCCTGATACGTTTTTGTTTATCGATCAGGATAAAATAACCATCGTGGATAAACTTTTCTTTAGCGTCCTCTCGAGGAGTGGTAACAAGGTAGCTTTTTGCAAGGTTGTAAGTAGCCTCTTTTTTACCCTGGACCAGCCACCAGCTATTGCCGGTGATATTGAGCGCGTCGGCATATTTTTTAAGCACGGGCACGCTATCATATTTAGGGTCAATAGTGAATGAAAGTATGCTTACATCACCTGCATCCTTAAATTTGTTATATACGTTAAGCATGTTGCGGTGCATGATAGGGCATATAGAAGGGCAGGTGGTAAAGAAAAAATCAGCTACGTATATTTTACCGTCAAGACTTTTATCAGTAATACTATCGCCATACTGGTTAACAAAGCTAAATGCCGGTATGGTATGATAAACAGTATCTGTTTGCTGCTGACCATTAACCGTTTTGGTTACCGCTTCGCGCTCGCCAAATATTGGCAGTTTTTTATTTTCGGTACTGTTAAATTTGCACGAGCTAAGTACAACTATCGCAATTAAGGGTATAAAAAAATATTTGATCATTATTTATGGTTTGATAAAAATTGCCATGATGCCTTAATGGCTTTTTTGGTTATCGAATCAACTTCCGTTATCTTAACTTTTTGACCGGCCAGGTATTTCATCGCCTCATCATGTGCCTTTTTTGAGTAATCGGGCTCAAATTTGTGCATCCATTCGCCCATGGCCACGTCAGCATTTTCAAGGCCCTTGCTCAGTAGCGCGGCCGAATCCTTAACAGTAGGTACAGTACTTACCCTGGCAAAACTATCTAACTTGGTTTTGTTCTCCATAATAATGCTCTCGTAGTTCATCACCTCGTTGTGTATCTCCATTACCTCGTTAAATAACTTTTTTTCCTGTTCCTTATTATCGGGCGCATTGCCGCAACCGGCAGCGAACAGGGCAAGCAGGAGCAAAAAAACAGTTCTTTCCATAATATATTCTCAGGCAAATATAGGCAAGTTATTCTCTGATAAAAGCAATGTAATCGGTAGTAGGTAATTGCACGTTATTGGTATTTTTCAATAACTGGCCTATCTGCGCACGGTGATGGGTACCATGATTAATTACATGTGTTATTATATTGAAAAGGTTATCAGCATAAGGTACACCCTGCGTGGTTTTATAATCAATGATCTCCGTCCACTGGTCATCCTTCAGGTTTGATAAAAATACAGTCCAGTCGTCATGATTCTGGTTAAGAACCGGGCTGAATGTTACCGGCTTCCATGCCGGCCATATCTGCACATCAGGCGGATTTTCAAGTCCTTTGCAGCGGTTTAGCCAGGTATGCTGTGTAACCAGCAGGTGCGCCATGGTTTTAACAGCCTGAGTTGAGGCATTGGGCTGCATAAGCATGGTATTGAATATGGTGTTGCAATGGTAATCGTAATCAAATAAGGTAATAAAATACTTTTTTAAATTCAGCATAGGCAAATGTAGTTCAGTGGTAGTATTACAATAGCCTTAATATTGTCAGTATTTTGCTTATTAACAATCTGATAACAGGAATTGTACAGTAATTTGACAATAGGGTGGTAGCTTTATATAAATCAAAAGCTAACCGCTATGAAAACGTTAAAATTCATAACCTACCTGTTCGGCCATTTGCGCGAATGGATGGTTTTAAAAAGTATGCGTTCATCGTTTATTCATTAATGTGTTACAAATTGCTTTGTAAATACAATTTAAATACACATTTTGAGCTGCTTTATAGCTCAAATTAATGAAAGTGTCTACCCAAAATTCTGAACTGCTCCGTCAATCATTTGGTGATGATTTTGTATGGGGGGTGTCAACAGCGGCTTTTCAAACTGAGGGCTCCTGCTCGCATGATGGAAAGGGTGAATCAATATGGGATAATTTTACCACCCGTAAAGGAAAGATACTTAACGGCGATCACGCTCAAACAGCCTGCGATTTTTATAATTCATACCGGCAGGATATTGACCTGATAAAACAACTTAACATCCCGATATTCCGTTTCTCCATAGCCTGGACGCGGATATTGCCCCAGGGTACCGGCCAAATCAATCAGCATGGCATTGATCATTATAACCGTGTGATAGATTATTGCCTGCAAGTTGGTGTGGAGCCCTGGGTAACTCTTTATCACTGGGATCTGCCGCAGGCACTTGAAAATAAAGGCGGCTGGACAAACCGCGATGTTGTGACCTGGTTTAGCGACTATGTAACCATTTGCGCCAATAGTTTTGGCGATCGCGTAAAAAACTGGATGGTGATGAATGAGCCTGCCGTTTTTACCGGCGCGGGTTATTTTTTAGGTATACATGCCCCGGGGCGCACAGGGCTAAGCAGCTTTTTGCCGGCCATTCATCATGCTGTATTAAGCATTGTGGCCGGCGCAAAAATATTGCGTAAACTATGTCCGGACGCTAATCTCGGCACTACCTTTTCGTGCTCGCATATTGAGCCTTACTCCGCGCATCCGCGTAATGTAAGCGCTGCCAAACGTGCCGACGCGCTGATAAACCGTTTATTTATTGAGCCAATACTTGGTCTTGGTTACCCGATGGATGATCTGCCTGTATTAAAAAAACTGCACAAGTATTTTCACCCTGGTGATGAAGATCGTATAAGTTTTGATTTTGATTTTATCGGCATTCAAAACTACACCCGCGAAATTGTTAAGTATTCATTTTTTACACCCTATTTAAGTGCCAAATTAGTTAAGGCAGAGAACAGGGGAGTGCCGCTTACTGACATGCGATGGGAGGTGTATCCACCGGCTATATATGAGGTTATTAAAAAATTTGACGCATATAAGGGGATCAAAAAATTGATCATTACTGAAAATGGTGCCGCTTTTCCGGATAAGGTTGAGCATCATGAGGTGCACGACCCTAAGCGGGTTGAATATTTGCAAAACCATTTACAGCAGGTTTTAAAAGCTAAAAACGAAGGTTGTAAAGTTGATGGCTACTTTGTGTGGACGCTTACTGATAATTTTGAATGGGCCGAAGGGTATCACCCTCGTTTTGGCTTGATCTATATTGATTTTGACACACAGCAGCGCATCATCAAATCATCGGGCAAATGGTATGCTGGTTTTTTGAAGGGCGAGAATTAAATGTTCTTCGGCAATCTTACAAAAAATATTGTACCCAGGGGTTTAGCATCTTCAAACCATATTTCGCCATTATGCTTTTCAATGATCTGTTTGCAAATAGACAGGCCGAGCCCTGATGAACTTTCGCCTGAGGTGCCCTGCCTTTTGGCATTGGTGAATTGATCAAAAATATAATAACGCATTTGGGCTGGTATACCTATGCCTTCGTCCTGTACGCTTATTAAAACATGAGCGGCCAGGTTACTCACTGTTATTTTTATATTTTTATTGTGCCCGGTAAACTTAATGGCATTGTTAATAATATTGCTAACCACCCTTATTATCTGCGCTTTATTTACACTTGCCTGTGCCGTGGCCTCATCGGGTTCAAAAAATAACTGCTGCTCTTTTTCAAGTGCCTGGTATTTCAGGGTATTTAATGCTTCGATAACTATCTCATTTATATCATGAGGTTTAGCCACACTCTCTTCTGCATTAATGTTGGCCGAATAGATCACATCCTGCGTAAACTCCAGAGAACTGGCTGAAATACGACGTATATGATTAATGTACTCCTTTATCTCATCAGTAAGTTCGCCTCTTCTTAAAACCAGCTCTGTAAGTGAAATTATGGTAGAAAGTGGATTTTTGAGGTCGTGGGCCAAAGCGTAGAGTGTTTTGCTACGTTCAGTGCCATCAGGTTGATCATTTGTAGCCATAGTGCGTTCTGCTTTTACCGGAGCAGCTTCACTAAATGATGATGGCTGCGAAAACCTGATACTGTTTTCGCCTGTATTGTGCTCAAGTTTGTTTTCAGGCCTGTTAAACGCCCGAAATTGATTTATGAAGTTAGCTTCCATAGAGCTACAGGGTTCAAATTGCTTTTTATAAACAGATACTATCGATTGCGTATACGTTAAAACAATAACTAAGGTTTAACATAACATTAATAAAACGTATAGTTTATTGATAAATTTTAGGCTGCAGTGAAAGAATTTAACAGTTTAATGTAAAAAGTGGTGCCATTTTGCTCATTACTCTCAAACCAGATACTGCCGTTGTGTTTTTCAACAATTTGTTTGCAGATGGATAACCCCAGGCCAAATGATTTTTCACCACCTGTACCCGGGCGTTTAGCATCTGTAAACATATTGAATATCTGGTTTTTGAGTTTATCAGGTATGCCGATGCCCTGATCATTCACAGCGATCTTTACACCATCATTATCCTCAATGATCTTGACATTGATAATTGCGCCAAACTGACTGAATTTTATTGCATTGCTTATAAGGTTACTGATAACACGCCATATTTTTTCGCGGCTTATACAGAGTTCCTTTTCGTTAGCAAGCAATTCCATCGTAATTTCCTGCTTTTTTTCGGCAGCCTTAAAACGCAGTAACTCAACACTGTTACTAACCAGGGAGTTGATCTCCACCTGTTCCATTTTTAGTGGCGTGCTGCTGTTGTTGGCAATTTCCATTATTTCGTTTATCAGCTCGAGCGAATTATAAGAAGTTTCTTTTATAAGTTTCACCAGATCCTGCTGATCGGTATTCAGTTCGCCGTCATCTATCATAGCTGTGGTAAGTGATGCTATACCACCCAACGGGTTGCGCAGATCATGCGCTACTGTGCGTAATATCCTGTCTTTTTCGCGGCTGCTGATGTTAAGTTCAGTAAGGGCCTGAGCAAGAACATTGTTTTGCTCATTAATTTGTTGATTGAGTTTATTAACTATCTGATACTCGTTACGTGAACGTTTCCAGTTTCGGTAAACCAAAAAAATTATCATCAACAGTAATAAACCTGCAACAAGTGCGGCTATCAGGTATATACGTTGCAGATTATTATTATTGCTAAGCGCGGTTATTTTACGTTGATTTTCATAATTCAACACTTGTTTGGTAACGTCACTCGCTATCAGTGCGCTTAACTTTTTATTTATAGAGTCTTTCTTGGTATCATATACCTGTAAATAGCCCGCAGCGCTTTCGAATTTTCTTTGTTTTAAGCTATACAGCGCCATCAAATGGTTCCAGTCAGCAACAGCTTCTTCGTTTTTTAATGTATCAAATTGCGAGTGTATAGTGTTCAGTACCGCTTCGAGCGAATCTACCTGGTTTAGCTGAAGGTAAAGCTTAGCCAATTTTATCTCGGTAAGTTGCGCATCATTATTATCATTGCCCTTACGCAGGTTAATGGCTATACTCTTTTTTAACAAGGCGGCGGCCTCAGTAAACTTGCCCTGGCGTTGGTATATCTCGGCTATATTGCCGTAAACTACACCCCTGGCAATGTCAAAATGGTCACCTATTACTTTCGTGCGGTAAACCGGCTCTCCTTTATTGATATAATTCAGGGCTTTATTAAAATAATATAATGCCGTATCATTTTTATAAAGCTTTTTATAACATAAGCCTATGTTGTCAATCACTTCCTGTCTGCGGTAAAACATTAGGAATTCGCCATTTTCATAACTTTGGCTATAGCTGTCCTGGAAATATTTTTCAGATAGTCTGTAATTACCCTGCCTGAACATGATCAAACCCATCCGGTAGGTAAACTCGCTTAATGTTAGCTTGTTAAGTGTGTTTTGGCCGGCAAGGTAAGCTTCATAATATTGATGGTATGATTCTGCATAGCGTTTCAGGTCAAACAGCGCATCGCCTTTTGAGAAGGTAGCTTCAGCAAGGTTCTCGGCATAATACTTGTCTTTTTTATTACGATTAGCGTAATAAACCATTGTATCAGCATAAGGCAGGCTTTTTTCAATTTCGCCCTGACCGCGACGCAATACCATGTAATGTATGCCATATTTGCGCACATAATCGCCTATGGTTGGATTGATGATAGTTTTAAATCCTGAATCAATATAACGCAGGCCTTCCTCATTTTTGCCAACTTGTAAAAATTTGTTACCGCGATTAAAAATGGTATCAAATTCAGGCGTGAACCTATCCTTAGTGCCTTGTTTTTTACTGCACGAAGTCAGCAGACAAAGCATAATGATACAGGCCATCCAATAAAAGCCCTTAGCTTTAAGGTTTAAATGGTTTGAACAAACAATCAAGGGGATGTAAGCAATAGTTTGTATCAAATATATGTATTTAATATTAGTTAATGATATTAACACTTAAAAAATTAGCCGGCAGTTAAAAAAGTATTTATCAGGCTGTTTACCATTGTTAGCTCTCTAATTTGGCTAACACATTTAACGTTTAAAATAATAGCCTTGCCAGTTTAATTGTGCTACTTTTGAAGCATGATAACTGTTAGCTTAAATGGTGTTGAGTTTTTTGCATTTCATGGCTTTTACCCTGAAGAGCAACTTATTGGCGGGCAATATCAAATTAATGTTGAGGTAGTATTTGAACCTGCAGGCGAGTTGGCTGCTGATGAGCTCAATTATACCGTTAATTATGAGGTATTATATAATATATGTTGTAAGGAGATGAAAAAGCCCCGTAAACTGATTGAAACCGTGGCCAACTCAATTATTGATGAAATAAAAAAGCATTACCCTTTTATTGAGCGTATTGATGTTAGCTTAAAAAAGATGAACCCGCCAATGCCGGGGCCTGTAAATTACTCGGCAGTAAATATTACTTATAATAAAGCCGCTACTAATTAGTATTTAATATTAGCGGCGGTTCGTCATACTCTATCATTCGCTGGCGTTCGTGCAGCGGAATGGGTACTGATTTGTTAGTGCTGTAATCATAACTGATACAAACAGTTTTACCCGTAGTGCATACCTCTTCACCATGTGGTGTTTGTTTTACAAGTACGTGCATCATATCAAAACTGCTGTTACCAATGCGGGTGGTACGTACGTAACATGATATTTTATCATCAAGTTTTAAAGGCTTTAGATAGTTGATCTCTGAGCGTCCTAAAATTATTCCTGCATTGTTCTGATCCCAACTGATAGCTTCTTTCCAATAACTTGAACGGGCTATTTCAAAATAGGTAAGGTATACGGCGTTGTTTACATGTCCGTACGCGTCAAGATCCGAAAACCGAATAGGGATGTCTGTTTTAAACCTGTAATATGATAGATTTTCAGTCATTTTTGTCAAAAAGTCAGTTGTTTTGTGTTGTAACCGACAAAATGTCGGCTATTTTACATGGTTTGTTGCATTGGTACAACAGTTGAACATGCTGCAACGAAGTTAACATTTAATAAAAATTAAAAAATACTTAGGAGGATATAAAAATGACTTTAGTAAAATTTGGTAACAACAAAACCCGTTCAGTAAGTCCGTTCTTTAGCGATGTGTTCGATTCATTTTTAAACGATGCTTTTGTAAGCGATCGTTTGGCATCACGCGTTCCGGCTGTAAATATTGCCGAAACCGAAGCTGAGTTTCATATTGAACTGGCCGTTCCGGGCTTGAAAAAAGAAGATTTTAAAATCAACCTCGACAAAAATGTTTTAAGCATTGCCGCCGAAAAGAAGGTTGAGAACGTTGACGAAAGTAAAAAATACAGTAAACGTGAATACAGCTACAACTCATTTGTGCGCTCATTCACCTTACCTGAGTCTGCCGACCAGGCACGTATCGAAGCTGATTACACTGATGGCATTCTGAAACTTAGCATCGCTAAAAAGGAAGAAGCTAAAGTACAATCAAGAGAGATCGCTGTAAAATAATTAAGTTTTTGTTTTTCATAATAGAGTTGGTTTGATGTGGAGGGTCGCCCGTTAGGGCGGCCTTCTTTTTTTACCTGCCAGCAGGCGAGTCATGCTAATATCATTATAATAATCATCGTCAAAAAAAATCTATCAATTTTGTAGATATTTTATTTTAATCCATATACCTTAGCAGGTATAAACCATATAAAATACATTTATCATGAGCTTACGATTAGGAGATAAAGCGCCAAACTTTAAAGCGCAAACATCAGAAGGCGAAATAGATTTTTATGAATATTTAGGTGATAGCTGGGGTGTGCTGTTTTCGCACCCGGCAGATTATACACCTGTTTGTACTACCGAGTTAGGCCGTACGGCATCATTAAAACAAGAGTTTGACAAGCGCAATGTTAAGGTTATAGCCCTGAGTGTTGACGGTGTTGAATCGCACAAAGGCTGGATAAACGATATTAATGAAACGCAGAACGTTGAAGTTAACTTCCCCATCATCGCGGACGAAAATCGTGAGATCGCTGAATCTTATGACATGATCCATCCGAATGCTTCGCTAACCGCAACAGTACGTTCATTGTTCATTATAGCACCCGACAAAAGCATTAAACTGATCATTACTTACCCTGCATCTACCGGCAGAAACTTTCAGGAAATATTACGCGTGATAGATTCACTGCAACTAACCGCTAACTACAGCGTGGCTACACCTGCCGACTGGAAAGAAGGGGAGGATGTAGTGGTTGTACCGGCTATTAAAACAGAGGATATCCCGGCGAAATTTCCTAAAGGATATACTGAAGTAAAACCATATTTACGTTTAACTCCGCAGCCAAATAAATAATTTTATTTGGATTAATTATTTTTTATATTTGAAGAGATAGATTTGTCTATTCCGCTCTGATTATCAATCCGTTTTATATTCAGTTTGGTTTTAATAAATAATTCTTATCAACTATAACTTAATACGAAATTTTATATGAAAACTGGAAAAGTAAAATGGTTCAATACACAAAAAGGTTACGGCTTTATAATTACTGATGATGGTAAAGACCTTTTTGTGCACTTTAAAGATGTTCAGGGTGGTGTTAACGCTATTAAAGATAATGATACCGTTGAGTATGATATTGAAGATGGCAAAAAAGGACCTCAGGCCGTTAATGTAAAAAAAGTATAATTATACGCTTCAAATTATAAAACCTCTGTACTATGGGTACAGAGGTTTTTTTATGGAAAAAATTTTAAGTTTACCGCTCAAAACACACCAATTTAGAATTTAATGGCTGATGAAGTTTCGCGCAAACAATCGCGCAATGTTGTATTCCTGGTACTTGTGGCCGCACTGGGCTATTTTGTTGATCTGTATGATCTTATTATCTTTTCTATTGTACGTATACAAAGCCTGAAAGATATCGGCGTGCCCGAAGCCGACATACAGCATGAGGGTGTATTTATCATCAATATGCAAATGTTTGGCTTGTTGCTTGGCGGCATTGTATGGGGTATAATCGGCGATAAATTTGGCCGGATAAAGGTGCTGTTCGGTTCAATACTTTTATACTCGCTGGCCAATATTGCCAATGGTTTTGTACACGATGTAAATACCTACGCCATTATCCGTTTTATAGCAGGCATTGGCCTGGCCGGTGAGCTGGGTGCAGGCATTACATTAGTTACCGAAACATTAAGTAAAGAGAAACGCGGGTACGGCACTACCATTGTGGCCGCTATTGGCTTATTTGGCGCGGTGGTGGCATCGCTTGTAGGTAAGGAGGATTGGCGTACGGCATACTTTACCGGCGGAGGGCTCGGCTTTGTGTTGTTACTATTGCGTATGGGTACCTTTGAATCGGGCATGTATAAGCGCGCCGAACAAAGCAGTATTTCAAAGGGAAACTTCTTTATGCTGTTCAATAACCGCAAACGTTTCTTTAAATACATTTGCTGTATATTGATTGGTGCGCCATTGTGGTACGTGGTAGGGGTGCTTATAACCCAGGCTCCGGAGTTTGGTAAAGAGCTTGGCGCAACCGAACCATTAAGCGCCGGTACAGGAGTAATGTTTACCTACATTGGCCTTTCAATAGGCGATATTTTTGCCGGCGTACTATCGCAGATCACAAAATCGCGTAAGCTAACCATGCTTATATTCCAGGTAGCATCAACCATAAGTGTTATATTTTATTTGAATGCTAAAGGCATTACGCCCGATAAATTTATGTGGTTGAGCTTTATTATAGGCTTTTGCATTGGTTACTGGGCAACCTTCAACACCATCGCGGCCGAGCAATTTGGTACCAACATACGCTCAACAGTGGCTACAACGGTGCCCAATTTTGTTCGCGGCGCGCTTATACCTATCAATTTCGCGTTTGATGCCCTGGTAAAACAATACGGACGCATAACCAGCGCTTACATCATGCTGTTCATCCTGATCGGTTTGGCGCTTTTGGCCCTGAGCCGTTTAAAGGAGAGCTTTAATAAAGATCTCGACTATATGGAAAGCTGATCAGGGTATAGCTAAAAAATACTCATCCAACAACCAAAATACTTACTTTTGCCTCAATGATAAGCAAAGAACAAGTAGCGGCAGACTACCGTATCATACAAAATGAGATATGCCTTGCACTGGAGGCTGTTGATGGCAAAAGCCGCTTTGAGGAGGAGCAGTGGCAGCGCGACGGTGGCGGCGGCGGTATTACCCGCGTTATACAAAATGGCAACATCTTTGAAAAAGGCGGCGTTAACTTTTCGGCTGTGTACGGGCAATTGCCTGATACCATGAAAAGAGCGTTAAAGGTTGAGAATGACGATTTCTTTGCAACCGGTGTGTCTATCGTTATCCATCCTAATCATCCCTGGGTGCCCATTATCCACATGAACATCAGGTACTTTGAAATGCCTACGGATGATCCGGATAAGAAACCGCTGCGCTGGTTTGGCGGGGGTATTGATCTTACACCGCATTATGTAATTGATGCTGACGCGAGATATTTTCATGCTTATCTTAAATCGGTTTGTGATTCGTGCCACGCCGAATTTTATCATCGCTTTAAACAATGGGCTGATGATTACTTCTATATCAAACACCGTGATGAAACCCGCGGCATAGGCGGTATATTTTATGACAGGCTTACCGCTAATGATGAGGTTAGCTGGGATGATATTTTTGAGTTTTCAAAAGCGCTGGGTCGCTCGTTTATACCCATATATACCGAGTTGGTTGAGCGTAACCGCAACACGCCATTTACCGAGCAGCATCAGCTTTGGCAATACCTGCGCCGCAGCCGTTATGCCGAGTTTAATTTGGTTTATGATGCCGGTACAAAATTCGGCCTTGAAACTAACGGGCGTATCGAATCAATATTAATGAGCCTGCCACCAACGGCAAAATGGGTTTATAATCATACGCCCGAAGCTGGCAGCAATGAAGAGCGAACTTTATCGTTATTAAAAAAAGGAATAAACTGGGCTGAATAATGATTAAGCGACTTATACCGTGCATAGTATTGATAGCTTTATGCAGTTCATTCAACGCGGCATCGCTAAAAGGCGTGTGGCAATACTGTGGTGGCATGTTTAAAGGAAAGTTATCAGCAGCGCCAACAGAATATACGCTGCAGCGTAAATACAAAAACAATAATTTTGAAGCCTTTGTACTTGAGCCCGGCCAAAAAGCCGTTAAATACGAAGTGGGTAATTACCAGTTAATAGCCGATACTTGCTTCGAAACACAAACCTATTGCAGCCAGCCCTCACAAACGCTTAATAAAACCATTACCTATACCTATACCATAAGTAATGATACCCTTAAATTTAAAGGTACGCTGCCAAACGGGGCAGCAGTTGAGGAGTATTGGAAAAAGGTTAAGTAACCCTAACCTTATGCCTTACAGCATATTGTGCACATTGGCTGTTTTTACTAACATAGGTACCAAAAATCATATTAATTCTTAACTTCGCAGGTCGCTTAAGGTGCTATCACCAATACGCGAATTAGAGAAGAGTTCTACTTTATAATATAAAATGGCTGACGAAACAGGAAACGACAATCCACAAAGCGAAGACCGTATAATTTCGATTAACATTGATGAACAGATGCGATCTGCCTACATTGACTATTCAATGTCGGTTATCGTATCAAGAGCCCTGCCTGATGTGCGCGATGGTTTAAAACCCGTTCACAGGCGTGTACTTTATGGTATGCTTGATCTGGGCCTGGCCAGTAATAAGCCGTATAAAAAGTCGGCGCGTATTGTTGGTGAGGTATTAGGTAAGTATCACCCGCACGGCGATACGTCGGTTTATGATGCCATGGTACGTATGGCGCAGGACTGGAGCCTTCGCTACCCTTTTGTTGAAGGTCAGGGTAACTACGGCTCAATAGATGGTGACCAACCCGCGGCAATGCGTTATACCGAGGCAAGGTTGCAAAAAATTGCTGAGGAGATGCTGGCTGACATCAATAAGGATACTATTGATTACCAGTTAAACTTTGACGACTCGCTGGAAGAGCCAACCGTTCTTCCATCAAAAATACCTAACCTGCTGGTTAATGGCGCATCGGGTATTGCTGTAGGTATGGCAACCAATATGCCGCCGCACAACCTTACCGAGATAGTTAATGCTACTGTGGCGCTTATTGATAACCGCCAGATAGAGGTTCCGGAGCTGATGCAATACATCAAAGGCCCTGATTTTCCGACAGGTGGTATAATTTACGGTTACGAAGGTGCCAAACAGGCATTTGAAACCGGCCGTGGCCGTATTGTTATTCGTGCCCGCGCCGAGATAGAAACTTATAATAACGACCGTGAACGCATAATAGTTAGCGAGATACCTTACCAGGTAAATAAAGCGGTAATGATTGAGCGTACCGCCGAGTTGGTTAACGAGAAAAAGCTCGAAGGTATTTCGGCCATACGCGATGAATCAAATCGTGAAGGTATACGCGTGGTTTACGAGATAAAACGTGATGCTAACGCAGCTATTGTTTTAAACAATCTGTATAAATATACATCACTGCAAACCTCGTTCAGCGTAAATAACATCGCGCTGGTACAGGGCAGGCCAATGCTGCTCAACCTGAAGGATATGATCCATCATTTTGTTGAGCACAGGCACGAGGTAGTTATCCGCCGTACAAAATACGAACTTGCCGAGGCTGAAAAGCGCGCGCATATATTGGAAGGTTTACTGATCGCGCTTGATCACCTCGATGAAGTTATCCGCTTGATCCGTGCATCGTCAACACCTGACGAAGCCCGTGAAGGCTTGATAGAGAAATTCGGACTGAGCGATATCCAGGCCCGCGCGATATTAGACATGACCCTGCGCCGCTTAACCGGCCTGGAGCGTGACAAGATCAAAGATGAATATGCTGCATTGATGGAGCAGATCAACTACTTAAAATCAGTACTTGCCGATGAAGGCCTGCGTATGCAGATCATTAAGGATGAGTTACTTGAGGTTAAAGAGAAATTTGGCGATGAGCGCAAAACCGAAATGGTTCACTCATCAGCCGAAATGCAAACTGAAGACTTTATTGCCGATGATGATGTTGTAATAACCATATCACACGAAGGTTATATTAAACGTACACCGCTTACCGAGTATCGTACGCAGGGCAGGGGCGGTAAAGGCTCAATAGGCAGCAATAGCCGCGATCAGGACTTTATTGAGCATTTGTTGGTGGCTTCAAACCACAACTATATGCTGTTCTTTACCGAGGCAGGGCGTTGTTTCTGGTTGCGTGTATTTGAAATACCTGAAGGTACGCGTACTTCAAAGGGCCGTGCGCTTCAAAATATCATCAACATTCCTAAAGAAGAAAAGATCAAGGCTTACATTAAATTGACCAGTCTTAAAGACCAGGAATATCTTGAGAATAATTATATCATTATGTGTACCCGCAAAGGTACCATCAAAAAAACCTCTTTAGAGGCATATTCTCGTCCGCGCGCCAATGGTATAAACGCCATAAATGTTAACGAGGGAGATACATTGCTTGAGGCAAACCTTACCAGCGGTACCAGTGAGATAGTAATGGCGCTTAAATCCGGCCGGGCTATCCGCTTTAATGAATCGACCGTTAGACCAATGGGCCGTACCGCTACCGGTGTTCGCGGTATATCGCTTGATAATGATAATGACGAGGTTATCGGCATGATCAGTATCGATAATCCTGAAACTACAGTGCTTGTTGTATCAGAAAAAGGTTACGGTAAACGTACTGATATTGATGATTACCGTGTTACCAACCGTGGCGGTAAAGGTGTAAAAACACTAAATATTACTGAAAAAACCGGAAACCTTGTAGCCATAAAAGGTGTTACTGATGCTGAGGATCTGATGATCATTAACCGCTCGGGCGTAGTGATACGTATTGCTATTAACGAGCTGAGGGTTATGGGCCGTGCAACGCAAGGAGTGAGGCTGATCACACTTAAAGGTAATGACGAAATTGCTTCGGTAGCGAAAGTAGAACATGATCCGGAAGAAGAAACAGCAGAGGTTGAAGGAACTGAAATTGCCGGTACCGAAGAAAATACAGAAGGTACAGAGCCGCAAACCGGGGCGGATAATGAAGAACAACCGGAAACTGATAACGAATAATAATTTGGATGCATTGCCGTAAAGTAATACTAACCATTTTGATAACGCTGTTTGCCGCACCGTTAGCCTTCAGCCAGTCTGAAGCGCTAAAGACAGTGGCAAACAGCCTTGGTTTTTTTCAGCAAACAAAGGATATCAACTGGCTTGGCAGGGCAAAAAAATCAATTGATAGTTTGATAACCAGCCGCAGGGACTCTAATAATATCGAAAAGATAACCTATAGAGGCCTTGTTTACGCTACCATCTTACAGGTTGATACCACTAACAAACTCAATCTGCCGGGTGATTTTTTTAATTCCACATCTGATTTTGTAGATAACAAGCTATCTAAACATCCCAAAATAAAACGTTACCCTGATGAGCTTAAATTTATCAGGCAATGTTTGGCTAACGCGGCCATACGTATCGGTTTTAGTTACATGAACAAATCGGATTTTACCAATGCTGAGCTATATTTTAGCCGAGCACATTTCTACGATCCATCCTATAAGCCATTGAATGCCTACCTGGCTTATTCAAATACAAAATTAGGCAACCTGCAACAAGCCGCTAATTTTTATAATTCACTGATAGACGGTGATAATATAAAGCCGGAATACATACAAACCGCCGCCAACATTAATATGGCGGTGGGGGATACTGCACGGGCGCTCGCTATAATAAAGCGTGGTAAAACTTTGTTACCTGATGACAAATACCTTTTAATGGATGAGGCAAACATCTATAACAACAAAAAGGACTACAAAGCGTTAGAACCATTATTACCAAAACTTATTGCAGAGTACAAAAGTAACCCTGATGTGATATTTGTAGCTGCCAATTGTTACGATCAACTGGCAAAATATGATAGGGCCGAAGAGCTTTACTTACAAGCCATTGAACTTAATAGCGTTGCTTTTGACCCTGTTTTTAATTTGGGGGTGTTATACTACAAAAAAAGTGCTGCCGAAAAAAAGGAAGATGAAATGTTGAAAGACATATATTACGCTTCAAAATGGTTGCAAAAAGCTGCTGAGATATTGCCAACAGATGTAAAAAGTTTTCAATTGCTGCAACAGATCTATCAGCGAACCGGCAACACAAGGCAACTAAACAAAGTGAACAATAAACTTAAACAGTTAACTGATAAAGTATCTTATGAAAATTAAACTTTTAACGGCTGGTTTACTGGCCCTTGCTACAACCACAACCTTTGCGCAAAAGGGTGAGCTTAATAAAGCTAAAGAAGAGTACCAAAAATACGAAAGTACTAAAGAGGGTCTTGTAGCGGTAGCTTTAAAAAGCTTAAATGATGCTAAAACATCTATTGACAAAGCGGCCACCAACGAAAAAACAGCTAATTTACCGTTAACTTTTGCCGTTAAGGGTGTTATATATGCCGCACTGGCATCTCGCGATAGCGTTGAAACAACCGCGGCCCCATTACAAACAACCGCAGCAGAAGCTTTGAAAAAAGCTAAGGAGCTTGACACAAAGGGAGATGATAAAGAGTTAACGGAAATTATTAATAATGGTAACCGTTACCTGGCACAATACTCATTAAACCAGGGTGTAAAATTTTATCAAAGCGGTAAATATGATCTGGCTTACACGGCATTTGATAAATACCGTCAGATTTTGCCTGAAGATACCAGTGCTATTTACTACACGGCACTATCAGCAGCCAATGCCGGCAGAACTGATGTAAAGTATTTGCCTATGGCCATCAGCGGTTATCAAAAACTGCTAACCACAAACTATACAAAGAAAGAGGATATTTATAATGACCTTGCGAGCAGTTATTTGATGAGTAAAGACACTGCCGGTGCACTGAAAACAGTATCAGAAGGTGTGCAAAAATTTCCTACAAACGCTAACCTGCGCTCTCGCGAAATTGAAATAAGCCTGGTACAAGGTAAAGAAACTGAAGCTGTATCAAAAATTGAAGCAGCGATAGCTAACAGCCCTAAAGACAAAGCTTTATATTACTATGGCGGCATTACTTATGCCAAAGTTGCTGATATGGCTGCTAAGGATGAAAAGAAAGCAAAAACAGCGGCTGCTAAAGCTCCGTTTGCTGCTAAAAAGGAGGAGGCTTATGCAAAGTCAGCAACAATGTATAAAAAAGCATTGGAGCTTGATCCTAACTATGCAGATGCTGCCCTGAACCTTGGTTTTGTTATGGTTAACCCGGCAATTGATGCTTACAACGCAGCCAACGCTTTACCGGTTAGTAAACAAAAGGAATATGATGCTGCTGTAGCAAAAGCCAACAAATTGTTTGATGCTGCAAAACCATACTTGGATAAAGCAGTTGAATTGAATCCGAAATCTCCGGAAGCATTAACTAACCTTAAAACTTATTACTTAGGTAAAAAGGATACAGCTAATGCAAATAAAATTCAAAAGCAAATAGAAGCGCTTAATTAATAGAAGAAGGCCGATCAATGATCGGCCTTCTTAAAATATATATTACTTAACATAATATTAATTATATGAATAATTAATTGAGATGAATTAGCTAAAGATTGAAACATATTGCCATTGATGAGCACACTTAATAAAGCATATTTGCTGATCTGCATAAATGATCAGGATGAGCGATAATAAAACCAGACTCTTAAAAACTAAACAGCATTTTAAAGTACTTGACGGGCTTAGAGGCATTGCCGCCATAGCCGTGGTGATATTTCATTTTATGGAAATCGCCGTGCCTGACTATACTAAAAGCTTTATCGCGCATGCTTATCTGGCTGTTGATTTCTTTTTTTGCCTTTCGGGCTTTGTGATCGCCTATGCTTATGATGAAAAACTCATGCAGATCGGTGTAGGGAATTTTTTTAAGCTCAGGCTTATACGTTTGCATCCGCTGGTAATCATCGGCTCAATTATAGGTTTGATCGCTTTTGCATTTGATCCGATGAGTAATCTGTATCATGTTTATTCCGGAAATATATTATTGATGTTTTTGGCTTCATGCTTTATGATCCCGTATCCGCTGGTGCATGAGCGTTATTTTAATTTGTTTCATCTTAATCCGCCTACGTGGTCGTTGTTTTGGGAGTATGTGGCGAACATTATTTATGCACTGATAATTATCCGCTTAAAAAGGATCCCATTATGGATAATTACCGTTGTTGCCGCAATTGCCTTAGCTTATGAGTCGCACAGATCAGGATTTTTAGGTGTTGGCTGGGGCGGCGATAATATTATTGGCGGTGCTATCAGGGTCGCATTTTCGTTTTTAGTTGGCGTACTTGCCTATCGCTCTCAATGGATCATCCGTTCAAATATCGGTTTTATCACCACAGGAATTTTATTATTAGCATCATTTATAATCCCTTTTAACGAAAAACTGAATTGGTTTATCGATCCCTTAGTGGTAATATTCTATTTTCCGTTGTTAGTAGCTTTGGGCGCAGGTACACGCTCAGGCAATACATCAGGCAAACTATGCAAGTTTTCGGGCGAGATCTCCTACCCGCTTTATATGGTTCATTACCCGTTTATATGGTTATTTATGAGTTATGTTGAAACTACAAAACCAACTATAAGTGAAATGATACCAGTAATTACAGCCGGTACCATATTGTTAATAGCATTGGCTTACATTGTAATGAGGTTTTTGGATATACCTGTACGGCGGTATTTGAAACTGAAATGGGTAAATAAGGCATAAAAAAATCCCGGTTAATATACCGGGATCCTTATCACATTTTTGTAGTATCCTTTTTTGATGTATCAGCAGGTACCGGTGCTGATGCTGTATCAGTAACCGGGGTTGCTGCTGACGTATCTGTAACGGCTGTAGTTGAGTCGGCCGCTGATGTGTCAGATCCGGTAGCTTCGCCTTGCGAATAACAACCGGTAGCTATAGCACTAACTATTGCAGCGGCTACAGCAAAATTAAAAAATCGCTTTTTCATAGGTATTTACTAATAATTTTACGTGTTAAACAATTATTTGCACAACGCCGTGGCAATCATATTGTTTAAACATTAAATTAATAATCGAAGATTTTATTATCAGGTTATTACCATAATCCTAAATAATTATTGGTTGTTTTATCGCAATATTGATAAAATTTTAGAGCTTGTTTAGTCTGTTAATGCTATATTTAACATATTATGGTTGTGAGCGAAAATACCCTAAAATGGGCAATGCGTTTTTACCCTCCTCTCCTTTTTCAGCGTATCTGGCTACAAAGAGTTGAACCCGGTTTTACCGGCCTGAGTGTGCGCATAAATAAAAGCTGGCTCAATAAAAACTATAACAACTCTATTTTTGGTGGTACTATCTTCGCCGCTGCCGACCCGTTTTATCCTGTGCTTTTCCATCAGCTATTCAGTCATAAAGGTTACAAGGTTATAGCCTGGCTTAAATCATCAGCTATTCAGTATTTAAAACCCGCGCGTACCGATCTTACCTTTAGTGTAAGGCTGTTAAAAGGTGATATTGAACTTGTTGAGCATAACCTGAAGCATTATGGTAAACATGTAAAGCATTATTATATAGATATGTACGATACCAATAACGAGCTGTGTGTATCAATTACTAATGAAATATATCTGCGCGACCTGAATTTTGTTTTTGAAAAGGAGGCCGCGAAATGACTGTTATTATGAATGATGCATATTTTATAAATAAAGGTTACGAAATATCTACTGATAAAAGCCGTATAAATGTTGATGTTGTATTTAATTACCTCAGCAATGAATCGTACTGGGCAAAGGGAATGCCTTTTGAGAAATTAAGAGTAGCTATTGATAACTCAATGTGTTTTAGTATTTATAATAGTGGTGATCAGGCCGGTTTTGCACGCGTGGTAACAGATAAAGCTACATTCGCTTATTTGTGCGATGTTTTTGTATTGAAGCAGCATCGTGGTATGGGTTTATCAAAATGGCTGGTTCAAACTATACTGAGCCATCCTGAGCTACAGGGTTTGCGCCGATGGTTGTTAGCTACTGCTGACGCGCATGGCCTGTACAAACAATTTGGTTTCGAGGTGATCAATAATCCTGAAAGATGGATGGGAATTTATAAACCTTATACAACAAACGCTATATAAAAAGGAAGTGAAATGAACATTAAAAGAATGATCCTTGAAGGTGAAGGCGTTTCACTTGATTTTAAGAAAACAATTACCCGGTACGAAAAGATCGCCAAAACCATGGTGTCATTTGCCAATAATAAAGGCGGTAAACTTTTAGTTGGCGTGGCTGATAACGGTACCATTTTGGGGGTTAAATCAGAAGAGGAAGAAAAGTACATGCTTACCAAAGCCGCTCATTTTTATTGTCGCCCGGCTTTGGAGCCAATTTTTGAAGAAATATACATAGACCATAAGATAGTACTGGTTGCCGAGATCCCTCCCGGTGATAATAAACCACATTACGCACTTGCTGAGGATGGTAAATGGTGGGTATACATAAGGGTGAAGGATAAGAGTGTATTGGCAAGCAAGATTGTTGTGGATGTTTTAAAACGGTCAAATGAAGACCAGGGCATACTGATCGAGTATTCATCAAAAGAGAAGGCATTGCTTGAGTACCTGGATGAAATGGGGCGTATCACCGTAAAACAATTCTGCACCTTACTCAATATAGGCCGCCGAAGGGCACAGCGCATATTGGTTGACCTGGTGCTTTCGGGTGTGATACTGGTACATACTACCGAAAAGGAAGAATTTTACACCGCAGCGTAGCGAATAGCTAATTACCGGCGTATTTACTATTTTTGCCGCCCGTTATAGCCCATCGTTATGAAACAGATATACTTAAAATTCAAGCCACATTATCAGGATACGTTAAAGCTGGCTATACCCATAGTTATATCGCAGGTGGGCCACGTGGCAACACACCTGGCAGATAGTATTGTAGTTGGGCATTTTGTAGGCACAGTGGCTTTAGCCGCGGTGTCACTTGTGGGCAGTATATTTATCATCCCGATGCTGATCGGTATCGGCATATCGTATGGTATTACACCGCTTATATCACAGGAGAACGGGCGTGGTAATTATGAAGAGTGTGGCAGGTTGCTCTCAAACAGCTTTATTATCAATATAATAACCGGTGTAATACTTTTTACATCTATGTATTTCGGCTCTGTTTATGTGCTTGATCATCTTAACCAGTCGCCCGAAGTTGTTGCTGAAGCAAAACCATTTTTTATCATTTTAGGATTTTCAATTATCCCGCTACTGATATTCAGCACCTTTAAGCAGTTTGCCGAAGGGCTTGGCTTTACAAAACAAGCCATGCAAATATCTATATGGGGTAATGTGATAAACATAATACTTGGTTTAACCTTTGTAAAAGGTTTATTTGGCATTGAACCTATGGGCATACGTGGTGTTGGCTACAGCACACTGATAGACCGGAGCTTAATGGCTGTAGTAATGGCCATATACGTTTTGCGGGCACCAAGGTTTAAAAAGTACCTGAAAACATTTGTAATTACCCATATTGATAGGGCAAGAAGTATAAAGATATTAAAGATAGGTATACCGGTATCACTGCAAAGCACCTTTGAGGTAAGTGCATTTGGTGGCGCTAATATATTGATAGGTACTATCGGGGCTATTGAGCAGGCCGCCCACCAGGTAGCCATTAACATGGCCGCGGTTACTTTTATGGTGGCTACAGGTTTATCATCTGCCGCGGCCATAAGGTCGGGGAATAATACCGGTGCAAAAAACTATAACCAGCTAAGGCTTTCGGCCTTGTCAAGCTATCATATTGTTTTGATATTTATGGCCTTCACAGCACTTTTGTTTGTAGTGGTTAACCCATGGTTACCATGGATTGTAACCAATGATGTAAGTGTGATAGCCATAGCATCCCAGTTGTTGCTCCTTGCCGCGGTTTTTCAGGTATTTGATGGAGCTCAAGTTGTAGGTCTGGGTATATTACGTGGTATGGGCGATGTGAATATTCCAACCATTATTACTTTTATCGCTTACTGGATCATCGGTTTACCTATTGGGTATTTGATAGGCATTCGTATGGGTTATGGTGCAAGCGGTGTTTGGTGCGGCCTGGTTTGTGGTTTAGGTGCCGCCGCGATAATGCTGTACTTCAGGTTCAATAAATTAAGTAAGAAACTGGTGCTAACTAATTAATTCAGAAGTAGATATTGTTAGCTATTCGGTAAGTATTGCAATGCGCTTCAACGATGTCAAGTATATTTGGAGAGTACCCCCCTCCCATGCTTACTTGTACAGGTATACTACTGCTATAGCATTGCTCCAGCACAAATCGGTCACGCTCCATGCAGCCTTCCCGGGTTAAGCTTAGCCTGCCCAGCTTATCAGTAGCCAATACGTCAACGCCCGACAGGTAAAATATAAAATCAGGTTTATGCTGATCAATGATTTGCGGAAGTGTTTGTTTTAGAATGGACAGATATTCATCATCACAGGTTCCGTCGGCCAGGTCAATGTCTTTATCAGATCGCTCTTTTCTGTATGGAAAATTATTAGCCCCGTGCATGGATAAAGTGTATACACGAGGATCATGCTCAAATATTTGAGCCGTACCATTGCCCTGGTGAACATCTAAATCAATAATTAAAACTGATGCTACTAAATTTTTATTTAACAGGTAGTTAGCTGCAATTGCCTGGTCATTCAGTAAGCAAAAACCCTCTCCCCAATTGCTGCCTGCGTGATGGGTGCCTCCGGCAATATTAAATGCTATACCATAATCAAATGCAAAATGGCAACCATCAATAGTTCCCTGAGCAATGCGTATTTCCCGCTCAACTAATCTGGCAGAAAGTGGAAAGCCCGTACGCCTGACCTCTTTTGGAGATAACGTCAGATCGCGCAGATCAGCCCAGTAATTGGCATCGTGGGTTAGCAGAATTATATCTTCGGGACATTCGGCTGGTGAAAACAGGTTTTCTGCAGTAATAACACCTTCATGCAATAACTGGCCGGGTATAAGTTCGTACTTAAGCATCGGGAAACGATGCCCATCAGGCAACGGATGGATGTATACCGGGTCGAAAGCGATCTTCAGCATTTAATAAAATATTTCGCCTACGTGTTGGCTGATATTGTCACTGATGTTTTGTAATGGCAGATCATTTGCATCAAGCCCAAACGGATTCTCTATTTCTTCAGCAATCAATTCAATGCTTGCAAATACAAATAAAATAAAGGCTACAAATGGTACCGTATAATATCCCAGTGTGTATGCCCAGGCAAAAGGCAACGTCATGATATAAGTGAAGATGAATTTTTTGATAAATACACTGTACGAGAACGGAATAGGTGTTTTTTTAATACGCTCGCAAGCGCCGCAAATGTCTGTAAATGAAGTCAGTTCCGGATTTAAGCTCAATAGTTGCTCCTGGTTAATAATGCCTTCTTTATTAAGCTTGTAAACCCGTTCAATAATGGCTGAAGCTATTTGATTAGGCACATGTTTATTAGGATTAATGTTGATCATATCCTGCTGTTCCGGATGGTATTTATCACGCAGATGGTGCATCAACGAGCGTGCATATAATGGTATCGCAAAGTTAAAAAATGCCACATCCGCAGGCCTGTCAATCAAATGCCGTAATTTAATAGCCAGGTTGCGGCTGTTGTTTGTAAGGCTGCCCCAAAGTTTACGCCCTTCCCACCACCTGTCATAAGCTGAATTGATGCGGAATGCCAGCAGTAAAGAGAACAGAAATCCGATGGTTTGATGCACATAGGTTATTTTGGTAAGGGTATTATCCGGTGCAATTTTAAGTAAATTGGTGAGTAAAAACTCAATGGCCGCGGCATACGCCGCTACAGCAATAATCAGCGGAAATAACTCCCGCAATGTATCAGCACGATGAAACGTAAATATAAAACGAAACCACTCCTTTGGATTGTAGTTTATCATATAACTTATTATATATCAATATTTTTAATGACTTCATTTAATGCAATATATACATTGTATACCTCGCTAAATGTATTGTATAATGGCACCGGGCTTAGCCTGATCACATCGGGTTCGCGCCAATCCCCTATAATACCTTTACTTACCAGGTAATTGAATGTTGCTTTTGCTTTATAATTACAGATCACTGATAACTGGCAACCCCTTGATTCTATATCCGTTGGTGTTATTATCCTGTAAATTTCACGCCCTTGCGTTTTGTTTATGGTGTTTATCAGGTATTCAAAATAGCCGGTAAGCAGTATGCTTTTTTCTCTTAGCACAGCAATACCGCCCGCCTGTTCAAATATGTCTAACGAGGCTTTGTGTAGCGCTAACAGCAATATAGGGCTGGTACTAACCTGCCACCCTTCGGCGCCAATTGCCGCTTCAAAGCCGGGTTGCATTAAAAATCGTTTATCTTCACGGTAGCCCCACCAACCTGCAAAGCGCTTAAGCGACTGATCGTGGTGATGCTTTTTATGCACAAAAATGCCGCTTATGCCTCCCGGGCCTGAATTCATATACTTATATGAACACCAGCAGGCAAAATCAATATCCCAATCATGGAGTTTTATAGGCACATTACCCGCCGCGTGTGCAAGGTCAAACCCTGCATATGCACCCGCATTGTGTGCGGCTTTGGCTATGGCCTGCATATCGAACACCTGGCCGGTGTAATAGTTTATTCCTCCAAAAAGTACTAACGCCAGTTCATTCTTGTTTTGATCTATCGCTTTCAGTATATCATCTGTGCGCAAAGTATACTCGCCGCTCCTGGGTTTAAGTTCAATAATGGCATCACTTGGGTCAAGATCATAAAACCTTACCTGGCTTTCAACAGCATATTGATCTGATGGAAAAGCACCGGCTTCCATCAATATTTTAAAACGTTTATTATTTGGTTTATAGAAGCTTACAAGCAGTAAATGTAAATTTACTGTAAGTGAATTCATTGCCGTAACCTCATCTGTATGGGCACCAACAACAGGCGCGGCAAGTGCGGCTACTTCTTTATGGTAGCTCAACCATGGCTTGTCGCCATCAAACCAACTCTCAACAGCTTTACTTTGCCAGGCCGTTAACTGTTCGTCAATATATTCTTTTGCTGACCTGGGCTGTAACCCTAATGAATTGCCGCAAAGGTAAATGGCATCATGCCCGTTATGTTGTGGTATAAGGAATTTATCCCGGTAAGTTGCCAGCTTATCGGCAGTGTCAAGTTGCCGGGCAAATTCGGCGGTGGTTTGGTAGTTCATGTTGGTCAATTATAATAAAATCTACCTTAATAACAGCTTATTTATTCGGCTTACTAACATGCGGATTACCTTTAAGGTAAAACCGGTAAGGCAATAAAGCATCCTCGCCGGCATAAGCAATCCCTATTCTCGGTGCCGCTTTTACATCTTCATCGTTGAATGATAAGCCCCGGTCTTCTATCCAGATAGTATCACCCAATAAACTGACAGCATTTATTTTACGTGAAATACCTAATGCTTTAGCTACAGATCCTGGTCCGGCAGTAATGTTGGGTTTTAGTACGGGCATGCTCCGCCTTAACTGCATAATGTCAATACCCTCAACAGGTACAATAGCACGTATAAGTACCGCATGTGGTACACCATCAATAGCGGTTACTACATTGAACATTTCATGGATCCCGTAGCATAAATAAACATAGGCGCGGCCGCCTTCCTGAAACATGGTTTCGGTGCGGGCTGTGCGCCTGTTGCCAAAAGCGTGCGAAGCTTTATCTATTATGCCATTGTAAGCTTCCGTTTCTACAATGTAGCCGCCCGTCAGCAAGCCATCAATATTTGTGAACAGATATTTACCTAATAAGTTCCGACTAATGTCAACAACATCCTGAGTAAGATAAAATGAATGCGGTAACTTCATTAAGTGAGTATCTTTTTAAGTATCCGGTTTATTTCTTCGGCACGGTCAAATATCATAATGTGCGTTCCCTTTTCAATTATTTGCGAACCTGTTGCTTTACGACAGTCAAAAAGCATATCGCTGCTGCCGGCTATGTGGTAAACGTTGGCAGGTATTGTAGTGTTTTTCCAGTTTAATATTGCGCCTATTGCCCATTTAACAAATGTTGGCGATGTGTTTTTAAGCATATCCTGAAATAATGACTGATCATCTGGCTGCATTTTTCCGAAAACAATTCGCACCAAACCGCCCATAGAGGTAAACAGTTTTGCCGGAATGAGCTTGTACAAAGGCACCAGCCTAAAAAAGGAAAAGTATGCTGATGCCTCATTGCAGGATTTGATGCTGGAAATAAGGATAGTTTTGCTCGTAGGGATGATGTTTGCTATTTCTATTGCAACCATCCCTCCCATTGAGTTGCCTATTAATATTGAATTAGGATATATATTGTATTTGTTTACAAGCTTTTGTGCATAGCTTGTTAAAGTATCAGTTACATCCGGTTCTATCCAGTTTACAAAGGTAACGTCGTGGCCCGACAGGTCAATGTTTTTATAGATACGGCAATCGGCACCCAAGCCCGGTATCAGATATATCCGACTCATTAAAAGTTTACCAGTTTAATGATCTGCTCCAGATACAAGGCGTCTGTTTCGTCAAATTCATTAAGTTCCGAGCTGTCAACATCTAATACGCCAACCACCTCGTTGTTCACAAATATTGGTATAACAATTTCTGAACGGGATAACGAACTGCAGGCAATATGACCGGGGAATGCTTCAACATCAGGTACTATGAGTGTTTCCTGCCGCGCCCATGACGAGCCGCAAACGCCTTTGCCTTTGGCAATTCGTGTACAAGCAACCGGCCCCTGAAATGGCCCAAGCACTAATTGATCATCCTTTACCAGGTAAAAGCCCACCCAAAACCACCTGAATTGTTCCTTTAGCGCGGCGGCCACGTTCGCTAAATTTGCCACAAGGTCCGTTTCACCATAAAGCAATGCTTCAATCTGAGGGATCAATGTTTCGTATTGTTCCTGCTTGGTACCCTGCGCTACAATTTTAAGATCTTCTGCCATAACGCAAATGTAAATAAGCTTTACAGTAAAGTAAATAAACCTATTATCATAATTTAAAGTTTTAATTTAGCACGATGACGGTGAGCTTAACAATTGTGCGTTATAAAAAGGTGTTTATGCCGCTGGCATTATTTGCCATGGCCATACATCGGCTGCCGTTAATGCTTCAACACGGTTGCTCCTTCTGGAAACTGTTAGGCACCGGCCGCAATGGCACATTCGATCTTACGCCCGATTGGCGGCAATGGGGATTATTAGCTGTTTGGAATACACGCGAAGATTTTGATCGCTTTCAAAAAAACTCCTTTATAACAAAGTGGTGGCAAATGTTTTGTACAGAAAGCTGGACCTTGCTATGTGAACCCCTGCAAAGCCATGGCAAATGGGATGGCAAAGAGCCCTTTAAACCGATTGTTATTAACGAAGAGTATAACGGGCCTATTGCGGTGCTAACAAGGGCAACCATACGTTTAAAAAAGCTTAAAAATTTTTGGGCTAATGTAGATGATGTAGCCAGGCTGATGAAAGACGCGCCCGGATATATTACATCTGTTGGTGTAGGTGAAGCACCGGTATACCGTCAAGCCACATTTTCGTTATGGAAAAGTGAGCAGCAAATGAAAGCCTTTGCCTATAAAAGCCGCGAACACGCCGAGGTAATCAAAAAAACCAGGCAGGAAAACTGGTATAGCGAAGAACTGTTTGCCCGTTTTAAACCTGTTGACAGTTATGGTACCATCAACGGCATAAACCCTTTGGAAAATTTATTAAAGAAATGAGAATTATTGCTGAATTACCACACCCTGATTTTAAAATATCCATACTTAACATGAACAATAAATTTATTGTAAAGATGGAGCAAGGCAGCCTTGAGCAAAGTTATAAAATACCCGAAATGGATTTAACCGATGGAGTAAACAGTGTTTTTGAAGTGCTTGATGAAGATTTTTTAAAGACCGTTGCCGCCCGGTTTATAGAGATGCGTAAGGATTTTAAGGATGCTTATTTCAGATATAATTATTAGCAGTATAACTGTAAATAATCTTTATTAGTTATTGATCAAAAGGTATTTATCATATCATTATTTTTAAAACAGAATTATATTTGGCGCGATTTTAACAGTCGTTCAGTCAATTTAACTACCCCTGTTGAGGCCTTTGCTTGTATCGGGACTACGTTTTTAATGTATACTTCTGGTATTTTAGGATCAATAACATATTTGGTAACTTCATCGGGTACGTAGTCTATCAATCCGGCAGCCGGGTATACCGCTAATGAGGTTCCTATTAAAATAAAAATGTCGGCTTGTGCACATATGCGGGCGGCTGGTTCTATCATTGGTACAGCCTCACCAAACCATACTACATGTGCGCGCAATTGCGAGCCCAACTCGCACTTCTCACCCATTTTTAACTCCCAGCCATTTATAGGATAAGTAAGTTTAGGGTTAACACTGCTTTGCGATCTGGTAATAATACCGTGTAGGTGCATTACATTGGTTGAGCCTGCACGCTCATGCAAATCGTCAATATTCTGGGTAATGATGGTAACCTTGTATTGGCTTTCAAGCGCTGCAAGGGCAAAGTGTGCCTGGTTGGGTTGCGCCTCCAGTACCGATTTACGGCGCATGTTATAAAATTCCTGTACCAGTTCAGGGTTGCGGCGCCAGGCTTGCGGTGTAGCCACTTCTTCAATGTTGTATCCTTCCCATAGCCCATCGCTATCTCTGAATGTTTTAAGCCCGCTTTCGGCACTGATACCGGCTCCTGTAAGTACTACAATATGTTCCATTGATCAAATATAGGTAAACAAAAAAAGCGGCCCGAATTTCGGGCCGCTTTTGCTTTTAATGTTTTATAACCAATTACATGGCAAGCTCGTGCTTGTTGCGTAAAATGGTGTATTTGTTTTTAGCTAATTCAAAACCACCGTAAAGTAACAAACCGAAGATGGCGTCGCTCATGATCATATTACGCAAAAATGGCAACGCATTGGTAAGCGATGTAATGTACCCGCTAATATCATGGGTATAAAAATTACCGTATAAAAATGGAAGATCAGTAATTAACCAGAATAATACGGCTGATGCTACCGAACCTATCAACACATTTACAATATTTACTTTTTTAATAAAAGTACCAATGAATACTGTTAATGCAAAGCATGAATATGTTACTATATCAAACCATGAAAACAGCGTGATGTGACCGGTATACAGGTAATTGATGCCGATGTTGCTTATAAATAGAACCAATAGCGGAACCAAAAAAGATTTCCACTTATCAGTAAAATAGGTGCCTGCAAACAAAGCAACCGCGCCCACAGGTGTAAAGTTGCTTAACTCCTGAAAGTTGAAAGTAACAAAACGCATGGCTATAGCGCCAATTATCATTAGTATGAGTACTGTATTACGGGTGTTCATATTGTATGCCGGCATCACTTATAAATTATTAGGCGAAATTAGCGATAATATAGCAATTTGTAAACTACCGTTATTAGTTGTTTGTAAATACTATTTTACCCGGAAACAAGCCTACGGCGGCACTATCTTTAACCGCGCCGTTGCTGCCAAATATGTATAACTTACCGTCACCTTTGTATTCTTTGGCATCAGTTATAAAAACTTCGTTGGTGCTTGCTTTAACGGCTATAGCATAAGGCGTAGCTATTTTGAAGTTACCAGTTATAAAGTTATCCTCGATTACCGCGTCAGTTTGGGTATTATAAACATTTATTTTACCCGCACCTGAAATAATATACGCTAAATTGCCTGATATAGCTATCGGGCTACCATAACCTACATCTGCCGTGGCGCTTGATTTAACCACGTCAGTAGCGCTGTTAATTATGGTAAGCGCAGGCATTATATCTATATAATTACCATTTGAAATAACATATATATCGCCACCCGCATCAGCAGCAAGACTTACCGGGTTGGCTGGTACTTCAATCTTTTTTATTTCAGTATTTGTGTTCAGATCGATCACAGAAACTGTTTTATCAGGATTATCAAAATCAAGTCCGCCTGAATTAGCTACGTATAGTTTGCCATTGGCGATAGCCATTTGCTCCGGGTTGCGGCCCACGGTAATGAATTTTTCTATCTCAAGGCTTGCTGTGTCAAGTACTGCTACTGTATTATCATATGATGTGATATAGGCTTTGTTTTTATAGAATGCCACATACCTGGGTTGGCGGTTCACGCTGCCATTTTTCATATCAATATGTTTAATCAGCTTTCCATCTTTTGGATTGATGATCTCCAGTGTGCTCGAAACATTAACCGTGATGTACATCTTTGAGCCGTAAATAGCGGCATCATTAGCTACTGAACCCAAACCAGAGCCATTTACTGCTGAGAATATATCGGCTATTACCTTTTTTGTATCGGTATTATAAAATGTTAACGAGGCATTGCTTGCGTTAAACGAACCTTGATTTACGATAAATACGCCATTGCCTATACTGGTTGAAGTAGGATTTTCATCATCCTTACTGCACGATGCCGCAAATAACGACAGTGCTGATAGAATTAATAAGTAGCTGTGTTTAAATGATCTCATGTTGTTATATTAAATTGTTAATTGAAGTGTTAAACGTAATGATCTTGGTGGCATAGGGTAACTATCCACAATCGCGTAGTTTTTATTAAAAAGATTATTCACTTCGGCCGAAGTATGGATCTTTTGCCCATACAATTTGAAATCGTATGTTACAGAGGCATCGCTAACATTATACCCCGGTACATAATATTGAGGGCTGTTATTGCTGGAATAGTAACGTGATGATGACAGGATATGGTTAAAATAAATGCCTGCCGCCCTATGCTTTAATCCCACGTTCAATGCCAACGTATGCTTTGGGGTGTATGGAATCTGGTCTTTATAAAATGAATCGCCGGGGCTGCTGATGTCAATGGCTCTTTGATAAGTATAAGCCGCCGAAAATGAACCTTGCCAACCAAATAGTGGTGTAAATCCGGTTTTGATGTTCGCATCTAAACCGCGGATATCTACCTTACCTAAATTGCGTACACTTATGATCTCGGCCGACCGGCCGGGAAAAGTAAATATTTTATTATCTACATTGTAATAATAGGCATCAGTACTTAATGTAAGATATTGGATAGCACTGTTGAAGTTTTTATTATACACCGCGCCCACATTGTATTGGCGTGCCTGCTCAGGTTTAAGCGCACGCGGCTGAATTGCGTAGTAATACTGCTCTGAAAGATTTGGATAACGGTAAAGGTTTTTATAAAATGCCCGTAACGTTAATTCGTTATTGTTAATAACCTTGTAGTTCAGTATAAAAGTAGGTGTAAAAGCCGATCGTGAACGTGCTGCTACGGGTGTTTGAGTATTATCATTAATATAAGTGTTCAGCAAGCTCCCCTGTAAAAAAAAGCTGCCCAGGCTTAAATTACTTGCCAGCATATTGTATAATGATAGCCGGGTTGGATATGCATACCTGAACACATCAATATCAATATCAGCTAACGAAATATCCGCGGCATAAGAGATCTCCCAGTTTTTTACAGGCTTATAGGCTAACGCTGCCGATTGATATATTTCACGTTGAGTATAATGCTCGTTAGCGCCGCCGTTATTGTTTAAGAACGATGCATCGGTATAATGCTGGTAGTTGTGCGAAGCTTTGGTGCTCAGCAGCAAGTGCAAACTGTTTTTCCATATGCGCTCATAAGCGGCCTGTATAAAAGCATCCTGATTGGTAAGGTGCTGATCCTGATAAACAGCATTTAATATTACAGGGCCCGGCAGACCACGGTTGGCATTGTTATAATTAAACTGGAGCCTGAATTTACTGCTGTCATTTTTACTGTAATAAACTCCCCCATCTATTTGTTGGGCAGATACCTCGCTGTTAACACGCTTACCTATTGTATCTCGTCCGCCAAAATTATCTTTAAAACGATAATTACCATTAGCATTTTGCGTATAGCCGTTTAAAACGAATGACCATTTATTATTTAAACGTTGCTGCCATTGCAAGTACGGATTTATCAGGCCAAAACTACCGGTACGCATACCTGCTATTACCTGATAAGGTTTTTCAATGGTCAGTTCGGGCTGTGCGGTAACCAGTGATAATACTGCCGAATTGCTGTATGAGCGTGCCGGAAGGCAAATGTTTACCGGCTGGGCAATGTAAAGAATGATCTCCTTCAGGTTAAGTAAATTAAACCGGCCAAGGTCAATCTGCCCTGTTTGCGCGTCGTTAAGCAAAATGCCATCGTATAACACATTGGTATAGTTAGCCCCCATACTACGTACTGATACGGTTTTTAAACCGCCGATGCCACCATAATCGCGTACGTTTACACCCGAAAAATTCCGCACAGCATCTGCCACGTTAAAGGCACTGTATTGCGCAAAGTTTGCTGATGTTACCGACTGAACAGGTAAAGTTGTTTGCAATGCGGGCATTGTTATGCCTTGTATATTAACCTGTTTAATGGTTTTTGTAGTATCGGTTTGGCTAAATGCAGTGCCTGCTGATAAACTGAATATGCAAAGCATACCGGCCCTTTTTATAAAACGGGCGGATGATAAAACATAGGATATAGTTATCAGCATTATTGCAATAAATTATTATTTACAGGGAAAATTTTGGATGATATACGCCATAGGCTGTACGCCATTCAAGCTTCAATCCCCGAAAGCTTTGAATAATTATGGCTTGTGGCAGGTCTTCTGACTTACTCCCCTCGCCCCTGCCTTCCCACAGTTAATTACTGTAGTGGTGTTTAGATGGGGCTTTGGTTATGGAGCTTACAGCTGCGGGACAGTTGCGGACTTACACCGCATTCCCTTTTAATTCGTGAGGTTAAATGAGCATACCAACACGAAACCAAAAGCCCACAAATGTACAATAATTAGCCGCATGTTTTGGGGCTTATTCAAATTGCTTTTTGTTGGTGATTTTTTAATTAAAACAAAACTCATTTTCGTGTAAGGTGTTATTAAAGTATCTACTTAAAAACATAAATAATTATGTCAAACGCAGTATTACAGTTAGCTAATCGCTATCAAGGCACCGCCCCGGAGGCTGAGTCAATAAATTTAACCTGGCCCGAGCGTTATATATCCATCGCATCAGGTGTTAAACTGGGTATCTCCGGATTTAAAAACCTTTTTAAAAGTCCGTTTTCAAGCATTATTAAACTTGGCGCGGGTGGTTACCTGCTATCACGCGGTTTTACCGGCCATTGTGAATTATACAGCCGCATGGGTAAAACCACTACTGATGATGAGGTTAATGTTAATATACGTTCATCTTTTGTGGTTGATAAGCCGCGCCATCAGGTTTATGAATTTTGGAGGCAACTGGATAATCTCCCCCTGTTTATGAAACACCTGGAAAGCGTGCAGATATTGGATAATAACCGCTCGCACTGGGAATTAAAGTTACCGGCCAATGTAGCCAAAGTAAGCTGGGACGCCGAGATAGTGAAGGACGAGCCGGGTTACATGATCGGCTGGAGTTCGTTACCGGGTTCAATAATTGACAACGCCGGTAAAGTACGTTTCAGGGATGCCGAGAACGGGGGGACTTTGATAGATGTAGTGATCACTTACCACCCACCGGCAGGTGGTTTTGGCGCAAGCATAGCGCATGTACTTAACCCTGTTTTTAAAAGTATGGTTAATGCCGACGTGCAAAACTTTAAGCAGTATATGGATATTGATAACGATACCCGTGAACTATCAGCTAATGATACGCCGATAGCTGCTTCTTAACTTTAATAAATAACTAAAACGGGGCAATTGCTAAAAGCAATTTGCCCCGTTTTTATATAAGATTAAAAGCACGGGCATACTCCGTAAACTCAAAGCTGCTGGATATTCCAAGCTTTTGTTTAATATTCCGGCGATGTGTTTGCACAGTTTCTGCCGAGATAAACAATTCTTCGGCTATATCGGGTGAGCTTTTACCCTTGGCTACCATTTTTAATATACCAACCTCACGTTTACTTAATGATGAAAAGCGTTCGGCATTATTTTTCAGGAAGATATTTTCATGAAGCAAGCGTTCGGCTTTTGGCTCAACTTCTTTCATGTTTTCAATAGGCAGCGCTACGGTTATGGTTAACAAAGGCTTGCCTTCATCATCCCACATAAATATACCGGTTGAGGTTATATGCCAGGTCCATTCATTCTTCTCGGCAAACTTTACCTGCTGAAAGTAGCTAAAGCTTTCATTTTTCTTATTATCACGCAACAAAGCCTCCATTTTAGGCAGCAGGCCCTGCATATACTCCATATTGAAATAACGCGGATAGTATTCTGTGCCCATTTCACGCAGTTGCTGTACGGTAACGCCCAGCAGTTTTTGCCCTTTGGAGCACATGTATATTACAGAAAAATCGGTAATGTGGTGTATAATGGTTACACCCGGCATCATTTCCGCATAGGGTGCAAAATCATTGATCTTATCAGTGATAGGCTTGGTTAGCTCCATTTAATCAGGGGTAATTAAATTTTCCTGAATATGTAAATTAAATTTTAAATGTAAAAAAGTTTGTAAATAAAAACGCCCGGTATTTTACTACCGGGCGTTTTTATTTACAAACGTTGCTAAACAGAACTATTTTACTGCGTCAATAATTGCTTTGAATGCATCAGGGTTGTTCATAGCCAAATCAGCTAATACCTTACGGTTTAAACCGATCTCTTTAGCGGCTAATTTGCCCATTAATTGCGAATATGAAATTCCGTGCTCACGGGCACCTGCGTTAATACGCTGTATCCATAAAGCCCTGAACTCTCTTTTTTTGGTTTTACGGTCGCGGTAAGCATACTGTAAACCTTTTTCTACTGTGTTTTTAGCAATGGTGTAAACCTTGCTGCGTGAACCCCAATAACCTTTGGCGAGGTTCATGATTTTTTTACGCCTTCTTCTCGAAGCTACTGCGTTTACTGAACGTGGCATGTGTTGTTGTTTTTGGTAGTGAGTGCCGCATAAGCGCGAACTTTAATACTCTAATACCTGGTTAAAATTTAATTAATTACTTACCGATACAAAGCATACGTTTTACGTTACCCATGTCAGCATCAGACACTAAGCTGGTGTGACCTAAGTTACGCTTACGTTTTGTTGACATCTTGGTTAAGATGTGGCTTTTGTATGCGTTTTTTCTTGCAATTTTACCTGTTCCAGTAAGCTTAAAACGCTTTTTGGCACTGGAATTGGTTTTCATTTTTGGCATAACTCTTATTTGTTTGTGTTTAGACGTTTTCGCAACGTTTTATTTTTATTTTCGAATATCGAATATTCAATTCCGAATTTATTTTTCATTATTTGCACATCTGCATATCAACGCATCTGCACCTTAAAAAATCACTATTTTTTAGCGCCTTTTGGAGCAACGGTCAAAAACATACGTTTACCTTCAAGCTTAGGTAATTGCTCTACCTTACCTACCTCTTCAAGCGCCTGTGCAAATTTCAGCAAAAGTATTTCACCCTGCTCTTTGTAAACAATTGAACGGCCTTTAAAGTGCACATAAGCGCGTACCTTCTCGTTCGATTCCAGGAACTTGATAGCATGCTTCAATTTAAACTCAAAGTCATGGTCATCAGTATTAGGGCCGAAACGGATCTCCTTGATAACGGTTTGTTTGGCGTTGCTTTTTATCTCCTTCAGCTTTTTCTTCTGCTCGTAGATAAACTTATTATAGTCTGTTACCTTACAAACAGGCGGATTAGCGTTAGGCGATATTTCAACAAGGTCGAGCTCCTGCTCGTTGGCAATGGCAAGTGCGTCACGTAGTGAATACACGCCTGTTTCCACATTATCACCAACAAGACGAACCTCTGGTGCCTTGATGAATTGATTGATGTTATGTTCGGCCTCTTTTTTCTTGAAAGGGGGCCTTGGTCCTCTGTTGAACGGTCTGTTTAAAGCCAAGTTATACTGTTATTTCTTTAGTTATCTGTTTTATAAACTCCTCTACGCTCATACTTCCCAGGTCACCTTGACCATGTTTACGAATGGAAACTACATTCTCAGCAGCTTCTTTTTCGCCAACTATCAGCATATAGGGGATCTTTTTAACTTCAGCATCGCGTATTTTTCTACCGATCTTTTCATCTCTGAAGTCAATTAGCCCGCAAATATCGGAATCTTTTAACACATCCGAAAGTTTTTTTGCATATTCTTCATATTTTTCAGATATAGGAAGAATTATATATTGCTCCGGTGAAAGCCACAACGGGAAGTTACCCGCACAATGTTCAATCAGCACAGCCACAAAGCGTTCCATTGAACCAAATGGTGCACGGTGGATCATCACTGGGCGATGCTTTTGGTTATCGCTGCCGGTATATTCCAGCTCAAAACGTTCAGGCAGGTTATAATCAACCTGAATAGTGCCCAATTGCCATTTACGGCCAAGCGCATCTTTCACCATAAAGTCGAGCTTAGGGCCATAAAATGCCGCTTCGCCAAGCTCAACAACGGTTTTCAGGCCTTTCTCTTCAGCCGCTTCTTTAATGGCAGATTCGGCAAGCGCCCAATTTTCATCGGTACCAATGTATTTGGTTTTATTTTCCGGATCGCGTAGTGATACTTGTGCTGTGTAGTCCTCAAATCCAAGCGCGCCGAATACGTATAGTACCAGGTCAATTACTTTCTTGAATTCTTCCTTAACCTGGTCCGGGCGGCAAAACAGGTGAGCATCATCCTGAGTAAAGCCACGTACGCGGGTTAAGCCATGCAGCTCACCGCTTTGCTCATAACGGTAAACGGTACCAAACTCCGCGTAGCGTACCGGAAGATCCTTATACGAACGTGGTTTTGATTTATATATCTCGCAATGATGCGGGCAGTTCATTGGTTTTAGCAAGAACTCCTCTCCTTCCTGCGGCGTTTTTATCGGCTGGAATGAATCAGCACCATACTTTTCATAGTGACCTGATGTTACATACAGGTTTTTATGGCCTATGTGAGGGGTAATAACCTGCTCGTAACCGGCTTTGGTTTGCGCTTTTTGCAAAAAATTGGTCAGGCGTTCGCGCAGGGCGGTACCTTTAGGTAACCATAATGGTAAACCCATGCCCACTTTTTCGGAGAATGTAAACAGCTCCAGTTCTTTACCCAGCTTACGGTGATCGCGCTTTTTGGCTTCCTCAAGCATGTGTAAATATTCAGTAAGCTCGCTTTGCTTGGTAAAAGTTACACCGTAGATGCGTGTAAGCTGCTTTCGGCTTTCATCGCCACGCCAGTAGGCACCGGCAACACTCATCAGTTTAACCGCTTTTACAAAACCGGTATTCGGTATATGCGGCCCACGGCAAAGGTCAGTAAAGTTACCTTGGGTATAAAAAGTGATAGCGCCATCAGGCAGATCCTTGATCAGGTCGAGCTTGTACTCATCCCCTTTCTCGGTAAAATATTCAATAGCATCGGCTTTGCTAACAGGCTTGCGTATGTATTCCGACTTTGCCTTGGCCAGCTCGATTATCTTGTCTTCTATCTTTTTAAATTCTTCGGATGAAAATTCGCGGTCGCCAAAGTCAACATCATAGTAAAAGCCGGTTTCAATAGCCGGGCCGATACCGAATTTTGTACCCGGATATAACGCTTCAAGTGCCTCGGCCATTAAGTGGGCTGATGAATGCCAGAAGGTTGATTTACCGTTGGCATCATTCCAGGTTAATAATTTAATGCTGCTATCTTCCTCAATAGGCCGACTGGCATCCCAAACCTGGCCATTTACTTCGGCCGCTAATACGTTTCGTGCTAAACCTTCGGAGATCGACTGCGCGATCTGCATGGAAGTGATCCCTTTGTCGTACTGACGAACGGAACCATCAGGGAGTGTAATATTAATCATCTACAACTATGATTCGGCCTTTTCATAAATTGATACGGCCAGTTTATAAAATATGTTTTTAAAAAAGATCGCCTACTAACGCGACCTGTATGTTATGCAGCAAAAATATAATTAATTTATTAGCTCACCTATGTGTTGAAAATAAAATTACGGCTTAACAACAAAGCCTCCCTTTTGAGGAGGCCTTGAAAAAAAATCAGAAACGAAACAATTAAAATGTAAACTCGGCCAGTACCGGGAAATGGTCTGACGGGAATTTGCCGCGGTAGCTATCAGTTAATATACCCCAGCGTTTAACGTCAGCGGTGCCTGTAGTAAAAATATGGTCGATGATACCATCCTTGTCAAGCGCTTTGCCGAAGTTGTTGAAAGAGGCATTAAAGATATATGGATGTTTGGCCAGTGAATACGTATCCTTTAAGTAACCCGAGGTAGCCAGGCGCTGGTACCAGGTGCTTTCATGGTCGCCGTTTAAGTCGCCGGTAAAAATGGCTTTCTCGTTGCCTGCAATCTCTTTTATCTTTTTCAGGATCAGCTTGCTGCTCTCCTCGCGGGCAACCTTTCCCTGATGATCAAAGTGTGCATTAAAGAAGTAGAACTTCTTTTTGCTTTGCTTATCAAGCAGGTAAACCCATGAGCATATACGGTTACAGCAGGTGGCATCCCAGCCTAAACCCGGCTTGTCTGGTGTTTCTGACAGCCAGAAATCGCCTTTCTTTAAAACCTGGAAACGATCTTTTTTAAAGAAGATGGCTGAATGCTCCCCTCCTTCTTTACCATCATCACGGCCAAGGCCATAACGTTCATATTCAGGCAGGGCTTTACTAAGGTCCTGAAGCTGATTTTCGCGGCCCTCCTGTGTACCCAATACGTCAAAATCATGAAAGCGTATCAGCGCCGCGGCTACCGGTGCACGGTTAACCCAAAGGTTACCGGTATCTCCTGAATTATCAAAGCGTAAGTTGAACGAGCCAGCTATAAGGTGCTGTGCCTGCGTTGCACCGCTTGCCATTAAAAGCAGCGCCGAAACAAATAAGTGTTTAATTTTCATAGTGCTATGTGTTATAATTAGTATTACCAGCCAGGGTTTTGACCCAGTTTTGGGTTGATCAGCCTGTCTGACTCAGGTATCGGGTAAAGATAGTATTTATCATTCCACTGGCGTTGCACATTTGTGAGCCAGGTAAGTTCATTATCATTATTAAGGCGCTGAGGATTTACTGAACCGGTTGAAAGGTTCTCGGCAACGCTTACATAAGTTACACCGGCTACCGGGTTGGCAGGCATTGTACGGTAAAAAGCTACATCAAGTACACCATCGCCATTCAGGTCAAGCGGTGTATTAAGCTCGGGCACGTAAAAGCCATTCCAGGTTTGATCCATTAGCGGACCTCGTTTCCAGCGAACGATGTCGTAAAAACGGAAGCCCTCAAACACCAGTTCAATGCCGCGTTCGCGCCTGATCTCTAAAAGTGAAGCATCAGTAATAGCCGGGAAGTAGTTGCTTTGCAAATACGTATCAACAAGGGTTGCTTTGGTTGCTGTATTGCCTGTAATACCGGCACGGCGGCGCAATGCGCCAATGGTAACGTTCCAATCGGCATCGGTAAGTGTACCTAACTCGGCTTTGGCTTCAGCGTAATTCAGTAATACCTCGGCATAACGTATTGATGGTATAGAGTTGGTATTGCGTGATCCGCCATCCATTGAGGCATCATCCTGTGTAAGCTTTATAGGCTGATAACCTGTATAGGTGTATGAAAATACCGGTGGGGCTGCTTGCTGTGTGGCGCCATTTAAGCGGGTATAATTACCCATGCGTATGGTTTGCTGTAAGCGGAGGTCGCGGCCTTTAACTTCTTCAACAAAGGGCATGGTTTTGTAACCTGCTTTGTTAGTGAACGGCGTACCGTCAACATTCAAATAAGTATTAACAAAGGTACGTATTAGGCTCAGGCGGTCGCCGTAGGTTGCGCTTGTCCAGTACCAGTTGGCATCATTAAACACACCTAAAGCAGGGTCAACAACAGCGGCCAGCATTACTTCGTTAGTAACGGGGGTAGTACTGGTAAATAGTTGGCGGTAAGCCTTATCGGTACCACCGGCTGTGTTTATACTGAACGCGTTAGCATCCATTATCACTTTGGCGGCATCAGCGGCCTGCTGTAATAAACCGCTGGCTGATGATGCCAGATCATATTCAGTATGATATTTACGGAATGTACCTTCAAACAGGCATACGCGCGATTTAAAAGCATAAACTATATTCTTGGTTATTTGCGTACGCGATGCATCAGTGGTTGTAGTGATGTTTTGCGCGGCATAGTCCAGGTCGGCTATAATAGAATCAACCACAAGCGTGCGTGAATCGCGGCCGCCGTACAATTTAGGATCATCCACACTCATTGGCGTGTTTATCCATGGCACATCACCAAAGCGTTTAAGCTTGTCAAAATAAAACCATGCCCTAAAAAATCGGGCAAGGCCGTTAAAGTGCTTACGCTGATCTTCGGCTACAGTTGGCCTTACATTATTAGCTAAAAAATAATTGATGTTACGCAAGGCTCCCCAGCTCCAGCCTGTACTTTGCTGAGCGCTGTAAGCACCGGGCCTCAAAAAATCAGGTACCGATGTGCGGGCAGCGTAATCAGCCATGGCATCGCCACGTACCAAAGCGCCGGCATCTGGCAGGTTTTCGTAAAAAGAGTTAGCGTATAACTGCAAGCCGTTAACACTGCCAAATACAGCAGCATTTGTAGCAGCAGACTTTGGCTCCTGGTCAAGCTTTTTACAGCCTGTAGCTATAAGGCCTGCTATGGTTATGGCCAGCAGTAACTTAGTATATTTAAATTTTATTGAAAACATATTTAAGCTGATTAAATTGTTTGTGTTATTAATTAAAAGGTTGCTGTTACGCCAAGGGTTACACTCTTGAGTATAGGGTAATTGTTACCGTTACCACTACCACCATCGGTAAGAACCCTGTCAGAACCATTGATGCTCTCCGGGTCAATATCTTTAGTGACCTTATACAATGGCGACCATGTTAACAGGTTCTCTCCTGAAACGAATACACGCAGGTTGCTCAGCTTAATTTTTTGTATAAGCTGCAATGGTAAATTGTAACCTAACTGAATGTTTTTGAGGCGCAAATATGCCGCGTTTTGCAGATATTTGGTTTGAGCCTGGGTTAATTCGCCCGAACCGTTTTGCGCCGAGTATCCGCGATAGCGAGGGAAGTAAGCATCCGGGTTATCTTCTGACCAGATATTACCTATCATAGATACCGGAATTTTGTTGTAAGGCCTGTTATATTGCCCCCAGAAAACGCTGGCTTCTGAACCGGGGTACCAATCGCGTTTACCTACACCTTGCAAGAAAGCTGAGAACGAAAAGTTATTCCAGTCGGCATTTAAACCGATGCCATAAGTATAACGTGGGGTTGAGTTACCTATCACCCTGCGGTCGCCCGGATTGTTGGCTGTTTGCGCGCCGTAATCAATCACACCATTACCATCAAGGTCGGCAAATTTGATGTCGCCCGGCAATAGCTGGCCGGTGGTTGATGCCTTGGTAAGTATTTGCTTTGGCGAATTCGCAATATCTTCAGCAGAGGTAAAATAGCCTAAAGTAGTATAGCCCCATATTTCACCAAGGGTTTGGCCGGTGTAGTAGTCGCTCAGCCTTTTATCAATGTTGTTGTACTGGGTAACCTTGGCCAGGTAGTCTGACAGGGTAAGCCTTACACCATAGTTAAACGGTTTGCTACCCAGGTCAAAACGATCATGCCAGTTAACGGTTATTTCCCAACCCTTTGTTTGCAGATCGGCATAATTACCTTTTGGCGGATCAGCACCAAAAACAGCCGGCAATGTTGGGCCAACGGTATACATATTTTTAGTGTCGCGTATATATGCGTCAGCACTTATGTTCAGCCTGTCATTCAGCATTCCAAGGTCTAAACCAAGGTTTTTAGTACGTGAGGTTTCCCAGGTAAGGCCATCAGGCAACACAACAGGTATGCTGGTACGCTGTGGTAAAACACCATTGATGATACGGCCTGAACGTGAAATGCCAAAAGTTTCCTGAAAAGCGTATGAGGCAATGCTACCATTACCCAATGAACCATATGAACCACGAAGCTTTAAATTGCTGATCAGGTTTTTTGATACGTTGAAGAAAGGCTCTTCTGACACCCTCCAGCCACCTGACACCGACGGGAAGAAAGCATAACGCTGGTTTGCCGGGAATTTTGATGAACCATCATAACGACCGTTAGCTTCGATCAGGTATCTTTCCTTATACGAGTAATTCAACCTATAAAAACCACCTACGATAGCCCAACGCTCCCATCCGCCCGCGGTAGTGATAGATTGGCCGAGTGCCAGGTTAATATCGGTAGCATCTTCAAACACTAAACCGTTACGTACAGCTTCCAGGCGCTCAAAGGTTGATTGCTCATAGTTAAAACCGGCCAGGGCTTTAAAGTAATGGCCACCTTTTAACTTAGGCTCATACTCACCGTATACGTTGGTAGCTATATATTGTGTTGTTTGATCAAGCTTTTGCAGATCGTTATAAGCTGTGCCCACATATTCAATAACCCCCGGTTTACGGCTGTAAGGCACCTGCACACGTTTACGATCCTGGTTATTATCAGTATTCTGGAAAGTAAAATCGCCCTTTACGCGGAATACATTATCAAAAAAATGCGCATTGAAGCTGGTTGTGTTGCGAAATACGCGGTTATCCAGATCGATACCATTTTTGCCGTAATACAAATCGCCTACTGAATAAGCAGCAGAAAATGTTAAGGTACCATCAGGATTAAACATTGGCACCATGGTATGCCCCTCATCGGCTATGTTACGCCATATACTGCCGCCCTCGCCTACGTTAAGAGGGTTGTGGTATTTCATGTTCGAGTAATCGGCATTGTTGCTGATGGTTAACCACGGATACACCTGTAATGAGCCCTTTGCCCGCAGGTTGTATATGTTATAATCATCACTGTTATAACGGAACAAGCCATCCTGAGAGAAATAACGGCCGGTGATCAGGAAATCAGCTTTACCGCTGTTGCCTGAAACAGAAAGATTATGCTCACGAGCGCTGTTATGATCTTTATAAAGCAACTTGTACCAATCGGTATCACCATAGTATTCATATTCGCCGGCAGCGTTTACTATAGTAGTTGGCAGGGATGGGTCGTTATTGCGTTTTTCAAGCTCAGCTAAATAAGCTTGTGAAAATTTCACCGTCTTGTTGATGTTCTGAGGCGTTTGCGAATAATCATTCCAGGCACTCCAGGCATCATTAAACATTTTTGCAAAAGTGTAGCCATCGGTAACAAATTCAGGTACCGTGGTTGGGCTTTTTAATGACTGGTTGAACGAGTAAGTAATGCTGGTTTTATCTTTCGATGGGTTTTTGGTAGTGATAAGCACCACACCAAAAGCACCGCGGGCACCATATATAGCGGCTGATGATGCATCTTTCAATACTGATACACTGGCAACATCGGCGGGGTTAATGCGGCTTGGGTCGCCTTCAACACCATCAACTAAAACCAGCGCGTTACCACCCTGACCAATTGATGTAATACCCCTGATGTTAAATGTTGGGGATTGTATGGGTTTACCATCAAGCGGTACTATGTTAAGGTTAGGGATAGTACCCTGCAAGCCCTGGGCCAGGTTTGGCAGCGAGCGGTTCTCCAATACTTTAGAGGTAACCTGATCTACCGAGCCGGTAAGGTTCTCCTTTTTTTGCGTGCCATAACCTACTACCAGTACCTCGTTCAAAGTACCTGTTTGCCCAGTAAGCGCAATAGTATTAAGTGTAGTGGTTTCGCCCCCTTTTATACGAATGCCCGGTATACGTTTTGACTCGTATGAAATAAAGCTTATCACAACGGTATAAACACCTTCTTCAGCATCAATAGTAAAAGAACCGTCAACCTGTGCCTGTACACCTTTATTAGCTTCAACAAGCGTAATGGTAGCACCCGGTAAAGGCTCGCCTTTTTCATCAACCACCCTGCCGGATATCTTGCCTGGTGAGGCCATTGGCTTTTCCTGCTTTTTATACAGGGTAATGGTACCCTGCACTTCTTCTTTAAAGCCTATAGGCGTGTTGCTCAATAGCTTTTTAAGTACGTTATAAAGCCGTTCGTTACTAAAATCACGGTTCTTGATTTTAATATTGTTCAGATCGACCATTTGCGGATCGTAGGCAAAATCTACCTTTCCGGCTTGTTCAACCTTTTTTAATGACGCGGCAAGGGTTTCATTTTTTAACGAAACGCTGATACGCTTTTCAAATATCTGTCCGGCTGACGGTGAGGCGCTTAGCACTCCCGAGCAGGTTATCAATGCGGTGTAAATCAGAAAAGTAATACGCATAGCTTTGTTTAAGCGTCGTAAGTTTTTTTTCATACATTTGATTGCTTTAGTGAATTTTAAATAATAATCTAAGGGCAAAGCTGTTAGGGCTCAATCTGTCAGCTATGCAAGCACCGGCCGGTACTGCTTCAGTTCCGGCCTTTTTATATTGTTCTGTCAGTAAATAATTACCTCATTGTTATTCCTCCTGTAATGGTTTTGATGTACTGAGCAAATAATGCGCAGTGTTTCATCAAGCGTGCGCGATGTATTGATATGGATATTGTAGCGATAGTTTGTTGCAGCCTTATTTTTGCTTATTAATTTTATGCCGTATGTATTGGCCATAGCAAATGCCAGCTCATTAAAGGTTGCTTTGGTAAATACCAGCCTGCCCTCTGTCCATGATGTTGCAGCGCCGGCATCTGCCAGGCTTACCGTTGCTTCTGCTTTAGCCGGATCATACTTTACCTGCATGTTTGGTGTAAGCGTAGCCAATAGTTTTTTATCAGCGTTTACCTGCACCTTGCCGGTACGTACCGTTACGCTGGCTTGCTTTAAGTTTGTGTACGCCCTAACGTTGAATGATGTACCCAGTACACGCGTAGTAACATGCGGTGTTTTTACCAGGAATGGCCTCTGTGGATTTTTGGTAACTTCAAAAAAGGCTTCCCCCTCGTCAAGGTAAACATAACGTTGCTGTTTGTTCTGGAAATGATCGCTGATACGTATCTCGCTTTTAGCATTAAGCCATACTGATGATCCATCGGGCAAACTGATTTTTTTTACCTCGCCGGTTTGGGTTTTAATTGAGGTAAAGCTTTCACGGCTTTCGCTTATTAAGTTTAGAGGGATACTTTTTTTACGTGTGAATATGGTGACTGAAACTAATAATATGGTAACAGCGGCCGCATACCGGATAAACTTTATACTACGCACTTTAGCAGCAGGTTTATGTATGCTATCTTTTATGCCGGCGTATATCTCAGTTTTTAGTTGCTCGTCGCCGACAGTATTAAATTCGGCGTAGTTATCACTGTACGATGCATACCAGTCGTCAACCAGTTGTTTCTCATCATCGGTAACATCACCGTTGATGTATCGGTTAAACAGATCTTTTAATTCGGCTGGTGTCATTCAGTATTTGTGCTTTTATTATCAAGTTGCACAACTACCGCTTTACTACCTCAATTTTAGGTGAAGGTTAGGTTAACTTTTTGTAAACAGCATCATGATCAGGCTAACGCAGCCGATGTAGCGTTCAGGATATTCTACCCTAATGCGTTTCTTTAAACGTTTAAGCGCTTCGGTAATATTGTTTGATACCGTTTGCTCGGCCAGGTTAAGGCTGCTTGCTATTTCTTTCACTGAGTAGCTGTCGCTACGGAGTAAAAAGCTATTCTTCATGTTTACCGGCATCCCTTCAACCTCCTCGCTAACTATGCGTTCAAGATCAAAGTAGGCCGACAGATTCTGGTTTGAATGTAATAGCTGGGTTATGCGCTCTAAAGCGTTATCAAGTACCTGTTGTTTAATATTTTCGGTACGATAGTGATGCAGCACTTTCATTTTTACAGCGCCGTGAAGGTATTGCTTTAGCGTACTGTTAATTTCAAGGGCATTATGCTTTTGCCATATATCAATAAAAACATTTTGTACAATATCTTTGGCGGCGTCCTCATCATTAATCCTGCTGAGGGCTGATAAATAGAGGCTTTTCCAATACAGATCATAAATACGGTCAAAGGCGGATGTGTTGCCAAGTTTCAGCAGTTGCAATAACTCTGTTTCACTATAAACATGGGTACCTGTACGCATGTCCAAATGTACATTTGCAAGGTAAAGGCAATGTTAAGTTTTACTGATTGTGTATAAGTTACACTTGCTTTAAAAGGCAGTTATTTGCCATACTTTTTCATGATGTTGGGCACTTCATCAAGTGTTATAATAAGGTCGTGATTATAAACCCGTTTCAAATACTCTTTGTCAAGTGCTGTTAAATGCCCGGTGTGCCATTCCATCCACCACGACCAAACAACACCCTCAGCCAGGCATTTATCCGGATCGGGCGGTATGCCGCATTCATGGTAAGCGATTGGTATACTCCGGCTGCTGATCTGTTTGGTTTGCTCGTACATTGTTTTATGCGGGCTATCATCGCCATAATCATCAGCACCTGTAATATCAACATATTCATCACCGGGGTACCATGCCGCATCAGGTTTTGAGGTATATCCTAATACCCATATTAAATTGTTAAGTTTTTCTTCCTTAACAAAATAATTGTACATGGTTATCCACAGCTTTTTAAATTGCTCCGGGCCCTGCTTGCCCCACCAAAACCAGGTGCCATTCATTTCATGAAAAGGTCGCCACAGTACCGGCACTTTAGCATTTTTGAGTTTTTTTAGCAGGCGGGCCTTTTCTTTCAATTCTGCCCACATAGCTATATTTTCGGGTGTACCTTCCTCAAAGCATTTTTCAATGTCAATCTCCTTTTTTGAATTATCATACCCCTGCCCCGTTGTTGGAGCACCCCAATGCCACATAATAGTCGGGATACCGCCCTCCCGCCACCATTCAATAGCATGGGTTATTTCGTTCTCGTTTTCGGCACTATCAATAAAATCCATACCACGTATGGCCGGTTGTTTGCCGGTAACCTCCTGCAAATATTTTAGCTCGTCCTCGCCCCATTTTACATCCATCTGGCCGGACAATGTTTTTTTGCCGTTGATATCCAGCAGGTAACTGTAAAGTGCCCTGGCTTCACGGGATGCTTTTTTGTTTGACAGCTTTACAGGCGATTGCGCGAACGATAAGCTGCACATGGCTGTTAATACACAGATAATCAGCAATTTTTTGGTATGACTTTTTTTTATCATCTATCCGTTAAATGCAAAATGCTAAAATTATACTTTATAGAATAAGTATTGTAAAAATATAATACTATGTAATTATAAATCATCTTTTTTAATCCTGATACCGCCCGGCTGATAATCTTTAGGCAAGTATTCGGCAGGAATTGCGGTTGTATTGCCATCGCGCACAGCATTATATCTTGGCGACATTAATTCTATTCCGGCTTCATTAAATACATCCTGAATGTTAGCATGCAGATCAGAATAGATCAAGGCTTGTTTATTTGGAGATTTTGTGAAGGCATTAATCCTGTAGCTTACATAAAAATCATCAAGGCTGGTTTGAAATACATACGGCAAGGGCTCCTTTTCGAGTAACGGTGTTCGTGACGCGGCTTCGATCAATAATTTGTGTACCTCCCGCCATGCAACATCATATCCGCAGGTAACAGTAGTATGCACTATCAATCCCTTATGGGTAGCGTCGCTACTGTAGTTTACTGTATGATTGCTCATTACAGTAGAATTAGGAATAGATATTATTTCATTTTGAATAGTACGAATGCGGGTTACCAGTAAATTTTTCTCAATAATATCACCGGTTACCTCTCCTATTTTTACCCTGTCGCCAATTTTAAAGGCACGCATATAGGTAAGTACCAAACCCGCAACAACATTACCTAACGCGCCTGCTGATCCGAAAGTAAAGAGTACACCCACAAATACCGATACCCCTTTAAATATAGGCGACTCGTTACCCGGCAGGTATGGAAATATAACCACAATCATGAATGCCAAAACCAAAACACGGATGATTTGATAAGTTGGATTTGCCCAGTCAGCATAAAAACCCGGAATAGTTAATTGACCGCGCTCTATTTCAAGCTTTATAAAATTGAAAAATCTTAAAACGTATCTGAATACTACTACAAGGATAATAATCGTTATCAGGTTAGGTATGTAATTCCATATAGCTTCTCCAATTTTGCGTAACGGACTAAGTATGTAACCAAGCAAGGCTGCTGATATGTCGCGGGTAAACGGAAAGATGCTGAACAATATAGTAAGCGCAAAATATACTGTTATCAATATAACAACCCAGCGTACAAGGCCGATTGCTGTATTAATTAACCCGAGTTGCCTGGCCGGTGTAAGTAACTGATAGTTGCGTATGTGTACACCTTTTTTTGATACCCGCTCATTCAATGCCAGTTTACCTGTAAACCACCTGAACAGCCGGTTTATAAAATAGATGAGCAAACTTAGCACGGCAATAACCAGTAAGGCCAGTAAACCCTCTTTCACCAGAGTTTGAATACTTGTTTCATCACGATTAATAACTACAGCATGGCCGATTGTAGCACGCAGCTTTTGAGCAAGTTTTGATCTTGATGTATTTTGCCAAAGGGCATCCATGTCTGAAACCGACATGATCAGTTCATCTCCATAAACAATATCGGTAGTTTGCTCCGCTTCACTAATTTTTAAGGAATCAGCACTAAATCGGTAATTGTCGGCAAGCAGTATCAACCTGTGTTGCACGGCTTCGGCGCGGTCTTTAGCGGTAAAGCTCCCCTGTTTTAAATATATAGAAAATAAGGTATCACGAAATGGTTGTACCGCAAAGCCCTTTACATACCTTCTGAGCGAATCAACCTGTTGCTTTTGCCTGATTATGCGTAAGGAATCTTTTTGCTTTAAGGCATTAAGCTGTTTTACTAATCCAAGGCGTTCATCATCATTACCGGAAAGTCGCGCTACTTTTAATTCAAGCTCATTCCGTTTTAAAGAATCCGCCACCCTTTCTGCAGATAATTGCTTTACACTGTTGAGTTGGTTATTAACCTTATCATTATGTATGGTATCATTTTTAATTAAAACTGTATCCGCTGGCTGTGCGGCAGCAAGAGTTATCGTAAAAAACAACAGCAACAAAAGAGGTGAATATTTGGCCATATACAATGTTAACTAATTTATAACAATGGTTAACCTGGAAATTTTGTTCGGTCAAACACGCGTTAAAAATAAAGAGCCGCCCTATCAGGCAGCTCTTATATCCGAAAAAATTAGTTACTGTTTAAACCGTAATGGTTTCGCCAATGGCCGGTAAAAGCAGGGTAATGCCCGCTTGCTCAAAACGCTGTTTGGCATCTTCGGTATCAATCATGATAAAGCCGAATGTATTGTAATGTACCCCAATAACGGTTTTTACGCCTACCATTTTAGCGGCTTCAATAGCGTCGTCAATACCCATGGTAAGGTCGTCGCCTATTGGTAGTACAGCATAGTTTAGCTCCGCCCAGCGTGGTACCAGTTGCATATCCAGTGTTAAGGCTGTATCGCCGCTGTAGTAAAAGTTGCCTTCGTTGCTTTTTATAGCAAACCCGGTGGCCACACCACCATAGCTGCCATCAGGCATACTGCTTGAATGCACGGCAGTAAAGCATTTAACCTTGCCAAAATCAAGCGCCAGTTGCCCACCCGGATTTAGCGGATGTGTGTTGGCAACGCCGTTGTTATTGAACCAACTGTGCACCTCAAAGCTGGCAATAACCTTTGCACCGGTACGGTTAGCAATTGTTTCGGTATCATTCATATGATCATAATGTCCGTGCGATACAAAAATGTAGTCAGCCGGTACGGTATTCACATCAATTGCTTTTGCCAATTCATTGGGTGTAATGAACGGGTCGAATAAAATATGCTTACCGCCTATGTTAACGGAAAAGCAGGAGTGGCCATAATAGGTAAATTCCATATTAAAATGTTTATTTAGATTACGTTACTGAATGTTTAACAGGAGCGTTAGATTTTTGTTACGATTAATTATTCAATCAACCCGTTAATATACGGATCGGTAAAATCAGGCGCAAAATGCAGTATGTTATCCAGGTAGCTAAATTCTTCAACTTGATGTGTAGTGGTTAGTATAACCGTTTTCATGCCTGCATTTGCCGCGGCCTCCGCCCCTTTAGGTACATCTTCAAATACCAGGCAATCCTTCGGTTCAACGTTCAAAAGTTGCGCTGCCTTTAAAAATGTTTCGGGGTGAGGTTTGCTGATGCTTACATCGTCAGCGCTAACAACCACCGGTATGTACTTACGTATGTTTAAACCATCAAGCACAAAATCAATGTTAAAAGGTATAGCCGCCGAACCTATAGCCATTACTACGCCTTTTGCATACGCCTTTTCTAAAAATACCTGCAAGCCGGGCAGCAGTTTTAATTCAGGTAAAAATGCTTTTTGATAGCGCTTTTCTTTTTCGAGGGAAAGTTTGTCCATCTCCTCGGTTGTAAAACGGCCTTCGCCAAACATGCGCACCAGCAACTCGTGGTTTTTTCCATACATGTTTTGCTTAACCTGTTCGCGGGTAAAGTTACCGCCCAGGTCGGTGTTCAGTATCTCTTCCCAGGCTAAGGTATGGTACCACATATCATTAATCATGGTGCCGTTCAAATCAAATATTATCGCTTTCATTGCATATTTAGCTGTAGTACCGCGCTAAGGTAAACCAAAGGTGTTGAATGAACCAATACAAGTTTTAACATTTATTTTATGCTGACAATTGGTGGTTTCGGTAACGTTTGCGTAGTTTTCATGTGGTGCAGTGCAACGTTATGGCTGTAAACTTGTTAATATCGCATCAAAAAACTGTAGCCGTGCAAAGCTTTTTAAACGATAACTTTTTGCTCACTAATAATACTGCCCGCAGGCTGTATTTTGAATATGCCGCTAATCTTCCGATAATTGATTACCATTGCCATTTGCCCCCGGTTGAAATAGCAGAGAACAAAATCTTTACTAACCTGACAGATATATGGCTCAAAGGCGACCATTATAAATGGCGGGCCATGCGGACCAATGGTGTTAACGAAGATTATATAACCGGCCGCAGCAGCGATTATGAGAAATTTGAAAAATGGGCAGCCACCATTCCGTATACCTTACGTAATCCCTTATATCACTGGAGCCACCTTGAGCTTCAAAAATATTTTGGAGTGAGCGATATTCTCTCTCCTGCTACAGCAAAAACTATTTACGATAAGTGTTCAGCCATGCTGCAACAGCCCAACTTTAGTACACGGGCGCTTATCAGCAGGATGAATGTGGAGGTTATTTGCACTACCGATGATCCTGTTGATGATCTGCACTATCACCAACAACTCCAAAGTTCAACTTTTGAAACAAAGGTTTACCCCACCTTCAGGCCCGATGAGGCCATGAATACCACAAATCTTAAAGCACTTAACGCTTACATAGATAAGCTTGCCGCTGTTACTGATATTGATATAAGTACTTATGATAATTACCTTACGGCTTTAAAATTACGTCATGATTATTTTGCTGCACATGGCTGTGTACTGTCTGATCATGGTATTGATCATGTGTATGCTGATGATTATACCGAAGCGGCCATTAACATTGTTTTTGGTAAGATACGAGCCGGTAACACAATAACCGTGGTTGAAGCAAGCCAGTTCAGATCGGCTTTATTATTTAAGATAGCCCGGTGGAACCATGAAAAAGGCTGGGCACAGCAACTACACCTGGGGGCCATGCGTAACATCAACAGCAAAGGCATGCACTATCTTGGTGCTAATACCGGTTGGGATGGCATAGGAGATTTTAGCCAGGCAACAGCGCTCGCCCGTTTTTTAGACAAGCTGAATGCCGAAAACGCGCTTGCCAAAACTATTGTATATAACCTTAACCCGGCGGATAATGAGGTTATAGCATCTGTAACAGGCTGTTTTAATGATGGCGAAATAGCGGGTAAAATGCAGTTCGGCTCGGCATGGTGGTTTCTTGATCAAAAGGATGGCATCACAAAACAGCTAAATTCCCTTTCAAACATCGGCCTCATCAGCCGTATGATAGGGATGCTTACCGATTCGCGCAGCTTTCTCTCCTATCCGCGGCACGAATATTTCAGGCGCGTATTATGCAACCTTTTTGGTGAGGATATAGAGCGCGGCGAATTGCCCGCTGATATAGAATGGACGGGCAAGATCATCAGTGATATATGCTATCACAATGCCCGCAATTATTTTAATTTTGGTTATTAATTATTTTGCCACATCGCCAAACAGGCCGCTGCTCAGGTAGCGATCGCCGCGGTCGCAGGCTATGAATACGATGGTACCGCTTTGCAGTGTCTTAGCCAGGTTAATAGCCGCCGTACAAGCGCCTCCGCTGCTCATGCCGGCAAAAATGCCTTCAACTTTGGCTAATTGGCGGGTCATGGCAACGGCTTCGGCCTCGTCAATATCTATAGTTTGATCTACACTGGCAGGGTTAAATATTTTAGGCAGATAAGCTTCGGGCCAGCGGCGTATACCGGGTATGGATGAACCTTCGGTAGGCTGGCAACCTACAATTTGTATATCCGTGTTTTTTTCTTTTAAATATTTAGAGCAGCCCATTATAGTGCCGGTAGTACCCATAGCGCTTACAAAATGGGTTATTTTACCCGCTGTGTCACGCCATAATTCAGGGCCGGTAGTTTTGTAGTGGGCCATATAGTTATCGGTATTGGCGAACTGGTTAAGCAGAAAATAGCCTGGGGTTACTCCTTTTTCTTCGGCATAATCACGGCAAACCTCAATACTTTCAAGCAAAGTAACTTTGGCACCGTAGGCTTCCATGGTAAGTGTACGCTCACGGGTTGAATTAGCTGGCATAACCAGCTCTATATCAAGGTCAAATAAACGGGCTATCATGGCAAGCGCAATGCCGGTATTACCGCTGGTGGCTTCAACCAGTTTGGTGCGTTCATTAATATCACCACGCTCAATAGCGCTGCGTATCATATTTAGTGCCGCCCTGTCCTTAACACTCCCGCCGGGGTTATTGCCTTCTAATTTGGCAAATACCTCAACATTGGGGTTAGGGTTAAGCTTTGCCAGTTTAACCAGTGGCGTATTGCCTATAAAATCGGTAACTGATGCCATTTCAATAATTATTCTTGTGTAACCTTTTGTATGGTGATCTTGGGGATATGATAAACCGTTGAATACGGCGCAACACTGTTGGTGAGCCATGCATTGCCGCCAATAATGCTATCGTGCCCTATTACGGTATTACCGCCCAGTATAGTGGCACCCGAATAGATGATCACCCTATCCTCAACATTAGGATGTCTTTTTATGCCTGACAAGCCCTTGCGAACGCTTAATGCACCGAGCGTTACGCCTTGGTAAAGTTTTACATACTTGCCTATAACGCAGGTTTCGCCAATAACAATGCCTGTACCATGGTCTATATGAAAGTACTCGCCTATTACAGCGGCGGGGTGTATATCAATACCTGTTTTTGAATGGGCATGCTCAGTTAATATCCTTGGGATAAAGGGTATATCAAAATTATACAGTATATGTGCTATGCGGTAAAAGCATATGGCATAAAAGCCCGGATAGGTACGTATAACTTCAAATTCGCTTTTGGCTGCAGGGTCGCCATCGTAAATGGCCTGTATATCGGTATTAAGGGTATCATATAATGATGGCAGATTATTAAAAAATTCCTCGGCCACTATTTTTCCGGTATCCGCGTCGGCATGGCCGCCTGTACTTAAAATAGTTGTAAGCTCATCACGCAATGTGGCCGAATATTTTTTTAACCCGCTAATGGAGTCAAACGCAAGTGTTGAGTGCTCTGGGTACAGCAAATAAATAACCTTTAGCGCCCAACCTGCAATCATATCATTTGAAGGGATTACCTGTTTTGCCCTCGGTTTACTGAGTAGTATTTTGTAAAAATCGTCATTCATATATTGGTGGTTCCGTTTGACGGTAAAGGCAAAAATACGTTTTTAGTTACTTACCCAATGTCATGTAAAAAACAAATAGGCTATTGATGTGCTAAACGTTAAATATTTAAAGCTAATAACGCCTGATACGGGTCGCCTTGCAAACCCAAAGCGATGGCAAAGGCAGGTTCAGTTTTATGGCCGTCTTTTTTAAGGTCGATGATCCTCTGTCTGAATTTTTCGCCATAGAGTTTCAGCAAGTTGTATTCAACTATCATGTGCCTGTAAGCGTATTGCAGTTGTGTGGGTATTGGCTGTCCAAATATTTCAATTTCCCAACCATCTAACATAAAGTTGGCTGTTACCTGCTCCCCTGCTTTATTATAATGGCAGGCAAAACCCTCCAGGTGTTCAAAGCATTTTTTTAACATCAGTACAAAATCTTCAGCATCCTTATAACAGCAAATAATGTCAAGGTCGCTGCTATCAATAGCTATGTTAATAGGTATGGTGCCGGTAAGTATAGGGTCGTATCCTGAAAGTGCCTTCATTAAACCATACTTGGTCAATGTAGCATAGGCGCTTTTTTGTCTTTCATTTCCGGTACTAAGGTAGTCAATAGTATCAAACATCTGCATCCTGTTTATGTTATAACTATATAATTATCCTTGTAAATAAATTTTATTACAATAATCAGGAATAGATTAATGTTTGTTTTATATAATTTTGGTGATAACAATATTACCGATTTGCCTTTTAGCACAGGTACATTGCAAGTATATAATCTTTTAGCGTTTTATCAGGAATGGACAATTCGGCGTTAGCCTCAAAAAATATTAATGACAGCCTGTTAATCCAGGTGCTCTCCTCATCTGTGCATGCTACTGCAATATATGTAAGCGAAGATTTGCATATAGGTTTTGTGAATGATGGCATGCTACAAATTTGGGGTAAGGATCGTTCTGTTACAGGTAAAACGTTTCAAGAGGCTCTGCCCGAAATAAAAGATCAGCCATTTACTGATTTGCTTAAACAGGTTTGGCGTACAGGTACAACCTACAGGGCCGAAAGTATGCCTGCCGCCCTGATGATTGATGGTGAACTGCAAACCTTTTATTTTGATTTTGAATACAGGGCCATTAAAAGCGACACCGGCGATGTATATAGCATTTTACATACAGCCACTGATGTTACCGAAGAGGTAAGGCGGGGAAAAGTTATTGTTGACAAAGAGGATCACGAGCAGGAGCTTTTTGAGGAGCTTGCCGCTTCTAACGAAGAGCTTACCGCTATCAATGAGGAATATTTAGCCACAAACGAAGAATTATCGGCTACTAATGAGGAGCTTACCGCAACCATTGAGGAGCTTGCGCAATCGCAAATGGATCTGCGTTACAGCAAATCAAAGGTAGATCAGATTCTTAATTCTCTTGCCGCGCCGGTGGTAGTACTACAAGGGCCTGAACATATTATTACATCTGTAAACCAGGCGATACTCAACTTTTGGAACAGAACGACCGATCAGGTTTTGGGCAAACCCATGCTGGAGGTATTTCCGGAGATGAAGGATCAGGTTTTTCCAAGCCTTTGGAATCATGTACTTGAAACCGGTGAAATTGTTGTTAAGGAAGAAATTGAAGTTTATTACAAACATCCTGTTGATGGCGAAAGACGGTTCTTGGCTGATTTTCATTACCAGCCATTACGGGATCTTGAGGGTAAGGTTAACCGGGTACTGGCTACAGTAATTGATAATACAGAACGTGCTTTAGCCCGTAAAGCGCTTGAAAAGGCTGAAGAACAATTGCGCCTGGCTATTGAATCATCAAAACTGGGTACATGGCACATTGATGCCAAAACTTATGAGTTTTTACCATCCATAAGGATGAAAGGCTTTTTTGGTTATGGTGAGGATGAGCACATGACTTACAATGATGCCCTTGCCATGATTAGCGATGATTGCCGCGATCGTGTTAAAATAGCCATGCGTAACGCCATAAACAAGGCTGCCCCTTTTGAAGAGGAATTCAGCCTTTGTACGCCGGGGAGCCAGCAACTACGCTGGGTTAAAGCTACGGGTAAGCTTTATGAAGATAAGGTTGACGGTAATAAGTACTTTTCGGGCACGTTGCTGGATATTACCGAAGCCAAAGAGGACGATATACGTAAAAATGATTTTATAGGCATGGTAAGCCATGAGCTGAAAACGCCGCTTACCTCATTGAATGCCTATTTGCAGATGCTTACTGCCAAAGCCCAAAAAGCTGAAGATACCTTTACCGCCCAGGCATTGGGCAAAGCAGGTACACAGGTTAAAAAAATGACCTCGCTGATAAATGGTTTCCTGAACGTATCGCGGCTTGAATCGGGCAAAATATATCTTGAAAAACAGAAATTTGATATTGAGCAACTGGTTGATGAAGTTGAGGATGAGATGAAACTGATAAACAGTAGCCATCCTATAATTTTTAACCGTTGTACGCCGGTTTTTGTGGAAGCTGATCGTGATAAAATTGGCCAGGTAGTAAATAATTTCCTTACTAATGCTATCAAATATTCGCCTAAAGGCACGTCAATAATTGTGGAGTGTGCCGAGGTTAACGGCCGTGTGCGGGTTACTGTGAAAGATCAGGGCATCGGTATACAGCCGCAGGACAGGCAAAAACTGTTTGACCGTTTTTATCGCGTTACCAATAAACAAACACAAACCATCAGTGGGTTTGGTATCGGCCTGTACCTTTGTGCCGAGATTATTAGCAGGCATGAGGGAGAAATAGGTGTTGAGAGCGAGCCGGGCGTAGGTTCAGCATTTTACTTTGAATTGCCGTCCGTTAATAACAATTAAGCCACATTAATTAATAATAAGTACAATACCACGCTCAAAAAGCGTGGTATTGCTATTTTTGCCGCATGGAGATCGAAGATAGAATACAACAGTCAGAAACACGTATGTTCAGGCCCATATTTCCGGGTGCTACAAACCATTACGATACGTTGCATGGCGGTAATGCCATGTTTATGATGGATGAAGCAGCTTTTATGGCTGCCACCCGCTTTAGCCGTAAACGTATGGTAACGGTATCGTCAGATCGTATCGATTTTAACAAACCCATTCCTGCCGGTACCATTGTTGAGCTTATTGCCAGGGTTATTCATGTAGGTAATACCAGCTTAAAAGTATTGGTTGAAATATTTATTGAAGAAATGTATTACGAGCACCGCGAAAAAGCCATTACCGGCACATTTACCTTTGTGGCTATTGATGAGCATAAAAACCCGGTAAAGGTTTTATAAAGCAGGCGGATAGGCCAATCGCTTAACATCAGGTACCTCAATAATGGTTTTATTGTAGCCCAATGTGGTCACGTTTATCATGGCATCACCCACTTCTTTAAGCGTGCTTGTTGCATTTGGCCAAAATGTTTTGATCACCGGGAAAAGCCAGCCAATATATTTATATAGTTTAAGCGTATTTTTTAATCCTGGTGTGGGTTTCATAAAGCCCGGCCTAAAGTTGTAAACCTTTTTAAAGGGAAGCTTCGCCAATTCATTTTCGGTGCGGCCTTTAACGCGGGCCCACATTACACTACCGGTTTCGCTACTGTCGGTACCGGCGCCTGATACATAGCAAAATACCATGTCCGGGTTTATGGCTGAAAGTGCTTTGGCAAAACCCATGGTTAAGTGGTAGGTAAGCCTGGTATATTCCTCCTCCCCTTTACCCACAGAGCTTACTCCCGCGCAAAAATAGCAGGCATTATAATCGCCAAGCTGGCCGGCAATGGCCGATATATCTGAAAGATCAGCATGAATGAGCTCTTTAAGTTTTGGATGCACCACACCGGATGGGTGTCGATTTATAAGCAAAACGGCTTCAACGTGGTGGTTGTTAAGGCACTCGTGCATAACGCCCTCGCCTACCATGCCGGTTGCACCTGTAATTATGGCTTTTATTTTCATGTAAACTTTTTATAGGTTGTGTACTTATATAAACGATTTGGCGACGTTAAGATTTTAAATAATTTTACATATTAAGTTTTCACTATGCTCAAAGTATCGGCACTGTACATCTATCCCATAAAATCATTAGGAGGCATTGAGCTACAACAGGCGGAAGTTACCGACCGTGGCCTGAAGTACGATCGCCGATGGCTGCTTGTTGATAGTGATAACCGTTTTATGACCCAGCGTGATTATGCCGTTATGGCTTTGTTAAAAGTAGCCCTTATGCCCGAAGGTTTACTAATTACACATACGCCTGATGCCGATACAATAGTGATACCGTTTGAGCCGCATACCGATGATAAATTTGATGTGACCATTTGGGAAAGCACTTGTCTGGCTGTAAGGGTGAGTGATGAAGCAGATGCCTGGTTTAGCCGTGTGCTAAAAATGCCTTGTAAAATGGTATACATGCCCGAAGATACCCGCCGTAAGGTTGACCCGCGATATGCTCATCATGGAGAGATTACCACCTTTGCTGATGACTACCCCTTTTTATTGATTGGTGAGCAGTCACTGATTGATCTTAACAGTCGTTTAAAAGAACCATTGCCCATGAACCGCTTCAGGCCGAATATTGTATTTAGCGGCGGCGAACCTTACGCTGAGGATATCATCAATGATTTTACCATAAACCATATCGGCTTTCAGGGTGTAAAACTTTGCGCCCGTTGTGTAATGACCACTATTGATCAGGAAACCGGTGTGAAAAATAAGGAACCGTTGAAAACCCTGTCGGGTTATCGCCGTAAGGACAAAAAGATACTGTTCGGGCAAAATGTTATTCATAGAGGTACGGGAATTATCTCCGTTGGTGATCAATTAACAAACATCAGCCTGCACAATGAAGAGCGCTTCATGGTATGATGCGCAGATATTGTAAGTAAATTATTACCCCATAAAAAAGGTATTCTTTATATATAACATATATCTTTGCGAATTGTATCTTTAAACGATGCTGTCGAAAAAAACAAAGTACGCTATTAAAGCTTTGGTTGTTCTGGGTAAAAACACAGACAAACCACCTATGCAGATCTCAAAGATCGCGGAGGAAGAACGCATACCAAAAAAATTCCTTGAACAAATACTGCTTGACCTGCGTAATGCCGGTTTTTTATACAGTAAAAAAGGCGCAGGAGGCGGTTACAGCCTTAATAAGGACCCGAAGGATATTTACCTGGTAAGCATCATGCGTATAACCGATGGCCCTATTGCTATGGTGCCTTGCGCCAGCCTCAATTTTTATCACAAATGCGATGAATGCCATCAGGAAACCACCTGCGGCATACGCAGCGTATTTGTTGATGTACGTGATGCTACGCTCAAAATACTCTCAGAAACCAGCATAGCCGATATTATTGCGCGAGAAAACACCCTGATAACCAATATATAGCATAGGGCTTAAAATTCATACTAATGTAATTTGATAATAAAGTCTATAATTTCCCTATAGAATATATATATTTGTGACATTATGATAATTACTTATATTTATATGCAAACGATGTGCTGCTGCTGGCAGAACACATATTATGGGCTATAAGTATAAAACAAGCGATATTAACGCCTCTTTAGCCATAAGCAAAAGGGGCTTTTTTATAAAATAACCACCAACTTAATTATGCAAAGCTTCAGAACAGAACTGGAGAACCCTGTAGTTGAAAAAGATATTATCGATCTTGAACGGAAGATACGCCTGTTCAGAGAAGGTAAGATACACGATGAAAAGTTCAGAAGCCTGCGCCTTGCGCGCGGCGTTTACGGTCAGCGCCAACCGGGTGTACAAATGGTACGTATTAAGCTACCTTTCGGTAAGGTTACCTTTAAACAGTTGCTTACTATTGCCGATATATCTGATGAATACGGCAGCGGCAACCTGCATTTAACCACTCGTCAGGATATACAGATACATTATGTAAGTCTTGACCGTACGCCCGAACTTTGGGCAAGGCTTGAGCAGGATGACATTACCCTCCGCGAAGCCTGCGGTAATACCGTGCGTAATGTAACGGCTGCCCCTACCGCGGGTATCGACCCGAAGGAGCCTTTTGATGTATCGCCATACGCGCACGCAACTTTTGAGTATTTTTTGCGTAATCCTATCTGTCAGGAAATGGGCCGTAAGTTCAAAATGTCATTTTCAGCTACTGATAGTGATGAGGCTTTCAGCTATATCCATGACCTGGGTTTTATTCCTAAGGTAAATGCCAATGGTGAGCGAGGTTTTAAAGTGTTACTTGCAGGCGGACTCGGCGCACAGCCATTTTTGGCAAGCGCTGTAGAAGAGTTTTTGCCCGAGGATCAACTAATTCCTTATATCGAATCGGTTATCCGTGTGTTTGATCGTTATGGCGAACGTAACAACCGCAACAAGGCCCGTTTAAAATATTTGGTACAAAAACTTGGTTTAGATGAGGTTTTAGGCCTGGCAAAAGAAGAGCGTGTGGCCAACAAGGTAAAAACTTATCCTATCAACCGCGAAGCACTCCCCCAGCCTGCTTTACCCAATACCACAATTTATGCTGATGCACAACCGGTAAACCCGTTGCGTTACGAACAATGGCTGGCTACCAATGTATTTGAGCAAAAGCAGGAGGGATTTTATGGTGTTTACATTAAAGTACCTGTTGGGGATATTGATACAACTACAGCACGCAAACTGGTTGATGTGTTAAAACCATTGGTTGCGGATGAGCTGCGCATCACCCAAAACCAGGGGTTGTTATTAAAATACGTACGTAAGGAAGCTTTAACAGCTTTATACAATGGGTTAACTGAACTTGAACTATCAGCACCGGGTTTTGACAGCGTGGCCGATGTAACTACCTGCCCCGGTACTGATACCTGTAACCTGGGCATATCAAACAGCATGACCATGGCTCGTGTACTCGAGAATGTGATTTACACCGAGTACGAGGATTTTATCTACAATCGTGAGATCAAGATCAAAATAAGCGGCTGTATGAATTCCTGCGGTCAACATGGTTTGGCACATATCGGCCTGCATGGCAGCTCGTTAAAAGCCGGAACCAAGGTTTTACCATCAGTACAGGTAATGCTTGGCGGCGGCACCGTTGGCAATGGCGTTGGCCGTGTTGCCGAACGCGTAGTAAAGGTACCTGCAAAAAGGGCTACCAGTGTTTTACGCTCGTTATTGGATGATTATAAGGCAAATTCAATTACAGACGAAACTTACCACGGTTATTATGACCGCCAGGGTAAAGATTATTTTTACCGCTTATTAAAACCCCTTGCTGACCTGACCAACTTAACAGAAGAAGAGTTTGTTGACTGGGGCCACGAGGAAACATTTGTAACCGCTATAGGCGTTGGCGAATGTGCCGGTGTGGTGATCGATCTGGTGGCTACGCTGCTATTTGAATCTGAAGAAAAGTTAGGTTGGGCTAATGAAGCCTATGCTGAAAGCCGCTGGGCTGATGCTATTTATCACGCTTACAGCGTATTCGTTAGTTCAGCTAAAGCGTTGTTGCTTGATAAAGGCATAAACAGTAGTACACAGGCAGGTGTTATCAAAGAGTTTGACGCGCAATATGTTGAAACGGGTGAATTTGTACTTGATGCAACTTTTACTGATCTTGTTTTGCAGATCAACAAGAACGAACCATCTGAGGAGTTCGCTACAGCCTACCTGGCACAGGCAACTCAATTTTTAAATGACAGCAAAGCGAAAAGGGAGGCTTTGGTAAAATAATGAATAACAACAAACAAAATATAAATCCACGTATCACCTTAGTGGGCGCAGGTCCCGGTGATGCCGAATTGATCACTATTAAAGGTATCAAAGCTTTACAAACTGCGGATGTAGTTTTGTATGATGCTTTGGTGAACGATGAATTGCTTGACCTTGCCCCCGCGCATTCAATCAAAGTGTATGTGGGCAAACGTTCAGGCGATCAAACCCATTCTCAGGCCAGCATCAATCAATTAATGGTTGACTATGCCTTTAACTATGGCCACGTGGTGCGTCTTAAAGGTGGCGATCCGTTTGTATTTGGCCGCGGTTTCGAGGAGATTGAATTTGCGGCTCAGCATAATATACAGGCGCAGGTTGTACCTGGCATATCAAGCTCAATAGGTGTACCCGAGTTGCAGCAAATCCCAGTTACCCACCGTGGTTTAAGCGAGAGCTTCTGGGTGGTTACAGGTACAACTGCAAGCGGTAAAATATCATCTGATTTAATTGATGCCTCAAAAAGTAAGGCTACCGTAGTTGTGCTTATGGGGATACATAAACTGGCTGAAATTACCCAATTATTTAAGGCTGAAGGTAAAAACAGCTTGCCCGCAGCGGTAATTCAAAGCGGTACTACTGTTAATGAAAAAATAGCTGTTGGCACCGTTGATACCATAGTTGCTGCCGTTGCCGAAAAGAACATCAGCTCGCCCGCGCTCATTGTATTTGGCGAAGTAGTATCACTGCATCCTGAGTTTAAACAGATTAAAGCATTTTATGACACAGTTGCCTGAAGATAATAATGTAAAACCTGTTGAGCATGATAAAAGCAAGGGGAATCAACTTTTCCCGGTTTTTATCAAGCTTAATAAATTGCATACAGTGGTTATTGGTGCCGGTAACGTTGGTTTAGAAAAACTTACGGCTGTGCTAAAAAATAGTCCGCATGCAAGGGTTACCGTTATTGCCAGGGCAATATTACCTGAAATACACGCGCTTGCTGCCGAATATTCAGGGGTAAGTGTAGTAAACAAGAGCTTTGCAGAGTATGATCTGGATAATGCTGATCTGGTTATTGCAGCTACCGATGACAGCGACCTGAACAACTACATTTGCCAGGCAGCACATGATCGTAAGTTATTGGTAAATGTTGCCGATAAACCTGATCTATGCGATTTCTACCTGAGCTCTATTGTACAAAAGGGCAATCTTAAAATAGCTATCTCAACTAACGGCAAATCCCCTACGGTGGCCAAACGCATCAAGGAGTTCCTTAACCGTGAGATACCTGACGAGATAGATGATACTTTGCAACAAATGAATGAGTTGCGCGATTCGCTTAAAGGTGATTTTGCGTATAAAGTGCGCCAGTTAAATGCCGCTACGGCTGTATTGGTTGAATCAAAAAAGCCCAAACCGGGTAACAGGCTTTTTGTACGCTGGCTTATTTGGTTAACCTCTATAGTTTGTATTATTATAGCCCTTATCTCGGTTTGGAACAAGGAACCGGCCTTCCAAAACTATGTACAAAACATCGACCCGATGTTCTATTATTTCCTTGGTGCCGGGTTTGTTTTTGCTATGATTGATGGATCTATCGGAATGTCATACGGCGTAACCTCGCAAACCTTTTCTATATCTATGGGCATACCACCGGCTTCGGCAAGTATGGGGGTGCATTTATCAGAAATATTAAGTTGCGGTATAGCAGGCTGGATGCATTACCGAATGGGGAACGTAAACTGGAAATTATTTAAGCTGCTGATTATCCCGGGCATTATCGGTGCTACTACAGGCGCCTATTTGCTGTCATCATTAGAACACTACAGCCAATACACAAAGCCTTTTGTATCTTTATACACATTGATATTAGGTTTGGTAATACTATCCAAAGCATTTAAAAGTGCCACCAAAAAATCGGCCGATAAGATAAAGAAGATTGGCTTATTAGGCTTGGGTGGTGGTTTTATAGATGCTGTAGGTGGCGGTGGTTGGGGCTCTATTGTTTTATCTTCACTGATAGCAGGAGGCAGACACCCACGTTTTTCTTTAGGTACAGTAAAATTATCAAGGTTTTTTATAGCTATATTAAGTTCAGCTACTTTTATTTTTATGCTTAGCGGCATACAATGGAATGCTGTAGCAGGTTTAATTATTGGCAGCGCTGTAGCATCTCCCATAGCGGCTAAAATATCCAATAAAATATCAGCAAAGGTAATTATGGTTGCCGTAGGTATTATTGTTGTGCTTGTCAGCTTTAAAAATATTTATGGTTTTATTGAAAAAATACTGAGTTAAAATGAGTGAGCTAACTCAATATATTAAACAAGAAATAGCAGGGTTAGAACCGATTGAGGCCTTGCGCTTTTTAGCGGGGCACTTCCCTGCCGAGATCGTTTTTTCAACCAGTTTTGGCTGGGAAGACCAGGTGATCACCCACATGATATTCACCAATAACTTGCCTATAAAAGTATTCACGCTTGAAACAGGACGGATCTTCCCGGAAACCTATTATGTATGGAACCGCACCATGGAAATGTACCGCAAGCCGATATTTGCTTACTACCCTGACCACTCGCTGGTTGAGGCTATGGTGAACCAAAAGGGTCCGAGCAGTTTTTATGAGTCGGTTGAGAACCGAAAGGAATGCTGCGGCATACGTAAGATAGAGCCCTTAAAACGCGCCCTTGCAGGTAACAAATGCTGGGTAACCGGTATCCGTGCCGATCAATCGGCCAATCGCCAGGATATGGATAACCTGGAATGGGACGAAGTGAATAACATTTTAAAATATCATCCTATTTATAGCTGGACTTTAGATGATGTAAAGGCTTACATCAAAAAATACAATGTTCCGTACAATACATTGCATGACAGGGGTTTCCCGAGCATTGGCTGCCAGCCTTGCACCCGCGCCGTACAGGAAGGCGAGGATTTTCGCGCGGGCCGCTGGTGGTGGGAAGATCAATCAAAAAAGGAATGCGGCCTTCATGCTGTAAAATAATATATAACCACCAAATGAGTACTAACAACCACCTGGATTACTTAGATGAGCTTGAAGCAGAAGCGATATACATTCTGCGCGAGGTGGCGGGGCAATTTGAAAAACCCGCGCTGCTTTTTTCTGGCGGTAAGGATTCTATTACTTTAGTTCGATTAGCTGAAAAGGCTTTTCGCCCGGGTAAGTTCCCTTTTCCCCTGGTACATATTGATACCGGCCACAATTTTATTGAAACAATTGATTATCGCGACAGGATGATAGAACGCCTTGGCGAGAAATTGATCATTGGCCACGTACAGGATTCAATAAATGAAGGTAAAGTAGTTGAACAAAAAGGTAAAAATGCCAGCCGTAACGCCTTACAAACTGTTACCCTGCTTGATACTATAGCTAAACACCAGTTTGATGCCTGTATTGGCGGTGCCCGTCGTGATGAGGAGAAAGCACGCGCCAAGGAGCGCATATTCTCAGTACGTGATGAATTTGGCCAATGGGACCCAAAACGCCAGCGCCCCGAATTATGGAACCTCTATAATGGTAAAATACACAAAGGCGAAAACGTTAGGGTATTCCCTATCAGTAACTGGACAGAACTTGATGTTTGGAACTATATCCGCAGAGAGAAAATAGAACTCCCTTCCATATACTTCGCGCACGAGCGTGATTGTATCACCCGCAATGGCCAGTTGATGGCAGCATCCCCTTTCCTTAATATGGATGAGGAAGATGTTGTAGAGCGCCGAAATGTGCGTTTCCGTACCGTGGGCGATATGACTTGTACTGCGGCTGTTGAATCATACGCTTATCAAATTGATGATATTATTAACGAGATCAGCGAATCAAAAATAAGCGAGCGTGGTGCGCGTATGGACGACAAGGTATCAGAAGCGGCCATGGAAGACCGCAAGAAAGGGGGCTATTTTTAATATGGATATTTTAAAGTTTATAACAGCGGGTAGTGTTGATGATGGTAAAAGTACCCTTATTGGCCGCCTGTTATATGATAGTGAAGCTATCTTAGCCGATCAGTTAGAGGCGCTGCATGCCTCGAACCGTAAAAACGACGATGGCACTATTGACCTTGCCATATTAACCGATGGCCTCAAAGCCGAACGTGAACAAGGAATTACCATTGATGTGGCCTACAAGTATTTTAATACCGATAAGCGCAAATTTATTATTGCCGATGCGCCCGGACACATTCAATACACCCGCAACATGGTTACAGGCGCCAGTAATGCCGGTTTGGCTATCATCCTGATCGATGCGCGTAAAGGTGTTATTGAGCAAACCATTCGACACTCATTTCTGGTATCATTATTAGGCATCCCGCAGGTAGTGGTTTGTATTAATAAAATGGATATGCTCGACTATAATGAGGAAGCATATAATCAAATAGTTAACAACTACAAAGCACTTGCTGAAAAGGTTGAGCTAAATAATGTTAAGTTCATACCCGTCAGTGCGTTAAAGGGCGATAACATTGTGCATAGCTCAATCAATATGCCATGGTACAAAGGTGAAAGCCTACTGGATTATTTGGAGAATGTTGACATAAAAGTTGACAATTCCGCCGCACACGCACGCTTGCCGGTACAATGGGTAATTCGCCCGCAAACTGATGAATTGCATGATTATCGTGGCTATGCCGGTCGTGTGGCCAGTGGCAGCTTTAGGGTGAATGACCCGGTTACGGTTTTACCTTCAGGGTTTACCAGCAGCATCGCTAAAATTGAGCAACTGGATGCAGATCCTGTTGAAGCAAGTACCGGCATGTCTGTAACTATCCACCTGGCTGATGATATTGATATAAGCCGCGGCGACCTGCTGGTAAACAGTGCCGAGCAGCCGCAGGTAGCTCAATTAATTGAAGCCGACCTTTGCTGGATGGATACCCGCCCGTTAGATAGTACCCATACCTACCTGGTACAGCATAACAGCAAAGTAACCCGATGCCGTATAAGCGAGGTATTATACAAGGTGAACATTAACACGCTCGAAAAACAGTACGATGAGGAATTTAAACTCAACGACATAGGCCGCATCGTAATTAAAACGGCTGATGCACTGGCATTTGATCCTTACCAAAAAAACAAAGCCAATGGTGGCGCTATCATTATTGATAGCCGTACCAATGTAACCGTAGGTGCTTTGATGCTGCGTTCAGCAGTTGATTGAGATATCACTAATAATATAAATCAATAAGCAGTGATTAAAGATCAGTTAATTTGATTTTTGATCACTGCTTTTTTTATACTTTATTAATCTGTTATTATCAAGCCAATATATAAATAAAAAAGGCTGCAACAGTTAAGGTGCAGCCTTTTGCTATATATGTTATAGGGTGTAGCTTATTTTACTTGTTGAAAGTAGTATACTGCCGAAGTTGGAGCAACGCGAACTAAGATCTCGTTCTTGTCGTTTTTCAGATCAACAAAGTGTTGGATGCCATCACCGGTGTTCAGTTCAATAACCTGACCTACAGTGTAATCTTTGTAACGTGAAGCGATCTCTTTTTGAGCACGTGCTGAGATAGCTTTATAATTAACTTGCCTGGTTGTACCAAGATACTCGCCATTCAGGTTATAAAAAGCGGTCATTTTAACACCGTCTAAAGTAAACTCTGCTTTTTGAGTGCTTTCAGTTACAGTCCAGGTAACGTTTTCAGCACCACTGTAATCTGATTTGAATTGGTTGATAACAGCGTAAGATACGTTTGCGTTTTTGTCGTCATCTGCTGATACTTTTTTATCGGCTGCAAAAGCACCTGTAACTAATAAACCGATAATTGCTGGTATAATTAATAACTTTTTCATTGTCTTGTTGTGTTAATTTTAAATCCATAACAAATATCGGTTATAAATATCAATTATGTAAATTATGTACAACTTTTATAAAAATTTAATAATTATATGTATTTTATTTTAAATATTTTAAAAAATAAATGATTAGATAGTGTATAATTTACAATATCATAAATTTTTGAGCTAATTAATAGTGTACAAAGTACAATAAGCCTGTCATTAAAATGTAAAACACAGGTTAGATAAACAGTTTTAGCAAGCAATATTGGCAACAAACCTAAAGATGCTGATAATGAATATAAATTATTGACTGTTAAGATCTTTAACATAGATTAGAAAAAGATGCAGTGCTTTCCGCTTTTCGTCGGTCAATAAATAATCTATTTTGTTGAGCAGGTAATCCTCAATATCAAAGTCGTCCCTGTGAGGCAATTCCTTAAATAATTCAGGCCGGTTATCTAACCCAAATTTTAGTATTGTGTTAAATTCTTCAATAAAACCGGCAGGTATGGGTTTGTTTGATATCCATGCGGCAAACACGAAAGGCAAACCGGTAAATTTTTGCCACTCCCCGGCCAAATCATATACGTAAGAATACTTGTCCGCCTTGCCAAAAGTCCTGTCGCCTATCTGTACAAAGGCTGTATCAGGGCTTGCTGATAAACTGTAATCCTTTGCATCAATAATTAGTTCAGGGTTAATCCTCCAAAAGTTTTTGAGCAGTACCCTCGCCAGGTTATTTGAGCTGCGCGATTGGGGGTCAAGCTGAAGATATTTTACATCATGAATATCGCAATTACTGAATATGAATACCGAGGCTACCGGACCATTAGCACCAATACAATAATCGGATACGATGTGCCATTCGGGCATATTAAGTGTAGCGGCAACTGGTATAAGGCCTATGTCTGCTTTATCGTCTATCAGCTTTTGGGCGCAGTCCGCCGGAATATCTAAACTCAGATCAATTTTATTAATAAAGTCGGTATGTTGTATACCATATATAAATGGTGTGGTGTTAGTATAGCTAACAGCAGAAATACGGATCTTTTTCACGAGTACGTTCAGGCCTGCTTTAAGTGCAGGGCATTATTAAAGTCAACAATATCAAATTTTTGGCCGTCAAAAGTAACTTTGTACAGCACAAGGTTTTGGTGCGGAAAGTTATCCATTTCGGTAAGTGGCCGCTCGGTAAGCAGGCACATCAGCAGCCTCATGGCGCGGCCATGCATACATACCAATACATTTTTTTCTTCCGGATGTGATAAAATTACTTTCAGGGCTTCCTCCTGCCTTAACTTTACCTCGTTAGGGCTTTCACCGCCTTCTATCTTGGCATCCAGGTTACCGTCAAGCCAGTTACGCATCAGGTCTAAAAAAGCCGATTTATTTTCGGGCGTGCTGGGCTGCCCTTCCAGCCTGCCCCAGGCCAATTCATCAAGCCCGGCAAGTTTCTCGTAAGGTATGCCCTGATCAATAAATTGTTGTATGCTCTGCTGCGTACGCTTTAATTCAGATATATAGATCTTATCAAAAGGAACCTGCTTGTATGCCTCATAAAACAAGGCGGCCTGCGCCCGGCCTTCCTCGTTCAAATCAGTATTCATTCCCCGTCCCTGCACAATCCCCTGCTTATTCAGATCGGTTTGCCCATGGCGGACAATGTATAGTGTTTTTTGTATCATTCTTTTTTTGGAGCTTAAAGCGATTTTAGCCTAAAGCTTAAAGTCCAAAGCTTAAAGCTTTTATTCTTTTGTAGAATCGGCTTTGAGCATCTACCTTTTCGCTTTCACCTTTCTGCTTTTACCTTTCTTCTTTCATCTTAATTAACCACCGGGAGTTTATAAAACTTAGGTTTGCTTTCTTCGGCAAATACATGGTCTTTAAAATCGGTAACTACGTTGTATAAAGTATCGCGCTCGATGGGATGACGGCCAACTTGCTTTATCAGTTCAACCAGTTCTTTGGTGCTCATGGCCGGATGCTGTTCTTCCGCTCCTGCCATTGAGTAGATCTTGGTGGTATCGTCAAGCGTACCATCAATATCATCCACACCAAAATTTAGCGAAAGTTGTGCAGTATTCCTGCTGATCATGGCCCAATAAGCCTTGATATGGTCAAAATTATCCAGGTAAATACGTGCGATGGCATAATTGCGCAGATCCTCCAATACGGTTGATTCCGGCACATCAGACATCTGGTTATCCTGGTTACGAAATTTTAACGGGATGAACGTTTGAAAACCACCGGTACGATCTTGTAACTGACGCAGGCGTTCCATGTGGTCAACCCGGTGCCAGTACTTTTCAATATGCCCGTATAGCATGGTAGCGTTTGAGCGCATACCCAGTTTATGCCATTCCTCGTGTATCTGCAGCCACTGGTCGCCGGTACATTTGTCTTTAGCGATCAGGTCGCGCACTTCCGGGTGAAATATCTCCGCACCACCACCCGGCATTGACTCAAGGCCGGCATCCTTCATCAACTGCATACCTGTGGCGTAATCAATTTTAGCCTTTTTAAATATGTAATGATATTCAACCGGCGTTAAGGCTTTAACATGCAGATCAGGGCGGTGCTGTTTTATACGGGTAAACAGTTCAGCATAAAATGGCACATCGTATTGCGGCAATACACCACCTACAATATGCACCTCGGTAACAGGCTCGTTATCATATTTTTTTACAATATCGAGCATCTCTTCCATCGTGTATTCCCACCCTTCGCCACGTTGTTTTATCAGGCGCGAATAGGAGCAGAATTTACAATCGTACACACACAGGTTAGTGGGTTCGATGTGGAAGTTACGGTTGAAATAAGTTTTATCGCCGTGTTTGGCGTTGCGTATATAATTCGCTAAAGTGCCAAGATAGCCCAATTCAGCTTTTTCATATAACAGCACACCCTCGTCAAAGCTGATGCGTTGCAGGTTGAGTACCTTTTGTGCAATGTCTTTTAAATCAGCAGATAAGTTAGGATCATTAAGTAATACCTGTAAACTATCTGGGTTTTGCATTCAATAAAAGTTTTACCAAAGGTAGTAAAATGCACAAAAACTACAGGTATTATGGCAGCCTTATTCCATAAACATGGCCGTTATTGACATTGTTTTTACATATGTGTTGCCACATATAATTACTAAACAAACACTTAGTTTGTTCTTTTAACATAGGTTGATGAAAACCCATCGTTCACATTATCAGCCAGTATGATGGTATCCTTTACCATTTTGGTAATTACAAGCGGTATGGCATTAACAGTGGTATCAGGATTGATGATGTACAGCGGCTCAGTTGAGTAGATGGTTTTGTTTTTGGTTATGGTGTAATGGTATTGCTGGGTTACCACATTATTCTTATAAAACAGCAGTTCATTGTTCTTAAACTCAATATGTAATATATAGCGTGCGGTTTCGGGCGTGGTGTTTATTCCGGCAAAGCCTCCGGTGGTTCGCTTCCAGTCCCACTGGCCGGTTAGGTTTTCAGGATCAACAGATTGTTCATTGTTACTAATCTGCGTTGCTTTACATGCAAAAAGGGAAACCGCTATTAAAACAGCAAATATTGCATTTTTCATTATTCAGGTTTTTTATCAATACGTACATTTACCGCCGAACGCTACAAATATTGCTATGAAGATAGAAACCATTGCCATACATGCCGGCAACCATCCGGATAAAGCTTCGGGTTTAGTGATACAACCCATCACCACATCAACAACCTTTACCAGGAATGCTGACGGCCAATACCCATCAGGGCATATTTATAGTCGTTCGTCAAACCCTAACCGTACATCGTTAGAGAATGTTTTGGCTCAAATTGAAGGCGGTGCGGATGCGGCTGCATTTTCATCAGGTAATGCGGCGGGTATGGCCGTATTTCAATCTCTGCAACCGGGCACACATATTATTTTACCTGATGATATGTATCATGGCCTGCGCAACCAAATTAAAAACCTGTTTGCTGGTATACTGGAGTTTGATTTTATTGATGTAAACGATGAAAGCGTTTTGCAACAACACATCAAACCTAACACCCGCGTTATCTGGATAGAAACGCCATCAAACCCCTTATTAAAGCTTACTGATATTAAAAAGGTAGTTGCTATAGCCCATGCTAAAGGTATAAAAGTGGTAAGCGATAATACATTTGCCACCCCATTATGCCAGCAGCCACTCGCCTTAGGTGCCGACCTGGTGATGCACTCGACCACCAAATATTTTGGCGGCCACAGCGACCTTATGGGTGGCGCTTTGATTACGGCTGAGGATAATGATTGGTGGCAAAAGATACGCCAGGTACAGGAAATGGGCGGCGCTATACCCTCGCCTGCTGATTGTTATTATTTGGTGCGGAGTATTAAAACATTGCCATACCGCGTTCGCGGGCATGTATATAATGCACAGCGGCTCGCGGATTTTTTAGAAAATCACGAAAAAGTAGAAAGGGTGATGTATCCGGGCCTTGCTTCGCATCCGCAACATGAACTGGCTTCGGCACAAATGGGTTTATATGGTGGTATGTTATCCTTTTTAGTAAAAGGTGGGCAAAATGAAGCAAGCAAAGTTATTAATGCCCTCAAGTTGTTTACCCAGGCTACCAGTTTAGGCGGCGTTGAAAGCTTGATAGAGCATCGCGCGCTGGTTGAGGGGCCTGACACCAAAACGCCGTTTAGTCTGCTGCGTGTATCTGTCGGGCTGGAGCATATTGACGACTTGATAGCAGATATAAAACAGGCTTTAGAAAGTTTTTAGTGATAAAAACAAATTAAATTTGGAAGCAAATGTTTTTTTAACATACATTTGCAACAATATTTGGCAGCAAATATTTAAGATCAACACCCCTCAAAAAGGTTTGGTTTATAAAGAAGCGGCGAGAGAACAGGCTCAATTACCCGCTGGCAACCCTTCAGCAACTGAAGAAGGTGCCAATTCCTGCCCCGGAAGAATAACCCCGGGAAATATAAATTAACAAACAAAATGAAAAGTTTATTTAGCATTCTCAAAAACGTACTACAGTATAATCAATATGGTTTAAACCGTTGTTGCTGTATGTGCATGTGTTGCTGCTAAGCCACACTATTTTGCACGCTGACCTTCACTTTTTGTAATACGCGTGTAACCATAAGGGATCACTACACCCTGGTGCTAAACAACAAAACATTAACCTTTTAAAAATTAAATCTTAAAAACCATGTCTGCTACAAACCTTAAATTCGAAACATTACAATTACATGCCGGTCAGGAAGTTGATGCCACAACAGGCGCACGTGCCGTACCACTGTACCAAACTACCTCCTACGTATTTAATAATGCCGAGCATGGCGCAAACCTGTTTGCGTTAAAGGAGTTCGGTAACATATATACCCGCCTGATGAACCCCACTACCGACGTATTTGAGAAACGCGTAGCGGCTTTAGAAGGTGGTGTTGCAGCATTGGCCACCGCATCAGGCCAGGCAGCGCAATTTTTAGCGCTTAATAACATTTTGCAAACCGGCGATAACTTTGTTACATCGCCATTTTTATACGGTGGTACATACAATCAGTTCAAGGTATCATTTAAACGCCTGGGTATTGAGGCTCGTTTTGCTAAGGATGATACCGCTGAAAGTATTGAAGCTTTAATAAATGCCGGCACAAAAGCCATCTACCTGGAAACCGTCGGCAATCCTGAATTTAATATACCAGATTTTGAAAAGATAGCAGCCGTTGCTAATAAGCACGATCTGCCTTTAATTGTTGATAATACATTTGGTGCTGCCGGTTACCTGTTTCGCCCGTTTGAGCATGGCGCGCATGTGGTAGTACAATCAGCCACTAAGTGGATTGGCGGCCACGGCACCAGCATTGGCGGTGTAATTGTTGATGGTGGTAACTATAACTGGGGTAATGGCAAATTCCCGCAGTTCACCCAACCGTCTGATGGTTATCATGGCCTGATATTTAACGATGTTTTTGGCATTGGCGGTCCGTTTGGTAATATTCAATATATCATCCGTGCGCGGGTTGAGGGTTTGCGTGATTTCGGTCCGTCGCAATCGCCTTTTAATTCATGGTTATTGATACAGGGGTTAGAAACCCTCTCGTTACGTGTACAGCGCCATGTTGACAATACCCTTGAGTTAGCCAAATGGCTCGAGCAGCATCCGTTGGTAGCAAAAGTAAATTATCCCGGCCTTACATCTTCACCTTACCATCATCTTGCAAAAAAATACCTGCGCAATGGTTTTGGCGCTGTACTCACTTTTGAAGTTAAGGGCGACAAAGCCAATGCCTCTGCCGTGATAGATAATTTGCAACTGGTAAGCCATTTAGCTAATGTAGGTGATGCTAAAACATTGATCATACAACCGTCGGCAACTACACACCAGCAATTAAGTGATGCTGAACAACTTGCAGCAGGCGTTACGCCGGGTTTACTGCGCGTGGCTGTAGGTATTGAACATATTGACGATATAAAGGCTGATTTTGAACAGGCATTAGCCAAAATAAAACATACATGAACCGAGCCTTGCATAGGCTTGCTGATATAGATTTATACTGATGCTCCCGGCCTGGCCGGGAGCTTAATAACAACAAATGAGTACTGAAATATACAGGTATACACAAAAATTTACGCTTGAATGTGGTAAGGAGTTACATGAACTTGAAATTGGCTTTAATACCTATGGTAAGCTTAACGCCAACCGCGACAACGTAGTTTGGGTATGCCATGCGCTAACTGCTAATTCAGATGTGCTTGACTGGTGGAAGGGGCTGTTTGGTGCAGAAGATTTTTTTAACCCGGATGAGCATTTTATAGTATGTGCCAACATTTTAGGTTCACCTTACGGTACCACACATCCGCTTAGTTTAAATCCGGAGAACGGTGAGCCATATTACCTTGATTTTCCTGAAATAACTATTCGTGATATGGTACAGGCACACCGCCTGTTAGCCGGGCACCTGGGCGTAGACAAGATAAATATACTGATAGGCGGATCATTAGGCGGCCAGCAAGCTATGGAGTGGGCTATTGTTGAGCCTGACAGGATAAAAAACCTGATACTGATTGCCACCAATGCCAAACATTCGGCATGGGGTATTGCCTTTAATGAGTCGCAACGCCTGGCTATCAGCGCCGACCCTACATTCTATGAAAATACGCCGCAGGGCGGATCTGCCGGTCTGAAGGCTGCACGCAGCATAGCCCTGCTATCATACCGTGGTTATAAAACCTACAACATAACCCAGCAGGAAGATAGTGATAGCCTTACCGACGGATACAAATCAGCCAGTTATCAAAATTACCAGGGCCAAAAACTGGTTAACCGTTATAATGCCTACAGTTACTGGTATTTAAGCAAGGTAATGGATTCGCACAACGTAGGCCGTAACCGTGGCGGTGTAGATAAGGCGTTGAGCCTTATCAAGGCTAAAACGCTGGTTATCGGCATAACATCCGATGTGTTATTCCCGATTGATGAGCAGCGTTATTTATTTCAGCACATTCCTAAAGCGGCATTTGCCGAATTTGATTCCTTTTACGGGCACGACGGATTTTTAATTGAAACAGAAGCACTAACTAATATTATTACATCATTCCTGAAAACTGACGTAAAGGGAAAAATTATTGAATTGCAACGTATAGCATAATGAGCAAGAAACTTACTATAGGATTATTTGGTTTTGGCGTAGTTGGACAAGGTTTATATGACATCATAAAAACAAAGAACCTGAACCTTGAGATCGTTAAGATCGCTATTAAAAACCCTGAAAAAAAACGTACACTACCTGCCGAGCTTTTTACTACCGACAGGGATGAGATACTGAATAATCCGGAAATAAATACAGTGATCGAGCTGATCAATGAAACCGACGCCGCTTTTGAGATCGTATCAACAGCCCTGAAATCAGGTAAGAATGTGGTATCAGCCAGTAAAAAAATGATCGCCACTTACCTTGATGAATTATTGGCTATACAGCACGAATACGGCACATCATTACTTTATGAAGGCGCGGTTTGCGGCAGTATACCTATCATCCGTAACCTTGAAGAATATTACGATAATGAATTGCTGCACTCAATATGCGGTATCTTCAATGGTTCATCAAACTATATACTATCAAAAGGCTATCTGGAAAATCTGGATTACGCAAGCGCTTTAAAGCAGGCACAGGATTTGGGCTTTGCCGAAACCGACCCAACCATGGATGTTGGTGGTTATGATGCCAAATTTAAACTGGTGATAGCCGCCGCGCATGCTTACGGGGTAATTGTAAAACCCGAAGAAGTATTAAACATTGGTATCCAAAACCTATCGGCCAATGACCTGCAATATACCCGCGAAAAAAATCTGAAAATAAAGTTGGTACCGGTTGCCAAAGAGCTTGACGACCGCCACGTGGCTTTGTTTGTACTGCCCAAATTGGTTAACGAAAGCGAGTTTTTATATAATGTAGAATACGAGTACAACGGCGTAATAGTACAGGCTGCTTTTGCTGATCAGCAATTCTTTTTCGGTAAAGGCGCGGGTGGCCATCCTACGGGTGCAGCCGTACTTTCGGATGTTGCGGCACTGCGTTATGATTACCATTACGAGTACAAAAAAGCCAAAGAAAAAGGCAGCCTTACATTTACCAACGATATTAAACTAACGGTTTACCTGCGCTATACAGATGAAAGCCTTGTTGAAGAGCTTGGCTTTGAACATATATTTGAACGCTACGTATCCGACGGTTTTAAATATGTTATCGGAAAAGTAAATCTGCAAAATCTGATCTCGAATCAATCCCGTATATCTGATAGTAAAGCGTTTATCGCTTTCGCCGATCAGCTAACAGGGGTCAGCTTAGCTACGGCAAAAACGCAAGCAGCCGAATTGGTGTAAACCTGTAGGTGTCTGTAAAGCAAAAAGAGCTCCGATCAGTCGGAGCTCTTTTTGTTTATCAGCTTTTTATCAGCCGTTGTATCTCATCCAGTTTCATTAATGCCTCAACCGGGGTTAGGGTATTAACGTCGAGATTGTTCAAAGTATCCCGTATCTTAACTAATACAGGATCATCAATAGAGAACATTTGCATCTGCACGGCCTGTTTCTGCACCTTGCGTATGCTTTCCTTTATATGCTCCCCTCCTGTCCGTTCGGCCTCCAGTTTCTTCAATATATCATTAGCACGGTTTAGCACCTTTTGAGGCATACCTGCCAGCTTGGCTACATGTATACCAAAACTGTGTTCGCTGCCACCGGGTACCAGCTTGCGCAGAAATATAATCTGTTGCCCAACCTCTTTTACTGATACATTAAAGTTTTTGATCCGGTTAAAGGAGTTACTCAACTCATTCAGTTCATGGTAATGCGTTGCAAACAAGGTTTTTGCCTTTGCTGATGGATGATTGTGCAGGTATTCGGCAATAGCCCAGGCTATCGAAATACCATCATAGGTTGAAGTACCACGACCGATCTCGTCCAGCAGTATAAGGCTGCGGTCGGATATATTATTTAGGATGCTGGCCGTTTCGTTCATCTCCACCATAAAGGTTGATTCGCCGGACGATAGATTGTCCGATGCGCCTACCCTGGTGAATATCTTATCCACCAAGCCTATCACCGCGTCCTTTGCCGGTACAAAGCACCCCATTTGTGCCATCAGTACTATAAGACCGGTTTGCCTCAACAATGCCGACTTACCCGCCATGTTGGGACCGGTAATGATGATCACCTGCTGCGTTTCCGAATCGAGGTAAACATCATTGGTAATATACGATTCGCCCAAAGGCAAGGTTTTTTCAATCACCGGGTGCCGGCCGCCCTTAATATCTATAAGCCTGCCATCATTGATTATAGGCTTGGCGTAATGGTTTTTGATGGAGATGTGCGCGAAGTTCAATAGCACATCTAACCTTGCTATTAACTGAGCATTAAGCTGAATGGGTTTAATATATTCGGTAAGCGAATAAAGCAGATCGTTATATAACTGCGTTTCAAGTACCAATATCTTTTCCTCAGCTCCTAATATTTGTTCTTCATACTCCTTTAATTCCGGCGTAATGTAACGCTCGGCATTTACCAGCGTTTGTTTGCGTATCCACTCGGTAGGTACCTTATCACGGTGTGAATGGGTTACCTCAAGATAATAACCGAACACGTTATTGAACGATACTTTAAGCGATGGTATGCCAGTTAACTCAGCTTCACGCTTTTGTATCTCCAGCAAATACCCTTTACCGCCAAAAGCTATCTTACGCAGGCGGTCAAGCTCCTCGTTGATGCCCTCATTAATTACCGACCCTTTTACCAGGGCTACCGGTGGTTCCGGGTAAAGCTCTTTCTCTATCTTCTCACATATATAAACACAGGGGTTTAGCTGTGCCCCAATGGTTTGCAATGGCTGGCTGCCCGATGCCTCACTTATTCTTTTTATTTCGCCAATGGCTTGCAGGGCTTTTTTAAGCTGGCATATCTCCCGCGGATTGGCCTTTTGTAAGCCTATTTTTGATATTAAACGTTCAAGATCGCCTATTTGCCGCAATTGTTGTTGCAGGTTTTCGCGCAGTTCCTCCTGCTCTATCAAATGTTCAACTACGTTCAGCCTGTCGGTAATTGGCTTCAGCTCCTTTAGCGGCATTACTATCCAGCGGCGCAGCAAACGTGCCCCCATAGGCGAGCAGGTATTATCCAGCACATCAACCAGCGTATGCGCGTTCTCGTTGGCTGAGCCTACTAATTCCAGGTTGCGGATGCTAAAGCGATCAAGCCAAAGGTAACGGTCTTCCTCAATACGACTAATGGCCGATATATGCTGTAGATTACGGTGCTCTGTTTCATTAAGGTAATGCAATGCCACACCCGCAGCAATAATGCCCAAATTCAGCTTATCAATACCAAACCCTTTAAGCGATTGCACACCAAAGTGTTTAAGCAATGTTTCGTAGGCATAATCACCGCTATAAGGCCACTCGTCGAGCGAATAGGTATAAAAGCGATCGCCATAAATATCCTTAAAATCGTGCTGTCGGCTTTTGGGGTAGATCACCTCGCTTGGCGAAAAGCTTTGCAACAGTTTATCAATGTACCCGCTGTTACCCTGCGCGGTCAAAAACTCCCCGGTTGATATATCGATCAGTGCTATGCCAATGGAATTTTTTTCAAAATAAAGTGAGGCTAAGTAGTTATTACTTTTTTGCTGAAGGATGTTATCGCTAATGGCAACACCTGGGGTAACCAGTTCGGTAACGCCACGTTTAACGATGGTTTTGGTAGTCTTGGGGTCTTCCAACTGGTCGCAAATGGCAACACGCTGGCCGGCACGCACCAGCTTTGGCAAATACGTTTCGAGCGAGTGGTGCGGAAAACCGGCCAGCTCAATATGTGTGGCCGCGCCGTTGGCACGCCTGGTAAGCACAATGCCCAGTATACCTGCCGCCTTTATAGCATCCTCACCAAATGTTTCGTAAAAATCACCCACACGAAACAGCAGCAGCGCGCCCGGGTACTTTGCCTTTATGGCGTTGTACTGCTGCATTAAAGGGGTTTCTTTTGTTGTTGCTTTTGCCAAATCTATTACCTCAGTTTTTAACCCGATAAAGTTAGCCTCTTGCCCCGACTTTACCGCGGTTGTTGAAAAAAGGTTTTTATTAACAAACTGCCTCCCCCAAATTAGCTATTGACACGTGCAATGGGTGTTTTCACCCATTTTATTCCCGTTTAAAGTATACGCACAATGGGTTTTTGAACTCGCGGCCAGCAATGTTTGTGGTTGTATTTTTACATCGTGGTAATACCTAATACCCGTCACATATAGCAGTTTTCTCACATCTACCTATAACTACTATGCTATGCCCGCGGTTTGTGCTTGAATCGCGGTGCATACATAGAGTTCCGCTCCCACTCACCTTGTTAATATAACACCATGTTTTGGTAAAATAGTAATGCCGTAACACAGTAATTTAAGGGCATCAATAAACCTTAAAATGAAGCGTATTTTTTACTTTTTTATCGCGATACTAATATTCATCTCAACCTCATTCACTGTTAACGATGGTTGGGTACCCCTGCTGGATAGCAAGCTTAGTAAATGGGATACATACCTGAGCTTTCGCCATAAAAATGGCTATAAAGGTGATATGCCCGTTGACAGTAAAGGCAGACCTGAAAAACCTGTAGGATATAACAACGACAAGACAGGTGTATTTACCATTGATAAAAACAGCCGGGAACCGGTACTTCATGTAAGCGGCGAAATATATGGTTGCCTGTATACCAAACAATCCTTTAAAAATTATCATCTTAAACTGATGGTAAAATGGGGCGATAAAAAGTGGGTTCCCCGTTTAAATGAACCCAAGGATTCGGGTATTATTTATCACTCTGACGGCCCTGCCGGGGCAGACTACTGGAGATCGTGGATGTTGGGCCAGGAACTACAGGTGATGGAAGGCGGCTGCGGCGATTACTGGTGCATTGCCTCATCAGCCGGATATATTACTACCAAAAAAACACCTGCTAAAAAAGATACCATGGTTTATGATCCGGCAGGTACGAAAACCTTTATGGGTGCGGGCAATAATTTTGTACAGCAAAGCCATAATTACGAAAAGCCCGGTAATGGCTGGAACACCCTCGAACTGATATGCTTTGGCGACAAAAGCCTGCACATATTGAATGGCCATGTTGTTATGGCGTTGAGCGGTTCATCATATAAAGACGGTAACGTATACAAACCACTCACCAGCGGAAAGCTGCAAATACAAAGCGAGGCAGCCGAGGTTTACTATAAAAACATCTATATAAAACCAATTAAAGCACTTCCCGCAGTATACGCAGCTTATTTTAAATAGTCAATCGCATTTATCATTTGATTAATAAAGATATTTTCATTTACTTTGTATTTGAAAGTACTTTTAAATTATGAAATTTTATAAATGGTATTTCTTACTATTTGTGCTGCTGTTTATAGTAGAATGCCTGATAGCTTTGTATGTTAATGATGCTATCATTCGCCCTTACGGCGGTGATTACCTGGTGGTAATGCTGGTGTACTGCTTTGTTATGGCATTTATCAATAAGCCTCCTGTTATGGTGGCATTGGCTTCATTAATGTTTGCTTACCTGGTTGAGCTTAGTCAATACCTGAACCTTGCTGTACGGCTTGGTCTTGGGCAATCAAAATTTGCTATGACGGTTATGGGCTCCTCCTTTAACTGGATAGATATGTTGGCCTATACACTTGGAGCCATTACCATTACTTTAATTGAACAACAGCGCTCAAAAAATAAACCTGTTTTACACGCATGAAAACCTTTGTAGCTAAAAATTCCATAGTTCGCCAGATATGGGGCAATGCTGATACGGTTCTATTTATCTTTGCGGGCGCCGCCGCTGAATTCGCGCTTAATAAAGCGGTAGACTGGCTGTATTATACCGGCAAGTTGCCTGCTGATCCGTTAGACCGGTTATTTTCAACCGTGGCTTACTCCCGCTCTATAATTTTCGCCGATGAGGACGCGGCGCTGCAAGCCATCAGCAAGATAACCGCTATACACCAGGGCGTTGAAAAAAGCCGTGGCGCGCAAATACCCGACTGGGCATACCGTGACGTGCTTTTTATGCTGATAGATTATTCTATACGGTCTTTTGAGGTACTGGAGCGTGAATTAACCCTGCGGGAAAAACAGGAGGTGTTCGATGTTTTCTATCGCATGGGGCAGCAAATGGGGCTAAAACAATTACCGGTAACCCATGCGGAGTGGTTGCTTGCAAGGCAGCAGCATTTGGCACAAAACCTTACAAAAAGCAATTTTACTGTTGATCTGTATAAACAATACAAAATGCACTTAGGTCTTTTGCGCTACCAGCTTGTACTTGGGGTTCAATATGTACTGGTACCGCCGGTTGTTAAGCAGTTATTGTTGTTAAACAACAGGGGATGGATAAAGCCTGTATTATTTATTTATAAAAAACTAAAGCACATTAATTTAGCCGATATAATAAAAAATATGTTGCTGCCTGTAAAATACAAGCAACAGATAACACAGTTGAACATACGTTAATGTCTGCAATTTGTCATACTCCGCAACCGGTAAACTAAAGTGCTGCACATATCGTAAATGAGTTAAACAATTTATTTTGATGAAGAAGTTAATAGTAAATACACTAATGGTGATCATGGTTATGATTACCGCAATAAATACCCAGGCCAAACCCAAACCAACTACCGAAAAGGCTACCTTTGGTATGGGCTGCTTTTGGTGTACCGAAGCCATATTTCAGCAACTGAAAGGTGTAAAGAAAGTTGAGTCGGGCTATTCAGGCGGTACAGTGCCCAATCCAAGTTATGAGGATGTGTGTACCGGCGAAACCGGCCATGCCGAAGTGATACAGGTAACTTATGACCCCGCCGTGATCAGCTACAAGGATCTGCTTGAAGTGTTTTGGAAAATGCATGATGCCACTACCCTTAATCGCCAGGGTGCCGATGTTGGTACGCAATACCGCTCGGTTATTTTTTACAGCAATGCGGATCAGAAAGCTTTGGCCGAGAAGTACAAAAAGGAGCTGAATGATCAAAATGCTTTCGGCAAACCGGTAGTTACTCAAATAGCACCACTTAAAAACTTTTACAAGGCCGAAGATTATCATCAGAACTATTATAAGCTTAATGGCTCAAAACCATATTGCCGCATAGTTATAAAGCCTAAAATGGACAAACTGGAAAAGATATTTAAAGCCAAGTTGAAGCAATAAGGAACATACTGCCCTTTTTTGCAACACATTTTGCTGTACATCATATTAAATTTACATATTGAAATTCATTTATATGTAATGATATGATAAACGTTAATGAATATTTTGAAGGCTCGGTCAAATCACTGGCCTATACATCAGCCGAGGGTAAATCAACTATCGGGGTTATTGAACCCGGCGAGTATGAATTCGGCACATCTCAGCATGAAACTATGAAGATTATTGAAGGCGAATTACATGCCTTGCTGCCTGGTGATGATGAAACATGGCAAATTTATACTAATGGTAATTCATTTGAGATAGCGGCCGGAAAAAGTTTTAGGGTAAAAGCCGATAAGCAGGTGTCGTATCTTTGTAAGTACCGATAAAAAAACGCCGTTTCTAAACAGAAACGGCGTTTTTTTATTGACTTAACGGATTAAATAATAAGCTTTGCTACTCCTCCGTCGACACGTAATGCACTACCATTGGTAGCCGATGATAGCGGACTTGCAACATAAGCCACCAGGTTAGCTATCTCATCAACATCAGCAAAGCGCTGTATCAATGAAGATGGGCGTGCTGTTTTAAAGAAATCCCGTTCGGCATCCTCAAAAGTAACACCCTGGCCTTTGGCTAACTGCCCTACAAACTCGCTAACACCTTCAGATTTTGTTGGCCCCGGCAATACAGCGTTAACGGTAACATTAGTACCTTTTGTAAGTTCGGCCAAACCACGGCTTATGGTAAGCTGCGCTGTTTTGGTAGTACTGTAATGTATCATCTCCTCGGCCACATTAATGCCCGATTCGCTTGAAATAAATATAATACGCCCCCAGTCTTTTTTTAGCATCTTAGGGAAATAATGCCTTGAAAGCCTTACACCGCTAAGTACATTCACTTCAAAAAACTTAAACCACTCATCATCGGTGATTTCTGCAAAGGGCTTAGGTTCAAAGATACCCGCGTTGTTAATCAATATATCAACATCTTCAATAGCGGCAAGCAAAGCGTCAACATCGGCAGTTTTTGAAAAATCAGCCGCAATGCCTCTTACCTCTGCCCCGTTAACAGCTTGTTTTAGTTTGGCAACAGCATTATCAATACGTTGCTGGTTACGGCCGTTTATAATTACCGTTGCGCCTTCAATTAATAAGCGTTTAGCTATAGCATACCCTATGCCTTGTGTTGAACCGCTTACCAAAGCGGTTTTTCCGGTTAATTGCAAATCCATGGTGTAAATGTTTAAGTGCCCTTTATCAGGCAAGGCAAATTAAACCAAGTACGGCCAAAACACTGTTAGCTTAATGTAAAACATGTTTGCTGTGCTATGGCAAATTAATCACAATCTACTTTTTCATACACTACAGTATAACCCGCTTTGGTATCCGTTTGCTGGCGGCCATCCTTAGCGTTCACTTTATAAGGTTTTTGCGTTAGCTTATCACCCGGAAAATTAAACTCAACAGCCATGGTGTCTTTTGTACCTTCTTGGTTAAAGGTCCATATGGCTTTAATGGTATTGCCATCCTGTGTGCCTTCTAATGTACCTTTACGGGCATCCTTTTCTTTAGGTAACCATTGCATATCACCGGTAACTTTATCGCCTGCTATCATCAGATGAATTTTTGTGCTATCCTGGTTCTGAGTACCCTCAGTACGTAAAAAACATACGTGGCCCGGCGCAGCGGCGGTTTGTGCTGATGTATCGCTTGCAGCACTATCGGCGGCAATGCTGTCGGCTGTCTTGGTATTCGGGTTTGAGTTACAGGCGGCAAATATAGCCGCTATACCTAAAATGTTTAATGTTTTAATATTCATGCTAATGGTGCTTATAATATTCTACTCATACAGCCAAAATTTAAAATTGTTCACATATCAGCAACAATTAAACTTTTGACACAAGAAATATTTTGGCACAATTATAGCTTTGGTTAATACAAATAATTTAAAAGAAATAATATTATGAAAAGAGTAAGTTTAATAGCATTAGCAGTAAGCGCCACATGTGCGTTTGGCTATGCAAAAGTTACGACAGATCAGAACAACAATATCAACCGTACACCTGTAGCATTTTACCAGATAAATGGAGCGCAGCAGGATACAGTTCCGGCAAAAAAGAAAGGGTCTGACAAACAGGTTCAGCCTAATTCTACCACACCAGGAACCACGCCTGTAAACCCGGCTAATCCAAGTTCAACAAGCCCATCAACTAATCCTGTGAACCCGGCTAACCCGACGGCGCCAACAACTACGCCAAATACAATACCATCAACAAGCCCTACACCGGTGCCAAACAATCCGACGAGCCCTACTACGCCACCGTCAACAAGTCCAACGGCACCAACTACCAGTCCGACCACAAGTCCGACTACGCCTCCAACAACAAGCCCGACATCGCCAACCACATCGCCAACAGGTACAGGTGGCATGTCGCCAACAACCAGTCCAACAGGTGTAGGTACGTCACCTCAAAAATAATAGTCACACACTAATGTTATAAAAATAAAAAAGCGATACTTGCTAAAAACAGGTATCGCTTTTTGGTAAGATCGAACATAACAACCATACAGTCAAATAAGTTTTAGAGTAGTGAAAAAATGTGAAAAACCTCATTTTGTGCATAAAAAACATGACAAAAATGTGTTCAACTATTCTTTTGTTTGATACAAAGGTTTATGTTTGCTTTTAACAAATAACGTCAGTATAGACATTTACTTAGTAAAACAATTTAAAATCTAGTTATGGCAACAAAAAGCGAAGGCGCAATCACAGCCTATTCAGTAAAAACCAAAACCAAAAACGTTCCTATCATTGATCCGGTAATCGACGTAAAAGCTGGTCGTTATATTGCGACAGGTAAAGATAAAGACGGCAACAAACTTGCTGCTATACTTGGTAAGGCTAAGGCTGAAGAGCACATTAAGAATGGTGCAGCCAAAAAAGGTACAGGCTGGGAATAAAAATTTATTTCAGTAATACACCTAAAAAATGCCCGTAACATACGGGCATTTTTATTATATGCTCTTTTTATGCTTTAGAACGATTTAGCTAATATTGAAAATAAAAGACACATGAAAATGTGCCTTTATTATTAGGTTTGCGATTGGATTACGCTGTAAATATGCCTATTAGATATAATATTTACAATAGGTTAATACAATAAATTATTAACATCAGCGTTTTAAGGCGCTATTAACCAATTACTCAAAGGGTTAGAATGTTAATAAAGGTTAATTAAAATTTCTCTTCAATCCCTAAACCAAAAAGTGCAAAATCATACTTTACCGGATCGGCAGGGTCAAGTGCTTTAAGGTTTTTTGTTAATTCAACAGTAGTTTGCCAATCGGTTTGTTTTCTGCTAATAAGCAACAGCTTGCGCGCAACACGATCAACATGCAGATCGCAGGGGCATACCAGGTCGGCGGGTTTAACGCGGTTCCATATACCAAAATCAACACCACAATCATCTTTGCGTACCATCCAGCGTAAAAACATGTTCAGCCGTTTACAGGTTGATTTTTGAGAAGGTGATGAAACATGCTTTTTAGTACGATGTGGATAGTCGGGCAGTGAAAAAAAGTATGATCTGAAATAATTCAAGGCCCTTTCGGCATCCCAACCGGTTGAATTGGCCGGAACAAAAGCATCCTCTAATGAATCAAATCGCTCGTAATGCTGTCTGAAAAAAGCGATAAAGTACAGCGTATCTACATCATTAAACGTACGATGCTTAAAGCTAAGCAACTTTTTAAGATCGGGCTCTTCATGGTTGATAATAAAGTCATACGGTGCGCCATCCATCAGGCTAATCAGTTCCTTACACTTTTTGATGATGGTTACCCGCTGGCCCCAGGCCAGGGTTGCCGCCCAAAAACCCATGATCTCAATATCCTGATTTTTACTGAACATATGCGGTATGCTCACCGGGTCGGCTGTAATAAATTCAGGACGATTGTATTGAGCTACCTTAGCATCGAGGAATATTTTTAGCCCCCCTTCGCCCTGAAGGGGCAGTTCTTGAAATTTACTTTTGATCATAAATTTTTAAGTTCCCGTTTAGGAGTTAGGAGTTCAACGCCTGCTTCAAATCTTCAAGCAGATCATCAATATCCTCCACCCCTACGCTCAGGCGCAGCAGGCTATCAACCACACCAACCTTTTCACGTACTTCTTTTGGTATGGAGCCATGCGTCATGGTAGCCGGGTGATTAATTAATGATTCAACCCCACCTAATGATTCGGCAAGAGAAAACACTTTAAATGATGAGGCTATTTTAAAGGTATCTTCTAACGTAGCATCTTTAATGGTGATAGAGATCATGCCACCAAAATCGCGCATCTGCTTTTTAGCAACCTCATGCCCGGGCGCATCCTCAAAACCCGGCCAGTATATTTTACCCACTTTAGGGTGATCCTTTAAAAACTCAGCTACTTTACGGCCGTTTTCGCAATGCGCTTTCATACGCAGATGTAAGGTTTTTATACCGCGCAATACCAAAAAGCTATCCATTGGGCCGGGTGTGGCACCACAGGCGTTGTATATAAACCAAAGCTTTTTGTACAATTCGTCATCATTCAGCATGAGCGCGCCCATCACCACATCCGAGTGGCCGCCTATGTATTTGGTTACCGAATGCATTACAATATCAGCCCCCAGGTCAATCGGGTTTTGCAGGTATGGCGAAGCAAAGGTGTTATCAACCACCAGCTTCACTTTTTTCTCTTTAGCTATTTTTCCAACCGCTTCAATATCTACAATCTGCATAGTGGGGTTGGTTGGTGTTTCAACCCATATCAGCTTGGTATTATCATTGATATAATTGCGGATGTTTTCAGGGTCAGCAAAACTGATAAAATGAAACTTAATACCATAGTTGGCAAATATCTTGGTAAAGATGCGATATGAACCACCGTATAAATCATCACCTGTAATCACCTCATCACCAGGTTGCAACAACTTCATTACCGCATCTGTCGCGCCCATACCGCTTGAAAAGGCAAGGCCATATTTTGCATTTTCCAAAGCTGCTAAACAATCTTCCAGCGCCTTGCGTGTGGGGTTTGTTCCACGTGAGTATTCAAAACCTTTATTATCACCCGGAGATGCCTGCCAGTAGGTTGACGTTTGGTATATAGGCGTCATGATAGCGCCGGTTGTTGGGTCGGGCTCCTGCCCTGCGTGTATTGCTTTGGTTGCGAATTTCATATGTATATTATCTGTATATAGCTTACGTATCATCTGCAATTATATTTTATAGTAAATGCTGATACGAGTTTTTAAAAGTAATAAAACTGAATTAGTACTTAAACAAAAAATGCCGGTTGTTAGCCGGCATTTATACATATAAATATTTAATTACTGTCCTTGTGCTAATGAGTAACCTGGTTTGCCGTCAAAAACGCTTAGCATTTCGGTTGAGCAAACTTTAATGCTGTCAGATAGTTCAGCCGCTATGGCGAATACATCGCGCGGCGTTAAGGTTGTACCATCAGTTTTTTCGTAACGAATGCGTGATTGGTTAACCAGCTCAGTAAATATCGAACCGGTTGGCCAAACCTGTGTACCACGGTTTGATATCATCACCAGTTTAAACTTATCATTCAGTTTTGTTTTTGCTATCTCGGCTATTTCAGCGGGCTGTAAGGCGGTTTCAACAAATATATCTACACCTTGTATCTCTTTGGTAATGTTTGGTGCTGTATCAGTTATCTTGTTTTGTGCAGGCCTTGTAACCGGTTTGCGGGTTTCAAAGTTTGGTTGCGCAACTACGCTGCCATTTGCAGGTACCTGGCCTAAATTAGCTATAATAGCATCAGCAAAACCTTGAGTATTTACTGATTGGGTTGAGCGATCACCAAAATCGCCGGTATGTACACCTTGCTCAAGCGTGTAAAGCAATGAATTTTCAATAGTGGCGGCATGTTCAGTTAAACCCAGGAAACGCAGCATTGATATGCCTGAAAGCAATAACGCAGTTGGGTTAGCAATACCACGACCGGCAATATCAGGCGCGGTACCGTGTACAGCCTCAAAAATGGAGATATTATCACCAATATTGGCTGACGGGGCAAAACCTAAACCACCTACCAAACCGGCACAAAGGTCAGACACGATATCGCCCTGCAGGTTGGTAAGTACAATTGATTCAAATATTTCCGGACGAGATACCAATTTCATACAAAGGTCATCAACAATAATGTCCGACACTTCTATCTCGGGATATTCCTTCGCTATCTGATAAAAAGTTTCAAGGAAGATACCATCAGTAAGCTTCATGATGTTGGCTTTGTGGCCGCATGCCAGTTTTTTAAGGCCTTTACGTTTAGCCATTTCAAAGGCGTAACGAATAACCTGTGCCGAACCCGGGCGTGTTATAATACGACGGCCTACGGCAACATCATTGGTAAGCATGTGCTCAATGCCGCCGTAAGTATCCTCAATATTTTCGCGGATGATAGTGATATTTATATTCATCCCTGCTTTTGAGAACACAGTATCAACACCGTTAAGCGTACGGAAATCGCGTTGGTTAGCGTAAGTGTTCCAAACCTTACGGGCGGTAACATTTATACTTTTAACACCCTTGCCTTTTGGGGTTTCCATCGGGCCTTTAAATAATATACCCAAATTTTCAATTGTAGCTTTCGCCTGCTCGGTCATGCCGGTTGAGTGTCCTGCATCAAAATACGATTTGCCCATTTCAACAAACTCATATTCTAAATTTACGTTTGCCGCGCTAAAAATTTTTAATACGGCGTCCATTATTTCCGGACCTATACCATCGCCATTGGCTACTGCTATTTTTGTATTCATCGAGTACTATTTAAATGTTCAAACAACTTATTTCAAAAACGCTGCAAATATAGCGCTTTTAGAGCTTTGTTTTAACCCTGAACAGTCAAATTAGTATAAGGTTTGGGCTGTTTATGTTAAGATTGTATCATACTTTGCATCCAATAGTTAATATTCGCTAAATAATTATTTGGCAAAAAACTTATAGGCGCAGTTATATTTTGAACGTTAATAAGGGCTTTTACACCTTAACTAAAATGCGTTTATTTGCAGATAACAATGAAAGCATTTTACGGCGATTTAAAATTAGGAATACTGGGCGGCGGCCAGCTTGGGCGCATGCTGATACAACAGGCTATAAATTACAATGTTACAGTCAAGGTGCTCGACCCTGACCGGGAAGCTCCATGCCGCAAACTGTGTGAAGAATTTACAGTAGGCTCGCTTAGTGATTACGCTACTGTTTACAATTTTGGTAAAAAGGTTGACCTGCTCACCATCGAAATTGAAAAGGTGAATGTTGACGCTTTGGAACAACTGGAGCGCGAAGGTGTGCTGGTTTATCCACAGTCACGCGTGATCAGGCTGATACAGGATAAAGGCCTGCAAAAGCAGTTTTTTAAGGAGAATGATATACCAACCGCTGAATTTCAGATCATTTCATCACCTGAGCAATTAAAGAATAGCATTATACCATTCCCATACATTCAAAAACTGCGTAAGGATGGTTATGATGGTAAAGGTGTGTATAAAGTGGTTAGTGAAGATGACCTTACAGGTGCCTTTACCGAGCCAAGCTTGGTTGAGCGCTGGGTTGACTTTGAAAAAGAGATAGCTGTAATAGTTGCCCGGAATGAAAGCGGTGAGATCAAAACCTTCCCGATGGTGGAGATGGAGTTTAACCCGCAAGCTAACCTTGTTGAATTTTTGATAGCCCCCTCTACTCTGCCATTTGAGGTACAGCAGGAAGCAGAGCAGATAGCTAAAAAGATTGCAGATGATTTAAAGATAGTTGGTTTATTAGCCGTTGAGATGTTTTTGGATAAGAGCGGAAAGATACTGGTTAATGAACTGGCTCCGCGCCCGCACAACAGCGGTCATCAAACTATTGAAGGTAATACAGTATCTCAATTTGAGCAGCACCTGCGTGCTATATTCAACCAACCACTTGGCGATACAGCCTGCCTTAATAACGCGATAATGATAAACGTACTGGGCGAACCCGGCCATGAAGGCCCGGCGGTTTACCAGGGTATAGAAAAGGTATTGAAATGCGCTGGAGTAAACATCCACCTGTATGGAAAAGCCTTAACCAAACCATTCCGTAAAATGGGCCACGTAACCATTGTTGATGCAGACAGAGAACAGGCTATTGAAAAAGCAAGATATGTGCAGAAGACTTTGAAGGTAATTTCATAATTGTATGAAGTTTATCAGAACCATCATTGCAACGTTATTATTATTATCATTAACCGTTGCAACGGCGTTTAGCCAAAACACCTTCAAACAAAATTTTGATGATATTGCCACTATAGACTTCCCTAAACAACCAGTTGTTAGTAACCTGCCAAACGGAATGGGCTTAATGTATAAGGCGGATGTTGCGCCAAATGCATTTGTGGTATTATCATTTAAAATGAAAGATCTTATAGTTAAAGATTCAATTAGTTTACATGATTTATATACCGGTATTGTTGCCGGAGCAGCCAATCCTAAAAACAAGAAGGAACTTCTTTACAATAAAGAGATTGTAATTCAGGGATTGCATGGCATAGAATTCTGTTACAAAGATTCTGCAGTTGAGCAAAATATACGCTATATATATCAAAGGGCGATTTATTTTAATAATACAATACTAATTGTGAGTGGGTCGTTACCTTTTGCTGATAAAGATAAATACAAAGCTCAATTAGATACTTTTGTAAAATCTTTTACAGTAAAGCAAGGAACAATAACACAATTTAACTAACTATGAACCCAAATATCCCCCAAATCGGAATAATAATGGGCAGCAAATCAGATCTTGGCGTAATGCAGGATGCTGTCGATGTGCTTAAAGAATTAGGCGTAGCGTACGAGATCACCGTTGTATCAGCTCACCGCACGCCCGACCGTATGTTCAAATACGCTAAAGAAGCTGCCGGTCGTGGTATAAAGGTAATTATAGCCGGTGCCGGCGGTGCCGCGCATTTGCCGGGTATGGTAGCCTCATTAACGCATTTGCCAGTAATTGGTGTCCCGGTAAAATCAAGCAATTCTATTGATGGCTGGGATTCTATCCTGTCAATCCTGCAAATGCCAAACGGTATACCGGTTGCTACCGTAGCACTCAACGCTGCAAAAAACGCGGGTATATTAGCCGCGCAAATTATCAGCATTGCAAACGAAACGGTTACCAATAACCTGATAGCCTACAAGCAGGAATTAGCCAAAAAAGTAGAAGAATCAGCAAGGGAGATGGAGGGTTTATAGTCCGAAAGACCGTAAAGTCAGTAAGTCCGAAAGTTTTTTGGTATAAAATATAGCTTTCGGACTTACGGTCTTCCCTACTTCCGGACTCTTCATCTCAATTCAACGACGGATTTTCCGGAAAATTTGCAATGTGCGCGTACCTGCTGCCAAGGCTGATCACAACTTCGCGCCATAGGTTATGCTCGCTGTTGGCGAAAATCAGATCGGCATTAAAGCGGTTAGCTACTATCCAGGTATCTTCTATAAGTTCAGCATCCAATTGTCCTTGTGTCCAGCCTGAATATCCGGCAAAGAATTTTATCTCGCTTTCATTTAACTGATAGGTGTTTATCAGTTGTTTAACCTCTTCAAAGTCGCCTCCCCAAAATATATTGTCCCATATTTCAATGCCGCCTGGTATTTTGTGCGGGCAACGGTGAACAAAATGCAAGGTGTTTTTAGCTACCGGGCCGCCCTCATAAACCGGCAGATCAGAATACGATAATTCGGGCAGTATGTCACCAAGCAACATATCTGATTGATGGTTGAGCACAAACCCTACAGCCCCATCCTCTGAATATTCTGTAAGCAATATAACCGATCTTTTAAAGTTCGGATCCATCATAAAGGGTTCGGATATTAATAATCGCCCTGCCGCTGCTGATATTGAATTAAGCATAAGGTTTACATTTACTTAACTATTTAACAATAATTGCAAATTTATGTTCGTACACTAAATTACATTATAACAATATGTACGGTATAATTAATTTGTAAGTTTGCATTGATGGATAACCAAAGGATACAAAATTTACGTCAGGACTACAGTGCTGCCACTTTAAACGAAGACAGTACAAGTGACGACCCCATAAAACAGTTTGACAAGTGGTTTAATGAGGCACTCGCTGCTGAAATGCATGAACCCAACGCCATGACACTGGCTACCGCAACCCAAGATGGCCGACCATCGGCACGTATAGTATTACTAAAGGGTTACAGTAATGATGGTTTTAAATTTTACACCAACTATTTAAGCCGTAAAGGCCGTGAGATGGCTAAAAATCCATTAGGCTCATTAGTGTTTTTTTGGGGACCATTAGAGCGGCAGATACGCATTGAGGGAACCATTGAAAAGCTGAATAAAAACGAATCAGACGAGTATTTTCACTCTCGACCCAAACTAAGCCAGATTGGGGCCGTTGCATCACCGCAAAGCCAGGAAATAGCCAGCCGTGAAGTGCTTGAAAGCAAAATGCAGCAGTTAGAGGCAGAGTATGAAAATAAAGATGTTCCTAAGCCATCGCATTGGGGCGGATATGTTTTAAAGCCTACGCTGATTGAGTTTTGGCAGGGCCGTCGCAGCCGTTTACATGATCGTATAGTTTATAAAAAAACAGATAAAAAAAGCTGGAAGAAAGTACGTTTGGCACCATGACCTTTGATGATATAAAAGAATTACTGGTAGCCAAATTTGGCGCTGATGCTATTATTGGCGAAGAACGTGCCGGCATGCAGCCTGCCTTGCTGATCGCACCTGACAGCATAGTTGATGTTTGCCGCGAGCTGCGCGATAACCCCAAAACGTACTTCGATTTCATGTCAAGCCTTAGTGGTGTTGACTATGGTGTGGATGCATGCCGTTTTGGTGTGGTATATCATTTGGCATCAATACCTTATCGCCTGCAGCTAACGCTTAAAATAAGTGTTGAACATGACAGGAACATCCAGAAACTGCCTACTTTTAAAAGTGTATCTACAGTTTACCGTACGGCCGACTGGCATGAGCGGGAAGCTTATGATCTGCTGGGCATTTACTTTGAAGGCCATCCTGATCTGAGAAGAATATTGTTGCCGGATGACTGGGAAGGTTATCCCCTAAGAAAAGATTATAAAAACGCTGAATATTATAAGGGGATAAAGATAGATTGATGATTTCGAAATTCGAATGTTCAATTTCGAATTTAACGTAGATACAAAAAAGATAAATACCATTAAGTGGATAAGTTAGAATTACAGAAGCGCACTAAGAAATTTGCTGTCGACATCATAAAGTTTTGTAGCGAACTACCAAATATACGTGCTGTAAATGTACTTGTTAATCAATTATTGCGTAGCTCATCATCAGTTGGTGCCAATTATCGTTCAGCATGTAAGGGTAAATCAACTGCCGATTTTATCAATAAGATAACTATCGTTGAGGAAGAAGCCGATGAATCTATTTATTGGTTAGAGTTAATCGAGGAATGTGGTTTGGTGCATAATGAAACAGTTTATTTACTAAAACAAGAGGCAAAAGAGTTAACCGCTATCTTTACAGCCATAGGTAAAACAGCTAAACAAAATCAGCGTAATAAACAATAAATAAATTCGAAATTGAACATTCGAAATTCGAAATACGAAGAAGCTTTACAGCGTTACCATGAAAAGATAGCCAATGCCGCTACCGAAGATATGGTGCTCAATATGGGGCCGCAGCATCCGTCAACACACGGTGTTTTGCGGTTGGAGCTTATAACCGATGGCGAGATTGTTAAAGATGTAATTCCGCATTTGGGTTACCTGCACCGTTGCTTTGAAAAACACGCGGAAAGTCTTACCTATCAGCAAACTATTCCGTTTACTGACCGTATGGACTACCTGGCATCTATGAATAACAGCCATGTGTGGGTAATGGGTGTTGAGCGAATGCTGGGTATTGATAAAGAAATACCCAAACGTGTAGAGTACATACGTGTATTGGTTTGCGAATTGAACCGTATAGCTTCGCACCTGATAGCCATTGGCACTTATGGCATTGATATAGGTGCCTTTACCCCTTTCCTGTGGTGTTTTCGTGATCGTGAACATATTATGGGCATGTTGGAGTGGGCATCCGGTTCGCGCATGCTGTACAATTATATCTGGATAGGCGGTTTGTTTTATGATCTGCCTGTTGGTTTTGAAGAACGCTGCCGCGAATTTATAACGTATTTTAAGCCAAAAATGGCTGAGCTTAACCAGTTGCTTACTGAAAACCAGGTGTTTATTGAACGAACAGCCAATGTAGGTGTACTGCCAATGGATGTAGCTATAAACTACGGCTGCTCGGGCCCCATGCTGCGTGGCTCGGGTTTAAAGTGGGATCTGCGCCGTATTGATAATTACTCTGCATACCCTGAAATTGATTTTGATATACCGGTTGGTAAGGGTGAAATGGGTACACTTGGCGATTGCTGGGATCGTTATAAAGTACGTGTTGATGAAATAGCCGAATCTGTGAAAATTGTTGAGCAATGCCTTGATCGCTTACAAAAGGAATTGAAACGTACCGCTGATTTTGACCCGCGTGCAAAGCTACCCCGTAAAATCACGCCTAAAGCCCAGGATTATTACATTCGCGGAGAAGGTGCCAAAGGCGAGCTGGGCTTTTATTTTATTGCAGATGGAAAATCAGAGATACCCTTCCGTGCTAAATCGCGCGGACCAAGTTTTAATAACCTTTCAGTATTACCCGAGATTGCCAAAGGTGTAATGATAGCCGACCTGATAGCCATTATTGGTTCTATCGATTTTGTATTGGGCGAGGTTGACCGTTAAGGCATAAAAAAGCCCTGTACAGCTAACGCTGCGCAGGGCCATTATAACACACTAAAAATTATTAAATATAGCGGTTGATCAGATTTTCCAGGTATTCCTGTTTTCCGCTGATCACTTGTGGCTCGCCATTTTCGGCAGCGTAGTTTCTCAGTTCTTCTAACGATAATTTACCTTCTTCATATTCCTTACCTTTGCCGCTGTCAAATGAAGCATAGCGCTCTTCACGTATCTTTTTGTAGTCTGATTTTTGCAGAATATTGTCAGCCGTGATCAATGCACGTGCAAACAGATCCATACCGCCAACGTGCGCGTAGAACAGATCAGCCGGATCAGTTGAATTACGCCGTATTTTGGCATCAAAGTTAATACCGCCACCCTGAAAGCCGCCGCCTTCAAGAATGATCAGCATGGCCTCGGTCAATTCATTAATATCATTCGGAAATTGATCGGTATCCCAACCGTTCTGGTAATCGCCGCGGTTAGCGTCTATCGATCCTAACAAGCCTGAATCAACAGCTACCTGCAACTCATGCTGAAAGGTATGCCCGGCCAGCGTAGCGTGGTTAACCTCAAGGTTTAGTTTGAAATCATTTAAAAGATCGTACTTCTGTAAAAAGCCTAATACCGTAGCAGCATCGTAATCATATTGGTGCTTGGTTGGCTCACAAGGTTTCGGTTCGATAAAGAACGTGCCTTTAAAGCCCTGTTTACGGGCATAATCTTTTGCGGTATGCAAAAAGCGCGCAAAATGCTCCTGCTCGCGTTTCATATCAGTATTAAGCAAGGTCATATAACCTTCGCGTCCACCCCAAAATACATAGTTCTCACCGCCTAAAGCAATGATAGCATCTAAAGCTGCCTTTACTTGAGCGGCACCATGTGCCAATACATGGAAATCGGGATTGGTTGAAGCGCCGTTCATATAACGTTTATGGCTAAACAGGTTTGCTGTACCCCACAGGAGTTTCACACCGCTTTCGGCTTGCTTTTGCTTGGCATAATCAACCAGGGCTTGCAGGCGGCGGTCGTTCTCGTTAATATCGTTGGTATAATCAACCACGTCAACATCATGAAAACAGTAGTAAGGCAAATTCATTTTTGTGATGAACTCAAAAGCGGCATCCATTTTATCTTTAGCGCGTTCAACAGCGTCAGCTTTTTCATCCCATGGAAAAACGTGTGTAGCACCACCAAACGGATCGCCGCCATTACCTACAAATGAATGCCAGTAAGCGCAAGCGAAACGTAGGTGGTCTTTCATGCTTTTACCTGCAACAATACGGTCAGCATCATACCAACGGAATGCTAAAGGATTATCTGATTCAAGTCCTTCAAATTTTATCTGGTCAATACCTTTAAAAAACTCTTTGTTTCCTGTTACTATGCCCATAGATTTATTGTATTTTAATATTAAATAATTGTTTAATTGACCGAAGCAAGTTGTTTGTCTAACAACGCTTTCCATTCCTTATATAATTGCTCCATTTTATTACCGGCTTGTGGTTCCACACGTTTTATAACCTGCATATTGGTAAATGCCTCGGCTGCTGTTGTAAATATACCCGCGCCTATTCCGGCACCTAAAGCGGCACCGGCGCTGCCATCGTTACTGTACAATTCAACAGCCACACCGGTTACGTTTACAAATATTTGTGTGAACAGATCGCTCAAAAACAAATTGCTTTTACCGGCCCGTATCACCGTTGGATTCATGCCGTTCTCATGCATTATGTCTAACCCGTAACGGAAAGAGCAGGCTATGCCCTCCTGTACCGCACGGAAAATATGACCACGGGTATGGAGGTTCAAGTCGATATTTTCAAAGTGTGCCCCTATCAATTTATTGGTAAGCATACGCTCAGCGCCATTACCAAAAGGCAATATCCTCAAGCCATCACTACCTTCAGCTATTTGTTCTGCTTCGGCATTCATTTGCGGGTAGCTCAAAGTTTGGCCAAACATTTTTTTGGCCCAGCTATACATACTCCCCGTTCCGTTGATGCAAAGCAATATCCCTAAGCGCTTTAAATTATCGCTGTAATTAACATGCGCAAAGGCATTTACGCGCGAGAGCTGATCGTACTCCAGGCTATCTGTAACGCCATATATTACCCCCGATGTGCCGGCCGTTGCGGCCACTTCGCCGGGGTTAAGTACATTGAGCGAAAGCGCGTTATTGGGCTGATCGCCTGATTTATAAGCTACCGGGATGCCAGCCGGGATATTTAATTCCTCAGCCATCTGTGCAATAACGTTTCCGTGTGATGAAAATACCGGATGTACCGGCGGAAACAGGCTATCATCAAAGCCAAAATATTCTTTTACCTCTTTTGATAAGCAGTCGTTCTTAAAATCCCAGAATATGCCTTCGGATAAGGCGGATATGGATGTGGTAACTTCACCCGTCAGCTTCATGGCAATAAAATCTCCGGGAAGCATGATCTTGTCTATCCTGCTGTAAACATCCGGTTCGTTTTGTTTAACCCAGGCTAATTTTGATGCCGTGAAGTTACCCGGCGAATTAAGCATATTACCCAGGCAAACATCGTTCCCGATACCTTCAAAGGCATCATCTCCTATTTTTACCGCACGGCTATCACACCATATTATACTATCGCGCAATACATTTTGCTGTTTATCTACTAAAACCAAACCATGCATTTGATAGGCAATGCCAATGGCTGCTATTTGCTGCGGATTGTACTTACCGGTGGCATGGCATTTAGCTAAAGCCAGTTTAACATGATTCCACCACATAGCCGGTTCCTGCTCGGCCCAGCCTGGTTTTAATGATTTTATGGGCGACTCCTCATCCGGATACTGCGCAGCAGTAACTACCGCCTGCGTGTCGGCATTTACAATACAAACTTTAATAGATGATGTGCCTATATCAATACCTAATAGCAACATGGTAGACCGGTTTATTACTTGGTTTTGGTTATTCGGATTATTTAGCAACGAATTTAAATTAAATTTTTATAAATGCAATCGATTGCACATAATTTTATTGATTACTTTTAACCGACCATGAAACCGAAAAAAAGAACAACTATATACGATATTGCCGAAAAGTTGAACATAACCGCTTCTTCGGTATCGCGTGCGCTTAACAATAGCAGTCATGTAAATGAGGAAACCAAGAAGCTGGTTTTAAAAACCGCCGCTGAGCTTAATTATAAGCGAAACATACTGGCATCAAACCTGCGTAAAGGCGAATCAAAAACAATTGGTATTGTTGTACCGCGTATCAATCAAAATATATTTTCAAACGTGATTGCCGGTATCGAGGAAACAACGTACAGTAAGGATTATAACCTGATCATCTGCCAGTCGAATGAATCGCACGAGAAAGAGGTAAAATCTGTTAATGCGCTAATCAATCAGCATGTTGATTGTATAGTAATATCGGTTGCTGCCGAGGGTAGCGATTATTCGCATCTGCAAAACGTTATAGATCATGGCATTAAGCTGATCCAGTTTGACCGTGTTGCCGATGAGGTAGAAACATTAAAGGTATTGAATGATAACCACCAGGCATCGTTAGAAGGTATAACACACCTCATAGAACAGGGTTATAAGCGTATAGCCCTGCTTGAGGGCCCTCAAAACCTTGATATATTCAGGCAGCGTAAACAAGGTTATCTGGAAGCTTTGAAACTACATAACCTACCTGTTATTAATGAACTGATTATTGAAAATGCCTGGACAAAAGAATTAGGTGCCGAGGCTACCCGCAAACTGCTCAACCTGCCCGAACCACCGGATGCCATATTCGCTTCCACGTCAGATTTTTCGGCTTTAGGCGTTTTGGAGGTGGCAACCTCCATGGGTATTAAGGTACCTTCGGAGCTGGGGATATTAGGTTACTCCAACGAACCATTTACCGAATTGACCAGCCCGTCAATAACCACTATTGACCAATTTAGCCATTATATGGGCAAAACCATCGCCAACCTCTATTTCCAGGAGTCGGAAAATAAAGAATCGCCTGTTGTGCCGCGCACTATCAGTGTTAAGCCAAAGCTTATCATCCGTGCATCAACCTCAAGGCGATCCTATAAATAGCGTTATTTGCCTTTAACGTTCATCTTTAAGGTATAAATGCCCTTTGATGCAGTGATGAAAAGCACATCACGGTTTTTACCGGCAAAGGTTACATTGCCTGTCCATTGCTCGGGTACAGGTATGTTAAACAGCTTTTCGCCCTGCGGGTTATAAATTGTAACACCCTTGCCTGTCAGGTAAATGTTACCCTTGTCATCAAGCGTCATCCCGTCTGATCCCTGTTTGATGATCAGTACGCGGTTGGTTAGCGAACCATTTTTCCCGATGTTAAAGCGGTAGGTTTTATTATCGCCGATGTCTGCCACATACAAATACTTGCCATCAGCAGTACCCACAATACCGTTAGGCTGCTTAAACTGATCATTAGCCACCACTGCCTGTTTACTGCCTTTTTTTAAATAGTAAAGTTTTTCACCATCCAGTTCAGATGATTTATGCTGCCAGTAATCGCGCTGGTAATATGGGTCGGTAAAATACATATCGCCATTAGGCAGTACCCAACCATCATTTGGCCCGTTAAAACGTTTACCGTTAAAGTTTGATAAAAGCACTTCATGCCCACCCTTTTTATCAATAACCCATAGCTCATTCTTTTCATCGGCACAGGCTAATAAGCAGCCTTTGTTGTCAAAAAATAAACCGTTGCTCCTGCCCGTTTTATCCATAAAAACAGTCAATTTACCATCGGCACTGTATTTCCATATTTTATCATTAGGCTGATCGGTAAAGTACACATCACCATTCTTGTCGGTAGCGGGCCCTTCGGTAAATTCAAACTGGCGCGATACCAGTGTGGGTTTCTGCGTGGTATCATACAACGGCTTTTGCTGTGCCTTGGTTATCAGCGGGCCGCCAAATGCCATTGCAACTATCAATAATATTAATTTCTTCATATAAAGTTTTTAGTTAAAGATTCTTGATTACACGGCAGGGATTTCCCGCGGCAAAAACATTGGCCGGCACATCCCGGGTTACCACACTGCCCGAGCCAATGGTGGTATTTTCGCCAATAGTTACACCCGGACAAATAATTGCCCCACCGCCTATCCAAACATTATCGCCAATGGTTATGGGTTTAGCCAGCTCCGGCCCTTTAATGCGTTCGGCTGCTACCAACGGGTGGGTTGCTGTATACACCTGAATATATGGGCCAAACTGCACATTGTTGCCAATGGTTACCAAAGCGCAATCCAATACCACGCAGTTAAAGTTCATAAACAGGTTGTCGCCGGCAATAATATTGGTGCCATAATCGCAAAAAAACGGTGGCTGTATGTCAATTGTTGAACATTTACTCAGGAGTTGTTTCAATACGCCGGTCTTTTCTTCCGTTGGCGATGCTATCATCTGGTTGTACTGATGCAGCAGTTGCCGGGCTCGTTCTCGCATCTCGGTTAGTTCAGCATCGGCGGCTATGTATAGCTCGCCATCAAGCATTTTTTGTCGTTCGGTTTTCATGGTATACAATGCTAATATATGTATTTGCTGTTAGCAGCCATAAATCGAATAACAATAATTGAACATACTCTACATCTATATAAATAAATGCTAAATTTGTTAGTATGAAACGCGCCGGTAATGCCGATCTCCCGCTCCACTATGGATACGTGCCTGTTTGGCTTGCCGAACGCATGGCTAAGCTTGGCCTGGCTATAGTTGAAAACATTGTGACCGATTATGGCAAGCAGGAAGTTATTCGCAGGTTAAGCGACCCGTTTTGGTTTCAAAGCCTGGGGGCGGTAATGGGCATGGACTGGCACTCATCCGGTATCACCACATCAGTAATGGGTGCTTTAAAAAGGGCGGTAAACCCATTAAGCCGCGAGCTGGGTATTTATATTTGCGGCGGCAAGGGCAAACACTCCACCAATACGCCTGCCGAACTTTTAAAGGTATGTGAAAGTACCGGGCTTAACAGCACCGAACTGGTACGTTGCAGTAAGTTAAGCGCCAAAATAGACAATACCGCGGTTCAGGATGGCTTTCAGCTTTATACACATAACTTTATTTTAACTGATACCGGGCAATGGTGTGTAGTACAGCAAGGTATGCGGGCTGATACTAAAACCGCGAGGCGTTACCATTGGCATTCGGAGGAGCTGCAATCCTTCGTTGATGATCCGCATACTTTTGTTTACGGGCATAATACTGGTTATATATTAAACCTGGCCGATAAAACAGCAGCTCCGTTACGCAAGGGCATTATGCAGATAGCAGCCGAAAAGCCCGAAATAATGCTTAACGAAATAAAGCACCTGGTTATGCCTGATCATCACGAGGTACGGGCAGAGAATGTAGACATGAAGAGGTTGGGCACTGTACTATGGCTGGCGCATGAAAAACAGCCTGCTGATTTTGAAGACCTGCTGTTACTACAAGGACTTGGGCCACGCACTTTACAATCATTAGCACTGGTTAGCGAGGTAATACATGGCACACCTTCGCGGTTTAAAGATCCGGCCCGTTTCTCCTTTGCGCATGGCGGCAAGGATGGCCACCCCTTCCCGGTACCTATCAAGGTGTATGATGAAACCATTGGTGTGTTACAAAAAGCTGTACACCGCTCAAAGTTGGGTAATAATGATAAAAATGAGGCCATAAAGCGCCTCTCGAAAATAACCGAGCAAGCTGAAAAGAATTTTATACCTAACTCGAATTTTGAAAAGGTAATAGAACAGGAAAGGCAGAATTCATGGAAATATGGCGGCCGCACCGTTTTTGGTAAGGAGCGGCCACCCATGCAACAACAGCTTAAATTATTTTAAGCTCGCGCTTATTTGCTTTGCTGTATCAAGGTGCGCTTTTAATTCGGCCAAATGTTTGTTAGCGAATTTATTTACTGATGATATACGGATACTTGTGCCGCTGCTAAATATCTTTACCGCCTCCTCATGGTCTTTCACCATCATGTTGATGTACTTACGGTCAAACTCTACACCGGTATTTTTGGCAAGGTCGGCAATGGCTTGTTGCTTTTCAAGGCTAATGGTATCATTAGTTGATACCATATTGCGGGTTTGCAGCGTTTTCAGTTCTTCATTTATAGCAGCATGCTGATCTGCAAGCATGGTAGCGAATTTAACCACCTGCTGATTTTTAGATGTTGCTTTGGCTATGTTAGATGCCTCGACCTCCGCAATACCTGATTCGGCCGCCTTACGTATAAAAGCAAGTCCGTCATCATCAACCAAAACATGCAAATTATAATTCTGCGCCTTACGCTTATCCTTGCAGGCCCCTAAACCAATAACTGCCAAAAATAGTAAACCTATGGCCACTGCTCTTCTCATGGTATAAAATTGTATATGTATAATTAGTACATAACAAATTTATACCGGTTAGGTTTACAAAAGAATGACAAAAGCATACTTAATTAAGCCAGGTTGCGGCCGGCATTAACTATACCATATACTGTTCTGATAGCCAGCTTATTATAAACTTCAGTTAATTCGCTGTTTTCATTTTTGTTAAGTAAACCAAGCGCATAGTGTTGTATTACCACCAGCGGCAGCACGATCTTTTCGCGGATAGCTATTGAGCGGCGCTCAACCGGGTAGTCGGCCATTAAAACTTCAGCGCCGGTAAGGTCAAGCAGCATACTTTTAGTAAGATCAAATTCGTTCTTCAGCATTTTCCAAAAATCACCGAATTTTTCGTCTTTCTCCAAATGAGCGGTTACCCTGAAATCTGATTTCGACATTGACATCATGCAATTATCCAGCATGGTGCGGAAAAAGCCCGAACCTGTATACAACTCTTTAACCTGCTCCCATTTGCCTTCGTCCTTCATTTTTTTAAGGGCAGTACCTACACCATAAAAACCTGGTATACTTTGTTTTAACTGGCTCCAGGCGGTTACAAAACTTATAGCACGTAAATCCTCAAGGCGTAGTTTTGAATCAGAATTACGTTTTGTTGGGCGGCTGCTGATATTTACCAGCGATAACAGTTTTATCGGGCTGAACTTTTCGAGATACTCCGTAAATAACGGATGCTCACGCAGCGCCATAAATAAACTGTAGCTTTCATCAGCCATATCACTTATAAGCGCTTTGTGTTTGGCATCAAGCAAATCGTGCTGGTTTGGATGCAGAGCCGATACAATACCTGCATGTATCAACTGCTCCATATTGAACCTTGCGGTTTCAACCGAGCCATATTGTGAGCTAACAGTTTGCCCCTGTATGGTAAGCTGTATGTGCTTGTTGGCTATCTCCTGCCCCATTGACGAGTAAAAGCGGTGCGTTTTACCACCACCGCGTGCCGGTGGGCCGCCCCTGCCATCAAAAAACGACAGATCTATACCATATTTACGCGCCATTGATGTAAGCTCAACCTTGGCCTTGTAGATAGACCAGTTGGCCATCAGGTAACCACCATCCTTAGTACTGTCAGAGAAACCAAGCATAATGGTTTGTGAATTATCGCGCTGTTTAAGATGCTCCTTATAAAATGGATGGGTATATAATTTTTCCATCACATCGGCGGCGTGTTTCAAATCGTTCACCGTTTCAAAAAGCGGTACAAAATCAATGGTAAGATTGTCTTTTTCCCAACCGCTCCACAAAAACAGGTCTATCAGTTGTAAAATATCTGATGCCTGCTGGCAGTTACTGATGATAAAACGCTGACAAGCTTTTTCACCATTATTATGCTGGATCTTTTTGACAAGACGAATGGTATTCAGCGTATCCTTGGTCATTTCGTCAGCATCATCCGGGCAAATAAAATCAGCCTCGTTGAATTTGATGTTCTTTAACTTTTTAGCTTCATCCAGTTCAAAATAATCAGGTTTAATGCCGGTTTCGCTGATCTGCTCGCTGCCATATTTAAATACGCTGCGCAGCACGCGGCTATCCTGCCTTATGTCAAGCGTGGCAAAGTAACAACCAAACAGGCGTACCTTACGTATCATGCCTTCCACAATGTCCAGGAACAAGCTGTCGTGATCTTTAATCAAGGTATCACGTATCGAGTTCAGTATTTCAAGCAATTCGTCCTGCACATCATGCGGATCGCGCTGCGGGTTAAAGGCATTTTGATATAACAGCTTTTCAAGGCTATCCAGCTTTTTATCAAACCCACGGAAAGTGATGCGGCGTTTTAAAACCTTATAATCACGGTAATAGCATCTGAATAATACCTGCCTTAATATGCGAACTACCGAACGGGTAGTTTCAGTAACAACATTAGGATTGCCGTCGCGGTCGCCGCCCGGCCAAAAGCCCAGCTCAAGTATTTGGTTTTTGGCGACTATATCAATATCAAACTCTTCTTCAAGCGTAGTTTGTATACCTGATAGCGCATGGTAAAATATATTTTCCATGAACCAGATAAGGCTGGTAGCCTCGTCAACCGGTGTTGGCGATGTTTTGTTGAAGAACGGCGTTTTGCCTAATTGCTGCAGCAATTCATCGATAGTGTTAATATCATTATGCTTCAGCGCCTCAATCAAGTCCGTCATGATGCCAAGCACTGTACCGGGATAAAACTGCGTTGGATGCGCGGTAAGCACCAGCCTTAACGATGTTTCCTTTAATTTCTCACTGATATCCTTACGGGCCTGATCACTGATGTTGGCTTGCTGTAATAAGCTCTGTAATGTACCGGCATCCGCCGCGCGACCTATCTTGCCGAATGATGAATCCTCAATGGCATCAAAAAGCACAACCTGGCGCTCTATGTATTGCAACAGGCGGAACATCCGGTTTATCTGTTCTTCATGGTCAATATCGGGTACGTTTTTACTGAAGAAAGAATTGATGATCTCCTCCGGCGATAAACCGGCGTTAACTCCCTGCTCGCAATGGGCTGTAAAAAATGGCAGCAAAATGCCAATTTCTTTAACCTGGTAAAACGGAAGTGTTTGAAACAAACTGTTATATAACTCAAAGCGGGCAACAACTTCGTTGTTAAAAGTTGCTTCTCTTTGGCTTAATTTTAACGATGCGGACATAGTTATTGTTGAATGTTTGGGGCAAAACAGACCAGTACAGTATCGTACGCGGCCATTATCGGCGTGAATTTAAATAAATTCGGCAAAAAACGGCTTGTTTGTTAAATTTTATAGTCATTTATCAATCAAAAAGACATAATAATGGTATAAATAATATCAACGAATAAAATACTTAAATTTGCGCAGTGGCACTCAGTATATCCAATCCTATTAATAATTCGCAGCAACGGGAGGTTAAAAGCTTTTTTTACAGCCAGTATTTCTCGGATGGGTTACGCTATACGGCCGGTATATTATTCCCCTCGCTGCTGCTGCTGCAGTTTGGTTTGTTAGATATAGGCTTTACGCTTTCGCTTGGCGCGCTGTGCATGTCGGTAATTGATAGTCCGGGCCCGGTTGTGCATAAACGTAATGCTATGGGGCTGGGTAATATATGCCTGTTCCTGGTATCGCTTATAACAGGTTTTGCCCGTTTAAATATCATCGCCCTCGGGGTTGAAATTACGCTGTTCAGCTTTATATTTTCACTACTTATTGTATATGGTAACCGTGCAGCATCAGTAGGTACAGCCGCCCTGCTGGCCATGGTTTTTATGATGGGTAAGGATACCCAACCCGGCGAAGTGCTGGAGGTTAGCTTAACCCTGCTGGTTGGCGGCATTTGGTATACGCTGTTCAGTTTGCTGTTTTTTAGGATAAGGCCATACCGTGCCGCACAGCAAACGCTTGGTGAAAGTATTGGCGATATAGCCCGTTTTTTACGTATTAAGGCTGATTTTTACGATGTTAATACAGATATTGACGAAAACTACCGTAAGCTTGTTGCCCAGCAGGTACATGTAAGTACCCATCAGGACGCGGTGAGGGAAATATTATTTAAAAGCCGTATAACCGTTAAAGAATCAACCAACGCCAGCCGGATATTAGTACTGACATTTGTTGACCTGGTTGATATGTTTGAACAGGTGATGGCAACGCATTATGATTACGGGCACATTCGCGAAAGTTTTAAGGATAGCGAAGTTTTGCCTGCTATTCATAAAGTAATATACAAAATGGCCGACGAGGTGGACAATGTGGCCTTCATGGTACTCTCCAACCTGCGTAATAAACGGGTGCTTGACCTAAGTAAAGATCTGGAAAAAATTAAACTGATGATTGATGAAGCCGGCAATAAAGCAGGCAGCGGCAGTACGTTGGTTTTAAAAAAGATACTTATCAATATTCGCGATCTGAACCAAAAGATCCATAATATATATGATTATTATAATTCAAGCTCATCTAAACTATTGTTTGAGAAACAAGGAAAAATAGAATACTCAAAATTTGTTACGCATCAGGATTATGCCTTGCATATATTTTTTGATAACCTGAGCATGAACTCATCAGCCTTTAAACATGCCTTGCGTGTATCGTTAGTATGCTTTGTGGGGTTTGTTATCGCTAAATTTTTTGCGCCGAGCCACCATAGTTACTGGATATTGCTTACCATTATCGTGATCCTGAAACCGGGTTTCAGTTTATCAAAAGAGCGCAATTACCACAGGCTGATAGGTACCATAGTGGGCGGTATAATTGGTGTGTTGATATTGGCATTAGTAAGTAATGACAACGTATTGTTCGGCCTCATGATTGTGCTGATGATAGGTACTTACAGCTTTACAAGGCTCAACTATATTGTAAGCGTAATATTTATGACGCCTTTTGTGCTTATCATGCTAAAATTTATAGGTATAGGTGGTTATAATATTGTGCAGGAGCGTATACTGGATACTATAATAGGTTCGTCTGTTGCGTTTATTGCCAGTTATTTTGTTTTTCCATCCTGGGAGTTTGAACAAATCAAAGAGAACCTGCGCGATGTTATCAACGCCAATGCCAATTACCTGGCAAAGATAGGTTACAGCATAGCCGGCAATAATATTGATGTAACCGAATATAAGCTTGCCCGCAAGGATGTGTTTGTACAATCGGCCAATTTATCAGCAGCGTTTCAACGCATGACGTCTGAACCGAAAAGCAAGCAGGTAAAGATAAAGGATGTACATAAGTTTGTAGTATTGAACCATATCCTGTCATCGTATATAGCTACAATTGCCGCGTCAATAATGGGTAAACCGGCACGCCGCGCAAGGCCTGATGCCATACGATCTGTTAAAAAGAGTATTGCTGTACTTAATGATGCCAGTAAAAAACTTTTTGGCCCCGTTGCCGAATTTAAGATAGCAAAACAGCTTACCGAAGAGCCCCTGGCCGAACACGCGCCGCCATCAGCCGACGATAATCTGCTTAAAGAACAACTCGATTTTATTAATAAGATAAGTAACGACGTTATTAAAATAACCGACAGTATTTTACAATAACTGCGTAGCCAAATTAGCCAATTCACTGCGCTCGCCTTTTTGCAGGGTAATATGCGCGTACAGCGGATGATTCTTCGCCTTGTCTATAAGATACGACAGGCCGTTACTCTCCGCATCCATATAAGGTGTGTCTATCTGGTAAATATCCCCGGTAAAAACAAATTTGCTGTTCTCTCCGGCCCTTGATATAATGGTTTTTACTTCATGCGGGGTAAGGTTCTGCGCTTCGTCAACAATAAAAAATATCTTACTCAATGTACGCCCGCGGATAAAGGCCAGCGGGGTAATGGTTATTTTATCATTGCTCACCAGTTCATCAATCTTGGCCTGCATTTTTTCGTCACCGGCGAATTGATCCTTGATGAATTTCAGGTTATCCCATATCGGAGCCATATAAGGGTCTATCTTTGATTTTACATCGCCAGGCAAAAAACCAATATCCTTATTACTTAGCGGCACTATTGGCCTGGTTACATAAATTTGCCGGTAAAACTTACGCTGCTCAAGTGCGCTGGCCAAAGCCAATAAGGTTTTACCTGTACCGGCATTACCCTGAATGGTTACCAATTTAATATCCGGATGCAGCAGGGCATGAATGGCCAAAGCCTGCTCGGTATTTCGGGGGAAGATATTGAGCACGGGCTGCTCTGTAACTTTTTCAAGCTGTTGGTTATTGGCATTATAAAATGCAGCAGATGATGCTTTTTTACTGTTAAATATGTAAAAGTGATTGCTCTTATACACATCAGGATCAAGCATTCCGTTTGACAGGGTTAGCTGCTTGTTAAGCTGACCGATAAATTTTTCAGTAGTTTTATCAACCGCGGTAACGCCGGTGTAAAGCTCGCCAACGTTTTTAACCTTGCCGGTTTCGTAATCCTCGGCATTAATGTTAAGCGATTTGGCTTTCAGGCGCAGGCAAATATCCTTTGATACCAGTATCACCTTTTTTTGAGGATATTCCTCCTGAACGCTCAGCGCGGCATTAAGTATACGATGGTCTGTTTTTTCTGAACCAAATATTTTCTCGGCATCTTTGGTGGCCGTGGTATTCATGATCACCTTAAAGCTGCCCAACCCTTTTTTCTTTAGAGGTGTCCACTCATTCAGCAGATTATCGCGCGATACATCATCTATCAGCCTTAAAAAACTCCGGGCTTCAAAATTACGGGTATCGTTACCATTCTTTTTATTATCAAGCTCCTCAAGCACCTCAACCGGGATGGCTACATCGTGCTCCTGAAAGCTCTCAAACGCGTTATGATCATATAAAATAACCGAAGTATCAAGTACAAATATCTTTTTTTGTGAAGCCTGCCTGCTCCTGCCTTCCTTTGCCATATCCTACTAAATTAGGAATTAATGTTGCAGAAAAGCAAGAGCCACTTTGATATGTACGGCATTATTCGGTATCAGTAAACGGATCGCCGCCAATAAATATCATGGTATTGGTAGCCTTTGCCGGTGAGCCTGATGCACCCATTGCGAATGATTTGGTGACTGTTTTACCATCATCATAAGTAAACGTAATGGCATGTGCCGAAATTTTGTAGGTGCCTTTAGCGCTGGTTACCTTGCCTGCTTTAGCATTTGGCGTTGATATGCCGCTGTTGCTGCCTGTTGTAAAATGCGTGGCATCAATAAAATTTATTTTGTTGATGGTTAACGCTATTGTACCATTACCATAATCTCCGCCGGTGGCTTTTTCATAGCCCTTTTTTAGCGGTAATGATGCACTGTATGCAAATGCCGGGAACCAGTTGCCTGCCCCAAGTTTGTAATCATGTGTTTGGTTTTTCGAGTTGGTGAGATAAAATGTAGCGCCAGTTTTTTTCCATGTTCCCCATGCTTTCGGCCGTGATTTTTTTGACGCGGCCACATCGATGGTTTCAACGGGCTCATCACCTACCTCAAGGTATTCGCCATTTTTAAATAGCACTACCAATTCAAAACTAATTGCAGCCGGATAGCCGCTTATAGCCCTGAAATACCAACCTTCAATAGCAGGTGCCACGGTGTGGATATATTTTTTAGTTGATGAATAGCTTTGCTGATGCAAACCAGTGGTTAGTGTGATGGCTGTTAAAACAGACAAGATGATGGTCTTCATGAATAATGTTTTTGATAAACAGATAACATTATAACCATCAAACAGTTAATTTTATTTTAGAGGCAATAAAATCAACCTAAAGATAATACTTGATCAAGCAAAAATAGCTATAAAAGCAAAACGGAAGCCTCCTCTGTTCGATTCAGCTTCCGTTTTTAACCTTTTAACAGCCGTAGCCGCCCAAAGGCATCAAGTTTTGTGTGATCTTTAACCGACCGGCCCTCGCTGTATACCTTCGCAGGTTACAACTACTCTCCAAGTCATTTCTTCTCATTGTTTTAACTCCGTAGAGCGCCACAATTTCCGCAATACCCCGCTAATTACACGTTTTGTTTAAATCACTTTCGTTTTTTAATCTTTATGTAATTCAGGTACTCCCTTGATCTTTAGCTCCCCCGAAGGCTCGCCCGATTCAATTTCTGTATTCCTGTGAGGCTGTCAAAATACGTCGTTCTTGATAATACTAAGATAGTCACTATGTTAATGCTTGTCAAGTGTAATTTAAATGTTTTTATTAACAGGTTATGCACAAATTAATTAACACTTTAATGTGTTGTTTTAGTGCGATTTAAGTATAAATTATGGCAATATTTAACGTTTATGAACAATGGCGTTATTCACGAAATACATCAAAATGCCATAATATACTTATGTCCAAAAATGTTGATCAGCGCTTGTTATCTGAATTAATAATCGTCATCATCATCGTCAAACACCCCGGCAGCCTGGTTATAAGCTGCCTGTAATTCTGAATAGGCATGATTATCGCGCTTTTCGCGGGTAATGCGCATGCCGGTTTGATAAGTAGCAATGGCATCATCCTTACGGTTTAGCGCCTCATACAATTTACCTAAATGGTAATAGGTGCCCGTATAACCCGGATGGTTGCTTGTCAGGTCCTCGTAATAAGCAAGCGCCTTGTCTGTATCATTAAGCCTGAGATACTCTGTAGCTAAGGCGTATTTTAAAAATTCGTCATCCGGCTCGTTCTTTATAAATTCCAACAGTTTTTCTAACCTGCTTGCCTGCATAATATTGGTGATTATTTTATGATCAAAAGTTGAACGCATCAGTATTAAAATACATTGCGTGGCACAAAAGTAAGGTTTAAAGTACTAAACACTTAATTTATGCAGCGCGCTGTCGGGGCAATTTTGTATATTCGGCTCAATTTTTATTAAATTAAGTTAGTTAATTGCCAACAAACCATAACTGTAATAATTTTTAAACAAAGATGCCTGCGCATCGTTTTTTGCAGATAGGATTATACAGTTTTTGGCAGGCTAAAATTTAGCTAAGGCCTTTAAAATAAAAACATACAGAATACACACGGCATGGGCCGAAGGGTTTTGCGATGGGAAACAACATGAAGAAAATTGAGCTGGATATTGTAGGGCTATCATACAGCCAAACACAATCCGGCGCGTATGCCCTTGTTTTGGGCGAAATAAATGGCAGGCGCAGGTTACCGATCATCATCGGCAGCTTTGAAGCACAGGCCATAGCTATCGAGATTGAGAAGATGACACCCAGTCGTCCGCTTACGCACGATCTGTTCAAAACCTTTGCGCAATCATTCAGCATCAGCGTACAGGAGGTAATTATTTATAACCTGGTTGATGGTATTTTTTACGCGAAGCTGATATGCAGTGATGGCAAGCGCACGATGGAGATAGATGCACGCACGTCAGACGCTATTGCTATTTCGGTAAGGTTTAGCTGCCCTATTTATACTTATGAGTTTATCCTCTCAACAGCGGGTATTGTTATTGAGGGCAATGAGTTTGTATACCTCGAAAACATTAACGAAGGCGCTGAGGAAAAGCCAACCATTACATCAACAGCGGGCAACTATGCATCGTTAAGTGAAGATGAACTGCGCACACGTTTACAGGAAGCATTGAATGATGAAGCTTACGAAAAGGCGGCCAAACTGCGCGATGAACTTAATCGCCGCAAGTCGTCCTGATACATTCTCCGCAACATTGTTATAACAAAACGCTGCCTTATCAGGCGGCGTTTTATGTTTATAGATTAATAATTTGCACGTTTTATATTATCGCAATATTTCGCTACTTTCCGCTTTTAAAAACGTAACTGACTTTTATACTACTACTCAAGCCCTTATGAATATTAAGTATCGCTTAATACTGATGAACTTTATGCAGTTTTTTATCTGGGGGGCGTGGTTGCTCACCATTGGTGCATATTGGTTTCAAAACAAGCAATGGTCGGGCGCGCAGTTTGGCGCCATATTTTCGACCATGGGCATTTCGGCTATCTTCATGCCGGCGTTAGCGGGTATCATATCTGATAGATATATCAACGCCGAAAAACTGTATGGCATAATGCATATTGGCGGCGCTTGTGTGCTTTTTTGCCTGCCTATGGTTACCAACCCGGTTACGTTTTTTTGGGTGATGTTGGTTAACATGTTTTTTTACATGCCTACGCTATCGTTATCCATAACTGTTGCTTACTCGGCACTTAAAAACGAGCAAAAGGATGTTGTAAAAGACTACCCTCCCATTCGCTTTTGGGGAACCGTTGGTTTTATAGCCGCCTTGTGGACGGTGAGCATCAGCCGTAACGAAACTTCGGCCAACCAGTTCTACATCGCCGGAGCCGTATCCCTGGCTTTAGGTTTATATGCCTTTACCTTACCAAAAGCAAGGCCCATGCTTAACAAAGCAACCGGTGTGCTGGCTTCGGGCAGTTTAGGTTTAAACGCGTTTAAGTTATTGCGCGATCCGCGTTTCGCCATCTTTTTTGCCTTTTCGCTATTGCTTGGCGCGGCATTACAATTAACAAATGCTTACGGCGATACCTATATTCATGGCTTTGCCGAGGTAGAAGCTTATAAAAATACCTGGGCGGTAAAGTACCCGGCTATCATCATGTCTATCTCTCAATTTTCCGAAACCGGTTTCATACTGGCTATACCGTTCTTTTTGCGCAAGTTTGGCATTAAGTACGTAATGCTTTTCAGTATGCTGGCCTGGGTATTGCGTTTCGGACTATTCGCTTTTGGTAACCCTGCCGACGGTTTGTGGATGATCATCCTGTCGTGCATTGTATATGGCATGGCGTTTGATTTTTTCAATATATCGGGTTCCCTTTTTGTTGAAACCCAAACCACACCCGAAATTCGCGGCAGCGCGCAGGGCCTCTTCATGATGATGGTTAACGGTTTTGGCGCCGTTTTTGGCAGCCTGGCCAGCGGTTTCCTGATCGATAGGTTTTTCACTAATGCTGATAACACTAAAGACTGGCATGGCATATGGCTCACCTTTGCCGCTTACGCGCTGATTATAGCGGTTATATTTCCGTTCGTATTCAAGTATAAACACAACGCGGCGCTTAAACACGCTATTGAACACGCTTAAACTATTTATGAATGCTCTGTAAACAATAAAGGCTCCTTATTTTGAAGGAGCCTTTATTATTATATTATGATTTCTGTATAAAATTATAACGCGAATAGCTTGTATGCCAGTGTAAGGTTAAACAGGTTTATACGGGCTTTTGATGCACCATCATTATAAGTTTGCTTGGTTAAGCCATACTCATAGCGCAGATCGATCGAAAGGTCACGAATATCAACACCTGCACCCACCTGCCAGGCAAAATTTTGATTTTTAATATCAGTAAGCGTAACAGCGTTACCTACAGCGTTACCAAAGCTTTGATCATCGCTGATTTTAAATGAAATAAGCGGACCGGTATAAAAGCGACCGCCAAAACCTAATGCACCTACTTTGGTACCTACTAATAATGGTACATCAATACTGGTAAACTTTACGTTATTTACCGCGGTTACGCCGCCAACTTCCTGCTCTATCTTTACGTTTTTGCCTGTAAGGTAAAGCTCCGGCTGAAAGTGAAAACCCAAACCGCCTACCCTTGCCCAAAAACCGCCCAGGTAACCGGCACGGTTGGCACCGTCAAAATTGTTATTTGATAAACTAAAGCTTGACAAGTTGACACCGGCCTTAGCACCAAACTGAAAATTTGGTATAAGCTGCGCCGACGCAAAATAAGTAGCCCCAAAAAAGAAGGCCAACATGAGTGTGATTTTTTTCATGAGAGATTTATTTTGTTTAACAAAGTGATTGAAATTTTGTGCTAAGTAACAGCAAATACATGAAAAACGTGTGATATTTTTGGCATGAAATTAAAACGCTTAAACCGGTATGTCACAAATCCCTGCCTCTGATCCGCTTAAAAACTATAATAAGGCTAAAAGATATTTTAAGTATGGTATGATTGCAATTGTATCAATTATCTTATTTACGCAATTTGCTAAAGCTACCGGGAGCAAATATGTTGAAACCTCTGTTTTCGCAAGCTTAATACTCCTCATACCATTCCTTTTATTATTTTATTTCACTTTTGCCGGATCATATTTTTTAATAAAAAGCTATATCAAAGAAAAACCGGTACGGTCAAAAGTGCTTTACCTTTTCGGTTATGGCTTGTTCATTTGTTTGTTTTTGGCACATATATCAGATATTGTAAAACACACATAGTTATCACTGCCAATTTGACAATCTCCTGTACTTTGGAACAGGCATTGATGTTTGCTGTTCACCGATCATTATTAAAATTATAATAGTATAGAATTATGCAAGAAAAAGGCACAATTTCAATCCACACCGAGAACATTTTCCCGATAATCAAAAAATTCCTTTATTCAGATAACGAGATATTTTTGCGCGAGCTGGTATCAAACGCGGTTGATGCTACGCAAAAACTTAAACGCTTATCGTCATTAGGCCAGTACAATGGCCCGGTTGATGACCTTCGTGTTGAGGTAGCATTTGATAAGGATGCCAAAACCATCACCATATCTGATAACGGTATTGGTATGACCGCCGAGGAGATCAAGAAATACATCAACCAGATCGCATTCTCAGGCGCCACTGAATTTATGGAGAAATTCAAGGAAGCTAAAGACGCGAACGAGATCATCGGTCGTTTCGGCCTGGGTTTTTATTCAGCTTTCATGGTTGCCGATAAGGTTGAGATTCAAACCCTATCCTACCAGGATGGTGCTAAACCAGCCTTTTGGGTTTGCGATGGCAGCACCGAGTTTGAAATTGGCGATGGCGTATTAGAAGAGCGCGGAACCGAGATCACCCTGTACATCAACAGCGAGTCTGAAGAGTTTTTAGAAAAGCACAAACTTCAGCAAATACTGGATAAGTACTGTAAATTTCTGCCTGTGCCTATTAAATTCGGCACCAACGAGCAGGAAGAAGAAGATGGTGTTGACGAGGAAGGCAAACCCAAATATAAAACCATTGAGGTTGACAATATTATCAATGATACCAACCCCATCTGGACGAAAGCACCTAATGAATTAAAGGACGAAGATTACCTGAAATTTTACAAGGAGCTTTATCCTTTTTCAGAAGATCCGTTGTTCTGGATTCACCTGAATGTTGATTATCCGTTCAATCTTACCGGTGTACTTTACTTCCCTAAGTTGAAGAACGATTTTGAGGTACAGCGCAACAAGATCAAATTATTCTCGCGCCAGGTATTTATTACCGATGAGGTGAAGGATATAGTACCTGAATTTTTGATGCTGCTGCATGGTGTAATTGATTCTCCGGATATTCCTCTTAACGTATCGCGCAGCTTTTTGCAAGCCGATAGCAACGTTAAAAAGATCAACAATTACATCACCAAAAAGGTAGCCGATAAGCTTAGCGAGATATTTAAACAAGACCGTAAAGCCTACGAAGAAAAATGGAGCGATATTGGTTTGTTTGTTAAATACGGATTTGTAAGCGAAGAGAAATTTTACGAAAAGGCCAAGGATTTTGTGTTGTTAAGCAATACCAACAACGAAAACTTTACCCTGAACGAGTATAAAGAAAAGGTAGAAGCCACACAAACTGATAAAGACGGCCAGTTGGTATACATTTATACCAATGATGCCGCAAAGCAGGATTCGTTCATCCAATCAGCCAATAAAAAGGGTTATGATGTATTGCTGATGAACTCTCCTATTGATAATCACTTCATCAGTCACCTGGAACAAAAGCTGGATAAAACATCTCTTAAACGTGTTGATGCTGATGTTGCCGATAAACTGATTAAAAAGGACGACGCGCCTGAAACCGTATTGACCGAGGAACAAACCACCAGGGTTAAGGATATATTTACCAAAGCCATCAATAAACCGGCTTACCGTGTGGAGTTGGAGAGCCTTAGCCCGGATGAATTGCCTGTTACGGTTACCATGGACGAGTTTATGCGCCGCATGAAGGATATGGCTGCCATGGGCGGCGGTATGGGCTTTTATGGCAGCATGCCTGATAACTATAAAGTGATAGTGAACGGCAACCATAAACTGATCAGCCGTATACTGGATGCTGAGAGCGATGATACGCAATCGCAATTAGCTAAACAGGCGTTTGACCTGGCCTTGTTATCACAAGGCTTGCTAACCGGCCCTGAGCTCACAGAGTTTGTTAACCGCAGTGTTAATTTGATATAAGTAACATTAATAAACTATTTAAAAGACGGCCTCTCAGTTTTTGAAAGGCCGTTTTTTGTTTGAGATTTGAAATAAAATTCAGTTTAACAGCAACTTATGGTTAAACCTTTTGTTAATCAGATAATCTAACCAGGTATATTCTCATGAAAAATCTCATCAAAATATTTTTTATAGCCTTTTTAGGATTGGCTGTAAATACCGCATTCGCTCAAAATACCAAGGCTGATAAAAAAGCTAAGCAAGAACAGGCTGTAAAAGGAAAGATCGATTCTGTAAAATATACTTTTGTGGCGCAGTGGATGAATCCGATGGGTGGTCGTCAGGTTTTTCTTACCCCGGCAAACAGTTACGATATTAAGATACGTAAGGACTCGGTGATAGCTTTTCTACCCTATTTTGGCCGTGTGTATATGAATGCGCCGTTAGCAGGAGAAGATGGCGGCATTAAATTTACCTCTACCAAATTTGATTACAAGATCACGCCTAAAAAAGACCGCTGGCAGGTAATCATCAATTTTAAGGATACCCGTAAGGCGCGTCGTTTAACTATGGATGTGTTTAAGAATGGTACCGCTACGGCCAACATCATCAGCGATAGCCGCGACCCGATATATTTTCAGGGGAATATTGATATCCAGATCTGATTACGGGAAATATTTTTCGTCGGCATCATCTTTTAGTTGAACACCTGATAGCTGCCTGCGCAATGATTGCTGAATGAGGTAAAATATCTTTTCGGCCGCCAGATGTACCGGCAACCCTTGCGGACGGATATTAGAAATACAATTCCGGCTTTCGTCGGTTAACCCAGGTTTAGGCAAATAGGTTAGGTAAGCCCCCATACTGTCAGCAGCACTTAAACCCGGGCGTTCGCCAATCAATATAAGCGATAATTTAGCATTCAGTATCGACCCAACATCATCTCCTATAGCTACCCTGCCCTGCTCTATCAAACATAAAGGTGCAAGGCTGTATTTTGCAAGGGCAAAGGCAGGTATCAATACATCCAGCAAGGGGCTTGTATTTTGATTAATGGCCGTTGCCGACAGTCCGTCGGCAATAATTATGGCAATATCATAGTTGCCTTTATGTGGTTCCAACAGTTTATACGCGTCATCATCAATTTTACGCCCAAGGTCAGGCCGTTGCAGGTATTGCTCGCGATAGTCTGCCTTGCTCTTCAGGTTGATGATTGGCAAACCATGCTTCTCAAGTTCGTGATGCAATTTTTCAACGTCAAGCTTTGAGTAAACAGCATCCCGCGCGTGGGCATGTGCCAGTTTAAATTCCAGGGAATTTTGTACAGGAATGCTGTTGCCTGTGCGCCCAATGGCTATGCGTGCCGATGTATATTCCTTCAGCTTATCCCACAGGCTACGTTTATCCAGTTCGTCGCTCATAGGTTAGCTGCTTTTAGTAAATGATTACGGCTGTTTGATATGAGCAAGCCCTTATCATCAATAATATCATGCTTTAGCAGCCATTGTTCAAACTCAGGCGCATGCCGCAAACCCAGCATTTTACGGATATATAAAGCATCGTGAAATGAGGTAGACTGATAATTCAGCATAATATCATCCGAGCCGGGTATGCCCATGATAAAGTTACAGCCTGCCACGCCCAAAAGTGTCAACAGATTATCCATGTCATCCTGATCGGCCTCGGCATGGTTGGTATAGCAAATATCTACACCCATAGGCAGTCCAAGTAACTTTCCACAAAAATGATCTTCAAGCGCCGCTCGGATGATCTGCTTGCCATCATACAAATATTCAGGACCGATAAAGCCTACAACGGTATTCACCAATAACGGGTTGAACTTACGGGCAATGGCATAAGCACGTGCTTCACAGGTTTGCTGATCGGCGCCATGATGGGCATTTGCCGACAGTGCACTCCCCTGCCCGGTTTCAAAATACATTACATTTTGGCCAATAGTACCCCGGTTCAGGGCAAGGGCAGCCTGGTATGCTTCCTCAATCATATCAAGACTGATACCAAAGCTTTTGTTAGTTAGTTCTGTACCTCCGATGGATTGAAAGCACAGATCAACAGGTGCCCCGCTTTCCATTAAACCTATAGTTGTAGTAATGTGGTTAAGCACGCAGGTTTGTATTGGTATTTCAAAACGTTGGCGTAATTCATCCATCAGGTTAAGCAGGTTGGCACTTACTACTGCACTATCGGTAGCCGGGTTTATACCAATAACGGCATCGCCGCTGCCATATAATAGCCCATCAATAATACTGGCTGCAATGCCCTTGGCATCATCTGTAGGATGATTAGGCTGTAAGCGGGTGGAGAAATGCCCCTTTAAACCAATGGTATTGCGGAAGCGCGTAACCACCTCACATTTGCCTGCCGCGGCTATCAAATCCTGGTTACGCATGAGTTTTGAAACAGCGGCAGCCATTTCGGGCGTAATCCCTTTATTGATATTGTACAAGGTATTACAGTCTGTTTCATCACTCAGCAGCCAGTCCCGAAAACCGCCAACAGTAAGGTGGCTGATCGATTTAAAAGATTCTTTATCATGGCTATCAATGATCAGCCGGGTTACATCATCCGTTTCATACGGAATGATCGCTTCATTCAGGAAGTTACTTAAAGGCACATCGCTCAAAGCTATCTGTGCTGCAACACGCTCTTCATAGGTTTCGGCAGCTACGCCGGCCAATACATCGCCGCTGCGGTATGGCGAAGCTTTCGCCAGCAAGTCTTTCAGGTTATTAAACCGGTAAACTCTGTCTTTTATGGTATACCGGTAGCTCATATCATTCTGCTTTAATTAATGAAGCCGGAATCTCCAGCAATCCATCATTCAGTATTTTCACCTTATGCTTGCCCATCGCTGTAAATATCAGGATGGATAACAATAACCCGGCAACAAATATCAGGCTTATCATCAGATTAAAATACATAATGGTTATCAGGCATATGGTAGAAATGATGAGCGCGATGGCCGGAAAAACCGGATATACAGGTGACTTAAATGGTCGTTCCAGATCGGGTTCCTTTTTCCGCAGGATGAATAGGCTTACCATGCTCATCATATACATCAATACAGCTCCCATTACTGATAGAATAATGATTTGGCTGGTGGTGCCGGTAAACAGGGCAATAAAACTCACCACCCCGCCTGCAACTATAGCCCAATGTGGCGTTTTAAATTTTGCGTTTACTACTGATAAACCTTTTGGTAAATATCCGCTGCGGGCCATGGCGAATACCTGGCGTGAGGATGCCAGGATCGTACCGTGAAATGAGGCGATCAACCCAAAAAGACCTATACTGGCAAATATCTTCGTCCAGCCGCTGCTACGGCCCAGTACAATGGCTATGGCTTCGGGTAAGGGATAATCAAGGTTACTTAGTTTACGCCAGTCAGTTATACCACCGGTAAGCACCATTACGCCAATGGCCAGCAACACTAAGGTGAGCATGGCTGATATATAACCTTTGGGGATGTTTCGTTTCGGGTCTTTCACCTCCTCGGCAACCTGCGCCACGCCCTCAATAGCCAGGTAAAACCAAACGGCAAAAGGTAAGGCGGCAATCATGCCGCTCCAGTTTAAAGGCATGGCGTTGGCCAGATAGTTATCCATCTTAAATGATGGCGCTATGATACCCATAAACAACAGCAACTCGGCAACCGCCAGCAAGGTAATGAATACGGAAAAAGCGGCCGACTCTTTTACACCGGATATATTAAGCAGAATGAACACAACGTTAAAAAACAATGCCGAGCCTAATACTGATATATCCGGATACAAAAAATGCAGGTAACTCCCCAGCGCGAAAGCAATACCCGGCGTAGCGAACAGGAATTCTACTAATGTCGCGTATCCGGCTACCAGCCCGCCAAAAGGGCCCATGGCACGGTAGGCATAAGCAAAGGCTCCCCCGGCATGTGGTATGGCAGTTGTAAGCTCGGTATAGCTGAATATAAAGGTAAGATACATTATGGTAACCACACCGGTGGTTATTAAAAAGCCGATGGTACCCGCATCCTTCCAGCCATAGTTCCAGCCAAAATATTCGCCCGAAATAACAAGGCCCACGGCTATGGCCCATAAGTGTATAGGTTTTAATACCCGTTTTAGTTGCCCCGCCGTGGTGTGCTCCATATTTTGTGGTTACTATTGTAATTATGCGCTTTTAAGTTAGTTAAAGCATTTTTTATAATCAATATTTAAAAAACATTTGCATAATTGTATTTTCTGCTACATTTATAAAACCGATATAAATGCCTTATGGATACTTATCAACTTGCCGCATTAGAGGCCCGCATACAAAACTGGAAACAAAATTTTACCAACTCGCAGCTTACTGCTGAAGACATTGACGAGCTTGCCACCTTGTTAAAGGATACGTACCTGGAGCTTCGCGCTATTAACCTGAGCGATGAGGAGGCCTGGCTGGTAGCTACCCATCGCATTGGCCAGCCTGAGCCTGTAATTGCTCCTGTTGAAAAATCATCGGCAAATAATGCTAACCGCAACTGGATGATGATGCTTTGGGGCGCTGTTGGCGTATTAATATTGCAGGCTATATTTATTGTGATGCCGCAGGTTTTCAATCAAACGGTGATCAGTGTTTTTCAGCCGGTTAACAGCGACAGCTTTATCAAAAATGAATATTACGCCATGGCAGTGATACTATTTGTATTATTTGTATTGGTTACGCTGCGCAGTGGTTACTTTATTAACCGATTTACCAACTCGCTTACTAAAAACGCTTCGTTGTATGCTATTGTAGCTATAATAGCGGGGTTATGGGCAGGCTTTTGCAGCTATATCACGTTTGTAAAATATCCGATGGCTGCCACTATAAATGGTTATAGCGATGATACACGTATCGCTTTTAGTGTACTGATGTTCGGCTTTTATTTTCCTCTGATATTTGTTGCCGCTTTTGCTACCATCAGGTATTATGCACGTGAGAGTGTATCATTTAAGGAGTTTAATCGCAACATTAACTGGAAACATGCTTTGATACTTGGCCTGCTTGCGCAAACGCCAATACAGTTCTCACATATTTTTAGTGGTAGTGATACAGTACGAGCCACAATAATTATCAGCCTTTCGGTAATATTGTTTTCCATTATTGGCTGGATGCTGAGTTACTCTAAAAACGGCTTTACCAACATCGCGGCAGCGCAGGTTGCCCCTTTGTTTATCTGGTTGCTGGGTAGTATGATGAATGAAAATGCTCAGGTCATCTTTTTTATATTTTACATCAGTAAGATCGTAGCCTTATTATCCAGCTATTATATCGGCAAATACCGCCATCAGCCCGAAGTTATTTTAGCACGTTAAATTTAATATTGGTTATCTTAATGATATTTTTTTCGCCGGGTTTAGAGGCTACAAAGTAAATATCGTGCTTTCCTTTTGGCCACTGGTTTAAGGTTAATGTAGCCTCTGCCGTTTTATCCCAGCCCCCGGTTGCAGTGTAACTTACTTTACCGATCACCGGACCGGCCTGCGAATCAATGCGTAATAATATATCACCGTTAACCTTTTGCGATGAGTAGCTGAAAACTATATTTTTAATGCCATTCAGGTAAATGTTGCGCAGCATTAGGTAAGATTTATTGTCCCCATCAGACAGATCCATCCTGAAGCGTTCAAAACCCTTGTATTCATCTGCATAAATAGATTTTAAATCAGCATAGCGCAGGTACAATTTGTCATTAGCTGTTATCGGCCCGGTAAATTTGCTTCCTTTGTCTGTATAATAAGCCTCTAATAGATAAACCCCTTCAGGCTCTTTATCGTTATAAGTAAGGTTTAATGAGCCTTTTAATGGCATTGGTTGGCTTACATTCTGTTTATCGGTAAGCGAGAAAATATATCTTACAATTTCGCTCGCATCGGTAACTGATAACTGCGGGTGGGCGCTCATTACATGTTCTTTGTCCCAGCTACCACCACCGCCGCTTATAATTTTAGCGGCCAGTTTTTCTACTGATCCTTCCTGTTTTTTATACCGATTGGCAACAGCGATGAAGCTTGGCCCAACTGCTTTTTTATCAATCAGGTGACAAGCTTTGCAATCGCTCTTTGCCATAATAAGCAAACCCGGATGGCCTCCCTTTTGTCCAGCGGCACCTAACTTTGTCGGCAATCCCGAAGGATAATAGGTATAGTATGCCTTAATACGTGCGGGTACTATTGTTTTATCTTCCTTATCCTCCACTTTTATGTTATACTTAAATGGCTTGCCGAGCCAGTAAAAGGATCTGTTATCGGCACTTGCTATAGTTACAACCGGCGCGGTATTACCAACTTTTATGGCAAGGGTATCAAAGCTGCTTTTACCGGCTTTGTCGGTAACTTTTAAAATAGCCTTATAAGTACCGGGCTTACGGTAAATATGGCTGGCATCAGCAGTTTTAGCAGCGGGCGTTTTGCCATCAAAATACCATTGATAGGTAATTTCATCATCGTCATCAGCATCCGCGCTTCCATTAGCTGAGAAGTTTATTTTTAAAGGCGCCTGGCCTGAAGCCTGCTTAACACCCGGAATATTTTTACCCTCATTGGTTATCCATACCCTTTTACGTAACTCAAGCGTAGTTGAATCAATGATCGCAGCTTTGGCTACCGGTGCACGGTTGCCGCTGTTGTATTCAATTTTCACCAGCCTGGCATCTTTGTTGGCGGCACCATAAACCGAGCCATATTCCAGCATGTACATCACACCATCCTGGCCAAAGGTCATGTCAATTGGCCGCCTGAAATCACCACTGCCACTCATAAAAGGCTCAATGGATCGGTAATTTTCCTGATCATCAAAACTGATAGCCATCACCCAGTTACGCATCCAATCGGCAACAAACAGTTTACCATCATAATATTCAGGGAATTTATTGGGCGATGCCGAGTTTTTATCATACGTATAAAACGTACCGCCGATGGCACAACGTCCGCCCATACCCAGTTCGGGCCACTCTGCCGATACAGCATACGGGTACCATATCATGGCGGGCTGTGCCGGGGGCAACTCCCTTAAGCCGGTATTTTTAGGTGAGGTGTTTATGGGTTTCTGTACATCAAAATGCGGCCCGGCGGTGGCGGTTGCAAAATCCCATTTAGCGTAGGCAAAATTATTGCCCACAAAATAAGGCCAGCCAAAATTGCCCGCTTTTTTAGCCTGGTTAAATTCATCATATCCCCTGGGGCCCTGTATGCCGTCCTTGCCTGCATCGGGTCCTATCTCACCCCAGTATACGGTTGATGTTTTAGGGTTGACCGCGATACGGTAAGGGTTACGGCAACCCATTACAAATATTTCGGGTTTGGTTTTATCAGTTCCTTTAGCAAACAGGTTACCATCCGGAATTGTGTAGCTACCATCCGGCTCCGGATGTATCCGTAGTATCTTACCTTTATAATCATTGGTGTTAGCGGCTCCGCGCTGTGCATCCACGCTGTAATATTCTTTACCCGGGCGTTCATCAATAGGCGAATAGCCGTTGGAGGAGAACGGACTGGTGCTATCTCCGGTTGACAGATACAGGTTACCATTTTTATCCCACGCTAATGAGCCGCCGTGGTGGTTACCACTGTTCTCCTGCACAGGCACGCTGATAAGTAGCTTTTCTGATTTCAGATCGATATTATCATTAATATCTAATGTAAACCGTGACAGCCTGAAATAGATCGGCTCCGCAGTTTGGCCTGCCGGTGTGTAATACAGATAAATGAAATGATTTTGCTCAAATCCGGGATCAAGTGCGATGCCGATCAAACCGGTGTGCCTGTCAGTAATAGGCATCTTTATAATTTTTTTATAGGATTTTTTACGCGTATCATAAACCGACAGATCGCCGCCTAATTGTGTATAATATATGCGCCCATCGTTAGATATTGCCAGTTCCATCGGCGAATCCAGGTCATCAACCAAAACTGTTTTTACAAAGCGGTTTTGCTCAGGTATAACTACAGCATGTGCCTTACTGTAGTCCAGCGGTTTATCATCGCCTATGGCATATTGTATACCCCCAAGTAAATGCGTTAAGAATAAAGGTTCCGTATAGCTTTCAGTAGTATGGCCCATGCCCGTGTAAAATGCCCGGCCACCATCAAAATCATGGTACCAGCTTATCGGGTGGTTTTGCGGATTGGTGCCGCCCTCGTAGGTAGCTTCATCAAGTGTTGCCAATGTTTTCAGGTCAACATAAAACGAACGGTAATTGTACCATTCATCCGTACGCTCAAATTTTGCCTGCAGCCCTTTTGTTGCCTCATGTTTATTATCAGTTATATTTATTGTAGCTTTTTTAACGTTCGGATTATTAGGATGGCTTTCAAAATAAGCGCCAACCAAATTGCCATACCATGGCCAGTCGTACTCGGTATCGGCAGCGGCATGTACACCCACAAAGCCCCCTCCTGCTTGTATGTAGCGTTCAAAAGCGGTTTGTTGTACCGCGTTTAAAACATTGCCTGTCGTATTTAAAAATATTACCGCCGCGTACTTCTTCAGCTCGGTATCAATAAAGTGTTTTGAATCAGCAGTAGTATCAACATCAAACCCGTTTTTAGCACCTAATTTTTGGATGGCTGTAATACCGGCAGTTATTGATTGATGGTGGTAGCCTTTTGTTTTAAAAAATACCAATACCCTCAGCCGTTTATCTGTTTTTGTAAACGACAGGATACTTATAACCAATAATGGGATGAGTGCAAAATAATAGTACTTGATTTTCAAGGCTGATGGGTTTAACTGGTTTAAAACAAACATATTGATTTGGATGATGTATGCCAATAAGCTTTCGTAATATTTCGGTTATGATAGCAACAAAAAAGCCTTACTGTTATGCAGCAAGGCTTTTGAATTTATACGGTGGTGTTGCAATTACATTTTTACGATGGTAAACTCTGTACGGCGATTTAACTGATGATCTGCATCGCTGCACTTAACGCCATTGGCGCAGCGGTTAAGCAGGCGCGACTCACCATAACCTCGGGCTACGATGCGGCCTTCGTCAATATTACCATTGTCCAAAATATATTCAACAGCGGCATTAGCGCGCTTGCGCGACAGATCCATATTGTAATCATCATCGCCGCGGCTGTCAGTATGCGAGCCAAGCTCAATTTGTATGGTCGGGTTATCCTGCAATATTTTAATCAGCTTATCCAGCTCAACGGCGGCATCTGGCCTGATCTCCCAACGGTCAAAATCATAATAAATATTTTCGAGCCTGATGGCTTTGTTTAGCACGATCCTTTCCAGGTACAAATCCTTTTTAATAGTTTGCGATGTTGTTAGCCCTTTGGGTGCAACCTGCTGATTATCGCTCAGGTAACCAGGCTTTTCGGCACGTAAATTATAATTGATGTTTTGCTTAATGCCAAAGCTGTAATAGCCGGTATTGGTGGTAGTAATAATAGCACCGCCGCTTAAACCAACCTTAGCGTTCGTTATAGGCTGGCGTGTTCCCTTTTCGTAAACAATGCCTTCCAGGCGCAGGTTAAGTTCAGGTTGCTGTACAAAGCTGTAAATATCATCGCTGCCAACACCACCCAAACGGTTTGAAGAAAGGTATCCGGTACGGCCATCATATATAATATATGAAAAATCATCACGTGGTGAATTAACAGGATATTGCAGATTTTCGGCCTTGGCAAAGGTAAAATCGCCTGTTTTTACAGCGCGGAATACATCAAGCCCTCCCATACCTATCAAACCATCAGTTGAAAAAAAGAGGTTGCCTTCCTTATCAATAAACGGTGTACGCTCACTGCCTGCGGTATTTACGCTTTGCAGGTTTACCGGCATTTGCCAGTTGCCTGCTTCATCCTTTACACAGTAATAAATATCGGTAGCACCGGTGCCTCCGGGCATGTCTGACACAAAGTAAAGCGTGTTGCCGTCAGCAGAGATAAATGGATCGCCTACAGAATATTTCTTTTCATTATTGAATTTAAAGGCAACAGGTTTTGTCCACTTACCGGCAGCATCCTTTTTGCTTGAGTATATCTCGAGTTTGAAGGTTTTAATACCTGAAAGATTTTTATCCCAGTTTTTAGGCACACGGGTAATGGTGTAATACATCTCGTTCCTATCAGCCGTAAATGAGGCCGGGCCGGTATGGTAGGCTACATTATTTACCAGCGGAAATAAGCGGCCGCTATCCGCATTGGCCGATTCGTACAAATGCAGGTAGCTATTGCCTGTCCAGCCGTATGTTAGTTTATTTGGAGTTTTCGCGCCGTCAAACTTAAAAAATGGTTCATCATCCCTCACCACGTTTTTGTTAAAGCGACTTTCCCGGTCTGATACAAAAACCAGTTGACCGTTAAAACTGCGGGCTCCCCAATCAGAGAATGTACTGTTTAGCAATTGCTCGTTTTTAACCTGTACTGATGTTGGGTTCTTTATCCATTTCAATGCCGAGTCGCATGATTCTGTCCAGAATTTAAGCTGCGTTTTATCAATGGCTTTGTTTGACGCGTAATATTTCCCAAACTGGCGTTTAGCCTCCGCGTATTTACCATTGTTCTTCAACACCTCAGCATACCTATAAATATTGGCGTTGTTACTTTCGGGTATTACAACCGTTTTTTCATACCATATTTCAGCTTCCGGGTAATCATGCATCATGCGGTATGAGTTGGCTAAGCGCTCAACAATATGTAATGATGACGAATCGCGTTTATAGGCAGTAAGGTATAATTCGGCAGCTTTTTTATAATTGTACAGGTTATATTGCTCGTCGGCCTGCTTTAATGCGTTTTGCGCGTATGCAGCCTCAAAACCTAAAAGCAGTGCCGCAAAAAGTCCGATCCTGGTTAGTGTTCTTTTCATCTGCTTTTAAAAATATCTTGGCGTTAACATTCGGCTTTGTTTGGTTTTAAAGTAGATACCGATTGATATCTCGTGCGTGCCACCATCATAACCACGCAGCGGGCCGATAGAAAAATCGTAACCATAGCCTATCCTCAAATACGGGTTAGGGAAAAACTCGGCAGCGGCGGTGATGGAGTTTAATGGCGACAGGTCATTTTGCAGGTAACTCTTATCATAAAGCTTTACAGCAGTACGGTATGAGCCGCCGAGCCATAGCTTTTCGCCAAGCAGCACAAAGGCGTTAATATCTAAACTTGTAGGCCCGCCCCGGTCATCTTTTAGCAAAAAACTCGGCTTCAGCATAATATCCTGATTCAACGGGAAAAGCATACCACCTGTGAGGTAATAATGCGCTTTTGGCTGCGCGATGTAACCATCTTTACGCACATTAATATGCTGCGCTATCAGGTTATCGGCCGAAAGGCCTGCATAGAATTTGTCATCAGAATAGTAAACACCCAGCCTTGCATCGGGCACAATGGTGCTTTGTGTACCGGTAAACATATCCGGTTCAGGGTCATTCGGGTTAAGCTTTGAGCCATTCATGCCCAACTGCATCAATCCTGCCCCCAGGCCGAATGCCAGGCGTGAACTGCCGTCCTCGTTCATGCGTAAGCGGTAGGCGTAATTGGCATAAGCCGAGAGGTACTCCTGCGCGCCAAGCTTATCACTCGCTACCTGGAAAGCCAACCCCACATTGCCATTGTTGGCCGTAGCATCAACAGCTAATGACATACTGCGCGGCGAACCCTCAACTCCCGTCCACTGCGAACGGTAGTATGCATGCAGGTTCAGTATTTCCTTATACCCCGCATAAGCCGGGTTAATATAAATGCCATTAAACATATACTGGCTTTGCTGTGCATCCTGCTGGGCATACAGCAAGCCTGTATTTATAAGTAGTATTAATATGGTTAAAAATCTTTTCATATCCTGTATTTCACCACCGCAATGGCGGATGTTTCATCAGCTTATTTTTTTAAACTTCTCATTAACGTAATGTACCCCTTGTACACATTCCAGTTACCCTGTGCATCCCTTACTTGTAACAGGTAGTAGTAAGTGCCTTCGTTCAGCCCCTCGCCTGTCCAGTTGTTTTGGTAGTTGGTAGCTTTGTAAACCTCGTTGCCCCAGCGGTTTATAATGGATAGCTTGGTTTGCCCATACTGTTCAATACCACGTATCTCAAACACATCGTTAATACCATCACCGTTCGGGGTAAATAAAGTAGGAATTTTAAACGGCGCGTTAGCGTTAATGGTGAGGTTAACGGTTGCCGGGTTGGTATAGTAACCATATAAGTCTTTAATGCGGTAAGTGAATGAGTCGGTACCGGTGTAACCATCGTCAGGTGTATAGGTAACGGTACCATCAGCGCCTACCTGCACTTTGCCGTGTAAAGGCTGCGTAAGTATTTCAATAGACTGCTGATCGAAGCTTGAATTACCCGGTAAATCATTACGGTCAACATCAATAGTAACAGGTGTATTTTTTTGCGTTGATGAATTATCATTTACGGCTATGGGTGCCGGGTCAACAGTTACATCAACGGTAGCGTTGTCGGTAACAGTAGCGCCTACGGGGTCAACAGCATTTACAGAGGCATTGTTGGTTACTTTTCCGGCATCTTTATCTGCTTGAGTAAGTGTATACCTGAAGTTAAGTGTTGCTGTGCCGCCTGGTATTAAACCACCGGCAGGTATGGTAACCGCCGTATTGGTTAAACCAAGATTAGTATCAGTAAGTGTTACATTATTAAGCACCGCATCGCCTGTGTTGGTAATTGTAAATGTATAGGTGATGTAGTTAGCTGCGAATACCCCTGTTTTTTCAAGGCTTATGGCTCCTACGGGATTAATAATCACAATGGTTGGATCATTAGCCGCAGATGTTGTAGGATCATCTGACTGATTATCGCTAACCGGTCTGCCGGTTTGATCTGTACCTGTTACACTTGCCTGATTGCTGAACCGGCGGTTATTAATATCAGCCTGTGTAAGAGTGTGCCGTGCGGTTACCGTGCGTGATGCACCTGCAGCTAAACTCGGAATATTGGCCGGTGATATGCTGCCTGCATCGGCACCAACATCGGTAACAACAAGATTTGTAACCGGTGTTTGGCCGGTATTGGTAACCACAAGGGTATAATTAATCACATCGCCTGCTTTGCTGCCGGTGTTATCAGCCCGCTTGGTAAGCGCTACCGATGCCGAGTATATTGTAATAGTTACCGTAACCGGATCAGATACAACCCCATCAGGCGTAGTGAGGGTATACGTATAGGTATCAATACCGGTATAGCCTGCAACAGGGGTATATACTACCTGCCCCTGCGCGTTAACTGAGGTAATACCATGCTGACCCGGGGTGCTGGTAACCGTAGTGCCCGTACCGCTTGCGCCATCATTAGCTTTAACGGTAGTTGTAACCGCTGTATTTACCGGTGTAATATCAGTATCACTCACCGGGACCGGTTTTACGGTAACATTAACCGTAATAGGCGGCGATACTATACCATCTCGTGTTAATGTATAAGTGTAAACATCCTTGCCTATATAGCCCGTAACCGGTGTGTAGATAACATTACCGTCAGTATTAACGGTTGTGGTGCCATGTGCTCCGGGTGTTGATGTAACCGTGGCACCCGTGGCTGCAGGCCCATCATTAGCCTTTACATTTGTTGTAACCGGTGTGTTAATATTGGTTATCGCCTCATCATTAACACCATTTGGGGTGATATTTATAGTTACAGTTATTGGGTCAGATGCAATACCGTCACCTGTTGTTAGTACATAAGTGTAGGTATCAACACCGGCGTAACCTGCCTGCGGCGTATAGGTTACCCTACCCTGTGCATCAACTGTAGTTGTACCACGGGTACCATTGGTTGCCGTAACAGTTGTTGCAGTAGCATCAGTACCATCATTTGCCTTAACAACAGTAGTTACAGGTGTGCCTATCGCAGTTGTATCAGCATCATTATTTCCGGTTGGTTTTACTATAACTGATATTAACGCGGGCAAGCTTTCTGATCCATAATTATCTTTGATTGTGTATGACAATGGTATAGCCTTACCTGCAAATGATGCGATCGGTGTAAAAGTTACCCGCCCTGTTGTGGTATTAACTACGTAAGTACCCTGACCGGCAACCGTAACCGTACGTTTTTTTGTGTTGTCTATCGGGTCTATCAAAAACACCTGTGCCGGATTTATGGTGCCATCAGCATCGGTATCATTAGCCGGAACATTAAGTGTAACAGCAACGCCCGCGGTAGTTGTATCCGCATCGGCAGCAGCAACAGGTATTTGGTTAAGCGCGAAGTTAACACCGGTAATGTCAAGACTGGTACCCGGGGTGCTTACGCTGATCTGCAGGTTTGGTGTTCCGGTTTCGATACCTGTACCGCTGGTATTGTTGGTGCCATAAGCCTCGCCGGATGGTTTCCAGTTTACCGGCAGATTAGCTGTGACAGCGGCAAGTGTAGCGCCCGAATCAACATTATTAGTTGAAATGGCAACCGTGTAATTACCGTTATTATTATTGGCAAGTGCATAAGTGCCGTTAGCCGCAACAGCAACCTTTTGTACTACTGTGCTTGTAGCAACATTAACAAGGTAAGCATATAAAGGTGAGCCTGATACCTGTTGTAAAGCTGTGCCCGATATGGTGCCGTTGTTACCCCCGTTACCATCATTGAATACCGTACCAGATATTGTGATGCCGGCAATATCTTTCAATCTGTAATCCTCTGTTTCGCCATCAGCAGCGAACGATGTGCTGCGCTCGTCAACTGCCGTTGCCGTATCATCAACTAAAGGTGTGGTTGTAATACGCATACGGGCATATAGTAAACCTACCCGTATTTTACCCGCAAATTGCGCGTTGGGGAAGGTTATAGTATACGTTTGATTAATGGTGTTTGCAGGCACATTAACACTTACCAGCTCGTCTGCTTCAAACCGGCCATCGCCATCAAAATCAAGCCATACACGCAGTGTGGCCGCTGTACTTTTGGTGTTGGTTACCGGCACACTAAAAACAATGTTACCGGCCTGGTTTACTTTTACAACAGGCAAATTAGCCGGGTTAATGGTATTCTCGTCATTATTGCCTGTGGTATCATCACCATCGGCATTTAATGTACCTTCAGGCTCTCCATCCGGGTCAACATTATTTTCGCCTATATAAACTGTTGATCGTGCTACAAGAGGAGTGGTTGGGTAATTAACCACAGCGTAGGTGCCATCACCTGCAAAGTAGTTGGTTATCTCAAAATCTTCCATGTAGTGGCCGGTATTACCATAACCCAGCGGATCATCACCCAGGTCAAAAGGTAACACAAAACCTATGGCCATGGCTGTCAGTCCTGAGCCTTTCATGCCAACATTGGTAAGGTTACGTGCACCGCGGGCAAACATAACGGCCTGTACACCAAAGTTACCCGGAGCTAAATCAGCAAAAAGCCTGAATGACCGGCCGCCATTGCTCAGTTGCAATTTATATTGATTATCGGCAGCGTTATTTTGTGTACGCTTGTTCAATAACTGCCAGGCAATAGGATTAGGGGTATCGGCAGATATATATTCGCCTCCCGCGTCGATAGATTCGGCATCAGCTATAATCATACCCGGATATACTACATCCGTCCAAACATTATTTATCAGTATAAAAACCTTAATATCTATATTAAATGTAGCCGTACCGCCATACGGGGTAACCAGACCTGATGCAGCTATACCGCGCGAATTAGGTTTGGGTTGATTGTTGCTTGAATAGATAAGGTCAAGCCCGTCACTCGGGTAACTGCCCGGCGTGTAGGTTTGCATAGGCTGGTTATTGGTAGTAACCAGGTTGCTTATGGTAGCCCGTATTTGCACCGTTGGCGAAAATTGCCATACGTAATTGCCGGCAAGCACATGCTGCGCGTCTGACCCGGCTGGTGACGATACAAGTGTTGTACCGGTAGCATTTTTATCCCATGTGAGCCAGTAAACCGAGTTTACCAGATTAGTACCGGCCTCCCCACCAATGGCATATTGCGCACGTGCAGTTACGCTACATAAAATTACAGCAACAAATAATAAGAATATCTTGAAAAGGTATAGTTTTCTCATGAATGGGTATTAAAAATAATCAATAGTTGCCTGCAGTGGTATGAGGAAAATAACATACGTACTAATGGGATGACCGGTTTAAAATTATACAAACAAAATTGGCCCCGAAAAAAGCGATATCCAAATGGTATCATTGGGTTAATATTTTATCGGTTAAATACAACCTTATACTATTATGCACATCAAATGGTTACATGCAAACCCATTCTTGCTGTATTTTGAGCATAATAATTTATTCCGAAAAGTAGTAAGCGATTGGCTTTACCATTTAATATTTTTATCGATAAAAGATATGAGCTGCCGGGCCATGGCTTGCTGTTCAGCAACATTAGGATGCCCCGGAGTTTCCTTATATGGAAAAAAACAGGTGTAAACCTTTTTGTCATTTAGCGTAGCTGCTGCTTGTTTTATGTATCCCGGCCATGGAGAACCCTCTTTGGTAGCATCCATATTACCTAAAGCACATATAATATCGGCTTTAGGATATTTAGCCCTTATGCTTTTAAGAAAACCGAGATAAGCGGATGTGATTTGCTGTGCAGTTGGTGCTGTGGTGCCAAACCGCGATTTGAATTCAGGTTGCTCCGGCTTTAACGTAAGCCACGAATCATTTTGAAAAAGGTTTATAACAACCACATCAGGGGTGTATTTTGAAAAATCCCATTTCACCTGCGGATCATTGGCATAAAGCCGGTCGTACATTTCGGGCATTACCAGCGGGAACCAGCTTATGGTAATGCCGATGCCACTTTTAGAGGTGCTGTAATAATCCGCATTAAAATGCCGGGCTGTTATGGCGGCGTAGCTGATGTAGCCATTTTCATAAGGCGATGTGCCCCTGTCCTGCCCGGTAGTATCCTCAACAGCGTAACCACAGGTTATGGAGTTGCCAAATACCTCTATCTTACGCTTTTTAGGTGCAGGCGCTGCCAGCAAGGTTGTGCCCTTATCAAAAGCGAATTGATATATCCAGGTACGGCCCATTGACCATTCGGTACGCTTAAAGAGCTCCATATCATGCTTGCCATTTGTAAGATCAGCAGCAAGTGTATACTCTTTTCTCCCTTTTTCAGGATGGAGCACACTGGTTACTTTGCCATCAATAATAACATTATAATAATTATCACCTGCCTCATCATTTAAAAGCACTTTTACACCTGTACCCTTAAAATTCACTTTTACTGTTGTAGCCGTCCACGATAGCATGGTGTTACTATCGGTAACAGCTACCCTGCCTGTATAAAGTATGTGCTTGTCATTATTTTTTATAACCACCTCCTGCGCCGAACATGCAGTTGCAGATAGTACAAATATTGAGGAAACGAGATACAGTAAAAGTTTGTTCATAATTGTAATACTGCATTGAGCGTGCAGGCACCACAAATATATAATATCTGCTTATACTGTTATATTAATTGAAGTTTGTTGTGAAGATATTATTCTTCTCCCCACCGGTAGCTGTCGTTCTCTAAACCTGTTAAATCTATAATACGGTTTACAACCGTCATGGCTACTTCTTCAATGGTTTGGGGCCTGCTGTAAAAGGATGGTATGGCCGGGCATATGATGCCGCCGGCTTCGGTAACGGTGGCCATATTGCGTATCTGTATCAAGTTTAAAGGCGTATCGCGGGCTACCAGAATAAGCTTGCGGCGCTCTTTTAAAATTACGTCGGCAGCGCGGGTGGTCAGATCGTCAGATATGCCGCTGGCTATCCTGCCCATTGTACCCATTGAGCATGGTACAATCACCATGGTATCAAACCTTGCCGAACCGGAGGCGAAAGGCGCGTTAAAATCGTATTTTGAATAAAATGTATAAGGGTAAGTTTGATAATCCTCATTACCGAGTTCAATACGCCAAACCTCCCGCGCATTGTCAGACATGATGATGCCAACCTCAGCCACCTGACTTTGCAACTGCTGTAATTTATCTAACAATAGCCTGGCATAAATAGCTCCGCTTGCACCGGTTATAGCAATAACAATCTTCTTTTTCATATCTGTATGCAAGTATAACAAAAGCCGGAGGATAAAGTTGGGGCACAAAAAAAGGGTCGAATACTATGTACCCGACCCTACATCTACCTATGAAAAACATACCCTATGAGAGGGCACTACAAATATACTAAGATTTTTACAAAAACTTAATAATTTATTTTCAAATAATTCCTTATCGGTACTGCGGGAAATTTTTCTCTATCAGCGTTTGAATGATGCCATCAACCATACCTACGCTTGGTACATAAATTTGCTTTATACCGGCTGTTTTCATTACGGTAATGTAAATTTCACATGCAGGTATTATTACGTCTGCGCGGTCGTGGTTTAATCCTAAAACATTTATCCTGTCCTTTAATGAAAAGGAACTCAAGTAACTATAAAGCGATTTAAGTTTGTTGAAAGGCATCGGCGCTTTATCTTTCAGTTCGGCAAGGCGGTATAGTTTGTTGATGTTTCCGCCTGTACCTATACCTGCAATATCCTTAAATCCCCTGGTGTGTTTGCGTATAAATTCACGCATTTCTTCCCACGTTTCTTCCTTGTCCTGGTTATCAAGTATGCGTATGGTACCCAGGTTAAATGAGTGCGATGCGATCAGTTCCCCTGCCGAAAATAACGAAAGCTCGGTACTGCCGCCGCCTACATCAATATACAGGTAATTTTTGCTTTTATCTATCTCCTGATCGGCATGGCTGTTATAAATTATCTTAGCCTCCTTGGCACCGTGTACAATCTCCAGCTCGATGCCTGCTTTTTCTTTGATCTCCGCAACTACATCCGGGCCATTTTTTGCCTCACGCATGGCTGATGTTGCGCAGGCCATATAATCCGTTACTTTATATACATCAATCAGGTTACCGAAAGCCTGCATGGTTTTCACCAGGTCGGTTGCCTTTTTATCAGAGATATGCTGATTCAGGAAGGCGTCGTCACCAAGCCTTAGCGGTACACGTATAAGGGTGTTTTTTTTAAAAGATACCGAGTGGTTGTTTTCAACTATCTCGGCGATCAGCATTCTTACAGCATTAGATCCTATGTCAATAGCGGCGTATCTCACTTTTAAATATTTTTGTTTTTAAGATAATTATATATGTCTATCTGCGCACGGTGCGGACTAACATTCCTGGTGCGGTGGTATTTGTTATTGTTGTTTGAAGTAATATCGCGCGATTTGGTATTATCGGCCAGTTGCAAATTAATGATATCCCTGATCTCCTTTTTCAGATCCTCATCATATATCGGAAAACCAACCTCCACCCTGTTATCAATATTACGGGTCATAAAATCGGCCGACGTAAGGTACACCAACTCATTGCCCCCATTACAATAAACATGTACACGGGCGTGCTCCAGGTACTTATCAACTATACTTACAACATTGATGTTTTCACTAAAGCCCTTTACCCCCGGTATAAGGCAACACATACCCCGCACTATCATTTGTATTTTAACGCCGGCATTGCTGGCCTGGTAAAGCTTGGCTATTAATTGTTCATCAGCAAGGCTGTTCATCTTCAATATCATGTAAGCCTCTTTACCTGCCTTGGCATTTTTTATCTCGTTATCAATAAGCTTATAAATAGCCGGGCGCGAATCAACCGGCGATACGATAAGGTTTTTAAACCCTTTGGGTAGTACGCTTCTGTTTAAAGCTTTAAATACCTCGGCAAGCTCGTCTGTTAATTTTTTGTTAGCCGTAAATAGTGTATGGTCGGCATAAATACTTGCCGTTTTCTCATTAAAATTACCGGTTGAAAGGCAGGCATAATGTACCAGCTTTGTTTTTTCGAGCCGGGTTACCAGGCATATTTTTGAGTGTACCTTATAGCCCGGTATACCGTAAACCACGCGTACACCCTCCTCTTCAAGTCGGTTACTCCAGTAAATGTTGTTCTGCTCATCAAAACGGGCGCGCAGCTCAACCAGGCAGTTTACCTTTTTACCATTTTTTGCCGCGTTGATAAGAGCATGTACCACCCTTGAATTATCAGCGAGGCGATATACGGATATACTGATCTCCTTAACCTTGGGATCAATAGCCGCCTCGCGTAAAAAGTGGATAATATAATCGAACGACTGGTAGGGCGTACTTACCAGGTAATCCTTTTTAGCGATAAGGCCCATCAGGCTTTTGCCGAATGAAAGGCTATCTACAGGTAAAGCCGGATACTTGTTATACTCCAGCTCAGGCCTGCCAACGTTAGGGAATTTTATAAAATCCTTAAAGTTATGGTAACGGCTGCCGGGTATCATGCTTTCGCCATGCAGGCCCATTTTGCCAACCAGGTGCTGCAGCATGTCCGCAGGCATATCAGTATCATAAAGCAAACGCATGGGTTTGCCCTTTTTGCGTTTAACCAGGCTTTTTGATAAGGCGTCAACAAATTTTTCGCTTACTTCCTTATCCAGATCAAGCTCGGCATCGCGGGTAAGCTGTATGGAGTATGCCTCAATGCTGTCATGATCGAAGATGAAGAACATATCCTCCAGATTATACCTGATGATGTCATCCAGCAGAATAATAAACTTCAGGTTATTGGTTTCAGGTAGTACCAAAAACCTTGAAAGGTTATCAGGGAATTCAATAAGCGCGTACCTGGATTTTTTATTTTTGGTAAGCTTAACAAAAAAGTAAATGGCACGATCCTTTAATTCAGGCAATTGCGCGCCATCAATAAGCATGATAGGCACCAGCGTTGATAGCAACTTTTCGCGAAAGTAGTTTTTAACAAAGGTACCACGGGCTACGTTCAACTGCTTTTCATCAAGTATGAATATCTTTTCTTCGGCAAGCTGCTTAATAATAATATTCTCGTACAGGTTGTTGAATTTGCGCTCCTGTTTTACTACAATGTTCTTGATCTGGTTAAGCAGCTTTTTAGGGTTGTAACCTAATATTTGCTTTGATTTTTGGTTAAGGTTAGCCAAACGGTTTAATGTAGCAACCCTAACACGGTAAAATTCATCAAGATTGGATGAAAAGATAGCAAGGAAACGTATACGGTCTATCAGCGGCACAGTTGGGTCTGCGGCCTCCTGCAGCACACGGTCATTAAAATATAACCAGCTTATTTCACGATTGGTTAACGGTATCTGTTTGGCATCCATATAGTAAACAATCCAGCTTCGCAGCCGAATTGACAAATGTGCTTATTTATTTGTTAATTTAGTATTAACTCATTGTAAGCATCATTGTTTATTAACTGTTAAGTTAGCTTTTTGTGCTATTTTTGCAAACTAAAAACTACCAATATGCCATCATTTGATATTGTAAGCAAGATAGACGGACAAACCCTTGATAACGCTATTAATAACGCTAAAAAAGAGATATTGAATCGTTATGACTTCAACGACTCAAAAAGTACTGTTGAACTTGAAAAGAAAAGCAACGAGATAACCATTGTTACCGAAAACGATATGCGCCTGAAAGCGATAACCGACTCCATCATCAGCCGCATGACCAAGCAAGGCCTTGATGCCAACGCGCTTGATTTTGGTAAAGAGCATTATGCCGCCGGTAACATGATACGCAAAGAGATAAAGGTTAAGGAAGGCATAGATAAAGAAGCCGCCAAAAAAATAGTTAAGGCGATAAAAGACAGCGGCCTAAAAGTACAGGCATCCATTATGGATGATCAGGTGCGCGTACAAGGCAAAAAGCTCGACGATCTGCAAGCCGTAATTAGCCTGTGCCGCAGCGGCGATTTTGGCCAGCCGTTGCAATATATCAACATGCGCAATTAATAGTACTTATTACCAGCAAAAAGCCCGGCTTAAATAATAAGACGGGCTTTTTGCTGGTAACTAATTCAAAGTTAATATTCAATAATTATAAGCCATCAAATACAAAAATTTCCTTTTTCAAAGGTTTACGCGGCAACATTTGCGTGCGAACGCTGGTTTGGTAAACAAATGAGGCTACTATAATGGCCGCCTGTTTAAGGTCGTCTATCTGCAAATGGTCGTAATCATCAAGGTTACTATGGTGGGTGCGCGTTTCATAATCAATCTCGTCTTGAATAAACTGAAAGGCCGGTATACCCGCCCAATCAAAGGATAAATGATCGGTTGAACCGGCATTGCTTAACGTTACTGTTGATGCGCCCAGGCTATTAAATGGCTTAAACCATTGCGCAAATATTGGTGCCACCTCTTTATTACTCTGTGCAAAAATGCCCCGAATTTTCCCGGTACCATTATCGAGGTTGAAATAAGCTGATATTTTAGATTGTTCCGGTTTTGCCTTGAACTTAGCGGCATCCATAAAGTGCTTTTGTACATAATTGTATGAGCCGTAAAGTCCCTCCTCTTCGCCATCCCACAAAGCTATACGTATGGTGCGCTTAGGTTTAAGGCCCAGCGAATCAAGCAGCCTTACCGCCTCCATCATTACAATACAACCGGCAGCATTATCGGTTGCGCCTGTAGCGGCCTGCCACGAGTCGAGGTGACCACCCAGCATCACTACTTCTGATTTTAATTTAGGATCAGTGCCCGGTATCTCGGCAATAACATTATAGCCCCTGGTATCAGCGGTAGATGTAATGGTTTTAATATTCACCGCAATTTCAACCGGATGACCTGATGCTATAAGGCGCTTGATGCGTTGCCCATCCTCAACGGCCATGGTTAATTGTGGTATACCTTCAGGATCGGTAACACGGTTGCCGCTGAATGCTTGTACAAACACCGCTCCGTCAGCATTTGCCCGACCCGCAGTGATCAAGCCTAAACCACCACCATCTTCAATCAGTTTATCAAGTTTTTTATAAATGCTGATGTATTTACTAAAGCTTTCTATCTCTTCCCGTTTTACCATGTAGGTATCTTTCATATTGGCAAGGGCAGTATCAGCCAAACGCGCTGCTGCAGGTTTGAACTTACCATCGTTTTTTGGTGGGTTACCCGCAATCAGCACCCATTTACCCTTAAATTCAGTCGCATGTTTGGCTACATAGTTTGTATCCATATACTGTTGCGGCGATAATATTATAACCTGCCCCTGCTGTACGCCTTTGGTGTTAGCCGACCATGGGTTTGGATAGGCACGCAATGGCGCGGCATAGGGTACGCGCATGGTTATGCTAAAATCATCAATATCCCATTGTTTGCCGAACTCGCCCCACTCCTCAAGGCCTGCATTTACTAACCCCCATTTTTTCATGGTTGATACAGCCCAGTTTGCGGCCCGTTTATAACCCTGAGAGTTAGCAAGGCGCGGCCCGGATACGTCTGTCAGATAATGCGCTATCTGTGGTATTTGTGAGCTGTTGAGCTCAGCCGCCTTTATACGATTGAAAACGGCGGTATCCGGCTCGTTCTGGGCCAATACAGAAGTGGCCGTTGCAGTACAGCAAAGTGTACCGCATAGTACTTTGGTGATAAGTGATCTCATTGATTTAAAGGATTGTTGGTTAAATATAATCAACTTATAATCAAAAAGAAAAGCCGCAGGTGTTATACCTGCGGCTTGCTTATCTTAACTCAAAAAAATTATTTACTCGCCGAAACCTGCATCGGGTTAACGCCTGTTGACTGGCCACGTACCGGCCCGCCTGATTTAAGTTTAAATAACTGGAATTTTGATGGCTGCGGTGCAGAACCCCAGTAGTTATTATTCTCGTCAATGTCGGCAGTTTCGCGCATTGGGTCAACTTTGATGGAGGCTACCTCTTTATCCTGAACATAAAATTTGCTTACATGCTTTTCGTTATGCCGCCATATTTGTGCCGGTATACGGTCGGTTTGCTTTGTTCCGTCTTTATAAGTAAACTCTACAATAATAGGCATTACCATACCGCCTTTGTTGGTGAATGATAACTCGTAAAAATATTTGCTGCCGTATTTTTGCACATCTTCATCTGTAGGCGTATCTAACATGCTTGATGGCGACTGAGCGGCGGCGGTAGCTTTAACCTTATCGTTATACTTATTGGTATCTACAGATGCTAAACCACGATCATATTTCCAGTAAAAATCGCGAGCGGCGGTATCGCGGTCGGTGTAGAACTTAATGCCTTTATCCTGACGATTCAATATTTTGGAGATATCCTCAAAACTGTTTACCGCAGGCGGATCAACCTTGGCCGGACCACGACGACCACCATTACCCGGCAGTTGTTTGGCTGTGAGATCAGCACGGGCGAATTTAACAGAGTCAAGCGCTATATCTACCGGATCTGTGCCATAGAACCAGCCTCTCCAAAACCAATCCAGATCCTCACCGCTGGCATCCTCCATGGTACGGAACAGGTCGGCAGGTGTTGGATGCTTAAATGCCCAGCGTTTAGCATAGGTTTTAAAAGCATAATCAAACAGCTCGCGCCCCATAATGGTTTCGCGTAATATGTTTAAACCTGTTGCCGGTTTTGAGTAGGCATTAGGCCCAAAACGAACGATGTTCTCAGAATTGGTCATGATCGGCTCCAACTCATCCTTCGGCAACTTCATGTAATCAACAATAGTGTAAGCAGCGCCTTTTTTAACCGGGAATTTGTTATCCCAAAGTTCTTCAGTCAAATACTCAACAAACGAGTTAAGTCCTTCGTCCATCCAGGTCCACTGGCGCTCATCACTGTTCACTATCATCGGGAAAAAGTTGTGGCCAACCTCATGTATCACTACACCAAGCATACCATTTTTAGTGCTTTCGCTGTAGGTTCCGTCCTTTTCGGTACGGCCATAGTTAAAGCAGATCATCGGGTACTCCATACCGTTAGCAGCCTCAACGCTTTGCGCTACCGGGTATGGGTATGGTATGGTAAAATCCGAATAGGTTTTGATGGTATGGGCTACGGCACGGGTTGAAAATTTATTATAAAGATTATAAGCCTCTTTACCATAATAGCTCATACACATTACATTGCGGCCTTCAATCTTCTGCCCCATGGCATCCCACACAAATTTACGTGATGATGTCCAGGCAAAATCGCGCACGTTATTGGCCTGGAATACCCAGGTTTTTTTAGTGGCTACGGGTGCTGTTTCGGCTTTTTTAGCTTCGGCAAGGGTTACAACCTCAACAGGTGCTGTAGCCGTTTTTGCTTTTTGGTAACGGGCCAGTTGCGTTGGGTTGAGTACCGCGCTGTAGTTGATACACTCGCCGGTACCACCAACAATATGATCGGCAGGAACCGTCATTTGCACACGGAAATTACCAAAGGTTAAAGCGAATTCGCCACGACCAGTGAACTGGTGATTTTGCCAGCCCTGAAAATCGCTGTATACACATAAGCGAGGATACCACTGCGCCATAGTGAACAGGTAATTTTTATCCTCCGGGAAGTACTCGTAACCACCGCGGCCGCCATACGTCATACGGTCGGATATATTATATGTCCAGTTAACGTTGAATACATATTGCTGGCCGGGTTTTAAAACCACCGGCAGATCAATACGCATCATGGTTTTGTTAATGGTATATTTTAAGGCCTTGCCGGTGGCATCGGTAAGTTTAATAATGTTAAAGCCATAGCCATTATCTTTTGCCGAAGTGGCACTCTTGTCAATCATTTGCAGGGTTGCCGCCCTTGGCATTGATGAACTGGACTGGTAGTTGGCATTTTTTAAATTGTTATGCTCATTTTCGTCCAACTGCAGCCAAATATAATCCAGCGGATCGGGCGAATTATTGAAGTAGGTAATGGTTTCGCTACCGGTAAGTTTTTGCGCTTTTTCATCAAGTTCGCACTTAATGTTATAGTCGGCACGTTGCTGCCAGTATTTAACACCCGGCGCGCCGCTTGCGGTGCGCTGCTCATTAGGAGTAGTTAAAATGGTACCCAATTGCTCAAACTTGTTGCCGTGGTTGCTGCCAGGGTTGTTCTGTATGTCCTGCGCAAAGGTTTCCCCTGCTAATAACGAAAGGATAACTACTGTGGTAAATAGTTTCTTCATGTGTGGTGTATTGTTATGAGTTCAGATAATACAAATTAAAAAGACTTAAAACGGCAAGCGTTCAAGGGCCATTTTTACAGTTAAAGCAAACACACCGGCAGACAGGAAAAACACCCAATCGCGCCTTTTGATGTTGCTGAATTGCAATACCAGCATGGTAACCAGCAATAGCACCGCTACAACAACTATTTGTCCGGCTTCAAGGCCTATGTTAAACCCAAACAGCCCCCAGCCTAAAGCCTGATCCTTAGCCAGCATTACCCTGATAGCGTTAGCGAAGCCCATACCATGTATCAGCCCGAAGCCTAATGCAAGATAATAGTTTGACCTGGCATTACCGTTTGCTGCGGCTTTAAGATTAAAAAGATTATTAAGGGCGGTAATAAAAATGGTACAAGGTATTAAAAATTCCACCCATTTACTATCAAACCTGAATATATCAAGCACACTTAATACCAGCGTTAGCGAGTGGCCTATGGTAAAAGCGGTCACCAGTATCAATACCTTTTTTATATCGGCAAAAGTATAAACGGCTACCAATGCTAAAATAAATAACTGGTGATCGAGCGCATCAGAACTTATGATGTGTTCCCAACCTAACGCGAAATAAAAATAGAGATCCTGCAAAAGAAAATCAGCTTTAACTAAAATAATAAAACCTAAATTTAACGGTTTTTATTAAAAAAGGAATTGCCGGCTGCTGTTATGTACGCACTATTTAACTATTCGCTATTATTTTGTTACATGATTTTTGGTGCCCCTACCTATAAATCAACCGATAAGCCCGCCTTTCACCCGCTGCATGTAAGTACCACTGATATTAGTTTTAACCCGCAGGATAAAAAGCTGGAAGTGATCTGCACTATATTTACTGATGATTTTGAGGCAGTATTAGCTAAACAATACCATGCAAAAACAGATCTGTCGGATACAAAAGTACATGCTGCTATGGATAAGTTGGTGAAAGATTATGTAGATCATCATGTACAATTAAAAAATGCCGCTACAGCCATCAAGCTTAATTATCTGGGATTTGAAAAAGTGAAGGAGGTTGTTAATGTTTATCTCGAATCAGACACTGCAACTACCCCTAAACGCGTTGACGGTAGTATAAATCTATTGTATGATCTGTATACCGATCAGATGAATATTGTGCACATTACTGTAAACGGCAAACGCAAAAGCACAAAAATTGATTACCCGGAAACACAAGTCAGCCAAACATTTTGATGTTTGTTATTTCTCTCTCCGTTTATATGTTGTATTTATGATAATAATAGTTACTGTTTGTTGAAAATACTTATCACATTCCTTTAATTATTGTAGCAAATCTGTTACATATTGATAATTCGTTTTATCTTTTTACTGATACATTATTATCTCACTATAGTTAAATATTATCATTTTGTTAAATACAATAGCTGTATTGTAACAAAATGGTTAAGATAGAGCTATTTTGAGATAATATATTAAAAAAAATTGGCTGCGTTCAAAGATAGATTTGATCATTATTCAAAACTTTCACAACGCAACAATTAATTTATGACAAAAAGATTTACGTTTATCAAGAGCTTCTTGGTTGTGTGCGGTTTTTTGTGCTGGCTCATACCCAAAAGCACCTTTGCACAAACGGTATTGAAAGGTACCGTTGTTGACAAAGACAACCTTGGCGTACCTGGCGCAACCGTAAGAGAAAAAGGTGGAACCGCCACTACCTCAACCAATGCGCAAGGCGAGTTTACTTTAAAAACAACCACGGCAAAACCTGTACTTGTGGTTACTTTTGTTGGTTTTTTAACCGCCGAAATTGAAGCAGCAGGCAAACAAAACTTAACCATTTCATTAAAGGACAACCCACAGCAGCTAAGCGAGGTTGTTTTGATCGGTTATCAAAAAATCACCCGTAAAAAATCGACAGCAGCGGTTTCCAGCTTATCAGCAAAAGAAATAGCAAACTTACCTGCCGCAAGTTTTGACCAGTTATTGCAAGGCCGCTTATCAGGCGTTAACGTGCAAAACTTTTCGGGTGCGCCGGGCGCCACGCCAACCGTGTCGGTACGTGGTAACTCGCTGGTGAGCCGTGGTTATAACGAGTATAACGTGGTAAACAGCCCGCTTTATGTTGTTGACAACGTGCCTCAACCTACTGAAGATTATGTTGGCCCAGGCACAGGTACAGGCGCTAACTATTTAGCAGGTATTAACCCTAATGATATTGAAAGTATCGACGTGCTTAAAGATGCATCGGCGGCTGCAATTTACGGATCGCGTGCGGCAAACGGCGTTATTCTGATCACGACAAAAAAAGGTTTGTCAGGCGATCCGAAGGTGACTCTTAACAGTTACTATGGTTTAACGCAACGCCCCCAGTTGCGTGATGTTACCCTTGGCGCCGAAGAACGCCGCCAAAAAATGCAGATATTGAACAGTCAGTTAAATTACGATCAGAAGCAACAACTTCCTTTTATGCTTACTGATAGCTTGAACGAAGCTTTTAATGGCAATACCAACTGGCAGGATCTATTTTACCAAACCGGTAAAATTTCAAACGTCGACCTTGGTTTAAGCGGTGGCGGCGCAGGTAACATGGTATACCGCTTTAGCGGCGGCTATTATAACGAGGAAGGTATCATTAAAGCTACAGGCTTTAAACGTTATACTGGCAGGTTAAATCTTACCGCACACGCGCTAAACAATAAACTTACCATTAATCCGCTTATTGCTTATTCACGCTCTGACAGGGCACGTGGTAATGGTGATAACTCAAGCCCGATCAGTCTGGGTGCCGGCAACATGCCTTCATCATTATTTAATCTATCTCCTGATAAAAAGGACTACTACTTAGGCGCTTATCAGTCAAACCTTGATAAGAATATAAGTAACCAGTTGACTTTCAATTTAAACCTCGCGCTTGAAATAAACAAACACTTAACGCTAACCTCGCAATCATCGTTCCTGCAAACAAACGCCCGGCGCGATTTGAGCCGAAGTAGTTTGTTGCAAAACGGCCAGGGTAACTACTCATATAGCTATGCTGATGCAGGTATGCAAATAAATACATCAAACTTTTTTACTTATAACAACTCATTTGGTAAGCATAACGTAAGTGGTGTGGCCGGTCAGGATATATTATATAATACTTTTCAAACCACTACCGCTTCTGGTTTTAACGGACCTTCAGATAATATACAAACTGTAAGAGGTTTTCAACAATCAAAAATTGGTGCCGGATCTGATTATCAGGCTTACGGACTACTTTCATACTACGGTCGCGCCAGCTATGATTATGATAGCCGTTACCTGTTATCAGTTAGTGCCCGTACAGACGGTTCATCCCGCTTTGGTAAGAACCACAAATGGGGATTCTTCCCTGCCGCGTCAATCGGTTGGTTGATTTCTGAAGAGTCGTTTATGAAGGATAATGAAAACAATCCTTTCACTTTGTTAAAATTACGTGGTAGTATAGGTACTTCAGGTAGTTTGCCAACCAATAACTACCTGCAATATAACCTGTATAACGTTAACAATGGTGGCTTTGAAGGTAACGGTGGTGCAGCATCATACAATGGTGTTACCGCTATTACACCAAACTTTTACGACGGAGCTGCACAAAACAGCTTAAGCTGGGAGCGTTCAAAACAATGGAATATTGGTACCGACATTGAAATAAAGAATGGTAAATACGCGGTATCGTTAGACGTTTACAATAAAGAGTCGTCTCTGCAATTATTTAGCGTTGACTTACCTGTTACAACCGGTTATGACCTGGCACTTACCAATGCCATTGGCGTTCGTAACTCGGGTGTTGATTTGACTATATCAGCCAACCCTTTAGAAGGTAACTTTAGATGGTATACACGCTTAAACGTTACTTACAATAAAAACAAGATTATGAACCTGCCAAACGGCAACCGTGACCTGGTGATGAGCGGCGACAGGTTTGATAAATCGCATATATTGTCAGTGGGTTCTCCTATTAATGCATTTTATCTGTATCAGACGCTGGGCGTGTTTCCAACAGTTGAGAGCATTCCGGTTAACCCATATACTGGTGAGCGTTACCGCAATAGCAATGGTACTTACAACGCGGGCGATTTTTATCTGGCTGACCTTGACGGAGATTATTATGTTGATGTTTTTAACGACGGAATCAATCCCGATAAAAAACCTATAGGCGACCCTAATCCGCGATATGTAGGTGGATGGAGCAATGATTTCAATTACAAGAGCTTCTCATTAAACATTTTCTCGACATTCACTTTTAAAAGGGATGTGCTGAACCTTTTTGAGTCTGACCGTTTCTCTAACTCAACCGATAATGACCCGATAGGCAGATTTGCTTACTACTCAACGCCTGATTTCAGCAAGCTTAACATTTGGAGAATGCCGGGAGATAACGCGCAGTACGCTAAATACGATATAGGTACTTTCAGGTACTACTATACCGGCGCTCAAACCTTCTTCTTGGAAAAAGGTGGTTATTTCCGTATCAAAAGTGTAAGACTGAGTTATGATTTCCGTCCGGAAGTTTTAAAGAGATTGGGATTAGGTAGATTAAGAGTTTATGGTATTATGGACAACGTTAAGATGTTCCAGCAATCAAAACGCCTGCCTGATGCAGAGGCAGTTAACCCGTATGGAGAATATAACGGTGCAGGTTATCCAATACCTAAAAAGTATACTTTAGGCCTTGACATTCAATTTTAATAACGCATAAATCATGATAAGAAAAATATATAAAGTAGTAAGTGTGATAGGTTGCGTGGCGGCTTTATCAACATTCAGCTCATGTAAAAAACTGCTTGAACAAACACCAAAAAACTCAACCTACTTTGATGTTTATTGGAAAACCGCCCAAGATGCTAACAACGCCATAGCGGGTAATTATGCGCTGCTGCGTAACGCCATGAGCAATAAATACAACCGGTACTATATGTATGGTGATGCCGTTGCTAAAAATTATTTCACCATTCAATATGGTGGTGATGGCATTGAGGGCATACAAGGTGGCGATTTCACTTTTCAATACAACTTAAATTCATTAGCTAACTATACGCTCTACTTTAAATCAGTAGCGATGTCAAACATCATATTGAAGAATGTAAGCAAGATGACTGATGCACAATTAAAGGATGCTGATGATCCGGAAGAATTCAGAAACAAGATATTAGGCCAGGCCTACTTTTTACGTGCTTTGAGTTATTTTATGATGGTTAGGGTATGGGGCGATGTTCCGGTGGTAACCGAGGCTTATGATGACCCGATAAACGCGCCGCAACTTGCCCGAAGCCCTAAAGCTGAGGTGATGAAGCTGATTGAGGATGATTGCCATAAGGCTGCACCGTTGCTGAGCTGGACTTATGCAAATGTTGGCGATGCAAAGGTTACAGCTAACCGCGGATCGGTATACGCTTTACTTACACACCTATACCTTTGGAGAGCCACAATGCTTGATGTTAGCAGCGCTACTCCTAATATGGCGGATGTAAATAGTGCTGATACCACCATAAATGCGATAGTTAGTAAAGGTGGTTACAGGCTGGTTGATACAGCTAACTACAAAAGCATATTTGTAGGTCGCTCGTCAGAAGGTATTTTTGAAATAAATGTAAGCGAAAATACTCTCGAAGGCTCAAACAGCTCAATCGGTATGTTCTTCTTAAACGGCTCATACATAAACAACGGTACAAACAACCCGCGCATGTTTGTTACACCAACTTATATTCGTAACCATTACCAGGGTAATGATACCAGTGATGTACGTTTTAAAAAGAACTTCGCACTTACTACGTCTGAAAGGCCGATGTGTATTAAATATGCCAACGTTGTTTACCGCAACCAGGGGCAGCAGCTTGATCCTTACCTGAGCAACAATATGGTGGTTTTTAGGTTGAGTGACATTAACCTGCTAAGAGCTGAAATAGCGCTTTATAAAAATAATGTAGGCACTGCTATTAATATTATTAACGACTCAAGAAGACGCCACAACGCCAATCCAACACTACTTGAAAACAATCTTACAAAAGACGAAGTGATGGACGAGTATATTGTAGAACGCGGCAGGGAATTATTTCTGGAAGGCCATTTGTTTTATGATTTACTGCGCACGCGCAAATATGGCAACGTGGTTGATTGGCTTACAGACCAACGGTTTCAACTCGAGGGTTTCTATTTCCCGGTTGACCCGGCGTTGTTCAGGCAAAATCCGAAGCTTAAACAAACTACTTACTGGTTAGGCAAAGTATAATATTAAACTCAAATGAATTTAATTATGAAAAAATATATAGGATCAATTGTATGCGCTACCGCGATTTTGCTAAGCGCATGTAAAAAAGATGACTATAAAAATGACGGTGGCACAAGCAACCCTTATGTGGACATGACCACTTACGACTTCCTGAAGTCGAAACCGCAGTTTGACTCGTTGGTTAAAATAATAGACCATGCGGGACTTAAAGATGCTGTTAATGGTAACGTTACATTTTTTGCAACCACAAATTACAGCGCTGTACCTTACGTAGCGGCTAAAAAATATCAAAAATCAGTAGAGGTAGATAATGAAAATATTGATTTTGGAATAAAAGATATTCCCGCAAATGAGCTTGCTGACTCGATGAAAACCTACATGTTTCCGGGCAAGATTAATCGTGATGTAATTACAGTTTCCGGTAAGTTCTATCCTACCCTGCTAACTACACCACCCGCCGGAGTAAGTTATCTGATAAAATTCAGACGCACGTTTGACTATAGTCAGTTTGTTGATTATGTTGATTACGTAAGCTATGTTAAAGTAGTAGGCACGCGTGACGACAGAGAACCCGACCCTGACAAAATACCGGAAAGTCAAAAAGACAGATCAATTGAATGCCAAACTTCTGGCATTATTACCAAAACCGGTATAGTGCACGTAATTGACGGTAGGCATCGCTTGTTCTTCAACGCGCAACCGTTAGGAAATTAATTATAAACAGATCAATAATTTAAAAGATATGAAAAAAGTTATATTGGGTTTGTTTATCATAGCAAGCGCCGTGGCTTGTAAAAAGATCGACAATGGCTTTCAAAGTGATTACATTCGTTATAAAGACAATAATATTTATGCCAAGCGAGGATTAATACTATTCCAGTCAGACAGGATAAATGCCGACGGATCTACCCCGCCCTACAAATACAAAATGTTGAATCTTCGTAATGTGGATGGTGGTCCGTTACCTCAAGAATTTAACACCGAGTATGAAATAACGCTATTTAAGCCGGGAATGTCATTCAATGCTGAAACGGATACCACCATTGAACTGCTTAACCTAAAACGAGAAACAGTTAAACGCTTACCCATGGAATTTAACGAAACGAGCGGGCAGCTTACTTTCAACAGGGCATCAGCAAATTTACCCTTGGGCAGATATATTTTTGATGTGCAGATGACCAATCCGACGGGTACAAAAATGTATCCATCATTAGCTACCATCAATGTTGTTGATCCGGCCACTGATGACCTTTTTACCATTACCGATAACGTAGCTAATGCTTTTCATGATGTAACAGGGGCTGTAACACCTATGAAAAATCCGCAGATCACTTGTACCAAAATTTCAAACGAAGGTGCCAGGGCCATACTTAAAATGGTTGATAAAAACGGAAAACCCTTTAATCCTAAAGCCGGCGAAATTATAAAACGTGGTGACAGGCCGGTTTTTGAAAACTACGCTAAATTCAATCCGGTAACGTTAACAGATACGGCTATGATATGTGATTTTGAGATCGCGCCGTTTCCGCTAACCAAATATATTACACCAACTACTGACTGGGGTTTTTTAATGTATTACCGTATACCAAGCCAGTTTGTGAATATTGATGGTTTTCCCGCAACGCTTGGCACCTTTTCGGTTAACCCGCGTTGGTCATGGCAGTTGAAGCTTGAGGGCACCTACATCATCCAGGTAAAATTTACCGATGTTACTAAAAAAGGTTAATTTATAACAGTTTAATAGTAAACGGCTTGTGCTTTGTTGCACAGGTCGTTTTTTTGTTTCAACAATCTGCTGCAATAAAAAACGCCTCGTTTGGCGGGGCGTTCTGTTATATAACTGATGTTGTTATTTAAGATTGTAAAAGCGCCACCTGGTTTCAAAATCAGCGCTTAGCGGTTGCTTGGTTAAAATAGCGCGCAGCATTTCAACAGGTATCAGGTTCTCTTTGATGGCAGCATCATGAAATTGCTTATAGCTCATTTTGCCGCTATCAACCAGCTCCTTTTTCAGGGCCATGTATTGTAAACCACCCAACAGGTATGCTACCTGGTAAAGCGGACTATAGCCCCCTTCAAATGATCGCCTCACTTCTCCTGCCGCATTGGCTCGTTCATGCCCTACCCGGTCAACCAAAAAATCGATACATTGCTGTGGTGTCCATTTGTTTAAGTGGTAACTCATTGAAAAGATAATACGCGCGCAGCGGTGCATGCGCCAAAAAAGCATTCCTACGCGTTCTTCGGGCTTTTGGGCAAAACCCTGATCCCACAAAAGCATCTCCCAATACAGCGCCCACCCTTCAACCGAGAAAGGTGTTGAAAATTCGTGCCGGTAAGGCTTGTAGCGGCTATTCATAAAATACTGGAGGTTATGGCCGGGTATTAGTTCGTGCTGCACGGTACCGCGTGAAAAATATGGGTTATTGCCCCGCATACTCATCAGTCGGTCATCATAAGCCATACTATTGGTTGGGTATGATATACTGATCTCCTTACCTCCTGTAAAAAATGGGTTTACCAATTGCCGCCTGGGCGACATCATCACCATGCCCCAGGTTTCTTCGGCTAATGGCGGTATCGTGATCAGGTCGCGGGCTTTTATAAAACCGATAGCATCGTTATATAATTTTACAATCAGCTCGGGCTGGTGCCCCATTGGCACATAGCTGTTCTTTACCTTTTCGAGCGCCTTTTTCCAGTCATCTCCAAAACCCATCTCGCGCGAGGCTTTCAGCATTTCTTTATCGCACCAGGCAAATTCTTTGTTGGCAAGTTCAATAAGTTCTTCGGGAGTATAGGGTATAAATTCATCATGCAGTTGCGCTATTAACGCGTCACGGCCGATAGGTTTACCTTTAATGCCACTGCCATCATCTTTTTGTGTGGTATTTAATTTACCTTTTGAGCCGGCAAGGTCGGCAAAGCTACTAAGTTTGCCGTTTACACGTTTGTAAGGTACAGGTACCCACCATGTAAAAGCCGGATCATAAGTATCATAAAAATCAAAAAAACTTTTTAACCGGGCTTTTAGTGCCGATGCTGCATCTCGAAGGGTATTGGCCAATGGCATATCCAACACCGGCACCTTGCTAAGTTTTGCCGAATCAGTTGCGATTTTTTTCGACAGGTCATCAAGTAAAGCGGCTATCTTCTCTCCGTCGACCCAATCCCCCCGCCTGCGTTTTTTTTCGAGCGAGTAAATATCATCAGCAAAACTGATGTATTCTTTAATACTGTTATATTTTACTTCTTCTTCTTTTAAACCGGCCAAATGCTTGCGGATCTCCTTTTTAAGCATCAGGTAATCGGCTTGGCCGTAAACACTTATTTTATTAAAGTCGATCTTTTTCAGATCGGCCATATAGGTACTATCAATTTGTTTTAAACGGTACCGTTGTTCAGGAGAGTTAAGTACACGTATTTTGTATTGGTACTCACTGCGTTCATTAACTTCATAAGGTGCGTAAAAATCGCGTATGGCATCAATATCCTGCTCATATTGTATAATGGGCCCTGCCAGCTCGCTTGATTGCTCGTACAAAACAGATGCCGGCTGAACTTGCCCAAGTGCATTGCCGGCCAATGCCAGCAATGCACAAACAGCAGCTAATGAGTTATATTTTGCTTTTTTTGTTTGCCTGATGTAGTGCCTTATTAATGTACGTTTACGTATAGGTATCTTCATATATCAGCTTGCGGCACGGTTTAAGTTTATCAGGTTATTGTTATAGGCATCCAGATAGCCGCGCGGCGAATTACCTATTATGAACTTAAACACCCTGTTAAAGTTGGTTATGCTTTTAAAACCGCATTTATAGGCAATGATGTTTATATTTTCAAACCGTTGAGATATAAGCTTTTTACAGGCCTCATTTATGCGTATCTCATTTAAAAATGATACAAATGTATGCCCGGTATGCTTTTTAAAGTAGCGGCAAAATGATTCGGGCGTCATGTAGGCCACCTTGGCTACATCTTCCAGTGTAAGCGGCTCGGCATAGTGCTGTATAATGTAGTTATATATTTTACCTATGCGCAAGCCCTCGCTATCAGTAATACCGGGCAGGGTACCATAGGTTGATAAAGGCTCAAGCTTGGTTTTGATACCGCTCATGCTCTTCATCAGGTTAAAAAATTCTACTAACTGATCCTGGCCCGAAGTTTTTTGCAGATCAGCCATGATCTGCATTATATCATTTACCATGTAATGCGGAAACTTAAAGCCCTGCTGATTCTGCTGTAAGAACATGGAATTGATCTTCATTTCGGGTAAAGCGAAAAGCGGTGCCAGTGTACCTTCAGGGTTAAAAAAGATCGTCAATGCCTCGATCTGCTTTCCCTTGTCTGTACTAAAATACTCCGGGTTGCTTTTAAATACATGCGGCAGGTTTGCCCCGATAAAGAATACATCTCCGGGCGAATAATCGTGCATGTTATTACCGGTAATAAGTGTTCCCTCCCCCTTTTGTATCCAGGTTAACTGTACTTCTTTGTGTCGATGCAAAAAGGGGTAATGATGCGGTTGGCACACTTTTTCAACTACCACACTTTTATCGTATGGCATGGGGATGGTGAACTGTAGTACTTTCATCGTTAATTAGTTAGAGAGTTAATAGTTACCTCAATTTACAGTTATTTAACACTAAAAATCAATTATTAACAGCATATTGATAATATTCAATAAGGAGTAGATAATATATTGCTACATAAGATGATCGTAAAATCAAATTCTATACAACAATAGGTTGTGCAGTACAATAAATTGATTATACAGGATAATATAAAAGATTATAAGGTATTTCTTAGATGGTAGATATAGCTGATGAATTAAAAATATCAGCAATGTATTATTATATATATCATAATATTAAAATGAAGAAAGCACCTCCATCGCGGCGGTGCTCCATCCAACTTTTAACTAATCATATTACAAACCGAAACGGCTATAATAAATTCATTTTTATGTGATATGATCACTTAACAAACTTAATGAAACCATTACCGGTTAATTCGCAGGTTATTAACCGCTTATAGTCCGATATTAACATGTTTGTTACAATTGACAGATAATTGCGAGGAGTGATAGCGCCAAATAGATGATGCAGCCTGAAAAAAGAATATGCTTATTAAGGCAATAAGCATTAAACTAACAGCCGGTTTTACTTGCCGACTGTTATAAATGATAATACTATCGCGGCTATCGTGATGATGCCGACGCCTAATGTGAATGTAATGTTACGGGAGCCATACGGATACTTCACAAATTTCCTTTTCCTCTTTTGGCAATGCATTTTGTTGTAAATTATAATTTTATAGCTGTAAACGGAATGCGTACCTGTTTGTTTCGCTATTTCAATTTTTTAACAATTGTTTAATTGTATTTAAACACAAAGGGTTTAAAACAAAATAATCCGCCTATTGCAGGCAGATTATTTGTTAAATGCACTATACAACCACATGTTGATGCGTACTGACGTCGCGGGCAGATTCGAACTGCCGTATAAGGTTTTGCAGACCCCCACCTCTCCTCTCGGTCACGCGACTATTTTATTATTATGCCGCAAGCGTATTGCGCACCGCGGCCAGCAGGTTAACGGTATGCTCAACCTCTGCTATGGTATTGTATTTACTGAACGAGAACCTGATGGTTTGTTTTGACGGATCGGCCGCGATAGCCTGCAGCACATGCGACGCCGAACCCGCTGAACAGGCACTGCCACCCGAAACAGAGATGTTGTTATCATCCAGATACCCGATTAGGTTACCATTAGCAAAATTTAAAGGGAAGGCGGCACTCAATACAGTATACAGGCTTTTATCAGCGCTGGCTGAGTTACCGTTAAATTGTACACCCGGTACCAGCTCGGTCAGCTTATGTATCATGCTGCTTTTAAGTGATTGTACATAGTCGGCATGCGCATCAATATGGCTGTAGGCTACCTCAAGCGCTTTTGCCAAACCTACTATACCTGGTATGTTTTCGGTACCGGCACGTAAGCGCCGCTCCTGCGAGCCACCGTGTATCAGTTTCTCCAGGCTCACACCATCGCGGCAGTATAAAAAACCTATGCCTTTAGGGCCATGAAACTTATGTGCCGATGCCGCTATAAAATGTGCACCAAGCGCTTTAAGATCGTGCCTGTAATGCCCCATGGTTTGCACGGTATCAGTATGAAATATAGCATTGTGCCTACAACATTGCTCAGATATAAGCTCAATATTATTGATGTTGCCTATCTCATTATTGGCATGCATAACCGATACCAAAGCGCGGCCTTTACTTTGCAGCAAATACTCCAGATGGTCGTGGTCAAGATTGCCGGAGTCATCAATATTAATGTAGCTTAATTCTATTTCTCCTGCCGATTGTAATGCTTTAAGCGTATTTAATACCGCATGATGCTCAAACGGAGTAGTTATTACATGTTTGATGTTTTGCAAACGTACTCCTGATAATATGGCTGTATTATCGGCCTCTGTGCCGCCGCTGGTGAAAATGATCTCGGTTGGGCTGGCATTAATTAAACCGGCTATGGTTTCGCGCGATTGCTCAATAGCTTGCTTTGCTGCGCGCCCATGCTGATGGGCTGATGAAGGATTGCCAAAATTATCAATAAGGTACGGAGTGATGTGGTTAAATACTTCTCCGTCAATACGGGTTGTTGCGGCGTTATCAAAGTAAATGCTCATATATAAATCCTTTATAAATTAATTTTTTTAAACAGTTAACTTATCCGGGAAAGTGCGTATGAAACATAACACCATCTTATCTATCCCGGCATGTTACCGGGCAGGAATTAGCACCTTATACCATATAAGTACAGGTTGCTAAGACGTCATAGGGCCTTTCCCTCCGTCTTTCTGGATAAGTATTTAAAAGAACAACAATGCAAATATAGAATATATTCTACTAACTACATAGAATTTATAGAATAATTTTTCTTTTGTTACAAACAGGCCTTATTTAAGGTTTGGCATAAGCGCCTTTAACCATTACATTTGTAATGGTGAACAAACTCTACGTTTACATATTGCTATTGCTTATTGCCGCCGATACTACCGAGCTGCACCAGCTTTTTAAGCTGCCCATTTTATTTGAGCATTTTGCAGAGCATAAGCAACGTGATAAAAGTGTTAGTTTGATGGAATTCCTATCCATGCACTATTGGGGCGATGATTTGAACGACAATGACAATGATCGCGATATGCAGCTCCCCTTTAAAAAGCTGGATGTGCATGTTACTCATGTTTTCTTTCTGCCTGTTGTGCGCAGCATCACCATTAAAAATTATATTGAAACATTAAATAAACCATACTCTTTATACAGGCAGGGCTTTATTCCTGATCCTGCCTTATCTGCACTGTTCCGTCCGCCCTGTGCCTGATTTGCCTTTATTTATTTTTTAAACCGGTATCAAATAATTAGCAGCGTACACTTAATGTATACGCTTACACGCTATTGTTTAATACTGTTCTGTATCATTTAACAGGCAAATCATGCTTAATAAAATCATTCAATTTTCAGTTAAAAACAAACTGGCAATTGGCATATTCATAGCGCTATGGGTTATCTATGGTGTGTTTGAAGTTAGCCGCTTGCCTATTGATGCCGTACCCGATATTACTAATGATCAGGTACAGATCATCACCACGGCGCCATCATTGGGCGCGCAGGATGTAGAGCGCCTTATTACTTTTCCAATTGAGCAGGCGCTCAGCAATATTCCGCGTTTAAAAGAAAGCCGCAGCCTTTCAAGGTTCGGCTTGTCGCTTATATCCGTAGTATTTGAGGATGGTGTAGACATTTACTGGGCGCGCCAGCAGGTTACTGAACGGCTGCAACAGATAGAAATCAACGAGAACGCCAACAAACCCGAACTGGCACCTGTATCAACCGGGCTTGGCGAAATATACCAGTACGTATTACGCCCCAAAGCAGGTTATGAAGACAAATACTCCCTGGCCGATCTCCGTACTATTCAGGACTGGATAGTACGCCGCCAGTTATTAGGCACAAAAGGCGTAGCCGATGTATCCACCTTTGGCGGCGAGCTTAAACAATACGAGGTAGCGGTTAATCCTATGCAGTTAAAATCAATGGGTTTAAGTATCTCAGATGTGTTTAATGCCCTGCAAAACAATAACCAGAACACCGGCGGCGCGTATATCGAAAAAGGGCCTACCGTATTATACATCCGCAGCGAGGGTTTGGCGGGCAGTATTGCTGATATCGAGAACATCGTGGTAAAAACAACAGCAGCCGGTACTCCCCTGCTGATAAAAAATATTGCGGAGGTTAAGCTGGGCTCGGCAACACGGTATGGCGCGTTAACCTATCATCCGATTGGTGAAGTTACCGGGGCTATCGTGATGATGCTGAAAGGCGAAAACTCATCTGATGTTGTCAAGAACGTAAAGCAACGCATCGAAGAAATAAAGAAAACACTGCCCGAAGGAGTTGAAATAGAGCCTTTTTTAGACCGCACAAAAATGGTGAACAACGCCATTGGCACCGTGGAGCATAACCTGATGGAAGGTGCTTTGATAGTAATATTTGTGCTGGTTATATTTTTAGGTAACCTGCGGGCCGGTTTGATTGTGGCTTCGGTAATACCGTTATCCATGTTGTTTGCCATTATTATGATGAACACCTTTGGCGTAAGCGGCAACCTGATGAGCCTTGGCGCACTTGATTTTGGGTTGATAGTAGATGGTGCCGTAATTATAGTAGAGGCTATACTGCATCACCTGCATTTCTCTAAAAAATATCAGAATACCAACCAGCTAACCCAGCAGGAACTGAATGAGGAGGTTACCGGTTCGGCATCGCGGATGATGAATGCCGCTGTTTTCGGGCAGATCATTATCCTGATCGTTTACCTGCCTATATTATCACTCACTGGTATCGAAGGCAAAATGTTTAAGCCCATGGCGCAAACCGTGGCTTTTGCCATATTGGGCGCGTTCATACTCTCGCTTACCTATGTGCCGATGATCAGCTCAGTATTCATCAGCAAAAAGATCAGCCATCAACCCAACCTGGCCGACAGGGTGATGACACGTATTGAAAACGTTTATCAACGTTTGCTTAACCAAGCGCTTACGATACGTAAAACTATCGTAGCAATAGCTTTCGCACTGTTCGCCATAGCCGTATTCATATTTTCGAGGATGGGTGGCGAATTCATCCCACAATTGGAAGAAGGTGATTTCGCGGTAGAAACACGGTTACTGGTGGGTACTAACCTAAGCACGACCATAAAAAGCTTTAACCAGATCTCAACCTTATTAAAGGATAATTTTCCGGAAATAGAAAAGATCGTTTCTCGTATTGGTGCTGCCGAAATACCTACCGACCCGATGCCTATTGAAGGCGGCGACATGATCATTGTATTAAAACCAAAAGGCGAATGGACAAGCGCGTCAAGCTTTCAGGAGCTGGCCTCAAAAATGTCGGCAGTGGTACAAAATGCTATACCCGGCGTAACACAGAGCTTTCAGTTCCCGGTGCAAATGCGTTTTAATGAGTTAATGACCGGTGCCAAGCAGGATGTGGTTTGCAAGATCTTTGGTGAAGACCTGAATACCCTTTCCCGTTATGCCGAGCAGATTGGCAGCATCAGCAAAACCGTAGATGGTACCGCCGACTGGTATGTGGAGAAAGTGACCGGAATGCCGCAGGTTGTAATTAAATATAATCGCGCTGAGATTGCCAAGTACGGTCTAAACATCAGCGAAATAAACCGTACGGTAAACTCAGCCTTTGCAGGTGCCTCCGCAGGGCAAATTTATGAGGGCGAAAAGCGTTTCGACCTGGTGGTACGTGTAGGCAGCGAAAAACGTAAAAGCATTGAAGACGTACGCAACCTAACGATAACTACACCTAACGGCAGCCAGATCCCGCTTTACCAATTAGCCAATGTTGATGAGGTTGAAGGCCCCAACCAAATACAGCGTGAAAATACACGTCGCCGCATAAGTGTAGGCTTTAACGTTAGAGGGCGTGATGTACAATCCATAGTTGAAGAACTACAGCAAAAGGTAAATGCCAAAGTTAAGCTTGAGCCGGGGTATACCATTGTTTATGGTGGCGCTTTTGAAAACCTTACCCAGGCTAAAAAACGGCTCAGCATAGCCGTACCTGTTGCACTGCTGCTGATATTTATTATGCTGTATTTTGCATTTTCATCGGTAAAAGAAGGCGCGCTTATATATACGGCCATTCCACTTTCGGCTATTGGTGGCGTGTTTGCGCTGGCATTAAGGGGAATGCCATTCAGTATATCTGCCGGTGTGGGTTTTATAGCCTTGTTCGGCGTGGCGGTGCTGAACGGCATTGTGCTCATCTCTGAGTTTAACCGCATTAAAAAAGAAGGCCGCATTACCGATATGCTCGAACTGGTTAAAACAGGTACACGCAACAGGCTGCGCCCCGTGTTAATGACCGCCGCCGTGGCCTCGTTAGGCTTCTTGCCCATGGCATTAAGCAACGGTGCAGGCGCCGAGGTTCAGCGCCCTTTGGCTACTGTTGTTATAGGCGGCCTGATCACCGCTACCATGCTTACCTTATTTGTGTTGCCAGCCTTGTATTTGCTGTTTGAAAAAAAGCGTGCTATAAATAAAAGTGTTGTTGCAACCATCATTCTGTTTTTGATAACGGTTACACAGGCTGATGCACAACAATCCCCGGCACCTGTAAGCCTTAGCGAGGCAGTGAACACGGCGCTGCAAAAGAATTTGCAGGCTCAGAGCGCTATGCTTAACGAAAAGGCGGAGCAGATCAGGAAGAAAACATCCTTTGATCTGCCCAAAACACAACTTGGCGGTGAATATGGTCAAATAAACAGCATTTTAAATGATACTAAATTTACGGTAAGCCAGTCCATGAGTTTCCCTACGGTGTACAGTAACCAGCGGCGGGCTTTGAATGAAAATTATTTAAGCGCGCAGGCGCAAACCGCCATAACCAAGCAGGATGTAAAAAGCAGTGTAAGGCGTTTATATTATGAATGGGTATTGCTCCGCCAAAAGCAAAAGTTATTACAATATGCCGATAGCCTATATGCCCTTTTTGAGAAAAAGACAAACCTGCGTTTTAAGGTAGGCGAAGCTGATATTCTCGAAAAAACAACTGCCGAAACCCATCGGCAGCAGATAGCCAACCAGTTACGCATGCTGAATGTTGATATGGATATTGTGCTTAACCAGTTAAACACATGGCTGGGTGATAGCGTTCGTTATGTACCATCAGCGGATACCTTGAGGCTGCCCCTGGCAAATAATAATAGTAATGTGGATGATCTGCCTCAGCTACAACTCCTGGATCATCAGAGCGAAGCAGCAAAATGGCGCTGGAAAATGGAGAAAGCCCGTTTATTACCTGAGTTTTTTGTGGGATATAATAACCAAAGTATTACAGGCAGCCAGATAGTGCAAGGCCGGGAAACTTACTTTGGCACCGGCAGACGCTTTAATTATGTAAGCGCGGGCATCAGTGTACCGTTGTTCTTCGGCGCGCAGTCGGCAAAAGCATCTGCAGCAAAGGTTGAGTGGCAAATATTGCAAAAACACACCCAACTGGCTCAACTACAACTTAAAACCGAGCAAGAAAACGTGGCTAAGCAAGTAGCCAAATATGCTGCCGGTTTAAATTACTTTGAAGCTACCGGACTTAAAAATGCCGATACTATTATTACCACTGCCGATAAGCAATTTGTGGGCGGTGAAATTAATTACCTGCAATGGGTAATACTGATAGACCAGGCGATCAACATAAAAAGCGAATACCTTGATGCGCTTAACAATTATAACCAGGCGGTTATACAGGCGCAAAAAGTAAATAACCTATAGCATCACACATTATGAAAAGATACATCCCGATATTAAGTTTTGCCGCTTTGCTTATCAGCGCCTGCGGCAATGATAAGAATACCGAAAAACAACAGGAAGAACCTGTTGCTGATACCACCATAGTAAAACTAACACCCGAGCAAATTAAGAACGCAGGTATTGAAACCGGCACGCCACAACCAGAAAACATAAGCGGCGAACTTACCTTGCAAGGCAGCATTGATGTACCGCCGCAAAGCACTATAAGTGTAAGTTTCCCTTTGGGCGGATACTTAAAAAGCACTGAACTGCTGCCCGGTGTTCATGTAAAACGCGGGCAGGTGCTTGGCGTACTTGAGGATATGCAATTCATCCAGCTACAGCAGGATTATCTTTCGGCTAAAGAGAAATTCCTGTTTTCAAGTGCCGAATATAAGCGCCAACTTGAGCTTAACGCCAGCAAAGCCAGCAGTGATAAGGTATTACAGCAAAGTAAAACCGAAATGGAAGGCCAGCGTATTAATATGCAGGCACTTGCACAAAAGCTCAACCTTATCGGCATCAACCCCTTGCGTTTAACGCCGGGCAATATCTCAAAAAGTGTAAATATATTATCGCCTATTGATGGTTTCGTGGCTAAAGTAAACGTAAATATTGGCAAGTACACCTCACCTACCGACGTGCTTTTTGAACTGGTGAACCCAAAGGATATTCACCTTGCGCTAAATGTTTTTGAAAAGGATGTAAACCAGTTGCGCATCGGCCAGCGGGTGATAGCTTACACTAATGATCATCCTGAAAAAAAGTATGAAGCCGAAATATTACTCATCAGCAAAAACCTGGATCAGGACCGTATGGCTACCGTACACTGCCATTTTGAAAAATTTGACGCGAGATTGCTGCCCGGCATGTTCATGAATGCCGAAGTAGCCGTTAAAAATAAAAAAGCGCTTACCGTAAATGAGGACGCCGTGGTACGCTGGCAAAACAAGCATTATGTTTTTAAGCAAATCGGCAATAATACATACCGCATGAGTGAGGTTATGCCCGGCGAAGTTAATGCAGGCCGCGAGGAGATTAACGGAACAGGTATTGACAGCACCACCCGTTTAGTTACCAAAAATGCTTACTCCCTGCTCATGAAGATGAAGAACAGCGCTGAAGATGAATAAGCAGCAAGCACGGCAGTATTTTTTTACTGCCGTGCTTGCTGCTTATATGTATCTTTAATTTTTATAACCTTATTTTATGAGTTGGCAAAGCAGGCGGCACTTAAAGGCTATTTCCTCCGGTTTGATGGCTTTTGTGTTTTTAAGTTTGATAAATTATATATTCGATATCATTATCAATCCATCATATTCTTTACAAAACCCTGAATACATTGGTGCATATGTCATATATTACTTAATGCTCAGAAATTGGTTAGTATTAGGGCTTATTTTGATATATTATTTGTTTACTCGTAATACACAAACGCTAATAAATAAATTTTTTAGCGTTTGTGTAGTTTTATTTATAGCCGCAATTAGTGGTAAATACTTTGGTAAAGATGACTGGAATTTTTCTATTCATACTGATGACTGGAAAAATATTATAACGTACCCATTAGCTGCATTGGCAACCTGGGGTTTTTACGAATGGTTAATGCGTAGTGAAAAACTTATTCCAGGTAATAATGCCTGATGCGATTAAGCTCTTCATCCAGCTCATAAACCCATGGCGTTGCTGTTGGTATTTCCAGATCGGTTACCTCTTCATCACTCATCAGGTCGATATATTTAATTAGCGCCCGCAAACTGTTACCGTGCGCACAGATGATCACCTGCTTACTTTCGCGCATGGCGTGAACGATCACCTCCCCCCAAAATGGCAATACCCTTTCCATGGTTTCGCTCAGGTTTTCGGTTAAAGGCAATTCACGGCCTGTCAGGTTTTTATACCTGATATCGTGACCGGGATAACGCTCATCATCTTTTGTTATTGCAGGCGGATGTTCATTAGGGTCGCGGCGCCATTTATGCACCTGCTCTTCACCATATTTGGCAATGGTTTCTTCTTTGTTCAGCCCTTGCAAGGCACCATAAAAGCGCTCGTTTAACCGCCACGATTTGGTAACCGGTATCCATAAATGATCCAGCTCCTCCAAAACAATATGGAGTGTTTTGATAGACCGTTTTAATACTGATGTATATCCGGCATCAAAATTATAACCATGTTTGGCTAACAATTGTCCGGCACGGCGGGCCTGCGCGTACCCTTCTTCGGACAGGTCAACATCTGTCCACCCTGTAAACCTGTTCTCTTGATTAAAAACACTTTCGCCATGGCGAAGCAAAACCAGTTTCTGCATAATTAATGTTACAACGCTAAAAACATCGCCGGGTTTAAAAAATTTTGCTTAATGTGTTTTTAAACATACATTGCAGGTATCCAATAATATACCTTTTAATTCCTTTACAATTATGAGTACAACTACACCTGTATCAGTGGTTGATAGCACGGCTAACCCTGCCCCGCTTGGTTTATGTGCCTTCGGCATGACAACCATTTTATTAAACATTCACAATGCCGGTTTTTTTGAGATCAATGCCATGATCCTCTCCATGGGGATTTTTTACGGCGGCACGGCACAAGTTATTGCCGGCATTATTGAAGCTAAAAAGAACAACACGTTTGGCCTTACCGCCTTTACCTCCTATGGCATGTTTTGGTTAACCTTTGTGGGTATGAATTTTTTACCCAAACTCGGCCTTGCCGAAAAAACAGCCAATAACGCTTTGGTAGCCTTTTTGGCCATGTGGGGATTGTTCACGCTGCTATTATTTTTTGGCACCCTGAAATTAAGTAAGGCGCTTCAATTTGTATTCGGCTCGTTAGTTATACTATTCGGTTTATTGGTTTGGGGTGATGCTACCGGAAATGAAAATATTAAGCACCTGGCAGGTTATGAAGGCATTATATGCGGTGCATCAGCCATATATACCGGAATAGCGCAGGTGTTGAATGAAGTATATGGCCGTGTGGTATTACCGCTTGGCCCGGTAGCAAAATAGCCGGATTTAGCTAACTTGCACCTGTGAAAGATTTTAAGAAATACTATACCATACCCGCCACACCCGAAGAGGTTTACGCGGCCATAACTAATCCGCTTACCATTGAGCTCTGGACAGGCGAACCGGCAGAAATGTCGACAGAGCCCGGCTCCGAATTTACTATGTGGGATGGCAGTATATCAGGCAGGAATATTGAATTTGAGGATGGCAAAAAGGTGGTACAGCAATGGTATTTTGGTGAGCAGGATGAGCCATCAATAGTAACCATTAAGCTTCATGCCGATAAACACGGCACCTCGGCTGAGCTAAAACACACCAATATACCTGATGAGGCTTATGATGATATTGTTGAAGGCTGGAGCGATACTTATTTTGGCGGCATAGCTGATTTTTACAGCGTACACTAAATTGTTATTATACTAAAAACGGCGCATGGTTTACAAACCATGCGCCGTTAATTGTTTATTTATAATGTGTAGCTATTAATATAAGGTAAATTCTACACGACGGTTTTGCTGACGGCCTTCGGCAGTTTTATTGCTGGCGATTGGCTGGCTTTCACCGTAACCGGTAGCTTCAACACGTGATGCGTTTGCACCTTTGCTTACCAGGTATGATTTGATTGATTCAGCACGTGCTTTTGAAAGTTTAAGATTAGCTGCGTCTGAACCTACATTATCAGTATGACCGGCTAATTTCAGGCTGAAGTTTTTATCAACAAGCAATTGTGCTACTTTGTCAAGACTTGGATATGATTTAGCGCGGATGGTAGCTTTACCAAAATCAAACTCCAGGTTATCAATCGCGTCTTTAACTACTTTTTTGTCTTCTTCAGTTACGTAAACTTTAACTTCACGTTTGCCGATAGGGCAACCTGAACCATCAACTTGTGTACCTGCTGGTGTACCAGGACATTTGTCATACATATCAGGCACACCGTCGCCATCAGTATCAGCGCTCAGTTTCGCCAGATTTTCGTTGGTTGTATTCAGATCTGTACGCAGTTTAGCATTTTCTTCTTTCTGCATGTTAAGCTGGCCTTGCAAATCCTGGGTTTTGCGTAAATACTCGGTACGCATTGAGTTTACCGGGTTGTAAGTTGCCATTTGCGGTTTTTTGCTGCTGCCTAATGCAAACTCTAAACCTACGTGAGCGTAAGAGAATTTGTCATTGTTTTGTGAGTAGTTATAACCATCAAGATTATCGCCGTTAACAAAACCTATTTGGTAACCCAAATCAAGGTTTACACCTGAACCCAGGTTAACCTTAACACCGGCACCTACCGGAATGTACACTTTGTGTATGTTACCACCGCCATCACTAAAGCTGCTGGTTGAACCATCGGCATTTACAATGCTTGGGCGATAAGCTATCACACCACCACCCGCGGTAAGGTAAGGCTGTATAGCGCCTTTTTTGTGCCTCCAGTTAATGTTAGCTAAAGTAAACTGACCACTTAAAGCTGCCGACCAGTTCAGATCAGTACTAAAGCTTTGCGGTGTGTTGCCTGTAGCATTGTTGGTTTGACCTAAACCGCCTTCAAGCTTACCACGTAAGAAATCAAGCTGTAAGCCGAATGATGGAAGAATTTGCTTTTTGATGTAAGCGCCGTAGCCAATATTTTCGTGCGGGCTTTTAAAATCCTGGCGGCTCATGTTCACCAGTATTGATGATGGTGAAAGTAAACCACCGTGCACACCTACTGACCATGTGCGTAGGTTACTGCCGCCTGAGAACGGCTCTACATAATTTGTTGTTGAAACTGTAGTATCAGGAGTTTGTGCAAAAAGTTTGCCTCCTACCATTACGCCTGTCAACAGCAGCGAAGCTTTTTTTAAAGTTGTTTTCATGTTATTTTAATTAATCAATATCCTCATTAAGGAATTGTCCAATAGGGGCAACATTGGTGCCATGCGGCCTAACTGCAACTTAAGCACAACTTTAAGTTTTAAGAATTTGATGAAATATTGATGAAATATTAAAATTAATTCATTGAACAATAAGCTTTAAACCTTTTCGTTAACACTTTTATAATTCAACGTTTAAACATTTTGTTGTTTTGCCAACAATCATAGTAAAGTGAACTCTATTAAATACACTTTGTAGCAAGAGGGGTTCAAGCCATGACAGCTATGCTGCTAAAAAATTGCTGAGCAAGGAGTATGTTACCTTCAATTAGTGAATGCTGTTGCACCTGTTGCGGAGATAGTGCTTTAGTAAACATTTGCCACGCTGCTTCAGGCTTAATGGTTATGGTAGTGGTAGCTCCATTATCAAAGTTCTCAATTAACCGCCAACCTGATTCATGCTTGTGTAAGTACCAAACATCGCCGGTTATATTAATATTGATTACAGTTCCATACGGTGCATCAACATAGCGATAGTTGTAAGGCAAGGCCTGTATAAAAGTGGTAATACAAGGATAAAACAACTCACGCGTCAACAAAATATTACTGCCAATAGCATGGCGTATTTGCTGCTGATGGTGCCATTTTTCGGTATATTCCCTTGCTATATGAAACCAGTTGAGAGATTGCTCCTCACCTGCCCAGGCTACAGGGTATAAAGCCGGCGCAAACGGATCAAGTGATGAAAGGTATTGATAATATTCAGGTCCGGTAGCCTCCAGCATATCTGTTATCTGTTCAGGGCTTACCCTATCCATAGCCTCAACCCAAACGGCATTAAGCCGGTTAAGATAACTTACCAGATCAGGATATGAATTAATATTTTGAGGCGGTTTTCCGCTGTGATTGTGCATGGCAGATATTGCCCGCATATTGCCATCAAGCAAATGGGCTGCTACATCCTTAACCGTCCATAATTTTGCAACTGTAGGCTTTTGCCAGTCGGACGGTGAGAGCGAACGCAGCATTTCAATAAGCAGCCTGTCCAACACCGGAAATAAATGCAAGGTAGGTATCGGTATCAGGCTGCTCATTATAGCTACATAATTATTTAGTGCTTTGCGCTAAAGCTTGTTCAATATCAGCAATAATATCATCAACATGCTCTAAGCCGGTTGATATACGGATAAGTCCCGGCGTAATACCTACCGATAAGCGCTCATCTTCAGTTAATTTTGAGTGGGTTGTGCTGGCGGGGTGCGCTGCAATACTACGTGTATCGCCAAGATTAGCGGTAACTGATATCATATTTAATGAATTCAGGAATTTAGCACCTGCTGCCGAGCCGCCTTTAATCTCAAAACAAAGCACACCGCCACCGGCTTTCATTTGCTTTATGGCTATTGCGTATTGTGGATGGCTTGGCAAAAACGGATATTTTACCCATGAAACCGCCGGATGCTGCTCCAGCACCTCGGCAACCTTAAGGGCGTTTTTGCTGTGGCGCTCCATACGTACATCAAGCGTTTCTAAACTTTTGCTTAATACCCAGGCGTTAAAAGGCGATAAAGCAGGCCCGCTATGGCGGCAATACAGGTAAATCTCTTTAACCAGATCGGCACGGCCAACAATAACACCGCCCAGTACACGGCCTTGTCCGTCTATCCATTTTGTAGCAGAGTGAATTACCAGATCAGCCCCAAAATCAATAGGACGCTGAATTACAGGTGTTGCAAAGCAGTTATCAACATTTAGTATGATGTTATGCTTTTTAGTAAACTGCCCTGCCCACTCCAAATCAATAATGCCTATTTGCGGGTTGGTTGGTGTTTCAAGATACACCATTTTAGTGTTAGGTTGCACAGCGGCCTCCCAGGCAGCTTTATCATCAGCCGGTACTAATGTACAGGTGATGCCATAACGCGGAAAATATTTTGTTACAATGGTAAAGGTACTGCCAAATACCGAGCTGCAGCATATCAAATGGTCGCCTTGCTTTAACAGGGCAAAAAATGATGAAAATATAGCGCTCATACCTGTGGCGGTGGCAAAGCCATCCTCGGCACCTTCAAGTGCACACATTTTATTGATGAACTCATCAACATTAGGATTGCTGAAACGGCTGTAAATGTTCTCTTCAACCTCGTCGGCAAAGGCCGCACGCATGGTTTCAGCATTTTCAAAAGTAAAGCTACTTGTTAAATAAAGTGGTGTAGAATGCTCTTTTTGAGCAGTTTTTGATGTTTGTATACGTATCGCTTTGGATATCGGGTTCAACTGATCTGACATGAGAAAAAAGAATGTAAAAATTAAACACTACTCGGCCGGGTGTATAAACACCTGCCAGGTTATGGCGGCACCGGCTTTTTCTAAGGTTGCCGCTACCGAACAATATTTATTAATAGAAAGGTCGGCGGCACGCTGTGCTTTATCGGCATCAATAGTACCGTATAAGTGAAATTCAATATCCACATTTTGCCACAGTGAAGGCTCTTTGCCTGCCTCACGGTTGCCATTGATCACCATCTTATAGTCCTTCACATCCTGACGCTGTTTTTTCAAAATACTGATCACATCAATGGCTGAGCAGCCACCTATTCCCATCAGCAACATCTGCATCGGGCGAACGCCAAAGTTATCGCCGCCGCTTTCGGGGCTGGTATCCATACATACGGTGTGTCCGTTCTCGTCATACGCTTCAAAGCCATAATCGCCATGAACGCGCGAAAGTTCTATTTTAGGCATAGTGTATTATATAATACGGCTAAGTTATAAATTTAACGGTTTTATATAGTAACGATACCTGCTTTATGTTTTTATTATGATGTTTTTGCGGGATGTTGCGCATACACCGGCCGCTTTAAAATTTTAATAAAAACACTATCTTCACGCACCGTAGCACAATATCGAATGGTTTTAAATTACATCTGGATAGCTTTTTTTGTGATCGCCTTTATAATCGGGCTCATTAAACTTGTTTTTTTAGGTGATACCCAGATATTTCAGCAAATGGTTGAAGGGGTGTTCAATTCATCCAAATCATCCGTTATGGATATTGCCCTGCCGCTGATAGGGAATATGGCATTTTGGCTTGGTATACTTAACGTTGCCGAAAAAGCAGGAGCGATCAACTTACTTTCGCGCATTGTGGGGCCTTTTTTTCAACGTTTATTTCCGGAAGTACCCAAAAATCATCCTGCCACAGGCCAGATGCTGATGAACTTTTCGGCCAACATGCTTGGGTTGGATAATGCCGCCACTCCCCTTGGCCTTAAAGCTATGGGCAGCCTTCAGGAATTAAATAAGGATAAGGAAACCGCCTCGAACGCGCAGATCATGTTCCTGGTACTGCACACATCAGGTTTGCAGTTGCTGCCGGTAACCATTATTGCGCAAAGGGCTATACTGGGTGCAGCTAACCCCGCTGATGTGCTCATTCCATGCATTATCGCTACTTACGTTGCTACCGTTGTTGGTATTATTGCCGTATCAATAAGGCAAAAAATCAATCTGTTTAACCGGGTTATATTGGGCTGGATAGGCGGACTGACCTTGTTTATTGCCACTTTTATATGGTACGTAACAACGCATTTAAGTAAAGAGCAAATAACGCTGGTATCAAATGTAACAAGCAACTTTTTGCTTTTCCTGATACCAGTAGTGATTATTTTAGGCGGACTCAGAAAGAAAATTGATGTTTTTGATGCTTTTATTGAGGGCGCTAAAGGCGGCTTTGAAACATCAGTGAAGATAATACCTTACCTTGTTGCCATGCTGGTTGCCATCAGCGTATTCCGCACCTGCGGCGCGCTCGATTATATTAATGATGGCGTGCGCTGGGTGGTTACCCGTTTTAATGCCGATCCCCGCTTTGTTGATGCTATGCCTGTTGCCTACATGAAACCTTTAAGCGGTTCAGGCTCAAAAGGTATGATGATAGATGTTATGAAAACCTTTGGCCCCGACAGCTTTGCCGGTCGCCTGGCCAGCACCTTTAATGGTTCGGCTGATACTACCTTTTATATTGTTGCCTTATACTTTGGCTCGGTAGGTATAAAACGCTCGCGCTATGCTATTCCGGCAGGCTTACTTGCTGATCTGGCGGGGGTAATTACAGCCATCCTGGTGTGCTATCTTTTCTTTGCCTGATAGCTTAAAAACGTAACTATTCAGCTTTAATTCCGTACAAGAAAGCAAAACTGCTATTTAACTGCTGCCTGTTAAAACGTAAGTGAAATTTACAGGTTTGCATAACTGCTTTTATCTACGGAGTTATATGGATAAACTTTTTACCCGGGTTCTTCTTTTACTGACTATTATTATTGGCAGTGCAAACACTGCACTGGCACAAACCATAACCTTGCGTCCTGTTGATCCGGGGCCTTACGGTCAGGGTTCAAGCATAGGTGTATCCTTCAAAATTGACTATACAGGCGGGTATTTTACACGTACAGGTAATACTTTTAGACTCCAGCTTTCAGATGCCAACGGCAATTTTGGCAGCGCGGTTGAAATAGGCTCATATACGGGCTTTTACAATACTTACATTAATGGTGTTATCCCTTCGGGCACCCCTGCGGGCAGCAGTTACCGGATACGGATAATAGCAAATAGCCCTGCCGTAACAAGCACCCTATCAAATACATTTTCAATTGTTGGTTCACAAGGCAATACACCAGGTATTAACTCATCAGCCTACCTGCAAAACACCCCCGATGTGTGGGGGCTTTGCGAGGGTATAAACAACCGCACATTTACCTTTACCAATTCCAACAGTAGTGCTACTGTTACCGCTAAAATGTACAACGAGGGCAATAACACCGCCCTGCCAGATCTGAATTTTTCGCCCGGTGCAAGTTTTACAGCTTCAACAACTAACTATACTATCATAGCGCGCGCAGAAGTTGGTGGCGTTATCGGCACAAAGGCTTACCCCTTGATAAACAACCGTGTATTTACCAACCTGGGTACATCAGGCAGTAACATTGTTTGTAAGAATGATAACACAGAACTGCCCTTTTTTATTGATTACGAATCAAGCGCGGGTATACAGAACAATTTTCCGGGTTTAACTTACCGTATAAGCTACGGCGACGGAACAGCAGTTCAAACTTTTACCATTTTCGATATCAGGAATCAGGAAGGTCGGCTTACACACATGTACACACAATCAAGCTGTGGTTTTGATGCCGGGGGGGATAAAAAAGGCGTATTTAGGGTGGAATTACAAAGTGTCAATCCATATTGCGGTAATGTAGGTACAACATCGCCGCAGTTTGCACAAGTGCTTGAGCCTGCTGTAAATAAATTTAATGTAGCTGCAACTGGCTGCGTGGGCAAAGCGGTTGAATTTACTAATATCTCAAATCCGGGTCAAAGCCCAACTTCAAGTACTGGTTCTTGCGAAAATCCAAATGCGCTATATACCTGGAAATTTGGCGACGGCACACAAGTAACCAACAAACGATATAGTGACCGTATTACGCACGTTTATACAACACCCGGTCAGTATACGGTAACCCTGGTATTTCAGCCGAGCGCTAATGATAAATGTGATGTGGCAGACTATACCATGAATATATGTATAGTAAACCCGCCGGTACCAAAATTTACTATTACGGCAACAGGTTGTACTGATAACAACATATCGGTTACCAATACTTCTACTTATGATAATACAACCACCTGTACTACCATAACCCCAACTTACCGCTGGACTGTTACTCCGGCAACCGGCTTCACTTATACCGCCGGCACAAGTGCTACAAGCGCAAGCCCGGTGTTCAGGTTTACACAAGCCGGTAAATATTCAGTACGGTTAACTATCACCGGTGGCTGCGATGCCATACAATCTGCCCCGCAGGAGATCATGGTTGATGCTACACCAACCGTAACCCTCTCTCCTGCTGTTACCTTTTGCCAGGTAAAACTGGATATCCCTTTTAACGAAACTGCTGACAAGACCAAAACAGTTATCACCGGTACGGCCGAAAATGAATCGCCCAATTACGAATGGACATTCCCTACCGTACCGGCGGGCGCAACTCAACCGGTGTTTATTAGTGGCTCAACTAAAAATTCACGTTACCCAACCATCCGTTTTGATGGGGCCGGTACTTATGTAGTTAAAGTAAGGCATCAAAATAATTGCGGTGTAATGGTTGAGCGTACCCAGCAGATCACCCTGCGCAATGCACCACAGCTTGACCCCAAATTCACAGCGCTGATATGCCCGGATGATGTATCAAACCTTGATGCCAACTTAACGGCGGGTACTTACAACACCCTTACCTGGCAAAGTACTGATGCCAATGGTGTTTTTGGTAACAGAAATAGCCCGACTACAACTTACAAGCCATCGGCGGCAGAGATAGCCGCCGGTAAAGCCACATTAACGCTAACTATCACTACTGATATCAGTGGCTGCGAAAGCATCACATCATCACCGCTTGTGGTTTCAATAAAGCCTGTAAATGATATAACCAGCGCTACTTCAAAAAACATATGTACCAATACAGCGCTTAATTACACTATAACATCACCCGTTGCAGGCAGTACCTACGAGTGGAAGGTTGTAAGCAACTCGCCATCTGTTTCGGGTTACACAGCATCAGGTACCACAAAAACCATTAATGATGTTTTGATTAACAGCTCAACTGATATAGGCTCGGTAGTTTATGAAATAACGCCAATTAACGGTAACTGTACCGGTAATGTACACCGCCTTACCGTAAGGGTTGACCCTGCCCCCCGCCCGCAATTTGAAATAGTGGGCAACAATTACGGTTGCGGATCAACCACTATTACTTTCAGAAATACCTCTGCATCAACAACAGGACGCTTTTTGTGGGATTTTGGTGATGGTAATGGCCAGGTAGAAATAAACGATGCTGAGTTTACCCGCACGTTTGAACCCTTTACTAATGGTGATGGCTCCGACCGTATTTACCAGGTAACCTTAACCCAGCAAAACTCTTGCTCACCGGCTACTACCCCTGCGCAAAGCATCCGCATAAAGCCGTTGAACCCTGTACCGCTGATAGCTAACGCGCCGGTTAAAACAAATGATAACGGTTCAACAGTTGATTGCGGTTCATTCACATTAACGGTAAAAAACAATTCAAAGGGTACCGACGAAACATACGTTTTCAGGTTAGAAGATGAGGATGGCAACCTGGTAGCTACCAGCATCGCTACGCCAAACCAGATCACAAAAAACGACAAAAGCGACGCCGTTTTCAGGGTTGTACCGGTTGAAACTACTACCTATTATTTAAACATGACGGCTACTAACCGTTGCGGCAACTCAGCCTCTATCCCCTTCAGGTGGCCTGTAAATGTTTCGGTATCCGGCGTATCAGTTATGACCATACGCGGCGGCCAAAAACAAGCCTGTGTAAATGAGGAGGTAGTTTTTGAAAACGGTTCAATAGGCACAACCTATCGGTATACCATTTACAAGGATGATAATACTACGCCGTACCGTGAGTTTGGCGCACCGCTTGGGGCATCTCCGTTCAGATTTACAGAACCGGGTAAGTATAACGTTACTGTAACAGCTACCAATGGCGATTGCGGTGATGCAGCACCTTCAAGCTATAGTGCAAACCAGATAACCATATTGGCAACGCCAACAGTAACCTTTACCACAACATCCGAGAATTGCAGCAACGCCATTAAATTTACCCCTGTTGAAGCGGTTAACACAAGTTACGTTTACGCATGGGAGTTTGGCGACGGCGCAACATCAAATGATCCTAACCCAAGCCATATATATGCCACAAGCGGCACCTACAATGTTAAACTATCTGTTACTAATACATTAGGCTGCGGCGATGCTATAACACAACCGGTTGTGGTTAAGCCGGCTTTAAAAGCCGATTTCGCGGTATCACCGGGTCAGGAGATCACGATACCTGATTACCATTTTTCGTTTAAAGATAACAGCGATGGCAACCCCAGCGAGTGGTACTGGGAGTTTGGTAATGGCGCTACATCAACCCAACGTAATCCGGAATACACCTATCCGCAAACTGATATTGGTTCGCACGAAGTTAAACTTACCATTACCCGCCGTAACCCGGACGGCACCCCGTGTACTGATTTTATTGTAAAAACGGTTACTATCAGCGGTACACCCGGCTCTTTATACCTGCCTAATGCCTTTATACCAACAAATAGCAGCAGTGTGTTACAAACATTTATGGCAAAGGGTACCGGCATCAAAGCATGGCGTATGCAAATATTTAATAAATGGGGGCAGTTGGTTTGGGAAACTGATAAACTTGGCGCAAATGGCGAACCTGTTGAAGGTTGGGATGGCACATTTAAAGGCACAGCGGCACCGCAGGGCGCTTACATATGGCAGGTATCAGCAACATTTATAAACGGTACGGAGTGGAAAGGCATGTCATACGGTAACTCGCCGCCAAAACGAAACGGTGTAATAAACCTGATCAGATAACCAAAACAAACAAAAGCACATCTACTATATCCACTACTATAAATGAAAATACAAAGCAAATTATTGGTACTTGTTTTAATGCTTACGGCAATGAAAAGCTTAGGGCAGGATCATCAATATTCGCAGTTTTTTAATGCGCCGGTATATTTAAACCCGGCACTTAACGGGCAATTTGAGGGTAAGCTGCGCATGAGTCTTACCTATCGTAACCAGTACTCAACCATACCAGGTAACCTTAACTATTTGTCAGCTACTATTGACTATAACATACCACGTTTCGGCGGAGGCTTCGGCCTGATGTTTACCCGCAGCAGCGAGGGTACCGCCTATTTGCGTAAAAACAGCATTATGGGCATATATTCCTACAGCGTAGGTTCTGATGATTACGTATTGTCATTCGGATTAGCAGCGGGCGCCACCAACCGTTCGGTTGATATGAGCAAGCTTGTTTTTGGCGATCAGATAGACCCTAACTACGGTATCATACCCGGCCAGCAAACCTCAGCAGATCTGTTGGCCTATAACAGCCGCTTTTATTTTGATTCGGGCTTGGGGGTTAACCTGGTTACCGGTGGTTTTATGGTGGGTGCAGCGGCTTTTCACCTTAACCGGCCCAATGAATCATTTACGGGTACACCTGTAAAATTGCCAATGCGTATAGCTGCCCACGCCAGTTATCGTTACGATCTGAATAAGTATGATAACCTTGATGATTATGAAAAGTCATTTGTAATACCCTCGGTGGTATTTTACAAGCAAAGCAACATCAACTCATACAGCGCGGGCGTACAATACAAACGCCGTAGCGTAAATGCAGGCTTATGGTACCGTGGCGGTGCAGGCGGCCCAAGTGCCGTGGTGGTATCGTTTATATTTGACATATTTAAGAACCGTGAAAGCGGCGATAAATTACGCGTTGGCGTTAGCCATGATGTGCCCATGTCAAAACTAAGTTACGGCGGTACCAGCGGTACTACCGAGGGCAGTGTTGTGTATGAAACTCCTGGCAATGGCGATAGTAATTACAAGTTTAACGGTGCTTTGAGGTGCTACGATTTTTATTAAAAAATCAATAGTTTTAGTGCCCAATTGTAACCATGGAAAAGGATTATCATCAGCTAAAAAAGGCCAAGGGTAAAACAGCCCGTTTAGGCGTTTGGATTATTATAGCGCTTATAATATTGTTCGGGCTTATATTGGTGAGGTTTGCCACATCAGGCTCACAATCAAAAAACCTGTTTGGAGGTATGCCTTCAAAGCAGGATGCTTACGAGATAGCCAAGATCATCGTAAAACCCTCGCTTAAAGGAAGCAACGTAAAATTCTCGGATGAAGGGTTTGAGTTCGGTAAACGGTCAGACTCGGTATATGTAATACATTCATATGCCGATGTTACTACTGATGATAACTCGCAAACAAGGCAATACTTTAACATCACCATGAAATATAACGGAGGCCTTGCAACTAAAGCCAACAATTGGGAGTTACAAGGGTTAAACCTGCAGTAAATATATTATTATGGGCCAACAAAAAGAATCAGTACTTACCGCGAGATCGGTAACTAAAAAGCAGAACTATCAAACCACAATAACCAGCGGTAATAATACCATTATTGCCGATGAACCCGCCGATAAGGGCGGTGCTGACACAGGCATGGATCCCTTTGGCTTGCTATTAGCCAGCCTTGGCAGTTGCACCAGCATTACACTGCGGATGTATATTGACCGTAAGATGTGGATAGTAGATGAGATAACTGTTGATTTGGAATTATTTAGAACCGATGATAGCGTGCTGATAGAAAGGATGCTCAGCTTTAAAGGTGAATTAATACAGGAGCAGATTGACAGGCTTTTACAAATTGCCGACCACTGCCCTATCCATAAAATACTAACAGGAAATATTGGTATTTATACCACAGTGGCCTGAAAAAACTCAGGCCGGGAAAACCCGGCCTGAACCAATCACTCTAAAACAATCACCTCTAACCAAAAGAAGTATCTTTAAAGCTGCCCTAACAGGCGGCTTTAATATTTTTAACACTGCAAATTTAGCCATAAAAAATCGATTGCATGTTTAAACTTCTGTATTTTACCCCCTCCTGACATAACAATTTAGTTACACCAATTAATTAATACGCAACCATAAACTGCATTGTAGTAAAGCTAATTTTCATAATAATAATTACTGAATTACAACTTATAGAAATAAATTAGTGTGAAATAATTTAAACTAATTTCAAAAAGCGCCTGTTTATCAGATACATCTATAATACATGTTTTTATGAAAATACATCAGAATAACATACTTGGAGAGTTAGGCAGTGCCATTGGGAAAGGTATACTTGCCGGGTTGGCCGGTACTGCAGCTATCACATTATCACAACTGGTAGAGATGAAGATAACCAAACGCGAACCAAGTGAAGCCACTTTAAAAGTGGTTAAGGAAACTGCCGACGTAGAGCCCGTTAATGAGGAGCAGAAAGAAAAAGTATCGCAAGAGATACACTGGGCTTACGGTACTGCCTGGGGTGTAGCACGCGGCTTAATATCACTTACGGGTTTAAAAGGGCTACCTGCTACCGCTGTGCATTTTGCGGCAGTATGGGGAACCGCATTGGTACTGTTACCTAAATATAATGCCGCACCTCCTATAAATGAGGAAGAGCCTAAAGCCGTAGCTATTGATGCGCTGCACCATGCTGTTTATGCTACCGCCGCAGGTTTCGCTTTTGACGCGCTGGATGCCGGCAGCCGCAATGAGCGTAAGATACGCAGCATTTTGAAACACCTTAAAATTAAGGGACTGTTAAAGAAAATAAGATAAACAGGTGATGTGAACAAGCCCGGTACTTAATCGTCCGGGCTTGTTTGTTTATGACATATACATTTTTACGCGCCTATTAATGGATCGGTATAGCCATGCCTGCCGGTTTCTACCCTGCCTGCGTAACGCCTTGAAAATCTATCATGGCCTTGAATTGTTAGCACAAAATCGTACCATGAGTGGCTTTTTTGCAAGTTGATAAGCTGCTTTACAGTTTGCCCCGCCTTTACAGTTAGCTTTTGTGTACCCTGTTTGTAGGATTGATCTGCTATTGAAACGGTATAAGTATTTGTTTTACTATTGTTTACAACAATCAATTCAATATTTCCGGTATCTTGATACATTGCATTGACCAACAACTGCGGATCGTTTTTATCGCCGGTAAAATTTCTTGAAAACCCATTGGGGCCTGATAACTCCAGCTCATAACAGCCATCATCAAATGCATTTACCGGCCATGAATAACTGATCTCATCACCGGCTTTTACCGCGAATGCCCAGTTACGCATTATTTCAGCGGCCTTGCCCTCGTGATGGTAATTGCCCGGCGCGTAAACATTGAAAGGCGCTCCTGCCGATGATCCGGCTTTCATGTTAATGGTGATGCTGTCCTTTGCATTATTTAAATTTCCATCAGCATGAAGCTGGTATGGCAGCGCGCACGAATGACGCATACCCTTTTCCTGTTTTGGAAACGTACTTAGCGAGGCCGGTTGTTTATTAGCCGCAGCAATCTCATCGTTACTGAGCGCCTTAAAATTTGTTGGGGCTTGTTTGAACTTAGCACCGTAAATTGATTTTATGGTTTGATCGCGGTTTAGAGATACCGGGTAGCTAATCTTCTCGCCTTTATAAGGTCTGAAAACAGAGGTGAGATCACCGCATACCGTACGCCGCCAGTCGCTTATATTGTTTTCTTTAATAGTCTTATCTTTCTTTTTATTCAGGAAGGTTTCCAGAAATTGCAGGCATGAGGTATGGTCAAATACCTGGGAGTTTACCCATCCGCCACGGCTCCACGGAGAGGCTACAACCATAGGCACACGATAACCCAAACCTATCGGGCCCTCGCGGCGATATTTTTCAGGAATTCCACTTTGTGCCTGTTCGGCATCGGTTACATGCTCAACGGCGGTATCTATCCCTGCGGAAGTTTTACCTGTTTCGGGTTTGGCCGAATGCGGGGGAATGAATGGTGCTACGTGGTCAAAGTAGCCATCGTTTTCATCATAGGTCAGTATAAAAATGGTCTTTTTCCAAATTTCAGGGTTTTGGGTAAGTATGTCCAGCACTTCGGATACATACCATGCCCCGTACCAAGGTGATGAGGGATGATCCGAAAAATTAGATGATGCCGCAAGCCATGATACCGTTGGCAGTTTACCATTCTTTACATCATCCCTAAACTGATGAAGCACATCGCCCTTAGGCACTTTTACTTCACGTTTTTCACCGTTCTCGGTATAACTAAGTGTTTCCAGCTCGTGATAATCAGGGTGGTTAACGTTGGTGACGAAAGCCCTTTTATGGATGCTTTTTTCATGATCGCTCAGCTTATCAAACCTATCCTGAGTCCACTCTGCCCTATCCCTAATTACTTGCTCGAGTTGCTTTTGCTTTTCGCTGATCTTAGTGATTAACTCTGCCGACTGCGGTTTTGACTTCATTTCATCCAGCTCCTTTTGCAGTTTAGCTTCAGCTTTGACCAGGTTATCCCTGTATGCTTTGTGCAGGCGTACGTTGTATTGCTTATAAAACTCCAGGTTGTTATCGGTAAAGTTACTCAGCCAGTCATCTTCCTCGCCGGTAAAGCCCACATCCAGGCTCAGCTCGTTCTGGTACACCTTCCATGATATGCCCGCTTCTTCAAGCCGTTCAGGAAAGGTTTTGGCGGTCAGATCGCGGTAGTTGAGTTGATCATTATATACCAGCGCCGGTGAACCTATCTCCTGCTTTTCGCGGATAGTACCAGCCCAAAAGTAGGACCGATTAGCGCTTGTACCTGTCAGCGACGAACAAAAGTGCTGATCGCAAACGGTAAAGGCATCAGCCAGGGCATAGTAAAACGGAATGTCCTTCCTGTCATAATAACCCATGGTTAACGGCATGTGCGCATACTCCTTATTGCCCGATTTTTTACTTTCGAGCCAGCCATCCATTTTGCCGTTATTATGGGCATCAACCTGATTTTCCCACGAGTGCGGTAGCGACTGCATCCAGGTAGCTTTTGAATTTTTTATATCGAGATTAAAAGGCACATAAGTTTCTCCGGCTTTGTTGGTTTGCAGCCAAACTTTGTTTTTGTCAGGCAGGCGCATCGCCCGCGGGTCATCAAAACCCCGCACACCCTGCAAAGTGCCATAGCAGTGATCGAACGAGCGGTTCTCCTGCATTAGGAAAACCACATGCTCGGCATCCAGATAAGTAGAACCTTTTTCAGCATCAATCGCCAGCGCCTTTTGTATCGACTCGGGTAATACCGTGAACAAACCGGCAGACCCTGCCAGCATGGTTGCCTTTTTTATAAAATCTCTGCGTGTATCAGCCATAACTTTAAAAAAAGCTAATGTAAACTACAAATGCACCGGTAGTTTTAATAGTATATTAAGTTTATAATAATTAAACTTTGTTTAGAAATTATTGTACCATAAACCGGTATGATCCGGCTACTGCATGATATGGTTTTTCTAAACCGACACGTTTGCCGTTAAGCGAAACATTAACTAAACCTGACGGAAACGTTACATCAGCGGTTGAATTGGCAGGTACAACTACATCATAAACCACCTTACCCTGCTCCCGTTTCCATGATGAAGTGATTTTACCATACGGCCCTTTGTGGCTTGAGGTAAAATAGCTTAAACCCTGCACAAAATTCGGCCTGAGCAATATATTTTTAAAGCCCGGTTTATTTTCATCAGCCTTTATGCCACCCAGGCCCTTAAAGAACCAGCCGCCAATTTCGCCAAACATCATGTGGTTGAGTGAAATATCGCGCGGTGCATCCATGTCCCAGTTCTCCTGCAAAGTTGTCGCGCCGTTAACAATCCACCAACCCCATGATGGATAGGTATTCTGCGATGCCAGTTTGTAAGCTGTTTCTGCCTGGCCGTTATCGCTCAAGGCATTAAGCACGGCCTTTGCACCAAGTACACCAACGTCAATGTGCATGCCGTCCTGCGCTACGCGTTTGGCCAGGTTTTCGGCCAGTTTAAGGCGATACTCTTCAGGCACAACCTTCCATTGCAGGGCCATGCTTAGTTCGGTTTGTACGCCGCTGCAATATATGCATTTGGTTTTATCAAAGTACTTATTATTGATGGCCTTCCTGATTTTTGCTGCAAGAGCACTGTAATACTGCTGATCCTGTGTTTTACCAAGCAGAGCCGCCGCTTTTGAAAGTATGATAGCATCTACAAAAAAGTAAACTGATGAAGTGTACTCCAGTGATGATGATGATTTAACCGGCACCCAATCACCACGGCCAAAAGTGGTCAGGTTATTTGGGCTGATCTTGCTTACGTAGTTTACATAAGCTTTGATGTTATCATAATTATCGGCCAATGGTTTTATATCACCGTAAAACATATACAAGTTCCAGGGAATGACAGCGATGGTGCTTGTCCAGTCGGTACCGTTGGCAGTGCCATAACCCCAGCCGCCGGTTGGTATAATATCGGGCAGTACGCCGTTGGGCTGCTGCTCGTCGCGATGGTCGGCCATCCATTTTTCGTAAACCGTGATGCCATCGTAATTGAACAAACCGGTTTCAACGGCAAAATGCCCGTCGCCGGTCCAACCGTTCTTTTCACGCTGCGGGCAATCGGTCGGATAGCCAAACAAGTTTGACAGGTACGACGCGTTGCTGGCCGTCCACAACTTGTTTACCAGATCGCTTGAGGTATTTAGTTTACCCGCCTCCTCTACATCGCTGTGCATAAAGTAGCCGGTAATATCAGTTTTTTGAAGTTTGATAGGTTTATTACTGATTACCTCCACATACTGAAAACCCTTATAGTTGAAGCTCGGCATAAAATCAACCTCACCTTTGCCGTTCAGTATCACAATATCAGTTTGAAAAGGATCGGTATTATCTTTAGGGTGATAGTAAACATCAATGTTAGACATATCTACATGGCCATTTTTAGCCGGATCCTTGGTGTAAAGCTTTTCGCCGTGTTTCAATTTCACTACCGTACCGCTATCGCCGCGAAGTTTTACACTGGTAACACCGGCAAAGTTGCGCCCAAAATCAAACACATAATTGGTATCATTAAATTTTACAATGGATTTTGCGGGAATCTCCTCCACATTCCTGATCGGCACCATTACCTGGCTTACTATCTTTTTTGCTGGTGCAGCACGTAAGCCGGTTCCATCCCACTTGCTGTCGTCAAAATTCACGGTGTTCCAGCCGGGTATTTCTTCCCTGCTGTCATAATGCTCGCCGGTATAAATATTATTATAAACAATAGGGCCGCTGTGTGTTTTCCAGCTCTCATCGGTATAAATGGTTTCGGCAGAACCATCCTCATAAGTAATTTTCAGATCAAGGCAAAAGGTTGGCCTTTGTCGCCATGGGGCACGGTCAAAATTCCAAACGGCTATGGGTTGATGATTGTACCAGCCATTGCCCAACACCACACCAATGGCATTAGCGCCGTTTTTTAGCTGAGGCGTAACATCATAAGTTACGTACAGGTTCCGCCTGTCAAACCTGGTATACATCGGGTCAAGGCGGTGATTACCTATTTTGGTGCCGTTGATGAACAATTCATACAAACCCGCTACCGCGATATACGCACGTGCTGAACGGATCTTTTTAGCTGCGTTGAATGTTTTTCTGAAATAAGGCGCTTTAAGGTTGTTGATGCTTTTACCATCGCTTATCCAGTTGCCTGTCCAATTGGTCTGGCTCATCATGCCGGTTTCAAAGTAAGCAGTTTGGCTTTGGCTTAGAGGCTTACCATCTTTATCCCAGGTGCGTACCGCCCAATAGTAGCGTGTAAACGGCGCTAAAGCTTTGCCTTTGTAAGTAATTAAACTGGTTTGTGATGTTATTTTACCGGTATTCCAAACAACACCGTTGCCGGCCGCTAACTGCGCCGGATCTTTTGATACTAATACAGTGTAGGCGGTTTGCAAAGCACCCTGGCGTTTGTCTGCAAGTTGCCAGGCAAGCCTGGGGTGAATTTCATCAACCCCTATGGGCGAAACCAAATGCTCGCATTGGAGATTAACAGCACCTGATTGCGCCCTGGCGGGAACAACAAAGGCAGCAAAAGGTAAAATAAATAAAGCAAAACGCTGTAAAGTAATTCTTATACGCATCCGGTACAGATTAGACAATTAAGATATAGGATAATTTAATTGCCCCCAATATCGAAATATGTTTTGACAGATGCTGTAAAACTCTTGTTAGTTTAGGTGATTTATTAACAACGGATAAAGCCGCCCCGTTATCAGCAAGGCGGCTTGTATAATTAATTAGCTGCAGCAGGCATGCCTACCCAATTCTCTATTTCGCTCTCGTTGCCTGCCCCATCAACACAAACTACTGTAAAGTAAGGTTTGCTTCCGGCCGAGGCTGTATAGCTGCCTTTACCTTTATCCACCTCGGCAACCAAAGCGGTGCTGCCATCAGCATTAAGGCGGTAAATTTTATATTGTTTTACATCAACCTGCCCGGTTACATCCCAGCTAATGTTGGCGTTGCTGCCATCCTGCTGAACAATGATGCCGCCCGGTGATAATATTTTTGCGCGAAACGGCTGGTAAGTAACCTCTGCCGACCTATTAGTTTGACCGCCGGTTTTTATCAGACCCAAATAGTATGTATAACTTATGCCTTTTACCGCAGAGGTGTCTTCAAGATAATTTACGGTACTCTGCAACTGCTGCCCTATCGGCTTATATGCAGATGCAGGTTCATCTGCTTTTTTGCGATGAATAAGATAACCGCTATAAACCGTTTGCTGATCCTGTTGTAAAGGCCAATACAACAGCGGATGGCCGCCAACATCCTTAACCCGTAAACTAACTACATTTATTATAGCCGATGTGCCACTGATATTAGTAAATACTTTATTTGAACCCGCGCTTATATCGTATGATCTGTTTTCGGCCTTAACCATGTAGTAAAGGCTACGTTTACCCTTGCCGGTAATTGTATCACGGTATATCTCATAAAATTCGCCGGATACTGGTATCAAACCCGAAACCTGTTTCATGTGCGTACTATCACCATCGCTGCGAAACAGGTAATAGCCACGCGTATCTGCCGACATGCGGCGCCAGCTCAACACCGCGGTGTTACCATCAGCGTTTACTTTTAAGCGTTGAGGCGCAGTAGCCAGCCTATCGGCCTTGAGCATGCCCGGCACGCGGGCACTTGGGGTTGATGATACCCGGTCGCCGTTAAGTACCATAAAGTAGTAATAGGTTTTTATGGGCAATACTTTCTTGTCATAAAACACGGTATCCGATGGCTGCAAGCTGGCAATCAGATCGTACTTAGCGGTATCATAACTTTCTGATCGGTAGATATTGATGCTCTTTAAAAACTTTAGCGGCGCGAATTTCCAGGTGAGTTTAATGGCGTGCTGTTTTTCAACGCTGATGGCTTGCAGCCTTTCAACCGCGGGCAGGTTACTTGATACCATATTGGCCAGCCTTGCCGTGTCCGACGGTTGGCCTGCATTGCCATAAGCATCATACGGTACAGCATAGTATTTATACAGCAGATCCTTTTTAACATTGATATCAGTTATCATATAAAACCGCCTGTTGCTATCTGTGACCATATTAAATATGGCCGGCACCTCGGTGTATTCGGTTTGCATGTAATACTGGCGATACAGCTTTACCATGGCCGGTACCTTAGTATAACGACTATAATAGCGTATCACCACCTTGTTTTCATAAGGTTCGGCATAAATAGTTTGCAGCTTATAATCGTCAACGCGGCCACCACGGGTTATAGCGCGCACCAGTTGTTCCGCTTTTGTGTCAGCAGTAAAGCTGATCTTATAATCGTAAGTTTTACCGATAACGGCCGAGGTATCATTATAAACAGTGCCTGCCGCCTGTAAAAACGCAGGTTGTGAGGCATAATAATTCAGACTATCGGTAATGGCCTGCTTTTGCAGCATACGCCAGATAATGGGCCGCTTTGCCGCTTCCAGCGGTACTGCCGCGGGGTTTTGCGACATAGCCAGATCGTAATTAGCAAAAAACAAATTCGAGTCGGCCGGAAAACGGGTGCTTCCTACCGTTTGCCAGTTGTTTTTACCGGCATCGGCACGTTTAATAATGTAGCTGCCTTTTTTGGGCAATGTGGTACCACAGTATACATAAATACCGTTACCACCGCTTACCGCTACACTTGTTTGAGCACGCAAATTGTCGCATACACTTACAAAAAAGGCAAGCAATAACAGTTTAATTATGATTATTTTACGCATAGCGAGCTCATGTTTTCGTTACAGTCAGACATCAGTACTTTAAAGAAAGGTTCAATTTTAACGTTGCCCAAAACCTGGCTCGGACTTATATTGGTTGCACCGGCCAGCACGCCACCTGCATTTACTCCGGCGCGCAAGCCAAACATGGCCCCAAGCGTAAATCCTTTGTTAAAATCAACCAGGGTTGGTGATATACAATCAACCAGCACCGGTGTGCGCTGCCTGATGTAACCATCCAGGTGCAACGACATACACAGCGCCCCAATAAACACATAATCACCCAGCGGATCGGCATTTACCATGGTAGCGCTAAAGCGGCCCATAGCATTTAGTTTTACTTTCGCGCTCATCTCGGTACAAGTTAAACCACTGCCCAAACCCATTGATATTTCACCAAACACCGCCGGTGTGAATGATAGTTCGATGTTTTTGGTAAAGCTGCCGTAAAACGTAGCGTCAACCCCTACCTCAATGTTTATAAATGCGCTGGCTATCGGGAAGCCCGGCGGCACATCCAGCTTAAAGTTTACCGGGTCAATAACATCTTTACGGGCAGCAACCATAAAGCCTTTAAATGCCTTACCGTCACCCGTACCGCACGGATAGGTTTTGTTATACATAAACTGCGAGGTTTTATCGAACACAGCTTTTGGTATACTGTTATGGTAAGCGATCAATATCCCCGCCTTAAAAGGGAATATTAAAGGCACTGTCGGCACATTTACATCACCCGCCAACACAAAATAAAATCCCTGTGTGCCAAGCAATGTTTCGGCCATGCCCTTAAATTTCAGGCCGCCGGGTATGCTGATCGGCTCGCCGCCGGGACCTTCAATCTGCACGGTTCCCCGTATCTCTTTCTTAGGCCAGTCAAACACCAGTTCCATTTTGCCAAACGGTGTTTTTATGTTTGATAACTGCACCTTTCCATCATCCAACTGAATTTCACCGTAAACGGCAAATGTCATGTCCTTATCGCCAAAGCCACCACCCTGGTACTGGTTGTCCATTTTGCCGGTAAAGCGCAGGTAATCCCAATCATTATTGATAACTTTTGTCCATGTTTTTGAAACATTCATTATCATTTTGTTATTGCCGCTGCCACCCATTGCCATCGGGTAAACTGCCGCCCGCTGGTTAATAGCGATGGTGGCGTTACCGGAGGCATCAACATCCTTAGTCAGTTTTACCTCTAAATTATCCAGCTTGCCCGGTTCGGTAACCGTGCCCCATAGTTCAATATGTTTTTCACTCAATATTTTTTTACCATTATCCTTTGTAGGGTCAGTAAGTGAAGTGAACGTTACATAACCCTTACCAATATCAAATTTGATCTCTTTCAGATCAAGATCCCATTTTAGCTGACCGCCTGTACCGGCGGTATAGGTAAACCCGCCATATTGCGGTTCGAGGCGCGGTATACCAAAATCCATGTCCCCGGCCAGCTTAAAGCCGCCTTCGGTAGCTTCAAGGGCGATGGGTTTAAAGTTAACCGCGTTATATACTTTTACTGATGATGAATTGGTGGCGAAATCAATATACTGCTCACCATTGCTCACCAGCGTTACTGCTTCCAGATCAAGCGGTTTGGTAAAGCCCGGTAAATCTTTTATACTACCGGCAATACCGCCATACTGCCCCAGCAGGCGCAATACAAAGTGCTTTTTCAGATCGTTACCGGTACGTTCATCCAGCCCGAATACCACGTTGCCCGGGTTAACCTGCACATCTTTTATCCCACCCAGTTTTAGCTGACTCAGGTTTACATCATCTATCAGCATCTCATCGCTCCGCAGCCTGAATGTTTTGAACGATATGTTGAGCCCTGCCGTGGTTTGCACGTAGTTTTGTGATGCTGCCGTGGCCAGTATACCACCCTCCTCGGTAGCAGCTACCCATTTGCTGATCTTCACCTTCCAGTTTTCAAGGTTAAACTCAATAGGCTGTGCCGAAGTTACCGCGTCAACCGTAGTGGTGTTAAACGTAACCTTTGGCATTTTAACCTCAAGCGGCTTATCATCGGGTGTTTCGACGTTTGCTGTTATGGTTGGCTTAATATTGATCTTACTGTTGGTAAAGTAGCTGTCGGCCAATTCACTGGTTGCTTTAAAACCCAGGTACTTAAAGCTTAACGCCTTGCCTGTACTGTTTGAAAAATACCACACATGCGATGCCTGTACAGGTGCCTGTCCGCCGGTTTCGGTACCCGTTGTCGTATTGATCTGCAAACTATTGGTATAGCTATCGTTCTGTCTATCGGCAAAATAAAACTGTGAGTTGGTGAAGCTCATGTAGCTCTGCGGAAAGTTAAAGCTGTTATCAACAATATGCACCTTGCCATTTATCGCGCCCTTAAAAGCAGCCAGTTTTTTTATAGTGATGTTATTTGATGTAGCGCCAAAACGTACGTTGGCTGCTTTGCTCTCGCCCTTTATCATCACATTATACTCGTTAAAACGGCTTTTTAGCGTTACGTTTTCCAGTTCAACATCAGCTTCAGGTTCGGCATATAAAACACTGGCACTATTGCGCTTTTGTGCTGTATTCGCTTTTATGGCAACGTTGCTGAAAGTGATCTTATTGGCATTATCCCAATTGCGGAACTCGGCATCATCAGGCAACACAATCTCACCGCTGAGGTAAGTTTTACCATTACTTTTTTGTAACCCGGTTACTTTAATGGTATAACCAAGCAGGTGCGAAATATCCAGGTCGTTGTAATTAGTTAAATCGAAGTTGGTTTCCGCGTTGATAGTTGCCTGCCTGGTTTGCCCTACTATGAATTGCTGAGAAGATTTATTTGGTGCCGATACCGTAACATTTACTTTGCCCTTGATTGGGTTTTTAACACCATTTATACGGTACTTTCCATCGGCCCCGGTTATGGCGATGGCACTTGCCGAGCCGCTACCCTGCGTTACGCTAACCTCGGCATTTGGCAGTGGCGCGCCCGCAAGGGTTACGGTACCGTAAACGGCATCACCCTCGTCCAGTGTGATGTACACATTCTGGAAGTTTTTGGTTTCTACATTGTAAATGGTTTGCTCCTGCGGGATAAAGTTGGTATTGGCCGGAGGCGTTATCTTAACCCAAAAGTTTTGCTGACTGATGTTAGCGAACTGATAAGTTACATTACTGCCACCACCCGCTATCAAGGTGCTATCCAAAAGTTTAATTTTAGTGCCGGATAGCGGTACGATCTGCCCGTCCTTTCTTCTGCCTCGCACTATAAAGTTCATGCGGTGCTCACGGGTTATCAGCGTACGGGCACCTATTTTGTTCTCGCCCAAAGCCGGAGAATTGATGGTGACGGTATCGTTAAAATATTTCAGATCATTAGGTATTATAATCAGTTTGGCCTGTTTACCCGTTGGCACCGCCGCGCTGAATTTTTGGATACACATACCCGTCATGGTGCCGGTAAACACACTGCCCGATGGTGTAACCACAACCTTGTTATCTATATTTTTGGCTGCACTATTACTTATGCCACTTGTTGTACCAACATTTTTATTGTTAGTGCCCGCATTTAAGTTAGCATTGCCAACCGGATTGAAATTTTTATTTGAACCTGCCTGGTTACCTATGTTTACCTGCCCCGGCAGATTTACTACCGTTTGTCCGTTAAATACGGTGGTTGAATTATTGCCTGATGCAGAGCCGCCGCCTGATGGTGTAGTGCAATTACTGGTGGTTTCCTCTATCAAACCACTGCCTTCTACTTTATAAAGCGCGGGTATGCCTATGCTTTTGGCGTTCACCACAGTACCTGTAATAGTAGCTTTAGGTATAAAGTAAAAATTTTTAAAGATCTTTTGCCCCGGCTTCATATCAGGCAGGTTAATATTTACCCAGCCGTTAGTAATACTAAAATTCTTATCATCGTTGTTAACGGTTGTCATGGTAAAGGTGAAGCCATTAATATTTACTGTTGAACTTACCGGCGGGTTTTCAACTTTATTTGGCTCATACCCCCAGGCCGCGCAGCTCAATTTCCATTTACTGATGTTGGTGCCTTTTGGTGCCTGGTATACAAAATATCCACCCGGTAATAAGGGCACACTGATCTGCATACCTTTATCAGTAGCTATCCAAATGCCGCCCTCGGTAATACCATTTGTGCCGTTGGCATTCAATAACCTGCCGGCAATTATCGGCTCATCAGGCTCAAGTTCAACACTGTAATCTACAATAGGCTCTACATAATCGTTGTTAAAAGTACCTGTCGAACTTGAACTAACCAGGCGCGGATAACCATCTTTGTAGGATGAGAGGTTGTTGGCCGTATCATTAATTGAAGGATACATATCATAAGCCCTTTCGGCAAGCAGGTGCTTGAAAACGTTACGATTACTATCAGCCTGAGTAAAAAGCCTGTCAGCAAGTACGTAGTTATAACCACCGGATTTGCCCCTGTCGGTATAAATACGTGCCGGTACCTGTTCGCTTTCACCTTTCGGTATTACATCATTTTCTGAGCCTCTGCGTTTAAGCAGCAGGCCTACGCTGGTTAATACTTTATGATCATCCTTAGCCCTTACAACCACCCTGGCTATAAACGTTTTTACATCGCTATATAAAGTACCGGCATCAACCGTTTCGAGCGGGTTGATGATGATGTTATTCTCCGGACTCAGGTAATCCTTTTCATTTACTATCACACGATAGCACCGGATAAGTTTCATCGGGTTAGGCGATACATATTGGCCCTCGTACGGGTTATCATCAAACGCCGGATGCGGGCCGCCCATCTGGTTCATTTTACCCTGCAAGGCACCTTTTTGGGCACCAAGGCCATTAACCTGGTTGTTTACAAATGTGCCTTTTTCACCACCAATAAACACATTGCTGCTGTTAACATTTATCACGCCACCGCCAAATGCATTGGTCGCCTTATTATCATAAGGCATACTCGGATTCATGGAGTTATCCTTTACGTAATTATCTGCCGGATTAATTTTTGAATCGATAATCTCGGTCATTATCTCCTCAATAATATTTTTATCACCCTTAGCCTTCGGTGCTTCAGGTTTTTTGATGACCGGCACCGGCAGATTATATAGACCAGTAAAATTCTTTACCGAATCCCACAGAGGGATGTTTGTCATTTCAAATGAGCCGTCGGCCTTTGTTTGGCCAGCAGTACCGTTTACATCTCCAATAAAATTGGGCAGGTCTTTAAAGGTTTTTTCTGGCTCGCCTTGTATTTGGGTATTGTTACTGTTAACCGGTATTAAATTAGTTTTATCGCTCACTATATATTGCTTGCGGCTAATCGTGTCAGAAAGTACATAAACCGGCACCAGCCTGATCGACTTATTATCCAACGGCCTTGCACCGCCTACCCCATCCTTGTAGCGGTATAATATGCGGCCTTTAAGGTTAGCCAGCGGCGGATCGGCAGTTACCCAGTTAACATCTGTAGTAACATTGTAGCGAAATTTATTTATTTTCAGGTATGATGTCGGGCCAGGTTTTAAGCGGGTAACACCGCCCTTTGGCCGTTCGTACCGGAAAGGCTCATCAATAACCTTGTTGGTGCCGCTGTAAATACCTATCCAGTAAGTATCATCAGGCGAGTTGGCGCAAAGCAGGTTTTTAAAATTGGCTTCGGCGTGGGCTTTGCCTTGCTTGTCATAAACAATCCTGGTGGTATCAGTAGCCACCACCAAAATTTTAGCGTCCTCACCAAGTACAGGTTTCTTCAACCCCTCCTGTACTAATTTGTCAGCTTCATATTTTGGTATGTTGGCAGCTTTTTGTTTACGGTAAAGCACGGCTTTAAGCCCCGCCAAGCCTTCATTAACTACAACTATTTTCTTTCCATTTAAACTCGAACCGTCTGTATAGCCCTTATTTATATTAACTTTCAGATCATAAGCGTAAGCCGTGGCTACCATATCCCCGGCATCCTTTTGTTTGGTACCAAAAGTGATGCTTTGATCCGGGTCGGCCAGGTATGGATTGGCCAGCCTTACCTGGTAAACGGCCGACAAATTACCATTGCCCGGATAGTTTTGGGCGATGGATGCCGGCAGTTTTGCCGGTGTTTTAAAGCTGGCAAAATTAAAATGCACTTTACCATCCGCATCGGCAGTGCCTGTTGCTGCCAGTTCATCTTCACTGCCATATACCTCGGCGGCAGGTAAGGTATGATCGCTTATTTTACTACCAACGGTATCGCGCAGCCGGTATGATTTATACAGATATACCGTACCCTTGTATGGATATGTAGTGCTTTCGCCATCATATTTGTAAGCAATACGGGCATCAAGATTCAGTGTGTCTTTTAACGGCTCCGCATCATCAGCAATAATTTTGTATGTAAAGGGCACCTCATCTGATACCCCTATCAGCTTATTGGTTGCCCTTTCATACCCCTCTATTTTAACTATGTAACGCTGTCCGTTTTGTAATGGCACATCGGCCTTGGCAGCCTGGTAGTACATTGTACCATCCTGCATCTGCTTTTTAATGATGGTTTGCCCGCCTTTACTCACCAGCATGGTAAAACTGGTAACAGCGGGCCGGATTCCCGGCACACTGTCCCAACGAATGTAAAGGTCGCGGCTACTATTAACTTCTATCAGGTTTGGCTTGTTCTTAACATCTGTGCCTTGAGTTTGCTTGCCGTTAACGGGCACCAGTACCGGTATATTCGCTAAGTTTTCTGTTGATTGCAGTCCGTAACTAAATAATATTACCTCGCTGCGCCCGTTGTTTCTGAAAGCGCGCTGCCCCAGCGGATCAAATCCCTCAATCATCATGGCATAGCGCCTGCCCGGGGTAAGCTGCGGATCGGCCGGGTTGTATACGTACATATTGCCCATCACCTCCTTATCAAAAAAGTAAGGTTGTGTGGCGGTCATCAGCGCATCGTTCGGGTTGCTGTTGCCCAGTATCTCCACCATGCGGATGCGGTATTTGATGGTAGGCGGTGAACCCGCCGGCGTGCTCCAGCTTATCACAAAGGTTTGCCCTACGTTGGCCGACAGGTTTTCATCAGCATATGGCTTAATAATTACCGGCGGCTCCAGGTTATTGATGATGAACGGCGCACTGCAACCCAGCGGCTCATCAGCACTTAAAGGCTGGTTGGTATCATAATCATACGCGCGCAGGCAAAACTGGTAAGTACCTTCGGGCAGACCATTCTTCTTAATAAAGTCAGTTTGGTTGATGCCGGTATAATTTAGCTGCGTATAATCAAAAAAGTAAGCCAGATCATTACCGTTAAGGTTACGCACCTCGCCGGGGTTCAGTATCATTGCCGTTTTACTTTTATAGCTGGGTTTGGTACGTAGTTCAATACCATTATCGCCGGTTACCGCGCCACGTAACTGTATACGCTGCACGGTTCGGGATGTGTTGATGATATTGATCACTACCAACTGCGGCCGCGAACTGTAGTCAGTTATTTTATTAGGCACAGGCGGCAGTAACTGTACCGATACATTTACCTGCCCCCTAACATTGGCGGTAAACCCTAACAGGGCAATCAGTATCAATATAAATCGGGTGTGTATATTTTTGATCTTCATGTGATGTTAAAAGTTGAATATGTAACTGATCTCGGTTCGGGATTCGGTAAAAGTAGCCAGTTGCTGGTTTGCCGTTGCGGGGCGGTTATTGGTTAAAAACCAGTTAAGCCTTGCCGTTTGGTTTTTGCGCACCTGGTAGCCTATGTTGGCGTTACTGTTGATGATAAGTGAGCGGCCCTGGTCGGTTATTCCCCGGGTGAACGATGCGTTAAGCCCTGTTTGCAGCTTGTTTTTTAGCATACTTTTGTTGCCGCCAAGGGTAAGGCCATAGTATTTATCAGACAGTAAAGCCCCTTTAAGGTTAGTATTGTTAAGGTTGATGAACAGGCTAAGCTGCTTTGCCGGAAGCGTTATGTTGTAATTAAGAAAATACTGTTTGGTGCTGATGTTACGGCTTATACCCTGATCAGAAAAATAGGTGTTATAGTCATTCAGATCATTAAAGGTAATTGCGGCTGTTATTACATGGCTTGCGCCAGGCGTAATTATAAAATACCGTGGCATAAAGCTCAGGTTACGGGTGGTTTGAACAATACGAAGTGAATCGGCAAAGCGGGCGGTTTGTGGCCTTTGGTTGCTTGAGAAGTTACTGTAAGACACATCTAAACCCAACGACTGTGTAAAATCCAGATACATATTGGCCGACCCGATAACCCGGCGGTTAGTTGCCTGCTTTTGCTGTTTCAGGTTATCGTGCTGAAAGCCGATGCTACCTGCAAAGCGTACTTTGTTTTGGAGAAGGGTAAAGCTTGGTGCCACCGTCCAGTCCTCAATGTCAGAATTAAAAAAGTATGCCCCCATTGATTTAAAATCCGGATCAATGCGGCGGTAATTTACCTTTAATCCATAACCTTTCTTTTTAAAGCCGATAGAACCCGCAAAAGCGGTATAAAACTCAGAAGTAGCATTAATGTTGGCGAAATTCTTTATACGTTTTAAAAATTCATTATCAAGCGAGTCGAGCGGTATTGGCGAATTCAGGTCGCGGGTATAAATACTTCCGGCACCGTCGCTCTCAATAAAAAAGTATTTTAAAAATGAAAATCTAAAGCGATAGCCCAAAACGGTATTCGCTTCGGGCGTTACAAATAGGCTATCGGGCACAATACCGTTAGGTGCCGAGGTGCTATCATCCTTGGCCTTCAGGAAACTCAACTCAAAAAAGTTGCGTTCGCTGCCATAGCCCAGCTTGGCTGCATACCCCTTGCGCGAGAATGAGAAAGGCACCAGCGCCTGTGTGGTGGTATCAATAGTGGTTGCCCTGTTAAGGCGGCCATACATAAAGCCCGCCCGCAGTTTACCAGGGTTAAGCTCAACGCCTGCCCCGAGCATGGTATGCCCGCCTAACGTGTATGGCGAATAGCTGATATTGCGGTAACCTGCATGCAAGGTGATCCATTTGTAAGTTGGGCTCATGCCAAACTGGTTAAAAGGCTGCCGAAAAGAGCGGTCGGACTCGCTTAGGCTGATGGTAAAAGGTATGGTAAACCCATATAAGCTTATAACCGGGCTGCCCGAAAACAGGTAAGTAAAAGGTGAGCGCCTTTCGGCAATACCACTTACAGAGTATGCAATGCCGCGGGCCTCTAAACTGCCTGATATGTTAAATGGTTTCTGACCTGAAATATTACCCAGATCCTGCGCATTAGCCATGCTGTAACACATGGCAAATACGATAACGCACCAAGAAACTTTGTAAAGAATTTTCATATAATGCAGTTAGGTAGTCCCTTTTATGGCAGGGCGTAAATGCATTATAAAGTAAGGGCGAATTTGAGGCTGTTAAAATCCCCCATTCGGGGGAAAATCAGATAACACGCTCCTGTATGGCCTTCGCAACCGCCTCAGACACACAGGTAACATGTAATTTTTCGTAGATCTTTTTGATGTGCGACTTCACGGTTTCAAAACCAATATGGCATTCGGAAGCTATCATTTTATAGCTCAGGCCGGCCACCAGTAATTTAAGTATCTCCTTTTCGCGCGGGCTTAGCTGGTAGTCTGGCGTATGGCGGGCGGCAAATAACTGGCGCATGGCATCCGTTTTAAACAAGGCCAATACCTTACGGGCGATAGATGGCGACATAGGGAAGCCCCCTCTTAAAATGTCTTTAACCGCATCGGCGATATTTTCTGCAGGTGCATTTTTCAGCATGTAGCCTGATGCACCGGCGCACAAGGCCGAAAATACCTTATCATCTTCGTCAAAAATGGTTTGTATAATAACCTTAACTTCCGGAAAGCGGCCCGCAATGGTACGTGTAGCCTCAATACCATCAACAGGTTGTATATTAATATCCATAAGCACCACATCAGGCTTAAAGTGGTTTATGCGTTCTGTAAGCATATCGGTATTTACAAAGCTGGCACATAGCAGCAGTTCATCCTCATCGGCCAAAAGCAGTTTATAGGCTTCAATAATGCTGGTATTATCTTCAAACAGGAGTATTTTTGATGGCATACGTAATGTTACTTAAAAAACCGGTTGCTCGTCAATCCCCCATTCAGGTGAGCGGACATTTAATTTTTATCTCAGTACCCTCGCCATTGGCTGAGCATATATCCAGCACGCCGCCTATCAGCTTAACACGGTCGCGCATGTTACGCAGGCCATTGCCGCAATTAGCATCATTTTTATTAAAGCCCTGCCCGTTATCTTTTATGCTTATGCTGAGTTTTGATGCCTCAACCCAAATGCGCATTATTATAGCATTGCCCCCGGCGTATTTAAGCGCGTTGTTTAATGATTCTTTGATAATGAGGTACAAATGCTTGCGGTGCTCCATACGCAATTTTTGAACCTGCAATGCATCCCGCATCTCAATAGAAAGCACAATACCCCTGGCGATACATAAGCTATTGAACTGATTTTGTATACGCTCAATTAACCGATCCAAACTATCGTTTGACGGGTTTACCGACCATATGATATCGCCCATCTGATCGATCATCTCTACAGATTGGTGACCTATTTTCTCCAATAAGTTTACCGACTCCTCAGCTTGGTTATTGATCAGTTTTTTTCGGGCTACCTCGGTCAATATTTTAATACTACTCAGCGTAGCGCCAACATCGTCATGCAGATCTCGCGATATGCGGTTACGTATCAGCATCACCTTTTGTATCTGGTTAATGCGGTAACGGTATATGCCATAAATTACCATAAAGAACACAGCCGCGCTTAAAACAAAAAACCAGGTGGTAAGCCAAAACGGCGGACGAATGATAAAATAAAATACTGCCGGTTTAACCGACCATTGCCCGTCGGCATCTCCGGCCTTTACCTGGAAAGCATAACGCCCCGGTTTTACCTGTGCAAAAATTACCGAGTTTTTTAATGATGGCGTGCTCCAGGCGGTATCATTACTACCCAGCAAACGAAATGAGTAAAGTCTTGACCGCTCTTTACGAAAACCCGGTGAAGCATACTCAAACGACAGGGTGTTATCAGTATAACTGAGCTTGATGCGTTTACTATCGGGGTAATTATATACCGTATCCGTATTGCCCGATACACGTACCATGTTAAGCAAAACATTAGGGCTGCCCGGCCTTTTAAGCTGGCGTGAATGGTATACTTTCACCAAACCATCAAACCCGCTGAGCCATACATTACCATCCGGCGATTCATATATGGAATATACCTCCTGCTGAAAATTATACAGCTTATAAAAATTTTGAATAACCGTATGCTTATTAGTGCTGCAAAGCTTATCTACCCCGGCATCGGTACCAACCCATATATTTTGATGGCTATCCTTATACATGCAGTATATAATGTTTGATGACAGGCCACTATTATAATCATACTTACCGGCCGGATTTAGTTTGCCATCACCTGTTACAGAGAATTTACTAATGCCATTTTTTAAAGTTCCTGCCCATAGTTCGCCTTTGCTGCTAAGCACCAAACTTTGAGCGTATGATGGCAGTACGGTTTTATACAATGGCTTAACATATAACTTGCCAACGCTGTCACGATAGCTGTAAACCTTTAACCCGGCCTGATGATCGGCTGTAAAAAGCAATTGTCGCTTTTTATCGATCAGCATAGCCCTTACATCGTCATTTACGGCAGGCAGATAGCTGAATTTTGTACCATATCCTGCTAATATTCCCTTGTTAGTCAAAAAGAACTTATTTCTATCACCCGGTACCGGCCGAGTAGCAGGATTAAAGGTTACGCCATCGGGCAAGGTATATATTACCTGTTCCTTTTTTAATGACAGATCAACCAAATGCAACTGGTTGGTATTGGTGAACATCAGTTTGCCCTGCATCGTGTCTGTAGACATGCAATCCTCTGTTGCTGTGAGCGTACTGAATTTAGTAATAGCCCGTTCATCCAATACAGATACCCCCATATTGGTGGCTATATAGGTTTTGTTATTCAGCGATATTGCCGAGCAGGTAATACTTGAAATAAGGCCATTTTTGCGGTTAAAAAAATCAAATACCGGGTTTGATACTTTGAATATCCCGGCATCTGTGCCTATCCATATATTATATTCCTTATCCTCATAAAGGCAAATCACCCTATCGTAAGCAAAACCGTTGAATTTATTGAATACGGCCAGCTTATTATCATGAAACTTATAAAGCCCCTCGTAAATAGTACCTATCCATAAGTTTTGGTAGCTATCAGTACGTACGGTGGTTATCACTTTGGTATCAAGCCCCGCTGCTTTAAGTTCGGCAGGTAAAGGTTTAAGTATTATTTTGCCTTTTGATGCCGCGCTTTTATCCATCAGTTTAAGGCCTTCGGGAGTGGCCAGCCAAATATCATTGCCATTACCGATCTCCATATCGTAAACTGTACCTATCGAAAGGCTGTCTACCACCTGATACTTTGAATTGAATATGATGATGGGCGTATTATCGCCACATGCCGCTATGAATTTATTGCCCAGCAACTCAAGGTCAAAAAAACGTTTACCGGGTAATAATGATTCAACAGCCCTGGGCCCACCCGGTAAAACCTCATATATGCCTTCGCGCGATGCAGCTAATAACTTACCCCATGGCGCCATCTGGAAATTGGCTAACGTGTGCTGATTTTTTGTATACAAGGGATGTATCCTGCCCTTATCATATTTAAAAATAGCTTTGTTATCGGTAGCAATAAGCATGCTGCCGTCGGCCATTTCGTAAACATCATTTATCCTCCCGATGTTTAGCGCGCCCGTTTTGCTGAAATTAACAAATTTGTAACCATCATAAATACTCAGGCCTGACCGGGTACCGAAGAAAAGCAAACCATCCCTGTTTTGCCTGATGACCCGCACATTTTGCGATATAAAATTATTATTGCTGCTTAGCTGATCTGCATTAAGGGTGTAAGCCGTGCCGTTTAAACTTTGGCTATAGGCGGCACCCAAACCGGAAAAAATACAAACCGCGGCCAAACATATACAGCGTATCATCAGCACCAAATTTTGGTACTGAATTTTACCAGGAGTTACAGCATGGCACGAATAAGGCGGCATATAATAATATATTACAACAGGTAAATGTACCTTTTTAATATACTATATTTCAAACAGATATAATTATTTAAGCTAATATTAATATTTATCAGTTGGTTGGGCTGACATTTTAAGTACCAACGTTCCTCCATTTTGAATAGCGGATAAAGGCAGGAACGGCTGGTGCAGTACTTTACCATTATAAATCATTTTTTTGATATAACCGGCTTTATAAGTATCAGGGGCTTTTATAACAAACTGCTTCCCTTTAAAGTATTCAGGATTTAGTTTTATGGTGACCCTATCAAACAGTGGGCTGCTGATACCAACAGTAGGATTGGCAGATGTAAAGCCCTTCACATCAAATAAGCCGATGCCTGCCATTACATACCATGCGCCGAGCTGTCCCTGGTCCTCATCCTGCCCGTAGCCATAGCCATGTATGCCATCGTTGCCATAAAACTCGTTACAAATGGCACGTACCCATTTTTGTGTTAAAGATGGGTTGCCCGAATAGTTAAACAACCACGACACATGCAAATTAGGCTGGTTACCCTGATTATATAAACCTTCGAGCCCGGCAAAGGCATCGAGCGTTTTGCCGCCGCCAAAGGCATTTTTTTGCGAGGTAATAAAGATGCTATCCAGGCGTGAGTTGAACTTTTGTTTACCCATCCTGGCAATCAGCCCCTGCGGATCATGCGGTACATAAAAGGTATATTGCCAGGCATTGCCTTCCTGAAAGCCGCGCCATACCTGGCCAGGCTTAAAGTTATCAATGAATTGTCCATTGGCCAGTTTAGGGTGTATGAGGTTTAGCGAAGGGTCATACAATTGCTGCCAGCCTTTTGATAATTGCATCAGTTTATCATGATCGGCTTGTTTACCGAGCAGTTTTGCCCATTGGCCAACTGCGTATGCGCTAAAAGAATACTCGAGCGTATGCGATGCCGAAAACTGCCAGGCCTCAGCGGGTTCATTACTCTTATCAATATGATCAACATAACCCTGCTTTACAAAACGGCCAACATCCGGTTTACCGGCACCACGTGGGCGGTCCTTTCCATCGAGTTCATTTTTCAGGGCGGCGGCGTATGCGGTATTTATGTCGAAATCTCGTATGCCGCTCATATATGCACCTGCAATGGCAAGGCTCACAAAATTGGTGCCCACGCCCGACACGTATTTGCTATTGGCTATACCATCAGCCAGCCAGCCCGAATCCTTGTAAATTAGCAATTGGCTCTTCACAAAATCTGAATAATACTCAGGGTAAACTATGGCCCAAAGTTGCGTAAGGTTCCAGAATGCGCCCCATATAGCATCAGTATTATAATGATTATGCAAGGGGCGTTTATCAGTGCCAAACGGTATTTGTCCAATAGTTCCATCGTTTTTTGGGTAAGCACCATTTACGTCACTTGCCAAGCCTCGTCCTAATAAAGCATGGTACAGGCCGGTATAAAATTTAACTTTATTCTCCCGGTTTGGGGTTTCCACTTCAATACGTTTCAGGTAGCTGTTCCATGTATCGTGTGCTTTTTTTCTGGCTTCGTCAAAGCTCATTGCAGCCGCTTCGGTTTGCAGATTTAAGCGCGCGTTTTGGATAGAGGTGTAAGATAGCCCGGCTTTTATAGTGATACTTTCATTTTGTTTGGTGTTAAAACTAAGGTATACACCGGCACCTTTACCTGTAGCTTCATTTTTATCCGCACTTACCTGCGCTCCGTTAAATATGCCGTGCGCATCGGGCCGTTTATCAACCACAGCCGAAAAGTACATTCTCACATCTGCCTCAGGTTGATATTTCAGCACGTATTGCGGCTGCGTTATTACATATCCCTCAATTCTTCCATCGGGTGTTATGTATACTTTAGCATCCTTTACTTCGCCGCTTTCACCCTGTTTGTTGCCAATGTTAAACAGTATATGCGATTGTTTGCCTGCCGGAAAGGTGTACCTGTGAAAGGCCACCCGGGGTGTTGAGGTAAGTTCGGCCTTAATACCGTAGTCTTTTAATATAACCGAATAATATCCTGCTGTGGCAAATTCATCCTTTCGGTCAAAGTTTGAGCGATAGCCTTCTTCAGGATGCTCCAATTTGCCCGGCATGGTTTGCAATTTTCCTGTTATAGGCGCAAATACTACTCCCCCAATCTGAAACTCGTGAAAGTTGGCAAAACCTTCGATAGATGTATGCCTGTAATCGTATCCAACAGCTTCCCAACCGCTGGCATTACCGTAGCTGCCATTGGTTGAGGGGGCGGGTTTAGCCATACCGAATGGGGATGCGCCGGGGGTAAAAAAGAACCACCGTGAATGGGCCGTACCTATAAGCGGATCAACATAACGGATAAGGTCTGTTTGTGCCGATGCTGATATAGATACAAAAAATAATAAAATTGCTAATAAATTGTATTTTAATGATTTATACATATTTAATTAATGAATAGGTATATGTTGATCAGATTGATTGTTAACCGGTGCTTCAACACCTTTTTGCTTCCAGTAATCTTCAATGTGCTCCAGCGAACGGCCCTTGGTTTCAGGCAATAACTTTAATACTGTAAAAAAAGCCACTACGCAAAAAAAGGCGAAGAACCAAAAGGTACCAGCGCTGCCTAACTGTTTAAGCAATATGGGTGTAAGCTGGCCAACAATGGTATCAGCCACCCACATGGTCATGATGCTGATAGCCAGCGCACGCCCTCTTATCGCGTTCGGGAATATTTCACTCGCAACCACAAACTTTAACGGCCCTATTGAAAACGCAAAACAGGCTAAAAAAGCTAATACACATAATAACAACCAAATGCTTGATGTAGCATCGTAATAAAAGCAAACACCGGTAGCAAACAAGGTTAAAGCGGCACCTGCTGTACCAAACAAATATAATGGCCTGCGCCCCCAGCTATCAACCTTCCAGATAGCTATGAGTGTAAAAAGCATATTAGCAGCGCCAAATATTACCTGGCTTATAAGCGAATTACTTAACGAGATACCGGCATTGCTTAAAATACTCGGCCCGTAATATATAATGGCGTTGATGCCGCTGAACTGTGAGAACAATGGCAGCAAAATACCGATCAATAAAGCCTTGCGCATACCGGGAGCAAATAGTTCGCGGTACGATGCGGCTTTTGCCGGAGGTACAGCTTGGACAGGTAAATTATCCTCTCCGGATATACTCTTTGTAAGATCTGCTACTTCCGCTTGCCGGCCTTTTTGCATCAGCCAGCGCGGACTTTCGGGCACAATGAACAATCCTGCTAAAAACAACAGCGCAGGTATAGCACCCAGGCCAAACATAGCCCGCCATATTTCGCCATACATCATACCCTCTGCAGATGCCTGCCCTGAGTAACTCACCAGGGCGGCATTGCTTAAATAGGCTGTAAGTATGCCCAGCGTAAGCGCGAATTGGTAAAAGGTAACTAAACGGCCACGGATGTTTGCGGGCGCGATCTCAGATATGTACAACGGTACAACGTTAGACGCTATACCGATACCGATACCACCCAATAATCGTGAAGCTATCACCCAAAATAAGTTAGGCATTAAAGCGCAACCCGCCGCGGATAGAAGGAATAAAACAGCCGACAATAATAAAGGCTTACAGCGGCCAAACCGGTCGCTCAACTCGCCTGACATGGCCACACCTATGATACAGCCCACTAAAGCTGATGATACGAACCATCCCTCCTGCGCGGCATCAAGACTAAACTGTTTTTGGATTAATGGTAATACGCCCGATATCACGGCCATATCAAACCCGAAAAGAAAGCCTCCTAATGATGCTACAACAGTAATGGTGGCAAGGCTTATGGTTTTACCTTTGCTCATAATTGGTTTATTTGGTTAGTTAAATTTATTTGACAGCCGACATTGACGGCGGCGCATCAGTAATTTTGCTGCCCCATTGCATGTTTGGTTTGGGGCCCATCACCAAAACCAGTTTGCCGCCCTTTACCAAATCTTCGTGATAGAACCAGGGCTTGTTCAATGGTTTACCATTTAATATGGCCGACTGCACATATCGGTTTTCATTTGATGTGTACTGCGCCTCGATAGTGAATGAGCCCCCTTTATAATACTTAGGATCGAGCGTTATGGTAACCTTATCAAACAGCGGGCTGCCAATTTCATAAAATGGCTTTACAGATGCGCCGCCATCGGTTTCAAACAAACCCATGGCTGCCATTACAAACCAGGCCCCCATCTGTCCCTCGTCTTCATCGTCAAGCCAACCCCGGTACGGTGTTGAGCCATAATATTTATCCATTATTTCGCGCGTCCACTTTTGGGTTAGCCACGGTTTGCCCGAGTAATTAAATAACCAGGCAGCCTGCATATTAGGCTGGTTGCCGTGGTTAATCGGCACAAGGTCGTAAAGGTCGCCATCAGCATTAAAGCTGTATTTTGCTGATTTTTCAAAACCTTCGTTCAAACGGTTGTTAAACTCGTCCCTGCCCATCAGGTTAAGTATGCCCTGAACATCATGCGGATTAAAAAAACTGTACTGCCAGGCATTGCCCTCCAGGTAACCCGATCCGTTAAAACTGGTACAACAATACGGGCTCCAATCCTTCACCCAACTGCCATCGCGGTTTTTCATGCGGATGTATTTCACCTGCGGGTCCCAAACATTCTTATAATTATCAGCCCGTTTGATAAATGTTTTGTACTCTTTGTTCTTACCTAAAGCCTTTGCCAGTTGCGAAACGCACCAATCATCATAGGCATACTCCAGGGTGTTTGATACCTGTCCCTCCTCATTAGGCACATAACCCAGCTTGAGGTATGACTCGTAGAATTTATTACCAGCGAAACCACCCTCAGGTGTGGTTACGCCCGGTGTGGTTTGCTGGTGCAGCATGGCTTTGAACGCCAGTTGCGCATCAAAATCACGAATGCCCTTTTGGTATGAGCTTACAATGAGTGATATTTCATGCGAGGCTTCCATAATGCCCGAATACTCAATTCCGGCAGGGCCTTTAGGTAACCATCCGCCTGATTTATATATTTCTAAAAATGATTTTGACCAGTTGCTGGCCACATCAGGATTAACTAATGTCCACAACTGGTTAAGGTTCCAAAAGGTATTCCAGAACGCGTCTGAGCCTAATATTGGTGATTTAGGATCAACCTGCCTGACTACCTCATTAGGGTCAACGTATTTTCCGTTTACATCGCTCCAGGTGGTACGTGCCACATATGAACGGTATAAATTGGTATAGAATTTCTTTTTATTGATCTCATCCCTGCTTTCAACCTTTATTTTGCTGAGCAGGTTGTTCCATACATTACGGGCATTGTTGTGTACAGCATCAAAATCCCATTTAAATGGGTTCATTTCCGTAGTTAGGTTAAGCCTTGCCTGGTCAACACTAACAAGAGATATGGCAGTTTGCATCTGGATCACCTCGCCCTTTGCCGTTCTGAAATCGGCGAATGCGCCAACCTGTCCTTTACCTGCTATATCTTTAACATCCTTTGTTATTTTGTTATTTACCCAGCCACCAAAACCCTTAACAGGCTTGTTAAAACGTATTACAAAATGAACGGTGTACTCATTCCAATCCGACCGCTGTTTGGAGTAACCTTCAATCTCGGTATCGCTTACCTGTTTAAATTTAGCATCCAAAATTTGCGCGGTGTTCTCAAAAGGTATATCTAAGTTAAAAAGTATGTGCGCGTCCTCTTCTTCAGGAAAGGTAAACCTGAAATAGCCTGCACGGGTAGTGCTGGTCAGCTCGGTAGTGATGTTTCCGTTCATCAGCTTTACCGTGTAATAACCCGGACTGGCTTTCTCGGTTTCTTTATATACCCGTGAGCGGTAGCCGGTAGTCCACCCTGTAGTGGGTCCGTCTGCCGGGCCACGTCGAACATTTAACACTCCAACTGTGGGCATAACGGATAAGCCCGCCATCGTCCACGAGTGGATATGGCTAAAGCCGCCTACGTTATTCAGCGAATATTCATAGCCCGATTTCCAAACCCCTTCCTGATTGTCCGGACTTAGCTGTACCATACCAAATGGCATGGTAGCACCCGGGTTCAGCATCCAGCGCGATTCGGAGGTGCCCAGCAGCGGGTCGGCATAATCAACCGGTTGCTTTTGCTGCGCTTTAAGCGGCAGGCTAAACAAACATATCCCGGCTGCAACAAATGTTTTTTTCAGGGATGAGATCATAACAGGTTTATTAATTGTTTATCGGTTTCAGGAAAGCTTTTATCACTTTGGCACGCCCCAATCCGGCATTAGTCAACGTATATGTTTTTGCGGCAGCCGGTATCACAAATGTTTCGGCGTATTGAAAAGTAATAGCTTCATTACCCTTTGTTTTAACAATCACCGATGTACCTTCAACCAGCATCAATACATGGCATGAGCCATTTGTTTCAACATCGATACTTGTATCAAACTCCAACCGGTGCACATCATAAAAATGGTCAGCATGGGTAGGCAGGTGTACCAGTTGCCAATTATTACCCTGTTCTGTTACGCTTGGTTTAGATAGCAGTTCAGCCTGCACCCTATCGCCTTTACGCTCAAAATTTAAGTTGTTAAAGGCGTGTTCAATATTAATGGCACGAGGCTGGCCATTCAGGTCAAGCCTAAGCCAGTCGTACATTTTAAAGGTAAATATATAAGGCGTGGCACTAATTTCAAGCACCAGGTTACCGGCTCCGGCGCTGTGTACCGTTCCGTTAGGAATCAGGAACAGATCGTGCTTGTTGGCTTTGTGTAGTTGTACATAGTTAGTTATGTTCACTTCCCTATTGTACTGCTGACTATCTTCAAGTTCTTTTCTGAATGTGGCCGGATCAATATCATCCTGAAAGCCGAGATATACGCCTGCATCAGCTTCGCAATCTAAAATATAATAGGTTTCATCCTGCGTAATATGCTCACCAAAGTTTTGCTGAATATAAGGTACTGACGGATGACATTGGATGGACAAATTACCGCCGCGCCAGGTATCTAAAAAATCAAACCTTATCGGGAATTCATCACCGAATTTTTCAGCAAAGTCACCTAAAACCGCATAGCGTTCCGCAAACATTAATAAGTCAAATGATACTTCAAGCAGGTTTCCATCGCTTTCAAACACCAATCCGTTTTCGGGCACTATCAGCTCAAACGACCATGCGTAATTTACCTCATCCTGGTTTAGCCCGGCAATACGCTCCTTCATCCAATGGCCGCCCCAAGCACCCGGTTCAAACCATGGCCTAACACGAAACACATTGTTACTGAGATGATGCAACGCGGTTTTCAGATCATTACCGTACATCCAGTTTACGGTATCATTCCATTGCGCGTCAGCTACTATATCAATATCATTTAAAAGCTGTTTTTTATATTGATTGAAAACAACCCAGTCCACAAAGTAAAATCGCTTATACATTTCAGCAGGGCTTGTAGCAGCATTCGCCCCCAAATTATTAACAGCGCCGGTACGCATGCGTAATTGTAACTCGTTTTTAGGCAGATCAAAATATACAATACCGGCGCCGTATGCGGCTTGCGCAGCCATCGTACCTATAATAACAGTTATATCAGTGTCTTTGGATTTATTGAAAGCACCAGGCAGATCATAAAAATCGCTTAAAATGAGGCTGGCTTTGGTACCCCATACCGAACCGGGACTGCTTAAATATGGCGCTACCATTTGTTGTACCTGCTCCACCGGTTTTAAATAGTCTGACATTTTTATCCAGGTTACTGTTACCCCAAGCAAATCAAATTCATGCTGCAAATAGCCTTGTACATCATCCCAAAACACACCAGCATAGCCATCCAAAGCCACAAATTTATGACCGGTCATCCACCGGACAAGCGAATTATAGCCACTTAATATTTTGCCTTCGCCAACATTATGAAATGGGTATATATCATAACCATCAGGTTTATTACCCGCTTTAGCCGGCATTAATGGCTGTAAGCCTGAACGCCATTGTATTGGTTTATCAGTTGAAGATGTATTTTCGGTCAAGTTCATAAGCAGATTAATCATGCCTTGTGGAAAGACATACGTATATGTTTATATGTACAAACATAATAACATAAATGTATTAAACAAATACTGATGAATATTTTACATCGACATTTTATAAACAACAAAGGCCATGATATTTATCATGGCCTTTGAATTATTACAATGCTTAATTTAATTATTCAATAACACTTTACATTGCTGCGCTATCTCAAGCTCCTCGTTAGTTGGTATAACCAGCACCTTTACCCTTGATGCCGGGGTATTTACTTCGCGCAAGCCGGGTTTACGCCGTGTGTTCTCTTCAACATTTAAATCAATACCCAGGAAATCCATTTCACGGCAAGCCATTTCACGTACCAGTGCATCGTTCTCGCCAACGCCTGCTGTAAATACAATAGCATCCAGTCCGTTCATGGCAGCACTATAAGCACCTATAAATTTGCGGATGCGATAGGCATACATCTCGTAGGCTAATGAGGCGGCATAGCTGCCTTCGTTTATCAGTTTTGTAATGTCGCGCATGTCGCTGTAACCGGTAAGCCCGTACATACCGCTTTTTTTGTTAAGCAGCGCTGTGAGCTCGGCGGCATCATAACCTTGCTGCTCTATAAGGTATAATAATACCGAAGCATCAATATTGCCGCTGCGGGTACCCATTATAAGGCCATCAAGCGGGGTTAAACCCATGCTGGTATCAATACATTTGCCCGCGTTAACAGCCGCCATGCTGCAGCCATTACCAAGGTGTATAGTGATTATTTTAGCATCAGGTTTTTGCAGATACTCAATTGCCTTGCCCGATACATATTTGTGGCTGATACCATGAAAGCCATATACACGGATGCCATAGTCTTTATAAAAATTTTCAGGTATGGCGTACCGGTATGCTTTTTCGGGCATAGTTTGATGGAATGCCGTATCAAACACTGCCACTTGTGTAGCTTTTTTAAAGATGCTTTGCGCTACTTCAATACCTTTTATATGGCCGGGATTATGCAGCGGCGCAAGCGGATATAGCTGTTTAAGCTTATCTTTTACCTCTTCGGTAATAACAGTAGTTTCGGTAAGGGTTTCGCCGCCATGCACTATACGATGTCCCACTACGTGAATATCATCCGGATTATGGACTACAGCGATACCAGGCTGTACCAATAACTTTTCAACCTCGAACATACCGGCCTCGTGATCAGGTATGCTGAGTTCAAGTTTGGTTACTTTTTCTTCACCATTAATAAATACAGTATGTTTTATCAGCGAGTCGGCAAGGCCTATCCTTTCAACCAAACCGCTGCATACCGGGTCGACTGATTCGCTGTGAAATAACTGATATTTTATTGAGCTGCTGCCCGAGTTAATTACAAATATATTCATGTATAAAATTAGTATTGTTTACGCCTACGCGTTTTGGCTTTGTATAGCCGTAATAATCACGGTATTGAAAACATCGTCAACAGTACAACCGCGGCTCAAATCGTTAACCGGTTTATTCAAACCCTGCAACATAGGGCCGATAGCCAGTGCGCCTGTTTCACGCTGCACGGCTTTGTAAGTATTGTTGCCGGTATTAAGGTCAGGAAATATAAGTACGCTGGCCTGCCCTGCTACTTCAGATCCCGGTAGCTTTTGCTGGCCTACAACCGGGTCAACCGCGGCATCATACTGTATCGGGCCTTCTACCTTTAGGTCAGGGCGTTGCTGCCTTACCAGTTCGGTAGCGCGGCGCACCTTCTCTACATCCTCACCCGCACCTGATGTACCAGACGAGTATGACAACATGGCTATACGCGGCTCAATACCAAAACGCATACTGTTATCGGCTGATGAAATAGCTATCTGTGCCAGTTCCTCGGCTGTCGGGTTTGGGTTAACGGCGCAATCACCAAATACAGATACCCTATCCTCCAAACACATAAAAAAGATGGATGACACCGTTGATATACCGGGCTTGGTTTTAATAAACTGCAATGCCGGGCGTATGGTGTGCTGCGTAGTGTGCACCGCGCCTGATACCATCCCATCAGCATGGCCTTTGTAAACCATCATGGTACCGAAGTAAGATACATCGGTCATTAAGTCGCGGGCCATTTCCATGGTCAGGTTTTTGCTTTTACGCAACTCGTATAGTGTTTCTACATAATCCTCATAGTGGCCGGAGTTTGCAGGGTCGATAATGGTGATGTCGTTTATGTCCAGGTCGATTCCTAAACGCTTAATAGAAGCCGCGATTTCTGTTGGGTTACCCAGCAGTGTTAGCTTAACCAGTTGCTGCGCGATAAGCCTGCCCGCAGCTAATATGATGCGGTCATCATTACCCTCGGGTAACACAATGTTCTTGATCTCCTTTTTAGCCCATTTGCTCAGTTGATACTGGAACATGTGCGGTGTCATGGCATCAGAATGGTAAGTTACCATCTTTTCATCCAGGGCGTTGGTATCAACACAACGGTTAAATGTATCAATGGCCAATTGTATCTTCTTGGTATTATCGGGCGTTATACGTGCCTTTACTGATGCTATTTTGTTGGTTGTTTCAAAGGTGCCGCCGTTAACCGCTATAATGGGTACTACGTTTTGCAAACCTTCTATCAGGCGCATAACGGGTTCTTCGGGCACTACACCGGCTGTAAGTACAATACCTGCAACACGCGGGTAGCTTGATGATAAATTGGCTTGCAATGAGCTGATTATAATATCGCCCCTGTCGCCTGGGGTAACTATGAGCACATTATCCTTTAAAAAGCTTAAAAAGCTGGGAACCTGCATTGCCCCGGTAACAAAGTTATCAACCTGGTTGGTAAGGTGCTCTCCGCCAAATAATACGCGGCCATCCAGATGCCCGAATATATCGCTTACCGTAGGGTTTTGCAGCGCTTTATCGGCAGATATTACCGCGCTGATCACGCCTTTGGGCAGTTGTGACGCGAGTAACTTCCGAACATCATCAGCATGATTCGGCTGTACCTTGTTAGCTACCAATGCCAGTACCTGTATCTCGCGCGACTGGTAGGCATGAAACAGGTTCAAACCATCCTGTATGATCTCGGATATTGACTTTCCATCGCCTGAAACTACCAATACCACCGGTGCATTCAGGTTACGGGCAATTAGCATGTTGCTTTCAAAATCAAAGCCTGTGCCCTGCCCCGTAAAGTCGCTACCCTCAATTACCGTAAAGTCGTAATTCTCCTCTATCTTTTTAAAGCGGGTAATAATGGTATCGATCATTTCACCCTGGCTTTGCTCATTTAAAAGCTGCAATGCTTCGGCGCGGGTAAAGGCGTAAGTATCCTCAAAGGCCAGCGGCAACTGAAAATGCGACAGGATGGTTTGAATGTGTATGTCCTTAAACTCTGCGGGGTCGGTATTGATGATAGGCTTAAAGTAACCTATCCTTTGCGCCTTGCCCAATAGCATGTCAACTATGCCGAGGGTTATAACAGACTTGCCGCTGTATGGTTCGGCTGATGCGATGAATATAGTTTTTGTCAACGTCGATAAATTTTAGAGGCATTGCAAATATAGCCAAAAAAGCATGTTTAAATGCCAAAACGATTGATCGCGGCTATTTTTGAATCCTTTGTTTAATCTTTAAAACATAACGTTAAACCTATAAACACAGTACTTTGTTCGATCATTAAAACATTATCAGCCAAAAACAAACAAGCCGTTCTGAATTGATCCGAACGGCTTGTTCAATATGTATCATTAAAAATTAGTCACTAAATAATATCGATTTTACAAGCCCACCCTTTGCACCAAATACAAAGTAAATGTCCTGTTTGCCCAAAGCGGTTATGTTAGCCTGGCCGTTACTTGTTTCGCCAATTACTTTACCTGCCGGGCTGCCGCTATGTATTGTAAAGCTGTTTATATTTTCCCCTTGAAGCTTTATGCTTTTTATACCCGTAAGGTCAATATTTTTTAATTGTATGTAAGCCTGCGCAGTGGTTATTTTAGCTGTTGATGCAGCCCTGTCAACCTCTATACCCTTAAAACCATCGGCGTTAGCCACAGGCACCATCGGGTTAAGCAGTACAATAATACTCTCACCCGTTTGCTGCGCTGCTGCTTTGGTTCCCTTATCACGGTAAGCAGCACGGAATATAAAACTCCCTTTATTGGTTTGTTCCGGCTGCTCATTAGTTACATAAGTGCCTGTTACCGGTAAATTTTTAGGCGCTACCTTTTTTTCGCTCAGGCTTAGTACATATTTCACTATGGCATTAACCTGCGCTTCGGGCATTGAGCTATGTGCCGGCATCATGGCATCGCCCCAAACACCTGAGCCACCCGCTATAACTTTTTTGGTGAGGCGGTCTTCAGCACCTTTATCACCCTTGTATTTTATTGCAACCTGCGTGAATGACGGGCCTAATGATTTGGCATCAACCGCATGGCATGCATAACAATCGCTCTTTTTTAGCAGCGTTTTAGCTGTGGCGAATTGTGCCGAGGCATCAAAATTATTTTGTTTTTGGGCGATGGCGGTCATGTCAAACCCTTCAGACAAATAATTGATTGATACAGATACCTGTGATGGCTGTATGCGTTTATTGGCCAAACTACCGTCCTCCTTATCATTCACCGTAACCTTATAGGCAACAGTTTTTCCCGGAAAGAAGAAGCTTGAATTGCCCTTAGTAAACAAAAACTTAACATTAGGCACCGCATTACCTGCAGACAGATCAATGCTTTTGCTGTTGCTTGCGCCTTTGCTGTCGCTAACTGTTAATGAGGCTTTGTATTTTCCCGGTTTAGCTAAAACAATTTGAGGGTTAGCTTCGGTGCTTATTTTTACCAGAATGCCATTGCGCGTTACATTCCACTTGTAACTTAATCTATCGCCATCAGCATCGGTTGTGCCTTTTGATGACAGCCTTACCATAAATGGCACAGCACCTGCCGTATTATCAGCCGATGCCTGAACGGCAGGTTTACGGTTACCACCATTGTATTCTATCTTGATCAATTCGGCTTCCGGGTTATCCTTAAAATAACCGTTACCGTATTCAAGTACATACAGGCTGCCGTCAGGGCCGAATTTCATATCGATAGGTCCGCGAAGGGTTAAGTCAGGCAGAAAACGCTCCATTGAGGTATAGTTGCCATTATCATCCAGCGTAACAGCTAAAATCCAACCACGCACCCAATCCGTTATCAGCCATTTACCCTCATAATATGCAGGAAACTGGTATTTAGCGTTTTTAAAATCAGCAGCGTGGAATATTGGGCCGCCTACCGCGCTACGGCCACCGCTACCCATTTCAGGAAATCTATCGCTGGCGGCATAAGGATACCATATTAGCGGATTAACGGTTGGGGGCAGCACTTTCAAGCCGGTGTTGTTAGGCGAATTGTTAACAGGCTTAGCCGGATCCCACCACTCACCCGACTTTTTTGTGGCGAAATCATAATAACGATAGGCCTCGGTACCATTAAAGTAAGGCCAGCCAAAATTACCCGCTTTTTTAGCTACGTTAAATTCATCATATGAACGCGGTCCGCGAAGCTCTGAGCCGTTAGAGCCATCGGGCCCCACCTCACCCCAGTATAACCAGCCGGTCTTGCTGTCAATGGTTAACCGCCACGGGTTACGGTTACCCATGGTGTATATTTCGGGGCGGGTTTGCGCTGTGCCTTTGGCAAACAGGTTCCCTTCGGGTATGGTGTAGCTGCCATCCTGTTCAGGATGTATACGGAGTATTTTTCCGCGGAGATCATTTGTGTTTGATGATGATTTCTGCGCATCGCGCGGAGCTTCGCCCGGTTGCTCATCAATCGGCGTAAACCCGTCAGACGAGCGGGAAAAGGTATTATCACCAGTACTCAGGTAAAGATTTCTGTCTTTATCAAACAGCATACCACCGCCCACATGGCAGCATTCTTCACGCTGTACTTTAACATCCAGTATTTTTTTTTCGGTAGCCCTGTTTAATTTACCTCCTGCCCATACAAAGCGCGACAAGCGGTTAACCACTGCATCCGTAGCCGAATAGTATATATATACCCAATGGTTCTTTTCATATTCCGGATCAAGAATGATACCCTGCAAGCCATCCTCGCCCTCACTATGCTCGCCGGTTTTACTCACATATTCGGTACTAACGGGTATCTCGCCTATCAGCTCCATTTTTCGGGTGGCATTATTATACAGCTTGATCTTTCCCTTGCGTTCCACATAAAGCACACTGCCATCCTTCAAAACCTGGAATTGCATAGGTTCTTCAAGCTTAGGCTGTAATATTACTTTGGTAAAACGGTTATCATCGGGCTTAGCGATATTTTGTGCCCGTGCATTTCCGCATAAAACAGCTACACTTCCTAAAAAATAAATTAGGGTTTGTTTCAAATTGGTCATGTACAATGATAATAAATCAGGCCAGTTTTAATGCTTTTTTGCCTGATTTTTATCATAATACGTCAAAATACTTTAAGTGGTACCGATGTAATTATTTTGTTTGTACCGCCCAGCTTTTAAGTAAGCTTATCGCCTCAAACAATACCCCGGCCTCGCCTCTGAAATCTCCCGAGCCCTTTGGCTCGCCGGTTTGTACATTGTACCATTCATAAAACCCCTTAAACTTTAATGTACGGTTAAGCATTGGTTCAAGCATACTATATGCCTCCATAGACATGTTATAAGGCAACAAGGCTTCAACAATACGCCCGCCAAACCATGTCCAGTCGCCACCGTTTTGATAATTATACGGGTGCATATTCGGAAACTCGGTTGCCGGATACGGCGGATATACGGTAATGCCTATGGTAGCAAATTTTTCCTTTTTCGCGGCTGCCTGCATCTGTTTCAATATCGTCCTCACCTCTGCGGATGTATTAAACCCGGCAATAATGGCGCAAACAGAACCACCTGTATACAAAATGGCATCTTCATTAAAGCCCGGCTTAAACGGACTCCCATTTAAATAGATATGCGGTTTGTATTTACCTTTTGATGCCAGCCAAAGATGTTTGCGCACCTGTGTTTTTAGCGCAGTGGCAATTGCGTTCCAGTTACGCATGGTTTTGTAATGCTGTGGTTTAACGGCTATCAGATCGTGCAGGGCAATGGCAAACATGGCATTGTCATAAATATCAACCGCCCATTTGGTTTTGTTGTTGATGGCCACCCCCCATCCGCTCTCGGGCTGTACATCACCCCAATCAATTGTTGTTGCACCCTTAACCAAACCATACTTAGCCGACCACCGCTCATTCAAAACATACATCATGGCATCTTCCATACGGCGCATTACGCTTTTGCCGTCAATCACCTTATCAAGTATCGAGCGATCGCCGGTAACTTCAATATACTTACGTACGGCTTGTATAAGTGATGATTCCTGATCGGTTTCAACCGTGTTTTTATGCGCCGCCCAGGCAGGCAGTAGTTTAGAGTAACGATAGTTGTAACCCACATGCGCCTTAGCGGTATCAACCAAACCATCCACAATGTTACCATCATCCCCCTGAATTTTAAAGAACATAAGCAGCATATTTTTCACCGTTTCAGGCGGATGCACTTTTAGCGAACCCTTGATAAATGTATTCAGATCACGTATCCAAACCTCGTTATATGAGGTACCTGCCGAAAACCCATTTAACAAATTAAGGGCACGTTGCTGTATGGTATCAAGCCGCTTATCATTCAGTATTTTTGCGGCCAGTTGTTTGTTTTGCACCTGCTGAGCAATTGCATCAATTTGTGCGGCGAATACCAAACATACCAAAACAAGGATTTTTTTCATCAGCATAAAATATTAAGATTGGTTTACTTATGTACAAACATAATAACATATATTTATTTACAATTGCCGTTATTCAATTTTTTATACATTTGATGATACATACAGCAATACATAATTTGAGTTAATGAAGATCTCAATTGATCATAAAAGCCCGATACCGCTGCACATACAGGCCGAAAGTTTTTTGAGGCAGTTAATTCAGGAACCTGAATATCAGAACGGAAAAAACCTGCCAAATGAGGTTGATATGGCAAAAAAGCTGGCCATATCTCGTACAACGCTGCGCCAGGCCATTAACAAGCTGGTATTTGAGGGCTTACTGGTACGTAAAAAGAAATTCGGTACCAAGGTAGCGCACATGAAGATCAGCTCAAAATCAATGAACTGGCTTAGCTTTTCGCAGGAAATGCAGGCCCGGGGAATCACGATACGCAATTATGAGCTGCATGTATCATGGGTATTACCTGATGAAGCCATAGCCAATTTTTTTAACATCAAGCCTGATAAAAAAGTACTTAAAATGGAGCGCCTTCGTGGCGATATGGACGAGCCATTCGTTTATTTTATCTCCTACTTTCATCCAAGGATTGGCCTCAACGGCGACGAAGATTTTAAACGACCGCTATACGAATTGCTTGAGCAGGATTATTCTGTAAAGGCCATAGTGTCAAAAGAAGAGATCAGCGCGCGGCAGGCTGATAAATTTATTGCCGCAAAACTGGAAATAGACGCGGGCAGTGCCATACTATCCCGCAAACGTTTTGTGTACGATCAGGCTGAACGGCCTATTGAATATAACCTGGGTTTTTATAAAGCCGAAAGCTTTGTATACACTATTGAAAGCCGCAGGGAATAAGAATCAACAACTGAGTAAGCCCTGCTTTAAAACATCTCTTTTAAATATATTTGCACAAAATAATTGTACAATGAAACCCAAGGTCCTGATTATTGATGATGAAGAAAAACTGCGTGGTTTATTATCAAGAATTATAGGATTAGAGGGCTTTGAGGTATTCGAGGCAGCTACAGGCAAAGAGGGTTTAAAAATACTTGCCCGCGAAAACATTATGGCCGTACTAAGTGATGTTAAGCTGCCCGATGTAAATGGCGTTGACCTGGTAAAGAATATTAAGGAAGTACGATCGTACGTAGAAGTGATTAACCTGACTGCTTACGGCACTATAAATGATGCTGTAAAGGCTATACAAAACGGCGCCTTTAACTACATTATTAAAGGCGACGATAACGAAAAGATAATACCCCTGCTTAACCAGGCGGTTGAAAAAGCGGCCTTGCAACTCAAGGTTTACGAGCTTGAAAAAAAGCTTAGCAAAAAATACAGTTTTGCTAACATCATCGGCCAATCAAAACAAATAACTGAAGCCATTGCATTAGGCCGAAAAGTTGCCGCTACCAATACCACGGTATTATTGTTGGGGCAAACCGGTACCGGTAAAGAAGTTTTCGCATCGGCCATACACTACGAAAGCGAGCGCAGGCTGATGCCTTTTGTAGCTGTTAATTGCAGCAGCTTTACCCCCGAATTGTTGGAGAGCGAACTATTTGGCTACAAAGCCGGTGCATTCACCGGGGCTGTTAAGGATAAAAAAGGCTTATTTGAGGAAGCGCAATACGGCACTATTTTTTTGGATGAAATAGGCGAAATGAGTTTGGAGTTACAGGCCAAATTGCTGCGTGTACTGGAGGGTAAAACCTTTATTAAAGTGGGCGATACCCAAACTACCAAAGTGAACATACGTATTTTGGCCGCCACCAACCGCGACCTGATGAAAGAGGCTGAGGCAGGACATTTCAGGGAAGATCTTTTTTATCGTTTGTCGGTATTTACCATTACGCTGCCATCATTAAATGAGCGTAAGGGTGATATTAACCTGCTTGCAAAATATTACCTGGACGAATTTGCAGCCAAAGTAAACAGCCGTATCAATAAAATGGATGAGCAGTTTATCAGCCTGCTGAATAATCATCACTGGAAAGGCAATATCCGAGAGTTAAAGAACAGTATGGAACGTGCCGTGATACTGGCTGAAGGCGATACCCTTACCGCCGACCTCCTACCATCGGATTTCAGGTTCAACACCGGCGGAACAACAAGTTCTTCGCTCGATTTGGCAAGTGTTGAAAAGCAGCACATTTTTAAAGTATTGCAACATACCCGCGGCAACAAAACCGAAGCTGCCCGGGTGCTTGGTATCGGGTTAACAACGCTTTACCGTAAAATAGAAGAATATCATCTGAACTAAAACAATAAAGGGGCGTAAGCCCCTTTTATATTACATCCGCTCGGGCACCTCAATACCTAACAGCGCCATGCCCTTCTTAATTACTTTGGCTGATGCGGCTGATAATTGCAGCCTGAATTTTTTGGATATTTCATCCTCGGCCTGCAAAATGGAGTGTTCGTGGTAGAACTTATTGTATGCCTTGGCCAGTTCGTAAACATAATTAGCTATAACTGCCGGGCTATAAGCCTCTGCCGCTTGTGCTACTATATCCGGAAACTGGTTGAGCAATACAATCAGTTCACGTTCCTCGGCTGCAAGGGTATTCACGCTTGTACGCTCCGTAAAATCAACCCCTGCCCTGTTCAGTACCGATTTGATACGCGCGTGGGTGTACTGTATAAACGGCCCGGTATGTCCCTGAAAATCTACCGACTCATTCGGGTCGAACAACAAACGTTTTTTAGGGTCGACCTTTAATAAAAAGTATTTCAAAGCCCCCATACCAATGGTATGGTATAAGGCGTTTTTTTCTTCGTCTGAGAAACCTTCAACCTTGCCTAATTCTTCGGTACGTTGCCTGGCGGTCGCTTCCATCTCGTCCATCAAATCATCGGCATCAACCACCGTACCCTCTCGTGATTTCATTTTGCCCGACGGAAGATCAACCATACCGTACGACAAGTGGAACAGGCTATTGGTATCCGCTTTACCCAGTTTTTGCAGTATCAGGAAGAGTACCTTAAAGTGATAATCCTGCTCGTTACCTACCACGTAGATCGACTTATCCATGCCAAAATCATTATATTTCAGCAGTGCAGTACCAATATCCTGCGTAATATAAACCGAGGTACCATCGGCACGCAGCACCAGTTTTTGGTCGAGGCCGTCTTCAGTCAGGTCTATCCAAACAGAACCGTCTTCCTTTTTAAAGAACACGCCTTTTGCAAGGCCTTCCTCAATAATATCCTTACCTAACAAATAGGTGTTTGATTCGTAGTAGAACTTATCAAAATCAACACCAAGGTGTTTATACGTTTCATCAAAACCGGCATATACCCAACTGTTCATGGTTTTCCACAGGCTGATTACTTCCTCGTCACCCGCCTCCCATTTTTGCAGCATCAGTTGCGCTTCCTTTATCAGCGGGGCGTTCTTTTTAGCTTCGTCCTCGGTTTGGCCTTCGGCTTTTAAAGCTTCTATTTCCTTTTTGTATTCCTTATCAAATACCACATAGTACTTACCTACTAAATGATCGCCTTTTAAGCCTGATGATTCCGGTGTTTCGCCATTGCCAAATTTTTGCCAGGCCAGCATTGATTTACAGATGTGTATCCCCCTGTCATTAACCAGGTTAGCTTTAATAACCTCATGCCCTGCCGCGCCCAATATCTGCGCAACCGAATAACCTAACAGGTTGTTACGTATATGCCCTAAATGCAGCGGCTTATTGGTATTGGGTGATGAATACTCTACCATTACTTTTTGGCCCTTGGCTTGCGGTTTGGCAAAATCAGCCGACAGTATTTGAGTATACAGCGTATTCAGCCAGTAATCATCAGCAATAGAGATATTCAAAAATCCCTTTATTACATTGAATGCGGACACCTCACTAATGTTGGCTTTAATGTGCTCACCTATTTCGGTACCGGTTTGCTCCGGCGATTTACGCGAAAAACGGGTGAACGGAAAAGTCACTATGGTTAGCTGGCCCTCAAACTCCTTGCGGGTTTCCTGGAGGCTAATGGCATCAGCGGTAATATCAGTATTATAAAGTTCCTTAACGGCCTTAATGGCGGCATCAGTAATAAAATTCATCCGCCAAAATTAATTAAAATGATGTGAGTTGAGCGTAAAAAATAACAGTAGCTACACGAGTACCATATTTTGTGATAGATTTGTTGATTATAACCTTTTATGACGCTTAACGATAAAGATTTCAGGATAAATGTAACCTCAGAAATTGGCAGCCTGCGTGCTGTGCTAATTCATAGTCCGGATAGCGGGCTTGGTAAAGTAGTGCCATCCAAAGCGCAGGACTGGCTGTTTGAAGATATTGTACATTTGGATACACTCCGCAAAAAAGAGTATGATTATTATATAAAACTGCTGCTCTATTTTCTCGATCCGAATAAGATAAAAGGCAATCTTGATAAGGTTGATATTGATCGCTCATTTTTTAAACCTGACAATAAGGATTTTCACGCGTCTACCAAAGTACTTGAACTACAAGTGCTATTGAGCGATATTTTGCAGGAAACCGACATACGCAAAAAACTGGTGGCCTCTGTTTGCGCTATTGAAGGCTGCAGCTACCGTATGCAGTTGAGGCTGATTGATACCGACGCTGTTCAACTGGCGAAAATATTTATATCCGGCGCGCTGAATGATGACGAGATGATATTCGCGCCGATCCCCAATTTGATATTTTCGAGGGATATAGGTATTGCTATAAATAATTACGTGCTGCTTAACAAGCCTGCTAAAAAAGCCCGCTTTCGCGAAACGCTGTTAATGCGATATATATTTTTTAACCATCCGCTATTCGCAAGGTTTCGTGATAATATTTTGGAGATACCGGAAACCGTGCACCACTTTTTACGCCCCGGCGAGGATAACGAACAAAAAACCACGCTTGAAGGCGGCGATGTGATGATGGTAAGCCCTGACCACCTCGTTATAGGTTGCAGCGAGCGCACCTCAACCAGCGGCGCGGATGAAGCCATTAAATTACTATTTGAGCATAACGTAGTAAAAAAGGTAACCGTTGTTAAAATACCCAACAAGCGCGATTATATGCATATTGATACCGTGTTTACCCAGGTTAGGCGCGATATGTGGGTAATTCTGCATTCGCTGGCTATAGCGGAGAAGCCAGAAAAGGAAGCTGGTCCGGCGGCATGGTTTGCCGATAAAAAAAGCAAGGAAAAAACTGAGATAGTGCAATTCAGACAAGGTAAAAAGCCTAAGACATTTGATAATATTGAGGAATTATTGACTGACATCAGCCATAAAGACCTGGGTTATGAGGGCGAAGTGAAATTCATTTACTCGGGCAATAACACCTTCCCTTTTGATGCCCGCGAGCAGTGGACGGATTCGTGCAACCTACTGGCTGTAAAAGAGGGCGTGGTATTAGGATACGACCGTAATGATAAAACAGTTGAAGCATTTATAGAGCAAGGTTTTAACATAATACCTGTGGCTGAATTACTACAAAAGTTTGAGCAGGATGAGCTAAATCCGCAAACATTGATCAATACGCTGGTACTCATACCATCGGCAGAGCTATCCCGCGCCCGCGGCGGTTTCCACTGTATGAGTATGCCGCTGTGGAGGGAGGCGATCGGATAAGTTAGTTAATGGTTCATAGATCATAGTTCATGGAATATTATGTGTATGTATCCTACCAATCATGATCTTTAACCTCAAACTACTATAATCTATGAACCATTACCCATGAACTAAAAAACATGCAAACAACATCAAATATACTTATGATACGCCCGGTGGCTTTTGGCTTTAACGAGCAGACCGCCGGCAGTAATGCTTTTCAAAACAAAAATGCGGAGCAAACTGATGTACAACAAAAGGCATTACAGGAGTTTGATGGCTTTGTACAATTGCTACGCGATAATGGCGTGAACGTTATTACAGTAAATGACACCGCCGAACCGCATACACCCGATTCGATATTCCCGAATAACTGGGTATCCTTTCATAATGATGGTAACGTATACCTGTACCCCATGCAGGCAGAAAACCGCAGGTTGGAACGCCGGGAAGATATTATTCGCGACCTACAGCAGAATTTTACCATAGAGCATATTACCGATCTAAGCCGTTTTGAGGTTGAAAATAAGTTTTTAGAAGGCACCGGCAGCATGGTTTTAGACAGGGACAACAAGATAGCCTATGCCTGCCTGTCGCCACGTACGGATGAGGGTGTGTTGCGCACTTTTTGCGAACAGGCCGGATACAAACCCGTATTATTTAACGCATTTGATGCCAGCGGACAACCCATTTACCATACCAATGTGTTGATGGCCGTAGCCACGCAATATGTAGTGATATGCCTTGACACGATAACCGACGACGAACAACTGGAAGCAGTAATAGATGCTATTGAATCGAGCGGTAAAGAGATCATCAATATCTCGCTCGACCAGATGAACCATTTTGCCGGCAACATGCTGGAGGTGCAAAACGAGGCAGGTGAAAGCCTGATCGTAATGTCGGCCAGTGCCTGGAACTCGCTTGATGATGAACAGCGGGAAATATTATCGGGTTACAGCAAACCGGTATATGCTGACATCAGCACCATTGAAACCAACGGCGGTGGTAGCGCAAGGTGTATGATGGCTGAAGTGCATTTGCCAAAGAAGAATTAGTAGTGCTTTGTCATGCTGAGCATGTCGAAGCACTCGTCGCTTTGCTATTTAGCCCCCGCTCGTACCCTTCGACAAGCTCAGGGTGACAGGCCTTTATTATTTATGAATCTGTCATGCTGAGCTTGTCGAAGCATTAACCGCTTTGCTATTTCCCCCGCTCGTACGCTTTGACAAGCTCGGGGTGACATGGCCCTTGCTTAGCACCACTATGGCAGCTTTACCTTGTAAACCGTATAAGGCAGTTCTGCTTTATTTTGGCCGTTATTCCATTGTGGTTCGCGGTTAAGCTGGGCACACGAGAAATACAGGTAACCATCAGTACCAATGCCCATTGAGTCGGGCCATATAATTCGCGAATCCTGAACCAGGGTATTTAGCTTGCCATCGGGCGACAAATATTTTATGGTATAATCTGTTGAAGTGGTTAAGTATATATTTCCTTTGCGGTCAGCTTCCAGTCCGTGGGTTATACCTACCGCGCTCATATCCTGAACTTTAGTCGATAGTTCTTCGTCACTCAATTTAGCATCTGCAAGATAACGGGTCTCAATACGGTAAAGGTATTCCTGGTTTATAGGCTTAAAATAAAAATACTTGTTATCCTTGGTTAAAGCGATGCCGTTCACATTTGAGCGGAATGGTTTACCATCCTTATCGCGCATTTCAACACCATCATACTTTAATACCACGCTGGTATCTGCCAGTGTCGATGGCTGTTTTTTAAGCACGGTACGCGTTTTTCCGCTAATCAGGTCGAGCACTACAATGGCCGCCTGCCCGGGGTCCGAAAGATAGCCTAACCCCTTTTCGGTATCTATTCTGATGTCGTTCAACCCGGAGCGGGCTTTATCCAGATCGTCAAAAGTATATACCTTATCAACGCTGTTGGTTTTCAGATCGATCTTTACCAGCTTAAAATAACCTTGTGCAGGCATACCACCATTATTACCGAATATAGAACCGCCTGATGAGGGTTTTGAGTCGAGAACCCAAAGTTTATCATCGGTATCAATATATAAATCCTGTACGCTTACAAAATAGCTGCTATTGTCGCCAATTGAAGTATTCCAGGTATCATCCGGAAAGGGTACCTCACGGCCATTCCTGATCTCCACCAAACCATATTTATAGCTTGCCCCCCGGTTAGGGAAGGATACAAACAACCGGTTATCTGCTGATACCTTAACGCCAATGGCTCTCCGATCGCCAAATGTAGCTACGGGAATAAGTTTATCACTATGATATTTTTTGTTTTGGGCTGAAGAATTTACCACGGTTACGGCTAACAGGATGATCGAAAATATTTTTTTCATAGTTGCAGGTATTATAAAACAAGCAACAAAACCATTAAAAATGTTTTAGCAATTATAAAAAAACGCGTTTTAAAGACTGAAAAGCAACTATTGGCAGCATATTGAGGTGTAATTGAATAAATTACATTTGGTACATAAATTGCATAAATATTTTCCGAAAAAATCCGTTTAAAAATTACATTTTTGGCAAAATTTTAAAGCATGCAGAGTTACCAGGAATTTCTTGACCTTAGCGTGGGCTTTCCGCAGGATGGTTTTGAGATAATTGACGATGAATTATATTTTCACGATCTTAACTTGATGGAAATGGTTGAAACGTATGGCACTCCCCTGCGTTTTACCTATCTGCCTATTATCTCGAAAAAAGTACAACAGGCCAAGCTGCTATTTCAGCAGGCCATTATAAAAAACAATTACCGTGGCACCTATAAATATTGCTACTGTACCAAAAGTTCGCACTTTAAACATATTGTTGAGGAGGCGCTGAAGAACGAAATTCACCTTGAAACATCGTCAGCATTTGATATGCCGATGATTGACGCCCTTGAGAAAAAAGGCACCCTCACCAAGGATATTACCGTAATTTGCAACGGTTTTAAAACTTACCAATACAAGCAGTATATAGTTGATATGCTGCATGATGGGTTTAAAAACATCATCCCGGTGCTGGATAACAAGGAAGAATTTAACATTTATGATGATGAAATTGAACTTGATGAGCCTTGTAACCTGGGTATCCGCATAGCTTCTGAAGAGCAGCCTAACTCGCAGTTCTATACTTCGCGTTTAGGTATCCGCATGGAGGACGTGATCGATTTTTATCATAACAAGATAGAGAAGAACCCGAACTTTAAGGTTAAGTTACTTCACTTCTTCATAAACTCCGGTATATCTGATACGCCTTACTACTGGAACGAACTTGAAAAATACGTTACCCTGTATTGCAAGTTCAAAAAGGTAAACCCTGATCTGGATACACTGGATATTGGTGGCGGTATGCCATTTAAGGATTCGCTGGTATTTGATTTTGATTACGAATACATGATCAACGAGATTGTGAGCCGTATTAAGGAGATCTGTGCTATTAACGATACCATTGAACCGGATATTATCACCGAATTTGGTAAATATACCGTTGCCGAAGCTTCGGGCATATTATACAAGGTAATTGGCCGTAAACAACAAAACGACAGGGAAAAATGGTTGATGCTGGATGGCTCATTCATTACTAACCTGCCTGACGTTTGGGCACTTAACCAAAAATATATTCTGCTGCCTATTAATAACTGGGATGCGGAGTATGACCGCGTAAACCTTGGCGGTATAACCTGCGACGGGCAGGATTACTATAACCAGGAAGCGCACATGAACAGTGTGTATATGCCTAAAACCCGTAAGGTACAATACCTGGGCTTTTTTAATACCGGTGCTTACCAGGAGGTGTTAAGTGGTTATGGTGGTATTCACCATTGCCTTCTGCCATCGCCTAAACACGTTATCATTCGCCGAAATCGTGATGAAACATTTAATTTCGAGGTTTTTGGCGAGGAACAAAACAGTAAGCAAGTATTGAAGATATTAGGCTACACAGCGTAGTTAGTCAATCGTCATTAGTCATTGATTCTTCAAGTAAGTTATTATACAGGGGCGGGAAAATAGTTTTTTTCGCTCCTTTGTTTTACATGCCAATTACTGATTGTAATTTTCTAATATAATTGCCCAATGACTAATGACTAATCCCCAATGATTAAAACGAAGCACATCCCTGTACACCGCATTCATGATGATACCAATATTGGTATGCAGATACATAGTGTGGGTGAAAAGGATATGGAGGATGAAGGCCGGTCATTAGGTATTCATCGTGATGATCATTACATCTTTTTTTTGACCGATAAGGGTGAAGGATCATTAACGGTTGACTTTACAGACATTAACATTTGCGGACGGGCGATATACTATATTTTACCGGGGCAGGTACATCATATACTAAAAGCTTACTCTGCGTCGGGCTGGTTTATAGCGGTAGATACATTACTTGTACCGCCGCATTATCGCGAGATATTTGAGAACCAGCTTTGCATACAACAGCCTTACCCTTTAAATGATGAGCAGTTTAAGCAATGCGAAGCCACTGCTAATCTTTTGCATCGCCAGTTTGAAAGCGACCGTGCACAGCCTTTTTATACCCAGCTATTGTATTCATTACTAAATACATTTATAGGATATATAGCTACCGGATATAGCAACAACACCCAAAATAGCGTAACAGCCACCCGCCCATACCAGATAACCCAACAGTTTAAAAAGTTTTTGAAAGTAAACTTCGTAAAGAACAAGAGTCCATCCTGGTATGCGGAGCAATTGATGATCAGCGAATCGTATCTTAACGAAAGTCTTAAAAAAACCACCGGGTTTTCTGTAACGTACTGGATAACACACGAGATTGTACTTGAGGCTAAACGGTTATTATATTACAGCCAACTAAATATTAAAGAGATAGCCCACACTTTGGGTTATGAAGATCATACTTATTTTTCGCGACTATTTAAAAAATCTGTCGCGCAAACACCGCTTGAATTCAGGCAGGCATACCGCAAATAGTCCAACACTTACCGCAGCTTGTCTATTTTACCGGCGCTTGCTGTGCTGTTATTTTGTAAGCATAAAACATTTACAAAATGAGCGCATTGTTATTATCACGCATAAAAAGGAAAGCTACCAAAATAATAGAGGATCAGTTTTTAAAAACAGGTTATGTACTTGAAACACGTACCTGGATTACTGATGATATTATTGAGATTGACCTGCACCTGCCATCAGCCAGTATGCAATGGAATGAAGTACAACACATGAAGTGCAAGGTAGCCGAATTCACCTATCGCGACTATACGCCTGCTGCCTGGGATGCCGACACACAAACATGTACTTTATATATCGATGTAAATCATAAGGGTCCGGGTGCACTTTGGGCCAGGCAATTAAATAAGGGAGATTGTGTGGAGTATCTTGGTATTGCAACAACAAAGCACAGTCCGGTAAATACCTCGGCTATTGTTTGTTTAGGCGACGAAAGCGCTATTGGTCACCTGTTGGCCATGCAACAGTTAACACAGCCTGCTACCCGTTTTACCGGCGCGGTAGTTATGGCTGATAATGCCAATAGTAAACTATTCACCGAGTATTTTAAAACGCCGCTGCAACCCGTTGAGCGCGACGACAATTACGGCCATCACTCATTGATAAAGTGGTTACTGCAACAGTCAGAAAATCTGGAAAATACTATCTTTTATCTCGCGGGTAACTCAACCATGGTAGCGCAACTACGTAAAACGCTGCGCAGCCAGGGTTATGGTTCAAGCCAGATCAAGGCACATGGGTTTTGGCAGTAAACCTCTCCCCAACCCTCTCCAAAGGAGAGGGAGTTAATGAGACAATTTAAAAAATGTCATTTCGACCGAGGTATGAGGGGAAATCTGCCGTTTTATTAAGAACGCGGATAGATTTCTCGCTATCTCATCGAAACTTCAACCCAAGCAAGAACTGTAAATAACCAACATTACCGGCATCAGAAATGCCCGGAGTAGCACAAGCCTTGCCAAAGTAGAAACCTTCACCGGGCAGGGCGTAGCCGGCAGTTTTTGCTTCTTTTGTCTGCACAAAAGAAGTTGAGGACAGGTAATGAAGATACTGTGCTTTATGAACAAGTTTGTACTTTATTCCACAGCTACTTTACCTTAGATGCAAGGTAACCAAACATCAAGGCAGAAAAAACCTTTCACCCACAAGGCCATATCCCTGACCCGGTTTTCCGGCAGGCCTACGCTCTTTCGTACTTATCATTGATCTGCAGATATAGTTGCATTACTATTTCTAACTATCAAACTTATCCAACAATTTTAAAAGCGTTTCAAAGTCTTTAGGATATGGGGCATGTATGGTGATATCTTCGCCATTCATCAACTTAAAGGTAACCTCATAAGCGTGCAGGGCAAAGCGTTTCATGATGGGTAGCTCCTCTTGCTCCTTACCTAAATGATACTTGCGTTTAAGTTTTGAGAGAAATACCGGCTGGCCTTTGTACATTTCGTCTCCTGCTATTGAGGCACGCTGGGTAGCCAGGTGTATACGTATCTGGTGCATACGGCCGGTTACAGGGCGGCATTCAACCAATGTATAATGCTTGTAGTATTTTAACGAATTGAACCAGGTTTCGGCTTGTTTACCCTCCTGCCTGCTGATGGTAACGCTGCCTTTGCCAACATTCAATATCGGCAGATCGATCTGCAGGTCTTCAAACACATGCGTACCATCAATAACGGCATGATATACCTTTTTTACCTTACGGCGCTCAAACTGCATAGATACCCAACGGTAGGCTTCAGGGTGCTTGGCGAATATCAGCGCGCCGGATGTTTCTTTATCTAAACGGTGGCATATCTGTGCATCCTCACTGTAAGCCTTGGCCAGGCGCAGCATACTGATCTCACTGCTACCCTCTCCACGCTCGTCAAGCGAACTGATAAAGGGCGGCTTATTTACCACAATTATATCATCGTTTTCAAAAAGTATCTGGTCGGCAAACTTGGGTATCTTCATAACAGGGTGCAAAAGTACGGTTTTAAATGCAAAAGAGCCGCCCGAAGGCAGCTCTTTTGCTATATGATGGAGTTATTATGTTTGTTTGAGCATTCGGCTGGTAAACGGTTTAATGCCTTAACATTATTTAACATTTAACCGCGCCGATACTTACCGTGCAGCCTCACCGTCGTCCTTTGAATTAAGGAAAACAAATTGATTATCAAACATATCCAGCTTGATGGCGCTATCCTTATCTACCTTACCGCCGAGTATCTGTTTTGATAGCTCATTAAGTATACGTTTTTGAATAACACGTTTAAGCGGCCTTGCGCCAAATTGCGGATCGTAACCCAGTTGTGCCAGCCAGTCGAGCGCTTCATCGGTAGCATCAATGGTAATTCCCATTTCGGCCAGCGTTTGCTGTACCTGCCTGAATTGCAGTTTAACAATGTCGCCAATTTCATCGCGGGTTAGCGGGGTAAACATAATGATCTCGTCTATCCGGTTCAAAAACTCCGGCCTGATGGTTACGCGCAGCAACTCAAACAATTGATTCTTGGTTTTTGCGATGATCTCTTCGCGGTCGTCATCCAGGTCGGTAAAGTTTTCCTGGATAATGTTTGAGCCGATATTCGAGGTCATGATGATGATGGTGTTCTTAAAGTTCACCACACGGCCTTTGTTATCCGTTAAACGGCCATCATCCAGCACTTGTAACAGTATGTTGAATACATCCGGGTGCGCTTTCTCTATCTCATCCAGCAATACCACGCTGTATGGTTTGCGGCGTACGGCTTCAGTCAACTGTCCGCCTTCATCATAACCTACATAGCCCGGAGGCGCGCCTATCAATCTTGAAACCGCATGGCGTTCCTGGTATTCGCTCATATCAATACGTACCAGCGCGCTTTCATCATTGAAAAGGAATTCGGCCAATGCCTTAGCCAATTCGGTTTTACCAACACCGGTGGTACCCAAAAATATGAACGACCCGATAGGCTTACGCTTATCCTGCAAACCGGCTCGGCTGCGGCGTATGGCATCGCTGATGGCCTCTATGGCTTCCTCCTGCCCTGCTACACGTTTGTGTAGTTCTTCTTCCAGGTGCAGCAGCTTTTCGCGCTCGCTTTGTATCATTTTTGAAACCGGGATGCCTGTCCAGCGGGAAACCACACCGGCAATATCGTCGGCAGTAACTTCCTCTTTCAGCATACGGCTATCTACCTGCTGCTTTTGCAAATCCAATTTAAGTTTTTCAACCTCATCCTGTGTTTCGCGAATGCGGCCGTAGCGTAACTCAGCTACCTTACCATAATCTCCGGCACGTTCGGCCTGGTCGGCTTCCAGCTTAAAGTTTTCAATCTGCTCAACCTTTTGGTTGATGCTATCCACCAAATCCTTCTCGCTTTGCCATTTGGCACGGATAGAGTCGCGATCGGCACTTAGGTTAGCGATCTCTTCGCTCAGTTCGGCTACTTTCCGCTCATCTTTTTCACGTTTGATGGCTTCGCGCTCGATCTCCAACTGCATAATGCGGCGTTCCAACTCGTCCACCGCTTCCGGTACCGAATCCATTTCGAGGCGCAGTTTACTCGCAGCCTCGTCCATCAGGTCAATCGCCTTATCGGGTAAAAACCTGTCGGATATATAACGTTGCGACATTTCAACCGCGGCAATAATTGCCTCGTCCTTAATGTGCACTTTATGGTGCTGCTCATAACGCTCCTTTAATCCACGAAGTATCGAGATCGCATCCTGCGGATCAGGCTCATCAACATTCACTTTCTGGAAACGGCGCTCAAGGGCTTTGTCCTTCTCTACATATTTTTGGTATTCGTTAAGCGTGGTTGCGCCAATGGCCATCAATTCGCCACGGGCGAGGGCCGGTTTCAATATATTGGCCGCGTCCATAGCGCCTTCGCCGCCGCCCGCACCAACCAACGTGTGTATCTCATCAATAAACAGGATGATCTCACCATCGCTTTGTACTACCTCTTTCACCACGGCTTTAAGGCGTTCCTCAAACTCACCTTTATATTTTGCACCGGCAACCAGCGCACCCATATCCAGCGAGTAAACGGTTTTTGTTTTCAAGCTTTCGGGCACGTCACCCTTGATGATACGGAAGGCGATACCCTCGGCAATAGCGGTTTTACCAACGCCGGGTTCACCCACCAGTACCGGGTTATTTTTGGTACGACGCGATAATATTTGTATCACACGGCGTATCTCTTCATCCCTGCCAATAACAGGGTCAAGTTTGCCCGATTCGGCATACTCATTCAGGTTACGGGCGTATTTATTAAGCGCATTATAGGTAGCTTCGGCATTTTGATCAGTAACCTTGCTGTCGCCACGTAAACTAACAATGGCTTTTTTAAGATCCTTTTCGTTAACACCGGCATCCTTTAGCGCGCCCGATGTTTTATCATTAGATGCAAGGATACCAAGCAAAATATGCTCAACCGATACAAATTCATCCTTAAACTCCTTCAGGTATCCCTGCGCCTTTTGCAAAGCGCTGTTAGCATCTGATGATAAATATATATTGCTGCCGCTCACCTTTGGGTACGATGCGATCTGCTGGTCAAGCACATCGCCAAGCCTGTTAAGGTTAACGTTCAGCTTTTTTAATAAGTAACTGATAACGTTCTCATCAACCAGCAGTAACGCTTTCAGCAAGTGCGCATTCTCAATGGCTTGCTGCTGGTTACCGGCGGTAATTTCTGAGGCCTTTTGTACGGCCTCCTGAGCTTTGATTGTAAAGTTGTTAAAATTCATAGCGATTACATCTGTTCAAAACACCTACCAAATTATATTATATGAAAAATTGTCGGTTTAGACTTACATAAGCCGACTTTTTGGCTGAAAACCGATTCTTAGGTTATATAACATACCGCCATTACTTCAGGTTTTTTTGTACTTGCAGCTTGTGCAATATTTTTGTTACATTTGGGCTACTGACCAAAAATTATACAACATTGGATCTTGATTTTGCCAGCGCGGTAGCTGTGAAAAGCCGTGCAGAATTCCGCAATTATTACATGCAGCAAAACCTTAAAAGTATTAAAAAGCTTTGCGCTATATACTTTACCCTTAACCTGCTTTTCAGGATCTTCTTATCAGCTTTTCCAAGTAGTATTACCCGCATTCATAACTTTCCTGAGTTTAACATTAGTGTTTGGGTGCATCTTGCTTTAACACCGCTGTTTTATTGGATAATAAGTTCGTTCCATAAAAACATAACTGCCACGCGCAAAGCCACAGGTGTAATGTCGGCCTGTACGGTATTGTTTGCATTGTATATAATTTTCAGCGGCATGGTTTCGAGTTTTATTGTAACCTATGTACCCAGCGATAACCTGATCGGTTTTATGATCGCGTTAACGGTTATAGCCATAATTTGCGTGTTTGAGCATGGCCAAACCATGTTTATTACCCTGGTTACGGGTATTATTTTTACGCTTGTACTTACCGCCCTTTCACACAGCGCTACTGAAATACTATATAATGAATTGATATGCTGTATATTGCTGCTTGGCTTTTTCCTGATCTCGAGGTATAATTACACGTATAAAGCCAACCATTATTTGCAATTGGTTGATATCAATAAAAAGAACCGCGAGATTGAGCAGGCAAGCAATTTTAAAACAGAAGTGTTAGGCATGGTGGCACATGATCTGCGCAACCCAATAGCTGCCATTGAATCGGTAGCGATGCTGATGGAACTTGATGAGCCTGATGAAGATACAATGGAGAACCTTAGTATGGTAAAGCAATCATGCGAAAAGGCACGTAGCATTATCAATGATTTGTTAGAAACCGCACGTAACGAGAATACTGATGAGCTTGCGCTATCGCGCACAGAAATGAGCAGCTTTTTAAAGCGTTTGGCTGACGGCTGGAATAATTCGGCAAGCATACCAAACCGCGTTGTGTGCAATTCAATTACCGGTAGTATCTACGCTGACATCAACACAGAAAAATTTCAACGGGTGATAGATAACCTGATTAGCAACGCTGCCAAATTCTCGAAAGAAACGGACACCATAAACATCAGCTTGCAAGCTACCGGCAAACTTTTGCTTATTGAAGTAAAAGATCAAGGCGTTGGCATTCCGAAAGATATATTGCCAATTATTTTTGAACGCTTTTCAAAAGCCGGCCGCAGCGGATTACGCGGTGAAAAATCAACCGGTTTAGGGTTAAGTATTGTTAAGCAGATAGTTGAAAAGCATGGTGGAAAAATAAGTGTGGAGAGTATAGTTGGCGAAGGATCAACTTTTGCTATAAAATTACCGGTTAGCACTTAATCGGTTACAGGTTCGCCGCCAAAAAACTTATCATTAAAATTTACCAGGTATAATTCATCAGTCGCCCGTGTACATGCTGTGTAAAACCATCGTAGAAAATCCATATTAACCATTTCTTCAGTCAAAAAACCCTGGTCAACAAATACGGCGGGCCACTGGCCTCCCTGTGCCTTGTGGCAGGTTATGGCGTAGGCAAACTTAATTTGCAAGGCATTGTAATACGGGTTGAGCTTTAATTCTTCGTGCTGGGCACGTTTGCCATGAATGTGAATATAATCCTTCATCACCTCCAGGTAAAAGCGCTTTTGATCAATAGATTGCAGCGCCGGAGATTCAGCGTACAGCGTATCAAGCAATACCTTGCAATCAACCACAGGGTCTTCGGCATAATCAATAAACTCCAGTTGCACGTTGGCAAAGCGAAAGCCATACATCTCCTCAATACCACGCACTTTGCGTATGCGGGCAATATCGCCATTGGCAATAAAACCGGTACTTCCCTCCTCCTTATCGTTCAGCCAAAAGTAGTTGTTCTTTACTACCATTACTTGGTCGCCACCGGTTAGTTCTTCCTCCCGCCAAAGTATGCGGCCGCGTATCTGCCGGTTATAAAGGTTTGCATTTTTGTTTGAGCGGCAGATGATCAGCGTGCTCTCGTGCCCATATTTGCTGTAAGCATAGTTAAGCCCATCCTCCAGCTTATCGCTCACCATCCTGAACACATCCTTATAACCCCGGGTAACAATATGGGGCATACGCGTGTCTTCCAGTCGTATCTGGTTACGCACATTGGTAACATTATATAATATACCCGAGTTTTTTTGTTGACGCAATACATCCGTAAGCTCATAGCTAAATATAGTAAGCCCATACTGTCCTCGCATTAACTCAATATCCAATGCAGGGCTCTCCATGGAGCCAACAGGCGGAAGCTGGGCCGTATCGCCTACCAGCATCAGTTTGCAATTGTTGGTGTTGTAAACGTACCTCACCAGATCGTTCAGCAGCGTTTCACGATTATTGCCGCTTAACTCATCAGATATCATGGATGCTTCATCAACAATAAATATGGTATTAGTCGCCAAATTCTCAGCCAGGCTAAAGCTTTCGTCTACATTTAGAGCCGACTTTTTGCGGTAGATACGTTTATGTATGGTAAACGCCTTACGGCCTGAATAGCCTGTTATTACTTTAGCGGCACGCCCGGTAGGCGCAAGCAGCACAAATTTATAGTTATAGCTACGCAACGCTTTTACCAGCGCGCCTAAAATGGTGGTTTTACCGGTACCGGCATACCCTTTCAGAATGAAACATTCATCGCCATCATCGCTCAATAAAAAGCGATGCAACATGCCAAACAACTCATACTGTTGCCCGGTAGGCTCATGCGGAAATGCTTTACGGATATTATCTGCTGACGACACGGAACAAATATAAAAACCCTGCGCGGGTTACCGGCAGGGTTTACATGTAATGGACTTATTTAATTACGCTGTAGCGTATAACTCTTCGCGTTGTTTTTTTACGGCTTCGCTATTAATATATTCGTCATAGGTCATAAGCTTATCAATAATACCTGCCGGGGTAATTTCAATTATGCGGTTGGCAACCGTTTCTAACAGTTCGTGATCTCGTGAGGTAAATAAAATGGTACCCCTAAAATCTCTCATGCCGTTATTTAGCGCGGTTATTGATTCCAGGTCAAGGTGATTAGTAGGCTCATCAAACAATAATACGTTGGCATGTTGCAGCATCATACGGCTAAACATGCAGCGCATTTTTTCACCACCAGACAGTACACTGCTTTTTTTCAATACTTCTTCTCCGCTAAAAAGCATCCTGCCTAAAAACCCACGGATAAACTGATCATCCTTTTCGCCCGGAGAATATTCACGCAGCCAGTCGATCAGATTATCGTTCTTACCTTCAAAATACTCAGCATTTTCAATCGGAATATCGGCTATACTAATGGTCACACCCCATTTAAAGTCGCCTGTAAAGGCGGTATCTCTACCTGTGAGCACCTCGTAAAACGCGCTTGTAGCCAAGCTATTTTGCGATAGGATAGCTATTTTATCGCCTTTATTAACCATGAAAGATACATCGTTAAATAACACTTCGCCGTTAACCGTTTTGCCCAGTTTTTCAACCTGTAATATTTGGTCGCCAGCTTCACGGCCAAGGTTATTGAAAATTATACCGGGGTATTTACGGGTTGATGGTTGAATCTCGTCCAGATTAATTTTATCCAATGCCTTTTTACGGCTGGTTGCCTGTTTTGATTTTGAGGCGTTGGCACTAAAGCGACGGATGAATTCCTGTAACTCTTTCACACGGTCTTCCATCTTTTTGTTCTGATCGGCACGTTGCTTGGCCGCTAACTGGCTCGACTCATACCAGAAGGTGTAGTTACCGGTATAGATGGTCATCTTGCTGTAATCAATATCTACCACATGGGTACATACTGAATCCAGGAAGTGCCTGTCGTGCGATACTACCAGTACGGTAGCCTCATACCCTGCCAAGAAATCTTCCAGCCAGCTCACGGTATTTATATCCAGATCATTGGTAGGCTCATCCAGTAACAGTATATCAGGGTTACCAAAAAGCGCCTGCGCTAATAGCACACGTACTTTTTGCTTACCGTCAAGCTCTTTAACCAGTTTGTAATGCAGGTCCTCCCTGATGCCGAGGTTGCTGAGTAAGGTAGCAGCGTTGCTTTCTGCATTCCAGCCATCCATTTCGGCAAAAAGGTTTTCCAGTTCGCCGGCACGTTCGCCGTCAGCGTCTGTAAAATCCTCTTTAAGGTAAATGGCATCTTTTTCCTTCATCACGGCATACATTTCCTTATGGCCCATCAGCACCGTTTCAATTACTGAATACTCGTCAAACTCGTAGTGATTCTGCTTTAAAACAGCCATACGTTCGCCGGGGGTAAAGCTTACCGAGCCGGTTGTTGGATCAACCTCTTTTGAAAGAATTTTTAAGAATGTTGATTTACCTGCACCATTTGCCCCTATTATACCGTAACAGTTGCCGCGGGTAAACTTCAGGTTTACATCCTCAAATAATGTACGTTTACCGTACCGTAAAGTTAAATTTGATACTGTGATCATTTATGCACCTTTATTTGGCGCAAAAATACGGTTAATTAATTCAAGTTAAAAGTTATTGCTCAACATGGCATAATAATTGGCTTTTGTTATCAGGAGTTACTCCGCAAAATCGTTTTATTGATAATATTCGTATAGTATTTAAGAGTATGATTAAACAACTTTATTGATATTGTTATTGATTATCAATAATTGTTGATTACAAACAGCCGCCACCACATTGCATTGTATATGAATAATGATGTTTACAAAATTGTATCAGATCAGGACTTAGCCGGATTTTGGGAATTTGATATTCGCAATGTTGTATGGCATGTAAGCGAATCATTTAAAAAAATGCTGGGTTACGGCTCAGAACAAACCGAGAACTTGCCCGACACCTGGCAAAAACTGGTATTGGATGAGGACTGGGAAATGGTTCGGCGGAGTATTAGCCTCAATATTGAAAACAGCAGTCGCCAACCATTTGATATTACTCCGCGCTTTAAACACCGCAATGGCAGTATACGCTGGATAAACTGCAAGGGCAACGTTGTTGAATGGGACGAACAGTATAAGCCCGTACGTTTAGTAGGTATAAACGTTGACGTTACACGGCATATACTTGCCGAGCAGGAGCTTACCAATAACAAGGAATTACTTAACAAAACAAACCTTAGCATTAAACTCGGCGGCTGGGAAATTGACATGATCAACAAGAAGCTGGCGTGGACACAGGTAACCAAGCAGTTATATGGCGTTGATGTTGATTTTGTACCATCATTTAATATCATAGACCGTTTCTATAAATCCGGCAAACATCAGCAAATGATGGATAAGGCTTTAACAGATATTACTGAAACCGGTGAACCATTTGATGTGGAAACCATCATGATGACCGCGCAGAATGATGAAAAATGGGTACGTATTATTGCACATGCCGAGTTTGAGAATGGCCGGTGCTCAAAAATTTACGGTACCCTGCAGGATATTGATGATCAGGTATCAATAAGACACTACCTGAAAAATAGTGAAGACAGGTTTGAAAGCGCTTTTGAAAACTCTCCTATCGGTATGGCCCTGGTATCTCCGGAGGGTAAATGGCTAAAGGTTAACAGGATATTGGCTAACAGCCTGGGTTATAATGCTGAAGAATTTGCAGCTTTGACCTTTCAGGAGATCACGCACCCTGATGATCTGAACACCGATCTTGAATTGCTCGAAAAACTGGTAAATGGCGAAATATCCAACTACGAAATGGAAAAGCGATATTACCATAAAAATGGCAACATAATATGGGCATTGCTTAGTGTATCACTGGTACGTGATAATGACGGAAAGCCTTTGCACTTCGTGTCACACGTATATGATATTACCGAAAAGAAATTACAAGACGAGCATATAAAGCAAACCCTTGCTATTGTAGGCGAGCAAAACAACAGGCTACTCAACTTCGCCTATATCGTATCACATAACCTGCGTACCCATTCGGGCAATTTTCAATCGCTAATTGAATTGGTAAATGATCCTAATACAGATGCCGAAGAACGCCAGTTGTACTTAACATTTTTAGAAAACGTATCAATACAGCTTAATGAAACCATACTCAACCTTAATGATGTAGTATCAATACAGGCAAACAGGCATTTGCAAAAGGTGCCTGTTAATATTTTTGAGTATATCACTAAAACAATAGATGCGCTTAAACCTGATATACATAAACACCAGGTTTTAATTAAGAATGAAGTTACAGCGGATGCGGAGATAGATTTCCATCCGGCATACCTCGAAAGTATATTACTTAACCTTTTTACCAATAGCATCAAGTATCGCAGTATTGAAAGGCAACCGGTTATTGTTATTAACTTCAACATACTAAATAACAAAAAACTGCTTACTGTAAGCGATAATGGCAGTGGTATAGATTTGAGTAAATACGGCAATGACTTGTTTGGAATGTATAAAACATTTCACGGCAATCATGATGCTCGCGGCATCGGGCTTTTTATCACAAAAAATCAGATTGAGGCTATGGATGGAAAGATAGAGGTAGAAAGCCAGACCGGCGTTGGTACAAGTTTTAAGATCTATTTGCCTAAAAATTAAAAAGTGGGGAATTTTACAGAAAGAGCAGAACCCCATATTTCCTCAAATTGGGAAAATATTTCACAACCAATAGTTTTGAAGCCTTTATTTTATGACTAAAAATCAACATTCTACAAAACTAATCTTTATTTTTTAACGTTGTAATAAAAATTATAAGCCAATTTAACTCACACAAAAAGATTTGGAACAAGCTTTGACCTATTAAAGTAAATTAGTTTAAAACAGATTTAACACATAAGGTTATGGTAACTCTAATTGTAGGTTTGATAGTTGTCAACATAGTGTTGGTGCTGTCACGTAAATCAGCTTCCCATAGGGAAATGTATTAATATAAACCAATTATGAAAATAGGGCCGTTAACGCGGCAGTTTCGTGATCAGCCAGTTTTTGCAATGGCCCCGAAGCAAACATTTTCATCATCATATTAAGCTCGGCCGTAATGGTATACTGCACACTGGTATACCCGGCCTCCTGCGCAAGCAGCCATCTAAAGCTAACTTTAAATGGTGGCTCGTCAACAGCAATTATGCTTATGCCGGCCCCATCTGTGCGTTGTTCAACAACAATCCTCAGTTTAGCCATATTTTGTATACTGAAACTTATTTCATCAGCAGTTGAGCGCCAATCCTGCACATGCGGTGGCATTAACTGCTGATGGTTGTTCAGGTCGCTTAAAAATGCGTATATCTCAGCAACCGGCTTTTCAATATGTACTATGCTTTCAAAAACGGTCATATGAATTCGCTTAATCCTGCCCCCAGGTTTCAGGATTGCTGCGCCATTGTTTTAACAACTCAACATCTGATGGTAATATGTACTGATGCTCTTCGGCGTATTTTATCAGCGCGCCGTAGTTTGATAATGTAAAGAAAGGGCAGCGCGCCTCTTTAAAATTCTCGGTAGCTATATCAAATCCATAACTAAATATAGCGGCAAGGCCGGCTACATCATACTCAGCATCTCGTAGCGCCTCAACAGCCTGCAGGCTGCTTTTGCCGGTTGAAATCAGATCTTCAATCACCACTACCCTTTTACCTGTATGCACATCGCCTTCTATCAGGTTACCGCGGCCATGCTCTTTAGCTTTAGCCCTTACGTACACAAACGGCAAACCCAACTCCTGCGCTACCAATGCACCTTGCGGAATGCCCGCAGTAGCAACACCGGCTATGCAACCAACAGCGCCAAATTCTTCCTGAATTAATGCTGAAAGTTTTTGCCGGATGTAGGTACGAATTGACGGATGTGACAATGTTATACGATTATCACAATAAATTGGCGATCTCCAGCCTGACGCCCATGTAAAAGGATTGTTAGGTTGTAATTTAATTGCTTTAATTTGCAACAGGAATTCGGCTACCTGCTGTTCCGTCTCAGTATAATTAAACATGGCCCAAAAATACAGAATTTATATTAACGAAAAGGTTATTCTGATAACAGAAAAAGCCCCGGAGAACGCAGAGAACCATCAATTAATTGACGGTCAAACCTTTAATCTTAAAACAATCTATCCAAAGATACTCAAATACAACATAAACCAGTTTTATGTGATATGTGAGGATGCTAAGGAATTTATCAGGAATGTTGAGAAGAGCATTACACTGATAGAGGCCGCGGGCGGACTGGTAAAAAACGAGGAAGGCAACTACCTTTTCATTTACCGTAATGATAAATGGGATCTGCCAAAAGGCAAGCTCGAAAAAGATGAAAGCCGTAAAGAGGGTGCCGTGCGCGAGGTGGAAGAAGAATGCGGCATTACCGTTAGTAAACTTGGCGACAAGATTTGCAAAACTTACCATGTTTACACCATTAAACGCCAGGTGGTTTTAAAGAAAACCCATTGGTATGCCATGAAACATAAGGGTAACGAAAAACTTAAACCTCAAAAAGAAGAAGGCATTACCGATGTTCGCTGGTTTAAAAAAGGCCAGGTTGATACCATATTGCAAAACACCTTTCCATCAATTGTTGATGTACTGGTAAAAACAAAGCTGATTAAAGAAAGGCCAGTGCTTCCTTAGGGATAAACTGGCTTATATCTCCCCCATGGCGCAAAACATCGCGCACTATGGTTGAGCTGATGGCCGAGTGCCCGGGCTTACTCACAATAAAAATACTTTCAATATCCGGCGCCAGTGTGTGGTTCATTTGCGCTATGGCTTTTTCGTACTCAAAGTCTGATACAGTACGTATACCCCTGATCATGTAATTGGCATCAATGCTGCGGCAAAAGTCAACCGTAAGCCCCTCGTATGCAATAATATGTATTTTAGGTTCATCAGCAAAAACAGCTCTTAACATTTCCTGCCTTTTTTCGATACTTAAAAAGCTTTGCTTGCTGCTGTTTACACCTATACCGATGTAAACCTTATCAAACAAGCCTACCGAACGCTTTACAATATCAACGTGGGCTTTGGTTACAGGATCAAATGAACCGGGAAACAGGGCGATATTCATGGTAGTAAAGATGATAAAAAAATGCGAAACGGGTTATTGAAATTGCATTTAAGGCCAAGTATGATATTAACTTTATATATTTGGCTTTTTGCCACCGGTATACTAAAATATATATGACGAGTTTTACAGACGGCCTGAGCGACAAGTATGAGCTGGTAGTAGGTTTGGAAGTACATGCCCAGCTATCTACCCAAAGCAAAATGTTTTCCGCCGACTCTGCTGCCTTTGGTGCCGAGCCTAACCACCACATTAGTATGGTATCATTAGGCCACCCTGGTACATTGCCCTTTACTAATAAAACAGCGGTTGAATATGCTGTAAAATTAGGGCTGGCCTGCAATTGCGCCATTAACCGCAATAATTCTTTTGCACGTAAAAATTACTTTTACGCCGATCTGCCCAAAGGCTATCAAATATCGCAGGATCAGGCACCTATATGTATAGGCGGCCATGTACCTGTTAAACTTGCAAACGGATCAGCGAAGAATGTATCCCTTCACCATATACATATGGAAGAGGATGCCGGTAAAAGCTCGCACGACGGACACCATACCGACTCGCTTATTGATTTGAACCGCGCGGGTGTGCCCCTGTTGGAGATTGTAACACAGCCCGATATTCGCAGCGCGGAAGAGGCTGGTCAGTTTTTAACCGAAGTACGCCGCTTGTTACGTTACCTCAATATATGCGACGGCAATATGGAAGAAGGCAGCATGCGCTGCGATGCCAATATATCAGTACGGTTGCATGGCCAAACAGAATATGGCAACCGTTGCGAGGTGAAAAACCTTAACTCAATACGCAATGTTCAGCGCGCCATCGAGCATGAGTTTGCACGCCAGGTACATTTAATTGAAGCTGGCGGGCATATTGAGCAAAATACTTTGAACTTTGATGCCGATACCGGCGAAACATCAATACTGCGAAGCAAGGAAATGGCTAATGATTACCGGTATTTTCCGGAGCCCGATCTGCAACCGCTGGTTTTAACAGAGGATTATGTTGAACAAATACGCGCCCAACTCCCCTCGCTGCCACAACAGCTTTATAATAAATATATTAATGAGCTTAATTTAAGTGATTATGATGCCGGTGTACTTACTGCCGATCATGATGTGGCCTTGTTTTTTGAAGAGCTGATTAAAAAGACGCATAATTATAAAGCCGCCGCGCACTGGCTGATGGGCCCTGTAAAATCATACCTGAACGAGGGCGGCCATTCAATAGCCACCTTAACGGTAACCCCGGAGCATTTGGCAGGTATTATTGAATTAATTGAGCAAGGCAAAATAAATAATACCGTAGCTGCGCATAAGCTATTCCCTGCCCTGCTTGAGCAGCCCGAAAAAACCGCATTACAACTGGCTCAGGAGCTTAACCTGCTTATTACCGCGGATAGTAATGAAGTAGATGAATTCATTCGTGAAGCGTTGGCAAAATTCCCGGATAAGGTGAAAGAATACCATAAGGGTAAAAAAGGCGTGTTAGGTTTATTTATGGGCGAGGTAATGAAACGCTCAAAGGGTAAGATAGACCCTCAGAAAACCAACCAGTTATTAATAAAACAATTAGAAGCAAGTAAATGAAATTCCGTCTAAAACAATATACCTTACTGGCAGGCACCTTATTCATGTTTGCCTGTAGTAATAAGGATTCATCATCATTCACCGTAACCGGTGAGATCAAAAACCCCGGCGACGCGAAACAAGTGCAGCTATTGCAAATGGATAGCACCGAACTTCGCCCCATTGATTCGGCCACTATACAGGATGGTAAATTCGAATTAAAGGGCGTTTCGCCTTATGCCGCGTTCTATCGCTTAAAAGTTGGCGAGAACGAGTATGACCTTATCGCTAAAAATGGTGAGGAAATTACCTTTAAAGCAGCCGATACTAAAAACGGTTATGAGATTAATGGGTCCGATGAGTCAGAAAAGCTGAAGGAGTTCCATCAAAAAACAGGCATATTTGCTGAACGTAATACTAAACTCTCCGAGGAGTTTGAAGCCAAATCGCAGGCGTTGGGTAAACAGTCTGATTCGCTGTTGAACATTTACCGTCCTGCATTTCTTAAAAACCTTGCTGAATATAATAAAGCAGCCATGGCTTTCGCTAATGACAATAAAAGCTCATTAGCCGGTTTTTACGCGGCCACATCGGTTGACCCGCGCACTTACGAGCAGCAACTGATTGCTTATGCCGAGGATATTAAGGATAAGTTTAAGGACAACCCGATAATTCAGCGCTTTGTAACCCAGATGATCGCAATTAAGCCGGTATCCGTCGGGCAAAAAGCGCAGGACTTTACCATACCTGGCATTGATGGAAAAAACATCAGCCTGGCCAACTACAAAGGCAGATACCTGATGATAGATTTTTGGGCCTCGTGGTGTGTGCCTTGCCGCCAGGAAAACCCTAATGTGGTTAAACAATACAACCTGTATAAATCAAAAGGACTGAATATACTGGGAATCTCGCTTGATGATGACAAAGCTAAATGGCAGGCCGCTATTAAGGCTGACGGATTAGCTTGGAGCCATGCGTCGAATTTAAAGGGCTTTGAAGGCCCTGTTGAACGCATGTACCAAATAACCGCCATACCATCAAACTTTATAATTGATCCACAAGGCGTTATAATCGCCAAAAACATTACCGGCCCTCAACTTGAAGAATTTTTAAAGAAAACTTTTAGCAAGCCTCAATAAATTGTTAAACCAAAGTAACGCTTAACAATTAATTAATATTAGTTTAACTATTTACTTCAATTAAGCGTATACTTTTATACCAAAAATTTAACCTGATGAGCTACGCTACAAAACAGAAAATTCTTATTGTTGATGACGAACCCGATATATTAGAACTGATCGAATACAACTTAAAGAAAGAAGGTTACCAGGTATTTTTGGCGCACAATGGCCAGGAGGCTGTAACTGAGGCAAAAAGAACCCTGCCCGACCTGATAGTACTTGATATAATGATGCCTAAAATGGATGGCATTGAGGCATGCCGCATTATGCGCACCATGCCGGAGTTCAAAAATACCTTTATGGTGTTTTTAACCGCCCGCAGTGAGGAGTACTCAGAGATTGCAGGCTTTAATGTAGGTGCCGATGATTACATTGCCAAGCCTATTAAACCGCGAGCCCTTGTAAGCCGCATTAATGCCATTTTAAGGCGTAACGCACCTGCCGAAGAGGTGGTTGACAATAAGCTTGAAATTGAAGACCTGGTTATTGACCGCGAGGCTTACCTGGTATTTAAAAGCGGCGAAAAGGTAGTACTCGCTAAAAAAGAGTTTGAGCTGCTTTACCTGCTGGCATCAAAACCCGGCAAGGTTTACACCCGCGAAGTTATCCTTAAAAACATTTGGGAAGACTCAGTTATCGTTACCAACCGTACCATTGATGTGCATATACGTAAACTTCGCGAAAAACTGGGCGAAGAGTATATCTCAACCGTAAAGGGCGTAGGTTACAAATTCGGGGCCTGATAAAATATCTTAGTAATAAACATACAAAACAAAACAGGCGGTCAAATTTTTGACCGCCTGTTTTGTTTTGTATAGCTACATGCCAGTAATTACTGAACTTTAAACTGATAAACAGCACGGCCGAGGTGCCCGTTGTTATCAGTTCCTTCCACTACTACCTTATAACTGCCCGCGCTATCAGCTGTATAAAACTCAACAAAGGTTTTGCCTGTGGCTTTATCAGTTTGTACGCGCGGGTTCCAGTAGATGGTGCTCCGCAGATCGGCACCGAATGCCTTGTTACCCGGTAAATACTTAGGCGAATAAAATGTTTTGGCCACATCATATCCTTTTGGGGATAGCTTAGCCACGCTTGGTTGAGGCAGCAGATCCTGTAATTCCTGAACAGATATTTTTTGACCCTGCGGCGCCTTTTTTGTATATACAGACAGTACGCCATTTGTTTGATAAGTACGGTTTACCAAACCCAGATCATCGCGCAAAAACACTTCTACTGATTCTACATCATTACCGTTCAATCCTCGCAGGTAATTAATATCCACAGGCCCGCCCTGTGCAAATATAGCCATTGGCACACGCTTACCCTGATTATAATCGCGCGATACATAAAAAGCCTGTGCCTGTGCATCATACGTTACACCAGGAGCCATACTCTGCAAACAACTCAGCACGTCGGGGCATCCCTTTAACTGTTCGCCGGTAACTACCCGCGCATCAATTGAACTTAAACCCGATAATGACGGAAACTGGCTATGATCTGTTAGTTTAGGCTTGGCCTTTGCCTTGATGACTACCTCCTGCAGGGTGGTTGAGCTATTGATGAATTTCTTACTGTTTTGCAGATAAGCTGTCATCATGGTATCAATATTAAGCACATCATTGGCATGTGATGTTACCTTACCCGAATTTGGATAGGTAATCGGATCAACCATTACCATCAGGTTTTTAGAGTTATAGTTGCTTTTGGCACTAACTATAACCTGCGATGAATCGGTAAACACCAGGTTACTGAATTTAAACCGGCCTTCGGCATCGGTTATCGTACGGGTGGTGTAAAATTTACTCGGTATCTGCAAAGTAACACTGCCACCTTTCATAGGCATACCTGTGTTATTACGCAATGTGCCTGTGATCTCCATACCCTGCTCAGGTAAAAAAAACAACTGCGGCAATTTGCTGCTAACCACTTCACGATAAGTAAATCTGCGATAACCTTGCGTAAGCATCAACACATCTAATTGGGCTAAAGCATTTTTATTTGCCGGCCTGAAATAGTAATTCGGATCTTCAATATAACCTTTTAACTCTGATGTAAGCAGTAAACTGCTTAGTATGGTAGTTTCAGCATTTTCATTGCTTTTTACTTTGCCCTCATCAATTACAGCTAATGATAGTTCGCCCTCGGCAGGTAAAGCATTATTTTTAGCCGAAACATTAAGCCTCACTTTTGACCGGTTATTATATGATGGCTTATCGCCGCTAACAGTCAGCGCCAATTGGTCGTTATGCTTTACAAATACCAGCCTCTCGCTAAGCGGCTGACCGTATGAGTTAAGCAGCGTTAGTTGTATTACGCCTGTCGGAAATTTATTGGTTGGAATAAATGCCGAATATGATGCCTTAACAAGTGTTGTTTGCGCGGCATAACATATAACCTGGCCGGCTCTACCCACTATATAAAACGCCTTGTTCTGATTTTTTTTAAGATAAGATGAATCTGCTGATATAACAATGAGCATCCTGCCGGTGTCAACCGGGTTAACGTTTAAGTTTACGCCACTCATTTGCGGGCGCGGCAGGTCATAACTCTGGCGAGAGCCATCAGCCAGCGTTACATCGGCCTTGTAGCTTTTACCGGGTTGGGGCGTTATAATAAAAGCCCCCATACCCGCGTGCTGCGATTCGCAGGTGGCAATAGCCGTTCCGGCATTATCGGTAACAGTTGCCTTAAAACCTATACCCAAACCATTTGGCTGCACTGCCTTTACGGCAATTTTGGTAGCCACACCAGCCAACAGGTTCCCTCCTTCCGGAAAGAACTGTACATCAACCGGCCCTGCTACTGTGCTAAGGGGTATACTTTTGGTTTGCTCCTGCCGGTCGGCACCATCATAAGTTATTTTAAGCTGTGCATTGGTCAGGTCGGTATTTTTTGTGTTTGCGAAAACTACGTTCAGTTGGCCGTTCTTTTCAATATTACCTTTGCCTTTAGCCAGTTCATCATCGCCTGATGTTACTACCCAGCTTATTTTTTTATCACCGTAAGGGCTGCCATTCTGATCTGTAAAAGCAACGTTCGCGGTTATTTCAGGTATCTGATTTTTGATCTCACGCTTTAAGCTAACTTGCGCCTCAACCGGCTTAATGGCGTTACCAACAGGAATGGTTTTGCTGAAAAAATAATCAGCATCAAAATTAGCCATCCATTTGGTGTAGGCTTTAATATGATAATTATCCTGGCCGTAAAGTTCTTTGGTGAGTTTGAACATACCCGTCGCGGTACCATCCTTTACAGGCAATGTTAGCGATTGTACCATGCCATCATTACCATTAAGCACATCCACATAAATTATTTTGCTGTAGGGCGATGGCATATTAAGCGTGTAGGTAAGATAGGCTTTAAACCACACCGTATCGCCTACGGCATAATAAGGCTTATCAAAATGCAGGTAAACTTTTTCTATCGGATACGCTTCGGCCACCTGGCCGTATTTACCTACAAGATCCTTTAAAGCCACACTATCGCGCTGTGCAAAAACTGGTAGGTAAAAAATTATCAGTAAAAGTAAAAGTAAATATCGCCTTGCTCTCATCAACATTGAAGTTTAATCAGAGGCTAATATAGAAAACAAGCGTTAAAGCACCGGCCAAAATTGCGGTTTTAACATATTTTCACAATTACATGATCAAACTTATTTATCAAGTTTACTCGCTTTTACAGGCTCAATATTAATATTGTTAACCGCTTTGGCTTTGGCGGCTATTACCTGTTTTTCGGCACGCCCCTTTAATGTTTTAGCTTCGGCTGTGGCTTTTTTAGCTTTACGCTTAACGGTTGTTTTTGCCGGAGGCACTTTATTAGTTACCACCCTGCCGGTTTTTTTCGCAGTTGCTTTTTTTGCCTGATCAGGTTGGTTGCTTACCAGGTCGCCCTGGGGGCCGGTTAAAATATCCTCAATGGTTTCTTTAACCTTTCCAAAAAATCCCTTTTCATCCTTTACCGGTTTTGCTGATCTTGAACCCATTACACGCTCCTTATTTACATTTGCTATTTTAATAATTACTCAATGATAATATTTAACAAACATTTGCGTGTAATGTTCAACATACAGGTTAAAGGAGTTATATAAAATGTTTATATAAATACTAAAACCTATTATATTTGAGGTATTACCATAATTATTTAACATGCCCTATAAAGAGCACGAAATAAGTAAGATGTATTACACCATGGGCGAAGTTTCGACCATGTTTGATGTTAACCAATCGCTGCTGCGTTTTTACGAGAAGGAGTTTGATATACTCCAACCCAAGAAAAACAAGAAGGGCAACCGCTACTTTACGCCCGAAGATATTGAGAACCTGAAGATCATATTTCATTTAATAAGGGATAAAGGCTATACTATTAATGGCGCTAAAGAGCATATGAAAAACAATATGGGCGAAAGCAAAGATCAGCAAAGGGTTTTGCATGCGCTCGAAAACCTTAAAAAATTTTTGCTTGAGGTTCGCGATCAGCTATAGCAGTTAATCCTTATCAACCTAAACCGTTCCATTTACATTGCATGAGGGCAAGCCATAAGGATGCTTTTCCGTTTGTAGTATTGCTTGCACCGTTTGCAGCGGGGATACTTCTGCGTGTATACAACCCCGACCTGCTTAATAGCTTTCCGTTATGGTCGCTTTTGGTGTTAGCCACACTGTTTGTGCTACTTAATTTGCTTCATAAACCGCTTAAAATATTCAGGCATACCTGGCTGGGTGGTATTGTAGCCATAGTATTCCTTTTTACAGCGGGCATCGTTATCACAGGTAATGCCATTGAGATAAATAACCCCAAACATTTCTCAAAAATAAATGCAAGTAACCTGCTGGTAACCGTTATTAATGAGCCTGTATCAAAGAATGATAACATGCGTTTTACAGCGGGCGTTACAAACGCCATAAGTTCAGGTAAGTTACTGAATGTTAATGGAAAGATATTGATCACTTTAAGTAAAAAGGCTGTAAAGAGGATCAGTTATGGCGATGTATTGCTGATACCTGTCAATTATAAACCGGTAGATCTGCCGCTTAACCCGGCTGAATTTAATTATCGCCGTTACCTGGCACATAAAAACATTTATCATCAGGCTTATATTTCACCCGCACATTTCAGTATTGTTGAAACAGATGCCGGTAACCCGTTGATGGCTTATGCGCAAAACCTGCGAAAACGACTTGTAAACAAATTTAAAATTGTTATTACCGATGCGGATGCATCCGCAGTGGCCTCTACCCTAATACTGGGTTACAGCGCCGAATTGAGTAACGATGTATTGCAGGCTTATTCAAAAACAGGCACCATTCATATTTTATCGGTGTCCGGCGCGCACGTTGGGCTTATTTACCTGGTATTGGTTTTTATACTTGCGCCACTTAATAAGGGCACAAGGGGCAAAATATTTGTTACTCTAATTGTAATTGCGTGTATTTGGGGCTATGCGCTGCTTACCGGTTTTTCGCCGCCTGTTTGCAGGGCAGGTATCATGCTTTCATTTATACTTTTGGGCAGATGCTTTGCACGCCGTATCAGTCAGTTGAATATACTCGCGGTATCCGCATTCATTACCTTACTTGCTGACCCATTACTGATAACCGATGTGGGTTTTCAGCTATCGTATATTGCCGTTGCCGGGCTCATTATTCTGCAGCCCATCATCTATCAAAAGTTCACATTTAATAATAAACTTGCTGATAAAATTTGGCTCGTAAGTTCTGCATCCATAGCCGCGCAGTTAGTTACACTGCCTTTAAGTACTTACTATTTTCACCAGGTGCCGGTTTATTTTTTAGTGAGTAACCTGGTAATACTCATCCCTTCTGCCCTGATAATGTATGGAGGAATATTATACCTGCTTATACCACAAGGCTGGCTGCCGGGTAAGTGGTTAGGCCTGCTGGTTGAAAAACTGATACTGTTCACCAACCGCACATTATCAATTATTGAACATGCCCCATGGTCTGCCATTAACAGGGTTTGGCTCAATAGCATTGAATTTTTGTTGGCTGTTGTAATTGTATTGCTGATAAGTTATTGGTTAAATAAGCCGAAAAAAACGCTGATTATTGCTTTATGTGCTATGATAGTAACCTTAACCACATTCAGGATGTGGAATAATTATCATATCGTACACAATAAACAGATCGTTTTCTTTAGCCTGCGTAATAATGCCGCTATAGGTTTGCGCAGCGGAAACAACCTGATACTTATTACAGATGTTGACACCGGCAGCAAAACATACAGTTACTCAATAAAACCTTACATTGATAGTTGCGAAATTGATAAAATAAACATAATAGGTTTTAAATCAGCAATTAATGCTAATAAAATTACAGGAAAGAATAAGCTGGTTAATTTTGCTAATAAGCGAATGATAATTATCGATGCAAACGATAATCTATCCATCAATAAAAAATACGACTACCTTTATCTGAAAGGGAAAATAGAATTAGATAACGATCAACTCAACAAGATCACTAAACATCAAACAGTTATAATAGCGGGTAAAAGCACGGGTTTTTACAGACAACAATTAATTGGCCGCCTGGAGCGGAAGCATATAAAATATATGGTATCGGGCAGTAACAAAGCAATGCTTACTCCGTCTAACCGATGAATTAATTATTTAACTTAATTGCATAGCTTGCAATTAAAACTTAACTTGTGCTAACTAAAAACGACCCAATGAACATTAAATTTTTAAGAGCAGCGTTGCTTGTTGCTTTATCAGCTACCGCATTAGGTGCCAGCGCTCAAAAAAACTACATCGAAGGTTTTGCTACCTATACCATTCAAACACCTGGCGGTGCGGTTGATACCAAAAGCTACTTTAAAGGCGATAGCAGCCTTACATCTATGCAGCAAGGTCCTGCTGATATTAAGATCATCACCGCTAAAAATGGCGATTACCTTGCCGTTTTGGTTGATGTACCTGTGGCCAGCATAAAAAAAGCAGCTATTGCAACCCCTGCCGAAATTGAAGAAGGCAAAGCACAAGAGCCTAAGTTCAGCTTTACCCCCGGTACTGAAACTAAAGTTATCAGCGGTTTTAACTGCAAAAAAGTAACTGTAAAAGATGCAAAAAGCGGCAGCAGCTACGAGGCATGGGTTACTAACGATATCAAGATACCGGCAACATCTTTCAGCCATACTTTTAAAGAAATTGGTGGCGTGCCTGTACAATTTACAGCTTTGCAACAAGGCCAGGCTGTTAATGTAACCTTAAAAAGCGTTACCGATCAAAAAGTTCCTGCGGGCTTTTTTGGCATCCCCGGCGATTTTGAGAAGATCACCCTTACTGATCTGAAATCATTAGGTGGCGGCGGCAATTAATTGCAGCCCGCCGTCATTGTATTATAAACATTTAATTAAAGGCTTCTTAACATTCAGGCAAATAAGTATTTTTGCCGCCTGATGTTAAGAAGCCTAATTAGTTTTATCCGTTTCATCTTTTTCTGGTTAGTATTCTCGGTAATAACCCGGGCTATTTTTGAGCTTTATTTTATTGATAAACTAAAAAAAGCCTCCTTTAGCGAAATATTCCAGACCTTTTTTTACGGCGTACGTATTGATGCCTCGGCCGCGGGTTATATTTCTATACTACCGCTGTTGGTTTTTTTTATAGGTTGGTTCTTTCCTAAATTAAATATAAAAGGTATTTGGCTGCGGGTATATGTATACTTCTGCATCTTCATTATTTCTTTTGTCGCCATTTTAAATCTTAACATATTCAGGGAGTGGGGCACCAAAATCAACTTCAGGGTATTTGATACGCTTTACCATTCCCCTTCCGAAGCTATTGCCTCTACCGGCTCCTCGCCTATTGGTTTAAGTTTGGCTATAGGTACATTTTTGTTAGTAGCGGGTATTGTATTATCTAACTATATAATTGATTTTAACTTTAAGAAGCCTGAACTCAAGTGGTATGTAAAGCCTTTTGCTATTATATTATTAGCCGGGTTAAATGTGCTAATTATACGTGGCGGTCTGCAGCTATCGCCCATGAACCAAAGTATGGCCTATTTTAGCGACAGGCAGATACTAAACCAATGCGCGCTTAATACGGAATGGAACTTACTGCACAACACTGTAGAGAATTTTAAAACGCCATATAACCCCTACCTCTACATGTCTGCCCATGAGGCTGAAAGTTTGGTTGACAGTATGTACACGGTACAGAAAGACACTACTGTAAAGATACTAAACACTGCTAAACCAAATGTGGTGATTATCCAGATTGAAGGTTTTACGGCTGACCTGATCGAATCATTAGGCGGCGAAAAAGGCGATGCCCCCAACTTTGAGGATTTTATTAAGCATGGTGTTTTGTTTGACAGCATTTACTCCACCAGCGATCGTACTGACAAGGGTATCATCGGCATATTGAGTGCATTCCCATCGCAGGCCATACGTACTGTTATTGTTGATAACGTGAAGCAGGAACGCTTGCCATCGCTTACAAAGGTATTTTACAATGAGCACTATGCAACATCGTACATGTACGGCGGCGAAAGCGAGTTTATGAACTTTAAGGCCTACATGCTAAGCCACCGTACTAACGAGATCATCGACAAAAAGAATTTTGACGCCCGGGATATGAACTCCAAATGGGGGGCGCATGATGATGTTGTGGTGAAAAGGCATGTAAAATATCTGAACAAAGAAGAGCAACCTTTTTTTAGCTACCTGCAAACGCTAAGTAACCACGAACCATTTGACCTGCCGGTACCGGCGCATTTTCCGGGTGAAGATCTGAGCAACAAATTCAGGAGTACCGCTTATTATACCGATGCGAGTTTGAAAGAATACTTTGATCTGGCTAAGAAGCAAAGCTGGTATAAAAACACGTTGTTCATCCTCGTTGCCGACCACGGGCACAGGCTGCCATTAAATAATGCCGACCCGTTTGAACCGCAAAAATACCACATTCCGCTACTGTTTTTTGGCGATGCCATAAAGCCCGAATATCGTGGCCAACGTATACATAAATTGGGCGGCCAAACTGATATTGCCGCAACCCTGCTGGCACAGCTTGATATGCCAAACAAGCAATTTAAATGGTCAAAAAACCTGCTGAACCCTTATAGCAAGGAGTTTGCTTTTTTTGATTGGGATAATGGATTCGGTTTTATGTTGCCTGGTAAGGTAGTATCATATGATAATGCCGGTAAACGAATTATTTACGTAGGTGATCCTAATCAGCCTCAAAAACAAACAGACGAAATGCTGCAATATGGCAAAGCCTTTATGCAACAGGTATTCGCCGAATACATGAAGCTATAAAGGCTTTATATTGTATTGTAAATAAACTTTAAGCGGCAAACTCTGTTGCAAGCGCGTTCACCCATTCGTTAAACAGGCGGCTCTCTATTTCTACAGCTTTATCGGCATGTGTTTGCCAGTCTGGCGAAAAGTGGTGCAACTGGTTGATCATTTCTTCCAGGTGACCCTCCTCTTCCAGTATGATCGATTTCACATTCACCTTGCTTCCAGCATTGTCAAGCGCTTGCTGATAGATCGGGTAAAGTTCGTCGGCACGTACCTCAATAGCATAGGTAACCAGCAGATAGGCGGCAAAACGCAACTCAGCGCCTGACAGGTTAAGCTTTTTTTTGAGATAACGGCTCACCTCAACATCAAGCACATTTAAATAATATTTACTGCTGGCCGGTGCTACAAGGTATTCGTTAGCATAAGTTGGGCATTGGTTATCACCCGTTTTTTCAATTTGTTTTTTAAGATAAAAAGCATGGCGATGCTCCTCGGCAGCGTGCTTTAGTATAATGTAAGTTACCGTAACCGGATCTTCGCTGGCTGATATTTTACGAGCGCCGGTATTTTCCATCAGCGATAGCGTATTCAGCCATTTGGCATGCAACTTATTATCGGCAACAATTTTTGGTAGTAGTGTGGTTAATTCCATATATCAAAATATAACAGGTCGATACAAAATTTGCGGTAAATATACCGGTGCAAAGCATTGCTTATGCAATATTGTGGTAAAATGTACTGATGATGTGCAGTACATTAAACAGCCAATTGCTGCCTTAAAAGCGCAACAACCCGCTGGTCTGTAGGGAAGGTAACATCCTCAGGCTGCAACTCACTGATCGCCACCCAGCGAAATGCCTGCAATATTTCAACATTGCCATCACCATCAAAATCAAAGGCTTTTGTTTTTATAGTGAGGTTAATTGGATGTGTATTTTTAACCAGGTAATAAACACTCAATATCTGGCTATCATTAAATGCCGATTTTATGAAAAAATCCGTAGTATAAAAATGGCTGAGCACTTCAATATCCATAGCACATTCTTCCATAAATTCACGCTTTAACCCATCTATAAGCCCCTCGCCATACTCCAGCCCTCCACCCGGAAACTTGATAAATTCCATGCCGTATTCTCGCTCATCACTTAACAGCACCTGGTTATCATCATTAATTAATAACCCGTAAACACGTACGTTGATATATGTCATTCAAAATGTTTTTTATTAGGCATTACTTTATCCAGGGTCCATTCTATCTCTATACGTTTAGGCTCCGAGCGTATGGGGCAATTAGGCATACTGCAATAATGGCAACACTCAGGTAAACAAGGATCAGAATGAATAAAAAGTTCTGTTTTTACCCCAGCCTCAAGGTTGATCATCTTATCAACAAGTGATACCTCCTCGTGCACCCTGTTCAAATCAAAGTAGTTGGGTAATGTCAGGTGGCAATCAATGTGCAGTTCGCTGCCGTATTTTTGCGCGCGAAGGTTGTGAATGTCTATCCATTCTTCCTTGCGTTTTTCGTTAAGCACTTTCAGTACATTGGTAACAATACCAAAATCAGTTTCGTCCATCAATCCCGCAACTGATTTTCGCACCAGTTTATAACCGGCAAATATGATATATAGCCCTACCAAAATAGATAATGCGCTATCGAGCCATAAAATACCTGTAAAATAAATGATCAATAACCCTGCAACAAGCGCGCCGCTGGTAACCATATCAGTAAGTAAATGCCGGCCATCAGCTTCAATGGTTATAGACCGTAGCTCTTTTCCTTTATTAATCAGGTAATAGCCTAACGCCCCGTTTACTATGCCTGTAGCGCCAATAATAATAGTACCGGTTAACAGCTCGCGCACAGGCTCGGGGTTTATTAAACCATAGGCTGATTTAACTACAATGATGCCGCCCGTAATAACAATAAGGCCGCCTTCCAAGAAAACCGAGAAGTATTCTACCTTACCATGCCCGTAAGGATGATTCTCATCGCGGGGCAATGCCGAAAGATAGATACTGAAGAAGGCGAACGAACTGGCTACCACATTAACAATGCTTTCGGCAGCATCGGTCAAAATAAAATTTGAGGATGTAATAAAGTAGGCGCTGAGTTTGGCCAGCATCAGCACTACGCCTGTAATTAGTGAGATGAGTATTATCCTTTTTTGCTCGCCCAAAATAAATTCTGTTAGCGTGCAAATTTAATGAATAACAAGCGCAATCAGCAGTAAACTTATTTTCTATATTTGCCGCGTTAACATAAACAATATGACTACATTAAGTAACAGGATACAGAACCTGTCAGAATCAGCAACCATTAAAATGGCCAAACTGGGCCGTGAATTAGCTGCCAAAGGTGTTGATGTGATCAACCTTAGCTTTGGCGAGCCCGACTTTCATACCCCTGAATATATAAAGGATGCCGCCAAAAAGGCGATGGACGATAACTTTACATACTATACCCCGGTATCAGGCTACCCTGACCTGCGCAAGGCTATAGCTGCCAAACTAAAGAACGAGAATGGTTTGGATTATGATATGAGCCAAATTGTGGTATCAACCGGTGCTAAACAAGCTATTGCCAACGCGGTACTTTGCCTTGTTAATCCGGGCGAAGAAGTGATCATCCCTACTCCTTACTGGGTATCATACTCTGAGGTAGTAAAACTTGCCGAAGGCAAAAGCGTATTTATTGAAGCCACTGCCGAGCAAAACTTTAAGATAACTGCCGAACAGTTAGAAGCGGCCATTACCCCAAACAGCAAGCTGTTCATGTTTTCATCGCCATGTAACCCTACCGGTAGCGTTTACAGCAAAGATGAATTAGCTTCATTGGTCAAGGTGTTTGAAAAATATCCGCACGTTTACATCCTGTCTGACGAGATATACGAGCACATTAACTTTGTTGGCGGCCATGAGTCTATCGCGCAGTTTGAGAGTGTTAAAGATCGTGTGGTGATCATTAACGGCTTTTCAAAATCATACGCCATGACCGGCTGGCGCATAGGCTACACTGCCTCAAGCAAAGAGCTTGCAGCCGCCTGCGATAAAATACAAGGACAAATCACCTCTGGTACCTGCTCAATAACCCAACGCGCCGGCACTGCCGCTTACGAAGGTGGTTTGGAAAGCGTACACCAAATGCGTGATGAATTCCAAAAACGTAGGGATATAGTGTATAACCTGCTTAAAGATATTGACGGTGTTAAGGTTAACTTACCGGAGGGTGCATTCTATTTCTTCCCTGATGTTACCTCATTTTTTGGTAAAAGCTATAATGGCCGCACCATAAATGATGCTGACGAACTAAGCATTTATATATTAGAGGAAGCCCATGTTTCAACCGTTGGCGGTGATTCATTTGGTGATAGAAGATCCATCCGCATGTCATACGCCGCGGCTGAAGATAAGCTGGTAGAAGCTTTAAGCAGAATAAAAGCTGCACTTGGCAAATTGCAATAAGCAACTCAATCATAGCTTAAAAGCTCCGGAAACCACCGGAGCTTTTTTTATTTTATAATAACATGATAGTATAGTATTTAATTCTATATTTATTTATCTAATTAACACTCACATTAATACCCCCTATTAATTGAACAATATTGAAAGTTGTGTTGAGAATATCAACAACATTCCGGCTGTGCGGTCTATACTTGATGTTATTTGCGGCACCACCGGGATGGGGTTTGCGGCTGTAGCCCGTGTAACAGATCACCGATGGATTGCCTGTGCGGTGCGTGATGATATACAATTCGGACTCATACCTGGCGGCGAGTTAAAGCTTGAAACAACCATTTGTAATGAGATACGCGATCATCAAAAAATGGTTGTTATTGATCATGTTGATTCAGATCCGCTTTATGCAAATCACCATACTCCGCTGATGTATGGTTTTCAAAGTTATATTTCGGTACCAATAATGCTTCAGAATGGTCAGTTTTTTGGCACATTATGCGCTATTGATCCAAGGCCTAACCAATTGAGCAAAAAAGAGATAACGGATATGTTCAGTTTGTTTGCTGATCTGATAGCCTTTCATTTAAGTGCCGTTGAACAAGTAACCTACAGTAACAATCAATTAATGGAGGAGCGCGAAATATCTGAATTACGTGAACAATTCATAGCCATATTAGGTCATGATCTTCGTAATCCTGTTACCGCAGTATCCAACGTAGCTCAGCTAATGATGAGGATGCCGCTTGATGACAGGATGAAGCGCCTGGCAGTTATTATACAGGATTCCACTTTCAGGATGCGTTCGCTTATTGATAATATACTTGATTTTGCCAGCGGAAGGCTTGGCGATGGAATTAAGCTAAATTATACGATTGACGAGCCGCTTGAGAACACATTGCTTCAAATAATAAATGAACTCAGAATAATATGGCCTGACAGGGAGATAGATGTTAACATATGCTTAACACAACCGGTATATGGTGATGGTAAGCGTATAGCGCAGCTATTTTCAAATTTACTGGGTAATGCACTTACTTATGGCGACCCTGAATATGCAGTAAATGTTAGCGTTAATTGTGATGATGATACTTTTACATTATCAGTAACAAACAAATGCGACAAAATACCCGAAATTATCATCAGTAAACTGTTTCAGCCTTTTACCCGCGGCGAGGTTAAAAATGGTCAGCAGGGATTGGGTTTAGGCCTCTACATAGCATCAGAGATTGCCCGTGCGCATAATGGAAAAATAACCATCCGTTCTGACGATAAACACACCAGTTTTACTTTTACAATGCCTGTTAAATAGCAATTGCCGCATAAAACAAAGGGCTTATGGAAAATTTCCATAAGCCCTTTGTTTTTAATTTAGATGATGTTACAAACCAAAACCGTAAGCTAAGCGCAAACCTACAGTACCGTAGTTATTGCCCTGGCCTGAGAAGTTTTCGTATTTAACACCAACATCCCAGTGTTTATCAGCCCAACCTAAAGCAGGAGCTAAAATCAATTTGGTATCACCCGATACACCATCACCTGTTTCAAAACCGGCACCGGCTTCTGCACCAAAGTAAAGGTTGTCAGTAAAAAATGATTTGATACCCAATTTAACCGGGATTACGTGACCATCAGGAAAATCTACACCTGTATCACCAATCTCTTTACCAAAGAAATTGTAAAAACCTGAAGTTAAAGTAGCAGCCAGGTTATCAGAAAGGCCGTATTGCAAACGTGCTGTACCACCTAACTGGAAGCTTCTTACATCGTGCAGGTCACCTGTTGGTATACCGCCTTCAATACCAAAACCTAAACGCCATGCGCTTTTCTCATTGGTTTGTGCTTTAACGTTAGTTCCTAAAAATAGTGCTACTGCAGTTACTGCGGCAGCTATCAGTTTTGTTGACTTTCTCATTGTTGTGATGTTTTGTAAATAAATTTTAGATTTCACAACAGGGGTTTTACAAATATGCGGCCAAAGCATGCCAAAACAGATATAACAAGGTTACATGACACAGCACTTACAATGTTAAATAGTCTGATAATAAATGAGATTAATAACAGCCTTAACATTGTCATTATCGTTTTTTATCACAAAGCGAAGTTTAATAAAAGTATCCTTTTAAAGTATTAATTATTATACAATATGTATGTTTAACCTGACAATTTCATATAATTTTCATCAATTACAACATTATTGCATTATTTAATAATATTATTTAACAGTATAAAACAATAATAAATAAAAAAAGCGCCATGCAAATATTCGCATGGCGCTCAACTCTATATAGCTTTATTAAACCTCCGGGTCAACTTCCGGGTCGGGTTTGTAGTTGGCTTCAAGTTCGGCAAGCTTTTCTTTACCGTACGCCAGTTTGGTTATTACATAGTACAACACCGGCACTATAAATATGGCAAGGGCTGTAGCAGAAAGCATACCGCCAAAAACTGTGTAACCTATGGTACGACGAGATACGGCACCTGCGCCAGATGCGAACAACAGCGGCAAAATACCAAGAATGAATGCCATAGATGTCATTATAATTGGGCGTAAACGAAGGCGTACCGCTTCGAGTGTAGCTTTTTCAAGTTCCATACCCCTGTCAACACGCTCTTTGGCAAACTCAACAATCAGGATAGCATTCTTGGCAGCTAAACCAATCAGCGTGATCAAACCTATCTGCGCGTAAACGTTGTTGGTAAGTTCCGGTTTAAAAAACAAGAATAATATTGCGCCAAATGCACCCAGTGGTACCGCTAACAGTACTGAGAATGGTACCGACCAGCTCTCATACAGCGCTGCAAGGAACAGGAACACGAAACCTATAGAAAGGGCAAATATGTAAATACTCTTAGATCCTGATAGTATTTCCTCGCGGCTGAGGCCCGAAAACTCGTAACCGTAACCTTGCGGCAGGGTTTGAGCGGCAACTTCCTGTAAAGCTTTAATAGCGTCGCCACTACTATACCCTGGTTTGGTACTACCATTTATTTCCGCCGAACGGAAAAGGTTATAATGAGATATAAGCGGCGCGTTCTCAATTACCTTATATGAAGTAAGTGTGCTTAGCGGCACCATCTCTCCGCCCCTGTTACGTACAAAGTACTGGCCTATATTGGCAATGCTTGTACGGTAGTTGGTATCGGCCTGGGCCAACACCCTAAAGTTACGGCCATATATGGTAAAATCGTTTATATAGGTACTACCCATGTATGTTTGCAGGGCATTGTTAATGTCACTTATCTGCACGCCGAGCTTTTTAGCTTTTTCGCGGTCAATAGTTAACTGGTATGCCGGTGTACGTGCGGTAAAAAAGGAGAATGCGCGGGCTATTTCGGGCCTGGCGTTAACCGCGCCTACAAATGTTTGCAGCGTTTTTTCAAAGTTTTTAATATCACCGCCCGCTTCACGCTCTTGTAATATAAAGGAGAAACCACCGGTATTACCTAAACCGGGTATTGCCGGAGGTGATATTACAACTACGCTGGCTTCTTTAAATTTAGCCGATAACTTTTGCTGCAGCATGGCTACTAATGATTCCAGCTTATCTTCTTCCTTTTCACGCTCATCCCACGGTTTAAGCTGCACAAATATGGTAGCACTGTTTGATTTTGTTGCAAAGTTGATCGCGTTCAAACCACCCAATGCGGCATAATGTTTAATAGCCGGAATACTGTCGAGCGTTTTCATCATGCCATGTAAAACATCAACTGTACGCTCGGTAGCCGAACCTTCAGGCAGATCGTAAGTAACGAATATACGCCCCTCATCCTCCAGCGGAATAAAGCCTGATGGCTTGCTGCGGAAAAGGAACACGGTACCAACAATTATGGCGATTAGCACAAACATCACAAACTTTGAATGCTTGATACCTTTATCAACGGCATTTCTGTATCTGCCGGTGATCCTGTCAAACCATTGGTTGAACTTGTAAAAGAATTTATTTAAACCGCCTGATTTTTCGTCAATCTTATGCGGACGTAAAATAAGGGTACACAACGCGGGTGTAAGAGATAATGCCACGAAAGCCGAGATCAATACCGAAATTGCGATAGTAATAGCGAACTGCTGATATAACCTGCCCACAATACCCGGTATAAAACCTACCGGAACGAATACCGCCGCAAGGATGAGCGCGATGGCGATTACCGGTGCCGAGATATCGCGCATGGCGTGTACCGTGGCTTCCTGCGGCGACATGCCCTTTTCATCCATATAATGCTGCACAGCCTCCACCACAACAATGGCATCATCCACCACAATACCAATAGCCAATACAAAACCGAAAAGCGTTAAGGTATTAATAGTAAAGCCTAACGGCACAAAAAAGATAAAGGTGCCCACAATAGATACCGGAATTGCCAATACCGGGATAAGCGTTGTACGCCAGCTTTGCAGAAACAAGAATACCACTATAATAACCAGCGCCAGGGCAATTACCAATGTTTCAATAACCTCATCTAATGATACCTTTACTACCGTTACCGACTCAAATGGTATCACATAATTAATATCATTCGGGAAGGTTTTTTTTAACTGCTCCATGGTTGTAGTAACGTTATCAGCAGTTTCAATAGCGTTACTGCCCGGTGCCTGGTAAATAAGCAGGTATGATGCGCGTTTGTTATCAACAAATGAGTTACCGGCATAGTTAAACTTACCTAACTGAATGCGTGCCACATCCTTTAAATGCACTATGGCACCATTCTCTGGTTGTGTTTTAACCACAATGTTTTCAAATTCTTCAGGCTTAACCAAACGGCCTTTTACCAGTACGGTATACTCAAAGGTTTGCCCCTTCATTTGCGGAGTGGCACCTACGGTACCCGCTGCAACCTGCGCGTTTTGCTCCTGTAAAGCGGCGGTAACATCCGCGGCGGTCATGCCCAGGGCGGCCAGCTTATCGGGCTTTAGCCATATACGCATACTAAAGTCATCGGCACGTGTAAACACGTCACCCACGCCTTTGGTACGCAGCAACGCATCCTTAATAAATACGTTGGCATAGTTATCAGTAAAAGTTACATCGTGTGTGCCTTTTGGCGAGTACAACGCCACCAGCATCAGGATGCTCGGGTTACGCTTACGTACCACCAAACCTAAACGCTGTACTTCCTGCGGTAAGGTAGGCAGGGCAATACCCACACGGTTCTGCACGTCTAACGCGGCAATATTAATGTCAGTACCCACTTCAAAGTTAACGGTCATGCTCATTTGGCCGTTACCGGTACTGTTACTTTGCAGGTAGGTCATGCCCGGGGTACCATTTACCTGCACCTCAACCGGGGTTGCCACGGTTTGCTCAACTGTTAGCGCGTCGGCACCGGTGTAGTTACCGGTTACCTGTACCGTTGGCGGCGTAATCTCCGGATATTGGGCAATAGGTAGATTACTCATTGCCAATATACCTACAATAAGTATCACTAATGATATTACAATGGCCGTAACCGGTCGTCGTATAAAGGTTTCTGCTATCATTCTTTTTTAAAGTTTCGTTGATGCGGCTTTGATTTCCGCGTCGTCTTTTTTTCAATAGGTTGATATACGCCTCGGCGAATATTATTTAGCCGCGGGTTTAGCTTGCGCAGCCGGCTGCTGGCCGGGCGCACCTACAGCTATCTTGCTGCTGTCGCGCAGGCGCTGTATACCTTCGGTAATTACTTTATCCCCTTCTTTAATACCATCAAGCACAATAACATCGCTGTTAACACGGGGGCCCAGGGTTACCTTATTTTGCAGGGCAATGGTATCCTTCGCTGTAAATACAAAAAACTCTCCCATTTGCTCAACCACTGCCTTGTAAGGTATTTGTATACGATCGCCCGAGTCATTGTTAAGCACCTGTAACACACCGCTCATACCGTCCTTTAACTCCTTGTCAGGGTTAGGAAACTGTATCCTTACAATAGTGCTACCTGTTTGGTTGTTCACGCCGCGGTCAACAGCCAGTATTTTACCTGTGCTTCCATACAACTGGCCATTTGGCAATTGCAGTTTAAATGTGCTGTCGGTGCTGCTTTTCATCAGCTTGTAAAACCTGTCTATCTGCTGCTCATTGATAACCACATCAATACCCACCGGGTTTTCGGCCGAGATGGTGTTTAACAACGTTGTGCCGGGCGTAACCTGTGCGCCTAAACGCACCTGTGATATACCTATACGACCAGTGAACGGAGCTGTAATGGTAGCGTAAGAAAGATCTGTACGTGCCGACTCCACTGCCGCGTTAGCCACTGCGAGCTGGCTTTTGGCGGTTTCGTAAGTTGCAGCCGCCTGGTCAACAGTTTGACGGGCAACAGCATCATTTTTTAATAACATGTTATAGCGGTCAATATCCTTTTGCGCCCTTAAAAGGTTGGCCTTGGCGCTAAGTACATTGGCCTGTGCCTGCTGGTAAGCAGCCAGGTATTTACGACGATCGATCTCGTATAAAGGTTTTCCCTTTTCAACCACTTCGCCCTCCTTAAAAAATATACCGGTTATAAAGCCCGATACCTGGCTGCGTAGTTCAACCGTATTAAGGGCTACCACTATACCCTGAAAATTATCATAATAAGCGGCCGGTGTTTTTTTGGCTTCAACAACGTTAACAGGTGTTGCCGGTGGCGGGCCTGCCTGCTGTTGTTTGTTACCACAAGCCGACCAAGTTAATGTGGCGGTTACAGCCAACACGTATATACTGGTGTGTTTCATATTCAGGGTTTAGTTTTGTTGTGCAGATATTTTTCCTAATGATCGTTCAAGGTCAATTTTACTTGACAGTACCTGGAACAATGCGTTATAATAATTTAATTGTGCTGTACGCAGATCGGTTTGCGATACAATAACGTCAAGGTAAGTTTTAATACCCTCACGATATTGCAGGCTAACTACGTTATATACATCACGCGCCAGGTCAACATTCTCTTTAACGAGTTGCCAGGCAGTGTAGTTGGTTTTATAATTAGCTAAAGCCTGTACGTACTCGGTATTTATACTGTTTTGGGTGTTGATGATATCCAGATCAACCCGCTCCTCCTGCAGGCGTGCCTTGCGCAGGTTTTGGATACGGCGTGTACCCTGAAACAGCGGTATACTCATTGATAAACCTACGTATCCGTTAGGAAAACTATTGTTATACAGGTTTGATAAGCTGCTGCTGGCGTAAACCAGATTATAAGTACCAATGGCTGAGAGCGATGGCAAAAAACCCCATTTGTAATAGCTTACGTTAAGATTTTGCAAAGTTTTTTGGCTTTGCAGCATACGGTATTCCACACGTTTTGTAACATCAAGGGTTTGGTTGGTATCCACAGCGGCCTCGCTCTCAAAGCGGGTTGAATCATACTGTAAGCTTAACTGGTTACCGCTGCTAACACCCATAAGCTGTTTTAGGTAAGCTTCGCGGCTTTTAATGCTTTCTGTTAGCTGCTTGCGTGTAGCCATAGAGTTGTTAAGCGCTATGGTTGCCTGCTTGTAGTCGATCTTGTCTGACACGCCGGCATCATACCGGTTACGGGCATCTTTAAGGCTGCGTTGTAGCCTGACAATATCCTCGTTAGTAATATTGAGCTGCCTTTGCGATAGCAGTACATCATAAAACGCCTTGCTTACATCAGATACCAGGTTAATTCGTACACTTTCGGTATTTTGCCTGTAGTACTGCCTCGAATAACGCGCCGCGCGTGAAGCCAGCAATACATCGTTATTATATAATGCCTGGCTTACCTGCACGCCAAGTATGGACAGGTTGCTGATATTGTTTTGCAATACGCTGCCCGGTACATTGGCCGAGTTGGCGTTTGGCCCGCCTTCATAGTAATGTTGCAACTGGCCGGTACCTGTGGCCTGCGGCAGCCATCCGGCTAAACCAATGCGAATGTCGCGTTCGTTAATGTTTTCATCAAGGGTGGCTTGCTTTGCCAAAGGCTGATTACGCAGGGCATAATTAATACACTGCTGTAAACTTACGTTACCCGATATCGTATCGGTTCGGGGCTGCGTTTGGGCAAACACCCCCGAAACAGCAATTATACTGAATAACAAAAGGTATACTCTCTTCATAAATAAATGAGCGGGTGTGATGTGTTAATATTTGAGCAAAAATTCTATATTATTATTGATAATGGCGAACAGCGTTGCGAATATGTTATTTAAATGACGATTTTGTTGACAATAACAAATATTTTACGTAAAGGTTCGGTTACTTAATACAGCTATCGAAATTATTTGTTTATATAGGCATCGAACAAATGAAAAATTTTGACACTGATTAAATAAAAAATTTAATTACTTTGCCTTTTAGATTTTAAAGATCAACAGAATAAGCTGTGTGAAAAAATTTACGCCTGAAAGTTATTGGGATATGGCTTATTCATATTATTTTTACAAAAAATTTAAGCAGGCTTAATGCATGGGTAAAAAACTACATCAAAAAATTGCTCAGTTCCAGGATGCGAATATGATCAGGGAGAAGGGTCTGTATCCTTTTTTCAGACCCATTGAATCAGGGCAGGATACTGAAGTTATTATTAATAATCAACGTGTACTCATGTTTGGGTCTAACTCTTATTTGGGTTTAACCAACCATCCTAAAATTAAAGAAGCATCTAAAAAAGCTATCGATAAGTATGGTACGGGCTGTGCGGGTTCACGTTTTTTGAACGGAACGCTTGATATTCATATCGAGTTGGAGAACAGGCTGGCAACGTATGTTGGCAAAGAGGCGGCGGTTTTATTCAGTACAGGTTTCCAGGTTAACCTGGGTGTTCTGTCGTGCATTACCGGCCGTAACGATTATTTAATATTAGACGAGTATGATCACGCATCCTTAATAGATGGCAGCCGTCTTTCATTCTCAAAGGTTATTAAATACGCCCATAATGATATGGGAGACCTGCAACGCAAATTAAGCTTACTGCCTGAAGAGGCCGTTAAAGTAATTGTTGTTGACGGTATCTTTAGTATGGAAGGCGATATTGTTAAGCTACCTGAAATTGTTAGGCTGGCCGACGAATATGGCGCTAACATTATGGTTGACGACGCGCACAGCTTAGGTGTTATAGGCGAAAACGGTTCAGGTACGGCATCTCACTTTGGCTTAACAGATGAGGTTGACCTGATCATGAGCACCTTTAGTAAATCATTAGCATCATTAGGCGGTTTTATAGCTGCTGACTATGATACTATTGACTACCTGAAACATCGTGCACGTTCACTTATGTTCAGCGCGAGTATGACTCCGGGATCAGTGGCGAGCGTTATTGCCGCCCTGGACATCATCGAGTCTGAACCGGAACGTATCACCAAGCTTTGGGATAATACGAACTACGCGAAACGCCTGTTAACTGAAGAAGGCTTTGATATCGGTGCATCTGAAAGCCCTATCCTGCCTATCTACATTCGTGATAACGATAAAACGTTCCTGGTTACCAACCAGCTTCAGCGCAATGGTATATTCGTTAATCCCGTAGTATCGCCAGCGGTACCATCAGATTCATCGTTATTGCGCTTCTCGCTGATGGCCACGCACACGTTCGATCAGATAGACGAGGCCGTTGAAAAAATAGCCAAGGCTTTTAAAGATGTTGGTGTAAATGCCGTAAAGGAAAACATCTAACAAAAATATTACCCGAGCATAATATATAAGGTACACAAAAAAGTGTACCTTATTTTAATTATAACCACACCAAAACATGAGCCACGTTGCCGCGGTAAAAACAAAAAAGGAACTCGCAGCCTTTATCGATTTCCCTCACGAGTTACATAAAAACGATCCGAACTACGTTCCGGAACTATTTATTGCACAAAAGGATCTGCTTACCACCCACCCTTTTTTAAAGCATTCGTCGTTACAAACGTTTTTAGCTTTTGATGACAGCGGTAAGGTGGTTGGCCGCATAGCCGCCATTTTTAACACCAATCATAATAAATTCAATAATACCAGTGACGGTTTCTTTGGTTTTTTTGATTGCGTGAATGATCAGGCTGTAGCGAATTCATTGTTTGAGGCGGCTACAAAATGGCTTAAAGAAAAAGGCGCTACCAAACTGGTTGGCCCGGCCAACCCTTCAACTAATGAAACCTGTGGATTATTGGTTAAGGGGTTTGATTCTCCGCCCCTGGTTATGATGCCTTACAATCCGCAATATTATATGGAATTACTTGCCAATGCCGGCCTCACCAAACAGGTTGACCTGTTTGCATATAGCTGGAAAGGCAATGCCTATAATGATAAAGCGGTTAAAATGCTCGATCTGCTGCAAGGCCGGTTAAAGCGCAACAACATCACCATACGTAACATCAATCTTAAAAACTTTAAGCAGGAAGCAGCAGCCCTGCGCGAGGTATACAATAAGGCATGGGATAAAAATCTTGGATTTTTCCCGATGACGAATGAGGAGTTTGATTATACGGCTAAGGATTTAAAAATGATACTTGACCCTGCCTTTGCCGTACTGGCCGAACAGGACGGTAAAATAATTGGCTTTGGTGTTGCCATCCCTGATCTTAACCAGATACTGCGTACCATTAAAAAAGGCAGGCTGCTGCCCACCGGTATATTTAAGCTTTTGCTAAATAAAAGCAAAATAAAGGGCATACGTATTATGCTGCTTGGCGTTGTTGACGGGTATCGAAAAATGGGTATTGAAGCATGCCTCTACGGAGAAATAATGCGTGCTTACACCAATAAAGGCATGGATTACGCCGAGGCCAGTTGGACATTGGAACATAATGATATGGTGAACCGTGCCATTGAAGCTATAGGTGGCAACCAATACAAAACCTATAGGATATACGAAAAAGCTATATGAGAGAAAAGGTTTTAATAACCGGTGCCAGTGGGTTTGTGGGTTACCATTTAATTAACGAAGCTTTAAAAAACAACCTTGAAGTATATGCCGCCGTACGCAAAAGCAGCAGTATTGACCACCTTAATGGTATAGAGGTTAAATATGTTTATCCTGATTTTAAAGACCAGGCATCGCTTGCCCAATTGTTAAAGGATAATGGTATTAATTACATTATTCACGCGGCTGGTGCAACCAAGGCCCGTTCACAAAACGAGTATGATACCATTAATGCTGCCCATACTGTTAACCTGGCTAAGGCGGCGGTAAACGCCGGCCCGCAGTTTAAAAAACTGGTATTGATAAGCAGTTTGGCAGCAGTTGGCCCTATCAACTCATTAAATGGCATTATTACCAATGATACCGTACCTAATCCGGTTACTGCTTATGGCCGCAGCAAACTCGCTGCCGAACAGCAGCTAAAAACCGTTGAAGGATTAAATTACACCATACTCAGACCAACGGCTGTTTACGGCCCGCGCGATAAGGATATATTTATTTTTTTTAAACAGGTAGTTAAAGGTATTGAGCCTTACATAGGCAATAAAGCACAAAAATTAACCTTTATATATGTAACCGATTTGGCCGAGGTAAGCGTAAAAGCGCTGTTTGCAGGCAGCGGTAAAACCTATATTATAAGCGACGGAAATTTTTACAGCAGGTACGAATTAGGGAATATTACAAAAAGTGTATTAAATTTGAAGGCTATAAAGTTTCATCTTCCTGTAAATTTAGTAAAAGTAATAGCAGCAATTGCCGAAAAAGTAAGTTCTTTGAGCAACAAAGCTTCGGCATTAAATATTGAGAAATTAAAAGAGTTAACAGCCGCCAACTGGAACTGCGAAATTGAACAAGCAAAGCATGATCTGGGTTTTTACCCAAAGTATGACCTTGACGCGGGGTTAACTGAAACGTTAAAATGGTATAAAGCCAACAACTGGCTTTAACCGCTGATAAATAAATAGTACAATAAATGAAACACAACATTAAACCTGCCGAGGGTAAATTGGGCATCCTCCTGCCGGGCTTAGGCGCGGTAGCCACAACAATGATCGCGGGTGTTGAGTCCGTTAAAAAAGGATTGACACAACCCATTGGTTCACTAACACAAATGGGTACTATACGTTTAGGTAAAAGAACTGAGAACCGCAAGCCAAAGATCAAAGATTTTGTTCCGCTGGCTGACCTGAATGACATTGTATGGGGCGGTTGGGACGTATACTCAGATAACGTATACGAAGCTGCAAGCCACGCACAGGTACTTGAGCGCCATCACCTTGAAGCGGTAAAAGAAGAATTACAGGCAATTGTGCCTATGAAAGCCGCTTTTGACCGCGACTACGCCCGTAACCTTGATGGTACGCACGTAAAAACCGGTACCCGTTGGGAAATGGCTCAAGAGCTGATGGAAGACATCACCAACTTTAAAGAAGCTAACGGCCTTGACCGTATTGCTATTGTATGGTGCGCATCAACCGAAGTTTACTTTGAAGCAAGTGAGATCCACAGCACTTTAGAGAAATTTGAAGAAGCGCTTAAAGCTGATGATAAACGTATTGCTCCAAGTATGCTTTACGCTTATGCAGCGCTTAAATTAGGTGTGCCTTTCGCTAATGGTGCTCCTAACCTTACTGTTGACATTCCGGCAATGGTTGAACTGGCTAAATTAACCAATACACCAATTGCAGGTAAAGATTTTAAAACCGGGCAAACACTGGTTAAAACCATCCTTGCCCCGGGTTTAGCTATCCGCTCACTGGGTGTTAACGGTTGGTTTTCAACAAACATCCTGGGTAACCGCGATGGTTTGGTACTTGATGCTCCTGAAAACTTCAAAACTAAAGAAGTATCAAAAGGTGGTGTGTTAGAAGATATTTTGAACGCTGATGAGCAGCCTGACCTTTATGGCGATCTGTATCATAAGATCCGTATCAACTACTACCCTCCGCATGGTGATAACAAAGAAAGCTGGGATAACATTGACATCTTTGGCTGGATGGGTTACAAAATGCAGATCAAGATCAACTTCCTGTGCCGCGACTCTATCCTTGCAGCACCTATCGCGCTTGACCTTGCCCTGTTTGGCGATTTTGCTAAACGCGCAGGCATGAGCGGTATACAGGAGTGGTTATCATTCTACCTGAAAAGCCCGCAAACCGCACCAGGCTTACCTGCTGAGAATGATATCTTTAAACAATTGATCAAATTGGAAAACACCCTGCGTTACCTGATGGGTGAAGACCTTATCACCCACTTAGGGCTTGATTACTACGAAGAACTGGTAGAGGCTGAAGGCTAATACCGGAATCGATATTTAAAAAACCCGGTTTGCCTCATACGGCAACCGGGTTTTTTTTATCATTTTTGTCTCGAATTTATAGGGTTATTAATTGTAACAAAACGTTTATAACACCTGTCTTACTAAATAATAACTGGCACAATTATAGCGTAAGCAAAGTATATTATTGTTTTATAGCTATTTATAGTGTAAATTGGCATGGCAACATTTGTAAAGGCGCAAGCCTCGTCTTTTATTTCTACATTAATTGATTTTTCGACGACTTTTGTTTGCAACCACTTTTTAAACCTTTGGTATGTTTACTCAAATTTCACCGGCACAGTTGCAGGTGGCGTTACTAATTTTTTGTTAGGGCGTATATGGGTTTTTCATGCACGGGAAAAGAAAGCACCCGGCCAGGCTTTAAAGTATATTTTGGTTTGGATTGGCAACATACTGCTGAATAACGGTGGCGTATTTTTATTTGTGCATTATTTAAGTGTTGATAAATATATAGCAAAGGCAGTGGTATCATTAATAGTAGGCTTTAGTTACAATTATTTTATGCAAAAGAAGTTTGTATTTGCATAGAGTACCCAAATACATAAATGAATATAAACACACCGGTAAAAAAAATTCTTTTACTCACCCTACTCCTTTTCACTCCTGTTTTACTTTTTGCCCAGCTAACCGTTGTTAACGGCACGGTTGTAGATGCATCCAACAAAAAGCCCTTACCCTACGTATCAGTGACATTTGCCGGTACTACTATAGGCACAACTACCAATAGCGATGGCCGTTTTTTCCTTCAATCGGTAAATCCGCAAAGCAGCCTGCAGGTATCATTTGTAGGTTATAAAACTATAAATTATAAAATTAAACCAGGTGCCGAGCAAAACGTAACCATACGCTTAACAGAAGCAGCACAGGCACTGAACGAGGTAATTGTAAAAAGCCAGAAAAAGCAGAAATACAGTAATAAAAATAACCCTGCTGTTGAACTTATCCGTAAGGTTATTGAGAATAAGGAAAAGAACCAGCCCGAGAGTTACCAGTATGTTGAGTATCGCACTTATGATAAGATGCAGTTCTCATTCCTGAACGTATCGAGTAAACTGGCCGACAAAAAATTCTTTAAAAAATACAAGTTCCTGATAGATAACAGGGACAGCACTACCGTACCGGGAAAAAACCTGCTCCCCTTTTTTTTAAATGAGAAGGTATCGCACACCTTTTATCGAAAAGATCCGGAGAAAAAGCATACAGTAGTTATAGGCGAAAAAAGCGTCAACTTCGGTTCATTTGTTGATAGCGAAGGTATTGGCGCTTACTTTAAGCACATGTACTCGGAGATAAACATTTACGATAATAACGTGATGTTGCTCACGAACCAATGGCTTAGTCCGATAGCAGGCGTGGCGCCAAACTTTTATAAGTTTTTTATAACTGATACCATAACTACCGATAGTAATGAGAAGTTGGTTGAATTGAGTTTTACGCCCCGCAACACAGCCGACATGCTTTTTGAAGGCATGATATACGTTACGCTTGACGGTAATTACGCTGTACAAAAAGCAGTGTTAAAAGCCAACCGCAACATAAACCTTAACTTTGTAAAAAGCATGGAGGTTGACCTGGAGTTTGCCAAAAACACAGATGGTCGTTATCATTTAAGCAAGAGTACCACCCTTGCCGATTTTGGTTTGAATAAAGATAAAGCGGGCGGTTTATTCGGCATACGTACGCTTACCATGGATAAATTTTTTATCAACACCCCGCGGCCCGAAGCAGCTTATGCCGGCGAAGCGGTAGTATACATGGATGAGGCTAAGGAGCGTAATGAACAGTTTTGGCGTGAAAACCGTTTAGACACGCTAAGCACAGCCGAATCAAAAGTTTATACTAATATTGACAGCCTTACACGTATGCCATCGTATCGCCGTACGGCTGATCTGCTATCGTTGCTGGTATTCGGATATAAAGGTTTTGGTAAATTTGAGGTTGGTCCGGCTAACTCATTTTACAGCTTTAACCCCGTTGAAGGTTTCAGGCTAAGGTTTGGCGGGCGTACCACTTATGATTTTAGCAAGCGTATATTTTTTGAAACTTATGGCGCTTACGGTTTTAAGGACGAACGCTGGAAGTATTTTTTAAGTACCACATACTCGCTCAATGCAAAATCTATTTACAAATTTCCGCAGCACTATGTGAGGGCCAGCTTTCAGCGCGATACCAAGATACCGGGGTTAAACCTTGATTTTGTACGCGAGGATAACTTTTTACTATCCTTTAAACGAGGCAATAATGACAAGTACCTTTATAACGACTTTTACAGGTTTGATTATGTTAGGGAATTTGAAAACCACTTTTCGTATAAGTTCAACTTTACCAAATGGACGCAGGAGCCTGCCGGATCGCTATATTTTAACAGACTTGTTAACGGTTCTCTTATCAGCGACCGCTATTTAACTACAAGTGAACTGAACCTAAACCTGCGTTACGCTCCTTACGAACAGTTTTACCAGGGTAAAATGTTCCGTACACCCATCATCAGCAAATACCCCATCTTTAATTTATATTACACCAAGGGCATTAAGGATTTGTTTGGCGGGCAGTACAGTTATGATAAACTTATTGGCCGTATTGATAAGCATTTTTACCTTTCAGTATTCGGTTATGCTGACGTATCGGTTGAAGCGGGGCATATTTTTGGCAAGGTGCCTTATCCGCTGCTAAACATACACCGGGCAAATCAAACCTACGCTTATGATGTAGACTCGTATAACCTGATGAACTTTTTGGAATTTGTGAGCGATGATTACCAGGCCATCAGCATCGATCAGCATTTTTATGGCTTCTTTTTTAACAAGATCCCCCTGTTTAAAAAGCTGAAATGGCGTGAGGTAGTATCATTCAAGGCATTATATGGCGGCTTGAGAAACGAAAACAACCCATCATTACACCCGGATCTGTACCAATTTCCGGTTGATGAAGGTGGAAAACCCATCACTTATTCATTAGGAAGTAAACCTTACATTGAGGGGAGCGTTGGTATTGAAAATATTTTTAAATTTATCCGCTTGGATTTAGTAAGGAGATTTAACTATCTCGACAATCCAAATGTATCCGAATGGGGCCTTAGAACAAGGATCACATTCGATTTTTAATGACCGTATAATAAGTAATGGCACAGCAAACCACCACAACTACAGCGCCTAACCTGCGCACCAGTTTGCAACTGGGTATCTATAAAGTGATTGACCCTTTTGTAAAGGTGCTCATAAAACTCGGGCTTACTCCAAACGCGGTAACCTCAATAGGCTTTATGCTTAACATAGGCGTAGCCGTAATATTTATTGCCGGTGCCGAAACCGGTGCACGTATCAATTTAAGTTATGTAGGCTGGGCGGGTGGCTTAATATTATTTGCCGGCCTTTTTGATATGTTGGACGGGCAGGTTGCACGCCTGGGTAACATGAAATCAACCTTTGGCGCCCTGTACGATTCGGTACTTGACCGTTACAGCGAACTTATCATGTTTTTAGGCATATGTTATTACCTGGTAGCGCACCACTATTTTTTCAGTTCGATATTCGCGTTTATAGCGCTTATTGGCTCTATGATGGTAAGCTACGTTCGTGCCCGTGCCGAAGGTTTGGGTGTTGAATGCAAGGGCGGTTTAATGCAGCGCCCCGAGCGTGTGGTAACCATAGGCCTTTGCGCTATTTTATGCGGTGTAATGTCAAACTATATTGGCGGCGATTATAAGTTGTATGTACCTGGAATCAAGTATCATGTGTTTGAAACCATGTCGTTTTTTACATTACCAATCACTATATTAGCTGTATTAACCAACATCACGGCTTTTAACCGGCTTCGCGAAGCCAAAAAGGCCCTTGAGGAAAAAGAACAGCAATAATATATGCGCATACTGTTGACCTTGTTGTTTTTGGGAACATATTTAATGCTTGCCGGAAACAGCAAGGTCAGCTATTTTTACACCTCCCCTGCCGATACGCTTAAAATTGCCGAACTGCCTACCCCAACAGGCATCGAAATGCTGTTTTACCTGCAACGCGACCCTAATACCAATACCATAATTTACGAGCTTAACTGGCAGAAGGACGGTACGCTTGATGTTGAAGACCCAATACACCCATATTGGAAGCTTTATGCCAAACAGCAGCAATGTGTTGAGCTAAGCATGATACAACGTAAATTTGCCTTTGGTATTGATGCCACACCACTTGGTAAAGAGAAATATGATATCAGAATATTGTCATACAAAAAAATTCCGCTCACGCTGATGAAGGGAACTGACGGAAAATATCATATCTTCGTAACCATTTTAAACAGGCAAGCAATACTTAACCGGATTTTTGTACGTATTGATGGAGGGGCCGTTTGGTCGCCAAATGTTAAATACATGGAACTAAAAGGTACAGATATAGCAACCGGCAAGGAAGTAGCAGAACGTTTAAAACCCTGAAAGGCCATGAAGAGGAACTTTATATCAAATTCACCGGAGTCGGTGAGAATGTTTAAGAACGATATTTTAGAGAGTTTATCAAAGGTAAGTTTTTATGTACCCATAATTATCTTCTTACCTGTTATTGCTGTTTGCACGTATTACTCGTTGTTTGTTGACGAGCAACCGTTTATCAACTTTTTTGGTTTATTTATAGGCGGTTTATTTGTGTGGACGTTTATTGAATACATTATGCACCGTTTTGTATTCCACTTTGTACCAAAATCAGGCTGGGCGCTACGTTTGCACTTTATATTTCACGGTGTACATCATGATTACCCGAGTGATGCCAAACGCCTGGTGATGCCGCCATCAGCAAGTATTCCGCTTGCAACCGGTTTTTACTTTTTGTTTAAACTGATATTCCCTGCCCTGTATGTAAACGGATTGTTTTCCGGCTTTATATTAGGTTACCTGGTGTATGATATTTCGCACTACGCTATTCATCACTTTAACTTTAAAGGCAGTTTCTGGAAAAAAATAAAACAACACCACATGCTTCACCATTATCAGGATCCTTCAAGAGGTTACGGTGTAAGTTCTCCATTGTGGGATAAGATATTCCGTTCAGATTTTTTAAAGAAGTAACATGACCAAAGCTGCCGGCGCAGTTTTTCCGATCACCCCAAAATCGGTCATTACTGTTTCGCTGTTATCTATCGCGTATTTAATTGTTTCGTGGTTATTACTGGGTTTCAAAACAGATCAACTTGTGCTGATCTTCCTGTACAACCTGTTTTTTTATGCCACACCTCTTAGCCGCAAGTTCATTGTCGGGTTTTCGATATTCATCGTATACTGGATAATTTACGATTACATGAAGGCTTTTCCTAACTATGAGTACAACACTGTGCACATACAAGGGCTGTATAATTTTGAGAAAAGTTTGTTTGGTATAAATTCAGGAGGTAAAATACTCACGCCTAATGAATACCTGTGGATACATAACGTAACCTTTTTAAACATTATATCAGGTATATTTTACCTGTGCTGGATACCGGTGCCAATGGCATTTGCTGTATACCTGTTTTTTATTAACCGCAGGCAGTTTATAAGCTTTTTGCTTACCTTTTTTTTAGTAAACTTTTTAGGCTTTATTGTTTACTATACCTACCCTGCCGCACCGCCATGGTACGTACACTTTTACGGTTTTAACTTTGTACAAACCACACCGGGCAATACCGCCGGCCTTGCCCGTTTTGATCAGTATTTTGATGTAACCGTATTTAAAACAATTTATGCCAAAGGATCAAACGTGTTTGCTGCCATGCCATCCCTGCACTCAGCTTATCCGCTTATAGTGCTTTATTTTGGCCTTAAAAATAAGCTTGGGTTAATTAACATATTCTTCGCTACCGTTATGGTAGGTATATGGTTCGCTGCCGTTTACACCAGTCACCATTACGTGCTCGACGTAACCTTTGGTATTGCTACCGCTGCATTAGGCATTGGCTTGTTTGAATGGGGTTTTTCACGCATTGGGCCGCTTCGCCGTTTTTTAGAAAGGTACGAACAAACCATTAAGTAATTTAGCTACAAACTGTACCAAAAAAGCTACTACGCAGGCAAACAAGGTTAGCCTTATTTTGTATGGTTTATAAAATAAATACGTTTATCCCTGTATTTTTCGGCCTCATTATTATCATTTGATAAACAAAGGCACACTGTTTGAATAGTTTTTAGCATACCGTATTAGCTGATGAAAAAACTATTCACAATTATTACCCTTGCTATTGTTTTTGCCTCGCAATTTGTACACGCTGATGAATTGGACAGCCTGAGAAAACAACTAAAAAAAACCACAGTTGACTCGTTGCGCGCGCCTATACATATAAAACTGGTTACGTTTTATATGCGTTATGATACGGTTAGCAATCCGCTTAAAAAGTCAATGTATCAAAACGAGGCTCAAATTAATTGTTTTCAGGCATTACACCTCTATTCGGGCATTAACGATACTACCGGTATGCGCATCAGCTTTGATAAGCTTACACAGTTATTTTACAAACAAAAAAAATATAGCCAAGCTAAATGGTATGCTTTGCAATCAAATAATTTATCGCGCATTAAAAACGATGTGCCGAACATCATAGCATCTTTACAACAACTTGCGGCCATTAAAACAGATATAAAAGAATATAAATTGGCAGAAAGAGACTTAAAGGAAGCCCTGTATTGGTCTGAACAGCAAAAATCGGCCTCAGCAAAATCATCTGTAAAAAAGGATTATGCCAGGCTTAATAAAAAGCTGGGTAAAAAGGGTAATCCCGTTATTGCTTCACAAAAAAGCAAAAAAAGCAAGCAGCGCGTTAAGCCGGTTTCTGCACCGCTAATCGCGTCGTCAGATAGTACTACAACTCCCGCATCGGCCGAAAAGAAGCCTGTTAAAGCTATATCTGCTAAAAAATTAGCGGTGCTATAACACGCTTAAACCACTTCTGGCGTTTACAGTCATACTTAACGGTATGAAGAGAATGATTTTGAAAGGAGCCGCTTTTGTGGCACTTGCCCTTGTATTAACAAGCATGACAGGCACAACTGCCGACGATGATTTTAAAGATGAGTTTTTAGATCGTATAAACGCTATACGGCGTAAAGGCTGCAATTGCGGCACACAACGCATGGCTCCGGCCCCACCACTGGTTTGGAACTATCAGTTAGAAGATGCTGCCGAAGACCATGCGAAGGATATGGCCAGGAGAAAATACTTTAGTCATGAAAGTCGTGACGGGCGCCACATACAGGATCGCATTATGAATGCAGGCTACACTTACAAAGGCTTCAGAAGCTTTGCCATTGCCGAGAACATTGCTTACGGCCAGCGCAGTATTGAGGAAGTGCAAAACGGTTGGTTTAAAAGCCCCGGCCATTGTAAAAACCTAATGAACCCCGACCTCAAAGAAGTTGGCGTTGCCGAGAAAGACAATTATTGGGTACAGGATTTTGGTGGCCGCGAAAGTTTTACACCGCAACAACAGCAAATGATAAAGAAGGGTGCACGCATTATACAGAAAAGAGGGTAATTTTGCGCAGATGAACTACTTTGAATTTTATAACATACCCGAATCATTTCACCTTGACGAGGTCGCGCTCAAAAAACAGTTTTACCAGTTAAGTAAGCAGTATCACCCCGATTTTTACGCTACCGAGGGTGATGAAAAACAACAGGAAATACTGGAACTATCAACACTTAATAATAAGGCTTATCAAACACTTGCCGACCCTGCAAAGCGCCTGGAATACGTTTTACGCAGCCACGACCTGCTACAGGAGGGTGCAAAACCACAACTCCCCGGAGATTTTTTAATGGAAATGATGGACATTAACGAACGTCTTATGGAAGTTGATGATGCAGCCCAACTGCGTGATATTACAGCGGAAGTACTTGCCTTTGAGGGGGATATAAATGAACAATTAAGCAAACTCACTACCGACTACCCTACCCTTGACGATACCGCGAAAGAAAGCCGCCTGAATGAAATTCTAAATATTTACTATAAACAAAAATACCTGTTGCGAATTAAAGAGAGTTTAGATACATTTGCAGCCCGGTTCTGAAAGAACAATAGTTGCCCAGATGGCGGAATCGGTAGACGCGTTGGTCTCAAACACCAATGGCTGCAAGGCCGTGCCGGTTCGACCCCGGCTCTGGGTACACAAACAGCTTTTTAAAGGCATTAACCGGATCTTGGAATTCAAGATCCGGTTTTTTATTTCCGCTCTATTACTTAACTAACAAATTGATAACTATAAATAACATATTGTGTGTTATTTATAGTTACTGTTCGCATCATAACGTAAAATAACGAAATAGCGTAATGTAAAGCACCTTCAATAAATGATAAATCATTGAATTTTAATAATTTGCGTTGTGGTTCAGTTTTAGCAAAACAGCTTACAAATAACTATTCACATCAAATATTTAATCATCATGAAAATCACAGTAAAAGACGGAACTGAAATTTATTACAAAGATTGGGGTACTGGGCAACCAATTGTATTTCATCATGGCTGGCCACTATCAAGCGACGATTGGGACGCGCAAATGATGTTCTTTTTACAAAAAGGATACCGGGTAATTGCGCATGACCGCCGTGGCCATGGCAGGTCAACCCAAACATCATCAGGCCATGATATGGCAACTTATATTGCCGATGCTGCCGAACTATATGATTTTTTGGATCTTAAAGATGCCATTCACGTTGGCCACTCAACCGGCGGTGGTGAAGTGATAAGCTATGTTGCTAAGTATGGTAAAGGTAAAGTTGCCAAAGCCGTATTAATAAGCGCGGTAACTCCTATCATGATACAAAGCGAAAACAACCCGGAAGGTGTACCATTAGCGGTTTTTGACGAGATACGTCAGGGCACAGCGTTTAACAGGCCGCAATATTTTCAGGATTTTACCATACCTTTTTATGGCTACAATCGCGAGGGTGCAAAAATATCACAAGGCGTTAGGGATAACTGGTGGCGCCAGGGCATGATGGGCGGCATTAAGGCTCATCATGACGGTATCAAAGCCTTTTCGGAAACTAACTTTACTGAAGACTTGCAAAGCGTTGATATACCGGTATTGGTACTACACGGTGAGGATGACCAGATAGTACCTTACGCTATATCGGCCCCAAAAGCTGCTAAGTTATTAAAAAATGGTAAGCTGATATCTTATCCCGGTTTTCCACACGGTATGCCAACTACCGAAGCTGCTACTATAAATGCTGATATTTTAGCCTTTATACAATCCTAAGAAACATATCTTTAATACAAAAGGCATTCTGCGAAGGATGCCTTTTTTGCTATAATTACTTTTATTGATCCGCCTTAACGAGAATCAAAAATCATCAGCGGTTCTAAATTGTTTCTATCGGGAATATAACAGTGATTGTGGTTCCGCCGTTGGATTGAATATCAAATTGGCCACCCAACTGCTCAGCAAGGCCGGATATAAGGTTTAAACCAAGTGAAGTGCAATGGTGTATATCAAAATCTTCGGGTAAACCCTTTCCGTTATCCTTTATAATCAACTTGTAATTGTTACCCTCAATTACTGATGAATAAAGCGAGATAAGCCCTTTGCGTGTTTCGGTAAAAGCATACTTAACACTATTGGTTATGGCCTCGTTTAAAATCAGTCCCAAAGGCACCGTTTGCGCGGTGGATAACCTTGCATTGGCAATATTAATATTAAAGTTTATGTTTTGCTTATTTTGAAATGAATTTTGGATGCTTTGTGCCAGTTCTTCAATATATACCTGTAAATTAATGGTTGACAGATCATCAGACTGATATAGCTTTTGATGCACAATTGATATAGCCTGCATCCGGTTTTGGCTATCCCTTATGGCCATTAGCGCTTCTTCATTATCCAGGTAGGATGATTGTGTATTTAACAGGCTCGAAATAATCTGCAAGTTATTTTTTACACGATGATGGATCTCCTTCATTAGCCACTCCTTTTCGTGCAGTAACTGGTTAAGCTGTATATTTTGTTTATTGATCTCATTTTGGCGCAACTGCAACTGCTTGTTCTGCTTATTAATTTCATCCTGCTGAAGCTTTAAACCGGTATTACTTTTTTGCTTGGCCCGGTACAGGTACCACATAAGGCCGGTAATAAGGATTGAGCCTAACAGGGCTGTAGTAACCAGCTTTCTGTTAAGTGCTTCCTTTTCAAGTTCACTGTGCTGAAGGTTGTTCTTGCTGCGGAGTACCAGGTTTTCATGATCACGTTCGGCTGTGGCATACTGTAACTGTAGTTGTTCGGTTTGTTTTATTTTAACCTGGTTATAAATGGAATCGCTTATAGCTTTTGATGCCTTAAAATAATTAATAGCCGATAGATAATTGCCCTGTGCTGAGTCAACCTTAAACTTATACATCAACAAGGCAGCCATATCTGCAGCTTTAACATAGCCTTTATCCGCGGCAAGCACCTTGTCAACAAATGGCGATGCTTTTATAAAGTTTCTTTGTTTTATGTAAAAAGCCGCCTGATTTTGATAAGCCTGGTAATACAAATAATCCTTTATGCCGCGGGTTTCCAGGTTTTTAACAATTTTAAAACTGTAAAATTCAGCACTATCCATTTTACCCAATGCGGCATAGCAGTTGGCCCTAAGCTGCGGTATTAAAAACATACCATCCGGATCAAACTTAAAGGCCTTGTCGGCACTGTCAAGCGTTTTTAGTACCTGTTTAGCTTTCCCTTGCAATATCAATTCGGCAGCAAGAGCGCTATAAGCCGCATACGGAAAACTTGTTTCTGAACGCATAGCGGCTTCCTGCCATTTACGGTACCACATCAGGCTTTGTCGTTTCATACCCAAATCACGGCACAGACCGGCAAGCCTGTTGTAAAATGAATTTATGCCATAATCTGTCCCGGTTTGTTCTGCTGTTTTTACAGCAGCAATGCTGTATTTCATACCGCTTTCCATATTGCCTTTAACTAAAGCGGTAGCAGCTAAAAGATCATAAGTAAACTGCAAATTTTTAAACCCCAAATCAGTATACATTTTTAATACCGTGTTAAGCTGCTGCTCTGCCGAGTCTATCTTGCCCTGGCGCAGGTTATAATCAGCTATTTCTTTGAGGCAAAAAATCTCAATACCTTTGTTACCAATAGCTTTTGCCAAAGTGGCTGTTTTGTACATATAACCTGTTAAATTATAGTGGTTCAAATCATTAACCGCTTTGGTTTGCATTAACTTTAACTCAATTTGTTTGCTTTTAGTTACCCGGCATTTTTTTAGTACCTGGTTTAAATATTGATTGCATATGTTTTCGTCAACACCCCGCTCAACCATTAGGTTGTATTGATATACCTGGCTAATTAGCGCTATGTTAGGCATTCCCTTTTTAACGGCATATTGCTGTGAAGCTAAAAAGTACTTCTCAGCAAGTTCCATATCCTCCTTTTCTGAGCCGGGTTTTTCTAACCTGAAACGACCTAACAAAAAATTCAGATGACAATACAGCGGCCCCGTACTTTGGGCTATCATTCTGTCAGCCTCGCTAAACCTATTATCGCGCAAAAGAATTTTAAATTGCAGCATCCTGATTGCGTCGCGGGCATCTTTAAAATTAACTGTATTATTTAAAGCCTGAGCCAAGGCAATATACTTGCGGGATGAGTCGGCCATGGCTTTGGTACGTACCTTATTGGTAAGATAAAAACTGCTGATAGATAGGGCCAGCCTCACTTTTTGGGTGTCGGTATTTGCGCGGATAAATTCGCTTTTCAGATCATACAGGGAGTTTTTGAGGTCGATCTGGCAAATAGCCTGCTGGCTTGTCAGCATAATGGCAACGGATAATACCAGTAATATTTTATAACGGCTAACTAAGCGATAAGAAAAACAGTTTTTTAAACTAATGGCCATCCAGAATCTTTTAAAAAGCATGGTCGAGATATACTTGCCATGACGCGTGTATTTACAAAATACGTCAAACTTTGATCCATTGAACAGATCTTTGAAAATCAGCATTTTAACACACAATCTAATCATTTAAAGTTACGACATATCATAATTTTGCGAAGTTGAAAACAATATATGCCCCATCATCATTTCACGAAATATCGTTAATACGACATTCGCTATTATGTCCTAACAAACTACTGATCAGGCAAATAAAACATGGTTTCAGATTTGATGAATTGCTTTAGTAATTACACATCTGAAATGACATACGACATTGAAAAATTTATTACGAATTTAGTACATTGGTTACGTTTTTCAGTAGAAATTTTGGGAGCATTAATAATTGCTGCCGGTTCTGCGCTGGCTACGTTCAGGTTTTTAAAAGCTCTGATAAAAAATAAACATGCCGATTTTAACATCATCAGGCTTACACTTGCACGTACCTTACATTGGCGCTTGAATTTCAACTCGGTGCCGACATACTTTCAACCGCGGTAGCGCCCGGATGGGAAGAAATAGGTAAACTGGGCGCAATAGCCGTGATCAGGACCGGGTTGAACTTCTTCCTTTCAAGAGAGCTGGCTGAAGAAAGGTCAAGTGTCGTTTAACTGCTTAACGGAGCTATTTATCTAATTTTGATTATTGATTTTCACAACATGCACTATACCTTACTTCAATTCCTGCTATTACTATCAGCCGCATTTTTGTTAATATTACTGGCCCGGCGGTTAAAGATAGCCTACCCTATTTTTTTAGTACTTGCCGGGCTTGTCATCAGCAATATTCCGGGTATGCCGGTTATTAATATTGAACCCGACCTGATATTCCTGATATTTTTACCGCCCTTGTTATATGAGGCTGCCTGGTGGACATCGTGGAACGAATTTTGGAAATGGAAACGCCCTATCTCCTTACTGGCTTTCGGTTTGGTATTTTTTACATCAACGGTTGTTGCCTACTTTGTAACCGGCTTTATACCCGGCTTTACATTGGCTACGGGCTTTTTGTTAGGCGGTATCATATCGCCCCCTGATGCTATCGCGGCTGCATCGGTTTTAAAAACCATACGTGTACCTAAACGTATACTAACCATTTTAGAGGGCGAAAGCCTTGTGAACGATGCCTCCAGCCTTATAGTGTTCCGTTTTGCACTGGCTGCCGCTATTGCCGGCCAGTTCTCTTTTCAGCAAGCCTCCATTAGCTTTGTTACGGTAACCCTGATGGGTATTGGCATCGGGCTTGTTATTGCTTACGCCGTTTATCTTATTCATCGTTTTTTGCCTACTACGGCCAGTATCGATTCGGCCTTTACCATAATTTCGCCATACCTGATGTATCTTGCCGCCGAAGAGTTCCATTTTTCGGGCGTAATGGCGGTGGTAAGCGGCGGCCTATTTTTGTCGTACCGATCGCATGAGGTTTTTGCCGACGGGCAAAGCAGGCTGCAAACCATCAATGTTTGGTCAACACTTTCAATAATCCTTAACGGACTGGTTTTTATACTTATCGGGCTTGAACTGCCTGCCATTGTTGCCGGGCTTGAGGGTTACTCACTTATAGAAGCGTGCAAATACGGCTTAATGGTGAGTTTGGTGGTTATTATAATCAGGATGGTATGGATATACCCTGGTACATTTATACCACGCTGGCTTTTTAAAAATATCCGCAAAAAAGAGCCTAACCCCGGTTGGAAGGGGTCATTTATAATTGGCTGGGCGGGTATGCGTGGCGTAGTTTCGTTAGCGGCAGCGTTATCATTGCCTATGGTTTTAAGTGATGGTAAACCCTTCCCTGAGCGTAACCTAATCATATTTATAACTTTTGTGGTAATACTGAGCACATTGGTTGTACAGGGTTTAACTCTTCCGTTCATAATAAAAGCACTCAAAATAGAGGAGATAGATCCCGTGATACCGGAGGAACAACAAGAAGCCCAAATACGCATACGTATTTTAAACGCGGCGCTTAACCGTTTAGACAGTAAGTACAAGGCGGAACTGCAAAGCAATGACCTGCTTGCTACTTTAAAACTCGAGTTTGAAAATCATCTTAAACACAATGCCCGCAGAATTGAATGCCTTGAATGTGTGGATAAAGACCAAAAGGAGTTAGCTGTATACAGGCACGTGCTTAAAGATATTTATCATACACAGCGAAAAGAACTCTACCATATCCGTAAAGAAAAAATATTTTCTGACGAGGCCATACGGAAGGAAGAAATGCAGGTGGATATTGCCGAAATACGCATCACACCCAAACATTAACTGTTTTTGTAATCAAAGACCTTAAGAGTACCGTTAGAATTGTTTTAAACATCTACTTTACAAACTCGTACTTAATACCGAGTTTCTTAATTTTTGAGTTGAGTGTTGTTGATGGAATGTTAAGCATTTCGGCCGCGCCGCCCGGGCCAAACACTTTGCCTTTGCAAACTTTTAATATGTTGAGTATGTGCTCGCGTTCCATCTCTTCCATTGTGAGTATGCGTATACCTGCTTCGCCATTAACCACACCGGCAGATGGTGTTTGGGGTATATCAATATTAGTGATCACATCATCCGTAGCCATAAGTAGGCTGCGCTCTATTAAATGTTCCAGCTCACGTATGTTGCCCGGCCAATCATAATCCATCAGGGTTTTCATAGCCTCGTCAGTTATACCGGTCACATTTTTATTTGATCGTTTGATAAAACGACTTAAAAAGTAGTTGACCAGCAAAGGTATATCCTCTTTACGCTGCCTTAAAGCGGGCAAATCTATCGGAAAAACATTAAGCCTGTAGTAAAGATCGAGCCTGAAACGACCCTCGGCAACCTCTTTTTCAAGGTTACGGTTGGTTGCGGCTATAATGCGCACATTTATTTTTTTGATGTAATTGCCTCCAAGACGTTCTATCTCCCGCTCCTGCAACACCCGCAGCAGTTTTACCTGGGCTTCAAGCGGCAACTCTCCTATTTCATCTAAAAATATGGTACTGCCGTCTGCCTGTTCAAACTTACCCGTGCGTTTTTCTGTAGCACCGGTAAAAGCCCCCCTTTCGTGCCCAAACAGTTCAGATTCGATCAGGTTAATGGGCAACGCGGCGCAGTTAACGGTAACCATGGCTTTGTTTTTTCGGAGCGATAACTGGTGGAGGGTTTGCGCTATCCTCTCCTTACCCGTTCCGCTTTCGCCGGTTATTAGTACTGATGAATCATCTGGAGCTACAATGGTTATTTTATCAAAAACTGCTTTTAATAAGCGGCTTTGACCAACAATACCATTAAAAGTTTGTGCGCTGCTGTTTTCATCAACCGGTATTGTTGAAACTCTTGCAGTACGTGGCTGCCTTATTTCAACATCCTTTTTTAATAATATACCATTGATCAGGTTTTTAAGCGCGTCCTCATTTTTTTGCAGCAGATCAAGCTGTAACTTATTGTAACTCTCTAACTCCGTACTAAAAAAACTCAATTTGCAGGAGTATCCATCATCCAGTTTAACATCAAAATTTAAGGTAGACTGATACTTGAAATGATCGCTTAACGCCTTTAGCCACAAGCTATCCATTTTTAAGCGTCTGAATTCAAAATTGTTGTAAAAATGATTCTTGTTCTCTGCCGGAGATGTTTTCCAGGAGCGGTAATCCCTTTGCGAAACACCAGCCTGTTCAATTATCTCGTTAAGCGACATTACCTGAAAAAGGTTTAAGGTATTTTTGATCAGGTAAACCTGCTGATCGTCTGTTACCTGCTCATTTTTTACTATTCTTAAACAGTTAAACGGAATAATGCTTTGTAAGACTGTGGCTACCTGTTTGAGTTTTTCGTCGCGGCTATCGGTTTTGGCAATTATCTGGTCAATCTGCTCAAATAGTGCTGGCACCTTTGGCTTGCTGAACTTTAAGCTTTGCTCATGCCTGTATAAAGCAATATCAAGCATTACCAACAAATCTTTTTCGCGAAATGGCTTAACTAAAAAGCCATACGGCTCAGTGGCTTTTGCAGCCTCCAATATTGCCTGGTTGGTATTAGCCGATATATATATGAAGGGCATACCAATTTCACTTAACTGCCCGGCCAGATCAATACCCGTTTTTGTGCCCTGTAAAAATATATCAAGCAGTATCCAATCGGGGCTTTTGGCTTTTATCAGATCTAAAGCCTTAGCCACTGAAGGGGCAATACCACAAACCTGGTATCCTGCCTTTTGAAGCATGATACGCAGATCATTAGCTACAATAAATTCATCCTCAACTATTAAAATATTCTCTTTCATTTCTTTCCACATTACCTAACCATTGGTCAGGAAATCTCAGCACCTAAGTTATTAAATTCCATAGCTTTAAAGGTAACACACACCCTAAGCCCACTGCTATTTTCCAAAAAGAACTCACCATCAAGCTGCTGGCATAAACCCAGCATAAGGCTCATGCCTAATGAGCTTATATTATATGGATCAAAACCATCAGGCAAACCCCGGCCATTATCGGCAATACACAACAAATATTTTTCATTTTGCAGAGGTTGCAATTTAATATCAATGCTGCCCTTTCCGGTTTCTTTAAAAGCGTACTTTATAGCATTGCTTATGGCCTCATTCAAGATAAGGCCGAGCGGTACCGCCTGAGATACCGCCAGTTTAACCGGGATGACATTGATGTTCATTACCACATTTTTATCGCGGTTAAAGCTTTCGCTTAAATATTCAACCAGTTCATGTATGTATACCGACATATCAATGGTACCTACGTTGTCTGACTGATAGAGTTTTTGATGTATTAGCGACATGGCATGCATACGATGCTGACTGTTTTTAATAGCCTGTAAAGCATCTTCATTTTCCAGGTATGCTGATTGGGTATTTAGCAGGCTTATCACAATCTGCAGGTTATTTTTTACCCGGTGATGGATCTCCTTTAACAACCATTCTTTCTCGTTTAAAAGTTTTACCAAAACCTGGTTTTGATTGTTGATCTCGTTTTGCTTTTGTGTAAGTAAAATGTTGCTACGCTTTTTAACATTATAACGGCTGTAAACAAGGCCCAAAAATATCATCAAAATCACCAAGCCGCCCAAAACAATATTACGGATGGCCATTTCCCTGTTGATGCGGTTTTTTTGTAACAGGCCATTTTGTTTTAATACCAGTATATCACGGTTTTTATTATCTATATCAAACTGGTATTGCAGCGTTGATATTTGCTTTTTCTGATCGATATTCTTTAAAGAATCACTTACCTTTTTGTATTGCTGGTAATGCTGTAATGCACCGGTTAATTTACCCGATACTGAATCTACTTTTGACCACATCAGTTCGTTTGCTGCAATAGTTGTCAAGTTGTGTCGTAACCGGGCAAGGCTGTCATTAGTTTTTAAATATGGATATGCCCCGGCTAACTGTCCGCTTAAAAAATAGTATCTGATAATAGGTTCATTTACAAAAGGCGCGTAACCAAATTCCTTTCCAAAATCAGTATAATAATACAGCAGTGAATCAACAAACCTTTTGGCTTTAGGTAACTGTTTCATATCCATATATATTTTGGCAAAAAGCGACAGCGAGGTTATTTTAAGCCGGGTATTTTGATTAGGAGGATATTTGGTAACTACTTCGGTAAGTTCTTTGAGTGACTGCCCCGGCTTATGTATACCCATCATGAGTATGATCTGATTGAACTTGATCTGCTGTATGGCATCAACTGCTTTGTAACGTTGTGCCACACCAAGCGCCTTTTGATAATAATAATATGCCTCATCAGCTTTTTTTAACCCGTTATATGTTATAGCCAACCGGTTATATATAGTGCATAGCTGCATAGTAGTATCCTTAACCTGCCCGGCCGTTTTGACAGCAAGCAATCCATATTTTAGTGCGAGTACATCATTACCGGTCCGGGCGTTTAAATAACCAAGCAAATCATACACACCCTGTATCTCTTTATACCTGATGGATGTGTAAATATTTAATGACTGCTCCAGCAGTTTTAATGCCTTGGCATTATCAGCCTGTAAATGATAATAGTCGCCTAAACTTTTTAATGAATCAGCCTGCTCCTTTTTATATCCTGCCCTTTCGTAAAGCGGAATGGCCATTTCCGTAAGCTTTATCCGCTCTGCCAGTTCATCATTCTCAATACCATAAAAATCACTTAAAGCCAGCCAGGAGTCGGCCGTTTGCTTTAACAAGTGGTACTTTTGCGCGTATTGAAGCGCATGTTGCGTTAATTTTTTGGCTTTGATGTTGTCACCCTTTTCGCGGTAAACCTGGCTTTCAAGTACCATGCTTTGGCTTATACCGGCAGTATATTTTAACGTTGTGCTTAGTTGGCGGGCTTGTTTGTTGAACAGAAACGCGCTGTCCATATCACTTGTAAGTTCGCCGGGTTTGTTCAGGTAATATCGGCCAAGCTCAAGCAGCAGATCAGCCTTTACGGTATCAGCTTTATTTTCCGCAAGTTTTTGCCGTAGAGTTTTTAAATGCGGAACTGATTGCGCGCAGATAGTATTAAATGCCGAAGCAAATAATAAAATTAACATATAAATACTTAGCCGCATGGTTTTATACCGCCCTTTAATAATATTTAGGAATTACGCATTAAACCCGCTTCTGAATAAAATGCATTTATAATTTGTAATCAGCATAATTTTGCAAATAAAATACCAATGCATAAATAATTACTATTCAACAAATTACACAAGCGCGCAAGCATTGTTATTTACTGTATTTCGTTAATTTACTTTAACTGAACATTATAAAGAGGTTAAAGTCCGGTAAAACAGGCAGGCCATCCATGTGATGTCCTGCCTGTTTATGAATTTGCAGAAGCAGATACATGCTTGCCTGTACTAAAGTAACAAACTATAATGCCTACGCCCGGTAAAATGAGTACCGTAAGACCAAAACTTTTGGCCATGAGCGCACCTGCGAAACAGCCAATTAAAAACCCGCCTATGGTAATACTTTGCTTTTTAAGGCTTTGTATGGTTACGGCATCTTTAAACTTTGAAAATATAGCGCCGCCCAAATCAAGCGAAGCTTGGGTTACATTGCCCGTCATCATTGTGGTTGGCCCAAAGGTTTCTTTTGCATACAGCTTACCGAAAGCATTTTGCAAACCCATGGCAAAAACCACCATCATTACCACCAGGTAAGTTTCCCAGATGAGGCCGGGTGTGCGTACCGCGGCTTCAGAAATAATACCACTTAGCAGCAGCAACAGCCCCTCTAATAAAAGTATTTTGTAATGATTGAATGCTCTTTTGGCTATTACCCCGCCAAGTATTACTGATATGATGAAAACCGGGAAGGTTACCAGTTTTATCCATGCCTGCACGTCAGACCCTTTGATGGTTTGATAAGCGAATACAATAAAATTACCTGTTACATGGGCCGAAAAAATTGAACCTGCCGATACAAAGGTCACCGTATCACAATAGCCGGCAACAACTGATAGTATGAGCGTTACCGCCCATACACTTTTTTGATTCTCCATGGCGATATTATTTTAGGTGCGACCGGAGCATCCAGGCCATTTTTTCGTGTGTTTCCATAAGGCCGGTAACATAATCACTCGTACCTAAGTCCTTAAAGTCATTAGCAAAAATGTTAACATAAGCTCTCAGACGAATGATCAGGCTTTCATGATCGTTAAGCAACTCGGCTATAAAGCCGGTACCGGTATTACTGCTGTGCAATACTTCTGATAAATGGGTAAGCTCTAAAAAGCTTTTTAATGTAGCCGGAGCATAATGCCCAAGCGAGCGGATGCGTTCGGCAACGCTATCCATTATATCGTCAAGTTGTTGATACTGGCTTTCAAAAAACAAATGCTTTGAATGAAAGTCCGGGCCTTCAACATTCCAATGCGCATTCCTTGTTTTGGTATAAAGCACAAACTCATCAGCCAGTATTGTATTTAAGGCATGAGCTACTTTGCTCAAATTTTCCGGGGTTATTCCGATCTTTGGTTCCATTGTTATAAATTTTAGTTGTTAAAAAATTGATTAAATAAGTAGTGGTCTATTGATATGGCACCCGGACCGGTTGCCAGTAAAAGCAAAAAGCAAATGGTATAAACATAAGGTACATCCCTCACCTCGGGCTGATCATTTTTGTGTACAACAAAGTAGCCCACCGCTGTTACACCAATGGTAGGTAAAACAGCTAAACGTGTAACCACCCCCAGTATCACCAAAACAGGCACAACCGTGTCAGCCAAGGTAGCCACCAGGTTGTTTATCCCCCGGGGCAAGCCAAGCGGATTGGGTACAACCTCGGGCTTGCCGCCGTTACCCCTAAAGTTTTTCATGCCATGCACGCGAAAAAGCTCAACCGCTAACAATATGCGAAAAGCAAACATTGCCCAATTAGCCAATGACGTACCCACATCCGAATAAAGGAGTTGTTTAATAACATCATTCATAACATCCCCCTTCTGTTTAAAATGCAAAGCATGAACAACCAAGCGCTCCCCAAAATGATGTATAATCAGTAACCATTAACAATGCCATACATATAAATACTTGATATTAAATTATTTATATAAATAACTAAGAGTAAACGATTATGAAATATCGTGAATTTACGAGATTTGGAAGTTTAATGATGTTACTTATATATAACACCCTGTAGCGAAGTAATATTGTTATATTCCTTATCAGGAATCAAGGCTTGGCTAAAACAATGCCCTGAACACCAAAAAATATTTTTGTTTTAAAAACAATATTTAATTGCTCAAATTTACTGCAGATTTAGTCTATCTGCCGTTTTTAAGTTTAGTGGTAACACAAATTAAGTGATCAATTATGATTGAAACACATGACACATCTTTTTCAGCGTTACACACACATTTGCCCGCAGAAGCCTCTTTATCACAACTGACACCAGGCAGTTTTAACAGCAAAATTTTGCTGACAGATCTTTTCAGTATATTTTTTAAAAAGATACATCCCCTTTTTTTGGTTGATTGTGGTGTTATATTGATCTATGATGAAAAAAAAACTGTGATTAGTGAAGTATTTACATCCACTTACTTAATTGATACGGAGCAGATAAGCACCCGCATAGGTCAGCAACCATCAAAGCTTACCACGATACAAAAAACCATTGCTGAATTTTCATTCCCGGTTATTAAAACTATGGAAGAATGGATTGAGGAAGAAGGCATAAATCATGACGCTGTAAATAGCATATCTGCATATAATTACCATTGCTACATTCCGCTCGAAATAAATAATAAAGTACTTGGCACACTTGAGCTGCATAATGCCACGCGCGAATTAGGAGCCGAGTGTTTAACTTTTTGCAGCAACCTGGCTGATCTGCTTTCGGAGATCATTTACCTGCAACGCCGACAAGGTTCGTTAACAAGTAATGAAGAGCTACACTTTAAAAAAACAACCATGCAACCTGGCATTGAAAACCAGGAACTTATCAGTTTAAAAGAACAAATTGCACAAATAAATAATATAACTGTATTTGAATTATTTATAGATCGGGCTGCAAAGTTATTCCCTTTAGCTTACGGAAAATTAAAACCACAGCTTGAAGAGATCAAAAATTTAAAAACAAAGCTTGAAGACAGTAGTGTGCACATTGCTGAGGATTACACACTGCCGGCGCACAACTATCCTGAAATTGTAGGTACAGGCCTTGAAATGAGAAAGGTTTTCGCGCTTATTGACCAGGTGGCAAATTCCGAATCGACTGTATTAATATTTGGCGAAACAGGCACCGGTAAGGAGTTAATAGCGCGCGCCATACACAACAACTCGGCAAGGCGAGGTAACGACATGATTAAAATAAATTGTGCAGCGATACCCGCCAACCTAATCGAGAGCGAACTTTTTGGCCATGAGAAAGGCGCGTTTACCGGCGCTACTGATAAACGCATTGGCAAGTTTGAACTTGCAAACAATAGCACCTTATTTTTAGATGAAATAGGCGAACTACCGTTAGACATGCAGGTAAAACTATTGAGGGCCCTGCAAGAAAAGGAAATTGAACGCGTTGGAGGTAAAACGGTGATAAAAACCAATGTAAGGGTTATATCGGCCACTAACCGCAACTTGCTTGCCGAAGTAGCAAAAGGCCGTTTCAGGCAAGATCTGTATTTCAGGCTGAATGTTTTTCCGATAAGCCTGCCCCCACTCAGAGAACGCGCCGAAGATCTGCCGTTGCTGGCATCTTACTTTCTGGCAAAATATGCCGGTAAAACCGGCAAAAAATTAACAGGCTTTACCAAAGGTGCTATAAAACAAATGGCTAAATATAACTGGCCCGGCAACGTGCGTGAACTCGAGCACCTGATAGAGCGACAGGTATTATTAGCCAAACAGCCCATTATCAATAAGATAGATCTTCCGGTTAATGAGAAAACTATTACTGATAATAATGGTGTAACCCAAAAAATAAAAACCATAGATGAAAACGAACGCGACCATATATTTGAGGTGCTGCGTATTTGTAAAGGAAAAGTATCCGGCACAGATGGTGCAGCCAAATTATTAGGTGTTCCGGCTACAACGCTTAACTCTAAAATGAAACGTTTAGGTTTAAGTAAAAAGCATTTTTAACACGCTGTAACTATGGTTCAACCACGTATTCATTTCGGGCTAATACCATAACCTATCCTTCCCGCCCAACCTATTATTATTATTATTATTATTGCAAAATACTGGCTTTCAATAATATAAATACAAATCCTCATTATTAACCTTTACCCGTACATCATTATTTGTATAGATGTTATGCCGGTTGTTATACAATACATTAAAACTTTATAAAAAAACTACTGTTTAAACTTTCGCTTCGTTAACGAATTTTCCGGATATTAATAATATAGAATATGCTATTAGCCAAACAGATATCAATAACCTTTTTTTTAAAATTGATTAAATGGGACGTGCTGGCCATTTTTTTATACGCCTGCCTTGTAGGCATGCTTGATTATTTCACGTTTTTTAAAGACCTCACCATCCCGCTTAGCGTTTCTGCATTGATCGGAACACTTTTATCACTACTTCTGGCTTTCCGTACAGCTCAATCATACGAACGTTGGTGGGAAGCGCGAATAATTTGGGGGGCTATAGTAAATGACAGCCGTACGCTTATCCGCCAGTTGTTGCAATTTATGCCGAATGATGCTCAAAAATCCGGATATATTAAGGACTTTGCTATGAGGCAGTCGGTATGGTGCTACGCATTGGCCGAAGGTTTAAGAAAGTGCCCGGCTACAGAAAAGGTTGATCAGTACATGCATAAATCAGGCTCAGACAGCAGTAACAGGCCCAATTTATTGCTATCGCAACATGCCGAACAATTAGCTGAATTAAGCGAACACTATAACCTTAATAACAATAAACAAGTTCAGTTGGATAGTACGCTACAGCGGTTAACTGATTCAATGGGCAAATGCGAACGTATTAAGAACACAGTGTTCCCCCGTTCATATAGTGTGCTGATCCATTTTTTAATATATGCTTTAACAACCATATTTCCCTTCGGTTTGGACGACCACCACTGGGCCATTGAAATTTGCTTGGCTACCATAGTGCCTGTGCTATTTATCTCTATAGAACGCACAGCAATATTAATGCAGGACCCTTTTGAAAACAAACCTACAGATACACCAATGACCACGCTATCAAACACCATAGAGCGTAATTTAATGGAGATGGCCAACCTACCTGAACCTGAACAGAAAAGCAAGCCGGAAACATTTTATATAATGTGATAAACAAGTTTATTGTTAAGCTATCATCTCAACAGTTTCTTTGATCAGAATACCCCGTGTTTTAAAAGATGAAGCGATGTGTGATACTCCAGTACAATTGGATAATGAGCCAGGGCGGCAAAATACAGTAAGTTAGCTACCGGAGTAAGAGGCACTAATACAAACAATCGCAGTTAACAGCAATCAGGGTGCTACCATGGTATATGTTATGGTTGTATTATAAGTAGTAGCCGGTTTACTTAATAGTTGAGCCACCTTTGATGCAGGCACGGAGTAGCGTACGCTCAACACCCTGTCAATTTCGGCAACTGCTGATGAAAACAGCTTTTGGGATGAAGCAGAAAGCGTAACTGTATTAAAATTGCTGCCTGATGCAGGTACAGGTAAAATATCTATAATGCTTATTGGTAATGTGCCGTTAGCGCTGTTTAATGTTGTGCCTGATGCCTTTACATAAACCTCGTAGGGCGTTGTTTTGCTTAATGTAAGATGATTTGACATATCAGCATTAACGCCATTAGCATAACGCGATACGCTGTTAAAAACAAGGTTAACATCAGTATGGTTAACTTTGAGTTCCGCAATATCGGCCACATTTACCGTAACAGGATAACTTATACTTTTTGAAGTAGCCTGTACCGGAGATCCGGCATCAAAATACTCTTGCGTAAGATTGGCCGTGTAGGTACCCTTTTGCTTAAAACCAAGCTTCAGGTTAGCCGGGCTAATACTGTAAGTGAATGTATTGGTTTGCTGGTTACCTGCAGGCACGCTTAAACCACCGGCGGATGTGAGATTAGTATAACTTGTTACCGGGTTAACCATTGTACTTGCAGTTGGAGAGGTAATCTGCACGCCTGTACGGTTTACGGTAGTCGCGGGATCAGCCGCACCCGAATATCCGTTACTGTAAGTAAAAGCCGATGTGTTTGACCTGAGCCTGATACCAACCGGAACCGTTGCCGTAAACAATACGTTTTGTGTGGTACTTGCAGTTTGGCTGCGATAATAATTAAGCGAATTAATATCCAATTGCACTGCCGAAAGCGATGCAGGGATAGTTACAAATGCGGCAACATTGATATTTAAAGGTACAATTGTAGGGCTTAACGTGCCTATATTAATACCAATCAGGGCAAAATTTAGGTTAGTAGTATATGTACCCGCTCTCCATATTGTTGCACTAAGATTGGGCAACGTATAGCGCAGTGTAATGCGCCCGCCGGCAAGTGTACCAATAAGGGATGAATAAATAGCCTGCGGACTGGTTGATAATGTGATGGTAGGTACCGTAGCAATATCAAGTAAGTTGGCAACCCCACCACCGGTACCAATAATACGCGCTGTTACCTGGTTTACGTTGACAGTTGCACCATTGCCGTTCGTTAAGGTACTTGATGACGCAGATAAGTTTATTGTTGGGGCCACGCTAAGCACAGTTGCAAACGTGGTTGATCCATTATCAACATACAGGTTTGCTGATTTAATATTGTCGGCAGTGATGTTGAAGTTTACCTGGCTGTAGGCATTAGCACTAACCGTCAATAAACAAACAACTACTATCTTACCTATCCTAAAAATCCAATTCTTTTTTTGCAACTTTTAAGCTCGTTTCTTCACCACTGTCAAGCAAGGCAACCAATATATATTTACCGTTTAGGGTTACAGGCAGATCAAGATAAACCAACTGTTCGCTACCAGGTAACAAACTTATGGCGCGAGGTTCAACCTTAACCTCATCACCGGTTACCTGGTTAGTAACATCAAACCGCAGGTTGCCATCAGTAACCACATTACCGGTACTTTTTATCCTGATAGCAAAACGCCTTACCTGTTTGGTTTTTACAGCAACATTGCCCCTATCGTCAAACGCTACTATATCCAGCTCTTTTGATGATGCACCCGGCGGCGTAAAGTATACATGAACGCCAAACTCAAGCTTAACCGAAACACCTATCCTGGGTGAATTGCCTTTGATTGTACTTTTAGCCAGTTGTTCATTTATCTGCGTAAAAAAAAGCATTGAATTGGTAACTGTTGATGTTTGGGGCAACTTGGCAGGCACGTGCATAGTTACTGTAATTACAGCTACCCCATTTGCAGGCACGGTAACTACGTTGGGTTTTACCTCGAGCCACGATGCGTTTGATGAAGACAGGGTATTTGCCGGAGAGTAATATTTTTCACCCACGCTATCGCGCCTCCAATCCATAATTGAGGAGCGAAAAATAACGGGGACGGAACCTGAATTATTAAGCGTAACCTGTTCAGTTAGCTCCTGCCCGGCATTGCCTGAAAAAAAAATGCGGGAAGGGCTTACCGATACCGATTGCCCGCTTACTGATCCGCATAAAGTGATGATATTAAATAAAACAAAAAAGCACAATGACAGCGGTTTTACTATATTAAAAGCCATTTTCATTGCACTTCTTTGTTTCTTTAAAGTTAATATTGAATTTATTAGTTTGCAGTCACTGTATAGGTAACTACAGTTGTATAGGTATCGGCATTTTTACCTAAAATTGCACTGGTATTTGATATGGCCGCAGGTACTGAATAGGTAACATCCAAAGCCTTTTGCACAGCAGGCAAAGCACTTGTAAGTAAAGAAAAATCACTTTGTGATAAACCATTAGCTACAGCCGGCGTAACACCTAAACTGGTATTATTACCACCCGCCGGCATCTCCACACGTAACACAGAAGGCGAAAGCACATCAGCATTACTACCTGTACCAGTCAGATTACCAGCACATTTAACATTCAAAGTATAGTTTTGATTACTGGTTACCGTGAGGTGACTGCTCATGGGTACTTCTACTCCATTTTTGTAATCGGCCTCATTAGCAAAATTGATGTACACATCCGGGTCGTTCACTGTCAGTGATAACACATCTGTTAATTGTACGTGAACATTGGTTGTACCAATAGTTGATTGTGCGTGTGCAGCGCCCAGGCCTGCCACAACTGTTACGAATAAAACAGTTAAAATTTTTTTCATGGAAATTAATTAAGAGTTATTGAACTTTCTTTCAGTGTTTAACGTAAAAGAAAATAACATGGTTACAAGAAATTATTTTTTTCTTGCAAACCGATTTTTAAACTATATGTAATATACCCTGATTAATACCTGTACATATACTGTAACTGTTGTGAAGAGGCTGTTGCTGTTTATTATTTGTAATGTGTTGTTTTTACCCGGCCTAAGCGCTCAGGTTAAACCCCTTGACTGCCATTTTGAGCAGGATACAGTTATGGTTTCAAAGCGGGATCTGATCAGCACAAAGCTCATTATAAAAAACAATGGCAGTTCAGCCGCAACCCTCAAACTTGCATCACCTGTTGAAGGCAACCTGCTATCAATGCCCGATACCATTATTTTACAACCAGGTACTATACAAAATATCCCGGTGAAGTTTTTGCCATCAGCAGAATTGCTGAGCAACCCAACGCCATTTATTGGCGTTACTTATAAAAACCTGAACAACGGCCAATCCATTAGCGCAAAGTTAGTATTGAGCATTGATCAGGCTGGGCAGGTACATGTAACAGCACTTGATCCTGTGGTTTATATTAACACTACAAATGGTAAAGCAACGCTTCGTTTCCGCTGTGTTAACCAGGGGTACGCACCTACCCGGGTGGTAATGAAATTAACCGCAAACCCCACAGGCTTGCAGATATTGAACCCTTTGCGCACGATACAGCTTGACCCGGGCAGCAGGCAGATTATTGAAGTTGAGGCGAATTATTTAAAAATGAATAACAATGGCCTAACGCCGGAATTTAATGTTATTGCTGAAGTGGCAGACGCGTCAGGCACACCACTATCAACCAGCGTGGTGCAGGTAACCAGCCTTGGTAGCCGTCGGGCCGACATTGCCGCTGCCCAGCATGACATGGGTAATATTTCAGGTATAAGTTATACTAACATGAATCAGGCTGTTAATTATTACACCTTATCAACCAGCGGCAATATACTGCCCGGTAGTGATGAGCGTATTGATTACAACCTTAACCTTAATTACTATACCCGTATAAATGCTGCTGACGGGTTTGATACCTGGATAAACTATACAGGCAAACATATTGGCATACGCATTGGCAATGTGATGGATAACCTCGATTTTTCTTTATTTGGCCGGGGCATCAAACTTTCGGTAAATACCGGCAGCCACAGCGCCTTTGATGTATATGGTATACAAAACAGCTATTTATTATTTACTCAAACCAACCAGCAGTTACCATTTGCAACAAGCGCGGCGTTAAACTATCGTTACAACAGCAAGTTAGGCGAAGGTAATGTTGCGGCAATATTTAACAATAATCCGCTTACGCGAATACAAACCCGTTTAGTGAATGGCCGTTTTGCTATAGCAACCGGTAATAACCATGCCCTTGAAATTAAAGCCGGATTAAGTAATGAAACAGTTAAAGGTACAACTGAAAATAAAACAGGGGGTGCGGCAGGGGTTAATTACTCATACCAGGGCGAACGTGTGGGTTTAAATTTTAATAATTATTACAGCACAAATTATTACAGCGGCTTGCAGCGTGGCAGCATATCGCTTAACAACAGGGTTAATTACCGCTTAAATAAAACATTCAGCATATTCTCCCGGTACGCCTTAATTAAAAATGCACCACGCTATTTAACTGATACTTTATTATTATATGCGGGCCTTTACAATAACACCGCTACGTACGAAACAGGCGTTAACATTTCGTCAGGGCGTTTAAACCTGGGTGTGCATCCTTATTTACTCAATCAATCATTAAGCCGATCAAACAATCAGTACGCTCCTGTTTTAAACGTTAATGGATCATTGCGCTCATCTTCAAAACGATTAGGGATTGATCTGATGTATGCTTTTAACGGCAGCCGCCAAGTGACTATCCTGGGTGACTTTGGAGCAACCAACAGCGACAACACCCGGCTTAATGAACGAAATTACAGGTCATTCCGCATCATGGCAAATTACAATGATCGTTGGTGGGGCATACATTCTTTATTACAAAACGCGCCCTTTTATTTATCAGAAGAAGCCATAGCTACACAGGCAGGCGGCAAGTACTATGCTTACTCATTTGGGCCCGATGTGCATTTTACCGCGTTTAACAATAAGCTTAGCGTTAACATTACCGATTACTTTAACTACACGGCATATAAAATAAGCAGCAACCATTCGGTTAACGCACAGGTACAATACCGTGTTACAAACGGGTGGCAACTATCAGGCGAATGTTTTTATAATGCTTACTCCACCGTTAACAACAACTATAACCTGCAAACACGTATTGGTGTGGTTAAGCGGTTTGACCGTACAAGCGCCCCGGGTACTAAAAAGCTAAAGATCAGTTTCTATAATGATGCAAATCACAATAACCAATGGGATAACGGCGAGCAGCCACTGGAAGGCCTTGTAATAAATATTGCTGATAAAAACCAACAAAACTCCGGCAGAATGAATACGGTGAGTGATAAAAAAGGCATGGTTGAATACATCGCTATTAAAGAAGGCGTTTACTCGCTCAACCTGTTACGTTCAAACGGATGGAACCTACCCGGACAGGTAACCATTGATCTGTCTGGTAACAAAAAAATGGCCATACCTCTTGTAAAAAGCGGTTGGCTGATGGGCAAAATCAAGGTTGTAAAACAAGCCTACGTATCAACGGCACCAGTACTTGAAGGCATTAAGGTGGTAGCCGTAAACGATAAAAATTTAGTTTTTACTACGCTCACTAATGAAGCAGGCGAATTTGAATTACCATTACCTGTTAATAATTACCAGGTAAGTATTGAAGCTGACCCTGCCCAATACGCGATAACCAACCAAAAACAGCAGGTAAATATAAATACCGGCAACAATAAACAACTGGAATTTAACCTTGTTGATGAGCGCCGTAAAGTTATAGTAAAGCAGTTTTAATAGCACATATTAACAAATAATAATGCCTGCTATCTTTTCAGATAGCAGGCATTATTATTAATAACCCGGGTTTTGTTTCATCTGCGGATTTACATTCATTATATCACGTCCGATAGGGAAAATAATGGTATGATCATCAGCATCCGGTTTTTTATCCCACCAGGTACCGGTGTTAAATACGCCCCAGCGTATTAAATCCGTACGTCGTCTGTTCTCACCCAAAAACTCCCTGCCCCATTCATCAAGCATCTCCTGATCTGTTAGCTGGCTACCGTCAAGCGTATATAAACTTGGCGAATTAGCAGGATAATTACGTTTTCTTACCTGGTTAAGCTGAGCTGCCGCGCCTGCCTTATCACCCTTACGGTACAAACATTCGGCCAGCGAATAATAAATTTCTGACAAGCGAACTTCGGCATAAGCTGAAGTGATACGGTTTGGATCAGGCGTTGGATACATCGGGTATTTTACCATAAACACACCTGAGTTGTGGTCGGCATGGTTCATGTTCGACTCCTTATCGGCTATCTTTGTTCCGGGTTTTGCGCCCAAAAACATCCCCACCTGATCGCGAATAAACAAGGCGTAGGGCCCTTTATTCCCTCTAACCGTATCATTCACTATTTGCCCGTTTACTGTACGTGTATAAGGCAGGTATCCGTACAAAAACATCCCTTCACGCTTACTATCACCAAGGTTTTTATACTTTTTCAGCCTCAGGTCGTCCGGGTAACGTTGAAATTTAACAAAAGGTTTACCTAACTGATGTGTGTATTCTACGCTGTCAACATCGCGGCCCGGCTGAAGTGCAAAACGGGGGTTGGCTCTGCCAAAATCTGTAAATCCTAAATACAGAAAAGCATCATACGTTATGCCCCAATAAAACATACCTCCATCATATTGCCAGTGAGTACGGTTCAGTGTGCCCGGAAAACCATATATTACCTCAGAATTAAGAGAGGTATTGGTATAATCAAAGGGCGCATCCCAACGGGTATCAAGCTGATAGCTGCCGTATTTACCTGATATGATGTCGCGGCAAACAGCTTCGCACTCCGCAAATTTATCAACACCGATATATACCTTAGCATTAAGGTATAACCTTACCAGCAAAGAGGCAGCACCCGCTTTGGTCCACCTGCCAATACCCTTTGCCCCTAATTGATCTCGGGTAGGTAAACCGGGTAATGATTCCAACAGCTCCTTTTCAATAAAATTAAATGTTTCCTGCGGGGTAGCTTGCGGATTGGCTTGTGTTGAATTCTTTACATCAGTAACAATTTGTATGTTACGATAAAAATCAAAAGCCCGTAAATTAAACCATGCCCTGAGTGTACGTAACTCTGATTTAAAATCAGCAAGTTCTTCGGGCGTGATACTCAATTTAGCAGGATCGGTAATGCTTTCCATATCCTGCAATGAGTTGGTTGAAAGTACAATACCCTGGTATAAATTTGTCCATACGCCGCTGGTAAAACCATCCTGAGGTGTCCAGGTATGATAGTGCATTCGCTGATAGTACCCGCCATCCTGCCAATCGCCCTGTCTATTATAAGTGCCTATTTCATCAGTACTGTTTTCAGTTACCGCATAATAATCATTTCCTTGTATACTCCAGTATCCATGCTCAAAAGGGCGTAAAAAATCACGTATCACGTCATCTCTACGGGTAAGAAAGTTTCCCGCGTCTACCCTGTCGTATACCGTTTCATCCAGCTTAGTACAGCCGCCTGTAATTAATGCCCCAAATAGCGCGCTGGTTATATAAAATTGATATTTTTTCATGTGTTTAATTCTAAAATGTTGCCTGTAAACCTAATATCAATTGTAAGGTAGCAGGGTAATAATTTAAAGATGTATTTACGCCGGGAGTAAGCCCGTTAATCTGAACCAGGTCAGGATCTCCGCCGGTATATCCTGTAAAAGTATGCAGGTTACGGCCAGCCGCGTAAAACCTAACCGATTTCAGGTACTTGTTTTTTAATGGCTGCGTGTAGCCCAGCGCAACATTATCAATTTTTACAAAAGACCCCGATTCCAGAAAGTAGTCTGAAGCAATGGATGTGGTAGATGGGCTTGTAAGTTTTGAGTATTTACTTTTACTATCATAAGCAGACTGGAGAACATTAGCATCGGTTTGGCTTGAAGGTGTACCCAGATAAAATGCCGGTGTATTAAATATCTTGTATCCAAAAGCTCCGCGCAAAAACACATTCAGATCAAAACGTTTATACCTGAAATTATGGTTCATTGAAGCGGTTACTTTTGGCAGGCCATTGCCAACATACTGCTTGTCATCATTATTAGCCTGATTAGCAGGTACAATGCTACCATCTTTACGATATACTAATAAAGCACCCTCATCATTAACTCCTGCTGAGCGAAGTGTATAAAACTCACCTATGCTATGACCTTCTTCAATGCGCTGAATGTTTCCGGGTGAGCCGGGTGCCGGTAAGCCGGCAACTTCCTGAAATGTGGCCCCTTTATATAAAGCGTTTGAAAATGATATAAATTTATTACGATTGTATGCAAAAGCCAGGCTTACATTATAATTCAGTTCGTTTTTCTTTAAAACAGCACCGCTTAAAGTTGCCTCAATACCATAATTGCGCATGGTACCCACATTGGTAAAGGTTTCTGATTGTGAATTGGGTGGCAGCGGCACCCTGTAATTGCCCAGCAAATCTTTATTAGTACGTACATAATAATCAACAGAGCCGCTTAGGCGATTATTAAGTATCGAAAAATCAAAACCGGCATTAAAGTTCTCAGCTTTTTCCCACCTCAAATCAGGATTAACATTTGATGAAGGCCCATACACCTGGTATTGGCTGCCATTGTATGGAAAATACCCTGCACTGCCATACAGCAACAATGAAAGGTAGTTGCCAAAATCCTGATTACCGGTTACGCCATAATCAGCACGTATCTTTAGCTCATCAACCCAAGGCAATGCGTCTTTTAAAAAGCTTTCTTCAGATATTCGCCATGCTGCTGATACAGCAGGAAAATTACCCCATTTATTATTCGCTCCAAATTTTGACGAACCTTCATGACGCAAACTGCCCGTTAGTATATAACGGTTATTAAAATCATAATTAACTCTACCAAAAAAAGCAATCAATGTAGATCCGTTTTGTGTTGAGCCTACCGCATCTTGTCCTTGTCCTTCACCTCCTCCATTGTACAAACCTGAATTCAGATGGTTCCATAAAAACGTATCAAAAGGGAAATCATAATTTTGAGCATAAAACTGTTTGTAATTGTACAGCGAATACGAATAACCTCCCAGTGCCCTAATGTGGTGCTTGTTCAGGTCAAGCGAGTAATTGCCTGTCCACTCTACGTTTTTCTGATCGTTTTCCTGTTGCTCCTGCGATGCAAAATTATTTTTATTGGGCTTGTTATCGTGTATAGTAGTTGATAATGTTGACGGGCGAAAATTCATGTTGCGGGCTGAGCGACTGATCTGTGAAATTGTAACCATCGTGCTCAGGTTTTTAAGAATATTGAACTTGAGCGAGCCGTTAATATCCATCTCTTTAATGTCAGCATCAGATTTGATCATCTTGCCATTCTCTACCGGGTTGTTTGAAAAGAATCCGGTATTGATGTAGTTATACTTTCCGGTAGAATCAAATACAGGATAAGTAGGATTAAGGGTAAGTGCATTATTAAAGTTACCCTGATCAGAGTTACTAACATTCATGTAACGAGGTGCAATATTCAGTGTAGCCACAATAGTATTATCTTCTGTAGCATGGTTAATGCTTATGCGTGCACCGTATTCCTTCTTATGAGCACGAAGGTCAATGCCATCGGCATTACGGTAATCCGCAGAGGCAAAATAGTTGGTTCTGGACGATCCACCCGAAAGTTGAAGTGTATGTTTTTGGCTGAACGCCGGCGAATTAGTAACCTCTTTAAGCCAATTGGTGCGGGCACCATAATCCTGGCCTCTGTCTGTACTAACACGGTGCTCTACAAACTGCTCGGCTGACAGGTTTTGCAGCCGGTTAGTTACATAATCAAAACTTGCATATCCATCATAAAATAACCGCGATTGAGATGTACCCTTTTTTGTGGTGATAATAATTACGCCGTTACCGCCGCGCGTGCCATAAATAGCAGCAGCAGCGCCTCCCTTTAATACGTCAATGCTTTCAATATCATTTTGATTAATATTATCAATATTACCACCCGGCACCCCGTTGATTACATACAGTGGTCCAAGTCCTGCATTACGTGATGACGCGCCTCTTAACTGTACATTGGGCGATGAGTTAGGATCACCGCTTGCTGTATTAGTAATGGTTAAACCGGCCACCTTGCCTTGTAATGACATAAGCGGGTTATTGGCTGATACCGGCAAAAGATCTTTACCCGAAACATGGGTAATTGCGCTTGAAACCTCTTTTTTATCAAGGGTACCATAGCCAACGCTCACAACCACAACTTCCTCCAGGGTGCTGTTTGATTGTTCGAGCGCGGCATTAATGGTGGTGATTCCGGCCAGGTCGATTTTTTTTGATTGATAACCGATAAATGAAAAGGTAAGGCTGGTGGCCGTTTCAGGAACGTTTAATTTGTAAGCGCCATTTACATCAGAGGTAGTACCTACTGATGTACCTGTAACCGCAACGCTTACACCCGGCAATGGCGAGCCTGTGGCAGCATCGGTTACCTTACCAGTGATCGATCTGCTTTGCGCATAGGCAGACGATCCGGCGATGAGGATCATAAAACAGACCCTCAGCAATCGTAAAAGTTTTTCTTGCATGTTGTTTAAAAAATTGGTTTTAATAGGCTTTGTACTTCGCCGTTGCAAACGGCAGTAGCTGGTTTATAGAATACCGGGTATCGCACCCGTATATTGCCTACAAATTAAAAGGGTATAGTATCCTCATTTGTACATACATTATCACCAAACAAAAAAATCCAATCTTTTAAAACATCAATGCACTTTAAATCAACATGTTGTTAAATTGTGTTATAAAAAAAATCCATTTAAGTAACAGGCAAGTCACACTTTCTTATGGCTACATAAGGTCAGTTTTACACAAAAAATCCCACACGTATACACTACATGAGCGTCATCATATAACAGCGGGTCGTTAAAAAAATAAAGCCACACTTAAACGGGCATATGCTTTAATAAAAAACCATAGGTATCATTAGTACTACTTTCCTACATTTGAAAAATCAATATGGCCAAAATTTATTTTTTTCTGTTCGTACTGTTCGGGGTAATGAACATTAACTGCATGGCACAAAATGTAAATGCAGACAGTATTATCAGCGTTTTAAAAAAGGAGCTTTTAAAGAAAGATGTTTATGACGTTAAAAAGGAAAAACAAATAGCACATTTAAAAATACATTTGCAGGATGCCGGGCATAAAAGCCCGATAGCACAGTATAATATTTGTTTTAAAATATTTAACCTGTACCGGGCATACAAGTTTGATTCGGCTTTTGTATATGTAAACAAGATGATCGGTTTATCAGGCAAACTCAATGATCCTGAAAAACTTACACGTAGCCGTTTACTGCTTGGAAGTATATTACTCAACTCAGGCCTTTATAAAGAAGCGTTTGACGTTGCCGGGCAATTAGAGCACACACAGTTACCAACCAATTTAAGATCAGAGTATTTGATACTGCGTGCGCGGTTATATGCAGGCATTGCTGAATACAATAATGATAGCTATTTTTCAAAAATTTATGCAAAATGCTCAAAGGGTGATTTTAAGAGCGCGGAGGTTGCCGTTCCGTCAAGTGATTTTGAGCAAACAATCAGTAAAGCCTTTTTACCGGCATCCACCCGGGATAAATACCTTAGCCCCCATTACTATTACAACTACATTTTAAATCACAATCTGGGCGAACGTGGTATCGCAATGGTATCAACACGGCTAAGCTTTGCTTATACCGGGCAAAACCGAATTTTCTTTTTAGCTCTCGCGGCTATAAATGATGTACGATCGGCTACTAAAGAAACCTTGGCCATCTTTTTGTTAAGCCAGGAGCTATACAAGCTTAACAGAACTGAGGATGCTTATAAATTTATACAGGAAGCAGCAAAAAACGCCAAATATTATGGCGCACGTAATCGTCAGGTACAAATACAGTCGATATTACCGATAGTTGCAACCAAGTTACTGGCCGAAAAACAACATGAAAAAGATAAGTTATTGATAGGTTTTCTGATCTTCCTGATCATCGTTATTGTACTATTTTTTGTGCTGGTTATATACCGTAAACAGTTAACACGCATTAAAGCAAATGAGGTAACGATTACCGAACAAAACATCGAACTTAGAAATGTGAACGAGAAATTGTGGGAAGCATCCCACATCAAAGAGGAGTTGATCGGTCTGTTTTTAAAAACATGCTCTGCTTATATTGATACGCTGGACAAGGTAAAGAGAAAGACCTTGCACACTATTAAGCTTGGAAAATTCAATGAAATAAAACCGATACTTGATGGTATACATATTGATAAGGAAAAAGAGAATTTGTATCAAACCCTTGATAGCGCCTTTGTAAAGATATTTCCGAATTTTGTAAGCTCATTTAATACCCTGTTAAATGAAGATGACCAGATATGGCCAAAGCGCGGCGAAACCCTTAACCCAACGTTAAGGATATTCGCGTTGATGCGTTTAGGCATAAATGAGCTGCCCACGGTAGCAAAAATATTGGGTTATAGTGAAAGCACGGTTTATAGCTACAAGGTGCGTGTAAAATCTAAAGCGTTAGTACACGGCAATGATTTTGAAAAGCGAATAATGGATATAAAAATCACGGTGTAATGTTGCGCACATAATCAAAAGTATAACTTACTTAAACATCCTTGCTGTCTTTCTTAACAAATTCTAATAACTTTTTAATCAATTATTTATATAAGTCCATAAACTAATGTTAAAATAATATTAAAGTTGTAGTATTTTACTTATTGACGACTTATTTCCATGATTGCGTTAGCTACAATCATTATATTTGCCGAAGTGAGAGTGATTAATATTTTAAGGAGATCAGCCTTAACAGGAGTAATAGGAATGCTGCTTATAGCGGTTTTCGCACTAAAGTCCTGCGATATGTTTATTGGTTATTACTCCACCCTAAAATCATACGCGGTTGAAAAAGCCGAGGATGAAAACTCCAACCCAAGTGAGAACAGCTTTGATAAAAGCAACAAAAAATTATACTCATGCTTTGAGTATGGCATTAACTTTAATGCCTTTACGTGGGTAACCCGCTTGCAGAGCCATTTTTTTGTATATAGCTTTTCTATATTCAAAGAGCCCCTGCGCGATGTACTCACACCGCCTCCAAATCTCCATCAATACTACATTTAAATTTACGCAAATCACCACATCAGGCTGGTGCATTAAACGGGTGTGCCTTATGGTGTTATAGTTAACATTATTTTAAATAATATAATTATAACCCACCAAAACATAAGCGTATCAATGGCGTTATTTAGCCAACCCTAAAATTAATTTATTTAAGATTTAACCTTTTTTATGAAAAAAAAGAAGCATGTTGATGCTCCTACCCCGTGGCAACGCCTGGTGCGTTTATTGCACTATGAGCGCTCAACCATAAACTACATTTTTATCTTCGCGTTACTTATCGGCTTAATTGGGCTTACGTTGCCCTTAGGTACTACAGCCGTTTTCAACCTGCTGTCAAACGGGGCCATGTACAGCTCAACCTACCTGCTTATAGCCGTAGTGCTTATAGGTGTTATAATTGGCGGTGTGTTATTAATAGGGCAGCTTAAACTGGTTGAATACCTGGAGCAAAAAATATTCGCCAAAGCATCTATGGAATTCGCTTACCGCTTACCGCGCATTAAAAAGGAAGAACTGGAAGGCGAGTATCCACCTGAATTAGTTAACCGTTTTTTTGAGATATTGACCATACAAAAAGGGCTCACCAAATTACTGGTTGATATTGTGGCTGCCTCCGTACAAATATTTTTCAGTGCCATATTACTCTCTTTTTATCATCCGGTTTTTATGGTTTTCGGCTTTTTAGCTATAGTAGCTATAGGGGTGGTTATTTTATTATACTACAGGCAAGGTGTACAAACAAGCCTTGAAGAGTCAAGCCATAAATATGAACTGGTAGCACATTTAGAAGATGTTGCCAGCGACCTTGACCAGTACAGGGGCAAACCCGATAAAATGGATGGCATAGTAAAAACTACCGACGAGATAACATCCAGGTACCTGATGGCGCGGAACGACCATTTTAGCGTTCTTAAAAAATTTTTTATGAGTTCGGTGGCTTTGCGCACGGTATTAATGGGCGGTTTGCTGTTATTAGGCTCATTCTTCGTAGTAGAAAGGCAAATGACTTTTGGGCAGTTTGTAGCCGCCGAGGTAATTATTGTACAAATAAGCTACGCGGTTGAAAAACTTATGACCAACCTTAATACGGTGTTTGATATGGTTACCGGAAGCGAAAAACTTGCTGTAGTAACTGATATGGAACTGGAGGAGGAAGAAAACCATGGCTAATAAATCACACACCAACACGCACCATAAATTGATTGACGGCTTCCAGGTGCAATCAGCCGAAGAGCTTATTGACGTAAAGGGGCCGCATTTGTTAGGCCGCATCATGACGGTTTGCCTTGTTTTGTTTATAATAATACTCATGCTGCCTTGGCGGCAAACCATCCCCGGCAGGGGTACGGTAACCGCGTTAAGGCCGCAGGACAGGCCTCAAACGGTACAAAACCAAATTGGCGGGCGCATTGAACGCTGGGCTGTAAACGAAGGACAGGAAGTAAAGAAGGGTGATACCATCCTGGTAATTTCTGAAACCAGCCAATCCTATTTTGACCCGGAATTGCCTGAGCGGCTTGACGAGCAACTGGATGCTAAAAAAGGCAGCGAGGAAGCCGCCGTACAAAAAATGGCAGCTACCAAAGCCCAGATGCAGGCGCTGAGCAATGGCTTGCGCTATCAGCTATCAGCGGCTGAAAACAAGGTACAGCAGGCTGAAAATTATGTTAAGATAGATAGCGCTGACCTGGTTGCCGTTAAAAACTATTACGAAACTTCTAAAGCACGCCTTGCCCGTTATGAAAGGGGTTACAAGGATGGCTTATTCTCGTTAACCGATATTGAAACCCGCAGGCTTAAATTGCAGGAAGATAATGCTAAGGTTATCGGTCAGCAAAACAAACTGAGCAACTCAATACAGGCATTACTGAACGCCCGGATTGATCTGGACAACATCCGGGCCAAGTACCAGGAATCACTGGCCAAGGCACAGTCGGACATGAGTTCGGCCCTTTCAAGCCGTGCAAGTGTACGCGGCGAGATTGCCAAGTTGCGTAATGATATATCAAATATCAGCATTCGCCGTGGTTTGTACGTAGTACGTGCCCCGCAGGATGGCTTTGTGGTGAAAACATTGAAAGCCGGTATTGGCGAAAATATAAAGGAAGGCGAATCCATAGCTACACTGCAACCTAAAAACCCGCAGGTAGCTGCCGAACTTTATGTTGATGCGATGGATGTTCCGCTGATACTGGATACCAGTGATGTACGCCTGCAATTTGAAGGCTGGCCATCTGTACAGTTTTCGGGTTGGCCATCCGTAGCGGTAGGTACCTTTGCCGGTAAAGTTTGGGCTATTGACCGTGTTAGCAGTAATGGCGGCAAGTACCGCTTGCTGATAAAACAGGCCGATCCTGTTCCGCAAAATGATGAACCATGGCCAATACAGCTACGCCAGGGATCGGGTGTTTACGGCCGCATCATCTTACGGTCGGTACCACTGTGGTATGAAATATGGCGACAACTCAATGGCTTTCCGCCAAGTTTGGAGAAAGAGCCTAAAACCGCTGAAGCAGACGACAAAAAGAAATAAAAGCCGCAATGTATACAGTTAATAACATCAACATGAAATTAAAACGTTATTTAGCTGCCGGCCTTTTAATACTATTAATTAAGGCGGGCGCTTATGCGCAAGCCACCAGGGCCGCGGCTGATACGAATAAAGTATTTTCTCTTGACGATTTGGAAGAGATAGTTTTTAAGAGCCACCCTATTGTAAAACAGGCAGCATTGTTGAGTGAGGCAGCAAAAGCCAATGTACTCCAATCATCGGGGTATTTTGACCCGGCTGTAAAGGCATCATTTAACCGTAAACTGTTTGGCAATACCGAGTATTACAATAACTGGAACAGCGAACTTAAAGTACCGTTATACGTTGCCGGTGCCGACCTGAAAGTGGGTTATGACCGCAGTGTGGGCACCTATACCAACCCCGAAACACGCACGCCGCAACCTGGGCTTGCCGGGGTTGGCCTGACCATTCCGTTAGGGCAGGGTTTGCTTATTGATGAACGACGCAGCACCCTTAAACAAGCTAAGGCCATGGTAAATTATGCCGAGGCTGAAAAAGTGAAACAGATAAACAGTGTATGGTATACCGCCGCCAAAGATTACTGGGCTTGGTATTATGCTTACCGTGAATATTTGTTACTTAAAGAAGGTGTAGACCTTGCACAACGCCGTTTTGAGGCGGTAAGAAGGCAAACCCTGATTGGTGATAAACCGCCGATAGACTCGGTAGAGGCCAGCATTACCGTACAGGACAGGCAGATACAACTCGCAAAAAGCACTATCGCGCTGCAAAATTCGGCATTGATTCTCTCAAACCATTTATGGAATGCCGAGGGCACGCCGCTTGAGCTGCCTCAAAATGCTATTCCGCAAGCGGTTAATCAAAACATTATATTGCCTGATAACTCGCTGCTTGAAACCCTGCTTGGCCAGGCAGATCAACAGCATCCGGAGTTATTAAAGTTACGTGCCAAAAGCGCGCAGTTAGATATTGACAGACGCTATCGCCAGGAATTGCTGAAACCGAAGATAAACATCAGCGGCTCGCTCCTATCAACCCGGCGCGATTTTAACACCTATGTGCCCGATTATTATGATTTTAACTGGAGTAATTACAAGGTGGGTATTGAATTTGCCTTTCCGCTGTTTTTACGTAAGGAACGTGGCAAGTTGCGCGAGGTGAAGATAAAGCAACAGGAAGTGAATTACGACCTGCAGCAATCAGGCCGCGAGATCAGTAATAACATTCGCTCCTCCTATAATGATCTGAGCGCCTATCGCTCACAGTTAGTGGTACAGATACAAAGCATCAACAACCAGCAGGTATTGTTAACCGGTGAGTTGCAAAAGTTTGATCTGGGAGAAAGTACACTTTTCCTGATCAACAGCCGGGAAAGCAAGCTGATAGACATGAAGATAAAGCGCGAAAGCATGATATCGGGTTACCAGAAAACCCTTGCCGAGCTGTATTATAAAGCAGGTATCCGGCAGGATCAAGCTAACTAATAGTATCCTGATCAAAAAGCCCGTTAGCAAATAAATAAGCTAACGGGCTTTTATAATTAATGTAAAATTAGTTTTTACTGTTCAACGTATTAACTACATCAGCAAATATGCTGTACGAATTAAGCTTTGCCTGCTGATCAAAAATATGCGAGGTTGCCATCACCTCATCTACACCTGTGTCATTCAAAAAATCAGATAGTTCGGCACTTATCTTTTCACGGCTCCCTATAAACGAGTAAGCCAGCATCCTTTCCGCGGCGTCCTTTTCGTAATACTCCCAAATATCATCCATATCATCAACCGGGGGTTGCAGCAGTTTTCGCCTGCCGGTAACAATACCTAAAAACAATTGCTGTAATGATGTGGCAAGTTTTACGGCTTCAGCGTCTGTTTCGGCAGCTACTACATTTACACAGGCCAATACATAAGGCTTGTTGAGTACCGCTGATGGTTTAAAACGTTCGCGGTACAATGCTATAGCCGTCATGAAATGTGTTGGCGCAAAATGACTGGCAAACGCGTAAGGCAAGCCCATCTCGGCAGCTACAACAGCACTCTCCGGGCTTGAGCCAAGTACCCATATCGGTATATCCAAACCTTCACCCGGAATAGCCCTTACCTGGCTGTTACTGTTGTCTGCTGAAAAAAACTGCTGCAAACGCTTTATATCATCAGGAAAATTCTGTTCAATACGAAAATTTTCACCCCGTATAGCCAGCGCGGTAAGTTGATCAGTACCTGGCGCCCTGCCCAAACCCAGATCGATACGATCAGGATACAGAGAAGCCAGTGTACCAAATTGCTCTGCCACTATCAATGGTGCATGGTTAGGCAGCATTATGCCGCCTGAGCCTACGCGTATAGTTGAGGTATTGCCGGCAATATGCCCTATAAGCACCGGGGTAGCCGAGCTGGCTACACTGATCATGTTATGATGTTCAGCCAGCCAGTAGCGATTATATCCCGCGGCTTCAACATGGCGTGCAAGCGCAACACTTTTAACAAAAGTATCGGCAGGCTTATCGCCCTGCACCACTGTTGCCAAATCCAATACTGAATATTTAACATCTGATTTTTTCATACTCATTAAGATATACCGGCAAAGTTCTAATCCCTGTGCGTTAATTCATGTTGTCAATGCTTTTTTTACATAAACACTACTAAACAATTACCTTTATCTATGCGCTAACTCAAAGGCGGGGGGCTTTCTTCGCATACGGATACAACAATCCGCCATACGGACACATGATAATCCCTGCCGTAGCTGAGATTTGTACCATTAACAAAATCATACTATGAAAACAGTAAAATTAGGCAGCCAGGGGCTGGTTGTTCCGCAAGTTGGACTCGGCTGCATGGGCATGACATCCATGAATGGCTGGGATATTTATGGTAAAGCTGATGAGCAGGAAGCTATAGCCACATTGCACCACTCGCTGGAGCTGGGAGGCAGCTTTTTAGACACCGCCGATATGTACGGGCCGGGCCTTAATGAAAGGCTAATTGCAAAAGCAATAAAAGGTAAGCGTGAAAAGTATATTATAGCCACTAAATTTGGTTACGAGGTTGATGACAACGAACAACTCACTTGGAACTATAACGGATCAGCAGCATATATTAAAAAAGCCGCCGAACGGTCATTAAAAAATTTAGGGACAGATTATATAGACCTGTATTACCTGCACCGCTTGGACCCTAACACACCTATCGAGGAAACAGTTGAAGCAATGGCCGAACTGGTAAAAGAAGGAAAGGTTAAATACATCGGTCTGTCTGAAGTATCGTCAGCAACTATACGTAAGGCACATGCCGTGCATCCGCTTACCGCGATACAAACAGAGTACTCCTTATTTGAGCGGGATGTAGAGGCGGCGGGTATTACCGATACGCTGGCCGAATTGGGTATAGGGCTTATAGCTTACTCGCCACTGGGACGCGGCTTTTTAACCGGGGAATTGAAAAACCCGGATGATTTTCCGGCTGATGACTTTCGTAGAAACATCCCCCGTTTTCAGGGAGATCAATTTTACAAAAACCTTGAACTGGTAAACGCGGTTTACAGTATAGCTTCTCAAAAAAGCGTAACACCATCGCAATTGGCCATAAGCTGGGTACTGGCCAAAGGGCATGTGCCAATTCCGGGTACCAAGCGTGTAAAATATATTGAACAGAATATTGCCGCTGCCGATATCGTACTTACCAAAGATGAACTTAACCTGTTAGATTCGATAGTTCCGTTAGGTACTTCAATAGGCGACCGGTATGATGCTAACTCAATGGCTGGCATTGATAAATAAATTTTAAGTTACAGGTTAAGCGATAATTAACCTGTATTACTTTTACACCAATCATTTTCATTTACAATGAGCAGAGATACTCCATATGCAATAAATTCTATCAGCGAACATCGGCGGGTTTTATCATTACCCGGCCCTGAGCATCCTTTGATAGATATTTTCAGGATGGAGGATTTGAAGCATAATCCGGATAAGCGTTTCCGGACATTGATGCTGAACGTATACTGCATTTCGCTCAAAAAAAAGGTTAGCGGCAAGGTAAAGTACGGGCAGGGTTATTATGATTATGATGAGGGGCTGATGTCGTTTTTCGCACCCGGACAAATTGTAGCCACCGTGCCTGAAAACCATCAGCTTGAAGGATGGTGTGTGGCCTTTCATCCCGATTTTTTAAAGGGCTTTCCGTTAGCAAGAAAGATCGAGAGCTACAATTTTTTTTCATACGCTATTAACGAGGCTCTATTCCTGTCTGAAAAGGAAGAAACTGTTATCAATAATATAGTTGATAACATTCGCCTGGAACTTGAAACAGCCATTGACGGGCTTACACAAGAGGTAATGATCGCACAACTTGAATTATTGCTGCACTACAGCCAGCGTTTCTATCTACGGCAGTTCAATACCCGCAAACCGGCACACCACCAATTGCTTACCGAGGTAGAAAACTTACTGAATACTTATTTTAACAACGATGAATTATTGCTTTCAAACGGTTTGCCCACTATCTCCTACTTATCAGAGCGGTTGAACAAATCTCCCAAGTACCTGAGTGATCTTTTGCGCAACCTGTCAGGCCGTAGCGCACAGCAACATATACAAGATCATCTTTTAGAAAAAGCCAAGGTGTTGCTTACCGGCACCGATCTCACTGTGGCCGAGATAGCATACCGGCTCGGATTTGATTATCCGCAATCATTCAATAAACTGTTTAGGCGCAAAACAAACCAAACACCACTTGTATACAGGCAATCATTTAACTGATAATAGCATCTCAATTATTTATCCCAAAGAACGCATAACGCAAAAGCGCCCTGCATTATAATGCAGGGCGTTTTTGCGAACACTAATACCTGAATAGCTACCAGGCAGTTAGCAATATTAATTTAAATAAGATCTTAAAGCGCTTGTGCGGCTGCTGGTACGCAAGCGTGCCAGCGCTTTATCTTTTATCTGCCTTACGCGTTCGCGGGTAAGGTGGTATTTATCACCTATCTCGTCAAGGCTGTGCGCATGTTGCTGGTTTAAGCCAAAAAACAGCTCAAGTATGTTACGCTCCTTTTCAGAAAGCAAACGCATACTGTCAGACACTTCAACACTTAACGACTCGCTCATCACCTCCTTATCCGTTCCCGGCTCAGCGCTTTGCAGCACATCCAGCAAGGTGTTGGTTTCATCGCTTGAAAATGGCGTATCATATGACAGGTGCCTTGCGCTATTAGCCAGCGAACTGGTTACTTTTTCTACGGTAGATTCCAGGTCTTCCGCCAGCTCTTCAGGTGTGGGCTGCCTTTCATATACCTGCTCCAACCGTGAAGCCGCCTTGGCTATTTTTGACAGATCACCTACCTGGTTAAGCGGTAAACGCACCATACGTGATTGTTCGCCAATGGCTGAAAGAATTGACTGACGGATCCACCATACTGCGTAAGATATAAATTTGAAACCCTTTGTTTCATCAAACCTCTTTGCTGCCTTTACCAGGCCCAGGTTACCTTCGTTGATTAGGTCACCAAGGGTGAGTCCTGAATTTTGATATTGCTTGGCCACAGAAACTACAAAGCGCAGATTCGCGGTGGTTAGTCTTTCAAGCGCGGCCTGGTCACCTTCTCTTATCTTTTGCGTTAAGGTTACTTCCTCCTGCGGGGTAACCATTGGTATCTTGGCAATGTCTGACAGATATTGACTTAACGATGCGGTTTCACGATTGGTGATCGACTCACTAATTTTAAGTTGCCTCATAAAAAAACATAGTTTTAAGTGAATGCTAAAGATCCGGTGCCTTGGTATGCGCGATAAGCCAATTGATACTCGTCAAAGAGTGCAGCGGAACGCTGATGCTTGCGGTAGAAAGGAGTTTTAAAATCTTTAACGCTGCAAAGATACATACAAAATAAAAAAACAATGTCGATAGTATGTCAGGATTTACTTAAAAATTAGCAAGTTAAATATAGCGCGAGATTAGTGAAAGTGCTTCTGTACGCAACCCTTCATCTCCCATGTTCATCAACCTGATGAGTTGTTGTTTACGATATAAATAATCAGCGGCATTATCCTTATCGTACATCACAGTCCAGTTAATGTTATATATCAGGTCAGCATATTTAACTGTTTGAGCATCGGCGCTGATGTCGGTTAAACGTGCTGCTTCCCTCCTTTTCCTTTCCCTTTTAGGTAGATCAGGAAAAGATTTTTTAGTAAAAACATCTGTTAGCTCAACCACACATGTAACAATGTGATGTGCCTGCGCTTCCATATAACCAAAACTCATCATTTTGTTCAGCAATTTCTCAGATGTTACGTGCGTTTCTTCCAGCAGATCATGGCAAATACCAATCTCGTAGCCTAAAGGGATAACCTTGCCTGCACGTTCAGCTACAAAAATCAGATGGTCCAGGTAAGGATTAGCCGTACGCCGGATCATGAGTCCCCTGTGCTTTTTTTTGATCCACGCATGTAGCCGCTTTCTCATATACAGGCTTCAGGTTCAAAAACGATGCCATGCAGCATAATGTGAAATAGCAGGTGTGATGTTATTAAATCAAATTACTATACTAAATATATTTTTTAATTAATTATTGTAAAACAATAATTAATTGTACATTTACAGCAATAAATATAGAATATGAAAACTGTTCGTTTAATTGCCAAAATACTCTCGGCCATTAGCAAAATATTGGCAGCGGGGTATTTTTTATCTTTCCTGCTTTCGGTGATCGCTTTATCCACCGGTTGGTGCTTAAACCTTATCGAACACAATAATCGTTTCGAGATATGCTACCCCTTTACCCGTACACCCTACCTGTTGGGTGAGTATAACGAGGGATACATTATTATGTTCCTGCTGTTGCTTGGCCTTTATGCCTTATTCTTTTTTTTAGTGGGTAAAGTTTTTAGTGTATTTACAAAACCCCGGTTATTTACGGCTTATGGCATCCGTCAGCTCAAAATGTTTTACCTGGGCAACCTGGTACTACCTGCATTATCAGTAATAATAATTTCAGTGTTCTATAACATTGAATCTCCGGCTGAGATACTGGTTGTGCTGCATATGTTGCTGGGGGTATTTACCTATTTTATGGCAGCCATTTTTAAAGAAGGCTATCATTTACAAACCGAAAACGACCTTATACTTTAATATGGCCATTATTGTAAACGTAGATGTGATGCTGGCCAGGCGAAAAATGCAAAGTAAAGAACTGGCAGAAATTCTGGATATGACACCGGCTAACTTATCCATCTTAAAAACCGGAAAAGCGAAAGGTATACGTTTTGATACGCTCGAGGCTATATGTAAAGCCCTTGATTGCCAGCCCGGTGATATACTGGAATATGTAACCGGCAAATAAAAATCGCTTAAAACTATGAGTTATTTAACCCTCGGCAACTAAAGGGACGGCCACCCTTTTGCCTTAATTTTTTACTACATGAACACACTTATCATTAAAAACCTCAGTAAAGTTTATCAAAATGGCGTAAAGGCTTTAGATAATTTATCGCTCAGTATCAGCAATGGAATGTTTGGCTTACTGGGGCCTAACGGTGCCGGCAAATCATCCCTCATGAAAACACTGGCCGGGTTGCAGCAACCTGATGAAGGCGAAATATGCTTTAACAACATTAACATCATCAATGCCCCCCTGTCGTTAAAAAAGCAACTCGGCTTTTTACCCCAGGATTTTGGCGTGTATCCCAAAGTATCGGCGTATGACCTGCTTACCCATATTGCCATATTAAAAGGCCTTACCTACGCTGCTTCAAGAAAAGAGCAGGTGCTGGCATTATTAGCCCAAACCAACCTTTACCAGCAGCGTAATAAAGATGTATACACCTTTTCGGGCGGTATGCGACAGCGTTTTGGCATAGCGCAGGCATTGCTGGGCGATCCGCAACTTATAATTGTTGATGAACCAACCGCAGGCCTTGACCCGGAAGAACGCAACCGCTTTAATAACCTGCTTAGCGAGATAGGCGAAGAAAAGATCGTCATCCTGTCAACCCACCTGGTTGAGGATGTAAAAAATCTTTGTACCAACATGGCTGTAATGAACAAAGGATGCATTATTGCCCAAGGAAAACCTGCTGATTTTATAGCCACCATGGGTGGTAAATTATGGCAAAAAAGCATTAGTAAAGCTGATAAACCCGTTTATGAGCAACAGTTCAATCTCATTTCTTCTCAGCTTAGTATGGGCAAACTTCATATCCACATTTATGCCGAGAGCGACCCGGGTAATGGATTTGAACCCCTTAGTCCTGCTTTAGAGGATGTGTACTTTCATTTACTTACCTCCAAAAACTAACCCATGACCTCTTTACTGAAATTTGAACTGGGCACTTACTTTAAGAAGCCCGGGATATATATTGCCTTGATTTTACTATTCGCGGCCGGCTTTTTTATTGGCCTGAAAATGTCATTTAGTCCGGGTAATGATATTTACCGCAATGCACCATACAGCATTGCTAACATGATAGGTTTGCTTAGCCTCACCTGTATTTTTATAACTACCATATTGGCGGCCCAAATACTTTTTAAAGAGCATGATTCACGCTTTGCCATCTTGTTGTATACTACGCCAATTACAAAAGCGAGGTACTTGCTAAGCCGCTTTTACACATTGTTTATACTTGCTGCTGCCTGTTTTATACTACTTGTAGCAGGCTATTTAACCGGGCATATTGCTGATAGCGACCGGGCGGAATACCGTGATTTTAACATTTGGTTCTATGTACAGCCCGTGTTAGTAGTGGCTATACCGAATTTACTGTTATGCTCGGCCCTGGTAAGCACGGTTGCCTGGCTGGCTCCCAATAAACTGATAGTTTACATTACCGGGCTGTTTGTATATATCAGTTACCTTATCATGCTAACCTATTCCGGGTCGCCTATGATGGCGGGCAGCTTACCCCAATCGCCTGAAGCACTTGAGCTATCGGCAAAAGTTGATCCTTTTGGCCTCTCCGCTTTTTATCAGCAAACTAATTTATGGACGGTTGCACAAAAAAACACCTCTGTAATACATTTAACAGGCAATATTTTATTTAACAGATTGATTTACATAGTATTACCGTTACTATTGTTATCAGTAGTTTACCTTAAATTCAGGTTCAGTATTCGGGATAATGGTTATGCCAAAAACAAATTAATACATACAGAAGCTGAAAGCCCTATCCGCAATTATCACGTATCAACAGTTTTTGCTCATGGGGCAAAATACACTTTAGTTGTGCTTACAAGCCTGATACAGCACAACATAAAAATCATTGTAAAAAGTATTCCGTTCGTACTGATCTCGCTTGGCTTGATTTTTTATATGAGTATGGAATTTTATGGCACTATTGACCAGGGTATACGTTTGCCGGAGCAATATGCCAGCACCGGCTTGTTGGTAAACCGCGTTATTTACAACCTGCCCGGCTTACTGCTACCGGTTATTTTATTTTACGGGCATGAATTATACTGGCGAAGTTCTACGTATCGCTTTAACCTGATCGAGAATAGTACACCCGTTGTCAACATTATATTCTTACTGTCAAAGTGGTTATCTCTTACAGTGATGATCATCTTGTTAACAGGTATTATCATTACAACCGGCATAGCTTTTCAGTTCATTTATCATTATACACAAATAAGCTGGCAGGTTTATGCAACGGCTTATTTTTTCATTGATCTTCCTTTAATTATTTGCGCTGCCCTTAGCTTAATTATTCAGCATTTAATTAACCGTAAATGGATAGGCTTAATTGTTACTTGTATAATTTTATTTTTGTTAGCTACATCCATCGGCAAGGCTATAGGTATAACGCACCCTTTGCTGCGTTTTGCCGCCGCCTACACTGCAAGGTACAGTGAAATGAATGGTTGGGATGCTTATTCCGGCAGCTTTATGTGGAGAATACTCTATGGCACAGCATTCATCACACTTGCATGGATGATGGCAAATTACGGGCTTAAAAAACTCACTAAAAAAAAGTTATGCCTTTTAGGTATTCCGTTTTGCTTATGCATGTTAACCGGAGTATATATTTACAGGCAAGCAACGCCCCTTAGCCCACAACAACAGTTGGATAACCGGCAAAGCTATGAGCAATTGTACCGTAAATTTATCAATATCAACCAACCGGTAATTACTCGTGTTATAACCAAAATTGATCTGTATCCTGAGGATAATGCCTACAAGGTATGGGGTAAGTATTCGCTAAAAAATAATGGCGCAAGCCCCGTCAAAAAACTACTTGTAAATTTTGATGATGATCTGAAGATCAGGATGGTTACTTACCAGGCAGGCGGAAAACAACATATTTTGGACACTAAAACAGGTTTGATACCGCTTAAACAGCCATTAATGCCGGGAGATAGCGCAACTTTTACCTTCTCGTTTTTTTATGAATGGAATGGTTTTACAGGGCATCAGCCATTTAATGCCATTGTACATAACGGTACCTTTATGCGTATCAGTAACTACTTTCCGCGTTTCGGTTATCAAACCGATAAAGAAATATCCTTGCCTGGCGAAAGGCGAAAAAGGCACCTGGGAGCAATAACGCCATTAACAAGTATTGACGCTCCGCGGGGCAGCAGTGATTTTATCGATCTGGATATGACCGTTTCTGTTCCATACGGGCAATTTGTGGTTGGCGTAGGTAACCTCGCAAAACAATGGCAATCAAACAAGCGGAGTTACTTTAAATACCTCTCCGGTACGCCTATACCTTTCAGGTTCGGGCTCTCATCTGCTTTTTATAAAATTAAAAAATTAAAATACAAAGGCGTTGAATTTGAAGTGTATTATGATAGCAGGCATTTTGAAAATGTATCGCACCTCATAAAAAATGCAACCCGTACCATGGATTATTGCAGGACTAACTTTGGCCCTTATCCATATAAAATAATCCGGTTTGCAGAGGTATCTTCATTTACAGATGGGTTTGCCGGTACAGCCTATCCGGCAACGATATTTATGACCGAGCACTTACTTTTTCACAATAACCTTAATACAGACCGGGGCCAGGATGTGATCAATGAACTTGCCGCCCATGAACTTTCGCACCAGTGGTGGGGCAACGGCCGATTAGCTCCTGATGAGCGTGAAGGATCAAAACTACTGACCGAAACTTTGGCCATGTATACAGAGTTGATGTTAGCGAAACAATACCTTGGTGTACAAGCAGTAAAGGAAAAAGCAGCCATTCATGAAAGTATATATTTAAACGAGCGTGGCTTTACAAAAGAACCGCCACTATTTAAGGCCAGGCCTGAAGACACCCATCTTTATTATGATAAAGGATTGATAGTAATGTACAAGCTGAGTAAATTATTAGGAGAAGAGAAGATCAATAAGGCACTGAAAAATTTATTACAAAAACATGCGTATACTAATCCGCCACCTGTAGCTACGGATCTGTTGACAGAATTATACCAGGTAAGCGATGCCGTTCAAAAAGCCAGGATCAGGGAGTTGTTTTCACATTGATGCCCCAGGGCATGTTTGTAAACCCATAAGTATTGAATAAGCGCAGCTTGCGCTTATTCAATACTTTATTCATCAATTTCATTTAGCCGGGCTATCAGTTCAACTTCTAATTTAGCATCAGCCTCATACAATCGGCTTACCTGCACCCATGTAGCCGCCGGAAAATCTCCTTTGTAAAATTGTTTACGTTGCTCGTTGTATTTTTTCATGGTTTCAATGTCAGTAGTGTACAGGGTTTCTTTCACTACATTTTTTGGTGATGCGCCAAAGGCATGCAGGCATTTCTCCAGTGTTTTATAAACTCCCGCTATACCCTTGGGGCTCAGATCGCTTGTTGGTACACCCGAAATGTAAATGGTATTCCCGGTTTTAACAACCTGGGCATAACCGGCACTTTCATTTTGCTTATGTTGATTATCCCAGTGCCACTTTTGTTTAAGCGTGTCGGCTGTTTTATATGCTGATCGTCTTGTATTATTATTGGAGTCGCTTTTGTTTTTGCAACCCATACCGGCAAATAGCAATACGGTAAAGCAAAGGGGTATCAGGCTTATCTTCATATAAATTGATAATATTTTATAACGAGAATAAGAGATTTAAGCATCAAAGTTTTTTGCCAGTTTTTTGCTGAGCATTTTCAACCGTTAATGATTTGTCCCAGGTAACCTCAGCGTGGTACGCTTTTTTTACCGCTTCAAGGTATTCATCCATTGGTTCCAAGCCCATTGCCTTGCGCCTTTCGGCAAGCCCATCAATATTATCTACAGGCCATACATTAACAACCGCTCCGGCTTTAAAGGTTTGCGTTCCGTACACCTGCTTTTTACCATTCCTCAGTAATACCCTATCCTGTATTGTTGCCAGGTCACTTTTAGGCACTACACCTAAGTCGGCCTGCTGCTTAACGTACGGAAAATATTTGTTCATGAAAGGGATTTCTCCATGATCGATAACTAAAAATATGGTGTGGTTATTTTCAGCGGAAAGTCCTTTGGGCCAGCCACAGGTATCCAGCAACCCGCCAACAAACTGCTGATTTTCTTTGTCGGTGGCTTTCATCTGCAAGGCAAGCTCCTTGGTTTTCTGCGGATTATTCTCAGCCATTACCTTGATAAACTGCGCACGGCTGTTTTGGTCAACATCTCTTATTGCCTTCAGCTTTGTGTTCAGTTTAGCAGTATCGGTACATGGTATAGTTTGCGCTACTACTGCCTGTGTACCCGGTATGATAAATAATAAAAATGCCAGTATTTTATTCATAAAATTCAGATAATGTTTAGAATGGAGATCGTTTAGTTCAGTAGCGTAAATTTATTAATAATGCGCGTTTGCTGATAATTTTAAATTACTGATAAACAACCGGGCATCATGCTCATATTCCCAGGGCCCGCTTATGTAGAAATATTTAGCGGCTTTGGCCGTAAACAATACCGTTTCTGCCAGCTTGGTATCATTTATATACACCGTCATTTGATCGCCTTTAACCAACAGCTTAACATGTACCGGGCTATTAGCGGTTGACGATAGATCAAACGTGGTGTTAGCTTCTTTACTTAATTCATAATTGCCAATGTTAACGGCATTTCCGTCAGGATAATGAAATTGAACAAAAGCGCCCCCATTGCTTATGTATTCCCTTACCGCATTGTCTTTTACAAAACCAAAGGATATGGGGGAAATGTCTTTGATCTGCTCGGCCTGTGCCAGCACATCAAATTCAAGAGTAAATTTTTTTGGAAGCGGAACGGGCCTGTTTAATTTATATGTTGCCTTATCCTTAAGCAAAAGCCATTTACCTTGCTGGCCGGCCGGGTGCGCAACTATAGCCGCCCCGTTGGTTTTAATGCTCCGCGGCGATGCCCCTATCTCGTATTTTGAAAAATCCTCATTAAAATCGAGATCCTGCGCTGTGGCCTGAAAAACAAAAAGGCTGCTAAACAATGTAAGCAGCCCGGTAATTAAAACATATTTTTTCATAATTAATTGAAAATCAAAGTCTCGGTTCAAATCAATTGTATGGTGCTGAAAATTTACCTTCAGTAACAGTAACAACTTCATCACTTCCAAGCAATCTGAGTTTGCCCGAAAAGGTGCCCTTAACACCCCATTTGGTTAAACTGGTAATGGTTAAGGTAAAGTTACTTCCATCAAGATCGCCGCCATTATAAATAGTGGTGCCCACAATCTTTCCGTCCTTCATATTTTGGATGTAGTATTTACCCGCCAGTAATAAATCGCTATTGCCATCTGCATAGTAGGTTGCTTCTTTAGCACCTTCGGCAAGTTGCATGTTAATGCCAAAGCCGGTAATCATATCCTGCTTTTCCCATCCGCCTATTACTACAAAATGCACAGTATCGGTAGCAGGCTTATCGTTAGCGTTTACCATATAATTAAATTCGCGGTATTTGCCGTTTATTTTGCAGGTAAAATATTTTTCTGAATCATCAGTATTAGCTTCGCCGCCACTTTTGCTGCACCCGGATAAGCCCGCAATGGCCAGTGTTAGCAACGCAATGTAGATGAATTGCACCTTGAATGTTATTTTTTTCATAGGGTATATGTTTAAAAACCTTGTTGGCGCGGCCTGGCCTCAGCCTGCTTTACCAACAAGGTTAGTGTATGTATTAGGGTTAGGTTATTTCAGTTTTACTGAGATTTCACCATCATCCATACCGTCAATATTCTTTTCCGCGAATACATCCGGAGCGGCTTTTTGCAGGGTTTTAAGAATATCCGATGTAGAGCCCGCGTGTTTCAGCGTGATAGATGAGCCTGAAGCGTTGTATTTCATTTTGGTACTTTCAATACCTTTTGCCGCTTGCAGCTTTTCATTTATCGTTTTAAGGGTCGCGAAATCAATACCGCTAAGCTTTACCGTGGTTTTAGTTTCTGAGTCACCATCTTTCTTTTTACCGAACAAGCCCAATATCTTATCTCCGGTGTTTTTTGACCGGTCTGCCGTACGACCGGCACGGTCGGCTTTGTCTGATGCTTTGTCAATTTTATCAAGTATGGCTTGCGCCTTGGTTAGTGTTGACCCGAACAACATCAGGCCCGCACAAATGATCATGATCTTTTTCATAGTAAATGTTTTTTTGTTAAATTAGATAGACCTAAGAGCTTTTTTAACTAAAGCTTTAATTAATACTTTAGTAAGTGTAATCATGAGTAAAATCGGCATTTTGGGTAACCGTAAAATCCTTAATGTCTTCTTTAACCTTACCATCTATTTCGGCCTTGTAGCTAACTTTATAAGCAGCATTTCCAGGGCTTAGGCATTGTATACCCACGCTGATATTACTTAATGGTTTAATAGATTCGATAACATAGGTTTTGGTGTTACCGCTGAAATTGTTTTCGCCCAGGCTAACAGCACTTTCATTGTTTTGTACTGTGCCGTTTACTTTCCAAACTGTGGATTCGGACGGGTTGTTGGTTAAGCCTACCATTACAAATGATACGTAAGCAGATTCGGGCGCGCCGGTTACAGTAACCGTAAATTTTGCCGTACGATCGCCGGATGCAGGGGTTGATTCATCGCTGTCTTTTTTACCACATGAGGATAAACCCGCGAAAAGAATGATGCAGGAAAGGGCAGTGACTACTGTTTTACAAATAGATTTTTTCATAGTTATTTAATGATAATAATAGATAGACCGCAAAACTATCTGCTGACCAACACATATGAAATCCCTTGAATGGTGTGATTTTTTCTACTGATTTTTGGGTATTTTTAATACGATACACATTCGTATTGTAGTTCTTTTCACTTTTTAGGCAGATATTTGAAAATACCGCATACCACTTTTGGGTGCGCAATTGCCTATGTTTTTTAAATGAAAAAAATATATCTAATCTCTATCTGCCTGTTAATAGCCATTACAGCTTTCTCGCAGCAGCAAATTCCGCTTAATGAAAAACATTACCTGGATAGCCTGGAAAGTATTCTTCGTACTAAAAACCCTGATAGTACAAAGGCCAGTGCAAATTTTTCGCTTGTAGAGTATTGGAAAGTTAAGGATACCGTTAAAAGCAAGTCCTATTTGTTGCGTGGTAAACAACTTGCCGAAAAATACCCTTACTATAAGGCTTTGTCGCTTTTTTATGAAGGGCAATATTATTTTAGCTGGAACCCGGTTAAAGCATCTGCCAGCTTTAAAAAAGCCGAACAAGCATTTGCCGCATTTAAAACGCCAAAAGGCTATGGCAGGCGTGCTGCGGCATGGTTTAATTATGCTTTGATGAATAAGGATGAAAAAGGTTATGAATTTGTTACCCGTATTATCCTTGAAAAAGTATTGCCTAATGCCGAAAAGGCTGGCGAGAGAGTTATGCTCGCGCATTTTTACACCCAGCTCTCTACTCTTTTGATGAACAACTATCAGTTTGCCAGGGCGGGTAATTATAACCAAAAGGCCATTGATTTGTTGCAAAAAGAAAACCCGGACTCCCCTAACCTGCTCTTCGCTTATTTAAATGGCGTAAGTATTTATTGTTATGATGGTAAACCGGCAAAGGCAGAGCCTTTATTACAAAAAGCTAAAGCGCTATTAATACCCTATCCCGGGTCGGTTAATTATCCTTTGTATTATTATAACGAGGCGCTATATAACTCTACTGCCAAAAAACTCGATCAGGCATTGCTAAGTGCTGATAAGGGCATGGCGTTAGCAAAAAAGTATAATCAAAAGCAAATATACCAGCAGTTTTTTTTCAGGAAGTATGAAGTTTACGGTCAGCAGAAAGCTTATGCTAAAGCACGGCAAATTTTGCTGGATATTGTTAAAGACGGTACACTAACAGCGGCCATTAATGATAAAGCCACTATTTATTCAGAATTAGCTAAAACCAGCCAAAACCTTAATGATTATAAAGAAGCCTACAATTGGCTGAGCAAGTATCAAAAACTAAAGGACAGTATCAATAATAATCAAACCGAGCTTAAGGTAAGCGAGCTGGAAACTAAATACCGTACAACACAAAACCAACAAAAAATTGCCGCACTGCAAGCCCAAAACAAACAAGCCGCTTTAGAGGTTAAAAATGAGAATTTATATAAATGGTTGCTTGCACTGGGGTGTTTAACCTTGCTTATAACGCTTGGATTGGTTATTGTTAACGCACGCAACAGCCGGAAACTCTCGGCTCAAAAAGAGATCAACTACCGGCAGCAACTCCAGGATCTTGAGCAAAAGCAACAGCTTAAAGTAACCAAGGCCATGCTTGACGGTGAAGAACATGAAAGGGAGCGCGTAGCCCGTGACCTGCATGATGGCCTTGGCGGAATGCTTGCCGGCGTTAAGATCGGTTTGTCGGGATGGTCTAACACGCACTCAGATGCCGCAACGGATAAGGATCTTCATCGAATTATAGGGCAATTAGATAGCTCAGTAAGTGAGTTAAGGCGCATAGCCCGGAATTTATTGCCTGAAACGTTGCTTAAATTTGGCCTTGAAGTAGCTTTAAAAGATTTGTGCGAATTTTACATGCGGGATGATCTGCATATTGATTTTCAGGCTTTCAACATCCGCAAGGATATTGCTTTGAGCATACAGCTTAATATTTACCGTATAGTACAGGAGCTGATATCCAATACAATTAAACACGCGGGGGCAACACAAATTATTTTACAATGCAGTCAAAATGATGCCGTATTTTACATTACCATAGAAGATGATGGTTGCGGGTTTGATATAACCATACTTGAAAATATGAAAGGCATGGGATTGGAAAACCTTAAAAACCGGATCACGTTCTTAAACGGTAAATTTGAGTTACAATCAGCAATAAACGAGGGTACTACCATTAATATTGAGCTTAACACCAATGCCGATGCCTAAATTGTTAACAGCTATAGTAGATGATCATCCTATCGTGATCGAAGGATTAAAAACATTGCTCCGGAACGAGGAGAATATTGAGGTGGTTGGTGGCTTTTGCAGCGGCGAGGATATTCTTTCATACATCAGCACCCATAAAGTCGATATTATTTTACTGGATATTACCCTGCCCGATATTAACGGCATGGAGTTATGCCTCATGATCAAAAAGGCATCAGTATCAACCATCATCCTTATACTAAGCAACCATACCGAGCGCAGCATCATCATGCAAACCATACAAAACGGCGCGAGTGGCTACCTGCTTAAAAACAGTTCGGTTGATGAACTCAGGCATTGCATCTCTGAAGCGGTACAGGGAAATATATGTTACAGTAAAGCAGTGATAGAGATTATCAGCCGCCCTTCAAAAAATGAATTGCAGGGCACGCCCCGCCTTACACGCAGGGAAAAAGAGATACTGGCGATGATTGCCGCAGGTAAAACCAGCCAGGTTATCGGGCAGGAATTATTTCTTAGTCCGCTTACTATTGATACGCACCGCAAAAACCTGATCCAGAAATTTGGTGTAAAAAACGTGGCAGAACTGGTGATGGCAGCAAACCAGCAACAAATACTTTAAATCCGGCAGTTACGAGCGATCAGTCGCCTTTTTATTGCCTACTACATCCGGCTAACTTATTTAGCCAGTTATCTCTTCATCAACACTACCATACAAATACATTTATTTAGCAGATCATCTGCTGCTTTTGATCTGATCTCTTTAAATTTTTACTACTACTACCTTGCCTGCTCATAAATGGATAATAATTGATGCTTATCAGGTAATTTCTGTATAAACTGACAACCAATTATTTAGGAAAATTGCAGAGGTATCAAATCTGGCCGATTGGGGGTATTTACGCTAAGCATTAAAGCAAAAATAGCAACAAAACCCACCGATGTTTCAGATTTCGCTCACGAGCAGTATTGGCCAAAACTGCATCATGAGGATGGTACCTGTGCCAAGAATTGCCTCAATTAAAAACAAAAAAAATGTACAAATTCTCAGTTTTAACAATAAATAAAATTTTGTTAGCAGCCTTATTATTTTCGGTGTGCCTGCCTATCAGCGGGTGTAAAAAGCAGGGAGCTAAACCTGATAATACCGAAAAACCTGTGGTAAAGCCGGAACCTGAGCCACTAAAAATATATAAACCAAAAGAGATGCAAAGCATGAACTGGGATTCAGACACCAGCAAATTTTGCTATGCACGTTCAAAGCAATCAGACCATTTTATACTTTTTTGGTCAAAAGAATACGGCAAAGATCTCCCCTCTGCAAATACAGTACCTGATGCCTACAGGGTAGATATTGACGACCTTTTAAGTAAAGCTGAAGTATTTTATGACCTCAACGTTAACAAGCTCAAATTCTCGGACATAAGCAGCGGAACCTCCAACCTTAGCAAATATAAAATGATGATATTCCTTTATCATCAGGATACCTGGCTGGCAACGGGTTCGGGCTATGATGACACAATTGGCGCTTTATGGGTTAGCCCCTCAACCTGCCAGCCCGTAAGTTCAGTAATAGCTCACGAGATAGGCCACAGCTTTCAATACCAGGTAGCGTGCGATTTAGGCCTTACACATGGTTTTAGATATGGTTATGGCACTGGCGGTGCTGGTGGTAACGGCTATTGGGAGCAAACCGCGCAATGGCAAGCCTATCAGGCTTACCCCGAAGAAATATTTACCAACTGGCAATTTGCCGACTATTTAAAGAACTATAACAAACACGTTATTCATGAGGATTACCGGTATGCAAGCTATATACTTAATACCTATTGGGCACAAAAACATGGTATTGACATTGTAGCCAAAATATGGCGGCAATCTGTTAAGCCCGAAGATCCTATTGAGGCTTATCAAAGATTAACCGGTATTGATAACGCCAAATTTAATGATGAGATCTACGATCAGGCTGCTAAGGCTGTTACCTGGGATATGGATGCACTAAGAAATTATGGCAAACCCTACATCGGGAAACTTGATTATAAGATGAACTTACTGGATGATGGATGGTTTGAGCCCGATTATAGTTTTTGCCCGCAAACAACCGGGTTTAACGTACTGCCAATAAATGTGCCTGATGGAGGTACAACTGTAAGTGCCGATTTTGTTGGATTGGTTAACGCTGCCGGTTTCAATAAGGTAACCAACCCTGCAGATGCCGGTTGGAGATATGGTTTTGTAGCATTGATGAAAGATGGAACACGGGCATACGGCAACTCTTTTAGTGCCAACGAGGGCAAGGCAACCTTTGCCATACCGGCCAATTGCGACCGGCTTTGGTTTGTGGTTACCGGAGCGCCTAAAACTTACACGCGCCATGTATGGGACGATAACAATGCCAACGATGAGCAATGGCCATACAAGGTAAAGTTTGCCAATACCAATCTTTTGGGTTACGCAACTCCCGGTACTTCTGCATCTCCTAAGGATGTATCGTTTACTTATGACGTATCTATAACGCATGATAATACCAATTATGCTTCGGCGCAGGTAAGCGTTGATGTTTCAAAACTTATCGGTTCGTTTTTATTGCAGCCAACCCAACTTACCAGCCTAATGAGTTCTAACATAAAGTTTTATGCCATTGAGAGCAACGGAAATTTAAATGCCAACACCACAGCCAACGGATATGGGCATTGGTTTGATGCTTCGGGTAACGTAATAAACTGGGGCAACGGCGCGATGATTTGGTCTGAATACGACGAGAAGAACTTTAATTTTACCGTAGGGCAATACCCCGGACATGTAAAAACGGGCGATAAATTCACGCTGAAGCAAGCTTTAGTTTACACCACACCAAATAACAAAACCGCGCAGGCTACCTTTACATTTAACGTTACTATTTTGTAAACATCTTTAATTTTTAATTACGCGGCTTTGCTGTTATTACTGAATACATAAAGTTATGCCCCCATTAAGGTACTTAACCAAACGGGGGCATAATTTTATTTACAGTAGTGCCTTCGCTATAACTTCCTCCGCATAGTGATTGCGGTTATACCGATTGATACACCAATCGTTGCCTCTTCACCAACACTACCTTGTTGCGCATCAGCATCAAATTAACAGGAAAATAATTGTGTTAATAATGGGCATTTAATATCTACTTAATATAGGTTTCAGACTTTTAAATATTACATCTAAGCCTGTGTAATATGACTGACTTACAAATTAAAACAGCGCACTTTAACCAACTATACAGCACTACCCAGCCTAAATTGTACGCTATGGTAATAAATGTCTGTCGGGATAAGGATATGGCATTAGACATTCTGCAAAAAGTTTATTTAAAATTATGGGAGAAATGGGATACTATTGAGCCGAAAGAGAATTTGATGCCCTTGCTGTTTACCTTTGCAAAAAACAAATATATTGATGAACTAAGAAAAAATAAGTGCGCACGGGCAGCAACAGCATCAATAACGCCCGATAAAGAGGATGCGCTATGCCCTGCAACTGACGCGCAATTTAACAGAAAAGAATACAGAGAAGTATTGGCGACAGTAATATCACGCCTTACATCGCGGCGCAGAGAAGTGGTCAAGTTGTATCTTGAAGAGGATCTCTCACGTAAAAAATTAGCCGAAAGGCTCAAAATATCACCCAACACGGTAGATAATCACCTCCAGGAATCGCTGAATTTTATCAGACATGAACTTAGCCTGTATATAAAGGCCGGAATTGATTAATAGCTGCAATTACTAACCGTAAATTTTTACATATCGCTAATATGGCTATCTTTACGGTTTCTGCAGCTTAGATACCTGTAGATCTATTGACTTTAAAAAGGCTTGCTTTAACCAGCAGGCCTTTTATTTTTGATGATCAGGGGGTTGCTATTCTTTTAAATATCACTAAAGGATCATGAAAAGGCAGGCTACCATCGCTGGGTATAGGCCCTATTCCAAGTGAAATAATGCTGTTAGGCAAAAAAGTTAGACCAACATTAATATCAGTATCATATGATATAATACCATAGTTGCCACTTTCAATAGACATGACTTTGTTACCCGACAGATCAGTACCCTCGATCACATAAAATGCATCAGCCGATAGTGGATCTGACAAATCAATATAGCCTGAAAAAGCGCTTTTGGTTAGCCCGTCAATATGTGCCACAGGTGTACTTTCTCCGGTAGCAAAATCAAGCTTAACAATATCGATATTCAATACGTCGGGCAGGTTTTTATCCGTTATAACGATCCTGACCAGGGCATGGCCGGGTGTGGGTTTCCGTGTGCTGTCCGGATCAGGGAATAATAGCCCATCGCCCGTATAAAAAAAGTTTGACAAATTGGTTATTGAACCACTTTTAATGGTGATGGTGGTATCTAAAACCGTTTTTTTAAGACTATCTAATAATGATATTTTTCTTTTACCTTCTTCAACAGTAAGCACAAGGTCTGAACCGGAAGTTGAGGCAAGCGTATCGGTTACCTTACCGTCAACAGCTATGATCAGGGCGCTGGAGGTTGATCCGGATATTTTGAGTTGCCCAAAGGATGGATAAATAATAGGCTCCCCCTCCTTTTTACAGGCCTGGAATGCAACTACTACAATAAGCAGAATATATACAAGTCGATTTTTTTTCATTTTTCGGATTAATTATAATACCGGGGATGGCTAATTCCCCGGTATTATCTTTTAATTGCTTAAAGTGATATGGTTTAGTAAGTATTTGTAGTAGGCTCGTAAGATGCCCAGGTTGAGGTGCTGCCTGAAGCTGGTCCATCCCACCTGGTAGTAGTAGCCCTGTCGCCAAAGGCACCTCTGTAAGTAGTGTTGGTAAATGCAGATAACGCGCCACCCGGATGACTAACTGTAAGGCCGGTAGCATTCCAGCCGTTACGTGCAGGTGAAAGCAATGGACTAACATTGTTAAACCTCCACTCAGGTGTAGTGATGTTGTATGGAGCATGCAGCCTGAAAGGATTTGATGCCGAACCTGTGTAAGTTGTGTTACCTGATGGTACGCCTGAAGTAGTGAAATAATGTACTAAATTATCAGTATAAATAAGTGTTGCATCGGCCGTTGAAACATTGGCACCTGTTGCAAAACCACCTACTACCGAGTTTTTAAATACACCTGATGAACCCACTCTGAATACAGTACCTACGCCTACGCTCGGAGCAGTAGTAGATGAAGTATCACCAAGAATGCTAAAATTACTTAACACCGGAGTTGTTAAACGGGTTGAAAAGGCACCACCTGTAACAATTGGAGATGTTATGTTATTTGATTCGATACCGTTAGGATTACCTGATCTTGGGAATGCGGTACGAGGATCTTTTTGAGCAACAGCGAATTGGATACTGCCCTGGTAGCCCTGATCAAAGTCAAAGTCATCATCATCATTCAGGTACGAGATCAGGTTGGTTGCATTTACTGATCCGCCAAAAAACTCAAAAGCGTCATCAGCACCGTAAGATACCTGTACGTGATCTAAAGTAGTACCTGAACCAACGCCGCCCAATGTAAGGCCATTCAGCTCATTACCTTCAGTAATTACCTCACCGGCAAACTCAATACGCAGGTAACGGATAGAACCTGAATTATCAGCCTCAATAGCGCCGCCATAACCTATAGCGTCTTTACCGGCTAATGCCGCAGGTATTTGTGCTGCAGGTATGCCCTCAATTTTAGGGTTAACGTTATTTACCGGTGCACGGCCTAATATAACTATACCACCCCAATCGCCTTCGGCACGGCTGCCGGCAGCATATTGTGAAGTAAATACTACAGGGTTGGTAGCTGTACCGTTAATGTTCAGCTTTCCGCCTCTGCGAATTACCAGGTAAGATGGGAAACCGGTAGTAGTATTGGTTTTATCCAAACCTTTTACAAAAGTACCGGCGGCAATGTTCAATGTAGCAAGGCTATCAATGTAAACCGGGCCATTCAGGCGGTAAGTGTTACCTGCGGTCCAGTTAATGGTACCGGTTAATACGCCGCTTACCGTTACTACAGTGCCACCCGGGGTTCTTGTATCCGGATACAATGCTTTTGATGAACGGTTAAAGTTACCTTCGGGTGTGGCTACACCACTGTCTTTTTTGCAGCTTGCCATAAATAATGACGCTGATAACAAGGCCACAAGTGGCAGTTTTGAAGAATAGATACCTGTAAATTTAAATTGACTTTTCATGATTTTTGTTTTTAGGCTTTTGCCTGTAGATACTTGATACTTAGAAAAATTTCATTTTGGCCTCCTGGCCCGTTGTTGATTTTCATAGTTGCTAAGCCGATCCTCCTTTCTCATTAGGTTTGGTTATCATAGGGACAATTAAAAGCGATAAATAAAATTGAGCACGTAATTGGTGCCGTTCTTTCGCCTGAACGTGACCACGTCATAAGGTGCGTTATAGGCAGTTCCTTTAGGGTCAAGCTGTTCGGCAGGATATTCGGCCGTTCCATCACCGGGGTAAGGCTTTACCGAAGGCGTGCGCTCAGGATAGGTAGCATTACCCGGCCCGTATTGGTTTTTATAAGTAATTAGCTGTTGATTAAGCAGATCGCTTATGTTTAAGCGTAACTCCGCACGTTGCTGTTTCAAAAACCTGTAGCTAAATTGCAGATCCACCACATCCCGCGGATTTTCATATTCGTCCTCGGCAGTTGATATGGTTGATGTAACTATCCGCTTACCGTAGCGGTTATAGGTAGCATTAACTCCGATGTATTTACCGGTATAAGATATACCACCATTAATGATGTAGGGCGACTGCCCGTAAAGCGGCCGGTTTCTTTTTGTTGAGATTGGGTTGCCATCGCCATCAACAGCGGCAGCACGATCAAGTTCAACCGTGGCATGTACCCAGGTAAAACTTCCGGACAGGTATAACTTTTTCCAGAATGCGGTCTCGGGGTTCACCAGGCCTAATGATTTACGCAGGTCAACCTCAAAGCCAATATCTTTGGCCGCGGCCAAGTTACGGTAGATCAACTGCGGCTTTGATGATGTGTTTTCAAAGGTAAGTTCAATAGGATTTTTAAATTCCTTATAAAATCCTGAAACCGAGATCAGTTCATCCGGACTGGGGAAAAACTCGTAACGTAAGTCAAAATTCCTGATATCCGTAGACTTTAAACCATTGCCGGTTATATTGCGAAAGGTTCCGATATCGAAATATTCGAAAAAGGAAAGTTCGCGCAGATCAGGCCTGGCAACCGTTTTATAAAATGCGGAGCGGATGTTCATTTTTGGTGTCAGCGCGTAAATCACGTTTACAGACGGAAGCCAATCGTTCTTCTTCAGCGTGATCAGGCTGTCAACAATCGGCCTCACCTCATTCGGGTCAGTTACCGCTCCAAGCGTATTGGTGTTTACACGCTGCGTATTTTGCTCAAGGCGTATACCTCCGGTAATACGCAGATGTTTAACGGGTGCCACATCAACCATGGCATAGTATGCGTTTAAATGCTGATTGCCATTATAACCGGAAGCCGAACCATTTTCGCTTTGCTTACCATTGCCTATAAAGGGCACAAAAAACAGCTTTTGGACAATTAGGTTTTGATTGTTGTAAACCCTATCATAAGCCAGCCCGTTAAATTGATTATCCGCCCCGGGTACATTTTTTATACGATACAAATCCGCATGGTAATCAGCTTTGCGGTAGTTTCCCTGGTAGCCAATCTTAAAACTTTGATTACGCTTTAGCCATTTAAAGGGTACCTGCACATTTGCCTGGTAAGTAAAACGTGTTTCGTTTAGTTTGGTATAAAATACTGAACCGTACTCGGGCTGAAAATCGTTAAAGTTGTATTCAAAATAATTGTCAGGCCCGGGGCTTGTAACCGGTAAACCGCGCATACTCATAATGCGGTTATTGGGTTGATCGCGATTAATGGTTGAAATGCCGAAATTGTAATCTAACTTAACAACCCTTTTTCCGAGTGCATGTTCACCATGCAAACTGCTTTGAAAAAGCTCATTTAGCAGTGTTTGAGCGGTATAACCATTCATGCGGGCATTACTGCTCATAAAATCGATACCCGAAAACCGGAACAACTTATCAGTAAAGCGCCTGTTATAGGTGTTTTTAATCACCCATTTATTGGTGCCCGAGGTGTAACCAATATTCGCGCTCCCACCCAGCAGGGTTGTAAAGTCGTAATCCGTTCCTTTATAATCCAATACCGTTGGATAATATTGATCATCCACATCGGCTGTTTGTTCATTACGGTAAGTAAGTGCTGCTACAAAACCAATCCTGTCATCTTTAAGCGGAATGGTTTTGCCCATAGAGAAGGCGTAGTTTTGTATAGGTTGTGCCTTGTACCGCTGCATTTTCCAGTTATCCGGAAATGAGCCGAGAAAATTGGCGGCGGCACTTTTCTCGGCCGCGCTTGCCTGGTTACCGGCAATTTTATTAGCCAGCACATTATACTCACCAAATGACATGCCTTCGGGCTGCTTTTGGTATTTATTGGTAAATCCTAAATAATTGGCGCTACCGCGATACCCCCCGATAAAATCCTTCCCGGTGGCCTGGCTGTTAAAGCCCTGCCCTATTGTTACATTTATGAAATCCTCTTCGGGAATATCCTTAGTAGTTATTTGAACCAACCCTCCGGTAAACTCACCGGGCAGATCGGGTGTAGCTGTTTTGTTAACCACAATGTTATCAACCAAAGCACTCGGTACCATATCAAATGCAAAATCTCGGCGGTTGGGCTCGCTGCTTGGTAACTGGTTATCATTCAGCAGCACGTTGTTATAACGATCACTTAAACCGCGCACAACAACATATTTGTTTTGTGAAACCTGCAGACCGCTTACCCGCTTTAATACCTGAGCGGTGTTATTATCCGGTGTCCGCGAGATCTGTTCGGCCGTAATACCATCAGACATGGCCGCGTTATTTTTCTGTTTTGCATAAAGTCCTTCTATTGATGCACGCTGATAGCTTGCCGTAACAAGCACTTCCTGCAAGGAGCCTGCCGCCGCTTTTAACGACACATTTAAAGGGGTTAACTGGCCCTCAGTAACACGTACGCCTGATACTCTTTGCGTTTGAAACGATATATAAGTTATTTCAATTGTATATATCCCGGGCAACATGCTCAGGGTATACTGCCCGTCAACGTTTGTTTGCGTGCCTAAGCCGGTTTCAATTACCTTTACTGTAGCACCCGGAAGCGGTTCACCTTTTTCGTCAACTATTTTTCCGGATACAATACCGTTCTTTACGCGCACTGCCGGTTTAACATCTTCTATCCTTACCATAATAGAAGCGCCGTCCACGGTCAGTGAAAAAGGCACCTCATTCTGTAATGATTTTAACACCCGGCTTAAAGCCACTTTTTTATAGTTAAGGTCCTTAAGCTTTATATTTTTAGCCCGGCCATTATCGTATACATAACTGTAACCGGCCTGTCCGTTCAATTGTGAAAAAGCCTGGTGAAGATCAGGGTTTTTAATGATCAATGTAACAGGCGAAGCTATGTAAGGCGCATCGCCGGTTTGCGCTGTTTTAGCAAGTACATATTGATACTGTATACCCAACAGCCCGGCAAACAGTATATTTTTTTTAGAAAAAACACATAACTGTGTAAATAGATGCATAAATTTATTTTTTTTAAGTTCTGAACAGCTTGAAAAAAACTCCAGGAGAGTGCCGGTGGAAACGGCATTCTCCATTATTGTTGAATGATAAATTCCCCTCCTTTCTTTTCCCATTTCAACCCATGTATATACAACACGTTGGTTAATATCTTATCAATTGGTTTACGTTCAAACACACCGGTTATACGCCTGTTGTTTAACAACCTGTAGTTTAATGGGCTAATTTTAACACCGTAAATAATTGCCATTCGTTTAAGTGCATCGCTCAGGCTCACATCTGTAAATGATATTTTACCCGTTGTCCAGGCGTTGGCCTGCGTTGTGTTTACAGTAGTTATAGCAGCATGCTTTGTAAGGTTTAAGTATTTCAACATCTGCCCCGGTGCAAGCATCAGCCGTTCATTAGCCGTTTCAACACGAACACGCCCACGAACAAGTGTTACTTTAACTTCACCTTCGTTATGATATGCCTCTACATTGAAGGCAGTGCCAAGTACTGTAGTGGTGAGCTTTCCGGCGTGAACAATGAAAGGCTTTTTAACATTATGGGCAACATCAAAAAATGCTTCGCCGCTGATAATAACTTCCCTTGTATTGCGGTCAAAATTTGCAGGCTGATATGAAATAGATGACGCACTATTTAGCCAAACACTGGTTCCGTCGGTCAGAATTATCTTTTTGATACCTGCCGTTTTGTTAGCGATAACACTCCAGTTAACACTATATTGAGCAGTGCTTGGTACAGCGGCCTTCTGCCTCAAATAATTAAATAACAAACCGCCGCAGGTCAACAAAACCAGTAAACACGCTGCAATGCTCCAGTTAAAACGGCCACGATTAAACTTCAATTCAACCACTTTACTGCCGGGCTTGTTATCGTCTTCGGGGGTTAAACTATTAACTGTTCCATCATCAGCTTTCTGGCTTTCAGCAACCATGTTTGCCAGTAGCTGATCGATCTGTATCTGATGATGAATACTTCCGAGCAATTCATCTGATTCCGCTTTTGAAAGCGGATCAGGAGAACCGGCAGTTGCTACCTCATCCATATATTCATGCAATACGGTAAGGTCATTACCCTCTAAATAGGTTTTTACCATTACCTCCTCTTCCGGTGTACATGTTCCTGAAAAATACTTATGGATGAGTTGTTTGGTCATGGTATGTATATGCCGGATGCTTATTTTATAGTATTACGCACTACGCGTAATATTTTACTATTAGATTATTGCTTTTTTTAAAATTTGTGTTGAGGGCGCTCCAGTACCATAGGCCGGTTGTTTTTACTGCGCTCATCTGAAGAACTATAAATTGCTTTTGCAATGCCGGGCCGGACGCTTAGATCGCCTTTTCTGCGTGCAGAAGTTATTGCTCCGCTACCCAGCGATAGTTCAAGCGCTTTGCTTATGAGAGGATCGGCCGAATCGCCAAAAGGCTTTAAAGGCAACGAGCTTAATTCATTTACTAAATAATCAGGCACTAAACCCCGCGGATAATCACCCTGGTTACTGGCATTGTATAATTTGAATATTAAGGGATGCATAATAAGGTTGACCTGCTTTGGCTGGCGCTGATCATTTATAGCGAAACCGGCCATATCCTTACCCAATGTTTGCTCACCTATCTGAATAACATCCAGGTAAGGTTTTAAATTATTGATGAGTAATTCTGCCGATGATGCCGTACCCGAACCCGTTAGTACATATAATTTAGCAATATTGAGTTGTAAGGCGGTTATATCATTAAAGGATACAGGCGGATAGTTGCTTTTACTTATACTTTGCCCAAACGTATCAGTTATTTTACCACCATTTTTGTTGGCCTGGCTGATAAGGAAAACCTGATCACGGCCTACCCCTGCGATGGCCGCGCCCATCTTTGCAACAGAGGGTACATCACCGCCAGGATTGTAGCGGAGGTCGATGACAAGATCCGTTATACCCTGCTGTTTAAACTTTGCAAGTGAATCCAACGTGCTGCGGTCATACATTCCCTTAAACTCATCATAATATATATACCCGGTTTTTTTTACACCGTTTGAAAATACTCTGGTGATAAAAACAGGCGGGCTATCAAAATACCCTGCATTCATACTAAGCTGCCCTGTATTGATAAGGGTATTAGCCGAGATAGTTGCCAACTCCAGGTTCAATACCTCTCCCTGGCTTAGTATGGCTTTTATTTTATCCGCGTTTTGCGTATTTATTGTAATCCCGTTTACCGAAAGTATAACATCTCCCCTTTTTAAACCCTGCCGCGCTGCCGGACCATCCGGAACAACCATGGTAACAATGGCAAGCATAGGGTAACCCGGCAAATTTGTTTCTGCCATGGTATATAAAAAACCGTAATAGCCATATGATGAAGCAGGCACTGCCGGATGCTCCGGATCTTCAAGGTATGAAAAACGGTCATCACTGCTCAAAAGTGAATTAAAAAAGGCATGAGCATCAGTCTGGTCAGGCGGTGTGTTTTTTATACCCCCTTCCCAATAGTAATATACACGCATACTATCAAGCATCCACTTGTTAAAAAGTGACAATGCCATTTGCGGGTTATCATTTTTTTTACAGGATATGGTTAAAAAAATAACCGATATAAACATTGATATACCGGGCCAAATCAGCTTTAATGATCGTTGCATTTTGATCAGTTTCCATAATTACGTTTGAGCAGGCAGGATTTACTATCAAAAAATGTATAAAGATCAAATAAATTTAAAGCGTGGATGGAAGTAAACTACAGCACGGACTGAGCTTGTCTATGCATTATAAGGTGTTAAAGCCTCTAAGTGCTTTTTGAACAATCGAGCGATAAATAGACGATTATTTTAATGTTATACCGGACTAAAAAAGCTGATAGTGATGAAAGGGCAGAAAAATTTTTATCCAGAAAAATGAAAAATATTGTATCGTGTCTGTTAGTTGCCTTGGTTAATGTAATTACGCTGAATGACGCTGTAAATACTAATTATAAAAGGTAACCGTCTGCCGCGGTTTGATAAACAACAACTTGCCCCTGTCATGATCGAACTTGGTTCTGCCATGTTGGTATTCATACATGGCATCGCTCAGCGGCCAGCCGTGTATCAGCAGCAGCGGTTTGCCTTCACCTGTAACGGTGACATGCAGGCGAACGTCCGGCGCTACCTCGATAAATTCTTTCCTGCTTACCGCAGAAGTATTGGTCAGGTTGTTCATGATATGGAGATATAGAGTTCAATTCGGGGATCCGGGTCATCTGATGTGGCTCAAAGCTTTGTTTCTGACACCCTCAGGTCATTAATGTCCAGCAGTTGCTCCGCTTTGCGTATCGCTTCATCGGTGTAGGTATGTTCGTTCTTCATCTTAAAAAGTTCCCTGCGCTGCTGGTCGTGTATGTCTGCCATTACCTGCTGAAACTCCTGCCGTTCCGCGTTCCGGTTGATACAGACCTCTACCGAGTCCAGGTAGACCCGGTTACCTTCGATCTCCCGTTCAAGTTTCCGGGCGTAGGCTTTCAGCAGGCTGTTGCCGCTTGCGGAAGTATGCCGGGCATTGAGCCGTTGCAGCGCCAGGGTATCCAACCTGAGTTTGATGCCGGCATGCTGTTCATGCTCGGGCAGTACCGGGTCCAGCTCACCGATACCGGTGAGCCGGATGGCGGCGGGAAGGGTCAGTCCCTGGAATACCAGTGTAATAAAGATTACCACGAAGGTGATGAAGATGATCAGGTCGCGGTGCGGGAATGCCTTTCCATCGTTCATATAGAGCGGTATGGATAAGGCTGTCGCCAGTGAAACCACACCCCGCATACCGGCCCAGCCGATAATGAGCGGGTTCTTCCAGCCCGGCGATGGTAATTTACTTTGTTTTTTACTAAACAGGCGCGGAATGTACAGGGTAGCGAAAACCCATAGCAGCCTGATGAGAATAGCGATGATACTGATCAGTACCCCATACCTGATGGCCGTTGGGAGCGGAACATCGCCCAGCCCCTGCACGATGGCAGGCAGGTCCAGGCCGATCAGGATAAATACCAGCGCGTTCATCACGAAAATGAGTGTATGCCAAACACCGGTCATGTTCATGCGTGTGCTGCCCGTCCGGAACATCTCATGTGAACGGAACGACATGAACAGGCCGCCGCTCACCACGGCCATTACGCCTGAATAATGAAAATGTTCGGCCGACAGGAAAAGGATATACGGTGTCATCACCGTCAACGCCGCATCGATACCCGGCGAAGTGGGCATAAAACGGTGGATCGCGTACATGATATGCGCACCGGCCAGGCCAACTACTATGCCCATGCCGGCAACAACAAAGAACTGCCCGGTGGCGACCTGAAAAGAAAATGCCCCTGTCAGGATGGCTGCCAGTGCGAAACGGAAAACGATGAGTGAGGAGGCATCGTTCACCAGGCTTTCGCCTTCCAGTATGGTAATGGTACGGCGCGGCACTTTAAGCCCCTTCAGCACGGTGGTGGCCGCTACCGCATCAGGCGGTGAGACGATGCCTCCCAGCAAAAAACCAAGTGCAGGCGTAAAGCCCGGAATAATGAAGTTTGCGGCATGCGCCACTACGAACGAGGTGAAAAATACCAGGCCAAAGGCCAGCATGGCAATACCGCCGCTCCACTTTTTGAACTCCCGCCAGGAGGTATACCAGGCGGCCTCGTACAATAATGGCGGCAAAAAGATCAGGAAGATCAGTTCAGGGTCCAGCTTCAGCACCGGCATGCCGGGGATAAAGCCGATACCCAGGCCGGCCAGCACCAGGAAGATCGGATAAGCGACCCGGATCTTCTGCGCCAGCATGACCAGCAGCATCACCGCGAACAGCAGGCCCAATATCAGTAGCAGATTCTCATGCATGGTCAAGGTCTTTCATAATAAACGATCGGATAATTTAGAACTTGAATGCCAGCATAGAGGCCAGGAAGAACCCGTCCTTTGGCTGCGAAATAATATCATCGAGGTATGCACCGGTATCGAAATACTGCGCCCCGAAAATGTACAGGAGATGCGGGCTGATGTTCCAGGTCAGCATGCCCATATAACTGGTCCCGATATACCTTTTATCAGAACCTGATGAGGACAGGTTGAAGATACCGGAGGGCCGGTAGATCCCATCCTCCAGCGACTCGCGCCAGTTAAAGACCATGCCCAGGCTGATGTTAAGCTTTCGGGCGGGGTTCCAGGCCAGGCTCGGATGCAAGGACAGCAGGTTGGCTGGCCCGGCCTGCGGGATCACCCCGAAATAACCGCCATTGGGATAAAGGGGGTTCATGGTGTTCAGTATACCGTCACCTTTTTTCCGGTCACCGGATATCAGGTCACTGCGCAGGTTAAGTAAGGGCATACCTTTCAGATGGCTGAAACGGTAACCGATATCCGCTGAACCGCCCCAGGCGCGTACCTTACCATTGCCAAATGCCCCGAACTGGTATCCCGCCTCCAGGTTATATAAAAAACCGTTACCGGTATTCCAGAAGCGTGCGCCTACGATATGCCGCTTTTCGTTGGCGATACCTTCATCGAAGACGGCGTTCGAGCGGCTGATCCCGAGATAGGACAGATCGATATTGATCTGCCTGGCAGTCCGCCAGGTACTGTAGACACCCCATAACCTGGCCTTCCGGCCAAGAGGGTTATCAAACACGCCTGTCTTTACGCCGCCGTTGCCCATCACAAAACCGTCTATGCTGAATTTAACCGAGCTGTAAGCAACTTTAGCCCCGTCAAAATACAGACGCAGGTTCGGGCCTTCCTGCACGTCGATCAGGCGGCCGCTGCCGTATTGCAGCTCCTGCCGCCCCAGCCGGACGGTGATCTTTTTGCCGGAAGCCTCATAAGGGATCAGGTCCACGAACAGGTTCTGCACGTTCAGGTGGTCTTCGTCAATGGGTCGCGGGCCGCTCTTGCGGCCGTTCTCCATCGCACTGCGCATCTGCCCGAAGATGCGTACCCGCTTTCCCAGGTGCAGATCGGCATGCAGTTGGTAACGCTGCAGAAGGAACGACTGCGAACCGAAACCCCGGCTGCCCCAGTCCTCATTCTGCGAGCGGTCGGTCTCAAAACGTGCCTCACCGCCAAAGGAAAGATAGGTGCTGCCGCCTTGGGAAAGCGGCAGGTATTTCAGGGTGTTATAGAAGGTCCGGGCACTGTCTTTCAGATCCGAATGGTCTTCGTCGAAACGAAGCAGTCTGATCCGCTGTGCATGAACGAAGGTGCCCGACATGAGCAGGCTCAACAGTACGGCGATCATTACTTTCATAGATAGGGCAATTCTTTTAAATGGTTTCCGGGTCTGTATCATCCCCGAGCGGACCGGCGTCAGCGCTCAAAGGCAGGAACGCTGAACCGATAAGGATACTTCCTTTCAGGATCTTGGATACCGGGCAGTTCTCCGCCACACGCATCAGCCGTTGCTGCAGCTCCGGATCTGAAACTTCAGGGATGAAGACGCGGCGTTCAATGTGCGTAACCGCGCCTTCGTTGCCGAGCGTCTGGTACATGTTCGCTTCCGCCCTGATCTCCTTAATACCCAACTCCTTATGGTCGCTGTACATCCGCAGCGTTGCCAGCGTACAGGAAACCAGAGAGGTAAGCAACAGCGTGAACGGATCCGGGCCGACGTCCTTACCGCCCGTTCTTTCCGGTTCGTCGGTAATCAGCACGCCGTTGCGCCAGTGCACCGAGGTCAGGAATTTTGCGCTTCCGATGACCCCGTGAACGGGTTTTTCCAGGATGTATCTCATTGGTGCCAGTCCTTATTCCACACATCATCATATTCCGCGGGATGCCTTTGGAACTGCGCGTTCACATAAGGGCAAAGCGGAATGATGGTTATTTTTTTCTCCCTGGCATAGCCTACCAGCTCTGCGAGCAGCAGTTTTGCAAAACCGCGTCCTTCGAATTCAGGATCGACCTCGGTATGAAAGACCGCCAGTCTTCCGTGTGTCATGGCCAGGCTCATCTTCCCGGCAGGGATCCCTTCAGAGAAGAGCTGTACCTCTCCGTGAACATGATCTGTAAAAACAACTTTCGTATTTTCCATACTATAATTATTGGATTTTTATCGGTTCTTCTTTTATACTCAGCGCACCCGAAGGGCATTTGGCGACCTGGGCGATCAGCTCTCCCCCGGCAGCGTTTTCCGGCCGGATCCAGGGACGTGCCTTCGGGTCGTACACAGCCGGCAGTGTACGCACGCAAACGGCCGAGTGAATGCATAATTCCGGTTTCCAGAGGATGGTAACCTCCCCGTTGGGATATTCGTGTGTTTCCATAAGTGCTTACGGTATATCTCATGCTGACCGGATGGACAGACACGGGACGGCGGGAATGCGCACCCATGCCGCCGCAGCAGCAGACAGACAAATCTCTGCAACGGCGACCGTTCAGGAAGATGACATTTGTAAAGAAATGTAGTAGACAAAGGTCTACTGTCCGGCCGGTGGAAAAGCGACCGGGATAGGAATTATTTCAGGTCCAGCTTCCGTTTGACACGGCTTAGCGTATCTTTATTGATCCCGAGATAGGACGCCAGGATATGTTGCGGAAAACGTTCGGCAAAGGCGGGATAACGCTCCAGGAGATCCACATAACGCTTGCCTGCAGTATCGGTCAGCGCGGAAGTGAGCCGGCGGTTGTGGGCTATTTCCATTCCATGGTCGAGCTTGACCTTCATCTCCACATAGGCCGGCACGTTCAGATACAGTTCATGATCGTCCTCCCTGTTGACGCAAAGCAGTTCACAGGGCTCCAGCGCATCGATGTGGTAACGGCTCGGGACACGGTTAAAGAAGCTTTCACGGTCGCCCATCCACCATTCCTCCAGGCCCAGCCGGATGATATGCTCCTCTTTTTTTTCGTCCACGGAGTACATGCGCATGGCACCTTTTACAATAAACCCGTAATTCATGCAGATATCACCGGCCTGCAGGAAATATTCTTTCCGGCGCAGATTCAGCGGCCTGAAGTTCCGTCTGATCAGTGCCTTTTCATCACCTGTAAGCGGTACCGGGCTGAATTTTTTCAGATAGTCAAAAAAGGCATTGTACATAGGCAGGTCCGGGTATTTTTTTAGTATCTCAACACTGATTAATTGTCGTGTAAAGATATGATTAAATGATTTTTTTAAACAATCACGTCATTAAGAAAAAAATTTAAAAAACTGATTTAAAGATAATTACAATAAAAAAGAATACCTCTTCACCGGTGGTTTTCATATTTATCATCGACAAATGTCGATGAGTTTATGAGACATATATCATCTTCCCTCCCTGTAAGTATCCTTAAAATTGTTCTGTCTGCATCAAACACGATATTATGAGAACAGGAACCTGTCTGCCGCTAATTATGGCCGGCTATGATGACCATCATAAAAAATCCCTGACCGGCCGGGAAGGACCCGTTTTTCCCGGAAGTACGGGTAGATCGTTGCCCTGTTTCCGGGTGTCAGGATCAGTCGGTCTTAATCATATCAAACAACACATTTTCAATTAAAGTCAGGATCAGAATATGCTGGATATTGTCATTTCATCTCGTCAGGCGGAGATCATTCCGGGCTTCGTTGTCAAGCGCCTTTTGCCTTACCAGCTCAGGCGCATGATCGGGCCATTTATTTTTATGGATCATGGCGGGCCGGTCAGCATCCCGGCAACACTACACAGTGACCTTGATGTGTTGCCGCACCCCCACATCGGTCTTTCCACCGTCAGTTACCTGTTCAGCGGGGAGATCATGCACCGGGATTCGCTTGGCGTTGAACAGGCCATCAAACCGGGCGAGGTCAACTGGATGACGGCCGGTAAAGGTATCGCGCATAGTGAACGTTTCGAAGATCCGGCAATAAGAGCAGGCGGAAGTCTCGAAATGATACAGACCTGGGTGGCACTACCCGAAAAAGATGAAGAAGCGGAACCTACTTTTCACAACTACAAACCCGATCAGTTACCGGTATTTACGGATACAGGCGTTTGGCTGCGCCTGATCGCCGGAGAAGCTTTCGGGCTTAAAAGCGGGGTAAAAACCACGTCGCCCCTGTTTTACCTGCATGTGGTACTTGAGGCAGGCGCCCGTTTCGGTATACCGGCAGGCCATAGCGAAAGAGGCGTTTACATCGTTCACGGCAGTGTAACAGTAAACGGTACGCGCTACCAGGCCGGGCAACTGCTGGTCTTCAGTACCGGTGTTGATCCCGTGATCGTTGCCGAAGCACCCGCCACCTTAATGATGCTGGGAGGTGAACACCTGGGCGACCGTTACATCTGGTGGAACTTCGTATCAAGCCGCAGGGAAAGGATCGAACAGGCAAAAGAGGACTGGATGCAGGGAAGGATCCTGCTACCGCCTACGGATAACGAAGCTTTCATTCCCCTGCCTGAGAGCCACTCCAGACCGGCCGGCGGCCCGCCGCCGAACACTTTGTCCTGAACGGCGGCCCAGGCATCGGAAAAAAAAAACTATACGATCATATTAAAATCTAAAAATAAGGACACCCATCATGGAAATAGGCATAGACAGTTTTGCATCGGCGATGTACGGAAACAAGGAGTTGAGTAATGTTGATGCCATGGAGCAATTGCTGGACAGGATCGTCGCAGCGGATGAAGCCGGGCTGGATGTTTTCGGCATTGGCGAGCACCACAAAAAGGAATACCTGGACTCGGTACCTGCCGTGATCCTGGCGGCAGCGGCAGCCCGCACCAAAAGGATACGGCTGATGAGCGCGGTAACGGTGTTAAGTACGTCAGACCCGGTACGGGTATTCCAGCAGTTCGCAACGCTGGACATCATTTCAAAAGGCCGGGCAGAGATCATTGCCGGACGAGGCTCCGCCACAGAAGCATTCCCGCTGTTTGGTTACGACCTGAATGATTATGACGCTTTGTTCAAGGAGAAACTGAAGCTGCTGATCCAGCTCAGGGACGAGGAATTTGTTACCTGGTCGGGCAAGTTCAGGCCTGCTTTACATAACCAGCCGGTATATCCCCGCCCGGTGCAGGAAAAGTTACCGGTCTGGGTTGGTGTAGGTGGTACGCCACAATCATTTGTACGTGCCGGAATGCTGGGGCTTCCGCTGATGGTGGCTATTATAGGTGGCGAAACAGAGCGTTTCAGGCCACTGGTTGATCTGTACCGGAAGTCCGGTGCTGAAGCAGGTTTTAAACCGGAGGATCTGAAGGTGGGACTGCATTCGCCAGGCTACGTAGGCGATACTGATGAATCAGCTATCGCGGATTATTATCCGGGTTACATCGAGAACTGGACCAAGGTAGGCCGGGAACGGGGCTGGCCGCCGGTCACCAAAGCACAATTTGATGCGGGCGTATCGCCAAAAGGTGTCCTGGTGGTTGGCGGACCGGAAACGGTAGCCGAAAAGCTGAAAAGGCATAGCGAAGCGCTGGGCGGTGTTGACCTGTTCACCTTCCAGATGGATATTGCAGGCCTTACGCACCAGCAATTATTACGATCCATAGGCATCATCGGCAGCAAGGTGATCCCGCTGGTCAATCAGGATGTGGAAAAAGTCAACCCGTAGCCGTGCATCTAAACTCAACCATTTACGACCAATACTAAATTATGCAGAAAAAAAGCAGCTTTTCAACCCAGGGACAAAGAGCAGATATCGGCGAACTGGAAATATACAGGATGTTACCCAACCGGTATGCCGACGCAGTGGGCCCGTTCGTGTTCCTTGATCACATCGTGCCGACCATACAGACCAGGATTAATAAAGAAGGTACCGGTGCCCACCCGCACCGGGGCATCGCCACGCTGACCTATATCCTGAATGGAGAGGACGAGCACTTTGACAGTGCCGGGAATTATGCCATGGTACATTCAGGCGGCGTGCAATGGATGAATTCCGGCAAAGGCATTATTCATGACGAAACATTGAATTATGATTCTCAAACAGATTCCAAGGTCGTCCATGCATTGCAGTTCTGGATCAACCTGCCATCAGACATCAAAGCTGAAAAACCGGCTTACCTGGCGATCCAGGGAAGTGATGTGCCACGCAAAGACCTACCGGAAGGAAAAGGCTGGATCAAAGTGATCGCGGGAAAGTTCGAGGACCTGCGTTCAGTGATACCTGATTATTCGGAGCAGTTCCTTTACCATATCCATCTGGAGGCGGGTGCGGTTTTTGAGATCGCCCTTGCCGCTGAACTGGAAGCGGCTGCATACCTGCCGGAGATGCCGGGCATTATTAATGGGGAAAGGTTCAATGCGGGCGACTTTATAGAATTTGACAGGAAAGAAGGAACCGTAGAGCTGAAGAACAATGAAAAAAAAGCCACCGATATGCTGCTGTTCGGCGGAGGGCCTTACCAGGAACCGATCTTTGCAGAGGGACCATTTGTAATGAATTCCAAAGTAGACACAGCCATTGCTTACCGGGATTTCTACAATGGTGAATACGGCAAGATCGACTATGAGAAACAAAGAGGACAGGTAAAGTAATTGTTCAGTTATTATAATGTACAGATACTACTCAGCACAGACTTACCCGGAAATAAAATATTTGAAACAAGCGTAACAACGGAATGGCTCAGGGCCATTGAAGCTCTGAAGGATGTACCTGAAGCGGAACTTCAATGGTTTGCCGGTCAGGGAAAGGTAATTAAACTCCCATACCTGACGTACAGGGATGATACGGTCATCGTGATGTTCTTTGAAACACTTAATGATATCATTTAACTAAGGGGTCCCATGTTCCTGTAGCTCCAGGGTCGTCTATCTGTACGCCCCAGTCATACATCGCTTTTAATACCGGGATAAGGGTCTTTCCGCGTTCGCTTAGTTCGTACTCCACACGTGGCGGCTTTTCCATATAGCTATGGCGAATGATAAGGCCATCCTCCTCCAGCTCTTTCAATTGCTGGCTCAGTATTTTGCGGGAGATATCAGGCATTTGCACGCAAAGTTTACCAAAGCGTACCTGCCCCCCGTTAAGCAACCTCACGAGGATGATTGGTTTCCATTTATTCCCGATAAAGCCAACCGTGCGAACTACTGCGCAGTTCTCAGGGTTTTGCAGCATTTTTCTCATTAGTTACCTCCGTGTTACCAATATTTTACTTTAGTTACCACCTTGTAACTACCAATTATCCGGCTATACAAGAAAAGACATTAAGTGCTTTAGTAACTTTGCGAAACAAAAGTAAATAAAAATCATATCATGAACGATAGCAGCAGAGAACTTGAAGGAAAGATAGCCGTGGTGACCGGTGGCACCAAAGGCATTGGCAAAGCAATTGCCGAGAAATTAGCTGAGGCCGGTGCAAGGGTAATAGTTGTGGCACGGAACCAACCGGATGAGAAGGTTAACAGCTACCACTTTATACGCGCGGATCTGTCCCTTACAGAAGAAGTGACCAGGGTGGCATACGAGATTGGCCACCTGTACGGTGCGGCGGATATCCTGATCAATAACATGGGCGCTAACACCTTTCCCGGTGGCGGTTTCGGTACCCTGACAGATGAGCATTGGGACCAGGCCCTGCAGATCAATTTGCTTGCCTCGGTACGGCTGGACCGGGCATTGCTGCCCAAAATGCTGGAACGCAAAAGTGGCGTGATCATCCACGTATCTTCTACCAGTGGCCCTTTCCCTATCTGGGAGTCTACTATGGCTTACAGTGCAGCCAAATCAGCGCTGAACACTTACAGCAAATCATTGTCAGACCAGGTCGCTCCTCAGGGCATCAGGGTAATCACGGTATCTCCCGGGCTGACCAAAACAGAAGCCATGGCCGGTTTTTTGGATGAACTTGCAAAAAATGCCGGCAGCACGATAGAAGATATTACGCAGCAGCTTTTTCAACGGGTTGGCGGTGTACCGCTGGGGCGAATGGCAGAACCGGAAGAAACAGCAGCGTTAGTGCAATTCCTGGTTTCACCACGCGCATCATACATTACCGGGGCAAATTACGCGATAGACGGTGGGAATTTTCCGGTAGCGCGATAAGTTCACAAACAAAGGCCGCCTGCTTATCCGGTGGCCTTTTCGTTGCAATCAATAAACATGACAAGATCAATCCCTGTCCGTTCCGTCATCGTCATCGCGGTATTGCTGATGGGTACGAAAATCATATTTTAAACCCTGCTTTTCAACTTTCCGCTTTTCGTGATTTACATATATCAGTAAATACCTTGGGTCGCTGGCAGGATCTTCCGCATCAAAATCAAAAGCGGCAAAATCAAACTCGGGCACAACATTCCTGGCGATCACTTTTTTAGGCATGTTCAGCGTGAAGAAGGTCTGATCTTCGTTCAAAACGATCTCCCCAAACTTAGCGCCATCCATGTCCCAGATATCCAGCCTGTCATTAATATCCAGCCTGATGGAAATAACGCCATCGCCGCGCTGTGTTTCTTCTGTAAATGAACTGAATGTTGCGCCTTGATAGATCAGCTTTTCACCTGTTTTAATAATCCCTTTGGTCGAATTGGTATCAGCTTTATTATTTTGTTGAACCTGAAAACTGATCGTATCAGCCTGCACGGCATCATTGCTGTCACTTTGCGAGCAACCGGCTATCGCGGTAAATAATGCCATTAACATGGTTCTTTTCATAATATTGAACTTTTGATATCAAACGTCAAACTTTTGAAAAGGTTAGCTTGCCGGGATCCGATTTTATCGGATTGGCATATACAAAAAGCCCGTTCACATAATAGAATTTCGTAATGATAAGGCCAGGTATACTTTTGATCCCGGTTTCGATGATAAGTGGCCGAAGGGAATAATTAAACTATTATGATCTTCGGCACACACCTTAACCCAATGAACATCTATCTATTAATCATAAAAAAAATCGAAAATGAAAAAGACAACAACAATTTTCCTCGTTACATTCCTGGTTATGGGTTTGTTAGCGGCATGTTCTACTCCTTCGTACTTTGGCAAAACCTATTCCCCGACGCAGAATGTTGATGTTTACCTGGACAAGGCGGATGTGAAAAAGCCGTTTACTACAATGGGTACTACCAAGGTAGGAAAAGGCTTCAGCTCACTGGAGTCAGCTCAGCAAAAAGTAATAGAATTAGGGAAAGCTAAGGGCGCGGATGGTGTGATCATGAGCCTGACAGAAGAAGTGATCAGCACGCAGCAGACTGGAACAGGGGTTGTGACACAAAACAAGAAAAAAAACGTTACCGGTACGTCCAGCTCAACTACGATGGACGTTAAATCGAAAAAAATAACCGCTACATTTATTAAATACGAATAAGGTACAGCCCAGAAAAAGGAACAGCCAGAACCGATCGATATGTATGCAATGCCCGTAAATTTTATAAAGACCAACAGCAGGCGCCTGCTGTTACTGACCGTGTTCTCGCTGTTTATTTACGGCTCGTTCTTTATGCTTTCTTACCTGGTCACACCCGAAAAGACACTTCAGAACTTTGCCGGACAGGATGGGCTTGCGATGGGGATATTAAGCTTTGTCGCAGAATCGATCATCACCCATTATGTACTGATCTTCGTCGTGATACTGCCTGCCATGCACGGGCAACGCAGCCGTCTGAATGCATTGGGGATCACGGTGATCCTGTTCCTGTTGAAATTCGCGGTCAATTACTGTACCTACCTTTACGAAAGCGGTCATCGCACTGCGGCCGTAACGAAGTTATCTGAGCGCTCGCTGGGTTGGATACTGGTGATCTCTTATGTGTTTACCATGGTCAGCAGTCTTTCGGTAGCCTTACTGGTGGAATGGGTGAACAAAAGCAAAGAGCGGATGATGCTGGAAAAGCAAAAGACCGAAGCAGAACTGGTGGCATTAAAGCACCAGATCAATCCACATTTTTTATTCAACTCACTGAGCTTTATCTATGGGAAATTGATGAGAACGGACAGGGAAACGGCCGATTCGGTACTGATGCTGGCCAATATCATGCGGTACTCGTTAGGGACCGGTGAAAATGTGGATGGCAAGGTGAATATCATGGATGAACTGGAGCACCTCAGAAATGTGATCGAGATCAATCAGCGTCGCCATAACCATACCCTGAATATCCGGTATGAGGAGCAGGTCGAAGACCAGTCCATCAGCATATTGCCTCTGGTACTGATCACGCTGGTGGAGAACGCATTTAAACATGGCGACCTGCATGATCCGGATCAACCGCTGCAGATACTGACGCATACCCGGGTGAATGAACTTAGCTTTCGCATTGAAAATAGAAAAGGCAACGGGATCAAAGAGCTTTCCAATGGTGTCGGGCTGCAAAACATCAGGCAGCAACTGAAGCTGACGTATGGCAGCCGCTGTTCATTCCAGATCGAAGATACCGGCGAACATTTCAGGGTAGACTTAAACATAACATTTTAGGTATGATAGACTGTGTGATAATAGATGACGAACAACATGCAATAGACCTGCTGCTCCAGCACATCAGCCAGGTACATTTTCTGCGCGTGGCCGGTACGGCTACCAACGCGGTAAAGGGACTGCAGATGATCACTGATCTGAGACCGGGGCTGGTTTTCCTGGACGTGCAGATGCCGCACCTTACCGGTATAGAGATACTGAAACTCATCAGTAAGGACAGCCACATCATCATGACCACGGCTTACAAAGAATATGCTTTGGAAGGATTTGAACATGCTGTAGTGGACTACCTGCTGAAACCCGTACCGTTCCTCCGCTTTCTGAAAGCGGTGAACCGTTTATGGACGACGCACACCAGTGTCAAACCCCTTGCCGGGCAGGATCACTACGTCTTTGTCAAAACAGAGCAAAAAGGCAAACTCCTGAAGATCGACTCCCGCCGGATCACTTATATTGAAGGGCTGAGCAATTATGCGGTCATTCATATGGACGACCAGAAAAAAATTATCACCTATCTAAAGCTGAAAGAGCTTTCAGAACATCTGTCTTCGAGGGGGTTTGTCCGTATACATAAGTCATTCATTATTTCGCTCAGTCATCTTACGGCGGTAGAAGGTAATATGGTGAGGATATTGAATGAGGAGCAACCGATCTCCATCGGCGATGCTTACCGCAAGGATTTCTTTGATTTTATAAACACCAAGATGCTCTCCTCGCCCCCTGATCATACGGTCAATTAATACAATACTTAGGTAATATACAATTTCAGGCACAGGCACACCGACAGCCTTTTCGTAAGGCGTTATAGCCTTGCTATGCCCGGACAACTTAAAACAACCAGCAATGAAAAACAACACGCTTATATCCAGTACATTCAAAAATATTTGTAGCCTGTTTACCTTTATCTTATTGTCACTCTGCGCAACGCAGGTTTCAGCGCAACGGTCTCTGATCGCCGCAGCGCTTTCAAAACATGGCGTCGATCCGTCTTTTCTGGATCCTGCAAACCTGAGAACACCGGTTGACTGTGCTTTCAGCCTGAAGGAATCTACGATCACTGCCGGCAAAACTAAAGTACTTGAGGCCAGGTTCGATCCATCAGCTACCGGCAGGGAGCAGTGGAAAGTAATCTCGGTAAACGGCAAAGCACCATCGCTTTATGAGACCAACACGTTCCGTAATACCCGGGAAAAACCGCCGGTTGACAAACCGGACGAGGCTACCTACAAAATAGACACCGAAACAGCAGAGCGGTTGGTGGTCAGCTATAAAATTGACGCGGCATCAATACCGAAGGATGCGGTATTCCTCAGGGATTGCCGGGCCGTACTGACGGTCGACCTGCGGACAAAGCAGTTGCTAACACTGCAATTGGTCAATGAAAAGCCGGTGAAGATCGGTCCGCTAACCGCCAAAAAATTTGAAATAGTAACAACATATTCCTATGATAAACAATCCAGGCGTTATTTTCCTTTAAGTGATATTTTGGATATGGAAGCCGCGTTTCTGGGCAAGACCGTCACCACGAGGGTCGAAAACGTTTATTCGGGTTACAGCAAATGAGTTCGACGACCTGATCCATATGATGACCGTAAAAGCCTGATTTTCCGGTGGGAACATCAGGCTTTTGTGTTTAACAGGTTCATGTACCCAAATGATAGCAGGAAGTTATTACCACAAAGCGATCATTTTTGGGGAAATTCTTAATGACAAATGTCGCCTACATTTTATATCAATTCTCATCGTCTTGAGACATCTGTCAGTACCAAATTTACAGTGTAAAAACTCAACAAAGTATTGCTGGCAAAATGAAGGCCTTAAGCCGAAAAGCTCAGCAGGACTTTAGCAAGGGTTATTGCCGATCACTAAAAACTTACATATGAAAAAAACGCTTACACTACTTACAGCGGTCCTGACCGGTTTCGGATCACTGGCACAGACGGGACCAGCACCGGCAGGTGCCGACCTGATCGTTTATCACGCGAAGATCACGACCCAGACAGCCGCCCAGCCGGAAGCGTCGGCACTGGCCGTTAAGGCAGGAAGGATATACGCCGTCGGTTCTGATGAGAAAATTTTAAGCCTGAAAGATGGCCACACCAAGCTGATCGACGCGGACGGGCGACGTTTGATACCGGGACTCGAAGATTCCCACATGCACCCGCTGAACGAAAGGAATTTTACCCATAAGGTAAAATGGGATGGTGTGCCGACACTCAAACGTGCGCTGGAAATGCTGACGGAACAGGCGGCCAGAACCCCCGAAGGACATTGGGTAAAAGTGACCGGGGCATGGTCTCCGTACCAGTTCAAGGAAAACCGCGAGCCTACCATTGAAGAGCTGAATAAAGCAGTGCCTGATAAACCGCTTTGGATCCAGTATGCTTACAACAGGCTATGGCTTAACAAGGCTGCCATGAAGTTTTATGGCATCGGCACACCAAAATTCAAGGCCGAGCCCGGTACCGTTCTTCACAAAGACAAGAAAGGTAATTTCACGGGCGTAATCGACGCCAACACATTCGTGTTCGTTGCCTTGGATGCCATGCTGCCAACAGCGTCACCGGCAGAGGAAGTGAGTTCGCTGGAATACCTGATCAGGGACCTGAACCGTTTCGGGCTCACCACGGTCATTGAGAATTCCAGCGTAGTCCCCTACCCTCAGGGCCACGCACCGATCGAAACCCTGATCAAAGAAAAAAGGATGAATATCCGTTTTCCTTTCGTTGACCTTGGGTTTACCTACGATCCCAACAAAAGCTGGGTAGACACCGAAATAGAACGGGTGACGAAGATCTCGCCGATAAGCCCGGGGCAAAACCTGAACCCGGATATGGAACACGGCCATGAATATGAAGGTACCGGGGAGGTATTAAGTCCGGAGGTGCATGACCACGAGAATTTTGACAAGCCTGCGATCATCATTCCTGCAGACAAGATGAAAAAGTATGCTGAAGAATATGTGAGTAAACTGATCAAAAACAGGATCCCGTTCCGCGTACACATGACCTATAATGAGAACCTGACGCCATTCCTGGATGCGTTCGAAGAAGTGGTCAAGACAACACCGCTGGATGGTATGCGCTGGGCTGTTGAACATGCAGAGACCATCAGCGATGAAAATATCGCCAGGATAAAAAAGTTAGGCGGCGGTATCGCGCTTGACAACAAAATGGCGTTGCATGGTGAGGGCTTTGCGAAGACCTATGGTATCGAAAAAGCGATGTATACCCCAAGGTTCGGTGCGCTGAAAAAAAGCGGCATTCCCTTATCACTGACCACAGATGCCTTCCGCGTATCTCCCGCTAACCCTTGGACGGGTATCAGCTGGGCAGTGACCGGAAGATCTGTATCAGGTAAAGTGATACTGGCTGAAGATAACCGCCTCACCCGCCAGGAAGCGCTCCAGTTATACACCATCGGGGCAGCCTGGTTCGAAAATGAGGAACTTGAGAAAGGCCGTATCGCACCGGGAAACCTTGCCGATTTTGTATTGCTGAGTGAGGACTATTTTACCATCCCGGACGATAAGATCAAAGATCTGCAATCGGTGCTGACCGTGGTTGGCGGAAGAGTAGTATATGGCTCGGGTAAATATAGCGACCTTTCTCCCCAGCTCCGGGAAGTACTGCCGTCGTGGTCACCGATCAGATACTTCGGTGGTTATCACTTTGGGGATAATTAAGATCAGGCCATTTCCGACAGGCCGGACACTTTACTTCAGTGCTATCCTACTATACAGACCATTGGATCCGGATATTAAAAATCACTTCTACCTATTCATAACAATCATAAGAGCCGATCGATCTCGGCCCTTATTTTTTGTATCGGTCGCCTTGGACAACGGGGTTAGAACTTATCCTTTGTCAGACAGGAAATCCACCGACCCGGAAGTTTCCGGATGCAGGAACTCATTCAGACCGGCAACCGGCGAAAGCCGGATCCGGCCGTTTGCAGGCCTTCGGAATCAATAATTGCCGAACGACAAATGTCGCCGTCATTTCTTATCAATTCTCATCGTCTCAAGAAAGCGTCCGTTACCAGTTTTACGTCATGGGGTCACTGAATATCTGTCGGCGTGACTAAGCGGAATCAACGTTTAAACCGGTCAGTAACTTCTTCAGGAGGGCTCATTATTGGTAATTCAAAAACTTTACGTATGAAAAAAATCATTACCCTGATTACAACGGTCCTGATCGGTTCAGGAACACATGCCCAGACCGGCCAGGCATCAACAGGCGCTGACCTGATCGTTTATCACGCCGGCAAAGCCGTTTCGGGTAACGTGCTGCTGGCCGAGGATAACCGTTTCACCCGTGAAGAAGCACTGAGACTGTATACGATCGGAGCCGCTTGATTCGAGAATCATGAAAATGAGAAAGGGCGCATCACACCGGGCAATCTTGCAGACTTCGTGCTGTTAAGCGACGATCTGTTCTCTATTCCGGACGAGCAGATCAAAGACCTGTCTTCGGTGCTGACGGTCGTAGGCGGCAGAGTGGTTTACGGATCCGGTAAGTACAGTGATCTTTCGCCAAAGATCGCTGATGTCATTCCTTCCTGGTCGCCTGTAAAATATTTTGGTGGCTACCAGTTTGGAAAAAAATAAGGCTTTAAGAATATGTTTGAGGTAGTCAACATGATCTGACAATGATTGGGGGCTGGTCAACACCGGCCCCCGATCGTTAACTGACGCATTACCGGCTTACCGGAAATTTCCCTGCTGATCAGAACTTAACGCACTTGTCCGAAACCCGCTCCGGCTTAGTTAGGGTAGCTGACAAGGTTCTGAACAGATAGCGCTTTGGCAAATTCAGTTAACGGAGATGCCTGCTGAAGGTCGCCGAGATCAATTCCGGCAAAGCCAAATTCTGTGATGATCTTTCCGACCGTATCTTTAGCGTCAGGGTGATCACCTGAAAAGAAAATCACGCGATTCCCGCTGCCTGTCTGCGGGTCCGCATCCAGCGTTGCGGCCATCAGGGTATTGAAGGCTTTAACCACTTTGGCTCCTGGTATCTGTTCAGAGATCACAACACTCGTAGGCTTGTCCGTCGCGGCACTATTCATATTGTTCGTGGCGTCGATAACGATCTTCCCGGCGAGTTGATCTTTGACTTTGCCTAAGGCCTCCGGAGCCTGGTCCCACATCACGGCGAGAACGACCAGGTCAGCATTAGCCGCTTCTTCACTGGTGCCTGCTGAGGCCAGTTCGCCGAGTTCTCTGATCAGGGCCTGCAATGAATCAGGGCCTCTTGAATTGGAGATGATAACAGGGTAACCTGCTTTTACAAATTTTTTTGCCAGTGCCTTACCGATATGGCCTGCACCGATAAATCCGATTTTCATAATTGATAATTTCTTTGAAAGTAAATAATGTAAAAGTGCCTATGTAAGCGGTCAGTAAACGATGAGGTATGATAAAAAATAATAGTGACAATTGTCGGTATCCTGATCTTCAGAGGTATAATCTGTCATGATCACTGTAGAAGGAAACAATATTTTAACAGAAGGATATTTATTCGTAAATTACGATGAGATTGGGGTTATAATAAATGTATCAGAGACTGATCAATTACATTGAAAGATATTCAGGTTTACAACTAAATTACTCGGAAATAGCGGCGATCAAAGTTGCTTTCCAGCCGAAGACGCTACGTAAAAGACAGTTCCTGCTGAAGGCGGGAGAAGTGTCAAAGTATACGGCATTTATCACACAGGGCGCAATGCGCCAGTATTGTATAGACGATAAAGGCAATGAGAAGGTCACTCAGCTTTATGTGGAAGAATATTGGGCGGACGACCGTGAGAGTCTGACATCGCCGGAGCCCTCCGTTTACAATATCGATGCCTGGGAAGACACGGAAATGCTCATTATCACGCCTAAAGCCATTTACGACCTTGCGGAACAGGTCCCCGCTTTGGCGCAGATGTTACGTGTCATGGATGACAGGCATGCGATCGCTTTGCACAAGAGGCTGAACTCCATGATCTGCGGCACCGCTGAAGAGCGCTATCTGGAATTCGCTAACAAGTACCCGCACTTTGTTCAGCGTTTTCCCCAGCACTACATTGCGTCTTATTTGGGAATCACTAAAGAAACCTTAAGCAGGATCAAAAGGCAAACCATACGTTGAACCGTTTAACAGTAAGGGCACCCGGTGTTTAAAAAACGGCCTTGATGATCTTATCTGTGCCATTGATCAGATCATTGATCTCGGCTTCTTCGGGCTCGCGTTTCTTACTCTGAAGACAAAGCAGGTTCAGCTCGCTTAGCAGGCCGATGTGACGGTAAACCGGGAAGTCGATGACCTCGTTCTTTCCTAAGAAAAAATGTCACACTGAATGTCACACTAAACTATGCGAAACCGCACATAAAATGAGTACTTTCTGAAATGAAAAAAGCCTTTAAATCAACGATTTAAAGGCTTTTAAAATGTTTTAACATGGTTATCAGCGGTGAGGGAGGGATTTGAACCCACTCTCCTATTTGTTTGATTATCTATTATTTAAACACTTTTCAATTTCGTGTCACCACGATTGTCACACTATTATTTTATAGCTGTTAATTCAAGAATAAATTTAATCAAAAAGTATCAATTTTCGAAAATTAATTAAATTGAATAATTCATTAACCTGAAAGTATTCAAAAATTTCAATGTGAATTTTTGAAAATATCTTTCCACTTTGCATATTTAGTCTACTAACTCATGGAGCCATTTGGATTTGATAAACTTCCCGAAATTATACGTCAGTTATTCGAAAAAGTAGAACATATAGAGCAAATGCTTCAAAAATTTGAAGACCAAAGAAATAAAGAGACTGCCCATTTATCATGCGCTCTGATAGTTTGAGCTAATCGTGAACGTGTCCAGCTGGAACAGTCTCTTTACGATTTAGTAACCTTTTGCCTGCTGCGCACTCTGCAGGTTCGGGTTTCTGTCCGTAGCGGTCAACGGATACGGGAATAAATAGAATTTATCTTCCCATTTTCTGACCTGACTCAGGTCATTAGTGATATCGCGAACATCCTTGATTACGGCCGCTCCTATTCTTAGCCGGCGAATATCCAAAAACCTTCTGCCCTCAACGGCCAGTTCGATATGGCGTTCATTCAGAATAAGCGTGCGCAGGTTATCTTTGCTGTTATACTTCGCCTGATCGACGTTTGGCATACCCGCACGGTTTCTGACTTGATCGAGCGCTGCATAGATCGCTGCATTCGGCCCGGTTATTTCGTTTTGTGCTTCGGCGTAGGTTAACAACACTTCCGCATAGCGAATAAGCTGGTAGTCATTGTTGCCATTCTGTTCCTGTATGTAATTCGGGTCGGCGACCTTTCTGAAATTATAACCGGTTTTTGAATTATTATTCCCGCCCTTGCCCCATACGAATGTTGCTACTGAACCATTAATAAACATTTTGTTACCCGGGAATAAGATAGAGGCATAAAGCCTGGTATCCCGGTTTTTAAACTCCGCCAGGTACGGCGCACCATAATTTCCGCCATTGTAGTTGGCAGCACGCTGGGCGGCTGTAGGCAGCGTTGTCACCGGATCACCATTACGGTTACCATAGCTGTTAACCAGGTCTTGGGTTGGCGTAACTGAGCTCCACCCGTTGAATGAGCCTGGAAACAGGAAAGTTGTTACCCTCGTCGGGTTGATATTTTCAGCATATTGGCTGCTAAGAATTACTTCGCTGTTCCTTTCATTAACCGACCAAAACTGCTGGCTATAGCTAACGAGGCCCTTGTAGAACTTTGCCTTATCCGCATTGTCCTGAAAGTCGACCAGCTGGCTGTAATCCTCGCTCAGGTCGCTGGAAGAAGGGTCTTTGGTAAATAGTTTATAAACCCCCAAGTCCATCACCGCCTTTGCGTCTGCTGCCGCCTCGTCGTATTTTTTATAAAATAATGCGGCGCGCGCACGCAGGGCAAGTGCGGCCCCTTTGGTAATCCGGCCATATTCGTCACCTCCGCCATTCGCATAAGCTGCTGGCAGGTCGGGTGCCGCTGCTTTTAGCTCCGCTAACACAAAATCAAGCACTGCAGCCTGGGGCGATGGCGCTATTTTGGCATCTTCCGGGTTTACAACGTCGCTTGTGATCAAAGGTACAGGGCCAAAAATAGCAGCCAGATTGAAGTAAGAAAAAGCCCTTAGTGCCCTGACCTCGGCAATATAGCGCTTCCTTAAGCTTTCGTCCATGGGAACATTACCGACCCTGGAGAGGAAAAAGTTAAAACGGCGTATGCCATTGTAACGGCCACCATAGCCCATGTCGAGGTTTACAGTGACATTTCCCGCGCCCACAGCAGTCGCATTACTTTCCCAGGGATACTGCGCGTAAGCATCGTCTGTCATCGCGTCAAAATAAATATCATTCTGACTGCCATCAAGGTATCCGTAACAGCCGTTTAAAGCCAGTAAGGCATCGTTCGGAGTTTTAAAGAAGGTTTCGGCAGCTATAATATCGTTCGGAAACTGTTCCAGGTTCTTCTTGCACCCCGCTGCAAAAAAAGCGGTGAACAGGACACCATAGCCAATATATCTTAGTTTAAATTTTTTCATTTCAGTATATTTTAAATTGATCAGAAAGTAACATTTAGTCCCAATGAGCTCGTCTTCAACTGGGGATAAGATGGCCTGCCAGATGGTGCCTCCGGATCAAAATCCTTCATGCGCTTATCACCGCGAATGGTGAACAGGTTATTTGATGTGAAGTAAACCTTGATGTTGCTGGCACCGATCCTTTTTGAGATCTTCTCCGGGAAATTATAGCCCACGGTCAATGCCTTAACACGAAAATAGGAGGCATCATATAACCAGAAACTATTGGTCACCGTATTTTGGGTATTGTTTTCTGACAGCAACAGGCGCGGGTAAACGGCGTTCGCATCCGGATTAGCCGGTGTCCATCTTCCCTGGTGATAGGCTCTTATACCGGAGCCGTTGAAGAAAGCATTAGACGCCTCTCCTTCCAGATAGGTTTTTAACCCTAAAACGCCCTGGCCGATAACAGCGAGGTCAAAACCCTTGTAACTCAAAGACAGGTTTACACCATAGTACTTATAAGGCACGTCATTGCCTACCACTACCCGATCCTTATCGTTGATCACTCCGTCCCAGTTCTGGTCCACAAACCTAATGTCGCCTGCCCCTGTTCCGTTGGCCTGGAATGGCGAAGCAGCCACTTCTGCCGCATTCCTGAAAAGCCCGTTGGCCTGATACATGTAATAGGATCCGATCGCTTCGCCTACCCGGTTAATGTAAAAGCCGGAAGGCGGTAATTCCTTTAAGCCGTTCAAATCTTCGATCTTATTCCATATCCTTGTGAAGTTTCCGCCTACGGAATAGTTGACCTCACCAATCTTATTACTGTAATTTAGGGTTAACTCTATCCCCTTATTTCTTACAGAGCCTGCATTTATACTGGGAATTGAAGTTACACCGGCTTCCTGAGGGACTGAATTTGCATTGCTCAGCAGGATATTCTTAGTCAATGCGTCATAGGCATCTACCTGTATCGACAGGCTTCTGTTGAACAAGGTGGCATCTACGCCTATATTTTTCATTTCCTTCTTTTCCCAGGTCAGGAATGGGCTCGGTAAACGGCCCGGCCATGCACCATCCACGAACGTGCCGTTCAGGAATGCACCCCTGCCTGTCGATATACCGCCGAAATAATCGTAAAAGCCAACATTGCCGACATTACCCAGCAAGCCCCAGGAACCGCGCAGCTTTAACTCATTCACCCATTTCGCTTTTTGCAGGAAACTTTCCTGGGAGATTCTCCAGCCAACCGATGCGGATGGATAAGTACCGCCGCGGTGTCCTGGCGCAAATTGCGACGATTCATCATGCCTCAGGTTTCCTTCGAGCAGATAACGGTTCCTAAAGGAGTAATTTAAGCGGCTGAAATAAGAAATGAATGTCCGGGTATTGATCGAACCGTTAGCCGAAGTATTGGCCGGATCTGTTGAACCTGCATTGATCGCATCTAAATTTTGACTGGGAAATTTATTCCTGGAAACACCAATGGCGCGCTCATTGTAATATTCATAAGATGAACCACCTAGTACTTTAAAATCATGTTCACCAAAAGTTTTTGTGTACGAAACAGTGGCTTGGGTTAGCAACCTTGAATTTGTATACCAGTTCTCGTTTAGATTATTGGTATTCACACCTGTGCCGGCGATGGGCTGCTTGGTAAAAAAATCGATGATCGCAGGCCTTGTCGCTGTAAATGTGGAAAATACCTCTGATTGCGTATAATAGGAAGCATTGCCATCTACTGATAAGCCGGCTACCGGCTTGAACGAGGCATCAAGGGCTGTGGTCAGTCTGTTCGCATAACTATTAGATCTTCCACCGTTTTCGAGTATAAAAAGCGGGTTGTTATTAGCGAGAGTAACATCGATGCTGCCCCCATTGACCGATCCCCAGTTACCATCGCTTTGTTTATTGACAAATAATGGGGTCATCCTGGCAAGGGTAGACAGATCCAGTGAACCTTTTGAGTTGTTTATGGCGTCCCTGATGAATGAAATATTGGTTCCAATGGTCAGTTTATCATTAACCTGGGTTTGGCTGTTCGAACGAAGCGAATAGCGCTGCAATTGTTTACCGGGGAAAAGGGATGCCTGATTTAAATAGGAACCGCTTGCATAATAACGGGTTTTGCCCCCACCGGTAACATTTATTTCGTGTTCCTGCAACGGCGCATTGCTCCGGAGGGTCAGGTCGTACCAGTTATTATTTGGATACAAATCCGGATCGGTCTGCCCGGTGATCTTCTGGATGACCTCGGGTGTGTATTGCGGCGTTCTGCCGGCATTGGTTAGCGCTTCGTTCTTTAATACGGCATAATCATACGAACCGAGTACCTTAGGTAAATAAGCTGCCTTTTGCCAACCGTAAGTGCCGTTGTACGCGATAACGGCTTTGCCCCCGGTGCCTTTTTTTGTGGTTACCAGGATGACGCCGTTAGCCGCGCGCGAACCGTAGATCGATGCGGATGCCGCATCTTTTAACACGGATATACTCTCTACATCGCGGGGATTAATGCGCGAAAAAAACGCACCGTCCAAAATTACCCCGTCAACAACATATAAAGGTTCCGGTGCGCCCAGGTTGCCACGGCCACGTACAGTAATGCCGCCGATATCGCTGCCGACATCGCCCGGACGAGATATGACAGTCAGGCCCGGTGTTGTACCCTGCAGGGCATTATTTAATGAAATCACGGGGCGGTCGGTCAACAGCTTTGTCGGTACGGTGTTAATAGAGCCGGTAACTTTAGCCTTTGATTGTGTGCCATAGCCAACTACAACTACTTCCTGCAGGGCCGAGTTGGACGGCTGCATCGTTACATTGATAACTGTTTTACCCGCAACCGGAATCTCCTGTGAGGTATAACCTAAAAAACTGAAAACGAGGATCGCGTCATCAGCAACACTGATGGTGAACTTACCGTTTGCATCAGTTGAGGTTGCGGCAGTTTGCCCTTTAACCTGTATGGTCACACCAGCCAGGACGTCGCCTTTTGCGTCTTTCACCGTGCCCGTGACGGTCATTTTCGGCTGTTCTGTAATGCGACTTAAGAGCTCTGACATCACATCATCATGAATTATCGATTCCTTGGCCGCGAACACTTCGCCGTGCGCAACAATGTTGAAAATAGCGACTAATAAGGCCGGCAGGAAAATTTTTCTCTTTTGCATGGAAAAGAGACGGCATCCGCCATGTTTTTGGTAATTTTTCTTCATAGTACTTGGTTATTATAATTTGGTATGCATATAGTATCAAAACTTGGATGAGGAATTTTGGTATCCGGTTTCCCCCTGATTCGTGTGCTTCTTTTCATAATTTTTCTATTTAGTGTATATTCGATTTATTCACAGGTCTACACCGATTTCATGTTGACGGTAAACCGTACCGTCAAAAACCTGTCAGTGCACGTTGTCCATGTGTGGGCCAACGGAAACGTCAACTTCACCGGAAAAAACACACGTTAACCATATCCATGATTCAGGTTATTGATATCCTGATCGATCAAGGTCAGTTCATTTTTCCGGGCCCGGCTGACTGCTTCAAAGGCTTTTACATTGCATAATAATTTTACAGGCTGTGCTGCGGCTTATTACAAATTGGTTTATTCTGTAGGGCTAATATGAAGGGAATAAGCAGACCATTAAATACACGCATCGGTCAAAAAGAGGGCGTAATTAAACCAATTTCCACCGTGATCCGGCTTAAGAAGTTCTTTGGATAAGGACTGCCTTGTATCTTCCTGTAGGATAACATCGGCTATGAAAAAAATAGAGAGAAAGTATAAAAAGCCTGAAACCTTATTGTCGGAGAAGCGCTGCAATCATCTAGGCGAAGATAGAGCCGGACCAAAAATCCTTCAGCATAATCTGCCGTGACGAAATGAAGCGAAACAGCAATAAATAGTCGTATCTCAACGCGACCCTTACGTCAACTATGATTGACATTTGTGGTTCAACCTGGCACATATCCCCGATTTAATATTGAATTTTCTTCTTATATAAGCATATATTAGCTTCACTGAAGAACCGGCAGCACAGATGCAAATCATCCCGATAAATAAGCTTTCCGAAATCAATCGTCTACACAGGGCATTTCCCACGTTATGCCGGCTCTTTGTATGCTTTTTGTCCTTTTTTGTTTTGCAACATGCCATGGGGCAGTCACATCTGCCCATAGATCATATCGGAATTGAGAACGGATTATCAAACAGCGCCGTACGAAGCATTTGTCAGGATCGGCTCGGATTCATCTGGATAGGTACCCATGACGGATTGAACAGGTTCGACGGAAGCGCATTTAAAATATTTACCAGAAATGCCGGCAACGCGAATAGTCTTTTGGATAACTGGGTCAATTCGATCGCGGAAGACCGTTCCGGAAAATTGTGGATAGGAACACGTTCAGGTATAAATATATACGATCCGCAAACCGGCAACTTCACAAGGGTTTATTTCCGTGACCGCGTCAAAAAATCTTTGCAACCCGTCGGTGGTTTTGTTAAAGACATCCAGATCGCCGCGAACGGTGATGTTTTTGCGTCTGTCACCGGTTACGGGCTTATCCGTTTCCGGAAAGGAACTTATGACAACGGTGAAGTAGCCCGACTAATATATCGGGGCACGGAATTAACCGACTTAAACGTCAACGATATTTTATGCAGTCCTCAAACAAACTGGGTGCTTGTTCAGGGTATTGGTCTATGTCAGGTTAACAATTCTAATTTGCTTCTCGTAAAGAATTCCGGTTTGGCAGATGCCACATCAATGGTGGCTGACGGAAACACCTTATGGACAGCAGGCCCTGATGGCCTGGCGCAGATCAGCGTTGAATCATTGAAAAATGTTTTGCGCACCGGTACACTGAAAAATAAATTTGCACAACTGCCCGTTAAAGATCTGATGAACTTTCCGGGCGAAGTTTGGATAGCTACGGACGGAGAAGGGATCTTTGTTTACACGAAGGCCACCGGCGCGATAAGATCGATCGCGACCGGTTTCGGAAAGTTCTCCTTATCAAGCGAAGCCGTTTTTTCATTGTACCGGGATCAGGAATCACGCATCTGGATCGGTACTTTGCGGGGAGGAGTCAACGTGCTCGACCCGTACAAAGCCAGGTTTACAACGTTTGAACGAGAGCCGGGCAATCCCAACAGCCTCATCAATAACTTTGTCCTGTCATTAAAAGAAGTGCCGGGCAATAAGCTCTGGATCGGGACAGATGGCGGCGGCTTAAGTATTCTCGACCGATCGTCAGGAAAGTTTGAGAATTTCAAACATCAGACCAGTTATTCTAATTCCCTTTCAGGCCACTTCATCACATCAATCGAAAGAGATTTCAAAGGTTCAATCTGGGTAAGTTCTTACGACGGCGGCATTGACCGCTTTCAGGAATTTTCGCATGATTTCAAACGCTATAACATTTCAAAAGGACCTGGCAAAGTGCCGGTGACGAAGTTCTGGACGCTTTATGAAGACAGCGATCATAACCTTTGGGCAAGCTCAGTTGAAAGCGGGTTGTATCGTTACAACCGCGAAAAGGATATTTTTGAATTATGGGAATCAATCAGTAATATCTCGGTTTTATCGGAAGACGCCGAAGGCCGTTTATGGGGCGGCGGCGGATCAGGGTTAGTAGCTATAGACAAACAACGGCACAAGGTCATTAACTATTCCGTAAAAAGCTGGGTCAGATCAATTTTAGAAGACCGCTATAAAAACTTCTGGTTGGGTACCGACAATGGATTGATTTTGTATGACCGGGCTAAAAAGAAAATAAAAAAGGTATTTCACACGGCACAAGGATTAGCCAACGACCAGGTTTTTGCCATTCAGGAAGACTTTCAGGGAAATTTATGGATCAGCACCTACAATGGCTTATCCAGAATGCAGATAAGCACGGGGATCTTTAAAACTTATTCTCAGGCTGACGGCCTGCAAAGTAATGAGTTCAATTTTAATGCCGGACTAAGGCTTAGCTCCGGGGAGCTTGCATTTGGGGGGATCAAAGGATTGAATATTTTCTTTCCGGAAAGTTTAAATAATGAAAAAAAGGCCCCTGAAATTGTACTGACCGGGATTCGCATAAATAATAAAGCTGCTGACCTGGTTCCTGAATTTGTTAAAAAGGGCGCTGACCAGCAAATCCTGGAATTAAGAGTGCCTTTAGCACAGGCTATATTCGCCTTCGATTATACAGCGATTGAATACCCTTCTGCGAACAGGATCCGTTACCGGTTCAGGATGGACGGCATGGACAAGGGCTGGAATTACCCGGGTGCTTCCCGTACTGCCATATATACCAACTTCTCCCCCGGATCTTACACATTCCGGGTAAACTGTACCAATTCCAATGGCACATGGATAAATAAGCAGGTAATCGTCCATATTACTATTTTACCACCGTGGTATCGCACCTGGTGGGCTTACCTCGTATATATTGCGTTTACGATAACTTTGATATCTATATATCTTAAATATAAATTCAAACAGGAACGGTTGATTTACGAGGTCAAACTGGCTAAAACCGAGGCGGAAAAAGAAAGGGAAATACATGAAAAGAGATTGCAGTTTTTTACCGGTATTTCTCATGAATTCCGTACACCGCTTACCCTGATCATTAATCCTATTAAAGATCTCCTGATGCGCCCGGTAGGCGAAAGTAATGACCTGAATATCATTTATCGGAATGCGCGGCGCCTGCTGAGCCTCGTAGACCAGCTTCTTTTATTCAGAAAGGCTGAATCAGGCATCTCGAGCATGAGAGTATCTCGTCTTGACCTGTATAGCTTATGCCTGGAAGTTTACCTGTGTTTTACCCAGCAAGCTAAATCGGCCGGAATTCAATATAATTTCATGGCAGAAAACAAGGGTCAAACCATCTTTGCTGACCGGGAGAAGCTGGAAATCATACTTTTCAACCTTATATCTAATGCCATTAAGTTCACCCCTCCGGGTGGCGCGGTCAACATTAACATTAAAGATCTTCCAAGCAGCTTTGAAATTATTGTAAGTGACACCGGATGTGGTATTGAGGAAAATGCCAAAGAAAAATTATTCGAAAAATTCTATCAGTCAAAGTCTGCAGGTAAGCCGGTTAAAGCAGGTTTCGGGATAGGCTTGTACCTTGTTAAACAATTCGCGCTGGCCCATCATGGCACCATTAACTGCCATACGGAGCAGGAAAAGGGAACCGTATTTACTTTAAACCTGCTGAAAGGCCATTTGCATTTTCCAAACGAAATTATTAGCGCAGACGATTCATTTGAGTCTGTGTTGCTACAGGAACTGAAGGAAGATGGCCTGCCTGAAGAAACGTTGACAGAGGATACCGGACATTTCAAAGCGGAGAATATTTTCGTTGATAAGAAACTGATCTTGCTGGTTGATGACGATATTGAAATTCGAAACTATCTGAAAAGCATGCTGGCTCATCATTATGCGGTTATCGAGTCGTCCGATGGTGAAACGGCTATGCTCATTGTGAAGGATAAACAACCCGACCTGGTGATTTGCGATGTCATGATGCCTGGCATGAACGGCATCGAATGGTGTTCATGGCTAAAACGCGACCCTGTTTTGAGCCACATACCTGTCATTCTGCTGACCGGTTCTTCGTCCGATGAAAGCAGGCTGAAAGGGTTGCACGGAGGTGCGGATGACTACCTGAGTAAACCTTTTGACAACCAGGTGTTCATGGCCCGGGTGGCTAATTTACTTACGATCAGAAATAATCTCAGGAGCTATTTCTATAATGAAATAACGCTTCAGAAAAATGACATCATTGTTTCCTCAGAATATCGCGATTTTTTGGCGAAATGTATCAAGATCGTTGAAAACAGCATGATCGATCCTGATTTCGGTACTAAAAGCCTTTGCGGAAAGATGGGCATGAGCCATTCCAATCTTTTCAGGAAGGTTAAATCAATGTCTGGCTACAGCATCAGTCACTTTATAAGATATATTCGTTTAAGAAAAGCCGCAGAACTGCTGATCAACACGGAATCGAACGTCAATGAGGTCGCTACAATATGCGGCTTTAACAGTATGCGGTATTTCAGGACGCAGTTTGCCCTGTTATTCGGGAGTACCCCTTCGGACTTTAAACGGCGTAACCGGCCGGTTTTCAAAAAAGGTGACCGCATTATCCATTAAACTGGTATTCGAACAGTAGCGGCCTTTGCTATCCTGAACAATGAAAATGCATCAGGACTTCCGGATCTCGCGGACATCAAATCCAGCTTTGGCGCAGGTTTTTTCCGGACGGATTCCTTGTGATGCGTCCGCTCCCCATATTTATACACGTCGTACCTGTTGAGGGAAGACACAACTCCGAATCCGGCCTTTACAGGTCTGGGCTGTTAAAATCCAGCAATTGATCCCTCTTACCCCCTTTTTTGGTCTGTGACTGTACGACAATAGGTCTATAAGGACCGCATGATTCAGATAAATTGCCCTGATTTTAGCCCTTGTAAAAGTTGGGCCTGCCTGCCCTGACAACAAGAAATATCCACAAACCAGCTATATTATTGAAAACAAAATCTGAATTATCCGAATTATGGAACCATACGCTGCGCGGCGACACCAAAGCTTTTGCAATCCTGTACAAAGAACTTTACCCGCTCGTCTATAAATCCGTACTCAAATCTGTAAAGGACGAAGATTCGGCCTGCGACCTTGTTCAGGATCTATTTGTCAGGCTGTGGATCAAACGCTATAAGATCGGCCGGATAGCATGTATAACACAATATTTTTTAGTATCCGCAAGATCAATCGTTATTAATCATTTGAGGAAAAAGTCTGTGTCATCAATTTCATTCTGTGAGAATTTAACCACACTGAGCGACCCCTCGCCGGAAATCATCCTGATAGAAAAAGAAACCGATTTGCTGCACTGTAAAAATTTCCGGACTGCGCTGTTAAACTTACCTGAACGGCAGCGGCAGGTATTGTATATGAGATTCCACAAGGGCTACAGCCACAACGAGATTGAAGCCCGGACCGGCATTTCCTACCAATCGATAGCGAACCATTTGTATCGTGCAACAGTTAAACTCAGGTTAGAAATCGGAGACATAGGCAGGCCTGGCCAATATTTCATGTTAGGTTAAAAATAACGCTCAGCAGTCCCGCAAAGTGCAGCTACTCCAGTGCGTACAGGAAGCTGAAGCACCTGGTCCAAATTGCCCGCATGCCGGTCGGTGTGCTAACGGGCATCCTGAATACCCGTAACGACAACTTCGCTAAGCCTTGCATCCTTTTGATCTTCGAACCGGATTCTCAAATACCGGCCGGCCATCTTTTTTTCGATCACTAAATGCCTGGATTGTTCGTTGAGTGTATTGTGTAAAAGGTCTGCAATCGTTTTCCAGTTCACCCGGTCATCCGATAATTCAATGCGATAATGATAAAGACCTGCGTACGGAAAAATTATCTTCACATCCGATACCGTTACACCACGTTCCATATCCAAAACCCATGACGGATCACGGTCGCTGCTCAATGCCTGCCAAAAGGTCGATAAATCCCCGTCGGCAGCCAGCCCGGCGGAGTGGTTCTGCCCGGATGTACTCGCAAAGGTCGGATTGTTACGGCCAAATTGCTGCGGCGTATTTTTATGGCTAACGCTCCTGAAGCGAACGTATGGCCGGCTGGTTACTTGGGGAGACTTACCGTTCACGTAGGATACAGGGCCGGTAAAATCAAGGAGCACCTCCGACGGCTGTAAACCTGGTGACGTGGCACGAATAAGCGTCTTACCCGAATAGTAAGAGCGGAACTCTATTGCCGCCTGCCCGTCCATTATCCTGATGTCGCTGGCTTCTTCAAAATTAATGGACCTGCCTGTAGGAAACTCCCCAGGCCCGGAAATAACTGTAAATGTGACCGGGGGCGAATTAGAGATAGCCCTCCCTGTTTCATCCGTTACTTTAATCAACAGATACACATCGTCGGTTCCATCCGTTTTTATCCCCGAAGTTTGTGATGCCTGGAGTACAAGTTTTGCAGGCTTGCCCTGCATGGGCCAAACCGGCGGGGCAATATGTACGTACTCATTACGATACCAGTACCAAGCGCGCTTCGGAATCCTGAAGTAATCTACAATACCCATTTTACCCAATCGGGACCCGGCAATACTGCCATGGTCAAAGCCGCACCAAATGGCCTGCCCGCTTCTCCACGCGTAGGTTTCCAGGCCTTTGTCGCCGGTAAGATCCCCCCAGCCGGGCTCATAGTTTCCGGGCCGGTCGGCAGTTGTGCTACCGTACTCCGAAACGATTGTCGGGAATCCGGGATGCTGAAATTCCGGGATCGTACTGCCATCTCCGTTGTAACCTGCAACATCCCCTAATTGATCAATACGGGATTCATCGAGCGGGCGCTGTGCTCCCCCGATCGCTGCAGGCCTGCCCGGATCGAGCAGCCTGGAGAGCGCCACTTCTTTTTCCAGTAACTTTCTCATCGGTGCGATAGTAGCCGGTTTTGTAAAGAAAGGTTCGTTAGACATGCTCCAGGCAATAATGGAAGGGTGATTACGGTTTATCCGGATCATGTCTTTCAGCTGTTGTAACACACTGGCGTCAAAAGCTTTTCTATCCGCCTCTAAAACCGGGTATGCATTGGTATTCCAGTTACCTTCCGGATTATTTTCGCTTCCCCCAATGCCCCAAAAAGCATTTTCAGACCAGAACAGCATTCCCTGTTGATCGCAGCTTTCGGCAAACGACGGATCGTGCGGGTAATGAGACCCTCTGATGAAATTAAATCCGGCATCACTGATCATTCTAATGTCCCTGTAAAACCCGGCATTGGTGACTGCATCACCCCAGCCGGCATGATCCTGGTGAACATTCGCCCCCCTTAAATAAATATGCTTGCCGTTCAGAAAAAAACCCTGATCTGCTGTCCAGCGGATCGAACGTATCCCAAAGTTTGTGGTATAGATGTCTTTGATCTTTCCGCCTGTACTGATGGTGGAAACGGCCCGGTACATATCAGGATGGCCGGGACCCCAAAGCCGGGGATCGACCAGATGGCCGGATTTCTGGCTGATAATTAAAGCAGATTTTGCCGGCATAATTTGGGTTGAGGATAAGCGGGCAACCAGTTTGCCGGCCGGATCAAAAATCCGGGTTGTTAATAATGACTTCACCGCCCGCGATCCGTCATTATGCAATTCCGATTTAATTTGCACGATGGCCGATGTTTCACTAACCTCCGGTGTGGTAATATGAGTGCCGTACCAGCCCATATGTACTTCATCGGTGATGACCAGGTTGACGTCGCGGTAAATGCCGCCGGAAAACACATGCTCCCCTGCCCTTGGAGCAAGGCGGGCGTTCCAGTGATTATTTACCCGTACCGCAAAGGTGTTGTTTCCGGCTCTAACGAAACGGGTAATATCGATGGAAAACCCGGTGTAGCCGCCCTGGTGTTCACCTGCTCTATGACCGTTCACAAAAACCTCGGTATATTGAAAAGCACCTTCAAAGTCCAGGCTGATTCTTTTACCTGTTTTGGAAAATGGCATGCTGAATTGTTTACGGTACCAGCCAAATCCTACGTAAAATTCACTCGATAAAAAATAAGGCATGCTGAACGAATGCGGAAGTCCTACAGCCTCCCAGCTGCTGTCATCGTACCTGACAGCATCCGCACCCTGATGGTCACCAAGCTTAAATTTCCATTCCCTGTTAAAATTGATATGCTGACGGGGTGACTGGGCAAATACCGGTATCCAAAAAATCAGGAATAAATAAATTAGGAGTTTTTTAGTCATATCAAAAGTAATAAGCGTGTTATAACAACGCGTCAAAGCGTTGTATGGATGTATTCATTATATAGACAGCTGTTGCCCCGGATTTTACCCTTTATGATGATTAATTAATCCAGCGTTTCTCAGTAAAGCCGGGTTATGGCCTGTAAATCAGGCTGCCCCGTCTGATATCAATGATGCAGGCGTAAAAATCTTGTCAATAACATCTTATGATGTCACACTTACAAGGCAAGAAGATTATTTCCTTTTCTTTTGGAAGGATTAAAATATTAATCGTAATATTGCAATATACTTATGGGCTTAACTAAAACAGATATCTTCAACGAGCAGCAAAATAAGCTGGCAGTGCAACTGAAAGCAATAGCACACCCGGCTCGTATCGCTATCCTGCAACAAATCATCAAGGCCAATGCCTGTATTTGCGGCGATTTGGTAGAAGAATTGGGCTTGGCACAGGCGACCATTTCCCAGCATTTGAAAGAACTAAAAAATGCGGGCTTGATCCAGGGCACCATTGAAGGTGTGAGCGTTTGTTATTGCATTGAGCCGGAAGCCTGGAAAGCGCTGCAACTGGAATTGAATGTGCTGTTCGGTTCTTACAAAGAAAAGAAGGATAACTGCTGTTAAAATTTTTTGATCAAATCAATCGCAATATTACAATAAATATAAAATAAATAGCCATGAATAAAGTAGAAGCGATCAACTGGAAAACCTTTAAGGATACCTTGTTACAGCATCCCGACCTTGACCTGCAATTCCAATATGCGGAAGGCAAAATGGTAGATGCGGCTTACCATATCACCGAGATCAAACAAGCGCCGATAACTTCGGTGGATTGCGGCGGCGTGATGAATGCCTGGACAGAGATCATCGTGCAGCTTTGGGTACCTGAAGGCGAAAATCAGGAACGTTCAATGAAAGTAGGTAAAGCTTTATCTATCGTGGACATCGTAGAAAAAATGCTGCCGTTGAACCCGAAAAGTACGGTGAAGATCGAGTTTGGCAATTCCGAATTTGATACCCGCCAGATGTTCCCGAATGAAATGATCGTAAGTGATGGCGCTTTAACAGTTGACCTGCGCCCTGATGCAGTACAATGTAAAGCCATAGGCCGTGGCGGTAGCTGCGGTACTAACGATAAAGGCGAGGAATGCTGCACACCAGCTGTGGCAGAAAAACCAAAAGTACAATTAGTGAACCTGGCTGCTGCACCCGCTGAAGCCTGCTGCACACCTGGCGGTGGTTGCTGCTAAATATTACAAAAATGATCATCGACCAGGCCCAACCCTATAAAGATGCGTTGCATGAGCTGCTGGTGGCTGAAAAGCTGCCGGTGGCCGATCTGCCGGAAACGCTGGATAACTTTATCGTTGCCATTCAAGATGGTGCGGTTGTCGGTGTAGCCGGAGTTGAAGTTTACGGCCGATACGGTTTGCTTCGCTCTTTGGCTGTACATCCGGCACACCGCAGTGTGGGTATCGCCGGTAAACTGCTGGCACGCTTGACGAATATGAGCAGGCTGAAAGGCTTATCAGAATTGTATTTGCTGACCGAAACCGCACCGGCTTATTTTGAGCGGCATCATTATGATCAAATAACCAGGGAAGAAGTGCCTGCTGAAGTACAACAGTCATCGAAGTTCAGCCATGTTTGCCCGGTATCAGCTATTGTCATGAAAAAGAAATTATGAGCCAAAAAAATATACTAGTCCTGTGTACCGGCAACAGTTGCCGCAGCCAGATCGCCGAAGGGTACCTGCGCCACTTCGCGGGTGATCAAGCCAATTTTTATAGCGCAGGCATTGAAACGCATGGGGTAAACCCCAAAGCCATCGCGGTAATGGCTGAAGATCATATCGACATGAGCAAACATACGTCCAACCATGTAGATGAATATATAGGTATCCCTTTCGATATCGTCATTACCGTTTGTGATAATGCTAACGAAGCTTGTCCTTTCTTTCCGGGGAAGGTAGAGCGTCTTCATGAGAACTTTCCTGATCCGGCCAAAGCCACGGGTACGCCCGAAGAAATAATGGATGAGTTCAGACGGGTGCGGGATATGATTAAAGTCTACGCAGCTGACTTCGTGAATGAGCACGTAAAGGGTTAAGCCTTTTTTTTAACAAATCAATCGCAAAATCGCAATAAAACATTACTGGAAGAATTAGTATACAGTTCAAAACCAAAAAAGAAATTAGACACATGAGCGCAAATGACTGTGCCCCGGCAGCAAATAGAAGAAGATTAGGATTTATAGACCGTTACCTTACGCTTTGGATATTCCTGGCGATGGCTATTGGTGTGGGAACCGGGTACTTTATACCATCATCGGCTGCCTTTATCAATTCCTTTTCCAGCGGTACGACCAATATTCCAATGGCTATCGGCTTGATCTTGATGATGTACCCGCCGCTGGCCAAAGTAAAATACGAGAATATGGGCGAGGTATTTAAAGATACCAAAGTATTGAGCGCTTCGCTTATCCTGAATTGGATCATGGGGCCGGTGCTGATGTTCATTTTGGCTATAATCTTTCTGCGCGACCATCCCGCTTACATGGTTGGTTTGATCCTGATCGGGCTGGCACGTTGTATCGCTATGGTGGTGGTTTGGAATGAACTGGCGGAAGGCAACCGCGAATATGCAGCAGGATTAATTGCCCTAAACAGTATCTTCCAGGTGTTACTTTACAGCGTTTACGCTTACCTGTTCATTACCGTACTCCCGCCCTTATTCGGAATGAAGGGTTTGGCGGTAAATATCACCATTGGCGAGATCGCCAAAAGCGTAGGTATCTACCTGGGTATTCCATTCGCTGCCGGTGTCGTCAGCCGTTATGCTTTAATAAAATTAAAGGGTGAAGAATGGTTCCAGACTAAATATGTGCCGTTCATCTCACCGATCACTTTGATCGCTTTACTCTTTACCATAGTGGTGATGTTCAGTCTAAAAGGCAACCTGATCGTGCAGATACCTTTCGATGTGCTGCGTATCGCGATCCCGCTGGTGATCTACTTTACCATCATGTTTGTGCTCAGCTTCTTTGTCGGCAAATCCTTTGGTGCCGATTATTCGAGGTCAACTTCCATTGCCTTTACAGCAAGCGGCAATAACTTTGAACTGGCCATCGCGGTCGCCATCGGTGTTTTCGGTATCAACTCCGGTGAAGCTTTTGCCGGGGTGATCGGCCCGCTGGTGGAAGTGCCCGCCTTGATCGCTTTGGTAAACCTGGCCTTTTACTTCCGTAAGAAATATTATACCGCTAAATCTTTAACCGCCGTGGAATAATGAAGATCGCACTTTTTTCTGATATACATGCCAACTTACCGGCATTCGAAGCATTCTTAGCTGACTTGGACAGCCGCAAGATAGATGCCGTTTATTGCTTAGGCGATATGATCGGTTATAATATCTGGCCCAATGAGGTCATCGCTGAAATACGCAAACGTGGTATAGGTACACTGGCCGGCAACCATGATCAAAAAACCAAGGGCTATGCCTATGAACTGGTAACTACTGATAATCGGGCCTATCTGAACACCTTACCGGCACATATTAAACTGGAATACCAGCTTAACCATGACCACTTAAATATTGTACTGGCGCACGGCAGCACCCGTAGCATCAACGAATATGTGCTGGAAGATACCGACGAAAACTATATGTCGGAAATGATGGCAGAAGCCAAAGCCGATGTGCTTTGTGTCGGCCACTCGCATTTGCCATATCACCGTGTTATCGGCACTAAGCATGTAATAAATATTGGCTCGGTCGGCAAACCTAAGGATGGCAATCCGCAGGGTTGCTATGTCGTCATTAATATTGGAGACAGCGGCGAAATACAGCCCGAGTTTATTCGCTTCGAATACGATATCGAAAAAGCTGCCGAGGCGATAGAAAACAGCGACTTGCCCGATGAATTGGCCGATAGACTCCGCAAAGCTTATTAATGCAAAATGAACCTTTACTCCCTTATAGGGGCATATTTGTTAACACGATGTTAAAAATATCGGTATGGGAATCGGTCGCGGCTTAACAACTTCGCGGCACCATTTCTACCTGTTACTACATGTCTTTACACCTGTCTGAAAGATCAGGCAGAGCAACCGTTCCATTAACGGAAAGCGGTCGAGCCTGAAAAATAACAAGAGCCAGCACTTCGAGTCTGCGCTCGAACGCAATTACCTGACCCTGCTGGAATATGATACCAGCGACGAATCTTACACGGCGCAGCCGGTTACCATCCATGACCTTAACGGAAATAAGCCTGCAACATATACGCCCGATGCAGCGGTTACTACCTGTCGGAAATCAAACGCAAACCGCTGCTGGTCGAGATCAAATACACCGCTGAAATGATCGAAAAACAAGCGCTGCTGGCACCTAAGTTCAAAGCCGCCCGCCTTTGTTAAACTGCAACAGCCACTTTATGATATTATTGATCATGGATTCCATGCCCAGATGGCTTACACCGAATCTTACTTCCGGCTGCTGCACCATGTTTCCAGCCTGATGATCACTGCAAAATACTCCGTGCAAAAGATCAGATGCTTTGCTGGTCAGGTTTACGGGATGAACGGCTTACCCATCGAACGCTTTAAAGATGAGCGTTTGGAGATGAGACGCCTGCCGCCTAAACTACGTGCTAACGCGATCAGGGCAGCATACTGGTTATGTTACGCTAAAGTAAGTGTGACATCAAATGATGTAAATTTGAGACATTAAGAAATGTTATCGACAAATTTTGACCGTTTACCATAAATAACTTCGCCAAGTGAGTAAAATCCTGTGAATCGTGTGTCTCCCTGATAAAGAGATACGCAAACGATGAATAAAGCCTTCCAGAAATACCTCATGCTGCCAGTGCTGCTCCTGTTCCTGACCGGACCCTGTTGCAGCGCACAAACCGCTGAAAAAAAATTTCCCCAGCTTAAGCTCTGGTATGATAAGCCTGCCAATTCCGGAACGCGGGATGTTGACAATGTTTTTGAGAGCGACCCGGAATGGCTGAAAGCACTGCCCGTCGGCAACGGTTATCTGGGAGCAATGATATATGGCGACGTGAACAGGGAACGTATTCAGCTCAACGAAAAATCACTTTGGTCGGGCAGCTACCAGGACAGCAATAATCCGGCTGCAGCCTTATCCCTCGAAAAAATTCGTGAATTATTGTTCCAGGGGAAATATAGGGAGGCGAGCGCGCTGACCGAAAAAACGCAGGTTTGTAAGGGTCCGGGATCATCAGGCAAACAATATGGCAGTTATCAAACACTTGGTGATCTCCTGTTTGACTTTCAGACTGATGCGCCGTACACCGATTACCGGAAGGAACTCGATTTAGATAACGGCAAGGTGATCATTTCCTATTTACAGGCGGGCATACGTTTTAAGCGGGAGATCTTTGCCAGTTACCCCGACCGCGCGATTGTAATCCGTTTTACCGCTGACAGGCATTCAGCCATAAATTTCAAAGTAAGCATGACCCGCCCTGAACGCTTCAACACCCGGGCAGCAAACGGCCACCTGCTCATGAGCGGCACGCTCGATGACGGTAAGGGTGGCATCGGAATGGCTTATGCCGCACGGCTGAAAGCTGTTGCCGGAAGCGGGAAGATCAGCTTAACTGACAATGCGATCATGGTGCAGCATGGGGATGCCGTAACACTCATCCTCACCGCTGCCACAGATTATGCCCTGGATTATCCGGTCTACAAAAAGGGGAATCCTTTGTTAACCTCGTTAAGCCAGCTGCAAAGCGCTGCGGCAAAGGGATACGACAAGCTTTATCAAAGGCACACGCAGGATTACCAAGCGCTTTTCGGGCGTGTTCAGTTTAATCTCGCCATTGGAGGAAGGGATACCATCCCTACCGATGTGCGTCTGGAAAACAGGAACGACCTGAGACTGCAGCAGACTTACTTCCAGTTCGGCAGGTACCTGCTGATCGCATCCTCGCGGAATGGCACCCTGCCTGCCAATCTTCAGGGAATGTGGAGCAATAAAATTAAGAACCCCTGGAATTGCGACTACCATACCAATATCAACCTGCAAATGAACTACTGGTCGGCTGATGTGGCAAATCTTTCCGATTGCTTCAGTCCTTTTACGGATCTGGTGGAATCGCTCGTGAAACCGGGGAAACAAACAGCACGCATTCAATACGGTGCAAATGGCTGGTGCAGTCAGACCATTACAAACGTCTGGGGTTTTACGTCGCCCGGTGAGGGAACCAGCTGGGGAATGTACACGGCCGGTGGCGGCTGGATAGCGCAGCAGCTTTGGGACCATTATACCTTTACCAAAGACCCGGCCTATTTGAAACGTATCTACCCTATTTTGCTGGGTTCGGCCGAATTTTATCTCTCCTGGCTGGTTAAAAATCCTGCAACAGGTGAGCTGGTGTCCGGGCCATCTACTTCCCCCGAAAACTCATTCCATGCACCGGATGGTTCAGTAGCCTCGGTGACGATGGGACCTTCACACGACCAGGAAATTATCAGCGGGCTGTTTACAGCAGTTATACAGGCCGGCAGGTTACTGAACGACAACTCCGATTTACAGAAACGGATTAAACAAGCCTTGTCTGAACTTGCCAGGCCCAAAATTGCGCCTGACGGCAGATTAATGGAATGGCCTGAAGATTTCAAAGAGACAGAACCTGCGCACCGTCATGTTTCCCATCTTTTTGCCTTGTATCCGGGGACACAGATCAGTCCTCAAAATACGCCTGATCTGGCTTTAGCGGCGCGAAAGACGCTGGAGGCGCGTACGGATGCGGGCACAGGCTGGTCACTGGCCTGGAAAATAAGTTTCTGGTCACGGCTGGAAGACGGGAACCGCGCCTATTCGCTGCTGCAACGCCTGCTGAATCCAACCACGAATTACCGTGTCAATATGTCGGATGGCGGTGGCACCTATCCGAACTTATTTTGCGGACACCCGCCTTTTCAGATTGACGGCAATTTCGGTGCGACGGCCGGAATAGCGGAAATGCTTTTACAAAGCAGCGACGGTGAAGTTCACCTGCTGCCTGCATTACCCGATGCCTGGCCGGATGGTGAGATCACCGGATTGAAAGGGCGCGGCGGCTTTGAGGTCAGTCTGCGGTGGAAAAGCGGGCATTTGCAGGCGGCCAGCATCAGATCGCTGACCGGGGCACGCTGCAGGGTGCGCACGGGTTCACCGGTATCCCTTTTCGGGGTAAAATCGGTCAGGGAGAGCAGCTATTATATCACCACCTTCCCGACTGTTAAAGGGAAAATATATCGCTTATCAGCCAATGTTCCGGTTTTGAACAAACTGAAATAAAGGGGAATAAAAACACGTACCGGAGAATCCATCCGGCCTGAAAATGATCCGGAAGCGGTTATTGACAACAGATTCACCATTCAAAATTAAATACCATCAGATGTTACGTAGTTATATGTTTTCTATCCTGTTCCTGGCCCTTACCAGCTCCTTAGGCAGCGCGCAGCAAATCCGGTCCTGGTCAAAAGGAACCCATCAAGTCACTATCGCCGTAAATGGCGGTTATCTGGTTGTTGCACCCATGTCGCCTTCTGCAGTGAGAATCCGCTTTACCAAAAATTCAGCGATGACGCCGGCAAGCATGATATTTCCTGCAAAAGCAGTAAAAGTCGCTTATTCCTTAACGTCATCTTCCGGTGCGCTGACGATCAAAACATCGAAACTGGTTATCAACGTCAGCCGAAAGGACGGCGCAATCACCTTCACCGACTTAAAGGGAAAGATTATGCTGCGGGAAATGCCCGGGGCTCGGAAATATACTGCCGGAAAGGTACAGGGTGAGGACTGTATGATCGCTGAACAAAAATTCATTTCACCTAAGGATGAATACCTGTACGGGATGGGGCAGTTCCAGGACGGCATATTGAATATCAAGAATTTGCCAAGGAGACAAACACAGGTAAACACGCAAATCTCCATCCCGTTTATCACATCCAGCAAAGGATACTCTTTACTCTGGCATAACTACGGGCTGACAGATTTCAATCCTGCCGATTCCGAAATTACACTGCAGCCCGTAACCTCAGCAAATCCATCAAAAGCGCAAACTGTCGACGTTACGACTACCAACGGATCACATAAGGAAACACGCAGGGACAAAAGCTACAGCGGTACGCTCACCATAACGAATGGTGACCGCTATTCGTTTTTGTATGATTCGGGGGTCAAGATGGCCGGAGGGTACTATGTGGAAATTGACGGCAAAAGAGCGGTGGATTTCAAGAACCACTGGCTCCCCCCTACTACAAGCTGGTTTCAAACCCTGTCCCCCGGTGTTCATACCTTTAAGGTCATAGCGTCTGAAGGTGACAAGCCGAGGTTATATTACCGGAAATATCAAGATGAAACGGTGTTCCGTTCGCCGGTGGCCGAAGCGGTAGATTATGTATTTTTTGCCGGCAAGGCTGATGCCGCTATCGGTGAGTTCAGGCGGCTTTCGGGCAACGCGCCATTAATGCCCGTTTGGGCCTTGGGTTATATCCATTGCCGCGAACGTTTTCATTCTCAACAGGAAATCCTTGGTGTGGCCTCGGAGTTCCGGAAAAGAAATATACCGATGGATCTCATCGTCCAGGATTGGGAATATTGGGGAAAATACGGATGGAATGCAATGCGGTTTGATGAAACCGATTATCCTGATCCAAAAAAAATGGTTGACAGCCTGCATGCCATGAATACCAGGCTAATGGTATCGGTATGGTCCCGAATTGATAAAAAGTCAGAGATCGGCAAAGATTTTTCCGATCGTAATTTTTATGTTTCCGGAACAGACTGGGTTGACTTCTTCAATCCGGAGGCCGCTTCACTATATTGGAAATACTACCGGGAACGGATGTACAAGCTTGGCATCGATGCCTGGTGGCAGGACGCAACAGAGCCTGAAAATGACGATCTGCTGGACCGTAAAGTAAATAACGGAACGGTGAGCGGGGAACGGGTCAGGAATATATTTCCGCTTTTGGTCAGTAAGACGGTATACGAGGGTTCGCGCGCGGAGACATCAGATAAACGGGTGCTAATTTTATCCAGAAGCGGATTCAGCGGGATTCAGCGTTATGGGGTCTCCGTCTGGTCCGGCGATGTCGGCAATGATTGGGAAACATTACGCAGGCAATTAGCGGCCGGACTGAATTATATGGCATCAGGGATGCCCTGGTGGACATTTGATGCGGGCGGCTTTTTCAGACCGGCAGATCAGTATACCGATCCCAGATATCATGAACGGTTTGCCAGGTGGATGCAGCTCGCCACCTTCAGCCCGCTCCAGCGTGTGCACGGCTATCAGACCAATACTGAATTCTGGAACTATGGCCCCGAAGTTGTACAGCAGTCTTTGAAGTATCTCCGGCTGCGCTACCGCCTGCTCCCGTACATCTATACACAGAACGCGGCGGTAAGCTTTAAGGGCGGAACGTTGATGAGACCCTTAGTCATGGATTTCCCGGAAGATCAGCAGGCTCTCGAAGCAGAGGATCAGTATATGTTCGGGCCTTCGCTGCTGGTCGCCCCCGTGATGCAGCCGTCTGTTACCACTCGTAAGGTATATTTGCCGGAGAACGCAGGCGGGTGGTTCGATTTCTGGACAGGCCGCAGGTTAAATTCCAAAACCCGTGTCAACGCGGCTGCGGACGTATCTACGATTCCGCTATTTGTCAAGGCGGGTTCAATCATACCGTTTGGCCCGGATCAGCAATATACCCAGCAGGTAAAAAACCCGGTGATCACCCTGCGCATATATCCCGGTGCGGACGCTGATTTCAATTTATACGAGGACGACGGGGAATCATACCATTATGAAAAAGGGGCCTATTCTGTTATTCCGATTCATTGGGATGACCGGAACGGGACTTTAACCCTTGGCAAAAGAAAAGGCAGTTTTCCGGGGATGGCTGGAAATCGTTTGTTCAAAATTGAATTTATTTCAACCGGTGCTGAAAATGCGCTGCGAAAGCAATATGCCGGCAATGCCATGAAGCTTCTACTTAGGTAACCTGAAGGCGACACGGATGTTCGTGTCGACTAAACAGACGGGATTGCGGGACACCGGAGCAGACATTCAGGTGGTTATGTATGCCGCTATTCCATCCTTGGTTCCGGTTCCGGTAACATAACCGGACACGCACGAGCTTATATTCATAATCTTTAAAACAAGGCCATGATAAATTCCAAAAATGCGCTGATCGCAATAGTTGATGACGACATTGTTTACCGTTGGATCTTGCGAAAGATACTGCGAAGTGGTGATTACAGACTTGCTTTTGAGGCAGGTGACGGACAGGAGTGCATCACACGAATGAAAGAAGCCAAAATGGTACCGGATCTGATTATCCTGGACATCGAAATGCCCGTGATGAACGGGTTTGAAACTGCGAAGCAGCTGAAAGCAGCGTGGCCTGAAACTAAAATTCTCGGACATTCCTCCATGGACGACCAGCGTACCATTGCAGAAATTTTGTTTTCCGGAGCCGACCTTTTCAAAGTCAAGGGCGGGGATACCAAAGAATTGAAATTTGCTATCAATGCCATGCTCAACAAGTAAGATGACTGATTTCGGACACATATCCGACGAACTCTATTAAAAAAAATAACGTGTACGCCTAAATCGTGAAGTATTCCATCAACATTAATTTCGAGCAGATCAAATTACCTCCGTTTGAAGATATTCTGATCCTGGCCAAAAACTCTCCCCAGGGTAAGATCGGCCTGAGTAAATCTTTTGAATTGTTGATTCCCAATGGATTTACATTGATCGACGTAGAAGATGACTTAATCGAGGCGGTTTTTGTGCAAAAGGCAATTTTACATAAAGTGTCCGCCGAGAAGGTGATAGGAATCCTAAGGACTAATGTTTTTCCTTTTATCTCGGAAGGCGAGTTAATCAAAGTTGATTTCAACGTCAAGATCTCCATAACCAACATAGAATTAGAAAACGAATGACTATTTCCTCACTGATCAAAAATAACTATCCGAAGGTGGATGCCTATCAGGGAGTCAAACAGGTTAAGCCCATTGTTTCGGGATACGCAGGTGCGCTGGTGACAGTTGATGGTTCCGAAATACTAGGGGTGATTACGGCGTATGATCTGTTTAAAAAGCAGCACAACCTTATCGTAGACTGCCTGACCGAAAAGCCGGTACTGTCACCTGATTACACGATATCCGATGCCCTATCTGTTATGCGCGACACGCATTCGGATATCCTGATGGTATATGAGGGAGAAACGCTTTTAGGGGTCATCAACAAGCAGGACATCATCGACCACTTGTGCAACTTTATAGAGGAACAGCAAAACCTCATCCAAAGCATTGCCCATGATCTCAAAAACCCGATATCAAACGTACTAAGCGTTACCTATTTATTAGAACATGCCGGGAAAAATGAAGAGAACAGTGAACTCATTACGATTGCTCAGGAATCCTGCCGTTATGCGACCGAGATCATTAATGATATGTTAGTTGCGGAAAGTCAAAACCTGTTAAAAGCGAGGCGTTTGAATTTAAATGAACTGATCCGGGAATGCATAGCCTCTTTCAAAACGGCTGTCCAGCAGAAAAAGATAAAGCTCAAGGAATATTTGCCACCTGAAGCCAGTTACATTCAGGCAGACCAGATCAAGATCAAACGTGCTTTTAGCAACCTGCTTTCCAATGCGATCAAATTTACGCCATCCGGAGGTGAGGTCACTGTCACGTTGCAAAAAGATGATGGTCATCTGCTCGTGATATTCAAAGACAACGGTATAGGCATCCCAGCGGAAAAGCAATCCGGCATTTACCACAAATTTACAGCTTTCAGGCGAACCGGAACCGATGGCGAAAGCTCCACGGGACTTGGCATGTACATCACCCGGCAAATCATAGAAAGCCACGAGGGAAAGATATGGTTAGAAAGCCGGGAGCTGGAAGGAACAATATTTTATGTCCGTCTATCCGCAGTGGGTGACCAGGAATAATTTAACGTCGCCGCCCGGTGGATGATTACGAATCTGCCGTTTTACTGCGCCATCCGGTAAAAATCAAATCTGACGCCCCTGGTGGATTCAGGAAACCGGCAAATTCCCCTTGCCGGACCTAAGCAAGACCGGCAGAATCTGATGCCAGGGGTCAATAATTGCCCTGTTGCAACGCCACTCAGCTTACTATGCCTGATGGGACAAATTATTTCAACGAAAGATCGATTTCATCAGGCCAAAACGCGCAGCATCAGTTCCGTAACTACCACCTTATCATCATCAGCGGCCACTTGATCCTCCGGGGTTAAATTGATAGTCTATCCATTCAACACTTGGTAACGGGTCAACGCATCCATCCCGCTTCCATACAGCACCGGCGCCATGATCAGGTAAGCTGAAACAGGCCAAACCGGAGGATGTATTGATAATACGTCCGCCCTCGTCCATCAGCGGCAAATGTTTTTGGGTAAGGGAGACGGGCGCTTTTAAATGAATGGTTGATCGCATGGAAAGCCTCTTGAGCAGTTTCAGCGATGGCGGCATAACAGCCTGCTCCGGCATTATTGATCAGCGCATCGATTGATGTTCTTCCAAAATCCTTTTCCGGTTTTTCTTCCAGGGCGGCCACAGTGCATCGAAGGAACTGATTTTTGAAGATCCTGTTGCAGGCCTGCAGGTTTACTGCCTGAGGATTCGATTTCGGTTACGACCCTACCGACATCCGCCCTATTGGTTTGATAGGTGATGATCCCATCAAACCCGCTTTTGGCCAGTCGAATTGCGGAATTTCTGCCCGAACAGCGGCTTCCGCCTGTCAGTAAGACTGTTATATTTAAAGTATTGCTCCTATTGATGTTGATTGATTAATCCGGGCAGATCAGGTATAGCCAGTACGTAACTTCAACCCGATTTCTGACCTCCCCTCTTGTTACCACGTTTTCAGAATGAATGGCAGTAACCTGGTTTGGCTGATTTAGCTGATTGCTGATGCCCGAAATCCTATGGTATACAAGTGGTTACCGGTATCCACTTGTATACCATCTATTCAACAGTGAGGCCTTTAAAAACCGGAGAAGTGTCAGAAACCCAAATCCTGCTGAACTACCCGGAAAATAAAGTCGAGGCGCCCGATAAACCCTCAAATTGAGCGCGAATCAACGTTTTTATTCATCCTCCCGGTAAACGGCATGCCTGAACCACGCAGATCGAAATAGATTTTCAGCAAAACTATGGGATCAGAAAACAAAGGGGAAACATCATAAAATCAGGTAAGGGACAAAAATTTCACCCCAAAAGGTAAAAAAGTTAAGCAGAGTATCACCTGACAGTAAACAACTTATCTGTTTAATGATTAGATTTGTACCTGAGGATGAGAAATAAAGCGCTTTTATTATTGTTTATATTCCTGCTGAATTCGGCTACCGGATTTGCCTGCGCTTTATTGATGTCCGGTCACGGACAGGAAGAAACTGCCAGCCATCATGAAGCCGGCCATCACCATAATGTCGCTGAAGCTGCTGTACATCATCACGACGGGCAAAAGAGGGTCCACCCTCTCAGCGCGCAGCATCATCCCGGCCAACCAGGCATCACCGCTAAGGATGATTCCTGCTGCCAGGGACTAGTCAACAGTTTCAACACCTTAGCCAAGGTTCCTCCGCTGTCTCATCACTTTGACTTACTTTCTCCTTTATTTTTCGTCGCCGCATTTTATCTGTTCTTTTTAAACCCAGTTTGGGATGTACGGCAACGATGGTCAGTAGCGCTGAATAAACGGCGAAGGCCCCCCAATCACCCCATCCGCATTACTATACAGAGTTTTCAGATTTGATGAATTGACAGGTAATTAGAACTACATGGGCTTGCCATGTTTAATTTTTTCCGTCACATTAATTCATTCAAATCATGAAAAAGATATTTCTATTGGTTGCGCTCATCGCAACTATGTTTACGCAACTTCTATTTGCACAGGAAACCAAATCTTCCACACCCGCCTCCCTGTTACCTTTTTATTATAGCATCAAAGATGCGCTGGTCAACGGTGATGCGGCGGCCACTGCCTTAAAAGCAGGTAATTTTCTAAAAGCGGCCAATGACCTGGATATAAAATCCCTATCTGAAGCTGACAGAAATGCTTTTAATTCAATCCACGAAAAATTAGCATTTGACGCAAGGCATATATCAGAAAGCAAGGACATCGCTCATCAACGGGAACACTTCGCAAATTTTTCTGCCAATTTCTTCAAATTAGCCAAGGCGGTTAACCTGGCCGGGCAAACGGTTTACTATGATTACTGCCCGATGAAAAAGATTTACTGGCTTTCCGCTGACGCGGCGATCCGGAATCCCTATTTCGGAAATCAGATGCTGACCTGCGGCAAGATTGCTGAAACCCTGAAAAAATAACGCATAAGTTTTTAACAGAAGTCATCCATCTTGAGCGGTCATCCCGCTCATGATGGATATCATTATCAATCCATTATCATGAAAACCTTAGTATATGTTACTGCTTTAGCAGTAGCTTCACTTTTCCTTGGTGCCTGTAAGCACCCTAAAAAGTCAAACGCAGCAAAAGACTCAGCCCACAAGGCAAGCCATGTAAAGCATACAGCTGCCAAACCCGGTGTTGATGGGAAAGTACCCACACCCCTCAGCGGACTGCTCGTTAACTACCTGAAAATAAAGGATGGGCTGGCAGCGGACAACAGTAATGAAGCCGCGGCCGCCGGGACCATACTGGCGGAGGGATTCGCCAAATTTGACCGGTCACCTTTATCAGCTAGCCAAAAAAGGTACTTCGACGATATCGCCGGTGATGCTGAGGAAATGGCTGAACACATCGGTAAAAGCGCCGGGAAGCTACCGCATCAGCGCGAGCATTTTGATATGCTGAGCAAGGACATGATCGATCTGGTCAAAGCTTTCGGCACAACGCGGAACCTGTATATCGACCGTTGCCCGATGTACAACGATCAGAAAGGCGCGCTTTGGTTGAGCGAAACCAAAGCGATCAAAAACCCCTACCTGGGATCTGCGATGCCAACCTGCGGCGCTGTGAAAGAGGAACTGAAATATATCCCATGAACAGCGCAGTTAAAATGATATTGTCCATGGCGGCTGTCATTCTTGTCGTGATCCAATTCCTGCCCCGCGCACACAACGAAGGCAGGATAGTACCGGCAAATGATATCAATGGGGTGCTGGATGTACCGGGTAATGTGCAGGTGGTCTTAAAGACCGCCTGCTATGATTGCCACAGCAATAATACCCGTTATCCCGCATATGCCATGATCCAGCCGGTGCGGATGATGCTGGACAGGCATGTAGCGGAAGGTAAAAAAAACTTGAATTTCAACGATTTCGCGACTTACAGCGCCAGGAAGCAAAACAGTAAACTAAGGGCGATCGCGGAAAGCCTGGATGAAGGCACGATGCCTTTAGCATCTTATACGCTGATACACCGGAACGCCATCCTTTCAGTAAAGGAAAAAGCCCTGTTGCAAAACTGGGTCAAACGATCGGCGGAACGCCTTTTATTAAAACAACAAAAATGAAAAAACATATGATCATGGCCCTGATGCTCTGCCTCTGGCTGCCGGCTTTTGCCCAAGGCGACAAGACAGCGACGCAACAGCAAACGCCTGTTACCTATACGTGCCCTATGCATCCGGATATTCACGCCTCCGGGCCTGGTAACTGTCCGCGGTGCGGGATGAAACTGGTCAGCGAAAAACCGAAAAGCATTTCCCCAAAAATGGGAAGCGGCATACCGGCGAAAGATTCCGCAGCAAAAACGGACAATATGAGCGGTATGACGATGGCGGACAAGCCCGCTGCGGATAATCCCTATCAAAATGCGAGGGCAAAACTGGGGCCGGTAAAAACCCTGGCCAACCATACCCCGCCCCGTACCGTCCGCTATGACCTTTACCTGGCGGATACCGTCGTCAGTTTTGGCGGAAAACCCAAACGCGCCATTGCGGTGAACGGGAGCATCCCTATGCCGACCTTAACCTTTACTGAAGGCGATACCGCAGAGATCTATGTGCACAACAACCTGAAAGAAGAAAGCTCCCTGCACTGGCATGGACTTTTCCTGCCTAACCGCTATGATGGTGTACCCAATATGACGCAAATGCCGATCAAGCCGGGCGCGACCCATCTGTATAAGTTCCCGATCAGGCAGCACGGCACGCATTGGTACCACAGCCATTCAGGACTGCAGGAGCAGATCGGTATGTACGGGTCATTTATTATCAACAAAAGGCAGGAATGGGACATACCTACCTTGCCCGTGGTTTTGAGTGACTGGACAAATATGAAACCGGAAGAGGTACAACGCAGCCTTCATGCGGCCTCGGACTGGTTTGCCCTCAGGAAAGGGTCGACGCAAAGTTACCTGGAGGCTATCCGGTCAGGGCACTTTAAAACGAAAGTGGTCAATGAATGGAAACGCATGAACGCCATGGACGTGAGTGATGTTTACTATGACAGTTTTTTGATCAATGGCCAAAACCAGGCTGAGCAGCCGCAGTTCAAAGCCGGGGATAAAGTGCGTTTAAGGATCGCCAACGGCGGTGCATCTTCCTATTTCTGGCTGAAGTATGCCGGTGGTAAAATGACGGTTGTGGCCACTGACGGCAATGATGTAGAACCCGTAGAGGTCGACCGCCTCATCATCGCCGTTTCAGAAACTTACGATGTGGTAGTGACCATTCCGGAGAACAAGCGCTACGAATTCCTGGTAACACCGGAAGACCGTACCCGGTCGGCATCCCTGTGGCTGGGGAGCGGCCCTGCGGTACCGGCCGGTAAAATGCCTAAACTAAAATATTTCGCAGGCATGAAGATGATGAACGACATGATGGACATGAACGGCAACCTGGTTCAAATGGAGGGCATGAACATGCAAAACCAGGTCATGGACATGAACACGGTGATGTATCCGGAGATCACCGGTGAGGAAAAGCCAAAAGCAGGCGATAAAAAAAATAGTATGCCGGGGATGCAGGGTTCGGGCAATCCTGGTATGGCCGGAATGAGCATGCCCCCCGGTGGCAGTGATATCGTTACCCTTAATTACACGATGCTCCGTGACCCGAACCGGACTACCCTGCCCAAAGGTCCGATCAGGGAACTGAAATTTGACCTGACCGGGAACATGAACCGCTATGTCTGGACGCTGGACAATAAAACCGTTTCCGAATCGGATAAGATCCTGATCAAAAAGGGTGAAAACCTGCGCATCATCCTGTACAATAACAGCATGATGCGGCATCCGATGCACCTGCATGGCCACGACTTCCGCGTGCTCAACGGACAAGGCGACAACGCCCCGATGAAGAATGTGATCGACATCATGCCGATGGAAAGGGATACCATCGAGTTTGCGGCGACCGAGCCGGGCGGTGACTGGTTCTTTCACTGCCATATCTTATACCACATGATGAGCGGGATGGGCAGGGTATTTTCTTATGAAAACTCCCCGCCGAACCCTGACGTGCCGGACCCTGAACTGGCACAGCGTCAATTGTACCGCGATGACCGGATGCCCCACCTGATGGGCAAGATCGGCCTGGAAAGCAACGGGAGCGACGGGCTGATTATGCTGGGCAGCACGCGCTGGAAAGCCAGCACCCTGTGGCATTTGGGTACGGACGCGAAAATGGGTTATGAAAGCGAAACCATGATCGGCCGGTATATCGGGCGGAACCAGTGGCTCTATCCCTATATCGGCTTTGACTATCACTACAAGAAGTTCAACCCGGATGAGAAAAATATCTTTGGCAGTGATGCTAAAAACATGTTCGGGCAGGTCAGTAATAAAGAGGACCGGAAAACCGTCGTTGCCGGTATTGCCTATACACTGCCAATGCTGTTTATTGCTGATGCGCGTATCGATGGTAATGGTAAGCTGCGTTTCCAGCTGGGCCGCGAGGATATGCCGCTTACCCGGCGTTTGCGGTTTACCGTGATGGTCAATACCGATAAGGAGTATGCAGCAGGTCTTCGGTATATCGTGGCTAAATACTTCTCGATATCATCTCATTATGACAGCGACATGGGGCTTGGTGCCGGATTGACCCTGACCTATTGATAATATAAGATGAGGTTTGATGGACATTTATAGGGCTCACAATGACCGAATAAACTATTGAACGCGCATCGATCAGGGAAATGAAGGTGTCAACCCTTTCGAAAAAAAGCAGCTTGCAGGATCATTTAATGATGCAGCTTTTATGATGATGTGCCACTTCAAAGCATGCTTTGAAGTGGCACTGTTTAAGAAAGGTTTAAAAAATGACCGTTGGGCAATTTACATAAATTAGAGAACGTGAAAATGAAACATCAACATCACATTGAAACGCCGGTAACGGCTCACTCAAAAACAGACCATAACACCAGGCATCATGACCCCGATCCATCCATGGGGATGGCGGGGCATGATCACGCGATGATGATCGCCGACTTCAGGAAGCGGTTCTTAGTGGTTCTGGCCCTAACATTACCGATCATGCTGCTATCGGCCATGATACAGCAGATCATCGGTTTAAACTGGCAATTTGCCGGATCTTCCTATCTATTATTTGCACTGTCAACGGTAGTGTTTTTTTACGGCGGCTGGCCTTTTTTAACGGGATGGCGCAACGAGATAAAAGCGCGTAATCCGGGGATGATGTTCCTGATCGGCTTCGCTATAACGGTTGCCTATATCTACAGCGTGGCCATCGTATTGGGGTTAAAGGGTATGAATTTCTTTTGGGAACTGACAACACTGATCGGGATCATGTTATTAGGGCACTGGATTGAAATGAGATCTATTGCAGGGGCGTCGAAAGAACTGGAGTTACTGGTACTATTGATGCCCTCAGAGGCCCACCTGGTTATGGCCGATGTGGTCCACGATGTCAAAACTGACACATTAAAAGAAGATGATATTATCCTGGTCAAACCGGGAGAAAAGGTTGCTGCAGATGGGATGATACTCGAAGGGGAAAGTTATCTGAACGAAAGTATGCTTACCGGAGAGTCAAAACCAGTAAGGAAAATAAAAGGGGACAAAGTTATCGCCGGTTCTCTTAATGGAAGCGGCTCTTTTCAAGTTAAGGTATCCCACGCGGCGAAAGATTCCTACCTCTCGCAGGTGGTGAAGCTGGTCGATGATGCACAAAGATCAAGATCAAAAACACAATTGCTGGCAGATAAAGCCGCCAGATGGTTGACCATTATTGCTTTGTGCAGTGGCATCGCCACATTTTCATATTGGTATCTGACCGGGCAAACCTTGGCCTTCGCTATGGAAAGAATGGTTACGGTGATCGTGATCTGCTGCCCTCACGCTTTGGGTCTGGCCGTCCCTTTGGTAGTTGCCAAATCAACAGCCCTGTCGGCAAAGAATGGATTACTGATCAAAAACAGGAATGCATTTGAGAATTCAAGAAAGATAACCACGGTTGTGTTTGATAAGACGGGCACATTAACTGTAGGAAAGTTCGAGGTTACTAAAATAATTTCCCTCAACAGAGAGCTAAAAGAAAATGAGATCCTTCGGTTAGCATCCGCGCTGGAACAAAAATCAGAACACCCGATCGCGACAGGCATCCTCCAGAAAGTAAAAGACCTGGCTATCAAAATACCGGCAACTGAAAATTTTATTTCCATAACAGCAAAAGGTGTGCAAGCAACGGTCGAAGGGAAAAAAATAATGGTCGTCAGCCCCGGCTATTTGAAGGAAAATAACCTAACCATTCCTGAGGGCTTTAAGGCTGATGATACCGAAACTGTTGTATTTGTCATCATTGATGCAAAAATAGCCGGATATATTGCCTTGTCTGACAGAATACGGCCTGAGTCGGCAGCGGCGATCAGTATTTTAAATCAGCAAAAGATCAAGTCCATATTGCTTACAGGAGCCAATCGTAAAGTAGCGGCAAGTGTAAGCAAAACTTTGGGCATGGACAGTTTTATTGCCGAAGTGTTGCCTGACCAAAAATTGAAAGAGATAAGAGCTTTGCAAAATAAAGGCGAATTCGTAGCTATGACCGGGGATGGTGTAAACGATGCACCGGCATTGGCACAGGCGGATATCGGAATTGCCGTCGGGTCGGGCAGCGATATCGCCGCAGAAACCGCGGGCATTGTTTTGGTCAACAGCAATCCGAAAGATGTCGTTGCCTTAATTTTATTCGGAAAAGCAACTTATCGGAAGATGATCCAGAACCTGGTCTGGGCAACCGGCTACAATGTCGTTGCCTTGCCGCTGGCTGCCGGTGTGCTTTATGATCAGGGTATTGTATTAAGTCCTGCCGCAGGGGCTGTATTAATGACGGTGAGTACGGTTGTTGTCGCGATCAATGCAGCATTGCTAAAGGTGAAGATTTGATCTTCAGGACATCCGTAAATGCCGATCAGCCGCAGGTTTCAATTGTTTACAAAAGTGACCAGAAAGGTGTTGAAATAAGATTCGGACCGGCAAAGCTCACCTCATACGAAATTCGGGCAACGACATTTTTGAAAACTCTGTTGGAAGTCCGGTATAGATCAAAGCCTTGAAAAAATGATTTACGTAGAGATCAGAACGATCGTTCAAAACGGGTTATGCCTGTTCCTATGCATGACCTTATCTATGTGTTTACTTACCGAGCCGTTATCGGCTGCAACAAATTACCCAGCTGGTGTGGAGGAGACACCGGATGCAGATCTGTTAAAACGGAGAAGTACCCCCATGCATAAATTATCCCGGTGTGGCCTGATCATAACCGGGATAGCCGCATGGAGCGCCGGAATAACCGCGCGCGATCGGCTCCGGACCTTGTCCGTTCAATCCATCAAGGGAATCTTTCAGGACGCTAGCGGAGAGTTCAGTTGGCTGATCTGTTCGCTCTTGGCAATCTCAGTTGGTTTAGCCGTCCTGAGCCGCCGCAAAGATACACAAGAGGCGCTGGCCAAGCGGGATCGCCATCTTGAGAGTACATTTTTCAAGATTTTAAGTATTACAATTATCATGGCTTTGATCTTTGCCGCACTATCGATGAGCTGACCCCATCAATACGTAAGTATGATCGGCACTGATCAACTTATGCAATGAAATAACCTCATAATTCTATTCAGCACATTGTTCAGTATTGAGGCAACAGGTTGGATGGCGGCAGAACCAAGTGGCCTGGTGCAGCATGCATAAAGCAATGAGCCATTTACCGAAACGACCGTCCACGTGCCGCAGCTGCGTATCAGTACGACCAGGGAAAATGCTGATTCAGGGAAGTTGCCGGCAGATGGCTGTATGCAATAACATAGAATGAACAGATCAGGATCGGCAGGAAGACATCAGATGGCCGCGTGCGCAGCTTAAGTGAGATATCGCCGTGAAGAAGCCTTTCCCGTAGGATCGGGCTTCTGATAGATCATCACTTCAAAATATTTTGCGATTTTACCAAATTTGGCCTATCAGACCGGACGGCAGCGATCAAAGTCATCCCCAGCACTGAGATCCTTAAACAGGTCCATGACCAGACGTCTCGTTAATGTTCCGAATGCATTGACCATCCGGGCCTAATGCCCCTCTTTGCCTACCTTAATGGCAACTCCAGAGCTCAATCCGCTGCCGGTCCTATAATGAAAGATAGACTTTTTCCAAGGTATGCCTAAGTGTGCGCTATACCAGGAAATCGGCTTTTATTTTTTCAATCTTACTTTGAAGTTCAGCTGCCGCCCCCGCGTGTGTAATGCCTTTTTCGCTGTCGAAATTCTCGTGGAAACCGGGAAGTGAAAAGGTATCGATAATTTTTGCACCGTAATAAGGCAGTGTGGTGCTTGCGATGTTCAGCACGGAAGCCCCGCCCCTCGGCCCCGGCGAGGTGGCCATGACAAAAGTCGGCTTATCACCCCAGAAAGCTTTGCGTTCCGGGATTACCGAGATCCAGTCAAAAATATTTTTAAATGCGGTCGTGTATGCGCCGTTATTCTCGGCAAGCGAAATCAGCAGCAGATGACTTTCGTCGATTTTTTCCGCGAAGTCCAGCGCCTGCTGCGGAATGCCCGTCTTTGCGATTTTATCGACGCCGAATAAGGGCATCTCGTAATCATTCAGATCAAGGACCTCTATGGTGTGTTCACGAAAGAATGACGCGACGTAAGTGACCAGTTTTTTGTTAATAGAAGCAGCGCTGTTGCTGCCCGCAAATGCTAATATTTTCATGCGCTGATTTTTTTTGGTTTTAATAATTATATGACCCCTGTTCAATACTGCCGTATTTACCGGAATGATAATCCTGGTAGGCCAGATCAATTTCCTTTGCTGAATTCAGCACGAAAGGTCCCCGGGCGACCACAGGTTCTTTGTATTCCTCCCCGCCGAACAATAACAGATCGATAGCCGTACCGGAGGTGTTGCTGATATCGATATCGCCCGCATGCCGGTCAAACACCACCAGTTCCCCGGCTTTGGCATCAGCTCCGTTCAGGTTTACAGTTCCTTCCGTTAAAAATGCGGCAACTTCCATCCCTTCCGCCAGGCTGAGGGAAAAATATTTACCCGCTTCCAGGTGGATATGATAAAGGAACTGTTCAGCATAATCGGGGATTTTGGAGCTGAGTCCCTCATACTGCCCTACCACTACTTTAATCCAGCCGCGCTCAGACTGCAGGGTTTTCCTGGGTACTTCCTCAGCCTGTACCGCCACGTGGGCCGGTTCTTCCGCTTTGTTTTTTGCCGGCAGGTTTATCCAAAACTGGAAACCCTGGATATATCTACTGTCCATCTCTCTGTCATAATTGAAATTTTCATCATGTACGATGCCGTTACCGGCTTTCATCCATTGTGCCCCGCCTGAATGGATCTTGGCGCGATGGCCCCGGCTGTCGAAATGTTCTACTTCGCCCTGCAGGATATAGGTTAAGGTCGCAATTCCCCGGTGCGGGTGCGCCCCCATTCCCCTTTTGTCTATATGCGGCTTCAGGGCCGGTGCAACATAGTCAAGGAAAACAAAAGGGCCGACTTTCTCTGCATACCTGTTAGGCAGCACCCTGCTGATCGTCAGCGGGCCGACGCTGGTCAGGCTGCCTTCCGTGGAAAAATTGATTTGCTTTTTCATGCTTGATTATTTTGATGGTTTCTGCGTCCCTGTTATGGCGTGGTTTTATAAAATGGCCTGAGGAGTTGGTCGCGTACTATAGCTAAAATTCTGATTTAAAGCTATTAAGCCATTTACAGTTCAAACTCAACTTCAATCGCCTTATCTCCGATGCTTTCATACAGGTTCAGGGAAAGCACTACGCTCATCTTTGCTACAAAGAGCCGCTGACCGCTGTCAGCGGCTCTTTCTGCGGTGCTTCAGTTTCTTAGAAACTACCTCCGCCCATTGCTTTCTGGAAAGCCTGCGGGTTCCAGTATTCCCGGTAATTAACGATCTGCCCGTCGCGGAAGGTCACGAAAGTAGCATAGCTCATCTCGTATGGGTTACCGCTGCCGATCACAACTCCGGACGCGCTCCATTCCGCAATGGCAACATTTTCATCATCAGTGCCATATATTTTCAGGGTCGGGAGTGATTTTACATCGATGTAACTCGGGTAATCCTTCAGGTAGGCATACAGTGCTTCACGGCCTTCAAACCTCGATTGTGAACCTTCCGGCGCAAAAGGAAATTCTGCAACGACATCCGCCGCACAAAGCTCTGACCAGCCTTTCATATCTTTAGCCAGAAAGGTGTCCAAACTTTTACGTAATAACTGAGTTGCCGGGATGTTTTGATTGTTATTGCTCATTTTTTTAAGAATTGATATTTGTCTTTTGATATAGCAAAGTTGCGGCAAACCCGGACCCTGCGACGATGAGGTAGCGCAAGAAAAAACATTGACATTTATCAATAAAAATGGTCATCTGAATGTCCGGCTTGCGGGAAGATACTGATTACCAGGCCCGGTTTTTACCAGCGGAAACGCGCTTCATCTCCCCGGTATAATCCGGATCGAGATAGATATGAACGCTTGCGATCAGGTCGTCCCTGAACCTGAATACATTGCATAAACGTCCGCCGGGCATTTTGCCACCTTCCCGGGTTTTGCCGGCGAGTGTTCCCTTAGAGGTTCCTTCCACGATCACATAATCGCCGGAAGGCATCATATTCAGGTTATCGTAATCGTGTTTTATAATTCAAGTGTACCTTCAGAACCTTTTACCATTTCGAAAAGCGATCCCCTGCCGTAAACGAATCCGAACTTCGGGAAATAAATTTCCGCGTCTTCGTGTAACAGGTCAAGCACGTCCGGGCCGCCGCCGCGAGGATCACTGCAGGCGCGGCATCGAAGAATTCCCGCCGGCGGTGTTCTCCGATCCCGAACGTTGCCAGGCCGGCCTGGTCTGCGAGCTCGATCCTCGCCAGGAGTTCTTCCAGCACCACGGCCCCCTTCAGCGCGCTTTGGTTACTTCCTGCAAAACTGTCTACGCCGATTTCCATATAAGACTTTGATTTCATTTAACATTTCCGTTTTGCGCATCAGATGCGCCCGCCGCCGTTGGCGATTATCTGCTGACCATTTATCCATGCGCCTTCCGGTCCTGCCAGGAACGCAACCACACCTGCAATGTCCTCCGGCTCGCCCATTCTTCCCAGATTCATGTTTTGCGCTATTCTTGACATTTCCTCCGCTGAAGCTTCCTTTTCCATCAAAGGGGTCTTCGTCGGACCAGGAAAAACGCTGTTCACCGAAATCTGCCGCGGACCCAGTTCCTGTGCAAGGATTTCGGTAAGCACTTTACCGGCTGCTTTGCTCGGCGCGTAAATACCCAGGCCGGCAGCGGGATAAAGTGAACTGGATGAAGAGATCTGGATAATGCGCCCGCCGTTCCTGACATGCTTTGCCGCCTGCTGCAAAACGAAATAGGTTCCTTTGTAATTGACGGCGTTGATCCGGTCGAAGTCTTCTTCGGTAACTTCTGCAAGAGGTATACCCATTTTGGCGATTCCTGCATTTGCGACGACAATATCAATGCCTCCGAATTCCCCGATCACCTCGTTATAAAGCCCTATGATCCCGGGGACGGATCCGACGTCGGCTAAAAAAGCTTTAGCTGTCCCGCCGGATTGATTGATTAGATCAACCACCCCGTTAGCCTGTTCGGGACTGCCGATATAATTAACGGCTACTGCAATACCGTCTTTTGCCAGGCGGATGGCAATGGCGCGGCCGATCCCGGTTGCTGCCCCGGTAACCAGGGCCACCTTTTTTGTTGTTATAGACATATCGTATAATGATTTCTGGTTTGAAACAGGTTAAATGCGCTGCTGGGTTAAGTGGGCTGACATCAGGTCGGCGATGCGAACGGGCACCCTGGACTTTAAGAAATCAGCGAGCGTCTGAAGCAGGAACGGGTGCTTTTCATCCCGGGTAAGAGCCAACAGCGAAGCGGGTGATATTTCGCTGTTCATCCTTTCAAAATACCGGCGCAGGTTATAGATTTCGGGTTGAAATAGCCGGAGTAAAATTTTGTTTTTTGAACGGTAGCTGACCTCCTTTTCGAAGGCAGCTGTCATCGATCCGGCAATATCCTTACCCGGGATAAATTCGCTTACCAGCGGGATGGTCATACTGCTGTAACGGCCAGGGTCAGCAATGACCGACGCACAATACCGGCCGATATCAGACAGCGCAACATACGGCACCAGGGTATCGGCCTGGTAATTTCCGCATAATAAATTCGCATGGCCGGGGCGGAACTGCGCTTCAAGCTGATCAAAATAAAGTCCCGGCCTCAGGATGGTATATGGGACCTGCTCCCGCCCAATAATGGCTTCCAGGACGAACTTGCTGTCAATAAAACTGACACCCGATTCTTTTTCATTGTAACGAAAGAAACTGCTGAATACGAGGTGGCTTACTTTTTCGGTTTTACATGCCCAAATGATGTTTTTGCCCTGTATGATCTCCTTATCGGCATCATAACTTAATGTATTGCCTGACCAGGGCTGCGTGACCCCGAAAACAGCAAACGCTCCCCGGAACGCGGCCTGCAGGGAGCCTAAATGATGGAAATCTCCCTGTAAAACCCTTGCCCCTGAATTTTCCAGGGCGGCAGATGCTGAACCGCCCGGGTCTCTTGATACAACAGATACCTCATAGGTGCCCTGATTAATCAGCGCATTGACTACCGCACCTCCCTGATGCCCGGTCCCTCCGCATACCACAACCTTTTTTTTATTCATCACCTCTATGCTTATTAGGGTACCGGTTTAAAGTGCCTGTTCGCTGTCACCGGCGCGAAGGCGGCCTGCGATAACCTCCCGGTGCAGCAGACCCCAGTTACTGATCACGACAATTACCTCCCTGAGCGATTCACAATAAGCAGTTGCTGCATATTCTACTGTAACCGGACGTGTATCTCTGACTTTACGGGATACCAGTTTATTCGCCTTCAGTTCGCTGAGTTCCTTTGACAAGATACGGGGGAAATACCGCTTTCCCTCGACAGCTGCCGGAACTGCCGGCTGCCTCTCAGCAGTAAGATGGTGATCAGTACCGTTTTCCATTTTCCGCCGATCACATTAAGTGTTTCCTGCACCATTTCGTTCGTATGAGAACAATCCTCAAATTCATTATCCATATACATTTATGGTTGTTTTCCAGTCTGACCGGTTGGATTTCCTGTAAATCAGGCAGTTTTTACTGCTAGTATATTATTTCACAGACCAAGATAACACCCGGAGCAATGGCTTACCGCGCAGGTTACATCGACAATACCGGCTACATTGATGATACCATCATCATAAGATTTGCGAATGCCGGTGATGGGTGGGGCGATAGTCACAAACGAGGACGGAATATGCCGGGGTTCCGGTAAAGATCTATAGGTTTCGGGGTCAGCCCGTCCGGCTGTACAGGTATGGACCCCGCATTTCGTCAACAGCAGGTTGCTGTGAATTCCGGGCTATAACCGAGAACCGCCGGCGACAGGTTGTTATACTGACCTGCAGGTCATCCCCTGAAGCAGCGATAAGCTTTTTATAGTAGACGGATAATCAAGTGTCCAACCAACTTTTTCCTTCGAACATACATACAACGGTCAAAAGCCACCGGCTGAGCGGGTCAGTTCATTTGCTGACGCTGATCTCGCCGTAAACCCCTTCGAAAAAATCTTTGTAGGCTTCGGCAACTTCTTCCGGAGAATTCATCACAAATGGCCCTTGCGCAAAAATTGGTTCATCATAAGGCTTACCGCCAAATATGATCACGTCAGCCGGCATGATCCCCGGGTTATCAAAAACAATAGCTGCAGTCCCGGATGCAGGTATAAGCAGTTCGCTGTTCCCTGCAGGTTCGCCGTTGATCCTCACTTCGGCCGAAGGCACGAACAGGGCATATTCAATGCCGGATTTTGTATTTAATGAATAGCCGGATTTGGGGTTCAGCTTCAGGTGATAGATAAATTCACCATGGAATGTCCTGACCGGTGAATCCAGTGAACCACAGCTCCCGATCAATATGCGGATGCTTCCGGCCAGCTCAGGAAGTTCTGCCTCCGGAATAGCTGATGCCCTGAGCAGGTGATATTCCGGCTGGCCTGACTTTGCGGCCGCGGGGAGGTTGATCCAGAACTGCAGGCAATGAAGTAAGCCGCCTGAGCGCCGGAAGTCCGGTGCCGGGCTTTCATTATGCAGAATACCGTTACCGGCATTTAACCATTGCGCCTCCCCTGCCCCGATTATACCGTAATTACCCGCGCTGTCCACGTGCTCCAGTGCACCGCTCAGCACATAGCTGAAAGTGGCGATACCCCGGTGCGGATGTGCCTGTCTTCCGTTATAGCATTGCGGTTCACACGCGCTGAAGGCAGTCGGATACAGGTGGTCGAGTAAGAAGAAAGGGCCGGCTGACAGGGCTTCCAGACCGGGCAGCAAACGGTTTACCAGCAATTCTCCGACACCGGCATTTTTACCGCCATAGCGGTGCAGCATTTGTTTATTCATCACGATTATTGTCTGTTTTACAATAGTGGTGAGAATACCCGGAAAGGAATTTGATGTAAATTAAATAATGCTGTTGATAAATATCAAGAAAACAGGCTAAGGCTTCACGCCCGCATTCTTTCGAATCCGGCTGAGTGTCTCCGGCGAGATCCCTAAATAAGAGGCGATCATGCCCTGGGGAAACCTTTGCAGAAGCTGCGGATAGCTACCGTAGAAATCATCATACCGTTCTTCCGCGGTCATCGTAATAGAAGCGTGCATTCTTCGCTGGCTGGCGATGTAGGAACGCTGGTCCATTGTCCGGATCATTTTAGCTATGGCAGGTATCTCAGCCATCAGCGGCTGCATCAGCGCAAAGGTGGTCACGAGCATTTCCGTATCTTCTACAGCGTCGATATTATACTTTGACGGTACCAGGTCCGTGTAACTCTCGGAATCGCCTACCCACCATTCTTCAATGGAAAACCGGAGAATATGTTCATTGCCTTTCTGATCTACGGAATACATCCGTGTAGCTCCTTTTATGATAAATCCTACAAACTTACAAACATCGCCCTCCTGAAGAAAATACTGTCTCTTTCTGAGTTTCTTCGGTTTGAACGCGCTGCTGATCATTTCCTTCTCTTTTTCAGACAAAGTCATGTCAGAAAGTTTTTCGGCATATCTAAAGAGGTGCTCCATTATTCAGGTCATATTTTAACAGTTCTTCCGGTACGCTTTGAACAGGTATACCGAAAGTACGATTTACTGATGCCGTCCCTGCCTGGCCACCGCAGGTCAGGCAAGCGGACAATCATAGGGTAAAGTTAGGAATTTCTGCGATTTCCAAATAGCCGGCTGTAACCGCCGAACCCGGCTTTCCCCCTGCAGCCAGCGTTCTTTCTTGACATTTATCAAGATGATTTTTTAAGACAGGTCAAAATCCGGGCGGTTCCTTACCTGTAATTTTGGATATCAATAGGAACAGATAAGATAACGAAAATGGAAAGCACCTTAAACAACAATATTCCGGAAAGGCATTTTGAAATGGAAGTCAGCGAACAGCATGTCTTTGTAGAATATCAGGAAAATATGGATACCATCAATTTGATATATACCCACATACCTAACCGGCTGATCGGGACGGGTGCCTTCAGGATGCTTGCGGAAAGTGTCATCAGTTTTGCAAAAAGCGCAAAGGTCAAACTGATCGCGACAGATACCCTCTTTAAAAATTACCTGCCGGTCCACCCCGATCACAGCAGGTTGTTTAAAGCGCTTACGCCCGGGACGATCCATCCCTGATCAGCTCCTGCTTTCTCACCGGCCTGTTCCACCGCAACATGCGCTGTTGCAAGTCCGAAGGGATGATGATTAACCTGTTATTTATTAAAAAAACCATGGATGATATTGAAACACAGGATTGCCAGAAAATTTACCTGGCAATCCAGGACACCATCTCCGTTATCGGCGGAAAATGGAAATTAATCTTGCTTACCGAATTACTGACAAAGGGTGACCGGCAGTTCCGGCAGTTGTCACGTGATGTCGGCATTACCTCACGCATGTTGTCAAAGGAACTTGATGACCTCGAAGCAAACAAACTGGTCAGGAGAACCCCGCTTGATACCCGGCCGCTCACGGTGGAGTATTCGGCGACAGCTTACAGCAAGACATTGAAGGATGTTGTATTGGCTATGAGCAGCTGGGGAAAAAGGCACCGGGAAGTAATTGCAGGACGTGATCCGGACGTAGAAAATGCGCCGTGAAAGCCAAATCAGCCTCAAGCCCGGGATTAACGGCGCAACAGGCGCGTTGAAGACGGGCATACAGGTTGCATGTGCCATACTCTGCCTGCTTACTTTAAATATTGATAAATGTCAACTGAATTTCTTGACCAGCTTCAATTCCTGCGCAGATTTCAACACCGAACTTTACAAAGTAAACCAAGCACATTTATTATTATGAAGTTACTTGCTGCTCTTATCGCTATCCTGATGCCCGAGCTTAAATCCGAGCATGTATTACCGGTTCTGGTATTGGCATCCTTTATCATGGCCTCACTTCTGATGAGGGCCAACGTTCTGCTGAATTGCTTAAAAAGAAACCTGAAAGTTATTAAAGCCGGCTGTGTCGGGTTGAACGAAAGATTATTAGCTGTAAGGCCGGAACAGCATTTTAGGCTTTGTCATTAATCGCCCTGATGAAGGGCATTTATACATTCACGCATGTGATCATGTCAGTGAGCCTGATTATTTTATTAGTCGCCGTTTTCCGAAAGGACAAAGATCCTAAGTAAGTCTAACCTGATACCGCGGCTTAATAAAAAAGGCCCTCCCCTGTCTCCATACCGCTACCAGGCCATAGTGCTTTAACCGCGCCGGACGCTTCGCTTAATCCAACTCATTCACCCCTCACGCAGGCTCCGGAAACCTGCCCCCGCGGAAAAAATTCCGAATACGCCCTTTAGATTCTTATGTCCGTCATTTCCGGGATTTTGGACTTTTTACGGCCGGATAGACGACCCGGAAGATATCCTCATCTGTTGCATCAAGCGGGAACTGCCAGACATCAAACTCTTCCGTATCGTGAATAAATAGTGCCGGTTTAAAATTCGGATCACTGTTTACAAACCGGTCATATTCGTAAACCATAGCAAGGCTGAGTATCCTGTTGTTTTTAGTGAAAACCAGATCGAATACATCTTTCCTTTTTTTGATTTCGACCTGCTGCTTCTTTGCGGCATAGCCGGCAAAGATGGTGGACAGCAGCCGGTCAAGTATATCTTCCGGCGATACGGTCTCTTCCGTTTCATCGGAATCAAAAAAACATCCCACTGCTTTTCATCAAGGAGCGTAAAGCCGGCATTTTCTGATTCAGATTCGAAAGGCATCACTTCCAGGACGAATGACTTTGCATCTTCACTGTCTGTATAACAATCTGGCTCGGCGATAATCTGATTTCCGGCCACAACATTGTAAGAGGTGATCTTATGTATTTTTTGTAAAGTGCTATCCCTATTCAAATATCAGCATCCGGTTCGTTTTTTAAATGGGCGCAGGAAGGCAGCTGAACAATCCCGCAGATAACTGTTAACGAGACCGGGCGTATCGGGACTGTTGCCGCCACCGATCCGGCTCATGCATTCCGCGGCGCTGCATTACTTCTCCCGATCACGGCGGCCTGAGCAAAAGCCTGACTGCCGTATGCCTTGCACACCGCCCGGATCAGCCCGTACGCGCTGCTTAACCTGGCTGATCCCGCCCGCTTATCCGGCAGTCAGGCACTTGCTCCTTCAATTTCCTCCAGGCCGTTATTTACAGGATCTCACTGAATATGCCTCCCGCTAACCGCCACCTGCTTTGAGCAGGTTAAAAAGATTGTGAGTAAAATAACTTGCGATGTATACCTGACATTTCTATTTTGCACCCATGCTTCAGCCTGTTTGCCTTGAAAACAAAAATTACATCATCCATCCCTTCAGGTCAGAAGACATGAAAAGGTATGGTAAACTGGTCAAAGAAATATTCCACCTGTTGTCCGACGACGACACCCTTCACTTCCTTCCCGAAAAACGCCTGCGCTCGGTCTCAGAGGCAGATGCATGGCTGCAGGGAGCGATCCTTAATTTCCATTGCGGACGGAATTTTATTCATTTTATCACGGATAAAGTCACCGGGAAACTGGTGGGGATGATCGATATCATATCCCCGGAAGTGGCGATGACCAATTACCGTTTGGACGACTATCCTTATTTTATCGAATTCTACCTGGCAGGCAGCGCGCGGGGTCAAAAGATCATGTCCACCCTATTGCCCGGGGTTGTTGCGGAACTCCAGGAACGCAATATTACCATTTTGGGTGCGGTGGTAAACCGCCGGAATACGGCAGCTCAAAAGGTGCTGGCCCGAACAGGTTTCCGCTTCAGGGCTGCCTTTGATCCGGTGCAGGACCTTTATGAATTGTCGGTATCGGAAATGATGCCGTTCCGGCAAGCCGGCTGAAAGTTCAGATCTTTGATCAGCCGGATGATCCTTATTTCTGAAGTTGTCCCGTAGATAACTTTATATTGGGAAAAGGACCTGCCCCAACATAAAGATCCCCCTGTCCATTGACTTACAGCCTGTTTTAACCATACGGTTACGACTTATAAATATTATTGCTTCCTTTCTTTGTTGCAACACGTAGAAACCGGGCAGGCAGTGATCCCTAAATACCGCCTTTTTGCCGACATGATCGCTCATGCCTGGTACACCGTAAATTATTCAAGATCCCTTTTGGTCGGCAGGATAAACTGCAACAGGCAACAGAGCAGTTAAGGTCCAGGGAAAACCTGACCATTGACGCAGGCCGTGACGTGAAGCCATCTACAGTCATTTGGATAATAGCACCGATAAAGCGACTTTGCGCGACCTGCGGTATTTCAATGGCGAGATTGCTTAGGTAAATCCTGGCAACACCGGATGTACGATCATCAGCTGGCTGGCGATCTGCTTTAGCTATTACCGCGCTGCTTAGCATTAGCTCACAGGAACTCATTTTCCTTATTTTTTTATTGTTTTTCATCCGACGGTGTATCCCGCTGATCGCTAACTCCTGATCAGTTATGCGCTCCCGCATTCCTTCCTGCTTCCCGCCTTCATGCTGTTTTTACCGACCGGGCAAAAAGCACAGCTAAGCTCGTGCCCGGCGGATGCTTTGGGTGGTCAAAAGACTACGGCATAAACGGCTTCCTCCCCAAAGGGTCCCCTCCCATTATTCCGTTTCCTTTTGCCTGTAACCGGCCACGTACTGCTGCTTTCTTTTTCCCCTCATCGCTAAAAACACAAAGAAGAGGCTGGCAAAAAAGAAAAAAATTAACAAAAAAACATAAAGAACATGGCAAACTGGTGCAGCAACAGAGTAGAATTCATCGGCGAACACAGCCAGATGGAACAATTGGCCAGCCTGTTTCAGGCAATGGCAAAAAAGGAGAAAAAAGACAGGTGCGGGCAGCTGCCCGAGTGTGCAGAGATTTCGGACACAGGCTACTTCTTTGAGATCGGTTGGGAGAACGGCATCCTGTATTATCTGACAAAATGGTCGCCTAACAGGCGCGAAGTGATGCGGATTGCCATCAGATATGGCGTCGGCTTCATCCACAGCTACAATGAACCGGGCAATATGGTATTCGGCGAAACGCAATACCTCAACGGGGTATGTACCGATATCGACCTTGATCCCGACGATTTCGCACAGTACGAATACGACGAAGATAACGATACCTACCGCTTCGAGAACCGAAACTACGAAGGCCCGGAAGACATTCTGCAAACCCTGCTGGAACGCAAAAAGGCTGCACACAAACAGCACGACCTCAACCCGACCGATAACGACCAATCCGCAACATTTTAAAAATCAGATATCATGGCACACCATCTTAATTACAATCAGAAAAACAATGAACACGCATTTTTCAGCGTAAAGGAAAAAGCATGGCACGGACTCGGCAAAATTGTCGACCAATACCCCACCAGCGCCGAAGCTATACAGTACGCCGGGCTGGATTATTCCGTAGAAAAACGCCCCCTGTTTACCTACGATACCGGTAACCACTACGGTGAAACGGATGTGATTATCCCCGAAATTAAAGTACCCCACTATTACGCCACCGTCCGAACCGATACCGAGGACGTGCTCGGCGTAGTCGGCAAAGACTATGAAATAGTACAGAATATCGATGCTTTCCAGTTCTTTGACGCTATCGTCGGCGGTGGTGACGGTATCCTGTACGAAACTGCAGGCGCACTCGGCAAGGGCGAACGCATTTTTATAACAGCGAAGCTGCCTGATTATATCCGTGTCGGCAAGGAAGACCTGATCGAACAATACCTTTTCCTGACCACTACGCACAACGGCTTCGGCAGCATTATGGCGGCATTCACGCCCGTGCGTATCGTCTGCAATAATACCCTCAACGCAGCACTCGGCAACCATACCAATGCCATCAAGATACGCCACACTTCATCGGCCAACGATCGTATCAGGCAAGCACATACTTTAATGGGTATCAGCAGCAATCTATCCAAAGAACTGGACGGGCTGTTCAACCGGTGGGCGCAGGTACGCATCACTGATAAACAGGTTAAGAAACTGGTGCAGATCGCAATGGCACCGAACAAGGAAGTATTGCAGAAGCTGCAAAATGGCATCGTAGACGAACTATCCGCCAATTACACCAACATGGTGGACAAGGTTTATGAATATGCCTTCGGCAGCCCTAACCAGCAGTTGGCCACCACAGCAGGTACGGTATTCGGTGCTTACAACGCTGTGACCGGGTATTTCCAAAACGTCCGCAATTACAAAGACGAGGAAACCAAATTCAAATCCATCATAGAAGGCACAGCCAAACTGCGCGGACAGACCGCTTTCAACCTGTGCAAGGAATTTGCCATCCATGGCGCAGAGGTGCTGCGCTTTAATTAATCAACCCACAAGGGGGAGCAATCCCCCTTATCTCAAATCACAATACTATAACCATGAAAAGATCAGGAGAACCAACACCCTATATCATGATTCTGGCCGACACCGCCAGCGAATGGGATAACTGCGATTTCGCCGTCATCCATTTAACCGAAGAATGGAAGGGCAAAATGAGGGAACGCCTCGCTGAAATTGAACGTTTCGGAACAGATGAGGAATTATGCAGCCTCCTTTACTGGGACGCCCCTGTCGGATTTTATCAGAACAATGACGAAGATGAAAACGGCACTCCCAAAGACCTGCTTAACGAGGACGAAGTGTGGTGCTATATCACCCTTGAAGATGGTGAACCTGAAAACCTGGTAGCACCGGAAAGCAGACTGGGCACATTTATGCTAACCGTTTATCCCTACGGCACAGCTACGTACAACGCCATCGGTAAACATTCCGGTGAAGAGTACTGGACGGAAGCATTTGACATCAGCCGGCTCACTAACTCCGAGAAAGCAAATGTTTTATTAACAGCTAAATCCGAATAATATGACACGCTCAAATCTGCATATCATACTGAGCAACGGTAAAAAGATTAAATGCGTTGCCGACAGCAGCAGCGCACCCGAACAGGGCTATATCGTCGAAAATCTGCTATTGCCGCTTTTGGAAATCAGCGAAGCTGAGGCGGAACTCAAATTGCTTAGGGAACATTGTTCCATGAATGAACAGCGCATCAATGCAATGTATCGTTATGAAATCAACCTGCTTACCAAACGGGTTTCATTCTATGAGGAAAGCTACAACGACGGTACGGGCAGGTTCACCCGTGGTGAGAACATTACAGAGCGGTATGATGCTTACATACGAATGATTAAGAACTAATCAATTTCAAAAAGATGGTAAAGATCAAAGAAGGCTATGTAATGTCACCTAGGGAAAAAGCGGAGTTTGAACGTCTTGATGCGCTGCCCCGTAAACTGAGTGGCAGGGTTGACTATTATTTCAAACCACAAACGAAATACCCACCGCGCATTTATGTTTTTATGCATGCTGAGATATGGTGCGACCGGAACCGCAGACCGATGGGGCTTTATTACGCGGTGCCTTTTCTGTCCCGACCGATGAATCGAGAGGAAATAGAATACCATCATTTCAATCACCGTCTTTGCTATTACCAGTACGATGACTGGAATAAGCTAATCGTTGCAGAAGAACGGGAAGCGGAAGTGCTGGATATAGAAAGTCCTGGATATGGTGCTGAATTTATAGAAAAATTAAAAACTTTAAGCAAAAATATGACCTTAGACAATCAACATCATTAAAAATACATCCACATTATTAAACAAACGGTATAAACAGTACCAATATAAATAGTCTATTAAACGTGCTCATAACTAGTTTAATGGTTCAATATTAAATCGATCTACTAATTGGTTTACGCCTTTACTACTCAATAATATATTGCTAAAATCAACATCAATACCTTCTAACTGTGCTATAAAGAACGTTTCTTTTAAGTCATTGATCGCCATTCCTTTAGATGCCAATATTATAAATATCTTAAAGAGAGCGGAAAATCCCACAGTCTTTTTTATTACCGTATCCGGCAGTTCCCATTCAACCGGATATGTCTTTTTAACAGCATTGAAAAAATTAATCAGTGCCTTAAAGATAATATCATCCTCCTCGTCGACAAAAAACTGTCGGAATATTGGTCGTCGTGTGGTCATTGTAGGTATCAAAGACGGCTTTTTCCCATCGGCCAGAACACGCTTGTCCTCTTCTGCTTGCTTGATATTCCCGCAATAGAGCAATAAGATGTTTTTGATGACAGTGCTTTGGGTGATATATCCAGCGTAAAACGAGTTTGCCTTTCCTAAAATCCTGATCCAGTTTTTGATTGGGGAAAGTTCGCTTTCATTCAGCAGCTTTACTAATTCATTTGCCACTTTATATGGGCTTCTTTTTTGCGACAAACCAAACAAATCATAAACGAGCGAAGGCGACACCCTTGTTTGTTTTCCGTTAATAGTTGCGAAAATCTCTGCCTGCTTGTCGACTAATTGTTCCACGAATATTGTCACGGGCAAATCGAATATTAAATCTGAGCCACTGTTATCAAAACCGGACATACGATGTTGACCGTCTATGATTTGCGCAACATTTTCCACGTACGGAAATACGAAAAGAAAAGTATCTGGCAGCGCCAAACCCAAGTGATAATTGTTGGGGAAGTTTTTGATATCATTATTATCATCTACAATAATATTCAGATCGAAGGTCGGCGCAATTTGTATTACATCCAGTTTTTCATTTGGTATATTAATGATTATTGAAGATGGAAAGGTAGCCGAGGAGTCTTTATTTACATAATCCGAAATTTCCTTTTTTCGATCAGGGGCCAATTGCCTTTGTATCCCCGCATACTCTTCCTTTCCGGCTTCGTCTATACCCATCAGAATCCGTGGGTTAGTATAAGCGATTTTTTTCAATACCTCCCATGGTACAACTGTGGTATATAATTCCCCAATGGGTTGAACTGTCCTCTGGCAAAAAAGAAGTACGCATTCTGTGCCATTTATTTCCCTAATCATACACTTACTCCCTTCTTGCTTTTAGTCTTTTTTGACAATTCTTTTTCAATTTTTTTCGCTTTTACTTCCTCTGAATATTTTTGAACGTCCGCAAATTCAACCTTTTCCTTAAAGGTTAAATACATCGCACAAAATATGGTAAGAAGTAACACAAATCCAGAAAGCATGACGATATTGGTTATGAAGCACCAACTCCTATCGAAATTGAGCTGACATTTTATGAAAACGTATGAAAGCGTAAAATATAAAATGACAAGGCCAATATTGACGATGGTATTTAAATGCTTTTCTTTTTCATTTTTGTAATCGAAAAGAATCGCAAAATAAGAACACAGGATGCCAGAACAAAGGGTTAGTATACTACCATCCCCGAAAAAACCTCGCTGTTCTTTATCACCAAGCCCATGTACTTCCCACCACAAAATCAGAAAAGGGAACAGTGAAAAGATAAATGTAATTGAGAAAAAAATGGCGAATTCCATTTTTCTTTTAGCCAAAACATACCTATAAAATTGATATAGGTAGCCAAAACTGGGATATTCAAGCATTACGTGAAGTATTTAGGATTCTTTTCTAAGTTAAAATAAAATCTATATATGCAGCACATATTATTGTGAAACATATAATATTCAAACATTACTGCACATTTAATTTTACTCCAAACCATTAACCTGAATTGTCGGAAATAACATTTCGCTTTTTGAAAATATTTCGTGATGATATTTGATTTCAATTTGAGGTGAACCTATTCTCCAGTCAAGTGGTTCATCAATAAAACTCACGATTTCCTGGGTCGTTAATTTATCTGATTTTGCATATCGCTTTTCGCTTATGACCTCATGGTTCTGGTTGGTAAACCTAACTTTCGCTCCGTTAAGAATTTGCATTAGACTTCCTGTGCTCATTATGCTCACTCCATCATATTTCCAGCCGTTAAACATATGAGCATTTGTCATTACAACTGGTTTAATCACAGAGATTTCATCGAGTTCTTTTTTGCTGAAATGATGATTTAGAATATCTTTTTTCAGTCCAATAACCTCTATGGCTTTTTTTACCTGGCTGACACCATGAATAAGCTTATTTTTGAACTTCCACTGCTCGAACTGGTTAATTCCTGTTCCGTAGTAGATTTTAAGTTGTATGATAAGAAGCAAATCCCCTTTTTTTGCAACCAGGTCAATATCGGTGATCAATTTATTTTTTTCTTTAAGTTTAATGCCTGTGGCTACCTTTTCCCAGTCATGGTTTAACATGGTATAGGCAACATATCGCTCCCAACCTTTACCAATTTGATCGGCAATTGAGCCGCCCCGCATTAAATTCACCCGTACGCTTTCAGGCCAGTTATCAAAAACGAAATTATCAAGTGCATAAACTATTCCCGTTTTATCTCGAACAAAGGGTGCTTTGAATAGATCCAAATGCTGAACCAACGGCAAATCTGAAATAAATAGCCCAGTTGCGTCAACAATTTCTGCACCGTTAATTTCGATGGTGGTTAAAAAATTTTTAATCAGCTTTAGGGGTATTTTGGCACAGGTAAATAGGTACTTTCCTTTACTGGATTTTCCCTTTAGCAGCTCCGGGGCGAGTGTGAAAGCTAACAAAGTTACGGCAGAAAGATAGGCCGACAGAACTTGCGATTTTGTTAGGTTGAAACCCACAAGCAATTCGTCTTCGGCATCCAATTGATCTAAAAGTGCGAATAACTTCTTTTTTCCGGCATCATATTTTTCGGTGCCACTAACGAAAATTGAACTTTCGTTTTGGTAATGATCCCAGGCAAGGTCAAAAGCTCTCAGAATGCTATTTTCGAGAACTATGCGCAACCAGCGTTTTTCCTGTCTACCTTTAAACCGGTCAGCCAAAATTCGTTGCAAACCCAAATCACGGGCCTTCTCCAAATTAAAATCGGTTAGTTCGAATTTATAAATCAGTTTGGAATCGTTGCATGCTGTTGATTTCACCAGCCATTCCCCGTAAGATACTTTATCTAGGGCATATTGGTACGAATTAATATTGGCGGACCTTCTAATTGCTTGAAATAGAAATTCTGGTTCTTCGTCCGTTATCAAGCCTTTTAAATCTGTATCCGGATTGGCGATTTGACATTTTGAAAAGATATTGAGAAGATTACTCACGGCAAAAAGCGTATCGACTAATCTCCCTCTTAATGAATTTTGGGTTGAACTCTGAAAGTCTGCCAATTGCTCATGCTCCATTGCCTGCTGATCATATTGCTCCAGGTTCTCGTAAAAATGCTCGACCATTTGTAACAAGCGGCCATTAACAATCGTGATTGCCAGGAATAGAAACTCTTTTAGCCCTTGGTTTTTAAGTGGCGATAAGAATTCTATGACTTGGCTCTCAATTTCACGCGTATGGCTCGAAAAAGTGTTTAAAAAAGCGAGATAGTTTAATTCATAATCACGCTCGTCTGATTCCGGAATCAGACGATAAACAGTCTTACGATAGGCATTGGTTAATTCAATTTTATCTTCAGGAATTAGCAAAAGTTTATGTTCCTTGAAAGTTAACAAAACGTTTACGTCCGTTGCACTTTCTAAATGAGCAATTGATGATTGGGAATAATTGTTTCTTAGATCATCTTTGAGCCGATTTATAGAGTTCAACGCCATTGATTTATGAGATTAGCTTCCAAAACGGATAATCTTCAATTAAGATTGGCTTTGAACCGGCCAAATTAACCGCGCTGTGATGTTTTTCCAATTTCTTTATCATCTGTAACAATTGATCCTTTTGGTCCTTATCAAAGACAGGAAACAGGGCCTCAACGTCCTTCATCTTGATATCGTTCACCCGGTGCACGATCCAGGTTAAAATGTATTGGGCATACTCATTGTCGCCCGTCGAAAAGTGGTTCAGGAACTGCGTAGATAATAATGTACCGACACCGAATTCCCGGCCCTCCTTCAGGATTTTACGAATAGACATAAAGTTCTTACTCAGGAAATTGTCCGCCTCGTCAACCAGGATCATTTTGGTCAGTTGCCTAAAATTCTGATCGATCTGGCTATGCCCGTTCTTTTGCATTTGCGAGTAAAACGCATCCAGTGTGATCGCCACGACCAGGTTCTGGATGTCACCGCTATAGCCGGACAGATTGATGACGGTTACCCCATCGATCAGTTCATACAATGATTTAGTTTTGGACCCATCCGGTTGAAAAATCTGGTACTCGTACAGCTGGTTGAGCGCCGCATGCAGGCTATCGGTGGTCATCCGCTCATCTTCCAGGTACTTTTCATATACATCAGCAATTGTTGGCGCCAGATTTGACCAGGTTTCCCGCTGATTCTTCAGTATGCCTTTATCTTCATATGCCAGCATTATCATTTCTTTCAGCAGCGCTTTTTGTTTATTTCCGAGATTAAAGGCCAATGATATAGTTTCCTGTAAGGTAGAAGCTATATGTAAGGGCAGCAATGGCACTGAGCGCGGTGTGACATCAACCGATAAAGGGTTATAAGGTAAGTCGTAAAGCGTATATACCTTGGCATTAGTGGCGTTGACAAATGCTTCATTAATATAGTCTCCCTTGTAATCGAAAATCAGGATGCCGATGGATTTTGCTTCAACATTGTTTTTGCTTTCTTTATACAGCTGGGTAACCAGCGACTTGGTGAATTGGGTTTTGCCTGTGCCCATGGTGCCAATGATCCCGGTGTTACTGTGCATCACCTGGGTAGTGTCTGTCGGGAACCAATAAACAGGTTGTCCATTGTTGATGTCATTACCGAAATAAATGCGCATCGGCAGTTTTTCAGTAGTTTCCGCTTCCTCTTCAACGATCGGTTCTGCCACCAACGTTTCGGGGATAGGTACCGGTTCCGGCAGGATTGGTGTTGGTACAGGCGTCGCAACTTCGATAGTTGCCGGCAGGTCAGTAAGTGCCGGCGCCTTTTTGATGAGCAATTCTTCTTTCTTAATGGAATTGGGCATATCAAACAACCACCGGTTCAGTTCAGGAATTCCCTGAACAAGGTATTGGTAGGCATCTTCTTCAAAATGGGTAATTAAAATACCATCTTCTTCCGGCAAATAAGAACGAATTAGTGCCGATTGTGTGAAAGCAATAACTGCATATTTATTGATCACGCTGGATAATGCTGTGGTTATATCAAAATCGTCGTTCAATAAGCGGCTGCGGAAGTCGCCGGTCACTTTGCCCCAGTTCTTTTCAGGCCACACTTCGTATAGCTCCATCTTACTGGCGTTCATGATGGCAAGCTTGGCGAAAAAGCTGCGGTAGAAGGCTGATTCAAAAGATTTAACATCTGATGTCAAATGCTCATAGATTAAGTTATAGGTTTTCAGCGCCTGATTGCGGGCTTTGTCCAGTACATCGGATTTATTGATACCTATCTTTACTTCGACCGGGTAAAACTGAACCTGCAAGCGGCCTTCCCGCTCGTAAAGGCCGATCATCAGCAAATCGTCCGAATGCTCATTTTTTGCACCCAGGTTAGAAGTTGAGAAAAGTCCTTCAGAGCGACTCAAACCAGCCCCGCCGGAAATCCGCAGGATCTCTTCGAGTGAAACAGGTACCCAGGTTACTTCCGGGTGCTCGTAATAAGCCAGGAATACTTTTACTGCCGCGGGGATGCTTATTTTTTCCTTTCGGGTTTTTTCATCCTTTTTTCCGATCATTTTAATCAGCCATTGCCCATTGATCGCATTATATAAGTTAATCAGTTTATAAATGTCTGGTGGCGTATAATTTACTCCCTGTGCGGTAAGTATGGTTTCGAGTAAATGGCGGTATTGCGTCGACTTCCTGCTCACGGTTATCGCGTCAAAACCGCTGGCATTACTATACTGGTCGCTATAATGAATAATGATCAGGTCCGTTTCATCCTTGAAAAAGCTCAGGTCGAAATGAGGGTCGACGAATACTACCCATTGTGAATGATCGTAAAGCTTATTCAGATTCGCCTTGATACCATTATTAATGGTTGTGCAAATTACTTTTTCTTCTTCAAATGGATCTTTTGAAAAAGATACCCGAGCCAGGCTGTTATAAGCCTTGGCGATATTGATCAACTCGCTTTCCCCCAATATGTAATCAGTGCCAAAGCCGGTAACATAAGTGAGGTCATGGTAATAAGATGGCAGGTCCGAAAGGAGCCCATTCATCGACAAGCCCGAGGGGATTTGTTTGTGATCCCGGTAGGTGATACTGGTATGCTGATTATCGAACTGGTAAAATGTCAGGTGGGCATACTGGTTATTCAGATTCGGTTCAATGGCGTAATAATGAACTTTGCTGCGGAACGCATTGATCAGATCTTCAAAATCGATGCGCTTAGTATTTGTCATCAGATCGAAAGACCGTTCAATATCCTCTTGCTCGATCAGGTGGGACATCCGCTCAAACGTAGTTACGTATTGGTCTGAACCGTGCAGGAACAACTCGATAGGGCGCAGATCATGCATGGCCACACCGCCGAGCACTCGTTCTTTGTAATAATCAAATATTCCCTGCAAAACCTGCTTACAATCACCCATATTAAAGACATTGATCTTAATAGGTGCCCGTAGGTCATAAGCGAAGAGAAAGGAAAAATTAGTAACGAACTCATGTATCTTCTCACTCACGAGCCCGCGGATAAACTCCCTTCCTGCGAAGCGTTTAAAATGAAGGTCATTGCTATAATAAAGCCATTCCGGCGAATGGCTGTTCTCTTTGCTGGCGTAGAGTTGGCGGGACTGGTTACCGGTTTCGTTCTGCCAGAAAAAATACGGTAGCAGGTTTAGGGGCGTCAGTTTCCTGAGCATTGCATCGTATAGCTTGTTCTCTTTAACCTCGCTGTAGATCTCCAGTTGGTAAGCTACCATTAAAGGGTGAAGTGGGCTTACTTTGACGATCTGATCCTTATCTGTCTCGGTTACGGTTCCCAGCATCAGCAGGTCAGCTTTTGCGTCTTCCTGAAGAATCTGTTTTTCGCCGATCCCGTTTACTTCCGTCAGAAACGTTTCTATATATTCCCGTGCAACTACACAAGCTTCGTCGTTATGGTAAAACAAACTCGGAAGATAATTGCCTGACTTGATGATGTTGATATAATTTTGGTAGGCCGTAGCCATCCTTTGAGAAATCCTCAGGTGCCGTCCGCTTAATTGATTTCCTTCTGATTGGCACCAGGCCGGAAACGGCTCGGCCATCATTTGAATCTCCAACAACAGGTTTTGGCGAAAATCGTCCCGCGGACCGAATTCTTCATTGCCAAAAACCAGTTTGAGCGTGTCGGTTTCCGGCACATACACATGCTGGTAACTTTTGCGCTCGATCCGTTTATTTTGCCAGACATCCCAGCCTTTTACCGGCTTAGAAGCCCCAATTTGCTGCTTAACTAAAACGTCCAGGTCTTGCCCTTGCTGAACCAGGCGGAATGGGAACTCTTCTTCATTGTCGTTCCGGATATTCAGTATTAATGCGCGATCCTCTTGAATGGTATATTCAGCTTCCGGTACCAGATCAAATTCGTCTTTTTCGATTGCTCCGGTATTTAAGCGGACAACGTTTTCGGTATCCAACAGGAGCTGCCCTTCCGTGCTCAGGCTATAATTTGCTTTGAACTCTTCTAAAAAATCTGAGGTGCCGTCGATCACCCATACACGAAACCGGAATTTGGCGCTTGGGACTTTCTGGTCGGCATATTCAAAAAATAAGGATTCGTCGTTAAATGCAGGTGCATTGACGGTTAGTTGAAGCTGTTTTCCTACCCGCTCAACATTTCCCAAGGTGCGATCAACCCGGGTTAGACTTAGGCTCCCGCGTAAAGTCGCGCTGAACCCAAAATTCTGGGTAAAAGGGTAGCTTCCGTTAGCGTTAAAAATGATCACATGAAACAGGCGCTTGTTTTTAACATCTTTTCTTTCCCACAGGGTCTGGTTCGCACTAAGCAGGTTCTGTTCGGCTCCCTTATAATCAACCGGCTTTTCCTTGTCTGGTTTGATGATCATCCTGACCAGGTCGGCATAATCGATGAGTTTCCATGATTCATCGGCCAGGCCCTGTTCGATCGCGGTAATGCCGGCCGATGTAAGCAGCCTGTCCAGGTCGCTTTGGACATTACCATAATTTGCAGCGTATTCTATCGTCTCAAATACACCATGGTTCTGATCCAGTTTTTCACGGATCCGGTTAACATCCATGATCGTTTCCAATTCCTGATGCGGGAATAAACCGAGCAGTTGGAAATCTTCCTTTTCAAATCGCTTGTTTTGAACGATGGCGATAATATGATTGAAGTCAAAAATGCTGAGTTCGCCCATAGGAAACTCTGCGATTTTATTTCTAAGCGCAAGCTCTAATATAGTCCGCTTATCTGTTTTAGTTGGAAAGGTCTGGGTGATCTTTTCCTGGATATTCGCATAAAAACTGTCGAAGCTGAGCGGCATACCCGATTTGGTCAGATCGCCGCTGCCGCCGATCAAACTGTCAAGCTGCCCGCTAAAAAGAATCAGGATTGCCGTTTTTTCAAAAACACCTTCCTGCAGGGCTACCTGATTGCGCAGCATGGTCAGGAAGTTTTCGGTGGCATCTTTATGGGATGCCAGGATCAGTTTGATCCCGCCAAATTGAATAGTCTTGGTGTTGTAAAGTTGTGTATCTTCATCGTAGCGATAGCTGAAGTCCTCCACCAGGTCGGGCTGGTGTTCGATCAACTGCCGGAAGCATAGGGCTACGTCATCTTCGTTCTCAAAATGCACAAAGTAACGATCACCTGGCTGAAGCGGGTTCGTTGTCGTAAAATAGCGGAATAAAATTTCCGCCAGGTAGTTATAGAACTTGTCTAATGTATTGTGCATCTCCGCTATCGCTTTTTTTCTCTATCAGGTTAATTTTTTCGTAGATCTCCAGAATGGCCCGCTTGCTGGCCTCATCAAAGTAAATGCCGCGGTTTTTAAAAGCCTGCATCAGGTCGTTCAGCCTGATCTTGGACCGCTCACCAATGCAGAGTTTGGTCAGGAAGATGAGCATTTCGTGGGAAAGGTTCAGCGAGTAGCCATTTCGCCCGCGGTTCTTCAGGAAATTCTCTTTGCAAAAGAACAGGAACCAGTTGGCGAAGGACTGTCTTTTCGATTTTCGGCTGGAATGGTCGAATTGGAATTCTATCCGGTGAAATAATTCTACCACCTTTTTTTCCAGATCGTTGGCAAATGGCCGCGATTTTGTTTTGCGGTCAAAGTCTGCCTGGAACTCGTCCCAGCTTGATTTTTCAACGGGTACCACACTCACATAAAAGGAGATTAATTCCTGGATATTGGTTTCCAATGTTGCGGCTTGTTCCGCATCCAGTTTAGCGAACAGGTCCTTTAATACCAGGTAATCATAGCCGCTTTCCTGCACCGGTAGCGGTAAGCGGTTGAGCATATCCAGGTTGACCGAATGTGACATCAGATTGATCAGCCTCGGCTCCAGCATCTTCCAGCCTTGCTTGATCGTTTTACGGTTTTCCGATACGGTTTCGCTTTCGATGGTAAAATACAATGGAGTAAAGCCGGTCCCATCGTTAAAAAAGCTATTCAGCGAAAAAGCCAGTTGGGTAATGTAGAAAAAGTAATAAAATTTAAAGAGCAGGTCGCTTTCGTCCAGGAAACTCTGCTTGTCCTTGCTCAGGAATTCGAAGTCGCGCTGGAAAAGCGAGATGACCTCGGGATTGATGACGTGGTAATCCGGATCTTTCGGATCGTCAGGCCTTCTTGATTTGACTGCTTTTTCTTTCAGTTTAGGCAAGGCTTGGTTGAGGAGTTGCTGAAAAATATTTTCCGGCACGCCTTTTTTATCCTGCCATAGGGTGGCAACCTGATCGTTAACAAATATCTTGCACAAGAAATCCGCAATGTTTTCCAGGCCTGAATCCTTCCGTTTCCAGTAAAGGTAGGCCTGGGCATCCACACTGAATTTGATCAGCTCGGACCCATTGAAGAACAATGATTCGGCAATATGCAGGAACTTATCCCGCAGGTCTTCGGTGGTATTTACTTCAGTCCTAATAAATTTCAAGATCGCCGCCTTCAAGCCCGGTTTAAAGTTAGCGTCTTCCATATCGGGCGGCAGTTCTTTGCGGATCATCTGCCGGTAGCAGTGGCCGATATAACCATCAAAAGAGCGAAAATCCAGTTTCTCGATGTCTTTGGCCTCCAGCTTGGTGATGAAGGGCACGATCGGGAGCCGCGTCGCCTTGTTATGTTTGAACTCGTAACCTTTGGCAGTCCTGCTCACGTAATATTTTAATGCTGTTTCTACGTCGAAGCTCATGCCCTGTGTAATTTTGAAAAGGTGAATTCCTGGTATTCGTCGTTAAACTCAAATTTGTAGTCGAGAGGGAAACCAAAATTTATCTCGTCGATATATAAAGTTTGTCCCTGGATATCGGCAAAGGTTACCTGTTCGACAAAGCGAGCAAAATTGATATAAGTATGGCGGTCCAGTTTATTAGGGCGGTAACCCGCGTTTACATTTTGGAGCAGCACATATAAGGCATAATCCACAGTGATCGGGAAAATATGATCACCGGGAAGTGAAAAACGCAGGGTGACCTCCTGAGTAAATTCATTGATAACTGCCAAGTCTTTTTTATCCTCGCGTTTGGGCAGGATGACTTTCAGGTTCAATTGCTTAAACACCCGATAGGCGTTGTTTTTCACGGTTCCCGATACGATGGCTTTATTTTTTTCGGAGGTGCCGCCATTCCAGCTGTACGCTGCTTTTTTTACGAGGTCAATGATCGGCCTTAAACCTAATGCATCGTTGTTATTAAAGGCGAATAAAGCCCTGGTGTATTCAAGGAAGTAGTCGTCATTATAGATCGCAGCCGTTGGGTTTTTAAAGTAATTGAAACGCAAATAGGCTTTGATGACCAGTTCATGTTTAATCCGTTCATTGGGCTTCAGATCCAGTGGCCGGCTTAAGAGCTCCGGAAACTCCCCGGTTAACCAGGTAATGGGTTCTGGTTCGGTAAAAAGCAGTATTGCACACTCATCAAGTGCTTCGTAACGCCTTATGGCCGGGTCAAGCTGGTAGAGATTAAAAAAGATCTTGGACAGCTTAGGGTTTTCGAACAGATAATAAGGTGCCAGGAACTGCACCTTTTCTTCCACTGAAAGTGCCTGGGTCAGCGCCAGGTATTTAGGTAATTCTGGGTGGGCCAGTTGATAAGGTACCAACAGATCATAAATAAAGTTGAGTACCTGACGAAAGGAAATAATCTGCTTTTCCTTGACAAGGCAGGCCACCAACATGTACGCGATCACCTTTCGATACGGACGATGGGTTAGAAACTCGTAGTTAGCCTTGATCGCGCATTGCCCGGCCCAGGGCTGGGCAGCCACCCATTGGTAAGCCTGATAGATGGGATTTTGGTTGGAACTTTGAACGATCCTGCCGAGCAATTCTTCGATCAGGTCTACTTTCGGGCCGTCCGCGCTTAAGCTGTAAAAATGATAATTCGTAAAGTTGACAAATTTGAATACCGGGTCGGTGCCGGTATCATTGTCTGGTTCTGTGCCGTCGGCTTCTATGATCCGGTTACTTTCGACGAAAGCCTTTAGCCGGCCAAAACCATCTTTCTTTTCTTCCAGAAAATTACTCAACGTCCCTAAGTTGATGGCCAATATGACTTTCTTTGGGTCTGAACCTAATTGATCATCCGCGAAAGGTTGCAGTACTTTACTTAGTGTATCGTTACAGGTTTCATCAGGACTGTAACTCTCGGTCGCATCGTTATGAATATGGAATTTAGAGAAATAGGGCTCCAGATCGTTCGTGCCTTTAAGCCGGGCGAGCAGGTGTGATTTACCGTCACCTACGTTACCGCAAACTAAGAGCAAAGACGGGCCTGGCGACTGGCTTGCCCGGATGACCATATCGGTCAGGACCTGTTCTACCGGGCGACTGATATGAAGATAGCTTTTCAGGGCGTCGTCGATCGGGGCATTGGCGTTCGCGATCGCTTCCTTGGCAGACTCTTTAAGTTTACCCAACTGGGCGATGAGTTGATGTGTCTGCATAGTTATTAATTATCAAATCCTTTTGCGAAAAACTCGGACACCGGTATATCCAGTGTTTTCAGGACTTTCATCAGAGTCAAAAATTTCAGGTTGTCGCCTATCTCGTATTTTCCGTATTGGGTGCGGGAGATCCCGCTTTCATAGGCGAAATGTTCATAATTGGAAAAACCTTTTTCGATCCGCAATTCTTTTATCCTTTTCGCCAGTTTTTCTAAAAGTAGTAATTCTTCGGGGCTGAATTTTTCGGTTTGACTTTTAGGCATTAGCAAATCTTGCTAATTGCAGGCGCATTTCGTACCTGTCTAAAACGGTACTTTCAAAAAGGCTAAGCTTATTTTTCGTATTTGGATATTTTCGCGTTTCGCGTCCCTATCAAAAAAAAAAGCAGCCATTTATTGGCTGCTTTTATGCTGAATCAAAGGGCGAACTGAAGCCCTTGATCGATCTTTGTGGCGATGAAATCGAAGCCAGTAGTACTGACATTGCCAGCGAATTCGGTATTGAGTAATTCCAGGCCATCGTCGATATGCATTTTAATATAGCGGCTGATATCCTTATCGCTCTTATACACATTGTAATGGACACAGATCAGCGCAATGTAGTAATCCGTGTAATCGCCGAAAAGCACTTTGGCGCTATACTCTTTGCCGCCCGAATCCTGGATCTTCGACAGTTCCATTTTCCGTTCTAAATTGATAGAGTACGCTAGAGCCAAACGTGCGATGATGTTCTCCGCACCGAGGTTCAGTTTACTTGTCAAACTGCTGACGATCTCCTTGTTGGCCTTAGAAGTTTTGATATTACTGAACATATTCCTGACTTTGGTTGTAATTCACAAACAGTTGATCGGCCTGCACCGCTTTAAACACAGAATGGTATTTACCATTCTGATTGATCAGATAAGCTTTACCTACTCGCGGAAGCATCCATTCGTATTCCTGCTCGTTCAGTTCCTTTTGCAATAGCGGGAATAATACAACCTGCCCGGAAAGGAAGGGGTAGAATTCCTGGATAATGTTACGGGAGTGCTGTTTATCGAATTTCTGAAGTGGGCTGTCAATGAATACAGGGAAGCGAATATTGGACTCATCAACCAGCGCTTTCAAAAGGGCGGTCGCATATAATTGCTGTTCCCCCTTAGAAAGTAGTTCCTTATCTATAAACTGCTTTTGATGATCATATAATTCGATATCGATCAGATCCCCGGAAATGACCACATTTACTTTACTCACAAAATCGTCTTTATGCATAAGTCGATTCAGCTCCCGCAGGATGCTTTTCTCCAGGTTGATCTTCTTTTTAATTTTAAGTTGATTGATGAATTTATCCAACTTTTCAATGAGCCTTTCGGCCATGGTATCTTTTTCCTTATCCGTATCTTCCAGGTCAACCTTTTTGCTTAACTCGGAAATTTTGCGGGAAAGCACTTGTATCTCCGTTTCGGCATTTTGTTTTTTGGCTGTAATACCGGCGATCTCGTTTTCCAGGGACCTGATCTCTTCATCGATGCGGTCTTTAGACTGGCGTATCTCCATGATTACCGGGTCACGTTCTTTTGATTCCGCATCTGAAAGCTTACGTTGAACATTACTGTACATGGTTTGGAGGCGCTTCTGTTCCATTACCAATTGGCGGAACGTTTTGCTATAAGCATTCTTTAAGTTATCGTAGATAGCAAAAAATTGGTTCTGCTGGTCAAGCCTAAAATCAAGTAATGTTTTTACTTCCTGCTGGCGTTCCGGTAGCAACTCCGCCCTGATAAGGCCGAGCAGCGTCTCCTCCGTTTCAGAGGTAAAGTTAAATTTAGTTTTAAAGCCTTCCATCGCCGCACTGATCGCCGAAAATTTATCCTGTAATAAAGTGCGCGAGGCCATACTGTTATTCATTTCTGCTTCCAGTTGTTGTTTCACCTGCGCAACTTTTCCAGCCAGCATAGCGAATGGAGCCAGTTCCAGCAATTCGTTAAAGCGGGTCTTGGTTTTAAGCAGGTCGTGGGTATACTGGACCTGTTGTTCTTTAAGCCTTTTTAATTCTTCCAGCGTGATCGAACTCCCCTCGCGGATCAGCTGTTCCTGATATTTATCTGAGGCAATTTTTTTGGAATGGATAATATCCGCCCGTTCTTCCAGCTGCTGTAAGTAGTGCTGGCCCAGCTTTTTGTTTTGGGTAAGCTGTTTAGAGAGTTTCTCCAGTACATTGCGATCACTTTTTACAGCGGACTTCTGCCTTAAACGTAACCTTAAATTTTGCAGGTTACCTTTCAGGTCGGTATATTTCTTGATCCCTAATACTTCGGCATAGGCCTGGCTTAGGTAACGCTTTTCATCTGCAGTATTGATATCCGCCAGGGCAACGATCTTCTCCGCGTCGAAAAAGAAAAATTTAGCGATCTCCTTAGGTAGTATAAAATCATTAATAAAGATTTCAGGTCCGACACCTTTGGTCAGTTCATTAACCTTGCCATCAATCAAAATTTCTACGTCCTCCTGGTGGGTTTTTATATCATACGTCCGTTTGATCTCCACAAATTCGCAAGGCACCGAAGGGATCATCAGACCGGATAATTGCAAGCCGACGCTGAAAGAAGAAAAGCCAGTCAATTGCTTTTTCAGCGCAAGCTTCGCTGCCGAGTTAGGTGTAAGCGTAATTTCTTCCTGTAGGGCTGCGATCTTTTCACCCGATTCGCTCAGCGCGAGACGGTTCATCAATTTTTCGCAATAACGCTTATAACCACCCGATTCCAGGATGTCCTGACGATAGCGCTCATCGACATCCGTCATTAATTTACCGTAAAGGCCCCAAACAAGAGAAGTCAACAACGAGGTCTTGCCAAAGCCGTTGTTACCGGCGATGACCGAGATATTGTTACTGATATCAGTAGCCAGGTCGAGTTCGTTATTCCCGTAATAAACCCTGAAATTAGATAATGATATTTTATTAATGAACATCCTGTTTCCTGTGTTTGATATGGTGTTCCAAATGATTTTCGATATCGCTCTGTAACCCATAATTGTTCACCATAATGTACCTGGATTTTTGAATTTCCAACAGCTCGTTGATCAGTTCAAATTCCGTATCATCATTGCAGGCCTCCTGTAATATCTCCTTTTCAAAGATCGTATTGTCGCTGAAATCGGTCTTATTCAGGTCGGTACCATAAACTTCGTTATATATTTCTGCCACGCTGTAGTTGAAGATCGAATCGCGATGCCAGGTAACCTGGATCGCTACCAGTTCCTGGTAATTGATCAGCACGAGGTCGGGTTCGGATTGCTGCACTTCTTTTTGTGCCTGCAATAGGGTCTTCAGCATCAAAGCACGCTTCTCTGGGTAGTAAGGCCCCCATACATCTTCGCCTGTGATATCGCTGTTGCGTCGCCTCTTTTCTCGCCAGTCACGATTGTTTCGTTCTTCCTGGAGCATATCTCGGAAGTCGGATAAAGGAATCATCCATTCTTCGCCATTGTCGATCAGCGCCTCCATTGACTTATCCTTATTGACCACGGTGCATACCCAGCAGCCAAATCGACTGTTACCGCAGGACGGGGTCGTATCGTCAATCACTAAAGGACAGTCGCCGCCATTGGCATTTCGGTAAAGGGTCACCAGGTCGCGGTTGGTACCACCCCATGGCGGATCGACCTGCAACAGGTAGGTCCACACCTCATCGGTAAGTACATCTTTGATCAGAGCGAACACGTAGGCATTGGGCAGGATATGTTTCCTCAGCCTTTCGCCTTTCACTTCATATTTTTTGATACTCCGGGCACGGTTAGAGCTTTCAGCGCTGCGCGTTCCTAGTAAAATGATCACTTCACCGGTTTCACTTATTTTGGTTTTGATGAAGTCTGTTGTTGGGTTGATCTTCAAACGCTCGGTACACCATCGGAACATATTGTTCGGTGCCGGGTATCCTTTCCCCAATAGGTTGACCCAAAAAGTTTCTTCCAAGATCGGGGTAGTTTCATGCACGGTGATGGGCATGCCTTGACTGGCCGCTGCGCTTTGCAGCTTTTTTAAAGTATGGTGCACAAATTGCGCGATCTTCGGGTTCTCTACAAGCGTATCGTTACAAACGACATAGATATGCCTTGTCCGCAATTCTTGGGGTAGTTTTTTAATTGCTAACCATACGAGTTGAAGTAGCATGGTAGAATCTTTTCCGCCGCTAAAGCCTATGATCCAAGGCCTTGGACTGTCATCGTTAAGATACTGATCCTGTATCTCTGATTCTAAAAATTTAATATCTAACGACATATGAACTGGTCAAAATAGGGATATGCTAACTAATATAAAACATGTGGCCGACATATCAGCAATTGGTGCAAAAGTACTCAGTTGTTGAAAAATAGTCGCATGATTTTAAATATTAAGACAATCATACCTTCCTGTTGATTAAAAATCAAATGCTTAATTAAAAAAACACTCTTTAGACAATTAACCGCTACTAAAATTAATAATGCTAAAATTATTAAATTAACAAACCAGGCTACTTGCAATTAAACGACAATATATACTAGCTAACAAAATTAGCAATTAATTAATTAATTAATTCTTACCAAACTGCTATAACTTCACAAAAAACCAATCGAGTACTTAAAAATCCATCAATTCCTTTAGTGGAATATCAAGTCCGGCTGCCAATTCAGTAAGAGATATTAAACTTAAATTGTGATCACCATTTTCATACTTTTTAATTACAGAATGATCAAGATTGCAATTCAAAGCTAATTTTCGTAGGGAAAGATTTTTGTTTTTGCGCAGCGTTTGGAGATGGGATCCAAATTTTATAAGTATGTCTTTGTGACTTTCGCTACGCATTTCAATTTCTGAATACGAAAGTTGCCATTTTACAGCTTAAAAGTGGTGAGAAATATCTCACCATATCTTATATTTGATTCTCAAATTTCAAACATAATTCGTCGGTGCGACTTTTTTTACGGCATATTGATTTAAACGCACTATATCCAAATGGAAAAGCCTGATTTTAGAAAAGGAAAAACTAAAAATCAATTAATTTTCGGTGTAAGCCTTATTATTCTATGGATTATAATTTACTTGGTGGGTTGCCTCAAATTAATATAAGTGTTGCAAGAAATTATTAGAAATCCAAAAGCAATTTAGGCTCAACTTCTAATCCTTTGGCAAGTTCAAAAATTGTTGACAATTGTACATCCCATTTTGCATTTTCGATTTTGGATATTTGACTATCATCTAAATCACATTTAGCAGCCAAAGCCCTTAACGACAAACCTTTTTCCTCTCTGATTTTTTTTAAATTTCGTCCGAAATCTTCTTGAACCCTCTTGTAATCGCTTTTCAATTTTTGTAAGATAAGTGCGATTCAAGGTCTTTGAATAATTTAAAATAATTGCGGTAGAATACTTCCGCAATTATAAAAAAAGATTATATTTGTTTTGCGATACTTCAGTCAAAGAAATTGAAGCAATCGCTTTTTGTCTCGTCTTAGAAACCTGAGAAATTTTAGAGCCGCGAGACGGTAAGTGTATTGCCCACGCCATAGGTGTGGGCTCTCTTATCGTGGCGGCACTTCTCAGGGCCTCTAAGACGGTAAGTTGAGTCCACGCCTATGGCGTTTCTTATTCACCCGACTTACCATTTATTAATATAACTCGATGGAAGCGGCAATACAACAATATGATTTTAATGCATCCTTACATTTAAGTGATGTGGTGTCTAAGTTCTTCGCGAATCATACACCTGAAGCCGCCAAGGTGATGTTTTGGAAATTGTTCCAATGCTGGGCAACTAAAGAATGCACCTACAAAGCAGAAGTTTCAGACGAAGAAGTAGCCCTGTTCTTCGATCAGTTAACAGACCTGGTGGCCGCGGCTTACATATTACATCAGGCGAACGGGGTTCCCGAAAATCCGCAGAAAGGAGAAGGACATGATTAGCTATCCTGTCCAGAACTGGGTTCTGCTTATCTCTCCTGCTGAATAATTATGCTCCATATTTCAGGAGATAATTAATCCATTTTTCACAACTAATCTTAACGAAAATGAAGCTAAAAATATGCTTACTGGGAGTGCTTTGCCTTTTTTTTCAGGCCCGTTCCCATGCTCAAAATACTCCAAAGTATTTAAAACCAGGCGATAAAATGCCTGATCTGGAAATCACCAACATCATAAACTGGAAACATAAATCGGCAAGGATCTCGGATTTCAAGGGTAAAGTTATCATTCTTGATTTCTGGAATACATTCTGTAGCGGATGTATCGCCGGATTTCCTCATCTCGATTCCCTCCAGCGTCAGTTTGGGAATAAACTTCAGGTTATTCTCGTAAATCCGGCAAGTAATCAGGAGACCATGCGAAGGATGAATATTCTTCTTGACAGAATGAACTCCTGGTCAGATCAAAAATTCATTCTTCCTATTGCTTTTAGGGACAGCACTATCTATCCAAATTTTGAATTCTACGGTGTGCCGTTTGGGGTATGGATCGACCCGGATGGTTCTATAGTCGGCTTTCCTCAAAAGAGTGAAATTACCGCAGCCAACATAGCAGCCCTCCTTGCCGGAAAGAAAATTGATATCAAACAGATCGTTGTCAAAAAGCCTAAAGTCACAAGAAAGGTAACGCTATGAAAGCCGGTAAATCAATATTATTTTTCCTCATTTCATTATTCATTGTCTGTGAAACAAAGGCTCAGGAAAGTATCATTTTATACGGGGACGTAAGATCTGATACAGGTCAGCCGCTTTCAGGAGTTACGTTCACGCTCCAGAGCCGGGTATTTAAGGATGTCACTAATGCACAAGGCAGATTTCAAGTATATATTCGGGGAAACGATACCATTACCTTCACCCTGATCGGCTACAAAACTGTCAAAAAGGTAATCGATACTAAAGTTAACTCGCTGATCCATATTACGATGGAGCCTTTGGTTCATGAATTGAAGGAAGTGTTAGTCAGTACAGGTTATCAGGATATTCCAAAGGAAAGAGCGACGGGTAGTTTTTATAAGCTGGATAATCAGCTGCTGAGCCAGCGCGTCGGTACTGATATTATCAGCAGAATTGAAGGCCTTACAAGCGGCTTGCAGATAGACCGGCGAAACCCGAATCAACAGACCATTCAGATCCGGGGATTGAGCACACTTGATATAGCTACGGCCACGCCACTGATCGTGCTTGATAATTTTCCTTATTCCGGTGATATCAATAATATCAATCCGAATGATATCGAAAGCGTTACAGTATTGAAAGATGCGGCAGCTTCATCCATATGGGGTGCCCGTGCCGGGAATGGTGTCATCGTGATCAATACTAAGAAGGCCAGGCTGAATCAGCCGTTACAAGTAACCTTCAACAGCAATATTTCATTGCGTCAAAAGCCGAATTTGCTTTCTGCCAACCAGTTATCCTCTTCCAGTTACATCGATCTGGAAAAAAATCTTTTCGCTCAGGGTTTTTATGATAACCTTTTTTCCGATCCCGCATATCCAGCGGTTTCTCAGGTCGTCGATTTGCTCAATCAGGCAAGAAATGGTACCATTTCCGGTCCCCAGGCTGAACAGCAGATCAATCAGCTCAGGTCAAAAGATGTTCGAAGTGACATGCAAAAATATCTATACCGAAACTCGGTCAATCACCAGTATCATTTGAATCTGACCGGCGCAGGTAATGGCATTCGGTATTTATTTTCAGCAGGTTATGATAAAAACAACGATAATCTTATTGGCAACGGAAGTGACAGGATTACCTTGAGATCGAACAATGTAATCGATCTTACCCAAAAATGGCAGCTGTCAACCGACTTGCTGTTGACCAAAAGTAATTCAATGGCTAATAGCCCGGGCGGGTATGGTTCTTATACCAATAGTCGTATGTCCATTTCACCGTATGCTTCGCTGGTCAGCAGTGACGGCAGTCCAGCCGCAGTAGATCTTTATCACAGCCGGGCATTCACCGATACCGCAGGAAATGGCAGACTACTGGATTGGAAATATCGTCCCTTACAGGAATTACAAAATAACGACAACCGCTCGAAAATGTCTGACATATTGCTGAATCTCGGCATGAACTATAAGCTTTTCAAATCTTTAAAAGCGGATGTAAAATATCAGTATGAACAATCATGGTCATCCGCTGATAACCTTCAAAACCTTAACAGTTATTCAACAAGGGATTATATAAATACCTTTACTCAGCTAAATGGCAGCAGCGTTTTTTACGCCATACCAAAGAAACCGATCCTGACATCGTTTAATCAAAGCAGCCAGCAACAGGCCATAAGAGGTCAGCTAAGCTTTGATCAGGCATTTGATTCAAAAAACAGGATTACAGCTATTGCAGGTATGGAGATCAGGGAAACCAAAAGCAACTCTACCAACTTCATAACTTACGGATATGACCCGAATACGCTAACAACCATTCCGGTTGATTTCGCAAATCTTTACCCAACTTATGATGCCATAAATGGGGATAGCTATATCTATGATAATAAGCTATTCAAGTCTTATCTGAATCGTTTCGTATCCTACTTTGCAAATGCTGCATATACCTATAGTTCAAAATACACCATAACGGCCTCGGCCCGCCGCGATGAATCCAATTTGTTTGGTGTCAGCACTAACCAAAAAGGGGTTCCTCTATGGTCGGCCGGAGCACTTTGGAGGGTCAATCGTGAAAGCTTTTATGGGATCAACTGGTTACCGGAGTTTTCACTCAGGGTCACCTATGGTGTAAGCGGAAATATTTCGCCCAATGAGTCTGCTTTAACGCGCATTCAATATCTTCAGGCATCCCTCAACCCGCTAAAAATACCATTTGCCGGCGTGACGGCACCACCTAACCCTCATCTGCGGTGGGAACAGGTCAAAACGCTTAATTTGGGTGTAGACTTTGAATTGTTTAATAACCGTTTAGGCGGTTCCATAGAGTACTATAATAAGCATTCGGATGATCTGATCAGCAGTGTACTGCTTGACCCGACAACTGGCTTTGCAAGTGCTAATCAGAATTCAGCCAGTATTTTCGCCAGAGGTACAGATATTGTGTTGAACTCACTCAATCTTGATGGTAATGTAAAATGGCGGACAACTTTATTGTTCAGTAATGTCAATTATAAAACCACAAAAAATCTAAACCCTTTGCCCCGGACAGGTTTTGTTTCGGACGGGACATCTATACTCCCTATTCTTGATCAAAACCCCTACGTCATTGTCAGTTACAGATGGGCGGGACTTGATCCAAAAACCGGTGACCCAATGGGCTATGTCAACGGAGTAGTCAGTAAAGACTATGCAGCAATAGCTCAAAACCCATTAGAGCAACAGGTAATAACCGGTTCGGCATTGCCGACAATTTTCGGGACCCTGCGTAATACACTTGACTGGCGTCAATTTTCATTGGCATTTAACTTATCATACCGGTTGAGCTATTATTTCCGAAAGCCGACCACATCCTATGAAAGCTTGCTTTCCGGAGGTTCAGGATATACAGATTATGATCAGCGCTGGCAAAAATCAGGTGATGAACAGCTCACCAACACACCATCCTTTATTTATCCGGGAAATGGTCTGAGGGACAATTTCTATCACTATGCCTCGGTCAATACAGAAAAAGCAGATAATATAAGGCTGGAAGAAATATATATGAGCTATACCATTCGGCCATATAAGAAATTCATTGGGATCAAATCGCTTCAGGTGTATCTTTTTGCCAATCAGCTTAACCTGATGTTATGGAAAGCCAACAAACCGGGTATTGATCCGGATATCCTTTACAATTATAAGCCACCTGTTGCTTATTCAGCCGGAGTGAAATTCAATCTTTAATCGAAAGCTATGAAAAAAATAAATGTTGATCTTATTGCAGGCAGCATAATTAAATTAATGCTTTGCCTGTCCATTCCGGCTTTGTTTGCCGGATGCAAAAAATATCTGGACGCTAAGCCGGATCAATCTATATCAACCCCTTCAACAATCGATGATCTTGAGGGTTTACTCGACGCATATAGCACAGTAAACGCACGATATCCTTCAGCTCCGGAAGTTGCTTCCGATGATTATTACCTGACAGCTGCAGACTTCAATGGCCTGAATGATGCCCAGCGAAGTTACTACAGCTGGCAAAAGTCCCCGAATTTTGTGGCTGACTACAGTTCCCCTTACCAGGGTGTAGAATATGCAAACGTGATTCTCGATGCCCTGCCAAAAATATCTGGAGGTGATGAATCGGCAAGAAACAAGATCAGGGGAAATGCCTTATTTATAAGAGGTTCATATCACTATGCGATAGCGCAGGTTTTTGCCAAACCATATTCATCATCTGCAAATTCAGATCTTGGGATCGCCCTGCGCCAAACGGCGGATGCCGGGGTTAAACCGGTCAGAGCGAATTTGGCGGATACCTATACGGCAATTATTTCCGATATAAAGAACAGTCTCCCGCTTTTGCCGTCTTCGTCAACTCTAAAATACAGAGCAAGTAAACCCGCTGCTTACGGTTTACTTGCAAGGGTTTATTTATCTATGAGAGATTATAAAAATGCCGGTCTGTTCGCTGATTCAGCATTGGCTCTCTACAATACCCTCATCAACTATAATACCTTAAGCGCTACTGCAACGCTTCCGTTTAAACAATTTAATGATGAGGTGATCTATGACTCCAGGGCTTTAGGTGCATCCGCTTTAACCCAGGCTAAGGCGAAGATCGATACCTTGCTGTACACATCTTATGCTTCTACCGATCTGAGAAGGACAATCCTATTTAAAACCGGCACCGGAAGTTCATTTAACTTTAAAGGCACTTATGCCGGGGTGACCGGAACGTTTTTATTCAATGGCATAGCCACCGACGAGCTGTATCTGATCAAAGCAGAAACGGCGGTTCGCAATGGTGATACTCAAAACGCTTTGATCGCGCTTAATAAACTATTAATGAACAGATGGAAAACCGGCACCTTCGTTCCTTACGCGATCACCGACCAGACACAATTGCTCAACATTGTTCTTAAAGAAAGAAGAAAGGAGTTGCCTTTCCGAACGCTACGCTGGAGTGACCTTCGCCGGTTGAATCAGGAACCGGCATTTGCGAGAACATTAACGCGGAATTTATCAGGTACCACTTACACGCTGGAACCTAATTCTTTGAGGTATGTCTTTCAGATCGATCAAAAAGCAGTCGACATAAGCGGGCTTCAGCAGAATCCCTGATGAGATCACTTACCGTTTCGACACCGGGAATAGTGAAGAACGGTTCCTTGTTGCTTGAAGAGAAATATCATGAATGTCTACCTATCATAATAGCCGATTCAAATAAATAAAAAAGCTGCCTGGATCTGGCAGCTTTTTTATTTGAACTGGCGTCAAATTATGGTTCCATTCCAATGGCGTCATCAGCGGGCGAATGGTTTTGCTGCGAGGTCCAAAGGTTGGATTTCTCGGCGTTGAATTCGGTTGAGGCCGGGTTTTGCCCAACAGTTTTTGCGGTGGGCAATGTAACACCACAAACATTTTCTACATCAGCGCAAGGATCTAAAGTTTGTGCCTGATAATTGGTGATACTTTGAACATCACCTGAAGTCCTGGCTGCCGGGCCGATATATTTAAAGAAATTGCTGGTGCTTTTCTTTGCAGTGAAAGCACTTGAACCAAAAGCCAGTATAATGGCTATAACAGGAATAATTAACTTTTTCATGATATATGCCGCTTTGTTAGATCAAAAAGCAAGCGAAAAACTTCAATGATAATTTTATTCAATGCTGTGCCTACTCTGTCTTCAGGTTTTCGGCTTGTCCTGTCCGCAATTGCAAACTCCCTTGTAAATGCAGTTATTTATGATTTCTGTTTAATTGTCACCGGGCTCCTTTCGCTGGTAAATGATTATGGTGAAAGTATTTAGTGCCAGAAAAACCAGGTTAAACCACAAATGGAAGGTCCAGCCCATGTGGCCGATCACTCCCCCGCAACCGCATGGGATATGTCCGAATGCGCGAAAAAGAATGAGCGCGATGTAAACCGTAAAGGCATACAACATGATCGCGGAAACATAAAAGAAAGATTTACTGAACCTGGCTATCAGCAGGCCTCCCCCGGTAATTATCTCTGCGGCCGGAAGTCCGTAAATGACAAAAAATTGAATGACCGGATATAGGGGCTGTTTATGGATCGCTTCTTTGAAGAATTGAAAGTCCATCAGTTTGCTCAGTGCTGCATAGAACCAGAGCAGGGCCAGCAATCCGGCGGAAAATGTGGTGATAAAGGCTTTATTGTGTTGTCTTATCGGCATGGAATAAAGGTATATTCGCCTTTGGGACAAAAAATGTCACTCTTTTTCTATCAGGAAATATTTTTTTTGGAGGCGGTCATACCGGATATGGTGACCGCGGTCACGCAGGTGATTGAGCATGCGTTTGACGGTACGTCCGCTGCAGCTGAACCTTGCTGCTGCATCATCGACAGTACGAAACCGGCTCTTCCGGATCAGTTCCAGGATATATTCCAGCCGTTTCTCATATGATCGATAATCCATAGCACCTTTCCCGTTGGTGAGGTGAATTTGGCGCAACGGGCAGGAAAAAGCTATAACCTCAACTTATAAACTATTTAAATTTCGGCTTCAATGTGTCACTGTGACGACCAGTCAAAGGATTGGCGGTGAAAAGCTCCTTGTTCCTAAACCTAACCGCCAGCGATTGGCCAGACTCCTGATCATGTCGGCGAAGCGATGATAATTGATACCACTGCCAAATTTAGGCTTGGGCATCAGCTCGAACGGCGAAATCTCCAAGATCTCGGCGATCTCAAAGGCTCGGGTAATGGTCATCTCGGTTTCGTTCCTTTCCAGGTTGGAATAGGCAGCCTGCGAAATTTCCAGCATAAATGCCATGTATTCCTGGCTGAAGCCCCTGATCACTCGCTGAACCCTCACCTTTTCTCCTATACTCTGCTGCATTTACTTAATACCTTTTGATATTATTTCTATAAGCAAAAGTAATAAAATACAAGTTAATGTTTTAGCTACCGCAGGAAACAGTAAGGAACTTTATCAAGCTTTCAATTCAGGGAGCGCTTAAAATATAATTATCATGAAAGAATTATCAGATGCACAGGCAAAGCAGATGATCGGGGGCGCGACTTCGTGCGGCTACCACATCGTCGTTTCAGCTACAGTCGGGGGATTGTTCGGCGGTGCCGGCGCGGCCATCGGTGCCGTGATCGCAGCCACCGGCCCATCCTGCCTCGGTTGGTGGTAACAGGACGCAACACCGGAAGTATACTTCTACCCGGTGTTGCTTCTAAAAAATGATGCCGCAACAAATCACCGTAGCGGCAATCCCTCCCAATGCGCTGAAGAAGTGCAGTTCGTTATCCAGCATTTCATTACCCGACCGCCATCGATACACCATCAGTCCCAGGATCACCAGCAAAGCGGCAAATTCATTTTCCACTGCACCGGCCAGCGGTAAATAAAAAGCAACTTCGTGCGGTGCAAGGATCATAAAACTCATCATACAGCCCATGATGCTGCCGGACGCACCTGCACTGGAATACTCAAAATTATTCCTGTTCGACCAGGAAACGGTCATAGCTCCGGTCAAATGACTGAGCAGGTATATCGCCAGAAAGATCAGGCTTCCCGACCCATAACGCTCCGAAAGGAACATTTCCAGTTCTCCGCAGATGAAGAACAGCATCGCGCTGTTAATGAGCAGATGGACCAGGTCATGATGGATGAAATCCGATGTGATCAGACGCCAGAATTCTTTTCGTCTCCTGATACCGTAGGGATGCAGTATCCATTGATGGTAAAGGTCCCGCCGTCTCATACCGGCAATACTGACCGCAAAATTCAGGATGCCGATAACCGTGGTGACCGGGCGGCTGTCTAAGATGGGAATCAGGTCAGGCATAATTTTTTAATTTAAAAGCCCTATCACTTCTGCTTATAACTTACAATCTGTACTTATTGTTAATGACACTGTTCGGGCAGAATTTTACCAGAAAATCTGACGAAATGAAATACTTTTATCATCACGGTAAACTCAGCCTGTCGCTGCTGCTCGGGATCACCTGCTTACTGATCTGTCTGACGAGCCATTATATCCTTACCCCTGAATTTTATGAAAACAGCGGTAACCCGCTTTCCGGTGTCCCGGGATCCGGCGCAGGCATTTATGATGCACTACAGCAATGGGTATATGTTTCAGCGATAGCTTATCTGCTGATTAAACTTGCCCTGGTCACACTGATCCTGCACACCGCCTGTTATCTGAGCGATATCAAGGTCTCTGCCGGCAAAATATTCAGGATAGCAGTTCTCGCTGATTTCATATTTCTAATACCGGCAGTCATCAAACTCCTGAGTTTTAAAGATATGTTCGAAAACGGCACCTTGTCAGACTGGCACCGTTACTATATGGGTTCCGCCCTTTCATTTTTCAGCAATATTCCGGCTGACTGGTATTACGCGCTTCAGTCACTGAATCTTTTTGAGGTAGGCTACTGGTTTATCCTGGCCTATGGATTATCTGAAGTCACGGATGCCGGTTTCGATAAGTCGCTCAGGATCGTGTTGGTTTCCTACGTCCCGGCGCTGGCGGTCTGGATCGCCGCTGTTACCTTCTTCTCGCTCCTGATGTTCCCTGCCACCGGGTAAATCCCGGGATTTGAACTTTAAATAGATGACCTATGAAAAATCTGTTGATGCTTAACAACACCTTCGTCAGGCAACGGGGGCCCGACGATTGCGGAATCGCCTGCATAGCCATGCTGCTTAATTATGCAGGGCGCTATGATGATGGTCTGCATTTACTCCTGTACGAGAACGCAACGCCCTCCGGACTGTCACTTTTCGACCTGCGGGAACTCGCCACCAGGAGCGGTTTGAAATCCCGGTGCGTCAGCATGGACGAAAATACCCTGCGCGCCCTTGATTCGCCCTGTATCCTCCGCACCCGTAATCCTGACGGGACCTATCATTTTGTCGTTTGCTTCGGGGCTGAGAGCAGCCGGGGAAAATGGAGATACCTGATCGGCGATCCGGCAACCGGAATGGCATGGCTTCCGGGTACTTCGCTGGAAAAGAGCTGGTGTGACGGGGCATCACTGTACGTGGAAGATTTGCGTCGCGGCCCGTTCAGGCTGGCCAATCATATCTGGTATGCCCTGCTCAAGACAGACTCCTTTCAGAAAACACTTTACATCAGCATCCCGGTCATGAATGCCGGCGTAACGTTATTCGGGATAGCCTTGTCGTGGTTGCTCCAGCGGGGCATCAGCGATTCACCCTCGGAGAAAAAGATAAGCCTGCTGGTTGCTACCGTCATCCTGCTTGGCTGCATGATGCTGGCTAAAAGCCTGTGCAGCTACCTCAGGCAGCAAATGCTCATCCGGCTTAACGGCGAGATCCGGCGAAAATACGTTTACCGCTTTATTGCCCGGTATTCGGGTAAACAAACTGATGCGGCAATTATAAAATCAGGGCTCAGGAACATACAAGTGATACAAAATGCTTTTATGGCGCTGCTTGGCGTCCTCTTCTGCGAAGGATCATTGGTCATGTTGCTGCTGGCAGGCCTCTGGTATTTCGAACCGGTGACCGCGCTGATCGATTCCCTTTATGTGCTGGTTGTCTTGTGGTTAGGTTTCTGTAATTCTACCTTTTTTACAGCGCGGCAGGCGGCATTGTCCGGAACGGAAAGTGCCAATGAAAAGGCGCTCGTACAGGCGTTGACCGGTGACCATGCGGCCCGTGATTCCCTGAAAATTCGATTGCAGGAACAGTCCGCCTATATTGAACAGGCCGGATCCCTGGCCGGATCGGTTAACCGTTACAACCTCCTCTATGATTGTTGCGGCACAGCAAGCGTTATCTGTGTCCTGATCAGCTGCCTTTACAACTTGCGCAACGGCCACATTTCCTATAATATGCTGATGACCGAAGTGATTATCAGTTTCTTTATCAGTGTGCTTACGCCGAGGATATGTCAGGCATTCCCCGTCATCAATGAGGGTGCAAGGCTAATCAGGCAATTTGAAAAATTAACTTAATGCCCGTAAAACGGAAGTACCGGCATTGCATGTTCCCGTGCGAAATGGGAAGGCGATGCCTAATTTTAAATATCATGGATCAGCAATTAGAAGAAATCAAAAAAGTTCTGAATGAAGACATTCTGGAACTGAATGAAATGGAGCCTGGATTGGAGAGGCTGAACCTTATGCTCAAAGCGATCGATACCGCTATTGCTGCGGTCAATCAGGTTCGTGACCAGCTGAAATTCACGGATGTGGACGAAGAGATCTTTTTCTTCAAGTATTTCCAGCCGGAAATATTGGCCAAACGCATCGAAGAGATCATGAAATACCATATTCACATGCACGTACCTATCGGCACGGATGCCAGCAGGATACGCTATTACGAGGATGAACTCAAAGCGCGCAAAAGCTTTTTCCGCATGAATAATTTCCACTACCAGTATTTTAAGACCGGGCTAACTGACCTCGACAGGCATTACTTCCTGGCAGATGCCGCGCCCCTGTCAGTCCCGGCGGCCGATCTTTCAGAATTCGGCAACCAGTTCTCGACCCCGATGACCTATCTTTTCGCCAAGTTTATCGCTTATGAATGCATACAATATTACCTGCTGGAACAGATCGCGCAGGTTACGCACCCGGAGTTACATGCGGTCAGATCAGCCCAGCCGGTATCCGACCTTCGCTGGACCGGAGATGCCGTTAATATTGTTGAACTGGCGTACGGTCTCTGGCTGACCGGCCAGCTGAACCATGGCAATGCCAGCCTCAACCAGATCGTACGCTGGCTCGAAAGCAGCCTGCAGGTTTCGATCGGTATTGTTCAGCGCCGTTTTAACGAGATCGAGCGACGGAAACGCCTGAGCTTTACCAAATTCATCGACCAGATGAAGGAAGCGATCCTCCGGAAGATCGACAGCGACAATTCCTGACGGTGCTCTCATTTTCTTTTCTTTTCAGCCGGTAATCTGCGCCGGTACCCGGGTGGCCGATTCAGGGCCGCCCTTTTTTTTGCCTGAAATTTATTTATCGGTAGTACCGAAAAGCTCCTGATTTACCCGGCCGGGATAGCGCCACCTTTGATCCGTTGGCCAGGACAAGCAATGGAATGCCAGGCCTCCTAAAGGATCTTTGACGTACGGGGACAAAGCATTATTCCGCGGGGAGCGGAAAATTCTGCGAAGGTGAGATCATATCAAGATACCGAAAACGCATTGGCAGGCGAAGGCCCGGCATGTAGATGCCGACGTGAGTAGTCCCGAAAATATATACCGGCAGAAGCGGATTGAACGGGTTCGTTACCCGCTGCCGGTACTGGCCCGGAGTGCTCCGGGGTACTTCATATTTAGCTGTAAATATCATGACGCAACTATTGAACGCGAAAGAGCTCAAAGAACAGGCTTCGATCGTCGACCTGCTCAGCCGTCTAGGCTTCGAACCTGTAAAAAAGTTCGGCAAGGAATACATGTACAGGAGTATGCTCAGGGAAGGCGACAATGATCCTTCCTTCAGCGTGGACGATAAACTGGGTGCCTGGTATGACCACGGAACCGGCAAAGGCGGGAACATTATTGACCTTGGACTGGCCTGCTGGCCCGATCTGAAATTTAATGAGGTCGTAGAAAAGATCCAGGTGGCCTGCAACATGGGTCCGCCTGTACGCAGGGAGGCCAGGCCACGCCTGCCGGTCAGGACACGCAACTATGTGATCGAAAGTATCAAAACGATAGGCACTCACCCGGCGATAACCGCTTACCTGCAAAGCCGCGGCGTTTTTGACATCGCCAAAAACCGGCTGAATGAAGTGTATTACCACGTCAAGAACGAGAAAGGCGAAAAGAAGCAGTTTTTTGCTGCCGGGTGGAAAAATGAGGCCGGAAGCTGGGAGGTCCGTAACCGCTATTTTAAAGGCTGCCTCGGCCAAAAGGCCATCAGCATTATCCCCGGCGATCCGAAATCGGTCGCCGTTTTTGAAGGCTATATGAATTACCTCAGCTGGCTGAGGGAGCGCCGGGGGGCGTCACAAAGTGTTATTGTCCTGAATACCCTTTCCTTGCTGGCAGAAGGCATCAGGCAGGCCATCAAGTACCCGGCCATAGACCTGTTTCTCGACAGGGATACTGCCGGGCTTCATGCGACTAAGGACTTTATCAAAGCATTGCCCTATGCCTCGGACCGTTCGGGAGCCTATGAAAAATTCAACGATTACAACGACAAGCTGGTCGCAGGGCTCAAGGCTGAACGCCTGCTTCCTGCATCGGGCGACGGCCCCAGGGGCCGCTCAGTCTAAGGGGCTGTCCTGCCCATTACGCAGTTCACCATAATCCGAAATCACTTTGATTTCGTTCGGGCAAGATGTCTTTTTGTCGGACAAAAAGAATCTTGCCCCTCCGGGGGACTGGTCAAAACTTCGCAACTCGTTTTTCTTTATGGCTGATCAGAAAAGGCTTCAGGGAAGGCCAAAACTCGGAAACGGCAAACGGGTGAAAAAGCTGGATGTCCGGTTTACACAGGAAGAATATGACCTGATCATTGCGATGGAAAAGGAATTCGGGATCAGCAAAACCGAAATATTGCGGATGCGGGTCCTGAACGATGCCGGCCGGATCATTGTCAATGGGGCTGAGCTGCTGAAAGTGCTGGACAAAGCCGGGGCTGAACTTGGCCGCTCGGGCAACAATATCAACCAGCTGGCTAAACATGCCAATACTTTAAAACTTCAGGGAAGCGTGCCGCCACAGGTCATCGGTAACTTTAACCGGTTGATGGAAGAATATATTGCCATCCAGCGCTTGCTGGAAACCTCGCTGAGGAAGATCATCCGGCTGATGGGGAAATGATATCCGGTTCTACTGCATTCCTGTTCCTGCGATAGCCTGATGCATTGTTACGATTTTAGCTTGTTATCAAGCGGCAGCGTTATCAATTTACCGCGTTCTGCTGTTATACCGGTACCGGGTTACCGGGTTACACGGTTCAATCGTTAGCGGGTTATGGTGCCGGACGGATAGCCCGATCCGTCGTTATTTTGGTAGCCTGGCCCATTGTTACCAAACCGCCCGGATGCTTGGATAGGAAGGTGCCGGGTTACCGGGTTATCCTGATCAGCTGTTCAGCAGCTCTCCTGATCTAACGGTATCCGGTTACCTGGTTACATCGCGCTTTAATGCTGAAGTTCTATCGCTGCCCCTGTACCGGGTTACAGCGTTATTAAATGCTACCGTTCAGTTGATACCCCTGCCCGGCTGTCCCTCCATGAACCGGTACCCATTTTCTTTTTAATTCCAGCCCATGCCTACCTTCGAGCATTTCAGGTGTCCGCTTAACCGCTATACCTTTCAAATCAGGCCGCTGCGGGAATGGGTGGAAAGAACCTGTGAAGGGCAGGTATTGAACCTGTTCGCCGGTAAGACGCGCTTGAAAGTGAATGAAATCCGGAACGATCTCGATCCGGAAATGCCGGCTGCGTACCACCTGGACGCGCTGCAGTTTCTGTTATCCTGGAACGGCGGCAGGTTCAATACGATCCTGCTTGATCCGCCCTATGCCTACCGAAAGAGTATGGAACTTTATAAAGGCATGGTCTGCAGTCCTTTCCGTCAGTTGAAAGATGCGATTCCCCGCGTACTTGTACCCGGCGGCCTCGTCATCACCTTCGGTTACCATTCCGTAGTTATGGGTAAAAGCAGGGATTTTAAACTGGAGAAGATCGCCCTTTTCAGTCATGGCGGTGCCATTCATGATACCATCGCTGCGGTGGAAAGGTACCGGCCTTAACAATGTGCAGTTCTAATTTGATACCATGATTGTGAAGATACTGGCACCTGCTGCAGGCTTTACGGGGGTGAGTTACAATACCCGGAAAATAGATAAGAACAAGGGTGAACTGATGAAGACGGCGAATTTCGGTTCGCTGCAGTCACTTGGTCAGCTTAAACCCAAAGACTATATCAATTACCTGACGGCGCTTTCCGCATTGAATAAGCATGTCAGGCTGCCACAGTTCCATGCGGTGATATCGGGCAGGGGGCGGTCATACGATAAGGTTACACTGACCGGAATCGCCGAAAGCTGGCTGAAAGAAATGGGCTATGGCGATCAGCCGTACCTGATCGTTTACCATAAGGACACCGGTAACAACCACGTTCACATCGTTAGCAGCCGCGTGGGGCGCGACGGTAAAAAGATCAGCAGTGCTTATGAACATGTGAGGGCTCAGCGGAATATCAATAAGGTACTGGGCTACGAAATGGCCATGCAGTACAGGTTCAGTACCCGTGCGCAGTTTTGCATGATCCTGGAATCGGGAGGCTTTCCGGGTACAGACCCCGATGAACAGCAGATCAGGGATAAAATAGAAGGCTATGTTCCGGACAAGCGGCATGCAGCCGGAATCGCTGCGCTGCTGAGGCAGCACAAACACCGACCCGGATTCGCATCGTTCCTGAAGGAGAATTACCGGATCGAACTTATATTTCATTCCGCAGAAGGTCAGAAGCCGTATGGCTATTCCATTATCGACCACGGGGCCAAAATGGTTTTCAAGGGCAGCGAAGTGCTGCCGCTGAAAGAACTGATGCTCACAGCCGGCGTGCCTGCCGGGCCGGCCGGTAAAGAAACCGGAATACAGGCCGAAGTCGCAGCGGCAGAAACCCCGGTTTATGTCCCGCCGGTCAGTATTGCCGATGACGTGGACGATCAGCAGATACACGGGATGGGCCGGAGACGGCAAAGGAAAGCCCGCACCAATACCAGATAACAATTCCTATGAACTATGATAATAATAATCGGAAACCAAAAAGGCGGCGCGGGGAAAAGTACGCTTGCACTCGTGCTGGCTAATTACCTGACGCTGGAAAAAAGCTGTCCCGTCACCGTCATTGACATGGACTACCAGCAGTCGATCGCACAGAAATTCGAAAAGGCGAAGATCCTTGAAAATGCAGAACCCTATGACGTGGTTCCTGCCAACCTGGAGAGTTACCCCTACCTCAGGGGTTTGCTCGGTAAAAATGAAAAGGCTGTCGTACTCATCGACCTGCCCGGCAAACTGGATGATGACGGGCTGATCCCGGTCTTTAATTCCGCCGACCTGGTCATCTGCCCGTTCTCCTATGATGAATTCACCTTCCAGTCCACCGTGCTGTTTACGGTCGTGATGAAAAGGATCAATCCCCTTATCAGCATGGTGTTCGTCCCTAACCGTATCAAGTCGAATGCCCGCTACGAGATCATGCAGGAAGTGGATGAACAGCTTTCTAAATTTGGCCGGGTCACCCCGGTGCTTCCTGACAGGATCGACTTCCAGCGGGTCAGTACATTCTACACACCCGTCAGCCTGCAGCCTGTAATTAACCCCGTTCTTGAACAGATCTATACCGAGCACCTCTATGGAAAACATGAAATCACTGGCAGACCAGATACGGGAACAGCTGGTTAATCCGGCACCCGGTGAACCTGAACTTAAGCCGGACAGGAAGGCGAAAACGGAAAGAAAAACGAAACCGAAGGAACTGCCGCAGATCATTGCCGATATGCTTGCCTACGACAACAGCAATAATAAAAGCATGGTACACGCGCGCTTTGACGCAAAGACCGTTCGCACCATGAACCAGTTTAAGATGGCAACCGGCATTGAAGTAACACGCCTCGTGTCCTTTGCCGTCAAAAACCTGTTCGACACCTGTCCGGAACTGAAAGCCACGATCAAACAATTTATTCAAAACAACGACTTATGAACTGGATGAAATTTATACTCTGGCTGAGTGTGATATACCTGGCCTATTATGGCGCTGTCCTGCTTTGGGACTTTCTGCGCAGCGGGAAACTGCCCCCGGACGAAAAGTCCGAAATCATTTCCTTTGATGAAGATGCCGAACCTGCGCAGGAAATTTCCGCGCCACAGCCGGAAATATATGATGCATCGGTGCTCTCTTCCGGTGGGGTCAGTCTTAAACAGCTGTTCAGCCTGGCCCGAGAAGAGGCCATTGAATACATCCGCCCGGTAAGCTTCTGACCATGAAATTTTCGCTTACCCTGTTTGTCTGCCTGCTCGCACTGGGTGCAGCGGCGCAGCCGGGTATTTCGGAAATGCAGCAGGCGCGTGATGAACTCGCCGCGGATTACTTTTCGGCCTTTGATCTTTCACTTGTGCTGGCCACCATCCTGGGGCTTACCGGTGCAGTGAAGATCTATCACAACTGGCAGATGGGTAAACACCATATCGATGCCGACATTGCCGCCTGGTTCTACGCAGCATTTTTTATGTTACTCGCGGGCGCTTTTCTGAGTGCCCTGTTTGGCATCTGAAAGCCTGATAAGCATTCCGCTGTCCGGGGGCAGCGAAGAAATCCCTGATTAACTTTCCAGCACAGCAAACTGCTGTACGATATCCCTGACGGGTATTTGCCGGTGTATTTCGTGATCTGAACACCGGGTCTCTGCAACGGTAACCTCCCGGTTGCCCTTAAAAGGTCACTGCCTGATTTCTCATTCCCTTATTTAATGTTTAACAAAACGAAACAACTGTGGGCAGCAGCGATCCTCCTGGCCCTGTCGGTACCCGCCATGGCACAAAGCGGCGTTAACGGCCTGAACACGGCAACCTCAACGCTCAAAACCTATGTAGCTCCCGTAACCAACATCACGCTGGTGATCGGCGGTATCGTCGGTATTGTCGGTGCCATCCGCGTTTATTCCAAATGGAATTCCGGTGACCAGGACATCAACAAAGAGCTGATGGGCTGGGGCGGTTCCTGCGTATTCCTGGTGGTATCCGCACTGGTGATCAAAGCTTTCTTCGGCCTGTAATATGGCGAGGAAGTATCCTGTTTATAAGGGGCTGCAGAAGCCCCTTATATTCAAAGGCTTTAAAGGGAAATTCATCTACTGGGGCCTCGGCTTCCTGCTTGCGGGACTTGTACTCGGGGCACTCACCATGTCCCTTATCAATATGTGGCTCGGCGCACTTGTGCTGATCGGCTGCATTGTCGGCGGACTGCTTTTCACTGCCGGAAAGCAGAAAGGCGGACTCCACGCCAAAAGCCGCCTAACCGGCATCAATATCATCAATCACTATGGCCGTAAAAACACGCTTTGATATTCCCTATGCGGGCATAGACAAAAGCGGCGAATACGATCTGCTCATCGGCAAGAACGGGGAATGTTCGGTCGTTATCCGGATCATCAATCCCGTTATCCGCTATTCTGCATACCCGGCAGGCTATGACGAATTCCACAACCTGCTGCTCAACATCGTCAAGGTATTGGGCGACGGTTACCTTATCCAGAAACATGATATCGTCAGCCGTGCCGCCTGGAAAGCCGGGCAAAGCGGCGAATACCTGCAGCAAAAGTACAACCGGCACTTTGAAGGCCGGGAATGCCTGCGGGTCGAAACCTACCTCACCATTACCCGGCAGGTCAGAAAAGGGGCATTCTTCGTCTACGATGCTAAAGTACTGCGCGAATTCCGGCAGGCCGCGGGCAAGGTGCTTGGACTCCTGCCCGCTCCGGCCGTGCTGGACGAGGCCGGTATCAACAAACTGGTCATGCAGATACTGGGCCTGAATTTCAGCGGCGGCCCTATCAGCCTCGATAACCTGGCACCGGCAGATACGGAGATACGCAGCGGCGGCAAGGCCATCCGGAGTATCAGCCTGGTTAACATTGACAGCATAGACCTCCCGCCGGAAGTGGGCACACACATCGAACTGAACGATAAGGAAAGCATCCGGGGATTTCCGGTGGACTTTCTTTCCTTTCTCTTTAAGGTTCCCGGAACCGATGCGGTGGTCTATCACCAGGTGATCGAGATACCGAATCAAACGATGACCCTCCGGAAACTGGAGCAAAAGAAGAAGCGGCATTCCGGCATCCCGGATCCTGCCAACCAGTTATGCGTGGAAGATATCGATCTGCTGCTGACCGATGTAGCCAGGGAAAACCAGCTGCTGGTCAACTGCCACTTTAATATCCTTGTCGCTGCGCCCGCGGAGAACCTGCAAAAAGCCGCCAACTTTATTGAAAGTTCACTTTTTCAGCTGGGCATCATTCCCAGCAAAAATGCCTATAACCAGCTGGAACTCTTCCGCAGCAGCCTGCCCGGCAATGCGGTGGAACTCAAACCTTACGACTGGTTCCTGACCACCGCCGACGCCGCAGCCTGCTTTTTCTTTAAGGAATCGCTGCCAAGGGATGAGCCTTCAGATTTCCTGATCCGGTTTACCGACCGTCAGGGTGTTCCCGTCGGTATGGACCCGGCAGACCTGCCCATGCGGACAGGGCGCATCAACAACCGCAACAAATTCGTGCTCGGGCCCAGCGGATCCGGCAAAAGCTTTTTCATGAATGCGCTGATCGAACAGTACATGCTGTACAATATGGATATGGTCATCGTCGACACCGGGCATTCCTATTCCGGGCTTTGTTCCTATTACAACGGGAAATACATTACCTACACGGACAGGTCGCCCATCACGATGAACCCCTTCCGGATGACGGAAGAGGAATACAATATAGAGAAGAAGGACTTCCTATGTACGCTGATCGGCGTGGCCTGGAAAGGTGCCGAAGGCGCTTTCAGCCCGGTAGAGCGCGATGTGGTGGCTAACGTATTATCCGCCTATTACAGCAGGTTCTTTTCGGACGGCGGCGACCTGAAATTCGATACCTTTTATGAATTCGCACTGGTCAAAATTCCCGAGATCAAAGCCGAGGAAAAGATCCTGTTCGATTTCGATGAGTTCCGCTACGTGCTGAAAAAATTCTATAAGGGAGGCGAATTCGCGCCGATCCTTAACAAGGAAGCCGACAAGTCGCTCTTTACCGAAAAGTTTATCGTTTTTGAGATCGATTCGATCAAGGAGCACAAGATCCTCTTCCCGATCGTCACGCTCATCATCATGGATGTATTCATCCAGAAAATGCGCTACCGTTCCGACCGCCGCAAAACCCTGGTGGTCGAGGAAGCCTGGAAAGCGATCGCCAGCCCGCTGATGGCCGGCTACCTGCTGTATCTCTACAAAACTGTCCGCAAGTTCTGGGGCGAGGCCATCGTGGTAACCCAGGAGCTCGGCGACATCATCGGTAATGCCGTTGTCAAGGATAGTATCATCAGCAATTCGGATACCATCTGCCTGCTTGATCAAACCAAGTTCAGGGATAACTATAAGGAGATCGCCGCGCTGCTGTCCATCAGTGAAACCGAACGCCGGAAGATATTTACCATCAACCAGCTGGACAATACGGAAGGACGCGGCAGGTTCAAGGAGGTGTATATCCGGCGGGGTTCATCCGGTGAAGTTTACGGTGTCGAAGTTTCCCTCGAACAATACCTGACCTATACCACCGAGAAACCTGAAAAATCTGCTGTAGAAAGTTATACCGGCAGGTTCGGTTCCTACGCGGACGGGCTTGATGCCTTCGTTGCCGATTTCCGGCAGAGCGGGCTGTCCCTGCCGCAATTCATCCGAAACGTTAACCAACACTGAATACTATGAAATACCTTATTATTTTATTGCCCTGGCTGCTCGCCCGGGCCTGCTTTGCCCAGAAACTGGTGGTCGATCCCGCTGTTACCGGCGCTATCGCGGTCAATGCCGGCATCATTAACGGCCAGCTGAATACCACCAACAACCGCCTGGACCTGATCCAGAAAGGGCAGCTGGCCGTAAGCGGACAGCTGTTAATTGTCAATAATCTTCAGAGTAAGATCTATAACGGCTTAAGCCAGGTCGCCGCCGTGATCAGCAGCCTGAATACCATTAAGGAGATCGCCGAATGCGGCAGTGACATTGTCAGCGACGTGGAAAGTTCCGTGCGGATCGCACGGTCCAATCCGGTATTGCTGCTGTTCGCCGAACAGGGCGCCCGGGATTTTCAGACGCGTGCCTATATGCTGGCGGCAGACGTCAGCTCATTCGTGCTTAAAGGCGGTACAAATAACCTGATGGATTCCGGCGAACGCGGAAAGCTGCTTAATCACATCGCCGAAGAAATGCGCATCCTGCGCGGCATCGCCTATGGCATGAACCGCGCCATGTACTGGGCAAGGCTCAACGGTATCTTCCGGTCGCTCAACCCCTGGGCGGAATGGCAGAACACTGATGTCCGCATTGCCAATGATGTACTCAGTAACGCCAAATACCTGAAAAAATGAAAGCTTTATTCTTACTTATCGGCATTGCCCTGACCGGGCAGCATGTTTTGGCCCAGCGCAGCACGATCAATATCATCGGCATCCACCAGCTGGTCAATGAATCCGTTTCCGAGAACAAATTACAGGTGAAAGCCAGGAATGGGCAGGCGCTGACGACCGCAAACGAACAGGCCAACCTGACCCTGCTGGCCAAACTTAAAGGTGTTTACCGGACGATACAGCAACGGTACAACACGCTGGGTACCGCGATCGATGTCGCCCAGATCGGGATCTATGGTTCACCGATGGTCAGCAGGATCGTCAGCAATGAAAAAGAGATCGTGGAACTGGCCGAAAAAACACCGGCCCTTGCCGCGATCGGTTACCCGTCTGCTTTACAGTTCGCGGAAAAAGCCCGCAGCCTGATCACTTATATTGCCGGGCTTTCCCTTGCTGCCGGCGATATTAACCGGATGAAGCCTTCTGACCGGAAAATGCTTTTCGATTTTGTCCTGTCGGAACTCAGTACGATTCAGGAGCTCTCGGGAAACATGCTGGGCATGATGCAGTATTCGAACATGGCAGCATTACTGCGTGCGGCCAATCCTTTTCAGAACTTCATCGATGCTGACAAAAATATCGCGTCAGCGATCATTCAAAACGCCAGATACCTGAAACAATGAAAAAGCGCCTTTATCTACTGTTGCTGACCGGGTTTTTCGTTTCTGCCAGGGCGCAGGAATATGTGATCGATGTGCAGCATGCCATTGCCGTTACGGAGAACGGAGTTGTCCGGAGTTCAGCTGAATCGGCCCATGCCAGCTATCTCGGAAAGATCAACGATAACATCAATGACCTCAATACCAATGTCGGTTCCGTTATCCTTGCCCAAACCATGATCTACAATGCCTTGTCGAATGTCAATTCCGCACTGAAGAACGGTTTGGAAGTGAAGAACATGGCGGTCATCATCGCCGATATGACCGGGTATATCAACCAGGCACTGGCGATGGCGCGAACCGATCCTGCGCTGCTCGTTTTTGCGGGCCGCATGTCCGGAGAAATGAAAAGCCGGGCCCTTGCACTCGTTACCGACGTTTCCGGGTTTGTCCTCAAAGAGGGCAGCAACGTACTGGCCGACTATGCTGCCCGCGATGAACTGCTCCGCAGGGTGACCCGGGAACTGCAGATCCTGGACGGGCTGGCCTACGGTGCCTGGAAAGCGATGTTCTGGGCAAAAGAACGCGGCATCATCGCTTCGCTTAATCCCTTTGCTGCCTATGTCAGCCGTGACCGGGAACTGGTCGGTCGGATCATCAGTAACGCCAAATACCTGAAGCACTAAACTAAATTCAATTTAACATGAAAAAGACGATCTATCTTACGCTGGCCGCATTTTGCTGTGCGGCGTCCGGCATTGCCCAATCTTACGTGGTTGACAAAAATATCCGTTACCAGCAGGAACGGATGGTTTATAAACAATGGGATCAGAAAAAGTTCACCCCTACCCCCGGCTTTCTCGGACTGAATCCCTGGTACTGGCTGACCTGGGGGTTCTTTTATCCCAATTACCATAAAAACGATCTGCGCCCCCTGAGCGCGAACGGCCCCCAGAGCCAGCGCCTCGCATTGGTCGGCACGATGAACGGCATCGACAATAAGTACAAAAAAGAGTCGGATACCGTCCGGACGACCGCCGTTGCCGAGATCGCAGGGACGACCGGGCTGGTCACCGGGGCGGACCCGCTCTGGGCGCTCTACTACAGCCGCGAGTTCAAACCCGTACTGGAGCATTCCGCGGCAACTATCCTCGGCGGGCTGAGTCCGCAGGTCAGTGCAAGGCTGGTTTCAGAAGGCATGTACGACTGGTACCGGAATGAGCTGGACCGGCTGAAAGAGCGCATCGACGGCGCACATTCCGCAGACATGGAACGCGGCTCGCGGATCATGGCTTATTTCCGGCTGCTGAATGAATACCGCCGGCTGGCCGGTGTCTGGGCGATACGTACCGCTTCGGCGCAAATGACCCTTACTATGGAAAAACAACAGCAGCAATTACATAACCGTACGACATCCGCACCGGACTGGACACCGCAAACGGATATACAGATCGCCAGGCAAGTACTTCAGCACGTTCACTGATGAAAAAATTATTACTCTTCCTGCTGCTGTCATCCGGGATGACGGCGGCTTACGCGGACAACGGTACCGGCAAGACCCTGGAATATCTCCAGGGGGATGGTGTCTATGAGACCGGCGTGATGGTGTTCCTGAAAGGGCTGAAAGATTCCATATGGACGCATTTCGATCTTTTCATCGCTGACGCCAAAGCACTGGCGGCCATTTTTATGATCATTTTTTTTGCGATCCGCTCCTATGAAATGATGGTCGGCGACAAGAAAATGGAGATCATGCCGCTGCTGCGGCCCTTTGGCCTGGCGATGGTCATCTTGTGGTGGGGGATTTTTGTCAAGGTCATCGCCTTCCCCACCGACCTGGTTGCCAACCAGACGGAACAGATGTTCAAAAGCGAACAAACGGTCGTTAACAACCTTCGCCTTAACCGGTCCGAACTCATGCTGGCCGTTGCCAACTCGCTGTATACCTATCAGGCGCAGACAGAGGTCGCAGCGAAAGAAAGCGATACCTGGTACGGACAGGCCTGGGATGCCGTGACCAGCACCGTTAAACAGGGGATCAGCACCGTCGTATCGCCGCTGCTCGAACTGAAGAACCGGCTCACCGTCGGCATGCAGCTGCTGTTTACGCAGGCACTGGAACTGATGGGGATCTGGATACTTCGTCTTGCGGTCTACATCATCTTCATGCTGCAGATCATCTATTCATCCATTCTTATCATTCTCGGTCCCTTTGCCGTATCCGTGAGTATTCTCCCGGCTTTCCGCGACAGTTTCAGCACTTGGATCGCCCGTTTCGTTTCAGTCAACCTTTATTCAGGAATTGCCTACCTGATTATGTACCTCTGCGGCCTGATGCAGGAATATGCGCTGACCTCGGAGATCAGCAAATATAAAGAGCTTGTCGGCGAGAACGGGATGAGTGCCAATCTGGAAAAGATGGCCTGGTTCGCCGGTAATGGCGTGCTGTCCTTCGGCACCGTCATCATTGTTTTCCTGATCGGTGCCATCTGTATGTTCACGGTTCCGAGCATCTCCACCTGGATCATCTCCACTTCCGGCATCAGTTCGGCTGCCTCAACCTTCGGCCGCAGTGCAGGAACGGTAACCGGTGCAGCGCGTAAGGTCGCCGGCAGTTTCTTTTAACCCTAATCATCAGAACTTATGATCATCAAAAATATCGAAGCCAAGATCAGGCTGGCGATGTTTATTTCGGCGGGCAGCCTGCTCAGCGCATTAATCATTGTCGGCATCAACAGCTTTTACGCCTACCGGCTGGTCTCCAATGCACAGAAAAGTATTTATATACTGGACAAAAGTGTACCGATACTCGCCAGGCAGACAGACATGCAGATGAACCGGCCTGCGGAATACCGTGCACACGTGGACCTGTTTCATTCTCTGTTTTTCTCGCTGACGCCCGATGATAATTACATGGAATACCAGATGAAGAAAGCCATGTACCTCATCGATGAATCCGGGATGCAGCAGTACAATGACCTGAAGGAGAAAGGGTTCTTCAACTCGATACTATCCTCCAGTTCCGTGCTGACGCTGGAAACGGATTCCATTGCACTCGACATGCCGAAACATTATTTCCGGTACTACGGCAAGCTCAAAATCGACCGGCGCAGTTCTACCGTTGTCCGTTCGCTAATTACGGAAGGCTACCTGAAAGACATCCCCCGCAGCGATAATAACCCGCATGGTGTGCTCATCACCGGCTGGAAAACATTGGAAAATAAAGACCTCGAAGATGTGGAGAAAAATACATTCTGACCGCGATCCAAGGGATACGCTGTACAGTGAACTGCGCAAAGAGTTCCGGCCCTGGTTCGAAAAGCTGACCGGGGCTTGCAGGTCGCTGCTGTCCCGAAACCCGAAAGCCGCATATTCGGGGATGCTCATCCTGCTGCTGCTGTCGGCAGCGATTTCCTTTACGGTCTTCCGGCACCCCGATACCTCCGGGACTAAACAACCGGCTAAAGCTCCCGCCGTATTTTCCGATGGTTTCAGCCAGATCATGGCAACTGCCGGTAAACTCCGGGAGACCATCCGGCTGAAAAAGACGGTCGACAGTCTGACCTCCGGGAAGCAGCTGAATGCCGCAGACAGCCTGCTGCTTGACAGCGTGCTCAGCCGCCTGCAGCAGATTCAACAACTTAAATAACAGATCATCATGAACATCAACTTTAAACAGCCCAAGTATGTGCTGCCACTGCTTGCGCTGCCTTTCCTCTTCCTCTTTTTTTATGTCTGGCAGAGTACCTTCAGCAAACCGCCGGCTGAAGCGAAACAGCAGGCCGGCCTGAACGGCAGTGTCGGCAATGTTTCTGCAGTCGTGCGCAAAAAAGAGCTGGACGACAAACTGAATGCTTACCGGAATACCTACAAGGAAGCCGATGGCTATTCCGCCGTCAATGTGATCCCGAAGGAAGTCAGCAGTAATGCCAGCTTTAGGGATAGTTACACCGGCCGCGAAAAACGAATGCTCGATTCGATTGACCGGGCCATGAAAGCGAAATTCAATGCGCCGGCAACTGTAATAAAGGACAAGGCGATTGCCGCCAGGCTGAATGTCATGCCTCAACGGCAGCCGGTGAACCGGCCCCTGCCGCCTGTCAACCGGGAACGGGACCCGATGGATGTCTTTAAAATGCAGATGGCTTATATGGACAGCCTGAGCAGGGAGAACGACCCGGCCCTGAAAGCGGAAAAACAAAAACAACAGCATGCCGCGAAAATTGCACAGCTGAAAGCAGCGGAAAAGAAGCTGACCGTCAGCCGTGCGGACGAATTGCCAGCGGATTTCAACACGGTCAGGCCGCCTGCCGAAAACAAATTCATCACGGCCGTGATCGATGAGAACGTGACCGGCTATGCTGGCTCAAGGCTCCGCCTCCGTTTGCTGGAGGATATCCGCGCCGGCGGCTTCTCCATCCCGAAAGGCACTTTCCTGTTCGCCCAGATCAGCGGCTTTTCCGAACAGCGGGTGACTCTGTCGATCAGCACCATCCTGTCGGAAGGCCGGATCCTGCCCGTGAAACTTGACGTGTATGACCTTGATGGCCTGCCCGGGCTGTATGTGCCCTCATCCGCGTTCCGGGAATTCACCAAAGATCTGGGCAGCAACTCTGTTCAGGGTGTGACCATTGACGGGAATGCTACCGGGAGCCAGTTCCTGATGAGTTCCGTGGACAAACTGTTCCAGTCGACCTCTTCCGCCATTGCGGGGGTAATCCGCAAGAACAAGGCAAAAATGAAATACAATTCCTATATCTATCTCATCGATACGGACGCGCTGCAAAACACGCAGAAGTCCTACTGATCCGGCCTTTTTGGCCATTTCTGATCATCCGCTTAACATCATTAAAAACCCGACCATGAAAAAGTTTCTTTTTTACCTGGCCCTGCTGTGCCCGTATTTCCTGTACGCACAGCCGGCAATCAATATTTCCAAAAACCTCAACCTTCATTTTATATCACCAGAACGCATACAATACGTGGATATCTCTTCCAAAGACCTGACGGGAGATCTTCCCCTCAAAAACGTTTTCAGGCTCCGGCTCAAAGATTCCGTTTCAGGTTTTACCGGTGCCTTCGTCACCATCGCCGGCGAAAAATTTATTGCGGAATACCGCATCGTTCCGGGTGAAGCGGCGGGTAACACAGCGATCGAGATCAGCCCCGCAGATACCCGCCCGCTCGATATTTCCGGTATAGGTTTTTCAGAAAACGAGCTGAAGCGCATGGCGCTCGGCCTGATCTCGCGAAAACCCGAAAAAAGAATGGAAAAGGTAAAGGCATTCGGCCTGACCGGGCAGCTCAACCATGTTTACACCCTCGGAGATTATATTTTTCTCGACATCGGTTATAAAAATACCACCCGCCTGAGGTACGATATAGCGGATTTCCGTTTCCGCATAGACGACAAAAAAGTGAACAGGGCTTCCAATGTCCAGTCGTTCGAACTCAAACCCGAATTCGTGCTGTTCAGCACCCCCTCCTTCTCTAAAGCCTACCGGAATATTTTCGTCTTTAAGAAAATGAGTTTCCCGGGTAATAAAGTGCTGCTCGCTGAACTCAGCGAAAAGCAGCTATCAGGCCGCATCCTTACACTCAGAATATCCTGGCAGGATATACTCGATGCGGATTCACTCCCAAACTGACCCTTATGACAAACCTGACAGCCTACGACTACCTCAGGCTCGTGCTGGAGCAGGAATTCCTGGGGGTTTACCTGCGCTTTATCAATCTCGGCATCCTGCATTACGAACTCACCAATATCCAGGAGCTCTGCGCCCCGCTGCTCACCGGGCTGGATGAGGACGATAGATACCTCCGGTACGAAGTGATCGGAACCATCGCGGATTATTTACAGGAGGAATAGCTATGGCATTTAACAGCAGTAAAAAACTGGCTGATAATCTATCGGCCATCAGCATCGCGCTGAATTATATCGGGCAGCAACTTTCTCCTGAAGAGATCGCTGCACTTCAGAATTATGCGGGGTTCGGCGGCATCAAAGCGGTATTATTTCCCCCCGGAACCGAAGCCGAATGGCAGGCTTACGATATCTCACAGGCAGACCTCAAAATGCGGCCCGGCATTATGCAGCTGCATGAACTGCTGGAAGGCAAACTGTCGTCGGCAGACTACAAAAGGGCCTACCACGCTATGATCAGCAGTACGGCTACCGCTTTTTATACACCGGAGATCATACCCCATGCGATCTATGGTGCACTGGCAGACCATGCCGTTTTCCCGCGCAGGCTTTACGAACCGAGTGCCGGGGCAGGTGTTTTTATAACCGCGGCGCTGCGGGCATTCCCGGAGATCGAAAGTATCATCGCGGTGGAAAAGGATGTCCTGACCGGCCGCATACTTGCGACACTGGCACAGGCACTCAGTCCGAAGATCAGCGTACAGATCAAAGGCCTTGAAGAAACCGGCCCCCATGAGAAAGGGATGTCCGACCTGGTGATCAGCAATATCCCGTTCGGCAACTTTTCGGTGCATGACCCTGCTTACGGCGGCAGCGGCATCACCTCCCGCATACACAACTATTTCTTTGCCAAAGGCCTGGAGAAACTGGCCGACGGAGGTTTGCTGGCTTATCTCGTAACCGACGGGTTCCTCAACACGCCGGCCAATGACGCCGCGCGTAAATATCTTTTTACCTCAGCCGACCTGGTGAGCCTGGCCGCATTACCGGCCAACCTGATGAAAGAGAATGCGAATGTGGAAGTGGGTACCCATCTGCTGATCGTACAGAAAAATGACGGCAAGGAGGCACTCAGCGAAGCGGAGGCGCTGCTGATCGCGACCATTGACAGATCAGGCCCCAAAGGTGCCTATCACCTGAATGCCTACCTGGCCGAAAATGCCGGCCTGATGCTTGGAGACGAAGTGCTGGAAGATACCAACGCTTACGGGCAGCCCTCGCTGATGACCTGGCAGAACGGCGATATGAACGACATTGCGAACGCCCTGCGTTCTGAGATAGCCGCCGGGCTTTCAAAGAACTTTAACTATGAAAAATGGCAGTCCATCCGTTTTCAGCAGGAACAGGCTGCCGGGCGCAGGTTTACTTTTCTCCCTGTGCCGGAAGTATCGGCTGAAGCGGCGACCGGGCAGCTCGGATTGTTCGATACGGTACCTGCCGAAAATAACAATAAGGCGGCATCCTACCTGGATGAACCGGACAGGGCGACCGTGGACGCGGCAACCGCCAGGCTGATCAGTACGGTCCGGACAACCGCACGCCCGGCACATGACAGCATTGTGATGCTGACGGCGAGGGCCAGACAGAACGGGCGCTATCTGTACAAACTGTTCAGCAATGTGGCCGAAGTTTCCGTGCCTGCCCGCTGGATGAACGGCATGACGCTCGGCAATGAACTGGATAAGCTGTCCGGCAAACTGAAGTACTTTGCTTACGATTTCCGGTACGAAGGCGACACCAGCCTCGAAGCCGCATTCAGGATCATGCCCGACAGGCCGAAGGCTTTTACTGACCTGCGCTCGTTTTACGAAAAAGACACACTGGTCATCTTGGATGGGAAGGCCGGGCTGATCGGCCAGCCGGGGAATGGCGAAGCGGCCTTCACGCCGCTGGACTCGCAGGAAAACCTGCCGTTCTACCGGGCTTATGTGCCGCTGCGGGATACCTACCTGGAACTATTCCGTTCTGAAGCAGAAAACCGCATCGCTTTTCCGGAAATGCGCGGGGCGCTGAACCGCCTGTATCGTGCCTTCACCGAAAAGCATGGCTTACTGAATAAACCGCAAAACAGGGCGCGCATCGCGGCCGACCTGGCCTTCGGCTTCAAAATGCTGGCATCCCTCGAACGGAAGAGCGGGGAAAAGTTCGTGCCGTCCGATATATTCCGGGAACCGGTATTTCCGCCGGCGAAACGGGAGCAGATCGACGACCCTGCCGATGCGCTCGCGCGCTGCCTTAACGAAACCGGCCGTGTGGATATCGACCGGATCGGGCAGCTGACAGGGCTTAATCACGATGATGTGATCTACCGCCTCGAAAAGCAGATACTCTTCGACCCGGAGAAAGACCGCTGGGAAACTACCGACGGTTATTTATCAGGCAACGTTGTTGCCAAACTGCGGGCCGCTGAACGCTATGCAGCTGCAGACCCGGAAAATTTCCAGCTCCTGCGCAGCCTGACCGCTATACGCCGGGTCCAGCCGCAGCATATTCCTTTTGAACTGCTGGACTTTAACCTCGGTGAACGCTGGCTGCCCATTCATTACTATGAGGCATTTGCCAGTGACCTGTTCCAGGTGGATACGGAGATCCATTATTTCCCGTCGGTCGATACGTTCAAGGTAAATTACAGTAAAGGCAACACGACCACGGATACTGAATTCGCGGTGGTTCCGAAGCAAAGCGACAGGATCACCGGGAAAACCCTGCTGGAGCATGCCCTGGAAAACACCACGCCGAATATTACTTATCCGGTAGAATACGAAAAGGGTAAGATCAAACGGGTACCGGATACCGAAGCGATTCAAAATGCCCACCGCAAGATTGAAATGATCCGCAGCCGCTACAACGAATGGCTGAAGGAACTGCCCGCAGCGGATAAGCAGCACATCGAAAAACTATACAACGAGACCTTCAACTGTTACGTGCTCCGGGAATATAACGGCAGCCACCTGACCTTTCCGGGGCTCGACCTGAAAGCGCTGAAGATACCGGGCCTTTACGATTCGCAAAAAGATGCTGCCTGGCGTATCATCCAGAACCGTGGTGCGCTGATCGATCATGAGGTCGGGCTTGGCAAAACGCTGACCATGATCGTTGCCGCAATGGAAATGAAAAGACTCGGCCTGATCCATAAACCGATGATCCTTGCCCTGAAAGCCAACGTGAGCGCCATCCGGGATACCTTCCGGACAGCTTATCCCAATGCGAAGATCCTGGCACCCGGCGAAAATGATTACCTGCCATCTCGCAGGCAGCGCCTGTTCCATGAGATCAAAAACAATAACTGGGATTGCGTTATCCTGACCCACGACCAGTTCGGGATGATCCCGCAGTCGCCGGAGATACAGCGGGAAATCTTCCGGACGGAACTTGACAATATCAGCCGTGACCTGGCAACGCTCGCGACACTCGGCACCACCATTAACCGGGCCATGCTCAAGGGCCTGGAAATACGCAAGAATAACCTGCAGGTGCAGCTCAACGCGGTGAGCCATGCGATCGATACGCGCAAAGATACCGGTATCAACTTTCAGGAAATGGAGGTCGACCACCTGTTTATCGATGAATCACATAAATTTAAGAACCTGACCTTTACCACCCGGCATAACCGGGTGGCTGGGCTCGGAAATATCGCCGGAAGTCAGAAAGCACTCAATATGCTTTTTGCGGTGCGGACGCTGCAGGATAAATTCCGGTCAGATCTGTGTGTCACTTTTCTTTCCGGGACACCGATCTCTAACAGCCTGACCGAGATGTACCTCATCTTCAAATATCTGCGCCCTAATGAAATGGAGCGGCAGCGGATCAGCAACTTTGATGCCTGGGCGGCAGTTTATGCCCGCAAAACGGTTGATTTCGAGTTCAGCGTCACGAACGAGATCAGGGCAAAAGAAAGGTTCCGCTACTTCATCAAAGTGCCGGAACTCGCCCGGTTCTATAACGAGATCACCGATTACAAAACGGCCAGACATATCAGTCTGGATAAGCCGCAGATCGATGAGGTGCTGGTCAATATTCCGCCGACAAGCAGCCAGAAGGTGTTCACCAAACTGCTGATGCTTTTTGCCAAAACCGGCGATGCCACCCTGATCGGTCGGGAACCGCTGACCAAAAGCGAGGACATCGGTCGTATGCTGATCGCGACCAATTATGCCAAAAAAATGGCGGTCGATATGCGCCTGATCAATGCGGATGAATACGGCGACGACCCCGGGAACAAGGTCAGTATCTGCGCCAGCAATGTGGCGCGCGAATACCGTGACAGCATGGAGCACCGCGGTACGCAGATCATCTTCAGTGATATCGGCACCCCTAAGCCGGACGGCTTCAACGTCTATGATGCACTCCGCGATAAGCTGGTCAGCGACTTCGATATCCCCGCAGCAGAGGTCACCTTCATCCATGACTGGACGGATAAACGCAAACCGGAACTGTTCGCCAGAATGAACGCCGGCCAGATCCGTATTCTGATCGGCAGTACCGAAAAAGCCGGAACCGGCCTGAATGTTCAGCAGCGTGTGGTTGCCATGCACCACCTGGATATTCCCTGGAAACCCTCCGAACTGGAGCAACGGGATGGCCGCGGCGCAAGGCAGGGCAACTGGCTGGCCAAACTGCTTTCCGGTAACAGGGTGCGCAATTACATCTACGCCGTAGAACAGTCGCTGGACAACTACAAGTTCAATCTCCTGAAGAACAAGCAGACCTTCATCAGCCAGATGAAAAACTCTGAACTGAGCAAACGCATCATCGACGAAGGTGCGATGGATGAACAAAGCGGGATGAACTTTTCAGAGTATATCGCCATTCTTTCCGGCGATACCTCACTGCTCGAAAAGACCAAAGCCGAAAAAAAGGTTACTGAGCTGGAAGGTTACCGCTCATCCCACTTTAAAGATGTTGCCCGCAGCCGTTACCTGCTGGAGGATAAGGAAAAGCAAAGAGCCGATACCGTTTCCATGCTGGCGAAACTGGAGAAGGATGAAGCCGCCTATAACAAGGCGCTTCGCCTCGATGACAAGGGTAACAAGCTGAACCCGGTAAGTTTACCCGGCCGGAAGGAAACCGAACCGGCGGACATCGGCAAATACTTTATTGCCATCTACAGGAAGTGGCGGCCGGAAAACCCGCAGCAGCAGGAACATAAACTCGGAGAACTGTATGGCTTTGACCTAAAAGTAAAAAGAGAAATGGCCTGGGTACAAACCGATCAGGGCAGCAAATATGAGCACGTCGCCGGCCTCTTCGCCGAGAGCCGGGAGACCGGGATCAGATACATGCGCAGCAACGGTGCCCCGAATACGGATAACCCGAAAACCGCTGCACGGTATTTCCTGCAGGCCATCGATCATGTCGGTTCGCTGGTAGTAAAGTACCGTGATAAGCTGGATAAGCTTGACAAAGAGATTCCCGAAATCAGGGCGCTGACCGAAAAGCCCTTCACGCAGGAAAAAGAACTGGCTGACATGAAGCTGGAACTTGCCCGCCTGGAAGACGAGATCACACGTAAGATCCGGGAAAATGAAGAACAGGCCGGCAACGACGTGATCCGCATGAATCCTGACCAAAATGATGATGAGGAGGAGCAGGATCTGAACTACGGCGGCCTGAAACGCTGAGCACCAGCGACCTGGGCAGCTATTTAACCTTTATTTATGGAAGAAACACGTGAACAGCAGAAGCTGCATGGCTTTCTGCAATGCGGCATTTACCTGTCAGTAGCGCTGGAAGCCGCCATTTTTATTTACCGTGATGCCCCTTTCTGGGGCATTTTTTTTACGCCTTTGGAAAGGATCAGCCATATCGTGATCTACAGGAGTTTGCTGTTCAGCAAACTGACGACCTTCGGCCTGATCTGCCTGGTGAGCGTCGGCACCCTGTCTAAAAAGGACACGGAACTTGACCCTAAAAAACAGATCATTTATCCGCTGGCCCTTGGGCTGCTGATGTTTTTTGGCAGCATGGTTTTTCAGGGCCGTGCTTCCCCCCTTGCATTTGCCTTTACCCGGTGGTGGGACCTGGTGTATATCACTTTTTCTTTTGCCGGGGCAATACTCACCAGCCTGTCCATGGATAACATCTCCAAGATGATCCGTTCCGGACTGGGTAAGGATAAATGGAATACCGAAGCGGAAAGCTTTATGCAGCCGCAGAAAAAGGTGGAAACGCCGTACTCGGTCAATATCCCGATGCTGTTTTATTTCGAACGGAAGGTCAGGCCGGGCTGGATCAACATCTGCAATGTGTTTCGCGGCACGATCGTGATCGGTACACCGGGCTCGGGTAAGAGCTTTTCTATCGTCAACCCGTTCATCCGGCAGCTGATCGCCAAGGAATTCGCGGTTTGTCTCTATGATTTCAAATTCCCTGACCTCGGGCAGATCGCCTATTTCCATTACCTGAAAGCCAAAAAAGCCGGTAAGCTTGCCGGGTTTCAGTTTCACGTGCTGAACCTGGACGACCCGGAAAAAAGCCGCCGCATCAATCCCTGGCGGGCGGATTATATCCGGACGCTCGCCGACGCGGCGGAAACTGCCGAGGCCCTGGTGGAAGCCCTGAAAAAAGGCGACCGTTCCGGCGGCAGCGATCAGTTCTTTACCCAGTCGGCCATTAACTTCCTGGCATCCTGTATCTATTTCCTGAGCAAGTATTCCGGCGGTAAATATTCCAGCCTGCCGCATGTGCTGGCCATGCTCAATCGCACCTATGAAGAGATCTTCAACGTGCTTGTTTCTGAAGGCGAACTGCGTTCGCTCATGTCTCCCTTTATGAGCGCTTATAATGCCAAGGCATTCGACCAGCTCGAAGGACAGATCGGTACGCTGAAGATATTCATCAGCCGGCTGGCGACCAAGGAAACCTACTGGGTATTTTCCGGAGACGACTTCGACCTGAAAATATCGGCCAAAGCCAATCCGGGGATGCTGGTACTCGCTAACGACCCGAATACGCAGAACATCAATTCCGCCTGTTATTCCATCGTCATTAACCGCCTGACCAAACTGATCAACACCAAGGGCAACCTGCCTTCCGCCCTGATCGTGGACGAAGTGCCCACACTTTTCGTGCACAAGGTCGAGAACCTGATCGCAACGGCCAGGAGCAACAAGGTTGCGGTGCTGATGGGACTGCAGGAACTGCCGCAGTTCAGTCAGCAGTATGGCAAGGACACGGCAGCTACGATCACCGCGGTGGTCGGCAATGTGCTTTCCGGGTCCGTTCGCAACAAGGAAACCCTGGAATGGCTGGAGCGCCTGTTCGGCAAATCCAAGCAGATCGGCGAAGGCCTTTCCATAGACCGCGCAAAGACATCTACCTCCCTCAATGAAAAACTGGAAGTGCTGATACCGGCCGGCAAGATCGCTTCGCTCAACGCCGGAGAAATGGTGGGCGTGATCGCCGCAGATGCTCAGGAAAAGTTTACCGGGCAATTCGAGACCTCGGCCGTCAACTGCCGGATTAACCTTGATATGGCGGAGATCGCCCTGGAAGAAAAGAACTACCGTCCCTTACCTGCCTACTACAATTTCAAAGGCCGCAGGGACGAGATACTCCGCCAGAACTTTAACCGCATCGGCCAGGAGATCGAAGATATGGTGGCGCTCTTTAAGCCGCCGCCGAACCCCTCTAAACTCAGATCAAAATGACAAATCAGGAACTGCTGGGTACCCTCGTACTGGTACACCCGAACCTTGAGAACCACCCTGCCGGACGCGAAGGCGATATCGGCATCGTCGCCTATGTCGACGAACCGCAGAACGAAATTTACCTGCGCTTTACCGACGAAGCAGAAGCCGTATATCCGGCTGATGCGCTTTTCCTGCTGAAGGAGCGCGAGCAGATATTTTCGCGGGAATCAGGCGGCACCAATGCCGCGACACTCAATGATTACAAAGACCTTTTTAAGATCGCCACCTTACAGGATCTCGGCCGCAGTACAGATATCTGGAATGCGCTGGAAATCGCACGGGACAATCCCGCCATCTGGCCGGCCAGCCTGGTATCCGTACAGGAAACCCTCGGGATTAAACATAATCAATATATCGGCCGATGAAAGCACTGACTTATTTCCTCATCTGCCTTCCGCTGGCCAGCCTGCAGATCAGCTCTCCTTTCGGCTACCGGCACCATCCTGTTACCGGGCTTTACGCTTTTCATAACGGCGTGGATTTCCGCGCGAGATCGGATACGGTTTACGCGCTGGCCGACGCTGTCGTTTATTCCGTGGCCTGTGATGAACGGGCAGGTATCCATATCATTCTTGCACATGCGGACTTCAGTTCCGTTTACGGTCACCTGAGCCAGGTATTCGTTTCAGCGGCTGATACCGTCACTGCCGGGCAGCCCATCGGTATTACCGGGAAGACGGGCCGTGTTACCGGTGAACACCTGCATTTTTCGATCCGCGCCGGAGGGCGCTGGGTCGACCCCCTCGAATTCATTTATCATTTAATCAATACAAAAAGTCATGAGTAAAAACTTCAAACCGCTTTACGCGCAGCTTGCAGAAAAGCTGATCGCGGAATTCAAGGCCGGAACTTCACCGTATCAAAAACCGGTGAAGGATAACGGCAGGCCGGCGTTCGTAACCCCGGTTAACCCGATTACCGGCAAGGGCTACAGCGCCCTTAACGCGCTGAACCTTTCCATGCGCGGCCATGACGATCCCCGCTGGATGTCTGCCGATGCCGCAAGCTTTAACGGCTACCTGGTTAAAGAGGGTTCAAAAGGCACCCTGATCAATTTCCCGAAACGCAGCGAGATCCAGGCCATCCGTACACCGGACGGGGCCAAAGTCAAGGACGATGCCGGCGTGACCCAAACCAAAACGGTCGAATTTGATAAGGTTCAGAATGGAAAAGCCTTTTTGTTCAACGCAGAACAGATACGCGATATCCCGCCGCTGGAGGATTTCCTGAAAGCCGCAGCAGAACAGCAGCCGCTGTCCCCGGTCGAACGTGCGGAAAAACTGATCGCCGAAACCGGCGCGGTCATTGTGCACGGCGGGCATGAAGCCTATTACGACAAAGCAAAAGATGAGATCCACCTGCCGGAACGGGAAGCCTTTGAGAACGAAACCAAATATTTGCAGGCCGCCATTCACCAGCTGGCACACTGGACCGGGCACGAAAGCCGGCTGAACCGCCCCATGGAGGGAAGGTTCGCTTCAATGGATTATGCCCGTGAAGAACTCCGTGCGGCAACTGCCGCCATGCTGATCGGCGGCGAACTGAAGATCGGCCACAGTTTCGGGCAGCATGCCGCCTATACCGGTGCCTGGTCAAAGATCCTGAAAGATGAACCTTTTGAGCTGTCGCGCGCGGCAGCAGATGCGCAGAAGATCGTCGGTATCCTGCTGAATGCCGGCCAGAAACGCGAGGAGAAAGAAGGTGCCGCGGTCAGTAATACACTGCGTAAAGGCGAAGAGATCGCCTATAACGATACGACCTACAAGGTGCTGGATAAAAAAGGGAAATCCTTCGAGATCGAAAAAGCCGATACCGGCGAACGCTTTAAGGTAAAGCCGACAGACAAGGTGTTCCTCAACCTCGTTGAGGCCAGGAACAATCCGCAGGGCCCATCGCATTCGGCGGATCTGGAGATAGCAGGTGAAACAGAACAGACGCATAAAATTGGCAGGTAACATGAACCTCATCAGTTTCAAGGAACACGAACTTCCGATCAAGGATCTGGAAACGATCGGGCTGGCCTCAGGCGGACAGCTCCTGCTGAATGTGAACGACCTGAAGGCGCTGCTTTCCGGGCGGCGCACGGAAATGCTGCACCTCGAAAATCTCGAAACAGCGGATATCAGGATCAAGGCCATTGATGCCAAAATTTCCCTGCGCAGAAATGAGCAGGGAAAAACAGACCTCCTGATACACCCGATCTACCGTAAGCCCGCTACCCCCGATTTCCTGGACGAAAACGAGGCCCGGCAGCTTGAAAAGGGGGAAGTGGCCAGCCTGCTGAAAGTAACAACGGACAAAAAGGGCAACAAAAAGGAAGTACTGGTCGAATACGACCCGGAAACCCGCGAATTCATTGTTTCTGATACCGAAAAAATACTGGTACCGGATATGATAAACAGTGAGTTTCTGACCCCTGCACAAAAGGAAGCCTACCGCAAAGGCAGGGAAGTAAAACTGGCCGATGGTACCGTGCTCAATTATTCGGGAAGTGATTCCAACGGTATCCGCTCGAACAGGCTGGCGCTGATCGCTTCGATACTTGTCGATGGCGGGCTTTCCTATATGGTCTACCAGGGGCTGAATGCAGCTTTCGGAAAAAAGCATGACCCCCGGGAAAGCGAAATACAGAGTCCCGGTTACCATAGTGCCATGGAAGACCTGGAGAACGAACGGCCGGTCGCGGATAATGCCCATATCCGTTTTGATAAAAACCGGTACTCGCGTTAATGCATGATTTATTAACTAAGCTTGGAGTTTCGACGGAACTCCAGGCTTTTTTTGACCTGCGGGATCTTTGCTTCAGTTATGGTGACGAGCAGGAAATATACGGCCCCGGTTTTCACCATGTTCCCGTAAGCAGCGACCTGTGGATGTCCGGCAAATACCCCGCTACAGAACTGATCATCAGTTCCAGCGCGATGGAAGCCATTGCCTATATGGCGCTGAATGCCTGGCGGCATCCGGCTGACGGCTCACTTTCCTTTATTGCTGTCGGCCTTCGGCCGCAGCCCGAACAGCTGCGCTGGATCAACAGGTACTGCCTGAAAAGAAAGATCACGCTTGTTTTCCCGAATGACCTCTGCGGCCGGCTGGCCGATATCGTGATTGCAGCCGGTATCAGGGGACGGCCTGTAAGGCCTTTCTGGAACAAAGGCAATGTTCAGCTCCGGCTGAAAACCCAGACCATTGAACTGCCTGCGGACAAGATCAGTCTGAACATGTTTGAGAAGGCGGCATCCCTACGCACCGGCATCCGGACACGCAAGCCCGTGCGCTTTGATACTTTTTTAGACCAACTGCGCTATGACAACGAACAATGATATTACCCTCCGCCCGGCGATGACTTTCGCCATTCTGAAAATATGCCATTTTATCCTGCTATCACTGGCCTTTCTGGTCCTCGCCTGGTACAGTTCGCCATACTTTGTTTTCTTCAGCCTCGCCGTGCTTGGCTTCGCCTGGTACAGGCTGCTCTGGATAAGGAGCAACCGCTATCATATCGGGATGGAAACCATTCAAACCAGCCGCGGTATCTTTTTCAAACGTACCGATGAACTGGAGCTGTACCGGATCAAAGACTACATTATTACCCGGCCGTTGGGATTACAATTGCTCGGACTGATGAACGTCATCCTGAAGAGTACCGATTCAGAAACGCCCGTACTGCAGTTCACCGGCATACCCCGCACCGATCTGATTGAAACGATCCGGGATCGTGTTCAGGAGGCCAGGCGGCATAACAACATCTACGAGCTAAATTAATGGTGACTCATATTTTAGCAGTGAAGGCATGCCGGATGCTGTCCTTTTTTATAAGTAAAACTTATAAAAAAGGCGGCACAAACACTTGATACATACTAATTTTATTAGTATCTTTATGTCATTAAATCACTATGAAAAAGAACGTAATTCTATTTCTGACCTGTAGTGTCATATCCACCTTTGCCATGTTTGGAGCACTGGCGGCAAAAAACCCGTTCCCTTGTTTTGGAGTTGCGTTTGGCATCTGGGCACTTTTTTTCTGGATTGCTTCAAGACGTAACAAAAGAGAAGCCCAACGGCGCTTTCATGAACGCATGTTCAATGAATACATGCGTTCGAAGATGCGCGGACAGATCCGCAGATAAATAAAAAAGTTATATTGCGAAATATTTGCGGGGCGTCCTTGCCCTGCATTGTGATAAGGTTTAGGTTAAAATCCCCTGGCAGCGAGTGCTCAGGGGATTTTTATTGGATATCTATCTTCAGGCTGCATCTGTTGCATTTGTCAGCCGATCAGCTTCTCAATGCTGAAAAATCCATTCGCTACCGACAAGTTCGCCTTGCCTATAGCTCCTATTCATCCCCTCTCCATAATTTTGCAGTGCCCCTGCAAATATCCCCCCGAAAACGAATACCTCTCAATGAAGAATGCTTTGCAGATCTTACTTTTTTCTTAATAAAAACAATTTAATCATTTTCCGCTTGCAAGTACTAATTAATTTAGTAAGATTTGTGTAATGAACGATCCACAGGTTTTCGAAATTGTGCTGAACGGGCAAACTGTCCGGGTGTCTGACCAAACCATCAAGTCAGCCCGCATTTTCCATGTGGTTTATCCGGACAATAAACGGCCGTTAAACATTACGATCGCTGAAAGTACTGACGGCGAAAAATTTTGGACCTCCCTTCCCGAAGGCCGGCAGGAAGAGGCTGAATTTGCCGGTAAGGTAATTGCTGCGTATATTCGTGAAGACAGGAGGAAACAAGCATGTGCTACTACAACGGACAAAAAATTACCCGCTCCGAGTTTATTCGGTTGAAAGGTTTAGAGAAAGCCATCAGAAAATATAATTTCCTGAACGTTGGCGTTCACAACGGTTTTAACTACGCACCCTGCGCTATACTAATCCCTTCTGAAGACGGCAGGGATTTTGAGATTGTACAGGCAGAATGGGGTTATGTCCCCGGCTTTGTTAAAACCCGCTCGGAGGCCAATATCTTTCGCGCCAAATACACTACCCTTAACTTTAAATCAGAAAACCTGTTTTTAAAGGAGGATGGCAAAAAGTCCATGTGGTCGTCTGCCGCCAAAAACCGCCGCTGCCTGGTATTGTCTACCGGTATCGTTGAAAGCCGACATGTCCCAAAGATCGGCAAGAAGGGCCAGCAGCTAAAAGAAACGATCAAATACCCTTATTACGTAACCGTTAAAGGCCAGGAATACTTTTTTATGCCCGGTTTGTACAATGAATGGTTAGACCCGGAAACCAGTTCATTCGTCAATACAGTCGCTATCGGCATTACTGAAGCCAATGCACTGATGCGTCAGGTCCATAATTCCAAATTGCGCATGCCGACGATACTGACGGAAGACCTCGCTTATGAATGGTTACTGGAAAAGCCTGACGAAGAGCGCTTAAGCACGATTGCCCGGACACAGATACCTTCGCGTCTGCTGGAGTTCTGTACGATCGATCCGGATTACCGCACGGCCAAAGAAGCAACACCCCGTGACTTTCAGGATCTGGCACCGATAGATACGGCATATCTGTACAACGCCGAAGAACTTCCTTTTAATCACTGGCCCGACGAGCTGGAACCGGTATTGGCAGGTGGCGAGCGTGAAAGCGGAACAATTGTCGAAAGTACTGTGCGAACTTATTATCCGCCGGGCATGGGTCCGCAAGGCGATTTATTTAATTGAGTTTACTTAAAATTCCTGCCCTTGTGCAGATAGTCTGCAGATTCCTTATCAAGCGATTTTAGTGGTTTATCCATCGGAATAAACGGCGACGCTTTTTCGTCGGCCCTTGACAGGGTCAGCACCGGCTGATTGTCGTTTCTGATCTCGGTCAGATTGCCCAGTAATTTGGTGATGTCAAATACGCGGCGGACGATGATGTGGGTGACCTGGGTTTGTTCAACTACGCCCTCTACCATCAGCAATTTTGCGTGCAGGATCTCCTTTCTGTACTTATCGAATAGTTTCGGAAATACGACAAGGTTGGTTGTTCCGGTCTCATCCTCCAGGGTAATGAAACAAACACCTTTCGCCGTGCCCGGCCGCTGGCGGATCAATATCAGCCCTGCTGTTTTGATCACCGTTTTATTTTCCGTCTGATTAGCTTCCCTTGCTGTTTTAATGTGCAGCATTTCCAGCTGGTGACGGATGAATGTCAGGGGGTGCCCCTTGATCGACAGTCCGGTGGTCGCATAGTCCTGAACGACGTGTTCAGAAAGCCGCAGCTCAGGCAGATGAGGTTCAGGTTCGTGCAGGCTTTCAGATGGCTGGCCCTGCATCAGCTGGACCGGCCTGTCATGAAGTGCGGCAACTTCCCAAAGTGCGTTTCTCCGGTCAAGGTCCATAGAGCGGAACGCATCGGCGTTAGCCAGCTTTTCCATTGTAGCGACACTGACCCCGGCATCGCAAAGCTGATGCGGTTGTGTATAAATTTGAGCTGGCTGACGTTCCCTTCCATCAATAAGTTTTTCGATCTCCGCTTGCCTGATACCGTCGATCTCCCGAAGCCCCAGGCGCATGGCAAAGAATTTACCTTGTTTTGCTTCGAGTGTGTTATCCCATTGCGACCGGTTGACATCTATCGGCAAAATCCTGACGCCATGCTCCCGGGCATTGCGAACGATCTGGGCCGGCTGGTAAAAACCCATAGGCTGACTGTTCAGTAATGCCGCGCAGAATACTTCAGGGTAATAGCATTTAAGCCAGCATGATACATAGACCAGCAAAGCGAAGCTGGCAGCATGGCTCTCCGGGAAACCGTAACTCCCGAAACCTTCCAGCTGCTTAAAGATACGACGGGCATATTCTTCCGTGTAACCCCTGGACGTCATTCCGCTGATCAGTTTATGTTCGAACTTACTGACCATGCCGTTAAACTTAAAGGTGGCCATGGTTCGTCTCAGCAAATCGGCTTCGCCCGGCGTAAACCCGGCGGCAACGATGGCCAGTTCCATGGCCTGTTCCTGGAAAAGCGGGACACCGAGCGTGCGTTCGAGAATTGACCTGATCTCATCGGAAGGATAGTCGACCGCTTCCTCACCATTTCGCCGCCGGATGTACGGGTGCACCATATCACCCTGGATCGGGCCGGGGCGGACGATAGCTACCTCGATCACCAGGTCATAAAAACAGGTCGGCCGCAGGCGGGGCAGCATGGACATTTGCGCGCGGCTTTCGATCTGGAAAACGCCGAGCGTATCTGCCAATGTGATCATCTCATATACCTTCGGGTCGTCCTGCGGAATATTGGCAAGCGTCAACTCCTTTCCGTAATGCAGTCTGACAAAGTCGAATGCCTTACGTATACAGGTAAGCATACCCAAAGACAAAATATCCACTTTCATAAAACCAAGGGCATCGATATCATCCTTGTTCCATTCAATGTTCGTACGGTCTTTCATGCGGGCGTGAAAGATCGGGCAAAGGTCACTGAGCTTTCCGTCTGTAATGACAAACCCGCCGGTATGCTGCCCAAGCTGACGCGGAAAGCCGATGAGCAGGCCCGTTAGCTCGATCACCTTCAGCAAATGCGGGTCCTCAAAATTCAGGCCCAGTTTTTTTAGTTCCGCAGCGGTGATCTCTTCATCGGAAAGGTCACCATAGGCATCGGACAGCATTTTGGTAGTATCTGCTGAAAGACCCATGGCCCGGGAAACATCATTGACCGCGCCCTTGTAATGAAGCATAAAAACGGTCGGCAATATTGCCGCCCGGTCTCGGCCAAAACGGTTATACACATACTGCATGACCTCTTCCCGGCGTTCGTGCTCAAAGTCCACATCGATGTCCGGCGGTTCATTCCGCTCTTTAGACAGAAAACGGGCGAATAACAGGTTTGATTTATCGGGTGCTACCGATGTGATACCCAATACGAAACATACAGCTGAGTTCGCTGCCGATCCCCGTCCCTGACAAAGGATCTTTTGGTTACGCGCCCAGGTCACATAATCTTCAACGGTCAGAAAATAATCAGGAACATCCAGTTCGGCAATGATCTCCAGTTCCTCATCGAGCGCTTTTTTAACTTTCGCAGGGATATCGCCCTTATAAAATTCATTGGCCCCTTTCCAGGTCAGGTAGGTCAGCTGCTCCATCGGTGTCCTGCCTCCGGTCGTCAGTTCACTGGGATATTTATACTTCAGTGATTTAAGGTCGAAGCGGCAGGCATCGGCTATCGCTCCTGCGTTGCTGATGGCCTGGGGGTATTTGCGGAACAGGCGCTCCATTTCTGCTTTTTCTTTTAAGTGGCGTTCGGCATTTTGATGCAGTTTATAGCCCGCATTGAAAACGGTGCACTTCTCCCGGATACAGGTGAGCACATCCTGCAGTTCCCTCCGGTTGGGATGGTGATAATGCACATCATTTGTAGCGACCAGCGGAACCCCCAGCTCGGAGAGCAGGAAGAGCCGCTTTTCGTCGTCGCCGGTGTAATACTTGGTGGCAGCGAGAAACAGGTTTGGCAGGTTTACCTTATAATCCTGAACATGGTTCGTAAAGACCAGTTCAAATTCGAAGTCCTGAGTGATCTTATCCGGTGGTATGATGATAAAATATGATCCCTCCGCGTGCCGGTAAACATCACTTTTCGAAATATAGCATTTTTCCTTTTCCGCACGCAGATTGCCGAGCGTCAGCAGTGCCGATAACCGTCCGTAGGCAGCCTTATCGGTTGGATAAGCCAGCAGGCCTGGCCCGTCAAGCAAATCGAGCCTTACACCGGGGATCAGGCGGATATTCCTGTCCCTGGCAACGACATAAGCGCGCACCAGCCCGGCAAATGTGTTACGGTCCGTGATGCCAATCGCCTGATAGCCAAGATCAGCCGCCTGATCGACGAGTTCCTCCGGGTGGCTGCCGCCTCGCCGGAAGCTGAAATTGCTGGTCACCTGTAATTCAACGTAACTCATGATGGTTGTTATTGATCCTGTCAGGCGAAAAATCCGTGTAAGTACCAGTGCTGTTTATTTCCGTCATGGTAATGCCCGGAGCGAAACAGCCAGTAACGCCGGCCCGATTCATCCTCTGCGATATAATAATCACGGTGCTCGCCGGGTTCGAGCCACCATTCCCGCTCAATCCGTTCTGGGCCGTCGGCGCCCACAATAATATGCTGTTCACCCTTCCACATAAACCATTTGGGCGGATAGTCGGGTGTGAGTGCCATCGCTTCCACGGGCTCAGGCTGATCCAGAATCTGCATGGGTCGCGGCTTATCTGTTCGCCAGTCGCTTTCCGGTTTCTTTTTGAGGTCGGCATTAAGCTCCGGCGTCCGTTCGGGCCAGTAATGTTCCCCGGGTAAATAACGGTTGATATGTTTTGTGCCGATACGGCCGGCCACACGGTCAAGGAGTTCGGCAAACTCGTCACTGTCAGCTCCTCCCCTCGCTGACCAGAGTTCGCTTTGTTTGTCGCTGACGGCTTCTGTGGAAAGAGCCTCCAGGGTAAACAATTCTATACCCAGTCCCGGAGCGACGCTGTCCAGTTTAATAAAAAACAGTTTGAACAGATGCTGCACACGGTTACTGGCATGATTGGTACCAATGGTAATATTGCCGTTTTTCCCGTCAACACGGTACCATGTCAGCATGGCCGCCCTAAGGCCAAGGCCTTCGCCATAAAGCCGCCTGCAGAGCCTTTCCAGGAGGTCATGCAGCGCGATCTCGATAGCAGGCCTGGTTTTGATCGCTTCCAGGCATGCTAACTTTTCGGTGTAAGGCACAGGCTCCCTGAGCGGAAAGAGGTATTCTGCTTCCTGCCCGAGCGCCTGGTGCAAACGCAGCACCATGTTTTTGCCAAAGCGCCGGCGCAGCACGCTATCCGGCATGTAAATAAAACTGCTGATCTGGTGCAATCCCAAATTGCGCAGTTTCAGCAGCTGATCGAACGGCAGACGCAGCGCCGAGGGCGGCAAAGGCATAAGGGCGTTACGGTGCTGGCCCTCCGCAATGATCAGTTTTTCGCTGCCGCAACGGGCAACACCCCAGGCTGCACCGATAGTGTCCGCGATCGCCGGGCGCACATCATAACCGATGATCTTTAATCTTTTTGTGATCTCCTGCAGATAGGCTTTTTCCCCGCCTTTTAAATGTGTACAGCCGGTCACGTCAAGCAACAACCCGTCCGGCGGATCGAGCTGTACGAGCGGCGTGTAACGCAGGAACCATTCTGCCAGCCCGGTCAGCAACTTGATATTCCGTCCTGGCTTGCCATCGAATACCTGAAGGTCAGGTGCGATGACGCGCGCATCAGCGACGGTCATTCCTTCCGTAACACCATATTTGCGTGCGTTGTCCGTCAGCGCAGTGATCAGCATACGCCCGTGATCCGGTTCGGCAAAGACATAAGCTTTCCCTTTCAGACCGGGCTGGCGGATCGCCTTCCAGTCTGTGAGCAAATGCCGGAACCATATGGATGCAAAACGCTTAGGCATAACGCTTGGCTGGCACTGCGATCTGCGGCGCGATGACCGTGTGAAAATTCCGCTTTTTCCATTCAACCGTCCAGTTGCCGGGCTTTCCGTTCCTTACTTTCAGCAGGTTTACCTCCCAGCGCGGGTGTCCGACACCCGGCATACCGGCCCTTAACTGGCTGCGGACCGGGCGTATCTGCCAGCGGGTCACACAGGCTGTCGTGTTGATTTTTTTGACATCTTTCCGCAGCACGAAACCCGTAACATGGCTTTTTTCAACGGCCAGCTGTAAACGCTGGGATTCGGTAAAACTGAGCTCCCTGGTTTCGCAGATGACGGTAGCCACGCCTTCACACTTCAGGGCCTCTTCCGTTACCCAGAGTACATCCTTTTGCTGCGGCACATCTACGAAGATCACCCGGTCCGGATCCACACCGAACAGTTTGAGCGCTGGCGGGTAGATCCGCCGGGTGTAACTGATCCACAGGCAGGCACCGCCACTGCCTAAGAGCCGGTTGACCAATCCCGCGATAAAGCCGCCGCTCGCCGCAGTATCTTCGGGGCTGCTGCTGATGAACTCATGAATAGCGCCGGTCGGGAAAACGCCGTTGGCAAAAGCGGCAGCGACGATGCCGAGGCCGAGATCGCTGCTCGTACCGGGTTGCGGCGGCCGGAAGCCCTCCCAGCGGATCATATCCTGCCGGAGTTTACTGATGATTTCTTCTTTGGTAACATTCATGGCCGTTGTTAAAAGTCAAAGTGCATCTGGTTGAAGTTAAGTTTGCGGCTGCCGTTATATTCCCGGATCGCGGCGGCAATGGTTTTCACTTCATCCGGCGAAAAGGCCTCTTCTTCACTAAAGCCTGTAATTTCTTCAGGTCCGGGCGTTTCTTCCCCAGCATTCACATACACCACGGAACTACGATGGAAAGTCCTGACCTGATAGCGGATAAATCCGGCTGTATCAGCGAGTTGATCCAGCTGTTCGATCATTAGCGTCGTCTGCTTATTCTGGAGTTCGAGTTGTGAATGAAATGGTACCATGTCTGCCAATTTTGAGGACTACAAAGTTATGCTAATATTTTTAGCATTATCTCTATCTTTTTTACATTTTTTTCCCCACATTTGTTTTCATGAGAAGTAAGTTGTTCGAAGAGAGGCCGAAAACTGCTAAGATCAGTACAGCCAGATGGGTGCGTATCCTGCCGGATAAAAACGACAGCTACAGCCTTTTTGATGCCCTGGCTGAGTCGTTTATCGGCAGGATTTTATTCGACAGAGACGATAACTGGATTTATGATGGCAACGTTTTAAGCATCGGTGAGCAGGAAGAAATTGCGGGCTTGCTTACGGGCCATCAGAAAGAAATGGATCAACTATTACGTGACTTATGAAAAAGAAAATCGATTACGATCTGAGCGCGGATGAGAAGCAAATCTTGAAACAGCGGAAAGTAACGCAGAAGATGTTACAGGACTATGCCCCCGATGAAATTGCAGCCATATTGCTGGCTTCAGCGGGTCGCGCCAGGGAATTAACTGCGCTGGCCCAGTTTCAAAGCATCCCCTCTTTGGGTATCGGATTCGCCAAAGAACTGATGGCCCAGGGCTATTATTCACTTGACGAGCTGAAAGGAAAGCAAGCGGCAGAACTCTTCGACGCATTTGAAAAGCACTGTGGCTGCTGGGCCGACCCTTGTGTAGAGGATTCCTACCGCCTGCTGGTGCACTATATCGAGCATAAAGATGACAGCAAACGCTGGTGGAATTTCACGGCAGAACGAAAAGCTTACCGCTCGGAACACGGTTTTCCCGCCGATCGTCCGGTAACCGCCTGGTATGAGTCAGGGCAGTTCCCCAAAATGCAGGCTTATAAAGCAAAATAAGATATGGAACAGTTGGCATTATTCACGCCTGCCGGTCAAAGCAAAGGGCTGCCGAAACATTTACTGGACTACCGCGCTGCGCTGATCGAAGCCGAGGCAGGTGACAAACTGCTCGCACACTTTATCGGGCATACACCATGGAAACAGACGACTCAAAAGCTTTGGGACAAGGAATACCTTACCCCCCGTTTAACCTGCTGGTATGGAGAAACGGATAAGATTGCCGGCATGCTGCCCTGGACAGATGAGCTTCAGGCAATCCGGCAGATGGTAGAACCAGTGGCAGGTATCCGCTTTAATAGTGTGCTGCTTAACTATTATCGCGATGGCAATGATTCCGTCGCATGGCATTCGGACAAAGAAAGTATTATGGGCAGCCAGCCTGTGATCGCTTCGGTCAGCTTAGGACATGTCCGCAGCTTCGACATTCGCAGCAAAGCAGACCACAACGAAAAGTATTCGGTTCGACTGGAACACGGATCTTTCCTGCTGATGAAACCAGGTCTTCAGGAGAACTGGGAACATCGTATCGCAAAATCCGCCAAACCGATGAAACCGCGGGTTAATCTAACTTTCAGGTTAGTAATTTAGTATTTTTGCGCCGATGACCTTATACGAATTCAATGCCCTGGACAATACAGAAAAAGCCGAAGCGGTCTGGCGCGGCACCTTCCTGGCTGACCGCGAGGCAGATGGCCTGATAGTTCAGTTATACGCCCTGACCGGTTGTTATGTCGAACTGTTTTATGACCGGGCCGCCAATAAGATCAACGGCTTTCAGGCGTTCACTAATAAACAATTACTTGCGCCTTATCTGGCGCAGATCACGTTTCCTATATGATAAAAAAGATTTCTCTGTGCGCGCTGGCTTTAAGCGGCGCTTTATGTTTGATTTCCTGGGGCTTTAAGGGCCACCGTGCCATAGCGACTATCGCGCAAAAGCACCTGACCAGCAATACAGCTTATGTCGTGTCTGCTTATTTAAAGGGCGAAGCCATGCCGGATGTGGCCACCTGGGCAGATGAGAACAAAGACCGGAAAACCGCGCCATGGCATTTTTTAAACCTGCCGCTGGGCCTGAGCCATGAGGCCTTCATTCAAACGGTCTCGCAAAGCGACAACAATGTGTATACGGCGATCCTGAAAACAGAAGCCGCCTTGAAAGATCAGAATCTGCCCTTTGAGGCGAGAAATGAAGCCCTGAAATATTTGATCCACCTGGTTGGCGATGCGCATCAGCCGATGCATGTCAGCCGGAAAGAGGACAAGGGTGGCAATACCATACAGGTGCAGTTTGATAACAAAGGCACCAACCTGCATGCGCTATGGGACAGCAGGCTGATTGATCATGAAGGCCTGAGCGAACAGGATATCGCAAAAACTTATGATCTGGCCACTTCTGCCCAGATCAAACAATGGCAGTCAGACAGCCCGATGCAGTGGCTTTGGGAAAGTTACCAGATCAGTTCGGAATTATATAGTTTGGCCAAGCCGGGACAGGTGATTGATGAGGCCTATTACCAGAAATACATCCTGGTCACGCGCAAACGGATCGATCAGGCGGGTATCCGGCTTGCCGGAGAACTGAACAAATTATTTAACAGCGCTACGCCTCCCGCCGCAGCTGAGATATCAAAGACCCTGGAAAACAATGCAACGAAGGGGATCGTTATCGGCAATGTGCAACTGAAGAATGTTGCCGGCTTCGTTGGTAAGACCGTTAGTGTAAGCGGAAAGGTCTACAGCTCTAAAGATATCGGCAGTATGGTATTGGTGAACCTGGGCGGGGCGTACCCGAACCAGTTACTGACCGTAGCACTAAAGGGTAAAGCTAAGGAGCTTGCTGCTCAGCTGGCTGATAAAGTCATTACGGTAACGGGTGACGTGATCGATTACAAAGGAAAGCCGGAAATCATCGTAACAGACAGTGCGCAAATCAAATATTAATGAACGGTCCTTTTTTGATCCGGGTCGTATTTGCGGGCAGCGAACAGGAATATAATGCGCGTTTTGAGCGCTGGGGTTATACACACCGGATATCGGTGCTGATCGGTGAGACGACAATTGTTTTTGAGCCTGACGAAGAAGGCAGCTATCGGGCCATAGCTTCAGAAAACCTTGCCCCGGAGAGATTGGTACCTTTCAGCCTGCTTGAACTGATCGCTGAAAAACTGAAGATACTCAGCGAATGATTCGTAAAACCCTGAAACGGCGAAACTGTTAACCGATTATGGCAAGAATATTTATCACCGGCTCTGCCGACGGTTTAGGGCAGTTAGCTGCTAAGGAACTGATCAGACAAGGAAACCAGGTCGTGCTGCACGCGAGAAACCAGCAGCGTGCAAAAGAGGCGATTGATCGTATTCCGGAAGCAGAGAACGTATTAGCGGCTGATCTGTCTGATATCTCCCAGATCAAGAGGCTGGCTGACGAAGTGAATGCATTAGGAAACTTCGATGCTATCATACATAACGCCGGCGTATACCAGGCCGCCGGCAGCACTATTGTTAACGTTAACACACTTGCGCCATACATTTTGACATCAATGATCGATTTGCCTAAACGCTTGATCTATCTGAGTTCAGGTATGCACCTCAGCGGCGATCCTAAACTTAACGGACTGGAAGCTGTTCCCCCGCAGGCCACCTATTCCGATTCCAAATTACACGACCTCATCCTGGCTAAAGCCGTGGCCCGGAAACATCCCACCGTTTATGCTAATGCCATCGACCCTGGCTGGGTACCTACAAAAATGGGTGGCCAAGGCGCACCGGGCGATCTGGAACAGGGATTTCAAACGCAGGTTTGGTTAGCTACCAGTGAAGATGCAGCAGCATTGGTGACCGGCCGGTATTTTCATCACAAGCAGGAAGCCAGGTATCAATTACAGTCGGACGAAACCGAACTGCAGGATCGTTTTCTGAAGATCTGTGCGAAGATCACCGGGATCAGTTTTCTTTAAGCCGGATACAAGGTCTTATATTCATCTTAACCTCATCTGCGGCCTTGGGTCATTTTCTGTGATCCGCATCTCCGGATAATCAAGGTTTCATTCCTCCCGGAATTACTTTTGCCATCTCCCATCCGTTGCGCTGATCATTTGTCCGCTCATGCGCTTTCCCATAAAATCAATTTTGTCCTGCTAAGGTAAAGCGCCTCCTGAACAGTCAAGGGTATATAAACCACGGTAGCCCGTGGCCCCTGACAGTTCATCCGTTTCGCTTTAGTCCGGCATAAAAAATTAATTTTATGGAAAAGCTTGTATTAACAGTTCGATCAAAAGACCAGATCATCGCTTATCGGGATAACCATAGTCTCATCCGTTACGAACCGCTCATTCTTGCAGAAATTCTGGCTGCCGCCGAAGCTGGCAACGAAGAACTACTGTCATGGTTTAATGGATTTGGCGATTGCTTCAGGAGTATCATCATGAACGTCCATGCTTACCGAAACGGACTGGATTTCGGGTTTACGGAAATCGGCTTTGATAAATATGGCTGGTTTGAAAGGCCTAAATTTCTGGCCGTGGAAACCCTGTTATTCGGCAACGAGGCAAGATACGGTGAACATAGTACCCTGAATATCGGCAAAGGACCGAATAACATCTGGACGAATGCCTTGAGCTATAGCTTTGGAACCGCCGGTGGCGGCTGCGCGCTTTCAGTTTATGGCAAACGATTTACATCCCGTGAAGCAGCCATCAACGAGGGTGTGGCCCGGCTAAAAGCGATGATGCTGAAAAAAGTGGGTAATACCGACCGGTCAAATTATAATCCACAGGTGATCCGGGGCACATTGAATGCAATTGCGGCCTACGAAGTTGCGAGTGTTCAGCTAACCCTATTTTAGATTAATCGTTATTTGTATTAGCCTTCGTCTCATTTCCACAGATGAAACCAACGTTTCATGCTTCTGCTGTTTTAGTATTGTTTTAGAGTATTTTTGCTCTAATCAATACATTAAACAATAAAATGCTTAGGATAATAATCAATTTTTTTAAATGGCTCTTTAGCATGAAAAAGAAAAACAGCGGAGAACGGATCAAAATCAACGATTTGAGATCAGGTAAGGTAAGCCTCGGTGCAATGGTAGAATATGTCAGGGAAAACGTTGATCAGAATGCACTTTTTGCAGACAATCTGCACGATGTGGCCAAAGCAGGTTTATCTTTATTTGAATTACCGGAATTGAAGAGCAAACAGGCAATCGAATCTGCAGCCAGACAGATAACCGAAATTTTCTATCCGCAGGATACAGAAGATCCTTTAGCATACATCAAAAAGTTCAATGAAAATATTTTGGACATCGAAGGTTTGCCGGCGACTCTCCGCAGCCAATTCGCGACTCCTGCAATTGCGGAACTCGCACAATTGGACAGCTTATTGGCCTATTACGAAAACGAATCCGAGATCGCTTCGGTAATTCGGAATGCAGAAACGCCGCGATATCATAAAGGGTACTGGCTAAAGGCGTTTTATGAACGGACGCGAAAAAAAAGGGATCAGATCGCTGATTATCTGGACAACGATATCAAAGCAATCGTGCTCCGTTTCAGCAAACCGGGATACCGCGAGAACTGGTATGGTCAGTCAGGGGCATCTGAAGATCTAATGGAATTGCGTGAAAAATATCCTTATCGGGACATAATTATTGAAAACTATAAACTGGTACTTGCAGTCGATATGGAGCGGCTGGATTGGCGCAAAGTTAATCCCGTCCGTAACAAAATCTTCGTACACACTTTTCAGGCGGATTATGCTCATGGTTATACCCATGATATAAATGAGGAGATTTTGAACGGTATTGACGCCGATGCTCTTCTGGATAAAGTCAACGAAAAGCTTAAAAATTTTCCGCTGATAAAAAAACGAAAAGACATCTTCGATGAATTGAAACTACTATTTCAGCATCAGCACTGGTACGGCTTTTACGCCTTAGCAATCCCGCAGGTGGAGGGCATATTTTCGGAAATCAGCCTGCTAATCAATGAAAAAAATAAAACGAGCGGAAGTTTGCCGGATAAAGTGAGCCTGGTCAGGCCCGCTTCTGAAGTTAACGACCTGCATTTCGATTATTACGAATATTATTTACCGGAAGATAGAAACAAATTCAGCCATACCGGCAAAGATACTGAGATCGAGTTGCGCAGCCGGTACATGCTGCTGGATCTGGCAAACCTGATGGAAATCTGTGAACAGCAAAATGCGCCGCTTATCCATCTAAGCAATATTATCGCCGATGGGCCGGAAAATTTCGTATCCATAAATTCACTGGCTCAGTTAATAACACTCGTAGATGAGACCAAAAAGCTAAAAGCCTACCCGGAGGTCGAATCAGATCTACTAAATCTGCTACATAATGAACTGCCATTAGTGTTTGACCTGGCGGGTTATGTGGACAGCATACATGGTGAATATGAGCAGGCATTGAAGCTCTTGAATAACTGGATTGAATGGGGATTATATCGAGCTAATGAACCTGAAGGAAATCTTTCAACCATGTCGCCGTACGACGTCTATAAATACCGAGAGCTTATTCAAAAGACCTATAATGAATCAGGAATGATTTTTAACGAAAGTTTACGTTTCCTTTTGGATGTTCACGAAGTGATTATCAATCTACCACGCCTTTTCCCAGCGATGAATGCTGATATCCTCGCTGCCGTAGACACGTTTATTGCAGCAAATAAGCAAACACTGGACAACCTGGGTAAGCTGATTCGCAATATCGACTTTGGCGAAATCCAGGATGACTTCCTGATCGATAAGGTAAGTCGTATGGCCCAATGGGATGCCTTTTCCAGATCATCTGCAGATCCTGCAACAGCTGCTGCATCACCTGCGTAACGAACTATTCAAGCGGTTAGGATAAAGATATTTTGTAAAAGATGATGTATTACCGCGTATATTAGTTCGTCACAATTTTTCATGGTATACAGTACAGAAGAAATAACCGAACCTTTCTGGGCCGATTTTCCGTCTTCCGCGAGCGGGCGTGATCCCCTGGCCATTCAAAACAGCAGTGTCGTCATCTATACAAGGATGATGGTGGGCATCACCAATGTAACCAACAGAATCCGCTATAATGGATTTTATTGCTGGCTGCTCGATCTGATCCTTGCAAAAACGACAGTAAAAGGTTCTGTCAACGAACAGATGCGCTATATACGCCGCGCCGAATTGTTAATCGCATACATGATGGTAAGCGAATTTCCCGATGTAACCGGTGTGAGCGGCAGCGCCTTTGCAGCACGTAATCTTAATGATCATATAAATCTTGCTGAGGGTGCCGACTGGGAATCCAAAGCGGCTGGTTATAATCTTTATTGGACTTTTAAGGGCGGTGTTTTTGGACAGTACTATAGCGGTGTGGTGCGCGAACTGGGCCTCATCAATCATCCCAATACAGAATTGAATATCTATACTGTGACAGCTTATGGCTCAGAGCTGGGCAAATGTTTCGGAATGAATCTCCCGAAAGGTTTAACGGAGATTTTTTGGGCTTGTCTATTTAAAGGAAAAGCAACCTTAGAGCATCTCAAAGCATTAATTCCATTTGCATTACATTGGATACCTGAATCTGCAGAAATTGAATTTTACCGCAAAATGCTGTTGTCCAAAGACGATCGAAGCACCGAACCAACCTACTACAGGAAGCAGACTATAAAGTTGCTACTGAAAAGCCTCGCAGGGCAACCGGAAGGCACTTCCAGTCTTCCTTATAATTTCCTGAGAGAGAACTATCAGCTTCATTGTGGAGATGAGATATTAACACAAAATGCAGCGTCTGCCTGGTATATTTATGAACTGAACGAATTGCTGCACGTTGCACTTGAGCATTTTCACGGAAGCCTGCTTTGGTCAATCGACGTTTTCCCCCAACCTCTGAATGACCAGCTGGAATGGCTGCTGCAACAAGCTACCCAAGCCTTTGAAGATAATAATATCGATGTCTGGGCTTTTACTTTCAATGAAATCATTTCCCTTCACGTCGATAATAAAAGTGATACCTATCAGCATTTTGATGGCATGCAGACAGCCTTCCGGGAAGGGCAATTCGGAATATGCATATTCGAAGCCGTTAATAGTTTAGCATGCATCTACCGGGATTGTAAAAAACAGCTCCTGCAAATCGAAGTCTTGGCAAGTAAACCTGAATACAATTTTAACAGGACTGGGTATGCTGTTTTTATGATTGATGATCTGATCACTGGTAAAAACAGCTTATCTCTTGCTGGATACATTCGACAGCTTTTTGAATTGGCGATCAATCTGCACGTCTTTTCATCTTACAGCAAAACGAAGGTTGGTCAGTCTCTCGTGCACAACTATTTCATAGAGGATGGGATGATTTGGCGAGCTCGCGAAACCAATCCCGGACGGACAACACCACGCCTTCAGAACACGGTGCAATACATGGCTGATATAGGCTGGGCAGAACGTCGTGACGGTCTGCTATTTATAACCGAATCAGGAAAAACTTTGCTGTCAGATGAAGTCTAAAGTATTATTACGAGATATCCCAACAGGCAAATTTCATTCTGCGATTAGTACAACTTACTCGATCAACTTCTATTATCTTGAACAACAGGTCTTGCCACTGCTTGCTTCAAAAGGAGTTCACTATGTTTCGCTGCTGGTAGACGGGAACATGCTCAGTTCGCAATTGGGTAGTTATACGACCATGAGCGAAGCTAGGAAAAGAAACTACGCGCTTCATGGGGTCAATTGTAATGGCGCGTTTCATCCGAAAATAATTTTCCTGGCAGGCGACAATTCATTGTTATTGCTAATCGGCTCCGGAAATCTGACTAGTTGCGGCCATGGCAGGAACCTGGAATCGTGGAATGCAGTTTATGTCGAAGATTTAAAAGACCCCAAACTGGGATTGATTTTAGAAGCCTGGACTTACATCAAATCTTTATATGACGGACTTGGTATTGCTGCTGAAAATGCGTTTCGTGCTATCGAAGCGAATTGTGAGCTACTGGACTTAACCGAAAAAATTGAGCAGAGCATCTCTTATCAGAATAATGAAGACGGCGGAACCATCAGCTTTATGGCCTCGAGTAATGAGGTCTCTTTATTCGATCAGCTCGCCGAGCGAATAAACGGGCAGGAAATAGCAGCCATTCATATCATGAGCCCTTATTATGATCTTAAAGGCCAGTTCATTCAGCAGCTTCAATCAGCATTTAAACCGAAACGCTTAAACGTCATATTACAGGAAAATTTCGGGATGCCACCATACCAGATGAAAGCTGTGCCGGGTTTAAAATTTTTCCTTTGGCAGGATGCAAGGGTGGAAAAATTCAGGCAATCTTTTTTTCATGCTAAACACATCATCTTTGAAGGGACTAACAGCAATCTTCTTTTTTCAGGAAGTGCAAACGCGTCGATAGCCGCTTTTGGCGGACATGGATTTCCAGGCCAGAATATTGAAGCCGGGTTACTGTATGAGAGTGATGCCGATTTTACTCAGCTACTGGGTCTTCAATTTTCAAAATCCATTGATTTGAATGATATTGAGATTCCGGAGTCGTTACCGCAGGCTGATGATACTGCCGGTAATATCGTCTATATCAAAGCGGTCGAAAAGGAATTGGATCAACTTGCTATATATATCCAATCTGATTCAATAATCAGGGGCGCTGAACTGATCGTCTTTTCATCCGGCACAACAATAGCTTTGGACGAGCATATTGATATAAGTGCCGGTGAATCAAAATTAGTGACTGAAGTGCAATCAAATAGCTTGTTGTACGCCGAAATCCATATTAACGGTACTCGTATCTCTAATAAACAATTCATCATCGATGTAACGGCTTTTGAGGCTACAAACCCATCCCCTCAAAACCGTTCCCTAAACCAAATAAGAAAACTGATCGAAACCGGCAGCTTTTCGAGTTACAAGATCATCGAATATCTGAATACAATCCACAGGCAGCAAAATAATACCCCTGGAGTTCAGTCATCTTCCGGTGAATCCGGTTTAGGGAAAGAGAAAACCTACCAGGAAAATCAGGAATTGATCTATCTCAGTTATGCTGAGATACAGGAACGGATAAGAGAAATGGAGATTGCCGGAACAGTTAAAAATCAAACTGGTTATAAAACTGTGCGCCTTTGGGATAGCATATTCGCCTATTTGAAAACAGCCCGTACCAGAAAAGAAGAAGCCCTGATCGACGAAGAAGAAACGGAGGATATTAATAACTCAACCGGACGTGTCGCAGAATACCGCGAGTCAGGACGGAAGCGTATCTCAAAATCTAATTTCAATAAACTGAAAGAAAAGGTAGAGAAGTTCCTTAATGATTATTCCGAAGTTCTTCAAGATAATATACGAAACGCCAAAGCTGTTAAGCCAACATTGGTCGATCTGACAATGTATCTAATCGTACTTGAAATTCTTCTACATTTATTTAGCCATCGGGAAAAGGTTGAGGATGAACTGGAAGAAGCGCCAATTCTTGATCTACTGTTCTCCGATAAATATCTATCCTGGAGCGATTTTCTAAACTATGTTATCGGATCTTTTACCTTATGGTGTGCACAGAAGGACGGTCTTAAAATTGACGGGAATGCAGAATATATAGCTAAGATAACAGCCTATCAGGAAATGGCCCTTAAAACGACAGTAAGTGCAGTATCCATATTTTCTATGGTTAATACCCAATATAATCGTGATAAGATCGATCGCTGGACTACGCTAAATCTTCAAAACGCATATCGCTGTTTTTCCCAACCAGGACAAGCGTACACTGAGCCACAAGACTTTGCTTTTTTTATTCCAGAGGAAACCAGGGAAGAGCTTGGAGATGTCAATCTGATCGATGAATTACATACTAACATCAAATTAATGCAGGCAGAACTCGATGAATCCAAATGGTATGAACATCCCGAAGATGGAATGACCTATATTGAAAAACGTGTTCCTGATACACCCGATGTGAAATTTTATAAACTCATTCATACCGGATACGAATGGAATGAAAGTATCAGGGATTACTGGAACGGAGAACTATTTTCCCTCATTGATTGGCGATGGCGTAAATCGCTTTGGTAACCCGGCAAAAGAATAAAAACCTGATAACTAACTAAACCAAATCATTTTCATGAAACCGAATATCTTCAGTATCGCTACCAAAGAACTACATCAGGATGCTTTTATCGCATGGCTCCTGCAATGGGCAGACCCGGACAACTGGCAATATGACGAAGATCTGCATAACATCGGCACCCAGTTTGTGATGGCACTTCTGATGAAAAATCATGACAGTTCCGATCTTAAGATCATAAAAGTCCGTGCCGGTAGGCAATGGGAAAACATTGACGTCTATGCAGAAGTTGATACTAATAAAGGTAAATACCTTATTGTTATCGAAGATAAGACCTTTACTAAGGAAAGAATTGGTCAATTGGAACGTTACCGGAAATCAGGAGAAAAATGGTGCGAACAAAACAATGCAAGCCTTGGTTGCATTTATCTGAAAACAGGCAGCGAATCGCAAAAACGTTTGGGAATGATCAGGCATAAAGGATTTCAGCCTTTTAACCGTAAAGAATTCATTGAAATCCTAAATCATTTTCCGGTTGAGGGTAATAATATCCTGATTGACTTTCGGGAAAGACTGCACCAACTACAAAAAGCACATGACGCATTTGAATCTACAATTATTGGTAAATGGAACGACGCATGCTGGATTGGTTTTTACCAGTTTTTAGAGGATAATTTGGGAATAACCGATTGGCACCTTGTCAACCCTCCGGGTGGAGAGAGTTTCTGGAATGCTGTTTTAAACTGGCGTGATTGGCATGGATTTCCGGTTTATCTACAGATAGAGCAAGGCAAATTGTGCTTCAAAATATCTCATTTGGATTCAGATATTGAGGATTATACAAAATCAGAAATCAGGAATTTGTGGCATGATGTAATAAAGAAAAATGCTGGTGCTGCCGATGAAAGAACGATACGTCGTCCGGAAAGGTTTGGTACCGGCGATTATATGACGTGTGCTGTGGTACATAAATCTGACTGGCTGGGTTCAGGTGAAAGTCTGATTAATAAAACTTTAGTCTTACAAAATCTTATTCACTACAAATCTTTTCTTGAAAGCCTACTATTGGTTCCAAGGCCTTACTGATCAGCATTAAAAAAGCTAAATCTAATTAATAATATAAATTAACCTTATCCTACTATTGCTTATGATGTTGAAAGAATTGTTTCCGTCATTTTATGATTGCTCCACCAACCTAAAAGAGGACACACGCTGGAATTCGGATTTTAATTTTGACATGGAATCTTGTACAACGTTGCATGATCTCTGGATTGATGAAATTCATCCACTTCAAGACTATCACGAAAAAGAAATTGATCTGACCGAAAGCCTTTGCCATGACATCTTAAATCTCCATACACGTTATCAACAGCATGAAGAACTGCTATGGTTTCTTCAATTTCAGTTTGCAGTAAGTTTAAGTAGTCGGCTAGGCCACAAAAAGCTTTTCATGGAATTATTTCAATGGTTAGCGAATTCTTTAAGTACGACAATTGGATTCAACGTTCAGCGGGAAACCAAACTTGACAGGATTTATATCTTTCAAATGTCTCAGCATCCATATGTCAGGCACTGCTTTAATCGGTCTTTTGCAGAGTGGACCAATATGCTTTTTTACCAGCAGCGTGTGAAAGGAGGCTTTTACGAAATTGTTAAATATTATGTTGAGCATTTTTATCCTAAACTGGAAATATTAGCGTCTCCGATTTATTATGATGATATTATAATTTTGGCATTTTGTCAGATCCAAACCTGGGCAAGCAATATCGGCAATCAAAACTTGAAAGATAAATGCTCTCATATATTAATGTTTTTTTATACTAGGCCATGGCTATTATCTGCAAGCGGCAAAATTATTGCAATGCAGTTTTGTGCCTGTGGTTACGAATACACTCAAACAACCAGGGAGGTATGGTTCGAACGCGTACAGAAAATGTTCAGTATTGATGCAAATGAACAGTTGCAATTAATGTGCGCCGTTTATAAAGGTGACAGTTCAGCGATACTTTCAAACCTGGATCAGATAATTAGTTCGATTAGAGGTTATCATAAGATGGTAGATAAGCTTGTAAAAAATGAAATTCAAAAGGATTTCGAAATAAGCAGAGTTTATTCCATTGTTCAGCAATTAATAGACACACTCTTGGCCGCAGGCGAAATTCAGGCGATAGTAACGATTATCAGTGAATTTTTTAAAATACCAAACGAAAGCAGAATTTCAAATGAATTCCTAATTATTCAGCACAATACCCCAGGTGGCGTTCGATATGCTAAACAGGGAAAAGTAGTTCATTCTGGAACTGATCCTCATGATTATGGTGGTAGGATTATAAAGCAACTAAATCACTTTATGAACATGACTATCGCACTGATCGATGAATTGCATCCTACCAGAAGCCCGGAAGACCTTCAGGAGGTAGGAACGCCAGAACCACAACATGGTAAAGAACTTGAACAAATACTCGTTGAGCATTTTAACCTGACTGATCCAAATATTCAGGAAACTATTCGATCATCTCCAGCCTATTACCTTTATTCGGAATTCCAGTTGCCATTACAGGCGTTATTTCTGAAATATGCTAAAGCGGGATTGCCAATTGTTCAATCATTCAGAAAGCCATACTCAACAAAAAGTATTTCTAAAATCCTGATGTGGCAGGGTGATTGCAATATGTCGGAGTATGAATGCGACGGCGTTCAGGAAATCTTTGAAAAAGCCGGTGCCAAAGTTGATCGTTTTAACTGGTATGAGGATGATCAAGCACTCTTTTTAAAAGCCTACCATGAAAAGGATTATAATCTGGTATGGATATCCTGCCACGGACAATTCGATCATTTCAGGCCACACTTGTCGTATTTACTGATGAATCGTGCGAAGGAAGATGGAAGCCCTAATAAGATCCCTTTGGCTGATTTAAACTATATTTCTTCATCGTCTGATGGCAGACGATTACTTGTATTAAATGCCTGCGACGGTGCCACAACGACCTTAATCAATTCTCCCGGTTCAATTGGTTTCGGCGCAAGTTTGGTAACCGGTGGACAATCACTTATTAGCCATCAATGGCCAATTGATGATTATGCAGGTTTAATCCTTGGTTTATTACTCGGCATAGCTCTATCTGAAGGCTATGACTATCAGCAAAGTTTTAATGACACACTTGAACATTTCTTTAGTGGACAGGACAAAATTGTAGATAGGTTCAAAAGTTATATTTCAAACAATGATCTATATGATAGAATAGAATACTCTGCAAAAATTCAGTACGACAATTTATTCTATTATGGTTCATTTACTTACTTAGAATAAATCTTCTGTAGTACAGAAAAACTGATGATGTGTAACAAGACAATTGGCACATCTTTACAAGATGGATCCATTTAATTTTAATGAACTTCCTGAAATCATCAGCTTACTTTTTGAAAAAGTAGAATCTATCGAACAACTTGTTATTGGTCTCAAACCCTCGGATACCGGGGATAATGATTTATTGAACGTTGAGGAAGCAGCAGCGTTTCTTAAAATTTCAGAAGCATCCTTATACATTAAAGTGAGTCGCAAAGAAATTCCATTTTCCAAACCAGGAAAGAGGTTATATTTCAGCAGGTTAGAACTTCAAGAGTGGATCAGCAATTCAAGGCATAAAACTGCGAACGAGATCAGTTCGCAGTTGAACAAATCAAAACGCAAATTTGGCAGCAAGTTCATTTGAGTTTAGACGCTTTGCCATTGTTCTTTTTCATGTTTTTTAAATCAACCTTGATTCTTCCTGTAGCCTCAATCTTAATTTTATCTTTCACTTAAGTATAGATCAAAGTAGTTTTAATAACCTTATGCCCAAGCAATTTTGAGACAGTTAATATATCGATACAGAAAGCAATTAGGAATTGATTATCAAAAAGTTATGAGATTTCAGTATCAAATTAGAAACAAACTTCGCGACCTGTTTTTGGGTCATTTTATGGTACTATCTTGTTTCCGAAGTGTGGAAAACTTAGCAATATTAAGCATTATTTTTCACGAGCCGTCAAACAAATTGTTCTAAAAAAGGGCAATTTTTTTTTCGTTGCTAATTACTATATTTCAGATCGTTGTATTTGATGATTGGTTTTGCGTAAATTAGATAATTATTACCTTATACTTTATCTAAATTCATGAGCGGTTACACCATTGTTGACCACATACAAATTGAAAATCATATTAGTTTTATCAGAATTGACCCAACTGATATAAGCCTAACGCTTAGAAATATTCTGGTTTCGTTTAATGACCTTTCTTGGATACGTCAATTTGATGACGAATACCAGCGGGTTTCTTACCAGGTTAGAGCGCGAAAGACTGCAGACCATATCGCAAATTTTATCATTAAGGCAAAGGCAGATAAGATTACCAGTAGTTCAGCTGAATATGTAGTATCTGAATTGGCAAGGCAAACTATTGTTGAAAAGCTAAATTACTTAGACATTCCGCTTGCTGAATTATTTAAGAAGAACATCATTTTGAATCCGGGATTCGATTTTTATACACGAAATCTAAATGAGATCTTACTATTCGGTGAAGCTAAGTATGTGGCCAAACAAAGCGCATTTGGCAGGTCGTTGGAACAGATCATCCGGTTCGCAAATCAACAACAGGATATCTCTGATTTGAACGACATTAAAGATTTCTTCTGCAAAAACTCTATGAACAACTGTGTAAAAGGCCACAAAGGGTATATCGCTGCATTTTCGGCCAAAGCCACCCCTACCGATCAACTGATAAAGAGTATTAAACGTAATAAGCACTTTGTTGATGCGAGTAAGTACAAAGAACTAATTTGTGTTGCAGTCAACTTATGAAGAATGCAATCAAAAGTATTACAGGAGGCCAAAACACGGCAGATATATTCAAGTATGTCATGGCGAATTTGTACATGAATGGTCCGACTTCTATTACCGATCTGGAGATACTTTCCTACTTGGCACTCTACCGGCCGGAAGAATTTGAGCAACACAAAATCCCAATCTTAAACTATATGGCGGTTTTCTATAAGCCGACAACGCGGGATACGCTCGCCGAAGTGGTTTTTACCCAATATCGCCAGTATATCCGGGACACATATAGTTACACACTAACCCCTGTACAGGCAGATATTATCAAGGGCATCAATGGCAACACTTGCTTTAGCTTTTCGGCCCCTACGAGTACGGGTAAGTCCTTCGTATTCAGGAAGCAAATTGAGGAGAGCCAAAATGATGTTGTAGTTGTTGTGCCTTCAAGAGCCTTAATTAATGAATATTATCTGGAGCTGTCTGAGCAGATTAAGGATCAATCTGTCAATATTTTAACGTTTATCGACAAAATTAACACCAGATATGCCAAGCGAAGCATTTTTATCGTCACGCCAGAACGCTGTCGGGAACTATTCAAACAGCGTGAGCAGTTTAAGGTTGATTTATTTTTATTCGACGAGGCTCAATTAAGCGATGAAGACTCTAAACGGGGATTGTATTTTGATAGTATCGTCCGTAGATGTCAGAAAGCCTACCCAGAGGCCAAATTTATTTTTGCGCACCCTTTTGTACAAAATCCCGAATCTCAGATAGAGAAAAATCATTTTGAACAACAGACTGCTAAAGCAAAGCAGTACATTCAGAAAAATGTTGGACAGCTTTTTTTATGTCAAAACCCGGACGGGCAGTTTTCACACTTCGGCATTGACCAACAGATAATGGGCCATAAGAAAATAATTGCCGGATTTGATCCGCTATCAGCGACCATCCAGAAAGGTGGTACAGTGCTGATATATACATCTAAGCAAAAAATCTATAACGGGAAATTTCTGGAGAAATTTGCCAAATACGTGGCGCTATGCGATGAATTACCATCTGAAACGACTGCCCTATACTTAAGCCAACTTAAAGAATATACGGGCGGTGACACCGAGCGCAACGCTGCCCATTATTCATTGCTTTTAGACTTACTTTGCAAGGGTATTGTTATCCATCACGGGTCACTCCCTCTACATACCAGACTCATCATTGAACAATTTACCAAAGCTGGCCATTGTCGCATCTGTTTCGCAACCTCTACACTTGAGCAAGGCATTAATATGCCATTTGATGTTGTTTATCTTGACCGCTTAGAGGGTAGTAAGCCATTAGCGGTTAAAAACCTTATCGGAAGAGCTGGCCGCTCAACGAGAGATTTAAAGTTTGATTATGGATATGTGATTGTGAATAACCCGCAACGTATTCCTACGTTCCGAAAAATCATGACCAGTGATGAGATACTCGACAACGTCTCCTCGCTCGAAAAAACAGATTTGCAGGATGATGATTACAATGACTTTAGGGACGCTATTCTTAATGGGACCTATTCGGATGAATATAATCTTACCGAAAAAGACCTCGAAAAGCTCAGTACCGATAGTATTGATGGCATCATTGAACAAATTTTAAATTCAGTGTTTGAAGATGGCCAACTAATCGCCTTTAAGAAAATCACTGATGACCTTGACGCGAAGTTGTTGTTATATGCATATTTCAGGAACTTATACACACTTTATCTCAGCAGATCCCTTAGCGATGGAGAAGCCCGGGTTTTAGATACCGCAGTTAAAATTATGCTATGGCGAGTGTACGGCCGTAACTTTAAAAATATCTGCTGGTACAGGTATTCGCATGCAAGTAAATCTCATGAAAGGGCACAGCTGGAAAACTCACCTCAGTTGCTTGATCAGTTGCCTGCAGCATTCATTACTGGATATAAAGAAATTCCAGACAAAGAATTGAGAATGTTCAGTCTGTTTCCGTTAGGAACAAAAGCGAAAGATGTTTCTTACGATCTTATCATGTACGACACCTACGATTATATTGACAAACTCATCGGATTTAAATTAAGCGACATTTTTTACGCTGCATTTTGGAAATATGCTGAAAAATATCAAGATGACCGTGCGAAGAAATTAGCTTTGTATGTAAGATACGGAACGGAAAGTGACCGGGATATATGGATGCTCCGTTATGGAATGTCGTTTGAGGATATAGAGGTTCTTGACCAGCATATCGCATCTATAGATGCAGAACAGATTATATTCCGGGATACTATTTCTACCGTACCAGATGAAAAACGCACATCAGTAAGGCGATTCATCAGATAATACCTGCGTGTCTAAACAATAAAAAAATGATTGAACCAGTCTAACCGCTGTTAATTGTGAATATCAAAGGGGCTTAACTATTGTGAGTAGATTCCCGTTGACTTTTGAAGCAGTAAAAATGTAGTTAGCATCCGTTTCCAAAAATCTGTGAGTAATTCAGGAAGACACTCATTCAATTTAATACCCTTGCTAAAAAAACGTTTGCGACCTTTAATCGAATCGATAAAACCATTGGTATGGTCTGGCAGGAAAATATACTTTTCGACCATTTTGTTGTCCTGAAATAATTGAAACACTTTAGGGGTATTCTCAAACGAACCATCATGTATGATCTCATTGCGAAGTGTTTGAATTAGTCTCATATTAGGACATTCTTCGAATATAGTACCCTGCGCTTTTTTAAATGAAAGACGATTGGCGTCACCTACCAATATGCCGGAGGACTGCAACTTATCATATTTTTTGTAAGCCATCTTTAAGTGCTCAAGTTCATAACAGATTTTTGTTACATAATCCATCTGACTGTAAAGTGATATGAATAAATAGTTTACATAACTGAATATACGGGTCACGATGGCACCGGAAGCGTGCATTTCCATATTGGGTTCAAACGGATCTTTCATCACCATAAAAGAATTGTTGTTCAGTTCCTTATAAAATTGACCGAGCAAGGATTTCGCCTCAACATTGGCATTCTGCAATGACCCGATTAATGCACTGACATCATTATAATACATTGCTTTTAAAGTCGACTCGTCAGCTTGTTGTATATAAGGTTCAATCTCAGCCTTCGAAACAGAAAGGTCTGAATCAATTCCAACTTGCGTAACCCATGGAGGGACAAAGGCTAACTGGTCGTAATAATGTTGAACACTTCCGAATAATTTTGCTTGAACGCCAAATCGTAAAGTATGTGCCATGGCCTCGATGTCATGCGTCAGATCACCTTCGCTCATTATAAAATCAAGCTGTCCTTCGGCCATCCAAAACTTATTTGCCGGCTTTACCTCTGTCGGAATCCCATTTATGTTGTAGTAAATCAATGGTTAAGTTTTAAGTGCTTTTATATCTTGTTAACTTCTGCGTCCGGCTGTTTCCAATGGATTACGTTGTTTGCCTGATCGATGCCCTTTGTTTCATAGGATCCCACCTGCATAAAAGATTTAATTTTCTCATCGTTAAGATAAACCTGAAATTCATCACGTAGTGCACCGAGGAGTTCGATATTTTCCGGATGAATAAACCTATTGTTAAAAGCAAAATTGACACCTTTCCCGCCAAAGGGAACGCTGGGGTAAAATATAGCATCAATCTCACCGGGTGTTGTTAAAAGTGCGACGTTACAATATGACGTGGTGATAATGTAAGTTAACGGATCATCTTTAGCTGGCTTTCTGAACTTGTCAAACAAATAGTGATAAACTAAAATTGTTGCCTCTTTTTCTTCTCCCTCAAGACCATCGATCAAATCATCGATAGCGGCTCCGTGTTCCTTGTCGTATTCACTCATACGCAAGTTCACATCGGGCGAACTTACGATTAGTGCGCTGAAGGGTTGCTTAACGACCCAGCGACCAACGGTCACGAATAAATGCTGACCGACTTCTTTTTCTGAGGCCCAATAACTAGCCAGCTCCATATAGGCTGTAGGACGGTTAGTTGCGCCGTAAAAACGTGATTGAAAGGGACGACTACACCGGGCGAAGCGATTGATCGCGCTGTGAGGAGCAAGCGAGATCTCGTTTACTTGACTAAAAAAAACATCATTGATATGCGTTCTTGCCCTAAACACTTCTATGGGCTCGACGATATTGTAAATAACGACCGGAAGTTTTGGTATTCTTAGATAAGCAAGGAAGGCTTGTTCGTAAGCAAGTTCGTTTGATGGGTCTATCGCTTCTAATAGATCAATAGCCTGCTGAACAGCTGCGACGGTCATTTGTCTCATGATAATTTAGGTTAAGAATGGCTAAGGTAAAACAATCTTTGGTTATTTTTTACCGGGCATTTTTAGAGGGTATAAAATATAAAGGTTTTAACCCTACCTTATATAAGGGGTATTTAGACCGCATTAAGATAGACTAACCTATATAAATTTTGCAGGGCTTACTTTGTGAGTACAATATACTTTTGCATCCAGAAATTATAGATACTTAAAGTCAAATCAATTACAGGATTGTAGTCACAGTTTAGAAACATTGTGCCACTTATTTTATTTCAATTTTAAATTATCTAAAAAGGTTAAAAATGTTACTACTAATTGTTCGAATGTAATCCCTAACTCTCCAGATAAAGGGATAACATTGATTTCATCCTGTTAAATCAGAGAAACTAAAATCACTCCCTCTCGGGTTAAATGATGGTTTGTAATCTATATAGCCAAAGGCACTAAGTTCCTGCACGCACTTGTGATAAGTCGATGAGGAATGTATTTTGGCCAGCTTCATAAGCATTTTTCTCGAAGCCCTTATCGGAGCCTTCCAGCCGTTATCTTCCCAGCAGCAAAGCAATGCAAGCAAGAAACTCATATGAATCGGCGTAATTCTGCCATCTTCCTGAGTACGTTTAATTAAGGGCGATAAACGCTCTCTTTCAATCATAGTTTATCCCCTTCTACCAACTTTCTAATTTCTTCAAGCTTGTAAAAAAAGATACTTCCAACTTTGCTATAATTTAATTTGCCGCTGATACGGAGTGCTTGCAAGGTATTGGGCGATATGTTCAGCATCCTCCTCACTTGACTGCTGCGCAGCCATTCACCGGCAGGCTGTTCTTTCCTATCAATAATCTTTCTGATGTCGCTTAACAATTCTTCTTTAAAGACCTGTAAATCTTCCTTCGTTATAATTTCAGTTGCCATTTTATATATTTTAGGCAAAGCTGCTGGTTCTTAGTTTAAGAAATTAACGAGCATTTCGGTACTACCGAAAAATAAACCCGACCGGCAAATCATTTAGCCAGCCGGGCATGTCAATGTATTTAGCTTATTGTGGTATCAGCACCAATGATCTGGTGCTCGGATATAAAATTATTTTTTTTCAGCCGCTTTTTAAGTTTGGCCATGTCCTCATTGACCTTGATACCGGTAACCTTCGCGTAATGCATAGTTTGACGTAAACTTTTATGCCCCATCATTTCCTTGATGGACTCCAGTGGTACATGGTTGGCGAGTGTTACGGTAGTTCCAAATGTGTGCCTGGCCATATGCGTTTTCAACTCTTTATTGATACCGCACATATCCCCTATTTCTTTCAGGTAAGCGTTGTACTTTTGATTACTCAATACAGGCAATAACTGATCTTTGATGATGCATTGCTCATTGTATTCATATTTGGCTAATATTCGTTTAGTGATTGGAAGCAATGGAATTATTGATGGCGTTCCCGTTTTTTGCCTTCCTTTATAGATTCTTAATTCACCATCGATACCAATATCAACTTCGGACTTTTTCAATTGCTTTACATCTGCAAATGCAAGTCCTGTAAAACAGCAGAAAATGAATACATCCCTTACCTGGCAAAGCCGGTTGTTTGTTATCTCTTTGTCAGCAATGGCCTGAATCTCCTCCTTTACCAGGAAAACTGTCTGAACTTCTTCTCTAATCTCATCAAATTTTGCGAACGGGTCATTTTTCAGCCAACCGTTATCGACGCAGGCGATAACTATTTTCTTCATGTTGGCAATATTTTTAAGGGCACTGTTATGGCCCATTTTTTTGACCGTCCTGAACCAGTGATAAAGCTTTTTAACAAACTCCAGATCGAGAGCAAGGATGTTGATTTCCCTGACATTATACTGCGAGTACAGGAACACGGACAAGTGGCGGTAAGTCGTATTGAAATTTGTCCAGGTACCTTTTGCCACGCCTTTCCCGATCATTGCTTTCATATCATCATTATGGCTTTTGAAAAGTGACATCAATTCCCGCTTGCGCTGCTCCGCACCACTCATTATGTCCATGATTGAAATTGCAGTCACAACCCGCCCGGATTCAATCAGCTGCTTGCGGGCATCATAGGCTTTGCTTTGCAATACATCCAGATAGTGATTCAATTCTTTTGCGTCCTCTTTACTACCGGACGCCCTGTTAGCGCCTGCACTCCATCTGGCAGCACTCCAGGTTCTTTTGACCGACACGTCCCTTGACAGGCCGTCCACTGTAATTCTAAGGTAAATGTACATGGTACCCTTGTCGGCATGACGTTGTTTCCTAAGGTAAAACAACATTCCAAAGCTTTTCTCTAACATAACTAAAAAATTAAAAGTTAATAAATATCGAAATGCAGCCTATAAAAGTCAAGATGTTTAGCTCCCGAACATGTTGTAGTTCAGTATTTTACAACGTTTCCAGTGTGACATTTCCACCAAAAAAATGTCACACTGAATGTCACACTAAAATTATGCGAAACCGGACATATTCTGAGCAACCCCGGAAACGAAAAAAGCCTGTAATTCAATGAATTACAGGCTTTTAATGTGTTTTGATTATCAATCTGGCGGTGAGGGAGGGATTCGAACCCTCGGTACAGTTTCCCGTACGTCAGTTTAGCAAACTGATCCTTTCGGCCTCTCAGGCACCTCACCTTTTTAAGTACGCCTCGTTTTTTTGAGGTCTGCAAATATAGTAAAAGTGCATACCTGTCAAAAAAAAAAGTGAGGTTTTTTAATATTCTATCCGCACATGGTAAATACTCATCAACATTCGTTTAAATATCGTTTTAATGGTTTCAATATCTTTCAACGTTATGTTGCTGTCTTTCAATTGATCCTGATCAAGTTTATATTTCACAATGCGGTCAACCAGGTCACTGATGGATTTTTGATTGGGCTCCTTTAACGAGCGCGAAGCGGCCTCAACCGAGTCGGCAAGCATCAAAACACCGGTTTCTTTTGAGAAAGGAATGGGTCCAGGATAGCGAAAAATATTCTCATCAATGAATTTTTCAGGAAAATTCTTCAAAAACGATTGGTAAAAGTAGTCTACCCGGGTGTTGCCATGATGCGTGCGGATAAAATCGGTTACAATATCGGGCAGGTTTGATTTACGAGCCATATCGATACCCTTGCTTACGTGGCGTATAATGATCTGCGCGCTTTCTTCATAAGGCAGTTTATCGTGCGGATTAAATGATGATGTTTGGTTCTCGATAAAAAATAACGGATTCTCTATCTTACCGATATCATGATACAACGCCCCTGCCCTAACCAGCAAAGCGTTGCCTCCAATTGCATATATGGCATTCTCGGCAAGGTTAGCCACCTGCAAAGAGTGCTGAAAGGTACCCGGTGCTGTAAAAGCCATTTCACGCAGCAAAGGCGAGTTAGTATTGGTCAACTCGATCAATGTAATGTCTGACGTTAGGCCGAACAATTTTTCAAAGGCGTAAATGAGCGGATAAGCGAGTAGCGTTAATAACACACTCACGGTAAATGGTATAAAATCTAACCAATCAATAGTAGCCAGGCTACCCTGCCTTATAAATGATATACCTAAAAAAGCCACAAAATAGGTAGCCGTAATAATCAAAGCCGATGTTAGGAACTGCTCGCGGCGTATCAGGTTTTTGATGGTATAAATAGCCACCATACCTGCCGTGATCTGGTAATAAGCGAACTCGAAGCTATTAGGTACAAAAAAGCCCGCTATAAGTACTACCAGCAAATGTATGTACAGTGCCAGCCGGGTATCAAACAATATCCTGATGATAATAGGTACAATGCAATACGGTATATAATACAATGTAGGTATTTGCAGCATAATAGCTATTGACAGTGTTGCCAGCATGGCAGTAACTACCATCAGTATGAGGCCTACCAAACGGTTGTCGCCATATATATCACGCCTGAAGAGGTACAGAAACACGATGAGCAATGTTATGGCCAGGCCTACCAGTAAAAACCGGCCAAACAATACCAGGTTAACATCGCCATCAATACGGGCATTATCTTCAAATGCTTTTTTGTATGATTGCAGTTTTTGAAAAATATCATCATTTACCACAGCACCTTTGGCCACAATGGTTTCGCCGCTTTGTACCATGCCCCGCGTAACTGATAAATTATCCAGGGCTTCTTTTTCTGATTTGGCGGTAAGCTTATCATCAAAAGTTAGATTCACCAGCAAGCGGTCGCTTATTAAATCAAGCAAAAAAGCCTTATCAATATCCTTACGTACGTTTAGCTGTTGCTCGCAATAGTTCAACGCCCTGTCGCGCGTAAACAGATCGTTTATATTTCTTTCTACAGAAATATTATTGTTAAGCACGCTTATATTAAGCGCTTCGTTGCGTTGATGCCTTTGATTTACCTTTATTATACCTTTGTTATAAACATCAGTAAGCAGGTTTACACCAATTGCCTGATATTTTTCTTTTTGATTATCAGGCAATCCGGCAGTATGCCATTTTATTTCCAGGTCGTTACGAAACCCTTCGGTTTGCTGTTTACCCATATCCCTGTCAAAACGGTATAAAGGTGTAATACTGGCCAGGGCTGTTTTGCGGTCGTTCTCAATCTCCTGCGGTGTTTTCAGTATAGCAAAGCTATAGGGCGATACCAAGTCTTTTTGATTCCATATCCTGCCCTTCTCAAACTCATACCTGAACTGGGCCTGCTTGGGTAGTGCCGCAACAATAAGACAGATACTGCCCAATATCATTAAAAACTTAATGTTGCGGGCATATTTGCGCAATAAAGCACGTCGTCGGGATGTAGAGATTTGCACCATTTATAAAGTTAACCTCTCAAAAATAATATAAGTTTCTGTGTTGCGTACTTTTTCTTGCATTTATCAAATCTTATTTGATATCTTTATGATATCATTTTAAAATCAAAACCAATATCATGGAAAACGAAAAAACCATCAATCCGCCTTCGGGATATGTTACCTTTACATTGTTTTTGGTACTAATAGCAGTATCAGGAATTTTGATATGGCAGGAGCTGGCGGTTATCGGCGTAATTGTATTTATACTTGACTTCTCGCTTGTATTGCCCGGTTTGGTAATTGTTAACCCTAATGAATCAAAGGTGCTGACACTGTTTGGTAAATACACCGGCACAGTAAAAAAGGACGGCTTTTTTTGGGTGAACCCTTTCACCGTAAAAAAGAAAGTATCGTTACGTGCATTCAACCTCAACGGCCAGCAACTAAAGGTGAATGATAAGGTAGGCAATCCGATTGAAATAGCTGCTGTAATTGTGTGGCGGGTAAAAGATACTGCCGCGGCAGTTTTTTCGGTTGAGAATTATATTCAATACGTTAACATACAAAGCGAGGCAGCGGTTCGCCACCTGGCCAACTCGTTTCCTTATGATCATTTTGAGGATGAGGATGCATCAATTACCCTGCGCGATGGTGCCGAGCATGTAAGCATATTGCTTGAAAAAGAACTTAACGACAGGCTTGCCCGTGCCGGTATTGAAGTACTGGAGGCCCGTATATCGCATTTAGCTTACGCGCCCGAAATTGCCAACGCCATGTTACAGCGCCAACAGGCTACCGCTATTATAGCCGCCCGCAAGCAAATTGTTGAAGGCGCGGTTGGCATGGTTGAAATGGCGCTTGACAAGCTTTCGGCTAAAAACATTGTTGAGCTTGATGAAGAGCGCAAGGCGGCTATGGTAAGCAATCTGCTGGTGGTGCTATGCGGCGAACGCAACGTGGCACCGGTAGTAAACACAGGTACACTATATCATTAATAACAAAGATTATGTTTGCCAGATTTGAAAACCGGAACATCAGCCAGTTAAACATGCAAAGGCATGGCTGGCTCAAACCCGAATATATACTTGGTGATGATGTGCGCAGCTACGGAAAACTCACTTTTAAAACCATCTCGTTTAAACACATGGGCTGGGCCGAACTGGCTGATGGCACACTAAGCTTTAAACTTGATGGCTTTTGGCGCAACCGCATAATGGTTACCGATGGCCAGGATGCACTTATTGGCACATTAAAAGTAAAAGCATTCAGTTTTACATCGGTTTTTACTTTGGCTGATGGCACCGAACTGGTGTTGAAGAAAACCTCATTCTGGAAAGCAAGATACCGGTGGGAAAGTAACATGTATGGCCCCTTGCTGCGCATTCATGTAAATGCTTTTTCAAAAACTGATGAGGTGTTCATTGAACAAAACACAGCGCCATTGCATTGGGTGCCGCTACTCACTTTTTTAGCCTTTTACTTAATAATTACCAAACAACGCCAGGCAGCAGCCTCGGGTGCATAATGTAACATGGCCGAAAAAAAAGCATTTATATTACGTATAAATCCTGACATGCTGAAAGAGGTTGAAACCTGGGCCGGCGAGGAGTTTCGCAGCACCAACGGGCAAATTGAATACCTTTTACAGCAGGCATTAAATGCGCGTAAAAAAAATAAAAAACGTAAAGACCCCCAACAGTAATAAAACAGGTTTACGGATACGTATGTATAATTGCAGGCGGTTTATTACGTTTACAACCTTGGGTAAACCAAACTATGAAGAAAGCAATACTTATCGTTTTTATATTGATACAATTACCCGGGTTTATTTTAGCCCAGGGCAATGATGAAGGCAGAAACTTAAAGCAACTTAAAGTTTTAACCGATAGCTTGAAGCATTTGGGGCAAAAATTAGTTAATGACCCCGACGACATGGAGCGCAAAAATGCCAATTACCAGTTCATCCGTACGCTGGTAGCCGCCCTGAAAGTTCCCAACTCTTTCAATTATTCGTTTGATAGCGTTAAAGCGGTAAGTGTGATCAATGCCCCTGATAACCGCTTTCGTATATTTAGCTGGCATATAGTAAACGAGGATGGCAGCTACCGCTTTTATGGCACCGTACAAATAAATACCGGCGGCCCGCTAAAAATGTTCCCCCTTGAAGATTATTCCCCCTTGCTAAAAAATCCGGAGGATTCTGTCACTGATAACCGTACATGGTATGGGGCTCAGTATTATAAAATTGCGGCGGTAAAAAGCGGTGCCACTCCCTATTATGTACTATTAGGATGGAAAGGTAATACTGTAAAATCAACTAAAAAAGTGATAGAGGTGATCTCATTTAACAGGAATGGTCAGCCTGTTTTTGGCGCTCCTGTATTTGATGGTAACGGCAAAACCCGTAAACGCGTGGTATTTGAATATGCACGCCAGGCATCAATGCTTTTACGCTACATCCCGGAGGAAAACATCATTGTGTTCGATCACCTCTCCCCACCCGACCAGCGCTCGGCCGGCAAACCTGAAACCTTTGGGCCTGACCTGAGCTATGATGCCTACCGCCTGAACAACGGCAAGTGGAAATATGCCGAAAACCTTGATATGCGCAACATTGCCACCTCGCAGGATCAGAATGAATATATTGACCCTAAAAAGCAAGCCATAAAAGACAGGCAGCAGGTGCCATCAAAGCATTAATATTAAACCCGCTTAACAGCACGGAATTTAAGTATGCTCAAGTGTAACACTTTCAACATTTAATTTTGATTTCGGGGATTTATGCTATTTTCGCAAAACCTCATAAAATTTAAATGGCAGAAACATTAACCCCAGCTTCTACCCCAAAGGGTAAGATACCACGCAGTATTCCTTTTATTATAGGTAACGAATTTTCAGAGCGCTTCAGCTTTTACGGCATGCGCAGTATACTGGCCATATTTCTTGTTAACCAGTTTTTTAATCCCAACCACATACCGGCACTAACCACTCAGGCCGAAGCACAATCAAACTACTACAACCACCTTTTTTCAACCCTGGTATATTTCACACCATTGTTAGGCGCTATCATGGCCGACTGGTTTTTTGGCAAATACCGGGTGATATTGATGGGTTCAATAATCTACACCTTTGGCCACTTCCTGCTATCCATTTTTGATAGCTCGCTAAACGGCTTTGTTGGCGGATTGATTGTTATAGCTATTGCGGCAGGCGGTATAAAATCATGCGTATCAGCTAACGTTGGCGATCAGTTTGATCATAATAACCAGCACCTGATGAGTAAAATTTATAGCTGGTTTTATTTCAGTATCAATGCAGGTTCAACCGTAAGTATATTGCTTATACCCTATTTGTATGAGCATTTTGGCGCATCAGTAGCATTTGGCGTACCCGGCATATTAATGGCGCTGGCAACAGTTATATTTTTTACCGGCCGAAAAATGTATGTTAAAGTACCCCCAAGCGGCATCCGTAAAGAAAACTTTGTAACCATCAGCCTATACACGTTAAAAGCCAAGTTAACTAATAAAGACAAAAGCAAAAAAGCCTGGAACCTTACTGAAGAAAAATACGGCAAAACAAAAACCGAAGCTATAAAAGCTGTTTGGAATGTAATGGCTGTATTTGCCTTTATCCCTATTTTTTGGGCCATGTGGGATATGAACAGCGCCGAATGGGCTTTACAAGCCGCAAAGCTCGATCTTGACCTGGGTATATTCGGCATACACATTTTGCCATCGCAGGTGCAGTTTGTAAACGCGCTGTTTCTGCTGATCCTTATCCCTGTATTCAATTATGGTGTTTATCCGTTGGTTGAAAAGATGGGGGTAAAACTTACGCCGCTTAAAAAAATCGGCGCTGGCCTTTTTGTAACCGGTTTAAGCTTTGTTATTATAGCGCTTGTACAGGTTAGTTTGCAAAACGGTCATCAGCCTTCAATATGGTGGCAAATAATGGCTTTCATTATCTTATCCGCTGGCGAAGTAATGGTATCCATCACAGGTTTGGAGTATGCTTACACACAATCTCCGCCATCAATGAAGAGTACCATGACCGGTATTTGGTACCTTACCTATTCAGTAGGTACATTCTTTACTACGCTTATTAACAAAAACATTTCTGAAAAAGGCTTTTTCGCCTATTTTGAGGGCGATAAATACTTTTGGCTGTTTGTGGGCATCATCGGAGGATTTTTCATACTATTCTTGTTTGTAAGCCCATATATTAAGGAACGCAGCTACCTGGTTGACGAAACCATTGCCAAAGGTTTGGGCATACAGGACGATAAAACACAGGAAATTCATCCGGATAACCCGATTGTTTAAAAAATTTGTTTGCTTTGCATACTTTTTTTTAACGATAGCGTTTACGAGTAGTGCCTGATAGTATTGTAATAATTCCTACGTATAACGAGAAGGAGAATATTGAGCGGATGATACGCAAAGTGTTCTCCTTACCGCATGATTTCCATATTCTTATAGTTGACGACGGCTCGCCTGATGGTACACAGCTAATAGTTGAGCGCCTGCAAACCGAATATACCGACAAGCTTTTTATGGAAAAGCGCGCCGGAAAGCAGGGATTAGGCACAGCCTACATTCACGGTTTTAAGTGGTGTATAGCGCGGCATTACGATTTTATTTTTGAAATGGATGCCGATTTTTCACACAACCCAAACGACCTATTAAAACTGCGCCAGGCTTGTATTGACGGCGCTGATGCTGCTATTGGCTCACGCTATATTAAAGGTGTTAACGTGGTTAACTGGCCCATGAGCCGTGTGCTTATGAGCTACTTTGCTTCTGTATACGTGCGCATGATAACGCGTATTGATATACAGGATTTTACAGCCGGATTTATGTGCTACAAGCGCAAGGTGCTGGAAACTGTACAACTCGATAAGATAAAATTTGTGGGCTATGCCTTCCAGATAGAGATGAAATATACCGCCATTAAGCACGGCTTTAAAGTTGTTGAAGAACCGATAATTTTTACTGACCGCACGGCAGGCGAATCAAAAATGTCAACCCGAATATTTCGCGAAGCATTTTTAGGTGTGATACAAATGCGCATCAACAGCATTTTTCGCAAATATCCGGAAGGTTGATGCAACCAGTTTAAGGTATTAAACCCGCTTTTGGCGGGTTTTTTTGTATAAATATGGGTGGTTAAGCATAGATATAAGAATTAATAAAAAATTATTCTGCTGATAATCTGCCAACTATAATATAAGTTATATAATTAAATTTGCAGGCTATTGCAATTACCCATTAAAAACTTACTTTTGCATGCGCTTCAGAAAAAACAACAACTGTTTATTTAAGCGAAAGTTCATTAATATAGCAAAGGTTCAACATCAGTTTACTGATAAAATACTTTAAATTTATTTTGCATTAAAGCATTAAAATTTTACCTTTGCAAACCCTTTCGGGATGTAGCGTAGCCCGGTATCGCGCCACATTTGGGATGTGGAGGCCGCAGGTTCGAATCCTGCCATCCCGACTTAAAGCGATACTAAAAAAACCTCTAAATATATATTTAGAGGTTTTTTGTTTTTATCATAATCTTACTGGAATATCGCGTACCCTGCTTGAACTTATCTGCACCTGGTTGTATAGAGGTAAAAGCCATGCCCCCTGTATCTTTCAGTACCGCCTTTTAGTTTTCAAAGCGACCAGTTATCTTATCGATCACGATTTTATAAATAACAAGTTCAACCTTATCACCAATATCGCTTTCGTGATCGGTAATACCGTGTGAAGGATGCCCATGAGGTGTGGTAACTAAGGGCATAATACGATGAATGATACTCTGCATCACCTGCTGCTTTTCTGCTATATCACTAATTTCAACAAAACGGCCCCAGGCTATCACACTCTTCCACTTAAAAATGCTTTGCAATTCATCTACTTCAAAACACACATCCGGGTTTTTCCGCATCATGTCAATTTTTTTACCCGATGCGGAGTGAGAATAAATGGTATTATCCTTAAAGACATAATTTACCGGTACCACATAAGTAACGCCATCAGCATGGCAACCAAGCCGACCGGTAAGATGCTTTGTAAGCAATTCAACGGCTTGTATTTGTGTTAATTCGCCCAACATAAATTCGTGTTTGTTTATGTAAAAATATAGCGTAAACAATCAAGTATTACTGATGCAACGCTGTCAAAAAAAATGTCCTTCATCACTTATAAATACAAAAGGCACCTTGCGGGTGCCTTTTATATTTATACTTAACAGGTCGTTATTATCGCGCTATATCAAACCTGTCTAAATTCATTACTTTATTCCAGGCGGCAACAAAGTCCTTAATAAACTTAGGTTGCGCGTCAGCGGTTGCATAAACCTCGGCCACGGCACGCAGTTCAGAGTTTGAACCAAATACAAGGTCGGCGCGGGTGCCTGTCCATTTTGCTTCACCTGTAGCGCGGTCAGTACCCTCATAAAGTTCCCTGTCTTCTGCCGCTGCCTTCCATGCGGTGCTCATATCAAGCAAATTCACAAAAAAATCATTAGTAAGCTGGCCAGGGCGATGAGTAAACACACCATGTTTTGAACCATCATAGTTAATTTGCAACACACGTAAACCACCCAGCAGCACGGTAAGTTCAGGCGCTGTGAGGGTAAGCAGTTGTGCTTTATCTATCAGCAGTTCCTCTGTTGATACTCTAATTTTTGATTTACGGTAATTACGAAAACCATCTGCCAAAGGCTCCAGGTAACCGAATGACTCAACATCGGTTTGCTCCTGCGAAGCATCCATACGGCCAGGTGTAAATGGTACGGTAATTTCATTTCCGGCATCCTTAGCCGCTTTTTCAATACCAGCGTTACCGGCTAATACGATCAAGTCAGCAAGTGATATTTTTTTACCGTTAACCTGTGTGCTATTAAATTGCTGCTTAACAGCCTCCAGCTTGTTTAATACGCTTTGCAATTGCGATGGGTTATTTACCTGCCAGTACCTTTGTGGTGCCAGGCGTAAACGGGCACCGTTAGCGCCGCCACGCTTATCAGAACCACGGAAAGTAGATGCCGAAGCCCATGCCGTAGAAACCAGTTCGGCCACACTTAAACCGGATGCTAATATGTTTGCCTTGAGCGTGGCAGCATCACTTTCATCTATCAAAGCATTATCAACCGCCGGGATCGGGTCCTGCCAAAGCAATTCTTCCTGCGGAACATCAGGGCCCAGGTAACGTTCACGCGGGCCCATGTCGCGGTGTGTTAACTTATACCATGCACGTGCAAAGGCATCAGCAAAAGCATCCGGGTTTTCCAAAAAGCGCCTTGAAATTTTCTCGTACGCCGGGTCAAACCTCAAAGCCAAATCGGTAGTAAGCATTGTTGGTTTATGTTTTTTCTCACTATCATAGGCATCCGGTATAATAGCTTCGTCGGTTTTAGCTACCCACTGGTGGGCGCCTGCCGGGCTTTTGGTAAGCTCCCATTCAAAACCGAACAAGTTCTCAAAAAAGTTATTGCTCCATTGTGTCGGCGTTTTTGTCCAGGTTACCTCAAGGCCGCTGGTAATGGTGTCGGCACCTTTGCCTGAGCCATATTTATTGTTCCAGCCAAAACCCTGCTGTTCAATACCTGCCGCTTCGGGCTCCTTGCCTACGTTATCCGCAGGGGCCGCGCCGTGCGTTTTACCAAATGTGTGACCACCGGCTATCAGGGCAACAGTTTCCTCATCATTCATGGCCATGCGGCCAAATGTATCACGAATATCCTTAGCCGCCATTATCGGGTCAGGATTGCCATCCGGGCCTTCGGGGTTTACGTAGATCAAACCCATTTGCACAGCAGCAAGCGGCTTTTCAAGGTCGCGCGAGTGAATATCACCATCAGCGTCATCGTCTGACACGAGTACACCATGGCCTTTTACACCATCTGAGCCATGCCCATAGCGCAGATCGCCGCCCAGCCAGGTTTTTTCCTCACCCCAATATACTGATTCATCCGGCTCCCATACATCCTCACGCCCGCCTGCAAAACCAAATGTTTTAAATCCCATTGATTCCAGCGCGATATTTCCGGTAAGGATCAACAGGTCAGCCCATGAAATTTTTTGACCATATTTTTGTTTGATAGGCCAAAGCAACCTGCGAGCCTTATCCAAGCTAACGTTATCGGGCCAGCTATTTAGCGGTGCAAAACGCTGCATACCTGCGCCTGCACCACCACGCCCGTCAGTAACGCGGTAGGTACCTGCGCTGTGCCATGCCATACGTATAAACAAACCGCCGTAATGGCCAAAATCAGCAGGCCACCAGTCCTGCGAATCTGTCATCAGCGCATGCAGATCAGCTTTTACAGCTTCCAGATCAAGGCTTTTAAAAGCCTCGGCATAGTTAAAATTCTCATCCAATGGATTAGTTAACGATGAATGCTGACGAAGCATGTTTACTTTTAATTGATTAGGCCACCAGTCGCGGTTACGCGTACCTCCACCGGCAACATTATGTTTTAAGGTGCCATTGTGAAAAGGGCATTTACTGATGTCATTTGATCCGTTTTCCATAATTTGAGTTATTTACTAAGCTATAATTTGATTGATAAAGTAAATTTAAGGCATTAATAAATACAATCACAATCAATATATTCTATGCCGAATAGCTAAAAACTATCAATGCCCATTTGTAGTTGAGAGATCACCGAACAATAAAAGGCCCCACAGAAATATATTTCTACGGGGTCTTTATGTAATATATCAGGTTTAGAATAACAAATAGGCAATAACCAAAGTGATCACCACATTAAAGCTTTGCGCTATTAAAAAGGCGTATATCGGTTTTTTGCTATCGCGATGTATCAGGTCACGAAAATTGGTTTCAAGCCCTATACTGGTGAATGCCAGCGCGAACCATAACCCCTGCAGGTTTTTTAATGGGCCCTTTACCGCCGCGGCCTGATCGGGCGAGATAAAGAAAGAGAATAATAATGATGCCGCTATAAATCCGATCACGAATTTAGGGAAGCGCTCCCAGATCACTTTGAGCGTAGGCTTGCTGTCAGCATCAGTTCCGGTAGCTTTTTTAGTATACGTCCAGTAAACTGAAATAACAAAGGCGGCAATACCTAATAACACATTTTGCGAGAATTTAACTATGGAGCTGATCTTTAACGCTGTTTCGCCAACAAGGCTACCTGATGCCACCACCGCGCCCGTGGTATCAATACTGCCGCCAAGCCAGGCTCCGGTAACTTCCTGCGATAGGCCCATCACCTTAGCCAGGTATGGCATAAAAACCATCATGGGTACAGCGGTTATCAGTACTAATGATATTACCAGCGACAGTTTTTTTGAATCGCCTTTTATAGCTCCTGATGTAGCAATAGCTGCCGATACACCGCAGATAGATACCGCGCTCGATAGCATCATGGTCAGTTCCGAATCTATCTTTAGTTTTTTACATACCCAGTATGAGAAATACCATACCGATACCACAACCACCAAAGCCTGTATCAAACCTAACGAACCCGCTTTCAGAATATCAGAAAATATGATGCTGGTACCCAACAGAACCAGGCCTACCTTTACATAAAACTCTGATGCTAATGCATCCTTAAACCATTGGGGCAGATTGAACAGGTTACCAATCAGCAAACCGATAATCAGGCTAAAAATAACAGCCTCAAGGTTAAGCGCCTTAGCCTGGCTACTGCCGGCTATTATAAGCGCCACTATAGTAAGTAAATAAACCAGCGGAAAAACTTTGAGCACCCCGGTTACTGATTTACCTGTAAATGCCGCGCCAATAACGGCTATTATAAGCACATAAACCAGTTGTATCAGTATATTCAGCAGATTGGCCGTACTTAATACCTTACCTGTCAGATCATCAGCGGCAGCCCAGCTAAACTCCGGCGCGGCAAGCAGCACACCTGCCAACGACAGTGTGATAATAATAAATCCTAACAGCACTACGGTCCAGTCTTCAGTTAAAATACTTTTATTCATCATAAATTTTTTGGTGGTTATAAGTTTCTGAATTTTAAGTTTGATATTATAATTTATTTTCTACTCTCGGGTTTAAACAATACCGAACCATCTCGCTTGATCTGCCATGCGGTAATGGGGTTAAGATGATACCCGCCCATATCGGCACCCCGGTAATCAATCAGTTGTTTAAGCGTAGGCTGGGTATAGCCGGTTTCGTCGGTTACGCGGCTGGCAATTTCGGTTTCGCCGCCATCCCAGTACCATAGCAGCCTGAAGTAAGTATGCGCTTTTGAAAGCACGGGCTCCTGTAATTGCGCTACCTGCCAGGTGCGGCCCGCATCAATGGTAACCTCAACTTTGGTTACCTTGCCCCTGCCCGTCCATGCCAAACCGCGGATCTCGTTCCAGCCGGGTTCAACCTTTGCGGGATATGATGGCGAGGTTATGATTGACCGCGCGTCCATCTCAAAACTGAACTGCCTTATTTTGTCTTTAACAGGATAAGTGTATTTACTGGTTTCTTCCCTCGTCATAAACGGCTGGTCAGAAAGTTCTATCCGCCTGAGCCATTTTACGTTCATGTTACCCTCCCATCCCGGCAACAGCAAACGGGCCGGATAACCCTGCTCCGGACGAATGGCCTCGCCGTTTTGACCGTATACGATCATGGCATCTTCCCAGGCTTTGCGGGTTGGTATACTACGGGTAAGATAGGCCGCATCAGCACCTTCGGCCAAAAACCAGTCGGCTTTGGGCTTAATGCCTACCTCTCTGAAAAGCGTCGACAACATTACGCCCGTCCACTCGCTCTGGCTTGTAAGGCCGCAAACTTCCTGCGCGGTCATGGTTTCTTTACCCGACCGAAAGTTACCTGAACATTCTAAAAAACAGATCCGGCTCACTGCCGGAAAACGTTTCAGATCACGCAGCGTAAACTTCATCGGCTTATTAACCATGCCGTGTATCAGCAGCTCATATTTTTCAGGGTCGATATTCGGTACCCCGGCATGGTGGCGCTCATAATGCAGATCAGACGGCGTTATCGGGCTTATCAGATCCTGCAAAGGCGTACGCGATGAAATATCCGAAGGTAAACGCTGTGGTTTCTCATACGGTGAGCGCCCTCCTATTTTGCTTGGCCCGGGGCCCGGCGTTATCAGTTCATCAGCTAAAGCATCATTTTTACGCCACCTGGCAGGCAACACGGGTTTAATGGTTTTACCTAATGATGTTTGAATGTATAATATACCTGCTGCGGCCATTCCGCCCAATATTTTTCGGCGCGATAACTTTGTTGGTTTGCTGCTACCTTCTTTGTGGTTCTGTTCCATTATCTGCTACAGCTATTTAACTTCGGGACCGCCTTTGCGGTCGTCATTAATATAATACTTACGCGCGGGCATTACTACCTTTGGCAAGCTGCGGGCATTCATTACTGCATCGGCAGCAATTATTTTGTTAGCACTCAGCAGGTATGCTGTTACAGCGTAAACTTCGTTATTGGTTAATGATTGCGGCGCATGGTAAGGCATGGCACGGCGTACATAATCAAACACTGTGGTAGCATAAGGCCAGTAATTGCCAATGGTGTTGGTTTTTCGGCTTGCAAAAACAGTATCGCTTACCAGCACAGGTGCAGGCAGTTTTATTCCTGCCTCCGCTTCACCGGTTTTACCATGGCAGGCTGCACATTTAGTTTGGTACACTATTTTACCCGCAACAGCAGTTCCCTGCCCTACGGGTAATCCCTGCCCATCCGGACTAACGTCAATATCCCACGCCTTAATATCAGCCGCTGTTGCCGCACGCCCTAACCCAAAGGTTGCTGGCCAGGGTACGGTATCAGTCAAGGGTAAAGCCGTATTTTTACCAAAGTTGCCTTCAACAAACGCTGCTGAAACTACCCAAAGCAAACCTGCCGCAAGCGGCAACCATATCAGCTTATTCCCTGCCCTGCAATTGTGCATCTGCTTTGTTTTAATATTTACCTGCGGATAATGTGCTTTGCGGTAAGGCATATTTACGCGTATACCTGTCAAGCACTACATAAATAGAATCACGGTTTTCATTGATACCTTCAAGCACCACACGCGAGCCATCCGTAGTATGGTAATGCAATACCAATCGTTGGCGTTTAGGCTCTTTCACCTTTTCGGCGAACTCACGGTCGCGGCGGGTTGACCATGCCCTTTTATCGATCATATCACGCTCATTGCCGATGTGTGCAAGCGCGGCCTTGCTTATCCAGTTATCCGCTTTTTCTTTTTTTGCTGATGACTTATCACTCTTTGCATCCGCACCGGACTGCCTTCTTCTCCGGTTAGCCGCTGCGTTCTTATTTTGTAGATACAGCACATGGTCAACCGTGTCGGCATAATAATGGAAGGCCCGTTGCCCGCCTGCTGTACCGGTGATCTCGAACGTGCGCAGAATATCCTTCATCGGGCTGCCGCCGCCGTTTGATAGATCAAGCCATGCGGGTTTGTTTACTTTGAAGGTTAGCGTTGTCCAGTTCTCGAATGTAGCCTGTTGCCATCGCACGGTATCAAGCGGCGAGTATGGTATTACCTTATTATTGATACGGAATTCCGTTACATAATAATTACCTCTCAATGCCTTTACACCCGCTGTTGATGGCTGCTTGTATGGATCGTAATTAAAGTTGATCACTTCGGTATAGGTTAATACACCAAAAAATATAATAAAGGTTAAAGCCTTTAAACCAATACGTGCATACTTTCCAAATCCTGTTGAAAGGTCAGGGTAATACCTGAGCGGCACAGTAGTTTTTTCCTGTACCAGCAGGCGATATAAATTGGGAATATCATCCGCCAAAATAAAGCCACCTAACAGCACAAAGTAAAAAGCGTAAACATGTACCCCGCCATCATAAGCGTAATTTACAAACGTAATATCAAACAACGCGGCGGCAAGCAATAGTGCACCATAGGTTGTTGTTTTACGGAAGAATAGCATGGCACCTGCCGCAACTTCAACAATACCACCAAACACCTGGTACCAGGGCACAATACCTACCGATAGCCAATAGATTTTTTGCGAGGTAAAGTCGCCAAAATCAGTATTCAGCAAGCCCAGTGATGGATAAGGCATTTGAGTTGGAAATAATTTGGTGAAACCAAAACCAATAATGCCGATACCTGCACGGTAACGCACCACCACGCGCAGCCAGTAATACAGTATATGATACTCCTTTCGCTTACGGTCAAGCGCCGTCCAGATCAGGGCACCGGCTACGGCTATCAGTAAGGCATAGCCCCACTCTTTGTAATCCGATAAAAAGCTACGCTCATCCGCAGCAGCGGCGGCAGTGTTGGCTTTTTTAGTCCGGAAGCCCTTGGTGTTCACGGTATCTGATTGTGACTGTGTGATGCTTTCATAACCCCTCTTTTCGCCAAAAAACTGGCTATAGTTGGGCGAAAATCTTGCAATATCATATATATCACGGTAATGCGGGTGCAGCCAATCAATGGTCAACGCGTTCACGTACCAGCGCCCATCCGTAGGGATTGACAGCAGAATAAAGAATATGAACGCGATGCGAAACCCAAATCTTTTTAGCGGCTTCCATGGTTTACGCTGTGGTGCCGGGGCATTGGCCTGAGCCGGTTCGGCTACTGCCACTTGTTCTTCTAAAACAGACATAGCTTCGTTTGTTTAAAGTTTTATTTTTTCTCTTCTGTCCTGTAGTAACAGGTATTTTTTTGGCACCCTGTCAAGCACCACGTAAATGGAATCCTGGTTTGGTATACGTCCGGATAATGCCAGTGTACTATCGCTCAGCCAGCTATAGTTTAGCGTCAGCTTTTCATCGGCATAATGACGGTTCTTGTTTTGCAGGTGTAACACATGCTGAACTGTATCCGCCGTATAGCTGTAGTAATGCCTGCCGCCTGAGCCTGCCAGTTCGTAATCTCTTTCGTTATCATTACGGCTGGTACGCTCGTAATTAGATGTTTGTAATACAACCGGCCTGTTTGAGCGTATGCTGATGGTAGCCCATTTCTCAAACACCACATCGCGCCAGCGAACAGGGTCGGTAGCTGAATATGGGTGGTCCTTTTGATTTAACCTGAACTCGCGCACATTATACAGGCCCGCGCTGTTGCTAAGCCCGGTCGACTTAGGGAATTGGTATGGGTCATTTTTATAACCATCTGATGCCTTGAAGCCATAGATCAGCACAAAAAACAGGATGACGAATACTTTGGATGCCACGCGTACAACAGCCAGCCTGCCCGGATACGACGGCTTATAATGTACCGGTGTGGTTGGCTTCTCCTCACCTATCAAACGGTGTATACGTAGCGCATCCTGTGCCAAAACAAATAGCGCTAACGATAGCAGGTAAAAGCTGTAAACATATTCTCCACCCTCATAAGCCAGGTTAGATATAAACACGTTGCCCGTAAATATCAGGATGATGATAGCACCAACAGATGCCGTCCTCCTGAAAAACAACAGCAGCCCCGCCAGCACTTCTATCCCGCCTAAAAAGGTTTCGTATGAGGGTACTATACCCAGGCTAAGCGAGAAAACCTTCCAGTCGTTATAATCGCCATAGCTGGTATTAAGGTTACTGATGGATGGGAAAGGTGCCTGCAAAGGGAATACTTTGATAATACCATAACCTATGATGCCGATAGCCAGGCGATAACGCACGATAACACGCAACCAGTAATAAAGCCTGTCATGATCATTGTCGGTTAGTTTTTCAGCTCTTTTTGCCCAGGTGAATGCGCCAACTAAAGCTATAATGGCTACAATCAGCCAGTTCAAAAAGGTGTCATCTCCAAAAAAGGATGGGTTAAAGCGCGTCAGGTTAAATATGTCCTGGTAATCCAGCTTTAGCCAGTTGATGAAGAATAGCCGGGCAAAATAGCCTGTACTGATTGGCAATGATTGCAGCAGGAAGTAAATGAACGCGAAGCGGAAAACGTTCCGCTCGGTTGCCGACCAATGGCGGTCGTCGTTTAAAATACCTGTACTCATTTTTTTATGCTTTAAATAGATTAATAACCCGGGTTATTTGGCAACAGCGACGGATCGATCTGTATCTGCTCCTGCGGAACAGGCAACAGTAATTTGTTTGGATCAGCTATTTTCAGCACCGCCTGCGCACGGCCGGTACGCACCAAATCAAACCAACGATGCGGCTCAAGCGCGAATTCTATACGGCGTTCCTGCTCAATAGATAGTAAAAGAGCAGCCTGTGTTGTTGATGTAGTGGCAGCTAAACCGGCACGGTCACGCACGGCATTCAAATCAGCACGTGCGCCTATCAGGTCATTAGCCGAGCCTAATTGCGCCCTTGCCTCTGCGCGGATCAGGTACAGTTCCGCAATACGTATCACAAAGCTTGGGTCAGCAGCCGGTGTGCGGTAATACAGATTACCATACCAACGCCCCTGGTTATCCTGAGCAACAAGTACATTACGGTTACCGCCCGAGTCAGGTTTATTTACCAGGGCTACAAAGGCATCATTAGGTGCCCATTGCCGGGTACCGCCGTTGGTTTGCGGCTGCCACTGGTTACGATGATTGTTCAACTCGTTTGCACTGTAAAAAATCTCAAAAACCGATTCCTGTGTACCACGCACGTTATTGGCGAAAAACGCGCTGTAAGGTTTAACCAACGCGTAGTTATTATCACCTATTAATTTTGTGGCATACTCCTCGGCCTTAGCCCAGTCCTTTTGGTAGAGGTAAAACCTGGCTTTTAAAGCCCATACCGTTTTGCGGGTTGCACGGTAACGGTCGGTGGTTTCAGTTAATAAAGGTTCGGCAGCGTTAAGGTCATTCAATGCCTGCGCATATACCTCGGCTACCGGCCTGCGGCCAATACCTACGTTATCAGCAGGGCTGTTAGTGGGTTTGGTTATAATAGGCGCGGCCCCCCAGGTACGCGCCAGATCAAAGTAAGATAACGCGCGGATAAAGTATGCTTCGCCCAAAATCTTATTCTTATCAGCGTCGGCAAACGAGGCATCCTGTACGCCGGGAACCTTGTCTATAATATGGTTAGCCCTGCTTATGGTATAATAAATGGCTGTCCATGCACCGCTGATGGTGGCATTGCCTGTACTTACATTATGGTTTATCAGCTCCTGCACCTGCGATTGTGAACCGGTCCATTGAATATTATCTCCGGACAGGTAACCTATCGACTGGAAAGTGGTGCTGTAATAACCACCCGACGCCAGTTGTGAATAAACCCCGTTAAGTGCGGTTTGTGCCGATGCCTTGTCAAAAATGGTTTGTTCGTCAGATATCGATGCCCTTGGCTCAACATCAAGGTACTTTTGGCACGAGGCTGCCGAAAGCGATAAAACAAATAATATGATGTATGATTGAATTTTCATGATGATTACTTAGAATGTTACGTTTACGCCTATTTGGAAAGAACGGGGTTGCGGTGGAGTACCCAAGTCAATACCCTGCTCGTTTTGCGCACTGCTCGCGCTTGATTCCGGATCAAGGCCGGTGTATTTAGTTACTGTGAACAGGTTGGCACCTATGGCATACACGCGCAGATTTTGAATACCTACTTTTTGCGTTAGTGTTTTTGGCAGTGTGTAACCCAATGTTAATGAGCGCAGGCGAAGGAATGAACCATTCTCCAGCCAGCGGCCACCGCCATCTTTATAGTTATTATTGTTTATACCATCAGGGCGTGGGGTATCGGTTATATCGCCGGGTTGCTGCCACCTGTCAACATTGCTGGCAAATATTACACGGGCCGCATCACGGGCACCGCCTGCTTCGCCAAAAAACCGGTTATGGTTGTAGATTTTATTACCATATGAGAATGACAGCAACGCGCCCAGATCAAAAGCCTTGTAAGTAAGGTTGGTGGTTAAGCCTCCATAGTATTTAGGCCATATGCTGCCTAATATCTGGCGGTCATCGGCAGTGATCTTACCATCGCCATTGTAATCTTCATAAATCACGTTGCCGGTTTGCGGGTCAACACCCAGCTCCTTATATACCCAGAATGAATACAGCGGGCTACCCTCCTGTTGCAGTATCAGGTCGCGGCTGCCAAAACGGATAGGGCGTTCCAACTTTTCAATTTTGTTGATATTGCGGGATACATTTAAGCTTGTTGTCCAGGTAAAATCTTTTGTTTTAATGTTAGTTGAAGTAATAGCAAGTTCAAAACCTTTATTGCTTATCTCGAAATTGTTAGTAGATACACCTGAGAAGCCCTGGGTTGCAGCAAGCGGACTAAATATTATACCATCAGATGTGTATTTACGGTAGTAGTTAAATTCAACACCTAAACGGTTGTTGAAAAAAGCCACGTCAACACCTACGTTAAACTGCGACGTGCGCTCCCAATGTAAATCGGGATTGGATAACTGCTGCGGTGCAGTGCCCGGATTACCCTGATAAGATGCACCGCTGGCCCACAAACCTAATGATGCAAAATCTGACGCGCCGGCCTGGCTGCCTGTTATACCATAGCTGGTACGCAGTTTTAAGTCGGTAAGAAAGCCTGCATCTTTCAAAAAGTCTTCTTCCTTAATATTCCATGCCGCGCCTACGCCGGGAAAATATCCCCACTTTTTGTTATCACCAAAGGCTGATGAACCATCGGCACGAACGCTGGCATCAAACAGGTATTTACCGGCAAAATTATAATCAACCTTGGCAAAAAACGAGGCAAGGTTACGTTTTGACCAGCTTTCAGATCCGGTTGTAACCGCTGCCGATGAGATCAGCTTGTAAGAGTTATTGGCAAAGCCGGTTCCCTGTGCAAAGGTGCGGCTGTAAACTGTGCTTTGGAGTGTATTACCTATCAATATACCAAACGAATGTTTATCGTTAATTTTTTTGCGGTAGGTTAAAGTTTGTTCATTGATTAATGAACTGCGGCGGCCTAATGATGAGGTAGCTAAACCACTTGGCGAACCTGACAATAAAAAAGTATTCCAGTATTCAGATTCATCATAGTTATTATAATCGGCACTAAAGCTCGAGCGGAATTTCAGGTTAGGTAATATATCCCATTCGCCGTAAACGTTACCTATATAGCGTAAACTGGTTGAGTTTACATCGTAGTTATCTAACAGTAACTGTACGTTATCAAAACCCGCACGGCCCACCAAAACACCCTGATCATTATAAGGTGACAAATAGGTTGGCGTATGCAATGCGGCCTGCAAAATACCACCTGCCGGGCCATCACCCGCACGGCCCTCGTTACGGAAAGTGCGCGAAAAACTATTGCTTGTACCAATGGTAACTTTATCACTCAGTTTTTGGTCAAAATTGGCTTTAAAGCTGGCACGATCAAAGTCGATCGGACGCAATATTGATTCCTGCTTGTTATAGCCCGCTCCCAAATAATACCTTGAACCATTATTACCGCCGCTTACCGAAACATCATAATTTTGCAAACGGGCAGTGCGGAACACCTGGCCCAGCCTATCGTAAGTTTGCTGATCCTGCGGGTTACCACGACCGGTAGGGAACGTGGTTGTAGCCGGTTGAAACGGCACTTTAGTCGGATCTCCGCCTGTGTTTATGAAATTTTCATTAACAAGTTCAGCATGTTCAGGTCCGGTGGCCAATTCCCATAACTTGGCAGCTTTTGACCATCCCTGCGATATATTAAGATCAACCTTTGGTTTTTGATTAAACTTGCCACGCTTGGTTGTAACAATAATGGCACCGTTTGCACCTCGTACACCATAAAGTACGGTAGCCTCGGCATCTTTCAATACGGATATGCTTTCAATGTCATTCGGGTTAATATCCGCGATTGGTGAGGTAGCCTTACCGCCTGTGCTGTAGGTTTGCAAGCTGCCGTTCTCAATAAAAACGCCATCAATAACATACAACGGATTATTGTTGCCGTTTATACTTGTTGCGCCGCGAAGCCTTACGTTAATAGTTTCGCCGGGTACGCCTGTATTGGTGCTGATCTGCAAACCGGCAACTTTGCCCTGTAATTGCGATTCAAAGCTGCCACCCGGTAACGCTTTTACATCATCCAGCTTAGCTTTGGTTACCGAGCCTATCAGGTTGCGTTTTTCCTGAGTACCATAGGCAACTACCATTACCTCATTAAGCTCGTTGGTAAGTGCCTTTAGGCTGATGCTTATATTTTCGCCTGTGGCATCAATTTCATGTTTTTCGTAACCGATGTAAGTGATGATCAGCGTATACGGAAATTTTTGACCTGTGGTAAAAGTGAACTTTCCATCAGCATCCGTAACTACCTGGTGTGTAGTGCCTTTTATTTGTACCGATGCACCCGGAAGTGGTTCGCGGGTTTTTGAATCTAAAATTTGTCCGTTAAGTTTTGAGTTGATAAGCGGTGGCTGGTTTTGCGCACCTGCCCATAACGGTATAAATACTATTAGTGCTAAAATTATTTGTAACGTGTGCTTAATAAACCGGGAACTACCCGACCAAGGCTCACGCTGAGAACTTTCAATAATGTTGAAGTAACGTTGTTGCATTTTTATTTTGGGTTGAATTATTAATAGCGCAGGCATGGCAAAGCACACCCTGACCATTGTTATACAATAGGGATAATTTGAATTAAACTACAGGGATTGCGTAACGCAACGATTAGTGAAATGCTGTGTGCAGGTCGTTACGCTTTATTGAGGTACACGTACTATGCACAGCAGCAACAACAACATCGCATGGCGGTGCCGGTGTGCTTGTTGTGTAACTGATAGTAGCGTGTTTTCATGATGTGATTATTTGTGGTTAAATACTGCTGTTTGTACTGAACGGAAGCAAATATAAAGATAAATTTCACAAACACAACAAAATCTATAGAAATAGTAGTATTTAATTATGCAAGTAGAGCATTTATTTTAATATCAATATCCTTATACGGTATAGCGCCTGTATGTTGGCCAACTACACGGCCATTTTTAATAAAAATAAGTGCGGGGATATATCGTACCGAAAATTGTGCGGCCAGGTCCGGCTCGTCATCAACATTAACAGAAATAATGCTGATCTTTTTATTGTACTCCTGCTCAAGCGCGTTCAAAACAGGTTTTAACATAGCGCATGATGAGCACCAGGGTGCCCAAAAACTGTAAATAAGCAAGCTCTCAGCATCATTAGCCTGATGGTAAAAAATATGTGAGTCAAAATCAGCCATCATTTCATCAATGTAAAAAAAAGGAGCGGCTACAATGACTTCAGCCGCTCCTGCTGTGTAGTTACACCCTAACACAGTTTGTTTGACCTGTTGCCGGCATTGCGCCGGTTTTCAAGCCTCCGGGATGCTATCGCAGCCGCCCGTGGAATAAATAGTCAGTTAATAGTTAAAGCTTTAGTTGAAGTATTGGCCCGGCGCTCTCGCGCCGGGGCCATCTTCAGCAGCACAAAGAACCACCACTTGTGCTAAGAGAGGTTGGGAACGGATTCGAACCGTCGTAAAAGGTTTTGCAGACCTCCGCCTGACCACTCGGCCACCCTACCTGTTGTACTATGTTATTTGCTGCCTGCACTTGCCGTAGCAAGGTTCTTGTCGCTTTTGTATATTTCACCAAGCTTTGCAGCCAACTTGTCGCCGGTAAGGTTTTTAGCTACGATCCTGCCATCAGGGCCTACCAAAAAGTTTTGCGGTATTGCCCTTACACCATAAAGCTCGGCTACCTCATTTTTCCAGTATTTCAGGTCAGATACCTGTGTCCAGGCCAGCTTATCATCTTCAACGGCTTTAATCCATGCATCACGCTTGCTATCCAGCGATATACCAAGTATGGTAAAGTTTTTATCCTTGTATTGATCGTAGGCTTTTACCACATTGGGGTTCTCGTTGCGGCAAGGGCCGCACCACGATGCCCAAAAATCAACCAGTACATATTTGCCTTTAAATGAGGCTAAAGAAACCGGCTTACCATCCTTATCGGCCTGGGTAAATTGAGGAGCCGTAGCGCCAACGGCTGTTTTTTTCCAGCCATCCAGCCATTTTTGATATTGCGCGCCCGCTTTGCTGTTTTTAACCTGCTTTGATAGCCCGGCATAAAAAGGCTCAACATCGGCCGCTTCCGGAAAATATCCGCCGTAGGTTTTTAATGCCTCAAGCGCTATCAATGAGTTTGGGTGTGATTTAATAAATGGCGCCAGCGCAGCTTTCTGCTCATTCTCAATAGCCTCTACCCTTTTGTCAAGTTCGGCTTCGGCCTGGCTGGTTTGCTGATGTTTTGGCAAACTGCTGTAAGCCCGGTATTCTGCCCGTAACTTATCATTATAAGGTTTTAATGCAGTGCTAAGCTCAATATTATCTTTGTTGAGCTGCCCTGCTTGTATTGTTGCTTTTGCTACCGAGTCAGCAGCTTGCAGGTTGATGTTACCATTTTCAAGATACAGCGGCAACCTGTCGGCATTGCGTTGCTGCTGATAGTTTTCGTTGTTGCGGGTAACTGTTAAAGTAGCTTTTGTAGCCTCAGGCAGTGAGCCTTTAAAAACAAAGCTACCCTTTTGCACTTCTGCCGAATCAACTACGGTACCTGCATCGGTACGGTACTGCAGATATGCTTTGCCGCTTGAGTTGATATTGGAGATATTGCCCTTTATGTTATAATTTATTTGTTGCGCAAACAAAACCGTAGGCAATGCCAAACCGGCAGCCAGTAATGTATATTTTTTCATGATGATGATGTCAGTTAGTTGTTAATAGATTTTTTGTTGTCCCGGTGAAAAAAATCAACAACAATAAAAGCAGGCTTTAGATGAGCTTAACAGATGATACATAGGATAGATGTAGGGCGTTTTCATTGTTTGTTGTATTAACACTACAAATATACTACTAAATCTATAGAATTTATATAAAATATAAAATACATACAAAAACTAACTGTATATCAATTAATTAATTTTCAACAGCCTTAACTTTATTTAATTACCGGTTTATTTAACTGGTTAAAAAAGATGGATAATCCATAATTGGCGGTGCGCCATTTTACATCCAGACTATCAGGTACCGCGCCTGGGCTTTGAGCAAAATGCCCGGTGATAATATCGAGGTCGCCATCGCCGTCAACATCAGCTTTTTCAAGGGTAAGCGTTTTAAGGGGTATGGTACTTTTTGTGATGTATGATCTAAACGTAAACGCTTTGCTGTTTACATTATCCAGATAAACAAATGATTCATCCGCCAGCTTTGTAAATTCCGGAAAAAAGGCCGTGGCTACCAGGTCGGTATCACCATCCTTATCAAAATCATCGGCAAGCACGCGGGTAACACCATACAGCGGATAAAAATATTTTTGGTTAAAATTACCACTACCATTATTTATATTGATACGGATGCCATGATACGGCTTTAATATATTAGAGTAATCGGCATTGTCGCCGTGTACAGTGATGATATCTGTCAGCCCATCTTTATTATAATCTGTCAGTACCATATCCGTAGTACCATAATTTGGCGGAAAGCGCAGCACTCTGCTGGCACTGAACTTAAGCTTATCCTTTTGATAAAAAATATACACGCTTTCATCCCCCTGAGAAAACATAGCAACTACATCCTTTTTACCATCGGCGTTCATATCACGTATATAACATTTAATAGCGCCGGGTAACTCAAGCAGTACTTTTTCTGCATAACGGCCATTGATCTTCTTTTTACTGAATAATGAGAGTTTACCGGTTTTATTGCCAAAGCTGCAAACCACAATTTCGGGCAGGCCATCGCCATTCATATCATCAACAGCGGTACTTACAGGGCGATGCAGTGCAGGTATTAAAGTAGGGTTAGCACCGTTAATGTATTGCGAGATCAAACCGTTGCTTAGCTCTGTTGGGTATAGCTTACCTATTTGAGTAAAATAGGTTGTATCATTTTTAAACACAAAGCCTACCGCGGGGCTGGAGGTGTTTATAGTGCCCGTTACCCCTCTCCCATATTTCCATTTTAATGCCTTGTTGCTGAGCATACCTATCCATAAAGTTTGCGTGGCATTATTATATTTAAGCCCGGTTATCAATGAAGGTTGCTGCCCATCCAGCACAATATCTTTTCGTTTAAATGCAGTTAGCGGCGCGTTACGCATTAACCGGCTTTTATCAATATATACACTATCAGGCGCGTTGCTGATGATGTAATCACTTAGCTTTTTCCAATCCGCATCGCTCATTGCGGGCTGATCCGGGATGATGTAATTATCGTTGACTATCTTTTTTTCTTCGACAGATAAACCGCCAAGCGGATCATATCCCGCATAAATAATGCCCAGCCTGCTGGCCATAACAGGCAGCACGTGGGTTTGCCATATTTGCTTAGTTAAACTCCCCGGCTCGGGCAACATATGGCAGGCACTGCAATGTTTTATAAATATCGTACGGCCGTCATCATCTTTTGATAAACGGGCATGTTTGTTATCAAAGGATATTAAACTGAGTGAACACACAGCAAGCAGGAGACCTGTAATAACAGGGGCTTTAAAGCTCATTGATTTTTTTTGACGATATATATAGATAGATCGTCGGCAAGGTATCGTTAAGTATTTGTGCTTACTGTTTTTACTCCATAACTTATTTGATACAATAGCCCGTTATTACAATTGCATGATGATGTGGTTTAAATGTACCGGCTCAGGTTAGCCAACACCTGCTGTTTATACATGCCGCCAAACAAATTGAGATGTATCAGCAACGGATAAATATTCCACAGCGGCAGGCGTTGCTGCCAGCCTTGCGCCAAAGGGTAAGCAGCGCTGTAGGCTTCATAAAACCCGTTACCAAAACCGCCGAACAAGGTCGTCATAGCTATATCGAACTCACGGTGGCCATAACTAACTGCCGGGTCAATCAGATTAGGTTTGCCATCAGTACTTATTAAATAGTTGCCGCCCCACAGATCGCCATGGATGAGTGCGGGTTGTTCTTCATCAAATAAGTTGGGCATGTGATGATACAATTCATCAAAGCCTGCTGCTTCCTTTGCCGATAACAAACCGTTATCTACCGCCAGCTTTACCATTGGCTCAAGGCGCTCCTCAATAAAAAACGAAGCCCAGCTATTATGCTTTTTATTTCTTTGACGCAGGGAACCCATATAATTATGATGATACAGGCCAAAGCTTGCCGAAGTATTTTGATGCATAGCGGCTAACTGTGTACCCAGTAACTTTAAGTCAGCGGCACCTGCGCTTTGGGTATCCAGCCATTTTAAAATTAAATAAGCATCGTCATTTACATTGCCTTGCAATAATACCTGCGGTACAGCAATTGCGCCGGTATCTCCTATCAGCTCCAATCCAGCAGCCTCGGCCTCAAACATCCCAGGGAAACTACTATTGCTGTTCACTTTAATAAAATATTTGCTGCTTTGGGTATGCAAACAAAAGGCTTTATTAATATCGCCACCGCTTACCGGTAAGCAAGTTATTATACGTTCATTAAGTTCATTTTCAATGGCGCTAAGCAATGCTTTCATGGGTTCAAATTTAACGTTAGTAAATATCCGCGGTACGCGTTGCAAATTTATCGTGGCAAAAAGCTATTTTTGCGTTTCTGATGAAGCACATTCGTAACTTTTGTATTATCGCCCACATTGACCACGGCAAAAGCACTTTAGCCGATAGGTTACTTGAATATACTAACACCATTACCCAGCGCGAAAGCCAGGCCCAGTTGCTTGACGATATGGATCTTGAGCGCGAACGCGGTATCACCATTAAAAGCCATGCCATACAAATGGATTATGAGCTTGATGGTCAAAAATATACCCTGAACCTGATAGATACACCCGGACACGTGGATTTCTCGTACGAGGTATCACGCTCAATAGCTGCCTGTGAGGGTGCGTTACTGATTGTTGATGCCGCGCAGGGTATACAGGCGCAAACCATTTCAAACCTGTACCTGGCGTTGGAAAACGACTTGGAGATTATCCCGGTACTTAATAAAATGGACCTGCCCGGCGCTATGCCCGAGGAGGTAAAAGACCAGATTGTTGACCTGATAGGCTGCAAACGTGAGGATATTTTAGCTGCATCCGGCAAAACGGGCATGGGCGTGCACGATATTTTGCGTGCCATTGTTGAGCGTGTACCGGCACCGGTAGGTGACCCTGACGCGCCGCTGCAAGCCTTGATCTTCGACTCGGTTTTCAACTCTTTCCGTGGTATCATCGCCTATTTTAAAGTAGTTAACGGCGAGATCCGCAAAAATGATAAAGTAAAATTCGTAGCTACCGAGAAGCAATATTTGGCTGATGAGGTGGGTACTTTAAAATTACGTCCTCTGGCTAAGGATGTTATCAAAACCGGCGACGTAGGTTATATTATTTCAGGCATTAAGGAAGCGCGTGAGGTTAAGGTGGGTGATACCATTACCCGTGTTGACCGCCCGTGTGCCGAAGGTATACAAGGTTTTGAGGAAGTAAAACCAATGGTATTCGCGGGTATTTACCCCGTAGATACTGAGGATTATGAAGAGCTGCGCGAATCAATGGCCAAGCTGCAACTGAATGATGCTTCGCTGGTTTTCGAGCCGGAATCATCAGCCGCTTTAGGCTTTGGTTTTCGTTGCGGTTTCCTGGGCATGTTGCACATGGAGATCATCCAGGAGCGTTTGGAGCGTGAGTTCAACATGACGGTGATCACCACCGTTCCTAACGTATCGTACATTGCTTACACCACTAAAGGCGATAGCATGTTGGTAAACAATCCATCCGATCTGCCTGACCCAAGTAAGATAGATTTTGTGGAGGAGCCGTTCATAAAGGCTACCATCATCACCAAATCTGAATTTGTGGGTCCGGTAATGTCATTGTGTATCAACAAGCGTGGTGTCATTGTCAATCAATCATATCTAACATCCGACCGTGTGGAACTCATTTTTGAGATGCCTATGGGCGAGATCGTATTTGATTTTTATGATAAGCTGAAAACCATATCAAAAGGTTATGCTTCGTTTGATTATCATCAGATAGGCTATCGCCAGTCTGATCTGGTTAAGCTGGATATACGCCTGAATGCAGAGCCTGTGGATGCATTATCATCATTGATACACCGCAGCAACTCGTACGATTTTGGTAAAAAGATCTGCGAAAAGTTGAAAGAGCTTTTACCGCGCCAGCAGTTCGAGATCGTGATACAGGCATCCATCGGTGCCAAGATCATCGCCCGCGAAACGGTAAAGGCCATGCGTAAAGACGTTACCGCTAAATGTTACGGTGGTGATATCTCGCGTAAGCGTAAACTATTAGAAAAACAAAAAGCAGGTAAAAAACGCATGCGCCAGGTAGGTAACGTTGAGATACCACAAAGCGCGTTTATGGCTGTTTTAAAACTGGATTAAGAGCCCCCCTGCCCCCTGAAGGGGTGTTATTGGCGGCTCATTATATTGCTCCCCCTTCAGGGGGTTGGGGGGGCTAAACTTTTATTCCCCCTTTAGGGGGTTAGGGGGCTAAATGAATTTATTAGACGGAAAATACGTATCAGAGAAACTTAAGGTGGAGATAGCCGAGCAAGCGGCTGTAATTTTGGAAAAAACCGGCAGAAAGCCGCACCTGGTGGCGGTACTGGTAGGGCACGATGGTGGCAGCGAAACCTATGTGGCCAGCAAGATGAAGAACTGCGAAAAGGTGGGTTTTAAATCGACACTGGTGCGTTATGAAGATACCGTTACCGAGGATGAACTACTGAAAAAAGTAGAAGAACTTAATGCCGATGCTGATATTGATGGCATTATTGTTCAGCTACCTTTACCAAAACACATCGACCCTGAAAAGGTAACCGAGCGTATAGATCACCGTAAGGATGTTGACGGCTTTCACCCGGTAAACCTGGGCCGCATGCAGCGTAATCTGCCATCGTTCATCCCGGCTACGCCTTATGGTATTACGCTGATGCTTAAAGAGTATGGCATTGAAACCGCGGGCAAGCATTGCGTGGTGGTCGGCCGTAGCAATATAGTTGGTTCGCCAATGAGCATACTGATGGCGCGTAACACCCAGCCGGGCAACTGTACCGTAACTATTTGCCACAGCCGCACACCGGATATTAAGAAATTCACCTTAGATGCCGATATATTGATCGTGGCGATAGGTAAAAAAAATTTTATTACTGCCGATATGGTTAAAGATGGTGTGGTAGTGATTGACGTAGGCATGAACCGCGAAACATCGGCCACCACAAAATCTGGCTATAAATTATATGGCGATGTTGATTTTGAGAACGTAGCGCCAAAATCATCATGGATAACCCCGGTACCGGGCGGCGTTGGCTTAATGACCATCGTCGGTTTACTAAAAAACACTTTAGCTTCGGCCAATAAAGAAGTTTATCAATAAACAAAAACGGCTCGCTTTAATTAAAGCGAGCCGTTTTTATTATGAGGATACACTCTCCTACTTGTAAAAGAATTCAGGAGGTATATCGGTAAACTTTGTCTTCTTCCCTACAAAAAAGGCCGATACTATACTGCCTTTGTACATACCTGTAAGCGATTTAATACTGCCACGCTTACTCCCCTTTTGCTTTGATGATTTGAACAACTGCCTTACAAAATTTTGATGTGCCTTGCTTACCGCCCAGGCATCCTTGCGCTTACCCTCACCTAAAAAGCGAAACAGTGCCAGCAGATCCAACCAAAAACGCAAACCAATTACAAAGGTTGCCCGGCCAAACGGTAAGTTATTTTTTAACAGCAGCAGGTTATTCCTGAAATTCAGGTAAGTTTTAAACGGATTTTCGGTATTCAATGTACCGCCGCCAACATGGTAAACGGTCGACTCGGCGCAATACATTACCTTATATCCCATATTTTTTAAGCGCCAGCAAAGGTCAATCTCTTCCATGTGGGCAAAAAAGCGTTCGTCAAACCCGCCGGATTGCTGCCAGTATTTCTTTTTGATGAACAACGCCGCGCCCGATGCCCAGAATACCTCGCCCGATTGATCGTACTGGCCCCTGTCCTCCTCTATCTCATAAAAAATACGGCCACGGCAAAACGGGTAACCAAAGCTGTCAATAAACCCTCCTGCGGCACCGGCATGTTCAAACATCCGCTTATCAGCATATGATAGTATTTTGGGTGATGCCGCCGCGATTAACTCATCACTTTCCATTAAACCTATAACCGGCTCTATCCAACTGGGCTGCACCTCAATATCCGAGTTTAACAGTATAAAATAATCGGCATCTACCTTTTCAAGCACACGGTTATAACCGCCGGTAAAGCCATAGTTCTCGTCGTTCTTAATGATGGTTACTGCCGGATAAACGCTTGAAACCCATTCCACCGAACTATCGGTTGAGCCGTTGTCGCCAAGTACTATCTCAAGGTTTTGCCATGTTGAGGCCATTACCGAAGGCAAAAATTGCTGGAGGTGTTTAAGGCCGTTCCAGTTTAAAATAACAGCGGCAACTTTAGGTGTATAATTCATTAATGCTTATCCTCCGGCTTAAATTTCCACCGCTTGTGCGTCCAAAGCCAATAGCGGGGTTCCTGCCTTATCATGTTCTCTAAATATTTTACGTGAAGTTCAGTAACCTCATATTCTGCCGTTTGTTTGGGGTTTTCAGTAAGTGGCACAAATGTACAGGTGTAATGCCCTCTTTTTACAAGTTTTAAATCACAAAAAACAACTACGGCATCCATCATTTTCGCCAGTTTTTCAACCCCTAAAAAAACCGCCGTTGGCTGGTTTAAAAATGTGGTAAAATAATGTGCCTCGTGGCGTACCGGTGTTTGGTCGGCCACTAAAACCGTTATTGAAATTTGCCTGCGAACCTCACTCAGTTTGCGCAGCGTGTTTTTCATGGCCACCAGTGTAGCTCCAAACCGCGATCGCACGTATATAAAAAACCGCTCAAATAACTTGTTACTAAGTGGTTTGTACACAATAATGCGTGGCTTATCAGTAATTACCCCCAGGCTCAGTGCAGACATTTCCCAATTACCGTAATGCCCAACCGCCCCTATCACGTTGCGGCCCTGCTCAAAGTAACCATTGATCAGGTCGGCATTTAAAATTTTAATACGTTTGATAATTTGCCGCTCTGACAAGGTTATGCCCTTGATGATCTCTACGATCAGGTCAGCAAAATAGCGAAAAAAATCACGCTCTATTTTTTCTCTCTCCTCATCACTCTTCTCGGGGAAAGCGTTACGCAGATTTTGCTGCACCACCTTGCGCCTGTAGCCTGTAACATAGTATATTACAACAAAAAGCACATCGGCAATAAGGTACAAAAACCAAAAAGGCAATAGCGATACAAGGTACAAAAAACCGATACCTATATATGAAAGCCCTTTATTTATCATTTATTTCTGCGAAATTTGACCACAAACATAAAATATATGATCGATAAAGGCGCAGTACTTCCCTTGTTTTATCTACCACCGGTATCATACTTTGCACAATTTAACAAGTATAAGCCCGATGTATGGATTGAGCGTGAGGAGCATTTCCCAAAGCAAACCTATCGTAACCGCGCCAACATCTACTCTCCAGATGGTGTTTTAAGCCTGGTAGTGCCTGTTATTAAAGGATCAAAAAATCATACCAAGATAAAAGATGTACGCATCAGTTACGATTTTAACTGGCAGCGCCTGCACTGGATGAGCCTGCAAGCCTGTTACCGCCGGTCGGCCTATTTTGAGTATTACGAGGATGATTTCGCGCCGTTTTATGAGCAAAAAACGGATTACCTTTTTGATTATAACCAGCAAATGCTTGAACTGATATTAAAGCTGCTGAAAATAAAAACCGATCTTAAATTTACCGAAAGTTACGAGCACCATTATGAAGAGGCCGTTGATCTGCGTGATAGCATTCATCCTAAAAAAGGATTGATAACGGATAATAAGCCCTACTTCCAGGTGTTTGAGGAGCGAAACGGCTTTGTGCCCGATTTGAGCATTGTTGACCTGCTGTTTAACCAGGGGCCGCAAGCGCAATTATATATTTAAGCTATACTTATCAACACACTTGCATTTTGCTAATATATTTAGCAATTTTGTTTTTGTGAACCAGAATTCGATAGAGGCGCGGACAGATGCACGTGTGCTGTTTGTTGACATGAACAGCTTTTTTGCACGTTGTGAGCAACAGGTAAATTACTGGCTGCGCAACCGGCCCGTAGGCGTTTGTGTTTATACGGGCAAGTATGGTTGCGTAATATCCCTATCAACCGAGGCTAAGGAGCGCGGTATAAAGGCCGGTATGCGCCTTAATGATGTAATGGCACAATGCCCTGACTTTATACCGATAGAGAGCAACCCTGCCCGCTACCGCGAGTTTCATAAAAAGATAATTAACGTTATACGCAACTATTGCAATGATGTGGTGCCCAAAAGTATTGATGAGGCTATTATTAACCTTACCCATTATGACCATACCACGCCATTTGATATTGCCCGGCAGATACAGCAGGATATTTTAACCAAGGTTGGCGATTGGCTTACCTGCTCCATCGGCATAGCGCCCAATGCTTTTTTGGCCAAGCTGGCATCGGTACAAGGTAAAAAGCGCGGCGGCCTGGTAATGATAACGCCTGATAATATTGATGATATACTGCGCCCTTTAAAACTGGGCGATCTGCCCGGTATTGGCCACAACATGAGCTACCGGCTTGAACGTAACGGAATTAAAAGTCCGCTTGAGATGCGGTACGCCACGCCACAAAAGTTAAAGGCCATTTTTAAAAGTATTGATGGCATTTACTGGCATTACCGCCTCAACTTTGTTGAAACTAACATAGTAGCGCATGATTACCGGGGCATGCAGGCCATGCGGCAAATCTCGGCCGAGAAACGTAAAAACCCGGAGTTTATCGATCAGCTTTTTATGACCTTGTGCCTAACGCTTGAGAAGCGTATGGTACATCATAAATTCCACTGCAAATCCATCGGCTTTACCGCCCGTTATGAAGATGATACCCGCTGGGATGATGCTTTTACTATAACTACGCCTGTACAGGATGCTGTTAGCCTGATGCGGATGATCCGTCTGCGGATTGACAAGTTTCGTGAAAAAACCGGCTGCGGCCCCGTGCTGAATACTTACATTACCCAGATGCGGGTTGCCGTTACTAACTTTGTTGACAATGGTGATATGCTGTATAGCTTGTTTGAGGATATGGATCAAAAACAAACAGCGCTAAAAACCATGCATGCCATCAAAAATAAATTTGGTGCCGATAAGCTGGTACGTGCTGTTGAAATGACCGACGGTAAAGTAATAAAGGATGTTATTGGCTTCGGCTCGGTGAAGGACCTGACAGACCTTGATTATAAAACGGTATAAAGCCCGGTTAGAGGCAAAACAACTTGGGCAAAAGGCTGTTAGTTAGTTCGATTAAACTGCAAGGCCTTGAAATTTAAACTTCTGCTATTTTTTATTTTAACGCAACTGGTTACGGCCAGCGCACAAACCGCGCCCGATACCGTGCACACCGGTATTTACATTACCAGCATTCACGACATTAATTTTAAGGATAAGGAATATACCGTTAACCTATGGTTGTGGATGAAGTATAAGAACAAAGACTTTGATTTTGAGCACAACCTTGAGGTACCACAAGCAAAAACGGTCGAAAAATCATTTTCGACGGTTGATACTACCGGCGGGCAGATATACCAGATGATGAAGCTGCAATGCGTAATGAAGGATAGCTGGACAATCAATAACTTTCCGTTTGATGAACAAAAATTACGCTTTTCAATAGAGAACTCGCAGTTTGATTCGGACGCGCTTATTTTTACAGCCGATACACTCGGGCAGCATTTTGACCCGCGTTTTACCTTGCGCGGCTGGAATATTGACAGTATTGACATTACCACCGGCATCAAGAAGTATGAAACCGGCTTTGGCGATGAAACGCTTGCAAAACCACATACCGAGTACAGTAATTTTAAAACCCGTTTGGTGATACACCGCAATGCAATGGGTTTGTTCTGGAAAATGTTTTTGGGTATGTATGTAGCATTTTTAATTGCCTACATGTGTTTCTACATTCATGCCGATAGTATTGATTCGCGTTTTGGATTAAGCGTAGGCGCGCTGTTCGCGGTAATAGGTAATAAATATATTATTGATGCCTCCCTGCCCGATTCAACTACCTTTACGCTGGTAGATACCCTGCATGGTATAACGCTGTTTTGCATACTTACCATCATTATTTGTACATCATATACATTAAGGCTTATTAAGCAGGACAAACTGGAACGGTCGCGCCGCTTTGATCTGATCTGCGGGCGTATTGTATTGGGATGCTATATTATTTTAAACGGGTATTTTATACTAATGGCCTATCAGGGTTGATCTCTTTTTCAAGTTACATAACATCGCTTATTCATTAAAATAAGCTAAGAATCTATTTGCCAAAAAAACAGAAAAAAATTATCTTCGGGGCAACAACCTTATCGGTAACACAATGGAAAATTCCCCTATCCCCGCCCAACAGGCAAACACCACATGCACTGCCTGTACCTCTGCAATAGTACTTGATGATAATTTCTGCAACAGTTGCGGTTATCCTGTAAAAGGTACTGAAGAAGAGAAAGACAATTTCATGGCCAATCGCATATCAAAACAAATAGACCTTAACACACATGCTGAAAGCATGAAGAAAGCGGGCTATTCGTTGTACTGGATTGCCGGATCGTTCCTGCTATTTGGGTTCATCATGTTCGCCGTTAACCAGGAAGCTGAAGATGCCGTATTTACACTGATATTAAACATTGTTTTATCAGCAGTATTTGCTTTACTTGGTGTATGGAGCCGAAATAAACCATTAACGGCATTTATAGTAGCCTTAACCCTGTATGGCCTCATAACCATACTTAACGCCATTGTTGAACCAGCATCATTGCTGCGTGGTATCATTGTAAAAATTGTTGTGGTTACCTGGCTTATAAAAGGCATGAAAGCAGCCATGGATGCAGAAAAGCTCAGCAGAGAGTTGAATTAAAAAATGAATCATATATCCGAATTAACTCATGATATTGATCAACAACTTTGCAATAACTGCATGGCTGTTGTTAACGGCAGCAGGTATTGCGGCACATGCGGCCATCGCCAGATTGTGGATGACATACCAGAAACCTCGTACCGTTTTTTACAATTAAAACAAGTCGGTTTGTTTTTTGGGCTACACTTAATAATATGTTGCCTGGCTGAGTTTGTGGACTACTTTGACACGCTTAAATGGATGGCGGTGTTTGATATAATTCTGGCTACTATAAATATAAGCTTTGTGGCCTTGAACTGGTCTACTGTAAAACATTATTTAAAATGGCCTGACTTTTCCATACAAAAACTATCACTATACGTAGGCATTGCCATGTTAATATCATTGTTTACCCACTATACTATTACATGGATAAACGAAACCATTTTTGACAAACATGTTTATTACTATTACGCCTTTGCTGATTTAAAATATGGCAAAGCACTTATGTTGCTCTCTATGGCGGTAGTACCCGCTTTGTCTGAAGAACTTGGCTTTAGGGCATACCTCATTAATGGCCTGTTAAAAATAGTTGATGTTAAGCAGGCTATTATTATCTCGTCATTCTTGTTTTCCATCATCCACCTAAGTTTTTTATCGCTATACTGGCTGCTGCCATTTAGTATGTTCATCGCTTATATATTTCTGAAAGAAAAAACAATGTGGTATGGTGTGTGCTTTCACTTTGCCTTTAACCTAACGGCATGTTTATTTGAAATTATCGATGTTGTGCCACTATGAAATGTCGGTATAATTATTATCCCAAAGTACTGAACTTAGTAAGTATTGCTTAAATCATATAACTATAGTTAACCGAGATTAGAATTGCATTAAAATTCCTATTAAGAGTTAGCTAAACCAAAATTTTGTGCTACTATTGTACCAGCAGGCTCCTGCCTGCTATGTGATAAGGTTTAGGTTTGAAGGCCCCAGCAGCGAGTGCGTGGGGCTTTCTATTTTATCCGGCCTGGCTTTGCGGAATTTTTACGGTGAATACACTGCCCTGGCCGGGTGTTGATGCGATATCTAAATTTCCGTTCAGGCTATCTATCAAATGCTTAACAAGCGATAACCCAAAACCATACCCCTGTTCACCAACAGTGCCTTTGGTTGATTTGCCCTCGCCCATTAAAATAGATGCTACCTGTGCGGGCAACATGCCTATGCCATTATCGGCAACGGTAAATATCAATGTATTTAAACTGCCGCCCAACTGAAGATCGATACTTACCGAAACCCCGCCCCCTCTTGGTGTAAACTTAATGGAGTTAGATATGATATTACCCATGATCTGCATCAGCTTATTGCGCGAAAAGGGCACCGCCTCGGTACCTGCATTAGTGGTAATGGTTAAATGTATACCTTTATTTAAAGCTTGCGGCGCATATAGTTTTTCAAGTCTGTCCTTCAGCATAAGCTGATTGAACTCATTAACGCCAACAGCAGCAATAGCGCTTTTAGATATATCGGTACTTAAAATCTCATCAGCCAGTTCAAGTATGGAGTTACCGCTCTTATATATCAGGTTTATAAATTCAAGCACCTCTTCCATGCTGTTTTCATCACCCTGCTCGCTTATTACCCTGGCCAACCCGATGATGCCCCCTACCGGGCCACGTATATCATGCGCTACCCGCTTTTTGCTTTCAATCGCCTCGGATGCATTACGTTTAAGTTCCTGCAGGGTTTTATAAACCTGTAAACGGTTAACTATTTCGCCTGCAATAATTTTCAGCATCTCTATTTTTTCGGGGCTTAGCTGTTTGGTTTGCGCGTCCATCAAACAAAGCGCGCCTAAGTTATTACCGCTTGCCGTACGTAAAGGCACGCCGAAATAATATTTCAGGTTCGGCGCTCCGCTTACGTACGATTTATCTTTAAATCGTTCATCAGCGGTAAGATCGCTCACCTCAAAATTATCAGCACCGGCTATGGTATACTGGCAAACCGTTTCTTCACGCGGCAGTTGTTCAACAGGCAGGCCATGCCGGGCTATTGTCCATGAGGTATACGAGTCGATAAGATTTACCAGGGAAACATCAGTACCGGCTATTTTCGCGGCAAGGGTGGTAAGATCCTTAAATTGGTCCTGCAGGCTGCTGTAGTCAAGGTCATAATCAGAAAGTTCAATAACCCTTTCCATCTCATTTACAGGTACCGGTAGCATATCAGCTTGCATAATATAAAGTTTAGTAAGCAGGTTTAGCCCTGTTTACGGTTTGTATATTAACAGGTTGCAACATATTTAACAACCATAAATAATAACAAAATAATAGCGGCGGCGGTTTAAATTATCTGGAATTATAAGCAATGAGCTATATACTACTGTATGTAAAACCTGAAAAAATTACTAATTTCGTTGGCAATGAATGAGCACCTTGATCCGGCGAGTGAACGCTTAAGCCCTGTTGAACGTGATATTGAAAAAGTATTACGCCCCCAGGCATTTGAAGATTTTACGGGCCAGCATAAAATATTAGCCAACTTAAAAGTTTTTGTACAGGCGGCGCGCCAGCGTGGCGAAGCGCTTGACCATGTGCTGCTGCATGGCCCTCCGGGTTTGGGTAAAACCACCCTTTCGCACATCATTGCTAATGAAATGGGCGTGGGTATAAAAATAACATCGGGCCCGGTACTTGATAAACCCGGCGATTTGGCTGGTTTACTTACCAACCTTGAAACCGGCGACATTTTATTTATTGATGAGATACATCGCCTTAGCCCGCTGGTTGAGGAGTACTTGTACTCGGCCATGGAAGATTTTAAGATAGATATTATGCTGGAGAGCGGCCCTAACGCGCGGTCGGTACAAATATCACTTAACCCCTTTACACTGGTGGGCGCTACTACACGCTCAGGTTTGCTTACCGCGCCTTTAAGGGCGAGGTTTGGCATTAACTCAAGGCTCGAGTATTACGACGCGAAATTGCTTACCACTATACTGATGCGTTCATCATCTATATTAAAAACAGATATTAGTGATGAGGGCGCTTATGAGATAGCCCGCCGCAGCCGCGGTACCCCGCGTATTGCCAATGCACTGCTGCGCCGCACACGTGATTTTGCCCAGATAAAAGGCAATGGTAATATTGATACCGATATTGCCCGCTATGCCCTGAACGCCCTGAACGTTGATGAGCACGGCCTCGATGAGATGGACAATAAGATACTTGCAACCATTATTGACAAGTTTAAAGGCGGCCCTGTCGGGGTAAAAACGATAGCCACCGCTGTAGGCGAAGATGAGGGTACGATTGAGGAGGTGTATGAACCCTTTTTGATACAGGAGGGCTTTTTAATGCGCACTACCCGCGGCCGTGAAGTTACCGAAGCAGCTTATAAACATTTAGGTAAAATTAAACCGGGCGGCACTCCTTCCCTGTTTTAAATTAGCTATACACCAATCTATCCTATGAGAATGAAAAACATAATATGCGCTGCCATTTTGGTACTAAGCGCCTGCACCATGGCATCAGCACAACGTAAATTGAAGGTTGTTATAGCCGGCTTATCGCATGACCATGTGCACAACATTATGAACCAGCAGCGCAAAGGTGAGGTTGATATTATAGGCATTGCCGAACCTGATAAAAAACTGTGGGATAAATACAGCAAACTCTATAAACTGCCTGAAAACATATTTTACAGTGACCTGAAAACAGCTTTGCAGCGCCAAAAACCTGATGCGGTTTTAGGTTATAATGCCGTTGCCCGGCATGTTGATGTGGTTGAAACCTGCGCCCCGCTGCATATACCCGTTATGGTTGAAAAACCTTTGGCAGCAACATTACAGCAGGCACAGCGAATACAAACACTTGCCAATCAGTACAAAATAAAGGTGCTTACTAATTACGAAACCACCTGGTATGACTCGTTCAAAGAGGTTTATGACCTGGTAACCAATGACAGCCTGGGCACGGTACGTAAAATGGTAGTGCATGACGGGCACCGTGGCCCGCGGGAAATTGGTTGCAGCGAAGAGTTTTTAAGCTGGCTTACCGACCCTGTACTTAACGGAGCCGGTGCGCTTAATGACTTTGGTTGTTATGGTGCCGACCTGATGACATGGCTAATGAAAGGGCAAAAACCCACAGCCGTTACCGCAATAGCCCGCCATTACAAACCACAGGTGTACCCAAAGGTTGAGGACGATGCCACCATACTGGTTGAATACCCCGGCGCTGTAGGGCAAATAGAGGCCTCGTGGAACTGGCCTTTTAATATTAAGGATATGGAAGTATTTGGCAGCACCGGCTACGTACATGCCTTTGATGGCACCAATTTACAGGTACGCCTTAAAGAGAACAGCAGCAATACACATAAAGCGCAGGCGTTGAAAGCTCCCTTCAATAATCCTTTATTGTATCTGTCAGCCGTAATTAATGGCAAGATAGATGAAAAGAACGACCAGGCATCGCTTGAATATAATATGATAGTTATGCAAATACTGGATGCTGCCAAGCGCTCCATAAAGCAGGGTAAACGCATTGTATTATAACCCCGATTTTATTTTTATACCGCCCGTTTTATGCGATTGAATTATTTTAATTTAGCGCCTTCAAAAAAAACGTCGTTTTAATTTATGCTAAAGCATTTTTTAGCCGTTGCCTGCTTTGTGGGCGCGGCTCTTACATCCTGCCAATCTGTATCAAACAGTAATTTACCTACAGATAGTTCGGCCAAGGCCGCTGTGGATAGTGATACTGCTATTAAAACTGTACACACTAAGGCTGCTGATGCCACTACCATACTATCAAGGCCCCAGGTGCCTGTTATCTGCTATCACCAGATACGCAACTGGCGCCCGCGCGACTCAAAAAGCGCTAAGGATTACATTGTTGAACCTGATAATTTCAAAGCCCATATAAAAATGCTGGCTGATAGTGGCTACCATACTATTTTGCCCGATCAGTTGTATGATTACCTGGTTTACGGTAAAGCGCTACCCTCAAAACCGGTAATGCTTACTTTTGATGATACCGACCTCGATCAGTATACCATTGCTGCACCGGAGCTGAAAAAGTATGGCTACAAGGCTGTATACTTTATCATGACGGTATCAATAGGCAGGCCTAATTATATGAATAGCCAGCAGATTAAAGAATTATCTGACGAGGGAAACATCATAGGCAGCCATACCTGGGATCATCATAACTTTAAAAAACTTAAAGGCGAAGATTGGCTGATCCAGTTAGATAAGCCAACAAAACGCCTTGAGGATATCACCGGCAAAAAAATAGAATATTTTGCCTATCCTTTCGGCTTATGGAATATTGATGGCCTTCCTGAATTAAAAAGCCGTGGCTTTAAGCTGGCTTTCCAGTTAGCCGAAAAACGCGATCAGCAAGACCCTTTATATACCGTTCGCCGCATATTAGGCAGTGGTTACTGGAGTCCAAAAACATTGCACAACAGTATTAAAAACAGCTTTTAAAACAAACAAGCCCGCCAAAAACAGCGGGCTTGTTTGTTCAATTTATTATCATTCGTCGTGCTTTTGTGTATCCCTTTCTTCAATGGGTGGCCCCGGGTCGCCACTATCATTATCAGGGGTTACGGTATGTACGCGCTCATCATCCAGCTTTTTCTGCTCATTTGGCTGATTGCCTTTAGCCAGTTCATTACCACCGGTATTCTCCCCTGGGTTAGCTTCTTTCGGGTCAGTGTTTTGATCGTTGTTTTCAGTTGTCATAGGTATTTAATTTAGTATCGCGTTTTGCTATCCATTGTATAGCCTTATCCATATCACTAAAACCGAACCGCTTTGAAACGCCCGGTATCAAAAACCGGAAAACTGTTGTAAAGCTGTTAATACCCCTGTCATCAGCAACCACGGCTACCTTGTTCCATTTAGAGTAATATTTCAAGATCAGAAAAAAATAGGCAAACATGGCCCCGGTTGTAAAATCCCAGATACTGCTCTCGGCAACAAGTATATAATTTAATTCGCCATATGCTTTAAATAAATGGCTTACAGCAGGTTCAAGCACAGATTTAATATCCTTATTGGTTATCTTTCCAACCGCATGTACACCAAGCACATGAGCAGGCAGTTCCTCTATCTGTCGTAACATATGCTTTTGCTAATAAAATGGATCTTCATAAATTTATTAACCATTAAGCAAAGGCCATACCATAGCCCTCGCTAAGCAAGTTAAAACTTATAGAAAACCTATTTCGTAGCCTGTAAAGGTCAATTGTCTAATTTTTCGGAGATATTTTTGATGGCGCTGTCAAGGCTTTGAGCGGAGTGATCAAGATTGCCTGTTATTTGATCGGCTTCTGCTTTCGTAAGACCTTTATCCTGCAACAAACCCACCAATCCTAATATATTTGACAAGTGCCGGCGCACCTCGTGCGAGTTAATAAATGCCAGTTCGTGGTGTTTTGCTTTATACAAAAGCTGCTCGTAGTAATGCTTTTGCTTAATGTTACGGTAAAACATAATGATGATACCTACCAAAAGCGCAAATACAACAACCGCGAATATCAACATCAACCGTTGCCGTTTATATTGTTCCTCTTTTCTGATAAAGTCTTCAGCTATCTGGTCAATCTTCATTTGCGAAGATATATTAGCTACCTGCACCATACGGTCGGTATGCGTTTGGAATTCGGCTAATGCTATTGCAAAGTTTTTAGCAGCACTAATGGTATCTGCATTCTTCATATCTATTTGCCCGAGTATCTCATGCAAATGATATTTTAAAAATGGATTGTCGTTTTTGCCAATGGACCCTAAAATACTGTTGATGGTAACTTTTGCCGAATCATTCATATCCGCCTTGTAGTATGCATCAGCCAGGTATATCAGATCTTCATTCCAAAAAGGGTATTTTTTATCAGTTTTAAGGGTATTTATTTCATCAATAGCTTTTATATAACTGCCTCCGGCTATGGTTAAAAGATAGGAAACCCTTTTCCTGAACTCGTAGATACCGGTTGAAGCCCTATCGGGACTAAATAACAAACGATGATATTTTTTTAACGAATCCAGGTTGTTCAACCTGAAATATATTTCGGCCTTATTAAGATAGATAAAATTTTCGTGGTGGAATTTTTTTGATTTGGCGGCATTATTCATGGCTTCCGCCTGATCCAGGTATTGCAGCGATTGCTTAAAAAGATTATTCTTATAATACAGGTCAGAGATATTGATAGCCAGCAAAATGTGCCGGTTTATATCATTAAGTGCCGTAGCCTCCTTTTGTGCTAAACGGTAATTATCCATTGCCTCGGCACTGTTACCTTGCGATGCCCAAATAAAAGCCTGGTTACTATGTAATGAAAATAGCAGGTAATGGTTGCCCGTTTTTTCGGCTATTACAATAGCGTTATCAAAGCTTTTTTTAGCCTTGTCATAATGCAGCAGTCTTTTTTGAATTATTCCGCTTATAAAATATTCAAATGCCGGGCCTTCCCTTTTTCTGTATTTTTTTAATATCGGGCCAATGTAAGTACGGGCTGTAGCAACATCATTTAACGGCGCGGCAATAAAGTAATTATTTAAGTAACGTGCCAGATCGCCATCGTTAGCTTGTCGCTCTTCCCCTTTCAGTAAGCGTGTTACATAAGCAGTATCAATAATACCTGCTGATGCACGGGTTAATGCCAAACAGAAAAACAGTGCAAGAAAGTAGTACCTTTTCCGTATAAGCATATCTAATATCACACAATTGTCAGCTAAATATAAAAATATCCTGTCAAGTAACGTTAAAAGTGTATTTGATTATAAAATTATATTAACTCAGCATTTATGAGTTTTACCTAATTTTGTGCTTATCAAAGTGGTGTAATTGATTAATGGCCTTAAATAATAAAGTATTATACAGTAAATTAATAAAGGACGAGGCACAAAGGCTCGGTTTTTTATTTTGCGGTATAGCCAGGGCCGATTTTTTAGAAGACGAAGCCCCCCGACTTGAAAGCTGGCTCAACAAAAACATGCACGGCGAAATGCAGTACATGGAAAACCACTTTGACAAAAGGCTTGATCCAAGGCTGCTGGTTGAAGGTGCCCGCTCGGTAATATCATTAGCATTAAATTATTATACCGATCAAAAACAGGCAGAACCTGACGCTCCTAAAATATCAAAGTACGCCTACGGTGCCGATTATCATCATGTTATAAAAGATAAACTAAAACAATTGCTGCAGTTTATACAGGAAAATATTGGGGATGTTGGCGGACGTGCGTTTGTTGATTCGGCACCGGTGCTTGATAAGGCCTGGGCTAAAAAAGCAGGCCTGGGTTGGATAGGTAAAAACAGTAACCTGATCAATAAAAAGGCAGGCTCGTTTTATTTTTTGGCCGAACTGATCATTGACCTGGACCTGGAATATGATATTGAACCCACTGCCGACCACTGCGGAACCTGTACCCGCTGCATTGATGCGTGCCCTACTGATGCTATTGTTGGCCCTTATGTGGTTGATGGCAGCCGTTGCATATCGTACCTAACTATTGAACTCAAAAACGAGATACCATCAGCGTTTAAAGATAAAATGGAGGGTTGGATGTTTGGCTGCGACGTTTGCCAGGATGTTTGCCCCTGGAATAAATTTTCTGTTATACATAACGAACCATCTTTTAACCCACACCCCGACCTTTTGGGCCTTACCACGGCCGACTGGACCGAACTGACGGAAGAAACATTCAAAAAAGTATTCCAAAAATCGGCAGTAAAGCGTGCTAAATTCAGCGGACTTGAACGCAACATCAAATTTTTGCAAACTTATTCAGATCACCAAAAATCCGAATAATAAATACAATTTAATTCAATTATTATTCTTTATCATCTTAATGCATTTAAAAATGATGATTTATTTTAAATATTGCCATTTTCAACTACAATGATAGGCATGAATGATATAAAATGATTTAATTTGCTGTAAAAAGGCATCAATGTCGACAAAATATAAAAGAATTATTATAAAAATAGGCTCAAACGTTATCACGAAAGCTGATGGACTACCCAATAACGAGCGTATAGCACACTTGGTGCAGCAGATAGCTGAAGTAAAAAAAAGCGGCATTGAGGTGATCCTGGTATCATCGGGCGCTGTGGCATCAGGTAGAAGCTTGATCACCGTTGCTGACAGGTGTGATGCCGTAGCAGCGCGGCAATTGCTTGCCTCAATTGGACAGGTAAAGCTTATTAATACCTATGCCCATTTGTTTGAAAAGGTTGACATACTTTGCTCTCAGGTATTGGTTACCAAAGAGGATTTCAGGGACAGGCTGCATTACCTCAACATAAAAAACTGCCTCGAAATTTTGTTGCAACACCAGGTGATACCCATTGTAAACGAAAACGATGTGGTATCAGTAACCGAACTGATGTTTACCGATAACGATGAACTTGCCGGGCTAATAGCATCTATGCTAAATGCACAGGCACTTATAATACTCACCAACGTTGATGGCATTTACAACGGTAACCCACAACTGGAAACCTCAAAAATTATACATGAGGTTAATGGCAAGGGTGTTGATCTGTCGGCATTTGTATCGCAGCGCAGATCGCAATTTGGGCGTGGCGGTATGATCACCAAAACACACATGGCGCAAAAGGTAGCGCAGTTAGGCATAACCGTGCATATTGCCAACGGCACACGAGATGGTATATTAACTAACATTTTAAGCGGCGATATGCCCCATACCCGTTTTATACCTCAAAAAAATGCTTCGGGGCGTAAAAAATGGATAGCGCATTCAGAAACATCGGCTACCGGGGTAGTTGAATTAAATGATGGAGCCAAACAAGCTTTAACATCAGACAAGGCGACAAGCCTGCTACCAATTGGGATAAGCGCCATAAATACTGATTTTAAAAAAGGCGACATTATTAAACTGATAGATAGCCATGGCAGCCTGATCGGTTTAGGCCGTGCCGAGTACAGCGCCGATAAAGCCCGCGAAAAAATGGGGCAAAAGAACCAAAAGCCGCTGGTGCATTATGATTATCTTTATTTGCAATAACACACCTTATGAGTTTTAACCATTATTTTGATAACGCCGTGGCAGCAAGCCGCAAAATGGCGCTGCTATCAAATGATACCATTAATGATATATTGACCGGAGTAGCAGCAGCCGCTGTTGCACAAACAGACTATATACTCGCCGAAAACAAAAAAGACCTTGACCGCATGGACAAGGACGATCCGAAATATGACAGGCTAAAACTTACTGCCGAACGTATACAGGGCATTGCCAATGACATTATCGCGGTAACTAAACTTAAAAGCCCGTTGGGGAACATATTGGATGACCGGCATTTAGATAATGGCCTGCATATTTCAAAAATAAGCGTGCCACTTGGTGTTGTAGGAGTGGTATACGAGGCCAGGCCAAATGTAACTTTTGATGTTTTTGCGCTTTGTTTTAAAACAGGCAATGTTGCGGTGTTAAAAGGTGGCAGCGATGCCGATCATTCCAACCACTGCATCATTAGCATTATACACCGGGTACTTGAAAAAAACAATGTTGATGTTAACTGCGCTACCCTATTACCTGCCGACCGTGAGGCTACGCATGCGCTGCTAAACGCTGTAGGCAAGGTTGATGTTTTGATACCCCGCGGAAGCCAGGGCCTTATAAACTATGTGCGCGATAACAGCAAGGTGCCGGTAATTGAAACCGGTGCCGGAATAGTGCATACCTATATAGCGCCCTCTGCTGATGTTGCCAAAGCCGCCGCCATTGTATTCAACGCCAAAACAAGGCGTGTAAGCGTATGCAACGCTTTAGACTGCCTCCTTATCCACTCATCGCAATTAAATACACTGGCTGCCATTATACAGCCCCTGGCAGATAAGCAAGTAATTATATATGCTGATGAACCGGCTTACGCCATACTTAACGGCAATTACCCGAAAGAACTGTTACAGCCTGCAACCACAGAACATTTTGGCGCTGAGTTTTTGGATTATAAACTGGCTATAAAAACAGTTACGGATATAAGCGAAGCTTTGGCACACATAGCTAAATACAGCTCAAAGCACAGCGAGGCCATTATTACCGAAGATGATGCAGATGCCAACCGCTTTACCATAGCGGTTGACGCCGCTGCGGTATATGTAAATGCTTCAACCGCTTTTACTGATGGTGCCCAGTTTGGCCTTGGTGCCGAAATTGGCATAAGTACCCAAAAACTGCACGCCCGTGGCCCTATGGCACTAAACGAACTTACCAGCTATAAATGGCTTGTGAAAGGTAATGGGCAGATCAGAAATTCCTGATATTAAAGTTTGCTGTAAATAAAAAGCGGGATACTGCACACCAGTATCCCGCTGAAAGATTTTTTGGGGTAGTTACAATAGAAAATAATTCACCGCCACTGCCAAGCATACAACCGCAACGATAATTCCTTGCAATTTTTGCTCAAATGTTAAATTAACAGCATTCATATCTTTATAAATTAGGGTATTACAAATCTATATTCTGTTACAAAATTTGCAATAGCAGCATTCATTTTTATTAAATTTTTAACAAAATCATAAACTTGATTTTAACCTAATTACCCAAAGGCATCTTTTATAAAAAAAATTCAAAAAAAATGTTTCAACATTAACAAATGGAACACAGAATAGATGAATTTAACTACTATTTTAAGTGTATCACAAACACATTTTACCGTGTTTTAGTACATAAATGGCGTTGCATATATTTTAAGTCATGTTTTATGGCTCTTGAAAACCTTTCCTGATCGTATGATTTACCTCAAAAACACAGAGATGAATTTTTTATTCTGTAAGTCCATATAATCTTAAAAAGTAGCGAAGTATACCACTTATAATAATTCGCCGCTTGGAGGAAATGTTATTAAAATGTGAACATGCCTTTTACGCGCCTACAGTATTATCAATAGTTAAAAAAGGCATATTGATTTTGAGGAAGAGCTTTTCGGCCCGGTAGCCTCCATAATACCAGCCAAGGATGAAAATGACGAGATCAGGCTGGATAACACAAGCTCTTTTTGTTTGGGTGCCGGTGTATTACTAAAGATGCCGCCCATGGCGAATTTATTGCATTAACAAAACCGGAGGCGGGTTAGTGCTTGTAAACGCGCTTGTAAAGTGCCATACAAGATTGCCATTTGGCGCCATAAAAACAGTCAGGCTACGGCCGTGAATTGGATTTATTCGGCATCCATGAATTTCTAAATATCAAAACTTTGTTTGTGTTACAACCCCCATCATGCTGATAAAGTGATTATCAAGGTAACCTCTTTAATAAATTGATAAATAAACACTATTAATTAAAATGAAAGTTCAAAAAATTTCACATCCAGAAACTTCTTGATGCTAAATACCCAATTATTTAACCATCAAAACTTATCACCAAACCGTCAAAATAGATAGCATTTATAAGTGAGTGTAAAACATTGATTACCTTTGCAGCTAATATGAGCAAGCACGGTAGGATATTAGTGGCCATGAGTGGCGGCGTTGATAGTTCTGTAGCAGCAGTAATGCTGCATGAGCAGGGTTACGAGGTGATAGGCCTTACCATGAAAACATGGGACTATGCCTCGGCCGGTGGCAGCTCAAAGGAAACCGGTTGTTGCAGTTTGGACAGCATTAATGATGCCCGTGCCCTTGCCGTAAGCTATGGCTTCCCTCATTATATATTAGATATACGTAACGAATTTGGTGATTACGTTATTGATAATTTTGTTGACGAATATCTGGCCGGCCGCACACCTAACCCATGTGTATTATGCAACACCCATATTAAATGGGATGCATTGTTAAAGCGTGCCGATAAGCTGGATTGCGAATTTATAGCTACAGGGCATTATGCCAACATTCGCGTGCATGATAATGGCCGATATGTTATCTCGCGTGGTAAGGATCTCAATAAGGATCAATCATATGTTTTATGGGGTGTTTCGCAAAAAAACCTGGCGCGTACTAAATTTCCATTAGGCAGCTTTTCAAAACCCGAAATACGCCAAATGGCATTGGATATGGGACAGATGGAACTTGCCGGTAAAAGCGAGAGCTACGAGATATGCTTTGTACCTGATAATGATTACCGCGCCTTTTTGCGCCACAAGGTTGAAGATCTTGACGAAAAGATAGGCAAAGGCAACTATGTACTTACTGACGGCACCGTTGTGGGCAAGCACGAAGGATACCCGTTTTATACCATTGGCCAGCGTAAAGGTTTGGGTATTGCCCTGGGTAAACCCATGTTTGTTACCGCTATACGCCCCGAAACCAATACCGTAGTGCTTGGCACTGCCGATGAGCTTGAACGTAAGGAAGCCTGGGTTAAAAACCTTAACCTGATAAAGTACGAAACAATTACCGAGCCCATTGAAGCGATCACCAAGATACGTTACAAGGATGCCGGTATGGATAGCCATATTGTACAAATGGGCGAACACATGAAGGTTGACTTCCATCACGCGGTTTCAGGCATTGCGCCGGGGCAGTCGGCCGTATTTTATGAAGGCAATGACCTGCTGGGCGGAGGGTTCCTGATATAAAAAAAAATCCTGCTTTTTTTCGTGCTGATTTTATAGGTTAAACCAAATAGGTAAGTACATGGTTTAATAGGCGGTTACACGTACGTATAAAGTGTTTTAAACTTCATTTAACAACCCTGCCGCTAAAAACTTAACCCAATTAAAACTAAAACAAATTTGTGTTTAGCGTTCTTTATATTTTATTTGCAGAAAATTTAAACTGTTAATGGCTAAAAACTTACTTATAGTAGAATCTCCCGCGAAGGCAAAAACCATCGAGGGATACCTCGGAAAAGACTTCACCGTTAAATCGAGCTACGGGCACATCCGCGATCTGGTGAAATCTGAGGATGCTATTGATATAGCCAATAACTTTCAACAACGGTATGAGGTACCCGCGGATAAAAAACAGGTAGTTAGCGAATTAAAGAAATTAGCTAAGGAGGCCGAAACGGTTTGGCTGGCATCCGATGAGGACCGCGAGGGAGAAGCCATATCATGGCACTTGTTTGATACGCTTAATTTAAAAGAAGATAAAACCCGCCGTATCGTATTTCACGAGATAACCAAACCGGCTATCCTGAAAGCGATAGATAATCCACGCAAGATAGATTACAACCTGGTGAATGCCCAACAGGCACGCCGTGTGTTAGACAGGCTGGTAGGTTTTGAGCTCTCCCCTGTTTTGTGGAAAAAGGTAAAACCATCATTATCCGCAGGTCGTGTACAGTCTGTTGCTGTAAGGCTTATAGTTGAACGCGAGCGCGAGATCAATAAATTCCAAACCGAGGCTGCCTTTAAAATAGTGGCCATATTTGGCAAGGGTAAAAATGCCTTTAAGGCTGAACTGCCGCATCGTTTTGCTCAGCAGGAAGATGCCGAGAAGTTTTTACAGGATTGCATAGGTGCTGTTTTTACAGTTGATTCGCTGGAAACCAAACCGGCAAAACGTTCGCCTGCCGCACCTTTTACTACTTCAACATTACAGCAGGAAGCAAGCCGTAAGCTGGGTTACTCGGTATCGCGTACCATGTCGTTGGCACAGCGCCTGTACGAATCGGGTAATATTACCTATATGCGTACGGATTCGGTCAACCTGTCTGACCTGGCCTTGAATGCCGCCGCGCAGGAAATACGCAGCGCCTACGGTGAAAACTATCATCAGCAACGAAAATATAAAACCAAAAGCGCCAGCGCACAGGAGGCTCACGAGGCCATCCGCCCAACATATTTTGACAAGCATACCATTGATGGCGATAACGCTGAAAAGCGCTTGTATGAATTGATCTGGAAACGTGCCATAGCCTCGCAAATGAGTGAAGCTCAGTTTGAGAAAACCACGGCAAAAATCGGAATATCAACACGTAATGAGGATTTAGTTGCCAATGGCGAGGTAATGAAATTCGACGGATTTTTAAAGGTTTACCTTGAGAGTAATGACGATGAAGATGACAATAACCAGGAAGGTGATAACGCCATGCTGCCGCCATTACAAAAAGGCCAGCAGTTAGATCTGCAGGAGCTTACAGCTACCGAAAGGTTCTCTCGTCCGCCGGCACGTTATACTGAGGCAAGTTTAGTTAAAAAGTTAGAGGAGTTGGGTATCGGCCGCCCGTCAACCTACGCCCCAACCATATCAACCATACAAAACCGTGGTTACGTGGTTAAGGAAGATCGTGATGGCAAACAACGCAATTTCCGTGTGCTTGCATTAAAGGACGGTTCAATATCAAAGCAGGAAAAATCAGAAAATACCGGTGCCGAACGAGGCAAGCTCTTCCCTACTGATATTGGCGCTGTTGTGAACGACTTTTTAGTGCAATACTTTAACGGCATTGTCGACTTTAACTTTACCGCAAGCGTTGAAAAACAATTTGACGAAATAGCCCAGGGTTTAAAAGAATGGACGGACATGATCCGCAAGTTCTATGGCCCTTTCCATAAAGATGTAGAGAACACCATCGAAACGGCAGACAAAGCCCGCGGCGAACGTGAATTAGGTGTACATCCCGAAAATGGAAAGAAAATATCTGTACGCATTGGTCGCTATGGCCCGTTTGTACAGGTTGGTGATAATGATGACGCGGAAAACAAACCATTGTATGCCAGCCTGCGTACCGGCCAGAGCATAGAAACGATCTCGCTTGAAGAAGCGCTTGAACTATTTAAGCTGCCTAAAAAGGTAGGCTTTTTTGAAGATAAGGACATGACGGTAGCCATCGGTAAATTTGGACCGTACATTCGCCACAACAGTGCGTTCTATTCGCTGCCTAAGGGCTTAGATCCGTTGGATGTAAGCGAAGAACAAGCCATTGAGATCATCAACGAAAAACGTAAAAAGGATGCCGAAAAGCTGATCAAGGTTTTTGATGAAGATCCGGATGCCAAGATATTGAATGGTCGTTGGGGGCCATATATTGAATACGGCAAGCAAAACATTAAGATACCAAAGGATAAAGATCCGAACACTATTACGTTTGAAGATGTGAAGGCCTTAGCAGGAGAAGCTGGTAAAGAACCCAAAAAAGGCGCTAAAAAATTCGCTAAAAAGAAATAATAACCTGCATGTTACAGCGTGTTATTTAAGGTTAAATTATAATACTGTACAATGATTAAGGATCTTCCGGATAATACGGTTCAGGATATTGCCATCGCGGTGGCTTTAGAGGGAGAGAACGTTGAGGGGAAAACCTGGTATGTATACCTCATTAACCTTAAAAACGAAGCTATAGAGAATGTGCTGATCACGGCCAAAGGCTATGGTGAAAAAAATGGCGAGCAGGTAAAAACCTCCACCCTGCGCCACATGATCCCAAATGTACAGCCCAACTCGTTCGCTTTGATAGAACCGATTGACGAGGAAACTTTTGGCCTGAGTAACGAATACTGGCTGAGCTACTACATCGGCAAAAACATATTCGATAAAAAATTCATCTTTTTGCCCGAAAGCATTGTGGATATGAACCTGATAAAACTGCCCGTAATAAATAAACCAGGCGTAATGATAAAATAAACCCGGGGTTATTTGCTTAATATGATAAGAGGTTTATATTTACTCAAAATATTTAAACCTTTTTTATGCAGAGTGAGAGCAATCTTTTTAACCATCGCAAAAGATTAGTCACTATAGGGATAGCCCTGATATTGATCTTTATAGTAAGTTATTTTTTTATTACCAAGCCTAAACGCCCGCCTGTCGATCCGGTTTTTAGCAAGTATATTGAGGCTTACACCACCGGTATTATCTCCAAACAAGGCGTTATACGCATAAAACTTTCTGGCGAGGTACAGGTATCGCATCAGCAAAATGGTGATCTTAGCGATGATCTGTTTGAATTTTCGCCGTCAATAAAAGGCAAGGCCCGCTGGGTTGATGCCCGCACCATTGAATTCACACCATCAGAGAAACTTGAACCCGGGCAAAATTATTCGGCTGACTTTAGCCTGAGCAAGGTTATTGAGGTACCTAAAGAGTATCAGAATTTCAGCTTTGATTTCCAGATCATAAAACCCGATTTTACCGTAACCTTCGCAGGCTTACGTACGGCCACCAATACATCTATAGATAAAATGAAACTTGGCGGCTGTATACAAACAGCCGATACCGAAGACCCGAAAGCGATAGAAAAGATTTTAGCTGTAAACTATTCATCTTCAGCCAAAATAACCTGGCAGCATAACGCGGCCACAAAATCGCACACGTTTACGGTAAATAACCTTGCCCGTGCTAAGGACAAGGCCACTCCCCTAACTGTTGACTGGAATGGCGGCAGCCTTAACGTTGAGAAGCAAGGCAGCCAGGCTTTCGTGGTACCCGCCATTGGCGATTTCAGGGTGCTGGCAGTTCGTGCAGTACAAAATAACGATGAGTATACCGAAGTGCAATTCTCAGATGCTATCATGGTCGGGCAGGAATTGAACGGATTGATCAGCATTAATAACATTGGCGATGCCGCGTACACCATTGACGGCAGCGTGGTTAAGGTTTACGCACCCGAGAGATTGGAAGGCAATTATACGGTTACGGTAAATCCCGGCATCGAAAATATTTCAAACAAAAAGCTTACTAAGCCTTATACTGCAAACGTATTTTTTGAAAATCGTTTGCCTGCTGTTACCATACCGGGCAAAGGCGTTATCCTGCCGGATTCTGGTCACCTGATGATGCCTTTTGAGGCCGTAAACCTGAAAGCGGTGGATGTAACCATCATTAAGGTATACGAAAACAACGTACCGCAGTACTTCCAAAACAATGGATTTGATGGCGGTACCGAACTTCGCCAGGTAGGTAAACCGGTTGTACAAAAAACCATTCGCCTGGATGATGACAAAGCTCTTAACCTGGGTAAAAAGAACCGTTTTATGCTGGATATTGACCAGTTACTACGTACCGAACCGGGTGCTATATACCGCGTAGTGATCGGTTTCCGCAAGGAGTATTCGCTATTTAATTGCCGCGCAGGTTCGGCTGCAAAAGTTAGTGATGAAGATGAGGGTTATGATGATTACGAATATGGCGGCAATAATACCGGCAAGGTAAATGATGAAGACGATGAATTTTGGCAGCGTTATGATAATTATTACCCTGATGATTACCGTTGGGATGAGCGTAACGACCCTTGTACCAACTCCTACTTCAGCAAACAGCGCTGGGCCACGCGCAACATTATGGCATCAAACATTGGTTTAATAGCCAAGCGTGGCAGCGATAACAGCATGGTGGTTGCCGTTACCAATTTGCTTACCGCACAACCTATGGGTAGTGTTGAGCTTCAGTTGCTTGATTATCAAAAGCAGGTTATCTTCAAAACCACATCAGACGGTGATGGCCTGGCTAAATTTGACCTGAAGCGCAAGCCTTACCTGCTGATGGCCAAATACAATAACGAACGGGGCTACCTTAAATTAGATGATGGCAGTTCGCTACCATTAACCCGTTTTGATGTAAGCGGCGAACAGGTACAAAAAGGCTTAAAAGGCTTTATTTATGGCGAACGTGGCGTGTGGCGCCCGGGCGATGATATTTACCTCACCTTTATTTTAGAGGATAAACTTAAAACCCTCCCTGCTGATCACCCTGTTGAGTTTGAGCTTTACAATCCGCAGGGGCAGGTATATAAACGTATCACCCAAAATAAATCTGTTGATGGTTTTTACAGCTTTCATACCGCTACCGAAACTTCATCACCAACAGGTAACTGGCTGGCCAGGGTTAAGGTAGGCGGCGCAGTGTTTGAGAAAAATATTAAGGTTGAAACCATTATGCCTAACAGGCTAAAGCTCAACTTGTCATTCGGCGGGGCTGATGAACTTACCAAAGGTGCAGGCCAAAACGGCGCACTCTCAGCACAATGGCTGTTTGGCGGCGCGGCTCAAAACTTAAAAGCTAAGGTGGATGCCTTCTTATCGGCACAAACAACCACCTTTAAAGGTTTTGATGACTATGTATTTGATGACCCTACCCTTGCCTTTAACACACAAACCCAAACCGTATTTGATGCACGCCTTAATGGCAATGGCACGGCCCCTGTAAGTGCCGATATTAATGTTGAACGCCAGGCGCCAGGCCGTTTACGTGCTAATTTTGTGGTAAAGGTTTTTGAACCGGGAGGTAATTTCAGCATAAATCAGGTTGCTTTACCCTATAATGTTTACCCTGCTTACGTAGGTATAAAAACACCAAAAGGCAGTGAACTTTCGGGTATGTTGGTTACTGGTAAAGATCATGTGATAGATATTGCCGATGTGGATACCAAAGGCAAACTATTACCCGGCAGTCGTTCGGTTGAGGTTGAACTGTATAAAATTCAATGGCGCTGGTGGTGGGATGAAACCGGCGACGAGCTAAGCAACTTTACGCAAGACAGGTATAATAAACTGATAAAAACCGAAACTGTTAACCTGACCAACGGTCGCGGTAAATGGGGAATGCGTATAGCACAGGCCGATTGGGGCCGGTACCTCATCAAAGTAAAAGACCCACAAACGGGGCACTCAACCGGTAAGATCATTTATGTTGACTGGCCAAACTGGTCAGAAAGGTTACAGCAGGATAACCCTACCGAAGCGGCGATGCTTTCATTTACCTCTGACAAGAAAAGCTACAAAGTTGGTGAGGATGCTACGCTAACCATTCCAACCAGTAGTGATGGCCGCGCATTGATCAGCTTTGAAAATGGCAGCAAGGTGCTTAAAACCGAATGGATAGATACCAAAAAAGGCCAAACCCGTTACAGCTTTAAGGTTGATGAAAGCATGGCACCTAACGTTTTTGTAAACGTGACCTTGCTACAGCGCCACGCGCAAACCATTAATGATTTACCGATACGCATGTACGGTACTATAGGCCTGCAGGTTGAAAACCCGGAAACGATACTGAAACCGGTGATCAGCATGCCTGATAAGATACGACCGGAAACACAGTCGGCTATTACCGTTTCCGAAGCATCGGGCAAGGAAATGACCTATACCGTTGCTATTGTTGATGAAGGCCTGCTGGATATAACCGGCTTTAAAACGCCTGATCCGCATAGCACATTTTATGCTAAGGAAGCGTTAGGCGTTAAAACCTGGGACCTGTTTGATTACGTTATCGGTGCGTTTGGCGGCGGGTTAGAACGTATACTCAGCATAGGTGGCGACGGTACCGCCTCGCAAAATAAGAATGTGTCGGTTAACCGCTTTAAGCCTGTGGTAAAATTCCTGGGGCCATTCCACTTAAATGCAGGCGAAAAACAAACCCAGCGCTTTACTCTACCGCAATACATTGGCTCAGTACGTGCAATGGTTATTGCAGGCCATACGGGTGGTTACGGTTTTGCCGAGAAAGCAGTGGCGGTTAAAAAACCATTAATGATTTTAGCTACCCTACCCCGTGTACTTGCTCCGCAGGAACAGATACAACTGCCGGTAACCGTTTTCGCGCTCGAAAAGAATATCAAGAACGTGAATGTTCAGGTACAATCAAACGCGTTCAGCAATCTTGGTGGTAACAACAGCAAATCGCTCACGTTTACTAAAACAGGCGACCAACTGGTAACCTTCAATTTAAACGTTAAAGATTTTGTTGGCGTAGGCAAAGTCAGGATAATTGCTAAAAGCGGCAGCGAAACCGCGGCTTATGATGTTGAGCTGAACGTACGTAATCCTAATCCTCCGGTTACTAAAATACTGGAAGCCGAACTGGCTCCGGGTAAAACATGGGGTACACTGTATGCTGCGCTGGGTATGATCGGCACGAACAAGGCAACGTTGGAGGTTTCGGCCATACCGGCACTTAACCTATCAAAACGCTTAAGCTACCTGATACAGTACCCGCATGGTTGCGTGGAGCAAACTACATCGGCAGCTTTCCCGCAACTTTACCTGGAGCAGCTTCAGGATTTGACAGACCGCCAGAAAGCTGAGGCCGAGCGTAATATCAAGGCTGCCATTAACCGGCTTAACGGCTTCAGGGTTAACAACGGCGGGTTAAGCTACTGGCCCGGTTATGGCGAAGCTGACGATTGGGGAACCAACTACGCCGGTCATTTTATGCTGGCTGCTCAAGCCAAAGGCTATCAGTTACCTGTTGGGTTTATTGAACAATGGAAAAAATTCCAAAAACAAAAAGCACTTGGCTGGGCTCCGGATACTCGCAGTTTTTATGGTGCCGATCTGATACAAGCTTATCGTTTATATCTGCTGGCGCTCGCCCGCTCGCCGGAACTTGGGGCAATGAACCGGCTGCGCGAATTCCAGTACATCAGCATTGAAGCTAAATGGCGTTTGGCAGCAGCCTACAAACTGGCCGGGCAAACCGAGGTAGCGCTTAACCTGATAAAAGGCTTACCTACAGAGATCAAGCCATACAATAGCATGTTTGGCACCTATGGGTCAGACCTGCGCGACCAGGCCATGATACTGGAAACATTGACCTTGTTAGGCCAACAGCAAAGGGCATCAGCCTTAATGCGTACTGTGGCCGCTCATTTATCGCACGATTACTGGTACAGCACCCAAACCACCGCCTACTCACTCATCGCGATAGCGCAGTATTGCGGCGTGAACAAAAACGGCGGCAAAATGGCATTTGCCTACCAGGCGGGTGCTAAAGGTTCGGTTAATGCCAACTCGTACATATGGCAGGCAGATGCCGCCCCAAATGGCGGTAAGGTGTTTGTTAAAAATAACGGCACTAACAAATTGTATGTGCGCCTGATCCAAAAGGGGCAGCCATCATCGGCAGATAATATTGCCACTAATGTAAATCCGGATGTTTTGGGTATGAGCATAGCCTACTTTACATTGGGCGGCAAACCGGTTGATGTTGCAAAACTTAAACAAGGTACCGACTTTGTAGCCCAGGTAACATTACGTAACCCGGGTAAGCAGGGCCGTTATGATAATATGGCATTAACGCAGATCTTCCCTTCCGGATGGGAGATACTGAACAGCCGGATGCTGAATAATGATGAAGCCTTTAAATCGTCCCCATCTGATTACCGCGACATTCGCGACGACAGGGTGAACACCTACTTTGGCTTGGGCGAAAGACAGGAAGTTACTTATTATGTAATGCTTAACGCGGCTTATGCGGGCAGGTATTATTTGCCGGCAACCTATTGCGAAGCAATGTATAACAACTCCATCAACGCCCTGATTAAAGGCCAGTGGGTTGAAGTAATTAAGTAATAAATACTATTTACACCAAACAAATAGGGTTGCTAATTGCAACCCTGTTTGTTTTATCCTTTTAAAAACGGGTTAAAGTTTCTCGTTCCTATCTCCATACCGGCGGCACGGCATACGGTTTTATCGCCAAACTTAAAGTTAATGTTATCCATAGCCTGGTAAAGGCGGATACGTTCCTCGTTATCTTCAAACAGGTTGATCTGGTATCGGCCGGTAGCCAGATTGCTGAGCTTAACCCCTATTAATCGTACAGGCCTATGCCCGTTCCAGGCTTTTTTAAGCAGATTTTTTACACCCGGTATCAGTATATGTTCGGCAGCGGTGAGTGATATTTTTTCCTGTAAAGTATGGGTTTCAAAATTAGCATACCTTATTTTGATGGCAAGGCACGAGGCCAGTTTATTCTCTTTACGTAGTTTATAGGATAGTTCCTCCGTCATGCTCACCAAAATAGTTTCCAGCGTGCGCGCGTCGGCAACATCATGATGAAAAGTATGTTCGCTTGAAATTGATTTTCTGTCTGAATGTGGTACGATCTCGCTATGGTCTATCCCTCGCGCCTTTTCCCATATATACAGGCCCGACTTGCCAAAAACCGTTTGCAAAAAACGCAATTCCACCTTTTGCAGATCGCCTATTTTTTCAATACCGTATTCGTATAGTTTTTTGCAGGTACTCTCGCCCAGCATGGGTATCTTATTAATAGGCAGCGGAGCTAAAAAATCCATTTCGCTACCGTGGGGTATCAATAATTGTCCGTTAGGCTTTGCTTTATTGGTAGCCATTTTAGCAACCGTTTTGCTTGATGCCATACCGAATGAGATGGGCAGCCCGGTATCCCGCATCACTTTTTGCCTAAGATCAGAGGCGATCTTGTAGGGATCATGAAACCTGTCCATCCCGGTCAAATCAATATAAAATTCATCAACCGATGTTTTTTGATACAGCGGCACCGCGTTATGGATGATCTCGGTTACTTCGCGTGAGGCCTCGCCATACCGGCCGTGACTGCCGCTGATTAAAATAGCATGCGGACAAAGTTTAAGCGCCTGCCTGGTAGGCATGGCTGAATGTACGCCGTACTTGCGCGCCTCGTAACTACATGATGCCACAACACCCCTATCAGCCGAGCCTCCGATGATGACAGCTTTGCCGATAAGTTCAGGATTGAACTTACGCTCAACCGAAACGAAGAACGAATCAAGATCAATATGTACAATATGGCGCTTGCCGGACATGGTGCAAATATCAAAAATAATTTGCAATTACTAAAATTATTAGCAAATATTGTGGCTTTAAAACCATTATATCAAACCATGCACTACGCCGATTATATGATGTTGCTCTCCCCGCCTGATGAGGTGGTTTATGAGATTGAGAGATACAAAAAAGCTTCGGCCAAACATATTGGTCAATTTAAGAGTATGCACGCCAAAGCACATATTAGCATTTGTAAGGCCGAACGGCAAAAAACCTTTATTATTGAACCTACCCTGCAACGTTTAGCGCAAAAACTAAGTACCATACCACCTATTGTATTACATATAAAAGGCTTTGGCTTTTTTAAGCATGGCGACAAGAGCATGACCATTTATGCCAATGTTGACTATAACGACGCTGTTAAAAAATGGTTTAAACTGCTATTGCAAAACATGAACCTTAAAATAAGCTTAAACCCGCACATTACCGTTGTGCGTAACATTACGGCAAAACAATTTGAGTTGCTATGGCCATACTTTGCCAAAGCACAATACAATGATGTTTTTAAAATTGATGCCCTCACTGTACTTAAACGCGATACTTTCGGGCACGAACAGCATTGGCAGCAACATAAGGTATTGCCCTTCCACAATCGATTTTTTAGCTAAGTTTAGCAATATTAATAATTATTCATGCTGATTATAAGTGTGTTAAATACACAATCAGCAATTTATGTTGCGGTGACGAAATCTTTGCTATATTTGCGGTGGGTAAGTCTTTTACGACCAGCTCCTCTTGAACTCCCCCAGGGTGGGAACGCAGCAAGGGTAGAGGGTTGTAGCGGTGCGATAAAAGTAGCTTACCCATTTTTTTTAACTCGACCTTTTGTTACCTGAGTACTCCATATTATAACTCGGGTAACTATATATTTTTGTTATTTCAACAAAATCATCATACAAAATGAAATTTTTTATTGATACTGCAAACCTTGCACAAATCAAAGAAGCACACGAAATGGGTGTTTTAGATGGTGTAACTACTAACCCATCGTTAATGGCTAAAGAGGGCATTACAGGCCACGACAATATCATTAACCACTACAAAGCAATTTGCGAAATTACCGATGGTGATGTAAGCGCCGAAGTTATAGCAACTACTTATGACGAGATAGTAGCTGAAGGCTTAGCCCTTGCTAAATTGCATGAGCGTATAGTGGTTAAAGTACCTATGATTAAAGATGGTATTAAAGCTATTAAGTACTTTACCTCAAAAGGCATTAAAACAAACTGTACACTGGTATTCTCAGCAGGGCAAGCATTATTGGCCGCTAAAGCCGGTGCCACTTACGTATCTCCTTTTGTTGGCCGTTTGGATGATGTATCAACCGATGGTATACAACTGATTGAAGATATACGTTTGATATTTGACAATTACGGTTACGAAACGCAGATATTGGCTGCTTCGGTACGCCACCCAATGCACATTATACAGTGTGCTAAAATTGGTTCGGATGTAATTACCGGTCCGCTAAGCGCTATTGCCGCATTGCTTAAACACCCTTTAACTGATACCGGTTTAGCTCAGTTTTTAGCTGACTACCAAAAGGGCGCTAATAAAGCGTAAGCATACAGTTACAACAATATTAAAATGTCATCCTGAACGGATGCGGCATACTTTGAAAAGAGGTAATTAACATTACTGTGACCAAAGAAATACCGCTATCATCCTTCAGAATGACATTTTTTGTTTTATTTTACATCTGCTGATATTTAACAAATGCTTGATATACTCATTATAGGCGGCGGCCCTATCGGTTTGGCCTGCGGGCTGGCAGCGCAAAAGGCAGGGCTTTCTTTCAGGATAATTGAAAAGGGTTGCCTGGTAAATTCGCTGTATAACTATCCGTATACCATGACATTCTTTTCCACGTCAGACAGGCTGGAGATTGGCGGTATACCTTTTGTTACCATCAACAACAAACCCAATCGTGCCGAAGCTCTGGAATATTACAGGCGTGTATCACTATCAAATGAATTACCCGTTAATTTATTTGAAGAAGTTACCGAAGTAAAACGTGATGGAGAATATTACAACATTACTACCAGCAAGGCATCTTACCAGACTAAGTATGTAGTGCTGGCTACGGGCTTTTATGATATTGCCGTAAACCTGAATATCCCCGGCGAAGACCTGCCCAAAGTAAAGCATTATTATAAAGATCCGCATTATTACGCCATGCAAAAGGTGATTGTGGTGGGTGCCAGCAACTCAGCTATTGATGTGGCGCTGGAAACCTATCGTAAAGGCGCTGACGTAACTTTGGTAGTGCGCGGCAGCGAAGTAAGCAGCCGTGTAAAATATTGGGTAAGGCCGGATATTATCAACCGTATTGATGAAGGCAGTATTAAGGCGTACTTTAACTCAGAACTTGCCGCTGTACGCGAGCACGAGGCTGATATAAGAACAGCCGAAGGCATCGTTACCATCCCGAATGATTTTGTAATGGCGATGACGGGTTACAAACCTAACTTCAACTTTCTGAAAAAGCTGGGAATAGAACTTTCAGCAGATAAATTCATTCCACACTATAATAAAGATACCATGGAAACCAACCAGCAGGGCATGTACCTTGCAGGTGTAGTTTGCGGCGGGTTAGATACGCATTTATGGTTTATTGAAAACTCGCGTATACATGCCGAGATGATCATCGGGGATATATTGAACAAGAATCAGGCTTAACTCCTATTCATCAATAATAAACGTCTTTCCTTCTATCGCCAGCTCCGTATCCGGAAATACGGTACAGGCTTCGTCAAGCAAATCATTAAGGGTTTTATATCGCGCAGAAAAATGGCCGATCAATAATCTTTCAGCACCTGTTTTAACAGCCACGTCAGCAGCCTGTAGCGCGGTTGTATGATAGGTATCCTTGGCTCGCTCCAGCATATCATTCATAAACGTTGCCTCGTGGTACAAAACTGTGGCGCCCTTTATCTGTTCAAAATAATGCGCGCTGTATATGGTATCCGAACAATATGCGTATGATTTCGGCTCCGGTGGCGGAATAGTAAGGCTGTCATTAGCATATACAGTTCCATCTGGCGCGGTATAATCGCGCCCCGCCTTAATAGCGCTAAAATATGCTACGGGCACCTCTAATTCATCTATACGTTCCTTTACAAGCTTACGGGTGCGCTTTTTGCCCCTGAATATAAAACCGGTGCAGGCTATGCGATGAAGCAAGGGTATAGTTTCAACGGTAAAATCATTGTTCTCAAATATCTGCTCAGGCCTGTCGGCATTAGTAGCTTTAAAAACAAGCGGATATTGCAGCGTGGTTTCTGAGTATTTGAGCTGCATTTCAATGATCTCTATAAGCGGTGCGGGCCCAAAAAGGTTCATGGGCTTTTTACGGCCGTTTAAATGCAGTGATGAAAGTAAGCCAACAAGACCGAGATAGTGATCGCCATGAAGATGGCTGATGAAGATACAATCGATGCGGCTTGCTTTAATGTCAAACCGCATCATTTGCTGCTGACTGCCTTCGCCGCAGTCAACCATGTATAAATGTTCGTTAATGTTTAGTACCTGGGCCGTGGGGTTACGGTTGTAAATAGGCGTTGCCGAACTGCTTCCAAGTATTATAACTTCAAACTTCATACCCGGAAAACAATCAAAAAGTTATTTTAGTTCCCGTTTAAGTTCTTTTTCTATCTCTTCCATAAAAATAAGGTCGATAGCTTCTTCACAGGTTGGTACAATGCTTAATACATTCTCCAGTTGTGATATGGTAACCAAACGGTTAACCGCATCATTCAACCCGCACAAAATAAAAACACCTTCGGCATTTTTACAAAGGCGATGGCCAACCAAAAGGCTGCTTAAGCCCGATGAATCAGCAAATTTAACCTGCGACAGATCAAGAATGATATTGCGCTGGCCTTCGGTATTGATAAGTATAAGCTCTGATTTAAGCTGAGGAGTAACCAATGAATTTAACTTTGATTCATTCAGCTTCACCAATATATACTTCTCGTGTTTGTCAACAGTAAATTTCATTGTACGTTTATTATATAGCTAATATAGCAATTTTTTAATGTTAGTAAAATTAAAGCGCTGCCAATGCCTGTTTAACATTGCCCTCTACCCTTTTCAAAATATCATCGCTTGATGAACGAACAAACTTTTCGCCGGTTATCTTTTCATAAAGCTCAATATATCGCTCAGATATTGACAGGATCTTCTCCGCTGTCATTTCAGGTACGGTTTGGCCATCTTTGCCCTGAAAATTATTCTCTATCAGCCACCTTCTAACAAATTCCTTTGAAAGCTGTTTTTGAGGCTCGTCATTTTTTTGACGCTCGGCATATCCTTCGCTGTAAAAATAACGCGATGAATCGGGCGTATGAATTTCATCTATCAGATAAATAACCCCATCGGCCTTGCCAAACTCATATTTGGTATCTACCAATATCAAGCCTTGTTCAGCCGCTATTTCGGTACCACGCGCATACAATGCCTGGGTATAAGCTTCCAGCTTTGCATAATCTTCAGGCGATACAATTCCGCGAGCAAGTATCTCTTCTTTTGATATATCCTCATCATGCCCAACTGATGCCTTAGTTGTTGGGGTGATGATAGGCTGAGGAAGCTTATCGTTCTCTTTTAAACCCTCTGGTAAGGCCAAACCGCAAACCTCTTTACGGCCGGCGCTGTACTCGCGCCAGGCATGGCCTGCTAAATAGCCGCGTATCACCATTTCAACCTTAAAAGGTTCGCATATACGGCCAATGGTAACGCTTGGGTCGGGCACACTGATCACCCAGTTGGGTACAATATCTTCGGTAGCCTTTAAAAACTTGGCCGCTATTTGGTTAAGTACTTGTCCTTTATACGGAATCGGCTCAGGCAATACCACATCAAATGCTGATATGCGGTCGGTAACCACCATGGCCAGGAATTTATTATTTATAGTATATACATCGCGCACCTTGCCTTTGTAAAAAGCCGTTTGCCCGTCAAAATTAAAATGTGTTTCTTTTATCGCGTCCATTTATGAGTTAATAGTTGATGGTTCATAGTTCATGGAATAACTATAAACCGTAAAAAAGAGTTAGTACTATAATGTATAATTCATGGCAATAAAACTATGAACCATGAACTATAAACTATGCCCTACTATTGTATATCGCCGTAAGCCTCCAGAATGCGTTTTACCAGTTTATGGCGTACCACATCCTCGCCGCTCAGGTATATAATATCGATGCCTTTAATGTCGGTAAGTATCCTCAAGGCCGTATGCAAGCCTGATTGCTGCTTTTTGGGCAAGTCAATCTGCGTTACGTCGCCGGTTACTATAAACTTAGCTGTAGGGCCCATACGCGTTAAAAACATCTTCAACTGCATATCGGTAGCGTTTTGCGCCTCATCTAATATCACAAAACAGTTATCAAGCGTACGGCCACGCATAAACGCCAGCGGGGCTATCTCTATGGTACGGTTCTCCAGGTAAGTTTTTAACTTTTCCGGCGGTATCATATCGTCCAGCGCATCGTAAAGCGGGCGTAGGTACGGGTCTATCTTCTCTTTCAGATCACCCGGCAAAAAACCCAGGTTCTCTCCTGCCTCAACAGCCGGGCGGGTTAGTATAATGCGCTTTATCTCCTTGTTTTTTAAAGCACGAACGGCCAGGGCAACGGCAGTGTAGGTTTTACCGGTACCGGCGGGGCCAATGGCAAACAACACATCATTTTTCAGGATGCTATCAACCATGCGGCGCTGGTTGGCCGTACGCGCCTTAACCATTATACCGTTATGGCCAAAAACTATAACTTCTCCGGTGGTTGATTTATCGGCAGGAGTATCATTAACCGGCGCAAGCGATACTTTTGAACCCAGTATGCGCTCTATATCAGTTATATTAAGGTTATCGTATTTCTCAACATGCTGTAGCAGATAACCGAATTTTTCACTAAAAACCAGCAGTTCCTGCTCATCACCCAATACCTTTACTTCACTGCCGCGTGCAACTATTTTTAACTTTGGATATTGTTTTTTAATGATCTCAAAATGATCATTATTAGGCCCCCAAAGTACCGCAGGATTGATGTTTTCGATAGATAATTTTAACTCGTTCAATACAAATTGATTTTTAGTTGCTGATTTTTATGAATTAAAAATTGAATATTTGTAGCGCTTATCGCTTGTACAAGATTAGTAATAAATATTTAAATAATTAATGGCAATAATAACTTTAACTACCGACCTTGGCGATAAGGATATATACCTTGCAGCACTAAAGGGGAGTATTTTAAAATTGTTGCCCGAGGTTAATATTGTTGATATTACCAACAGCGTATCCACGTTCAATATACAACAGGCGGCTTTTATTTTAAAGAATAGTTTTCACTATTTTCCGGACAATACGGTGCACCTTATCGGTATTGATACCGTGTATAATTCATTTACAAAATACCTTGCCATCCATTATAAAAATCACTTTTTTGTTGGGGCCGATAATGGCATATTCTCGCTGATGTTTGATGAAGAACCGGAAGAGGTTTATGAGATAAACATTATGCAGGACCTTAAATTTTTGCACTTTCCGCTGGCTGATATTTTTGTTAAGGCGGCTTGCCACCTGGCCAATGGCGACCCTATTGACGAGATAGGTTTACGTATAAGCGGCATCGAGAAAAAAATGAACCTGCAGCCAGTGGTTGAGAAGAACCTGATCAAAGGCGCGGTGATCTATATCGACTCATTCCAGAATGTGATCACCAATATCACTAAAGAGTTTTTTAACACCATACAGCAGGGCCGCCGTTTCACTTTGTATTTTAAACGCAACGAAACCATTAACCACCTGAGCTGGCATTACAACGAAGTGCCCGAGGGCGAAAAGCTGTGCCTGTTTGGCATTAGCGATCACCTTGAGATAGCTATAAACAAAGGCAATGCCAGCGGATTATTAGGCCTTAATTTAGGCGATAGCGTAATTATTGAGTTTGAATAGCAATGCCTTGTAACATTTACTTTAATTAACTGTAAACAGGGCTTTTTGGCTTAACTTTGCCGTGGGTAAAATACTCAACCAAGCCTGCATTGCAGGCAACTAACTGATGGTAATTTAATGAAATTAACTATACATGGTGCCGCCCGCCAGGTTACCGGGAGCATGCATTTGCTTGAGGTAAATAATTATAAGATACTGATAGATTGCGGATTGGATTATGAGCGTGAACGGCACCTGCAAAGCAACGAGAACTTTCCTTTTAACCCGGCTGACATTGATGTGGTGATACTCACTCACGCGCATATTGATCACTCAGGCAATTTACCTACGCTGGTGCGTATGGGTTATGAAGGGCAGATATTAAGCACCGCCCCCACGGCCGATCTTACCGAACTGCTTTTATTAGATTCAGTAAGCATATTCATGAACAAGGCCAACAAAGGCCGCAAACATGGCCGTAACCGCGGTAAATTCAACAGTGGCGCACAACCCTTATACCTGCAAAAGCACGTAATGGACACGATGGAACGCTTTGTTACCATCGGCTTTAATAAACCATTCAGGCTAACCGGCGATGTTGAACTTACCTTTATACCCGCAGGGCACTTGCTTGGTGCTGCCGGAGCTGTTTTAAAGGTTAATGATAACGGCGAGGAAAAAACGATCGCATTTACCGGCGATATAGGCCGCAAAAATTACCCTGTACTGAATGATCCGGAGCCGCTCCCTCCTGTTGATTACCTGGTTAGCGAGGCTACCTATGGCGGTCGTTACCATACCAAAAATAAAACCGTTGAGGACGCCTTGGTTGAAACCATTGAGAAAGCCTGTATTAAAGAGCAGGGCCGGCTCATCATCCCGGCATTCAGTATCGGGCGCACGCAATCATTGGTTTTTGCCCTTAATAAAATATTCAGCAGCGGGTTACTGCCTCCTGTTAAAGTATTTGTTGATAGCCCCATGGCGGTGATGGCCACCCGGATATTTCGCAAATATCATTACCTGGTTAATGATGAGGCGCAAGAGTTTTACAACAGGCAAGGCGACGAATTTGAATTTGATAATCTTACCTATGTAGAAACACTGAAGGATAGCCGGCAGGTTTCCAATTATTTTGAGCCCTGCATCATTATATCATCAGCCGGTATGCTTGAGGGTGGCCGTATACAGGATCACCTTTTTTACAACATACAAAATTACTATTGCACCATCCTGTTTATAGGCTATTGCGCCAAAGGCACATTGGGCCATCGCCTGCTGCGCGGCGACCCGATTGTGCATATCAAAGATCGCGACCTGGCTGTTTACGCCACCATTAAACAAACGGATGTATTAAGCGCCCACGGCGATCATGACGACCTGATGGGTAACATCCTTTCACAGGATAAGAACAAGCTTAAAAACGTCTTCCTGGTACATGGTGAAACTTCAAGTATGGATGCCCTGTCAGCTTCTGTTGAGGAAGCCGGTTACAGCGCTACTGTGCCTGAAAAGGGTGTGGAGTATATTTTATAAATCGAACTTTATAAAAAGCGTCATTGCGAGGTACGAAGCAATCTCTTTAGAACATTCTTCAAGCAAATCGCCCGGGGATTGCTTCGTACCTCACAATGACGCATTTTTTATCCCACTTGTCATTTCGAAGCGACAGCGAGAAATCTGTCTGCGTTCATAAAAAAGCGACAAGATTTCTCCTCGTACCTCGTTCGAAATGACAAAAAATTCAATATAAAAGTCTTCCCTCCAGGGGAGGATTTAGGAGGGGTAAAAAAAATCCACGAGCATTACTACCCGTGGACTTTAAATATCAGATTGATAAATTATCTTACTTTTTAAAGTGATCGATGATCAGGCTGGCCAGTTCTACGCCTATTCTTTCCTGCGCTTCGTTGGTTGCCGCGCCAATGTGCGGAGTCAACGAAATTTTAGGGTGAGAAAGAATTTCCTGACGGGGGGTTGGTTCATTGTCAAATACATCAAGTGCAGCGAATGAAACCTTACCACTATCAAGTGCCGATATCAAAGCTGTTTCTTCAATGAGGCCGCCGCGTGAGCAGTTAATTAAGCCTACACCCTTTTTCAATAGCTCCAGCTCAGCTTCGCCAATCAGGGCTTTGTCGACAAATGGCGTATGCAGCGTGATAAAATCTGATTGTTTCAGAACTTCCTCTAATGTGGCGGTTTTAACCGATACATTCACTTTAATACCACCACCTAAAACAATTTCCAGCTCAGGGTTAAAAGGGAATACATCATAAGCCAGTACTTCCATACCTACGCCAATAGCGATCTTGGCCACTTCACGACCGATACGGCCAAAACCCAGGATACCTAATGTTTTACCGCGCAGTTCAACACCTTTGGCATAAGCTTTTTTAAGGCCGTTAAAATTGGTAGCACCCTCAACCGGCATTTTGCGGTTGCTATCATACAAAAAGCGTACACCGCCATATAAGTGGGCGAATACTAATTCCGCTACTGATAATGATGATGAAGCCGGCGTATTGTATACGGCTACGCCTTTCTCCTTAGCATAGTCAACATCAATATTATCAACACCTACACCACCACGGCCTATCAGTTTAATGTTAGGGCAGGCATCAATAAGTGCTTTACGAACCTTAGTAGCACTGCGTACGGTGATAGCATCGTATTCATTTAAACGGGCAGGTAATTCATCCTGCGGTATATTGTTGGTATCAACAGTAAAACCAGCATCTTCAAGCATCTGCTTGCCTACCGGGTCAATACCGTCATTAGCTAATATTTTCATTTGTCATTAGTCATTATGTCATTAGTCATTGGCAAACATCATTTTATTTAATGACTATTGACCACTGACCGTTGACTAAATTATTTATTTTTTTCAGCAAACTCCTGCATAGCTTCTATCAGCACATGCACACTGGTTATTGGCAAAGCATTATAAATTGATGCCCTGAAACCGCCTACACTCCTGTGGCCTTTAATGCCTACTATACCTTTTTCGTCACACAGTTTCAGGAATGGTTTTTCGTGTTCCGGGTTTTCAGCCACAAAGCAAACGTTCATGTGCGAGCGGTCTTCAGTTGCAGCCACACCTTTAAACAATGGGTTGCGGTCTATCTCGGCATATAATGCTTTTGATTTGGCAATATTTTCCTGCTCGATGGCTTCAACCCCACCTTTTGCTTTTACCCAGTTCAAGGTTAGCATTGATACGTAGATAGCGAACACCGGAGGCGTATTGTACATTGAACCGCCTTCAATTTGTGTTTGATAGTTGAACATTGCAGGTATCTTACGATCTGTCTTACCCAATATCTCATCCTTAACAATAACAAGCGTTACACCGGCAGGGCCCATATTTTTTTGCGCACCGGCATAGATCAGGCCAAAGTCGGCAACATTGATCTTGCGGCTGAATATATCTGACGACATATCGCAAACTACAGGTACCGGCGACGGTGAGAAGTTTTGTAACTGCGTACCGTAAATAGTGTTATTTGATGTTATGTGGAAATAAGCCGCGTCGGCAGGTATTTCAAAATCCTTAGGGATATAGGTAAAGTTACTCTCTTTTGATGAAGCAACCACAGCAACCTCGCCAAAGTACTTAGCCTCTTTAAGCGCTTTGTTTGCCCATACACCGGTTTCAAGGTATGCGGCTTTGCCGCCCTCCGGCAAAAGGTTATATGGCACTAACGCAAATTGCGTACTTGCACCGCCCTGTAAAAATAATACCGAATAACCTTCAGGTAAACTAAATAACTCTTTAACCAAACGTACAGCTTCATCTAAAACAGCTTCAAACTCTTTGGATCTGTGCGAGATCTCAAGTATTGATAAGCCTGTACCATTAAAATCGATAACAGCCTGAGCGGCCTGCTTTAATACCTCCTGGGGTAATATGCCCGGCCCGGCACCAAAATTATGTTTCATATAATTTGTTGAAATGTGAATGCTAAAACACTTTGGTCAGTTAGTATATTAACGCGCCGAAGTTAATTATTTTGACAAAGTATATAGAGATTATTTGCTTTTTGTTGAAAAAAAGCGACACTTTATTAACAATCAGCAGGATGGGTTTCAGGCTTGCTGAAGGGGTTGCACATTTTTGAGTGCTGATATAGCCGCGGATTGATCATCAGCCGAAAAAACTGAACTACCTGCTACTAATACATTAGCGCCGGCTTCAATCAATTTTGCGGCGTTGGTTACATCTACCCCACCATCTATCTCAATTAAAAGCTTAGGGTTATGATATTCAGCAAGTGTGCGTAGCTGCTTTATTTTTTTGTAGGTATTGGCAATAAATTTTTGACCGCCAAAACCCGGATTTACGGACATAATGCAAACCTGCTCAACATCAGTAATAACATCTTCAAGCAAACTTACATTGGTATGCGGGTTAAGCGCCACCCCTGCCCTGCAGCCCAGATCTTTTATAGCCTGTATGGTACGATGCAGGTGAGTACATGCTTCATAATGCACCATTATGCCATCAGCACCGGCCTCCTTAAAAGCCTTTAAATAACGGTCAGGATCTACAATCATCAGGTGTACATCCAGCGGTTTGGTTGCGTACTGCTTAACCGCTTTCATCACCGGGAAACCAAAAGATATATTGGGCACAAATACGCCATCCATAACATCCACATGTATCCAATCAGCTTCGCTGTTGTTCAACATTTCAATATCACGCTGCATATTGGCAAAGTCCGCCGCAAGAATAGAAGGGGCAACTAATGGCTTCATGGCGGTAAATATAGGCATTGTTAGGGTGCGGTTAAAATTTGTTTCTGTAGAATGTAATCAATCGCAATTAAGCAAAAGATCATAATATTTTTTCATTAAAACCGTATCGTAATTTACAAGTGAATTATACGCCTCAGAAACCAGCTCATTAAGTATTGATGCACCCAATTGCCCGGCCCCGTTGGGTATCGATTCGTAGTACTTTATAATATCCTTAACTCTAATAATCTCATATAGCAGTAGTTGCACCAGATCCGCCTGCGCATCAGACTTTAGCCCTTTCGGGTTATTACTCAGAAAATCTAAAGGATCAAGAGGTGTAAAATTCATTTTCTATATAAGCACCGGATATAACTATACCATCTAACTATCCAATACAAACAGTTGTTAGCAATGTTTTAATGAATAAACTTTTGTTACAATAATGTTACAAACCATCTTTAAACAATGAAACCCTCGCTTTTAGGGAGGGTTTCATGTTGCAATAATAATAAATTATTTATTCTCTTCAGTTGGTCTTTCCGGTTTTGGCAGTAAAGCCTTACGTGATAATTTCAGCTTACCTTGCTTATCAACATCAAGCAGTTTTACACGCACCTCGTCACCTACCTGGAAAATACCGTCCATGCTCTCAAAGCGTTTGTGGTCAATTTCTGATATGTGAAGCAATCCGTCCTTACCCGGTAAAATTTCGATGAAAGCGCCAAAAGGCATGATCGATTTTACTTTACCTTCATAGATATCGCCAACCTCTGGCTTAGCGGCTATGTTACGTATGCGGGTAACAGCCTGATCGATAGATGCCTTGTTATCAGCAAATATTTGTACTATACCCTGGTTGTTAACTTCTTCGATAGAGATGGTAGCACCGGTTTCACGCTGCATTTCCTGGATGATTTTACCACCGGGACCGATAACCGCACCAATAAATTCTTTATCAATTTTAATGGTGATGATACGCGGAGCGTGTGGTTTGTAATCATCACGAGGCTGTTCAAGTGTCTTTTTCATCTCGTTAAGGATGTGCAAACGACCATCTTTAGCCTGGTGCAAAGCCTTAGCCAATACTTCGTATGACAGGCCGTTGATTTTTAAGTCCATCTGGCAGGCAACAATACCATTTTCAGTACCGGTTACCTTAAAGTCCATATCACCTAAGTGATCCTCGTCGCCCAAAATGTCAGACAATACGGCGTATTTAGTACCTTCAGGATTAGTAATTAAGCCCATGGCGATACCTGATACCGGAGATTGGATTTTGATACCGGCATCCATCAACGCTAATGTACCCGCGCAAACGGTAGCCATTGATGATGAACCGTTTGATTCCAATATATCAGATACTACACGGATAGTGTATGGATTTTCATCAGCAACTGGCAATACTTGTTTTAATGAACGCATAGCCAGGTTACCGTGACCGATCTCGCGACGGCCTGCACCCCTGTTAGGACGAACCTCGCCGGTTGAGAAACCCGGGAAATTGTAGTGCAAAATAAATTTTTGATAACCGTTGATGAACGCGCCATCAATCATTTGCTCATCATCCTTAGCCCCCAGGGTAACAGTGGTTAATGATTGTGTTTCGCCACGGGTAAATACCGCCGAACCGTGAGCCGCAGGCAGGTAGCCAACTTCGCTCCATATCGGGCGTATTTGTTTTGAGTTACGGCCATCCAAACGCAGATCCTCATCAAGGATCAGGTTACGTACAGCATCGTACTCTACATCATGGAAATATTTTTTGATCAGGCCTTCAGTAACCGCATCTATCTCGATACCTAAAGTAGCGATGAATATATCGCGTATTTCACGCAGTTTTTGATGACGCTCGTGTTTGCTTGAACCTGATTTGGCTACCTCATAAACTTTATCATAAGTGGCAGCATAAACTTGTTTTTTTAACTCCTCGTTGCTATGCTCGTGGCTGTAAATACGTTTCTCGGTTTTACCAACTTCGGCAGCAAGTTCTTTTTGAGCCTGCACCTGTACTTTGATAGCCTCATGAGCGAATTTAATCGCTTCAACAAGTTCTTCTTCCTGAATTTCTTTTGATTCGCCCTCAACCATGTTGATGTCAAACTCAGAACCTGCCACGATGAACTCTAACGTAGCGCGCTCTAAATTGCTCAGGGTTGGGTTAATTACCAGCTTGCCATCAATTTTAGCTACGCGAACTTCTGATATAGGGCCGTTGAACGGGATATCAGAAACAGCCAAAGCCGCTGATGCCGCCAAACCGGCAAGACAATCAGGCATAATATCCTTATCTGCCGAGATCAATGAGATCATTACCTGTGTATCGGCATGGTAATCCTCCGGGAAAAGCGGACGTAAAGCGCGGTCAACCAAACGAGAGATCAATACCTCATAGTCTGACAAACGTGCTTCACGGCGTAAAAAGCCGCCCGGTATACGACCGGTAGACGCGTATTTTTCCTGATAGTCAACAGAAAGCGGTAAAAAATCAACCCCTTCTTTTGCTTCAGGTGATGATACTACAGTAGCCAGCAACATGGTGTCGCCTTGTTTTACTACTACAGAGCCATCAGCTTGTTTGGCCAGTTTGCCGGTTTCGATCTCAACGGTGCGGCCGTCACCTAAATCAAATACCTTTTTAATTGCGTTATAACTCATTTTGTTTTTATTGTGATGCGTTTTTCATCTTCAGGAACGCACCGGTTGTTTATGTTTGTTTAAAAACTTGCGCACAAAAGTAAAAAAGCCATTCGTATTTAACGAACGGCTTTTTTTGCAATACGATTGAAGATTACTTGATGATATCCCTAAGCTGTAAAGCTTTGATGATAGCACGGTACCTTGCAATATCTTTATTATAAAGGTAAGCCAGTAATGCACGGCGTTTACCTACAAGCTTTTGCAGTGATAACTGGGTTGCAAAATCTTTTTTGTTTTTTTTCAGGTGCCCGGTTAAATGAGCAATACGGGTTGTAAACAACGCTACCTGACCTTCTGCTGAACCTGTATCGGCAGCACTGTTACCATGTTTTGCGAAAATTTCTTGTTTCGCTTCTTTACTTAAATACATTACTTGAATAATATTAAAGCTGTTAATACTTTATTAATTGTGGGTGCAAAGATATACTTATTAATCAGCATATACAATAGCGGCACAGCTTGTTTATAAATATATTTTAGCTTAAAAAACAAAGGCCACCCTATTAGGGCAGCCTTGTATGTGGTAATATTTATACTGAAATTATTCAGCTACAGCAGCTTCTTCAGTACCTTCATCTACAGGAGCCTCAGCTTTAACTTTTTTTGTTTTGCTTTCAGCTTTCGCTTTTGGAGCAGGTACTGCTACTTCAGCAACTTCTTCAGTCTCAAAAGGAATAACTGATACGTATGAACGGTTATCAGCTTTCTTTTTGAAAACTACCTGGCCATCAATAAGCGCGAATAAAGTGTGATCTTTACCGATACCTACATTAAGGCCCGGGTTGTGCGGGGTACCACGCTGACGAACGATGATGTTACCAGCGATTGCAGGCTGACCACCGAATATTTTGATACCTAAGCGTTTGCTATGCGATTCACGGCCGTTTTTGGAACTACCGGCCCCTTTTTTGTGTGCCATTTCTTATATCTTTTTATGAAGGATAAAAACCCTTCGGGATTAAACAATAATTACAGAGCGATACCTGTGATCTCGATTTTGGTAAATTGCTGACGGTGACCGTTTTTCTTTTTGTAACCTTTTCTTCTTTTCTTTTTGAAGATGATCACTTTATCACCCTTTACATGCGACAAGATCTTAGCTGATACTTTAGCGCCTTTCAAATCAGTACCTAATTTGAATTTACCTTCGTTTTCTGCTAACAATACTGTGTCAAATTCAATACTAGCGCCTTCATCTCCCTGTAAGCGGTGTACAAAGATCTGCTGGTCTTTTGCAACTTTAAATTGCTGTCCGGCTATACTTACTATTGCGTACATTGTTATAAATTATGTTTTTAAAATTTCGAGGTGCAAATATAGTTCTTTCAAAAACAAAACACAAACCTATGTTAATTTAATTTACACTTTGATCTTAACGCTTGCTCATAAGCTGCTTCAATTGGCTTACCGCCTAATTCTTTACAAACTTTAAAGTATTTAACTGCATTGATACAATCGTTTTTGTTAAAATATAAAATGGATAGTTTGTAAGATGTATTTTGATTTGAAGGATCAATCCGGTAAGATGACTCCAATAACTTGATTGCGTTTGCAAAATAAGCTTTGTTACCGCTTTTTGTATACAATACAAAATGTACAGTTCCTTTGTCTGTTAAAAGATTAGCGCTTTTGGGATTGATTTTTAATCCGGTTTCATGCTGCCTGAGTGCTTCATTATAATCCTCAAAATAAAAATATACAGCGGCATAACCCCAATAAACGTTTTCGTTTTTATTATCTAAAAGCCAAGCCTGATTAAACCGGTACATAGCCGTGACCGGATCACCGGAATATAAATACTGAAATCCCCTGCTGATTGAAGCATCAGATGCTTTACGCGGGTTTTTCTGATCAGCTAAAGTTGTTTCTATAAATTCCTTATCAGCGGCTAATTGCCCGCTATTTTTAACTGCGTGACCAAACTCAGGCAACAACCTGATTTCTGTTTTAGCTTTAATTTTCCACTCGTTGTAGGTTATTTTCTGACCTAAACATAGGTTAGAAGCAGCGATTAAAAAAAACAGTGTTAATTGCTTCATTTTTTATTTCGCTGCTCGGCATCGCGCAATACACGCTGTATCTCTTTTATCAGGCGTTGATTAGCATCTATCAGCTTCTCATTACCCTGGTAATTGGCCTGAAACAATACCGATTTACTTTTACGCATGTAGTTGAACTGAATAACATAATACGGCACGTTCGGGTCGCGCTTAGCACTATTCACTTCCTGCGCCGGGAAGTCCCAAAAACCAAGATCAGCAGCCTTGCGGTGCAGGTATAACAGATCATCCTTGGTAAGTTTCAGCGTAGTTTTAACCAGTGAATCGCGACCATCAATAAACTGATAGTTATGCGTTTTCGAGTTATATTTATTTACCAGGCTATCGCCATTGCCATACTCAAAAACGATGTACTGAAACTCATTGAACTTGTATGGCGCATTCTTAACCATCATACCATAATAGTAAAAGCAATAAGCCAGAAAAGGCACTATAACACTGGCGGCAAGGAAGATCTTTTTATTACGAAGGGTCATTTACTTAATTAATGATTGAATTACTGAATTATTGAGTTATAGATTTACTGAATTTTTACTTTTTTGCAGATACCGTTTTACGGGAGGCTGAAACTATTTTGAGTATTTGATTACCTTCATCAAGCAAATAATTTAGTTGTGGCGCAGGCACCACTTCAGCCTCAATTAATACTTCCATCCAAAAAACGGATTCATCAGTTTCTTCAACAACAGTTGAAAGTTTTGAATGAAATTCAGCCTGTGAACGAGCACGACATGCAGCCCTGTAATTAGCACCAACTGAGGATGATGAACGTAGTAATTGCCGCCCGATTATCTTTGCTTCTTCGGTTTTTGGTAAAGTTCTGTAAAATTTGATGTTATCAACCACAAATCTTTTCGTTCTGGCTTTAAAAGCTTCAGCAAAATCAACTTTCTCTTTGTCTGACATAAAATCAATAATTCATTAACTCAATAAATCAATAATTAACTTAGTCTATTTCTTTCTCCCACTTACTTACTACAGCGGTAGCCATGGCGTTGCCTAAAACGTTGGTTGCCGAGCGGCCCATGTCAAGCAATGGGTCGATGCCGATAAGCAGGGCTAAACCAGCCTCCGGAATATTGAACATGGAGATGGTACCGGCAATTACCACCAGCGATGCGCGGGGCACACCGGCAATACCTTTACTGGTAAGCATCAATATAAGCAGCATAGACAGTTGCTGCTCGAACGAAAGATGGATGTTATAAGATTGCGCCAGAAACAGCGAGGCAAAGGTCATGTACATCATGGAGCCATCAAGGTTGAATGAATAACCCAGCGGCAGCACAAAGCTTACAATTTTATTATTGCAGCCAAAACGCTCAAGCTCGATAAGCACCCGTGGATAAGCGGCCTCACTGGTTGAGGTGCTAAAGGCTACCAGCATGGCATCCTTAATATTATTAACCAATGTAAAGGCACGCCTGCGCAGCACTACGTAACCCGCAAGTATGATAACCAGCCATAATATCAATAACGAAAAATAAAACTCGCTTATAAAAATGGCATAGGTTGATAGAATGCCTAACCCCTGCTTGGCAATAATGGCCGTTATAGCGCCAAATACGGCAAGCGGCGCGGCCTTCATAACATAGCCGGTAATTTTCAGGATAACATGGGCAATGGCATCCATAGCCTTGATCACCACCTCCCCTTTTTCGCCGATGGCGGCGGTAGCCACACCAAAGAACAGGGAGAATACCACGATCTGCAATATCTCATTATTAGCCATCGACTCGATAAAGCTTTTGGGAAATACGTGGCCAATAAAATCGCGCAGAGAAAGCGCCGCCTTTTGTACCCCTGTGCTGATATGGCTATCAGGCAGCGGCAGGTGCATAGCCTTACCCGGCTCAAAAAAGTTAACCAGCACCATACCTAACAGTAACGATACCAGCGTAGCGCTTAAAAACCAAAGCAGGGTTTTACCGCCAATACGCCCAACGGCCTTTATATCGCCCACCTTGGCAACCCCCACCACCAGTGTAGTGAACACCAGCGGTGCCACGATCATTTTTATCAGCCGTAAAAATATATCGCTAAGAATGTTAAACCCAACCAGCTTATCCTCGCGGGCGGCATCATTGGCCTTGCGGATAGTTACCTGTTCGGCGCGTTGTATATTAAGCTCTTTATAACCGGCAACCGTAGTATCCGTCATGGTAACCAGGCGCGCGTCAATGGTTTTTATCTGCGCCTCGGCAGCGGCCATTTTGGTGTTGATTTCATTAATAACAAGGGTATTATATAAATACCCTGTTATTACGCCCACAACCAGGGCTATAAATATGTAAAGTGTAAGTTTGCTACGGCGCATGCAAGTCAGTTAAACCCCAAAGCTACAAATTTACACGGGTAATAAAAGCAGGCGTTGAAAACCCGCCTGTCACACATCAACCTTGCTCACCTTTACAGCAGTGCCATAAGCCAGCACTTCAGTAACGCCCTGCATCACCTCATTGGCATCATAACGCATATTAATAATAGCGGTAGCACCAACTTCCTGCGCATGCAAAATCAACAGGTTATAGGCTTCCTGGCGGGCTTGTTCGCAAAGCTCGGTGTAAATACTGTTTCGGCCACCGAAGATGGTTTGTAAGCCACCCAAAAAGTTGCCGCCCACACCGCGCGAACGAACGGTTATGCCGCGGATAACGCCTAAATGTTCGGTTACTTTGTAACCCTCTAAATGTGTACTTGTTGTTACTATCATAATCCTTTTCTATGTTTAAAGTCAATAATATCTCTATGAAATTTCAATATAAATAGTCCGGTAGCACATATGGCTAAACCTGAATATGCAACATATGGTTTAGCATGGGCGAAATATTTTCCTTGGACAAACATTAAGGACAACCCCAGTATGAACAAAAAAGCCCCTATAATAAATACTTGTATTTTGGCAAATGTTCGCGGATGCAAAATTATATTTTAAGATTACTAAATGTGTTTGTTACCTCAAACATAAGTTATATCATCAATATTTAAATGAATAACAGAACTTTGTTGTTTTAGATGATATACCAGCTATGAGTGTTAATACGTACGGACTACAAAACATAAAAAAGGAACTGCAGCATTTACAGCCCGCACAAATGGCCGACTTACTGCTGCGCCTTGCCCGTCATAAAAAAGAAAATAAGGAGTTGCTGGCTTACCTGATGTTCGAGGCGAATAATGAGGCGGCTTTTGTTGAGCAGGTTAAGGCCGAGGTTGGTTTCGCCTTTAGCCAACTACCCTCGCAAAGCTATTTTGCCGCTAAAGCACTACGTAAAATATTAAGGCTGATCAATAAATACGTAAAGTTCATGGCCTCAAAAACCGCCGAGATTGAGCTGCTGATAAATTTTGGCGAAAACTACCTGCAATATGCCGACCGAAAAACATCATACAAACCCTTACGTATGATACTGATAAAGCAGTTAGAAAAGATACGTAACAACATTAACAAGCTGCACGAGGACATAAAGCACGACCATATACCTGATTATGAACAATTGCTGAGCAGTGCGGATAAAAAATTACAATGGTTAAATATTATTGATTACGAGTTGTAACATAATAATAACTTTGCCATCTAAACTATAAAACACAATTAACTGTAACTGCAAGCGTGCCCGGTAAAGAAGCTGCCTTTAAGCAAATTTTTGAAGCCAACTCAAAAAAGATATTTCACCTGTGTTATGGTTACACGGGCGATGACGACGCGGCGCATGACCTGCTGCAGGAAACCTTTTTAAAGGTTTGGCAAAACCTGGACAAGTTTCGTAACCAGGCCATGATATCGACCTGGATATACCGCATTGCTGTAAACACCTGCCTAACTTACCTGCGATCTGAAAAACGCCAGGCTAAGGATGAACTGACCCCGCAAATCGCGGAAACCAAACGCGAGGAACTATCTGAAAAGAATGAGCAGGTGGCGTTGCTTTATAAATGTATCTCTAAACTTGAAGAATCGGAAAGAATTATAATAACTATGGTGCTTGATGAAATGCCCTACCCTGAAATTGCTGAGGTTTCAGGGATATCCGAAGGCAATCTGCGGGTAAAAATTCATCGTATTAAACAAAAGTTAACAGAATTATACAACCAGTATGAAAGACTTTGATCATATAATGTCGGTTTGGCAGGAGCAGCCAAAACGCGATCAGCTTTCGGTAGACGAGGCGCTGAGGCAGGTGAAACGTGGGGTGGGAAGCCTTAACAAAAGGTTGTTACGCGGCATAATCAGTATGCTGATCGGTTCGGTAGCGGTATTATTTGTAATGCTGTTCCTGGTATTTCAATCGTGGGTAACGTATTGCGGTATCGGCATTATTTTATGCACCATGCTGCTGTACATGTTTGTAATGATAAAAGATTACAGGCTGGTATCAAAAGAGGACGTTACCATACACCCTGTAGGTTATTTACAAGGTTTAAAAGAATACCAGCACCGCCGCTCAAACCTGTATGGCTGGTTATATTACCTGTACCTGCTATTAATTACCGTTGGCCTTTCGCTATACCTGTTTGAGGTGCTTGAACATTCCTCACGATTGTTCCGCTTTTCGTTTTACGGCTTTACCCTTGTATGGCTTTTATATGTAGCCTTTTACCTTAAAGACCGCATATTTAAACTGGAACAGGAAAAACTGAACCTGATAATAGAGCGATTAGAACGGTTGCAGAATCAGTTTGATTGAATAGCTGAGCTTATTAATCAACAAAGCACAAATCGCAAATAACCTGTTCTACCGGCATCAGAAATGCCCGGAGCAGCACAAGCCCTGCCAAAGCAGAACCTTTCACCGGGCAGGGCGTAGACGGCGATATTTGTTTCTTTTGATCGCTCAAAAGAAATTGAGGACAAATAATGAACTATTATAGTTTGTGCCCGATATATAAAGGGGGCTTTAATGAATGTCCGCTTTTGGCCGCAGAGGCCCGTTACTTTACCTTAAGATGCAAAGTAACCAAACATCAAGGCAGAAAAAACCTTCCCCCCACAGGCCATACTCCCTTGCCCGGTTTTCTGCCAGGCCACCGCGCTTTTTTGAAAAACGTATCATATTAAAGTCCTCCCCTTGGGGGAGGATTTAGGAGGGGTTGTACGAGGAGAAAGCTGTCGCTTACAATGAACGCGTGCAGATTTCTCGCTGTCACTCGAATGACAGGATAAGAATAGTAATCAGAACTATATACTACAGGCCCTTCAAAACCTTAACCGTATACTCAATACCATCAGCATGTACATCCAGATGGGTTACAAAGCGAATGCGGTGTTTATCGGTAGTGCCGCATTTAACACCCTGTTCGACAAGGCGGGCAACTATTAAGTCGGCAGGTTCAATGGTATCAAATAATACAATATTAGTTTCAACGGGCATAACGTGGGTTACCCAATCGCACTGACTGAGCTCATCAGCCAGGATATGCGCGTGTGCATGGTCTGTTTTCAGTCGCTCAACATGATGATCGAGCGCGTATATACCGGCAGCGGCTAAAAAGCCGGCCTGTCGCATACCTCCGCCCAGCACCTTGCGTATACGGCGTGCTTTTTTAATAGTATCCTTATCGGCTAATAAAACCGAACCAACAGGCGTACCCAAACCTTTTGACAGGCATACAGAAATGCCATCAAAATATTTTCCGTAATCTGCGGCGCTATCACCGGTATGCGTAATGGCATTGAATATACGTGCGCCATCAAGGTGCAGCTTTAGATCGTGCTGACGGCACAGTTCAGCTATAGGCTTGATTTGCTCAAGTGTGTAGCAACTGCCTCCACCCTTGTTCACCGTATTTTCGAGCACTACCAGGCTGGTGTGCGGGTAATGTATATTGTCGGCATTAATTTCCGGCGCTATCATGTCCGCAGTAAGTATACCCCTGTAACCATTAAGTAAACGTGTGGACACCCCTGAGTTAAACGCGATTCCCCCACCCTCGTAGCGGTAAACATGCGCGGTTTGGTCGGCAATCAGCTCATCCATAGGCTGGGTAAAGCATTTTATCGCGATCTGGTTGGTCATGGTGCCTGACGGACAAAACAGCCCTGCTTCCATACCAAACATGGCGGCAGCCTTTTCTTCGAGCGCGTTAACCGTTTCATCTTCACCAAAAACATCATCGCCCACTTTGGCATTCATCATGGCCTCAAGCATGGCCGGTGTAGGTTTTGTTATGGTATCGCTGCGAAAATCGACCGTTAGTTGCATATCAGGCATTTTTAGTAATTTAGCTGCAAAGCTAAGCCTTATGCGCAAAACATTATTATTGATTTTGCATAGCTTACAACATCCGGTTAAACCATTATGCAAACGCTAAGTCAATCACAGCAAAACACCTTAACTTATGCAATTATTTAACAGGATAACTTTACTATTATTTTTTGCCGTAATGGCCTTAAACGCCAGCGCCCAGTGGAAAAAAGGCAGCTATTATGATGTGAGCGGCAACAAAAATACCGGCCTTATAAAAAGGGACGAGCAGCACATTTTATATAAACCCACCAAAAAGGATAAAGAAATAAAACTTACCGCCGCCGAAATAAACGGCTTTATGGTTGATAAAGATAGTTTCAGGGTATCGCGTGCGCCTGTTTTCGGGCAGCCTGTTATTGTACAGGTACTAACTAATGGCCCTACTAAAATATACGTATCGCGGCCGCTGGTAAAAAAGTTCAGTAAAGGCTCCATGATAGGCGGGCTGCTGGGCGGTGAAACCGGTGCTGAAATTGGCGGACATGCAGGTGCCCTAAAAAGCTACAACGGCTATTATTACGGCCAGGACGAAAACTCGCTGGCTACCATTACCATGCAAAACTTTGTAGATATTACCAGCACCATTATGGCCGACAAACCTAAGGTTACTGCCAAAATAAAAGACAAAACATTCCGTTATGGCGATATGGACGAACTGGTGATATTTTACAACACCGGTGTTGAGCCATCGCTGATAGATTAATTCCTGATGATGAAAAACTGCTGCTTAGCTATTCTATTACTTACTATAACAACACTTACCGCCTCGGCGCAAAAATGGCAGGCGGGCAGTTTTACCGATGCAAAAGGCATCAGGCAAACCGGCTTTATTAACCCTAACCCAAAAGGCAAAGGCCCGGTAAAAGAGGAAGCATTTATTGAATACAAGCTTGATGACAAGATGAACCCCATTAAACTAAGCGCGGGCGAATTACGCTCATTTACCATTGGGCGCGATAGCTTTGTGGTTGCCCATGCCCCCGGCAATACTATGTGGGCAGGTAAGGAACTTGACTTTGTGCAGGTAGTACTTAATGAGGAAATAAACTTTATACCGGTAAGGGCGCAGGCAAATCGGGCGGCTTTGGTATACGGCCGGGCCTTTCGGGCGGTTTTGGTTTGGGTAGCGGCGGCTATGGCGGCGTTGGCGGCGGCGTGGGTATATCACTTGGCGGCGGCGGCAACGGCGGTAAGCAAAAAACAGCTTATTACTTTGGTGCCAACACTGCCGAAATGATGTTGCTCACCCCTATCAACTTTAATGATATTATGAGCGATATTATGGGCGATGAACCCGAAGTGGTTGGCCTCATCCAGCAAAATAAGTTCAACCTTAATAATATTGATAAGCTGATAGAATACTTTAACAAAGTAAAAGCATCCCACCAGCAATAAACCCCGGCTGTATACTACTTATATTTTATCAATACGTACCCATTGCATTCCGGCGGCCTCGGCGGCTTTGGTACCGGCCTCGCCATCTTCAAAAACCAGGCAATCCGCTGGCGCTACGCCAAGCTTTTCGGCCGCTGCCAAAAACGGATCAGGATACGGTTTGCCATGCTCGGTTTCACCGGCGCAAACCAGCACCTCAACCAAATTCAATATACCTAAAATACCCAATGTACGTTCAACAGCCCTACGCCCGCTGCCCGATACAACCGCTATAAGCACCTTACCCACATGAGCCTTTAAGTGCTCAACTACAAATGATATAGGTTGCGTGCTTTCAATATATTCATCGTAAAATACCTGGTAACGCTGCTCGGCAAAAATAACCGGATCAAAGGTGCTGTTGTAACGTTTGTTTATTTCTTCAACTACATTTTTTACCGGCCAGCCGGCCAGTTCGTCTACAATAGCACCGTCAAAAACCAACCCGCCATTAGCGGCAACTTTTATATAGGCGGCTTTATGTGCAGGCATATTATCGGCAAGGGTGCCATCACAATCGTACAAAAAAGCCTTATAGCCTTTAGATATTTCAGTTAATTTATCAAGCTTTTGCTGGTGCAATACATCATTAATCATATGCAAATATTAATAAAATACTAATGTTGCAGCGTTATTATAGTGTAATAAATACATTAAGTTCCTGTTTTAAACATAAATTTAAGACAAGGCCAAAAAGCATTATTTATTAAAATTTTAAATCAACATATCGATTAACTTCATTTTAAACCACTTACAGCAATCATATTTTATTAATTTCAAAACAAACACTTACTACTAATTAAATATTTAAACAAATTGCTGATATTTATTTAAAATTAAGCAATTTTGGAGTTGAGATACCCCCACTACAATGGTTAAAAAGAACTTAATTAGCGATAACTGCGATTGTTTTTTGTGCAAACACGCTATTAAAGAATGGCATGCCGCTATTTCAGCACATAAAAAAAGCTTTAAAGTAAAAAAAGGCGAAAAAATATTTAAAGAAGGCGACCCGGTAACGGGTGTTTATTTTGTTTATTCGGGCACGGTTAAAGTTTACAAAAAATGGGATGCTGAGAAAGAACTGATTATACGGTTTGCCAGGGATGGTGCCATATTGGGGCATCGTGGCATTGGCGGTGATGCAATATACCCAGTATCGGCTTCGGCACTTGAGGCGGGTGTGGTATGCTATATTGACATGGATTTTTTTGAAGCCAGTTTAAAAGTAAACCCGGAGTTTGCCTATCGCTTGCTAATGTTTTTTGCTGATGAATTACGCGAGTCCGAAAAAAAGATGCGCAACCTGGCCCACATGCCGGTAAAGGGCCGCGTGGCCGAAGCATTGATACTGCTCAATAAACAATTCGGAACCTCATCTGAAGGATATATTAGTATTGACCTGAGCCGGCAAGATCTTGCCTCTTACGCCGGAGCCACATACGAAACGGTGTTCAGGGTAATTAACGAATTGGTGGCCGAACAGCTTATCACTTTATCAGGCAAAAGCATAGCCATAGCTAATTACGATGGATTGCTTTCACTAACACAGGAAGCGGCTACACAGGTACCTGTATAGAATTCACTCAAAATTACTCTTCCTTAAGCTTTGATTGTGCACCCCCCTGTTGCCTTATCAACAAAGCATGTTAAGCCCAAATAAATTCAGGATTATATTTGCTGCATACCCTGTTTGGTAAGAAACAAATATTGATAATTGCACGTTATTACAGTACCGATCATATAAACTGAAATGATAACGAATATTTTGATCATTGATGACCAGCCGGAGATGCTGGAGTTGATGACTGACGTGCTTACCCCTGAAGGGTTTAACGTTACCGCCCTGCTTTACACCGATGATATTGCCCAAAGCATCAGTATCTATCAGCCTGATATAGTGCTGCTTGACCACCTGCTTGCCGGGGTAAACGGCGGCGAACTTTGCCGGGAGATCAAAAACCACCCGTTAACGGCATCGCTACCGGTTATCTTACTTTCAGGATACCCGCGCTTGCTGGAGGCTTTTGGCGATTACGGCTGCGATGCTTTTATACCCAAACCATTTGATCTTGACGAGATGATAGGCGCTATAAAACGCTGCCTTGGCGAAAGCCATTACGAACACGCTTAATTATCGTGTACGGGGTGCTGTTATTCAAGCACCTCGTATATGGTAACAGGTTTTGCTTTGTTTTTAAGTACCACCTCACCTATCTTCTCACAACTGAATGATTCTTTAGCCTTTTCGTAAGTAGCTTCATTGATCAGTATCTGCCCCTCTTTAGCGGTTGATTGCAGGCGCTGCGCTACGTTAACTATATCGCCTATTACGGTATAGTCCAAACGTTTAAGTGATGCTGAGCCGATATTGCCCGACACTACCTCGCCTGAGTTAATCCCTACTGATACACCCGGTTTATATTTACGGCTGCCTGCATCAATTTCTTCTGTCGCTTTAATCTGATCACGCACGGCTAATGCCGTATCAATAGCCCTGTCTAAATGATAATCTCCTTTAAATACAGCCATTACCGCATCGCCCATAAATTTATCCACATGGCCGCCCTGTGCAATTATCTCCTTTACTATCTTATCAAATAAACTGTTAAGTAAATTCACTACGGTATTGGGTGGCACCTGCTCGGTAAGGGCGGTAAACCCGCATACATCAACAAACATCACAGAGGCCTGCACCAACTCATTTTTGAGCAGGCTACTCTCAAACTCCTTGTGCGTCATAAAGTTGAGCACATTTTCATCAACATACATTTTAAGTATGTTATTCTCTTTGATGGCCTTAATGGTACTTTGTAACTGACGCACATGATCAATGGTTTTTTGCATGGTAACGTCCAGATCATCAAAATCAACAGGCTTGCATATAAAATCAAACGCGCCGCGGTTCATGGCGGTACGTATATTCTGCATATCACCATAAGCCGAAACTACCACCGCCTTTAGCGTAGGGTTAGCCTCGGGCAGGTGGGTAAGCAGGGTTAACCCATCCATCACGGGCATATTTATATCACTCAGTATAATATCAAGGTCAGGATGTTCTTTAACCTTTTCAAGCGCCTCAACCCCATTCTGCGCAAAAATAAATTCGTATACATTCTCCCTTATCTTGCGGCGAAACTTTTGTTTTACCAGCAGTTCCAGGTCGGCTTCATCATCAACTACCAGTATTTTGGCCATTATGCAGTAAGGTTTTTTAGTTTTTGTTTAAGCAGATCAAAATCAAGCGGCTTGGTCAAAAAGTCATTCGCGCCTTTATCCATCGCTTGTTTGTAATTCTCTTCATCGCCATAGGCGGTTACCATCATTACCACGGGCGGCGGCGGCGGATCGCCAAAATCTTCACGTATGTGGCCCAGCAATTCAATACCACTCATGCCGGGCATATTAATATCCGACAGGATGAGCACTACTTCGGAGTGTTTATCTTCCAAATATTTCAGGGCATCCTCACCCGACAGGGCAAAGTCAAATTCAATTTCGTTGTTGCGTATCTCTTTACGAAAACGCTGCAAAAAAAGCGGCTGTACATCCGCCTCGTCATCAACAACCAGTATTTTCATAGAGGTGGTAAAATTAGTTAATTTTTAACAGATAGGGGAATACATATCACAAACTCGGTGTATTCGCCCTCCTTGGTTTGTACATCAATTTTACCGTTGTGGCCTTTTACAATAATATCATAGCTTAGTGAAAGTCCTAAACCTGTACCCTCGCCGGTAGGCTTGGTGGTAAAAAACGGCTGCATTATTTTATCCTTTATATGCTCAGGGATGCCTGTACCATTATCGCGCACAAACACTTCGATCATACCTTTTTTGGCGATGGTAGCTACCTCAACCACCGGGCGATATTTTGGGTCGCCTTGTTTTTGCTTTTGCTGCGTGGCGTAAAACGCGTTGGTAAACAAGTTAAGCAGTACCCGGCCAACATCCTGTGGCAACACCTCTACCAAAGGCAGATTTTCGCTAAAACGGGTGATTAGTTCGGCATTGAATGATTTATCCTTAGCCCGTAAACCGTGGTAGGCCAACCTCAAATATTCGTCGGCCAGTTTATTAATATCAGTAGCCTCTTTAACATTATTACTTTGGCGGCTGTGCTGCAACATGCCTTTTACTATACCATCGGCACGCTTACCGTGATGCCGTATTTTTTCGAGATTTTGTTTAATGTCGGCAGCTATGGCAAGGGCTTCTTCTTTATCACCTTTTTCAAGCTCCTCCTCCATCTCGTCTATCAGTTCGGCGCTTACCTCCGAAAAGTTATTAACGAAGTTGAGCGGGTTTTGTATCTCATGCGCAATACCCGCGGTAAGCTCACCCAATGATGCCATTTTTTCGGACTGGATCAACTGGGCTTGCGTGGCTTTCAGTTCCTTCACCAAATCCTGCAGTTCATTACGCTGTTTGGTTAGTTCGGCGGTACGTTCGGCAACAACGGCTTCCAGCTCATCCTTTTTTACCGACATCATGCGCAGTTCCTGCTGCTGTTTCTTGGTACTTGCCCAGCGCGCGAATATCCATAAGAAGGCAAGCAATACACCTATCTGAAAATAGTCATCATATTCGGCGTAGAACTTTGGCGTAATCAAATCTACAACCGCATCCAAAAAACCTACAATCACCAAAGGTAAATGGGTGTTAATAAAGCTTTTCAGCGGTTTAAAATCGGGCTCTTTTAAGGTATAGGCTACTATAAATCCTAAAATCAACGGACCTAAAAATGGCGTAATTTCATCCGGAAAAATCTTTTCAAAAAGAAAAAATGATACGGCAACACCAATGGCCGCCCACCTTAATGTTTGGTTCCATTTATCAAATAACTCCGTATATTTTACAGAGGTACGTAAACGTGTTAAAAGCAAAAAAGCACCTATATATACAAAAAAATACATAATTGAAATAAAGCAGGCCGGTTAATTTTAATGCCGGCTACCAAATATAACATTTCCGTTTATTAAACCATTACGGCCTATAAATAGAAACATTTGAATATATTAGCATTGAATTTGAAGTTATGGTATTGAACGCTTATTTCAATGGGATTTAAATACCGATTTACAAGTACACGTTTATACAGATGAAGCACCTGCCACGTTGGTTAATTGATACAACTTACACAGTTTTAGGGATCCTTTTTTGCGGGTTCGCGCTTAAAAGTTTTATGATACCTAACAAATTTTTTGATGGCGGCGTAACCGGTATAGCCCTGCTTATACATGAGCTTTATCATCTTAATATAGCTTACGTAATTGTGCTGGCCAACATCCCATTTGTTATTATGGGGGCTTACCAGGTAAATAACCGTTTTGCTTTAAAAACTTTGGCCGCCATTATTGGCCTTGGCTTGTGTTTGCTGTTTTTGCCCTACCCGCAAATAACGTCAGATAAATTGCTGGTATCCATATTTGGTGGTGTATTTATGGGTATCGGCGTGGGTTTGGCCATTCGCGGCGGCTGCGCGCTGGATGGCATTGAGGTGCTGGCCTTATATACCGGTAAACGCATCAGCTTCACCATCAGCGAGATCATCTTAGGCATCAACATCGTTATATTTTTAATAGCGGCCATTGAAGTTACGCTGCCTACCGCGTTATACTCTATACTAACATATTACGCGGCATCCCGCACTATTAGCTTTGTGATTGAAGGGCTTGAAGAATATACCGGCGTAACCATAATTTCATCAGAAAGTGAAGAGGTTAAAAAACGACTGGTTATGGAGCTTGGCAGAGGTATTACCGTTTACAAAGGCGAACGCGGTTTTTTAAAGGAAAGTTTTGATGTGAGCCATCCTGTAGATATTGTATACACCGTAGTTACCCGTCTTGAAGTTAGGCGATTACGTAACCTGGTACATGATATTGACCCAAAAGCATTTGTATTTACCAGCACCATTAAAGAGGCTGCCGGTGGCGTACTTAAACGCCGGGCAAGGCACTAAGCATGCTTAATGATAAACCCGGCCACCTGCTGCTGCTCATGCTCGGTTAACAAATCTCCTTCAAAGGCCCAGCTACCATTTGCAAATGTAATTTTGCCGAGGTAATCCGGGTTAATAGTATCCGGTATATCTGTATTACTTTCCGTAGTTTCAAGCGGCTCGGTAAATAAAAAGCTATCGTTATCTGTAGAATTTTTGAGTAACCTATAAACGCCGGTATCGGCGAGTTCGCCATTATTGTCCCTTTTTAAAACAGGCTCTATTATAAGTTTTCTTATAGTACCGTCTTGAGCGGACGTGTTGAAGGTTGCCGGGTTGATCATGATTATCTTATTTTATAAGCTCAACAGGTAAAACGGCTGTGTGTTTTACTATTCGCTATAACGATCATTCCGCCACGGGTAAGCGGTGTTAGAGTAACCCCTGTCCTCCCAAAAACCAAGTTTATCGGCTGATAAAAATTCAATTCGTTTTATCCATTTCGCGCCTTTCCACGCGTATAACTGCGGGGTGATCATTCGCACCGGGCCGCCATGTTCATGCGGCAGCGGCTGGCCTTCGTAGGTATGTACCAGCAGTACATCGGGCTTCAAGGCTTCCTGTAGTGATACATTGGTAGTATACGTATCATAACCATAACACATAATGTGGGTAGCCGTTTCCTTTGGATGAACCAATGCCGCCAGGTCAAGCAGGCTAACACCCTTCCAGTGCATATTGAGTTTTGACCAGGTGGTTACACAATGAAAATCAGAGGTATCTTTGGTTTGCGGCAGATCCATAAACTGTTTCCAGGTAAGACGAACCGGATTTTCCACCTCACCATCAATGGTTAAGCGCCACCTGTCTAAAGGAACATTGGGCTGATAGCCCAGGTCAAGCACCGGCCATTTTGAAGTTGCCGTTTGCCCTATCGGGATGACGGGCATACCGTGCCGGTTAGGTTCACCTGAGCCTTTGGGCTTGTCATCAGCAACGGATGGTGTGTTGCGCATCTGCTCCTCAAAACGCGCCTTCAGCTTCATGCGGGCCTCAATAATGCGGTTGAGTTTTTCCTGATCTTCCATAGCTATTGTTTTACTTTTCTGCTCGCAAAAGCTTTGCCATCATCCGGCTAAAAAACTCCGGCGTAACGCCAATATAGGCGGCAATATCCTTTTTAGGCAACTGATTGATCAATGTAGGGTATCTGCGGCAAAAATTGTTATACCGATCCTCTGCCGTAAGGCTCAAATTATCCATCAACCGCTGCTGATAGGCTACCAGCGAATTTTCTGTTATAATCCTGAAAAAGCGCTCAAATTTGGGCACCTCATGATATAAAAGCTCCTGCTTTACTTTTGAGAGCAGTAATATTTCGGTTGGTTCAATGGCATCGATATTTAAAGTACCGGGCTTTTGGCTTAACAGACTATACATATCGGCTATCCACCACCCTGCCGGGGCAAAATTCATTACATGCTCCAGCCCGTGTTCATCAACCGTATAGCCCCGCAGGCAGCCGCTGTTTATAAAAGCCGAATATTTACAAACCTCAAATTCCTTTAATAAAAATTGCTTGCGTGTCAGCTCCTTTGGATGCAGCAGGCTTAAAAAATATTCTCTCTCCTCATCGGTAAGGCCAATGTATTTGCCAATGCTTTTCAGTATCAGATCGGTTGACATAGATAGTAATCGCGATAAAAACGCAATATACTACTAAAAGCGCCTCTGCGCGCCTAAAAAGTAATGAACAGCGAACTACGCACCTGCTCTTTCAAATTGCGGCTGCGGTGGCCCTTGCCTTCGGTATCTTCCATCAGCAATACCTCACCGGCTGCAAACCGCCGCTTTTCACCGGTTGATATTTCAATTTCCACACCCCCATCAAGCAGTACAACATATTGCCTTTGCGGCGCGGCGTGAAAGTCATCATACGTGGGCACTACTTTGCGGAAGATGAGCTCATGTACCGCTATCTTCTCTGAGAAATAACCTATAGGCCCACCCTCATGCAATGGGTAATATACTTCATCAAAACGACTGTCACCATTTTCGTCGGCATAAACCCGGGTCACTTTAAATGCTTCCATGTTTTTAATATTTATCATACTTACTGAATTGCAACGAGGTATAAAATGCCAGCAGCCGGTCGCGCAGTTTTTTAACGAAACACATATTTGTCAGCCAGGTCAATTTCCTGCTGAATGATGGTATGCGGGCGACCGTTGAATACGGTTACGTTTACGTCAGCATTCAGTTTTTTTAGCAGCGCCACACTTTCCTCAACCCTTGTCAGCGGCACATGCGGATCAGGGTCGCCGGTGGTTATCAGTACCGGGGTGCCATTAAGATCGCCAGTGTACTTGCTAACATCCAATTGCTGGCCTATCAATCCACCGGTAAAAGCTACCGCGCCACCATATTGTTTGGCATTGCGGGCTATGTACTCCAGCGTTAAACATGCCCCCTGCGAAAAGCCGAGGAAGTATATTTTTTCAGCCGGGATGCCTTTGCTGACAATCTCCTCAACCAGTTCACCGATCACCTCGATAGCTGAATTTAAAGCGGGCTGATTTTGATTATCAGCCGCCATAAAACTATATGGGTACCAGCTATGGTTGCTGGCCTGCGGCGCGTAAATAGCCAGTTCACCCGCATTTAACTCCTCAGCCAAACTAATGATGTTCTCGGCTGTGCCGCCCCGGCCATGTATCATGATCAGGGCACCGCCGGCTTCGGCAATTGGTTTTCCGGCGGTGATATATTGTTTTTGGTGTGTGTACATTACTTAAACTAATTTTGGTAAAGTGGTTTCTAAACTTGCACGGTATTGCTCGTATTGTGCAGGCAATTTAAGGTGCTGACCTAACTCTTCAACCGGTTCATCAACCGCAAAGCCAGGATTATCAGTAGCTATCTCAAATAAAACACCACCCGGTTCGCGGAAATACAGTGAGTAGAAGTAGTTACGGTCTATCTTTTCGGTTATATGTAAACCAAGCGAAGCTATTTTATCACGATATTGCATCAGCACTTCTTCATTTTTTACACGGAATGCTACGTGGTGTACCGAACCGCCTGCTACATGGCCGGCAACCTCTCCAGGTACTTCAACCAGGTCAACAATATTGGCGTTATCAACTGCGTCAGTAACAAAACGGAAACGGTTTACATGTTGCTCCAATAATTTATAACCGAATACATTGGTCAAAATATCAGCAGTTGGCTGCATTTTGTTAGTAGTGATGGTAATGTTATGAAAACCTTTGGTGGCATTTTCAGCCTTGATCTCATCAGTTTCCCAAGGCAAACGGTTGTCGGCTGTTTTTGATACGATCAATTCCAGTTTCAAGCCATCCGGATCAAGGAATGTTAAATATTGTTCTCCAAATTTTTCGGCCACTTTGTTATAGATCACGTCGTGGTCTTCAAAGCGTTTTTGCCAAAAATTCAAACTGCCTTCAGGTACTGAGTAACCAATCTCGGTAGCCTGGCGTGCGCCGCGCCTGCCGGTCATGATATTTTCCCATGGGAAGAAAGTCAGAATGGTGCCGGGAGTACCTTCTTTATCGCCATAATACAAATGGTATGTTTCAGGATCATCAAAGTTCACCGTTTTTTTAACCATGCGTAAGCCTAAAGTTTTGGTATAAAAATCGTGATTGCGTTTGGCATTACCTGCTATTGCAGTGATGTGGTGTATGCCGTTGATTGTACTTTCCATAGTGTTTAATATTTAGTTTTTTGTTTTGATTTATTGTTTTAACACTACAAATGTACCCCACATTTTAGCCCGCCGACTTGACATAGGACAAGAAAGTATTTTTATGATTGTTTTTTTGCTGAAAGCAAAAAAGCGATGGTTTACGCATCGCTTTACATTTTTTATATATAGATCAAATCCTTTTTAATCGTTCCTTAAACTTTTAACGGGATTGGCATAAGCCGCTTTTACTGACTGATAGCTAACGGTTATAAGCGCTATTAACACCGCGCAAATACCTGATATGGCAAACACCCACCAGCTAATAGTGATGCGGTAAGCATAATTTGCAAGCCATTGGTGCATTATATACCATGAAACAGGAAATGCTACTAACAATGATGCCCCCACGAGTTTTATAAAATCGGCAGATAACATGGCGACTATACCTTGCGCGCTTGCGCCTAAAACGCGCCTAACGCCAATTTCCTTCACCCGTTTTTGTATGGCAAAAGTAGCCAGGCCAAACAAGCCCAGGCATGATATAATGACCGACATAATGGAGAACACATTGAACAACATACCTGTGCGCTGTTCAGTAACATACAGTTTTGCTATATCCTGGTCAACAAAACCGTAATTGTATGGATAGTTTGGATACAGGTTATGAATTACATCCTTCAAATTTCCGATAATTTGCTGGTAATCTGCGCCACTGGTACGGATCACTACAAACCCCGCGCGGTTATTATGCCTGATGATTAACGGTTCGATAGCTTGTTGTACCGGTTTAAAATTAAAATCCTGCACTACGCCTATGATGGTACCCTGATTACCGTTGGTTGATATTTTTTGACCTACAGCCGCTGCCGGTTTTATGCCCATGATCTTCAACGCGGTTTGATTGACCAGGTAAGTGCTATCATCGGCAATTGAGTTGGCATTGAACATTCGCCCTGCTATCAGTTTCATGCCAAAGGTTTTCAAAAAGCTGGCATCGGCACCAATATGCGGAAATACGGTTTGCATATTAGGGTCTTTGCCACTCCACACCACGTCGGTAGTGCCGGTGGTAAGGTTAGTTGGCAAGTGATCAACAATGGTATAATCAGCTATACCATTATTTAACTGTAAAGCCTGCTTTAATGCGTCGTAATTTGCTTTTTGATAGCCCACCTGCGGCACCTGTATATATAAAAGGTTTTGTTTATTGAAGCCAATATCCCTTTTCCTGATAAAATCAAGCTGGTTATTTACTATCAACGTGCTGATAATAAGTACTACCGATACGGCAAACTGAAAGATAACCAAACCACTACGTAAATAAGAAAGCTCGCCTTTTGGAGCCTTTATACCTTTTAACGCCTTTACCGGGTTAAACGAAGAAATGAATATAGCCGGATAACTGCCGGAAATCAACCCAACAAACACCGCGATAGCAAGTAATTGTGCTATCAAACTGCCATTCAATAAATCAATACCAATATTTTTTGATGCAAGCTCATTAAACAAAGGCAGTAAGAACCAGGCAAGCAATACGCCGATCATCAATGCCAATAAGGCCACGAGTAATGATTCGCCCATGAGCTGAACAATCAGATCGATACGGCGTGCGCCGATGGTTTTTCGCAGGCCTACCTCCTTTGCACGGGTGCTGCCCAACGCGGTAGAAAGGTTCATGAAATTAATGCAGGCGATAACCAGTATGAATATGGCCGCAATACTGAATATTTTTACATTCTGCATATTGCCCTGCCCTTCAACATCAAGCTGTAAACCGGCGGTAAGATGAATATCGGTTAAAGGTTGCAGCGTAAACCGGCTTTTGGTATTGGATTGATCGTTCTTTTGGTGAATCAGATCAATCTGCTTTTCAAGCAATGCGATGGACGATGATGTCGCATTAAAATGCTTATCCAGTTTTACATAACTATAAGCCGAAAAGTTACCCCAATCTTCACCGTTTGAGAGATAGTAATAGCTTATGGGCAGCAACATACTAAACTGCAAATGCGAATTATGCGGCAGATTTTTAAGAACACCGCTTACTATATAATCGCTATTGTAGCCGTTTTCAACTTTTAAAGTTTTGCCTACCGCATTCTCAGTACCAAAATATTTAATCGCGGTTGAAGCCGTGATTACCACCTGGTTAGGCTGCCCAAGTACATTACCATTACCCCGTACCAATGGATAATTAAAAAATTGCAAAAAATTAGCGTCGGCATACAGCAGGTTTTTTTCGTCAAACTTTTTATCTCCAATACTAACCGTAGCGGATATAGGTACACCATGGGTCACGTTTTCAACAGCCGGAATTTGTTGTTTAACAGCATCAACAACAGGCGGAGGAGTTACCGCGGCTATCGAGCCGGATACATTGGAGGTAAGCCGGTAAATTTCAGCAGCATTCGGGGTGAATTTATCGTAGCTTTTTTCATCCTGCACCCACAACATAATCAGGATACTGCAAGCCATACCGGTTGACAGGCCGAAAAGATTAAGAAATGTGAACAACTTAAACCTTTTAAGGCTGCGAAAGGCGGTGATAAAGTAATTTTTCAGCATAGTTTTACATTAAGCTACACTATTGCAACCAAACCAATGCCAAATAACAATTAACTTAATATCAGCATCATAACTAAACTATGTGTTCGGTTATGATGCAATTGATGTTCGTTTGCGGATGGTGCTTATATCCCCAGAATCGCCTTCATATCAGCAATGAGCTTTTCGGCCAAAGCAGTTGCTGCTGCCTCGCTTGATGACTCCGAATAGATCCTGATGATCGGCTCCGTGTTCGACCGGCGCAAATGTACCCATTCTTTACCGAATTCTATCTTTAATCCGTCTATCGTGCTGTATGGCTGATCCTTGTATTTTTCTTCGACTTGCCTGAGCAAGCCGTCAATATCCATACCCGCCTGCAGCTCGATCTTGTTCTTGGAGATGTAGTATTCCGGGTAGGTTTTTCTGAGTTGGGAGATACTTTTGTTTTCCTTTGCCAAGTGCGTCAGGAACAAGGCGATGCCCACCAGCGCGTCCCTGCCGTAGTGAAGCTCCGGATAAATGATACCGCCGTTACCTTCTCCGCCAATGATGGCATTTGTTTCCTTCATCTTGTTCACCACGTTTACCTCACCTACCGCGGCAGCGGTGTAGTTGCCGTTATGGGTTTCGGTGACATCACGCAATGCCCGGGTGGATGACAGGTTGGATACCGTATTGCCCGGGGTATGTTTCAGTATGTAATCGGCTACCGCTACTAAAGTGTATTCCTCGCCGAACATGCTGCCATCCTCTTTTACAAAGCACAGCCTGTCCACATCCGGGTCTACCACAATGCCCAGGTCGGCTTTGTTTTCCTTTACCGTTTCGGCTATCGCGGTCAGGTTCTCAGGCAGCGGCTCAGGGTTGTGCGGGAAGTGGCCGTTGGGTTCGGTATAGAGTTCATAGATAGTTGTTACACCTAATGCTTTTAATAATGCCGGTACGTAGATGCCGCCGGTGGAGTTTACACAGTCTATCGCTATTTTAAAGTTCGCTTGTTTTACCGCTTCCTTATCCACCAGTGGCAGGTTCAGTATCAGGTCGATGTGTTTTTGCAGGTAAGTGTCATCCTGGGTTACTTTGCCCAGGCTGTCTACATCGGCGTAGGTAAAGTCGCTTTGTTCGGCTATATCCAGTACTTGCTTGCCATCGGCATCGCTGATGAACTCGCCTTTTTCATTCAGCAGTTTCAGGGCGTTCCATTGCTTGGGGTTGTGGCTGGCCGTCAGGATGATGCCGCCTGCGGCTTTTTCCAGTGGTACGGCTATTTCTACCGTGGGTGTAGTGCTCAGGCCAAGGTCGATCACATCGATGCCCAGGCCTTGCAGGGTGCCGGTTACCAGGCTGCTTACCATCTCGCCCGAGATGCGGGCATCACGGCCGATAACGATCTTGTTAATGCCTGCCTTTTTTACCGCCCAGCTACCATAGGCAGAGGTGAATTTTACAATGTCAAGCGGCGTTAGCCCCTCGCCGGCTGCGCCGCCGATGGTGCCGCGGATGCCGCTTATTGATTTGATTAGTGTCATGTTCTTTCAGTTAATCTTCAAACTTCCATTTTACAAAAGCTTCGATAGCTTCATATTCAGCCAAACCGAGGGCATTATATAAGCGTGCTGTTACGCGTGTCCTGTCCTCTGCCCTAACCCAAAACTCCCTCGCGTCATCACCCGGAAATACCGGCAGATCCTTTTGCGATTGATGCTTGAATATGGCCAGTCTTTTACGTTCAACCTCCTGCGGCGAAAGCGGTACTGCCATTTCAATTTCGTGTATCTCAAACTCGTGCCATGCACCACGGTAAAGCCATAACCAGCAATCCGCTGTCCAGGCCTCGGTTTTGCGTAAACGGGTAAGCGCCTCCAATATTATTTCAAAACACACCTTATGCGTACCATGCGGATCGGCAAAATCACCGGCGGCAAATATCTGGTGCGGCTTTACCTGTTGTAATAGTTCCATCGTTTGTTGTACATCGTCCTCATAAGATACCACCTTTTCAAACTTACCACGATCATAAAAAGGCAGATCCATAAAATGGATATTCTCATCGCGCAAGCCTGACAAGCGGGCACCGGCAATGGCTTCGCCCTTGCGTATTAAACCTTTAATGGTGCGTATTTCTTTTGGGTCGGATTGATTAGGTTTTTTGGTTTTGAAAAACTCGTTCATGGTGGCGTAAAGGTTAGTCAGATACGTTGTATCCTGCCCCTGTGCCTGCCCAAAATCCATAGCGAATTCCACATAACGCAGCGCATCCTCATCCCACACAGCCGTGTTGCCCGATGTTTGGTAGGCCACATGCACTTCATGTCCCTGATCGGCCAAACGAATAAACGTGCCACCCATCGAGATCACATCATCATCCGGATGCGGAGAAAACACGATTGAACGCTTTACCTGCGGCAGTGCCCGCTCCGGCCGCTGACTATCATCGGCATTAAACTTACCCCCCGGCCAGCCGGTAATAGTATGCTGCAGTTTGTTAAAAACATTAATGTTGATATTATACACCGGCCCAAAATCGGTAGCTAATTGCGCCATCCCGTTGTTGTTGTAATCAGCTTCGGTAAGTTTCAAAATAGGTTTACCCAAAGTTTTGGCCAGCCACACTACCGCTTTTTTGGTCAGCGAATCTGTCCATCGGCAATCTTTTACCAGCCAGGGTATATCAAAACGGGTAAGCTCGACCGCGGCATCCTCATCAATAACAAACTCCGCGTTGTTTGACATTTGCAGAAAAGTAGCCGGTACCTCATTTGAGATTGGCCCCTCAACCGCTTTTTTGATGATCGGGGCCTTTTTACCGTTCCATGCCAGCAGAATGATCTCCTTAGCCTTAAATATGGTACCAATGCCCATCGTGATGGCTTTTTTGGGCACGTTCTCCTTTCCGCCAAAATCCTTGGAGGCATCACGACGGGTAAGATCATTCAAAGTAACCAGCCGTGTGCCCGAGTTTGGTGCCGAACCCGGTTCATTAAAGCCAATGTGACCAGTACGCCCGATACCCAACACCTGCAGATCAATACCACCATAGCTGTTTATCTTTTGTTCGTAAGCCAGGCAATATCCGGCAATATCTTCCTGTTTCAGCGTCCCGTCGGGAATGTTTACGTTGGCCATATCAATATCAACATGATCAAATAACTGCTCCTTCATAAACCTCACATAACTTTGCTCGGCATCGGGTTGTATGGGGTAATATTCGTCGAGGTTAAAGGTGACCACATTCTTAAAGCTGAGTCCCTCCTCTTTATGCAGGCGCACCAGCTCCTTATATACCTTTACCGGTGAAGCGCCTGTAGCCAGGCCAAGCACAGCAGTTTCGCCTTTGGCTTGTTTATCTTTTATCAGTTGGGCTATGCGGCGGGCCACATCAACGCTGGCCTCGATATCGTCACTGTAAATTTTTACCGGAACTTTTTCGTAACGTGTTTCTTCTAATAAGTTTAATTTCAACATATTATATTTTTATTTTAAACTAAATAAGGCATGAGATTTCCAGTATCGTGCAGAAGCATTTTTTGCCTGCCGGTAATTTATTGTCACCTGTATTTAGTTGGGATTTGTTAATATTAAAAACCCTTGCCGCCATTTACGGCAACAAGGGTTTCAATTATGGTTTAAAAGCCGCTATCATCAAGCGCGAAGGTGTTTTTACGATCCTTCCAGGTGCCTTTGGTAAAGTCAGGGAATTCCTGCGGGGCATTGCCATCGGCTATTGATTTTTCAGATAGCGGGGTGATCACGCTCATGGTCAGCGAATCATATATATCAATCGGGGTTTGCTTTTTCTGTTTAACAGCCTCAATAAAGGCATTGAACACAAACCAGTCCATACCGCCGTGGCCTGCGCCTTCGGCAAGATGTTCGTATTTTTTCCAAAGCGGGTGATCGTATTTGGTAAACCATTCGCTGGCCTTATCCCACTGGTCGTAATTTTTTGATTTACCCTCAATGTATACCGCATCGGCCACATCCATCCAGATGCCCTCGGTACCCTGTACACGGAAACCTAATGAATATGGGCGTGGCAAATGTGTATCGTGCGATAACACAACCGTTTCACCATTGGCACAATTAAGTGTTGTGGTGATGATGTCGCCATTCTTGAATTTGATGTCGGCGTTTTTATTTCCGGGAGAGATCTTTTTGATGTAAGCCGGCAAGCCCGGAGATTTTGACGCGAACGATACCAGGTTAGTAAAACGGTTACCGCGGTTTATGCCAATATAATTCATTACCGGGCCTGCGCCGTGAGTCGGGTAAATATCACCGTTGCGGTCAATATTATATTGTGTACGCCATTGCGCCTCGCCTACCGTTTGCGGACCGAACTCGGCACCACCACCGTAAAACTGCTTGCCATCATTAAACAATACCTGGCGCAGATCGTGCTGATAACCGCCCTCCAGGTGAACTATCTCGCCAAATAGATTTTGACGAACCATATTCAGCGCTGCCATTACATCACGGCGGTAGCAAACGTTCTCCAGAGTCATGTAAGGTACTTTGGTTTCTTCATACACTTTCAGTATGTCCCAGTGATCCTGCAAAGTAATACCGGCTATCACCTCGCAACCTACATATTTACCACTGCGCATAGCATCAATAGCCTGATCCTTATGGAACTGCCACGGCGTAGCGATGATCACGCCGTCAATATCTTTTCTCGCGATGAGCTTTTTGTAAGCATCCACACCGCCGGTATATTCGGCAGGCAGTTTCTTTTTGGCCTTCACAAATTGTTCGCGGCAATATTTAAGTGAGCTTTCCTGCGTATCGCAAATGGCCACAATCTCCACATCATCACGAAGCAAGCCCTCGCTGATGTGGTTACGGCCACGCAGGCCAACACCTATATAACCAAGGCGAACTTTATCCTTAGCTTTACCGAATAACATACCTGAAGGCAAAATTGTTAACCCTGCTAATCCGACAGCGGTATTCTTAACAAAATCTCTGCGATCCATAATTTTTAGTTTTTATTGAGTTGATTTGATTTTTAAATTTTGATGCAAGCCTATTTTGTGCCCATTAACGGCGTAAAGCCATATCATTAAGTAGATGGGTATTAATATAACATACGCATGCTGCGGGTTAAATGAATCAGACAAGGCACCATAAATTAATGGTATAACCGCGCCGCCCGAAATACCCATGACCAGCAAAGACGCCCCGGTTTTAGTAAATTTGCCTAAACCCGCCAAAGCCATTGGCCAAATTGCAGGCCATACCAGAGAGTTGGCCAAACCTAACAGCGCAATCATTAAAACGGAGGTAAAGCCACTGGTAACCAAGGCCAGTATCGAGAAGATAATACCTAAAATGCCACTACCTTTCATGGCTGTTTCCTGGGTAAAATATTTTGGTATGCAAAAGATGCCTATCAGGTAACCTGCTATCATACAAACCAGTGTACACGTAGTAAAAAATTTGGCAGAGCTTAAGGCTATTCCCTGCGCGGCACCGTAATTGATCACCGTATCACCGGCAATAACTTCGGCACCTACGTATAAAAATAATGTAAACGCGCCTAATAATAAATGCGGGAACTGGAACACACTTGTTTTGTTGGTTACAGATGGCGCTTCAACAATATCCGCATCATCCTTTTTATCGCTGTCAATTTCGGGCAGGCTTGAGTAGTAAATAAACCCGGCCAGTATAACCAGTACTATTACAATGATGATGTAAGGTGTGATCACCCTTGAGGCAAGCTCGTTTAGCTGAACAATCTTTTCATCAATCGACATTTTGTCTAAACGTTCCTTCAAACCGTCGGCATCCTTTAAAGCAACAGCACCTAAAACTATCGGCGCAATGGCACCTGCAATTTTATTACAAATACCCATGATGCTGATACGCTTCGCTGCACTCTCCGGCGGGCCCAGAATGGTAATGTAAGGGTTTGATGCTGTTTGCAGTAAAGCCAAACCTGTACCCTGTACAAAAAGACCGAATAAAAACAGGCTATACTGGCGGGTAAGCGCAGCCGGGATAAACAACAGCGCGCCAACCGCAATCACTCCTAAACCCGCTGCAATCCCCTTTTTATAACCGGTAATATTTAATATCCGTGCTGATGGCGTTGCCATTAAAAAGTAGGCAATGTAAAAGCAAAAAGCTACCAGATAAGCCTCAAGGTTGTTAAGCTCACAGGCCAGTTTAAGATAAGGTATCAGTACCGAGTTTAACCAGGTAATGAACCCGAAAATAAAGAACAGGATACCGATGAGAACAATGGGGTTAAGTTTTGATGTTTGCGTTGAAGAGTTTTCTGTTGAAATCATGTTGCTTAAATGTTTTAGTGGCCCTTAATCTACAGAAAATGTTTCACTTAGTGTAAACAATACACGCTTAAAATATTCAATCCGGTGAAAGTTGGGTTCGGCTGATTCAATTTGCCCCCAGCAAAGATGGTGCGGCTGCTCCAGCTCATCGCCACATTTATAAGTGTTTACCCTTGCATTACAGCAGGATAGCTTTAATAAAGGGTGGTAGCAAAATACCTTCAACGGTATAGCAAGCGACAACTCCCACACAATACCCTCGTTAGGCACAGCGCGTAACACGGTAAGGTGTTTTATTTGCTTTAGCAGGTTTGCCGGTAAATAAACACGGTTATCACGGCCGCTGCCATATTGCCCAAGGCAGGTACCGGCACAATTAAACTCCAGGTTATAGTAGTTAGCGTCATCATCAAAGGCGATAAAAAGCTCTACACAACTATCATTATAAACCGGTTCATTTGGGCGATAATATGTCGCTTTAACAACAGGTTCAATAACAAAGTATTTAACAAACAGATATTGATCGCTGTAAGCCAAAGTAAACGATACCGAAACATCAGCTCCGCCTTTGCTCCAACTGGCGGGCGTAAGCTCGTAGGTTTGCTGCGCACCCAGCATGGCCGAAACATCATCCATAAGCGGGTACGGGCTGAAATTACCGGCCGGGATATAAGGTATGTTCACCAAACTCATACAGATAGTTTTGCCCCCAAGCCAAAGTTTTCCATTTGCCTGATGATGGTTTGATGCAAAGCTTCTTTATTAGCATCTAACATCCCGAACAAACGCAACTGCGCTTTTGCCCGTTGCAGGTTATGCCCTTCAAAATTTGTTTTGAAGTATGTATCGCCATTAATATGATCGGTTAAAAACCGTACTGCCTGCATATATGGCAATAGCAATACCCCCATAATCAATGAGTTCGCCTCAGCTTTAGTTAAAAACCGTCCCGCTTCAAGCAAATATCCTTTTGTATAGGCATTAAATAAAGGTAAATTCAACTGTATCTTATCCAGATCGGCCTCATCCTCTACCGTGGTATTGATGATGGTACGTATCGCATCGCCAAAATCATAAGCCACATAGCCGGGCATAACCGTATCCAGATCAATAACACACTGAGCCTCATCATTGCTGTTGAGCAATACATTGTTGAACTTGGTATCGTTATGCGTAACACGCTTAGGCAATACCGATTGTTGTTGAGGTTTTTGAAAATACTGCATGGTTTCCGCATAGCCGGCAATGTAATCAAGCTGAGGTTTAACACTCGCTGCCCTACCCTTCATATCATGATTAACGGCTAACTGTAAGGATGCAAGCCGGGTACTTATATTATGAAAATCAGGTATCACCTCAAAAAGCACATCCGGATCAAGATCGGCCAGCATACATTGAAACTTACCAAAAGCCTTACCGCCCTCAAAAGCCTGCTTTTCCGTTTTAACCACATCATAACTTTTGGTATCACTTAAAAAAAAGCACAAGCGCCAGTAGTCGCCTTGTTTATCCCGGTAAAAATAATTACCGTCACGGCCGGGAATCAGCGTCATTACCTCCTTATCAGCATTTGCCGGATTGACCTTGGTTTTCAGATGATTAATTACCAGGCACATGTTATCGGTAAGCGCGGCAACATTGGTAAATATGTGGTGATTGATGCGCTGCAGCAGGTAATCACTGCCTCCTGCGTCAATATTTTTCAGAAAATACGTATCGTTTATATGCCCCGACCCAAAATTTCTTAAAGAAGCTGTATCCGCATTGCAATTAAAGTTCGCTACGATTTCTGCTATGTTCTCTACACTTTGCACGCTGTATATATTATAAAATTAAACACTTTTTATTGGATTGCCAATGCTTGCTGTGCCCCAAATCACGGCACAGCAGCATGGCAACTAACCCGAAAAAACTAACTATAAAACATGATCATTAACAGCACCTGATAACTTAATTGACCTTGATTGTATGGTTCAATTTATTATATCCTGTTGATGATTCCCAAACATCATTATTGGCCAAACGAATGCTATACTCCGGCTTGCCTGCCAGGCTTTCGTATACATCAGGCAGGTTGAGCAGCATCTCGTAATCACCGGCGGGCATATTGTCAGGTATCTTAACGCTCTCCTCTATCCTGTTAGCGCCAGAGTACCACTTACGAACATCAGATGTAAGATCAAACGACTTAACCTCGTTGGTTTGCTTATTGCGCAGCACCAGCTTAGCGGTACGTTTGTTAAACGGCGAGGCGTAGCCTGTATTCTTTAAATTCATTACAATGGTCATACTTGTGCCATGCACAACATTGTCGGGCAATACGGCGCTTTGCAGTACAAAACGGTAGCCTAAGTTCTTTTTAATATTATCCATACAGCCACCGGTTTGCCAGTCGTTATTTACATCGTTATTGTAATGGGCATTAAGATAGCTATAGTGCATGGCGGCAAATTCTTCCTGCGCTTTACCGGCAGGTTCGCAGTCGTTAGACGGGCTGTACCCGTCTGAACAGGTTTCGCCGCCTACGGCCACATATTTACTGTCGGCCTTTAAATAATCGCGCAGCACGTTTACTACCGAACCACCGGATACACGCGGCGATGAGCTGTTACCATAGTCCTCATAAGTACCAAAATCATTAGAGCTGGCCAAAAAACAATCGTTATGAAAACCGATACGGGCATTATCAGCCGTGGTAAAGGCGGTGCCATCAGCCAATGCCGCTGATGTTATCGGCGCGTTAACACCATATAAAAAGCGTTGTTTTATCTGCGGATAACGCACCTGTACCATACGATCGTTTGGAACGGCATCAAGCATGGCGCGCAGTACTTCGGCGCGGTCAAGCCAGTTTTTATCCAGTAGCTTATTATCCTGCCCGCCGTTGGTTGAGGCATCACCAAAAAAATCACTGTAATATTGTTCGCCCCAGGTACCTATAAAGCCTAACTGCACAGCAGCTATAACATCGGCATTGGCTTGCAGCACCGGTTTAAGCTGCGCTATGTGGCCCAGAATGATACTTTTAGGCGCATCGCCATAAGGCGGACAAATAAACCCTTCCGGGCAGCTACCGGCGGTTTGGCGTACGGTGTATACAAACCTCGGTATCAGCTTTACGCCCGCGGTACGGGCGGCAACCATATCTTTTTCTACATTGGTTAAAAATGAAGCAGGTATGGGTGTTGAGGTAACGTTATCTAAAATATAATACCTGAATACTAACGTACTGTACACCTTGTACGTTGCACCTTCAATGGCTTGCTCGCTACGGTAGCTTTTCAGCTCATCGGCATTAAGCAGACTAAAGTTGCTGGCATGTGTTTCGGAGTAGCGATAAAAACCACGCTCGGGGTTCGCGAAATCATCATTACTTTCGGTATAGGTAACGTTGATCTTTTCAACCTGTACCAATTTCTTATCGCTATCCTTACAAGCCTGCATAACAGACAGTGCCGCGAAGCTAAAGCACAGGCAAAAATTATTGAGTTTAAATTTCATTATGTTCAGGATTAATCAGAGTTTAAAAAATATCTTTCGTTTGTACAGCCAATAGCACAGGCCCCACTCGGCAATCCAGGCAGCTAATGCTGATACTAATGCCGCTATATGTTGAGGCGCATTAAAAAATTGTTGTAGCATGCCGCCGGTGAAAATGTTGACGAAGCCATTAACCCATTGCATGCCTACCGTCTCAAAAAACAGGTAGATGAATATGGCATTCATGCCCATTACGGTAAATATCCAGGCATGTTTTACGTTTTGCTTTACATCAACCAGCCAGTAAATAGCCGCCAGCATCAGCAATACCCACCCTGCCGAAGCCAGTGCGAATGAAGTTGTGCTGATACGTTTAATGATGGGTGTTATGCCTGCCCAATCAAGGCCGAAGCCTAATGCGAGCGATATTATACCACAAATAACCAGCAGCTTTATCTTTTCTGTTGATGACCTAAATGAAACCAGCAACCGGCCGGCCAGCACCCCCCAAATGGTGTGTACCGCTGTGGGGATGATGTTAATAGCTACCCAACCATCGCTGTTTATTTTACCCATCAGCACCGTATCCATATAAGCGCCAAAGTTGTGATGCTGCACAAAGGGCTGATCGAATCCCGGCATCAGTACTGTGCGGTATAATACCTCGGTAAGCAATAATAGTAATACCGATACCACTATCTGATAGGTGAATGAGCGGTTGATAATTACATAAGCGATGATACTGGTAATTGATAGTTGCGTTAGCACATTCCATAACTCCCAAACCATTTTACCAGCGTAAACACAATGCAATGCCGTACCGCATATAAACAGTTTCAGGCTACGCCAAAGCACATGCTTCAGGTTATCGTTCCAGCTTACGCCTTTTGCCAGTTTACGGCTGTAGGATATGTACATGGCTGCCCCTGCCATAAACATAAAGGCGGGCTGTACCAGATCCCAAAACCGAAGGCCATGCCAGGGATGATGAAAAAACTGATCAACAAGGGCGGCAAAGGGTTGTGCCGGATGCAGTTCGCTCAAGGCGATAAACACATGGCAGCTCTCTGCGCAAAGCAGAAGCATAATTATGCCACGCATCACATCAAGAGATATAACACGCCCTGTAAAAACCTGGTTAGCCGGATTGTTCATTTATATAGATACTTATTTGTTGATGTATTAGTTATATCAACATTTATTCGCTCATATCCAGCAGAAAACTCGCCGTTCCATCATCAGGCGCGCTACCCAGCACCACCGACCAATCGTTTTTTATTGCTTGTATGGCAATACGCAGGCCACTGCCGGTTAAGCCTTTAAGTTTACCGCGGGCTATACGCATCTCAAACTTAACATTGGCACCGCTATCAGCAATAGTACCCACCTGGTAAGCCTCCGCTATGCTTTGCTGTGCAAAACTGAAATCGGCCTGGTTGGCGCTGTTATGATAAAAAATATCTACACCGTTGGTAAGCAACTGGCCTTCCAAAAGTATATCATAACCGCCCTCAGTAAAGGTACCTGTTGCCAAACCTGTTGAAGGATTGTTATCCGAATCCATGTAGAAATCAAAAATATCGCCATTAGCTTTTTTGCCAACCATATCTACGTACACATACACATAATTGCCGTCGTAATCCATTTTCACCTCGTTAAATACACCTTTACGTGCACCTAAACTGACAGTGGTGGTTACGTTAGCCCAATCGTTCAACGTGTTATCATTTATTTTAACCGGGGTGGTTTTAGCTATACGTAATACGGTTGAGGCTTCTGCTTCTTTACCGTTAACGGTAGCATAAAGGGTTGGCACATATTTGCCCTTACCCGGGTAAGCGTGTGTAGGGTTAGCATCGGTTGAGCTTTCGCCGTCGCCAAAATCCCAGCGGTAACCGCTTACTCCCTCTGTTTTAACGGTAAACTTAGCCTCATTACCTTCAACGGTTACGTCATAAAGTAAATCCGTTTTTATTTCGGTGCTATCTTTTTTACAGGAGCTTACCATGCCTAAAGCCAGTACGCCCAGTAAACATATATGGGTCTTAATATTTTTCATATCTCTTGTTCTGTTAATTATTACAGTTTGGGATAATTGCGTTTATGGATTTTGTGTTACCTGCGGATTGCTCAGCACTTCATCAACCGGAATAAAATAAATAATGCGATTGCTGGTGTAAGGCACTGTCATGTTAGGGTAGCCGCTTGGGGTTTTGCTCAAGTCAATATCCGTTTCTTTTAACCCGGCCAGGTGGTAGCCCCAGTAAGTTTTATTGAGCGTGCGTTTGTTACGGAAAACATCATATGTACGATGGCCTTCAAAAGCCAGCTCAATACGACGCTCCTCTAACACAGCATCAAGCGCGGTATAGCCCGATGGCAGTTTACCGGCATACAGCGATCCTTCCAAACCGCGGTTTTTGCGAATTTCGTCAACATCATTAAGCGCGGCCGAGGTTTGGTTAAGCTTGGCTTCAGCCTCAGCCTTGTTCAAATACATCTCGGCCAGGCGGAACATGATGGGTGAGCTCAGGTTAGGTGAGCCGCCCTGGAACGAGAACTTGCTTATGTAGTACATTTCAATACCGTTTTTTTTCTGGACATTATTGCCTGCGTCCTTAGCCGGCACAATGTAGTTCCAGCGCACATCTTCTGTATGCTTTGACATTACGTTACGTAATGATGATGAGGCATATTCCTCACCCCAGCCTGAGTTACCATCAGAATAGATCATCGATGCGATAGAACCGAACTTGCCATAATCATCAGCCGCGGTAAAGGCTACACAAAAAATGGTTTCGCTGCCGGTAGTGGCATTGGCGAATAAGTTAGGATAAGTAGCTTTGGTTTCCAGCTTAAAGCGGTTTGAACTGATTACCTGGTTAGCATAATCCAATGCCTTTTGGTTATCCTCTTTATACAAATTAACCCGGCTCAGTAAAGCCCATGCCGCCTCTTTTGAGGCATACTGCACGCCACGGTTCTGAGTCATTAACGTAGCTGCCTTTTCAGCGTCGGCAATAACTGATGTATAAACCTCACCCACGGTTGAGCGGGCTTTCTTGGCTTCGTCAGTTAATGAGGTACGCAAAACAATACCCGGGGCGTTAGGATCAACACTATAAGGCTTACCAAACAAGCGCACCAGGTTAAAGTGGCAAAACGCCCGTAAAAAATAACATTCGCCCAGCAATTGCTGTTTAGCGGCATCCTGATCGCCTGATTTTTCAACGGCATCAATAACTGTATTTACGCCTGATATAATTTTGTACGATACATACCAAAAGTAGCGGGTATTGCCCTGCGATGGCGCATGGCCCAGGCTAAAGCTGTAGAATAACGGGTCGGTGGTTACCTGGCCGCACACAATGTCATCACTCGCAAAGTCTGACAGGTGATAGTACTGGCGCAGGTACATGTTATTTTGATCAATGGTGCCGTTAAAGGTTATGTGATCCTTAAACAGTGCATAAGCGCCGTTCAGGGCATTGGTAAGGCCCGCGGTGGTAGTCACCAGCGTTTCGGTACTAATGGCATCCGTTGGATTTACGGTAAGGTCCTTGCAACTGCTTGCTGCCAGCAGCAACAGTACCAATATGGATGATAGCTTCTTTTTCATGTTATGAATATTTTAACCGGTTACCGGCTGTAGCTTTATTAAAAGTTGAAGTTAACGGTGAACAAATACTGCCTGTTGTTAGGGTACTTAAAGTCGGACACGCCGGGGGTGGCAAAGCTGCCGGGTGTAATGGTAGTTTGCGGGTCCTGACCCAGGAAGTTTGAAAACGTAGCCACATTGTCGGCCGTTAAACCTACTGTAATGCTCTCAAAATTCAGCTTTTTAGCGAATGCCGATGGCAGGGTGTAATTAAAAGCTATGTTACGTATGGTAAAGTAGCTGCCATTCCTCAAATAGCGGGTTGAGGTTTCGGTGGAGTTGGCCGAATTTTGCGGACTTGGCTCGGTAGCCTCCGTATCGCCTGGACCACTCCAAACTTTCGCGTCATCAGGTAGCTTTATCTGATTGTAATAGGGTTCGTGGCCGTCATTCATCATAAAGCGCAGGTTATTGCTAAATACCTTGTTACCGTAGTTAAAATACGTATTTATACGCAAACCAAAGCTTTTGTAGCGGAAGCTGTTGTTAAAGCCACCTTGAAATTTAGGCAGTGCCGAACCAACTTCCTGTATGGTAGCTTCAGAATAGTTAGACGTTTTCTCGCTGGCAACTGCCTCGCCTGCATCGTTGTAAACCAGTTTCTCCCAAACAGGGGCGCCTGTTTGCGCGTCAACACCCAGCCATTTAGGCATATAAAACTCGTATAGGTTGCCACCGTTACGGTAGATCTGCGATATGCTCCACGATCCCGTTTTTACAATATCAGCCGGCAGGCCGTAAATTTTATTATTGTTAAAGTTGATGTTGAAATCAGTAACCCACTCAAAATTCTTATTGGTAATGTTGATGGTGTTCAAGCCAACCTCAATACCTTTATTAATTACGTTGCCCACATTCTCCCAGCGGGTTTCAAACCCAACCGATAATGGCTGTGATACCTGCAATAACAGATCTTTGGTATTATTACGATAAGCATCAACAGTTAAGTTAACACGCCTGAACAAACTCAGATCAAAACCAACATTGGTTTGATGTTTAGCTTCCCAGGTTAGCAGTGGGTTAGCCAATTGATATGGCACCGCGCCTGTTAATGAGTTGTATTGCGTTGTTAACGAGAACAGGCCCAGGTAACGGGTGGCGCCAATATCCTGCGTACCGGTAACACCGTAGCTGGCACGCAATTTCAGGTTATTAACTACATCATTACTTTTCAGGAATTCTTCATTACTGATGATCCAGGCACCTGACACTGACGGGAACGAACCATATTGTTTACTTTCAGGAAAAGCGGATGAACCATCAACCCTGAATGAGCCCGACAATATGTAACGGCCTTTGTAAGTATAATTTACCTGCGACAGGAACGAGCGCAGTTCAGTACTTAAATTGTACCCATTTACTAATTGCGTGTTTGATGCAACGTTAAGCACCTTTAAACCTATCGGCAGTCCCCTGCCTGATCCGCCTGAATACTCGGTTCTGCCTCCCTCAAAAATGATACCCGCCAAGCCGCTTAATGCATGATCACCTGCCTCAAAATTGAATTTTAAAAGGTTGTTTGATATACCGCCGTAGTTAAGCGTGTTCAATTCATCTATATAACCATCATCATGATAGGTACCTGCTGCCAAAGGCGATACATAATTTACACCCTTATTAAATGCTGCCGATACCCTGTTGGTGCTGGTAAAGGTTAACCAGTTGGTAATGCGGTAGTTCAGCATAAAATCATAGTTCACATCAAAGCCCTTGTAGGTATGATCGGAGTTTTTGATGGTATGTATCGGGTTGATCTTATCGCGCGACCACCATTTAAATGTTGAGGTACCATCCACATAAACCGGGTTGCCTGCTGCGTCATAAGGATTATCCCATGGCATGTTCAGGAATGAGTAGTACATGTCCATATAATCATAACTGCGGCCGGTTGACGCGCTCAGGTTGATGTTGTTGGTGATATCAAGCTTTTTAGAAAAGTGGTAAGTTGAATTGGCACGCAGGTTTATACGCTGATAATTGGTATTCATAAAAGTACCCTTCTCGTTGTAATAGGATGCACCAACATAGTAATCATTCTTTTCGGTTTTACCGCTGGCCGCTACATATACATTATACATAGGCGCTGCCTTGAATGATTCCTTCGCCCAGTCATAATCCTGGTTACGCAGTTCAAGCGGGCGCTCGCTGTAAAACTTGATCAGGTCTATTTTATAAGAGTTATCTGTTGCGCCTACTATATAATCGCGGTAAAACTCCTTTTGATAATCGTACAATTCATTACTGTTCATCAGGTTCATCTTGCCAAAATCGGCCGTACGAAAACCTGAAGTTATTTTGGCCTCAAAACGGGTTTTACCGGCTTTGGCGCTTTTGGTAGTAACGATAATTACACCCGCGTTAGCCTGCGAACCGTATAATGCCGTAGAAGCAGCATCTTTAAGTACAGTAACTGATTCCACATCATTCGGGTCATAATTACCACCAATGATACCATCAACCACATAAAGCGGACTTTGGTTAGCATTAACTGACGACACGCCACGCAGCCTGATCTCGGGCTGTGAACCCGGCGCGCCTGAGCTGTTAACTACCTGCAAACCCGCCACCTTACCCTGCAGCATGGTACCTACATTATTGGCCGTAACATCCTTCAGCTTATCTGCAGATACTACGGTTACCGCGCTGGTAAGTTCGCTTTGCTTTTTGCTGCTGTAACCAACTACCACCACATCGTTAAGCTGGGTAATATTTTCGGACAGGAAGATCACCAGATCCTTTTGCCCGGCGGTAACCTCAACCTCCTTGCTTAAAAAGCCCATTGAGGTAATAACCAGGGTTGATTTTTGTGCAGGAATATTGATCTTGAACGATCCATCAGCCTGTGATGATACACCAATAGTGGTGCCTTTAACGGTGATAGCCGCGCCCGGGAGCGGCTGCTGATCAGTGCCGGAGGTGATCTTACCTGACACCGGCTGGTTTTGCGAAAAGGCTCTCGCAAAAACCATCAGGCAACAAAACAGGAGTACAACTTTTTTCATATAATGTTAAGTAGGGTTAAATAAACAGTTAGTACATCGTTAATTGGAATAGTTTAAAGTTGATGGAAAAAAGGCATTAAAAAAACCTGTGCAGGGCTGCACAGGCCTAATTTTATTTACGCAAACGTTTGTGTAGACTACGCAAACGTTTGTGTAATTTTTGCATACAACAGAATTATTGATGCCTTTTACAATCAAAAATGAAATTTTAGCACTGTTTAGCGCCTCAAATCAATAACAATACCATCAATAAATTCGAATGTTATTCAAACTGTAAAAAAATCAACAGCTAAAATCGCAGAAACTGTACGGTAATTTTAAACAATATCAAGCTTATTGTAAAAATCACACTAAGAAAAATTGCTAAAACGAAAAATATCAAGTTAAATGAATTATTAGATCAATAATTCACCATTTCGGAGTCAATAATTTGCTGCAAATAATTCGAGTCTGTATTTTCACCCTTGTTATTAGTTTCAATTAATTTAAAAAGAAAATCAGTAGCGATAGAAGCTTGCCGATATGAGAATTGTTCGATAGAAGCGAGCGGACGGGTATCCATATATTCCCAGATAGGAAGATTGGCGAAGCTGATAAAACTAATATCCTTGTTAACTTCCAAACCCGCGGCTTTAACTGTCGCAATGCAATCAAGCAATACATAATCATTAAAAACCATTACCGCAGTGGGTATTTCCTCCTGGTCAATAAGTTTTTTTATGGCCTTAACATTATCCTCTTTGCTTAATGTAGTGGAGGCGATGATGTCATAATTAATAGGCAGGTTATTTTCTTTAAGGCATTTAAAATATATCTCGAGCCGTTGCAAAGTAGCGGCCATTTTTGCAGGGCCATTAATGAGCCCTATTTTTTTATGCCCCATCGCCACAAAACGGGTTATGGCCTGCAACATACCCGAGTGCAGGTTGCAAGACACGAAATGGATATCCTTTTTTTGCGGCACCCGATCAAAGAAAACGATCGGTATATTATATTTTTTCAGGTTATCAAAATGCTCGTAAGTGGATGTTTCTTTAGTAAGCGATACCAAGATACCATCAACGCGATGATCTTTCATGTTCTCAACAATACGCTGCTCCCGCTCAAAGCTATCCAGCGACTGGCCAATGATCACGTTGTAATTGAACTGCCCGGCAAAATCTTCCACCCCGCATAAAGCTGATGAAAAAAATGGCTCAGCCAAACTTGGGATGATTACGCCGATAGTGTAGGTTTTACGCTCCTTAAAATATATGGCCGATTTGTTTACCTCGTACCCCAACTCCTGGGCTACCTTGTGCACCCGCATGGTGGTTACCAGGCCTATACTCGGATGATCGTGCAATGCCCGGGATACCGTTGATATGGATACATTGAGCTTTTTGGCGATCTCCTTAATAGTGGGTAACTTATTACTTTGCATACTTAGGGTGGTTATCTCGGTAGCAACTGCTTAATTGGTTTAACAGCACTATTATAGTGAAAAAATATAACAGTTGCTTTTTATGCAGTTAATAATAAACCATCCCTCAACCATAAATACAGGCTTAAACGCAAAAAGCCGCCCTGTTAAAAAGAGCGGCTTTATTAAATATGGTAAGAATTTTAGTTCGAAATAGCTGTTACATCACTACCTGATTCAATCTCCATAAGCGTGGTACTGCCCGACATGATGAATACCGATATACCGCGCGGCGTGATCCATGATTTGGTTTCGGCATCAAAATTACCGCCCAGTTTCATAAACACGCCCTGATCGGCAGGCGCTACGTGAGGTATCACATACTGGTTGGTACCCTGATAAAAGAACGGCTGCTCAGCCCCTGCTTCGTCAACAAAGTTATAATGATCATTTTTAGGTACTCGATAACCTTTGTTGGTTGTTGGGTTATACATAGTTGTTTTGCCTGTGCCACCAAAAAACACCACATCAACAGGTACAGTTTGTTCGGTTACGTTTATGCCCTTAAATATGGCTATGCCTCCGGCATTACCGCTGTTTGGCAATAAACCGCTGCTGGCGCTGCCAAAACCGTCGCCATCATTAGTTACATAGGCAATGGCGCTTATCCATTTGGCTTCGCTGATGTCAGTTGTATTAGGGCCGTTAATGCGTTTGTTGCTACCGCCAACATAAAAGAAATCGCCTTTTTTAACCTGACCTGAAGTTAGGTTGAACTTGTAGGTACGGCCACCACCTGTTGCCCATCCGGCTCCGGGGGCATCGCCTGCGTTAGGTTGGGCGGCACCTGCGTTGGTACAGGTAACTACCGCCATCGGCGTAACAGAAAAATCGATATTTTGAGTTGCCCTGAACTGGAAGTACTCGTAGTTACCGTCAGACCCTTTGGCATCATTAACAAAGCCCGATATAACTACCGGCATTTCGCCCAGATCAGGCGCGTTCGGATCGGCCGGTTGGGTGATATCACTTATATCCGAAAACCTGCGCGGCCAAACCTGGTACGCCGAAGCTGAATCGGCAGCATTGTTAACTACCAATATACCGGCTACTGTAGCCCCGGCAGGTAAAAACTCATCAGCAAATTGCGCGGCAGGCTCGGTGTGCATAATAATACTATCCGCACCATTTACAAGGTATTTGTTACCGGCGTATTTGGTTTGCCCCAATATAGGCGCGGGTGAAACCGTTGCCGATTTGATGCTCACCAGCGTGCTTTCATAATCATCAGGCCTTGTTTTAATTGAGTAGCTTGAAACCTGCTGCACCTGCACCTCATTCCCGGTTGATATTGTTGTAATGTTAGCCGGACTTACACCTGTTAATTGTAGCGCACCGTTAACTCTCTTTAGTGTTGTACCCTCAACGTTAACCACTATGCTATCACCTGATTTGAAAGTACCAGCGGCATCGCCAATAGGTATTTGTATGCCACGAATGGCCTTGCGGCGATTGTTTTGCAAGATCAAAACCCCCTGCGGAACATTTCCTGAATCAGGCATAGAAATTACCTTGCCTGTAATTTGATAAGCGCCCAGCATGTTATCTTTATTAAGCATAACATCGGCACCTTTATGTATAGCACGCAGATCAACCAGCGCTATGACAGGACTAAGTTCGCCATCGGCAAAATCGTGTTTTTTACAGGCGCTTAAAACCAGCGCCGATAATATTGTAACTAATAAAAATATCTTAGCTTTCATTGTGTATGATATTTGATCGTATTTTTTGATTATGGTTTTTGCCACCAAACCTGTGTACTGATAACGTCCTGACCTTGAGCGGCAACCGCTGCACGATAATTCTCGCTGTTTGCTGCCTGAACATAAACCGGGTAGTTTAAGCGGGCCGGCATTACACCACCATTGTCAAGGCCTGAACCTTTTGGTAACACAGGGTGGCCTGTACGGCGATACTCAAACCACGATTGCATGTCGGTAAAAAACAGCGCGTAATATTTTTGCTTATGTATCAGCTCCATTTTTTGATCGAGCGTATAACTATCGTCCCACTTTATAAGCGAATAATTCATGTAGTTTGCCGGCACGGTATACCCCCACATGGTGATAGCGCCGGTTATACCCTCCTGATAATATTGCTGTGCAGGTTTTGAGGTGATCCAACCTTTGGCCGCTGCTTCGGCAAGGATGAACTGCACTTCGGCATAATTAAGCACATTACCCAGCAATGGTTCCTTTTGCAGGGCGGTTGGCAGGGTTGATTTTGCAACAGGCACCTGCCCTACCGGGTAACCGCTCGGAATACCGGCATATTCTCCCTCAAATACCGTAGCCCACTTGCCTATACGCGGATCGCTCCATTCGTTCAGATTGTCCACAAAAAAGCTTGCCAGTTTAGGCGTATACCAATCAGCAGGCCTCCAGGTTGAAAATGGCGACACATAGGGTGCAGTACCGCTCCATTTTAATATAGCCGACTCGGCATTACTGGTCATGATAGGATAATTGGTAGCATTTACATCTACCATATCCTTTATTTTATCAATAGCTGCCTGATCTTTATTCGATACACGCATCAGCAAACGCAGGTAAAGGGAGTTACCAAACTTGCGCCAGTATGTAGCGTTGCCGCCAAATATCGGATCGCTGGTGCTGACAACATTAGTGCCTGTTTTTAACAATTCATTCGCTTCCTCAAGGCGAGCGAAAATATCAGCATAGATAGCCTGCTGTGTATCAAACTTAGGCAAAAACAAACCCTCCTTGGCACGGTTTGATTGAAAGTACGGCACATCGCCATAAGTATCGGTAAGCATTGAGTACACCCACGACTGGCAGATGAGCGATATGGCCATATACGTATTGCTCAGGTTATCCTTACCGCCGGTATATATATCCTTAAAGTTGGTAAGCTGTAAATACCAGGCGTTCCACAAATAATCAGCCTCGGCCGCACGCACTTCATAACGAAAAATCTTACCATCGGTATCACCCATATTTACGGTGATCTGCATCAGCTCATTGGTAATACGCTGGCTACGGCTCATGTTAGCGCTTACCACATCAGTTATGGCAGGAGCTAATAATGATTGCGGCAGGGCGAACGAGCTGCTGTTAGGGTCAGTATTTATCTCCTGGAAGTTACGGGTGCACGATGCGCTGAATAATGATAATGACAGCGCCACTCCCCAAATAATATATTTCTTTTTCATTTACTGTAATGTTAAAATGCTAAGGTTACGTTCATACCAAAGGTGCGTGTTGACGGCAACTGGCCTAATTCAAAACCACGGTTTATATCAGCACCGCTAAGGGTACCAAATTCAGGATCAAATGCAGGCCAGTCGCTGAATATCAGCAGGTCACGGCCATACACCCCTACAACGGCTCGCCTCATGCCTATTTTTTTGGCAAATTTTACAGGCAGGGTATAGTCAATACGGGCTTCTCTCAACTTTAAATAATCTGTTGAGTAGGTTGTACCCTCCACATTATCGCGACCGCCATGCGCGTTATAATAAGTTGATATATTTTCGGCAATAACGGTATTAGGGCTGTAGGTACCATCGGCGTTACGCACCACGCCATTGCCAATTATACCGTTATATCTACCCGGCATTGTATTAGTTGTTTTACCCTGCTCGGTAAGTACAGCGCTGGTTAATGAGTAACCAACCGCGCCTGTTTGCGCATCAACAAGAAAGCTGAAACTGAATTGCCTGTAACGGAACTCATTTTGCAGGCTTGCCCTGAATTTAGGCATCGTGTTACCCAGGTATTTAAGATCAGTACCTAAAACAGGATAGCCATTCTCGTAAACTATTTGCCCATCAGGTGCGCGTTCATAACCACGACCATAAAAATCGCCCATACTGCCGCCAACTTTGGCTATAATAGCGCCACGGCTGCCGGGTCCGTTTTGTAAGGTAAGTTCAGGAATACTATCCAAAAGCTCCAGCACCTCGTTACGGTTGGCGGTAAATGTTCCGTTAATGTTCCAGGTAAAGCCATTCTTAACTTTAAATGGTGTACCGTTAACCGCTAACTCAATACCTTTATTACGTATACGGCCGGCATTAACCAGTATGGTTGATACACCTGTTGATCTATCAGGAATTGAATTTAAATGCTGATCCCTGGTATCGGCGGTATACAATGCCAAATCAAAGCCTAAGCGGTTGTTAAAAAATTTAGCCTCAACGCCTGCTTCGTATGATACTGTACGTAAAGGCCTTAAATTCAGGTTAGCAAGCGATGATGGATTTTCGAGCGCGCCACCGGGGTAGGTTGGCAAGGGCTGGTAATTGTATGATGTACGATACGGTATCAATGAACCGCTGCCGGTTGATGATACCGAACCTCTTACCTTAAAATAATCAACAAACTTAGGGAAGGTAAATATCTCGGTAGGTATAAAGCTCATGCTTACACCCGGATAAAAGAATGAAACATTATCAGTACCGTTAGGGGTTGCCAAAACGCTGTTCCAATCGTTACGGGCGGTCATGTCAATAAAAAGATAATCTTTATAGCTGGCGGTTAATAAGCCGTAAAAGCTATTAATACTGTATTTGCTTTTATATGGATAAGCCGCAAGCACACCGGCAGTATTTGCCAGTTTATAAATACCCGGGTACGCTAACGAGTCGGCACGTAATTCATCCCGGCTATAGGTATTGCTCAGGGTACTACCGCCTGCCGTGGCCGATATTTCAAAATCTTTATTCAGCTTTTTAGCATAACGCAGCAAAAAATCGGCTGATACCTCCTGCGAGAATATATTTTGGGTACGGTACATACCTTTTCTGAATTTCTCGGTATCCCAAGGGCGTTGCTGTGTACGCTGGTCATAACCAAAATCAAGCGAGGTACGCACCATCAGGCTTAACTCCTTGGTAAAATTATACGTTGCCTGTATATTACCCGTAACACCATGGCGGTTCATGGTATTGAGCATCTCCTGTGTAATAAGATATGGGTTGTCCGGAAAGCTGCTAAAAGGATAGCTTTGCTGAATGTTCTCTCTTCCAGGCAGCCAGTAATCCTTTAACCAATTTATATCAGCATTAGGTTGCCAAAACATGTACCAGTACATTATAGATTGGTTATTGTAACCAACTGATGGCAGGTTATCACTCTTTTTATTAGTATAATTCACCTTGGCAGCGATCTGAAACTTATCGCTCATTTTTTGATTGATGGATAATGCCACCGTATTACGATCATACCCGGTATTAGGTATTATCCATGAGTTTTTTACGTTGGTAGCCGAGAACCTTGCCGTTGTTTTATCATTACCCCCATCAACCGTTACCGAATTGGTATAGGTTTTACCGGTTTCAAAAAAATCACGGATATTATTTACATAAGGCACCCATGGTGTGCGGTTAGTTGCCTTGGTATGCGTAACCGGATCGTACTGATAAAATGCTTGTCCATCAAACTTAGGCCCCCATGCCGAACTGGTACTACGGGTACTGGCACCATCTTCGGACGCGTTGAACGAGTAGTAGTTAGCGCCATCAACACCCTGGCCATATTCATATTGCAGATCAGGCCAGCGGTTAATGCTTTCCATCGCGAAGTTTGAGTTAACGGTAACATTTACACCTTTATTACGCGCCGAACCGGCTTTTGTAGTGATGATGATAGCACCATTGGCACCACGCTGGCCGTATAATGCCGAAGCGTTAGCCCCCTTTAGTACGGTGATATTTTCAATATCAGCCGGGTTAATATCGTTTAAGCCCGAACCAAAATCCACCGGGGTTTCATCAGCAAGATAAGAGCTTGAACCATAACCCGTAGCACGACCGCTACCGTTATTGATCACCACACCGTCAATCACTATCAATGCCTCGTTTTCGCCGGTCAGGTTATTCTCACCACGTAATATTATTTTGTTTGATCCGGTAGGGCCACCGTTTGAACGCAGCAGGTTTAAACCCGCAACCTTGCCTGATAGCGCGTCCGTCCAGTTATTTGACGGGGCATTGGCAATATCTTCGCCTTTAATTACCGTAGCCGCATAACCCAGTGCCTTCTCCTCACGCTTGATGCCAAGGGCCGTTACCACCACCTCGTTAAGCGAGGTATTAGCTGTAATCAGTTTCACCTTAACATTAGCCGTTGCCGATTTAAATTTTGTGGTATAGGTATCAAACCCGATCATACCAAAACTTACCGGCGCGTCCGCGGTAATCCGGATGCTGAAACGGCCATCGGCATTGGTACTGCCTAATGATTTTTTAGCGATGTTGCTGATGGTAACACCAGCCAGGGGCAGGTCATCATCTGCCGAGGTAACGGTACCACTAACTATAAAAGTATCAACCTTTTTAAAAACAAGGTTACCGCCAATATTGCGGATACCTACACCGGCCTGCTGCTCAATTTCGGTGATCAGTTGCCCAAGTGTAATATCGGTTGATGAAAGATTGATCTGACCGGCTGTATTTACGTCAGCATCATAGGATACCTTGTAGTTATATACCGATTGCAGACGATCAATGATACTTGAGATGGTTACCTGCTTACTGTTAAATTTTAGCTGCCTCATTTGCGCATGCAGCGGCAAGGCAAACATGCAGCACAGTATGGCACATAAGTAATTCCGAACTTTTTTTTGTAAAAATTTTCGATACATGATTAATGATTAGTAAAAAATAATCGTTTGTGGATTTTTGTATTTATAGTGGATTCCGGTAGCATAGTTAAGTCCTTCGAGTAATTTATCCAGGCCATTATCCTGCATTTCACCGCTAAACAGGCTATATTTTTTATTAGCCGATGGCTTTACCTCTACCTTAATATGGTAATACTGCTCAAGCTTGTCCGCTATTTGTGTAGCGTTACTTTTACTAAAATAGAGGGTGCCGTTAAGCAGGCTTTCGGCTTCCTGAATATTTACAGTTTGTTTTTGCGCCGCTTTAGCTGCTACATTGTAATTGAGCTGCTCGCCTGCCTTAACAAAATGGGTATGCTTACCTTCAACAAAACCAACCAGGCCGGTAGCCACCTTAATTTCTTCAGATAGCCCTTTGTGTGAGTAAACATTAAATGATGTACCCAGTACATTAACCTGCAGGTTATTTGCCGTACGTACAATAAATGACCGTTTTACATCGTGCTTAACATCAAAAAAGGCCTCACCGCTCAGGCGCACCTCACGTTTGGCCTGTCCGTAGGCGTTGCTAACTTCAAGAGATGCCTCCGGGGCTAAATAAACCAGCGAGCCATCAGGCAATGCCACTTTTTTGCGTAAGGGCGATTTTTTTATGAGCGTATAATTGTTTTCATAAACCTCCTTTTTTCGCTGTAGTGAATACCACGTAAAACAGCAAACCAATACCAGCGATGCTGCCACCCCGGCCCATGTGTACAGCCTGGTAACCTTAGTTTGCTTTACCCGCTTTGGGTCAGCATACATCCGGTCAAGCAGTTTAACCCACTCGTTATGTATCTCGTCGCTTTTAACAGGCTCATTAGCTTTGCGGCTACGCTCCTGAAGGTGTTGCAGCAGCATTTTATTTTCGGGCCGTTGAGTAAGCCATGTTTCTACTTCAGCGCTTTCGGCCACTGTAGTTTCTTTGTTCAGGTATTTTATAAGTATCTCCCAGTTCACTGCGATCATATTTATACCTAAGAGCACCCTGAAGCCGCTTTTCACTGAAAGAAATAGTTAAGCGTTTATGAAGTAATTGTTAAGCATCACCTAAAAACAGGAAAAGCTGCCCTGCCAAGCAGGAACAGCCCTCCATCAAGTGAAAAATCTTTATTATACCAGGCTTAGGTCCTGGCTATACTTATTGCCGAAACGATCTGTAGCCGTAACGCTTATCTTTTTTGCTCCTGCTGATGGTTTGGCAAAGAACAGGTGATCAGTCAAAGTCGGATCAACCCATTTATGTTTTTTAGGGAGCTGGTCGCCTTTGTAAAGCTCTACCGTCCATGGATCATAGTCAATACGTTGCTCCATGTTGCCTTTTAACACGCCATCCTCATACCACTGTACCGTCCACTTGCTGTCCCAGTTCCAAACGTTGGCCACCACTTCATCAGGCGCGGTTTGCAGATATCCTTTTTTATATATTTTAAGCTGATAATCCTTTGGTTTACCGGTTGATTTATAATACCAACTGATATCGCCGCCTTTAACCTCGTACACCGCATAACCGGCCGGCGCGCCGTCACTGCAAATAGGGCCTGTCCACCATGCACCGCAAACCGTGCCGTGTACGTGCTCTATCATGTTACGGTCTTCCCATTTCTCGTTCATGTGGGTATGGCCCGACATGATGTGTACCTTATATGGTGCCAGTATTTTATATAACTGCTCGCGGTTAGACACCACGCCGCCTAACTCATCCTCTTTAGCATTCGCACGGCGTTTAACACCGGTATTGGTTGGTATATGTAATGACACTACCACCGTTGTACCCGGCTTTACGTGCAACAGATCCTGCTCCAGCCATTGCAACTGCGTTTCGGTAAGGTAACCTATGTAGCGTTTAGCTGTACCGATAAAAAACACATCATCCAATACTACATAATGCACCTGCCCGCGGTTAAATGAGTAATATGTTGGACCAAAATTCTTTTTAAAAGTTTGTGCCGAGTAATCATCGGTACGGGCATCCAGATCCATATCGTGGTTACCTATCAGGTTAAAGAATGGTATGCCCGACATGCTGATGGCCTTTTTATAATCCTCGTAAAGCTCAAAGTGATCCCAAACCAGATCACCGCAACCAATGCCGTGCATCAGCGTACCGGCAGGGTATGATGCTACCAGATCCCGAAGATCAGGCGCCGAGGTTGCTAACATAATGTCAGCATCCTTTTTTGAGATAATTTGCGGATCGGCCCAAACTACAAAAGCGTGATTGGTATCTTCCTTTTCAAGACGGGTCAGGTTAAAATCAGCCTTGAATATTGTTTGGCTGTTATCAATCTGCTTAAAAAACTGGGTAATGCTTTTTTCGTGAGGAAATGCATAACCGGCAGGCAAACTGATGTACACAAACTGCGCGGTTTTATTACTTAGCAGTTGGTAGTTACCACCCTTATCGGTAAGTACCATGTTAATACCATCAGTAACAGCAACATTGGCTACCCCCTGCCCGTTGCTAAGCACACGGCCCTTTAGGGTAATATTAGCAATATCAACTTTTTCGGAAGCGGCAACTGCCGGTTTGGCGTTAATAACCGCCGGGATGCTCAGCATAGCCCCGGTTATGCCCAGGCCTTTAATAAAATCTCTTCTGTTCGACATATGTTTAATTACAAGATATCTTTTAAGCAAAGAGCAAAGCCAGGCCGGTTTTCACCGAAAAAAATCGTTAAATAAATGTTAACATTATATTAACCAGCAGCAGCCCACCGGCAATGGTGGCGCGGTCGTAATTTTCGTGGCGCATGTAGTAGCCTAATTGTTCAATGGCTTCGCGCATGTGGTATTCTATCTTTTTTTCGGTAACATCAAGTACTTTGGCTATCTCATGATTTTTTAAACCGGTAAGCCGCAGTTGGATGATCTCCTTACGCATGGCCGGCAGTTTATTGATCATCCGTTCAACAATCTTTACCGACTCCTTAGCCACTAAACGTTCAAACGGGCCAAAGGCCTGTTCACTAATATTCCAGCAATTCTCAGTCAACTCATCTGTTTGCCTTGCTGTAAGCGCTTTTAAAGCACCATTTCTCGCCGCACGAAACAGATAGGCTTTGATGTTTATTATTTGCAGATCATCTTTTTGCATCCACAGGTTAAGAAACAAGTCCGACAAAACATCCTTCGCTTCGTCGTCATCCTTAACCATGGTGTGCACGTACCTGAACAGGGACGAGTAATGTTCCTTGAAAATAGTTTCAAGATTATGGAGGGTACTTATTTTAACTTCACTTACCGTTTGCATGCCAGATGCAAAATTAAATGGCTTTTACCCCCCGGCTTACATCAACACTATTAATTTTATGTTAATTCTATCGCAGTGTGTTTGTTACAATTAAATTGCGTTAAAACATAAAAACAGGCTTTTGGCCTGTTTTTATTACTATTTTTTGTTCTCCTGCTTGCGGATATTATCCCGGTTTGATGTTTGGTCGGCCCGTTGAGCGCCGCCATTGGTTATGCCTTTTGATTTGGCTACTTCGCGGCTATCATTAAATGCCCTGTCTGCAATGGAGTTACCCTGAAAGTTTCCGGTGTTTCTTAGATCCTGTCCCTTTTTCATAACTATGGTTTTAAATTAACAGATGCGCACTAATGCGCAACCACCTTATTAAAACAATAACTGTACCGCTAATTTTTTTTGAAGACGGATTTAATTTTATCCAGTATGCCGGTGTTTGACTTTTTGCCTTGCGAACCGATCAGGAAACCATAAGGTTTAAGTTCGGGCACATTATCACAAATAATTTTGATTATGCCTATACCCGGTATGGCTAATATCATTCCGGGTACGCCCCATATCAATTCGCCAAGTACTATAGCCATAATAGTAAACAGCGGGTTAACGCTAACCTGCTCACCTACTACCAATGGTTCAAGTATATAAGTTTGGGTAAACTGTATCAAAAAGTAAGTGCCAAGCACGCCTGCTACCATACCTCCATCACCACCCTGAACTACTACAGCCAATACTGTAAGCGAGGTACCGGTAACGTTGCCCACAAAGGGTACAATCTCTAAAATACCACACAGCACTGCGAAAAATATAGCATTCTCTACCCCTACAATACTAAAGCCTATGCCGTATAACACCCACAGCATCACAATCATTAAACTTAAACCACTAAGATATTTTTGGGCCACGCGTGCCGAATCATGCACCACCTCGTCGGTACGCTTTAATTGCTCATCAGGCACTATTTTAAGTATAAATTTTTTGATGTGGCTACGGTAATACAGCAGCAAAAACATGTACACTAAACCAAGCACCATATTTACTGCAACGCCCATTATTGAACTTGCTACCGCTGCGGCCATACTGCCCGCGTTACCCGCACTGCCCGGCTCGGTTTGCTGTTTAAGCATATCATCCTGCTGTTTCATGGATATGCCTACGGTGTTATTTACCCAACGCTTAACATCTAAAAGCATTTGTCCAAGCCGTTGTTTCATGGTATCAACGTTGGTTGAAAATTCGCCAAGTTGTAGTGATAACAGATAAATGATCACTGCGACTGATAACACCAATGTAAATACTGATAGGAAAGCTGAAACCCCGCGAGACAGGCCTTTGGATTCGAGGTAGTTGCTAAAGCCGATAAACAACATTGCAAACAAACCCGATATGGTTATGGGAACTAAAAACTCTTTTGCAAAATAAAGCCCGCTAATGAGCAAAAACAAAAGAAAAAGCACAAGAACACTGCGTTGAAGTTTAGCCATGACTAAGCAACAAGCATATTGTGATAAAGTTTAAGGCAAACTTAAGCGGAAAGACTTTCGCGAATGCGGCGTGAAATTTCTTTAAGCATTTCTGAACCGCTTAAACGCTCGTCAATATCCGTAAGCTCCTGATTATTGGTATAGGCAAGCGTAGCCATATGCTGATCGTTTATTGAAAGATCAAACATATCACCATCTTGAATTACTTTAATAAATGCGGGCGCTCCCCAATATGTTGCTACAAACATGATAGGGTTTAGTAACAATGCGGTATTCATAAGTATTGAAAAATTTAGTGTGTAAGGATAGTAACACATAAAGATACCACAATGTTTTAACATTTTAATAAATATTTACATTTATTATTAATGTATTCATAACATTTATTAGGGAACACCCATCAATTCAACAATCGCCTACCATCGGTTTATCTCAATATCAAGCCAGGTTATGCGTTTTGTCAGCCAGCTTTTGATCTGGCTAACCTCGTTATCATAAGTTCCAAGAATGAGCGGGTTTGGCCAAACATACTCGTTAAGTATTGGCCAGCGCTTAAAGTTTTGCTGTTGCGACAGGTTGATGTACTTATAATTGCTGTCAATATCAGTATATATACCTTTGATCTCATTCCCTTTGATCTGGTTCCAGCGATCTTTAACTTTTTTACGGAAGACAGCATCCTCAAACAAGCGCGAATACCATGGGCCATCTTTTATCCACCACCCGGTTGCCTGCGTGGCATCTGAATAATCAACATTACCAATGGCCAGATCAAAGTCCCACAGCGGGCCAAGCGTCAGTTTGCCGCCCCTATCCTTATAAAAAAAGATGCTGCTAAAGTCCTTAGCGTCCTGATTCTTCATTATTTCCTGGATGATGTAATAGTTTACAAACGAGTTTACATCAATATATTTGGCATATCCCTCGTTAGGGTCGGCAAAGTTATCGGCAAATATGGCATCCTCGGTTTGCTGCACATAGCCACTAATGTAATTGAACTGGGCATCCGGTATATCTTCGGGTGATTTTATAGTAAATGGTATATTATGCGAAGTGCGGAACCAATATTCTTCATCCAGGCGCTGATCCCACTCTAATAAATAACCACCGGTAATTTTATCAGCCGCAACATCGCCCTTTTTAAGTTCGGGTACGTTCACCCTGTTCTCATGCACTTCAACCTGCTCGGTAAGCAGGTAGCTGCCAATATATTCGCCATTAAGCACCACCTCAATAAAACGGCTGTCGGGCGTAAAACCAACACCGAGCTTTTTACCCAGGCTAAAAGCAATGCTGGTGCGCATTAATGTTTTGTCGGAGTAATTGGCAAGCAACACCCAGTTTTTGGCAGCGCCAATACCCAAAACAGCCGTTTTATCATTAAACTTTAAACGATATGGCTTTTTGGGATGGCCCCAGGTTGAATTTCCCCTACCCTTTATTTGCAGTGGTATGGTTAGCTTTTCCTGCTCAAATTCGCCATTGGTATTAATAACCAATGTACCGGTTACATAATTATCCTTCGAGTTTACAGGTGCGCTGGTGGTTAGATAAAATACAGGTATCCCCGTAAAATTCTTAACCTTAAAATTATAGTTACGGGTTAACCCTTTAGGCGTAGTTAAAGCGTAAGTTACGGGTTTGGTAAAATCAATTTTAGTAGTACCGCTTACCAGCAGCGTATCATTAGCCTTTACAACTGTACCGGCAGTTTTGGTGGTAAAAGTAACCACCAGTTTTTTACTGTTTTTGATAGACGGAATAAGCGCTGTTATATCATTATCCTTTATGGTTGCCTTAACATCCGCAGTTAGCAGATCAGGATTATTTTTGGCCTCGATGGTTACCGAGGTAAGCATCACCGTATCAGCTTTTTCAGGCTCAGGTACAGGGTCGGTTTCTTTGGTACTTTTACAACTCCACGCGGCTACAGCTATTAATAAGCAAATAGTAAATCTTTTAATCATAATTGGTTTTTAGAAATAATTGGTTCTTCAAATATATGATCTTAATGTTTAAGTAACATTAAATTTACAATATAGAACTAAAAAGAATTTTATTCATATTTATTTATATTTTATTGAATTTAATTCTGAATTATATTTAAATTTGAGAATGATTTTAGAAAACGATCTAATTCTTGATAAAACCGACCTGCACATATTACGCCTGATGCAGGATAACGCGCGTATATCAAACGCTGATATAGCACGCGAGGTGGGTATGGCCCCATCAGGGGTACTTGAAAGGGTTAAGAAGCTGGAACAGAAAAATGTGATAATGCAATACACGGCAGCCATTAACCCATCAGCGTTAAAACAGAATTTGCTGGCATTTATAGCCATTAAAGCCAATGAGGGCCCGGCTAATATTGAGGCAACCAAGCATTTGGCGGCCATACCCGAAGTGCAGGAAGTGCACCATGTGGCCGGAGATGATTGCTACTTGGTAAAAGTGCGCACATATGACTCGGCATCGCTAATGAATATAATGCGGAACCATTTAAGCAAGATACCCAATATTGTGAGTACCCGCACAACCATAGTGCTTGAAACCGTGAAAGAACAACAGCAACTGGTAATACCCGAAGCTTAATTAAAAATACTTAAATACCGATACCTATGTCAACCTCAGAAAACAAAGCATCAACCGTAATGGTGATCGTATCCTTTGCATTGGTATACATTGTATGGGGCTCAACATATTTTTTTATACAGATGGCCCTGCAAGGGATGCCTCCCTTTTTTTTAGGGGCAGCCCGCTTTTTAGCGGCAGGCAGCATTATGCTGATATGGTGCATAATTACCGGCGAAAAAGTTTGGAATTTTAAGTACAACAAGCACGCCATGATAAGCGGCGTGCTGTTGTTATTTGGCGGCACCGGCGCGCTCATATTGGGCGAACTTGAAGTACCAAGCGCGGTTTCGGCCATCCTGGTATCAGCAGCGCCCATATGGTTTGTTTTATTGGATGCCGGGCATTGGCGCGAAAATTTAAAAAGCCCGTCAACCATCATCGGTTTACTGATAGGCTTTGGTGGCGTGGTAATGCTGTTTGGCGAGCAGCTTAGTGGCGCCATGCACACTAATGGCGCCTCAAAACTGCCTTATATGGCCATATTGGTTTTTGGATCTGTTATATGGTCGGCAGGGTCGTTATATTCAAAATATAAGGCAGGCAGTACCTCAACTACGGTAAATACCACCTGGCAAATGCTGGCAGCAGGCATCGCTTTTATTCCCTGCAGCATAGCGCATCATGAATGGAATGGGTTAAAAATAAGCGAAATACCGGCTGCATCATGGTGGGCGGTGGCTTACCTGGTAATATTTGGGTCGATAGTGGCGTTTAGCGCGTATGTATGGCTGTTAAAAGTTCGCCCGGCCACACAGGTAAGCACTTACGCTTATGTTAACCCCGTGATTGCGGTACTGCTGGGAATTTTGTTTGCAAATGAACAGATAACACCTTTACAGATCAGCGGACTGGTGATCATCCTGAGCAGTGTACTGCTCATTAACCTTGCAAAATACCGCAGCGCCAGAAAGCCTGCCCAGGTTACAACCGAGCAGAAATGCGCCAATGCCTGATAATAAATTCATTGCTCACAAAATACTCCTTCCGGAAATTTTGTGGGCAATTACATCTACCCTATTTTTTCCTTTTTACCTGATGCTATACTTCTGTAAATAGCATCTATCACCTTCAGGTCTTTTAACCCTTCTTCGCCCGGTACACGTGTTGGTTTTTTATTTAGTACACATAATGCAAAATCGTCCATCTGCGCGGCTTGCTGATTAATATTCTGCATATTCATCACCCCTAAGTGTGTGCTGCCTTTTATACCGCCATAGCCAAAGGCGGGTTCCAGCGCAAATTGTCCCTTTTCGGCTGTGGCTTTCAGATAACCCCAGTTATTGTTATAGCTTGTTTTTCCGGTAGTAATTAGTCCGCCCGAAAATTCCATTTGCCAGGTTATAGTTTCATCAACCTCTTTAAACAGATCGTTATTGGTTTTTTGCTCGGTAGCGGTAACAAACAGTGGCTCCTGCCCCAGCGTGTAACGTGTACCCTGTATGGAATAAACCCCCATATCCATTAGCGCGCCACCACCGGAAAGCGCTTTCTTTAAACGCCAGGCATTCGGGTCGCCACGATAAACGAAACCATTGCCGGTATCGAGCGCGGTAATCTTGCCATAAATGTTTTTTTGCCCCAGGCGCATCATCTCCATATTATGCGGATCAAAATGCAAACGGTAACCGATAGACAGCATACGGTTAGCCTTTTTACAGGCGGCTATCATCTCAGTACATTCGGCAGCATTTAGTGCCATCGGCTTTTCGCAGATAACATGCTTGCCTGCTTTAGCCGCCCTAATAGTAAACTCCTTGTGCATAGATACCGGGAGCACCACGTACACAATATCAATAGCCGGGTTATTAGCTATATCATCAAAGTTGGAGTAATTGTAAATATTCTTATCAGGAATGTTATATTTTTTTGACCACTCGTCAGCCTTTGATGGTGTGCCTGTAACTAACCCGGCAAGGTAGCAGTGTTGGGTTTCGAGCAAGGCGGGTGCAAGCTGCCCACGGCTATAACCGCCCAGGCCAACCAGGGCTATGCCTAATTTTTTACCTTGCGGAAGGAATGACTGCAGTGTTGGCATCAGTGCAAGCGCCCCTGTACCAACCGATAATGTTTTTAGAAAACTTCTCCGGCTGAATGCTTCGCGATCGTTCATGGCTGTAAGAGTTAAATAATAAAATTGGTTACTACTATTGGGTGGTGTATTTTATCAACACACTTAATACCAAATTGTTGCAACCAATTTATTTAAGCCCTATTGTATAATATCGTCCAGTGGAGCAGTTTATGTATATGCTTTTCATCCAACTGCCCGGGTTTTAAACGCCATAACCAGTTTTTAGCTGTTGATGCCGGGGTGTTCATGCGCGTATCTTCATCAAGCCCAAGCAAATCCTGCACCGGGAGTATGGCCATTTTAGCTACCGAACCGAATGCCAGTTTAGCCATAACCTCATGTACGTTACCCTGCTTTGTTTTAATGCCGCTATACGCGGCCAATTGCTTTTTTACCTGTTTATCGGCATCCTGCTTGTACCATCCGGCAGTGGTATTATTATCATGCGTACCGGTATAGGCCACAAAGTTTTCGGTGTAATTATGCGGTATGTAGGCTGACTGCGGCATATTATCACCAAAAGCGAATTGCAGCACCTTCATGCCGGGCAGATTAAAGCCATCGCGCAACTCGTAAACCGCATCGTCAATATCACCCAGATCCTCGGCTACTAAAGGCAGCCAGCCCATTTCCTTTTGCAGCACTTCAAAAAACTCCTTACCGGGCCCTTGCTGCCACTGCCCGTTAATAGCTGTACTTTCTCCCGCGGGCACCTCCCAGTAAGCGGCAAAGGCCCTGAAATGATCTAAGCGTAAAATATCAAACAGCTCCATGTTCTTTTTTACCCGATCAACCCACCATTTGTAATTGGTTTGCTTAAGCTTATTCCAGCAAAAAACCGGCATACCCCACAACTGGCCATCGGCATTAAAATAATCGGGCGGCACACCGGCTACGCCTTGCATTTTACCCTCTGCATTTAAACTGAATATCTCGCGGTTAGCCCATACATCGGCCGAATCATAGCTTACATAAAAAGGCAGATCGCCAAACAGCTTTATACCGAGATCATTACAATATGAGCGTAAACCATTCCACTGCCTGGCGAAAATGAACTGTAGCCACTTGATCTTTGTAATTTCATCAGCGTATTTACGGGCAAAGCCTTTAAGCGACTTATCGTTACGCTGCATATAATCCGTATGCCACTCAAACCAGGGTTTACCTGCATGGTGATGCTTGATAACCACGTAAAGTGCAAAGTCATTAAGCCAGGCGGCTTGTCCAAGGCAAAAGGCATTAAAATCATCCTGCAAAACATTGCTGCCCTTTTTAAAATTTGCCCATGCTATATTGAACAGGTGTGTTTTCACCCGCTCAGCCCCGGCGTAATCAACTTCAATTTTTGATGGCAGGGCATTATCTTTCAGGTCGGCGGCGGTAAGTAAGCCATCAGCAGCCAATAGTTCAGGACTGATCAATAGTGTATTACCAGCCATGCTCGAAAATGAACTGTAGGGCGAGTGGGCATCAAGCATTTCAGTAGGACTAAGCGGTAATAGTTGCCAGTACTTTTGCAAACTATTCTTTAAAGCATCGGCAAATGCCATAGCCTGCGGCCCAAGATCACCCACGCCAAAATTTGACGGAAGCGAGGTAATGTGCATCAGTAAACCCGAACCACGGGGATTTTCCGGTCGTTTAAAGTTGAGCACCGCCAGCGGTAATGCAGGTTTAAATACGTCCTTAATGTACAACTCACCCCCATCAACATTAGCGGCTAAACCAGTAAGCTCATCGGTATATTGATTGGGTAATGTAGCAGGCAGTATTACCCTTGTTGATGCCCAGTTTATCTCTCCGGCTTTAAACTCAGGCGTTATAACCGGTAGATGAAGCGGCAAAGCAGATACCAGCCATTGCCTGCCATGCTGCCGTGCAAATGCTATTACATGTGCTTTGTATTTGCCTTTAACTTTTAGCGGGATATATTGCCCCTTAGCGAACAGATCAGGATATTTGCCGCGCAGGGATAATAATCTGTTGGTAAACCATAACTTTATTTTCGCGCTGTAACGATCATTCCAAAGCTGTTCAATCAAACTTTCATCATCTTGATTAATGGCATTAAGCAATTCACCGCTTAATGTGTAATCAACCGGCCTGCGGTTATCCGGATCAACCAGGCTCAAATCCCAGCGATCACACCCCTGGTAAACATCGGGCACGCCGGGCGCGGTAAATTTAAGCGCTACCTGAACCAGTGAATTGATGATGCCATGATCGGCAAGTTGTTTATGAAAGGCCCTGAAACTCTGCCAAAAAGCGGAATCTTTTTTCAGCAAAGCTGACGCGAAACTTTTGGAGGCGGTTTCATATTCTTCGTCAGGCCCGGCCCATTGCGAGTGTTGCTTACCCTCACGCAAGGCCTTTTCAAGATATTCATGTATACGTTGCTCAAAACCATCATCACCTTCGCTCGGCATCGGGTAAGCGCCTGCAATGGTTTGAAAAATCAGGTATACATCATTAACATCGAGCCTTTTACCTTCTGCTGGTTGCACATTTTCTTTAAGCCATTTTTCAACCAATTTACCCCACACATCAGGCATTGCACTTAAAGCATTAAGTCTCGCGCGTACATCCTCACCTCGTTTGGTATCGTGGGTTGAGGTACCGTTCAGGGCCAGCGGCCAGTGCTGTTGCCTGTCCTGCATTAGTGCGTGAAAATCATCTACAGATATACCAAAGGCATCAGGCGCATCACCAACCTCGTTATGCGCCACAAAGCGGTTATAGGTATACATCAGCGTATCCTCAACCCCTTTTGCCATAAGCGGCCCGGTAAGCTGCATACATCGCTGATAAAAGCGCAGGGCATTAGCGGCATAGTCATCCCCTTTTTCTGAAGGCAATTTTAATAGTGCTGCTTCCAAAAGGTCGGCTACAGGTTTAAGCTCCTTATCGCTATTTTTTACCTGTTTTAAAATATTTTCAACGTTGGCTGCTTCTTTGCACTGCAGGGGCATGCTGTTACCATAGTAGCGGTAAACAGGGCAGTATATCAGCAATTTCGCTATAGCTTCTTTAAGTTTTTCATGAGCAATTTGCTTATGCGTTTCCTCATCTATCAGGTTAAGTTCGCAAAAATATCTGGTAAGGTTAACCAGCTCGCCGGCCATATGATTGTGCAGTATGTAGGCCTTCTTTTCCCAAATATCGCTCTCATCAAACTTTTGCCTGCCTGTAACTTTTTGATATAGCGATGTAAACTGTTTCTCGCTCTCGCGATGCGTTAACAGATTATTTATAGCCGCCAAAAATTCGTAACCGGTTGCGCCCTGTACAGGCCAATCAGCAGGTAGCCTTTCACCTTTTTCCAGTATCTTTTCTACAACAATGTAAGTTTCGTTACCCGTAAGTTTACGAAGTTGCTGTAAATAACCTGCAGGATCATACAGGCCATCAACATGATCAACCCGCAAACCCTGAAAAACACCTTCTTTAAGTAATTGCGATATAAATTTATGATAATGCGCAAAAACCTGCGGGTTTTGCATGTTAAGGCATATCAGCCCGTTAACCGTAAAAAAGCGCCTGAAATTTATACGGCTATCTGTTTCCTGCCAGTTACACAAGCGATAGTATTGTTCGTCTGCAAGCTGTTCAAGTTTTTTGCTGCTCTTGTTTATACTGTTGATGGCCTCGGTTAACAATGCGTTATGTTCAGCATTTGAGAATAATGAATTAAACTGACTTTTCAACTCATTAAACTCTATACAAAAAGCTTTTACATCATCAACCTGATGTGCCTGTTTAATTTGCTGGAGCAGCTTTTTAAGGGAATCATCCTTTGTTTTTATGGATGAGATAACCCATGAATACCCTGATATGTTAAGCGGATATTGGCTATCGTAATAACCCAGGAACAAACTGCCCCGGGTATAACCCAGTTTTAGTTCGCCTTTGCTTATAACATCTGTTAGTGGAGCACCCAAAAAAGGCACCATAATGCGGCCTTCAAACAATTCGCTCGTACCGGAAGTATCAAAAAATGATGCATAAGCTGATAGGCTTCCCTTTTCAAATACATCCATCAGCCAACTGTTTTTTACATCAAAGGCCATATGGTTTGGTACAATATCCTGCACCCAGTTAATACCCGCGTCTTTTAGCCGGGCAGTTACCTGCCTTAATTGCTTTAAAGTACCTATCTCGGGGTTTACGCGATGCGGATCGGTAACATCATAACCATGCGTACTACCCGGCACGGCCTCAAATATTGGTGAGGCATAAAGTGTTTTAATACCCAACTGCTGCAGGTAAGGTATGATATGCTCAAGGTGCGAAAAGGTAAAATCCTTATTGAATTGAATGCGATAGGTAGCTGCGGGATCAAACATAATGGTTGATGTAAATAATAATAGATTCGGGTTCCACAACGCCCGGAGTTACCTCCGAAGCATTGCCGCCCCATTGTTGGTTGGCACTGTTAAGTAATTGTACCCACTGCGGGCCTGCAGGTAATGCTATATTTTGTTGCTGATCAGAGAAGTTCATGGCGCAGCAAACCTTCTCATCACCATGCCGGCGTTGTAATAAAAGCGTGTTCTTTTCTTTATTATAATCAACATTTAAATCACTTCTGTTTAAGTATTTAAGTGCAGGATGTTGCTTTCTTACTTTAATAAGTTCTTTATAAAAAGCAAACATAGTTTGATGCTTACTTTGAAACAACAGATCCCATTGAAGCTTTGAACGGTTAAAGGTTTCCTCAGCTTGCGGATCGGGTGTTTCTCCTTCGGCGTGAAATGCCTTGAATTCCTCACGGCGGCCTTTGCGTACAGCTTCTACCAGTTCCTTATCGGTATGGCTGATGAAGTACTGAAAAGGATTGGTTTCGCCCCATTCCTCTCCCATAAACAACATGGGCATGTACGGACTAACCATTACAGCCGCCGCCATTAGCTTTTGCATCTCAAAACTTACCAGTGTGCTTGTGCGCTCGCCCAACATGCGGTTTCCCACCTGATCGTGATTTTGAGAGAATACCACGAATTGGTTGCCTGTATTTTTTTCGGCTTTGACACCAAATACCTTTTGCCGGTGGGGTGAATAAATGCCATCATACACGTAAGCATCGCGATAAGCTTTAGCTAAATGTTCGATGCCGTTAAAATCAGAATAGTATCCTGTTTGTGGTTCTCCGGCAGTTACCCGCAAAGCATGATGAAATTCATCTATCCACTGTCCATCAATACCATAACCATGCTCTTCTAAAGTATTTATATAAACAGGATCATTCAGGTCAAGTTCAGCAATAAGATGATGTTGCCTGCCGGTTTCGGCAATTAACCGGTTAACATGCTGTTTAATTTCTTTCAGGATATGCACCGGACTCAGATCCTTTATGGCATGTACAGCATCCATCCGCAGCGCATCAATATGAAAATCCCTGAACCACATCAGGGCATTTTCTATATAATACAACCGCACAGCATCGCACCAGGCATCATCAAAATTGATGGCGTTGCCCCAGGGGGTGTGGTATTTATCGGTGAAGTACGCGCCAAAATCGTTAAAATAATTCCCTTCAGGGCCAAGGTGATTATAAACCACATCTAACACCACGGCCAAACCTTTGGCATGGCAGGCATCCACCAAACGCATTAAGCCTTCGGCACCGCCGTAAGTGTTTTGTACGGCATACGGCAATACACCATCATATCCCCAATTCCGATCGCCCGGAAACTGCGCTACAGGCATTATCTCCACCGCGGTAACGCCAAGCTCCACCAAATGATCAAGCTTATCTATAGCCGCCTCAAAAGTACCTTCAGCGGTAAATGTACCTATGTGCAGCTCATAAAAAATATAATCATCAAGCTTTGGATTGGCCCATTTTGCATCCGTCCAGCTAAAGGCAGTTATATCAACTGCCTTTGACGGGCCATGCACACTATCCGGCTGAGCTAATGATGCAGGGTCAGGGCGCTCCTTTTCACCGTTAAGCGAAAAGGTGTAAGTATCACCAGGCTTCAACTTATCGGTACTTAACGTCCAGTAGCCATATTCACCTGCCTGCAAAGCAAGTTCTGACTTTTCATTACCGATCAGCACAGCTACCTCTTTAGCTAATGGCGCCCATAAGGTAACATGAGCAACACCCAGCTTATCAAAACTTACGCCTAAACTGCGCTTATTAATCTGTGGGTTTTTCATGCTTATTATGATGCTGCAACAATACAACTGTACGCCCCTGCACGGTAATGGTATCGCCCGCATGGTGCGTGTTTCCATCAGCTTCGTAGGCTGATGTATCCATAATAACTTTCCAGGTATGGCCAAATTTTTCAGATGGCAGTTTGTAATCTATCGAATCGTGGAAAGCATTAAATATGAGATAATAGCTATCATCCACTATTCTTTCTCCTTTAGGGCCAAGCGAGTGGATACCTTTACCGTTAAGAAATACCGCTAATGATTTTGCAAAATCATGGCTCCAGTTTTCCTCGCTCATTTCGGTACCTTCCGGTAAAAACCAAGCTACATCCTCAAGTTCCTGCCCTTTTACAGGCTGCCCCTGAAACCAGCGCCTGCGCCTGAAGTTAGGGTGCTCTTTACGAAAATGTATCAGCTTTTGAGTAAATTTCAACAGGTCGGTATCGGCGTTTTCCCAATCCAGCCATGAAATTTCGTTATCCTGGCAGTAGGCATTGTTGTTACCTCCCTGCGTACGGCCCATCTCGTCGCCCGCAACCAACATAGGTACCCCTTGCGACAGGAAGAGTGTAGACAGGAAATTACGCTTTTGCTGCGCGCGCAGTTCAAGCACCGCTTTATCATCAGTTTCTCCTTCGGCACCGCAATTCCATGATCGGTTATGGCTTTCGCCATCGTTATTATCTTCACCATTGGCCTCGTTATGCTTTTCGTTGTACGATACCAGATCGTGCATGGTAAAACCATCGTGCGCGGTTATAAAGTTGATACTGGCTGTTGGCCTGCGGTAATCATCCTGATACAAATCAGGACTGCCCGTAAAACGCTGGGCAAATTCACCAAGCATACTGTCCGCGCCGCGCCAGTAATCGCGTATGCAATCGCGGTACTTTCCGTTCCATTCAGCCCATCCCGGCGGAAATTTACCTACCTGATAGCCACCCTCGCCTATATCCCATGGCTCTGCGATGAGTTTAACCTGCGATATAACCGGGTCCTGGTGAATAATATCAAAAAAGGCACTCAGCCTGTTCACTTCATGTAATTCACGCGCCAGTGTTGAGGCCAGATCGAAACGGAAACCATCAACATGCATTTCGGTTATCCAGTAGCGAAGGCTATCCATTATATACCTTAACACATTAGGTAACATAGCATTAAGCGTGTTGCCTGTACCTGTATAATCCATGTAAAAACGCTTATCATCATCAACCAGGCGATAGTATGAGGCATTATCTACCCCTTTAAATGAGAGGGTTGGCCCCATCTGGTTACCCTCGCCGGTATGGTTATATACCACATCCAATATCACTTCAATGCCTGCCTTATGCAGCTCTTTTACCATCGCTTTAAACTCGCTTACCTGCCCGCCGGTAACGCCGGTTGATGAGTAGCGAACATCCGGCGCGAAAAAACCGATGGAGTTATAGCCCCAATAGTTACGCAGCCCTTTTTCAACCAGGTAACGATCATTAACAAACTGGTGTATAGGCATCAATTCAATAGCCGTTACACCCAGATCTTGAAGGTGCTTTATGATAGCCGGATGCCCTATCGCCGCGTAACTTCCACGAATATTTTCAGGAATTTCAGGATGCTGCATGGTTAGGCCGCGTACATGTGCCTCATAAATTACGGATTGGTGATAAGGTGTGCGTGGTAACTGATCGTCCTCCCAATCAAAATTATTGTCTACAACTACTGATTTTGGGATGTACGGGGCACTGTCGGTTTCGCTGTAGCTAAGGTCTTCGTCAGGATGACCAACCTCATAAGCAAAAAGCGAATCGTGCCAGTCAATTACACCGGCTATGGCTTTGGCATACGGATCCAACAATAACTTATTGGGGTTAAAGCGGTGGCCATTTTGAGGTTCATAAGGGCCATGCACACGGTAGCCATATAACTGACCGGGCTTAACGCCGGGCAGGTAAATATGCCACACCTGGTGCGAGCGTTCATAAAGTTTTATCCTGTTTGATTCTGCTGTTGCTTCGGGCGAATCAAACAGGCACAGTTCAACACCGGTGGCATTATCGGCATATAAAGTAAAGTTAACGCCTTCGCCATCCCATGTTGCACCAAGCGGGTACGGTTTACCCGGGTAAGTAATTATTTTCATAGATAGATTTAAATGTTTTAGTGCGGCAGCAGATACAATAAGCACCGGCTGCCAAGGCTGCAGTCTGCTTTGATAACAGCCACCATAATTACAGCAAAACCCCTATAATGTTTAAGCAACGTTTAAAAATGGCTTAAAAAATATCTTATAAGGATAAATAAATATTAACCCCGGGGTTGGCCTTGTAGTAGCTTTGTTTAAAAACCTGTTATGAGAATAAAACTTACCTTACTTGCCCTTGTGGCAGGGCTAAACTGCTTTGCCCAGCAGCAATTTGCCCCGGTAAACCCAAACACCACGCCCGAAGCCCGAAAACTGCTCAGCTACATTTACAGCATCAAAGGCAAAAACATTATAACCGGGCAGCATAACTATCCGCATATACCCAACAAGCATTTGGATAGTGTAAAGGCCCTCACCGGTAAAGAGCCCGGCCTTTGGGGTGCCGATTTTATTTGGAGCGGTACTAATGATGTTGGCCAAACTATAGTTGACCAAGCCATTGAACGTTACAAACAAGGCTACCTGATTTGCCTGATGTGGCACCAGGGCCGCCCAACAGATAACCCACCTTACGGTTGGAAAGAAAGTGTACAGGCCAAGCTTACACCCGCGCAATGGAAGGAGCTAACAACACCAAACACAAAATTGAACAAACGCTGGCTTGCTCAGGTTGACCAGATAGCCGTATGGCTGAAAAAACTACAGGATGCCAAAGTGCCTGTACTTTGGCGCCCATACCATGAGATGAACGGCGTATGGTTTTGGTGGGGTGATAAAAAAGGACCGGACGGCATCAGTAAGTTGTGGAAGATGATGTATGACCGTTACACCAATTATCACAAGCTTAACAACCTGATATGGGTATGGGGAGCCAATGGCCCGCGCGACTTGCCCGAAGACCAGGCTTACTCGTACAAATACTATTACCCGGGTGCTAAGTATGTTGATATTTTAGGCACCGATATTTACAACGCCGATTATGAGCAGAAGGATTATAACGAGCTTTTACAATTGGCCAAAGGTAAACCCATCGCTTTAACAGAAGTTGGTGAACTACCTAAACCCGAAATACTTAAAGCACAGCCTGAATGGGTTTGGTTTATGGTTTGGGGAGATTGGTTGTGGACGCATAATACCAGGGAATTGGTAAAAGGTAATTACGCCCGCCCGCAAGCTTTAACGCTTGATGAGATCAGTTACAAATAATGATACTATCGTTAGACAAGAATGCCGGGTTAATCAGCCCGGCATTTTTGTTTAGTTTGAAACCGTATTGCCCGGCTTAGATAAGTTGCCTTGCAAATCAACAGCGCGAATGGTGTAGGCCGCTTTGGCATCACCAGTATTTACCAGAAACCAGGTAAGCGGTGTGTAGCCTATACGTTTGCCGTTGTTGTAAATGTTGTAGCCCATAAACTGGCGGTTATCCGTTGAGGCAGTCCATTGCAGCCTTGTCCCTGTCGCGAGTTCTTTTACTGTTACTTTTTGTGGTACCGATGGCGGCGTTTTATCTGGTTTAAGCTGATTAATGCAGTTCATCAGCGCGCGGAAGTTGTGGTATGTACCTTTCCATATCTGCCCCTTGAGTGCCTTTTTCATCTCGGGTTCCTTGTCAATTCCTCCGGGATACCAATCGCCGTGCTGATGGTCGATAAGATAGGTTTGCACATACGTCCAGAGCTGTGTGAATTTATCGTAATATTTCAACTCATCCTTTGGATAAAGTGTAGACATCAGCAGCAACGAGTTCAGCCCCTCAGCCTGCGCCCACCAGTTTTTACCATCCTTTATAATGCTGATGCCGGGCTGATCTTTAAAATAATAACCTTCATCGTAAAAGCCCCCTACCTTGTTGTCCCATCCGTTTTTCAGGGAATGGTCAACCATGCGTTTGGCTACCTTTAATGTCGCCTCGTCATGCTCGTTGCCCAACACATGCGAAGCCTCCAGCATCAGGTAAGCGGTTTCCACATCGTGCCCAAAGGATACGTGATCCAGATAACGATGTTTCAGGATGCTTGTAGTTGATGAATCTCGGGTTGAAACAGGTGTCCAATCCGGCTGAAAGAACAACGTGAGGTAGCCTTTTGGCGTGGTGATCTTATCGCGCACTAACAGCAGCATCTCATTCAGCCTTTCGCGCAGCAGGCTATCAGGCCAAACGGTATATAATTCGGTAAAGGCTTCGAGCAGGTGGATGGAGGTATTCTGATCCTTGTATCCTTTATCTGATGTTGACGGAAAATCAGCCGTACGCTTTATCACGGTTCCATCCAGCTCCATATGCTGAAAGTATCCTTTATTAACCGGATCATGAGCATGTTTCTCTAACCACCAAAAGGTTTGCTTGGCCAGGTTAAGCGCGGCTGTATCGCCTGAGGCCTGGTAGTAGGCAGCCAGCCCGTATATGGCAAAGGAGTTACCATACGATTCCTTTGGTGCGAATGAATTTTCGACCACATTGCCCTCCTTATCGGTATAGGTATAAAAACCACCGTTTACCTTATCCCACATCTTATCCCGCAAAAACAAAAACCCATGTTTGGCATCAGCCTTAAAATAAGGCACATTAGGGTAAAACAATGCCGCCTTAGCGTTTGACCATACATGCCTTGCCTGCGTAACGATCATTTTATGCTGATCGGGCGCTATTTTAAAGTCGTAGGTAAAGGCGCTCAGAAAGCCGCCATCAGCCGTATCAACCGAACGCGGGTACCACTTATCAAGCAGTTCTACCCGGGCAGAACGCTCCATTTGTTTAGCAATGGCCGGTTTGTCGGTTTGTGCTAACAACATTTGCGGTAGTAAAAAACTGCCTGTAAACACGAGTTTAAGGCAGTCAGGTATAAGTTTATTCATGGTTAAATAAGTGGTTTCAGGCTTAAAAATAAATGCTGACATTGGTGCAGCCCTTATTTTGCCAATATATTACAAACATTTGGTAAAAATACATTACATGCCTGTTGGGCACCATGTTACTTTTAGCTTACCAACTATGTAACTTAACATATCTATGCAAATTTTATACAAATCAACTCTTCTGCTTCTCGTCGGCATAGCAACCGCCTGCTCGGTTTACGGCCAGCAAAAAAAGGCGATGGTGATCAACAGTAAGGATTACCTTGAGCTTGAAGGCGTAAATGTGATGCTCGCGCATGATTTTTATCCCGAAGGGCACCAGGGCGGTGTTGGCGTTATACAGAACGGGCAGCGCACCGCTACCAACGGCGATTTGCGCCTTGAACCTACGCCGGGGCAATGGTCGCCCATACCTAAGGTGGGCAAACGTGTGGTTGACCGCCAAAAAAACGAGGTTAGCGTACGCATGGAGTACCCTAACCCGGATATGAACCGCAAAGGCTTTAACCCCATTATTTACCCCGACCTGAACTTTGCCTACAACATTCGGGTAAAGCCAGAGGGTCGCTCATTCCGCATTATTGTTGACCTGGATAAGCCGCTGCCTGACGAATGGATTGGCAAGGTTGGTTTCAACTTCGAGCTTTTTCCGGGCATACTATTCGGCCGTTCTTATTACATGGATAACCAGTTCGGCATATTTCCGCAGCAACCTAACGGACAAATGTATAAGGATGCCGCCGGTGAGCTGCAAATAAAACCGATGGCCAGTGGAAAATCACTCACCATAGTGCCTGAACTTGATGCCCAGCGCATGACGATCCAAAACCTTTCGGGCGGCAACCTGGAGCTATTGGATGGCCGCGGCAAGCACAATAACGGCTGGTTTGTGGTACGCTCGCTGGTAGAAAAAGGCGCCTCAAAAAATGCTATTGAGTGGCTGGTTACGCCTAACGCGGTCAGCGGCTGGCAGTCAGACCCTGTAATCCAGATATCACAGGTAGGTTATCATCCGGCACAATCAAAAATTGCCGTTATTGAGTTGGATAGTAAAGATAAAAGCCGCAAACAGGTATCGCTTATGCGCATAGCCGAAAAAGGCGGGCTTGAACCGGTACTTACATCAGCACCAAAAGAATGGGGTGATTTTTTGCGTTACCATTACCTTCAGTTTGACTTTACCAAGGTAACCAAACCGGGCATGTATATTGTAAAGTACGGTAATTACCAAAGCCGTCCGTTCGCTATTAACGCGGGCGTATTTAAAGAAAACGTTTGGCAGCCTACACTTGATTATTTTTTACCGGCGCAAATGTGCCACATGCGTGTAAACGAGAAATACCGTGTTTGGCATGGCTGGTGCCACCTGGATGATGCCCGCATGGCCCCTATCGACTCTAATCACTTTGATGGTTATATTCAGGACGGTTCAACCCTTACCAAATACAAACCTGGCGACAATGTACCTATGCTTAACCGTGGTGCCTGGCATGACGCGGGCGACTTTGACTTAAGGGTTGAATCGCAGGCGGAAACCGTTTACGGGCTGACCCTGGCTTACGAGGAGTTTGGCGAAAAGCATGATAATACAGCAATTAATCAAACCACTTTAGTAACAGAGATACATGAGCCCGATAATAAGCCCGATCTGTTACAGCAAATAGAGCATGGTTTATTATCCGTTACAAACGGTTACCGCACTTTAGGGCGCTTTTACCGCGGCATAATTGAGCCTACCCTACAGCAGTATGTGTTGTTAGGCGATGCCGCCAACCTTACGGATAACATCCCCTACAACAGCAAACAGCCGCCGGTAAATGCGACAGGCATTAAAACCTGGGCCGACGACCGCTGGGTGTTTACGGAGCAAAATCCGCCACGCGAGCTGGAAGCCGCCGCTGATCTGGCTGCTGCCAGCAGGGTTATGAAGGGATATAATGATACTTTGGCCACGCAATCGCTGCAAATAGCTAAAGAGGTTTGGAAAAACACGGCATCAAACAACATATTACCGCGTATACAGTTAGCTGCCGAGCTTTTGATAACTACCGGCGATAAGGAGTATGCTGATTATTTAGTGAGCAAAACCGATGACATTACTAAAAACATAACCAAAACAGGCTGGTACGTTGGCCGTACATTAAAGCTGGTTAATAACGCCCAATACAAACAGGCGGTAAATTCAGCCGTGAAAACCATGTATAGCGCCATCGTAGCCGACGGTAAAAAAACACCGTATGGCGTACCTTACGAACCGGATATTTGGGGCGCAGGCTGGGGTATACAGGGCTTTGGTTTCAGGCAGTATTTTTTACATGCCTCGTTCCCTGATATTATACCGACTGATTACATGCTGGATGCGTTGAACTTTGTATTAGGATGCCATCCGGGCTCAAATAGCTCTTCATTCGTATCGGGCGTGGGTTCACAATCCATGACCACGGCGTATGGCTTTAACCGTGCGGATTGGTCGTACATACCCGGCGGCAGCGCATCAGGCACAGCTTTGATCCGCCCGGATTTCCCGGAATTGCTTAAATGGCCTTACTTATGGCAGCAAGGTGAATACGTTTTGGGCGGCGGCACAACCGACTACCTGTTCCTGGCCTTAGCTGCAGATCATGTTTTGAATAAGAAATAAACCAGAATATCTTAAAAAACAAAAGCGGCCCGTAGTGATACAGGCCGCTTTTGTTTTATCTGCTTAATTGATTACTTCTTTTTTAAAGCCGCTTTAATGGCTGCCTCCGCAAGTGGCTCCATTACTTTGTAGCCTGCCTCATTAGGGTGTACGCCATCGTAGGTTAACTCCTTTTTAAGGCCTTGCTGTTCATCAACCATCGGGGTAAAATAATCCAGGTAAACCATTTTGTTAGCCGCGGCGAACTCTTTAAGGCTTTTGTTAACTGATGCGATTTTAGGTACCGGATTGAGTCCGCGTCTCCATGGATAATCGTACACCGGCAATATAGATGACAGCACTACCTTAATACCATAATGCTGTGCCAGCAAAGCCATAGATTGTATGTTGCCTACAATTGTTTCTTCAGACGTTGGCCCGGTGTTACCTGCAATGTCATTAGTACCGGCCAATATCACCACAACCTTTGGTTTGAGGTTGATCACATCAGGGCGAAAACGAAGCAGCATTTGCGGGGTTGTTTGGCCACCTATGCCACGGTTTATGTAAGGTTTGCCTTTAAAAAACTCAGGGTCTTTATCGCTCCAGCCCTGGGTTATGGAGTTACCCATAAAAACCACACGATCCTCCCCTTTTGCCGGTGGTTGTACAGCGGCATTTTCTTTTTCAAAACGTTTAAGGTTTGCCCAGTCTTCTCTCAAATAATTTAATTGTTTTAACTCTTTAGCCATACGTGCCGTATCAGCAGTTTGGCCGTAAGCAGATGTAAATAACAGCGCCGAAAAAAGCGCCGGTAAAATAAAGGTTTTCTTCATGGTGTGTTTCTTCTCCAGTGTTTTGTTTTTTCAATAAAGGTAATCAGTTCATCAGCTATCAGGCGGTGCTCACTTAAATCAGGATGATCACCGCAACCCTTATGATAGCGTTTGCTAAAATAGTATTTATACACATTTTTATCACCCGTATTATTTACTTCATCAACAATACCCCGCAGGTAATTTTTTTGAACTTGTACCAGGCTGCTGTCGGCCATTGGGCTGGTTAAACAAATAATGGTTGCTGATGGATAATAAGCCCGCAATCTTTTAATAAACGATACATAAGGCGGGCAAAACTTTAAAGAATCAACAGGGCCATCATTTTGCCCGAGGCATATGGTTACCACATCAGGCCGGTATTTTTTAAAATCCCATTGTATGGCATTGGCACGCAGGTTAACCTTATCAAGCACATCGGGCATGATAACCTCCATATTGCAGCAGCTACGGGTTAAACCGATGCCTGCAACAGCCGTAAGATGCCACTGCGCGTTTAAAGCCCGTGCGGTTACAGGCCCGTAAGCCATATATGCGTTATGCTGATCGTACCACTGGCCGGTATTACAGGCAAAGGCGCTTTCATCGCTACCTGTACCGCAAGTAATGGAATTACCTATAAATTCAATTTTACGTACCGGTAATGGTGCAGGAGCGAGCAGTTGCTTGCACCTCAGCCCCACAAATTCCAAATATCCGATGCCTGATTCGGTACTTTTGCAGATGGTAATCTCGTGCCGTGCATTGGTAAGGTTATTTGCAACCTTTATGGTATTATTTTTTTGTGTGAGTTTTATACGCTGCACAGGCAGGTTATCAATAGCTACCGAGATGTAGTTATGATCTTTACCCCACATCATTTCATCATTAATTAACAACTCACAGGATGTGCCTTTAAATGCTGCCTTGATGTAAACACCTGCCGCCCAAAAACGCGGCAACTGCGGATTGGTAAAATCAATTCGACCTACGTATTGAAATCGCTTGTCGGTAGATTTATATTCATGGAGATTATCTGCAGGAGCTTTCCATGCCCACAAGCCGGCCAATAATACAGCTCCTATTAATAATCCAAAAATCCGCATAACTTATCTTTTTACTTTGCCGGGTATATTCTTGCAGCCCAGCCGCCGCCACTACTCAAATGTACTTTTAGCTTCTCTCCTGCTGATACCTTAACCAATTCGCGCACATAATCCGCAGCATCACGATCAGCATTAACACCATCCTTAAATATTTCGGCCTCGTAAGTACCTTTGGGCAGAAATGACAGGTCGATCTCCAGGTCGCGCGCGTCCCAGTTGGTCATGGCACCTACGTACCAGGTGTCACCGTTACGGCGGGCAATAGCTACATGCTCGCCTACCTTGCCCAGCAACGGCACGGTTTCATCAAAAACAGTAGGTACTTTGCTTATAAAATTGGTCGACTCCTGCTCCCTGCGGTAAGCTGTCGGGTTATCGGCCAGCATTTGTATCGGGGCCTCAAATATTACATACATGGCCAGTTGGTGGCTGCGTGTACCCTGGCTCATGGGGTTTGAATTTATGGGACGGTATGATGCCTTGTTGGCATTGCGCATAGCTCCCGGTGTATAATCCATCGGCCCGGCCAGCATCCTGATAAAGGGTATAGAAACATCATAGCGCGGCACATCATCATCAGGTGCCCATTTGGCATTCTCCAAACCTTTTACGCCCTCAAAGTTGAGCACATTAGGGTATACGCGTTGTATGCCATCAGGTTTGTACATACCATGCAGATCAACCAGCAGGCGATACTTAGCGGCGGTTTCGGCAATCTTATAAACCGATGAGGTTACCTTTTGGTCATCACGGTCAAAAAAATCTATCTTGAAGCCTTTGGCACCCATATCTGCATATTGTTTAAATATGCCATCCATATTGGCCATTACACCATGCCAGGTAGCCCAAAGTATAATACCTACGTTTTTTTGCTTAGCATAGGTAATAATCTCGTGCAGATCAACAGCGGGGTTAAGCTTGGTCATGTCAACCGAGTTACTCCAGCCCTCGTCTAATATTACATACTCCAGCTTGTTCTCTGATGCAAAATCAACATAGTATTTATAGGTAGCGGTGTTGATGCCCGCTTTGAAATCAACATGCGATATATTCCAGTCGTTCCACCAGTCCCAGGCCACTTTGCCGGGTTTTATCCAGGCAATATCCTTTATGCGCGATGGGCCGGCCAGCTTTTGCACCATATCATTATTCAGCAATGTTTTATCATCCGGCGCTACAATAACCGCCCGCCAGGGCAAAGCTGCTTTGCCGTTAACCGTTGCTATATAATCGCCACGTTCGGTAACCAACGTATTCAGCCTCCTGAGTTCTTCTTTTACCGGATACTTTCCAAAGTCGGCTTTTAGCGCATACTGTTCATCCTTGTTTTTAACTACGTACATACCCGGGTAATCTTCCAGTCCGGCCTCTAAAACGGCAGCCTTTGCCCCATTACCCAGATCAACCAGCATGGGCAGAAAGGCCAGTGAATCCACCCCGACTTTTGATAAAGGCACCTCATTATATAAAGCCTCAAATGAGGTTTGATAATAATCGCCTTTTAACCGCGGATCATGCGCGTAAGGGATAAACACCTTATAATCATCAGCAAATTTAAAATTGGCATCCTCGGCCATCACCTTCACCGGCTTGGTTTTATTAAGAACAAAGCGATAGGCTATCCCATCATTATAAGCGCGCACTATAAAACTATAGCCCCCCTTGCAGCTAAGTGTTAGCTGCTGATAGCTTTCATTAATAAATTTTTTTTTATAGTTGTAAGCCTCAAACTTTGAGTTTACTGCGATAACCTTATCTGCAGTTACCTTAACATCATTGCCCAGCACCTCTCCGCCATCAAGTTTAAGGGCGGCAACAGAGGGCTGAATGATCTGTGTACCATCATACCATAACGACCAGCTTAACTGCCTGCCTGCGCTAAGAGTGACTTTAACCTTTTTATCGGGCGAGGTAACGGAGTAGCTTTTTTGCTGCGCGATAAGTTGCTGACTAACCAGCATAGCAAGCATTACCACACAAAATTTGTAAATACTTTTCATGATAAAGATATATCAGTAATAATTTGGTTTATGTAAACTGCAGCAAGATACAATATCGCTTACCCGTCATCTACGCCTATTTTAGCCGATAACAAGTATAAGTTATCATCTTCAGGCCGGTATATGTTGTTTTAATACACGTTTATAGACTTCTATACAGGTACGGCTATTGTGGTAAGGGCATTTCCATATACCTATTTTATCCTCGTGTGCCATAAGGCTGCCATCGGCATAAACACCCCATACCCATTCGCCACGTTCGCTATCAATAATGTTTGCCTGCACATATGCCCAAAGTTTAAGGGATATAGCGGCATATTTCCATTCGCCGGTAAGTTGCCAGGCACTCAGGTACCCAACCATAGCCTCTGCCTGTACCCACCAATGCTTTTCTTTTACCAAGCCACCATGCGCGGAATCATACTCGTACCACAAGCCACCGCCTGCGGTATCAATTCCTTCAAGCGCGGCATCAGCCATGTGTATGGCAAAGCCTTTAAACTGCGTAATAAGTTGTTCATCATCAATAACCTCCGCCGCCTCTAATAACAGCCAGGCGGCTTCAATATCGTGGCCGTAGCTAACAATGTTTGAGCGCCTGTTCCAATACTCATCAAAAAACAACACCAGGTGCCCGGTTTCATTATCAATAATATGGTCGCTAAAGTTTTTGAGCAGGCTGATGATCTGCTGTTTTAAGCCTGCATCGGGCCAAATAGTATACAAGTTGACATAAGCCTCAAGCACATGCAGGTGCGTGTTCATTGATTTTTGCTCGTTGGCATCTTTAGCGCTCAGGCGCAAATCGGCTATGGGTTGCCAATCATGGGTATAGGCTTCAAAGTAACCGGTATATTCATGGTCGTAACTTTTCTCAACCAGCAGATTATACAGATCAATGGCCTGCTGCTTTACGTCATCATCATTTGTAGCCTTATAGTATTCGGCCAGTGCATAAATAACAAAGGCATTGGCATATACCTGCTTTTTGGTATCGAGCGGATTGCCAAGATGATCTGCCGTCCAATAGATGCCGCCGTGTTGTTCGTCAACAAAAAAACCGAGTATGTACTGGTAAGCGCGGCGGGCCAATTCAAGATAAGCATCATGGCGCTGAAAATTATATGCTGCCGAATATGCCCACAAAATACGCGCGTGCATAACTGAACCTTTAGGCGCATCCGGGTACGGATGGTTATGATGATCAACCCTGCCCAAAAAACCTCCATTTATATGATCAACCGAATGGTGACTCCAAAAGTTAAGGATATTGCTAAGCTCAGCCCTAACCTGTTTGCCGTATTGCAGCAGTTGATCTGTTTTTTCCAAAAGGTTAATTATGTTTTAAACTGTTACGAAAAAGTAGCGCCGCAAAACGGCAGGTTTATCATCATCAAAACTACGAGCATACACTACTCCGTCATTAATATTTTTTTATCAAAAACTTATATAAAACCATCAATATCGTCATCAGTATAATTTAAGTTGTTTAATTTACAATGTTGTTTTACCAGTTATAAATGAGCCATTTAACCAATGGCGAATACTTTGTTAAAAAATTAATAAGTTATTGTTTTGTAATAAATTTATTACTTAACTTACACAAAAATTAAAAAGCTAACCCTAATTAAGCTTAATGAAACCACTATTTAAACCTATTGCAATTGCAATGGCGTGTTTAGGCCTTTCGGCCCCGACAGCCCATGCGCAAAATGAAGCCGACGCGCTTATGATGGGCAAACACAATTTATGTATCGCCGCCGGTTACTCCTACTCCTCGTGGGACAGGTACTGGGAAGGCAGCCTGAAACGTGACAACGCCAACATAGGCACTTTCTCGGCATCGTCAATAATGGCTATGCTTAATTATGGCATTCGCGACGATTTGAACATCATGGTATCATTACCTTATGTATCAACCAAAACATCAGCAGGTACGCTGAGCGGCCTTAACGGTTTGCAGGATCTGAGCTTTTATGTTAAGTACCGGCCAGTACGTAAAACATTCGGCAGCAGCCAAAAACTATCGGTATTTGCCGTTGCAGGTTACAGCGCACCAAGCCATAATTATAATGTTGACCTGATGCCGGTATCAATAGGTATGGGCAGCAACGTTACCACCGGGCGCTTAATTGTTGATTACCAGTTGAGCAAATTTTTCGCTACGGCATCAGGCTCTTACCTGTACCGCAGCAATGTAGAGATTGACCGTACTGCTTATTACACCACCCGCCAGATCAACTCCAACCAGGTGCAAATGCCCAACGCGGGTGTTTACCAGTTCAGGACAGGTTACCGTACGCCTTATATTATTGCCGAGGCTTATGTTGACCATATGCGTACTTACGGCGGTTTTGATATTCGCCGTAATGACATGCCTTTTGTAAGCAATACCATGAACAGCACCAATGTTGGTTTTGAAGGTAAGTACTACCTGCCCCAATTGCGCGCGCTTGGCTTACATGCAGCCGCATGGAGAACTTTGGAAGGCCGCAATGTTGGCCAGGCCACCGGTTTTATGGCTGGCGTGCTTTATACTTTAAATGTGGCTAAATCAAAATAATTAACTGATTTATGAAGAAACTATTTACTTACGCATCCCTTATCCTGTTAGCCTCGTCAATTGCAGCCTGTAATAAGGATATTAAAGAATATAATGAAGATTTCCCGGCATTGCAACCTGCCAAGGTTGATGCAACCGCCGGTAACTGGAAACCTTTGGTGATCACCTCTACCGAAGAATTTAACCTGCCAGCGCCCGAAGCTACGAGCTCAGCCGCTTATCAGAAGGAATTGGATGACCTGAAAGCCCTGTCATCAAACCTGACCTCAGATCAGCGGGAGATAATAAACTACTGGAAAGTAGGCAGCGTATTGCGCTGGAATGAGATAATGCGCGAACTGGTAGCCAAGCATAACCTGCCGCCCTATCAAAACCCGGACGGCACCTACCCTATTCCGAGCGCGGCTAACCCGTTCTCGTACCCACAATTCCCGTTCTCAAACCCACCGTATGCCGCCCGTGCCTACGCTTATGTGAGCGCGGCACAGTATGATGCATTGGTAGCTGCATGGCATTTTAAATATAAATACAACCGCCAGGCACCTTATAAAACCGCATCGGGCATAACAGTTTCAGTACCTAAGAGCGATTTGCCATCTTACCCATCTGAGGATGCCGTGGTAGCAGGTGCTTCGTTCGAGATCATGAAACTACTTTTCCCTGCTGATATTGATTACATCAAACAAAAAGCCGAGGAAGAAAAACAATACCGTATGCTTGCCGGTGTAAATGTTGCAAGCGATGTTATTGCAGGCGATTCATTAGGCCGCTGGGTAGCCCGCAAAGTGGTGGCCCGCGCCAAAACTGATGGCATGGGTGCCGCAGTTGGTAACGCTACGGTTTGGAAAAAACTGGAAGATGATTGCATTGCCAAAGGCGAAACACCATGGTACTCGTTAGAAATCCCTAAAAGGCCGCCTATGTTGCCGGTGTTCGGCAACGTAAAACCAATGATGTTTGCCGCAGCCGATGTAGCGTCTATCCGTCCGCCTGCACCACCTGCAACTAATTCAGAAATCATGAAAAAGGAAGTGGCCGAGGTGCTGGATTTTACTAAAAATGCCAGCCGTGAACGGATGCGCATTGTGAATTATTGGGCTGATGGTGTGGGCACATATACCCCACCGGGCCACTGGAATGCTATAGCGACCACTGAATTCGTGAAGAACCAATACAGCGAAGTACGTTGGGCGCGTAACTATGCCTTATTAAACGCTTCGTTGATGGATGCCGCCATAGTATGCTGGAACACTAAATACTATTATTTTAATGCCCGCCCCTGCCAGCTTGATGGGCGCATAAAAACACTTACAGGCGTACCAAACTTCCCGGCTTATATATCGGGGCACTCTACATTTAGCGGCGCGGCAGCTACTATACTGGCTTTCCTGGTGCCATCAAAGGCTAAGGACTTTGAGGATATGGCCAACGAAGCCTCTATGTCGCGTATGTATGGCGGTATCCACTACCGGTCTGATTGCTCAGAAGGGTTGATAACCGGCCAAAAAGTAGGCAACTACGCGGTTGAAAGGGCTAAAATTGATGGCGCGAACTAATTGTTAATGATGACGAAATTACGTACTACCTTATACATATCATTATCAATACTATTTGCTGATAACGCCCTTGCTCAAACACAAAATGATACTTCAACTACACTGAATGAAGTAACTATATCCGAAATAAAACGAAATGGCAACATAGCCAGACTGGACAGCATCAAGGGCACTTACATCTTCTCGGGTAAAAAAAACGAGGTGATCAAATTACCGGCCCTTGATGCTGCCATTACCGAAAAATACGGCAGGCAGATCTTCGCCAAGATACCCGGTGTTTTTATGTATGATATGGACGGCACAGGCAACCAGGTAAATATTGCCACCCGTGGCCTCGATCCGCACCGGGGCTGGGAGTTTAATATTCGTAAGGATGGTATCGTTACCAATTCGGACATGTATGGCTATCCGGCCAGTCATTATAACATACCCATGGAAGCTGTTGAGCGTATTGAATTGGTACGCGGCACCGGCTCATTGCAATACGGGGCGCAGTTTGGCGGTATGCTTAACTACATCAGTAAGCAACCCTCGGTAAAACCATTCTCGTTCGAGAGTATCAATACCGTTGGTTCATACGGTTTGTTGAGCACCTTCAACTCGGTTAGCGGTACCAGGGGCAAGTTTAGTTATTATGCCTGGTTTAACAATAAAAGCAATAACGGCTATCGTGATAACGGTGACTCAAAGTACAATTCGCAGAACATAAGCTTGTTTTACCGGTTCTCGCCTAAGTTATTGTTAAAGGCAGAGTGGACACGGTCAGACTATACCATACACCTGGCAGGCCCGTTAACGGATGCCATGTTTAAGCAGGACCCTCAAATGTCAACAAGGGCGCGCAATTACTATAATCCGATCATAAATATACCCTCGCTCGCGTTGGACTGGCAGCCCGGCAAAAATACCCGCGTATTGCTAACCACATCGGCCATTATTGGCTCACGCAACAGCGTGCTGTATGATAAGCTGGCTACTGTTGCCGATACCATAAACGCGCAAACCCTGCAATACAATAACCGCCAGGTTGATATTGATCATTTTAACAGCTATACATCGGAGTTGCGGGTACTGCATAACTACCAGTTTTTTGGCAATACCAACACCATTACAGGCGGCGTACAGTACATGAACAACAACCTGCACCGCCAGCAATTGGGCAAAGGCACTACCGGCAGCAATTATGACCTGACGTTGATAACCCCGGGTTTTGGGCGGGATATGCACTACAAAACCAACAACATAGCCCTGTTTGCCGAAAATAAGTGGACGCTATCAAAAAGGTTAAGCGTAAATACCGGCTTCCGTGTGGAGCGGGGCACTACTGATTTAACCGGCACAATTAACTATTTGAGCCCTGCTGATGTACCCAATACTATTAAACACCATTTCCCGCTGTTTGGGGTAAGCACACAGTATAAACTTAACAGCACCATAAATTTTTATGCCGGATGGTCGCAGGCGTACCGCCCGGTAATATTTAAGGATATTATCCCGGCATCAGTTTACGAGGTATCTGACAAGAATTTGAAGGATGCCAAAGGCTATAACCTTGAAGGCGGCTTCAGGGGTAGCTGGAGCATTTTAAGCTGGGATGTAAACTATTTCAGGCTGTTGTACAAAAACAGGCTGGGTACGGTAGCGATAAAGAATGATAATGGCGATGATATTATTTACCGCACCAATATTGGCAACTCGGTAAATAATGGTATTGAGTTTTTTACACAGGCTGATATTAAACTGAGCAATAAGGCGGCCCTTACGCTTTTTACCTCTACCGCCTACATGAATGCAGTTTATAAAGATGCCGCGGTACGATCAGGAACTACAAATATTAATGTAAGCGGCAACAAGGTGGAAAGCGCGCCCGAATGGCAAAGCCGCAACGGTGCTACAGTAAAATTTAACCGCTACAGCTTTACAATATTGCACAGTTATACCTCAAGCACATTTGCTGATGCCCTGAACACAGTTGAACCAAATGCCGCCGGTTCGGCAGGTTTGGTACCATCATACCATATATTTGATGTAAATGCGAGGGTAAACTTAACCGGCAGCCTCAGCTTACGCCTTAACCTGAACAACGCATTTGATAAGCAGTATTTTACCAAGAGGCCGCAATTTTATCCCGGCCCGGGTGTATGGCCTTCGGATGGGCGTACCTTGTCAGCCACTTTGGGTATAAAACTATAAAACCACCGCTTTGTGGCGGTGGTTTTATAGCTGCATTGAATCATCTGGTATTAAGCAACATGGTCGCACAACGCTTTCACTTCGGTATGCGCTTTTTGCAAAATGGCCTGTTGTTTAATGAGCATCTCGCGGATGTAAGCCGGGATAAACTCCTCATCAAGCGCTGTTTTATATGCCTTTAATATGGCATCCTCACCAAACTCGCATTCCTCCAAAATACTTTTAGTGCTATGACCGGTGAATTGAGCTTTCAGATCGAGCCAGGTTCGGTGCAGCGTGCCCGATACCGATGTATTGTTTTGCACATCCTTAGGGCTGCTTAATGCCTGTACCTCTGTTGCCAGTTCCATTTTAAACTGGTGGCTTTCGCCCACGCAGTTAGTGAAAAGGTAACGAACATCTGCGTCGCCTTCTTTCAAATCGTTCAGTGCGCGTTCAAAGCCGTTAATACGGTCGTTGTTGATCTGTACCAGATCATTCAAAATTTCAACTGTTGCTTTTGTGTTTTCCATGGTAATGTTTTTTAACAACTACCATTATCCGCTTATCTTTCTGATTATCCAGATAATAATAGCTACCACCAGTATCACAACTATGATACCAACATAAACCCCGGCCTTAAATATATCGCCAATAACCTGGCAACTGCTTAAGCTCATTATAGCCAGCATAAACGCCAGCATGCTAAATTTTCTCATATATGTGTTTTAAATAGTGAGGATATTATTTAACTATTAACATAACCTGCGCCCGCTATGTTTTAAAAGCGATATTATTTATTGGCCGATATGTTTATTTTAGCCGCCGATGGATGTATCTGATACTTTTTTAGAGCTTAATAATGTTAGCGTACGCGGTTATAACAAACTATTATTTGAAAACCTATCGCTTACCGTACACAAAGGTGAACACTGGGCCCTGGTTGGCCAAAGCGGTTCGGGCAAAAGCGCATTGCTGCAAACCATTGCCGGTAAACTTAATGTAACCAATGGTAACATTGTGTATGGCTTTTGGGAAGAATATATACAACAGCACCCTGACAATAGCCAAATCACCTTCCATCAACTTATCACCCTGCTTGAGTCAAAGCATCATTTTAAAAACCTGTCAAACACTACTGACTTTTACTATCAGCAGCGTTTTAACTCGTCAGATTCTGACGATTCCTCAACGGTTGATGAGTATATACAGGACATTCATCCGCTGAAAGGCCGTGAACTTTGGAACCTTGATGAGGTTATTGCTTTGCTTAACCTGCAGTCGCTACTGCATAAAAAACTGATCATGCTATCCAACGGTGAAACCAAACGCCTGCGCATTGCATCGGCATTAATAAAAAACCCGGCTTTGTTGTTGCTTGATAACCCGCTGGCCGGGCTTGATGTGAGTACACGACAGGAGTTCAACACCATTATTGGTAAAATAGCTAAAGCAGGTACCACCGTGATAATGACGGCTGCACCCGATGAGATACCCGCCGCTATAACTAACGTAGCTGTTTTAAAGGACGGCAACATTATTGAAACCAGCCGCCGTGAGGCATTTGATGCCTCTAAATATAGTTTCAACCCTAAAAGCAACATCGATGGAAATGCCATTGCCGAACTTACCCGGCAAACCGAGACATCGCCATACCGATACATTGTAAATATGCGTGATGTAAACATCCGCTATGGCGAAAACCAGGTACTAAAAAACGTAAGCTGGCAAATAAAGCCCGGAGAACATTGGGCACTTTTGGGCCCGAACGGGGCCGGCAAATCAACCTTGTTAAGCCTGATAAATGGCGATAATCCGCAGGCTTATGCCAACGATATTGTGTTGTTCGACAAAAAGCGCGGCAGCGGCGAAAGCATTTGGGATATAAAAAAGCGCATCGGTTACGTGTCGCCTGAGTTTTACCAGTACTTCCCGGCGGATAACAGTTGTTTACAGGTAATCGAATCAGGATATTATGATACGCTGGGTCTTTTCCGTCCGTCAAACTCGGTGTACCAACAAAAAGCGCTGCAATGGATGAAGGTTTTAGAGATAGATCAGTATGCCCGCACCTTACTTAAAAACATACCCGCATCAGCACAAAGGCTTTGCCTTTTGGCACGCGCGCTGGTGAAAAACCCGCCCCTGCTAATTTTTGACGAACCTTGCCAGGGCCTTGATACCCACCAGCAGGAACACTTTAAAAGCGTGGTAGAGCAGATATGCCATAATACCCCGGTAACGCTGATATACGTTACACATTACCAGCACGAGATACCGGATAGTGTTGATAAGGTGTTACGTTTGCAAAAAGGAGCGGTAGTTAGCTAAATAAACTTGTAACAGGTTTAAAAGCCATACCAAAAAACAAAATAAGCCAAGCAACACAGGCGATTAATATTGAAGCATTGTTTAATCCGAAATCATTAAGATTTTGATTAATATACTTTATCCCTTCTAAAACTGGAATTTTACGAATCTCAGGCTCGGAACCGCCATTAAAACCGCAGACAGCCCAAATATCATGATCGCTGTTTTGTGCAACTTTATAATATGCCATAACTTCATCATCCACACAGTAATAATCAAAATTCGGCTGCTCGTTTAAAAAGCATAAATTGATTACATCAACCATGTTTTTGTATGTAGCCTTGCTGCCAAACTTTACACGCACGCCGTTTACAGTATCCTTTTTTGCGATCATTTGTTTTATAAGTACCGATGCTTGTTGCATGGCAGCATTTGCTTTAACCTCCTGCCCATCTACTAATACTGTTTTATACTGCCTGTAGCTGGTGTCATTACCATTACGGTAAAATTCACTTCCATACATATGTGATGTAGCTTCAATACTCCGGGTACGCCAAACCACTTCAGTTAAAAAGTATTTAGTTACAATGGCATCATGATAAATATAAATAACTAAAAGTACGGGTAAGATGATAAGACTGATCATGCCTGGATGATAGATTTTTATGTGCTTAGGTTTGCGGTTCATTGGGTATTGATTTAACAGTTAAATATAGCATCAAACTGTACATTTTGTGTCAATTATTAAACAGTAGTTTTAATTGGCCTACAATACACGTATTTTTGCTTACATGAATACAGCCGATCTGTTGCAGCGTGCACTGGAGTTTGATTTTTTGAGTATGGAGGAAGGCGTTTACCTTTACCACAACGCCCCTACTGCCGAATTGATGCACGTAGCCAACCAACTCCGAAAAATACAGGTGCCACATGGCAAGGTAACCTGGCAGATCGATAGAAATGTTAACACTACTAACGTTTGTATTGCTAACTGTAAATTCTGCAACTTCTTCCGCCGCCCGGGGCACGAGGATAGTTACATAACCGATATTGAAACTTATAAACGCAAGATAGAGGAAACCTTCAGGTACGGCGGCGATCAGTTGCTGCTGCAGGGCGGCCACCACCCTGATCTGGGTCTGGAATTTTATACCACCCTGTTTCGCCAGTTAAAGGAGCTTTATCCTACCCTTAAACTACACTCGCTTGGCCCGCCGGAGATTGCCCACGTATCAAAGTTGGAAGGCATGAGCCATTATGATGTTCTAAAGGCCATGAAGGAAGCCGGTTTAGATTCATTACCCGGCGCAGGTGCCGAAATATTGAATGACCGTGTTCGCCGCCTGATATCAAAAGGTAAATGCGGTGGTAAGGAATGGCTGGACGTGATGCGCGCCGCCCATAAATTAAACCTTCCAACATCGGCTACCATGATGTTTGGCCACGTTGAAACCATTGAGGAGCGTTTTGAGCACCTGGTATGGATACGTGAGGTACAATCAGAAAAACCTGAAGGCCATTACGGCTTTACCGCGTTCATTCCATGGCCGTTTCAGGATGATGGTACATTACTGCGCAAAGTTCGTGGCATAACTAATAATGTAAGTGGTGATGAGTATATCCGTATAATAGCGCTGAGCCGTATTATGTTGCCCAATGTAAAAAATATACAGGCATCATGGCTTACCGTAGGCAAGCAGGTAGCACAGTTATGTTTACATGGCGGGGCTAATGATTTTGGTTCGATCATGATCGAAGAAAATGTGGTTTCGGCAGCCGGCGCGCCGCACCGCTTTACAGCCAAAGGCATACAGGAATCAATTATTGAAGCGGGATTTGAGCCACAACTGCGTAACCAAAGATATGAGTGGCGCGAAATACCTGCTCAAATAGAAGAACAGGTGATCAATTACTAAAATAAATCTCATAAAAAGAGAATGCCCTGCAATTTTGCAGGGCATTCTCTTTTATAAAAAATAGATCGCTATTAATCATTAAGCTTGATGAATGACCCTACCAGCAGATCCAAAACGGCATCTTTCGTCAACGGTTCATCAAACGCGGCAGTAGCAGATGCTTTGCTTGCGCTTGTACCTGTAGCAGGTAACTTAGTGATGTCAACACCCGCTTGTGATACATTGTCCTCACCTTCATAGTTACCGTTAACAGCGGCAATACCGGTATCATTACCTGTAGTGGTGCTCACTATCCATGGTTTTAAGCCAAGGTTTAGTTTTTTGTTGAGTACATAACGCACTATAGCCGCGTGGCGTGCTTCAACCGCGTGGATTGATACCGCTGCTGTTAAAATATCAGCATTAGCTTTTGCAGCACCAACCTGGCCTTTGTATGCACGTACGCCAGTATCTTCAAACGCTACAGAAACTTTAAGGAATGTATCATAATTACTTAGTACATCGGCAAAAGCACCATTGGCGGTCAAGTCAAACGTAAACGCACTTTTTGGTGTAGCTGATGAGCCAAGTACTTTTTGCAAAAATGCTACGTGGTTATTTTCATCACGTGATATTTTATCAAAATAATTTGATTTATCTGATGCCGGGATCAGGCCTGAAGCAGCCCTGCCCTGGTTGTAAAATTCAGCTTCAAGATACTCCAATGTTAAAGCATAGTTCAATACATCAACAATTGCTGTAGGTAATGATTGGCCATACGCTTTTTTAAGCAAAGTGCCAAATGCGAATGGTAAAGCGGCAACAGCCACTTTTGAACCGAAGCTTGCCATATTTCTGATAGCGCTGCGGCGCGGGTTGATACGATCGCCCAACTCAGGGTCAATCTTCTCTATATTTTCAATTACATTAAATAAGTTCATGGTAGCTGTGGATTAAAAGTTAAAGCTTTTTGCGCTGATTTTGGTTTTCAGGAAGGTGTTAGCTGTAGCTACAACCTTGGTTGGGCCGAGGGTGATGTTAAGACCATCAGCATCTACCTGGTCGCTATCAACAAAACTACCGGTTGATCTGAGGTTACTGATAACAGCCGCATGCCTTGCTTCTACTGAAACAATTTTACCGGCAATAACCAGATAATCAACATTTTGAATTTTTGATGCAACGCCATCATACGCGGCAACGCCCAAGTCTTCAAATGCTTTAGCAGTATTTAATACACTTGCACGGCTGCTAAAATCAATCTTGCTAAAATCAGGCGTTAGGCCTTTTATAGCACCTGAGCCTAATGCTGCTTTAAAAAACTCACGGTGAGCTACCTCATGGTCGCGAATATCGGTAAGTAATAATCTCTCTTCCGCGCTAAAATCAGCCGAGAATGAATTTACTACCTGGATGTAAAATGCTGCTTCCAATTGCTCAAGCGCATAGGCATAATTCAATATACCCGGATCGCCCGATCCAACATCAATAGCACCACTGCTGTTGCTGCCATCGTCCTCATAGGCACTGTTGTCTTTAGAGCAGGCCTGCATTGCCACAATACCGGCAACAGCAGTACTCGCCCCGGCATAACGCAAAAAGGCCCGCCTTGCCATATTTGCATTATTTAGGTTTTGTGTTTCTGTTTTCATAATACTGATATATAATTTTTAGTTTATAATTGTACATACCTGTTTTTATAAGCGGCGGTTTTAGTATTTCAAAAATGTTGTTACAACCTTTTGGAGTAATACCCGCAAATACAGTTAAATAGCATGCATAATATTGAATTATACATTGAGGCACTCATCTTTTCGTCCGAACAAAGTTTGCGGCTCGAGGAGATATTATATTGCCTTCAGGGCACCTTTGAGCAGGATTTTGATGATAAGGAAATAATAAACCATATTAATAATATAAGTGAGAAATACAGGCACCAAAGCTTTGCCATTGAACTTGTAAAACTTAATAACGGCTACCAGTTTTTAACTAAAAAGGAATACCATGCCGTTGTAGGTATGCTGCAGGCACAGCGCGCTAAAAAGAAGTTGAGCCAGGCAGCTATGGAAACCCTGGCCATCATCGCCTATAAACAACCGGTAACCAAAACCGATATTGAACAGATACGCGGCGTAAACTGCGATTACTCGATACAAAAACTACTTGAAAAGGAATTGATAGCCATTGCAGGCAAGGCAGAAGCTGTTGGCAGACCTATACTTTACGCTACCAGTCCGCTTTTTATGGATTACTTTGGAATTAACTCAGCCAATGAATTACCTCAGATAAAAGAACTTACAACTGACAGTTCAACCATTGGTGAAGCAGGCGAATAATTTTTCGCTTTTTTTTATAAAAAAATGGATTTTCGCTATTTTTACTGAACGCAATTTAACCCTGATTAAATAGCTAACCGCTTAAATAACTTATTTGAATTAAATATTACCAAAAGTTTGTATAATGGGAACGCCAAAGAAAACAGTGAACAAAAAGCCTGCTTCTAAAACTGCCGGCGACAAAAAACCAAGCGGCCTGGCTAATAATTCCAAACCGCAAAAACGATTTGTAGATGATGACGATGATGACGAGTTTGATGCCCCGCTGGACGAGCTTGACTATGACTCGTTAGGCAACAGCTACGATGAAGATGATGACGATTATAAATATTAATACCCAAAAGCATTCGGCCTAAGCTGAATGCTTTTTTATTTGTGGCTGATACTATAACCGTCATCATGTATATTAGTGTAATAATGATCAGATTATCAGCCACTATCAAACAAATTATCTTTCTCCCTCTCCTGCTGTTGTACGGGATAACCTGTTCGGCACAACAGGCAAAAAAACATATCAGCATTCTGGCCGTTTATGAAAATGGCGGGCACCATGTAGCATATTCAACTGCTGCCAAAACATGGCTTGATAAACTGGCTGCCGATAGCAATTATACTGTTGATTACCTTAATTCGCCCAAAACTTTTACCAACAAACTGCTAAAAAAATACAATCTTATCATCCAGCTTGATTACCCGCCTTACGGCTGGGGCAAAACCGCCGAACAGGCCTTCAGAAAATACATAACCGAGGGCCGGGGCGGGTGGATAGGCTTTCACCACGCCAGCTTAACGGGCGATTTTGACGGGTTTAAAATGTGGAACTGGTATTATGATTTTATAGGCGGTATCAAATTTAAAAACTATATAGCCACTTTTGCCGATGCTACCGTAAATGTTGAACAACGCAAACACCCCGTATTTAAAGGTGTACCAAATGAATTTATTATTGAAGGCGATGAGTGGTATACGTATGATAAAAGTCCGCGGGCTAATGTAAGCGTGCTGGCCGGCGTTGATGAAAAATCTTACAAACCGGCATCAAACGTTGTAATGGGCGATCACCCTGTAATATGGACAAACCCTAAATTCAAGGCTCGTAATATTTATATTTTTATGGGCCACTCACCAAAGTTGTTTAGCAATATGGCATACACAACCTTGTTCAGCAATGCTATTGTATGGGCATCATCAAAATCTGTAGCTGATGAAAATTAGAGCCATTATGATATCGCTGTTATTAGCAAGCGTTTGCCATGCGCAAAGCAACATCTACATTAACCAGGTGGGCTTCAATAGCAAAGGCCCTAAACTGGCACTTGTTGCATCGGCATCGCCGGTTGGCAACAACGCTGCTTTCAGCATTATAAATTCATCAAATCAAAACATTTACAACGGCACATTAGGTTCGCAACAACAAATTGAGGAATGGATGCCCGGAAAATATTTTTATCCTGCTGATTTTAGTTCATTAAAAACAACGGGAAGTTGCAGGCTTGTTTTTAAGGGTGATACATCGGATGTTTTTACAATTGGCGATAACCAACTGGCTGCCCTTACCCTGCCCGCTATGCTTAATTACTATCACAAGCAAAGGGCTAATACTCCCCAGGAATTAGGTGCAGATGAACATGTACAATTATTCGGCAGCAACAAACGGGTTGATCTGCGTGGCGGCTGGTGTGATGCATCCGGAGATGTAAGCAAATACTTTTCGCACCTGGCTTATGCCAACTTTATGTCGCCGCAACAAATACCGCTGGTAACATGGTCAATGCTCAACACCTGCGAAACGCTGCCCGGCATGCTGGATCAGTTACATATCAGAGATTCGCTGGAGCACGAGGCATTGTACGGGGCTGATTATGTTTACCGGTCGCTATCCAAAGAGGGGTATTTTTACATGACCCTGTTCAGCTACTTTAAAAAAGACCCGAATGAACGGCGTGTGGTAGGCTTACTGGCAAACAGCGTAACTACCGATCAGTATCAGTGCGCCTTTCGCGAGGGCGGTGGTATGGGTATAGCCGCGTTAGCGCGTGCCGCCCGGTGGAAAAAGCATGGCGAATATACTCAGGCGCAATACCTCACGGCAGCTAAAAGGGCTTTTGCCCACTTGCTAATCAACAACAAAAAGTATTGCGATGATGGCAATGAAAATATCATTGATGATTACTGCGCCTTAATGGCTGCCACCGAACTGTGGATAACCACACATAATGCACAATACCAAACTGAGGCCCGCAAGCGTGCCAAAAAGTTAAATAGCCGCTTAACATCAGCCGGATACTTTATTGCCGATGATGGTACCCGCCCCTACTGGCATGCCTCGGATGCCGGGCTGCCGGTTATTGCCTTATGCCGTTACATAGCTACAGAAACTGATGAGGAATTAAAATTATCAGCAACGCAGACAGTTAAAAAGCATTTGCTGTATTTATTAAAAGTAAGTAACAATGGTGCTAACCCTTTTGGCTACGCCCGGCAAACTGTAAGGGTAAATAATGTAATTAAGGATAGCTATTTTATTCCGCACGAAAACGAAACCGGGTGGTGGTGGCAAGGCGAAAATGCTCGGCTGGCATCATTAGCTACCGCGGCGTTAACAGGCAGTAAAATTGCTTTTAATAATGATGAGCATACCCAAAAAAAACTTAAAGCGTTTGCCACGCAGCAAATAAACTGGATATTAGGATGTAACCCCTATCAAACCTGTTTTATGTATAAATTTGGCCGAAATAATGTACCTTACATGCAATCAAGCTTTGGCCATGGCTCTGAACGGGGCGGAATATCCAACGGCATAACCGGTAAGGATGGCAATGCCGATGGCAGCGGAATTGATTTTAAAAGAGAAGCCGGGGGCAACGAGTGGCGCTGGACTGAACAGTGGATACCACATGCCGCATGGTTTATGCAGGCGATTGCCGCCCTATCGGCACAATAAATATTTATTGATAATGATGACTAAGATTTTCAGGACTATCAGGTTTATATTAGTAGTAATAACATTGCTGATAAGCACCGCCTGCTTTGCGCAAAAAACACAGCCAGCTTTCAGAGTGATCGCTTTTTACACCGCTAAAAATGATGCGGCCCACATTAGCTTTGTTGATGAGGCCAACAAATGGTTTGCGCAGGTAGCTGCACAAAATCATTTTGCTTATGATGCTACCAGCGACTGGAACAAACTCAACGCCAAATTTTTATCAAAATATAAAGTAGTTGTTTTTTTAGATACACGCCCGGAGACAAAAGCACAGCGCGACGCTTTTGAAACCTATATGCGCAATGGCGGCGGATGGATGGGTTTCCACTTTTCGGCATTTGCCCTTACCCCGTCAGATTATCCGCAGAACTGGGATTGGTACCATAATGAATTTTTAGGCTCGGGCAGTTATGTTAGCAACACGTGGCGGCCAACATCAGCAAGTATTAAAGTTGAAGACAGAAACCACCCTGTAACCAAAGGTATGCCGGTACTGTTCAGATCAGCACCCAATGAGTGGTACCGCTGGGAAAAGGATCTGCGCCAGAATAAGGATATACGCATACTTTGCTCAATAGATACATGCAGCTTTCCGCTGGGTACCGGGCCAAAGCCGGAGGAGATATGGCACAGCGGCTATTACCCGGTGGTATGGACCAATACCAGGTATAAGATGATATACTTTAATATGGGCCATAATGATATGGATTACGAGCATGGCACCAACCAAACGCTTTCGCATACGTTTGATAGTACCGTTGAAGATCAGCTCATCATCAACAGCCTGTTATGGCTGGGCGGCAAGCAGGCGGCACATTAAAACAACCTGTTATTGCTTTATCTCACTGGGTAAAATACCGTAGTATTTTTTAAAGGCTTCGGAGAGGTGCGATTGGTGTTTAAAACCTACCTCGTAGGTAACCTCACGTACGGTAAGTTTTTTGTCGATCAGCAAATGGCGGGCATGCTCCATTTTAAGGCGGGTAACATAACCGTAAATGGTGGTACCAAAATAGGCTTTAAAACCACGCTTCAGCTTAAACTCATTTAAACCTACCAGGCGCGAAAGCACAGGCAGCACCGGCGGGTTAACAAACTGTTCATCAAGTACATCGCGGGCATGCTCCACCTTTTCCTGTTCTGCAGGTGTAAAGGTATTGGTTTCATTTAACTGATCGTTTTGTATCTGTTCCATTTGCAGCATCAGCAGCTCAAGTATTTTTGCTTCGGTAAAAAGGCGTTTTATCTCACCCGTTTTACGGCACTCCACAATATCACTGATCATCTGCCTCATCTCATGCGATACCAGCAGATCTTTTGCCGATATGGAAGTATACTTGCCATTTTTGATCTCCTCCACAAAATCAGCATGAAGAATGGAGTCCTTATTAATAAGATGGAAATAATACTCTTTGGACAGCACTACCAAAAAGTAACTGTAACTAACCCCTTTAATCAGATCGTACTTACCCGATAGGGACGGTATATACCTTATATTATGGCGAGCGCCTCCGCGTGTTTTTTTACCGGCCCTATCGTCAGTAACCGGTACGTTATCATAAAATATAAATTGCGAATTAATGGTTTCGCCCTCTATTTCAAAAAGTATGGTGGCCTGTTCCTCAAACTGCATTTTGGCGTGCATCAAAAACATACCGCCCGAACTTAGCATGTAGTTGGAAAACTCCTGCACCGGCGGCCGCTTAATGGTCATGCGTTTTTCGGCCAGCGGTGTGTTCGCGTTAAATGTATCAGGCAGTTCTTCAATAAACAGCCAGTCTTCAAACCCTTCTATTTTTGATTTTATATGCATTTAGTAACGTTTGTGCCTGCCGCGCCCGTGCCTACACAATAAGCACAGGCCCGCAGGACTTTTTATCTTTTTTAGTTTGTGACTTGGGGTTGTGTATGTATATTAATTAAAGTATTAATCAGTAACTGTAATGCTGCCCATTAATGGCGAAACAACTGAGTCTAAACCCTCTACCTTTAATACCACATTGGTGATAATACTTCCCGGAAAATCAGCAGGCAGTCTTAATTTAATTTCTGTATCAGTTATGCTTATAACATCGGCTTCAACAAAATTTCTGCGGGCGTAATATATCTGCGCTTTGGTGGCAATACCATCGCGGTAATATTTCATTGAATTGTTGGTATTAACCAGGGTGATGTCACCACCCTTTTTAGCTGTCTCCTGCGGAAGTTCAAGCATAAGGCCGGGGCGGTCTATATGTATAGGGCCCTTAACTATATTATAGGTGCCGGTAATTAAACGTACACGGTAATTACCGGTATCAATTACTGCAGGCAAAGGCGCTACAATGCGCGAGGCCGAAAACTCAGTAAATGTTGATGCAGATACCTGAATTTCGTTGTTTTGGGTATTGATAAGATATAACTTGGTTTGATTAGTGTCGGGTAATAAATATTCAGCCGGAATAGAAATATAATCACCTATGCGCAAATCACCAACCTCAAAAGTTGGTGTAGGCTGATTAACATAAGCTTTTAATGTGTAGATTTTAGTACTGCCATCTGCAGCTTTAACCTCAAAGGCTGTACCGTCCTTATATTCAACCTCACTGCCCGATGCCGGGGTTACCGTTGCCCCTTCAGATACTGTTATTACTGGCTTTATTTTATCGGGCACGGTTTGAAAAGGCGGATAATAAACTATAATGCTGCTACCATCAATCGATGCCTTAATATCGTTACCGTCGGCATCCTTAATGGTAAATTGTTCAATATCGTTGTATGGCAATGCAGGGTATTCCTTTTTACAGGATAACAGGCCGGCTGTCACCATAAATATTAAGATGAATGCGTAAAATTTGCTGATAAAAGTTTGGCGTTTAGCGTGGGTCATTTTGTTTAAAGTTTCAGTATTATTTGTGCGCTGCACGTTTAAAAACAGCCGGACCCATTACGGGCCCGGCTATATTTAACAGGTTGTTATGAGTTGTTTATAACACCTGTTCTGATGGTGTAAACACCTCTGTTGCTGGTAGCAGTACCATCACCTGCCGCGGCAGTTACCTGGATAGCGTAAGGACTGCCTGAAGCTGGTGTAACCAATATAAAGTAACCTGCAATTGGCGTAACACCACCCGGTACAGCATAGTTATACCAGCCGTTAGGTGTACTTGTTGTTGAGGTATTACGGCCTACACTTGTTACCGCGCTGCCTGTAAAATCAGTGATTTTTAATGTGGCTAACGTTTTAGAAGTATTGTATAACGTTTTTAGTGTAGAACCTGAAGGCACCTGGATAACAGAGTTGTTAGTGCTGGTAAAATGCACATCAACACCGGTAAAGGTTGCAACGCTGTCCTGATCGCCATTGGCCAGGTCAACATAAATGGTACCGTAACCTGCAGGGCCTAAAGCCGGGTTAGCATAACGGCCATAAATGGTATACGTGGCGCTTGTTGGTACCGCGTTAGTAGTTAAGTTTGATTGCGCTGATGCTGATGACTCAGGCACTGCGGCATCTTTTTTACATGACACGGCAACAATAGCGATGGCTGCAATTGCGGTTACTGACCTTACGGTGCTTAGGAATTTGTTTTTCATTTGTTTTTAAATTAAAAATGTAAATAGATTGTGATGTATGTTAGTCGCTCTCCGTACGCTAAAGCGGATTAACCATTGTTGTATAGATGTCCCCTTATTTTGATGTTACCGTTAACGCGCCTACTTTACTTACCGCCGGCCATCCTTCAAACTCAAAATTGTAAGTGGCTGTATAGTTGTAAACTCCAACCGGCATATTGTCGGGCGTTTTAAGGGTCATGTTAAGCCTGTCAAAACTTACTATGCTTAACGGATAAGTTAGCCCGTTAACAGTAACCGATGCCGATTTAAGGCCGACAAACACGGTATTAAAAGCAGTAAAACTTATCTCGCCGCCTTGCTTAACCTCACGGCTTGGTATTAACAGATCAGGCTGTTGAAATACAACGTGCACCGGCCTGCTGATTTTTGAACTATGGCCGGCAAAACTTACAGTAACGTCATAATAACCGGTATCGATAGTGGCAGGTATAGGTGGATTGAACAGCGTATAACTGTTACCCGATGGTTCTAATCCGGCTGCATCCATAACCAGGCTCACTTTCTCTCCCGATCCCTGTTTTGCAAGTTCAACACTAACCGCCTGCGCGTTTCTGCTTTGAAAATTGCCTGCTATATTAGGCAATACCCCAACCGGGCTGGCAATTTGTTCGTCAGTTGTTAACCAGTCAACCTCAAGTGATGATATGGATTGATTGACTATTTTCAGCGCGTAGGTATTGGTACTACCATCAGCGCCTGTAACCGTATACTTTACATCCTGCGCGTTTACTGATACGGGCAATGCCCTTTCGCTTAGCTTAGCCCCTTCGGACAAGGTGATCTCCGGATCAATAACCGCCATGTTGTAGTAAAAAGGCACATAAACCGTTATCGTTTTTTCAACATTATCAATAGCGCCGTAAATCACCGTATCGGGCAGGTTCACTACTTTGTATAAGGTGATCTTGTTTTGGGGCAAACCAGGCAGATCCATCGTTTTTGTGCACGATGCAATACCCGCTGCCATTATTATCAGTAATAAAAATTGTATAAGTTTCGGTTTCATTTCAGTTTATCTGCGGCGGTTATTTTATCTCGAATTTGGTACTGCCTTTAGGTACCAGCACATATTCAAAAGTGAAATACATGTGCGGGGTATCTTTAAACCACAAGTCGGGCGTAAAGGCATCTTTATAACAGCTTATCATCTTAATTTTAGCATAATCGCCTGATGCGGTGCGCACTACCAGCGTACGCGATTCGGGCATGGCATAGGCTACGTGCTTTTTCTGCTCGCTGCCATCCCCGCGGATAGTGCCGGCAAAATCATACAGATACCAGCCTGTACCTTCACCAAATGCGCCTAATGCATCAGTACCGTAACTATCAGAGGTTGAAAATTCCGCATCGGCAGGTACGCTGGTCACTTCCTCAAAAGGTTGTTTTAATATTAAAATACCACCAACGCCATTGGCGCCATAACCCATATTCTTTTCATCCTTGCCGTTGTTTGAACCAATGAAACTGTTATACAAACTGGCAAAGCTTATATCCCAACGGGCAGTGGTTTTAAATTCGGCTGCAACCTCCTCTTTGTTTTCCAAACTGAAATAAACTATCGGCGGCGGTGTGGTTGGCTGCGTATCATCAACAGGTGCTAAAAAATTCTCAACCCGTTGTGTTTTATAGTAAGGTACATTACCATTAGGATTAGGTGTTTCAGTTCCGGTTTCGTCATCTGGCACCACATCGTCATCTTTTGAACATGCTGTAAACAGCAAGCTCACCATTGTCAGCATAAAAAACCACTTTCCTGAACTTTTTAATAATGATCGCATCATGTTTTTTAAATATGTATTTGTTAAGTAAATAGATTATTGATCCTTAGTTGAGAGGTTACGGCTGCCATCCTGCTGCACGTAATATCTGAAGGTAAAATATGGCGAGGGCCAGGTAAGGTCTGTAACCACAGCCGGTGCCCCTTTGTACATGCTCACCAGTTCAAGTTTGGCAAACTTGCCCTCGGCGGTACGCAGCACATAAGTGCGGTTTTTAACCGGTATAGCTATATGTGTGTTTAAATCATAAAAATACCAGCCGTTACCGTTGCCACTATCCCAACCCGCGGCGGTAATGCCATTCTTAGCGAATTCCTCGTCAGACGGTGCGATGGTCAGCTTATCATAATTTTGATTTACAGCGATAAGCGCTCCCTTACCCGGCCCGCCCAAGCCAAAGCTCAACTCATTATTGCCGTTATTAATGGATATATAGGAATTGTACTCCTTGGCAAAGGCAATATCCCATTTGGTGGTTTTTTTCTCGCTGCTATCTACCTTGGCACTGGTTGCCAGGCTGAAGTAAAACGGCGTGAATGGCTTACCGCTACCTACCGTATTACCTATATCGCCGGGCAAATCGGCAACAACGGTGCTTTTACCATCGGCCAGTACCGGCTTTACTTCCTCCTTGGTGCAGGCACTCATTGCCATTACCACAAGCAAGCCCAAAAACATCGTTTTAAATTTTATAAGTTGATTTAGTTTCATACACATTGATTTAAAAAAAGCGGTAATTAATACCCAGCAATACCGTACGGCCTGAATTGGCCGGCATATACTCATGGCGATAATTCATAATGTTGTCAACTATTACCTGTACCGATAAATGCTTTTGCATCAGGCTTTTTTGTACAGACGCGTTCAGCAGGAAGTAGCCGGGTACATAAGTATCATATGGGTCCAAAAAACCGTTATTCCGGTTAGCTTCCATAAAGCCATATTTACCACGGTAATTCACCCTGAATGTGCCGGTGACACCTTTTGGCTCATACTCATAAACCAATCTTACATTAGCCATATGCCGTGAGCGGTTGTTCAAACCAAAATAATCAGCCGTGGTTGAGCGCCTGTCAGTCGCCGTTTCGGGATTGTGGACGGTGGCATAAAGCCCCTCTCCTGCCTTTATCGAATCAATTACACCTTGATCCCTGGCATATAACAATTGGTAACCCGCTGATATGGTTAGGCCGCGAAAAGCATTGAAATTACCACTTACCTCAACGCCTTTAAGCGTAACCTTTTTGATATTGAAATAAGAGTAAACCTGCTGACCATTGGTTTTTGAAGCTACCAGATCATAGTTTATAAAATTGTTTACATCATTATAAAATCCGTTTACCTGAAAATTAAGCGCTTTTAAAGGGGTATAATTAAACCCTGCGCTATATGATATTGACCGTTCGGCCTTTAAAGGCCCGGCACGCTGTACGTTTGGTGATACTGATGAAATTTCGCCATTATCCTGCAGGCGCTGCAACTCCTGCGCAAGTACCTCGTTACCCAAAACCGTGTAACCACCGCCGGCAAAGTTGGTGAACACCATATACAACTGCCTGAAATCCGGCGTTTTAAAGCCTGATGCAACGGCCGCTTTAAGCGTTAATGTGCTGCCTATTTTATGGTCGATACCCAGGCTTGGGGTAAGGCTGCTGCCGTAACGGTTATGATGCTCAAACCGAAGCCCGCCCACCACGCTGGTTCTGTCGGTAAGGCGCCAATCGCCCTGCGAGTAGGCAAAGCTATTTTGCTGGTTACGGCTGCCACCATACAACGTATTGTCCATGGTTTCATACTGTGTGCCCGCCCCACCGGTTAGCGTAAACGCATTATGCCACGACCTTGATACCTGCACCTCGCCACGGTGCAGGTACTGCGTAAAATTGTTCGCAGTTAAAATTTGGGTAGATGTAAGGTCGGTATTGTTTTGGCGGTTAGAATATCGGGTAATGTAATATTGCGTTTTTAAGCGCAGGCCACTTTTCAGGTTGCTGTTCAGCACTGCCGATGCGTTCAGGTCATCCTCACTCAACGCATCACGCTGTGGCGTGGTACCGAATGACTTATCGTTCACTGATTCGCGAGAGGCGAACCTCCCGGTAAAATTCAAAGAGTTAGTTTCGCTCAGCGAGTACCGGCCACGCCCCTGTAAGGTGAAGCTGCTGTACGGGTAAACCGTCTTTCCCTCAGTTAAATAAGGGTTGGCATTAAAGCCATCGGTACGGTAATAGTTGGCTCCGATGTAGCCCGAGCCGCGTCCACCGGCAAAAGGTGTTTCGCCCTCCAGATTGGCATCCACTACGTTAAAACTCCCATAACGTACTGATGCCATGCCCTGGCTTTGTGATATACGCTGACGGGTAACAATGTTTACCGCGCCGGCCATTGCCTCGCTACCAAACAGGCACGATGATGCCCCCTTGATGATCTCGATACGTTCAATGTTAGCTACCGTAATGCGCGACAGATCAAAATTCCCGGAGTTACGGCCTGTCATGGGCTGGCCATCTATCAGTATCATGGTATAACCACTGTCAAAACCCTGCATCTGTAAACCTACAGCGCGCGGCCCGGCACCAATATCACTCACAATGGCCAGGCCGGTTTGCTCTTTCAGCACTTCATCCAGCCTGCGGCTGCCCATCTGGTCAATTTGCTTACGGGTTATTACCGTTACCGGCATGGGCGTACGCTGAAAATCGATCAGGTTATCCGGGTTATAAGGCTTTGTGTTGATGCTTACCTCCTGCAAGGCGTTAACATCCGCCTCAACAGATATAGCCAGTGTTACCTGCTGTGCTTGTTTTACGCTGGTTTTAACTACCAGTGGTTTAAAGCCAACGCCGCTTACCCGTACATGGTAATTACCAGCTATTACTTTATTTATAACGAACTCACCCCTATCGCCGGTAGCTGTGCCCTGCCCGGTTTGTATAATGGTAACCGCTACACCTGCTACCGCATTGCCCTTTTCATCGGTTACAGTACCGCTTAAACGCCCTGCCGGGGTTTGAGAATAAACTGTATGGATGGTTAACGTAAGCATAGCGAACAAGGAATAGAAGTATTTCATTAAGGGTCTATAAATACTATTTTTAATCAGTCTAAATAACAACAAGACAAAGGTGTGCAGTTTAATTGATAGTTTATTACCGAAATCGGGATTATTTTTTACGACTTTGGGACTGTTATTTAGATAAACAGCGCAACTTATACCATAAATGAGATCGTGTTAAAAGCATTGAAATCCTTTACAATAATCAGATATACAATTATTTAACATTTCTCGTAAACACATTTAAAACAACCCGATAAACGCCTGTAGCTAAATCCTGATTCCGTAAGCCGCCCCTCTCTTATTTGGAATGCTTATAAATAAGAGGTTAGTTTGTGGCATGAAATCAAATATAAAGGCTTTGCATAATGGCCTGTACTTAACAATAGGTTTATTGTTTTTTGCAAATACCTGCCTCAAAGCGCAGGATATTAAAGTTGTAAAAGACTTACAGGCTACATCAAAAGTCTACTTCAGTATAGATAACGGAACACAGGTAACCGGAACTGATACCGCGTCGGCAGTGTGGGATATTGCGTTACAGCGCACCAATATATTAGTGAACAGCGGTACCAGCGGCAAAGGCACTACCGCCGCGCAGCTATTAAAGAACACCGCGTTTGATAAAGTAACAACTGCGCCTGCCGATGGTTATATTGAAGATTCGGCACAAGCCAAGGCCGTGCCACCGGGCACAGGGCAGGGTTGGTATTTATATGACATGACTAACCACACCGTTAACCCGGCACCGGGCCGTATAATAGTGGTTAAAACATCATCGGGAAAATACGCTAAGATCGAGGTGTTGAACTATTATAAAAATGGCGATGGTGATCCCGGTTATTATACTTTCAGGTACGCGTTCATAAATAAAGCCAACTAAGCCTTAATATGAAAAAATACATCATTATAATATGCCTGCTGCTGGCCACCTTACAAACGGCCATAGCGGCAACTCCAAAACGCATCATCACCCTAAACAATACCCTTACCGAAACGGTGGATGCACTTGGCCTGGGCAAAAATATTGTAGCGGTTGATGTTACAAGCACCTACCCTGCCTATGTGCAAAAATTACCAAAGGCAAGTAAAAACCGCTCGGTATCGGCTGAGGGGCTGTTATCATTCAGCCCGGATATTGTGCTTGCAGCAGAGGGCAGCGTGAATAAGGAAATTGAATATCAGCTAACAGCCGCAGGTATCAAGGTGGTACAAATAAAGCAGGTATACTCACCGGCGGGCACTTACCAGTTAATAAAGGATGTTGCCGCGGCACTGCAAGTGCAGGCAAAAGGTGCGGCGCTTATTAAAACCCTGCAAGCCAAGGTAAACAAGGCAATAAACTTTGTAAAACAGCATCCTAAAAAAAGCAAGGTACTGTTTGTTTACGCCCGCGGTACCGGTGTAATGATGGTAGCCGGAAAAAACACCAGTGTTGATGCCATGATCAGCCTGGCAGGCGGCCAAAATGCGGTATCGGGCTTTAATGATTTTAAACCATACACTACCGAGGCCCTTGTGGAGGCTAACCCGGATATTATACTGATGTTTGATTTTGGCTTTAGCAGCCTGGGCGGTACTGAAAGTATTATAAAGATGCCGGGTATGGCACAAACCAACGCGGGTAAAAACAAACGCATTGTTCAAATGGATTCAAACCTGATGGTAGGTTTCAGCACACGGCTGGATCAGGCTATACTTCAACTCCACGGTAAGCTCTGATGAATAAAAAACTCTTTTATACATTAGTGATTACAGGTATCGTGGTATCGGGTATATTATCTATAGGCCTGGGGGCGGTTAGCATTCCGCCGGTGGAGGTAGCAACGCTGCTTTTTAACAAAATTTTTAGTGTGAATGCCCCGCAAGCGAATTTACAGCACGAGGCCATCATTACCATTGTGCGTTTGCCAAGGCTGTTACTTGGCTTACTGGCCGGTGCAGCGCTTGGAATTTCGGGAGCATCTATACAGGGCATATTCCGTAACCCGCTGGCCGAACCGGGATTGATCGGCGTATCTGCCGGGGCATCATTAGCGGCAGTAGCCGTTATCGGGCTTGAAGGTGTAGTGTTTGCCGGATTAAGCAATTTGATTGGTTATTACCTGCTGGCGTTCGGCGCTTTTGCCGGAGCCGGGGTTACGGCGCTCATCATCTACCATATATCAAAACATGAGGGGCGGCCAAATATTACTACCATGTTGCTGGCAGGCATTGCCATTAACGCCTTAGCGGGGGCTTTAACCGGCCTCATCACTTACCTTGCTACCGAGCAGCAGTTGCGTAACATTACCTTCTGGATGCTCGGCAGCCTGGGTGGCGCTACCTGGCAAACCATTACTACGCTGGTGCCCTTCGTATTGATACCCGTTATACTGCTCCCCTTATCGGGCAAGGCATTGAACGCCTTTTCGCTTGGCGAGGCACAGGCAGGTTATTTGGGCATTGATGTTGACAAGGTAAAAAAGCGTGTGATATTGCTATCGACCATGGCAGTCGGGTCAGCGGTTTCGCTAACCGGGATCATCAGCTTCGTGGGATTACTGGTGCCCCATATCGTTCGGTTAATAATCGGGGTTGATAATGCCCATGTACTGCCCGCATCGGCATTGTTAGGAGCCTTGATGTTAACCCTTGCCGATTTGATAGCCCGCACCATCATTGCCCCTATTGAGCTGCCTATTGGTGTAATAACAGCACTGATAGGCGCACCGGTATTTTTATATATACTGATACGTGATAAACGTAAACTCATTATTTAACAAATGCTTACGGTAAACAACATATCCTTTTATGCAGGCCATCGAACGCTGGTGAGTGATGTATCATTCAGTATAAGGCCGGGCGAGATGATCGCTTTGCTGGGTGCCAACGGTGCCGGTAAATCAACCTTGCTTAAAATGCTGGCGGGTATGCACAAACCGGGCAAAGGGCATATTGTGTTTAACGGAAAACCGCTTGGCGACTATTCAACAACCGAGCTTGCCAAACACCGTTCGGTACTTAACCAGCAAAACAATGTGAGCCTGCCCTTTACGGTTGGTGAACTGGTGATGATGGGGCGATATCCTTATTTTAAAAATTCGCCATCCATAAATGATGAAGCTATAGTAAATGAAGTAATGGAAGCGGCGGGTATTACTTTGATGGCAGGGCGATCATACCTTACCCTATCAGGCGGAGAGCAACAGCGGGTACAGTTAGCACGGTCGCTGGCACAATTATGGGAACAAAAAAAAGCATTGTTGCTGATGGATGAGCCTGTTACCGGCATGGATATATTGTACCAGCAACAAACCCTGGCCATACTAAAATCAATGGCGAAAAAAGGGCATATGGTGGTATGCGTACTGCACGACATGAACCTGGCATCGCATTACGCAGACCGTGTGCTGATGCTAAAAAATGGCCGTAAATGGTATGACGGTACGCCGCAGGAGATATTGCAGCCCAAGCCTGTGTACGAAATTTTTGAGGTTGAGGCCGATATTGTGATCAACCCATCAACATTAAAACAAATGATTATGCCGCGTGAAGTGGTATTTAACTATAAACAACAAACTTTAAACCCTACGGATATGGAAACAACACAAAACAACCTGAAACAACGGTACACTGAATACAAAGCCGAAAACCCCAAGAAGCGCATCCGCGAAATAGCTACTGATCTTAATGTGAGCGAGGCTGAACTGGTAGCTACCGGTATTGGCGAAACTGCCACCCCGCTGAAAAAAGACTTTGAAAACCTGCTTAAACGCGTGCATGATCTGGGTTATGTAATGGCGCTTACACGTAACGAGTATTGCGTGAGCGAACGTAAAGGCGTGTACGAAAAAATATCATTTACCCCACACGCCGGCTTGGTTTTGGGCGAGGATATTGACCTGCGCCTGTTTATGCACGCCTGGCAGTTTGGCTTTGCCGTTAATGAGAACGACAGGCACAGCCTGCAATTTTTTGACAAGGACGGCACCGCCCTGCACAAAATCTATCTTACTGATAAAAGTAACAATGATGCCTATCAAAGCCTGTTAAATGATTTTACCGATGCAGCAGTACAAACCATAAATGTAACTGCTAAAGAAAGCAAACCCAATACGGAGATGCCCGATGATGCGGTACAGACAGCCGATTTTCAAACCGCATGGAAAGGTATGAATGACAGCCATGAATTTTTCGGCCTGCTTAAAAGGTTCAACCTATCACGCACGCAGGCACTGCGACTTGCCCCCGAAGGTTTTGCCCGAAAACTTAATGCTGATAATTTCAGAAAGGCATGTGAGCTGTGTTCTGAAGGAAATGTTCCGGTGATGATATTTGTGCCCAATCATGGGTGCATACAAATCCACACCGGCAATATTAACAAGCTGGTTGAGATGGGCCCTTGGTATAATGTGCTCGATCCGGAATTTAATTTGCACCTGCGCATGGATGCCATTGCCGAAACCTGGCATGTTATTAAACCATCAACAGATAGCGACGTAAACTCGATTGAATTGTATGACGAGAATGGCGATATGATATTGCAAATGTTTGGTAAACGCAAACCCGGCGTGCCTGAACTTAATGAGTGGCGCGAAGTGGTTGCCGGTATTGGGCAGGTTACCGAACCAATAAATTAGATCAGGAAGCTTTTCTCGGGCGTTTGCCCCTGCGTTCGGACACGGCGGATACCGCATAGCCTGCCGGGCGCACGGGCTTACGCCTTACCTGCGGCTGCGATTGCTGTACGGGTTGCTGCCTGTCGGCAAGGCGTACGCTGATGGTGCGGTCGTCAATAGTACCGCCATCAAGCGCTTTGATTACTGCGGTAGCGCTCAGCTCATCAACCATATTGATAAAGCCATAGCCTTTGCTTTGTCCGCTCTCCATATCGGTAATTATCTTAACAGAAGCTACATGGCCATACTGGTGGCATATTTCAGTAAGCTCGGCCTCGTCCATGTCGCGGGGAATACCCACGATAAAAAGTTTCGTCATGTTTGTTTGCTATATCAAAATAACAACGAAAAGTGTGCCACTAAATTTTACAGGCAAAAAACTAATCGTATCGCCTGCGAAGTTAAACACCGAAGTGTAATTTATACACACATTGCAGGGAATTTTATACACGGCTGACAGAGCAGCGTTTAATACTTATTTTTTTACTGATTTTAACAGCCGCCCTACCGGGTAACGCAGGTAAGTTTGTTCAAAAAAAGGCGAGTTTTGGTAAATGAATTCCAACTGCGCGGCGGCACTTTGCATTAACTTAGGCTGTGTTGCTTTTGCCGAATCAAGTTTTTGTTGCAGATCAGGATGGGTCTTCAGATATTCAAAAGCAATATCCTCAAAAACATAATCAGAAAAATGCTCTTTTTGCCCCAGCATTGAATCAAAAAATCCCCAGGCAAAAAATGAATCCACGCCCTGTGGTTCCAGCGTTTCAACAATATAACGGTTAACCGGCTGATCGGTATAAATCAGGTAATCGCCCTTGTAAAACTTAACCATGTTATTATCAACCGTTTTTAACGCTACATCATAATGCAGGTAATGCCCCTCGTAAGGTTTGGTGCGTGTTTTGTAATCAGCTATATAATAGGTTTGTACGGCAAGTGTGGTATCATGCTGCAACTGCTGCATAACCACCTTGTTCAGTTTAAACAACTCAATTATTTTACCCCAGGCCTGCGGAATAATGTAAGCTGCCGGTTTATTTACCGTAGTAATAGCTTTGTAGGTGTTATAGTATTTTATCTGTTTAGTAAAAGGCTTGCTCCTGTCGTAATAAAGCCTTGGCAAGCCGCTGATATCGCTGGGTTTGTGGCTTGCCTCAAAACCTTTAAAAGTTATCATGTCAAATTTTTCAGCATCAAGAGCCCAGTTAAGCACAAAGCTTTGCTGCTTAGCAACATCGGTATCAGCCTGTCGTTTCAGCTCTCCTATCTTTTTGGCATCGCGCTGGCAAATAGCTATCAGGCTTTGCATAAAAGTATAGGTGGCATATACCTTTTTGTCATAAGGTTTCAGCATGTGCGTTTCGGTCATATAACTGATCACATTATGCTGCGCGCCATAACCGGTTGAAAAGCGCGGTGTTTCCAAAAAAGCCACAATACCCGAGTCGGGCGTTTCCTTCATGCTTTCTACATAAGGTGTCATCTCAAAGCAACCCGCGGCCATGCGCTTATACAATTCAGGCGAAAGCGTTTTTGAGGTATAGTTGGCCAGTACGGGGTTCTGCTTATCCTTCTGCGTTTCAATCAACGTCATTACATACTGGTAATCAGCACCGTTACTTGCATGATTATCCAACAATACCTCGGGCTGCCAGGTATTGAATATCTGCATAAAAGCCAGCGCGTTGCGGCTATCGGCCTTAATAAAATCACGGTTAAGATCGAGGTTACGGTAATTGCCCCTGAAGCCATACGCCCGCGGCCCGTTTTGGCTGATGCGCGATACGCCCCTGTTCAGGCTCCCGTCAATATTATATAAGGCGATAAAACACAGCACCACATCATTAGGTAGTTGATTGCTTTTGAGCAGATCGCGCGTTAACATCATGCTGGCATCAATACCCTCCGGCTCACCGGGATGGATGCCATTGTTAATGAACAGCACACGTTTGTTTTGCTTTTTTATAGTTGCCGGATCAAACACTCCGCTTTTTGAAAGCACCACTAATGTGAGTGGTTTGCCCACATCAGTTGTACCATAGTTAAGCAAGCGCAATTGCTTTGGATATTGCTTAGCCAGCGCGTTATAGTAGGTTACTACCTCGGCATACGTAGCCGTGTAATTTTTATCGCTGCTTTTTTCAAAGGGAGTAAGCTGCGCGAAGGCGGTAGATACTGTAAACATTAATGCAATACCATACACCCATGCGCGTACCGCTACTTTACCAAAAAATTCCATGCGGTAAATTTAAGCCGCCAAGCCTGCTTAAACCAAATGCGGTTAGTAAAATACGTTATACAATTATGCTAATATTAAATATACCCCTGTTTATTTGCTCATTAGCCCCTTTTAACTAATTAAATATCTGTATAAATTGGATTTAACTAATTATTAATTTCCTAATCCTCTACATTATGAAACACAGAAACCTTCGCCTGTGCCTGGCGTTAACGGCATTGGTATTTTTATTTTCGTGTAAAAAAGATGCCGCCCAAAAACGGGCCAAATCAGGGCCTGACCCAACGGAAAAAGAAAAACGCGCCGCTGATACCTGGCAAACTGTGATCGACAATTCGAGTTTTGCTGATTATACAGCATTTGAGGCACAATGGAATTACCTGTATCCCTGGGGGGCAGACCATAACGGCACAGCACGTATGTATGGCAGCCCTACAGATCATAACCATGTATCGTTAACTAATGGCGAACTTACTTTGCTGGCCACGCGTATTAACTGGGATGAGGGTGTAAGTTCGTCTGTACCACACCTGCCTATTCGCTACCATTCGGGCGCGATACATGCAAAGCATCAGGTATTAATTAACGATCAGTACCCTAACTATGAGGTTAAAGGTGATTTTCAGGCACCTTCATCACCCGGAACATGGCCCGCATTCTGGCTAACCGCAGTAAACTCATGGCCACCCGAAAGCGATATACTTGAATTTAAGGGCGATACGCAGAACTGGTTCAATACCTTCCGTACACCGAGTGATGTATCATCAACGCTGGTTAACGTACCATCACCAGGTAACTGGCATACTTACCGCGCATGGATAACAAAAGTAAACGCCACCGAGGTTGATATTCATTACTATCTTGACGGGGTGTGGAAGGCGGTGCATCGCGGCAATTTTGTAGGTAAACCTATGTGGATTATCATTAACCTGCAGATGGAAGGTTCATCCGGATCAAACGGGCCAACAACCAATACATATTACAAAGCCAAAAATATTTATGTTGGCCGTACGGCAGCGGGCTGATTAAAAAAATAAACACCCCTATTTTAAACCAGGATGATGATTTCAGAAGAACCGCCATCCTGGTTTTTTTTATGATAGATAGTTTACGTAACGTTCATCAAAACTTCCATCATTATACAAATCGATCAGGCCGTAGCCCGGTGCAGTTTCGCGGCGGTTACCGTTCCACCAGGCACCGCTTACCGCGCCATCGCAAATGTAGGTTACGTTGTTATACTCCAGGCGTTCGCGCAAATGGATGTGGCCGCTAAGGCATAGTTTAACATTTGGATGCCGGTAAAACAGCTTGATGATCTTTGAAACATCGGTATGCATATCGCCGCCATACATTTGCCAGCGGTTTACAATATCATCCTCTATCAAATTGGTAGCGGTGAGTATGGGTATGTGCGACATGATGAGCACCGGCATACCAGGATCGGTGTTTTTCAGCTCCTGTTCCAGCCAGCTAAACTGCACATCGCCCAGTTTGCCAATGTACCAGGTACCGTCAATATCCAAATTAACGCTGTCCAATATAATGAATTTCCAGCCGCTTTTTACCATGCTGTAATACGGCTTGCTTAAATGTAACTGATCGAGCGAGTATTGTTTGCCGTATATGGCCTGCCCTTTATTATTCTCCGCCCACCAAATATCATGATTACCCAGGCAGTAGGTTACAGGCAGGCTGCAATCGTTTTTCAATACATCTTTGTACAGCTTCCACTGGGTATTGATGGTGTCCATGTTCTCCTTGTTCATGTCAAACACGATATCGCCACCGTTTAATATCATATCCACCCGGGGAGTTTGCTGCTGCACATGGTGCAAACACTTAACAAACTTGGCCGGTGCACCAAGGTCATTTTTAAGGTGAACATCGGTTAAATGGGCAACGCGCAACACCCGCTTGCGCGACGGGCTTGGAGCAGCTAAGGTTATTGAAGGCGCGATTAATGCCGCGCCGATAGTTTTTAATACAGATCGCCTTTGCATGATAGATGGTTATCAATATCAGGCAAAATTATCAGCGCGGGTTTTATTTGATGAATGCCGAATGTTATTAAATAGTTAAATACCTACTGCAAATAAATAGTTTGCGTAAACGCACCGTTCACGGCAGCATCCCAAACTTCAAACCTTACCCATTTGCGGCCTTTCAAATCTACCGGCCAGCTAAACTGTTTGCTACCAAAAGCCTGCGTACTATTCAATTCGATACGATGGCGGTATACCTTTTTGCCATCTCCGGATATAATCTCCGCGAAACTTAGCGGAAAGGTCCAGTTTATTTGCGCGTTCACGGTTGCTTTTCCATTTGCAGGCAGCTTTAATGTTTCGCCGGATTGCTTGCCATTCACATTAAAAACAGGCAGCATGATCTCGCCCGTGGATGTAAAAAAATGCCCTCCCTTAATAGCATTCAATACGGGTTGCCAGCCCTGCTTGTAGTCGGGCAGTTTATCCATCTTTAAATAATTAACGTTGAGGTGGGCATACATCTCATTTTCGGGCTCCACGGTAAACAGATCGGCTTCGGCAATAATATGCTTTTTCAGTCCCCAGTTGTTCATATCATCCAGTAACTCAAATACACGGTCGCCAAAGCGCGGCTTAGACAGGTCGGCCGGAATATGCTTCCAGGCACCGCCCATAAAATGATCGGACTGAAAGAATTTTTCATCCTTGTATTTATCAGGATAACCGGTTGAACCTTTTGTGCGTGGGTGAGCAGTCCACATCAGGCCGTTCTCCGCTTCCATCAGTTTAAGCATGTCCTCTTTATCGCCAATGTGATAAACCTTGCCATAGCCTGCCACCTCGCTTACAAAGGGCTGATCCGGCTTGCGCGACATTACCCAATATACCGGTTTAGGAAAAAATGACAACCAATGGCCACCCAAAAATTCGTTAGGCTCCTCGCCCGGCAGCAGCAAAAACTTATTGTTTGAGAAACGGGCGCATATATCATGCAAGGCTTTTAACTCCGGCAGGCGCAGGCTATCAGGGCCCTTAGGATGCGCGGTATAATGAAACTCAGCCAAATGAATAATATCAATGCCTGTATTTTTAAATACTTTAACAAAATTCGGACTATCAGGCACGGGCTTACCATTACGTACCACACTCATTATAAACTCATTATGAAAATGGCTTGACAGTGTTTTATAACCTGCTACTTTGGGATATACATCATTGTGAGTAAATTTTTTCACCTCCGCCAGCGCATCACCCGGCGAACCGGCACTTAACAGGCAGAAAAAATTTAAGCGTTGTTGTGTATTAGGCGGAGCGTTAAACCAGGGCACAAAACGCTTATCGCCCTCCAGCTCCTGCCTTATGCCAAGGCCATAGCCGTGCAGCATATCACGGTAATTATTACCATACCAAACAAATTTTAAGTTAAAAGCTTCATCCAGCGGATAAAAATATTGATGTGGTGCCGGAAACACGGCCAGGCTGCCGCTGTTCTGCTGCGCCAAAATAGTACGATACTTAACGGCAAGGTTACGGCTGGCCTCGCCAATGTTAGCAACCGCTGTTTGGAGCTGCCCATCGGTTGATGCCCAGGCAAGGTTTTTCCATGATGGTGTTTGGCTTACCAGGCCGGCATCATATAAAATAGCGGTCGAGTCGACCGGTGTTGACATTACCGCAGCTATATTTACGAGCGGCGAACCGTTAAATAACGTTATTTCGAGCGTGCCATTGAATTTCTCGGCAGTTACCTTACCTACCTTTACCACCGTGCGTGAGCCTGCAGTGCTTATATTTACCCTGCCCTTTTCAAACTTAACCGGGTATGATTGATGCGGCTTTTGCGGTACCTTGTCAAAAAAAATATTCCACCCGTTTTGTGATACCAGGTCACGCTTACCAACCGTGAGCACAAAAGCAGGGTTTAAATTAGTGGCAACGGCCTTATACACCTTGTTTTTACTTATCTGCATGCTTTTAAACAAGGGCTTACCTTGGTCGAGGTCAAGCAACAGTTGCCCGTTTTCATTGCTGCCCACGGGCCAGCTAACAGTAAGTATGTTGTTATTTACAACAGCTTTTGCAGATCCGGATTTATTAAAGCCGGAAAAAGTTACAGGAGTTTGCGCATTAAGCAGCAAGGGGCACAGCCCCAGCACAAGCATGAGCTTTTTTAGCATAGTTTTTCAATTGGTTGCGGCAAGATATAATTTTCTCCTGCAAAACACAACCAATCAGTCAAACTATAAAACGATGTTAAATTCCGCTGTCAGGCTGAAACTCCAGCGATACGGAGTTCATGCAATAGCGTTTATGTGTTGGCGGCGGGCCGTCATCAAAAATGTGCCCAAGGTGCGAATCGCAACGTGCACACTTTACCTCGGTGCGCTCCATACCCAGTGAATTATCGGTCAAATAAATAACGCTGTTTTTTCGTACCGGTTCAAAAAAACTTGGCCAGCCACACTCGCTTGCAAACTTGGCATCCGAGCGGAACAGCTTATTGCCGCAAACCGCACAATAATAAGTACCCTTGGCTGTGGCATTCCAGTACTTGCCGGTAAACGCGCGTTCGGTAGCAGCCTCGCGGGCCACTTTATATAACTCCGTCGGGAGTATTTTTTTCCACTGCGCATTACTAACCTTTAGCTTTTTGGTGTCAGTATTGGAGTAGTATGGGTTATTTTCATGCCCCTTGTCACCCTTTATATTTTGGGCCGATACACCTAAGCCTATGGCAAGGAGTAATAAAATGATAGTTAATCTCATAATCAGTTTTTGTATCAGATAAGTATGCAAAGCTTTGTATATGCTTTGCTACTTGTATAAACGATAAACAGTGAGCAATGGATGCTGTTGTACATCTATTTTATTTTAAAATGACAATATGGTATACAGTCAGTAAAACCCGACAAGATGGCGTAAACAACCATTAAACCATTAACGAATTAAATAAGGACCTTAGGTATAAACAAAACAGGCCTGACAAAAATAATATGGCACGACAGTTGAACTAAACCTGATACTAAATAAAATTATATGAGCATTGAAAAAGCTATATTGGCCGGCGGTTGCTTTTGGGGTGTTGAAGAACTGATCAGGCAATTGCCGGGCGTTAAAAACACCGTGGTTGGTTATACGGGCGGGGATGTGCCTAACGCAACCTACCGCAATCATGGCACTCATGCCGAAGGCATTGCCATTACTTTTGATCCGGAGGTTTTATCATACAGAAATTTGCTGGAATACTTTTTTCAGATACATGACCCTACAACGCGTAACCGCCAGGGTAATGATATCGGAACATCTTACCGTTCGGCCATATTTTTTGTTGATGAAAAGCAAAAAGAAACCGCAACGACATTGATCAGCGAGTTGGAAGCATCAGGCAAATGGCCCGGAAAGTTTGTTACTGAAGTAGTACCCGCCGGTGATTTTTGGGATGCTGAGGAAGAACACCAGGATTACCTGCAAAAACATCCTTTTGGTTATACCTGCCACTTTGAACGCCCTGAGTGGACATTGTAAAAACGGGATACGATTTCTAAAAAAAAGGCGGAAAGACTATTAGATCTTTCCGCCTTTTTTGTGGATGCAAGTGTATATTTTGTATAACTGCCCGACACACTTTTTTAGCTACCCGCAGTATAATACTATTTACTTCCATACTGTTTGATACATTTAATAATCAACCACTCTATGCGAAGATCTTTCCTGCTGATATTTATTTATCTTTAACCTAATAATATTACAATACGTTGGACAATATTAAAAAGGGACAAATTGAATTAGTTGCAATGTGCACTGTAGCAATAGTTATCAGTTCATGCATTATATTCATATATAATTATAGAATTGGTCATGATAGATTACCAGCCCAAATTTTTCGTCTTTCACTTAGTACCATTCTTACCATATTCACTATAAACGGATATAGATTTGCTAAATGGATGTTGCTGTTTATGTTTGTTTACTCAGTTTTAGAATTCGCAAAAAAATTTCGGTCTATTGAGCTAAACAGTTGGTTTGACTGGTTACCGTTAATAATCACAATTTATAATGTATGGTTTATTGTTAACTTATTGATGTCTAAGAATATTAACCTTTATCTTGAAAGCAGACGGATTAGAAGAGTTAAATATAATTAGCAGAAAACACCAACGACCTGAAATAGATAACAAAAAAGCGGCTAAAAAAACGCCCTTCATTTTCATGAAGGGCGTTTTGGGTTGATAAGGGTACAGCGTTCGAACCCATTTTATTAAAATTTAACTACAATAGGATAAATTGTACTAAGAAGCCGATTCAGTCTAAACAATCAATCATACAAATATCTCGGTTTCATCTCCAACTGTGCTCCATCGGCCAGCTTTATTAACCACATTATTTTTCCATTAAAACTTTTCTAATCAATGTTGTAATTGCCGATCCGTATTCCAATCTTACCATAAAAATTTTTGTCGCCATCCTTAAATTCAAGCAGCCTGTGGGCCTTACCAATCTCAGCCAACGGGAAAATTTTGTTTACCACCGGTTTCAGCTTTCCGGTCTCTATCAGCTTAGTAAGTTCGTCCAATTTATTTCTGTTCTGTCTGGTAAATACAAAATGGTAGGTGGCATTTTTCCCCCATGCGTGTATCAGGTTTTGAGGCTTATCAATATCAACTATTGTTACCACCTGTCCCATTTGGCTTAATATCTTACCGCTATCGGCAAGAGTGTTACCGCCTATGGTATCGATCACTACATCCACGCCTTTATTATCTGTCAGTTCCAGGATCGCGTCTACATAATTTTCCTTTTCATAATCAATCACATAGTCAGCTCCTAATCCTTTTAAAAATTCATGATGAACGCCTCTTGCTGTGGTATAAACAATGGCACCTATAGCCTTGGCCAGTTGAATAGCGGGTATACCTACCCCACCTGCACCACCATGTATCAATATCGTTTGATTGATCTTAAGTTGTGCCCTGGTATAAAGCATTTCCCAGGCGGTACCTGCAGCCAAAGGAAATGTAGCGGCCTCTAAATGGCTTACATTTTTCGGTTTGATACCAATTATGTATTCTTTGGCCACATGATATTCAGCATAGCTGCCGTTCCCGTTAAAAATTTCGGGTGTGTAATACACCTCATCACCTACTTTGTAATTTTTTACGCCTGAGCCGATCTCAACAATCACGCCTGACACATCATGCCCGGTAATCACCGGCAGTTGCAATTCATTTTTATAATCTCCCCTACGCACCTGAAAATCCAGCGGATTAATTGATGTAGCCATTACTTTTACCAATACTTCGTCAAATCCCGGTTTTGGGGTTGGTACATCTAATATCTCAAATTTTTCAACCGAGCCGAACTCTTTTAAAACTGCTGCTTTCATTGTTTTTTGTATTTAGCTATTTAGGTAAAACTCTAAGTTATTCGTTAATTTTTTTTATAATTTTTCTTTGATCAACTCCGCTAATTCCTGTATCGCGTCCTCATTACGTTTATAATAGGTCCATTGATCTTTTCTTGTTGCCACTAAAATATCCGCTGCCGCCATGTTTTTAAGATAAACTGAAACCGTAGGAACAGACATTTTTGCTTTTTTAGCAATATCAGAAACACAAACACCTAATGACGGTGAGTAATCAACCAACTCCTCTGCCGGAAAATAAGCAAAGGGGTCTTTTAACCAAGTAAGGATATCCAAACGCGTTTGATTAGACAATGATTTAATTACCTCTAACAATTTCATAAAACAAATTTAGGCATTTACCTAAATACCTACAAGTATCTATCCAATATTTACAATTTTATGATAAGATCAACGGATCCTGAATTTATCCCGTAGGTTTAGTACGCGTCAAAGTAATTAAGTTCCTGCGGAACACTAAGGGAGAAATATTCGTCTTTCTTCTGAACAGCTTGCTGAGCGATTGCGGATGTTTAAATCCTAACTTGTAGGCAATTTCCGAAACGGTCAGGTCGGTTACAGACAAATACTCCTTCGCTTTATCAACCAGCTTTTCCTGAATATGATGCAGTGCGCTCTCGCCAGTCAGCGACCTCAGCACATCACTGAAATAGTGGGGTGAAAGGTTAAGCCTGACCGCTAAATATTCGACCGTAGGTATCCCGTTATTTAAAGCTTCTTTCCCGTCGAAGTAGTCATTCATCAACTGCTCAATTTTGGTGAGAATAGCATGGCTGACTGTCTTGCGACTAATAAATTGCCTTTCATAATAGCGTTTACTGTAACTCAGTATCAGTTCTATCTGCGCAAGAATAACATCCTTCGAGTGCTGATCTGACTGCTGTAACTCCTCCTCTATCTTCAAAAAGATCTCACCAATACATTTTTCCTCCTTTTCTGATAAATGCAATGCCTCGCTGGTCATGTAAGAAAAGAAACCGTAGGTTCTGATCTTCGATGCCAGCGGGTGATCGTGCAGGAATTCAGCATTAAAAAACAAAGCGTAACCGGCATCCTCACCTGTTTCATAAACCGGCGGGCCATTTAGGGATAATACCTGTTTAGGGGCTATAAAGGTCAGTATCCCTTTATCATGATCGTATCGCTGCTGACCGTACTGCATTTTGCTCTTGACATTCCGTTTAAGGGCGATGCAATAAAAATTCAGTGCAAAGCGTTGCCAGATGGGATCGTCCACCGCACGAACGTCCGCCACCCTCACGACACTTATTAAAGGATGAAACGGTTGCGGTAAGGACAGCAGACGGTGTTTATCCGCGATAGTGCCGATGATTTCCATGCAGAACCATTATTTTCCCAATATCTGTTCCCTTATCTCTATTCGTGAAGCCTCACTCCCTATCTCAACCCGCCTGTCATAAGCTGCCCGGGCATCACTGGTTGGGATGTAGGTGAGCTGGTCCTTATCATCAGTAGCAGCTTCATAAACAACCTCCGCAACCTTTTCAGGTGCCACCGCCTGAGACATCATCGCTTCTGTCATGGCAAAAAGCTTATCCTCAAGCTCTTTGTAAGCAGTATGCAAGTTCTTGTCCAGTGATCTTCCTAAAAAATCCGTTGCCACAGCACCGGGTGCAACCGTTTTGATCCTGATGTTGTGCAAGCCGAGTTCGAACGACATACTTTCTGACCAGCCCTGAACTCCGAATTTTGCAGCATGATAGATGGAATGCAAAGGATAGGCCAGCAGCCCTCCCATAGAGGTGGTACTGATAAACACCCCGCTTTTCTTTTTCCTGAAATGGGGAATGAACGCTTGGGTGACCATGATAACACCGATAAGATTTGTGTTAAGTTGTTTAAGTATCTGTTCATCGCTGAAAGCCTCCAAGGCACCCATCAGGCCATAGCCGGCGTTATTGAACACAACGTCAACATCATGTAGTGTTGTCGCTTTTTCAGTAGTTTCCCTGATCTGTTTCAGGTCGGTTACGTCAAGTGGCAGCAAGGTAACATTGGGTAGTTGAGAAAGTTCTTTTTCCTTTCCCGGATCTCGCATGGTAGCGATAACATTCCAGCCCTTTTGCTGAAACAGCCTGGCGGTAGCTTTACCGAGTCCGGCAGAAGCTCCCGTTATAAAGATCGTTTTTTTCATAAGCAGAATTTTATAAATAAATACCGAGATGACATTATTTGTTCAGCGAAATGTGAATCAACAAATTTATCCGGGAAATGCCTTAACCGATTATCCAAAACGCTGTTTATTGTATCCCAATTGGGTATTTTATTGAGGCCGCCGATATCATAGGTACCTTAGTTACATAGCTGATCGGAAACAGAACCTTTTCTGCACCGCTGACAGTGCCTATACTAACGGTCACAGGCTGCAAATCGAGAACGGTCCTTTTAATCCCTTATTCAATTTCGGTTCCTTAGCTTGCTTAACTGTTTATTCAAAATGCCGTCAAGGTCATTCAGCATGTCAGAAAAACCTTCGCTTGCGGCATCAGCCTGACCAGGTGATGCCGCAAGCGAAAGGTTCATCAGAAAACTACCAGCGCAGGGTTTCTACGAAGAACGAGCCGTTCTCCATCAGCGCATCGAAGAACGGCTGCTTGGTATCAAGACGGTTCCAGTCTCTTTGCAGTTCACAGGCGAACTGCGTAACCGATGATAGTTGCACGCCAGCCTGTTCCATTCGGCGTAAGGCAACCTCGTGCGCTATAGGTGAAGTACCGCCAACGGCATCAACAATGGTGTATACCTCGTAACCTTCCTTAATAAGGTCAAGTGCCGGAAAGCAAAGACAAACCTCGGTCCAAAGGGCACAGATAACCAGTTTTTTCCTGCCGAGGGCTTTGACCGCATCCTGGAATTCCTTGTCCTCCCATGAATTGACGGACGTGCGGTCCAGTTCAGGCACGTCCGGCAATACTGAGCGGAGATGACTGATGGTTGGTTTATTGATACCTGTGGCTACATTAACGGTACTCAGGATAACAGGCACTTTGAATGCCTTAGCTACCTTAGCGACGGTAACGATGTTCTTAACCAATTCAATGTGATCCATTGACCTTACGGAGTTGACCTGCAGTGGCTGATAATCGATCAGGATCAGGGCAGAATTTTCCGGGGTGATCAGGTGATCCTCTTTAGGATCGCGGATAGGTGTAATGCTACTCATGATAGAATTTTAGTTTTTTATAAAAGAGTTCCGGCTCAAATCTCCGCATCAGTATATCACCGGAAGATGACCTATGCCATTAAATTAAGTAGACCTATGCCTACATTTTCCGGGTCATATAAACTACAATAGAAATTGATCGCTGTAAAGCCGGTCCAACCTCCTGTCATTTAGAGGTCATTATGATTGACATTACAGCAACTGACTCATTTTTTACCATATGGTAAATAGATTTAAAGAACTCTTGATGAATTTTGCGTCAATATTTTAACATCTATATCATGAGCAAAAAAGTTGTATTGATAACAGGGACTAACAGTGGCTTCGGCTGGCTGACCGCCCACAGCGTGGCCGCACTCGGGCACCAGGTATATGCCACCATGCGAGACACCACCGGCAAGAACGCAGAAAAAGCTAACGAACTATCGCAGGTAGAGAACGTAAAGGTGCTCGATGTGGAACTCACGAACGACGAAAGTGTGAAAAAGGCGTTTGACAGCATCATTGAGGCCGAAGGCAGGATTGACGTATTGGTGAACAACGCCGGTGCCAGTATGTTCGGCCTTGGAGAAACAGCTACTGCTGCAGACATTCAGCGTATGCTTGACATCAACGTACTGGGGCCGTGGCGTACAACCAAACTGGCGTTACCTGTAATGCGTGAACAATCGGAAGGGTTGATCATTAATGTAACAAGCGGGTTCGGGCGGGTCAGCTTTCCCTATTTTACCGCCTATTGCGCCTCAAAGTATGCGCTTGAAGGCTTGAGCGAAGGTTTGCATTATGAGCTGCGGCCACTGGGTATTGACCTGGCGATATTGGAACCCGGCGGCTTCCCAACGGAAATGGGCACCAAAGTACAGTTCGGTGCCGACGCGTCTGTCGCCGGAGGTTACAAAGTCCTTGATGGGCTACAGGATAGGATGTTTGCCGCTATCGGCCAGCTATTTGAGATCCACAAACCTGATCCGCAGATGATCGCAGATGCCGTGGTGGAATTGATCGGTCAGCCTAAGGGGGCAAGGCCGTTAAGAACGGTTATTGACCCGACAACAGGAGAATACATAAAAACGATCAATGCCGTGCAGCAGGTTGAACTTAAAAAAGCCATGGAAGCGTACGGACTGAAAGAGCTTTTAGCCTAATTAAGTCCCTATCTTCAAGTCACAGGCCGGCCCTTCACCTCCAGGCATCAATAGCCAAGGGTGTGATGGACCGGCTTTTTTATTTGAGTAACCACACATCAAGGCAATGTTCGCGTATAAAAAATCATCAAAAATAAATAAGGGTTACCTTCTAAATGCTGTCCCGCTTTCGTTACTTGTCATACAGCACACGGTATTTCAACCATCATTTTGTCCAATTTTTTTACCATATGGTAAATGGATTGTTATGAGATAGCCTGTATATTTAATAATGAAAGAACTCATAAATTTCATCCTGCAATTCGGTAAATTGAATGAACAGCAGATCCAATTAATAATAAGCAAGGCAACACCGGTCAAATTTGCAAAGGAAGGCTATCTGACAGAGGCGGGAAAGGTACCGAGGCAGGTCGGTTTTCTGTTAAGCGGTGTGGTACGTTTCGTATACTATAACAATAAAGGCCAGGAGATCACCCATTATTTTGTTGGCGAGGGTCAGTTTGTAACGGATTACGCCAGATTCGAGACCCAGATCGTGGCATCTGAATATATCCAGGCAATCACCCCCTGCGAATTCCTGATGTTCGAGAAGGAGGACTGGGACGAGATTGGCAATACTATCGTGGGCTGGGCGGAAATAGAAAGTAAAATGGCAAAGAAATGCCTGCACGAATCAATAGAACGTCGGAGCCGCCTGATCACCGAGGACGCCGCTTCCCGTTACCGTTCTTTCCTGACCGGGTTTGAAAAGATTGCTTCCCGGGTTCCGCTGGCGTATGTTGCATCTTATCTTGGTATCACGCAACAGTCGTTGAGCAGGATAAGAAAAAATATCCGCTGATTATTATTTACCATATGTTCAGTGGATTCTGTAAACATATCCTAACATTTGTAATAAGATCATCTCGTCTTCAGGATCGAGGCGCCCGTGATCAATTGCGGGGCTGAGGTGCGGCAGTATGCTTAGAGAACGTGGTTGCTCCACTAAGCATCCTGCCGCTTTATGTTGACGATGGATATGATCGGAACGTGCTGCGGCCGGTGCCGCCGGGTATCTGTTGCGCACGTGCGGAACAGTGCTCTGCAAAGTAATTATTTACAACTGAGCCGGCCATGTTAAACTATTGTTGTCACAATCCGGATATGTATGAAGCATTTTTTAATTATCTACAGGGATTTAATTACCTGCCGTTAACGGCTGACGAAGTTGAGCTGATCAGGAAAGCGCTGACACCTTATAAAATACGGCGAAAGCAATACCTGCTGCAGCCGGGTTTCCATTGCAAGTTTTATGCTTTCATTGTAAAAGGCGCAATGAGACAGTATTTCCTCGATCAGAAGGGCGGCCTGCATATGGTATGCCTTGGGATAGAAAACCGGTGGATAGGTGACCGCGAAAGTTATGTACTTTACCGCCCGAGCAATTACTACATTGAGGCCGTCGAGGATACGGAAATGCTGCTGATCCGAAGGTCGGATCTGCCCGATCTTATGAAGGTGCCCGCTTGTGCGCAGATGCTGCGGGAGCTGGACAGCCGGGATATCATTGCCTGCCAGCGTCGGCTGAATGCAGCCATCAGCGTTACAGCCCTGGAACGGTATAAAGATTTCATTGCCTGTCATCCTGAACTTATTGAACGCTTTCCCCAGCGGGATATCGCTTCCTATCTCGGGATAAACAAAGATTCATTAAGCAGGATTAAAAGACAGCTTTACAAATACAAGCCCCCCCCGTTGAGCAAAGAGTTAGGGAACGGCTGTACACCTGCCTTCCTGGCAGCACATCTAACCATAGATCATGTTCCGGCACCAACAATCACAAATAATAGTGGTAACCTACCGGGCTAAACAACGTCGCGGGTAAGTTCATCATAATACCATGAGGCTGTTACCAGCCAAATATTTCGCCACCGTTCTTTGACAAGATCAGCGATAGAGATCCATAAATGCAGCGAGCACTCTCGACGGCGGCTCATCCTTTCGCGTGATCATTACCGTGTTCATGGTGGAGAGTTCCTTATTTAAGGTATCTGTACGGATCTTCCGGCCGGTGTAAAAATCCCGGATGATCTCTTCAGGCAGCAAACTGATGCCGATGCCCGACTCGACAAAATTAATGATGCCTTCTATCGAATTCAGAACCGTGCTTTTGTAATTGATAATGCCCTTAGAACTTAACCACGATTCCAGCCTCGCCCGGAAGACACAGCCCTCGGCGAAGACGACTATCTTAAGCGGATCGCTTTCAATCAGCTCTTTAATATCCGGCCCTTCCGAGGCGCTGATGAGTACAAGTTGCTCCGTCCTGACTTTGATTTGGTCAAGCCCGCTTACATTAAGTGGGGCAGGTACAAAGGCCGCGTCCAGTTCATGTTTAAGCACCGCGCTGATCAGCGCGCTACGTATATCAGAACGAAATTCGAGCTCAACCTCCGGATATAGGTCTTCGAATTGCCGAAGCATGCCGGGCACTTTAAGGGCCATGGTTGTTTCGATGCAGCCAATCTTAAGGTTACCGGCAATCTTATCACCTTTCTGAACATGGAACTTCGCTTCCTCTACGAGCTTACCGATCTGTTTTGAATATTGCATCAGGGTGTGTCCGGCGGGCGTAAGCGAAACTTTACGGGAAGTTCGGGCGAATAGTGCAGCACCGAATTCCTCCTCCAGGCTTTTGATCCGGGCGGTGACGTTAGACTGTACGGTGAAGGTTGCTCCGGCAGCTTTGGTAAAACTTCCGGTCTCGGCAACTGCCTCAAATATTTTCAGGTCGTTCAAATTCATACTATCAATCACTAATAATGATATAAAAAATCACAATTAATCGTTTTTAATAATTAAATATCCGTTTTAATTTTGACATATGTATAAGAGAAATAGAATTATGACAAAACTGTTAATGATCCTGATGGTCACAGGATTGCTCACCGGCAATGCTGCCGCGCAGTATAAAAATAAACAAATAATCAAAAGCACTATGGAACACACACAGATCCACTATCGTAATGTAAAAGTAAATGGTTTGAATATCTTTTACCGAGAATCCGGGCCGATAGGCGCGCCCACGCTGCTACTGCTGCACGGCTATCCAACCTCATCGCACATGTTCAGGAACCTGATACCGATACTGAACGCCAGATATCATGTGATCGCGCCGGACCTGCCGGGTTTTGGATATTCTGATGCACCCGATCACAAAAATTTCAACTACACGTTCGATAATCTTGCCAGTACAGCACAAGGCTTCATCGATGAACTGGGATTGAAGCGGTTCGCCGTTTATATTTTTGACTACGGATCGCCTGTTGGCCTTCGGCTTGCCATGGCTAATCCGGAGAAGATCACCGGTATCATTTCACAGAATGGTAACGCTTATGAAGAAGGACTGAGCAAGGAATGGGGCCCGATCCAAAAATACTGGAAGGATCAGTCGCAGGCGAACCGTGATGCTTTAAAGGATTTCGTTTCGGAAAAAGCGACCTGGTTTCAATACCATGAGGGTGTAGCGGACGCTTCGCTGATCGCGCCGGAAACATACACGCTTGACCAGCATTTTCTGGACAGGCCGGGCAACATCGAGATCCAGCTTGACCTGGTAAAAGATTACCGGACGAATGTGGCGCTTTATCCAAAGTTTCATGAATATTTTAGAAAATACCAGCCCAAGGCATTACTGGTTTGGGGAAACCGCGACCCTTATTTTCTTCCTGCCGGCGCTAAGGCTTATCTAAAGGACCTGCCCGGCGCTAAACTAAAATTTTATGACACAGGCCATTTTGCGCTGGAAACAAATGCCAGCGAGATCGGTGCCGAGATACTGGACTTCATGGCCGAATTGCCCCGTTAAATTCTGTCAAAAAAATTCTGTAAAAATGTTGGGAAGAGCACGGTCATCATTACCGTGCTCTTTTTATCTGAGGGTAAAAGAAATTAATGGGTAACAAGAGGTTCCATACATCCGTGATCGGTCGCCGCGTACCAGGAAGGCTCATGTCGATAAAATATCGGGTTCAGAGGACATTACCCTTCAGGAGTTTTAACACCATACTTGAAGGTTTTCCCCATAATGCTCCTTGATGCTTAATGCGCCCGATGGGCACATGGCCACCTGGTTGATGATCTCCTGTGTTGTTGCATTTTCAGGCCTTATCCATGGTCGGGCTTTAGGGTTATAAACCTGTGGCAGCGTTTTTACGCATATGCCCGAATGAATGCAGACTTTCGGTTTCCAAAGGATCGTTACTTCTCCATTAAAGTATTCAAGTGTTTCCATAAGCCATCTTTAGTATCTCCGGGATAATTACCGAAGATAGATAACCATTAATACAACAAAGCAGACCTATGTCTACTTTTTAAGTATCAATCTGTAGCTTCATCAGCGCTGTAAAAGCTGCCGCTTTACACGGCTTAATGTATCTTTGGTGATACCCAGATACGACGCGATGATATGCTGCGGAAACCGCTCTATTAAATTGGGATAGCAGGCTGCAAAATCAGTGTATTTTTTCACCGCCGTTGCGCTGATGGCAGAGGTCAGCCTCCGCTGGTTGGCGATATTATTGCGCTCATCCAGTTGAAGCATCATTTTTGCGATGATCGTAGTCTTGTTCAGCAGATGGTCTATACTGGCTTTAGTAACCAGCAGCATCTCTGTATTCTCCCAGGCATCAATGTGATAAGCGCTGGCCTTCCCGGTGACCCAGCTTTCGCGGTCGCCCATCCACCAGTCCTCGACACCCAGACGTACCATATGTTCGCCGCCTTTTTCATCTACTGAATATTGCCGCATCGCGCCTTTTACCACAAAAGCAAAATGCCGGCAATGATCTCCAGCCTGCAGCAGGTATTGTTTCTTTTTCAGTTTAAAAGGGATGAAAGCCTGCCTTATCAGCATCTCTTCCTCCTCTTTCAGCGGTTCAGAATTAAATTTTTTAAAGTACTTGAATAAAGCCTCGTGCATTAACAGAACAGCGCCCACCCAGCGATTTTAGTTGAATAATATAATTATAAATGATCCCTCTCCGGAAATCCATAGTCAAATATAATATTAATCGCGCATTCCTGCCCGACCTGCGCAGCAGGATTTTATTTCGTTAATACTATATGGCAACCAACCCGGGGTCGATACAGCTCCCGACCTAATAACCTATAAATATCGAATTCATTACTGCATTGGATAGTAGACATATATCTACTTTTTTTTTAGACCTATGTCATCTTTCCGCACCATACAATTTATGAGATTTGGGATATGGCGAAAGCCGCATATTAACCATCTAACTACATAACCATGTCAAACAATTTAAAAACCGGCCTTGATGCCCTCCTGCGTCCTGAAGACAGCATCGTCGTACTGATTGATCACCAGCCTTTTCAGTTCGCTAACCTGAACAGCCACGAACCGGCTATGATCATTAACGCAGTAACTGGCTTATCAAAAGCGGCAAAAGTTTTCAATGTACCAACAATACTGACCACCGTGGTTGAAGAACGCGGCGGCCTGATCATCAAACAGATTCAGGATGTATTTCCGGAACAAAAACCGATCAACCGTACCTTCATCAATACCTGGCAGGACCCAGCCGTTACCGATGTGGTTGCTAAGAGCGGCCGTAAACAACTTATCCTCGCAGGGCTATGGACAGAAGTTTGTGTGGCAATGCCGTCAATCCAGGCAGTGGCCGAAGGTTATGATGTTTTCGTTGTAACAGATGCCTGCGGGGCAGTATCGGCGGAAGCACACGATATGGCCGTCCGTCGTATGGTACAACATGGCATAACGCCTATCACCTGGTTAGCTGTGGTTTCTGAGTGGCAGCGTGACTGGGCGCGCACCGACACAGCCGGCAAACTTGCTGGACTTATGGTTGAACATGCCGGAGCTACCGGTGTAGCGTTTAACTGGGAATTACAGTTACTGAACACACCAGTTCCGGTACAATAGTCCGAAGAGACTCAGATGACATCCCGGAACCTACCGGGATGTCATCATCAAAATGCTAACACGATACCTACCTTAACTTATAGATCATGACCAATAACGAAGCCCGGATAATGGAAGAAAACCTTGAGCGGGTTTGGAACGAGCGAGATCCGGCCACCCGGCTGAAAGCCATCGAAAAAATTTACAGCCCGACAGCTACCCTGAATCACGTTGGCGACCGGGTTACCGGTGCTGATGCGATCAATGAAAGCGTATCCATCACACAAAAAATACTGCCATCCAATTTTGTATTTACCAAACTGAAGCCGGTGATCATAAATAATGATATCGGCAGACTGGTTTGGGGGGCCGGACCATCGGGGCAAGCTCCCATAAGTACCGGTATGGATGTCGCCCGGTTCGAGAACGATGTGATTACCTCCCTTTATGTCTTTCTTGATAGCTAAACAGCCTCTGCATTATCGTTAACGTTAGATCATCACCACATTATCTATTTAATACATTTTCATATCAAAATGTCTAATAAAGAGATCGTTGTCAAGGCAATGAAAGAATTCTTCGTTGATCGTGACTCGCATGCCATTGAAAAATACTGGCAGGAGCATTATATTCAGCATAACCCTGGAATGATCAATGGGCACCAATGATAAGACTTATGAACGGAACACCGCTGGAGAATTAGGAATGTTATACCTGAAAACCGGCTTCATAATATTGCACAAATATTTTGAACCTGATACAGATCATTTTTATTACACGGTTTAACTAAAAAATATGTCAAAATTCAAATTACCTTTTTTACTGGCCGGTCTGTTTCTGTGCTGTTCAGCATCTGGCCTGAAAGCCCAGGTATATGAAACACCCGAACTCCATGGTGACACCGTTGTGTTTCCGCTCACCCTCATCGATGTTTATCCTTTCATATCTGGAACGGTCAACAGTGTTGGCGGAAAATTCATGTTCGATACAGGATATCAAACATTTATTTCACTTAATGACAACTTTATTGAGCTACCCGATAAAAAAGCGAAAAGTAGTGGTGTTACCGGTAGCGGCCAGTCTTTCAAAACAAATGTCAATGACACCATTTCCGAGATCAGGTTCGGCAACGGGCTCATTTATCGCAAACTGTTAAATATCCCCAGTGCTAATTATGATTTTCTACAGAAGAACATTACACCTGATTTTATAGGCTTTATCGGTTACGATTTCTTCCGGGGGTATCTTTTTAAGCTTGATTATCTCCACCGGAAGGTCACTTTTTACAAATCCACCGCTGAACGGACCCGGACAAGGGATTTTTTAAAGAATGAAAAGGTCTTAGCTGTTATCGATTTTGAGATCAGGAAATTAGCAAATCACCCGATCATAAGGTTAAAAATAGACGGGATAAATGTTGTGGGCGTGTTCGATACAGGTCAAAATGGTCTGTTACAATTGGATGCCACTTCTGCTAAGTTACTTGAAAGCCATGGCTCTGTTCTACGGTCCGGCACAGACAGTTACGGTGACACTTTGCTGAATGTTAAGAATATCATCGTAGGTGGGAAGTTAAAAACCAGCCTGAACGGACTGGCCCTGACCGAACTGAATGCCACCCAAATTGAACGGGAAAAGTCAGGAATTACAGAGCCTAACCTGATGAACATTGGTTACCGGTTTCTTGTAAAGTACAAAACGGTTTGGGACTACGCTCATAAAAAGATTTACGTTTTGGAATATTGACCAATGGATCCATTTTGAAAGGTAATGGCCAAATTTTTCCTCCTGAACAGGAAAGCACTCTTAACCCGCGCGGTTCAAGGATACTTTCACAGGGCTGATCACGGCACGAGATGTTATTTTAATTCAGAAATTTTAGTTTTTATAAGCCTCGATAGATAACTCTCCCATAGAAAATTGTATATCGATAAGCCCTTTCTGTTCTTCTTTAGTTAGGTTACGTTCATATATAGCCTCAACCAATTTACTTTCGTTCGTAAGAGGTTTTAATACATGTTGTCTTTTGTGAAAACCTTCAAAATAACGAATGCCAAAAATTCGTTGCGATTCAGCATTCATATGGATATTATCCGGGTTTGCCGTTAAGCCGGCAGCAGTTATAAAGTAACAATGATTAGTGTTTTGAGCAAATTTCTCCAACTCTTTATTTACAACAGCGTAGGATTCAAAATAAGCCCAATAGATGCCCTCTGTTAGAAAATCTCCAAGTCCGCCAATAATTAACGGAATATCACTATCGCCAAGTTCTTCACGCAATTTTTTTACTATTACAGCAAATTTTTCACCGTACTTTGGTGCATTTCCGGGTTGACAATCGTTTTCGCCCTGATGCCACAGAATACCCTTTATGCGGCTGGTCTTTTGAGCGATTTTTGCTTGAGAAATAGCACTTTGAAACAATACTCCATCAATATTCCAATCATCTAAGCTGGTTCCTCCATCTGCACATGGAATCAACCCGATCTCACTATCCTGGTTTTCTGTGTACAATGCAGCAGCAAAAGAAGCGGCCAGGCCAATACCGGCATTAGGACGGTCATAATTAATAGGTTCCCACATGGTTTGCCAACGTCCATTTCTAAGCATCTTAATATGATGATTATAAATGATTGGCACATCTTTTAAAAAACCGCGACCTGCCATGTTCGATTGGCCTATCATCAAAAATGAATTTAACATTTTATTTGTTATTGGTATTAAGTGGAAGATAAGAAAGGGTAAGCAAAGTCATATTGGACTTTTTGTATTTGGTAGCAAAAAATACAAGTCTACAGAATACTAAGTTGCAAATACCGTGAGGGGGATTAAAAGTAATTTATACAAAAAAAGGAGATAATCAAAACTGACTATCTCCTTTTGGGTAAATGATGGGGCTCGAACCCACGACCCTCGGTACCACAAACCGATGCTCTAACCAACTGAGCTACATCTACCGTGTTGGAGGCTGCAAAAATAGAAATCTCGCGACTATTTGCAAAGTTTTTTTTCAATTTTCTGATACCTTTGCCGCATGGTGATCGAATTATTTACGGATGGCGCTTCAAGCGGCAACCCGGGGCCGGGCGGATACGGAGCTATACTACGTGCTGGTCAGCACTATAAGGAACTTTCGGAGGGTTTTCGTAAAACCACCAATAACCGCATGGAACTGCTTGCTGTTATCAAGGGCCTCGAGGCACTTAAGAACCCTAACCAGGAAGTTATCCTTTACTCCGACTCGAAATATGTGATCGATGCCATCGAGAAGCGCTGGGTTTACGGCTGGCGGCAAAAGGGTTTTAAGGATAAAAAGAACAAAGACCTTTGGCTGCGCTACCTGGAAGTGAGCAAACCACATAAAATTAAACTGGTATGGGTAAAAGGACATGCCGGGCACCCGGAGAATGAGCGCTGCGATCAACTTGCCGTTGCGGCGGCAAAACAACCTAACTTAAAAATCGATACCGTGTTTGAGGCTGAAAATGCAAGAGTGAATTTACTGTAGACCTACCTCCCGGCCAACTCAATTATCTGCATATCCTGAATTTTATGGCCATCTATATTAAAGCGCATTAGTGTGCGCACTTTGTGCCAGCCTTGTTTACCGGCCGCTCCGGGATTGAGGTGCAGGCATTTGATGCGCTCATCAAACATCACCTTTAATATGTGCGAATGCCCACAGATAAATAACTGTGGCGGGTTAGTATATATCTCATTCCGTATCTGCGGACTATATTTACCCGGATAACCACCGATGTGCGTTATCCAAACATCAACATCCTCGCATTTAAAGCGCAAACTTTCGGGGTACACACGCCTGATGTCGCCACCATCAATATTACCATATACGGCTTTAAAAGGCTTAAAAGCCGCCAGTTTATCGGCCAGTTCAAGGTTACCTATATCCCCTGCATGCCATATCTCATCACATTGTTCAAAATGCTTAAATACGGCATCATCTAAATAACTGTGCGTATCTGATATCAGGCCTATCCTCGTCATGCTTCAAAACAAAGCAAATTAAAACACAATAAAAAACGCTTTTAGCGTAGCAATGTATTGCTGGCTGTAAACCTTTGGCGCATCGTAAATTAAAAATTGCTCGCTCGTTGGCTCTGTATCGGCTTTGCCTATCACTATAATATACCGGTGAGGTTCACTATCAGCGTATGATCGTATAATTATTGTTTTTTGCAGATGCAGGTCATGGTCGGTAAGTAACGTTTTAATATACCCAGCCGTATTAACCGGCAGCACCAGCCAGCAGGTTCCGGTTTTGGTAAGATGATTTGATACACCTTTAATCAAGTCCTCGAAAAAGTTTCGGTCTGCATGTTTGGCCTGGTTAATTTTTGCCGTGGGCGATGTTAAGGCATCAATATAAAAAGGGGGGTTAGTTACGATGATATCGTAACGCTTTTCGGGATTTTCAGCGAAAAATGTATTGAAATCCTGATGATATACTTTTAGGCGATCACTGTAGGGCGAACCTTCAAAATTATTTAACGCGGTTTTGGCGGCATCATCATCTATTTCCACCGCGTCTATCTGTGCCGATGTAAAGCGTTGCGCCAGCATTAGCGCGATAACGCCGGTGCCGGTGCCTATATCAAGTATGCTTTGAGGCTGTCCCTCCCCTGCCAATGCGCCAAGTAGTACACCGTCGGTATTGATCTTCATGGCACAGCCCGACTGATCGACACTGAACTGCTTAAAGCGAAATACGCCGGCCATTTATCTTTCGTAAAATTCGATAGGCAACCCGTCCGGGTCGGCGAGAAAGGTGAATCGCTTGCCGGTAAATTCATCTATGCGGATTGGCTCCGTGGCTACATCAAACCCATTTACATGCGCTATAGCGGCTTCTACATCATCCACCTCAAAAGCCAGGTGACGCAGGCCCGCTGCTTCGGGGCGTGATGGCCTTGCAGGCGGATCGGGAAAAGAGAAAAGCTCGATCTGGTATAGTCCTGAAACTTCCAGATCGAGCTTGTATGATCGCCGTTCTTCACGGTAAACCTCGCGTACTATAGTTAAACCCAATACATCGGTATAAAACTGTTTCGACCGCTCATAGTCGGTACAGATAATAGCTATATGATGTACGCGGTTAAGTTTTAGCATATTATTAGGACTCACCCTGTCTTTGCTTCGCTCGACATCCCTCTCTGTAAACAGAGAGGGAATAATCATTTAATATTTATAGTATAATTCAGAATTCGAAACTTCGAAATCCGAAATCGAAATTATTCGCCTAAGGCAACGTGCAGCACATTGTCAAACAACATCTTCACATCAGTTACATGGCCAAACAATTGCTCGTCAACATTAAACTGCCCGTTGGTTACCGTACCCAATAAGGTAAAGTCAGTTTCGCTGGTGGCCATCAGTTCAACAAATTTGTCCTGATCTGCCGGGGCAACGCTCACTACTATCCTGCCCTGTGCTTCACCGAACAGGAAGGCATCCTTACGGATAGCGGCATCGGTACTGATATCAAAACCTAAACCGTTGGGCATAGCTGCTTCGGCAAGGGTTACATATAAACCACCGTCGGCAACGTCATGGGCTGATTGTACCAGTTTATGTTTGATCAGCTCTTTGATCACCTGGTGCGTAGCAAATTCCTGATCCAGATCAAAATGCGGGGCCGGAGACGCCGATACCTTGTGCCATGAGGCCAGGTATTGTGATGAAGCGATATCATTAACCGATTCGCCTATCAGGTATATAAAGTCGCCCGGCTGTTTAAAGTCAAGCGTCATGATGTTATCAATATTATCCATTACACCCAGCATACCTATGGTTGGCGTCGGGAATACCGGGCCTTCATCTGATGATTGGTTGTAAAAGCTCACGTTACCGCCTGTAACCGGGGTTTCAAACTTGGTACAAGCTTCGCCCATACCTTTAATGGCGCTCACAAACTGCCAGTACACTTCAGGAATGTACGGGTTACCAAAGTTTAAACAGTTGGTAATAGCCACCGGCTCGCCACCGGCGCAGGTAATATTACGCGCGGCCTCGGCAACGGCAATAGCACAACCTTTTTGCGGATCGGCGTATACGTAGCGTGAGTTACAGTCAACCGTTAAAACAATAGCCTTTTCGGTATCGCGTACGGCCACTACAGCGGCATCGCTCGGGCGGTTGGTGGTCATGGTTGATACACCTACCATTGAGTCGTACTGATCAGTTACCCAACGTTTAGATGCAATGTTAGGGTGACCAAGCAAATGCTCGGCTACGGCTACCAAATCTTCCGGCTCGGCAACATCTTCTATCTTAAATTTTTGGTTCTCGGCAAAATAAGCTGGTTCGCGGTATTCGCGTTGGTAAACCGGCGCGCCGCCGCCTAATACCAAATCATCGGCAGGTACATCAGCCACCAGTTCGCCATTCATAAAATACTCCAGGCGTTTGGTATCAGTAACCTCACCAATAATGGCGCAGTTTAAATCCCACTTATCAAAAACAGCTTCTACTTCTTTTTCGCGGCCTTTATGTACCACAATCAGCATACGCTCCTGCGATTCTGAAAGCAATATCTCAAACGGCTTCATGTTTTCCTGGCGGGTTGGCACCGCATCGAGATTAATGCGCATACCGTGCTCACCTTTGGCCGACATTTCAGAGTTTGAGCAGATGATACCCGCGGCACCCATATCCTGCATACCTACTACAGCACCGGTTTTGATTACCTCAAGGGTAGCTTCCAACAATAATTTTTCCTGGAATGGATCACCTACCTGTACGGCAGGTAAATCGTTTACCGAATCTTCCGTAATATCTTTTGACGCGAAAGCCGCGCCATGTATACCATCCTTACCGGTGGCTGAACCCACAATGTAAACCGGGTTACCCACACCATAAGATGTAGCCGAAACGGTTTCACCAGCCTTAACTATACCGGCTGACATGGCGTTTACCAGCGGATTGATGTTATAGCATTCGTCAAAGAAAAGTTCGCCTCCAACGGTTGGAATACCAAAGGCGTTACCGTAATGGCTGATGCCCTTTACCACGCCTTTAATTAACCACTTGGTTTTATCAAGGTTGATGTCGCCAAAACGCAGGGAGTTAAGCTGCGCGATAGGCCTTGCACCCATGGTAAAAATATCGCGGTTTATACCGCCTACACCGGTTGCCGCGCCCTGGTAAGGCTCAAGCGCTGATGGGTGGTTGTGTGATTCTATTTTAAAGGCGCAACCTATGCCATCGCCCAGATCAACCAAACCGGCATTTTCTTCACCGGCTTTGGCCAGCATGCGCGGGCCATCCTTTGGTAAGGTTTTTAACCATGTTATAGAGTTTTTGTATGAGCAATGCTCGCTCCACATTACCGAAAATATAGACAATTCGGTAAAGTTAGGCACGCGGCCCAATATCTCTTTTATACGATCATACTCTTCGGGTAACAGGCCAAGGTCTTTGGCGGTATCAACGGTAGTTAGCTCCTGATTCTCCAATGCTTTATATTTATTTTAAAGGATGGCGCAAAATTAGGAAAATCAGGCGAAAGCAGGTAATAAGTTTACAGTTTAGTTAGATGCCGCAATGCCTTTAAAAAACGCAGCCGGGCCATACCTGAGTATGGCACCGGCATATTTACAGGTTTAGGTAATATTAGTTGTTGGTAATGGTAAAACTGATAGGTATGGTATACCTTACACGTACGGGCCTGCCATTTTGTGTACCGGGTTTCCAGGCTTTGGCTTTTTTAAGTACGCGCAGGGCCTCCTCATCAAAACCATACCCTGCGCCTTTCTCTACTTTTATATCGGTCAGTTTTCCATCTTTTTCAATAATAAAGCTGATGAATACCCTGCCGCTTTTACCCTCTTCAGAAGCTATTGCCGGGTAGCGCAGGTTACGGCTTAAATATTTATTCCAGCCATCCATGCCGTCAAATGGTTCGGGTAGCGAAGTTAAACCGGCTATGCCGACAGGTTCATTACTGGCCCCTTCCCCATTTCCATCATTAGTCCCGCTACCACCTTCCTTACCATTTTCAGTACCTGCGGGTATATTGGCCGCTGTAGCCGGACCATCCTGATTTGTTGGGCCTATAGCACCTTCTATTTTATCTGTTGGAGTAGGCTCAACCGCTTTAGCTTCATCGTTAGTAACATGCGTTGGTATAGCCGTAGTTTTTACTTTTTCTGCCTTTGGAGCAACTTTTGGCAATTCCGTTTTTGGCGTAGCCTCAAATACTTTTTCTTCTTCTTTGGGTGGGGGAAGAATAGGCACAACGATCATCGTATCCTTTTCAGGGTTGAATATTGGCACCGATGAAATTTCACCTGACCCACGATTGTTCATAAAAGAATAAAAAGCTATACCAACACCCACTGCCGAGAATGTAATCAGCAAAGATTTTAGCATATTTGTACCATTGTGTTTCCGCAGATCATAAGCGCCATAGCTTTTGTTGCGGTTTTTAAATACAACATCGAGCCACTCGGTGTTGTACAAATTTAATTTGGTGATAAGCATATAATTAGAATTTAGTTTATAATCATAACGCTATTTTACAGAATTAAATTTTGTTATTTTTTAATAAACAGAATTTTTAATACATTTTTATTCCTGCTGCCAAATTTTTGCAATACCAGCAAAAAAGCGCCCTATTATTAAATTTTTCGCATAAAAAAAGCCGGATCGCTCCGGCCTTAAACAATATATTATTTGGTTTTTTACCAATCCTTCTTTATTACCGGGCTTATTTTAGACTCTTTTGTGGTTGCAGGCGCCGGCGACAGAATAAAATTCTTTAATCGTTTACCTATCTCCCTGCTGTTCACCAATACTTTTTCCAGGTAATCATCCAGATCTTTTTGCCCCAGTACTCGCAGGCCATGTTCAAGCGGAGTTTTTTTGCCGTTAACCGGTACAAAGTTGGCATAACGATCACGTTCGTAGGGTATCACCACAAAATTAGTTAGCCAGTAACGGTATTTGCCATCCTTAACCTCAACAGTTATATCATAGGTAATTTTAGCATCCTCATGCTTTGATACCAGCGCTTTTTTAGACACCAGGAACCCGCCCTCCCCCATCAACGTAGCTTTGCCATCATCCTGCTTTTTTAATTTCAGCTTATCCTTTGTATAAGCGGTTTTCAAAAAATTCAATGCCCTCTTATATATGGTATCAGCATTAAGGCCTGGCTGTGCAGCTACCTGGTAGTATATATATTTATTGTTCTCATCAAACCCAAGCGAATCTGTTTGCTGTGCCTGAGCATATACGGCACTACCCGCTAACGCCAGTAACAATACTATAATCAATCTCTTCATCTGGTAAATATAAAAAAAGCCGTTCCTTTTAACAGGTAACGGCCTTTACAAAAAATCAACTTAAACTAAATTATTTTGTTAGAATGCGTACACCGCTGCCAGTACAAACTGACCGGCATTTTTTGATGGCGCACCGCTCTTTTTAGTAAACACGGCATCGTTGCTCATATTATCAAAGCGCACTTCAGGAATCAGGCTCAGCGGTCCCGCTTTAATATTAGCTGTCGCGGTAATAGCAGTAACTGATTCGCCAGGTGCAGGGCCAAAGGTGGCATAATCACCGGTTTTTGTTTTAAAATACTCGCCACGCAGCCCAAGGGTTACCGCACTTGATACAGCATATTGCGGGTACAATGCTACACCGGTAAATCCACCGTCTTCATAATCATTACCCGCAGAAAACGTTGCCGCGTTAAGGCCTAATTTAAACGCTGATGTAATTTGATAAGAAGTTGTAAGGTCGATTTCGGTACCTGATGACGGGCCGGTAAGCAAATTTACATAAGCAGACCACCCCTCAACAGGCGCCAATGATAACTGAGCGCCAAAAGTGTTCAGCTTTGATGCTGATTTGTATACATTCCAGTAATCATTAAATATACCGGCCATCAAACTAACTTTACCCGAAAAGGCGTAAGAAGCCTTAAAGCCGGCATTCTGGAAAGGGCCGTTAGTAAACAAATACGATGTTGAATAATTAAAATTACCCACCGGACTAATCACCTCGTAACCTACAAATGTTGCCATATAACCGGCTGTAAGCGCAAGTTTATCAGTTACATCGTATGATACGTACAGGTTTTGGATATTATAGCTGTTGGTGGTTTCATCATAAACACCGGCGGCATTGGGCAATGATTGCGATTGCCCGCGCGGGCCGAAAGAAATTTCGCCTACAAAAGAAGCTTTACTCACCTTTTTTTTCAGCGCAATATCAACCATACCTATTGACATGGAATTATGATCAGATGCAAAGCTTGTAGGCAGGTTACTATGGTCGGCAAAATCATACTTATAATAAGTATCAACAGAACCGGTAATAGTTAAAGGGGGATCCGTTTGAGTTGAATCCTGCGCGTTTGCAGAAAAAACTCCGGCAGATAATAATGATAAGAGTAAAAGTTTTCTTTTCATGACAATGATTTGGATAGTTAAGGGGTTAATTTGTGTTGATTTTTTAATTATTGAGTTATTTACATAGAATTAGTTAGTTAAATGACAAAATTTTAAACCTATTTAGAACAAAAAACAATTATAAGTCGAAAAAAATTAGATATTTTTTATCCAAACCGAATTATAAGTGGCTTTTTGTTTAATCTTTTCCTAAAATATAGATGGATATTTACAAATCAAAATTTTATATTAAAATAATTGCATTAATATCAACACATGGTTGGTTTTTTTATACAAAACACAATTTTATACTTCATTTTTTATAACTTTTTAAAAAAATTAATAAGTATTTGAATTAATTGTTGAGAAAACAACAAAATCCAGCCTTCGTATTATTATTAAATAATACCACCATTTATAATATTAACAGCAGCATATAACGACTATTAAGCTCAAGGCTTTTAAATTATACTTTATTAATACTTTGTTCTATTTTTGAGCCGACCTAAAATAATTACCCGATATGTCGAACACCCGATTTCAAGCCCTGCAATCGGTGCTTAACCGTACCGTACCAGAGATAAAGCCACCCTCAGCAAAAATTTCAGATTTTTATGGGGCCAACGTTTTCGATAAAAAGAAGATGAAGGAATACCTGTCTGACGACGCTTATGCAAGTGTTATCAACTCTATTGAACTTGGCGAGCCTATACACCGCGATATGGCGGAGCAGGTGGCATCAGCCATGCGCGCCTGGGCAATAGGCAAAGGCGCTACACATTATACCCACTGGTTTCAGCCCTTAACCGGCAGCACTGCCGAAAAACACGACTCCTTTTTTGAGCCGACAGCAGATGGCGGCGCTATTGAGCGTTTCTCGGGCGATGCACTGGCCCAGCAGGAGCCTGATGCCTCGAGCTTTCCGAGTGGTGGTATACGCAATACTTTTGAAGCACGCGGCTACACCGCCTGGGACCCATCGTCGCCTGCATTCCTGATGGGGCGTACCTTATGTATACCTACCGTATTTGTATCGTACACCGGCGAGGCGCTTGATTATAAAGTTCCGTTATTAAAGGCCCTCACAGCGCTTGATAAAGCCGCCGTTGATGTTTGCCATTATTTTGATAAAAGCGTTGAAAAGGTAAATGCCTCACTTGGTATTGAGCAGGAGTATTTTTTAGTAGATATAGCCCTTTTTAATGCAAGGCCGGATCTGTACCTCACCGGTCGCACCCTGTTCGGCCACATATCCGCCAAAAACCAGCAGTTAGAAGACCATTATTTCGGCTCGATACCGGAGCGTGTACTGGCCTTTATGCAGGATATGGAAACCGAAGCCCTATTATTAGGCATTCCGTTAAAAACACGCCACAATGAGGTAGCCCCCTCGCAATTTGAGTGCGCCCCTATATACGAGGAGATCAACCTGGCTATTGACCATAACCAATTGCTGATGGACCTGATGGATCGCGTAGCCAAACGCCATAACTTTAAAGTGTTGCTGCACGAAAAACCTTACGCGGGCATTAACGGCTCGGGTAAGCATAATAATTGGAGCATGATCACCAATACTGGTAAAAACCTGTTATCGCCGGGCAAAACGCCTAAGAACAACCTGATGTTCCTTACCTTTTTTGTGAATACCATTAAGGCGGTTTATGAACATGCTGATCTGTTAAGAGCCTCCATCGCGTCAGTAAATAACGATCATCGTTTGGGTGCTAATGAAGCGCCGCCGGCCATTATTTCTATATTTTTAGGCAGCCAGCTTAGCGAGGTGCTTGATGAGATAGAAACCTCACGCCTCAGCAAAAAAATAAAAGAGGAAAACACCCTTTGGCAGGGCATCCCGAAGATACCGCAAATATTGGCGGACAATACCGACCGTAACCGCACCTCTCCTTTCGCCTTTACCGGCAATAAGTTTGAGTTGCGTGCCGTTGGTTCATCAGCCAATTCGGCCAGCCCAATGACGATACTTAATTTGATAGTTGCCGATCAGCTTAAAAAATTCAAGGTAGATGTAGATAAATTGCTGAAAAAAGGCGAGAAAAAGGATGTAGCCCTGATGATGACCATCAAAAGGTATTTAAAGGAATCGCGCAGCATCCGTTTTGAAGGTAATGGTTACAGTGAGGATTGGGAAAAAGAAGCCGAGGCACGCGGCCTGTCAAACATCAAAACAACGCCAAAGGCGCTTGATGTAATGATTACCGAAAAAACCGCCGAACTTTTTGCCAGTACCAGCGTATTCTCTCCACGCGAGGCACATGCCCGCCACGAGATATTACTGGAAAGCTATTATAAAAAGGTACAGATAGAGGCCCGTGTAATGGGCGAACTGGTTAACAATGTGATCATCCCCGCCGCTATTGCTTACCAGAGCAAGCTGGTTGAAAACGTAAAAGGCCTTAAAGATATAGGGCTGGGTAAAGATACCTACCAGGCACAGCTTGACATTATTACCAAACTGTCAGAACACATCAACTTTGTTAAAACCAACGTTGAGGAAATGGTACAGGCACGCAAAAACATTAACAATAACGTTGAAGATGTACGCCAAAAGGCTATTGATTATGACGAAAAGGTACGTTCATACTTTCAGCCGATACGTTACCATGTTGACAAACTGGAGCAACTGGTTGATGATTCGCTGTGGCCATTGCCAAAATTCAGGGAATTATTATTCTTTAAATAAATAACCGATAAAAGAAAAGCGGCATCAAATGGTGCCGCTTTTCTTTTTTTAATGCGCAAACAGATCCGCCTGTTTATGCTGCGCTATAAGCACTTCACGATATTTAGCCAGGAGTGACGATTTGGATATAAAACCAATAAAGCGGCCATCCTGCTCAACCGGCAGTTGCCATACATCAAGCTTATCAAACTGGCTCATCACCGCATTTACCGATTCGTGATATTGTATAACAGCCGGTGGCGTTATCATGATCTCGGCAACGGTATGGTCGGCAAAATCCGCTGTAAATAATTGTTTGCGTATCTCATCAACCAAAACCACACCTTCTATATGATCGTTAAACCCAAGTACCGGAAAAATATTTGCCTGGCTTTGCGATATTACCTGGTAAAAGTTACGGATAGGCATATCTTTGGCCACAGCCGTGTAGTTCCGGTTGATAACACTATCTATCACAATGGATGACAGCATATCATGGTCATGATCGGGGTGAATATTACGCTCGTGCACCAGATCGTGCCAGTACATATTATGCGGGTTAAAATGCCGCGATATGATATATGATATGGCCGACACTATCATTAACGGGATAAATAGCACATATCCGCCTGTAATCTCAGCAATCAAAAATATCGCGGTTAACGGCGCATGCAATACACCACTCAATGCTCCAGCCATGCCTACAGCTATAAAATTGCTGGTATTTAAATGGATCAGCCCCGTAAGGTTGCAACCGTAAGCGATGAATAATCCTAAAAAGGCACCGGTGAACATGGTTGGTGCAAACGTACCGCCGTTACCACCCGAACCAATGGTAATGCCCGCCGCCACTATCTTCATAAAAACCAACAGCGCAATAAAACCCAGCAAGGCCAGGGGGTGATTAAGGTATTCACTAAAAATTGATTGATCTTTTATAGCTTCGATATTACCGTTAAGCGCTTGCTGCAACTCGTGATAACCCTCGCCAAATAACGGCGGCAACAATAATATCAGTACACCTAACAATAGCCCACCAAATAAAGCCCTTACATACCTGTTCTGGTTAACAAACAAACCTTTTTCGAGCTTGCCGGCAACCGTTGTAATATATACCGATGTTAAGCCCGATAGTATGCCCAATAAAATGTAAAACGGGAGCGCGTGCATTACCCAGCCCTCGGTAACCAAATGAAATAACTGACCTGAATACAGCACCTTTGATACTACTACCCCTGTTGCCGAAGCGATAAGAAGCGGGATAAATGTAGGTATGGTGATCTCCCCTATCAATAACTCCAGCGAGAAAAGCACCCCGGCTATAGGGCTGTTAAATACGGCCGCTATACCGGCTGATGTACCGGCGGCAAGCAGAACTGTTTTTTCGTAGGCTGACAGCTTAAAAAACTTACCGGTATTTGAGCCGATAGCCGCCCCGGTACAAACTATAGGTGCCTCCAAACCTGATGAACCACCAAAACCTACCGTTAATGAACTGCTTATGAGATGGGAGTAGACATTATTAAAAAGCATGTTGGAGCGGTTGCGCTTTATGCTTACCAGAATATTCCCTATCCCCTTTTGTATTTTATCGCGGTTTATGAGGTGTAAGTATGCTACCGTACCCAATATACCCAGCGCGGGTAAAAATACGTAGATGAAATGGTATGGCAGGTGTGATGATATATCGCGGCTCAGCTCTTCCATAAAATGCACCAAAAACTTTAAAACTACCGCGGCAAGCCCGCCAATGAGGCCAACAAACACACTGCAATAGATCAAAAAGTTGCGCTGGCTATTAAGTGTTAGCCGTATACGATTGAGTTTGTAGGTAAGCGTTTTTAGTAGATGCATAACAATTTTAAATGCGGTAGTACTTTAGAGGTTTAAAAAAAGCGATTAAGCCGTATATTTGCCCATGACTTCTTCGCAAAGATATGATCAGCGCGGCGTGTCGGCATCAAAGGATGATGTACACAACGCGATCAAAAACATCGACAAAGGTATATATCCTAAAGCTTTTTGTAAGATAATTCCTGATATTTTAACAAACGACCCTGCCTTTTGCAATATTATGCACGCTGATGGCGCGGGTACAAAATCATCGTTAGCTTATACTTACTGGAAAGAAACAGGCGATATATCAGTATGGCGCGGCATTGCGCAGGATGCCATCATCATGAATATTGATGATCTGCTGTGCGTGGGCGCTGTTGATAATATCCTGCTGTCGTCAACCATAGGTCGCAACAAAAACCTGATACCGGGCGAAGTTATTGCCGCTATTATTAATGGTACCGAAGAAATATTAGCCGAACTGCGCGACGCAGGCATTGGCATCTATTCAACCGGTGGCGAAACTGCCGATGTAGGCGACCTGGTGCGTACCATTATTGTCGACTCGACCGTTACCTGCCGTATGCCGCGTGAGGAGGTTATATCAAATCACCGTATACAACCAGGTAATGTTATTGTAGGCCTGGCATCTTACGGACAGGCTGCTTATGAAACCGAATACAACGGCGGCATGGGCAGCAACGGCCTTACCTCAGCAAGGCACGATGTATTTAATAAAACCATTGCCGAAAAATATCCGGAAAGCTACGATGCCGGTATACCATATGATCTGATCTTCTCCGGCTCAAAAAGCCTTACCGATCAAATTGACATTGGCAATGGCCAAACCGTAACCGCGGGCAAGTTGGTGCTTTCGCCAACACGTACTTACGCCCCGATTATTAAAGCTATTTTAGAAAAATACCGTTCGCAAATTGATGGCATGGTGCATTGCAGCGGTGGCGCGCAAACCAAAGTGCTGCATTTTGTGGATGATGTACATGTGATTAAAGATAACCTTTTCCCGGTGCCACCATTGTTTAAACTGATCCACGAAGAATCGGGCACCTCATGGCATGAAATGTACAAGGTATTTAACATGGGGCACCGCATGGAGCTTTATGTGCCTGAAAGCATCGCTGCCGACATCATCGCCATATCAAAAAGCTTTAATGTAGATGCCCGGATAATTGGCCGTGTTGAGGCTGCTGATAAAAAACAAGTGACTATACAGTCGGAATTTGGCGAGTTTGTGTATAATTGAGTTCCGACTCATCTTAAAACAAAAATGCCGGTTGAATAAATATCAACCGGCATTTTTTTTATGCACCTTAAACAAAAAACGGCTGCCGGAAATTCGGCAGCCGTTTTTTGTTTTATTAAGCAACTATTAGTTAAAGATATACCTTAAACCAATTTGTGCTTGCCAGCGTGATTGCTGAGATATACCGTTACCAAATGAATTAACTAACGGCACTTTGTTAGCGTTATCAAAGTAAGGGAATGAATAAGTCGGACGACCATTAGCATCCAAACCTTTATAAGTTAACAAAGTGTTACGGTTAACAAATTTAAAGTTACCCCATGCATCATTCAGGAAGTTACCAAAGTTGATGATGTTAAACTCAAAACGCAGCGTGTTTTTGTTTTTACCGGCGTTAACAAATATATCCTGGCTAAAGTTAAAGTTAACCAAATGATAATAAGGCAATACTAAGCCATTGCGTTTAGCATACTTGCCTTTGTTTTTGCTCAAATATGGATCTTGCTCTATGTAAGCGCTTAATTGAGCATATTGCTGAGGAGCAGTACGAGTATCGTTAATGTCATTTGGAACAAGAACAATATCATCTTTATCACGTGGTATATAGATCAAGTCGTTGGTTTGACCATCACCGTTAACATCATTACTGTATATGTAAGATGCAGTACCGTTGTTGGCAGCTTCGTAAGTTAAGCCAAAAGATGTGCTCAAATGCTTTAAGTATTCTTTACGGTATGATAAGGCAGCTACTACACGATTAGGCTGATAGAAGTTGCTGTATGACGTTTCATCTGAGTTAGGATCACCCGCTACTACACGGTCACGCCAAATAGATTGAGCTATTGAACCACCATCATTTACTGTACGAGAATCAGCATAAGTATATGCTATACTTGCATACAAGTTACGTGTGGTTTTTTGCAACTGACCAGTAATGCTGTATGAATAACCTTTACTGGTATTCTTCATCAGGATAGCGTCCGTAATATTGGGTAATTCAGCAGTATTACCTGCACCACCGTTGATTGCCGGGTAAACAGTTGTTCCGTCATAACGGATACGGTTATCAGAACCAACAAATGCTTTACCTGTTGTAGGCAAGGCAACGTTTACATGGTAAACCGCATTAATATCTTTAGAATAGTTACCCTCAACAGTACCGATGATACCACCAGGTAGTTTTTGGTCAACCGCTAATGTAGTACGGAAATTGCTTGGCAGTTTAAAATTCCTATCGGTAATTGCTATATTATATGATGTATTTGCAGCAGCATTTGTGGGTTTGTTGGCGTTAACATCAGGATTGAAGATCAAACGTGGATCAGTTGGTAAAACACCAGTAGTAGTTGGAGTAACAACGTATGAACCAAATTGAACACCGTTATTGCTTGCCTGGTTTGATATGTAAACAAACGGAGTTGGGCCACTGAATATACCTATACCACCTCGTAACTGGGTAACACCATCATTGTTAACATCCCAGTTAAAGCCTGCTCGCGGAGATAATTGAATACGTGTTTTAGGATATTGAGATACATCAAGTCTAACACCATCACGAAATCTGTCAAGATTCAAGAGAGCAGGGTTTGCTTCGCTGTTTGTATTAAACACAGGCATGTCAGCACGTAAGCCGTAAGTAATTTTAAGATTATCCTGTACTTGCCATTTATCCTGAATGTAAGCGCCAATTGTATAGGCTTTAACAAAAGCAAACGGGAATGCACCGCCAGGAAGTGCTGAATATCTTTTTTCGTAACGTGCAACTTTACCTGGTACACCATTTGCTGAATCGTAAAAATCCTGTAGGCTGTTAAAACGATAAGCACCATAATAGTTCGGAGCGAAACCATTTTTATATTTGTTGTACTCGAATGATACACCGGCATCAAATTCATGATCACCTTTGTAATAAGTAAAGTTATCAGTAAACTGGTAAGTATCAGTATTTAATAAGTTATTAGCAGTAAAAGGCTCGTAACCAAAAGTGGTCATGGTGCTTCCGTTAGCACCTAATATATCAACCAATGGAAACTGGCCGCCACCTGGTGATTCACGGAAGTCACGCAGAGCCTGGTAACCTAATATCACCTTGTTAGCCATCCTGTCGTTAATACGTGTATTCAACTCAGCTATACCAATGTTAAAATTATTATTAATGGTATAAAATGATGAGAAGAAAGGAAGGGTAGTTAAGCTCGCCGCGCGAGAGCCGTTTGCACCAGAGTTGCTCGGCGCTACATCACGGAAAGATTTCAGATAGAAATACTTCAATGACAAAGTATTTTTATCATTAATATTCCAATCTAATTTAGCAGTAATCTTATCAGACTGTGTGCGCAGTGAAATGTTCTCAAAAGATCCTGCATTATAACCATATTTACGATTTAGGGTGTCGCGTAAAGCTGATAACTCCGTAAAACTGGCCTGAGAAATTGTTCCTCCTGTTTCAGTACCTCTTCTTGCAGTGTAGTTTGAATATGGATCGTTAATACGTTCTTGTTCACCTGATATAAAAAAGAATAACTTATTCTTTACTATCGGACCACCTACACTAAAACCACGTTGGTTATAGTCAATTGCTGGCGTAGGTACCCAAGTAGTCATACTCTTGCGACCAACTAACCCGGGCGTACGCTGATAATAATATACACTACCTTTTACTTCGTTAGTACCTGATTTGGTAACAGTATTAATTGAAGTACCTGAGAAACGACCTTGGGTAACGTCAAATGGTGAAACTGCAACCTGAATTTGCTCAACCGCATCGAGCGATATTGGCTGGGAGTTTGCCTGGCCACCTAATGAACTCGATAAACCGAAAGAGTTGTTGAACAAAGCACCGTCAATAGTTAAGTTGTTACCTGCGTCGCTACGACCACCGAATGAACGGCCGTTTGCTGTTGGGGTTAACTTGGTGTAATCATAAATTGAGCGGCTGATAGTAGGCAGGCGGTCAATTTGAGTACGGGTAATGATCTCTTGCGAACCTGTACGTGAGCTGTTGATCACTTTGTTTTGAGTGCTTGTTACCACAACCTCGCTTAATTGCGTGTTTGTTGGGCTAAGCTTAGCATTCAACTTAAAATCCTGACCTAAAGCAAGGCTGATGTTGTTTTGTGAATAGTCAGAATAACCAATGAATTTGTAGGTGATAGTGTACGGGCCGCCTACACGTAAGTTAGGCAAGTTGTAACGACCATCGCCACGGGTTGCTGTAGAATAATTGGTTCCTGTTGGTGTGTGTACAGCAATTACAGTAACACCCGGAACAGTTTGTCCTTTCTCGTCAGTAACAACACCAGAAATATTACTGGTTGTAATTACCTGACCCAGCGTAATGCCGGCAGACAAACATAAAAAAGTTAAAAAAAGTAAAAACTTTCTCATGTGGTGGAAATTTGTTAATAAATCAGTTAATTAATATTTCTGCAAAAATATATAAAAGTTTAACGGTCAATGTTAATTTAACATTAACTATTTTAAAAAATTTATCAACATTAATACACAATTAATCAAATTATTATAATAGCGCTATAATTATATGATGCAGATCATATCACTATGCAGAAAATAAATTTCGACCCAATTAAAGTTACATAAGGGTGAAGTGGGGCATTTCGGCAATTCAGGCTATTTACTTAGCTTTGGCATCAATAAAAAACATATAACAGGTAAATATGAGCTACGATCTAATTGTTATTGGTTCAGGTCCCGGAGGTTACGTTGCCGCAATACGTGCCTCTCAGTTAGGTTTAAAAACCGCCATCATCGAGAAAGAATCGCTGGGTGGTATATGCCTAAACTGGGGTTGTATACCAACTAAAGCATTGTTAAAAAGCGCCCAGGTATTTGAATATATAAATCACGCTGCCGATTATGGTATAAAGGTAAACGGCAGTGGCGAGGTTGATTTTAAAGCCGTAGTAAAACGCAGCCGTGATGTGGCCGAAGGCATGAGCAAAGGTGTGCAGTTTTTGATGAAGAAGAACAAGATCGACGTGATCATGGGCTTTGGTAAACTAAAAGGCAAGGGTACCGTTGAGGTAAAGGATGCTAACGGCGCTACTAAGGATTATACAGCAAAACATATTATCGTAGCTACAGGCGGTCGCTCGCGCGAGTTACCAAACCTTAAACAGGACGGTAAAAAGATCATCGGCTACCGCCAGGCCATGGTATTGCCGCAGCAACCAAAATCAATAGTGGTTGTAGGTTCGGGCGCTATTGGTATTGAGTTTGCTTACTTTTATAACTCTATAGGCACTAAAGTAACCGTTGTTGAGTTTTTACCGAATGTTGTGCCACTGGAGGACGAAGAAGTTTCAAAACAACTTGAACGCTCCCTTAAAAAGCAAGGCATCAACATCATGACCAACTCTACCGTTGAGTCGGTTGATACCGCAGGCGACCTGTGCAAAGTGAGCGTTAAAACCGCTAAAGGTACTGAAGTGCTTGAAGCCGAGATCGTACTTTCAGCAGTAGGCGTTACTACCAACCTTGAAGGTATAGGCCTTGAAGAAGCCGGTGTAAAAACCGACAAAGGTAAAGTATTGGTTGACGATTATTACAAAACCAACGTTGAAGGTGTTTACGCTATCGGCGATATTGTTAAAGGCCAGGCCCTGGCTCACGTAGCATCAGCCGAAGGTATTACCTGTGTTGAAAAAATAGCAGGTTTAAACCCTGAGCCTATCAACTACAACAACATCCCGGGCTGTACTTATTGCTCACCTGAAGTTGCCTCAGTAGGATATACCGAAAAAGCGGCTAAAGAAGCCGGCTACGAAGTAAAGATCGGTAAATTCCCATTCTCGGCATCAGGCAAGGCAAGTGCCGCCGGTGCTAAAGATGGCTTTGTTAAAGTAATATTTGATGCTAAATACGGCGAGTTTTTAGGCGCGCACTTAATTGGCAACAATGTTACCGAGATGATTGCTGAAGTAGTAACCGCACGTAAACTGGAAACTACCGGCCATGAGATCATTAAATCGGTACACCCTCACCCTACCATGAGCGAGGCTATTATGGAAGCCGCTGCCGCTGCGTATGGCGAGGTGATCCATATCTAAATTGTAACATAACAATCACAAATATTTAAAGCCCCTGCTTAGCAGGGGCTTTTGTAATACCTAAACTTAATTAAACCATGATTAAACGCTTACCCAGCGTGGCACTTTTTGTCTGCCTTATCTTTTGTTTTAAAAACTCATCCGCACAAAACAACCAGCTTGCCGGCTACATTATTAATGGTACCGACACCACAAAGGGATTTATTAAATACAATAACTGGGATAAAAGCCCAACCGCTATTGATTTTAGTACCACACAAGGTGGCAGCTACAGCACATTAACATGTAAGGATGTTAGTGAATTTGGTGTATATCTTAAAAACAGTGTAGAAAAATATCGCACGTTTAACATCAATATCGATAAATCGTCAGATAACATTCAAAACTACCGCAAAACGCCTGAAACCGTTTTTGAGAAGAAGTGGATTTTCGCCCTTGTATTAGTTGACGGCAGTTTGCAACTATACAACTATACCGATAAACGCGATCACTTTATCATCAGAAAAGGCCAGGGAGAAGCCACTGAATTAATCAGCAATAAGTACATTGACCAGGTAAGTAAAAATGTAGTTAATAATCAGCAATACAAATCGCAATTATATGAGGCGATGACCGATTGCGAAAAAATAGATTTAAAGAAGGCTCGCAGCCTGTTATACAATGCGGAAGCGTTAACCAATGCTGTTGCTCAATACAACAATTGCGGTGGATCAACTAATAATCAAAACACTAATACCACCTTTGAAAAAGGCCGGTCAAAATTAGTTTTTAAAGCGTTGTTAGGCGCATCCTTCTCAAAACTCAGCCTTACCAAAAGCAACAATAGCGATGATCCTAATAACAACGTAAAATCAGCTAACAATACGCAACCTGTAATAGGTATTGGTGTGGATTATATTTTACCACGATCAAATTTCGGATTATTGTTTGAAGCACAATATTATCGCTTAAAAAGCCACATAGGTATTATCGAAAATGGTTTGAGCAACATGTCTATAAAACAATATGATTTCGACTTTAAATACCTAAAAACCAATGCGGCTGCTAAATACTCTTTCACTCAAAGCGATATAAAGCCTTTTATTATTGCAGGCATCACTAATAGTTTTGTAATAAACGCGAAAAGCGGCTATTCACATGTTCAGGAAGGTTCGGTTGAGGTGGATGACACTTATCTTAAAGATGAAAAACCGGGTGTTTATGAGATGGGCTTTTTAGGCGGTGCCGGTTTAAATTACAAAAACTACGGCCTCGAAGCACGCTACGAAGTTACCAGCGGCTTTGACCTGTATGATTTTTATAATGCAAAACCAAAAGTGTTTTATTTGCTTTTAACCTATAGGTTTTAATTGCGCATATAAATGAATTTGTACAGTATCGATACCGGTTTATTTAAATTAGACGGAGGCGCTATGTTTGGTGTGGTGCCTAAAACCATCTGGAATAAAACCAACCCGGCCGACTCAAACAACCTTTGCAATTTGGCTATGCGCTGCTTGCTGGTTGAGCATGATAAACGATTGATATTGATAGACACCGGCATTGGCAACAAGCAAAGCGAAAAATTTTATAGCCATTATTACCTGCATGGTGATGCCACGCTTGATAGCTCACTTGCCAAACATGGCTTTCACCGTGATGATATAACCGACGTATTTTTAACCCACCTGCATTTTGACCATGTAGGCGGAGCCGTAGCTCGTGATGGTGAAAAACTATTACCGGCATTTAAAAACGCCACTTACTGGAGCAATGAGAGGCATTGGGACTGGGCGATAAACCCTAATGAAAGAGAAAAAGCATCTTTTTTAAAGGAGAATATACTGCCTTTACAAGAAAGCGGACAGTTACAATTTATTAAAGATGCTGACGGCATTAGTTTTTTACCCGGTTTTGACGTAAGATTTGTTTACGGACATACTGACGCGCAAATGCTGCCGTTAATTACCTACAAAGATAAAAAGCTGTTGTACATGGCCGATTTGCTGCCTACTGTGGGCCATTTGCCCATACCTTATGTAATGGCTTATGATATGTTCCCGCTGGTTACGCTGAATGAAAAGAAAACTTTTTTAGCCGAATCGTTTAAAAATGATTATATTTTGTTTTTGGAACATGATGCCGAAAATGAGTGCTGTACACTGCAACAAACCGAAAAAGGCATACGTTTAAAAGAAACATTTAATTTGCGAGACATTATATGATGTCATATAATATTTACGTAAATATGCTATATTACAGTGCTAAATAGCGAACAATTTTATACCTTTGCACGTTCAATTCTAAATCAAAAGAATCGAGGTTATATAAATAGATGAGACAACTCAAAATAACACAATCCATTACCAACCGTGAATCGCAATCACTTGATAAATATCTTCACGAGATTGGTAAAGTTGACCTGATAACTGCCGAAGAAGAAGTAATATTAGCACAAAAGATACGCGAAGGCGATCAAGCAGCCCTTGAGCGCTTAACTAAAACCAACCTTCGCTTTGTTGTTTCTGTAGCAAAACAATATCAAAACCAGGGTTTAACACTGGGCGACCTTATAAATGAGGGTAACCTCGGCCTGATTAAAGCCGCTAAGCGCTTTGATGAAACCAAAGGTTTCAAATTCATTTCGTACGCCGTATGGTGGATCCGCCAGTCGATATTGCAGGCTATTGCCGAGCAATCACGTATCGTGCGTTTACCCTTGAACCAGGTAGGTTCATTAAGCAAGATCAGCAAGGCATTCTCTAAACTTGAACAGGAGTACGAGCGCGAGCCATCACCTGAAGAGCTTGCCGACATACTGGAAACTACCGTTGACAAGATATCTGACACGCTGAGCAATTCAGGCCGACACGTATCAATGGATGCGCCTTTTGTTCAGGGTGAGGAAAATACGCTGTTAGACGTACTGGAAAACCACGAGCCGAATACAGACTCGATACTGATCAACGAATCATTATCAGAGGAGATCAAACGTTCGCTATCAACCCTTACCGAGCGTGAGCGCGAGATCATCGTATTGTTCTTCGGCTTGGGTACAAATCATCCCCTGTCGCTTGAAGAGATAGGCGAGAAATTTAACCTGACACGTGAGCGTGTAAGGCAGATAAAAGATAAGGCGCTGCAAAGACTGCGTCACACCTCAAGGAGCAAGATCCTGAAATCATATTTAGGTTAACATAAAAAAGCCTTCCGAACATACGGAAGGCTTTTTTGTTGCCTGATTATGCACCCTTCCGATTATGAACACCTCACCCCTGCCGAAGCCGTTGCTTACCAGCACGAGTTGCGTAAGCAAATTCAAATAAAGCCGCTTGATACACCAATACGCGCCATTGCCGGGGCTGATATATCATTCAATAAATATGAGGAAACTGTCTATGCCGGCATCGTGGTGTTTAGCTATCCGGAGTTAAAGATAATTGGCAATGCCACTGCGATCAGTCGTACATCGTTTCCTTACATTTCGGGTCTGCTGGCATTCCGCGAGGTACCCGCCTTGCTTGAGGCGTGGAACAAACTGGAAAGCAAACCGGATGTTATTGTACTTGATGGCCAAGGCATAGCGCATGAACGCCGTTTAGGTATCGCTACACATTTTGGCCTGGTAACCGGTGCCACAACATTGGGCTGCGCCAAGAGCCGCCTTGCAGGTACTTACCAGGAGCCGGGCAACGCCCCTATGGCCGAAAGCCCCTTGTACCATAAAGGCGAGCACGTTGGCGTGGCACTGCGCAGTAAACGCAATTGTAATCCCTTGTTTATTTCGCCGGGCAATAATATTAATATCCCACAAAGCGTTGAGGTGATAAAGCATTGCCTTCGCGGTTACCGTATACCCGAACCTACCCGGCAGGCCCACCTGCTGGTAAATAAGATACGGATAGCCAACGGCAATGCACCCAACAACCAACATGATTTGTTTAGCTAACCTGCGCCACAATTAATTAGATGAAAAGACTGACAACGCTCATCTTTCATTTTTATCGCCCTTTATTCTTCATTAACCTTGTATTCAGCTTTTGCGCTATTTTTGATTTGATTAAATTTGGCTTGCGGGCTATGCCTATCGTAATAATAATCAAACTATTCGGCTACCTGGTGTGTATCAGCTATCAGTACTTCTTTTCAGCCAAATCGTACTTTTATTATCGCAATGCCGGTTTAAGCGCCAGGCTAATGTATACGTATATTTTTATTTTAGATATACTGCTATTCATCCTTCTATCAACCATCATCTTAATCCCTTTTTATGCCCTCACACACCTTAAAGGTTGACAGTGTTCAACTTGAATTTGACGGCCGTAAAATATTGCAGGATATTTATCTCGACTGTTCAACGGGCGAGATTGTAGGGCTGCTTGGTCGTAATGGCTGTGGCAAATCATCATTGTTACGTATAATTTTCGGCAGCCTTAATTGCAGCTACAGGTACGTAAGTATTGATGGGCATCATTTACAAAAAGGGTATCACAACAACCGCATTGCCTATCTGCCACAGCATAACTACTTGCCTGCAGGCATCAAAATATATAAACTGGCCGAACCTTTTGTTGATCCATTATTATGGGATGAGTTTTGCAGGCAACCGGCGTTTAAACTACATCAGCATAAAACAGTTAATCAGTTATCGGGTGGTGAGTTACGGCAGTTAGAAACATTAATGATTATTTGCAGCCATGCTGATTTTATTTTGCTGGATGAACCTTTTACCCATATTTCACCGGTACAGGCTGATGATCTGAAAATCCTCATAAAGCAGTGCGCCAAAACCAAAGGCGTGATCGTAACAGACCATCAATATTACAATGTGCTTGATGTTAGCGATCGTATAATTTTGCTGGATAACGGCTGCACCCGTGCTGTTAACAGCGCGCATGATCTTGTTACTTATAAATATCTCAGCGGCATTTAATAATTAATATACGTAAGGTGTAACACTGGGGTGTAATAAACCGTCATATATACACAACAACCTTACTGATGCGCAAGTTTTTAACGTACCTTATTATGATTTTGCTGGCATCGGGCGTTCAGGCGAACGCCCATGCAGGCCATATCAGCATAGGTGGTATTTCTTTCAGTACAATTGACGACCCCGCGCCCGACCCCTACGGTGACTTCAGTACGCTGGTTGTGCCCATTAAACGGGCAGGCAACCTTATTATTATTGAAGCTAAGGTTGACAGTATTACGGGCAATTTTGTATTGGATACCGGAGCCCCTCACCTGGTGCTTAATGCTACTTATTTCAGGGATATGCCCCGCATAGCTAACCAGGAATCAGGCGGCGTGAACGGCGAGGTAGCCAATTCCTTTATTACCGAGGTACAAAATTTCGCTATCCTCGATCTGTTTTATAAGCGCCTAAAAGCCGATGTTACCGATCTGTCGGCTATTGAGAACGGCCGAAACATTAAAATATTAGGCTTGCTGGGTACCCGCCTGTTTGCCAAATTGGCAATCACTGTCGACATTTTTAATAACGTATTGTACATCCACAAACTAAACAGTGATGGCGATATAAGCCCGGCCGAACTCCCTTTCAGTAAACCATTCATGAAAACCGGCTTTAAGCTGATGAATGACGTTATCTTTCTAAAAACCAGCATCAATAACAATACCTTGTGGATGGCCTTTGATACCGGGGCCGAAACCAATCTGCTTGATTACCGCCGCTCAAAAAAGATCATCCGGAACTTTGAAGTATTGAGCACCTCGAAATTAACCGGGGTAGGTGGTTCGGTATTTGAAATAATTTATGCTAAATTAGATAAACTGATGGTGGGCGAAAATCTGTTCACCAAAAATCAGGTAGTGCTTACCAGCCTTGATAATATGGGTAAAGCCTATGGCCATTCAGTTGATGGTATTTTAGGTTACGACTTTTTTATGCGGGGAGTTTTCACAATAAATTTTGTGAAAAAGGAGTTTGCGATGTACACGTATAAGGTATGATGTTTTTGAGGTGTTTGGTTATTATCATTCTGCTGCTGGCAGGCGGCTTACCTATGCGTGCCCAGCAACGTAACAGTCTTACCCTTGCAAACGACAAACTGATATTGCAGATTGACAAGCGTTCTGCAAAAAACTATCTGGATACCATACTTACCCGCGCCGGTGTGAATGGCGATAACATCAGCACTAAAATACTAAAAGGCGACTATAGCGCGCTTACCTCAAAAGGCTGGCAACTTGCTGAAAACAGCCGCTTTAAAGTGCGCTTTAACCGGGCGCTTAATATCAACTTTTCAGCACCAGTTGTACAGCAGCCCTTCATCATAACAACCAATACCGTAAACAGTGAGGGCAGCCCCGGTTACCCGGCAGATGTGCTTTACGGCGTAAATAAGTTTGGCCTCCAAACGGTACGCGAACTCCCTAACGGGATGACACGCTTTTTTGTACCCGGAAACCTTACGGCAAAAAGGGTGTATGTTTCGGGTAGCTTTAACATGTGGAGCCTGTCAAAAGGCATTATGCTGAAAACCGACAGTGGCTGGATAACAGACGTTAAGCTAAAGCCCGGCATTTATGCGTATAAATTCATCATCAACGGTAACTGGACGCATGACGTTAATAATAAACTTACCGAGCATGATGGCTTTAACCATGTAAACTCTATTTACTACCGCTACAATTACACGTTTAGGTTTAAAGGCTTTCAAAAGTCGGCCAAGGTATTTGTAGCGGGCAGCTTTAACAAGTGGAATACAAATGAGATTCCACTTACACGAAACAACAACGGCTGGCAGGCATCCATGTATCTGCACGATGGCACTTTTTTGTACCGTTTTATGCTGGACGGCAGGTGGATAACTGACCCTGCCAATAAAAGTAAAGCAAATGATGAAAAAGGGCTTATCGCCTCGGTAATTAATTTGGGCGAAATGGTGAACTTTAAGCTGAAAGGCTATACCAACGCCAATAAGGTTTGCATTGCGGGTAGCTTTAACAATTGGCAACCCGAACGTATTTTTCTGAAAAAGACAGATAACCTTTGGCAGTTACCGGTTATTATACCGCAGGGTAACTACGGCTATAAATACATTGTTGACGGTAAATGGATAACCGACCCGGCCAATACCTGCTATGTAAACGAAGGCGGCGAAACCAATTCGTTTATAGCGGTTAAGCCTAACTATACCTTTAAATTGCTCGGCTACCTTAATGCGCAAAGCGTGCGCGTTGCAGGCAGCTTTAACAACTGGAACCCCGACCAATATACCATGGGCCGCAAGGGCGATGAGTGGATACTTAATATTAAATTGCCTGTTGGCAAAACACGCTATAAATTTGTGGTGGATGGCAATTGGATACTTGACCCCGGCAACAAACAATGGGAAAGCAATGAGTTTGATACGGGCAACTCCGTAATATGGATAGACCCTGAAACCTCAACCAAAACTATATGATTATGAAACTACCTATTTACCAGGTTGATGCCTTTACCGATCAACTATTTGGCGGCAATCCGGCAGCCATTGTTCCGCTTGATGAGTGGCTGCCTGATGAGCTGATGCAAAAGATAGCCATTGAGAACAACCTTGCCGAAACAGCATTTTTTGTAAAGACCGACAGCGGCTATAAACTGCGCTGGTTTACGCCCGAATATGAGATAGACCTTTGCGGCCATGCCACGCTTGCCACGGCGCATATATTATTTACTGAGCTTGGCTATGCAAATGATACCCTGCATTTTGAAACCGTTAAGGCGGGCACGCTTATTGTAACCCGGGATGGCGACAAATACAGCATGGATTTCCCCTCGCGCCCTGCCGAACCGGTTGAACTGCCTCAAGGATTGATAGAGGCCCTCGGTATGAAAACGCCGGTTGAGGTACTCCGCTCCCGCGACTATATGCTTGTTTTTGATAATGAGTATGATATACGCGCCGCCGCTCCCGATTTTGAGAAACTCGCCAAAATACCTACTGTAGGCGTTATTATTACCGCGCCGGGTATAGAGGCCGATTTTGTGTCGCGCTTTTTTGCGCCTGCCGCCAGTATAAATGAGGATCCGGTAACCGGATCGGCACATTGTAACCTGATACCTTACTGGGCTGATAAACTGGGCAGGAACGACTTACATGCCTATCAATTATCCGCCCGTAAAGGAGAGCTTTGGTGCAAGCTGAACGGCGAACGTGTATTAATGGCCGGTAAGGCTGTTACTTTTTTAAAGGGCGAGATCTATTTATAAATAAGACCATAACCGGGCAAAACATATTTGCTTGCTACCAAACATCGCTATTGCCACAAGCAAGGATGTTTAGTATATTTCAGCTTTATATCATCCCCGCGAGGGAGCTAAAAGGTGCATGCAGCTTACACGATTAGAAATTAAGGGTTTTAAAAGTTTCGGGGACAAGATCACCATCAATTTCAACGATGGCGTTACCGGAATTGTTGGCCCTAACGGCTGCGGAAAATCAAACGTGGTTGATTCCATACGCTGGGTGTTGGGCGAGCAAAGTACCCGTGCTTTACGGTCGGAGAAGATGGAAAACATCATTTTTAACGGCACCAAAAACCGCAAGGCAGCCAACCTGGCCGAGGTATCGCTCACCTTTGATAATACAAAGAATATACTGCCTACCGAGTTTTCGCAGGTTACGCTAACCCGAAAGCTATATCGTACCGGCGACAGTGAGTATCGTTTAAACGATGTTCAATGCCGTCTGAAAGATATTACCGATCTTTTTCTGGATACCGGCATCGGGTCCGACTCCTACTCTATCATTGAGCTGAAGATGATAGACGAGATTATCACTAATAAGGAAGGCTCGCGCCGTAACCTGTTTGAGGAAGCATCGGGCATATCAAAGTACAAGCTGCGCAAAAAGCAAACCTTTAATAAGCTTCGCGATACCGAGGCCGACCTTGCCCGCGTTGACGACCTGCTGTTTGAGATAGAGAAAAACCTGAAAACCCTCGAAAATCAGGCTAAGAAAACAGAGCGCTATTACCGCCTGCGCGATCAGTATAAGGCCTTGAGCATTACGCTGGCATCATTCCGCATAGCCTCATTCAGCGAATCGCTGGCACGTATTGAGGATGAGGAACAAAAGCACCGGGGAGATAAATCGGGCATAGTAACGCAGATAGATAGTTTGGAGGCGATTGTTCAGCAACAAAAGCTGGATAGCATAACCAAAGAAAAAAATCTGTCGCTACAGCAAAAAACAACAAACGAGTTTGTAAGCAAGATACGCGCTTACGAGAGCGAGAAAAAGATAAAGAACGAGCAGCTAAAATTTCAACAGGATAAAGAGGCTCGACTGAACGATGAGTTAGAGCGCGACCGTGGTCAGCTTAATCACGTTTTATATAACCTGAAACGCCTGGCCGAAGAAAAGATGCAGGAAGATGAAAACCTGCAAACCATCCAAAGCCGTGTCACTGATCTAAAAGAAGCCGTTGATGAATTACGCGAGCAACAAACCGAAGCACGTAATGAGCTGAATGAACTGACAAGCATTAACAACCGCCTGCAAAACCAGGTTTACAAAGCCGAAAAGGATCTGGAGATACTCAGTATACAGCAGCAGGCACTTGAGCAGGAAAGCCAGCGTAATATTGAGGATACCAGTAATAAGGAGGCTGAACTATCGCATTTTAACCAGGCGGTGGCCGAGTTGCAAACCAGGGTTGAAACGCTGGAAAGCGAATACCAGGGCGCGCTTGATTTTGAGAACAAGTTGCAGGAACAGATCGGCCAAACCGAAACCAATATATCTACCCTAAAGGATACAATTACGGCCGAAGGCCGCCGGTTGGATGCCAAACAGAACGAGTACAACCTAACCAAAAGTTTGGTTGATAACCTCGAAGGGTTCCCGGAGTCTATCCGTTTCCTGAAAAAAAATACGGATTGGGCCAAAAACGCGCCGCTATTTAGTGATGTACTGTTTTGTAAGGAGGAATACCGCGTAGCTATTGAAAACTACCTGGAGCCGCTGATGAACCATTATGTGGTTGATAATTATGACGAAGCCATCAAGGCGATCAACTTGCTGAGCAATGCTTCGCGCGGGCGGGCGCAGTTTTTTATATTGAGTAATTATACGGATGAGGTGGTAGAAACCCCCAATACGATAGATGACCGTGTACCTGCCCTAACAGTTATTGAAGTAGAGAAACGTTATCAGCCGCTGTGCAGCCATCTGCTTAAAAACGTATTCCTGATAAATGATGACAATGAGCAAGACCTGAATAACACCGCTGTGCCTGCTGATATGGTTTTGCTGGGCAAAAGTGGTAAATTCAATAAATCAAAATACACCATGGCCGGTGGTTCGGTGGGTTTATTTGAGGGTAAGCGTATCGGTAGGGCCAAAAATCTGGAGAACCTGTTGAAAGAGATCAAAAGTATAGATGCGCAGGTAAATGCCGGACGGGGCGAACTGCAAAACCTGCAGGACAAACTGGTGGCCTTAAAAGCCGCCGGTAAGGCCAACGAGATACGCCAGCAACAGCAGGAACTCAGCAAGCTGAATACCGAACTGATCACCATAAAAACACGACAGGAACAATACCAGGCCTTTATTGAGAACAGCCTGAACCGCAAACAGGATATAGCCAATAAGATAGATAGCATAAGGCAGGATGTATTAAAATTAAAGCCCGAACTGGAAGAGCTTAAAACCCAAAAGCAGATACAAAACGAGCAGATGGTTGAAAAGCAGGCCGACTTTGCCGAGCTGAATGAAATGGTTACCGTACGCTCAAACGCTTATAACCAGGAGAATATCCGTTTTCATCAGCAGCAAAATAAGGTATCGGGCTTGTTTAAGGATATTGAGTACCGCGAATCGCAGCAGGAAAACCTGGATGCCCGCATCAGGCAAAATAATGCGGAGATGGAAAAGGTAAAGGCCGCCATACATGAAAATTTGCAGCAGGCCGACCACTCGGACGATGACCTGTTAGAAATGTACGAGCAAAAGGAACTGCTTGAAAAAGCGACACAGGAAGCTGAACAGGAGCATTATGCCTGGCGGGGCAAAATAGCCGAAACCGAAAATGAAATAACCGCACTTCGCCGCAAAAAGGATAACGCCGAGCTTATTGAAAATGAGCTTCGCGATAAACGCAACAACCTTAAAATTGAACTGAACAGCCTGAAGGAGCGCCTTTCGGTAGAGTTTAATGTAGAGATAGAGGATTTGCTTGATACCGCGATACCCGAAGATGAGAACGAGGCCGACCTGCGCGAAAAAACCGAAAAATTAAAGAAACAGCTTGATGACTTTGGCGCGATAAACCCCATGGCGGTTGAAGCTTATAACGAGATGAACGAGCGTTACGAGTTTATTCAATCGCAAAAGCGCGACCTGGCAGAAGCTAAGGCATCGTTATTGGCTACTATTCAGGAGATTGATGATACTGCAAGGGAGAAATTCATGTCGGCATTTATGCAGGTGCGCGAGAGCTTTATTAAAGTATTCCGTTCGCTGTTTAATGAGCAGGACTCCTGCGACCTGATCCTGACTGATCCGGATAAACCCCTTGAGTCGGACATCGACATTATCGCCCGCCCCAAAGGTAAACGTCCGCTATCCATCAACCAGCTCTCGGGCGGTGAAAAAACGCTGACAGCGACAGCAATCCTATTTTCGCTGTACCTGTTAAAGCCTGCCCCCTTCTGTATATTTGATGAGGTTGATGCTCCGCTGGATGATACCAATATTGATAAGTTCAATAATATCATCCGTACATTTTCAAAGGAGTCGCAATTCATCATTGTATCGCACAACAAGCGCACTATTGCCAGCACCGATGTTATTTATGGTGTTACCATGGTTGAGCAGGGCATATCGCGCGTAGTGCCCGTAGATCTGCGCGAACTGGTGGACTAAAACAAAAAAAGCGGTGCTTTTCAGCAACCGCTTATAATATCATATCCGCTTTTATTATTTCACTTTGTTATAGATCATCCCTTTAAAGTGAGGGCCATCCAATTTTAAGCCAAAGTCTCGCACCTGTTGTACTGTTAGTACACGTGTTGAATTAAGCCTTGGTGATTGCGTACGTGAAAATGACAGGAAATCGCCTGTTGTAATATAGCTTAACGCAGCTTGTGTACAACCTTCGGTGGCATCACCAAAATCTTTGGCTACGTCGTCATCAATCTCCGCACCAGGGTATAGTGATGAGCCTGGTTTCATACCAGTATAGTAGTTGGCGTTACCAGCCGAATTACGGGTTTCAAACTCCGGTATGTACAATTCGTACTTATTAATAGGAATGGCAAAAAAGCCCACCGGTTTACCATAGCTTGTTTCACCAACTATCTTAACATCTAAATGCGGAAGCAGGTTATTTATAGTAAGCTCACTGGCAGACGCGCTGCTGCCCGTTACTATAAACACTGCCTTGTTAATAGCTAATGAACCCTTTTTAGAAAACTTAACCTGATTTTGCTCCGGCTTAAATGCTCCTGCTTCTAATTCGCCATCAAACACTTTTTTGTTAATGAGTGCGAAATTATTGTTTTGCAAGCTTTGGTTAAAGTAATAAGTATACATCAATGATCCGCTTTTAGCAGCAGGTACTATCAGGTTTGAAATATAGTCTGACGTGGCTACGTAACCACCACCGTTATAGCGCAAATCGATGATCAGGTCCGTCACACCCTCTTCACTGAATTTAGTAAACGCCGCATCAATTTTAGGAGTAGCATTAGCAGGTGATGTAAAGCTGTTAAAAACCATATAGCCTACTTTTTTACTGCCTGCATCAAATACTTTATAAGTAAGCACCGGGTTTATGGTGTAGCTTGCTGTATTTAAATTAGCGTTAATAGAACTACCATCGGGCTTTTGGAGCGTTATGGTCATGGTAGTTTTGTTATAAAAAGCATTGATTATAGCTTCAACATTATCATTAGTTGGTGTTAAAGCTGTGCTGCCATTAAGCTTGGTAACCTTGTAACCACGCTTAGCACCGGCTGCGGCGGCGGGTGAATTAGGATAAACATACTTAATATACAATCCGCCATCGGCACCGTAACGAGGCTCAAAGCCAAAATCGCCGCTGGCTTGCCCACCTAACTCGCCTGATGTACTGCCATCATCAATAAATGAGTATTTTGAAGTACCCGGACTTGACGCGTTATATTCAAATACCTGGCCTGACGAATTTTTAGCATATTGCGAAAGCGCATCAACCTCATTTTGCAATGCTGCTAAATCATTAGATCCTTTAAAGGAGCGGGGATTAAACTTGCTGTATGTTGGCAACTGATCGTTCCATAGATAATCTTCCTGTGCATACAGAAAAACCGAATCTTTAATCCTGTCAAGCGCAGTGCCGGTGGTTGGCGTTGTAGTAGTATCACTACCATCATCATCTGTATCTGGAGTATTCTTTTCCTTTTTACAAGCCGTCATCAGCACAGCTAAAGAAAGTACACTTGCGTAAAAATATCTTTTCATCTTTCTAAATATAAGCATATGAACGTTATAACCACAAATATGTTACAAAAAACCGTCTGAATTTATAAAATCAATTCCTGCAGCTTCGGCGCACTGTTCGTCTGCTTCAGTTATTCCTATCATCACTACATCACGCCTGCTGATGTTATGATCGGCCAGTAACTGGTTTATTGCGTCGGGCTCGGGCTTGGCGTTAATTTCATCAGCAAAATAGCAGGTTAAATACTGTTCGAGCCCATTCCATTCCGTTTGTTTTATCTTGTTCAACTGCTGTTGCGGGTTACCGTTGGTAACGATGAATATCCGTTTACGGTCAACCACTATCTGCTGCAACAGTTCGAGCATCTTTTGAAACAACAGCAATTTTAAAGGCAGTTTTGACGTGATGAGCATATCGTTAAAATTGGTACGATACTTTTCATCAACATTAAATTTTTGTTTTAGTGCGTCAAACACCGCCTGGTGCCCGTGTTGCTTGTAGGTATCCGTCATGAGGCTAACCATTGCTTTAGCATCCCAAAGCTCAGTATACTCTATCATGCTTGCAAAAAGGTAGTATACCTGGAAAAGGTAATCTTTTTCGGGATACAATACATTATCCAGCTCAAAAACAAAGGCGCTTTTTTTAGGATCGATATCGCTATAGGTCATCGGGCAAATGCAGGGTAATGTTAAATTCGTTAAAAAGCTGTACAGCCTCTGCCAGTAAAGCGGCTTCCTTCTCCTCTAACGGAAAGATAGCGGCAATATCATTATCCAGGCAAAAAGTAAGCATCTGGTGGGCATAACTTACCGATTCGGGACTGGGTAGCTTTACCATTTTACCCGAGCTTATCATAAAAGCAGGTAGTTCATGATAATCGCCCAATATGACATTGCCTCCAAATGATTGTTTTATTTGGTGCGCACGTGCCCCTGCTGCGGCTGTAATTAAAGTATAAGGCATATATATTATTGTATCAAACCATCCTTCATGATCACCTTACGGTCTGACAGGGCAGCCAGGTCCTCATTATGCGTTACGATCACAAAGGTTTGGTCAAATTCATTGCGTAATTTCACAAATAGTTCGTGCAGTTCGCGTGCGTTGGTTGAATCGAGGTTTCCTGATGGCTCATCAGCAAAAATTAGCGCCGGGTTATTAACCAGTGCACGGGCCACGGCCACACGCTGCTGCTCTCCTCCTGATAATTGGCTCGGCTTATGGTGCAGCCTGTCGGCAAGGCCAAGGCGCTCTAATAATTCAGTAGCGCGATTTTCGGCATCGTGCTTTGAGGTACCGGCAATAAACGCCGGGATACACACATTTTCAATAGCCGAAAATTCGGCCAATAAATGGTGAAACTGAAATATGAAACCAATATAGCGGTTACGAAAGGCGCTTAAATGCTTATTGCTTAAACGGCTTACCTCGATGTTATTAATATGGATATTGCCTGAGTCGGGCCTGTCAAGCGTGCCTAAAATATTGAGCAGCGTACTTTTGCCCGCGCCTGATGCCCCAAGAATGGTAACTATCTCGCCTTTATTAACCTCAATATCCACTCCCTTTAAAATTTCGAGCGTGCCGTATTTTTTATGAATTGATCGCGCTGTAAGCATATGGGCAAAGGTAATTGTTATAATGATTTAAATCAGGAAAAAGCCAAAATGAACACCCTTTCAGATGTAATCTAAAAAAACAAAAATATTTAACCATTGATTTATAGTTTATATTATATAACTTTAATATAACCAATAAATAAACAACATTAACTGAACCGACTGTTAACTGTAAATAGCGCATACTAATTCACAGTTTTTAACCTAAACCAACAACATGTATTCGGTAAAATTCACTACAATTTTATTTATCTGCCTGTTAGTTCCTTTTTTATTAAGGCTAATGAGGTATGAGCCTTACCCGGCTATACTTTTTCCATCCGGGCCACAAACCGTTAAATCCATTCAAGGAAAAATCAAGGTTGAGATTAAACAATTATTTGCCCAAAATAAACACGGACAATGGCGGCTTGTTGAGCCCAGAAATTTTATGTACCCCGCACCTGCCCCTTATTTAACCAATTTAATATATAAGGATATGGGATTTAAAAAAGCTAAGCCTAAGCTTTTTAATGGCAAGTACCCTGTGGTTAACTACCTGTTCAGATCTCAAAATGATGAATCTACACCCCAGGACTTAACTGAATTACGAACGTGGATACAAGAACGGCTTGAGAAAAACAACTACCAAACCTCTCAAATAAAGGTAGCCACCTATTCGCATACCATATCAACAATTAACGGAGAAATTTTAGAAAGGGAACTTAAGAATGAGAAATATTATGCTTTGGATTAATAATATTAATACAAAATTTTGGAGTGCGGCGGTTAATTCAACTAACGCAAATATTTATTCATTATCAGTTTTCAGGATATTAACAGGCGTTTTTCTGTTATTTATTGTTACGCCTAACTATGCCTGGATGGCAGATCTGCCTAAAGCATTTTTCATACCACCCGTATTAAGCATTATCAACTTATTTGCTGATAACTTTCCCGGCGAGGTGATACTATTTATTGCTGATTTTACATTGATTGCGAGTATTGTAGCCATTACTCTTGGAATTAAGCCGCGCATTGCGGTGTTTGTATTTATCATAACAAAGGTAGGAGTATTAAATTATCAGTATTCGTTTGGTAAAATAGATCATGAGATATTGCTACCGGCAATGCTGGCGTGTATGTCCTTCTCAGGCTGGGGCCTAAAGCTTGCACTGTGGCCAGACAGACCGGCAAAGTTTGACTCGACGACTAAATGCCTTTCACTACTCGCCGTTTTAATTTGCTTTGGATACTTTACAGCAGGTTTTGAAAAAGCTATAAACTGGATTAATTTTGACCTCAGCTCTAATGGGTCAGCACGTTGGTTTTATAACTCCTTGTACAATTATCAGCGTCAGCCAATACTGGCTCCGTTACTTAAAACGGCACCGTTCTGGCTTTTTAAAATAATGGACTTTACAGGAGTGCTGTTTGAACTAATGCCCTTTGCAGCACTTTTATACTCTCGTAAAGCCTGGCAAACGTGGTTGCTTATGGCAGCCGGTTTTCATCTGATCAATTTACTATTCTTCAATATAAATTTTATAGTAAACGGAATTGTATACATGGCCTTTATTGACTACAGTTTGTTATACAACTTTATCAAAAAAACAATTGCGTTAAGTTGGATGCGCATAGCAATTATCATAGCTATAATATATGCTGTAGGTGTGCGTGTGGTAAGCATCTTAACTTTTGAAAAGGTTGGTATTGTTTTATTGCCTTATAATATTAATATTCAACTGTACGGCATGCTGTGCTTATGGACACTCATTTGTATTACCATACTTATAGATGTGCTTCACTCTAAAAAACGCAACCTGCCTTATGAAATAGATGTTTTATCACCACAATTACACAAAAACAACTTAATAGACCATCAAACTACCATTTAAAGCAAAAAAGTGTAGATTTACCGCAAATACGATTTAGAACATGAACATTCACGAATATCAGGGTAAAGCCATCTTAAAAAGCTTTGGTGTAAGAGTTCAGGAAGGCATTGTTGCCGACACTGCAGATCAGGCTGTTGAGGCGGCACAAAAGCTTAAAGATGAGTACAACTCAGACTGGGTTGTGGTAAAAGCACAAATTCATGCAGGCGGCCGCGGTAAAGGCGGTGGTGTAAAACTGGCAAAAAATCTTGACGAGGTTAAGGAAAAAGCCGGCGCTATCATTGGTATGCAGTTGGTTACCCCGCAAACCGGTCCGGAAGGTAAAAAGGTTAACAAGGTATTAGTAGCCCAGGACGTTTATTATCCCGGCGAAAGCGAAACTAAAGAGTTTTATGTAAGTGTTTTGCTTGACCGCGCTAAAGGCCGCAACATCATCATGTACTCAACCGAAGGTGGTATGGACATTGAAGAGGTTGCTGAGCACACGCCTGAAAAAATATTTAAAGAAGAGATTGATCCTAAAGTTGGTTTACAGGGTTTTCAGGCACGTAAAATTGCCTTTAACCTGGGCCTTTCAGGCGATGCCTTTAAGGACATGACCAAATTCATCACCGCTTTATACAAAGCATATATCGCTACTGATTCGTCAATGTTTGAGATCAACCCGGTTTTAAAAACATCTGACAATAAAATATTAGCTGTTGACGCTAAGGTAAACCTTGACGATAACGCGCTGTACCGCCACCCGGATTATGCCGCCCTGCGCGATGTAACCGAAGAAGATCCAACCGAGGTTGAAGCCAGTAAATCAAACCTTAACTATGTTAAGCTTGATGGTAACGTAGGCTGTATGGTTAATGGTGCCGGTTTAGCTATGGCTACTATGGATATCATCAAAATTGCCGGTGGCGAGCCTGCCAACTTTTTGGATGTAGGTGGTACCGCTAACGCGCAAACCGTTAAGGCCGGTTTTAACATCATACTACAAGATCCTAATGTCAGGGCTATCCTGATCAACATTTTTGGTGGTATTGTACGTTGCGACCGTGTGGCACAAGGTGTAATTGATGCTTATAATGAGATAGGTAACATCCCGGTGCCGATCATTGTTCGTTTGCAAGGCACCAACGCTGCCGAAGCGAAAGAACTGATCGATAACTCAGGCCTCAAAGTATTCTCAGCCATTTTGCTGAAAGAAGCTGCTGAACGTGTTAAAGAAGTTTTAGCAAATTAACAACTCGTTAAACAACAAATATTTAAGGGGACGATTGTCCCCTTTTTTGTTATCAAAAATTTTAAAACAAGTTGAGTGATTGCACGTTTAAACATACATTGTCTGCAAAGTGTCAGAAGGTAAATATAAATTACATGTTTAAACATCTATTTGTATATTTGTTCTGTTAATCAACAAGTAAATAAAAAAAATAAATCACATACAATCATGGCAACTACAATTTGGACATTAGATCCTACCCACTCAGAAGTACAGTTTAAAGTTAAACACCTTGTAATTTCAACTGTAACAGGTTCATTCAAAAACTTTGAAGGTACATTAACAACCGAGGGCGATGACATTGCTAACGGTACTGTTGAATTTTCATTAGATGTTAACTCAATTGACACTAACCAGGAGCAACGTGATGGTCACCTTAAAGGCGCTGATTTTTTTGACGCTGAACAATATCCTAAGATCACTTTTAAATCAACCAGCTTAACCGCTAAGGGTGATGACGAGTATGTGGCCGAAGGCGACCTGACCGTTAAAGGTATTACCAAACCGGTAACGCTGAATGTTGAATTCGGTGGTTCGGCTGATGACTTTTATGGCAATACCAAAGCAGGCTTTGAAGTAACCGGCAAAATTAACCGTAAAGAGTTTGGCTTAACCTGGGATGGCGTAACCGAAGCAGGCTCAATTGTTGTTGGCGAAGACATTAAACTGATCGCCAACGTACAGTTCGCAAAACAGAAATAAATTTTCGGCACTAATATATTGGAGCCACCTGCTTTGCAGGTGGCTTTTTGCTTTTTAAAACCTTTTTAGCCATATATTTGCTTTACTTACATGCTAATCAAAATATATCCCGAAAACCCGAACGAAAAGGCCATTGAACAGGTGGTACAGGTGCTGCGTAAGGGGGGCATCATCATCTACCCTACTGATACCGTTTACGGTTTGGGTTGCGATATTACCAACCATAAGGCTATTGAGCGTATTGCCCGCCTGCGTAACATCAAGCCCGAAAAGGCTAACTTCTCATTCATCTGCTATGATCTGAGCCATATATCCGATTATATAAAGCCAATTGATAACACCACCTTCAGGGTGTTAAAAAAGGCGCTGCCGGGGCCATTCACCTTTATTTTTAATGCCAGCCACGCGGTGCCTAAACTGCTAAGCTCTAACAAGAAAACAGTGGGTATACGTGTGCCTGATAACAGCATAGCCCGCGAAATAGTCCGTATGTTGGGGAACCCAATCCTATCAACCTCAATTAAGGATGAGGACGAGATCATGGAATACTCTACCGACCCGGAACTGATCCACGAAAAATATGAGGACCTTGTTGACCTGGTGATCGATGGCGGATACGGCGGTAACCTTGCCTCTACCGTTATAGACTGTACCTCGGGCGACTTTGAAGTGATCCGCGAGGGTAAAGGTGATCTTGAGCTTTATCTATAATTTTGGTCGAATATTATTTATGAAATCGGGGATGGTTTGCAGGTGATTATCCGTAGCCAGATGCTTAACAAACGCGCTGCCTACAATAGCGCCATTGGCGTACTCACAAGCTTTGTTGTAAGACGCATTATTTGATATACCAAAGCCTATAATGGTCGGGTTATCCAGCTCCATAGCCTTGATACGCTTGTAATAATCCTCAATAGAAGTTGACACATTTAACGTACTACCGGTAATTGATGATGATGACAGCAGGTAAATAAAACTGTTGCTCAACCTGTCAATTTTGCGGATACGCTCCTCGCTGGTGTTGGGTGTTACCAGGAATATATTGCTTAGGTTATTCTGCTTAAAGGTATCGGCATATAGTTTTTCGTATTCGTAAATAGGCAGGTCAGGTACGATCACTCCGTCCACCCCTACTTCGGCGGCTTTTTTGCAAAAACGTTCGATGCCGTACTGCACAATCGGGTTGATATAACCCATCAGTAAAACCGGGATAGTTACACGTTCGCGCAACTGCTTTAACTGTTCAAACAACACATTCAGCGTCATGCCGTTCTCCAGTGCTTTTTCTGAACTTTGCTGAATAGTAGGTCCATCAGCCACCGGATCAGAGTACGGGAAGCCTATTTCCAGAAAGTCGGCCCCGGACTGTTCCAGCGCCACGGCAATATCAAGTGTGGTGTTCAGTTCAGGATAACCCGCCGTAAAATAGATAGATAACAGGTTGTTTTTTTTATTCGCGAAAAGAGTTTGTAAACGGTTCATTATGTGTAGTTCATGGTTGATAGTTCATGGTTCATGGCCGTTTTTGGCTATGATCTGTGAACCATTAACTATATGCTGATCAATTAATATCCAAAGTGTTTTATGTACGTATCCAGATCCTTATCACCACGGCCTGACAGGCAGATCACTACATTATCGCCGGGGTTGAATGTCATTTTTTCGAGGTGAGCCAACGCGTGAGCGCTTTCAATTGCCGGGATGATGCCTTCTAACTGGCAAGCTAATAAACCGGCATTCAATGCCTCATCATCCGTAGCGCTTACATATTCAGCGCGATTTACTTTGAACAGATGCGCGTGTTGCGGGCCAATGCCCGGATAATCCAGTCCGGCAGAGATAGAGTATGGTTCAACCACCTGCCCGTCGTCAGTTTGCATTAAAATGGTACGGGTACCATGCAATACCCCCTCTTTACCTAACGATGTAGTAGCAGCCGAATGCCCGGTTTCAACACCTTTTCCCGCAGCCTCAACGGCTATTAGTTTTACCGTTTCATCATCAAGGAAGTTATAGAACATACCGATGGCATTACTTCCACCGCCAACACAAGCCAGTACATATTGCGGCAACTCACTGCCGGTTTGCTCCAGCAATTGTTTTTTAGCTTCGAATGAAATGATGGACTGAAACTTGGCCACCATTTCCGGGTAAGGGTACGGCCCTACTGCCGAGCCGATGATGTAGTGTGTATCTTCCGGATTACCTATCCAGTCGCGCAGGGCTTCATTGGTGGCATCTTTTAATGTTTTACTGCCTGATGTGGCAGGCACTACCTTTGCACCCAACATCTTCATACGGGCAACGTTCGGTGCCTGGCGTTCCATGTCTATCTCGCCCATGTATACCACGCACTCCAGGCCTTTTAATGCGCAAACGGTAGCCGTTGCCACACCATGCTGCCCGGCACCTGTTTCAGCAATGATGCGTTTTTTGCCAAGACGCTCAGCAAGCAGTATCTGCCCGATGGCATTGTTTATTTTGTGCGAGCCGGTGTGGTTCAGATCCTCGCGCTTGAAAAAAATATTAGCGCCATATTTTTCTGAATAACGTTTGGCATGGTACAATGGCGAAGGGCGGCCAACATAATCTTTCAATAACTGATCGTACTCAGCTTTAAAATCATCATCATCCAGTACTTTGAGGTACTGTGCGCGCAAGGCCTCAATATTGGGGTACAGCATTTCGGGAATGTAGGCTCCGCCAAAATCGCCGTAATAACCATGTTCATCAACTCCGTATTTCATGTGCATTATAGTTGCTTAATTATTTCAAAAGCCTGTTTCAGCTTATTTATATCTTTATTTCCGGGCGATAGCTCAAAGCGACTGTTCAGATCAAGCCCGGCTAACTGCGGGTGATCGATCTTTTTCACTTCTTCCAGGTTCTCTAAACCAATGCCACCTGAAAGGAAGAATGGTACATGGAGTGTATAATTCTTTAACACCTGCCAGTCAAACGTTTTGCCTGAGCCCCCATGTGCCGCGGTTTTGGTATCGAACAAAAATATGTCCAACACATTTTCGTAAGGTTTAAGCGTGTCAAAATCAAAATGAACATCTATACCAAAAGCCTTTATTACCTGCACCCTGCCTTTAAACTGCGCACAAAACTCAGGTGTTTCGCTGCCATGTAGCTGGATAGCTTTAAAGTTATATTTTTCGATCAGCCCATTGATCTGATCGGCATCTTCATTAACAAAAACTCCTGTTCTGATAATATTTACGGGAACATCATTCAAATCATCCGCCTCAAGTTCATCAATATACCTTGGCGATCTGTCGTAACATATAAACCCCATATAATCGGGCTGCAATACTGCAACTTCACTTATATTATCCGGAATCTTTAAACCGCAAACCTTAATTTTCACCTTTAGTTTTCAATTAAGCGTTTAAAACTATTAAGCGCGCGTTTGCTATGCAATGCTTCTTCAGCTTCGTAGTAACAGTCGGCGAAGCTCTTTTCAGGGTGGATGGTACGGATGGCCAGTGCGGCATTGCATAAAACCACATTGTTTTGAGCTGTTGTACCTTCACCGGTAAGTACACCGGTAAATATAGCTGCCGAGTCGGCAACAGTATGGCCTCCCGCTATTTCAGCCGCATCCAAACGTTCAAAGCCGAGGCTTTCAATATCATTTATCTTTTCACCATCGGCCGAAAAGGTTTTGAAGTCGCCGGTTAACGATACCTCGTCATAACCATCCAAAGCGTTTACAATAGTGTATTTAGCTTTTGATTGCTGGTACAAATAAGCATACACCCTTGCCAGTTCAAGGTTAAAAACACCTACTAACTGATTTTTCGGCTTCGCCGGGTTAACCAGCGGACCCAGCATATTAAAAAATGTTTTCACCCCCAGTTCGCGGCGGATAGGCGCAACGGTTTTCATGGCCGGGTGAAACAGCGGGGCATGCAAAAAGCAGATATTGGCCTCATCAACATTACGTTTCAGGGTATCCATATCACTGGTGAACCGGTAGCCCAGGTATTCCATTACATTTGATGAGCCACAGCCTGATGAAACGCCATAGTTACCGTGCTTGGCTACCTTGTACCCCGCTCCTGCTACAACAAATGAGGCCAGCGTGGAGATATTGAAGGTGTCCTTACCATCACCGCCGGTACCACATAAATCAATCAGCGTATCGTGCTCAATGTTTACCGGCAGGCAAAGCTCCAGCATGGCATCGCGAAAGCCCTCTAACTCGCTCACGGTGATGCTGCGCATGCAATAAGCCGTCATGAAAGCGGCCATTTGCGATGTATTGTATTTACCCTGCGCAATATCAGTCAGTATTTGTTTTGACTGCTCGCGGCTAAAGGTTTTATGCTCAAATAAATGATTTAGTATCTGTTTCATGTGCCAACAAAAAAGGGTTGCCTTGTGGCAACCCTCCTGAATATTATTAAAAAAACAAAAACGGAATTGCCTTACGATTACTCGTTAAGCCACCACCAGTTGTTGTTTAATATTATCGTTTTCATTACAGCACAAATATGTAAATATTTTTTTGAAATGCAATTTTTATAAAAATAATCTGGGCTAACCTAAAACAGCAAAACAGATATTTATAATTAATATATTTTATTTAAAGGAAACCCTACCACAATATAATTGTTCCTGATATAACAAAACATATACTATGGAAAACAAAGAGATAACATTTTCTCCCGATGAAAAGCAGGAACGACAGCCGGGTAATGAGCATGAAATGGACCCAAAACCGGAATACATTAACAGCAATTATAAAGCAGCCGGAAAGCTTAACGGCAAGGTAGCCCTGATTACCGGCGGCGATAGCGGCATTGGGCGTGCAGTAGCTGTGCATTATGCTAAAGAAGGTGCCGACGTGGCCATTGTTTACTTTGATGAAGATGCTGATGCAAAGGAAACCCAACAATTGGTACAAGCCGAAAGCCGCAAGTGCTTGCTGATAAAAGGCGATGTAAAGAATAGTGCATTTTGCGAAAGCGCCGTAAAACAAACCGTTGATGAATTAGGCAAACTAAATATAATGGTTAACAACGCAGCGGTGCAGTTTCCGCAGGAGGATGTGAAGGACATTAGTGATGAGCAGTTAGACACCACCTTCCGCACCAATATATTCGCTTATTTTTATTTTGCTAAGGCCGCGCTGGTATACCTTAAAGAGGGCGACTCTATCATTAATACCACATCGGTAACGGCTTATCGCTCATCACCGGGATTAATAGATTATTCGGCAACCAAAGGCGCCATAACTACCTTTACACGATCGCTGGCTACAAGCGTGGCCGAGAAAAAAATACGTGTAAATGGTGTGGCTCCCGGCCCTATCTGGACACCACTGATCGTATCAACTTTTGATGGCGAAAAAATATCAAAATTCGGACAGGATGTGCCGCTTGGCCGTGCCGGGCAACCATCTGAAGTTGGGCCGGCATATGTATTCCTTGCTTCTGATGATGCCTCATACATTACCGGGCAAATATTGCACGTTAACGGCGGCGAAGTAATAAATGGATAATTTAAAACATATATAACAAAAGCGGCTGTATATTTAATACAGCCGCTTTTGTTATTGCTCTATTTCGTATTGTGGCGTGTATAGTGTTTTAACGGGGGCCCCCAGCGTAAGTTTTGGCGCCTCAAACAAATACTTTGATATAAAAGCGAGCATGGCTCCGTAATAATATTTGAGGTAGCTAAAGGTATATTTTTGTACGGGCTTTATATTAAAGTTGATTACATAGGTTTTATGAAAGTAGTAGTTTTTAAACCCTTCTACCTTTAACCGGAACGACAGATCGACATCGTAACCGAACATGACAAAACGTTCATCAAACAAACCCACTTTATTTAATGCCGAGCGGCGTAATAGCATTGATGAACGGTTAAGTACATCAATCTCGGCGGTTTCAAATTCATCCGGCTGAGAATGGTTTGATGATGTTATACGCGATTTGGCAAAGTATTTTGACAAGCCGGCCCATTTGAGCAGCAAGTTCCATTTTTTGGTCAATCCGTATTTTGATGAACGGATAAAATGCCCCTGCGGCGTAACCATGCGTACGCTTGTACCGGCAGCATCGGTATGGCTGTCCATAAAATCAACCACCTTGGTCAGGGTATCTTTGCTCACTATTGTATCTGGGCTGACCAGAAAAACATACTCTCCTGATGATGATGTAATAGCCTGATTAAGTGCCCTGGCAATGCCCTCATTCTTTTCATTCTCTATTAAACGCACACCCGGAAATTTTGACTGCATCATTTCAACCGACTTATCGGCAGAGGCGTTATCCACCACAACTATCTCACAGTCAATACCATTACGGGCGGCTTCTAAAGAGCTGATGCACTGCCTGAGCCACATACATAAATTGTGGTTAACTACTATTACGGATAACTTCATAACTACCGGGTTAACGAATTTTCGTACGGAACGCGCGTAGCAATAGAGCGGCCAAGCGTAATTTCATCCACGTACTCCAATTCACCACCAAAAGCTATGCCACGGGCGATGGTTGAGATAGTTATATTAAAATGTTTTACACGTTTATTAAGATAGAAGATGGTGGTATCGCCCTCCATGGTGGCGCTTAGGGCGAATATGATCTCCTTTACCTCGCCTGCAGCAAGGCGTTCAACCAATGTATCCACTTGCAGATCTGAGGGGCCAACACCATCCATAGGCGATATCAATCCGCCTAAAACATGGTATACGCCGTTGTATTGGTTGGTATTTTCAATGGCCATTACATCGCGGGTATCCTCTACTACGCAAACCAGGCTTTTATCACGCTTATGCGATGCACATATTTCGCAAACATTTGTGTCAGATATATTGTGACAAACACGGCAAAACTGTATCTCATTACGCAGTTTGCTGATGCTGCGGCTGAATTTCTCCACCTCGGGCTTATCCTGGTTAAGCAGGTGCAATACCAAACGCAGCGCGGTTTTTTGGCCCACGCCCGGTAGTTTGGCAAACTCTGCAACGGCATCCTCCAGTAGTTTTGAAGAAAAATTCATGCTGCAAAATTAGCTATTTTTAAGCTAAGCCGTTAATCAATATTAATAGACTGCCGCAAGCGTAATGTAATATTATTAAGGCGCTATAACTTCAGCCGGTTTACTATGATGATGCACATTTTTAAAGCTGCGCACAGCCAGCCAAACGCTTAGTAACATGAGTGCCGATGCCACATAATATGGTGCACCGGGCAAATGTACGGGAGCCTTATCGCTGGTAAAGTAGGAGAATACCTGCGTCATGAACAGCGGGCCGAATATGGAGCTCAGGCTCATTAAACTGGTAAGGCCGCCCTGTAATTCGCCCTGCTCGTTGGCCGGTACCTCGCTGGTCATGATACCCTGCAAAGCAGGCCCGGCAATACCACCCAGCGCATAAGGAATCATGAAGGCGAACATCATCCAGCTTTTATTGGCAAGGCCGAACAAAAGCATCCCCACAGCATACAGCAGCAGCCCCATCCATATGCTCCGCTCCTGCCCTAATTTGGGTATAGTAATGCGGATCAATCCACCCTGTACGATGGCGATCATCAAACCGATGAAACCTAACGAATAACCGATAAGGTCTTCACTCCACTTGAATTTCTCGATAGTATAATATGTCCAAACGCTTTGTACGGCATGGCCGGCAAAGTATACGATGAACAGGCATAACGCTAAACCTATTACTGATGGGTATTTTTTTAATTGCAGCAATGCCCCCATCGGATTAGCACGTTTAATATCAAAGTCCCGGCGGTTTTCTTTACTTAATGATTCGGGCAGTACAAAGTAACCGTACAACGCATTGAGTAAAGCCAGCCCTGCCGCCGCGTAAAAAGGATATTGCGTATCAATTTTACCGAGTATGCCACCCAAAACCGGGCCGATAATAAAGCCTAACCCGAAAGCTACACCGATCATCCCGAAGTTTTGCGCGCGTTTTTCGGGTGTGCTAACATCAGCTATGTAGGCTGATGCCGTGGTAAAACTTGCACCGGTGATACCGGCTATTACCCGGCCCAAAAATAACCAGCCTATGGTTGGCGCGAAAGCGCAAAATAAATAATCGACCCCGAAACCGAGTAATGATAATAACAGCACCGGCCTGCGACCATATTTATCGCTCAGGTTGCCTATAAACGGCGAGAACAAAAACTGCATGATAGAATAAGCCACCAGTAACCACCCTGCATAGCTTGATGCCTGGCTTACATTGCCATGTATCAGCTTCTCGATAAGCTTTGGGAATACCGGTATAACTATAGCCAAACCGATAACATCAACCAACAACGTAATAAAAATAAATATTAAACCGCGCTGTTGTTTTTGAGTTTCAGATTTTTCCATCGTGCAAAGTAATGAAGTACAATTAAAATTTTGGTTATTAATTATTTAATTTTTAATTTGACTAAAATTATAGTTATCATGAAAAACTTTAAACTCTTATCCGCTTTACTGCTACCCCTTTTAGCACAAAGCACCTTTGCCCAAACCGCCGAAAGGCTGAAGCTATCAGCCTCAAACCCGGCTGCTAATCAAAAAATTACCTTTACTTATGATACCACAGGCGCAAACCTGGGCGGCAAACCGGAAGCTACCGTGCATTTCCTGGAAAAAACTTACCCGGTGAGCGATGTTGAGCTAACCGAGGATGGCAAACTTTTTAAAGGCGAGTTTACGGTACCTGCAACGGCTACCTCATTTTTTGTGCGTTTGGCCAATGGGCAAAATATTGACAATAACAGTGGTAAGGGTTATATATACGAAGTTTATAAAGGCGGCAAGCCTGTTGAGGGTGCTTATGCTAATGAGGCTTACCTCATACAATCGGGCATGGGTAATTACTTTGGAAAGATAAATGCCGATATAGCCCGTGCCGGTGAACTATACAAAAAGGAATTTGCCTTATACCCAAAAAGTGAAAAAGAGCACCTGCTTAATTACCTGATGTATCTGTCGTCTGTTAAAGACCCGGCTAACAAAGCCGTTGTTGACAGCAAATTGGCTGCCCTTGGTAAAAGCAAGGATGAGAAAGACCTGATGACTTTGAGCAATTGGTATTCACGCCAGCGTAAAACTGCACAAGCCGATTCAGTAAACGCCATAATAAAGGCAAAATTCACAAAAGGTGAGTTTGCAAAAAATGAAGCAGGTATGGCCTTTAATAAAGAAAAGGATCTGACTAAAAAAGAAGCTTTACTTAACGATTACCTGGCTAAATATCCTGAAAATAAGGATAACGCAAGCCTTATCGATAACTTCAGGATGCAATTGGCATCAGCCTACTTACAAGCCGGTAATGATGCGGGCTACCAAAAATATGCCGCGCAGATAAAAGATAAATCAAACCTGGCAAGCGCTCTGAACAGTGTTGCCTGGCCAATGGCCGAAAAGGGTGAAAACCTGGAAAAGGCTGCCAAGTATTCAATGCAATCTCTTGAAATACTGGATGCCGCTTATGCTAACCCAAAACCGGCCATGTTTCAGTCGGTTAAGCAGGCAAAAACCAACAACCGCGCATCATACTATATGTTTGCTGATACTTATGCCTTTATTAAATACAAACAAGGCGATTATGCCGAGGCGTTAAAATACCAGCAAAAGGTTTATGACAGTACCCCGACACCTGATGCTGAAATTACCGAACATTACGCGTTGATTCTTTCAGCCAGCGGACAAGCTGACAAAGCGAAGGAGATCATCGAAAAATCATTACAAGATGGTAAAGGCTCAACCGCCCTGCGTGCCGAACTTAAAAAGATCTACATAAAACAAAAAGGCAACGAAACCGGCTTTGACGCTTATGTTGGCGCATTTGATAAAGCAGCGAAAGAAAAAGCCCGCGAAGAACTGGCCAAATCCATGATCAACGAAACAGCGCCTGCTTTTGCCCTGAAAGATTTTGACGGCAAAGAGGTATCATTAGCCAGCCTGAAAGGTAAAGTTGTGGTGATTGATTTTTGGGCAACCTGGTGCGGCCCTTGTAAGGCATCGTTCCCGGGTATGCAATTAGCCGTAAATAAATACAAAGATAACCCGAACGTTAAATTCCTGTTTATTGATACCTGGGAAAGTGGCGATAACTATGTACCGGGCGTTAAAAAATTTATTGCCGATAATAAATATACCTTCCACGTATTGATCGATGAAAAAGGCACAGATGGCCGTCAGTCAAAAGTGGTATCATCATTCAACGTAACAGGCATACCAACCAAATTTATTATCGACCAAACCGGCAACATCCGCTTTAAGCACGTAGGTTTTTCGGGAACGGATGAAGGCGTGTTGAATGAGGTAAGCAGCATGGTAGATATGCTTGCCAGCCCAACAGCCGCTAAAGCTGATATTAAATCAAAAGCTATATCAACCGGTAAATAATTACCGGTAGTATTAAGAAAAAAAGCGATAGGCAACTATCGCTTTTTTTGTTTTTAGAAGTTTGGCTTCAACATATACTTGTCGTAGAATCTAAAGATGTGTTCGGTAGCTTCTTCAGCCGTATCTACCACACGGTACAGGTTCAAATCATCCGGACTAATGTTATTTTCCTGGTTCAGCATCTTCTCCTCCACCCAATCAAACAATCCCTTCCAGTAATCGCGCCCAACAAATACGATGGGGAAACGGGCTATCTTACCGGTTTGTATCAGGGTGATGGCCTCGAATGATTCGTCCATTGTACCGAAACCGCCGGGCAGAATAATAAAGCCCTGCGAATACTTCATGAACATTACCTTGCGCACAAAAAAATAATCAAATGTAAGCAGCTTATCCCTGTCGATATATTTATTATGGAATTGTTCAAAGGGCAGTTCAATGTTTAACCCAACCGATTTGCCGCCTGCTTCATAAGCGCCTTTATTACCGGCCTCCATAATACCAGGGCCACCGCCGGTAATTACACCGTAACCACGTTCGGTAAGGCGGCTGGCAATATCTTCAGCAAGGCCATAATACGGATGATCGGTTTTGGTACGCGCCGAACCAAATATGGATACACACGGGCCTATACGGGCCAGTTTTTCAAACCCATCCACAAACTCGGCCATAATTTTAAATATCTGCCACGAGTCGGTTACCTTAACCTCGGGCCAGTTCTTGTTCTCAAAGGCGTTTCTTATTTTTTCATCACCAGTCATAATCACATATATATTTAGGAAGTTATAATTATAAAACGGCCACTTTTGTTTTGGCCTTTGAGGTTAACAGCAACCCGGCAAAGGTTATTAAACCGTTAACAATAATCAGTTCGTTATCAAATACGTAGCCATTAAACAACGTGGCAGAATTGGTGCTCAGGTAAAAGCAGATCGCGGGCGAGATCAAACAGATAAAGGGCACCAGCTTATCATTCACCTGCCTGCCACTCATAAACAAGCCAAATGAATATAAGCCCAGCAGCGGCCCGTAGGTATATGATGCGACCTTGAATATAGCACTCACCACCGCATCATTATTGATCGAATTAAAGATAATAATGGTTAAAAACATCAAACCGGAAAAACCAATGTGCACATAATGCCTTAACGCCACCATTTTTTTACTGTTGATATCCGCCTTTTTATTGAAGTTCAAAAAATCGACACAGAAAGAGGTGGTTAGCGCCGTCAGTGCCGAATCGGTAGTGGCGAAGGTTGCCGCCGTTAAGCCCAGCATAAACACAATAGCCGGTGCCAAACCCAGGTAATTAAGGGCAATGGTTGGATACAGGTAATCTGTTTTTTCGACCGTTACACCGTATTTGTTAGCATAGATGTATAGCAACGCGCCTACGCTTAAAAAGAATATATTGATCACCACGAAAATACTGGTGAAACTGAACATATTTTTTTGCGCTTCGTGGATGTTTTTAAGACTAAGGTTCTTCTGCATCAGGTCCTGATCCAAACCCGTCATGGCCACGGTGATGAACAAACCGCCCAGAAACTGCTTGCTGAAATGGAACTTGCTGGTTATAAAATCCTCAAAAAAGAATATTTTGGAATAGCTGCTCTTGGCTATTTCGTCGGCAGCCTGAAAGATGGTCATATCAAGGCTATCACAAATAAAATAGATAGATAAAAACACTGACGATACCAGGAACAGCGTTTGCAAACTATCGGTAATAATGATGGTTTTTAAGCCGCCCTTAAAGGTGTACGACCATATCAGCAGCAAACATATCAGCACCGTAGCCGCAAATGGCACATGGTAAGCATCAAATATAAAACGCTGCAAAACAATCACTACCAAATACAATCTGAACGCCGAGCCAATAGTACGGCTGATCAGAAATATACCGGCGGCGGTTTTATAACTCCATGTACCTAAAGCACTTTCAATGTAACTGTAAATTGAGGTTAACTTGAGCCTGTAGTACAAAGGCAGCAGTACTGTGGCGATGATGATAAAACCTACAGCATTGCCCAGCACAAACTGAAAGTATGCAAATTCATCTCCGCTGGCGGCGCCCACCTTACCCGGTACGGATATGAATGTTACGCCGCTTAAAGCCGTACCTATCATGCCAAATGCCACCAAATACCATTTTGAATTACGGTTGGCCACAAAAAAGGTATCGTTATCGGCTGAGTTGCGTGAGGTGAGCCACGAGATCAATATCAGTACTAAAAAGTACCCTATGATAAAAGAAAGCAGTATTCCCGGTTCCATGCAGATGCTGTTTTTAGATATAATCTGTTAACATCCGAATGTATAAAAATTTCAGTTAGTTTAGCAATGATGCTTTTATTTTGAAACTTTATCATGATGATCATCCAGCCCGCTTACGCCGCCTGATACTACAAATTTCATTACCTCTGCCGCGCTCCTGTTAATAGGCTTCACTTTATCATTCGGGATGATTACCACCTGCCCGGCAAATGAGTACGACAGGGGAAAGTAAACGGCTACCTCGCCCGGCAGGTCAATAGCGCTCAGATCTTTCTTTACCAAAAAGCCTATCTTTTTTAACCCGAACTCGTTTACCTCAACCAAAACCGGTTCGCTGAACTTCTTTTCCTCGCCTACAAAAGCCTCGGTCAGATCCTTTATTGATGAGTACAGAAACTTGAACAACGGTAAGCGGTTAAGCCAGCGGCTCATCCAGCGTTTTATGGGTTCGGTAATTACGTTGGTTACCAATATGCCCGCTATCAGTATAATAAAAATAACATTCAGGATGCCTAAACCCGGTATATAAATGGGTTTGCCATGCTTATCTGTCCACAATATACCGCTCAGATTAAGCGCATTATCAATGCTTGACACCGCCCAGAATATCAAAAAGAAAGCGGCGCCCAAAGGCACCACCACAAGCAAGCCTTTGATAAAGTAATTTAATATGGCACCGATTAATTTTTTCATGGCAATGGGCTAAGTAACAAAATCACTCGTAAAAGTACACTCTTTTTACCCTTTGCGAAATATTGGTCAGTATTTCATATGGGATGGTACCTATCTGTTTAGCCAGTTCCTCAATACGTAACTCATCATTAAATACGATCACTTCATCGCCTTCTTTTACTTCTGCCTCGCTAACATCTATCATACACATATCCATGGTGATGTTGCCTACCGTGGGTGCCAGCACGCCGTTAACCAGCATACGCCCTACCCCGTTGCCAAATGCCCGCAGGTAACCATCGGCATAACCTATACGCACTGTTGCTATGCGTCCATCTTTGGTTAAACTACCGTTACGCATGTAACTTACGGTTTCGCCCGCCGTAATTTTTTTCACCTGCGATATGCTTGTTTTTAAGGTGGCAATAGGCTGTAGCACCCCTTCATCGGGTGATATAGCGCCATCAACCCCGTAAAGCCCTATACCCAGCCGCACCATATCATACTGCGCATTCGGGAAACGGGTAATACCCGACGTATTGCAGATATGCTTGATCACCCGGTACCCCAGCGCATCCTCAATATCAGTATAAGCTTTCTCGAACGAATTGATCTGCTTCAGCGAAAATTCGTCATGCTGGACCGCGTCACTGGCTACCAGGTGCGAGAATACCGACTGCACACGCACGTAAGGATTCTCCTCTAACAGATCGCACAAAGTTTCTACCTCAAAATTCTCAAAACCAAGTCGGTGCATACCCGTATCTATCTTGATATGTACGGGATAATTAAATATGTTACTATCCTGTACATATTTAATGAATTCATCAAACAAACCAAAACTGTAAATAACCGGCTCAAGCTTAAAACCCGTTAATTTTTCAAAAGCGCCAACTTCGGTATTAAGCACCACAATAGGCAGGCTGATACCTGCCTGGCGCAGGGCCACACCTTCATCAGCATAAGCAACAGCCAGATAATCAACCTTATTGTATTGCAACACGTTGGCCAACTCATAAGTACCGCTACCGTACGAAAATGCCTTTACCATAGCCATCAGCTTTACTCCCGGATTAAGTTTTGAGCGGTAATAGTTAAGGTTGTTAAGCATGGCGTTAAGGTTTATTTCCATCACGGTTTCGTGCGCCTTTTGTACAAACACACGGCTTATACGCTCAAACTCAAAACTGCGCGAGCCTTTTACCAATATGGTTTCATTACGGTAATGCTGCGTTTGCAGTTGCGCTAAAAAACCGGTGGTATCCGGGTAAAACTGCTTTTCGGCAACCTCAAACACATCACGGTAGCCTGATATAGCCGTGCCGATGCCGATAAACTTGTCGACCTGGCTGGCTTTAACCAGTTCGGCTACTTGCTTGTATAACACCTCCTGCTGCAAGCCGCTCTGGTAAATATCTGACAGGATAAGCGTCTTTTTTTGATGTTGATTTTGCTGGCTCAAAAAGTTAAGCGCTATCTCTAAGGATTGTATGTCGGAATTATAAGTATCGTCAATAATGGAGCAATCATTTATGCCATTTTTCAATTCGAGGCGCATACTTACCGGGGCGAGGCGCTCCAGCCGATCGTCGGCAACGGCGGGTTCATACCCCATGGCCAGCATAGTTGCCCAGCAGATAATAGCGTTCTCTATAGAGGCCTCATCACGAAACGGAATGATACATTCTATCTCCGCCCCTTTATACACGGCGCGCATATAATAATTTTTGGCGATGACCGCTTCACTGAACACATACAGATCAGCCTGATTGAACTTACGGCTCCAAACAAAGGTTTCAGGGGTGCTTATGAGCTTTTTATAATCGAGCATTTGCTCGTAATTATATACCAGCAGGCGGCTATGCTTAAACAACTTCAGCTTTTCGGCAACCTTTTCATCACGACTGCTAAAGCCTTCGTCGTGCGCCGAACCAATATGTGTAAGCACACCTATCTCCGGCTGAATGATGGCTTCCAGTTTATCCATTTCACTGGTGGTTGATACGCCGGCTTCAAATATACCCAGGTCATTCTTCTCGTTAATTTGCCATACAGATAGTGGTACACCAATCTGCGAGTTGTAGCTTTTGGGGTTACGCACAATATTTCTGTCGGGCGACATCAGTTGGTACAACCACTCTTTTACAATGGTTTTACCGTTGCTGCCCGTTACCCCTACTACCGGCAAATTAAACGCCGCACGGTGATGCGCGGCCAACTGCTGTAAGGCTGCCAGCACATCGGGCACAATAAGCAGGTTTGCTTCGGGGAAATACCCTTGCGGCTTTGCACTCAGCACAAAATCACGCACGCCGGCATTATAAGCCTCGGCCACAAACTCGTGCCCGTTACGCCTGCCGCTTAAAGCAAAAAATAAGCCGCCGGATGGGTTACTGATGCGGCGGCTATCGGTTATTAATAAACTGATACTATTATCATTAACCACATCGCCGGTGGCATTCAATATTTGTTTTACCTGAGTAGTTGTATACCTGCTTTTGTACATCACAATGCTAAGTTGCTTATATTTCCTGTTAATAGAAGAAATTTTAGCGATTTTTGATTTTCAAATGGAACGCGATAACCCGATAAAAATTACCGACGAGAACACCGCCCTTACCAAAGCCATGCGCTATTGCGCCTACCAGGAACGCGCGCAACAGGAAGTGCGCGACAAGATGTATGAATGGGGCGTTGCCGGGCGCATTATTGAAATTGTGATAAGCAGGCTCATCACCGAGAATTTTTTGAGTGAAGAGCGCTTTGCACGTATTTACGCTAAAAGCAAATTCAACCAAAAACATTGGGGAAAAGTAAAAATAAAACAAGGCCTTAAACTGAAACGCGTGCCCGATGTACTTATTAAAAAAGCCCTGGCTGGTATTGACCTGGACGACTATATGACCGCATTGCAGCATTTATTGGAAAAAAAAGCGGCATCATTAAAGGAAAAACACAGCTTAAAACGCCGCTATAAACTACAACAATACGCTTTAAGCCGGGGTTTTGAGAGCAACTTAATTTTAGAAGTTTTGAAAAACAGCGAGTTATAAAAAACTTTAAAAAAATTACACTTTTTACTTGCGGAAAATGGTTTTCTCTCTATCTTTGCAACCACAATCAACGAACGAAACACGAACAGCGATTGTAAGCAAAAACAATGCGAAAGTAGCTCAGTTGGTAGAGCACGACCTTGCCAAGGTCGGGGTCGCGAGTTCGAATCTCGTCTTTCGCTCCAATCCCTTCCCTCAAGCAGAAGGGATTTATTTTTAAAAGGTTAATCACCTGCTCGGGTGGTGGAACTGGTAGACACGCAGGACTTAAAATCCTGTTCGCCTTAAAGCGAGTGCGGGTTCGATTCCCGCCCCGAGTACTTGACGGGAAAGACGTATATACGTTCTTTCCCGTTTTTATTTACTTACAATTGCTCATCCGATAAACATCGCATTTTGCATCAGTCAATTTTAAACCGGTGAATCCCTGATCCAAACTCTGCAATGTATAGCTTGTTAACTTTTTTTGCGTGATTTTTTTTACCGGGGCCGCTCACAAGGTTTTTCATACCTTCGGGTAAAATAAATGTTGCCGATGTGTTGGCCGGCACTTCTATAACAATCTGCAACCCGCCATTTTTTTCCCGTACCCATTCCGAACGTATTTTGCCGTATAAGCTTGTATATGCTGACTTGCAATAATTCAGATCACCAACGGGTTTTGGCGCTATAAAAAAATGTTTCATACCGGCACTGCCCGGATCAGGCTTAATACCGCCGATAGCCGAATAAAACCAGGCCACCACGCTGCCGAACATCGGGTGGCTGTGTGAGCCGCCGCCATTCCATTCTTCCCATAAAGTGCTGTTTTTATTATTTAATAAATAACCAAATCCGGGTGTGTCTTTCTGGTTCATGATTTGGTAGGCGATGTCATCCCTGTTGTTTTGCGAAAGCACTTTGAGCAATAGCGGTGTAGCCAAAATACCTGTATCAAAATGGTAATTGATCTGCTTTAAATGCGCTAATAACGAATTAAACACGGCATCATACTTATCATTGGGCACCAAGCCAAATGCTAAAGCAAAAACATCCGCGCCCTGCCGCCCTTGCCAGTAGGTTTTTGTTGCAGTATTATAGTAAGCTTTATTAAAGTCGGCCTTTATTTTTTGCGCCATGCCGGCAAATTGCGCCTTGTCGCTTTCATTCCCCAAAACTCCGGCTATATCAGCCATCAGGCTGGTTACATGAAAAAAATAAGCCGTGTTTACCAGTGGCTCAGGCAGTTGAATCTGCTCCGGCGTACACCAGTCGCCAAGGCACCAACCATCAGGCTCTTCTTTGGTGATCAAGCCATTTTCATTGATCCGCGTTTGTAAATAGTTAACCCATTGCTTCATGCCCGCGTAATGCCGCTTTAAAACCAGGGTATCACTATAATAAGAAAAATACAAGGAGGGCATGATCACATAAGCCGAACCCCAGGCCGGGCCGCCGCCACCACCACCAAAAGGTGCCGCGTGCGGCACAAATCCGGTATTGTGGTTACGGGCATCATCCATATCATCCAGCCATTTACGATAAAATTGCGGCATATGGTAAGACAATAACGCGCTTTCCATCGCCACTTGTCCGTCGCCGGTATAACCCAACCGTTCCCGGTGCGGGCAATCACTGCTTATACTGCCATGCATATTAGCATTCTGTGTTCTTACATAGGCTGTGTTAATCTTGTTCAAAAAAGTATTTGAACACTCAAAGCTTCCGTTTAAAACTACGGCAGTACGCACCTCTTTGATTGTAATATTTGAAGCATCCAACACCACATCCGGCGATGTTACTTCCAAATTCATGAAAGCATGCCATGTAAACTTTGGCTCCCAGCTCTCGGTACCGTTACCTTTTAAAACATAGCTATCAAACTGCCCGTAATCCTCACCTTCTTCGCTAATGTACCTCATGGTTATCTTACTGCCCGCTTTACCTTTAACATGCAGTGCTGCCCAGCCCGACACGGTCTCCTTTAAATGATATTGGTAAACAGAATCGCTGATCCGGCCTTTAAACTCAGGTTTTAGAATACGCGTTATTTTATCGAACGGCGCCATCTGCGGATGCAGTGTACCGTTTGGAGCCTTAACCAGGATGGCCTTGCGCCACTTATAATCGTTAAAACCCGGGCCGTTCCATGCACCTAATTCTGCCCTGGCATCATATTTTTCTCCGGTAAATATCCCGTCTTTCAGCAACGGACCGGTAGTTGTTTTCCAGGAATTATCTGATAGGATAGTACCAAACGTTCCATCTTCGTACCGGATCTCCAGTTGAAGGATGACTTTGGGAACATCATACCACATCAGGCCCTCTACGGTACGGTCACGTTGGTTATACCAACCGTTACCGAGTAGTATACCAATAGCGTTATCATTACGGATGAGGTAATTTGTAACATCAAAAGCATTGTAAAGTACCCGCTGCCTTGACTGATCATCGTACGGATACAGCAACTTTTTAAGCGGCCTGTTATCATAGTTGGTAACGGCAGGAGCCAATACCTGGTCTCCTATTTTTTTACCGTTTATATATAACTCATAAAAACCGAGGCCACTAACGTAGGCAGTTGCCCTTTTGATCTTTTTTTTCACCGTAAACGCTTTACGAAAAAAAGGTGCCGGATAGGTAATCGCCGAATCAGGTTGAGGATCCCGCATCTCTCCTATCCATTTTGCCTGCCAATCGGCAGGTTGTAACAAACCCATACGCCAGGAGGCGGTTTTACTCCAGCCGGATACTATATTTTTCTCATCCCACACCATCACTTTCCAATACACCTGTTTTCGTGATGATAAGGGTTTACCACCGTAAATAACTTGTGTTGAATTGGATGAATTAACCTTCCCGCTGTTCCAGTAATCGCCCTTATTTTGAGCCAGCAATACAGGCGAACTTGCTACCAGTACCTGATACGCTTTTTGACTTTTACCCGTGTAGATTGATGTTAATTGCCAACTTAGTAAGGGGTGCTGATCCTCCACAGCGATAGGATCAGACAGGTATTCACACCTCAAATTAACAACCGTAACCTCCGCCGTTTTAGCTAAGGCCAGGCATGCGAAAAAACACAGAACTATCGTAGTTAAAGCTGATCTCATAGTGTGTTTAATTGGTATACACGCAAGATACATTTATTACAGGCTTTACTTAATATATACTACAACTTTCCCAATTGTTCTGCCGCTTTCAACGGCTTTATGCGCTAAGGCCATATCCTCAAAAGGAAATGTTTTTGACACGGTAGGCTTAATAACACCTGTAGCAAGCCAATCAGCTATTTTTATCATGTCGTCTCCGTTTGATTCAACCAGATAAAAATAAGCCTCAACATTAAGTGCCTTAGCCCGGGCTAAGGCGGCCTCACTGATCCCGGTAGGAATTGAGATCAGCGTTCCTCCAGATTTTATTAATGGTATAGACCGTTCAATAGTGCTACCCCCAACCGCATCAAACACAAAATCAAAATACCCTTCCCTTTTTTCGAGCGCGTTTGTTTGGTAATCTATATGTTCGTTTATACCTAATGATAACACAAAATCACGATTTTGTGCAGAAGATGTACCTGTAACCCGGGCACCGAGGTGATTAGCTATCTGCGCGGCAAAGTGCCCTACGCCACCGGACGCGGCATGGATCAAAACTTTATCACCCGCCTGTACCCCGGCTTTTTTAACCAGCACCTGGTAAGCCGTTAAAGCCGCCAATGTTGCGGCGGCAGCATCTTCAAAACTTATATTTGCAGGCTTAAGAGCAAGATGCCGAGCCGGAGCAGATACATATTCCGCATATGCTTTTCCATGTCCGGGAAAATTGATCATTCCAAACACCTCATCTCCTGCTTTGAAACCGGTTACCTGATCGCCGGTTTCTTCAACAATACCGGCGATGTCCCACCCGATAATTATTGGGTCGAGGGTTTTTAAACGGCCATAAACGCCTTTACCTGCCCTCGTCTTTACGTCAACAGGGTTAATACTGATCGCTTTAACCCGCACAAGTACATCATTACCGCTAACACGTGGTTTCGGTTGATCTGAAATTTGCAAATGAGTGGTATCTCCAGGCTCATTTAAGATATATGTTTTCATTTGTTTAATGTTATTAAGCAAAATTATACCTACGTACTTTAAAAAAAGTATACATATCAGCTAATAAATAGCACTTTTTTACACAGTATTTGAGGTGCACAAACGTTTGGCTAAATGTTTATTTTAGTGAAGCATACTCCATTACGTATGGCGCTTAAACTGTAATATTAATCTTTACAACTGTATACAAAAATCACTTAGCCTGCGTTTAAGCATTCAAGTATTCACATTTTCATGTTCAACCGAAAGACCTCCGGCCTTGCCCTGATGCTGTTATTATTAATAGCCTGCAAAAAAGACACCACAGATAACGATACCCCGAACACGGTAGACCCTACCGAACTTCCCGGCGATAAAACTACCTGGTGGCAGCCAGCCGCAGGCATTAGTTTTGACTGGCAACTGGATGACATTAATTCATCAACCACTTTTAGTGGCAGCGTGGTGGATGTTGACGCGTTTACCACCTCGGCCGAAACCGTTGCGGCACTGCACGCGCAAGGCAAAAAAGTGATCGCTTATTTGTCTGTTGGTACATTTGAGGATGACAGGCCCGACGGTTCGCTCCTGCCAAAGGATGTAGTGGGCAAAAAGTATGATGAGTGGCCGCACGAAAAGTGGGTGGATATACGCCAGATAGATAAACTGAAGCCCTGGCTAAATTCAAGGTTCAACATGATACTGAAAAAGGGCTTTGATGCCATTGAGCCTGATAATCTCGACAGCTATGCCAACACTACAGGTTTTGATATTAATATAGATGACACTAAAAAGTATATTGATTTTTTAATAACTACAGCCCATAGCAACGGCTTAGGCATTGGCCAAAAAAATGTACCCGAACTTACAGGTCAATACGCTTCAAAATTTGATTGGGCCCTTACTGAAGATGCTTTTAAACAAGGCTGGCAAAACGACTTAAAGCTCTACGCTCAGCTTAAAAAGCCGGTTTTCGTGGTAGAATATACCGATGAAACACCTCAAAAAACCTTTGATGCTCAATACTGCCCGGCAGCAGCAGCTTTGGGCTATACGGCCATCCTCAAAAAACGTGATCTGGATGCCTGGGTGCATAAGTGCGAGTAATTAGCAGGGCACTATATTTAAAAAAGGCGCTTTAACAATTGTTAAAGCGCCTTTTTGATTACAAACCGACGGTTAACCGTCTGTATCAACCTGAGGATTTAATTAATATAAGTTTGACAATGTATCTGTCACCAAATGATTAGCCGGATTGGTGGCTATTTGTATACCAAACTGCGCCTCTTTAGGGTTTTGTGATTTTGTTTGTAATTGTTTAAACAACTCGTAATAAAAAAACATGTTTGTTTGCGGCCTGTATTGGTTATGCATAAGTGTTAAAAAACCGCCTTTACTTAAATTATTAGGGTTAGGTGTACTGCCACCGCCAAAAGAAATTCCGGTTTCGCTCAAGCCAACCTGGTTAACCAGGGGCGACGTGGGCTGCTGCAAAAATTTATATTTCAGACGATTAATGGCCTGCCCTGCCATAGGTACATTGTTGGGATCAACATTGTGTGATTGATCAACACCATATTCTTCAACATTATACCAGTTTAGCAGCATAAAATCAAGTTTCTTGTTTTGCGCGATCATATCTTTGGTAAAGCGTAAAAACAAACCGTAATGCAGCCAGGCATAATTAGTGCCGATCTTAATCGTGCTGTTAGCGGTTTTAATACCCGTATAAGCACCTAACATAAATTGCAGATAAGCAGGATACTTAGTCATGTTATACTTGCTATCATTCTGGCCAACCGTAGGTTCCTGAGTACCCCCATAAGTAGGACTAAGGATTGCCGCATTATTATCATTTTCAAGCTCGTTAAATATTTGAATATACTGCACCTTGCCTTGCAATGAAGACCGGCTTGCAAACCCATAACCCTTACTATACCCTTGATTATAATAGCTTTGCAATTCAGTACTTGTGTAAGTAGTACCATTTGCAGGTGCTGTTACAGTTGGGTTGTTCATCACAGCTAAAATACCAAATCCGGCGTTGTAGGCCGAATCTGCAAAAGCTTCAAACGTAGCGTTTGGTGTACCGCTGGAATTCAGTGTAACATCTGTACGAAAAAAATTAAGGTTCATGGTTTCGGCAAGGTCAATCGCAAAGCCAATCTTGTTAATTGTATATTCCAGGTTATTAGCCTGCCCAAAGTGTACACATACACCATAAATACTATCGGTAGCAATAGCCCCGGGGCGCTTTTTTGATTTAACCGATAAATCTTGCTGTGTTTTTGAGTTTTCAGGAGTAACAAGTGGTTTGTTTTGGCAGGCGGCAAGTAACATAGCCATAGCCGGCAATAAGAGTTTTTTCATAGATAAAGTTTTATAGTTCAATTTCGTTAATTTATAAATAAAACTTTACAGATAAGTTAATATTCGCATACAGAATACGATATATCTTTCAACAGGTGTATATAAACTTTCATTTGTATTAATAACATACTATTAAGTTTCACTTTTTAGGCTTATGTATACTAAATAATTTTTTGGCTAAGAATCAACTTATTATATAAGCCAAGGCATAAAAGCCAAAAAATGATTTTAAAAATAACAGGAAAAGTATACCTTTGCAGGCATAAAGCCTTGATAAAAATATCAGGGCTTTATTTTTCACCCAATGCGAAAGTAGCTCAGTTGGTAGAGCACGACCTTGCCAAGGTCGGGGTCGCGAGTTCGAATCTCGTCTTTCGCTCTAAAATAAATCCTTCTCTGCTGGCAGAGAAGGATTTATTGTTTCTATACCTTCCGATTAAAACCCCACTTTAACAGCTTATTATTGTACTCGTAATATTTTTTTTGAGGCGACACCTTATAAATTCAAACTTTCAAACTAACATTGTAATAAATGCAGGATTACCTTACCGAATTTAATGACTGGCTCACCTCATTAGGCGAAGAATATGACGTTGACCCATTAACGCTCGGTATTCTGTACTTTATCAGCAAGCCATGCTTTATTGGCTGCCTGGTGTTAACGGTAAATCGTGCGCGCAAAAAAGCGCCGGTGTTAGTGCCTATCCTGTTTTCGGCATTAGCATTTAGTATACCTTATGTATATATTATAGTTGCCGGGCGAAACATACCTGCGTGGGTGTACATTTTTATTGCCTGCATGTTTGTGTACGGCGCTTATACCATTCGTAAAAAGCTACGCGAAAAACCTGTGCTAAGCAAGGATGTGAATGATAATGATGTTTAATGATAGTATCCTATACCAAGTAAGTTTTATTTAAAACAAAGCAGGCTGACCATTTTATGATCAGCCTGCTTTACCGGATATATTTTTACTTTTTTATTCTAACGGGAGTTGCTTTAGCCTTACCGCGCTTATGCGCCAGAAAGTACCGTCGCAGCAGCCCTTATTTTGCAGCGTGCCTACAAAACCCATTGATACGGTTTTGGTTGATGTAAGCTTAAAGCTGATTTTATGCGTACCCGTGGTACTTGTTTTAGCGTAGCTGATTGCTGACGATAAATTCTCGATATCCGGAATGATCGAGCCTTCAGCGGCAACAGTGTAAAAATTGCCGTTTTGAGTACAATCCGGTATATCCATCTCAAGAGTGTAATTACCGGCAGGCAGTTCCGCTGTTTGGTAAATTTTCCCGTTGGTGATGGTTACCATATTATCTGATGACCAACCGGCTTCCATAGCTAACTGAGGGCCGCCAAACCAAAAGTCGACACCGCCAAACTTAGTACCCGCCCCATTGGTGAAATTAAGCACCGCCGCGTTGGTTTTCCAATACTTAGGTATAGCCCACCTGTCGCTGTTTAATACGGTTTCAAACGGAATTTTGGTGTTACGTAAATACTCCTTGGTAACTTTCACCTCTACGGGTTCGGTATAAAAGGTATCAATACTTGTAGGCTGAGGCTTGAACAGCGTGCGGTAGCTTATCGTTGCAGCACTTGCATCAAGGTCACCTATTATGGTTCGCTCCTGCGCTATTGGTGTAAGTACTTTTTTAATACCGGTTTTTGAAAGATAGGTAACCTCAGTAGCAATAGGGCCTGCTGATAAATCAATTGGCAACCAATCAATCTTTGTGGTATCAACCAGTGAAGAAGCCGAACTAACCACGCGGTTATTTAAGCCATTTTGATAACGGGGGCCATACACCTGCCCTACCGCGTTAACCGCTACCGATTGGTTTCCGGCAGCATCATATGTATACACAACAAAGTTCTTAATCCCCTCTTCCATCGGGAAAGTACGGATAAACTCGCGTGGTTCGGCTTGCATATCCACATCGTATACAATAGAGTCTTTACCACCGTTCCACAAAACTTTTACTTTAGTTAACTTCGGGTCGGCCTTCAGCATGGCTTTCAGCCTGATGCGCTGGTTGCCTGAAAGGAACTTAACCGAATCTAACTTACCGGTGTAAATGATTTCGCCACCCTCTTTATATTTTTTAAAATCATCCCACTTTGAGCATGAGAATGTAAGCGTACAAACCGCGGCAACCGCTAATAACGCTTTTATTTTATGTTGAAATTTATGTTTCATAACCATTGATCGTTAAAAGTTAAAGCGTTGAACCATAAACCTCAAGCTCATTGATACTTTGCGCGGTACCACCAGCCCAGTTTTCGAGGCAGCGGATGCGTATGTAGCGAACTTTTGGCGCATTCAGGTCAACCTCCCAGCTAAAGCCTGCCGCTGCCGTGGCCTGATCTTCGGCATTATCAGTACCATAAGGTAAGCCTGATGGCTTTTTAACCTCGTAGGTGCCCATCAAAGTCCAGCTACCATCAAGCGCACCATTTAGCGATGGATTTGTTGCGCCATAAATTTCAAAGCGGCGCATGGTAGACAGGTAATAGAACCTTGTTCCTTCAGGGAAAGGCCTGATCCAGATACGGCTGATTTTGGCAGTTACACCGGTGTCAAAAGTGATCATATGCGGATTGGTACCACCGGTTACCTGGGCGGTAAAGCTAACCCAAGGCCAGCCTAATTGGCCATCCCAGGCATACTCCAGGCGGGCACCGTTGGTTACCTGCGGCGCATCGCCGGGCAATACAAAACCTCTGAATTTTCCGGGATCAAGTTTTGCCTCATAAATGGGTTTTACGTTTACAACCAGCGTATCTGAACTGTTACCCCATTTATCCTTAACATAAACCGCATACTCATGGTTGGTTGTATCAAGCCCGCGTATTTTGGAGATGATATCATCAGTACGTGTATAAATACTCTTAAAATTATCTACCTCAAACTGGTTGAACGCGTTACGTTTCATTACAATAATGGCCACATTATCGCGCGTAGGGTTTAAGGCTGTAAGGTTATAACCACCAAAAGCGTTGATAACCGAAATGGTTTTGAAAACCTTTTTAAACGGCGCCTCAAGTGGCCTTACCTTTATTACTACCGGCGATGAAAGCACTTCGCTACGGCTAACGGAATACAAGCTTACCTCATGCTCTAAAGTATCAGCAAAGCCTTCCACCGTAAGCGTATCTTTATAGTACGATGATTTGGTTTCGGCCGTTGCACCGGCAGAGTTTTTATAAACCGCTTTTACATACAGTAAATTTTTATCGTTTGGCAATTTATAGGTAATGCGGGCTTTGCCGGCCAGGTTCTCTACAGTTACATTACTAACCACCTGCGGTACCGAACCATCGCCACCTGCCGGGGTTTTATAGTCCATATCCTCTTTACATGATGACAGCCACAATAGCGTCGCCAAAACTGGTATATAACGGATTAATTTTATCAATTTCATAGTACAACTATTTTAAGTTTATAATTACCATCCCGGATTTTCAACAAGCTTAGGATTACGCCTGGTTTCATAGTTACCTATCGGCCACAAATAATCGCGCGGAGCGATAAAGGTTTGGTTGAAGATAGTACGCTCAATATTATAAGCTTCGGTAGTTTTACCTAATATGCTGAAACCAGTAATATCTTTATTTAACTCCTCGCCCGATTGTTTCCAACGGCGCAGGTCCCAGAAACGCTGCCCTTCAAAGGCAAGCTCGATCAGGCGCTCTCGGTGGATTATCGAACGTAAGCCGTCCTGGCTGCCGTATTTACCCGGGTTACGTGAAAAATTGCTCCACGATTCAACCACACCATTTAAACCGGCGCGGGTTCTTACCCTGTCAACATATGATATAGCCATCGGCGATGCAGGTTCAACCTCATTAAGGGCTTCAGCATACATCAGGTACAAGTCCGCAAGCCTGATCTCGGGCCATGGATAGCTTTTCCAGGTAGGCGCGTTATTACTGTTAGTGGTTGACTCCCAGTGAACCAATTTCTTAATAAAGTAACCTGTTTCGTTCCAGTTGGTAAAGTGACCGAAGCCTGCGGTTTGCGCATTCTTCATCTGCACATACATCCCGTTAACATCACTACCGGTGGTTGTTCCATCTTTCATGTACCAGCGGCCGCCATCAAAACCCAGATCAGCATAAAAGCGTGGCTCGCGGTCATAGTTCAGGCGTGCTGTTACAAAGTTCGGTTCAATATAAAATTGCTCAGAAGTAACGGCAGTACGGGTCTGCATATAATTCGTAAAATCGAGTGTTTTATCTTCATCAATGGGTACGCCATTTTTACTGTAAAACATCTTAGCGATCTTGATCGGTGCAGCCCAAACACCCTGTAACTGAAACCTGTCGGTATTAGAGCCACGCACCAGCGGCGGCATACACAATGCCTCGTTAACAAAGTAACTGTTTGATAAACCCCAAACCACTTCGGTTCCCCACCTGTCGGTAACGGCGTTACGAATGTTTAACTGTGTTTTTGTTTCGTTACTCAGGTTAAAAACGTCGTTACGGTAGGTGTAAAGCGAGTTACCGTTGGCTTCGGCTGCGTCAATTGCCGCTTTTGCCGCGTCGCGTGCTTTCTCCCATTTGGTTTGATCAACCGTGGGGTTAAAAAGCGCAATGCCTTCCTTATCACGGAAGCCGGCAAAATCGCTGTTACCGTTAAATAGCGGGCTCGCAGCCATTAACCAAAGTTTAGCCTTCACTGCCAGCGCTATAACCTGTGTTGTACGGCCAAGCTCTTTATTCTCGTCAACAATACGCGGCGGGAGTTTAGCAATAGCATCATCCAGCAAAGCTGATATATAATTCACGCATTCGTCAACCGGCATACGTTTGTAATACAGCTCTTCAGGTGCTGATGATTCAGGCACGTTTTTATCAACAATCGGTATCGGGCCATACATGCGCAGCAGGTAGTAATGGTAATAAGCTTTCAGGAATTCAACTTCGCCTATCCATCTTTCGCGCTCAGAAAGGCTCAGGTCAGGCACTTTAGTCTGATCCTTAATATTTTCAAGGAATATGTTGCAATGGCGTATCCCCCTGAACATTACCAGGTAATTGAATCGGCCGTCGCCGCCTTTCAAATCACCACCCCATTCGTTAAACAGTGGCCTGTCCTTATTTTGCTGGCCCTGGGCTATGCGGAAAGCAGGGTGCCAGTGTGCCTGATCGCTTTGCGGCAACCACATTTCATCGCCACTCATCATGCCGGCGTTAAACCAGCCATCGCCGTTTTTTGGCAGGTACGAGTAACAGGTAAACAGATATTTTTCGGCCTCAGTACGCAATTTGAATGCGTTTTCAATAACGGCAACGTTATCAGGCACTATATCAAGATATTTTTTACAGGCTGATAAACTCGATGCTATAGCGAACAATCCTGCCACAGCTATCAGGCGGATTTTTTTGCCGGATATAAGCTTACGAAAGCCCGCCATGTGTTTGCCGTTGCTTTGGTTATGTATATTTTTTTGTGTATTCATGTTGATTGCTATTAAAAACTAACTTGTACACCCAGGTTGTAAAGTGATTGCAGCGGATAGTTCAATCCATTGCCCCTCATTTCAGCATCCCACATTTTGAAACCACTTACTATGAACAAGTTGGTTGCTGAGAAATAAAGACGTGCACGCTGCATTTTTACTTTTTTCAGGTTGTTGAAAGTATAACCAAACTCTAAGTTCTTAAGCCTCAAAAAGCTACCATTACGCATCCACCAGGTTGATATCTGGTTGTTATTGTCAATACGGTAAGTGCTCAAACGAGGCCAGAAAGCGTACAGATTAGGGTTGGTTTCTGACCAGTAATCATTAGCAACAGCCTGCAGCAAGCCGGTTTGATAACCACCGCTTTGGTAAAACGGCTGTATTTGCGATGAGTTGATAAAGAATGAAAAACGCGCAGCCCCCTGAAAGTAAAAGCTGAAATCGATATTTTTATAGTAAAAGCTTGATCCAAAACCATAAATAATTTCGGGCTGTGTTGGATAGCCAATGGCTACTTGGTCGTCGCTGTTAATTATACCGTCTTTGTTGATATCGCGGTATTTGATATCGCCCGCACGCAGATTGGTGTTACCAAACTGAACAGGCGAGTTAACAACCTCTTCATCATCAGCAAATAAACGCTCAGCAACATAACCCCAAGCCTGGTTGATAGAATACCCCTTGCGAGAAAGGTAAGCCAGATCGCTTGAATACGGTAACTCGTCTATACGTTCGATACGGGTGGTAGCATAAGTAAAGGTACCACGTGCGTTGATAGAGAAATCTTTTGAAATATTTGCACGGTAACTGCCCGATAAATCGACACCCTTAGCGCTAACCTTACCGAAGTTTGAGAACGGAACCGCCATTAAGCCTGCGGCGTTATCAATATTTGATATCGGTTGCAGGATGTTTGAACGTTCTTGCTTGTAAGCATCAACAATTAAATCAAAGGCATTGGCAATGCTTAAATCCATACCCAGGTTTATTTGTTTTGACCGCTCCCAGGTGATGCTGCTGTTAGCATAGCGTGATATAGATACCCCGTTGCGGTTATAAACGGCGGTACCATCATTACGACCGAACGTAGCGCCAAAACCGCCATCGTTAAGGTTTACGTTTGACATATAGAAGAAACGCTCGTTAACGTTACCAATAGCATCATTACCTACCAAACCGTAAGTAGCACGGAATTTCAGGTTACTTACAATTTCGCGCAGTGGTTCAAAAAATTTCTCCTGTGAGATGCGGTAACCAACACCTATTGAAGGGAAGAAACCCCAGCGGTTACGCCTGTCAAAACGCTCCGAGCCGTTATAACCAAAGTTGAATTCGGCTAAGTAACGGTCATCATATCCGTATGAGAAACGACCGGACACACCCGCGTTACGCGCAGGCAGTGATTGGATAAGGCTGGAAGCGTTAGCGTTCTCATAGCTCGACATGTACGACACCAACATACCGCTTACCGAATGTTTCTTTTTAAATGTACGGTTGTAATTTACCGCGCCCTCAAGCCAGAAACGTGAATCAATTTCCTTTGCATCCTGGTTAAAATCCAAAAACTCACGACCTACAGGCTGCAGAGAATTGGCCGAACCATCATTAAGCGGCTGAAGCGAGTAAGATTGATCCTGCGGGTTGATGATAGCGGAATAAAAGAAAGGCACATAGCTACGGTTTACGCGGTAGAACGATACACGGCGTAAATAGCCCATAGCACGCGCGGTAAGCCCGGGTGTAATACCATCCAGATTTTGCTTCAATTCCAATTGAGGTTGCAGGTTTGATGTTTTATAAACCTGGTAACCTTTAACCATCTCAGCATAAGGGTTAATATACATGGTTGAGCTCAGGCTCAGATCAGAATTACGGGTTTGTGCCGAGCCAAACAACGGGTGCTCAATAAACGGCAGTTTTGAAGCCGGATACACTGCCGGAAACATAACCGGATTGGCATTAAGCGCGTTACGGAAAGTTTGTTCACCGCCTGAAATACGGGCACCATTTTCATTAAACCCGCCTATCGGGCCCTGATAATCATCAAACTGGCCATACATACGCACAATCAGCACGGTGCTTTTGGTAACATTAAAATCAACGTTTGAACGTAAAGAGTAATTTTTAAGGCTGATGTTGGTATTAAAGTCGTTGATGGGCTCAACTTTTAATATACCGTTATCCTTATTATAAGTACCTGCTATATAATACCTTGCCCTGTTAGAACCACCACTGATGTTTAAGTTGTAGCCCTGGTTAATGGTGTAATCCTTAATCAGTTTTTGGATCCAGTTGTTGTTGGGATACAGATACGGATCTTCGCCGGCACGCGTGCTGTTTATTTTATTTTGAGAGTAAGGCTCGACACCGTTGGGGTTACGGGTAAGCACGGCTTCGTTACTCATATTCATATAAGTAATATTGTCGGCAAACTCATAATCGCGTGTATTACGCGACATGCGGTTCTCTACCCTGAAGTTGAACTGTGGCGCGGCATCCTTACCCATTTTTGTATTAATGAGCACCACACCGTTTGCACCACGCGCACCGTATATTGAAGCCGCGGCAGCATCTTTCAGTACAGAAAAGTCAGAGATGTCATCGGGCTGTAAACGGGCCATGTCGGTAGATGATGATTCGATACCGTCGATCAGGATCAACGGATCCTGCTTACCGGAACCGAACGTAGATAAGCCCCTGATATAGAACGTAGAGTTATCAGTGCCCAAACCCGGCTCGCCACTACCCTGAAAGGCAATTATACCCGCTACCCTGCCCGCGAGCGCGTTAGTAAGGTTGGATGAGGGTGTTTTCAGATCCTTAACATTTACCGTAGTAATTGAACTTACCAGGCTGGCCTTTTTTTGCGTGTTACCAAAACCGGTTACGGCTACCTCCTCAAGTGAGGTGGTGTTTACCTCCAGTGTAACATCCAGATTGATTACACCGGCGGCATTGGCTTTATAGCCCGAAAGAATAATTTGTTTGGGTTTAGAACCTATGGCCGAATAAGTTAACGTGGCATCGGCGGCTACCTTTAACTTGTACCGCCCCAGGTTATCGGTATTAGTACCCTGGCCGCTTGCCCCCTTTACAACGATGGTGGCACCGGGTATACCGCCAACGGTATCCTGCACTATCCCCTGTACGGTTACCTGCTGAGCTTTTGCAAGTGTTGCCGTTAACAGAAACAATAGCAGGATAGCAAGCTTTCTAAAAAAACGAAAGTAATTTTTCCTCATATGTTTACAGTTTAAATTGATTAGCGAGTATGTGAGATATATTAGTGTTGCGCACAGTAATTACTGCGCATAAGCGGGTACTATGTTCAGGGTGGCATCATTCGTTTTAAAAAAATCAGGTTATCAAAAAGCCGGGACACCTACTTGCAGCACATTCCACATACTCAGCCTAAAGGCAATAAGTATCCCATCCGAATTATAATTGGTATAATCAGTTATATAAACCGGTAAAATTTGCTGTAAATATTATTTAGCAGGCACCGGCTATATCAATCAGTTATTGCAGCCTGCAAGCACATTAAAGCGCATGTTAATGTAATGCAGTATACGAACCGATTAAAGCAGACAGCACTTACGCCGAAGTACAGATCTTTCCATGAAAATTTGTTTTAAAAGTTGGTTTTACAATTGATTGTGAGTCAAATATAAACGAATATTTTTAATTGTAAAAAAAACAATAAAAAATATTTTTTACAATCTATACGCTCTGCAATCGATTAAAATTGGTTATTTAATTGCTAAAACGAGTTAATATAATTCGATAATAACGAATATGCATGTTAAAACAGTAATTAATAATTGTATAATAAACGATTATTAACCATATGAGTATTACCTGATCGGTAACAAATGACGATCCTGACCATGATTGATCAATATTATGCAACGGGTTTGAACTGCATTTTGCGAAACTGAGCCTTAAATAAAACAGCGCTGGTAACCGGCGGCAGCCGCGGGTTGGGTAAAGATATAGCCTTGCGCCTGGCCAAAAACGGCATTACGCTATAAATACTTGTTATAATAAAGATAAGGAAGCACTGGATATAGTTCAGCAAATTGAACAAACCAGACAAAAAGCAGCAGCCCTGCTATTAAATACCGGCGACTACCCTGCTTATTATTAAGCAGGTAATACACGAAGCTAAAATACTGCTCAAACAAACCGATTGGACCATTGCCAACATCGCCTACTCATTAGGCTTTGATGACCTGGGTAATTTCTCCAATTACTTTAAAAGCAAACCGGGTTTTACGCCTTTGGAGTTCAGGGCTTAATAGTAAATGATTATTTAATTTTAATAATTATTTTCAACAGCCGATACAATCATTTTAGAGTAAATCATTTGAAATATATCCCCTTACCTTCAAGTTTTCCATAATATTTTTCATACTGTTGAATCGCATAAATATCCATCATTCCTCCAATATAATCTTGAACACATCTTTCCCAGTTAACCTTGCTTCGATAATTTGCTGGTAGTAAAACCATTTCTTTATTATAATCCCTATCTGTGTACAAAGCATAAAGCTTAGTTAAAACGTGCTTGCCAAGTTGCTCATACTCAATAATATCAGGTTGCCTTTTAATCGCTTCAAAAGTTAGTTTTTTAAGGCCACTTACTAAAGAACCTAATGCTCTATACCCCAGTTTACCGTTTACAAAATCAACATCTCTAATAAATGCATTAGTTAATATAGATGTTAATTCTTTGCGATAAAGCATAGTATATTCTTCTGATGTTTTATATGCATGAGCCTTTTCTGCAAATTGTCTTGCCAAAACATTAAACTTCTTGAACTCAATTAATACTTCATGATATTCTTTACGAATTGAGAATTCATATAGTAATTCGTCAATGGTAAAATATTTTAGTCGTAATGCATCTTCTAAATCATGAATTGCATATGCAATTTCATCTGACAAATCCATTATCTCGCAGTCAATTGTCTTATGCGTAATATTGTATTCTTTTAACCACTCTTCAACTAACTTATAATCACCCTTATAGAGAAATTTTTTATTTACAATCGACACTTCGTTCCCACTCTCATCAGTAGTTATTTCTTTTTCAGGCTTGAAGTATTTAACTACTCCTAACATAGTTCTAATTGTTAAATTCAAACCATTAAAATCATAATGTCTTTCTTCTAATCGATTTAGTATTCTGAAAGTTTGCGCATTACCCTCGTATGGAATATTACTATTTACTTCACTCAAAAAGACTTCACCTGCATGACCAAATGGAGGATTGCCAATATCATGAGCAAGTGAACAGGTTTGAACAGTTATATTGTCTTGAAGTTTTAATCTTTTACTTATCGTTTTTGCACATTGAGCAACCTCATGACTATGAGTAAGTCTATTCCTGTAAAAAACTTGGCTTTTAGGAATAAACAACTGCATTTTCCCTTGAAGTCTTCGACAAGATGAAGAATAAAGTACTCTTGAGTAATCTATATCAGCGTTGTTACGGAAATATTCGATTGTACCTTTATAAGTATTGTCAACTCTTATATCTTTTACTACTTTAAGTTGATCTTCTTTTTCTCTACAATAATTTTCTAAATCAGTTGAAATCATAATTATATCATCAAAATTAAGTGTATTATCACTTCACCCTGTTAAACACAAACAGATCAACAAAAACCCATTTACCATCCTGCTGGCTGCCGCGGGCTATTACAAACTGGCTTGCCGAACGCTTTTCGTACAATATACGCAGGGTTTCCTCCCCTTCCTTTTGGAATATGGCGCGGCCTTTGGCGGCTTCTACAAATACATACCGGTCCTGCTTGTCCTTTTCCTCGTTACCTATCAATCCGGGTTGAAAATGCTTTACCATGGAGGTTAAGCCCTTGTCGGTTTGCTCATAGGCTAATATCTCATACAGATCGGGCTTATCGCCATTCATCATCCGCATAAAGCCTAAAATATTCTCGCCCTGCGGCGGCAGCCACGAGCCTTCAATGGTACGGCCATCCGGGGTGGTGGCTTTCCAGTTACCTTGTATAAAAGCAACATCGGCAACCGAGCCTTTGCCGGTTTGCGCATACGCGGTTGAAATGCTGAATAGTAATGTAAGTAGCAGGTAAATGTACTTTGGTTTCATAGTTATATTATAATTGGTTGATGGCTGTAAATTAAACAATTACCCAAACATGCTCAAAATTTATTCGCCATCTGCACAAAACAAAAAAGCACCGGGCCCAGTACCCGATGCTTTGCTTTTTTGATTATGACGGAGATTATTTAAGTGCTTTTTTAATTTCGGCAGCGGCTTGCAGCATGGCTGATTGCGTGCCCGGTACAGTTGCCAGCGGGTTAAGCAAACCCCAATCATGTATCATGCCATTGTAGCGGGTAGCGGTAACTTTTACGCCGGCTTCGTCCAATTTGCGGGCGTAAGCTTCGCCTTCATCGCGCAGCACATCGTTCTCTGCTGTTTGCACCACGGCGGTTGGCAGGCCTTTCAATTGTTCGGTAGTAGCTTGCAATGGTGAAGCGTATATTTCTTTGCGGGCATTTTGGTCGGTAGTATAGTTATCCCAAAACCATTTCATCATGTTTTTGGTCAAAAAACGACCTGTAGCGAATTGATTATATGAGCCTGTTTCAAAATTGGCATCGGTTACCGGCCATAACAATACCTGCAGTTTAATTTCGGGGCCTTGTTTGTTTGTAGCCATTAGCGCTACCACGGCGGCCATGTTACCACCTACACTGTTACCCGCTACGGCCAAACGTTTACCGTCAACCCCTATCTCGTTACCGTGGGCGGCTACCCATTTGGTGGCGGCATAAGCCTGGTTTATAGCCACCGGGTAATGTGCTTCTGGTGATGGTGTATAATCAACAAACACGGCGGCAGCACCTGAGTTAACTACCAGATCGCGCACCAGGCGCTGGTGTGTAGGAAAATCGCCCAGCACCCAGCCACCACCATGAAAGAACATGAATACCGGCAGTGTACCTTTGCTATTCTCGGGTTTTACAATGTGCAGTTTAATTGATTGGCCATCGGCCTCTATTGTTTTATCAGTTACGGCAATGCCCGACAGATCAACATTTACTGATGATTGCGCGCCGGTAAGTACCGCGCGGGCATCAACCGGGCTAAGTTGCTCCAACGGTTTGCCGTTACCCGAATTCAATACATTTAAAAATGCCTTGGTATTACTTTCAATATGCGGATCGGTTGCAGGGTCGGCAACCTGTGCTATGGCTGAACCGGTTAAGGCTATGGTTAAAATTACTGCTGAAATACCTTGTGAGATAGTTTGAGTTTTCATGACTTTGTTTATGTTTTAATTATTATGATTAATTGAACACAACAAAGGTATGGCGCCAAACAAGGCCACTCAATGCACGGTTTTATACATGTATTGCACTTTTTTCCCCTCCATCTAAAAAAACGCTCAGGCTACCGTAGCATGCTGGTATTGCTGCCTGAAATTTTGTGGCGATGATGAGGTTTGGTTGGTAAATAAACGTATAAAGTACGATGGATCATCGTAGCCAAGTTTATAGCCAATTTCTTTTACGCTGAGGTCGGTATGTACCAGCAGGCGTTTTGCTTCGAGAATGATGCGGTTCTTGATAATATCGTTAGGTGTACTGTCGCTGTTGCGGGTAATACGTTTATTGAGCGCCTTGGGTGTCATGTTAAGTAATTCGGCATATTCAGCTACGGTATGGTGCCTGGCGTAATGCCACTCTACCAGTTGACTGAATTTGCGGGAAAACTCTACCTCCTGCCTGGCTTCATCTGTTGAGGTGTTATGCTGTAATTTATAGATGCGTGTGGCTTTAATGATGATGCTTTTGAGCAGGATACGCAGCATTTCTTCCATGCTCGAGTCATCATGCACTATCTCCTCCTTAATCTCGGCAATGATGGCCTGCATACCTGCTGATTGTTCATCACTCAGCAATATCACAGGTATCTCATACACATTATGAAACAGTAACCCATCGCAGGCTACCTCTTTATCATGTATAGCCACGCAGTAAAAATCACGATTGTAGTAGATCATGGTGCCGCGGCTATCATCAGCTATCTGGTAATACTGCCCGGCACTAATAAAAAACAAGGCATCCTGCTCAAGCTGATACCCCTTAAAATCAACCGTAACATTACCGCCCGCTTTTACAAACGCAACCTTAACGCTGCCTGCAAAATCAGGATGCAGTGCAAACTCATTTTGCTCGGCACCAATATCAAAATAACCGAATTGTTTAAACGCGAATTGCTTGTAACGGGCCATGTTAATTGAGGAATAAATGCCTTGCAAAAATACATCAAAAAACGAAATGCCGGACATGTAACCATGTCCGGCATTTATCGTTACGAAAAATACTAATTGCTTAACAGCTTGAAATTACTTGCGGTTTTGCTGCTTAGCTTAATTACGTAAGCGCCACGCACCTTGGTTTGTGGTAATCGATATTTATTTTCGCCGCCCTCCACATGCAGGTAAGCAACAGGTGTATAAGCATCCGCCTTATCAAGCATAAAGCTTACCGCGCCGGTGCTTTTATTGTATGATATCGTTTTAAATTGACCGGCATCTAAGGTTAACCATAATTTTAGAGGCGCAATAAATACCTTTGATTTTGCTGCCGTGGTTACAGCCACGTTAACTACATCGCCATTTGTGGTTAAATTACCTCCAAAGGCCAGCCAGCCGAAGGTTGCATCATTAGCAATATAGGTAGCAGTGTTTACGGCATAACCAAAAAAGTTAGGCCCGTAATCGCCGGAGAGGTAATCTATCCTCAAGGTTGACGGGAACGAGTGAAACGCCGCCGGACCAAAACCATCCTCGGTAATGTTTGATATGGCACCCAGTGTACCGCCGTAACCTACCCTAAGCAAGTACAGATCATCAGGCTGGCTACGATAGCCGGTAAGTACAGGTATGGCATTAAGCCCCGAGCCATAGTGGTGCAACTGGCGCTCCACACGCGATAGTTTACCGCCATACAAAAAATCCCAGTAACGGCGTGCCGAACCGTTGTACCCCCAGTGCGGAACGGTTGGCATGTAACCTAATACGGCGTTCAGGGTTACCAGTGCTTTATCATTATACCCAAAGTATTTTGACCATACGTAAACCTCTTCCTGCCCGGTTGAATCCCAGGGCATTTCACTACCGAACGGATATTGCAGCGTGCGCCAGTGATCGGCGCGTTTACGCATGGCGGCTTCAAGCCTGCCTGCCATTTCGCCCCAGCCTTCGGCTTTTAAATCTTGTAGTATCAGGTAAAAAACAGTCCCTTCCATTTGCCCAAACTGCGCATAGTACGGCGCCAGTGTTATCATGGCCATGCTGGTACCATAGGCATTAGTTAAATACCATTGCCAGTTATACTCGCTCACCAAGCCCTTATGGTTACGCGCCAGGCGGTATAACGCCCAATGCGCCGCCGCAACGTGTGGGTAATTATATGACCGGCCTATATCATCAGCACCTTTTTTATCCCAGGCGGCCCAGGTTTTGTAATTTATGCTATCGCTATATGTACCGGCCGGTTTACCTTTCGGATCGTAATAATAAAGGCTTTTCTTAACACCGTATTTCTCTTTACCCTGGCTGTGCTGCAAACCGCCCCATATAGTATGGTTAACAAACAGTTGTAACTTTTGCACCTCTGCTTTGTCGGGCTGTATCACTTCCTTCATCATGGCACCCAACCAACTGCCTGCGCCGCCCTCATCGCTCAGGCCAACTATCCAGGCACGGCTATCCTGCAATACTTTGGCTTTCTTCTCGTAGTCATAAGTAATTACGGAATTGCTTCGGCCAAAAAGATCTTTATCATTATGATACCATTGTTTGGTGGTTAAAAAGTTACCAAAATCCTTTACTACCTGTTCTTCCGGCTTTATCACTTTATAGCTGATGGTTTGCTTCAGGCCATCGGCATAGGTTACGGTAACTCTTGCCCTGCCCCATACATTGCCCTTAACCTGGTAGGCCAACCATCCGGCCGGAGCATCAATAGCTTTTGTAAAAGTTAAAGCACCTGCGGGTTGTACCTTTATAGATGTTACCTCCTTATTATAATTCAGAAAAAGCTTGCCATCCACATCCTGCGGAATGATGTATCCCGGTACCCCCATAGCCACAGGACGGTTATTTACTATCAACGTTTTCTCGATATTCCTGATCGCGTCAGCCAAAATGAATTTTACGGCATAGCGGCGTGTTTCTCCCGGTTTAAGGGTGAACGCGGTCGGCTCATTCCAGGGCTCGGCTTTCTTCCATTCCTTATCCGCGTAGGCTTTGCTGTGTACCATCCACTCGTAAAAGCCTTCAAAGTCAATACCGCGCGGAGTTGGGTCATCCAATAATGGATTATAGGCTTCAAAAGGCGTATCACCATCGGGCACCACAAGCAAGGCGGGGCCTTGTCCGCTAAGGCGGGTAACCTGTAAGTAGCCTGCACCACTGCCTATATATGGGTCATAAAAAACACATTCGGCATGGGCTTTTTCAAGCGATTTATCCTGTAAAATGTTATTGAATATCATCGGCATACCCAGTGATCCTATCTCCACCGCTTTGTTGCTGGTGTTGGTAATATCAAACTCCAATATCAGTTGGCCATTCCGTTGTTTCCACAAACGCTCAATTTTTAGCGGAATATCGGCAGGCAAGGTAGCAGCCAGATCGGCGGCTGATAAAACACTGTCATTAGCTGCAAGCGCTTTAACAGGGGCGCGTTTGCTGGCCGATGAAAAGCTTTTCCAGGCCGTATCTCCCTCTGTTTTCAGCCTGATATTGATGTCGCCTAACTGGTACATGCCATTGCTGCTGCGTTGTTTTAGCCTGTCGGCGGGGATGTAATCAAAACCTGCGGATGATTTAGGTTCAAGCCCGGCTACTGTTTGCGAGGCCTTTACCAATTTTAAATTAAACGCCGAAGTACTATAGGTATCAATACCTGATTCTATACCAAGTGTAGACGGTCGCTTTGAAAGCACTTCCCAAGGGTTTTGCGCGTTAGCCAGCAGGCTGCCGAACATCAGCATACTTGCAAAAATGGCCGTGCGCCAGTTAATATTATTTTGGGGGGGAAGGGAGATATTTACCATATTTAAGTCAACCTATTAATCAGGCTATAAAAATACGGTAGCAGCTTGAGTGTATTCGGCTGTAATTTGCCAAATAGTAGTCCGTTTTTAACCTAAGCGGTTTGCGAAAGGCTGTTGATGTTGTTAAGATAGTTATCCAGGTACTCGCGCGGCGAATTACCGGTTACCGCCTTAAACACCCGGTTAAAATTGGTGATACTTTTAAAGCCACATTTAAAAGCAATTTCCGAAACGTTCTCGAACTTATGCGAGGTAAGCCTTTTGCAAGCCTCGTTAACCCTTACCTCATTTAAAAATGACACGAAAGTATGCCCGGTATGTTTTTTAAAGTAACGGCAAAATGATTCGGAGGTCATGCAGGCGGCGCGGGCAACATCGTCAAGTGTGATGGCGTTATTGTAATTCTGCATAATGTAATTATAAATATTACCTATACGGATACCCTCACTCTCGGCCATTGAAGGCAAATTGCCATGGGTTGACAGCGCTTCGGGTTTGCCCTCAACTGCAATAAGCCCCTGCATCAATTCTAAAAAATGCACCAGTTTTTTACTGCCCGATGCTTCGCGTACCTGCATCATTATGGCGGCAATAGCATCATTATTGGTTACGGGCACTTTAAAACCCTGTGTATGCTGATTTAAGAACTGCTTTACCGGGCGCAATTCGGGCAGATCAAACATTGATGATAATACACCATCCGGATTAAAAAAAACCGTAAGCGCCTTTACCGGTCTGTGCTGTTCGGATTTAAAATACTCAGGATTACTTTTAAACAGATGCGGCAAGTTTGGGCCTATGTAGTAGATTTCGCCGGCCGTGTAGGCGTGCATGTTATTACCGGCTATCAGTGTACCCTCCCCACTTTGCACCCAGGTAAGCTGGGCCTCTTTGTGGCGATGCAGATGCGGGTAATGGTAAGGCAACTCAACCTGATCGGTTATCACACTTTTATCGTGCGCTACGGGGATGGTGAATTGCAGTACTTTCATCGTATTAATTTGGGTGAATCAGGAACCCAAATTACGATTTTATCCCCAAAAAACAAAAAACACCCGCACCAATGTTAAAATACTGCTAACATATGGTACGGGCCAGAATAATTTGTTAAAACCTGTTTGGAGAGAACGCGTCGATATTGATCTCTGTTTTGTTGCCATCAACTACCTGCTTAACCAGTAAGCCGGTTGCCGGGCCAAGGCTCAAACCCATCATACCATGGCCGGTTGCTACCACCAGGTTGCTATATTTTTTGCTGCGGCCTATGTATGGCAAGCCATCCGGTGATGACGGGCGGAACCCGAACCATATATCTTTTTCGGCCGGTACTTCGGGGTGCAGGTCGGGAAAATATTTAGGTACCGATTCAACAATTCCCTTCACCCTGTTCATATTGATGTTATTGTTGAGTTTGCCCAGTTCCATAGTACCGCCGTAGCGAATGCTGCCGTTCATGGGCGTAATAGCCACACGGGCTTCGCAAAGCAGGGCCGGTATCTGCATACGCTGTTGTGGTTCGGGCACCATAAAAGAGTAGCCTTTGCCCGGCATCAGCGGCACATTTATGTCAACCATTTTTGCTATCGCCGGCGACCATGAGCCACCCGCTATGATATACTGATCAGCATCCCAAACTTTGCTGCCGGTAAACACTTTTGATATTTTGCCGCCCGCGGTTTCAATACGGGTAACCTCAGCATTGCGCTCTATTTTTACGCCGTTAGTTTGCAGGTAGTTCACCAGCAGGGCTATCAGTTTGTTAGGATACAAATGCGCATCGCAACGGTAGTGCACCGCGCCAAGCACGTCAAGAGCCAGGTCAGGCTGCAGGGCCTTGCATTCAGCCGCGCTTAAAACGGCCATATCCAAACCCAATTCACGGGCTTTTCCGGCCAGGTGCGCTTCTTCCTCCCCTGCTTTTTCAGTTTTGTAAAACATCAGGATGCCTTTCTCCACCAAACCGAAATCAAAACCGGGTTGTGCATTAAGCTCCCCGTAAAGCTTTTTACTCAACAATGAGATCTCCAGCAATGGTTTTGCCGAACGCTCCACATGGGCATTGTTAGCATTTTTCAGGAACTTTACCCCCCACGAGATCAGCTCACCACTTAACGACGGCTTTACATAAAACGGGCTCTTGCTGTTAAACATCCAGCGGATACCCTGCTGCACCATGCCCGGCGCGGCCAGGGGTATAAAGTGGCTCGGCACAATCATGCCCGCGTTGCCGAACGAGCAGTTGTCGCTCAGATCACCTTTTTCGAGGATAGTAACCTCATGGCCGGATTGCTGCAAATAATATGCAGAGCACAACCCCATGATGCCACCTCCGATAATAACTATTTTTGACATATTGATAAAAGGCCGCATTGCAGCGGCCTTATTTTAATATTTATTTATATAACCTGGAAACCGTGCGCGTATGGGTCTTCATCATCAATTTTGATGGTGTTGTAACCATATACCTTTGCCCAACCTTCAATACCCGGAACAATGGCGTTTATATCACCTATCTTTACTTCATCCTCAACGGTACCAATAAATTTACTGCCGATGATGCTTTCGTGGATAAACTGATCGCCTTTTTTTAGCTTGCCTTTAGCATGCCACTGCGCCATACGTGCCGATGTACCCGTTCCACAAGGTGAACGGTCAATCGCCTTATCGCCATAAAATACGGCATTGCGGGCGGTTGCGTCGTCAGACAAGGTTGCCCCCGCCCATAACACATGCGTACAGGTGTTTATGGTTGGGTTTTGCGGATGCACAAAATTGTACTTCTCGTTAATGCGGGTACGGATGGTACGGCTCCAGCTAATAAGCTGCCCGGCAGTATAATTCTCTAAACCACCAAAGTTTTCCTGCGGATCAATAATAGCGTAATAGTTACCACCATAAGCTACATCAAACGTTAGCTTACCCAGATCAGGACATTCAACCTCCAGGTTCTCCGCTGCCAGGTACGATGGTACGTTGACCAGTTTTACCGAAGTTACCTTTTGGCCTACTTGTTTGTACGAAATGATAACCAACCCGGCAGGCGCTTCCATACGTACTACACCCGGCGTTTTGGGCTGGATCAATCCCTCCTCAATAGCGATGGTGATGGTGCCGATGGTACCATGCCCGCACATAGGAAGGCAGCCGCTTGTTTCAATAAACAGTACGGCCACATCATTCTCCGGATCATGCGGTGGATACAGTATACTGCCCGACATCATATCGTGCCCGCGGGGTTCGAACATCAGGCCTGTACGGATCCAATCATATTCCTTTAAAAAATGCTGGCGCTTTTCGCTCATGTTATCGCCCTTGAGCTGAGGGCCGCCACCTGCAACCAACCGCACAGGGTTGCCGCAGGTATGCGCATCTATACAAAAAAAAGTCTTGCTGCTCATGTTATGCTTTCGTCCATTCGTTATTCACCTGCCTCCAAATATTCAGCGGGTTACTATCCTGCAATTCGGCCGGTAACAGGCTGTCTTCCCAATCCTGCCATGCCACGGGGCGCACAAAACGATAGATTGCGCCTGTACCCACCGAGGTAAAACGGCTGTCGCTTGCTGCCGGGAAGGGCCCACCATGCTGCATAGCCGCGCAAACTTCCACACCGGTTGGCACACCGTTTAAAATTACACGGCCTGATATATCGGCCAGCTTATCAAGCAAAGTGGTATACGCCGCAAGTTCCTCACGCTCGGCCATAACAGTAGTGGTCAATTGACCTTCAAGTGTATCTACTACAGCTTCAAGCTCCTGAGCATCATCAGCTACTACTAATAACGACCATGGGCCAAATATCTCTTCCTTCAGTTTATGATTACTGATAAATTCGCTCGCCTTAACCGTGGCAACCGTAGCTACCGACTGGTTACAAAGCTCCTGGTTAACGTTGCCTGAACGGGCTATCAAATCAATACCGGCTTCGCCTGCCACACCCTGCGACAGGTTTTGATAGTTTTGCCAGATGCCCGGCGTAAGCATGGTTGCTGACGGCACTACCTCGATAGCTTTTTTCAGGCTGTCGATAAACACGTTCAGCGCATCTGATTTTACGGCCAGTATTAAACCCGGATTAGTGCAAAACTGCCCGGCACCCAGGGTGATAGAAGCGGCATATTTTGATGCCAGTGTTTCAGGCTGTTTCTTTAATGTTTCAGGCAGCAGAATTACGGGATTAATGCTGCCCATTTCGGCAAATACCGGGATAGGTTCCTTACGGTCGCGGGCCATATCAACCAGCGCCATACCTCCTTTGTACGAACCAGTGAAAGCTACCGCCTTGGTAAGCGGGTGTTTTACAAGGGCTTTACCTACAGCATAACCTGAATCATGCAGTAGCGAAAAAACTCCTTCGGGCATACCGGCCTTTACAGCCGCTTTGCTGATAGCCTCGCCCACCAAGGCGCTGGTACCGGGGTGTGCAGGGTGCGCCTTTACAATTACCGGGCATCCTGAAGCCAAAGCCGAAGCGGTATCGCCACCGGCAACAGAAAATGCCAGCGGGAAGTTGCTTGCGCCAAAAACTACTACCGGACCAATGGCCTTGTACATCCTGCGGATGTCGGGCTTTGGCAATGGCGTACGTTCGGGCATAGCGGTATCAATAACCGCTTCAACCCATGAGCCTTCCTCAACCAGGTCAGCAAACATACGTAGCTGACCGGTTGTGCGGCCCATTTCGCCTAAAAGGCGGGCAGTGGGTAAACCACTCTCAGCAACGGCACGGCTTATCAAGGTATCGCCCAGGGCGGTTATCTCTTCGGCTATGGTGCGTAAAAATGCCGCTTTGTTTGTGTTCGATATATTCTTGTAGCTACTGTAAGCCTTTTGGGCAGCCTGCAAGGCCTGCTCAACTGTTTGTTCATCAGCTACCTCAAAATCTCCGTCGAGATGTTTGCCTGTAGATGGATCGATAGCCTTAAAGCTTTCGCCCGATAATGATATGTGTTTACAGCCTACAATATTTTGTCCTTTGATCATTCGTCAAATTTATAAACTTACCGCATCTAATCTACCCCAACTTCCTTCAGGCAATTCCGGGCGGTTAGCCAATGCCGCGTCAATAACCGCTAATACCCTTTCACGCTCAGCGCCTTTTAATGGCAGGCGCGGCGCACGTGTTTGCTCGGTACCAATACCTGTAGCCACTTCGGCCAGTTTAATGTATTGTACCAGCTTGGCATGGATATCAAGCTCCAACACCGGTAAAAACCAGCGGTGAATAGCGATAGCCTCATCAACACGGCCAGCCTTTATTAAACGGTAAATAGCTACAGTTTCTTTAGGGAAGGCATCAACCAAACCTGCAACCCAGCCATGCGCGCCCATGATGATGCTCTCGGTAGCGATAGGGTCAACACCGGTCATGATCTTGAAACGATCGCCAAAACGGTTAATCATTCGGGTAACATTCATTACGTTACGGGTTGATTCCTTTACGGCCTGGATAGTTGGATAAACCGACAGGCGCTCGAACATATCCAGCGTGATCTCAATTTTATAGTCAACCGGGTTGTTATAGATCATGATCGGCAGCGGAGTGCTCTCGGCAATAGCTGAAATGTAAGCGATGGTTTCGTCCTCATCGGCACTGTAACGCATTGGCGGCAATACCATCAAACCATCGGCACCAAGCTCGTAAGCCTTTTGCGCTACCCTTACTGCCGCACGGGTTGATTGCTCGGCAATGTTCAAAATAACCGGCACAGTACCGTTAACAAACTGTAATGTATGGGTAAGCAGGCCGAATTTTTCGTCCTCGGTCAACACACTTGCTTCACCTAACGAACCACCTAATATTATACCTTCAGCACCGGCTTCAAGCTGCGCTTGTATGTTTACATCAAAAGCCTCAAAATCCAGTTGATCATCTGCAGTGAACTTGGTTGTTACTGCCGGGAATACACCTTTCCAGCTAAAATTTATCATTTGTAATTAATATTTTTTTACAAAAGTATATTTAATAAACATGGCTGCTTCATAACAAATTAGCCTATACTTATTACATTTTACCCAAAAACCTGACCTGTATCAGCTTACAAAAAAAAGAGGTCAAAATATGCACAGTATAGGCCAATAACCACGCATAAAGCAATATTGTGGCCGCGTAACTTAGTGCCTTGTTCACCTAACGCGCAGCGTTGTTAATTATACCTTTATATATGTATCTCAAAAAAAGGAGTAAATTATTTACCGCCCTTGCCGTGGGCTTACTGATTGGCCGTGCAGCCATGGCACAATCGTACCTGCCCGAGCTTAATGATAAGCAAATGGCCGTTAAACCCAAGGCTCCGCTTAAAGCTTATGCCTTTAACCTTAAACAGGTAAAACTTTTACAAAGCCCATTTAAAACGGCTATGGATAAGGATGTAGCTTATTTGCTATCAATAGAACCGGACAGATTACTGTCTGACTTCCGCGTGCACTCCGGCCTTAAAGCTAAAGGCGCCAAGTATGAGGGCTGGGAATCATCAGGTCTTGCAGGGCATAGCCTGGGGCATTACCTATCGGCCATTGCATTGCACTATGCCTCAACCGGCGACCCGGAGTTTTTAAAGCGATCAAACTACATAGTTACCGAGCTTGGCGAATGCCAGGTTGCGCGCAAAACAGGCTACGTTGGCGCGATACCTAAGGAGGATACCATTTGGGCTGAAGTGGCCAAAGGCGATATCCGCTCGCATGGGTTTGACCTGAATGGCGGCTGGTCGCCGTGGTATACAGTACATAAGGTATTTGCCGGTTTGCTGGATGCTTACCTATATACTAACAACAAGCAGGCGCTTAAAGTTGCCGAAGGCCTTGCCGACTGGACAGGTAACACCGTTAACGGTTTGAATGATGAGCAATTGCAAAAAATGCTTTTTTGCGAGTATGGCGGCATGGCCGAAACGCTGGTGAACCTGTACGCCATCACCGGGAAGAAAAAATATCTCGACCTATCGTACAAGTTTTATGATAAGGTGATACTCGATCCGTTGGCTGAGCAAAAAGACATTCTACCCGGCAAACACTCCAACACGCAAATCCCTAAAATTATTGCCAGTGCGCGCCGCTACCAGGTTAACCTGGATGAAAAGGATGACCGCATCGCTAAATTCTTCTGGAAAACGGTGGTTACCGATCACTCCTACGCTACCGGCGGTAATAGTAATTACGAATACCTGGGGCCGGCCCGTAAGCTGAACAATACGCTTACCGAAAGCACTACCGAAACCTGCAATACCTATAATATGCTGAAGCTTACGCGTCATCTGTTCGCGCAGGCACCATCGGCGTATTTAATGGATTATTACGAAAAGGCGCTTTACAACCACATTCTCGCATCGCAAAACCATGATGACGGCATGATGTGTTACTTTGTGCCCCTGCGTATGGGTGGGCGTAAGGAGTTCAGTGCCCCGTTCACTACGTTTACCTGCTGCGTGGGTTCGGGTATGGAAAACCATGTTAAGTATAACGAGAGCATTTATTTTCAGGGCGCTGACGGCAGTTTGTATGTAAACCTGTTTATTCCATCAGTATTGGCCTGGAAAGAAAAGGGCATTACCATTACACAGCAAAGCAGCCTCCCTGCAACCGATGAAACTACCCTGAGCATCAGCACCACTAAAACCGCTAAATTCGCTCTCCGCCTGCGCAAACCAAGCTGGACAACCGGCTATACGCTAAAAGTTAACGGCTCGCCGGTGCAAGCTACCCCTGATGCTGACGGCTACCTGGTAATTAACCGAAGCTGGAAAAATAATGACAAGGTTACCTTTACCATGCCCGAGCATATTTATACCGAGGCAATGCCTGATAATGCCAATCGCCAGGCGGTATTTTATGGCCCGGTATTGCTTGCAGGCGTTTTAGGCACAACCGAGCCCGACCCGATGAAGGGTACCCCGGTATTGGTAACCAGCGAAACCGACCCGAACAAATGGCTGCAAATGGTTGATAAAAACCAATTGAGCTTTCGTACGGCCAGCATTGCACAGCCTGCGGATGTTACGCTGGTGCCTTTTAACCAGGTTAACAATCAATACTATTCGGTTTACTGGGATGTGTTTACGCCTGCTACCTGGGCTGTGCAGCAAAAGGCTTATGAGGAGCAGCGCAAAAAACAGCAGGAGCTTGAGGTGCGCACTACCGACCTGATCCGCCTGGGTGAGATGCAGCCTGAGCGCGACCATAACTTAACCGACGAACATGGCGAAACCGGTGAAGACCATCAAAAGAAATTCCGTGTAGCAAATAATGGCGGCTTTTTGCAGTACACCATGAAAACCGACCCGAACAAGCAAAACACGTTGATAAATACCTACTGGGGTATGGATAACCGCGGCCGTGTATTTGATGTACTGGTTGATGGTGTAAAGGTTACCACCGAAGATTTGAACAAATACAAGGAAAGCCGCTTTTACGATATTGAATACAACATACCGATTGAGCTTACTAAAGGCAAAAGCAAGGTTACTGTTAAGCTACAGGCCAAACCGCAAAACAGCGCAGGCCCGGTTTACGGCAGCCACATGGTGCGCGAATAAGTAACTCTCCCCTATTAACCCGAGCCCTGCAAATAGCAGGGCTTTTTTGTTGCAAACGTTTTGATTATAACTATTTGAGCGTTAACTTTAAATTAAACCAAAACACTAATTATGATCTTTAAAAACGCCATTAGCTGGTTTGAGATACCGGCCGCAGATATTGAACGCGCGCAAAGCTTTTACGAAAAGATATTTGATATTAAGATGCAGACCATTGAGTTTGAGGGTGCCGTTATGGCCATGTTCCCGCTTGAGGACCCGATGAACGGTGTAGGCGGCGCGCTGTGCCAGGTATCTGATTTTCATCAGCCATCGGCAAACAGCGGTACCATGATCTACCTGAATGCTAACCCTGATGTACAAATTGTGGTTGACCGTATTGAGGCAGCCGGTGGCACCATCATCGTACCTAAAACAGAAATATCGCCCGAGTATGGTTACATGGCGGTGTTTTTAGATACCGAGGGGAACCGCGTAGCGCTGCATTCCGTACCGGAGAAATATCTATAATATCGATATAAAATAAAATGGCCGCTTTTATTCAAAGCGGCCATTTTTATGGGTTATAAACATATTAAGATACCGTGATATAGTACATTTTAATAATAGCCTCCGGCTTAAATAACTCTTTATCCGCACCTACTGTAATGGTTTTCCATTCGGTTGTCGGGCTGAGTTTTACCTGTTTGGTTTGATCCTTTAACACTAATGGTAAATTAAAGCCGGGTATGCAATTGGTGTAACGGTATTTAAGCGTTTTACCGTCAGTGCTGTATTGCAATTCCAGGTTTGGGATCTGCGTGGTGGTCAGGTATTGTGTAAACACTTTTTTATAATCGAATTTAGCCTGGCCGGATATGTAGTTCTGAATCTGCGCGGCGGTTATGGTTTGATGGTAAAACTGCTTGTTCAACCCGCGCATAATGTTACGAAACAGCACATCATCATTAATACTATGCCTGATGGTTTGCAGCATATTGCCGCCTTTAGGATACATATCGCCGCTGCCCTGCGCATTTACGTTATATGGCGGAATGATCGGTTCCTTATTTTGTATTCCCTTGCGGATGCCGTAGTTATAATCGTTACCGGCATCAACGCCGAAGCGGTAATCAACATACAGGGTTTCGGAGTAATTGGTAAAGCTTTCGTGTATCCACATATCAGCCAGATCGTTACTGGTGATGTTGTTGCCGAACCACTCGTGCCCGCTCTCGTGCACGATGATAAAATCCCACTTCATGCCGAGTCCGGTACCTGATGCATCGCGCAGGCGGTAGCCCGGTTTGTACCAGTTGCCGTAAGCCACGGCGCTCTGATGCTCCATACCGGTATGCGGCGCGTCAATCAGCTTATAACCATCCTCATAAAACGGATACGGACCAAACCAGTGCTCAAACGCCTTTAGCATGTGTTTTACTTCAAACGGCATATAGGTTTTAGCCTTCGGCAGGTTATAATCAAGCACCCAGTAATTCAGGTCGAGCTTGCCTTTTTCGCCATTGTAAACCTCGCTAAAGTTTACGTACTTGCCTATGTAGGGTATAATATCGTAATTGTTGATGGGGTTGGTTACCGCCCATTTGTAGGTAGCGGTACCATCATTGTTTTTTGCGTGTGATAGCATCCTGCCATTGGCAACGGCTACCAGCGTATCCGGCACGATCATGGTTAGCGAAGCCCCTTGATCCGGCTCGTCCGACTGGTGATCTTTACAAGGATACCACACCGAAGCGCCGAGGCCCTGGCAGGTAACTGTCATCCAGGGGCGGTTAAGTGAATCTTTGGCGAACGTCCACCCGCCTACCCAGGGCGGCCTAACCCCCTCTTTGGGCGTGCCTGAAAAATAAACGGCCAGCTTATGTTCTGATTTCGCGGCCTGTTCGCCAACGGTTACATGCCAGGCATTGCCCTCACGGGTATATTTTAGTTTTTGTTTGCCATCCAGCAATATGCTGTCAATATTCAGCGGCTCCTGCAAGTCAACCTGCATTACCGGTGTGTGCTTGCCCGAAAGCACTTTGTAGGTGATCACGTTTGAGCCTGATGTGGTTTTGCTGTTGTAATCGGGCTTAACGGTAATATCGTACTTTAACACGTTCCACCAAACACGCTCCGGGGTGATGGTGCCGCGCAGGGTATCGGCACGGATATAAACTTTGGGGGCTGTTTGGGCAAAGCAACCGGCAGCGGCAAGCAGTGCTAAAGCAGTAAGGCATAATCTGGTGTGTATCATAATCAAAATAAATATACGGGCATAAGGCCTGCAATTAGCAAAAATAGTTTACAAAGCCATGGCTTGCCAACCGCTTATTAGCTCCTTTTTTACATATCTTAGCCTGCGGCACACCTTTAAAACGGTAAATGAATAACTGGCTAAAAAACTACAGCGGAATATTATGGCTTATCAGCGGCGTAAGCGCCGGTGCCATTGCAGGTTTGGTAATGGGCAAACAGGTAGTTGTATTGAAACCTATCGGGGATATTTTCCTGAACTTGTTGTTCATCGCAGTAGTGCCATTGGTATTCTTTGCCATATCATCGGCCATAGCTAATTTAAACGGCACCAACCGTATTGGTAAATTACTCAGTGTAACATCGCTGGTATTTTTAGGGACGATACTGGTATCAGCCACGTTAACCATAATAGCGGTACGCCTGTTCCCGGTACATGAGCAGTTAACCGCGCCACCACTTACCGAGCAAATCAGTAAAAAGCCTTTTGGTGAGCAAATGGTACAGCTTTTTACCACGGCCGATTTTTACCAGCTATTCACCCGCTCAAGCATGCTGGCCATGATATTATTCTCTGTACTCATCGGCTTCGCGGTACTGCGCTCCGGCGAGGATGGCGTACGCTTTGCCCGCTTTTTAAACGCGGGGAACGAGGTTTTCAAGCAGCTCTTCATCATACTGATGAAGATGGCACCTGTTGGCCTTGGGGCTTACTTTGCTTACCAGGTGGGTTATTTCGGGCCGCAGCTTTTTGGCGCTTATGCTAAATCATTAGGCTTATACTATAGTGTGGGCGCATTTTATTTTGTGTTTGGATTTAGTGCCTATGCCTTTATAGCGGGCGGCATCAAAGGTTTTAAACGCTACTGGAAAAACAACATCATCCCATCGGCAACGGCGGTAAGTACCTGCAGCAGCATTGCTACCATACCGGCTAATCTGGAAGCCGCCAAAAAAATTGGCGTGCCCGATTATATTGCCAATATTACCATACCGCTTGGCGCTACACTGCATAAGGATGGCTCGAGCATCTCGTCCATCGTAAAAATGGCAGTGGTGTTTGCATTGTTTGGCAAAGGGTTTGACAGCCCGGAAACTATTATTACTGCCCTGGCTATTACCATTTTGGTTAGTATTGTTGAGGGCGGCATCCCCAATGGCGGCTACGTTGGCGAGTTGCTTTTTATATCTGCCTACGGTTTTCCGCCGGAGGCGCTCCCCCCTGCCATCATCATAGGCACACTGGTTGATCCATTGGCTACCCTCCTTAATTCAACCGGCGATACGGTTGCTGCCATGCTTGTAGCTCGCTTTAGCCATGGTAAAAACTGGATGGAGCAGGTTTCAACATAATATTTACAACTTGTTTGAATGTTTTAACATGTTTTTAACAATTTATTTGGATTTAATCTAAATAAGAATATACATTTGCGGTGTTATTTATTACCATCACAATCCGCACAATTTAACATGACGAAACGTTTATTATTCTCTTTTTTGCTGCTCAGTTGCGTTCTTTATTTTATTCCTCCCGCATATGCACAAACATCACAAACCGTAAGCGGCGTAGTGATTGACGAAAAAGGCGACCCGCTACCCGGCACTACTGTAGCTATTGAAGGCACATCACTCAGCGCCGCTACTGACGCTAAAGGCCGCTACACCATTAAACTCGAACCCGGAACTTATACCCTGCACGTTAGCTTTATTGGCTACACTGCCTCATCGCATAAAATAAATGTAACAGCGGGTGCCAGCGTTAAACAGAACATCTCCCTATCTACTGATAATTCATCACTGCAACAGGTTGAGATAACCGGCCGTAAGGAGAAAACTTACAAAACCAAATCGACCTTTATCGGCAACAAAACCGAAACCGATATTAAGGATCTGCCACAGTCTGTATCCTACGCCAGTAAGGAATTAATGGCTGACCAGGGCGTTGTGCGTACCGGCGATATCGTTAAAAACTTTAGTGGTGTAAACCAGTTCACTTTTTATGATGACCTGACCATACGTGGCTTTCGCGTTAACGGCCAAAGCAATACGCAACTGGTTAACGGCCTGCGTACCAGCACCGGCTTTTGGAAACAGCCGCTTACCAATTACCTGGAGCGTGTTGAGGTATTGAAAGGCCCGTCATCAGCCCTGTATGGTAACGCCAGCCCGGGTGGTGTTGTTAACCGTGTAACTAAAAAACCGCTGAATGAAACCCGCCGCCAGTTAAGCATGTCATTAGGCAGCTTTAACACCCTGCGTGGTTTGGCTGACTTTACCGGTCCTGCCAATAAGGATAGTTCACTGCTTTACCGCCTCAATTTGGGTTATGAGGATGCAGGCTCGTTCCGCGACCTGCAATTTGACAAGAATGTTGTGGTTGCGCCATCGCTTACCTTTATAGCGTCCGAAAAAACCAGCATCAACTTTGATATGGTGTACAACAGCTCACGCTCAAGGCTTGACAGGGGCCAGTCAGTAATTGGTAACGACCTTTACTCTACCCCACAATCATTAGCGCTGAGTACCGCTAACGATTTTTTGAACGAGCAAACCTACATTGTAACCCTATCATTAAACCATAAATTTAATGATAAGCTTAGCTTTAACGCCGCCTATTCAAAAACCGGCTACCAGGAAGACTTGTATGAGCACAGAAGTGCAAATGCTTTTGCTAAGGACAGAACCGGAAAAGATATTTCGAACTTAGTAGCAATGCAAATATTTCAGCGCAAGCGTAAACGATACATTGACAACCTGAGCGGATACTTCAATTACAATGTTAAAACGGGTCCCTTTGAGCACAAAATTGTAGTTGGCTATGATTATGGCAGCGAGAAAATGCCTGCTGGTGCATCACAGCTTACAGCATCCGGATATCGTGATTCATTAAATACCCGCTCAATTGCGTCGTATGTATCAACGCGCGATTCATTATATAAACATGAAGCTAATGGCAATCCAATGCCAAACGTACCATCGTTTGATCTTAACAATTCAATATTGTCTCAGCGCATGCAGGACGATACCAAAGCTTTTTTTGCACCAACTACCCTTGCACCAACTTATTATTACCTGAATGCAGGTTATGTGCAGGATCAAATCAAATTGGGCCGTTTGCAATTATTAGCCGGAATCCGTTATGAATACTATACCGACTTTAACAATTACCTCACCAATACCGAAGTTAAAACGCATTCAAGCGCCTGGCTGCCACGTTTCGGCCTGGTGTATACCGCTACTAAAAATATCAATGTTTACGGTACTTATGTAATGGGTTACAACCCGCAAACCGCGGCCAACCTGGCTAACCCTAATGCGGGTGGACCGTTTGATCCCTTAACCAGCAACATGATCGAGTTTGGTGCAAAAAGCAGTTGGTTTGATGACAGGTTGAGCATCACTACCGCAGTTTATCAAATTGAGCAGAACAATACCCTTTATAATGCTAATGATGCCACTAACCCTGAACTTTTAAGGCAGATTGGTAAAGAGCGCGCACGTGGTATTGAGTTTGATATTACCGGCCGTATTTTGCCAAACTGGAGCATTTTAGCGTCATACGCTTATAACGATGCAAAAATTGTAGATAGTCCAAATCCTGTTGAACTTGGTTTGCAAAAGCCAAACGCGCCAAAAAACAGTGCAAACATCTGGACGAGATATAATTTTGTACGTGGCCCGTTAAGCGGCTTTGGTTTAGGTGTTGGCTCAAACTATGTGGGTGAGCGTAACTTATCTATCGATTTAACTAAAACCATACCGGAGTACCTGCTGGTTAACGCGGCGGCTTACTATCGTGTTAATAAAGTACAGTTGCAATTTAATGCCAACAACATCACCGGCAAAAAATACTGGGTAGGTGGCTATGATTATATCAGGCTGTTCCCGGGCGCACCTGCAAATTATCTTTTAACTTTAACGTACGATTTTTAATAGCTTATGATCTGGAAGCGAGTTAAAGCCGTAGCTGCATGGCTGCATTTATGGGTAGGCCTGGTTACCGGTATCATCGTAGTACTGGTATCAGTAACCGGGTGCATCCTGGTGTTTGAAGATGAGCTTTTTGATACTTTTCACCGCGACCTTGTCGAGGTGAAACAAACCGGCCCCGCAAGGCCGGTTTCTGAGTTATTGGTGATAGCACAAGCAAAGCTGGGCAAAAAAAAGCCGGTTAGTGATATCCGTATTAATGAAGCCGACCACAGCTATATCTTCTCCGCATCAAAAATTAATAAAAAGGATAAAATACAATGGTGGAGCTATTTTAGCCAGTTTAAGTATAAAGATGATGTTTACATCAATCAATATACAGGTGAAGTACTTGGGGTTATTGACGTTAGGTACGAGTTTTTCAATATTACCGAACAACTGCACCGGCAGTTGCTGCTGGTAAAACCGGTAGGCAGTGTTATCATAGGCTCGTGCATTTTGTTGTTTTTGCTGATGATGATTACCGGGTTTATGCTATGGCTGCCTAAAAATTTAAAGCAGCTAAAGAAAAACCTCTCGGTAAAATGGAATGCCCGGTGGAAACGCGTTAATTACGATCTGCATAACAGCTTCGGCTTTTACGTGCTGCCCATTGCCATGATTATTGCTATCACTGGGCTGGTATGGTCGTTCAAATGGTGGGAAGATGGCATATACCGCATTTTAGGCTCACCGGGCAAGGTTGAGCTGGTACGCAAAGCGCCTGAAGTTAGTACCCTCCCTCCTGCTGTTAATCAAAAACATACGCTTGATAACATTTTAGCGCATATACAACACGAGGTCAGCAACAACTACCTTACCATCGGCCTTAACCTGCCTGAGAAGGACGAACCAACCCTGATGGCCTTTGTATACCACAAAAACCGCAGCGATGGCTGGCGCAATATGAGTTATTTTTACTTTGATATGCGCAACGGCAAACAGTTTGATAAGCTTATACACAGCCAAAAACCATTAGGCTTAAAATGGCGCAACTCCAACAAAGATATTCATACGGGCCGTATTTATGGTTTGGGCACGCAGCTACTGGCATTTTTGGCAAGCTTGGTATGCGCATCATTACCCATAACCGGTTTTATGATATGGTGGGGCAAACGCAATAAAAAAAGCAAAAAGCCATTGGCTAAACGGGCAGCGCCTGTACGCCGTAACCTTGCGGTGGTTAAAGAGGATCAGGTTGTGTAATTAATTTACCATCGGTACAACAAATAAAAAGCAGGCATCGTATACGATTATACAACTACCAAATGTTAAATATAATTGTATACCATGGCTGCTTTTAAATATACGGTGAAGCTAACCTGCCTTGTTACTTGCCTGAGTTTTATTTGTTCAACACTGCAAGCGCAAACTACCGATTACGATGGCGATAACTATTTAAAGCTGAATGTACCTGCCTTATTGCTCAAAAACATTTCGTTGCAGTATGAGCGGCCTGTAGGGCAAAAAACATCGGTAGCCCTGGGTATCAGGTACGCGCCTACCTCGAGCCTGCCTTTTAAACAAGCTTTTAAAAATATTATTGATGATGATGAGGTATCAAAACAGATAGACGGTTTTCGTACCGGAAACTTTGTGGTTGAGCCCGAATTCAGGTACTATACCGGCGAACAGGCCGGCCGGGGCTTTTACATTGCGCCATATGTTCGCTATGCGCATTACACTGCCGAGCTGCCGTTCAAGTATGATTATAACGGTACCGAAAAGGTATTCCCGTTTTCGGGCAGCCTCAACGCGTTTTCGGGCGGGGTGATGATAGGTTCGCAATTTAAAATAAGCCAATTGGTTTACCTTGACTGGTGGATAATTGGCGGCAGCTATGGCCACTCATCCGGCCGTGTTGACGGCCGTGCGCCGCTTGATGAAAACGAGCAGCAAGCCCTGCGCGATGAGCTGGAAGAATTTAAGAACGGCTTTATAAAAACTGATTACAAGGTTGACCAAAACGGCGCAACGATAGACCTGGATGGTAAGTGGATTACGGCGAGGCTTGGTTTGGCATTGGGTATCCGCTTTTAAGCACCCGTTGTGTTTAATGCCACCACTTCGCGCAGCATTTCGGCAATTAAATCAAAATCCATTTTTTGCGGTTTGCTAAACCTTATACAACTTTTACCTGTCGAAGCATTCAGCCGGTCGCTGTACCGGGCTATTATTTCAGTACCGGTGAGGTATAACGATATGTAATTCTTTTGGCTGTTAAAGGCAACATGGGCAACGCCGTTAATGGTATAGGTGGGCATGCCATACAGCATACTTTCGGTATGGTTAATAAATATTTGGCGGCACAGCCCGCGCAAGTGTATAAGCGCCTCCAGGCGGTCGGTAGGCACTTCCTTCAAATAATCGTCAACGTTGGTAGCTTTGCTTTGCATGTTATCAGTTTTTTTACAGTGCCCCCCCGGCAAACTAAATTGTAAATTACAAAGATGCCATGCGTTTAAGATAAAAAAAAGACATTAACCATTACATTTAAAATTACGTATAAGTAAATGCTGATTGCAATCTATATTTGCTAACCAAGTATGAGTTTTTCCCTTTTTGATATTGAACCGGATATGCTGCGTGCCGTTATTGACGAAACGCCCGCTCCAACTGCGCTTTATACCGGCAAAAACATGCTCATAAAAGTAGCTAATAAGGCCATGCTGCAAATATGGTTAAAGGATGATGACATACTCGACACCCCTTTTTGCGATGCCCTGCCCGAGATTGCCTGCCAGCGGCTCGGCTCATTGCTGATCGATGCTTATCAAAACAATCAGCATATTGAGCTTAAAGAGGAACGTGTTGACCGTGTAGTAAACGGTAAAGCCATTGCATCATACTATAACATTACTTTTAAACCCCTTACTGATAGCAACCACAGTATTTGGGGCATACTGCATACCGCTATTGATATTACTGAACAGGTAACAGCGCGCTTTCAGCTTACCGAGGCACAGCAGCGTTTGCAATTAGCCATTGAGTCGGCCGGGTTGGGTACCTGGAGTATTGATGCCACCAGCATGAAGATATACCCATCAGCACGTACCAAGCAGTTTTTTGGGTTGCAGCCTGATGATGAGCTTTTGTTTGACGAAGCTATGGCCCGCATAGGCGAACAGCAGCGCCCGCAAGTTGTTGCCGCTATTACCAAAGCCTTTGCACAAGGCGGTGGCTGCGATATGGAGTACCCTATTACCGATCCAAAAACAGGCAAGCAATACTGGGTGCACTCAACCGGCAGGTTATATTATGATGCTCACGGAAACCCGGCCAATTACTCGGGTATAATGATAGATATTACCCAGCGCAAGCAGGAAGAGATACGTAAAAATGATTTTATAGCGATGGTAAGCCACGAGCTTAAAACGCCGCTTACGTCCATCAAATCGTACATACAAATATCAATGGGTAAGGCGCAAAAACTGGGCGAACCCTTTATTGCCGGTGCCCTTGCCAAAGCTGATCTGCAGATTGTGAAGATGACCAAAATGATACGCGGTTTTCTTGACCTCTCAAAACTGGAGTCGGGTAAGATCACCCTATCGCCCGAAGTTTTTGACATCAGCGAACTCATAAATGAAGTAGTGGCCGATGCCCGCTTTATAAATAGCAGCCACTTTATTGAAGTTGACCGCAATGACGCCGCCCCGGTAAATGCCGACCGCAATAAGATAGCCCAGGTATTGGATAACTTTTTAAGTAACGCCGCCAAATACTCACCGCGCGAAACGGAGATCTATGTTAATTGCGTGGTTAATGAAACCGATGCCGTAATATCAGTTACTGATAAGGGCATCGGCGTAAAAAAGCAGGATCAGGAAAAACTGTTTGACCGCTTTTACCGTGCCGATAACGAGATCATGAAAACAGTTGCCGGTTTTGGCATCGGCCTGTACATAGCAGGCGAGATCATTCACCTGCATAAAGGCAAAATATGGGTTGAGAGCGAGGAGTTTGAGGGTGCCACTTTTTATTTCAGCCTGCCCCTTTCGGTCTGATCAAACTTACCATCCTGGTAGCTGGTATCATATGCTCAGGGTTATTAATGTTTATACATTATTTGTAGTGTTTTGTATAACGCATTTGTAAAAAATGTGCATTACTTTTACTTACGTAAAACACTACCTATGCATACTATAACTGTTGACCTGCTTAAACACAACGAAAACCTGCAAAATGTGCCTGATGAGCAGTTGCAGTGGCTTATAGATCAAAGCCATGTTGAAGAATTTGAGCCCGGCGACCGTTTGTTTGAGGCTGGTTCGCCTTTAAATTTTACGCTTATTATTTTACAGGGCAGTTTCCGTGTTTGCATGGTGCAGGGTGGCAGCATACGCGAGGTTGCTATGCTTTCCGAAGGATCAATTACCGGTTACCTACCCTACTCGCGAGGTAAAAAAGTAATAGGGTACGGTGAGTGCGTAAAAAAGATGACTGCGTTGATGTGCCCGGCTGAAAAAATGCAGGAAGCCATTAAATTACATTACGAACTTACTGAAGCGCTGGTACACATCATGACCAACCGGGTGCGTGATTTTACAGCATTGCAACAGCAAAACGAAAAGATGATGGCCCTGGGCAAGCTCTCGGCAGGCTTGGCGCATGAGCTCAATAACCCCGCGGCGGCCATTGTACGCAATACATCGGCATTAAAGGATCAGCTTAAACAACACCCGCATATTTTTAAGGAAATAGCCGCCATTAAATTAAAAATGAGCGAAGTTGACCCTATCAACGTGTTTATACAGGAGATTATTAACCGGCCGGATAAACCGGTGCTGAGCATGCTCGAAAAATCAGCCAAAGAGGATGAGATAATGGACTGGCTTGAAGACCATGAGGTGAACAGCTACGAAATGGCCGAAACTTTGGTTGATGTTGGCTTTACCGTTGCCGACCTCGACAAGTTAAGGGACCAGGTAGCAGTTGATTGTGTATCGCCCGTATTGGTTTGGATAAATAATACCCTGATGACCGACAAACTGGTTACCGATATTGAGGAAGCATCGCGCCGTATCAGCGAGCTGGTAACCTCGGTAAAAAACTTTACCCACATGGACATGGCGGCAGACAAGCAACCAGTGGATATAAAAGAAGGCATCATCAGTACTTTAAAAATGATGATCTATAAGATCAAAAAGAATAACATACATCTTGAAAAAAGCTTTGCCGATGACCTGCCTAAAATAAACGCGCGGCCCGGCGATCTGAACCAGGTTTGGACCAACCTGATAGATAATGCCCTTGATGCCATGGAGAGCAATAACGGCAACGTACTCAAGATAAGCACCCGCAGAGACGGTGCATTTTTGCAGGTAAAAATTACCGATAGCGGCCCGGGTATTCCGGAGGAGATACGCAGCCGCATATTCGATCCTTTTTTTACAACTAAAGCTATGGGCAAAGGCACGGGCATGGGGCTTGATGTGGTTAACCGCATTATTCAGCAGCACAATGGTACGGTAAAGGTTAAATCAAAACCCGGCGAAACGGAGTTTGAGGTTTGCCTGCCTTTAAACCAGGAATAACATTTTTTTATAAATCACCAATCTACCAGCACTATAACCATCAATGGATCAGCCAATAATATTTTTAATTGACGACGACCCGCAGGTATTGCGGGCCATAAACCGCGACCTGCGTAACAAATACCGTCAGGACTACCGCATACTAAGCACATCATCAGCCAATGAGGCATTAAGCAGCCTGCTTGAATTAAAAAACAAAGGTGAGGTTGTTGCCGCCTTTATATCAGATCAACGCATGCCCGAAATGCAGGGTGTTGATTTTTTAACCAAGGCTATGGTTTTCTTTCCTGAAGCTAAACGGGTACTGCTAACTGCTTACTCTGATACTGATGCCGCCATAAAGGCCATCAACGATGTAAAGCTGGATTACTACCTCACCAAACCATGGGACCCGCCTGAAGAAAAGCTGTACCCTATAATTGATGATCTGCTGGATGACTGGCAGGGCGGCTATCGCCCTGATTTTAAAGGCATAAAGGTTTTAGGCTACCAGTTTTCGCCGCAAAGCCACGAGGTAAAGGAGTTTTTGGCCGGCAACCTGGTACCTTACCAATGGATTGATATGGCCGATGAGGAGGGCACCCGCCTGTGCAGCGTAAACAACCTGCAACCCAAGGATTTCCCGGTGCTGATATTTGAGGATGGCGAGGTGATTAAAAAACCAAGCATAATTGATGTAGCCTCAAAAATTGGCCTTAACCCGAGGGTAAGCAATAATGTTTATGATGTTGCCATTGTTGGCGCCGGCCCGGCCGGACTGGCCGCTTCTGTTTACGGTGCATCCGAGGGGTTAAAAACCTTACTTATTGAACGCCATGCACCAGGCGGACAGGCTGGTACCAGCTCACGTATCGAAAACTACCTGGGCTTTCCGAGCGGGTTGAGCGGCTCAGACCTTACCCGCCGTGCCGTTACACAGGCAACCCGCTTTGGTACCGAATTTTTATCGCCCCAAACCGTTAAGGAGATACGCGTAAAGGATGGTTACAAGGCCATTATACTGAATGATGAAACCGAGATAAATGCCAAGGCCATAATTATTACCACCGGCGTTGATTACCGCAAGCTTGACACCAAGGGTATAAACAGCTTTACCGGCGCGGGCATTTACTATGGCGCGGCCAATACCGAGGCCCTCTCCTGCCGCGATAAGCAGGTGTATATAGTAGGCGGCGGCAACTCGGCCGGGCAGGCGGCCATGTACCTGTCAAAATTCGCTAAACAGGTGTGCATCATCATCCGCAGGGAAGATTTGTCGTCAACCATGTCGGCCTACCTTATTGAGCAGATCAACGGTGTACCCAACATATGCCTGAAGGCCTGCAGCGAAATAACCGAGGCTAAAGGTGACGATAAGCTGCGCGAGCTTACCATTACCCACCTGCAAACCGGTGAAAGCGAAGTTGTTGATGCCGACGCGCTATATATATTTATAGGTGCCAAACCCTATACCGAATGGTTGGGTACCAATATTATTAAGGATAACAAAGGCTTTGTTGAAACCGGCCGCGAGCTAAACCGTTACGATGGTTTTGGCAAGATATGGAAAATGACCCGCGACCCTTACATGCTTGAAACCAGCACACCGGGTATTTTTGCCGCGGGCGATGTACGTGCCGGGGCCATGAACCGCGTGGCATCCGCCGTGGGCGAAGGCTCAATGGCCATCAGTTTTGTACATAAATACCTGGCCGAAGTTTAACTTTAACAGCATTAACATATGGAACAACCAACCTGTGCGCACATAGGCGCCATTACCGAGGTTACCATTGGTGATAATTACGTTTGCGAGGAGTGTATTAAAAACGATGGCACCTGGGTACACCTGCGCACCTGCCAAACCTGCGGCGTTACATTATGCTGTGATGCATCGCCCCGCAAACACATGACCAAGCATTACCACCGTTCGCAGCACCCGGTAATAGCCTCGGCCGAGCCGGGCGAGCGCTGGCTGTGGTGCTACCCGGATGAGGTTTTCACAGAATACTAAACTGTTAGATTTGCAAGGGCTACGTGCATAGCGCTCATTATATTTTGTACTGATGCTGCCCGCCAATATTTATGCCGCCATTAAACATATTGATTACCCAAAAGGCACTAATTACGTGAAGCGGAACAAATTACCTGTGGTTGAGGGTGCCGTTGCAGGTACTGTTTATTTTATGGGTTTATTACAGCGCCATAGCCTGATGTATCTATTTTTAAAAACAAACGTATAAAAACCTATATTCATAAATAAAGCACCCTACTTTGGCAATGAGACCCATCTATATACCTGCATACATTAAACAATATCTTACAAAAGATCATTCGGCTGCAAACTTTGAGCGCATTCGTGCTGCTTACAAAAAGCTCTCAAAAGATGCTGAACCACTGATCTCGGTTGTTATGCCGGCCTATAATGAGGAAGAGAACATTGTACAAACCCTTGCATCTTTATGCAGCAACATAACCCAATGGCCTGTTGAAATTGTGGTGGTGAACAACAACTCAAAAGATGCTACCGAGCAACTGATAAAACATTGTGGCGTAAATTACGTACTGGAAACTACCCAGGGTATTACACCTGCCCGTAATTGCGGTTTGGCCCAGGCGCGCGGCAAGTATATACTTAACGCTGATGCTGATACCATTTATCCTAAAGACTGGATAGAAGAAATGATAAAGCCGCTGGTAAACAGTAATAATGTGGCCATTACCTACGGTATATTTTCATTTATCCCTATTGGCAGCACGGGGCGCTTTACCTATTATTTTTACGAATGGTTTGCCGAGCTTACCCGTTTTTACAACAGCAAGTTTAAAAGCGAGGCTGTAAATGTTTACGGATTTAACTCCGGCTTTCGTAAAGAGCAGGGCCTGCAGGTTGACGGTTTTAACCACCCGCCGGGCACTAATGAGGATGGTTACCTTGCCTTAAAGCTTACAGGTAAAGGCTTTGGCAAAATGCACCGTGTATCAAGCTCAAACGCTATTGTTTGGACCACTGACCGCCGCATACAAATTGACGGCGGCCTGTGGAAAGGTACCTGGAAACGCCTTAAACGCGTTTTAAACATCAAATAACTTTACATCTTATTGAAAAGCATCCGGGTAATCGGCCTTTAGCTGCCCCCTCACCTGTTCAAGCTTGCTTTCCAGTTCGGCAATGGTGGCGTTCGGGTCGGCGGCCGTGTTTTTTTCAAGCTCGCGAATAGGATCTTTCAATACCTCAACCCCCATATTGCCTACGGTTGATTTAAGCTTGTGTGCCAATGATGACACCGTTTGCCAATCCTGCGCGGCGGCAACATCCTTCATTTTGCTCATATCCTGCGCAGTTATATCACAAAACATCTTGATCATTTTGTTATTAAAGGCCTGGTTGCCTTTGCTTATACTGTCAATTATCGACAAATCGTATAGCTTAATACTGGTATCCATAGGTTGCGGGGTATTTATAACAGGGGTAATTTCTTCAATAACACAATTTGTTGGCGATGGTGTATCTTCGCGCTCTACAATGGCCGGTTCTTGATCGGCCTGGGGTATAACACCATTTTCAGCGGTATCAACTGTACTGCTGCGGTCCTTGCTTTTGCCTATCGCTTCAACTATCTTTTCGTATAAATATTCTTCAGAGTATGGCTTGGTAACACAATCGTTCATGCCGGCGTCAATATAATATTTGCTGTCGCCTTTAAGGGCGTTGGCAGTAAGGGCAATTATAGGCACGTTACTGTACAAGGCATTATCCAAATGCCTGATGTGGCGTGTGGCGGTAAGGCCATCCATCTCCGGCATTTGTATATCCATCAAAATAAGGTCGTAATAAGTATTCGCGGCTTTTTGAAGCGCCTTTACACCATCCTCGGCCACATCAACCACACAGCCCCAGCTTTCAAGCAACGTTTTCACCAAAAACAGGTTCAGTTCCACATCCTCTGCCACCAATATCTGTTTGCCTTTCAACCTGTCAGGATCAAGTTGATTATTATCGCTGCCGTTGTAGCGCTGCGCGTAAGCCATTCCCTTTTTAAGCGTAACGCTGAATACAAATTCAGTACCTGCGTTAATTTTGCTGTTTACTTTAAGGTGCCCGCCCTGTAGCTCAACAAGGCTTTTAACAATGGCCAGCCCCATGCCTGTGCCGCTTTGCTGCCTTGCCAGGTTAGTTGAAGGCCGCATAAACGGATCAAATATATATTGCAGGTGCTCGTCGCTAATACCAATACCGGTATCAGCAACCGAAAATTCAAGCAGCACCTTATCATTTGCATTATACAACAGCGCTGTTGATACCGTTACGCTACCGGTTTTGGTAAATTTAATGGCATTACTAAGCAGGTTTGACAGTATTTGCGCGAAGCGCGATTCGTCGCCTAATACAATAAACTCTTCCGGCAAACGGTTTTTGAGTACCAGATCGATGTTTTTTTGCCTGGCCTTGAGCTGAAAAAGCTGAAGTGTACGTACAAGCTTATTGCTGATATTGAAGGCACGGCTTTCTAACTCAAGATTGTTAGATGTTATTTTTTCAAGATCGAGCAGATCATTTACAATGGCCAGCAAATTATCTGCCGACTCGGCGATCAGCTTGGTATAGCCCTGCTGCTGCTCGGTAAGTTGCGTTTTGGCCAATAATTTATTTACCCCGAGTATACCATTCATTGGTGTACGTATCTCGTGGCTTACGTTGGCTAAAAATATTTCTTTGGCCTTGGCGGCATGTTCGGTGGTTACCTTAGCATCGCGCAATTGTTTTTCAATGTTTATCCGATCCGTTATATCATGCGAAAAACCGATGATATATGGATCATTACTACCGGCACCGGCCACATAGCTCTGGTAAAACATATATACCACATCCTTACCGTTACGATGCACCGTTTTAAATATCCCCCTGGCATGGCCATCAGCCTTTAGTTTCTCCAGGTACATTCTGGATAGCCTTCGCTCATCATATTTAGGCAATAGCGCACTGATGGCCTTACCGGTAACTTCTGCCCCGGTATAGCCCAATGTGTCGGTTATAGCAGGGTTAACCGATAATACATGACCCTGTAAATTATGGGTATATATAAGTGCCGGGCTCAGGTTATATTGTTCGCGGTATTTGTGTTCGCTTATCTGCAACTGGTCTTCAGCACGTTTACGGTCGGTAATATCAATGCTGTAACCCACCACAAACTTAACCTGCCTGTTGTGGTCAAGCACTGGGTACATGTGCCTCAATTTATACAACTCTTCTCCGTGCCTGTTTACAATGGTTTCTTCCCATGTTTTAAGCTTGCGGGTTTGCATAACTTCATTAAAATGCGCGCGTCGTTCACGTGCAAGGCTTTCGGGCCTGTTGGTAAGCCAGCAAAAATCCTCATCCTTCAGGCCTATCATCCGTTCGCGCAGGGCTGTATCACGTATAGCGGCCTGGTTTATGAATATATACCGGTGTTCGGTATCAAAAACCACCACCTCGGCAGGCACTTCGTTAAGTACATCAAAATAAAAATCAAGCTTGCCTTTAAGCGCCGTATCTGCAAGGTTGCTCGTGGCCTCGGTACCGGTTATGGCATTACCGGCAAAAAGGTACTGATCGGTTGATTTTAAATATTCAAGCTGGCCATGTATATGTATTCCCTTATTGTTTATGGGCACCAGCGTTATGGCACGCCCAATAAGCACCGAAAGGTAATTACTGCTTAAAGCATCATCTTTATCGGCTATACGAAAAGTGTGGGCAAAGCTATCATGCACTTGCAGGCTTATCATATTGCTGAGCGCAGCACCGTAACCATCTACTTCAAGTTCAGGATTGCTTATCAATATGTAATAAGGAAACAACCGGCCAAGTTGCTCAGCATTAAAAAAAAAGTGCGATACATTCATTAACCAACAAAATAGCGTTAAGCGAAGTTACTATTTAAGTTATCACAATAAAACCAGCGGTGTTAATTCCGTATAAAATAGTAAACAATAATTTATTATAATACGGCACCAACCTATATACTGTGTTTTACGTAATAATGTTACATATAAAATAAATGTAAGTTTAATTGGCAGATATCTAAACGTTGGATATTTTTATAAAAAATCATAAACAAGCGATAGCCTATGGCATTTACTGATACTAATAAAATTAAAATACTTGTTGTTGAGGATGATCCGTATATGCAGATCATTCTGAATGAGTTTTTGAGCGCTACTTACGAGGTTGAAATAAGCGATAATGGTATGCACGCGCTTGCCTTTTTGCAAAACGGTAACATACCCGACCTGATATTATCCGACTATAATACTCCCGAGATAACGGGCCTGCAGTTAATTGAGCAGGTTAAAGCGAGCGATTTCTTTAAATCGATACCCATCATCATCCTCTCAGGCGAAGAAAGTTCAGAAAAACGTATTAAGTGCCTTGACAGCGGTGCCGATGATTTTGTTGTAAAACCTTTTAACCCTGCCGAGCTTGCCGCACGTATAAGGGTTGTATTAAGGCGTGTAGAAAGACCGCTATAAGTAAGATTGTAACAAGGTATTTATTTATGTCAGACATTAACACACCAGGCAACACAGGTATAATTGCACTTGTTAACTGCAACAACCATACTACTGATTTTTTTAAAGGCTTGAACCTGCCGGTAAAAGATGTGGTATGTTATGATGATAACGACGCGTTGATCGATGCCCTGGAAAAAGGCACTAATATTACGGCCGTAATTTCGCAAAGCGAAATACTGGCACCGGGCGGTGTACAATTAATTGAAGCCATTAAAAAAACAAGGAAAGATGCCCCTCCTTTCTTTTTAGTGGTTAACCACCTTAGCGCCAACCTGCGTAAACTGGCCCTTGAATCAGGCGTGGTTGATGTATTCTGGCAGCCCCTTGTTGGTGAAAATATTGAATCGCGTGTTAACTTTACGCTTTCGCAATGGAGCAAGCTTAAAACCAACCTGGTTAAAAAGGCCCCTGCCCCTAAAAAAACACCGCTGGGCAAGCGTATTTTTGATATACTTTTTGCCGGTGGCGTACTGCTGGTGCTATCGCCATTCTTTTTGATTATTTACCTGGCTATCAAGCTTGAGTCGCGCGGGCCTGCGTTTTATTATTCGCTGCGCGTAGGTACGGGTTATAACGTATTCAAGTTTTATAAGTTCAGGTCGATGTATGTTAATGCCGACCAGCGCATTAAGGATCTTAAACACCTTAACCAATACACTATTGACGCGCAAAGCAAACAGGAAAAATCGGCAAGCGATAATACTAACTTTTTATGTGCCGAATGTACCGCTTACGGCAGGTGCCAGTTTCCGCTGCATGCCGATAAGGTAACATGGTGCGAAAAACAATACATCAGCTCAAAACGCGAGGCCGGTGATTCAGCCTTCTTTAAGATCAAGAACGACCCGCGTATTACCAAAATAGGCAACTTTATACGCAATACCAGTATTGACGAACTGCCGCAATTGTGGAATGTTATAAGAGGCGACATGAGCATTGTAGGCAACCGCCCGCTGCCATTGTACGAAGCTGAAAAATTAACTACCGACAAATACGCTCTGCGTTTTGCAGCCCCTGCCGGCATTACCGGCCTGTGGCAGGTTGAAAAACGCGGCAAAGCCGAAATGAGTGAAGAAGAACGCCTGATGCTCGACAACTATTACGCCGAAAACCACAGCTTTTGGAACGATGCCCGAGTGATATTAAAAACCATCCCGGCGCTGTTGCAAAAAGAGCAGGTGTAACACCCCTTCTAAATCCTCCCTTGTGGGGAGGACTTTAAAAAAATGCGACCATCATAAGTTATAATCATTGTCATTTCGAACGAGGTACGAGGAGAAATCTGCCGCTATTTAAATACGTGCAGATGTTTTTTAATGAAGCAACTTATAAATAACTTTATCTCTATGAAGTTGATTGAATAGTTTGCGAACCCCTCCCTGCCCTCCCCAAGGAGGGAATTAATATTACGCTTCATACAATATTACAAGCCAATCATAACCTACAATTCGGCCTCTTAATTTCGGATACCAGGTGGATGCACTACCTTAAATATAAAATTAAAAAGCCGGCGATTTATTCGCTGTTATTTTGTTTTTAGTTGAGCTCGTGAGATCGCTAACGCTAAGTTTTGTTTCTTTTGATCGCTCAAAAGAAATTTAGGACAGGTAATGAAACTATCCTTTTATCTTATACTCTCACCCAATCATTCACCTCAAAATCAAACCGCTTAATTACCTTAGCCGGGTTGCCTACAGCTACTGAGTATGGTGGAATATCTTTGGTGACCACAGCTCCGGCGGCTATTACACTGTGTTTGCCGATGGTTACACCTGATGTAATTACGGAGTTAGCCGCTATCCAGCAATCATCCTCAACCACTATGGGTGCTACCAGTATTTTTTGGGCATGTATGGGTTGGCTAACATCACGATATTCGTGATTAAGGCCGCTGGCTACTATGTTTTGAGCAAAAATAACGTTGTTACCTATTGTTACAGGGCCAATTATAACATTGCCCATACCGATCAGTGAATTATCGCCTATCAGCACATCACCCACACCATTGTTAACGGTACAAAAATCCTCAATGGTTGAGTTAGCGCCAAGCTGAAACCGGTTGAATGGCAACACATCCATACGGGTACGGCTACGCACCTTTGAGCCCTTGCCCCTTTTATGGATGAATGGATTTACAAACCACTTTACCCAAAGCCGCGGCCGGGCTTCACCTGTCGGGATCAGCATCCAGTGTATTAGCTTTTTTAGCTTAGGGTTATGTTTTATTTTATCTTTTAAGGACATGTTTTTAAGTGATTAGTGGTTAGAGATTAGTTAGTTAGCAAATGGTGAATAGTTAGTAGTTAGTATTTCTCGGTTGATTTACTTTTTTACCAATTACTAATCACCAACCACTAATCTCCAATCATTGCCTCTTCGCTTTCTCCCAAATGGCGCTTTGCTTACCTGCCGAATACCTGAATATCCCCCGTATTACGGCATAGTTCATCATACAAAAATAGTAGGGGATGAAAAATATTTTCACCTTGATCTCACGGGCCTCAAGTATCCAGCCTAATAGCGACATGCCGTAAAAACCAACCTGCGCTATCAGCATCAAAAGGTATATACCATGAATGCCGTTGGCTACAATAGCTATATTTAAAACCAATGCCAATATCATTAAAAATGGCACCACCGTCCACCGCAATACACGGTGACTGATGTACTGAAAGCTTAACACAAAATTACGAAACGGGTTTAACAACGACTTTAGCCTTAATATGGATTGTATGCCCCCCGCCGCTATCCTGATCTTGCGTTTTAGCTCCTCACCCACGTTTTGCGATGCGGTTTCGGTAGCGTAAGCATCCGGCTCGTAAATCACCCGGTAACCATCAATGGTAACCAGCAGCGAGATCATAAAATCATCCAGAATGGTATCGGGCTGTACCGGCGCGTACAGTTCGCGGCGAATGCTGAATAGCTCGCCTGCCGCTCCAACAACTGAATACAGTTCAGAATCCCAGGTTTTTAGCTTTGATTCATATTTCCAGTAAAAGCCTTCTCCTGCCGTAGCGTCAGCGGTTTCATCAATATGCACCCGCTTTTCACCTGCTACCGCGCCTACTTTTTTGTCGGCATAATGGCGGCATATATTTACAATGGCATCCTTATTTAAAAAGGTATTGGCATCGGTAAATACCACTACATCGGTAGTTACCTCCGTCATGGCGCGGTGTACGGCGGCTATTTTACCGCTGCGCCCATCCCTGTGCATCAGCTTTACTTGTGAAAATGTTGAAACAATGGCAGCCGTATCATCTGTAGACCCATCAGTAACAAAAATAAATTGCAGTTTGCCTTCGGGATAATTCAGTTCAAGGCTGTTCTGTATCTTCTCGGCAATAAAACGTTCTTCGTTATAAGCAGCCACTACCAGGGTACAGGTAGGCAGGTTAACCGCGCCGGGCAATACAGGCCTGCCTTTTATGGCACGCTTTATCTTGATGAGTATAAACAGTACTATACCATAGCCCACAAAGGCGTAAAAAACAATAAAAAGGCTCAGCCAAAAAGCAATTATCATTATACTATTTTAAAGGGTAACCTAAATAAGCGCTGTTTTTACTTTGGGTGATGTTCCACCAAATGGCCTTAAACAGCCATTTTATAAATTCGGTATTGCCGGTTTTAACATACCTGATGATGTTACGCGGCGTTACCACCAACAAAAAAAACACATAAAACACCAGGCGTGCTGTAAACGGCGCGTTACGGCGAATAAACAGGATGCGGTTACGGTTCATAAAATACTCCTTTAACGCGCTTACCCGCCCTACCGAAACCGACTCTTTATGATAAATAAGCGCCGCGGTATTCAGCCATATCTCGTAACCGGCGCGTTTTATACGGTCGCACCAGTCCAACTCCTCGTAATACAAAAAAAAGTGGTCGGCCATTAGGCCGGCCTTATCAATACATTCTCGGCGAAGCATCATGGCGGCACCATGAGCATAGCCGGTTGGGCCTGTTAAATCATCATACTGCCCCTTATCAACCTCAAACTGCCCTATTGAATTGTTACGTGCGGTGTAATAGTTCATCGCGGTAAAGCCCATATACTGCAAGGTATCAGGCTGGTCAAAGTAGCGTATCTTAGGTGATACCATACCTACCCCGGCATTATCATTCAGCGTTTTAACCAATGTTTCAACAAGGCCCGGGGTAAACTCGGTATCATTGTTCACCAAAAACAAATAATCACCGTTTGCGGCGGCAATACCAATATTATTACCTCCGGCAAAACCTAAATTTTTGTCAGAACGTATAAAGCGTACGTCGGGATACTTAACCGTCCAGTCGGGTATGCTGTTTACCGCGCTGCCATTGTCAACAACTATTACCTCAATAGCGGGATAATTATTGGTTGATTTAATAGAAGCAAGCAGGGCCTCAGTAACCAAACTTTGATTATAATTGACTGTTATTATAGATACGCGTTTCATTCAAATTATAACCTTTGTACGGTTTTACAAGTAATGTGTTGTTGAAATTATCAATTTAAATTGAGCGACAAAACTAATAATATAAATGAAGGCCCCGGCAACACGGGCGACGAGCAGGCCATCAACCAAAAACTGGATGAACTGATAGCTCTGCTCGCCGAAACTAATATTGATAGTGACAAAGCGCGTAACATACAGCAGCGGCTTAACCATGCTATTGAAAACTCGGCACAGGAGAGCGAAGGCATTGAGGCGCTGCGGCAGATAGATACTGACAACGCCTCGCGGGATGACCTACTGGATGAATTCAGCATCCTGCTGTCATCGCACCAGTTTGACAGCGAAGCCTCAAAAAAATACATACGGGCAGAAAAGGGAGCCAACATTGTATTAATGATCATCAGCCTGGTACTCATCACCCTTGGCCTGGCCATGATAGTGATGCCCGCCCCGCCTGACTTTGAGATATACACCATTTTTTTCTTTAACCCGAATGATGGTATTACGGTGATGGATCTTATATCATCATTAATTGTACTTTCGGGCATATATTTGTTCATCAAATCGTTGTTTAAATCTCCTGTCAACCCCAAGCAATAATGCCGGCTAAAGAAAATAAGATATTACTGGTTGACGATAACCTGCTTTTTTTGAACATCATGGTTCAGGCGTTCAAAAAAACGGGATGGGAATGCTACACAGCTTATTCTGCAGCGCAGGCTATTGAAAAGTTACGGTTAAACGTGCCCGATATCATCCTGTCTGACTATGAGATGCCCGGCATGAACGGTATTGAATTCAGGCAAAGCCTGATGAAGCTGGATGGCCTTAAAGATATACCCTTTGTGTTCCTGACATCGCTTAGCGATAAGGAAACCATTGAACAGGGGCTTGACCTGCAGGCCATTGACTTTATAATTAAGGATACGCCTATCAACGTTATCATATCCAAGCTTAACAATATACTGCTTACGGTAAACAAGCAGCGCGAGCTTTCAACACTCGAAGTTCAAAACGCGGCCAAGGCGCTCAATATAAAATCGATACCGCAAAAAACGCCGCAAATAAACGGAATCAGCGTGGATTTCTGGCATCATGCCTACCATGATGTTCCGGGTGGCGATTTTATTGATTTTATACAGGTTAACCAGCGCTTTACCTTTATAGTACTTGGCGATATTATGGGTAAAAAATGGATGGCCTGGTATTTTACTTTCGGGTATCTTAGTTATGTACGCTCGGCTGTGCGTTTTGCCACGCTGAGCAATGAGTTTTCGCCGGCCAACATACTGCAAAAAGTAAACAGCATTATTTGCCTTGACGATGTGCTGCAGGATATACTCTCCAGCCTGTCGCTAATATTGATAGATACTGAAACAGGCATTGTTAATTATGCGGGGGCGGGTGATTTGCCACTGCTGCATTACAAAGCCCATGATGCGATACTTGAACAGGTAAGCACCGATGGTTTGCTGCTTGGCATGTTTGCCGATGTAGCTTATACCGAACAAAAAATAGTTTTAAACAAAAACGACCAACTTTTTATTTTTACTGATGGGATGATAGATATGGCCCATGAAGCCGGTGTTAAAACCGATTATGAAGGTTTTAAACAAAAACTTGCCGGATTACTTGCCCAAGGCATCAATTTTGACGAAATTAAGAAACGACTATTTAACCTGAGCCCTGACATTGTAGTTGATGACCAGAGCATTATAAATATTATAAAAACATGATGATCAGCATTGAAACTGATACCGAAGGCTACATAGCCTTAAAAACAACAATAAACGAAGCCAACCTTAATAATTCTGAAAAATTTAAGGCCGAACTTATTGCCATACTTGATCAGTACCATAAAAAAACCATACTTGATATGAGCAGCATAGGGTATATGGATAGTTCATTTCTGGGGGCGCTGGTATCATCATTAAAGCACGCTATCGCCATTAAAACCGATATATTGCTTACCGGTTTAAGGCCTGATATTCATAACCTGTTCACCCTCATCAGGCTTGATAAAGTATTTAAAATATACAAAAACCTAAACGAAGCCACCGCAGGATAACATGCGTATAAGAACCACACATAAAGAGTTTATTTTTTTAAACGACAAGTCGGTATTAACGCCATCACTTAAACAAGTGCTGGCTTATGTTGAGGAGTGTACCGGGGCATCGTTAATTGAAAACTATGAGGTTTTTTTTAAAGTTAAATCAATAGCCACGGAGTTGCTTACCAACAGCTTTAAGCACTCGCACGCACATACCGTAAACCTGGTGGTTGATATTGACAGCGATAAGCTCATCATTCAAAAATACGATAGCGGCCCGCCTGTAAAGTTTGGCAAACCAGGTTTGTGCAACGGCAAAAAACAAATAAGCTATGATATTATGTGCCGCCTTTTTGCCAATTACCACGATGAGTATAACGTAAGTTTTGCTATTGAAGAATGCACTGATGATGAACTACCGGATATTGAGAACCTCACAGAGCATTTTGGATTGCTCATCATCACCAAATGTGCTGATGATTTTATATACCATTATGATGATGAAAACAAACTGAACCTTTTTACAGCAAAAATAAACCTGCCTGCTAATTAACCCTTTACTTTAAGCAAATGCTCGTCTATATACCTTAATACGGCGGCATCTTTATCCGTATCAAATTTGCGTGCAAAATATTTGCCCGATGTTTTTATCATTTCGGTATCGTGCATGGTAAGTATTTTAGGGCTCACTCCCCCTGCCGACCAATCGATGAGGCGAAGATCATCATTAACCATATTGTTGCGCAACGGCGAATTGTATAATATCGTTTGAAAAACAAATTCATCGGGCGCCCAGGTAAATTTCATAAACCTGCGAAACGCCGGATGGTTATCCCAGTAATTAATAATATACCGTAAACATTCAATACTTATGGTAAACCATTGCGAACGGCCAACCAATACCATATTATCAGGCATTTTACGCGGAGGCAATACCTTGTTCATTAACTGCTGTACTTTGTATTTAAGCGGAAAACGATAGTTATTAAGATGATATTGCTGCACCCTGGGCAATGCTTCCAGCCAATGGGTTTCGGCAACAAGCGCATTCATAAATGCCCTGCCGGGGTTATCATTTAAAAAGGAGTGTAATGTATCCGCAGGCAGTATAGGATAGTCGGCCCCGCTCAGTAAATTAATATAAGCGTATCCTTTACCGCTATTAACAATTTCCTTAAAACCGTTAATAGTAGCCTGCACTATATTAAAAGCCCCCCAGTAAACGGCAACCCTATCAGCAATAAAATATATGTTGGCTAACTTTTTTAACTGCTCAAATGGCCCTATATCCGTTTTCGCATCAATATGTATATAAAAATCAGCATCCGGGTGGGCAAGGCCCGCCACCAGGCGCGCCAGTTGCTCAGGCTTGTTATGAGCAAGTATTAAATGGGCAAGCTTCATGTATAATTTTTACGTAACATAACCATTTTATGATACGTTTCGTACTACTTTAAATTTAATATAGATTTACACATCACTAACTGAACAGATAATGAAAGAAAGGTTTGAGGTTTTAGACATTTTCAGGGGTTTATTCTCAAGCCTGGTTGTTTTATTTCACATGAGCGCTTTTTCGGCCACGCCGGTGATCAACAACAACTTTGTATACAATGCCGATTTGTTTGTTGATTTCTTTTTTGTGCTGAGCGGTTTTGTGATCAGCTATAGCTACCAATATATTGAAAGCGGCGAACAGCTTGGCAGGTTCTTTAAAAAGCGCTTTTTCAGGCTGTACCCTTTACATTTAATAGTGCTGCTACTGTTTGTAGGCATTGAACTATCCAAACACTTTGCAGCGCAGTACGTGCAGGTTAACAAAATTGATAACGCGGCCAATAACACCACTACATTTTTCACTAACCTGTTTTTGCTCAATTCAGTAAAAATGCCGGGAGTTAATGATGTAAGCTGGAACATTGCAAGCTGGTCCATCAGTGCCGAAATGATAGCTTACCTGGTTTTCGGGTTAACCATGCTGTTCATCAACAAAAGCAAGTTGTTTGCCGCCCGCAATGTGGTTTATATACTTATAGTGGTAACAGCCTTTGGCCTGTTGTTTTATCTTACCCAAAGTACCGAGCTTACTTACACCTTTAACTATGGCTTTTTACGCGGCATTGCAGGCTTTTTTACCGGTGTACTTTGCTTTAACGCTTATAATTATTTAAAAACCTGGCTGCGGCCATTACCTAACGCGTTATTCAGTTTTTTAGAGATAGCGGCACTTGCCATAACTTTTGCCTTTGTTTGGCATGGCGATATTTTTAAACAGTATGGTTATGTTTTTGAGCTGCTGTTCTTTGTCACTATCCTCATCTTCGCTTTTGAAAAGGGATGGCTGTCGGCTATGTTAAAAAAGCCCCGCATATTGCACGAAACAGGCAAGCTCTCCTACTCTATTTATATGATACATACACTGATACTGAGCTTATTCAACATAGCCTTTATCAGGGTGTTAAAACTGCCGCCGTCGGCATATGCCTATTTATTTGTACTCAACTACCTTATTATATTCTGGCTATCGCGATGGACTTTTAAGCACATTGAAATGCGCTTTAACCTGAGCACCCGCCGCGAAGGAAAAAGAACATGGTGGTTGTGGTAAATTAAAATTTCAGTTTTTGCCTTATCTGTCCCCAATATATCTTCGCTTCCGAAAAACCTAAAGCGTATACACTTAAAAACGGGAATTTATGGTAGCGGTTCAGGGCCACATAACCCACCACCACGGCTATCAGCGTTGGTACAACGGTTGCTATGGCTATGCCGTATATGCTTTTTAACAGCACTACGCCAAGAACATCAAATACAATGTTGGCGGCAAGCATTACCAGCACTTTATAAAAGTTTACTTTAGGTTTGTGTATAACATCAAGCGTGAGGGCAAAGAAACGGTCGGCCGGGTAAAGCAGCGCGAACGTCATGAACAAACGGAACACGTTAGCAGCCTCGGTACCTACATATTTACCGCCGCCTATCATATAAATAGGCACATCGGCAAGTAAAACGGCAACAATAGCAGCGGGTATAAGCACTACGGTGATCAGGCCTATATATTTTTTCATGATGTAGATCACCTCGCTGCGGCTGTTTTGGTTGTATGCCGCAGATAATGATGGCATACCTGTAGCCGCGAAACTGCGCAAAGGTATCTCTACCAGTTGCATTAATGTTTGCCCGAGATTATAGATAGCCACCGGCGCGGCACCTAAAAAGTGGTTGATTATAGCCACATCAGACAGCCTGAACATATTTGAGCTAAGTGTGGTACCCACACTGAACTTACCAAAGTTAAAAATGCTGGCAGTGGTTTCTTTAGTACGTTTGCCAATGGTGTTAAACCTCGTCCAGCGCATAACCAGCGTGTACAGGCTGGTTAACCCATGCGATGCCAGGTAGGCATACAATACAGTAAACAAAGTAGCTTTACCAAATATCAGCAGCAGTACTACTATCAGTATAAAACTGCCCTGGTTAACAAAGCGCACGTACAAAAGCCTGTCAAACCGCTGCTCGCCCTGTAATACGCAACTGGCTATAAACCAGGGTAACGACAGGATGTATGTTAACCCAAAATATTTAAAAAATAAAATATACCCGCCATCCTGAATATGCTGCATAAAAAACAGCACAGGCAGGTTAAGCAATATCAATGTACCGGTTATTCCCAGCGCGATATACCACGTTGAGCCTACCACTTCGGCAGCGCGCTCGGGCGTTGCACCGGCATAAAATTTAATAAAAGCGGTAGTAAGAAACCCTGACCTGAAGGTATCAACAAAAAGTATGGTGGTTTGAAAAATAACCCATATACCTACCTCGGCAAGGGTGAGCGAGCGGTAAATAATGGCGGTGGTAAGCATACCCAATCCGGACATGATGATGTTGCCCGCTAATGACAGGAAATGCTTGTTTTTAATTAAGGCCAGTAGTTTTGATAGCATGAACAGTTGTTATACAGCGTTTATAAAACACCTATTGATAAAACATGTTTTTATTGCATATTAGCTTAAAAAAATAAACAAAGCAATATTAAACCTTATACGGTATAAATTGCGTAAAAGATTGTATGACCGATCCTGATTTACATTTTAAGGATGTTACCCTGCTGGTTACCCACTATAACCGCAGCCGCTCGCTCGAAAGATTGCTTAACGCTTTCAGGGCGCAGGGTATAACTTTTGGCGACATAGTAGTGTCTGACGATGGCAGCCGCCCCGAGCATCTTGAAAAACTGGAAGCCATGCAGCCCGACTACAACTATCGCCTGGTAACCACCCCTAAAAACCGGGGACTGGGCAACAACATCAATAAAGGGCAGGATGCCGTGCAAACGCCTTACACCTTGTATGTTCAGGAGGATTTTGAACCGAAGGAGATATTTGCCACACATTTTAAGGATGCCCTGCAATTTTTTAATACCGACCCGGAGCTTGACATAGCCCGATTTTACGCATACTTTAAATATCCGTACACCAAGCCTTATAACAAAGGCTTTTCGGAGATGAGGTTTTCGGCATCGCCATTTAAAAATAACCACCTCAAATTTTATGTATACAGCGATCACCCGCATTTGCGCCGCAGCACCTTTCTGCAAAAATTCGGGCGCTATCCCGAAGGTATAAAGGGCGATATTACAGAGTACCGCATGGCATTATCATTTATTCAGCATAAGGGCAAAGGCATATTTTTTGACCGTTTTACCGATCTGTTCTATCAAAAAAACTCGTCGGATGAGCCCAGCACCATGGGCCGTGCCTCATGGCGCGAAAGCAAAAACCCGCTTGCCCTGGCAGCAAGGGCGGTATACCTGCAATTTAAGCTGCTGAGGTGGACCTATGATGTGCTGTTTAAGAAAGTATAAAAACCATGTTTGATACCATTACCCTGCTTGTAACCCATTATAACCGCAGCCAGTCGTTACAGCGCCTGCTGCAGGCCTTTGCTAACCAGAACATCAACTTTGCCGACATTGTGGTGTCTGACGATGGCAGCCGCCCCGAGCACCTGGACAAGTTGCGTGAGCTGGCCATTACCTATAATTTCAGGCTGATTACCACGCCAAAGAACCGTGGGCTGGGTAACAATATTAACAAGGGGCAGGATGCCGTGCAAACACCATACACCTTATATGTCCAGGAAGATTTTGATCCGTTTCCGGGTTATGCCGAACATTTACAGGATGCTTTGGATCTGTTAAACGAGCGCCCTGAACTGGATATGGCGCGCTTTTACGCTTACTTTAAGTATCCATACTTAAAACCGCTGCGTAAAGGATTTTCGGAGATGATGTTCAGCGTGTGGAAGTTGGGTTATCGCAAATTTCACGTTTATAGTGATCATCCACACCTGCGCCGTACCTCGTTCTTCAGTAAGTTTGGGCGTTATGCCGAGGGCCTGAAAGGCGACCGTACAGAATTTTTAATGGCGATCTCATTCCTCAAAAATAAAGGGAAGGCCGTATTTTATGAAGACTTTAAGGGTTTGTTTGACCAGGTGAATCCTGACGATGAACCATCAACCATGACACGCAGCGATTTCAGGCAGAGCAGCAATCCATTTATAACCTTTGCCCGGATGATCTACCGTAACATCAAACATAATTACGACCTGGCAACCTTTAAAACCAAGCGGGATTAATTACCGGCCTTAACCGTAATAATAGCTTTATAAATCGCCTTTACATTATTCTCCCAGGTATGGGTTGACGCAAAGGCTACGCGCTCCTGCTGTTTTTCGGGTGAATCTTCGTCCAACCCTTTTTGGATGGCATTAACATAATCTTCCTTGGTATCGCACAAATAGGTGTGTTCCTCAAAAACGCTCATGGCCTCGGTACGGGTGGCAACGGTTGGTTTACCCATGGCCAGGTACTCGTCAATTTTGCGGGGATAATTGCCAATTGTAACCTGATTAACCTTTTGCGGGTTAAGGCATACATTAAAAGCGTTGATATAGGCAGGTAGCATATCGCCGGGCTTTGCACCTAAAAAGTGAATGTTAGGTATATCGTGCAAATTGCTGGCCTGGAATTCATTATCCTCGGGGCCTACCAAAACAATGCTCCATTCAGGTTTTGTAGTGGCTATATGGGCCAGCAGGTCAATATCAAGCCTGATGCTTTGTAACGCGCCTACGTAACCGATAATGGGCTTACTGATTCCCGACAGATCATCCGGAACAGGTAAGCCGGTTTGGTTGGTAAACATTTCCAGATCACAGCCCTGCCCTACGTAAAACGAATTTTTATTGTATTTGCCGCAGTAGCTTGCCAGGTAAGTGGAGTTGGCTACGCAAAGGTCGCTTTTGGCTATAATCAAAGGTTCAATACGTTCGCCGTGGCGTTTCCAGTAATCAACATACAGCATATAATCTCGCGAGTAATAGATGCTTACATCGGGCTGCAATAGCTCCTTCAGGTAAAAGCTCCTGAACATGTCGTTATCATTAAACAGGATGACATCCTTAAAACCCAGTTGCTTTATAGCCTTGCTGATGGATGCCGCGAAGCGCTTATTATTGATCTTGTTTAAAACATCATATACAAAATTACCACGAACCCAGTTGATGGATTCGATCATTTTATCAGGATATAAATTCCACAGGTTATCCTGTAAGGTTACAAGTCCGTTGGTTTTGCCATTAATAACATCAATGCGTTTTTGAACCTTAGCATCATGCTTTTGTTTGTAAAGCGTAATACGGTCGAGCGGCGAATTTACATACAGCACCCGGTTATGCTTACTAAATTCAAGGGCCAGGTTTTTGCAGTTGCTGCCTATCTCAACATCCCAGGGTTGCTGCCCTACAATTACTATGTCGCGGTTTTGTATGCTGTCAATAGCGCTCATGGTATCAGTATTTTATAAGTTCAGGCTCCGCTTGTTCAGCATTGCGGTTCTGCTCGCGGTCAAGCCGGTAAGTAACGGTAATTAACGCAGCCGCTACCGAAAACAGGATATTCGACGGGTACTGCACCAATGCCTCCTGCGGAAAGTTAGCAACGTTGTAAGCGAAGATCACCAGCGTCATGGCCAGGCAGTAGGTTCGCAGTTCCGGATCGCGAATGCGGTAAAAATAGTTAATGCCTTTTCTGAGGATGGTAAAAACCATGGTACAGAAGATAATCAAACCGATGGGGCCAAGTTCAACCGCCACTCGTATGTAACCACTATCAGGCGGAAAGTTAGCCAGGTACGAGCCGGGCGCGAAACGCTTACCCCAGGTGCCTGTAGCGCCTAAGCCACCCCCAAACGGGTGTGTTTGTATGTAGGGTTGTATACGTTTCTGATTATATTTTCGCAGGTTGTAAGAGTCGTCGTTATTAGGCCTGAAAGCGGTTTGAAAGCGCACAATATTGGGGTTGCTTGTAGGTATATTAATAAGTACCAGTAAAAACATGGCGCCTAAAATGGCAAATACCAGCACTTTTTTATTATAATTCATGATGGCGAACAGCACCATAGCCGCGGGCAGCAGCACGTTGGCACCACGCGTACCCGAAAACAGCATTGATTGCAGGTAGAGGCAGGTAAAAATAATGGCCAGTACTTTTTGCCATATTTTGAATTTACCGGCAGCTATACAAATACAGATGATAGATACCATTACCATGTTGTAGGCAAACACTACCGGGTCAGAAAATATGGAGAATTTACGCCAGTGCCCGCCAATAAAAAGTAACCCTGCTATCTCCGGATCTGAATGCAGGTAAGCATCTTCCACAGCCGAGAAGCCGATATACTCCTGCTTGTAAGCATATAATGCCGCTATAAGCCCGAGCACCAGCCACAGCTTAAATATAATACGCACCATACGCAGTGTGCGGATGTTATATACAAATACAAAGTAACTCAGCAGCACAATGGCTACGGTACGTATACTATATACCCAGGCCATCCTCGATTCGGCCATGGGGTTAGCAAACTGCAACACGTTGTAGCCAATCCACACCAAAATGGCTATGCTGACAGGCCCACGCACCAACTCCCAGTTTCGCTCACGTTTAAGGCGTACCAGCGAACTTATCATGAGCATTACCTGCAGGGCATCCATCAAAATACCAATAGGCCCCGATACACCTATACGCATCAGCATAAACAGCATAAATGCCATTACCATGAGTACCAGTATACCAAACTCGATAGATACAATGATGCCTGCCAATACCCAAACCGCTATAATAGCCGCGAATATCAACGCGCCGAAAATAGCGCCGAATTTGGCAATACCGGCACTAAAAACAACACCCAAAACAAGCAGTAAGGCTATGCCGACACCGTTATTGAGCTTATCAATAAAAAGCAGCTTTTTCAGCTTGCCAAACAGCCCGTTACCGGTGCCCGCGGCACTTAACGAGTTATCTATTTTAAGCTGAAAATTATCCACTGGTGCTGTTTTAAAAAAATACGATCTTGAATATAAGCGCGTAGGTACTTAAAGCCGCCAAAACTATGGCCAGTATGCGCGTTATACGGTTAACCCTGCGTTGGTAGCGGCGTTTAAAACGGTCGCTGTATATTATTTCTTCTGCCGGATCAATGCGCATAATTACTGCTCCCCTTTTTCGCCCTCGCCGGTATGGTAATGCTGTGTGGCTACCGAATGCTGGTTGGCCTTACGTGCTTTGGCTAACGATAGTACCTGGTAAAAAATAAACTTTGGTATGTTAATAAGCGATTGATAGATGCGCTTATCCGTTGGTGATTTAGCCAGTGCTATATAAAAGCCAAGTACAAACAATATAAATGCCACCAGCCAGGTAAAGGCTACCGTTATGCTTACAAACAGGTTAATGAACATGAACAGACCCGACAACAGTAAAAAGATGAACAGCGGCGGCCTTAGCAATATCAACCCGAACAATAGCTGGTTACGGCTAAAGTTGCTTATGCCCTTGCCTATCATGGTAAAGCCAAAACCAAAGTATTTAAACCAGGTATTTATCCAGCGCGAGCGCTGCTTTACCAATTGATCTGACCGGGTGGTTTTTTCATCGTACACAATAGCGCTTTCGGTAAAGGCTATACGCAGGTTACGGCCAACAATTTCGGCTTGTAAAACCTTATCAAAACCGGCTCCTGAAATTTCTTTCCGCTCCAGGCAATCGCGGTATAACTGTGTGGTAAACGCCATGCCCGACCCTGCCAGCGTTGCCGACGAGCCCAGGTTGAACAGCAGTTTGCCATCATAATAATGATAATAAATATCGCGCGCGGCATCCAAACGGGCATAGGTAGTATCAAGGTTTTTTGCTTCGCGAACGCCTTGTACTGCCAAAAAACCGGCATCAAACATTTTGTTCAGCTCGTTAAGGTATGACGGATGCACCAGGTTGTCACTATCAATAATGGTTACCCTATCATGCTGGCGGCGAAAATTATTGATAGCGTAAAAATGCGATTTGATATTATTGGCCAGCGTTTCGGGCGGGCGCAGCAGCACTACCCTTTCATCATCAAAATGCAGGTTGCTGATGTCGCACTTATCAGCCACCACATATATGAGGTAATTTTTATAGTTTACACGCAGAATAGAATTAACTACCGCCGGCAGCGATGAGGTTTGCTCATAAGCGGTAACTATAACAGCATAATCAGCCTCGGCAATGGATGATGGATACAATTTGCGGCGTACAGTGGCCGAAAACAGGTAAAGTATAAATGGCAATACCAGGTTATATCCTATTAAAACCTGAACAATTATCCACACAATTTTAATAACCGCCATATAATGCCTTGTTAAGCTTTTCTGTCTGCCGGGTCAACATCGGTAACTTTGTTAAGCACCCAACCCATGAATTTATTTTTTACGGATTTGAGATACTGAATGTTTGGCTTTTGCGCCTCGGTTAAGTTTTGGCCCGATTCAAATACAGTAAGCAACCTGTCGGTAATACCTACCCACTCCTTAGATCGGTTGAGGGTATTCAACGCTGATGCTTCGATAATAATCAGATCATAAGCTTGTTTTAAAGCGTCCAACTTTTCCTTTACCTCATGCTCCGGGCGTATCTCAAATAACGAAACATCACCGCCGCGGTTACCCCATACGGTAAGCATGCCCGATGTATTTTCGGTACCGCTAACCTTCCCGGTCAAATAATCTTCCAGGTAGATGGCGGGCTTAGTCATACCGGTAATTCCCGAATCCTCAAAATTACCATCTATCAGCAAAACACGCTTGTTGATCACCGCCTGCGAGTATGCCAGGCTTACGGCAATTACCGTTTTGCCCTCGTTGGCTTTCAGGCTGTTAACCAGCAATAGCTTATCGCCCTGCATCTCGTTATCTATCTCGTAGCGTAATGACCGGAGCAAATTTTTAAAAGTGCGGGTATTTTTATCAGGATCTTTACTGTCCCATAGTTTTTTAAAGTCGATAACCTTATTATCCAGCAAATTAAGATAGCCCAATACCGGTATCTTGGTACGGTTAGCCAGATCTTTAGCGGTTTTTACGGTATTATCTAAAAAGAAGAGCGCGAACAATACTACAACACATACCGCGAACGAGCCTATACCCGCCAATATAACCAGCAGCATTTTTTTTGATGGCTGTACAACACCCGGCATGGCCGCTACCACTTGTTTAAGCGTTACAGACATGCTGGCCTCCATACTTACCTGGTTGTATTTGGCCAACAGGGTAAGGTATTCTTCCTGGGCAATATCAATAGCCTTTTCGTACGAGCCTATAACCGCCTCGTGCGGTACCAGGTTATCAAAACGGCGGTTAAGGCGACCAAGCTCCTTATTTATTGATTTTGAACTGTTTTTGGCTACCACATTAGCGGTTTGCAACTCTTGCTTAGAGGTAACCAGCTCCTGCTTGGCCGATAGCGGGTTGAGGATATATTTATCAGACGATAGCCTTATTTTTGATGATATTATATTGTTGAGCGAATCAACACGGCCTTTATAAGCCGGGTCAAAATCACTTTCAATATAGGCATTGTTGGCCGCGTTAAGTTGTTTATCCAGCTCGGTTATCTGTGCGTTAACACGCGTCATTGAACTTTCAACATACTGCCTGTCGGCCGGGTCAAAGCTCTGATCAATCCTGCGGATAGCCGCGCGTGTTGATACTACATCCTTTTCATTCTCCTGCCGGCGTGTTTCATAATCAGATAGCTGGCCGTACAAACTGCGGGCCTGCTCGGTAAGGCTAAACACACGGTTCTTGATCTTGTACTGTTTCAGGGAATCACTTAGGGCATGTAATGAGTCTTGCTTGTTTTGCAGTAGCTTACCCAAAAACGTAGCCGCCTTACGCTGATTTTCTTTTACGATAAAGGTGTAGTAATTAATAAACTCCTTACAAAGCGTGTTTACTACAAAAGCGGTGAGTTCAGGGTTTTCGGCATCAAACTGTATGTTTATAAAATCACTGTTCTCAAGGCGGTAAATTGTCAGGGTTTTAAGCAGCGACTGGTCATCATACCGCATGGATTCGATCACCTTGTTCAATCCGTTCTGATCCTGATCAAAAAGCGAAAGCTCCTGCCTGTTTTTATACAACCTGCTGTAAACCTGTATGGCATGTTTGCGGGCATCCGGGTTAAGATCCTCTAAAAGATCGCTCGGTTTGCGAAACGGCTTATCGCTGGTCAGATCGTGCAGCATTAACTGGTATGACACCTGGTCGAGTATCCGGGTTGAGCGCAGCATCTGCACCAGGTTACTAAACTCCTGGCTTATTTTTGATTCCTGCGGCTGCTCAGTACTTAGTACCTGCTGTGTAGGGTCAACAATACCGGTAGCCAGTTGCGCGGTTGAGGTAAACACATCAGGCTGATTGCGTACTAAAAAATAAGTTATAACAACCGCTATTACAGGTATGGCAATAAGCGTGTACTTATGTTTTAGCAGCAGTTTAAAAAATTTACCGAATTCCATTTATTATTTTATGTTTTCCAGCTTTTCGCCTAATATTTCTTCAAGGTCGGCCTTTGAAATAAACACGTTGGCTTCCGACTCAATTTTTTGCGTACGGCGCTCCGTAAGCTGTATCTGCGCTGTATTAAAGGTTTCAAAAGTAGCCTCACCTTTTTTGTAACGATACTCAATATCCTTTATGCCATTCTCAGCCTCCTGCCATGCGCGGGTTTGTGTTTTTAACTGGCCAACGCGCTGTATGTAAAGGTAATACCGGCGCTTTACTTCGGCAGCCAGTGTTAGTGTATATTCGTCACGTTCGCTTTCAGCTAACCGGCGCTCGGCTTTAGCGCGCTTAATATTCATGGGCGTACGCAGTATGGTACCCAGGTTAATAAAAACGCCAAGCTGCAATCCCTTAAAAAAACGCGTACCCGGGTTTGCCGGATCAACCACCGTAACATTATCAGGCTGATAAATATAGGACAGGCTCAATGCATCAAATAGCGAAACCGAGGCTATAGATACATTGACCTTAGCAACATCAACCCGGCTTTGATAAGTTTTGATGCGCGGATAGTTTTGCCTGGCCACATTAACCAGTTTATCAACATATACTTCCGATATATCCTGTACTATACTCTCCTGGGCCAGCACATAGCCATGCTGTAATATCATGATCAGGAAAGCAAATACTGAAAGTACCTTTATTTTCATTAAACGTATTTTAAATGTAATTATCGGCAATATATACCTTACACGGTAAATATCGCTGAAAAATACCACAAAGTTGTGTGCAAGCTTTTTTACAGATACGTATATACGTATAAATCAAAAATTAGTTTGCCTGCTTAAACTTATGTAAATATAAAAGCCTGTACCCAATTAAGGCACAGGCTTTATAACCTAAAACTTATACGAATAATCAGGCTGATACGGTTAATGTATTGCCGTTAATATCAATATTATACTGTTTTAACGCAGTAGTAGCGGGGCCAACCAACACCGCGCCGGCATTGCTGAACTGGCTGCCATGGTTAGGGCAAATAAACCGCCCCTGCGCATTATTATAATTGATGGCGGTGCCCTGGTGGGTACAAGCTACCTGAACGGCGGTAAATGAGCTTTCGTCATTACCGGCAGCCGTACGTACCAGTATTACCCCGTTTGATACCTTTGACTGCCCTACAGCGGTAAGCTCGCTGTTTAGGTTAACACTGAACAGGTTACCATCATCATCGCCGTCATCAGGCTTATCCGGTGTCGGATCGTTACTCTTTGAACTTCCGCAGGCGGCAACACCACAACCTACACAAACCGCGGCAAAGCCGATGCCCAGTTTTGATAAAAATTCTTTTCTTTCCATTGCGTTAATAATTTGATTGTTTTTTGTTTTTATTTTTTGGTCCGAGATCGAACATGCGCGATATGGTGAACCCGATGCGGTACTGCCCCTTACCCCAGCTCGATTCGGTATCGCTCAGGTAATTCATCTCTGATATGGCCTTTGCGTTCGAGAAGTTGAGCGTGAAAACGTGCCCGCCTGTTTCAACCTCAAGCCCTACACCCAGCGGATCGTAAAATTTGGGGTTAGTACTATTATTGCGGAATGAGGAGAACGGGTGTGCGTAATCAACCACTATACCCAGGCGTTTAGTAAACTTATACCTGGCTGCCGCGCTAAGCGCTATGTAATCCTTTTCGTTACCGTTAATAAAAGGGAACGGCAGGTTGTTGCGCACAAATGTTGGCGATATCAGCAGCGAAAAGCTCGATGAAAATTTACGCGCTATAATGGCCTGCGCCATATAATTAAGGCGATTGGTGTAATCATCAAAAACATCGGTGTTTACGCTGTAGGGTTTAAGGCCTGCCTTACCTGCTAAAGCCAATGAAAAGGGCATGCTATCATCCGCTTTTTGATGCAGCACGGCATATTTAAAACCGGCCTCTATCAACTGTTCAAACTTACTGCGGCCAAATTGCAGGTCGAGATTATCGGTAAGGCCATACTCAAAGCCGATAAATATATCGCTCGAATTATCCAACCCGTACAGTGTTGAGCCGCCGCCCTCGCTGCCCGCTATATCACCAAAGCGGTGGGTAACCAAAAAGTTAAGGTTGTGCTTTTTTACCGTTTCGGTAGTTTGTGTAAAAATAAGCCGGGTAGCCTTAAAGGTCGCGATAACATCCTCATGCTTATCATCAGCACTTAATGATGACATTATCGCGTCGGCCGACGACGTATCCGTTTGCGCTTTAAGTGTGTGGCATGCCAGCAGCATTGCCAGTACAATACATACTTTTTTCATAATCAATTTGTGGGGTTTTTGTTGTATGCGGTATAGTTAGCCGTTACCGTGATCTTTAATGTTTCGGCTATTTTTTGAAAAACAAGTTTGGGGATCTCTATCTTATGGTCGGCGCACTTTACCATAAACTCTGAGGTGATGGTTATTTTGCCATTGTTAACATTGAGCTTGCCTTTAATGGTGCGCTGCTGTTTTACACCATGTACATCTAATACACCGGTGGCGGTAACGGGGTAGCTGCCATTAACCTTTACATCGGGCTTTTCGTTAATAGTGCCTTTAAATGATGCCTGCGGATATTTGTCGCTCTCCATATAATTCTCATTAAAATGCTCTTGCATTAATGATTTTTGAAATTTGAACGAGCGTATGGCCACGTTAAATGCCAACTCGCCGGTTGCGGCGTTATACACTGATTTGCCATCGGTTGATGAGCCTTCAATGTTCTCCATAGGAGCTTCGGAATACAAGGTTACCGAAGCATTTTTGCTAACATAAAGCGCAGAGGGGGCCTGCTGAGCAAGCAAACCGCTTGTCAGGGCAAATAAAATCAATAAATGTTTCATGTTTTTTAGTTTATCATGGGCTTAAATTCCATGTTAACCCGGCTGCTATACCGAGGCTTTGTAATCGCACCTGGCTGTATCCTATATTGGTTAGCGGCACCTTCATAAACGGCTGTACCGCTATACCTACCTTTTGGTTAAGCTGCCGGTGATAAGTAGCCTGCAGGTTAAGTATGCCCAGTATGTGTTTATTTTGATTTGATACACTGTATGATGCTGGTCCGCTGGCATTACCCGGGTAGCTAAAACTGTACTTCTCATTCAGCATAAACCATGATGATAAACCAGCACCCATGCTCAAACTGTTTTGCTTTTTGCTGTAAAACTTGTAATCAATATTCAACGGAATATCCAGCACCCGGCAATCAGCCATAACATTGGTTGGGTTAACCGCAAACTGATAAATAGTTCGGTACTGGCTAAACCTTACATCATACGGCTTATATGAATAGGCCGCGCCCGTGCTTACCGTAAACCTGCTGCTTAGTTTCATACTCAGCATAACACCGGCGTTTGCCCCTACCTTACTGCTGCCAAATGAGCCAACCCCGTTAACATCAGGCGCTGCCAGTACACTTATCGCAAACACAGGCCGTTTGCTTACCCCCTGCGGCTTAGCAGGGCTTTGGGTTTTCTCAACCTTTTCATTAACCCCGGTGTCTGCATCCTGCGTGGTTACAATATCAGTATACTGCATGCCGGCAGTATCGGGCCCGGTATTATTTACCGGCTTAACCGATGCAATATCCGCAACAGAATTATTTACATCCTTTTGAAAAAGAGATTTCTCCAGGGTGTCAACATTTAAAGGAGCAGCATCCGGACCGGAACTTTTACTACGATGCGTTGTTCCGGCTGCAGTAACCCCCTTACGTACAGTTAACCCGGCTATGCTATCTCCTTTACCCTCAACCACAGGCTCTTCGTTACGCTTCGTTATCTTCTGCATCGGCTTATTATTTTTGGCCCGGGTTATGGTATCCTGTTCATTATATTTATCGGGCATTAACCACCATATACCTAACGCTATCAGCAACATGGCAGCAACACTCCCGGCAACCCGCATCCACATTATAAAGGGTTTGCGGCGCCTGTTCAACATATGCTCCATCATGCCCCAATCCTGCTCACGAAAATCTATTTCATCATGGTTGCGCATGGCGTCACTAAAAAACTCGTCCAATTTTTTATCCTTCTCCTGATCCATTACCTGAAAAAATTGTTGAGTACGTAATTGGTATTTAAGTATAGTCCGTTCATCGCTACTATTGGCGCATACTGCACATCCGCACCGTAGTTGCCTTTGTCACTTTTATCTGCTGCCAGTATCATCAGCTTTAACTTTTGCCTGGCTTTGTGCAGGTTTGATTTTGATGCCCCGGTGCTTATAGCCAGCATATCGGCTATCTCCTCGTGGCTGTAACCTTCAATGGCAAACAGGTTAAAAACCAAACGGTAGGCACGCGGCAGGCGCTGTATCATCCCCAACAGATCATTGTAATGCAGCCGCTTATCGGCCATATCAACATCACTTACATGCTCCGCCTTATCCAGCTCCTCAACAACAGCCATACGCGCCGCTGCGCGATAATGGTCAATAGCCACATTGGTCATGATCTTACCGAGCCATATTTTAAATGGACGGTTCTCATCATAGTTCTTCAGGTATTTAAAAACCTTGAAAAAACCCTGGTTCATGATGCCTGCGGCCTCATCCCTATCATTAGCATAACGCAGGCATATAGCCATGGCATAGCTGTAGTACAGTTTGTACAGCTCCTTTTGGCACTGCCGGTTTTGCTTTACACAACCTTCAATCAGTTCCTGTAAGTTTTTCTCTGCCATAAATTGAGGGGGCCAATCATGATCTTTACTATAAATATCGCATAATTAATCACTTACAGCTAATGTTCATCGCAACATTAAAACCTGTTTATAAGTAATTACGCCGGGCAGGTGGCCTGGGTTGCCTGGGCAGAGAAATATTTTTTGGAATTTTTATAAAAAACTTACTAAATACCTAAAAATCAGAATATTCAACCGGACGTAAGAACACGATCTCGTTACGCGATACATTGTTTTTATACTGATCCTTGGCCGAAAGTATCTTCCACACACCATCCGAGCCAAAGGTTTCCCAGTGCTTATCACGATCCTGGCGGTTGTTAAAGGTGGTCATGTACATCAGGTTAGGCATACGTGCGCCTGATAGCACCTGCGAATAAAATACCGCGTTAAAGCCAAGCCTTTTGAATAGCGATATTTCATCACCATCATTAAACATCTCCACCTTATTTTGATGATACTTTTCGGTAGCGCTCTCGTAGCTGCGCAACTCATATATACGCTCGGCCTTGGGCGATTTTAGTGCGGGCACTTCCGGCTTAGGCATACCGGCAAACGCCTTAAGCAAAATATTCTCGATACGGGTATAGGGCGAGCCGTTATATGGCGCGTTAAGGTAAGCTGCACCATCGGCAATATACTTTTGGTCGGCGGCTAAACGCTGGTCTATTTCCTCCAGCTTATTCAATCCTTTGATGGGAATAAAAACGTAAACACGCCTGTCGGCAGTATCTTCGGGCAGGGTGGCAAATACACCAACCTTTTTTATGCCATAACGGTGCAATGCCGGCACGTAAGCCTTTTCTAAATACTGATTAAGCTGCTCAAACTGCGCCGCGGTTTTATAATGATAAACCTTTAGCTGGTAATAGCTTACATCCTTAGCTGAGGCGCCTACGGCTGTCAACACAAAAAGCACTACCGCGAAGGCGGCCAAAAAACGTTTGAAACTATACATTGTAAAAGGCTTATTAATTATTAGATATGGAAAACATTAAACGTTAGCTACCTTGAAAGGGCGAACCTCGATCTTATCCCAAACACCACCGGTTACGTAGGGGTCGCTCTGTTTCCATTGTTCCAGTTCATCATCGCTATCAAACTGTACAATCATTGTTGAGCCGATCATATCGCCATTATCATTAAGCATGGCTCCGCCTACAATAAAATTGCCGGATGCTTTGAGCTGTTTTACCCTTTCAACATGCAAAGGGCGCACATCAAGCCTGCGCTGTATGGCATCAGTATCGGTATGATCAAATGCGGTAAGTACGTACTGTTTCATTAGGTGCGATATTTAATGCAATGTAAGTATGTTTAAGCTGATGTACAAGTGATATAGGGTAAGCGCTATGGTTGTTTATGCTACCCCGTTTTAATACCTTTGGCCATGCGCAAATTAAAGCTTGATGAGCTGAACCGGGCAACCGTTGATGAATTTAAGGAACAGGCTAAGCTGCCCGTAGCCGTGGTGTTAGATAATGTACGCAGCATGCACAACATCGGCTCTATTTTTCGTACATCAGACGGGTTCGCGGCAGAGAAAATAGCCCTGTGCGGTATTACCGCCTGCCCTCCGCATCGTGAAATTGAAAAAACAGCCCTGGGCGCCACCTCATCAATGGATTGGGAATACTTTAAAACCCCGCTTGAAGCGGTACAGCAACTCCGTGACGAAGGATATAAAATAATAGCTATTGAACAAGCCGAAAACAGCCTGATGCTGGACACCTTTGAACCACAACAAGGCGAAAAGTACGCGCTGATATTCGGTAACGAGGTAAACGGTGTAAGCGATGAGGTGATGCAGGAGATTGACGCCTGTATTGAGATACCACAGTTTGGCACCAAGCACTCGTTCAACATTGTGGTATCGGCAGGCATTGTGTTGTGGGATTTTTTTAACAAACTCAATAAAACATGATAAGCGCATTAGCAAAAAAACTACAGATGAAGACCGGGCAACACTGGCTGCTGCTTAATGCACCCAATGGATACCCCGCCCTGCTCGAACCACATGATGATATAACCATCAGCACGGATGTTGACGGTAAGTTTAACGGAGTTCAGCTTTTTGTAACCACCGGCAACGAGCTTGATGCTTTTTTAAAGTTATTAAAAAACCTACTACAACCTGATACGGTGCTATGGGTAATATACCCTAAAAAGAACAGCGGCATAACAACCGACCTGGAAATGATGGACAACGGGTTAGATATAATGGCACAATATGGCCTGCGCCCTGTAACCTCGGCAGCTATTGATAAAACATGGACCTCGTTACGCTATAAACCGGAGGAACTGGTAAAAAAATCAGATTCGCGTAACGAAGCCATCCAGCAAAACGACTATGGCCGGTACATCAACACCGAACAAAAAACAGTGATCCTCCCTCCTGATGCGCTTGAAGCATTGAGCGATCATCCAGCCGCCATCAGTTATTTTGAAAAACTGGCCTACAGCAACAAAAAGGAATATGTGGTGTGGATATTGAGCGCCAAACAAGAGAAAACCCGCCAAAGCCGGATCGAAAAAATGGTGCAAATGCTGCTGGATAACAAAAAGAATCCTGCTGATAAATAGGTAACGCTGTACATCAGCTTCATACTTATGCCATTTTAATACTAAGTGTATAAAATACACTATATAAAATAGTAATTTTGCAGTATTATTTTAATACTGATGAACGAAACCGCCATAATAGCCCCTGCCCCGCAAAAAAGCGTATCACGCCTGGCGCATCGCGTTGCCGTAAGTTCGCTTTTTTTTACACAAGGTTTATGCTTTGCAAGCTGGGCATCACGCATACCTACGTTTCAGCAGAAATTCCAATTAAACGAAGCTGAAATAGGCGGATTATTATTGGCCTTACCGGCAGGCTTGATGGTAGCACTACCTTTTTCAGGATGGTTTACCGCTAAGTTTGGCAGCCGTGTAGTAGTGCTTGCCGCTACCGTGATCTATGCGCTTACATTAATTGTTATTGGTTTATCGCCATCGGTTTATGCGTTACTGGCAGGTTTATTCGTGTTCGGGTTTAGCGGCAACATGGTTAACATAGCGGTGAACACGCAGGCCGTACAGGTTGAGGCTTTGTACAGTAAGCCGATCATGGCATCTTTCCACGGTTTATGGAGCCTGGCCGGCTTTACAGGTGCATCTATCGGCACCATAATGATCGGCTTTGAGCTGATCCCGTTTTGGCATTATGTTATCATTACAGCGGCTGTGCTGATTATTACGGCCATCGCTTCCGGCTTTGTAATAAAGGATACAGGCAGTGTTTCGGCAGATCAGCCGGTATTTGCCAAACCCGATAAAGCGCTTATGCTGTTAGGGGTTATAGCCTTTTCCGGCCTGATGTGCGAAGGTGCTATGGTTGATTGGGGCGGCATCTATTTTAAAGAAATTGTACACGCCCAAAAGGCCTGGATAGGCGCCGGTTACACCGCCTACATGTGCACTATGGCCGGTGGCCGCTTTGTAGCAGACTTTTTTACCGCACGTTTCGGCATGAAAAAGATGCTGCAAATGAGCGGTGCGCTCATAGCCGCCGGATTACTATTATCTGTTATTTTTCCACAGCTTTATACAGCAATAGCCGGTTTTTTTATAGTTGGCTTTGGTGTATCGTCAATCATTCCACTGGTATATGGCGAGGCCGGTAAATCAACCACCATGTCGGCCGGGGTGGCATTGGCGGCCGTATCAACAGTGGGCTTCCTGGGCTTTTTGTTGGGTCCGCCTATCATCGGTTTTGCGGCGGCGGCAACAAACCTGCGGGTATCATATACCATTATAGCCGTTATGGGATTGACAGTTACAATGCTATCCTCAAAGCTGAAGCAGTAAAGCGAGGCTTTAATAAACTATTTCATTTCGAACGAGGTACGGGGAGAAATCTGTCACCTGATTATGAACGTGTGCGGATTTCTCCTACGTTGAAATGACAGGGATAGAGAATTTATGTGGGATAGCTCGAATCTATTTCTTCAGTTTCTTCTTCTTAACAGGTGCATTTTGCAAAATATAGCGTATGCCTACTATATCCTGTTCGCTTAGGTTTGTTTTGGGTATCAAATTAGCCACATTTGCATTTTGATACAATAAAAACCAGTTACTAAGTTCCTTTATCTTGTAATAATTTTCCCAAGGCATTTCCGTATGACCAACAGCGGTATCAATAATTAACCTGTCTGATAGAAATTCATATTTAGTTGGCTTGTTTAATGCTACAAGGCTTTTGAATGTCTTACTTGAGGATATGTATATGAACAAAGGCATCAAAATCACCAATAACCCAAATCCTAAGCCGAAACTAATTGAGCTTCCATTAGCATCTTCTCCATTTAATAGTTGTACAATAGCCGCAACAAACATTACTAATCCACAAAGTGTTACCCATACAAAAATAAGTTTGGTATAAAGTAACGTGTATTGAAGTTTTCGGTATTCCGGTAAGGTTATCTGTGTAGATATTTTCATTTAGTGATAAGTGAAATTAAGGTTGCGATTATAAAACAAAAAAGCCGGACGTACAAACCGCCCGGCTAAACTTAATATTTATTTAAGAGAGGCACTCACTAATCACCATTTACTAATGACTAATGACAATTGCCTACTGCCTAATAAGCCTGTTCAAACTCATTAACCCCGTCTTTGCTTTCCAGTATCGAGTGCCCCATCAGGAATTCATCAACCTTACGGGCAGCTTCACGGCCTTCGGATATGGCCCAAACTACCAGTGATTGGCCACGGCGCATATCGCCTGCGGCAAACACCTTGCTTACGTTGGTACGGTAAACGCCTTCGGCAGCCTTAACGTTCTTGCGTTCGTCAAGCTCAACGCCCAGGTTTTCAAGGGCTCCGGAAAATTGCGGATGCACAAAGCCCATAGCCAGGAATACACGCTGACAAGGCAGCTCACGTTCGGTACCGGCAACCTCGGTAAACTTAACCGGGCGACCTAAAAAGTCAACTTCCCATTCCAGATCAACCACTTTTACGGCACGCAGGTTACCATTCTCGTCACCTAAAAACTCTTTGGTATTAATGCTCCAGTAGCGGTCGGCACCTTCCTCGTGCGAACTGGTTACTTTAAGTACCGCCGGGCCGGGGAAACTTGGCCAAGGCGTGCTGCTCGGGCGCGAATCAGCAGGCTTAAACATTACCTCAAACTGCTTAACCGAACGTGCACCCTGGCGGTTTGATGTACCCACACAGTCTGATCCGGTATCGCCACCACCAATAACAATCACGTCCTTATCAGTGGCTAAAATATCTTCGGTAGTGAACGGGCTGTTGCCCACACGCTTGTTTTGCTGTTTCAAAAAGTCCATAGCGAAGTGGATGCCTTTCAGCTCACGGCCCGGTATATTCAGGTCGCGCGGAATGGTTGAACCACCGGCCAATACCACCGCGTCAAAGCTGCGGGTAATCTCGTCGGCAGCAATATCCTTACCTACTTCGGTGTTATATTTAAATACCACGCCATCATCTTCCATTACCTTTACACGGCGGTCAATCACCCATTTCTCTAATTTAAAATCGGGGATGCCGTAGCGCAGCAAACCACCCGCACGGTCGTCGCGTTCAAAAACGGTTACACTGTGGCCGGCTTTTGCCAATTGGGCGGCAGCGGCTAAACCCGCAGGGCCTGAGCCTACAACAGCAACTGTTTTTCCTGTTTTAATAAGTGGCGCGGTAGGCTTAACCAAATTTTTTGAATAAGCTATCTCGATGATATGCTTCTCGATCTCCTCGATAGCTACGGCCGGTTTGTTGATACCCAACACGCAAGCCGACTCGCACGGAGCCGGGCAAATGCGCCCTGTAAACTCCGGAAAGTTATTGGTTGATGATAATATGTTATATGCCTCGTTCCAGTTTTTACGGTACACGGCATCATTAAACTCAGGTATAATATTACCCAGCGGGCAGCCCGAATGGCAAAACGGTATACCGCAATTCATGCAGCGTGCCGATTGCTGGTTCAGCTTTTCATCGCTATACAATCCTACAAACTCGTTATAATTCTTAACACGTTCGGCAACGGGTGTTTTAGCGGGAAGCTCTCTGTTAAATTCCTGAAATCCTGTTGGTTTTCCCATCTTAATAATTATGCTGTAGTTTGATATTGTGATTGTTCGATAACTTTTTTGTACTCTTTTGGATATACCTTAACAAACTGGGTTGATACCTCATTCCAGTTGTCCAGTAATCCTTGCGCCAGCTTGCTGCCGGTTAACTGTATGTGCTTGCGCAGCAGGGTCAGTATTTCCTCTTCATCGCTAACTGATAGCGGGTCAAGGTCAACCATTTCGGTATTGCAGTTTTCAGCAAAGGTATTGTCGGGGTTATACACCCAGGCCAAACCACCGCTCATGCCTGCGGCAAAGTTACGGCCGGTTTTACCCAGAATCAGCGCGCGGCCGCCGGTCATGTACTCACAACCGTGATCGCCGGTACCCTCAACTACCGTAGTAGCGCCTGAGTTACGTACCGCAAAACGCTCACCTGCCATACCGCCTACAAACAACTCGCCCGCTGTGGCACCATACAAGGCCACGTTGCCAATGATGATGTTTTCTGACGGTTTAAAGGTTGCGTTAGCTGCCGGGTAGATGGCCAGTTGCGCGCCCGAAAGGCCTTTGCCTACATAATCATTAGCCTCGCCTTCCAGTTCGAAGGATATACCTTTGGTAGCGAACGCGCCAAAGCTTTGCCCTGCCGAACCTTTGAACTTAAAGTTGATGGTATTAGCCGGTAAACCTGCTGACCCGTATTTCTTTGATATCTCGTTTGAAAGTACTGTACCAATGGTACGGTCAACATTTACTACATTGAATGAGGCGTAAATAGGGGTTTTATCATCCAATGCCGGTTTGGCGGCATCAAGCAATTTCCAATCGATAATGTTGCTCATGCCATGATCCTGACTTTCGCTGTTATACAGGGTAGCACCTTTGGCATTGGTAACCGGGTGCAGTATGCCTGAAAGATCAACGGTACGGGCCTTCCAGCTCTTAACATTATCTTTTACCTTCAGGAATTGTACACGGCCAACCATCTCGTTAACCGTACGGAAACCCAGCTCGGCCATTACTTCACGGAATTCCTGCACCAGAAATTTGAACAAGTTAACCACATGGTCCGGATCACCTGAGAACAACTTACGCAGTTCAGGGTCTTGCGTGGCCACACCTACCGGGCAGGTATTAAGGTGACATTTACGCATCATGATACAGCCACCTGCAACCAGGGCAGCGGTGGCTACGCCCCACTCCTCGGCACCTAATAAGGTAGCTATAGCAATATCACGACCGGTTTTTAACTGTCCGTCAGCCTGTAATACCACACGGCTGCGCAGTTTGTTGCGTACCAGTGTTTGGTGTGCCTCGCTCAGGCCAAGCTCCCACGGTAAACCCGCGTGCTTAATTGAGCTTATTGGCGATGCGCCTGTACCGCCATCATAACCGGCTATTAAAATAACATCGGCATGGGCTTTGGCCACACCCGCGGCAATAGTACCTACACCCGCTTTTGATACCAGCTTAACGTTGATACGCGCGGCACGGTTAGCATTCTTCAAATCAAAGATCAACTGCGCCAAATCCTCGATAGAATAAATATCGTGGTGCGGCGGCGGCGATATCAAACCTACACCCGGTGTTGAGTGACGGGTTTTAGCAATCCAGTCGTCAACCTTATGGCCGGGCAGTTGTCCGCCTTCGCCCGGTTTAGCGCCTTGCGCCATTTTTATCTGTAACTCATCGGCATTAGTAAGGTAGTTTGAAGTTACCCCAAAACGTGCTGATGCTATTTGCTTGATCGCTGAGCGCATAGAGTCGCCGTTAGGCAGTTTCTCAAAACGCATTTCATCCTCACCACCCTCGCCGGTGTTACTTTTGCCGCCAATGCGGTTCATGGCAATGGCCAGGGTACTGTGCGCTTCGTGTGAGATAGATCCGAATGACATGGCACCGGTAGCAAAACGCTTCATGATGCTTTCGGCCGATTCAACCTCATCAATGCTGATCGGTTCGCGGTGATGGGCAAAATCAAACAAACCACGGATGGTATAATGCTTTTCGCCCTGCTCGTTAATCAGCTTCGAGTAGTTTTTATATACATCGTAATTATTGGTACGGGTAGCATGCTGTAACAAGTGTACGGTTTGCGGATTAAACAAGTGCGCCTCGCCCCTGCGTTTCCACTGGTATATACCACCTTCGGGCAGCAGGTGCGCTTCTTCCTGTTTGTTGATGTTAAAGCCTGCGCGATGCTTGGTAAGCGATTCGCGGGCTATTTCATCCAAACCTAAACCACCTATGCGGCTAACGGCACCTACAAAGTAACGGTCAACCACATCCTGGTTTATACCCAATATTTCAAACACCTGCGAGCCATGGTATGACTGCAAGGTAGAGATACCCATTTTTGAGAATATCTTTAACAAGCCATCATTAACCGACTTAACATAGTTTTTTTGTAGCTGACGCAGATCCAGGCTTGTTTCAAGGCTGCCGCTTTCAAGCATGGTTTCGATGGTTGACAGGGCCAGGTACGGGTTAATAGCCGTAGCACCGAATGCCAGCAAGCAGGCAAAGTGGTGTACTTCCCAAACATCGCCGCTTTCAACAACGATACCTACCGCGCCACGACGGCCTTTTTTGATCAGGTGGTGATGCACGGCTGATACGGCAAGCAATGACGGGATTGGCGCATGCTCTGAATCAACAGCACGGTCTGACAGGATCAGTACCTCGAATCCATCATCCACGGCATCCTCAGCATAACGGCAAAGCCTGGCTATACCTTTCTCCAATGAGCCCGGCAGGCCATCAGCCTTAAAGTAAGTTTGCAGCGTTTTAGCGTGAAACAGGCCGGTATCAATACTACGCAGCTTTTCAAGCTGATTATTTTTTAATATCGGGTGTTTAAGCATTACGCAATGGCAATGCATTTTATCCTCGTCAAGCAGGTTGCCGTTGTTACCAATAAAGGTAGCCAGGCTCATTACCAAACGCTCACGAATCGGGTCGATAGGCGGGTTGGTTACCTGCGCGAAGAACTGCTTAAAGTAGCTCGACAGGTGCTGAGGCTTATCAGATAAGATAGCCAGCGGCACATCGGTACCCATTGAGCCGATAGGCTCCTTGCCATCCAGCGCCATTGATTTGATGATCAGATCAGTATCCTCACGGCTGTAACCAAATACCTTTTGGTAACGGTAAACCGAATCGGCACTTAATGATGCGAAAGCCAAACGCGGCTCGGTAAGCTCGTTAAGGCGAATCTTATAATTTTCGAGCCAGCGGCCATAAGGCTGGCGCGAAGCTACTTCGTGCTTTATTTCTTCATCGGTAATGATCTTTCCTTTTTCGGTATCAACCAAAAACATCTTACCCGGCTGCAGGCGGCCTTTTTTAACCACGGTGCTTTCATCAATAATCAGTACACCGGCTTCTGAACCTGCTATAACACGGCCATCGCTGGTGATTGCGTAGCGCAGCGGGCGCAGGCCATTCCTATCCAACACGGCACCTACCAGCTTACCATCGGTAAAGCTGATGGCGGCCGGGCCATCCCATGGTTCCATTAAAGTAGCATGGTATTCGTAGAATGCCCTTTTGATCGGGTCCATCTGCTCGTTGCCATCCCAGGCTTCAGGTATCAGCATCATCATTACGTGCGGTAATGAACGGCCGGTATGTACCAATATCTCGATAATGTTATCCAGGCAAGCCGAGTCAGACTGGTTATTATCAATAACCGGCAGCAGCATCTCCATCTCCTCGTTAGTAAAGTATGATGATGCCAGCGATTGCAGGCCTGAGTAGAACCAGTTAAGGTTACCGGTCAGGGTGTTGATCTCGCCGTTGTGCGCAATAAGGCGGAACGGTTGGGCCAATTTCCATGACGGGAAGGTATTGGTTGAGAAACGAGAGTGGATCAAGGCAAAACCTGATGCCACACGCGGATCAGAAAGATCAGAGAAATACTTACGCAACTGGTAAGTGGTAAGCTGACCCTTGTAAATGATGGTTTTAGCCGAGAACGAGGTAAAATAAAATGCCTCTGCCGCTTTCGGGAATTGCTCTGTAATTGATTTATTGATATAACGGCGCAACACGTATAGCTTACGCTCAAAATCGTCAATATTTAATATATGGTGCGGCTTGGCAACAAATATCTGCTCCACATCCGGCTCGGCGCTGCGGGCGGTTTCGCCAATTACGCTATTATCAGTAGTTAGCTTACGATAGCCAAGCTTATGCAGGCCCAGCTTTTCAACCGCCTTATCAATAATGGTACGGCAGGCTTTTTTCAGGGTTGAGTCCTTAGGGAAAAATATCATCCCCACACCATACTCACCCGGTTCAGGCAGGCTGATCTCAAGGTTTGAGCACTCTTCCATCAACAATTCGTGCGGTAATTGTATCAATATACCAGCACCATCGCCCGAGTCGGGGTCGCAACCGCAGGCGCCGCGGTGCTCCATATTTTCAAGCATGGTAAGCGCATCGCTTACTATCCTATGCTCCTTATGGCCGTTTATATTCGTTATAAAGCCGGTTCCGCACGAGTCATGTTCAAATTCAGGCCGGTAAAGGCCCTGGTGGCTATCAGTTTGATTCATAATAAAAATAAAACCGTTTCAATTAGGGTGTAATTACGAAGATAATTAAATTGATAAATACTAAAAATAAGCGCATTACTTTTGCGACATTCTTAATGTATGCAACATATAATGATGTTAATTTAATAATTTTTTAATAAAAACTATTATTCATTACATATTTTAGCGAATATAGAATCATTCTAAAATCAGAATTTTATTTTGATAATTAAATAATGATGATATAGTATTCCGATTAAAGTGATAGAAATACCGGATAATACCGGCAAACACTTATTCGCTAATTCTTTATTGGGTCAGTTAAAATTTAATATTTGCTAATTTTGCAAAAAAATCAAACAAATGCAAGAAAAGAATAAAGCCGTGTTCCTTGACCGCGACGGTGTGCTTAACCGTGAGATGGGCGATTATGTGTGCCGTTTAGAGGATTTCCAGGTGTTGGATAACTTTGAGGCGCTAAAAACCCTGCAGGATAAAGGTTACCTGCTTATTGTAGCTACCAACCAGGGCGGCCTGGCCAAAGGCTGGTATACCGAGGACGAACTGGGCAAAATGCACCAGCACCTTAGCGATGTGTACAGCGAACATGGCGTTAAATTCACCGATTTTTACTATTGCCCCCACCACCCGCAGTTTACAGGCGACTGCGATTGCCGCAAACCAAAACCGGGCATGCTGCTGAGAGGTATCGAGAAATATAACATCGATCCATCAAAATCATACTTTATTGGCGACCGTGAGCGCGACGTGGAAGCAGGTACCCTGGCAGGCGTTACCGGTATATTGATTGATAGCGATCAGCCGATTAGTACGGTGCTGAATTTGATAGATTAATTACCTGCGAAAATAATGGGATTTAAAGATTGGCTACCTGGTATAAGGTATTCAAATGATGATTTCTTCGGACAATTAATTTATCATAAATATTTTTTTGATAAAGGACCTTATTGGTACAATGTAAAAAGGGATTTTAAACCGGTAGCGTATCCGGTTGATATTATGATTTATGCAGACAAACATGGGCCTACCTTATATCAAAAAGATTACTTCCGCATGATAGAGTCTTCATATAACAAGGTACTGCTTAGTGCAATACCAATGACAATATCTTTTCTTAAAAAAATTGATCAAAATTTTACTAAAGAAGAGTTCGTTTCAGAATTTAAATTAGACGCGATTACGCTACCCTATGATAATGATACAAAGTGGGAGCTAACTTTTGATTTACCTTACAGATCAGGACATATTTTATCCATAAATTTTGAATCATTTAGTGCAAAAAGCATTGAGATAGATTAAGATTACCGCAAATATTATTATGCTAAACAGCAAAATCATCCGCCATATCGATACATTACTATTCGCCATAGCGGGTTATTTAGCTGTTTACTTTTTTACAAAATATAGTGGGGTCGGCATATCGCCCGACTCCATTATGTATGCCAGCACTGCCGAAAGTATTTATAAACACGGCAACCTCATTACCTTTAACGGCACTCCTCTCACCTTTTTCCCGGTTTTTTACCCCACGGTATTAAGCAGCAGCTTTTTGTTCGGTGCCGATGCTGTTAAGGGCGGGCCGGTAATTAACGGATTATTGTTTGGCGGCGTTATATTGCTGACAGGCTATTGCATCAGCCGGTTTAAAACGCCATCTATAATATATAAATGGCTGGTGTTAGCGGCCATATTGCTTAGCCCTGCACTGCTGGAGATATACAGCTTCCTATGGTCAGAAACGTTATTCATCTTCCTGACCATTCTTTTTATTCCTCTATTTAAGAAATATTCAGATTCACCGGGGATAAAACAGTTATTACTTGCCGCGCTTGTTGCCGGGTTATGCTGCATTACCCGCTACGCGGGCATTACCGTTATAGCTACAGGCTGTTTAATGCTGCTGTTTGATGCAAGGCGCTCACTAAAAAAGCGACTGATCAACACTTTAGTGTTTGGTGCAACCGCTATAGCGCCCTTGCTTATTAACCTGCTTGTTAACTACCTGTCGTCAGGCCTATCAACCGGTACACGCAAGCCATCCATCACCTCATTTGGCGAAAACCTGCATTATTTTGGTGTAGTAATTTGCGATTGGCTCGGCCTTACAGATATTACCTATGCTTACGGCGCGCTGTTAAGTGCCTTAATACTGGTAGCCTTAATAATAAACTTTGCCTGGCGGGTGCTGCATAAGGACTTAAACCGCTACGAAAACCTGTTTTTGCTTTATACCATTGTATACGCCCTGTTTATTTTACTCATTGCCACCTTTTCGCGGTTTGAGCGGTTAAATTCGAGGCTGCTTTCGCCCATGTACGTGCCAATGCTTATTGCCTGTACCGGTTGGATACCTGGCGCTGTTAAAGCCATAAAAACAAACAACCGTAAATGGGCAACTGCCGCGGCAGTTACTATTATAGCAGGCTTTTTGTACAACCTTACCCTCATTGATTTAAAACGCTATGACGATGAATTTGAATATGGCGTACCGGGCTATAGCGATGATGATTGGAACACCTCGCATTTCATCAACTTCCTCAAGCAAAATAAGCATATGTATAAACCCGGCATCCCCATCTACTCAGATGCCGACGAGGCGGTTTACTTTTTTACCGGCGGCCACGCCAAACTGGTGCCTCAAAAGTTTTTTACTGCCGATGTAGCTGAATTTAACCGGCAAACACAGTTTTACCTGGTATGGTTCAACGCCATGGCTAACACTGAACTGATTAGCCTTACTGACATTGAAAAACAATTTCGGGTAAAAAAACTTTATGGATTTGATGAAGGGGCAATCTACCTGGTAAGTAAGCCCTGAATTAAAATTAAACAATTGGTTATTAGCAAAATAACTATCTTTACCGAAATTTTCGTTACCGTGAAAAAAACCTTTTACCTTTTTGCATTGATTGGGCTTGCTGTGCTCTCCTGTAAAAAAGACGGCAAAAGCCCATCAACACCTGATCCGGATAATAATGGTAAAACCTACGACATAAATTTTAATGTTGGCATAGATGCTAACAGTAAAACCGTCAGCACAAAATCAGCAATCGGGCAAAAAACCACTGCGGATATTGATATTTCCGACGTAGCCTCGTTTTTAGCTTATTTTGTTTATGACTCGCAAGATAAACTGGTAAGCCATTATGTGCAGGACAGCACGCTATCGAACTTCGGCTCAGTAAACGATAATTTACAAGCCGGCACGTACACCATAATATCATTAGCTACCGATGGTAAGCCTACGTTGTATAACGATAAGAATTTTGTAGCTGTAGGCAGGGATAACTTTTATAAAAAGTTTACGCTAACGGTAACCAATTCATCCGTAACACAAAATATAAACCTGCAGCGCCGCAACGGGCAACTGGAAATCAAAATACTGGATGCCATACCACAGGGAACCACCAGCATAAGCTATGAAGTAAATACCGACAGGGCTTTAAATATTGCCGACGGCTTGCCGGGCGATCCTACTTATTTAAGGAGCTATGTAAAAAAAATACCGACTAACTTGATCGGTACTACCAATTATAGTTTCCTGCTATCGTTAACCAACACCGATAGAAATCTTAGGGTAACAATTAATTCTGCGACAGGTAAAAAAGTAATTATTGACAGCGTAAAGGTAATGCCAAACACGCGTACAATACTATCAGGTAAATTGTTTGACGTGAACTCAGCCGGTTTTAACGCAAGCTACGATCAAGCATTTGAGCCTGATACAACGATTGTTGAATTTTAACACAGCCATCTTATGAAAAAAATATTTACGATAACCATACTTGCATGCCTAATATTTACAGCGTGCAAAAAAGATAAAGCTCCCGAAAACACGCCCAACGACGGTAAAAAATACGAGGTGAAATTTAATGCTACAGGCTTCTCGCAGGAATTTACGGATTTTGATCTATCATCAGTAACCAATGGCTTAAAAACCAACGACATACTTGACACCACAACTGATGCCATACGCCTTAATATTTTTGACAGTCAGAAAAAAGAAGTTTATAAGGGCGTAACATCAGTATACAGAGGCAACCTCGGGCAGTTTTCGGTAATATTACCGCAGGGCAACTACAAGGCGGTATTTACCGGCATGAAGGAGACTTACTATAGTGAAGGCCGGTTTAGCTATAATTTAATAGTTGACCTGGAAAGTGATGGTAACTATTACTACGTCTATCAAAACGATACTGAATTTGGCCCTATGCAGTTATCGAAAGACATTTTTTTTAAAGAAATCAGCTTTAACATTCCGCAAACTAATCAAACACAAAACGTAACCTTGCAACGAATTACCAGCAGGCTACGGGTAAACATAAAAGACTATGTACCTACCGCTGTAACGCGTATAGACATTGGCATTGATTCGACCTATAATAGATTCAGCAACAGCCCCGAGAAATATCATGAGGTAGTTGGCAGCGGCGGATCTTTCGGGATTGCACAAAATAAGCGCAGTGACATAACCGCTGAACTACAAATGCTTGTACCGCCTAACAGTACCCATACAGTAATTATAAGAGCTTATTCAGGTAGTACGTTATATGCACAAAAAATTATTACAGGCGTTGTTTGCAGTCCTAACAAAATTACGCTGGTGCGTGGCAATTTATTTGGTGGCGCTACAGGCCCGTCTGGCAATAATGTTAAAGTTGATACCGCCTGGAGTTCAACCGTGATCAATAAATCATTTTAAATATTAGTTATGAGAAAAATTTATTTAATTTTCCCCTTGCTCTTCCTGCTTTTCGCGGCCTGTAAAAAGGATGGTAAGAGCCCGGGTAAACCCGATCCGGAGGAGCCGGATACTACCGGCAAAGTTTACACAGTAAACTTTAATGTAGGTATTGATGCAAATTCAAAAACTGTATCAGGCGTTAAAAATGAAACTAATAAATCACTTACTGCACAATCAACCGATTTAAAAACAACAATAAGCCAACTGGCATATTACGTTTTAGATAATAATGGCAATATAATAACCACTATCCTGCAAGATTATGATGATCCTAATTTTGGCATTATAAATGACACTTTTACTACAGGCGAGTATACTGTGGTTGTATGGGGCGCTTGGGGTTCTCCGCCTGTAGGCAACTACATTTTGCGGGCATTTGGGCGTGATATTTTTTACAAAAAGTTCAATCTCACTGTATCTTCATCTACTCCTGCTGAACAGCAAAACATAAATTTAGAACGAATAGTAGGACAACTTCAGGTAAAGGTATTAGATTCTATACCACCGGAAGCTAAATCTATTAATATTACTGTTTCGCCTGATTATTCATTGAATTTAAAAACAGGGGTTGTGGTTTCTCCGTCATTTGAAACTGAACGATCAGCAACGTTTGTAGACTCCTTAATTGGAAAACAGAATTTCACTATAGCCACAAACGTAATGAATACTACAAAAACGTTCACTGTAAAAATTGTTTGTACCTCAAAAACCGGCGGCTTACTTGCCAACATTACAGTACCCAATATAAATTGCTTGCCTAACAAAAGAACAATACTATCAGGTAGGTTATTTACAGATGCGAAAGGATCATTTAACGCAACCTTTAACGAGGCCTGGGACCCGGATAAAGAAGTTGTTCAGTTTTAATATTAAATGTTTCAATTCAACATCAAATGAAAAAAAATATATTAAATATATTATTGGTTTTGTGTGTAGCATTTGGCTCATGCAAAAAAAACAGTGAACAGCATAGTTCCTGTTCGGACGAATTGCATAAAATAACGTTTACTGTAAGTGGATTTACAACAGAAATTACTGATATAAAAACGAACAGTATTAAAAGCAGTGAAGTAAATACACCTGCCTATGAATCCCGGTATCTTCAATTGTTGATATATGATGATAAAGGCAGATTAAAAGCTAACCGATCATCAGGCTGGGGTACGCCTAATAACTCTTTTACTGAATCATTACCCGGGGGCACATATACTGTGATATTTGTAGGAATGATAGATTATCAAAATACTGGAAGATCATTTTTATTAGAAAGCCCATATGATTTAAGTTTTAGCAACAATTACTGTTATTTTAGAAGAGTAAACGTTAATACATCATCACTTTTGCCCGAAAGTTACTATAAGCGCACAACTATAACTATTGCAGATAGCGACATTTCACAAACGGTTAGCCTTGACAGGATTTCTTCGCAACTTGAAATTGTGATAAAGGATGCGATACCTCAAAAGGCTGAAAGTTTGGGATTTACATTTAACAAACCTCTACCCGACGCTATTAGTATTTCAACCGGAAAACCGGTTTATTCGCGATTCCCGAATAACAATAGCAGCTATGGCATTTATTATTCTAAAGGATTTGCATTTCCTGATTCTGTTAAAGGTAAAACAAATGTTAAATTCTCCGCAGTATTTGTTGCTGATCCTGTTATCAAATACACAGTACAACTAAGTGCTTATGATGGCGATAGCCATCTAATCTCAAGTAAATTGTCAGACATTACATTTAAACCCAACAAGATAGTTACATTAACAGGTAATCTTTTTGGTGGTAATGGAACATCAAATAATAATACCAATATCAACATCGATCCCACCTGGAGTAGTGATGTTATAGAAAAGGAATTTTGAGTAACAATACTTTTTAATCAAAGCCCTTTCTCAACCGAAAGGGCTTTTTCATTTTCATAAAAATTCACATATAATTTTGATTTTATGATCTACTGTATATATTTGCAGCACTTCAAAATCTATAGTACTACTATATATTAAAAAATGAACGGTTACAAACTACATCATCTGCATCTGCACCATCGCCACCATGGCGATATTAGATAATGTATGTTTCTACGTGAAATAACAGCACCCCCGTTTATTTATTTACCCTTAATTTTATTTTGTGAAAACACTAAAAATAGCGATCCAAAAATCGGGTCGGCTAAATGAAAAGTCTGTTGAGCTGCTTAAAAACTGCGGCCTTAACTTTGAGAATTATAAAAGCTCATTAATATCACCGGTATCAAATTTTCCGCTTGAGATACTTTTTTTGCGTGATGATGATATACCCGAATACGTACAGGATGGCATTGCAGACCTGGGCATAGTTGGCGAAAACGTGATTGAAGAAACTGAGGTTGAGGTAGCTTATCTGCAACGCCTTGGCTTTGGCAAATGCTCACTTAAAATAGCTATCCCAAACAATAGCGACATAGGCAGCCTGGCCGCGTTAAATGGCAAAGCCATCGCCACCACCTACCCTGTCATTCTTAATAAATACCTGCAAAACAATAATATTGAGGCTGACATTCGCACCATATCAGGTTCGGTTGAAATATCTCCGGGCTTAGGTTTAAGTGATGCCATTTGCGACCTGGTATCAACCGGCGGTACGTTAAAAAGTAACGGACTAATGCCTTTTGCCGATGTAATGAGCAGCGAGGCGGTGTTGATTGGACGTAAAGGCGAAGAAAACAGCGACCTGATCCAGGAACTTATCCAGCGTGTACAATCAGTATTGCGTGCTAAAGAAACCAAATACGTGGTACTGAACGCGCCGAAAGCAAACCTGGATGCCATTACAGCGTTATTACCGGGTGTAAAAAGCCCATCGGTAGTGGCACTTGCCGAAAGCGACTGGGTGGCCGTACACACCGTAATACCCGAGCGTGATTTTTGGGACCGTATAAGCCAGCTTAAACAGGCCGGTGCCCAGGGCATTGTGGTATTGCCGATAGAGAAGATAATAATTTAATGCCAGCCCCTCCGCCCCTAAAGGGGAACCCGGAGCAATGCGCATATTAAATTCAGGACGTAACACCCCTTCAGGGGGTTTGGGGGAATGAGGTTTATGAAAACATACAACTATTCAGAACTAACAAAACAGGATATAGCCAGGCTGGTACAACGCAATATTGACCCGGCAAACGAGATCCGTGCCATTGTTGAAGAGGTGATCAGCAACGTACAACAGCATGGCGACCGCGCTCTGTTTGATTACGCCGACCGCTTTGATAAAGTAACGCTTGAAAAGCTCTACCTCGACAAGCATGAGTTGGAGGAAATAGCCGCCACCGTATTGCCTGAGCAAAAAGCCGCATTGGATATTGCATACCAAAACATCTACAGGTTTCATCAGTCACAATTAAAAACTGAGGATAAGGTGGAAACCATGCCCGGCGTTACCTGCTGGCGCGAGTTGCGGCCGATCGAGAAAGTTGGCCTATATATCCCAGGTGGATCTGCCGTTTTACCAAGTACCTTTTTGATGCTGGGTATACCCGCTAAAATTGCCGGTTGCCATGAACTCATCGTATGCTCGCCGCCGCAAAAAAATGGCAAGGTAAATGCCTTCATCGCTTATGTGGCTTTGATGCTGAATATTGACAGGATATTCTTGGCAGGTGGCTCACAAGCCATTGCGGCAATGGCTTACGGAACCGAAAGTATTACTAAAGTTGATAAGATATTCGGCCCAGGAAATCAATTTGTTACCAAGGCGAAAACCATCATACAATCAACCACCACTACGGCGATTGATATGCCTGCGGGCCCATCAGAGGTTTTGGTGATTGCGGATGAAACAGCCAACCCCAAATTCATTGCCGCCGACCTTTTGGCGCAGGCTGAGCATGGTATAGATAGCCAGGCGATATTAGTTTGCACCTCTTATGAAACAGCCGCGGCGGCATCTAACGAAGTGGAGAAACAGTTAGCCATATTGCCACGAGCAGAAATAGCCCGCCAGGCGATTGACCAATCCTACATCGTAGTAACAGGCAGCCTTAGTGAAGCCATGACCTTTAGCAACCAGTATGCGCCGGAACACCTCATTTTAGCTACTGAAAAATGGCAGGCGATAACGGGTAGCATCATCAATGCCGGTTCGGTATTCTTAGGCAACCTGACACCCGAAAGCGCGGGCGACTACGCATCAGGCACTAACCATACGCTACCCACAAGCAGCTATGCCAAAGCCTATTCCGGTGTTTCAGTTGATTCTTTTGTTAAGAAGGTAACCTTTCAGCATATTACGGCTGATGGCCTGCAAAACATCGGCCCGGCTGTGCAAACACTGGCTGAGTTGGAGGGTCTGCATGCGCATGCGAATGCGGTGAGTGTGAGGTATGCTGATAAGTAATAAAATAAAACCAATCCGTCATTGCGAGGTACGAAGCAATCTCCGATCTACATGCTTCAAGAGATTGCTTCGTACGTTGCAATGACGGGATGAAAAATAGAATGAATAAACACATTATCTATATTTTGAGCCTGATATTGTTTGCCGCTTGCAAAGGCAAGCAAACAAGTGCACAATCGGATAGCTTACTGTTTGATACCGCACCTGTGCTTCCAAAAATAGATACAAGTAAAAAAGCTATATCTAAGGATACCGCTTTTAAGCCTTACACGGTGATAAATGATTTCATAATTACAGATACTGGCTATTTTGATTTTGGCTTGGGAGAAGGCACATATGCTGTTGTAAAGAAAGACAATAAGCTATTGGACACCATTGATCAGCAATACGGAATACAAAAAATCTCAAATGACGTTTATTTGTATTTGGTAATTGATGGCAAAAGTATTCTAACCAACAAAGAAAACGAAGATGGAATGGTTGGTAATAACCATTATAAAAAATCAATATTCGCTAACATAGGTGATTTTATTATTTTAAATAAAGGGAATAAGATCAGCCTCAACAACAAAGCTGAAGACTTTGGCTGGTTTGCGAATCCGGCAATCATTAATCAAAAGATCTATTATTGGAAAGTATCAGAAGCAGGCACTAACAATCGTGTTTTCGCCGCGATGTTTGACCCTCTGATACTTAAAACAACGAGCCATTATTTATTTAATGATTTAATTGAAACTGATGATGGAGGATATTTTGAATCACCTCAATCATATAATGGCCAAGTAATTTTTCAATTTAAAGGAAAGAGATATAAGTTTTCTCCCGATTTAACTCTTAAATAACCATGTTCGACATAAATAAAATACTTCGTCCTAACATAAAAAAGCTGGTTCCTTACTCCTCCGCGAGAGATGAATTTAAGGGAGAGGCCAGCGTGTATCTGGATGCCAACGAAAACGCTTTTGGCTCCCCGCTGGATACCGCTTATAACCGTTATCCTGACCCATTGCAATACAAAGTTAAAAAGCGCCTGAGCGAGATAAAAGGCGTACCGCCGCGCAATATATTTTTAGGCAATGGCAGTGATGAGGCTATCGACGTACTGTTCCGCAGCTTTTGTAACCCGAGAGTTGATAACGTAATACTGGTGCCGCCTACTTATGGTATGTATGAGGTATCGGCCAACATTAATGATGTGGAAACCCGCAAGGTATTGCTTACCGAGGATTACCAGCTCAACCTTGAAGGTATTGCCGAAGCGATTGACGAGCATACCAAAATGATATTCATTTGCTCACCCAACAACCCCACCGGCAACTCTATTAACCGTGAAGATGTGGAGACATTGCTGGCCAACTTTAGTGGTTTAGTAGTGGTTGATGAAGCTTATATCAATTTTAGTCGCCAAAAAACCTTTATACAGGAATTGACGGAATATGCCAACCTTGTGGTATTACAAACCCTGTCAAAAGCGTGGGGCTTAGCCGGGCTGCGTGTGGGTATGGCCTTTGCCAGCGAAGAGATCATAGAGGTGATGAACAAGGTAAAGCCACCTTATAACATCAACGAGGCATCGCAACAGTTAGCGCTTGAGGCGTTAAGCAATATTGACATCGTAAATAACTGGATTAAAGAAACTTTAAACCAAAGAGATAAACTTGTACTTCAACTAAAATCATTTGATTTTGTATTGGATATTTACCCATCCGATGCCAACTTTATCCTGATTAAAACCACCGGTGCAAGGGAGATTTACAACTACCTGGTGCAGCAGGGCATCATCATCCGCGACCGCTCAAAAGTGGAGCTTTGCGAAGGTTGCCTGCGCATCACCATCGGCACCCCTGCCGAAAATGAAACATTGATCAACGCTTTACAGAATTATAAATGAGCCTGAAAAAAGTACTTTTTATTGACCGCGACGGCACGCTGATCAAGGAGCCTGCCGACGAACAGATCGACTCGTTTGCCAAGCTGGAGTTTTACCCCGGCGCGCTACAGTGGCTACCTAAGATTGCTCAACTCGGTTTTGAGCTGGTGATGGTTACCAACCAGGATGGCCTGGGTACATCATCACACCCCGAGGCTAACTTTTACCCGGTACACGATTTCATTTTAAAAACGTTTGAGAACGAAGGCGTAACTTTCGATGCCATATTTATCGATCGTACCTTCGCCCGCGATAATGCCCCTACGCGCAAGCCCGGCACCGCTTTACTTACGCAATACCTGAATACCGATGAGTACGATCTGCAAGGATCATTCGTTATTGGCGACCGTAAGAATGATGTGTTATTGGCTAAAAACTTGGGCGCTAAAGCCATCTGGTTAAATAATGACTCCAACCTTGGCGGCACCGAGTTTGATACCGATAAATGGCCGGAAAGCATTAAGGAAAGCATCGCTATTGAAAGCACCGATTGGAAAGACATTTACGAATACCTGAAACTGGGCCAGCGCGTGGTTGAACACCGCCGCACCACTAAGGAAACCGACATCTACATCAAGCTAAACCTTGATGGTACAGGCGAAGGCAAGATCTCAACAGGTCTGCATTTTTTTGACCACATGCTTGATCAGATTGGCCGCCACGGCAGTGTTGACCTGGAAGTAGTAGCCAAAGGCGACCTGCATATTGACGAGCACCACACCGTTGAGGATACCGGCATTGCCCTCGGCGAGGTTTTTGCTGAGGCTTTAGGCAATAAAAAAGGAATTGAGCGTTATGGTTTTTGCCTCCCGATGGATGACTGCCTGGCGCAGGCAGCTATTGACTTTGGTGGCCGTAACTGGATAGTTTGGGATGCCGATTTTAAACGTGAAAAGGTAGGCGATGTACCTACCGAAATGTTCTATCATTTCTTTAAATCGTTCAGCGATGCCGCTAAGTGCAACCTGAATATAAAGGCTGAGGGTGTAAACGAGCATCACAAAATTGAAGCTATATTTAAGGCCTTTGCCAAAGCCATAAAAATGGCCGTAAAACGCGATGTAGACAAGATGGTTTTACCAAGCACTAAGGGAGTACTGTAGTGGCCCCCTAACCCCCTAAAGGGGGAACAGAAGTTAATAGCATGGATGAAATGAACGCTAACAATACCCAGGCTTCGCAAACAAGTGAAGTTGCTCCCCCTTCAGGGGGTGGGGGGATTGGAATAATAAGATACGGTGCCGGCAATATATTCTCGCTCACTGCTGCTTTAGACAGGCTGGGCATTGCCTACGGAATGATACATACTGAAGCTGATTTTGAACAGTTTGACCGTTATATTATCCCCGGCGTAGGCCATGCGGGCGCGGCTATGGAAAAATTAAAAAACACCGGCCTTGTACCCAAAATACGCTCGCTTACCAAACCTGTACTGGGTATTTGCGTAGGCATGCAGCTACTAACCGAGCATTCCGAGGAGGGTGACGCCAGCCTGCTTAACCTTGTTCCGGTTAAAACCATGCGCTTTACTGACAGCTCTGAGTACAAGGTACCCCACACCGGCTGGAACCGCGTTTACCCCGAAAAAGAGAATAAACTTTTTGCAAATATTCCGCAAGGTTCGCACTTTTACTTTGTACATTCATATTTTATTGAATACAATGGTGCATACACTTTGTCGTCAACAACTTATAACAACAAATTTTCGGCATCAATTTGGCTTGATAATTTTTACGGAGTGCAGTTTCACCCCGAGAAATCAGGCCTGTATGGTGAAACCCTCTTAACTAACTTTTCAAAAATTTAAAAAGGCATGTATATTATTCCCGCTATTGATATTCTGGACAAAAAAGTGGTGCGCCTGCGCGAAGGCGACTATAAACAGGTTACAGAGTATGATGTATCTTTAGAAGAGATGATCGAGCGTTACCAGTCAAACGGTACAAACTTTATCCACGTGATAGATCTCAATGGCGCTAAAAACGATTTCTCAAACCAGGCGTACCTCTTCAATGTGATCCGTAAAACGGACATGAAGATACAATATGGCGGCGGCGTACGGAGCATTGAAAAGGTAAAGGAACTGATTGATGCCGGCGTGCACCGTGTTATCGTTGGTACACAAGCCCTTACCAACCCCACATTCCTTGTTGACCTCAGCAAATCTATTTGCGGCGATTACAAATGTTCTGACCAGGTAGTTATCGCCATTGACGTATTGGACGAAGTGATCAAATACTCGGGCTGGATGGAAAGCTCCCCCATCAAACTAATGGATTACGTAGATAAGTGCCTGGCGCTGGGCTTTTTCCGCTTTTTATGTACAGATATTAATAAGGACGGTAAGTTAGGTGGCGCAGGTATTGAACTATACGAAAAATTGTTGGATCATTCACCTTTCATCAAACTAATCGCATCGGGTGGTGTAAGCTCAATGGGCGATATCGAAAAGCTAAGCCGCATCAAAGTGGAATCATGCGTGGTAGGCAAAGCCATCTACGAAGGCCATATTTCTATCGAAGATGTAAAAAACTGGAATTTGGACGCTTTAATATCTATATAAGGCCCCCAACCCCTAAAGGGGAGTTTTGCCTGTTTTATGAAAAAGAAGATGTTTCTTGGCGCAAATAGTTTGATGTTTAAAAACGCTGAGCAATTAAGAAACAACATGACTGATGCTGAAATGCTCTTATGGGGACATTTAAAAGGCAGCCAGCTCGGTACTAAATTCAGGCGGCAACACCCGTTAGGCATTTACATTGCCGACTTTTATTGCCATCAACACAAATTGATTATTGAGGTAGATGGCGGCATTCACAATTTACCCGAGGTAGCCGTTAATGATATTAGAAGGCAACTGAATATTGAAAATGATGGGATCAAGGTATTGCGTTTCACCAACGATGAGATATTTACTCAAATACAAAAGGTATTGAACACTATACAACAAGCTATTTCCTCCCCCTTTAGGGGGTCGGGGGGCCTTAGCAAACGAATTATCCCCTGCCTTGACGTTAAGGACGGGCGCACGGTTAAGGGTGTAAACTTTGTTGATCTGCGCGATGCCGGCGACCCGGTTGAACTGGCATGGAACTACTCTAACCAGGGGGCGGATGAGCTGGTATTTCTGGATATCACGGCTACTGTTGAACGCCGAAAAACTATGGTTGAACTGGTGAAATCAGTAGCCCGGCAAATAAATATACCCTTCACTATAGGCGGTGGCATTAATGAGATTGCCGATGCCGATGCCCTGCTTAACGCCGGTGCTGATAAGATCTCCATCAACTCGGCAGCGGTGCGCAACCCGGCACTGATAGATGAATTGGCCAAAGCCTTTGGGGTACAGTTTGTGGTGATCGCGGTTGATACCCGTAGCATCGGCGATAAAAACATTGTTCACCTGAATGGTGGCCGCCTGCCTACCGAGCGCGAAACCTTAGAGTGGATTTTAGAAGCCGAAAGCCGCGGCGCGGGCGAGATACTCCTCACCTCAATGGATCATGATGGCACCAAGGCAGGGTTTGATAATGGCTTACTTAAAACCGTTAACGATGCCGTGCATATACCTGTTATAGCTTCGGGTGGCGCGGGTTCGGTACAGCATTTTGTGGATGTATTTGAAAAAACAAATGTGGATGCCGCGTTAGCTGCCTCGGTGTTTCATTACGGCGAGATACTGATACCTGACCTGAAAAACACTTTACAACAACATAGCATTGAAGTGCGGATGGTTTGATAGTTTTGCTAACTCATCATCCCTATCAAAAAACTCACATAATGAACATTGATTTCGATAAAAGCGACGGCCTGGTGCCGGTTATTATACAAGACGAGCAGACCCTTGAAGTACTGATGCTGGGCTACATGGATAAAGAGGCCTACGACAAAACCGTACAGGAAAATGTGGTCACCTTCTTCTCCCGCTCAAAAAACCGCCTTTGGAAAAAGGGCGAAACCAGCGGCAACTATCTGCATGTAAAAAGCATTGATATTGATTGCGATAACGATACCCTGCTGATCAAGGTAAAAGCCGATGGCCCAACCTGCCATACAGGTTCGCGCAGTTGCTTTAAAACGGAATATAATCAGAACTTTATCCATGAACTGGAACGCATTATAGCTGATCGGTATGAAAACCCGCAGGAAGGATCGTACGTGAACAAGCTGCACAAAAAAGGCCTTAATAAAATAGCCCAAAAGGTTGGCGAGGAAGGCGTTGAAACCGTTATAGCCGCGCTAAACGAAACCGAACACGATTTTATCAATGAATCGTCAGACCTGGTTTTCCACCTGCTGGTACTATTGCGCGAAAAAGGCATCAGCCTTGAAACTATAGCTAAGAATTTAGAGGAGAGGCATAAGTAGTCCATAGCTGATAGTTCATGGTTCATGGCTTATTTGCAGATAGCTACTTAGTTGCTCGCATATATTCCGAAACTATAGACCATGAACCTTGTACTACTATGAACTATCAACCATGAACCATGAACTAACGAGGTAAATGATCGAAGTACAAAAAATAGCAGAACTTACAGGGCATGGTAACCCAATATTTACCGCTGAGCTATCCCAAAAACCGGGGATATTGTTTACCGGGGGTAATGACAAGGGCGTTGTGGAGTGGAGCCTGAAGGACAATTCCTTTATTAAGGTGATGTTTCCGGTACCTGCATCGGTTTATGCCATTCATTGCCCCGAAGGTTACCCGTATATGTTTGTGGGCTTACGCACTGGTGATGTAACAGTATTTGATTTTATTCAGCAAAAAGTAGTAAAAGTACTAAAGCACCATACCAAGCCGGTGTTTGATGTAAAGAGCATTATCTCCAAAAAAGAGTTATTAGTAGCCAGCGAGGATGGCTCGGTAACCGTTTGGAGTCTTGATACGCTGGAGCATCTGCACACTATACAGGTTTCGGGAGACACCATACGGTGCATTGCCGTATCTACTCAAAAAAAACATATAGCCTTTGGCTGCCGCGATAACAGCGTAAAGATATATGATATGGACGATTACGGCTATATTACCTCCCTACATGAGCATACCATGGCCGTATTTTCGGTACAATACTCGCCTGATGGAAGTTACCTGCTCACCGGCTCGCGCGATGCGCAATTGAAGGTTTGGGATACTAACAGCTACACCCTGCTCCAAAATATACCGGCGCATTTGTTTGCTATCAATAATATTGCCTTTCACCCCACCCGCCCCTACTTTGCTACGGCCAGTATGGATAAAAGCATCAAAATATGGGATGCACATAGCTTTAAGCTCCGCAAGATCATCAGCCGTGAAAAAGGCATACCATCGCATGTGCTATCCGTTAATAAACTGGTGTGGAACGGCGACAACCTGATCTCGGTAAGTGATGATAAAGCTGTGCTGATATGGCAGGTAAACTTCGCTTAAAAGTATCTTTTTATTACCGCTAACCGATGGGTGTATTTGCCCTGTTCCTCGGAGTAAATACCTTTTTCATCTATTTGCTCTATTTTAACACGACCGGATGCATGGATGATCTGGCCATCGCCTAACAAGATGCCTACATGGGTAATACGCCCTTCGGTATTGGCAAAAAACGCCAGATCGCCCTCTTTGGCCTCTTCAATATTGACTACCAACGCCCCTTGCACTGCCTGCTGCGAAGCATCACGGTCTATTTTGATGCCATGCAATTTAAACACGGCCTGCGTTAACCCGGAGCAATCAATGCCAAAATGCGTACGCCCACCCCACAAATAAGGCACATTTAAAAACTGCATGGCGGTTTCAATCAGCGTATCTTCCAGTTCGTCATCCACTTCGGGTACCATGTAAAAATTATCCCCCACCCGGCACTCATCACCTTCTAAAAAAGGCAGCGAACTGCCAAACGGCAAATACAGCAAAGCCATCTCCGGTTTTTTAAATGCCCAGGTAACGGCAGAAGTAGTTATGGTTGGCGGTGTTTGTTTAATATGGTTGTAGTCGGCCTCATCAAGTTGGGTAAATAGCAACTTGCCTATCCAGCCGGTATAATTTTCGTACGCGGTGGTGATTTTTACCCAGTGCTCCTGGCGCTCCAATATCATAAAGGCTTCGCCAAACAAAACCTGGGTTTTTATCTCGCTGCGCTCAGATGGTTCAGCCTTTAAAGGCGCTATGGCCATATTACAAATACCGTATTCCATTAAAAAATATTTGCGCCAAATGTAAACAATCAATAACAAATAATATATTTGTAAGTACTTACGTAAGTAAATACGTAAGTACTTACATAAATTACTATGGCGATAATTGATGATTTGCAGGAGCTTGCTGTTGGCGCGCGTATGAAGCGTTTATATGATATCTTTTCGCAGGATGTGGAGCAGATATATAAAGATGAAGGATTAACCTTTGAACCGAAATATTTTGCATTGTATTACCTGATCAGTCGCCGCGATGAAATAGGAATTACTGAAATTTCAGAAGAGCTTTCCATGAGCCATCCGGGCGTAATCCACCTGGCGAAGGATTTGGAGGCTTTAGGATATATTGAATCAGTAAAATCATCAACCGACAGCCGTAAACGCAACTTGCGCCTATCCGAAAAAGGCAAGCAATCCCTGGTCAAATTCGAGCATGTTTGGGCCAAGATTTTAAGCCTGAATAAATCATTATTCGGCAGTCAAAAAAACAACTTACTGCAAGCTCTTATTGAAATTGAGGCTGAATTGGCCGAAAAGAATTACTACCAGCGTTTTAAGGAAATGTTCAGCTACTCGGGCCCTACTGATGTTAAGGTGCTGGATTATAAGCCTGAGCTTGCTCCGTATTTTAAATCGCTTAACGTGGAGTGGATAAATACTTATTTTACCGTTGAAGCGCATGATCTGGAACAACTCGATCATCCCGAACATATATTAAACAACGGTGGCCGCATAATTTTTGCCGAAGTGGATGGCGATATAGCAGGCACCTGCGCACTTATTAAAACAGGATACCTTGAGTACGAAATAGCCAAAATGGGTGTAAGCCCCAAATACCAGGGCCGCAAAATAGGCCAGGCCTTAATGACATCCATCGTCGACACTGCCCGCAGCCTGGGTGCCAAACGCATCTGGTTAGGCTCAAACAGCAAACTTGCCCCTGCCCTTGCCGTGTACCGCAAATTTGGCTTTAAGGATATCCCGGTGGGAGATTCGCCATATAAACGTGCTGATGTGAAGATGGAGATGTATTTGTAAGGTTAGCAGGAAGCTTTGTTAAACCCCTCCCTGACCCTCCCGAGGGAGGGAATTACAAATTCACTTTAAAAGAGTCTCAAATTTCCCTCCCCCGGGAGGGCCAGGGAGGGGTTTGCGAACTACCTAAAAAGCTTGCTTCATACCGCGCAATGAACGTGTTTTTTACATTCCTTTCCAACCTTGTCATATCGAGCGGCAGCGAGATATCTGCACGCATTCATAATCAGGCGACAGATTTCTCCTCGTAAAACCCCACCTAAATCCTCCCCGGGGGGAGGACTTTTAATATCGAGTTAACCAACCTTGTCATATCGAGCGGCAGCGAGATATCTGCACGCGTTCACAATCAAACGACAGATTTCTCCTCGTACCTCGTTCGAAATGACAATAAATAAAAAAAAGCGACAAGCAAGTCCTCCCCCTCGGGGAGGATTTAGGAGGGGTAAACAAAAAAAGGAGCACCAACAGATGCTCCTTTTTAACATTTCTTAAAAAAAGAATTTAATTATTCACCTAAATGCAGCCAATCTTTTTTGGCAAGCAGTTCTTCTTCAGTTTCGCGGATGTCTTCGTCATCTACACAACAATCAACAGGGCAAACAGCAGCACACTGTGGCTCGTCATGAAAACCAACACATTCGGTACACTTATCGGGTACGATGTAATATATATCATCAGATAATGCAGCCTGAGATTCTTCGGCATTAAGGGTATTGCCATCGCCAAAGTCGATAAGCCCTTTTAAACCTGTACCATCAGAAAAACGCCAGGCGGCACCAGCATCATAAATAGCATTGTTAGGGCATTCTGGTTCGCAGGCCCCGCAATTAATGCATTCATCGGTGATTTTGATCGCCATATTTTATTATTCTATATTCTAAATTAACTTTGCAAGCCACAAATATAACAAAAAAAGGGTTTCAGGGTTTATACCGATACCACATTTAATATGTCAAATTACAATCCCAATACATACATACAAGCTTTTGCCGCCCTTGGCGAATACCTGCGCCAACCCGATGAACAGCTTACGCAACTCATCCAAACTGAAAAGCTGCACAACGCATGGTTCACACCCGAAAATATACAATCGGCCATTGATGCTATTGCCGTCAACCTTACTATAGCTAACCTTAAACAGTGGCTTGAGCAATATCCGCAAAACGAAAATAAACAACCAAAAAGCGTTGGCTTGATACTGGCCGGTAACATTCCATTAGTTGGATTTCATGATGTGCTGAGCGTAATTTTGTCAGGCAACAGGGCTTTAATAAAGGCTTCATCGCAGGATGCCCGGCTGATCATCTATCTGCTTAATAAACTGGTAGAAATAAACATCAGCATTGAGGGCAGCTTTACTTTTGTTGAACGATTACAAAATTTTGATGCCGTTATTGCCACCGGCAGTGATAATACCTCCCGCTATTTTGAATACTATTTTGGCAAGGTGCCGCACATCATCCGCAAAAACCGTAACAGCATAGCAGTGCTTACCGGTAACGAAACGCGTGAGCAACTGCATACCCTCGGGCACGATATTTTTGATTATTATGGCCTGGGTTGCCGTAATGTATCAAAACTACTGGTACCTGCCGGTTATGATTTTACCACGTTTTTTGAGTCGATAGAAGCATACAGCGAAGTAGGAAATCACCATAAATACCATAATAATTACGATTACAATAAATCAATATACCTTGTAAACCGCGATAAGCATTATGATAACGGCTTTTTGCTGGTAAAGCAGGATGAAAGACTGGCCTCGCCCCTGGCCGTATTGTTTTACGATGAATATGAGCATTTAGAGGCCGCTGAAACCATTATTAACAGCCAAAGCGACAAGATACAATGCGTGGTTAGCGTCACATCATTAAAGGTTAATAACCAGGTGGTTGAATTTGGCCAAAGCCAGCAACCCGGCCTTGGCGATTATGCCGATGGAATTGATACCATGAAATTTTTGGCTGATCTTTAAAATAACGATAACTTTGGGAGGATAAGGTAAAAGCGTAAAGCAAAAAGCTGAAAGCCCATATTAATTGCTTTATGCTTTCTGCTTTGAGCTTTAAGCCTACAAAAATGTATATTATAAAAGTAAAGGGCGTTGCCAAAATACCGGATTATGTGCAGTTGCGCGACGATAAGTTTACGCTGCTGGCATATTTCAGGGTTGACAGGCCCGACAAATCACTTGATAAAGTGGGGCTTGCCGACAAGGCCGAGCAAATTATGAATATTATTAAGGACCTGCCTTTCGGGCAGATTTTAAAACTGGAGCTATAGACCACCATGATCGGAAATTCTATAATAAAACTAACCGGCGTTGATATATTTCAGCAAAAACACCTGGTACTATCAAACGTAAACCTGCATATTGACAAAAATGATTTTGTTTGGCTGATAGGCCAAACCGGATCGGGCAAGAGTAGCTTGCTGAAAATATTATACGGCGACCTTAACATTGCCGCCGGCAACGGGTATGCCTGCGGGTACGATCTGGGTAAACTGGCCGACCGCGATGTGCCGTTTTTGCGCCGTAAGCTGGGTATCGTTTTCCAGGATTTTCAGTTATTAACCGACCGTACCATTGAACAAAACCTGCATTTTGTACTAAACGCTACCGGCTGGACGGATAAAAAACTGGTTACCGAACGCACCCTCGACGTTTTGGAAAAAGTTGGCCTGCGCTCAAAACTTAAAAAAATGCCGCACGAGCTATCAGGCGGTGAGCAACAGCGTGTGGTAATTGCGCGTGCCTTGCTTAACGATCCGGAGATAATACTTGCCGATGAGCCTACCGGTAACCTTGACCCTGATACATCCGAAGAAATTGTAATGCTGCTTAAGCAGATAAGCCAGCAAATGGGCACAGCCGTTGTGGTAGCCACACATGATTATCATATCATCCGCACCTTTCCATCACGCATTATTAAATGCGAAAATGGTAAGGTATTAGAGGATGTGCAGATAGCCTGAGTTTAGTTTGGGCAGCAGTTTTTATTAGTTGCGGTGACAGTGCCAGTATTTTTTGATAGCCAGTAGTGGCTATAGCAAAAATCTAACGATACAACTGCTACTGGCACCGCAACTGCCACTTTTTTCTACACTGACTGCCACTACTATTCTTATATGACTGCTACTGCCACTTTATAACAAAAGTCTGTCATAGCTTCTTAAAAAAATGACTTATTGCTGTCAGCTTGGCTGTTTTGCCGGTATGGCAAGGCATTTGTTTGGCATTATTTAGCTATGAAATTTAATGATATGTTGAAGAAAAAAAAGAAAGAACATACCGACATGCAAGATAATAACGAAGCAGTGAACGATAACAACGCTGCCGAACAAGATAATACGCAGCAACCGGTCGAAGAATCTACCCAGGAGCCTACTGCTGAAGCCAAATTAAAAGAAGAACTGGCACAAGCCAACGATAAATATTTGCGCCTGTATGCCGAATTTGATAACTTTAGAAGACGCACCACTAAAGAGCGTGTAGAGCTATTGCAAACCGCCGGTAAGGAAATCATTGTATCATTATTACCGGTGCTTGATGATTTTGAGCGCGCTTTCAAATCAATGGACCAGGCTACTGATGTTGTGGCTGTTAAAGCCGGCATTGAGCTTATACATAGCAAATTGAATAACATACTATCGCAAAAAGGTTTAAAACCGATGGAAGCCGTTGGCGAACCATTTGATGCTGACTTACACGAGGCTATCACCAATATACCTGCCCCAACTGATGAATTAAAGGGCAAAGTGATAGACCAAATGGAAAAAGGCTATTACCTTGGCGACAAGGTTGTGCGTTTTGCCAAAGTTATTGTAGGAAATTAATTATTGAGTTATTGAATTACTGATTTATTGAATGAGAGAAAATTAATAATTCCGTCAATCAATAATTCAATAATTGAACATAAACAGAGATGTCAAAAAGAGATTATTACGACGTACTTGGGGTTTCGCGTACTGCCGAGGCTGACGAAATAAAGAAGGCTTACCGCAAAATGGCCATCAAATATCACCCGGATAAAAATCAGGGCGATAAGGAGGCTGAGGAAAAGTTTAAGGAAGCGGCAGAGGCTTACGAGGTATTAAGCAATCCCGAAAAACGCCAGCGCTATAACCAGTTTGGCCATGCGGCCAATGCGCAGTCTGCCACAGGTGGCGGCTACGGTGGCGGCGGCATGAATATGGACGACATATTCAGCCAGTTTGGCGATATATTTGGCGGAGGCAGTCCGTTCGAGGGATTTTTTGGCGGCGGTGGTGCACGTCAGGGCGGCGGCAGGCGCGTAGCCCGTGGCAGCAACCTGCGCATCAAGGTAAAACTAACCCTTGAGGAAATTGCAAACGGTGCCGAAAAGAAGATAAAGGTTAACAAACAAGTTATTTGTAAAACCTGCGACGGCAGCGGAGCGAAGGATAAATCATCCTTTCAAACCTGTAAAACCTGCAGCGGCAGCGGCGCGGTGCGCAGGGTAACCAACACCATTTTGGGCCAGATGCAAACCACCAGCACCTGCCCTACCTGTAATGGCGAAGGCTCGATAATCACCTCAAAATGTAATGTTTGCCATGGCGATGGCGTTGTACGAGGTGAGGAAACCATCACCATTAACGTACCTGCCGGTGTAAGCGAAGGCATGCAGCTAAGCATGAGCGGCAAAGGTAACGCGGCCCCGCGTGGCGGTGTACCCGGCGACCTGATCATCCTGATTGAGGAAGTGCCTCACGAAACACTGAAACGCGATGGCAACAACGTGATATACGATCTGCACATCAGCTTTATTGATGCCGCAATAGGCACCAGCGTTGAAGTGCCTACTATTGATGGTAAAGCCAAAATTAAGATAGACGCGGGCACACAGGGCGGTAAAATACTTCGCCTTAAAGGTAAAGGCGTGCCCGAGGTTAATTCATATCACCGTGGCGACCAGTTGGTGCACATCAACATCTGGACGCCAAAGGCACTGAGCCGCGAAGAGCGCGAACTGCTTGAAAAGCTGCAAAGCTCGCCCAACTTTAAACCCAACCCGGGCAAAAACGAAAAAAGCTTTTTTGAACGGATGAAGGAATATTTTGAGTAAAAAGTAAGCGTAAAGTAATATACAGCCCGGTTATTCCGGGCTGTTTTGTTTATATGCTATATTTACCGCCATTAATTTGTTTCCATGAAGATCACTTTAAAATCAGCCCAGTTGGCTTTTTTACTGAATATAATATATATAGTTAGCCGGGGCATATCGGCGGCGGTAAAGATCATTCCATTGATTATACCTCAAGGACTACAATATTTTTTGTTATTCCTGGCTGAGTTGAGCTTTGTGGCTGTTATCATATTCCTGATTGGTTCATTGAGGCATTGGCAGGCTAAATCAACAGCTTTGTGGCTTTCTATCTATCTGGCATTGAGTATTATCAGTTTTTTTATACCGATAGCCTATCATACCGGTTTGCTTACCTTATCGGCATCAACAAGCTTTATACCAGCAATTCCTGTATTCGCTACTTTCGCAACTATCATTATTATGATGATGACTTCGTTCAAAATCACTCCTTCATCTTTAGGTGCGGCATTCAGGGCATTTTTTATTGTGGTTATACTGTCTGCTTTAATAAGCAATTACCTGCCCAGATTATTGCCTGCCGTACAAACACCGGTTATGAATAAACTGTCTGTATCAGCGGTTGAATTAATATCGTTACTTCCCGGTTTCGCCATCTTCTTCATCCTGCAAAAAGTGTGGCTGCTGCTTAACGAAGGGGTTATTATTAACAAAAAAGTTTAAACAAACTACTCATCAGCTTTAAGGTTTTATGGCTAATATGAATAAACGTGTAGCTGTGATGGACCTTGGTACCAACACTTTTCATTTATTGATTACCGAGGGCAGCATTACCGATTACGCTATATTGGAGCATGAACATATTGCCGTAAGGCTTGGCGAAGGGGGCATCAATAAAGGCACCATTCAACCCGAAGCCTTTGGGCGCGGCTTGGCTACCATGCAACAGTTTGGTCAGCTAATAAATAATCACGGGGTTGATTGTGTGCGTGCTATTGCTACCTCTGCCCTTCGCAATGCAGGTAACGGGCAGCAATTCATCAACCAGGTAAAAGAACTTACCGGGATACAGATAGAGATCATTAACGGCGATACCGAGGCGGGGTTGATCTATGAGGGGATAAAGGCATCCGGCTGCCTGTCTGCCAATAATACGCTGATTATGGATATCGGGGGCGGCAGCGTTGAATTTATTTTAGGTAGCAACGCAGGCATCATCTGGAAACAAAGCTTTGAAATTGGCGCAGCACGCCTGATGGATAAGTTTCATCAAACCGACCCTATTCCGCAGGCCTCAATTGCTGAATTAAATGCCTATCTGGAAGAAAAGTTAACACCACTGTTTGATGCCGTAAAAAACAATAAAGCGGATACGCTGATAGGCTCATCAGGTGCTTTTGAAACATTTACGGAGCTGATAGAAAAGCCGAAAAATGAAGGTTTCCGGCTAAAAGATGTACGGAATTATTCATTTAACACAGATGAATTGACCAAAGTTACCAACGCGGTGATCATATCATCACATCAGCAAAGGGCATCAAACCCGGCCATTATTCCCGTACGGGTTGATATGATCGTGATGGCATCACTTATTACCCGTTTTGTTATGCAGAGGCTTGGCATATCCAATATCGTCATGTCTACCTATTCACTAAAGGAAGGTGTTTTAGCTGCAGAATTAAGTTAGGTTAACCCGCCTTAATTAAAGCATTACCGCTAAACCATAACAGCTTGACATACCAATTATTAACACCAAAATGCCAGCAAGCACCCATTCCCACTTACGCGCGAAAGGTGCAATAATTACACATACGGCAGCATGGATAAATACTATAACCATTTGAAATATTAATCCCTCCTCGCCCAACATGCCACAAATTATCGTATAACCAACAAGTATAATTATGTTAACGCCGGTAATGCCCATGTAAACAGGGCGCTTATTTGTGTCGGGATTTTGTTCAGGCGTCATACAGGTATTTCGTTACGTAACTGGTTGAGATATTCTATTTTGTCATCACGGTAAAACAGGTTCATGGTTTCAAACGGGATGATCTTCATGTCCTTGTTCACGATGTGCACACAAGATTTTTTAATGGCGCGTACATCAAAATTCTGCGCGTCAATAAAATTCATGATGATAACCCTGAACAGGTTATCATAGCCCAGGTTTGGCGCGTCAATCTCGGGCAGGCAGCACATGATGGATTTAAGATGCTCCTTGGCCTTATCAACCGAATTGCCGGTGCTGAACATATTGAGGAGATGCAGCTTCAACTGCTCGTCCTGCTCATAAACTATGGTGTTCTTTGAGTTGTCCAGCAAGTCATCCGGGTTGATCATCCGTGTAAGCGGAAAAACCTGATCGCCCAGTTTCAGCGCATAGCCCATCACCAGCGCATCCGGGTTGCAGGGTACCGGAATCAGATCGTTATGGTTAAAGATGCTGGTTTGCTCCAGTATGGCACTGCGTACCTCGGTCATGGTATAGCGCTCAGTGGCTTCGTCATAGTTTTCGAGCCTGCCTGCCTGTTGCGTTGGCTGAAAGGTTACACCACGCACACAACGCTGCTTTAACGCATACTCAATGATTTTGCCTATCTCGTGCGTATTCACTCCCTTTTGCAGGGTGACTACTAATGTGGTCGATAGATTGTATTTATTAAGATGTTCGATTGCCTTTTCCCTCACCCAGCGCAAATCCTCGCCACGCAGTTTTTCCAGCGCCTCCTGCTCAAACGAATCAAATTGCAGGTAGATCTCAAAATCGGGCATGTAGCTGGCCAGCCGTTCAACAAAGGCCTCATCCTTGGCTATGCGGATGCCGTTGGTATTCAGCATCAGGTGCTTAATAGGTTTGGTTTTGGCAATGTCCAGTATCTCAAAAAACTGGGGATGCACCGTGGGTTCACCGCCGCTCAGTTGTATTACATCGGGCTGCCCTTCGTTACGTACCACCACATCCAACATCTGCTCAATCTCCTCCAGCGTACGGTGCCGCCCGTAATGCGGCGATGACATGGCATAGCAGGTTGGGCAGGTAAGGTTACAACGGTCGGTTACCTCTATAACTGTAAGGCATGAGTGCTGCTCGTGGTCGGCACACAGGCCGCAATCATATGGGCAACCATAGTGTGTTGCCGTGTTAAACCTTAAAGGCATCTCGCTGCGCTTGGCGTAGTTACGGCAGTTTTTATAATACTCAATATCAGTAGCTATCAGCACCTTTTCGCGGCCATGCCTGGGGCACACTTTAAGCATATATACCTTTTCGTCCTCAAAAACTATTTTGGCATCAACCCGCCGCAGGCAGGTTGAACAAATGCTGAGGGTAAAATCATAATAGATGTACGGACGTTCAGGCATAAGTAATCAGTTTTGAAGGATGGGTAAATACCTTGTAATAATACAATAATCCGCCTAAACATACCAATTGTATTACCGAAAGGCCGAAACTAAAGAAGTAGGCAGGCTTAATAAACTCAATAAAAAACCTGAACAACAAGTAGCTCACCATAAACATTTTAAACCTGGCACCATCGGCAAATGTGTACTTTTTATTGAGCGATAGTAAGGCTATCAACAGCATCAGCCAAAACAAAATCTCGTATAAATTGGTAGGATGCCGGTATACGCCATCGCCAAAATTGATGGCCCAGGGCAAGGTGGACGCAACGCCATAAGTACCATCCTCCAACCCGGCGAAGAAACAACCTGTACGCCCGATAATCATGGCTACTATCAGTGGATAAACCATCAGATCGCCGGAAGAGGCTTTTACGCCGATGGCTTTTTTTACCTGTTCAACCCCTATCAACCCGCCAAGCAAACCGCCTACGATGGTTTTATTGGCCATGAAATTATAAAGACTGAGTTGTTTTAAATATTCGGGATTTTCAAGAATGCCGACCAAATGTGAGCCTAAAAAAGCCCCGGCGGCGGCACCAACAAAAATAATCAGGCGGTTATAATCACTTATTTTATCGTTTACCTGCCTGCGCAGGTAACTGTAACAACGGTAGCCAATGAAATAAGAAAGTGTTTCGCAGATGAAGTGTATGGGGAGCGAAAGTTTGCCGATATGTAAGTCAACAGGAAAATGCAAAGCCGGGTTTTTACGGCAAAATACAAATTTTCAGGAGGTTTAAACCAATCGTAACAACTGCTGGTAAACCTTTTCGGTAGGCAGGCCAACCACATTGGTGTATGAGCCATTGATTCGTTCGATGCCGATCAGGCCTATACGTTCCTGAATACCGTATGATCCGGCCTTATCAAGCGGCTGGTATTCATTAACATAACTCTGTATCTCAGCATCAGTCAGCTTACGGAAGAAAACCTCGCTTACATCATAGAATTTATTATACTCGCCCTTATAAAATAAACAAACCCCGGTTACCACCCTGTGTACCCTGCCTGATAGCTTTTTCAGCATTTGTACGGCATGTTCTGCTGATTCGGGTTTGCCCAGTATCTCACCATCAAGCGTTACAATGGTATCGGCAGTAAGTACTACCTCATCGGTAACGTCCTCGTCAAACGCCTCGGCTTTTTGGGTAGCTATATATAAGGCAACTTCCTCTGGCGTTAAGCCTTCGGGGTAGCTTTCATCCACCTCTTTTAACACCACACGAAAATCTACATCCATCAGTTGCAACAACTGCTGCCTGCGTGGTGATTTTGAAGCCAGGATTACAGGAGGGAATTTTATTGAGTTCATAGTTGATAGTTCATGGTTCATAGTAGAATTTAATGGCCATGAACTATGATCCATGAACCATAAGCCTCCACCCTACCAGCTATACGCTTCGGCGTTCATCCATTTGCCTTGTACTTTCAGCACTTTTTCGATGATGTCGCGCGCGCAGCCTTTGCCGCCGGGTACCGGCGAAACGTAATCGCACACGGCCTTTATCTCTTCAACGGCATCGGCAGGGCAAATGCGTAAACCGGCCAACTGAATCACAGTAAGGTCAGGTATATCGTCGCCAACATAAACAACGTTGGTGGCTTTTATGCGTTTTTCTTCAAGGTACAGCTTAAAGCGCTCATCCTTGTTACGGGCACCTATATAAACATCGGTAATACCCAGGCTGTTAAGGCGGTGGATAATGCTTTTTGAACGACTGCCCGATATTGCGCACACGTTATAACCCAATTTAACCGCTAATTGCAGGGCATAACCATCCTTAATGTTAAAAGCACGGGTTTGCTCTCCGTTATCGGCAACAAATACAGAGCCATTGGTCAATACACCGTCAACGTCAAAAATAAAGGTGGTAATATCTTTAAGCTTGGTTAAAAACGATTCCATGCAGGGTGCTGTTATTGGTTATCGCGCCACTCGTAAACCCAGGCCGATTGTATCTGCTCCAGGTGACCTTCGTTAGCCTCTTCGCGTGTACCGGCAAAGTTTGGTATGGTTAAAACCCATTCCAGCAGGTCGGTAAACCGGATACGGTAAATTTTAGCCTCGGTAAATTCATCGCCAAACTTTTCGTAAAGTCCCATGGCAATGTCTTCGTACTCGTTCCAGTGGATAGGCAACGCAAATTTATCTTGTGTCATGTCGGTATAAGTGGGGTACTTGTTTAGTGTCCTAAAAATTGTGATTGATCGGGCAGGGTAACTTCAATATCGCCGTCAATAATAACGCATTGGCAGCCCAGGCGTGAGTTGATGCGCGGGTTTACCGCACGGTCAATAAAATCCTCTTCCTTGTCTGATATTTCCTGGATGTTATCCATGCCTTTATTCACATAAATATGGCAGGTGCTGCACCCGCAAACGCCGCCGCAGTTATGCTGCAGTTCAATACCGTTCTCAAGACAAACATCCAGCACCGATTCGCCTTCAGCTATGGGGAGTTCAACCGTCTGGTGATCCTTCTCCTCAAAGTTTATCTTTACTTTAAAAACATTCATTTGGGCAAAAGTAACAAAATTAGCGGTGTAGTTATTCTGATTTATCCATTTTGATAATGGCCTGACTTAGCAGTTGGTAAATAGCCTGTAAGTCAGCACTATTATTCAACAACGCCAGATGCGCCCGCATGGTTTTTTCGTCGCCGCGTACGGCCGGGCCGGTTTGTACCTTTGCCGGTGAGGTGTGTTGCACCTTTTGCGCCGTTTCATCAATCAGCGGACGGATGATGTTAAAATCCAACTGGTTTTGGTTGAGCAACTGCTCGGCCACATGATATAAATAGTTTGGAAAATTGCAGGCAAATACCGCCGCCAGGTGCAATATCTTCCGCTGATCCGAGCTTACCTTATACACCTTGTTGCTGATGGTTTGGGCAAGCTGCTGTAGTTGCTTGGTGATCTCATCATCAGCCCCCTCAATACATAGCGGCACATTTAAAAAGTTGAGCTCCCGTATCTTGTTAAAGGTTTGCAGCGGGTAGAGTACGCCGCAATTAGCCGTAAATATCTCCAACGCCGAAATACTGGTAGCGCCCGAGGTATGCACTGTAAGTTTGTTATAGGGAGCTAATAGTTTGGCTACGTCCATAATAGCATCATCCTTAACGGCGATGATAAATATATCGGTTTCGGGGTTGATGCCTGCCAGTTGATCGATAGCCTCCGCCCCTACATGGTAGGCCAGCATGGCGGCATTTTGCATGGTGGGGCTGTAAACCTGCACAATACGATGGCCTGCATTTTTAAAAGCCGCGGCCATGTGTGTGGCCACATTACCCGACCCGATGATGGTGATACGCATAGCGCAAAGCTAAGGGTTTTGGTTTGGCAGGATGATATTTTAATTAGATATTTAAAGCATGAAGAACCTGCTTATCATCGTAATCCTGGCATTGCTACCTATTTGTTTCGCGGCAGGGCAAACTAAAGCTAAAAAGGCTCGAAAGAACTATAAGTATCCAACCGTAAGATATTCTTTGCCCGAAAGTAAAAAATATTACGATGATTGTCGGTTCACCAACAAATACTCAGTAGCACAAAGGCGTAAATTCTATCCATACTCAAAAGCTACAAAAATATTAGCTGTATCATATGAAATACCTGTCAATTTACCTATTGTAATAGATAGCACTGATATTGATACTAACGCAAAGTATGCGGACATACATACGGGACTATTTGTTAAAAACGGTATACTTGACCATACTACCCTTAGAGAAGAAAAAGTATTAACCCGATCTCAAATCGACTCCCTGACTTCTATATTTTATAACTACCGCACGAAAGTGAAACACGATTATGCTTTTTTAGGATATTCGTGTTTTAACCCAAGAAATGCCTTAGTATTTATTGATAAGAAAGGAAAGGTATTTGATTATTTGGAAATATGCTTTGAATGCAAGAATGGCAGATCTCAGTCTGAGAAATTTGGCACGGGCACATATTGCACTCAGAAATATGAAATATTAAGAAGGTATTTTGCTGGATTGGGATTTAAAACAGGCACTATCACTAAATAACTTTTAGCTGCTCAGCCCATTGCAATTCTCCCGGCAAATCCAAATTGCTGAACTCAATATGAATTACCCTCCGGTTGTTGTTGTTTACCGTCCGGTTTGAGGCATGCAGCAAAAGCGGTTGCATAATCATTACTCCGCCTGCGGGTACTTCGCAAATATGTTCGCGTTCGTTTTGCCAATCAATATTTTCGGGACGATAGATGCCTTTGTTGTGCGATGCTGCTACTACTTTCAGCGCGCCGTTATCAGCGTCGGTATCATCGAGATGAATGCGTACGGTGTAGATATTTTCGAGCACCTCAAGTGGTGGTTGCACTGCATATTGCCCCTGTTTAACTGTCCAGTTGGTATAGCCGTCGGTCGGGTGCTTTTCTGCCACGGCAATGGTCAAATCCTGATGATAGGCTACAAACCAGTTGGAGTTGCCGGGCTTATCAAAGTAAATACTTTTGACAATAAAATAATCACCTCCAAAAAGTTGCTTAATTATAGCTTTCAGCCTGTCGTTCATTATCAAGGGCAACGCATCAGGCACTTCATTGAAAAAGCGACGTATAGCAAACAGATCAGCCGTTTTACGAAAGTTTACGCCCGAATTATCCGCACTGGCAATACATTGTTCAATTGACTTTATCTCACCGGCTGTAAAAACCAAAGGCAGCATGGTAAAACCATCCTGCCTTAAATTATGCTTGTGCTTGTCAGCCTCAAAAAACATTATACCGTTTTAAGCTCCTTGTTTCTGCGGAAGATAGACATCAGGAAACCGATCACCATGATAATTACACCCGCCCATAAAAAGTTTATGTATGGGAACTGGATGGCCTTCAAAACAATAAATTTCTTTTTGCTTTCGGGCTGCTGGTATACGGTGATCTCGAACTTTTGCTTCTCCGGCAGTATTTTGCTAATACGCAGCTTCAGGCCTGCATCTTCCAGCTTTTTCGGAAAATCAAACGCGCTGCCGTTTTTGATCATATAAATCGGCTCGGCACTTAGTGTACGGCCATGGGTAATTACCTCCAACTGCGCGCCTACGGCCACATCCTTTTCAGTAAGCGGAATATTTTGCAGCTTAGCCTGCTTATTCACACCCTTAAATACAATCAAACCATCGCGGTAACGAATAGTATCGCCCACGCCAACCTCGTGCGCCATTGGGGCATCGTAGTTCTTGTCTTCGTCCGCTTCGTCATGCCCGGCCTTTTCATCTTCCTTTTTCTCGGCCAAAACATTGGTCATGGTTACGTGGGTGTACAGATCGTACAGCGGATAGTGTTTGGTATCCGGTGATGACGACATACCATCCTGAGATTGTATCACATTGGGGCGAAGTACAAATTTTTCGGTCAGTTTGCCGGTTGCATCCTTACGTTCGTACAATATATTAAACAAGTGCTGCGCGCCTTCAAGGGTATCGCCCAAAAAGGTAACCGAGTAGCCATTCATTTCAATAGGCTCATTTTTGTACAGCAACACGTTTTCGCGCGGGTTTTCTTCCTTGGCAAACTCAGCGCTGTATTGCTCGCCGGTATTGTTTTCAGATACTACTTTACTTGTACCGGCTGATATAACCGCACCAATCAGCATCAACCCGAAGCCAATATGCGCCACTGCCGAACCGGCCAGTTTATATTTGCCTTTAAACGCATCAATCAATATTTTGCTGTTTGCAACTACGCTGTAAATAGAGGTAAGAATTACCACTACATATATCCAATGCAGCTTATAAGCACCAGTTATATAAGCCAGTAAGGCCGTTACTGCACCGGCAAACACTAAATAAACCACCGTGGTTATAAAGAAACGGCCCGAGTCGGTCTTTTTATATTTCAGGAATTGGGTAAAGCCGGTAAGCAGCATAATCACTACCGCGAACGATGCCTGTATAATATTATACTCTTTTACCTCTGAAGGCCCCATATTGGTGCCAAACATGGCATTCCAAACAGGTTTTGAGGTAAAGATGATTAACTGGAAACAAGCCAGCGCCAAAAACACCGCGCCTACAAACATCCAGAACTCACGCGAGTAAGTATCTTCATCCTTTTTGGTGATCGGCAGTTCTTTCCAGCGTACCGCCAAAAAGTAAACCGACAGTACCAAAAATATCAGGATGCCCAGCACCAGGTGCCAAAACATACCCAAATCGGTAAATGAGTGTACGGATGATTCGCCCAGTATACCGCTGCGTGCCAGGAAGGATGAATACCAAACCAGCACAAAGCTGATCATCACTAAAAATGTAGCGGTAAAGTAGGAATGCCCTGTGTTTTTAAACACGATCATGACGTGCAAGGCAGCTACCAGGGTTAACCACGGGAATACCGAGGCATTCTCCACCGGGTCCCAGGCCCAAAAGCCACCAAAGTTAAGCGACTCATACGCCCAAAAAGCGCCCATGATAATACCCGTACCTAATATCATGGCAGAAAATAAACCATAGGATAAGGCCGGTTTAACCCAGTCCTTATAACGTTTTTGCCACAAACCGGCAATCGCGTAAGCAAATGGCACCACTACCGATGCAAAGCCCAAAAACAATGTCGGCGGGTGGATCACCATCCAGTAGTTTTGCAGCGTGGGGTTCATGCCGCGGCCATCTTTTATAAACGACAGGTAGTCAGGGTTCGAGAATATCGGCCCCTCCATAGCGTTACGTAATAATAAAAATGGCGAACTGCCGATGCGTGCCCCGAACAGATCAATACCCAGCACCATGGTACCCAGTATGGCTTGCGATAGGGCAACCACCGTCATTACAGGTTTTTCCCATGAACCGGCTTTGCGTATCAGGATATTACCTAATACCGCCTGCCAAAACATCCAAAGCAAAAAGCCGCCCTCCTGCCCGTTCCAAAAGCCTGATATAATATAATATACCGGTAACGACCGCGAGGTGTATGACCATGCGTAGTGGTATTCAAAATAGTGGTTATACAGAATTACAAACAGGCAGGCACCCATGCCAATAATAGCAAGCGAGTTTAGCCAGAAGCCAATACGCGCCATTTTATGCCATGATGTATCCTTATTTAAACTTTCTTCGCGGGTTGCAAAAAAGTAACTTATAAATGATATGAGCGCACCGCCAAATGCCAGTGCAACAAATAAACGTCCTAAATCGCCAACAAATAAATGTTCATTCTTAAAAGCAATATCCATTAAACTAAAGGGTCAAAAATATTATAGGTTAGCGGTTTTAGGTGTAGCCTCGGCCACATTCAGTTTATTATCATTGTATTTTGACGGGCACTTCATCAATATTTTTGAAGCATGAAACTCGCCGCCCTGCATTTTGCCGGTAAGCACCAACTGCTCTGAGCGCTCAAAATCCTGCGGCTTAGTGCCGGTGAAAACCACCTTGCATTCCTTGCCATCCTTATCCTTCATGTAAAACGAAAAATAATTTGCATCCTTGGTGGCATCGTAATACAACTCCTTGCCTTTATTAAGATGGCCAACCACGTGCAGTTCGGCCTGTGTTTCGGTAGCCTCAGTAAAGGTACCATATGTGCTTGAATTTGAATAAGTACTGATAACCACTGCAATTGCGATGGCTATAATGATTATTCCGAAAATTGAACTTTTTTTCATTTGCGGTTTACACTTTGTAATTCGAGGTTACAAAAATACGAAACGGGCAGCTAATAATGTTTATTGTAAGGGATATATGCTATTTAGAATCATTATCAATAAAATCAACCTACAGGTATATGTGCAAAACCCTTGCGGTAAACAGCTTTCAGCTTTCGGCCTAAAACCCTAATTTCGCCCTGATAAATAAAGAGGGATAGCATTGGATTATTTAGCGGGATTAAACAGGGAACAGCGTGCCGCGGTTGAACAGACCGAAGGCCCGGTAATGATAATTGCAGGTGCCGGATCGGGCAAAACCAGGGTAATTACCTTTAGGGTGGCGCACCTTATTAATAAAGGTGTTGACGCTTTTAACATATTGGTATTAACCTTTACCAACAAGGCCGCCAAGGAGATGCGCGAGCGTATCAATAACCTTGTAGGTGCTGATGCCAAAAATATATGGATGGGTACCTTCCACTCGGTTTTCGCTAAAATTTTACGTGTCGAGGCTGATAAAATTGGCTACCCTAATAACTTTACCATTTACGATACCGACGATAGCAAGAGCGTATTAAGAGCCATCCTGAAGGAGATGAACCTTGACGATAAGCTGTATAATGCCAACTTTGTATACAACCGTATATCGGCAGCCAAAAACAACCTGGTATCGTGGATGGATTACCAGCAGAACACGCAGATACAAGCTGATGACTTTAGCAGCGGCCGTGGCCACCTGGGCAAGGTGTATGAAAATTATGCTAAAAGATGTTTCCGCGCGGGGGCAATGGATTTTGATGACCTGCTTTTCAAAACCAACGAGTTGCTGCGCGACCACCCTGATGTGCTGAACAAATACCAGCACAAATTTAAATACCTGATGGTGGATGAGTATCAGGATACTAACTTTTCGCAATACCTTATAGTGAAAAAGCTGGCCGCCGTTACCGAGAACCTGTGTGTGGTGGGTGATGATGCGCAAAGTATCTACGCGTTTCGCGGTGCCAACATCCAAAACATCCTCAACTTTGAGAAGGATTATCCTGACCTGAAAGTATTTAAGCTGGAACAAAACTATCGCTCTACACAAAACATAGTAAACGTTGCCAATAGCATCATTGCCAACAATAAGGAGCAGCTAAAAAAGAACGTATTCTCTGAAAAAGAAACAGGGGATAAAATAAAGGTGATTCGTGCCTTTAGCGATAACGAGGAAGGCAAAATCATTGCCGAAGAAATTATGCAGCGCCGCACCACCAATGGTCTAAAATGGAATGATTTTGCCATACTTTACCGCACCAACGCGCAATCGCGCTCCATGGAGGAGGGTTTGCGCAAACTGAATATTCCTTATAAAATATATGGTGGCCTGTCCTTCTATCAGCGTAAAGAGATAAAGGACCTGATAGCTTATTTCAGGCTAACCTTTAACCCGAACGACGAGGAGGCACTGAAACGGGTGATCAATTACCCTAAACGCGGCATTGGCGATACTACGGTTGATAAGATCATTTTAGCGGCCGATCAGCACCAGATCACGCCGTGGGAAGTGATCCTGGCCCCTGCAAAATATATCGACAAAAGCCCGGCATCGCTGCCCAACTTTGCTACCATGATACAAAGCTTCCAGGTGATCGCAAAAAACCAGTTGGCTTATGATGCTGCATTGCATATAGCGCAGCATTCGGGCGTGTTGAAAGATCTGTACGAAGATAAATCTGTTGAGGGCCTTAACCGTTACGAAAACATACAGGAGCTACTCAATGGTATAAAGGAATTCCAGGAACGTGAAGATATTGAAGAGCGCGGGCTCGACGTATTTATGCAGGATGTGGCCCTGCTTACCAATGATGATAATGACAAGAACAAGAATGCGGACACGGTATCACTCATGACCATCCACTCATCAAAGGGGCTTGAATTTCCGAACGTGCATGTGGTAGGTTTGGAGGAAAACCTGTTCCCATCGCAAATGTCGCTCAACTCACGCAGCGATCTGGAAGAGGAGCGCCGCCTGTTTTACGTGGCCATAACCCGTGCCGAGCACAAACTGACCATTAGCTATGCTACTTCGCGCTTTAAATTCGGCACGCTGATAAACTGCGAGCCAAGCCGCTTTTTGGATGAAATAGATGCCAAATACCTTGAGCTTGATTTTACAGCCAAACCGGCACCATCAGCCGGATCATTTAACAATGAGCGTGCGGCCTGGGGCCGCAGCGATGCATTCTCAAAACCAAAGCCTGCGTCGGCACCGGTTAAAACCACATCGGTATTAGCTAAAGCCCACGTGCCATCACCCGGTTTTAAACCATCAGATACATCAAAACTGCAAGTTGGCATGGAGGTAGAGCACGAACGGTTTGGCTTTGGTAAAGTGATCAGTTTAGAAGGCAATAAACCCGACATTAAAGCTACAATATTCTTTAAAGAGGTCGGGCAAAAGCAGCTTTTACTAAAATTCGCAAAACTGCACGTTTTAAATTGAGAAAAAATATATCTCATATTTCCCATATTTGTAGAATATTCTCTACAATTGGGGAATAAAGTTTAAGAACATAATTGCATTTTAATTAAACTGTGCGTGTTTTTTAAAATGGCATTGTGTTTGGAACACTATAATAGTTAAATAACCCTTTCCCCTTTAAACTATTGAGATATATTAGGTATGAGCGAAAAAAAGAGAACCAACAAATCGATCGGTAAAAATATCCGAATCTTACGTCATCAACGTGGCTGGAGCCAGGAGGACGTAGCAAACCGCTTAGGCATATCTATTCCTGCTTTTTCAAAGATCGAAACCGGCGTTACTGACATTAATCTTTCGCGCCTTGAACAGATCGCTAACATTTTTGAGGTTGCCGTTGTGTACCTGCTTGCCAATGATATTGAGGAGGCCGAGCCGGAACCATCAAACCTTAGTGTGGCTCAGAAAAAGCTACTTGAACGTGAAAATGAAATAGCTACCTTACAACGTAAGGTTATATTACTTTACGAAGAATTACGTGCTAAAGCCTGATATTGTTTATAAATGTCTACAAAATGCCCTGTTTTGCAATAAAACAGGGCATTTTTATTATTAATCAAAAATTAAATAAATCACCATACGCGAAAGTTTAAACTTAAAGCTATTGTCAACAAGCTGAAGCACTGCAAAATTCCTCCAAAATGCCACTTTGGTTTGAATGTTGTTGTTTGATCATCGATCATTAAGAGTATTAAACTATGTCAAACTACCTGATATCAATAGCTAATAACGAAACGGTTGCCAATGGCGTGATACACGACCCCATAAGTAAATTAAAGGTTAGGGTACACGATGTTTTAAAATCAAAGTTTAAACCGAGCAAAGGCGAGATGCGTTTTTTTGTAACGGCCAATGATGAAGTACTGGCGTTTGAAACCAAAGGCTATAAAAAACACCGTGAGCTGCTTATACTGCAAATGATATCATGGTATTGCAGTTATCTTGGTTTATTTGAGGCGCGTATCTACCCAAACTGGCCTTAATCCTGTACATCCTTTGCCGGGTTGTGCAGCATATCGCTCATTTCGATAATTTTAGAGTCGATATCTGATACACACTTGTCCATCATCCTGATACATTCATTCTGATCAACCAGTCCTTCCTTTTCAAGGTTCATCAAACCCTTCAGGGTAGCAATAGGCCCCCGTATCTGGTGCGAAAGGTATGATGAATATTCAGACAGTTTACGGTTTTTTACCTGCAAATCCTTAGTACGCTCATCAATGATCTCTTCAAGGTGGTGGTTGATCCTGTCAAGGTTATCCTTTTGTTTTGACACCTCAGCGTTAAGATCAGTAAGCTGTGCATTGGTTTTGGCTTTTCGCTTAACATTGCCAATTAATAGCCCCACCACAGCCAACAGCAAAATAGCCACAATTAACACCCCAAAAAAGCGCTGTTTATCATAAGCCTGCCGCTGCAGCAACAGCGCTGTTTTACGTTCGGTTTCGGCCTGTTCAAACTGCTTTTGTATCAGCGTGATCTTGGTAGACTCGTTTGATTTGTGCAGGGTACTGTCCTGACGGTAAATGTCCTGCAAATAGCGTAAGGCCTTTTCATAATTCTTGCGCTTATACTCTAACTGGTAGTTAGTGTACTCGTAATCATAAATAAGCTTTTGATCTTTAATAATGTTTGAATAAGTTTTGCCTTCCTCAACTATATTAACAGCCTCGGCAAACTTATCTTTAGCTATATATAATGATGCCAGGGTAAGGTTTATACTGGCAACCGTTTGGTTCAGATCATGCCGTTTGGCAGCCTGATTAGCCTGTAGTAAAAGCTTTTCTGATTTATTATAATCATTAAGATAGAAATATATAACGCCTTTATTTTGAATACACTTGATGATATTTACTGAATCCTTTAACTCTGAAAAGAGCACACTGCTGCGGTTATAATAATCAAGCGCCTGGTTAAAGCTTTTTTGGCGGTATTTAATGTTGCCTATATTGAGGTACAAGGATGCTATCAGCTCTCTATCCTGCAATTTGAGCGCGATAACTAATGATTTATTGAGATAGTTTAATGATTGGTCATAATCGTTATCCCTAAATAAGTTACCTATGTTGTTGTAAACCTTAGCCTCGCTTTGCAGATCATTTATTTTTCTGAAAAACTCAAGCGCCTTTAAGTAATTATCAATGGATTTCTCTGCTTCGTTAAGATAATAGTACCCGATGCCAAGCACACGGTATGATTCACCTATCCCACGTACATAATTAAGTTTTTTTGACAGATCAAGCGCCCGGTTGGCATTGGCCAGTGTTTGCTCCGGATCAGTAAGGCGGCTATCATACCCTTGTTTATTGAACTTGATAACCTCATTGGTATCCTGCAGCATAACATTTGAAGCAGGGTATGCGTAAACGTTAAAGCCAAGAATAAACAGGAGTAGCAGAAAAAGGTATTTATTCATTAAACTTTGTAATGCGGGCATTGTTGCCGCAAGTTATAAAAATAGCAATAAAAGCCATGTTGAAAACTTTTTTTTAAAATTCTTTAGCATTGCCGAAACATAGGTATATTTGCTACTGTTAAATAATTGACTAACAACACATTATATGATAAAATAATATTCAGGAAAATAAGTAGCCATACCAGCGGATTGTTAAATTGAAACAGGACCGCGAGGAAAGCAAGTTGTTCATTTATTCTGAACAGGAAAAATGGAATAATATACTCTTGAATATTGTATTAACTATAGATTAAATAATAAATTATATGAAAATTTTAGTATTTTTTGTCGCAATTTTATTAGTTATTGGTTCATTTTCTTTAAATGCCAATTCTAACATTACACCTGCTGATAACCGCATTGAAGCGCCGAGCATTAAAATAACCGGCTTTAAAAAAGACATCAGCGTTGCCGACTAATATTTATTTATACCACTTTCAATAATTAACGGAAATGAAAAAGATCATAATAATAATTGCCGTAGCAGTAACCGGTTCAGGCATCCTAACCTCATGTAAAAAGGAAGGTAAATTGCGGATCGAAGCACCGGTAAAAACCCTATCAGGCTTTAAAAAAGATATCAGCGTAGCCGATTAATTATCTGAATTACAATAAAATACAAATATTATTACCTACAACATGAAAAAGATTTTCTTAGCAGCACTGGTAGTTATTACGGGCACACTGGCATCATGCAAAAAAGAGCACGAAGCCAAGCCGCAAGCGCCGCTGCATGTGTTGATGGGCTTTAAGAACGACATAAGTACTGCCGACTAAAATAATATAATTATATATAAAAAATATTAAACACACAGACCCCAAACATTAAAGTATTAAAACCATGAAAAAAATATTTTTAACAACAGCCCTGGCCCTTGCCACAATTTTTAGCTCAGTATCAGCAAACCAAATAAAAGCAGGCGATAAAAAAGACGTGTCTTCTGCCGATTACAAAGCCGGTGATAAGAAAGACGTAAGCTCAGCAGACGCTAAAGCCGGTGACAAAAAAGATGTTTCTTCTGCCGACTAATTATCAATCAACAACACACGTAATCAACATAAAATTAAATACCCCACAACAACACGATCATGAAAAAGTCAATCATAGCAACCGCATTAGTTCTTTCAACCATATTCTCTTCAGTAGCAGCTACCGCAAACAAAGCTGGCGATAAAAAAGATGTTTCTTCTGCCGATTACAAAGCCGGTGACAAGAAAGATGTAAGCTCAGCAGACGCTAAAGCCGGTGATAAAAAAGATGTTTCTTCTGCCGACTAATTACACAATCAACAAAGCATATAATCAACACATTAACAATACTATATACCCCGATAAAACATAAAAAATCATGAAAAAGTCAATCATAGCAGCAGCATTAGTTCTTTCAACCGTATACACTTCAGTAGCAGCTACCGCAAACAAAGCAGGCGATAAAAAAGACGTGTCTTCTGCAGATTACAAAGCCGGCGATAAGAAAGACGTAAGCTCAGCAGACGCTAAAGCCGGTGATAAAAAAGATGTTTCTTCTGCCGACTAATTACACAATCAACAAAGCATATAATCAACACATTAACAATATTATACCACGATAAAATATAAAATCATGAAAAAATCAATCATAGCAGCAGCATTAGTTCTTTCAACCATATTCTCTTCAGTAGCAGCTACCGCAAACAAAGCAGGTGATAAAAAAGATGTTTCTTCTGCCGATTACAAAGCCGGTGATAAGAAAGACGTAAGCTCAGCAGACGCTAAAGCGGGCGATAAAAAAGATGTTTCATCTGCCGACTAATTACACTAAACACAGCATATAATCAACACATTAACAATATTATACCCCGATAAAATATAAAAATCCATGAAAAAATCAATCATAGCAGCAGCATTAGTTCTTTCAACCATATTCTCTTCAGTAGCAGCTACCGCAAACAAAGCAGGTGATAAAAAAGATGTGTCTTCTGCAGATTACAAAGCCGGTGACAAGAAAGACGTAAGCTCAGCAGACGCTAAAGCTGGCGACAAAAAAGATGTTTCTTCTGCCGACTAATCAATTAACATTTATATAACGCACATATGAAAAAATACATCATTGCCGCAGCCATTGTTCTTACCTCAGGCATTACTGCATGGTCATTCAATAAAAAAACTGAAGTTGCACCCGAGCAGGTTATCAAAATCGAAAAATTAAACTCAACCAATAAAGCTCCGGGCAGTAATATGCACGATGTTTCAACTGCCGACTGATACGGTACTTTTTATAAAACAGGTACCATATAATATATAAATACAATTGGCGCGATGCCATTAATCCTTATTGAAAAACCACATGGTTTAAAAGCAACTTACGCTATATTTGCTGCAAATACATTTATTTATGTCAGTCATAAAAAATTATGTTGCGCAGCATGAGCAGCGAATGCTTGATGAACTGTTTGATTTACTGCGCTACCCGTCTGTAAGCGCAGACCCAAAATATAAAGCCGATGTTTTAAAAACAGCCGAGTTTGTTGCAACAAAGCTGATTGAAGCCGGTGCCGAAAATGTAGAAGTATGCCAAACTGCAGGCTACCCTATTGTTTACGGCGAAAAAATTATTGATGCCACAAAACCAACGGTTTTGGTTTACGGGCATTACGATGTTCAACCACCCGACCCGCTCGAACTGTGGGAAACCCCTCCTTTTGAACCTACAATACGCGACGGTAAAATATTTGCCCGCGGCGCCTGCGATGACAAAGGGCAGTTTTACATGCATGTAAAGGCCTTTGAGCTGATGATGCAGACCGATAGCCTGCCATGCAATATCAAATTTATGATAGAGGGTGAGGAGGAAGTAGGATCTGACAACCTGGGCGACTTTGTTAAGCAAAATAAGAATAAGCTAAAGGCCGATGTAGTGCTTATATCGGACACGGCCATGATCAGCATGGAACATCCATCGCTTGAAACCGGTTTGCGTGGCCTCTCCTACCTCGAAGTTGAAGTTACCGGCCCCAACCGCGATCTGCATTCAGGCGTTTACGGTGGCGCTGTGGCCAACCCAGCAACTATTCTGGCTAAAATGATAGCCTCCCTGCATGACGATAACAACCGCATAGCCATACCCGGATTTTATGATGACGTAATAAACCTGAGCGATGCCGAGCGCGATGCCCTTAACAGTGCACCTTATGATGATGCTGAATATAAAGCGGATTTAGGCTTAAACGAGCTTTGGGGCGAAAACGGCTACTCAACCTTTGAGCGCACCGGAACCCGCCCTACCCTTGAGGTGAACGGCTTTTGGGGTGGTTATATTGGCGAGGGTGCCAAAACCGTACTGCCATCAAAAGCAAGTGCCAAAATATCAATGCGGTTGGTGCCCAACCAAGGTTCGGCAAAGATCACTAAACTGTTTACCGATCACTTTTTGAGCATTTCCCCACCATCAGTTAAGGTAAAAGTAACCCCGCATCATGGCGGCGAACCGGTGGTAACCCCTACTGATAGCGTGGCCTACAAAGCGGCGCAGCAAGCCATTGCCGAATCATTCGGGAAAGAGCCTATACCAACCCGCGGCGGGGGCAGCATACCTATTGTGGCTTTATTTGAAGCTGAACTGGGTATAAAAACCGTACTGATGGGTTTTGGCCTTGATAGCGATAACCTGCACTCACCAAACGAAAAGTATGATATTGCCAATTACTTTAAAGGCATTGAAACCATACCGCTGTTTTACAAATATTTTGATGAATTAAGTAAATAATAAAAATATACACATAAAAAAGGCTCCTTTCGGAGCCTTTTTTATTCTACCGTAAACCGTTCGCAATTCAATAAAAATCTTTCATCGGCATCAGCGCCTATTCCGGGCGTATCATCAATCTGCAAAAAGTAGCCTTTATACTTTACCCCGCCAACACATGGGTCGGCAAGGTGACCGAGCATACAGGTGTCCATATCGTAAAACCGGATATTCGGGCTTGCGTAGGCAAAGTGCAGCTTGGCGCTCAGGCCAATGCGGCTTTCGAGCATACCGCCCATCATGCAGGGAATATTTCGTTCGGCAGCGGTATCGTGTATCTTTCTGGCTTCCAGCATACCGCCGGATTTGGAGAATTTAATATTGATATAATGGCACGATACGCTTTCTATCTGCCTGCGGGCATCGTGGTGGTTGTATACGCTTTCGTCGGCCATTATTTTTACCGGTGATAGGGCCATTAGTTCGGGCAGGCGATCATCATACCAGGTACGCATGGGCTGTTCGCAAAACTCAACATCATACGGCGCAATACCCGATAAGGCAAACATGGCATCATCAAAGCTCCAGCCCTGGTTAGCATCAACACGGATACGCATTGTATCTCCTACCGACTGACGGATCTGTTTAATTCGCTCTACATCACTAACAGCATCCTTACCCAGCTTTACCTTTAATATAGTAGCGCCGGTAGCCTTAAAATGCGCGGCTTTTTCGGCCATAGCTTCGGGTGTGTTTATGCCGATGGTAATGTCGGTTTCAATATCCCGTACCAATCCACCTAAAAATCTGTATAACGGTAAGCAGGCCTGTTTTGCAGCAATATCAAACAAAGCCATGTCAAAGGCACTTTTAATGGTGGTGTTGCCCGCGGTAAAGCTGTGCAATTGCTGCATACGGGCTTCAATTTCGAGCGCATTATTACCGAGCCACAATCGTGCAAACTCGCGCGCCATAACCAGGCAGGTATCCTGTGTTTCGCCCACAATCATCGGGAAGGCTGAGCACTCACCCACACCATAAAATCCGGCATCGGTATGCACACGTACAAAAACGTTCTGAGCGTGGTTCATTGTACCTGTTGCAATGCTGAAGGGCTCCATAGGTATGCTGAAGCGGTAGATGTCTATCTTACTGATCAATAGATGGTCTTTCAAAATAGTAATGTTTGTATGCTAAAATAAAGCAATAAAATTTAAGCCTCAACAAACTTATTTGCACATTAACACAATTGCAGTATATTTGCGTTACTACAAGAGAATTTTTTGATAAACTTGTCAATTTATAGTCCGGCTGATGCTGTTTAGCGCTGCGGACAACTTAACATTCATTTTATTATAATACATGGCTTTTACTACACTGCCTACCGGGTTTGATTATAACTCAACAAGGAATAAACTTATTTTGACCGAATATGGCCGCAATGTGCAAAACATGGTCAAATACATATGCAACTTAACAAGCAAAGAAGAACGTAACCGCTACGCACAAGTGGTTATTGACCTGATGGGCTTTTTAAACCCGCACCTGCGCGATGTTGCCGACTTTAAACACAAACTTTGGGATCACCTGCACATTATATCTGATTATAAGATAGATGTTGACTCACCTTACCCAAAACCAACACCGGAATCGGTACACATAAAACCACAGCCGCTTAACTACCCAAATCAGCGTATACGAGCCAAGCACTATGGCAAAACCATTGAGCTGATGATAGAGCGCGCTAAAGCAATCGAGGAGCCTGAGCGTAAACGCCACATGGTACAATCAATAGCCAACTTTATGAAGATGGCCTATGTGCAGTGGAACAAGGATTCGGTATCTGACGAGATCATCCTTAACGACCTGGCCAGCATGTCTCGCGGGGAACTAAAGCTTGACGACAACATTAACCTGAACAAGGTTGAATACCGCACCAACCCGGTTAATAACCAAAATGCGCGCGGCAAAAGCAATAACCAAAACAACCGTGGCCGCAGTAACAATAACGGCGGCGGTAGCGGCCCGCGCAATAACAACCAAAACAACCGCGGCCGTAATAATGGCGGCGCGCGTAAATATTAAGCGCTAAAATTTCAGTCTTTTATTATTTTTGAACCGAGAAAACATTTTAAGGATGGGCAAGGTATTAACCTTGCCATATCTGTTTAATACCAACACTAATTTATGAAGAACGCATTTGAAATAATTGGCGGCAAAAAACTTAAAGGCGAAATAGTACCACAGGGTGCTAAAAACGAATCGCTCCAAATACTTTCGGCCGTACTTTTAACTGAGGAAAAGATAACCATAAGTAATATACCCGATATTGTTGATGTTAACAAACTGATAGAATTGCTTGGCGATATGGGTGTTACCATTGAGCGCCTTTCTGACGATACTTATACCTTTGAGGCTAAGAACATTGACCAGGATTTCTTTCAATCAGACGCGTTTAAAGCCAAAGGTGGCGGCCTGCGTGGTTCAATAATGATTGTGGGGCCCTTGCTGGCCCGCTTTGGCAAGGCCTCTATTCCAAAACCGGGTGGCGATAAAATTGGCCGCCGCCGTTTGGATACCCACTTTCTGGGTTTTGAAAAATTGGGCGCGCGCTTTAATTACGATACCACTGAAGAGTTTTATAACGTTGACGCATCAAACCTTAAAGGCACCTACATACTGCTTGATGAAGCCTCGGTAACCGGTACAGCCAACATTGTAATGGCTGCCGTATTAGCTAAAGGCACCACCACCATTTACAATGCCGCCTGCGAGCCTTACCTGCAGCAGCTTTGTAAAATGCTTAACCGCATGGGAGCTAAGATCAGCGGCATTGGTTCAAATCTGCTTACTATTGAGGGTGTTGAACGCCTGGGCGGTACCGAGCACCGCATGCTGCCTGACATGATCGAGATCGGCTCGTTCATCGGCCTGGCTGCCATGACGGGTTCTGAGATCACTATTAAAGATGTGCAGTATAAAGAGCTGGGTATTATACCCGAAGTATTTAAACGCCTGGGTATTAAACTGGAGCTTCGCGGCGATGATATATTTATCCCTGAGCAGGATCATTACGAAATTGATACCTTTATTGATGGCTCGATATTAACCGTGTCTGACGCGCCATGGCCGGGCTTTACACCCGACCTGCTGAGCATTGTACTGGTAGTTGCCACACAAGCAAAGGGCTCGGTACTTATCCACCAAAAAATGTTCGAGAGCCGTTTGTTCTTTGTGGATAAACTGCTGGATATGGGTGCTAACATTATCCTTTGTGATCCGCACCGCGCCACCGTTATTGGTTTGGATAAACGCATACAACTGCGCGGTATCTCCATGACCTCGCCGGACATACGTGCCGGGGTGTCGTTACTGATCGCCGCACTATCGGCAAAAGGTAAATCAACCATTTATAATATTGAACAAATTGAGCGTGGCTATCAGCATATTGATAAACGCCTGATAGCTTTAGGCGCTGATATAAAACGCATATAACTGTAACTGCTTTTAGTTAATTAAAAGGGGCTGAGCTGTTGATTTGAGGGATGATATAATAATTAACCCGACCATCAATAAGCTCAGCCCTTTATTTTTTGGTAAATAGTAAACTTAAATATTAACTTTATCAAACCAGTTTTTTAACCACGCATGATCTACAGGAATAAGCGGGCTGAATATCATAGGTTTGTGATGATATTTGTGCTTGTTAAGGTTGTACTTAATCTTATTGCCATCTCTAACTTCGGCTTTCACCGTGATGAATTGCTGCACCTTGCTTTGGCCGATCACCTTGATTGGGGATTTAAGGAGGTACCGCCATTTATTGCCGTATTGGCTAAAATATCGTTAACCGTTTTTGGCGATTCCGTTTTCGCTTCGCGCCTGTTCACCACTATCGCCAGCGGCATCATCATCTGGCTTACAGGCATGATCACCATTGAACTTGGGGGCCGTAAATTTGCTATTGCCATTGCCTGCCTCTCCATAATATTTGCCCCGGCTTTCGCTGCAAGCGGCTATTTATTTCAGCCTGTAGTGTTCGATCAGCTTTGGTGGGTTTTGGCTGCCTGGTGCATGGTAAGGTATGTAAACACCTCCTCGGTAATATTTTTATATGGCTTTGGTTTAACTACCGGTGTTGGTATGCTTACTAAATATACCATGGCCTTTTTCGCTATCGCGCTTGTTATTGGTGTTCTAATAAGCAAGCAACGCCGGGTGCTGTTTACCAAACATACCATTGGCGCGGGCCTGGTAGCCATTTTACTATTTTCACCTAACCTGATATGGCAATGGCAGCATAACTTTCCGGTGCTGCACCACATGGCCGAACTGCGCGAAACGCAGCTTGAACATATAAAAGCCGGTGATTTTATCGCGCAGCAATTAATGGTTAACGGTGTTGCACTGTTTGTGTGGCTGGTTGGGTTTGTTTTTTTGTTAGCATCGTTCCGGCTGCGTAAGTACCAGTTTCTGGCCTTTGCCTACGTTATCATCTTTATTTTTTTACTCCAGATGAATGGTAAAAACTATTACCTGTTTGGCGCTTACCCTATGCTGTTCGCGGCGGGTGGCTGCGGGTTCGACAGGTTGTTTAAAACAGCCGGTAAGCCTTTACGTGCCGCTGCCATAGTAATAGTTACCGCGCCTAACCTGCTGCTTTTACCCATGGTATTGCCATTGCTCCCCTTGCCGCAAACAGTTACAGCTATAAAATACACCCAAAATATAATGCCCGCTCTTAATTTTGTAACCCGATGGGAAGATCAGCGGCAACATGCCACCACGCAGGATTACGCGGATATGCTGGGTTGGGATGAAATGGCCACCCTTACAGCCAAAGCATACCATGGCCTTAACGCGCAGGCCCGGGCACAAACCCGCATATTTGCCGAAAACTATGGCCAGGCGGGCGCTATCAGCGTATTTGGAAAACGGCTTAATTTACCGCAGGTGGTATGCCTTAACAGCAGCTTTTCACTTTGGGCGCCCGACAGCCTGGTACCCAAATACCTTATTTATATTGCCGAGGATGAAGAAGGTGTAAAAGAATTGCAGCCCTTTATTGAACGCTATGTTAAAATAGGCACTATCAATAATCCGCTTGCCCGCGAAAAAGGCTCAGGTGTTTATATACTATATAACCCATTGCCATCGTTAAACCTTCGCTATCAAAAAGAACTGGCCGAACTCAGAAAACAATGAACCTACGGGCACTGCAAACCATCATCTTCCTCGTTATATCAAACACCTTTATGACGTTTGCCTGGTACGGGCATTTAAAGTTCAAGGATTATAGCTGGGGCAAAAACCTCGGCCTTGTAGCCATAATCCTTATCAGTTGGGGACTGGCGTTTTTTGAATACGTTTTCCAGGTGCCTGCCAACCGCCTTGGCTATAAAGACGATGGCGGCCCGTTCAGCCTGGTACAGTTAAAGGTGATACAGGAAGCCATTACGCTTACCATCTTCATGATATTCACCACCATCTTCTTTAAAACCGAAAAACTGGCCTGGAACCATTTGGCAGGCTTTCTGCTTATCGTGCTGGCTGTTTACGTGATATTTAAGAAATGGTGATTTAAGATTTAAGCTGAAAGCAAAAAGACCAAAGCAAAAGGCTTACATAGTCACTCCCTCTTTGCGCAGCAGAGAGGGATGTTAAGCGCAGCGATGACAGGGTGAGTAAGACGGTGAGCGGTAATTAATGAGCAGCGAATTCCCTCATTTCAAACACTATTCCGCAATCTAACTTTCGAAATCCGCACCCCCCTTACGCCGATATCGCGTTTATAATATCATACTGCGTAATGATCTCGGCATTGCCACGTTCGTCGGTTACTAAAACGGCAATATTATCCTTATTGATCATTGACGATATGCGGTCTATCGAAGTATTCAGATCAACATAAGGGAACGGAGCAGTAGTAATATTTTTTACCGGTTGCGATTTTAGTCCGGGGCTTTCAAGCAGCGCGTCCAGTATGTCGCTTTCAGTTACCTTGCCAATAATGTTACCGTGCTGGGTAACGGGTATTTGCGATATGTTGAGCGCTTTGATGGTATTAATAGCCTCGATAATGGTCTTTTCGTGGTCGATAGTAATGATCTCGGCACTCTCCTTTTTACTGATAATATCGCGTGCGGTCAGCTTGTCATCCTTCAGGAAACCACGATCGCGCAGCCAGTCATCATTATACATTTTACCCATATAGCGTGAGCCATGATCCGGGAAGACCACTACAACCACATCTCCCTCTTTAAACCTATCCTTCATTTGCAGCACACCGGCTACGGCCGAGCCTGTTGAGTTACCGGCGAAGATGCCTTCCTTGCGGGCTATCTCGCGTGTCATCAAAGCAGCATCCTTATCGGTTACTTTCTCAAAGTGATCGATCAGGCTAAAGTCCACATTTTGCGGTAAAAAATCTTCGCCGATGCCTTCGGTTATATAAGGGTATATCTCGTTCTTATCAAAAATGCCTGTTTCCTTGTATTTTTTAAATACCGAGCCATAAGTATCAATACCTAACACTTGTATTGCAGGGTTTTTCTCTTTAAGATAACGCGCTGTGCCCGATATGGTGCCACCTGTGCCTACGCCTATCACCAGGTGGGTTATTTTACCTTCTGTTTGCGCCCATATCTCGGGGCCGGTTTGCTCGTAATGCGCCTGCGAGTTTGACAGGTTATCATACTGGTTGGGCTTCCATGAATTTGGCACCTCACGCTCCAGACGGGATGATACCGAATAATATGAACGCGGGTCTTCCGGGTCAACATTAGTAGGGCAAACTATCACCTCGGCCCCAAAGGCACGCAGGGCATCAAATTTCTCTTTTGATTGCTTATCGGTACTCGTAAAAATACATTTGTAGCCCTTTATAACGGCCGCAATGGCCAGGCCCATACCCGTATTGCCCGATGTGCCTTCAATAATTGTCCCTCCAGGTTTAAGCTTGCCGCTGGCTTCGGCATCCTCTATCATTTTAAGCGCCATCCTGTCTTTAATTGAATTACCGGGGTTAGTGGTTTCAATTTTAGCCAGAACGGTTGCCGGTATGTCTTTCACAATTTTGTTAAGTTTTACCAGCGGCGTGTTGCCAATAGTTTCGAGGATGTTGTTATACCACATAAAAGGCGCTTTCTTTTTAGTATAGCAAAGCTATAGATTTTATCAGATTTTACTAAAACTAATTCCGGCATAATGCGGAATACTTATTTATCAAACCCTACATAATATAATTAGTTTCAAACTAACAGCTACAAATACTATATTTAGCCTTGTACCACGAGCCTAACTCACAATGAAAAAAATCTTCCTGTTAATATTTTTTCTGCTGACACTTAACGGTTTTGCACAGCAAAAACTTACCAAAAGCATCCGGAACAGCCGCTACACCTATTTCTATAAAATAAGCGATGATGACCTGCTGAACCTTTACCTGCATCCCGAAAAAAAGCCGACGGATGATGTGTTGAAGCAAAAAGTGGATTCTGTTTTAACAAAGTACGCATTTCGGTACCAGCCAAAACTCACCCCGGGTAACTATGTAAAGGTGTATGCAAATGAAAATAGCTTGATGTTTGACCTGATTGAAAACCGGACAGCATCAATGCAGTTAATAACGCAGAACAAGCATATTGAATTTTTGCTTACCGGCCGGGATGGCACCATTGTAACTGATGCCATTGTTACCAATAATGGTAAAAATGTTGGGTATGATAAGAATAACGGCTTTTACACATTCAGCCCTGCAAGGCAGAATATAGTAAAAGTAACGTACAAAGGGGTATCAAATTTTTTCAGGCTTGGTAAAACTCAGCCTAAAAAACCATTTTTTTTATCACGATGGTTTAAAAAGTTATTTGCTAAAAAGCCTGAGCAAAACTACTACAGGTATAATGATCAAGCTAATTATCCCGGTTTTGTGGTGCTTAATAAGCCCAAATACAAACCCAGGGATACTGTGAGGATAAAGGCTTTTATTGCGGACATTAAAACCAATAAACCACTAAAAAATAAGCAGGTACTGGTGCGCCTCTCTGATGAATATGGCAATAACGATTTTAAAACCCTGGCTACCATCAACAGCTATCGCCCGGGGATGTACGAGTATAGTTTTGTACTGACGGATAGCCTCGACCTTGATCTGGATGATACCTATCGCGTTATACTGACTGACACCAAAAAGCTGCAAAAGAAAAACAACAACAAAAATGATGATGATGACGATGATGAAGAGGAGGAAGATTTAGAAGATAGCGAAAAGAACTACCTGCAGCTTGTAAGCAGCAAATTTGAGTACGAGGAGTATGAACTTAAAGCCATTAATTTTAATATTCGTACCGATAAGGACAGCCACCAAACCGGAGACACGCTGAACGTTTACCTCAAGGCAACGGACGAGAACGGACTGCCGGTACCCGACGGACGCGTTGATCTGTTAGTGAAAACCAATTACGTTAATAATTACAAAGCCAGCCATGTATTTGTGCCCGATAGTTTATGGACGCATACCGTACAGCTTGATCCGCTGGGTGAAACCAAGGTTACCCTGCCCGATTCTATTTTTCCGAAGGCAAGTTTTTCATATCAAATACAGGCCGACTTTTTAAATTTATCTAATGAGCATCGTAACCAATGGAAATATATTGAATACAAAGCCAACAATTACCGGATAAATACTAAAATCAGTGGCGACACATTGAAAATTGATAGCTACATCCGTGGTAAAAAACAACCGTTAAAAGCCATGTTGTACGCTATCAGCAATAATGATACACTAAACAAGCAAACCCTCACATTGCCTGCACAAGTGCTCATCAACCCTAACGTGAGCAATTACAGTATTGTGGCCGACAGCGCACATGCGGAATTTAATCTTAGCAGCGAAGATAGCGGCGTAAGCATTACCGGCGAGCGTACGGCCGAATCGGCAAAAGTGAACGTAAAAAGCAAACGAAAACTACATTTTTGGTACAGCATCTACCTGGATAATAAACTGATTGAGCGTGGCGAAGCCGATTCACTTAATTATAATAAACGGATCAGATCAAAGGGCAACATTACAGTTTTTGCCTACTATATGTGGGCCGGCAGGTTACGGAATTACAGCCAAACATACGCCAATTATGACGGTTCCATAAAAATTAATGTACAGCAGCCCATGACCATTTATCCCGGCCAAAAGGTAACTACTGAGCTTACCGTTACCGATAATGACGGGAAACCTGTTGCCGATGCGGATATAACCGCGTGGTCGCTCACCTCCAAATTCGAAGGCTACAACGCGCCGTCGGTACCTTACTTTGGCACATTTGGCAAGGTACCCAATATGAATATACTGTACAGTAATCTGCCTTTAAACAACAGCCAGAACATACTGCTTAACTGGAAACGCTGGAGCCGCGACATGGGGTTGGATAGTATTGAATATTATAAGTTTACCCATCCTGATACCATTTACACCATAACCGAGCACGTACCTGACACTATTACCCAAATAGCACCTTTTGTAGTACACAAAGGCGACATTATACCCGTACATATTGTGTACATAGATAATATACCGGTGTATTTTTCGCAAACGCAGGATCTGAGCCGGTACAGTTTCAGGGTTGATTCGGGCATGCACGACATCAGGATGCGAACCAGCAAAATGGAGATCGAAGTGAAGGATGTGATTATAGCGCACCATAAAAAAACCATATTCAGCATCAACGCCGACTCAACGCTTAAACGCTTTGATATCAGCATCAAAAAAGCGCCTGACACTTTAACCAATGATGAAAAAAGAACGCTGAACAATCATCTCATCAGTATTGAAAATACCTTTAAAATGCAAATGGCAACACTGCAACAAGGCGAGCGTTTATACTTACTAAATGCTGCAATTGCCGGGTCTGACAGGCAAAGTATATTAACCGGTCCGGTAGCGCCAAACCTGGGTACATATAGTTTAAAAGGAGGTATAGAACAAAACTTTATTGCCGAAACCGGGTATAATTATACCTTTTTACCCGGCCTGTTAAAGCAAAAAAGCTTTGATGGCTATCCGTTTAACAAACAACTAAACTATGGTAAACCTGTAACCGACTATACCCAGCTTGCCATAACCCCTGCCGCCGCTGATACGTTATGGCAAAACTATCTTGACAGACGAAGCCAAAATTCAGACCTGTTTCAAAATAATTATATATGGGGTACCAACACAGGCAGACTGACCATCAGATTACAGGCCGAGGATAAACACTTTGTTAAAAATATCCTGATATACAAAAATAACGACACCGAATTTTTACAGATATACCGTGGTGCTGAAAGAAATTTCGGCAACCTGGAGGCAGGTAAATATAGGTTGATGTTTTTATTGAAAGATGATGAGTATGCTATACAGGAAAACATCATTATAAAACCCAATGGCAGTAACTATTATAATATAGCGATGAAACCTCACGCACGCGATTCGGTAAGTATAAAAATTAACCGGGTAATACAGCAGCGCAATGATATGTATGACTATGGCGATAGAAACATTAACAATGACAAACTCACTATAAAGGAATCATTTAACGAAAAGTACCTCGACAACAGCGGGTTTACTAAAGTAGTAACAGGTACGGTGTTATCCGCTGATGATAAACTGCCGATACCGGGCGTAAGTGTAGTAGTAAAGGGCACAAAGTATGGCACCCAAACCGATGCAAAAGGTAACTTTAAACTTAAAGTACCTGAAACAGGTAAAATTTTGGTAGCTTTTGTTGGTTATGTAACGGAAGAGTTTACCATAAAGCCGGGTGACAACTATGTTATAACGTTAAATGCAAGCTCAAGCCAGTTAAATGAAGTTGTAGTTGTGGGTTATGGTACACGTAGCAAAAAAGAATTATCGGCATCCATGGTGTCTGATGTTAGGCAGGAGGTTTCTGCTGCGCTTGCGGGGCGGGTAGCAGGAGTTTCTGTTGCAAATAGCGAGGCTAATGTAATAATCAGAGGAATGTCATCACCTAATATTGAAAAGCGCCCAATTGTGGTAGTTGATGGCAACGTGATTACCGAGGCTGAGTTTAAGAGCATGAACCCGGATGATATTGGCAATATTGATGTATTAAAAGATGCAGCAGCCACAGCTTTGTATGGCGCACGTGCTGCCAATGGCGTTATTATCATTACTACAAAAAAGAAACAGGCTGCTGATGAGGCGGAAGCTAACCTGGTTGCCCAAAACGGCGGCAACTCACTGCGCAAAAACTTTAACGATTATGCCTACTGGCAACCCCGTTTAACTACTGATGCCAACGGCAAGGCCAGGTTCACCACTGCTTTTCCGGATGATATTACCAACTGGCGTACCTTTTTTATCGGCATAAGCAATAAAATGGAAACGGCCATTACTGAGGGTAATATAAAGGCTTACAAACCGGTAAGCGCCGCAATGATAGCGCCGCAGTTTGCCGTTGAGGGCGACAAGATGAGCATAATTGGCAAGGTAATGAACTACAACTCCACCCCTGTTAAGCTGCAACGTACTTTCATTTACAACGGTACCCCGCAAAAGCAGGACTCGCTGAGTGTAAGTAATTCAAAGATAGATACGCTGGCCATTACCGCTGCAGCTACCGACAGCCTTACGTTTGAGTACGCCATAAAACGTAATAACGGTTACAGCGATGGCGAGCAACGCAAAATACCCGTTGTAAAACAAGGCGTGCAGGAAACCAAAGGTCTGTTTGAAGTATTGCGCCAGGATACCACTATGAGCATCAAATTTGAAGCCGCCCTCGGCAAGGTAACCTTCAGGGCCGAAGCATCGGCTTTGCCCGCACTGATCGAGGAGACTGACAAACTGCGCGAATACCGTTACCTGTGTAACGAGCAGTTAGCCTCAAAATTAAAAGGCCTTATTAGCGAAAAACGCATAAAAGGTTATTTAAAGCAACCATTTGCGCACGAGAAGAATATAATCGACATCATTAAAAAACTGAACGAGAACCGTAAAGGCAGCGGCCTGTGGGGTTGGTGGAAAGAGAGCGATGAAGAAATTTGGATAAGCAGGCATGTTATTGAGGCATTGCTTGATGCGCAAAAAGAAGGCTATGCCACAAACTTTGATAAACAAAAGATAACCCAATACCTGATATATCAGCTTGAGCGATATAATGGTTATGATAAAATTAATGCCATTGAGCTACTACTTAAACTGGAAGCCAAGGCCGACTATAAAAAATATATTGCCGCCGCACAAAAGGAGCAATCAGCATTAAAATATCCATCCGTATACAATAAATACCGCTTAATGCTGATACAGCAAAAGGCCGGTTTAACGGCAAACATTGATGATTTGCTAAGCAGCAAAAAAAGCACCATGTTCGGCAACATCTATTGGGGCGAAAACAACAGTTACCGTTTTTTTGACAACTCGGTACAATTAAGTGTTTTGGCCTACCAGATAATAAAAAATTCAGGAAAGCAATCCCAATTGCTTGACAGGATAACAGGCTACCTGCTTGAGCAGCGACGCGAAGGTGGCTGGCGCAATACCTACGAATCATCATTAATACTGGAAACCATTTTACCCGACCTGATGAAAGGCCGGGACGGGCTTACACAACCGCAGCTAATTTTAACCGGCGGTAAGAACGAAACAGTGACCACCTTCCCCTACTCGGCTACGTTTGACAGCCAAACGCTTGGCATCAGCAAAAAGGGTACGCTGCCTGTTTATATTACCGGTTACCAGCAGTATTGGAACAGCAAGCCCGAAAAAATAAGTAAGGATTTTACCGTAAACACCTGGTTTGAAAACAATGGCGACAAAACCATGCGCTTAAAAGGAGGCAAAAAGGTAAAGCTAATTGCCGATGTTACCGCACGTGCTGATGGCGAATTTGTAATGATAGAGATTCCGATCCCGGCGGGATGCTCATATGAAAGCAAGGAGCAATCGTGGCGTAATAACGAGATACACCGCGAATACTTTAAAGAAAAGGTGAGCATTTTTTGCCGCAAGCTTAAACAGGGGCAGTATAAATTTGAGGTTGAACTGATGCCCCGCTATGATGGGGAATACACCCTTAACCCGGCCAAGGCCGAGCTGATGTATTTCCCTGTATTTTATGGCCGCGAGGGCCTCAAAAAAGTAAGCATCGGCGGTAATTAAAACCGCAGGTGCTTAACGGTAAGCCCGTTGTTGATGAGTTGCTTTAATGATTCGATACCTACTTTAAGGTGTGTTTCTACATACCCTTCGGTAACTTTCGAGTCGCTTTCGCTGGTTTTTACACCTTCGGGGATCATCGGCTGGTCTGACACTAACAGCAAGGCGCCGGTTGGTATTTTGTTGGCGAAACCGGTAACAAATACAGTAGCGGTTTCCATATCAACGGCCATGGCACGCAGTTTTTTAAGGTAAAGCTTAAATTCCTTGTCATGCTCCCAAACGCGGCGGTTGGTGGTGTAGCAGGTGCCTGTCCAGTAATCAAGCGACATTTCGCGCATGGTGGTTGAGATAGCCTTTTGCAGCGCGAACGATGGCAGTGCAGGCACTTCGGCAGGCAGATAATCATTAGAGGTACCTTCACCCCTTATGGCCGCGATGGGCAATATCATATCGCCTACATTGTTCTTCTTTTTAAGGCCACCGCATTTACCTAAAAATATTACGGCTTTAGGTTTAATGGCAGTAAGCAGGTCCATCACCGTTGCAGCAACCGAACTGCCCATACCAAAGTTAATAATGGTAATATTACCGGCGGTAACGCTTTGCATAGGCTTATCCAGCCCCATCACGGGCGCGTCATCATTCCATTGCGAAAACAATTGTATATACTTTGAAAAATTGGTGAGGATAATGTACTGCCCAAACTGATCTAACGGGCGGCCGGTGTATCGCGGCAACCAGTTAGCTACAATAGCTTCCTTGGTTTTTAAACCACGGCGTACCGGGCTTTGTACTTCCTTTACCTTTTTAGCATTGGCTACAATGTCTTCATCTTTTTTTACTACGGTTTCTTCATTCATATATTTCTCCTTTGTTAATTACTTATTTGATTGCACCGATTTATATTTGATTGCACCGATACCAAACCTCCGGATACAACAAACCCCGGCGTTTCACCAGGGTTTGTGTTTTATTATCAATAAAGATAGCGCTTGCGCTATTGGGTTATTGTTAAGCTACTTTTAACTTTTTGAGGTCTGATTTTTCAAACTTCTCACGGGCATAATCCAATGTTACGGTCAGTTCCTTAACATCCTTACGGGATGGAAATTCAAACATCGCGTCTATCATTATCGCTTCGCAAATGGAACGAAGCCCCCTGGCTCCTAACTTAAATTCCATTGCTTTATCAACTACAAAATCAAGCACATCCTCTTCAAACCCAAGCTTTACACCTTCGTACTCAAACAACTTTTTATATTGTTTAAGCAGCGAGTTTTTAGGCTCGGTAAGTATGTTATGCAGGGCATCACGGTCAAGCGGGTTAAGGTAAGTTAACACCGGCAAACGGCCGATAAGCTCGGGTATCAACCCGAATGATTTAAGATCCTGCGGAGTAATGTATTTGTACAGGTTTTTAAGATCAACCTCGCTATCATCGCTGTTAAACTTGTAGCCTACTGTTTGTGTGCGCAAACGGCCGGCTATTTTGCGTTCGATGCCATCAAAAGCGCCGCCGCATATAAACAGAATGTTGCTGGTATTAACGGTGATCATTTTTTGATCCGGATGTTTACGGCCGCCTTGCGGTGGTACGTTAACCAGGGTACCTTCAAGTATCTTTAATAATGCCTGTTGCACACCTTCGCCTGATACATCGCGGGTGATTGACGCGTTATCGCTTTTGCGGGCAATCTTATCAACCTCATCAATATAAACAATACCACGTTCGGCAGCGGTTACGTCATAATCAGCAGCCTGCAGCAAACGGGTAAGTATGCTTTCCACATCCTCGCCCACATAACCAGCTTCGGTTAGTACGGTGGCATCGCATATACAAAAAGGTACATTCAATACCTTAGCCAGGGTTTTGGCTAACAAGGTTTTACCGGTACCGGTTTCGCCCACCATTATGATGTTTGATTTTTCGATCTCGATCTCATCCTTATCAACACGCTGGTTAAGGCGCTTGTAGTGATTATATACCGCTACTGAAAGTATTTTTTTGGCATCATCCTGACCGATGATATATTGGTCAAGATGTGTTTTGATCTCGCCTGGTTTTAAAACAGATGGCGTTGATGGCGACGATTTAACTTTACGAACCTTTAATTCTTCGGCTAATATCTCGTTGGCCTGGTTAACGCACTTATCGCATATATGCGCATCTAAACCTGCTATCAGCATCAGGCTATCCTGCTTACCTGCACCACAAAACGAACACCTGATCTCCTTGCTGTTTTTAGTCATTGCTTTTGCTTTGAGTAAATTAGACAAAATTACCTAAAAATTCCGTCATTTACAATAGTATACGCCCCATTGCGGTTTTGGTTTTAGCAACGGGGCGTTTTTAATATTATTTTTTAGGGTTGTTACCTCTTAAAATTTCATCAACCATACCAAATTCTTTCGCTTCTTCGGCAATCATCCAGTGGTCACGGTCTGATGCATCCCAAACTTTTTCAAATGACGCTCCGCTATGATCGGCAATGATCTGGTACAGCTCCTTTTTTAGTTTGGTGATCTCATGGTAAGTGATCTCAATGTCAGATTGCTGACCTTGCGCACCGCCTGACGGCTGGTGGATCATCACCCTTGAGTGTGGTAACGCGGCACGTTTACCTTTGGTACCGGCACATAATAATACCGCGCCCATTGAGGCGGCCATACCTGTACAAATGGTTGCTACATCATTTGAGATGAACTGCATGGTATCATAAATACCCAAACCCGCGTATACCGATCCACCCGGTGAGTTGATATAGATCTGGATATCGCGTTTACTGTCTGCCGATTGCAGGAACAGCAATTGCGCCTGTATAATGTTAGCTATGCTGTCATAAATAGCATCACCTAAAAAGATGATACGGTCCATCATCAGGCGCGAAAAAACGTCCATCTGGGCAACGTTCAACTGGCGCTCCTCGATGATGTATGGCGTCATGCCCATTGGCAGGTTCGCCCTGTCAACGTTTGAAATAAATTTATCTACGTGTAAGCTGTTGATGCGGTGGTGCTTTACAGCATATTTTCTGAACTCATTTCTGTCGATATTACTGCTCATTGTATTTATTGTGTTTTAGATTGGGCGTTGTTGCCCGTGTTAAATATATACTTTTTACTTGAATACTATTTTGCGTTTAAGGTTTTCAAAAAGTAAAAATATTTGGTGTAACTCACCCTGTCATCGCTGCGCCCGACTTCCCTCTCTGCTGCGCAAAGAGGGAGAGGATAGGCAAGTTCAATTTCTCGGAATACTAAACCTCTAACCACTTACCGCGAAATCAGCCCATACCCTTTAAACGCCAAAAGCAACCTTGTTCAAGTTGCTTTTGGTGAATTTTATATGGAAAGCTTTTCGCTTAGTTTGCCAGCTTGGTAAACTCGTTGTAAGCGATGTCTTTTTTATCAAGAGTGATAACGCTTTTAATGTAATCAAATACTTTAAGCGCTTTTACTTCTTCAAAAATACGGTTAGCATTCTCTTTGTTTTGCAGGTATTGCACGGTGTACTGGCCTAATTGCTCCTCTGTTAAAGGCTGCGGGCTGTACATCCTGAACTGGGCATCCAAACGTTGTTTAGCAGCCTCGAAAACCTCTTCGTATTTTATCTCGATGTTGTTCTCAACAATGATCTTGTTAGCTATCAGCGTCCATTTAAGGTTTTTAGCAAACTCGGCATAACCTTCGGCAAGTTCCTCGTCGCTCAGTTTCTCATTGGTAACTTTTAACCAACGTTTCAAAAACTCGTCAGGCAGCGGAAAATCAACTTTACCGGTAGCATAGTTGTATATCTCGTCCTGCAACTTACGGTCGCTGTCCTGCTGCATCATGGTTTCAAGCTCTTCAGTAATCTTAGCCTTGAACTCCTCTTCGGTAGTTACAGTACCTTCACCAAATAATTTATCAAAGAACTCCTGGTTCAGATCGCTTTCCTCTAAACGGTTAACATTTTTAACTGTCAGGCGGAAGTTTGATTTAAGGTCGGCAGCGGTTTCCTCGTCTATTTTTAACAGACCGGCAATTTTAGCTGCGTCGTTATCATATGCTTTCTGAATATCAAATTCAACGGTATCATCCTTTTTTAAACCAATCAATGAAGTTTTGATGGCTTCATCTTTAACCTGATCTAAACGAACCGATACAGTTTCGTTAATGCCACCTTCAAAAACAGAGCCATCCGGTGAAAGCTGCTCTAATTGCGAATAAAGCACATCATCATCTGCCGATACGTCAGGATTTGTCATTTTGCCATAGCTGCGACGGATGTTTTTGGTACGTGATGCCAGTGTTTCGTCGTCAACTTTAATAACGTATTGCGTAAGCTTATCTTTTGAGGTGAACTCCAGATCAAATTCAGGGGCTAAGCCTATTTCGTAGTTAAACTCAAAAGTGTCGGCAAAATCCCAGTTATATTCTTTTTCATCATCAACCTTTGGCAGCGGCTGACCTAATATGTTAAGCTTTTGCTCGTCAATATAGTTATTCAGTGTATCTGATAACAGGTTGTTGATCTCATCAACCAAAATACTTTTGCCATACATTTTTTTAATGTGGCCGGCAGGTACCATACCCGGACGGAAACCCGGAAGCTTGGCTTTTTTAGCGTGGTCTTTAATGGCTTTGTCAACACGCGGAGAGTAATCTTCCGGTGCAAGGTTAATTTTAAGAACGGTGTTCAGGTTATCAACTTTTTCCTGTGTAATATTCATCTTCTGCGAATGTTTAATTATTAACAGGTACGGGTGCGCCGTACCTGATTTTGAGGCGCAAAAGTATGAATTTTATTTTAATTTATTTACTTGCATCAGCGTTGGGCTGAAATTTTACTACAGGGTTTAGTACCGGCTTAATGGTTTTAAGGTAAGCGTACATGGCCTCAAGGTCGGCGGTTTTCATGCTGCCATACTTCCACCAGGGCATAATGGTTTGAAATTCGCCGGGTTTTACGGCAGATGGCGGTATATTGCCATTAGCAAACTGACGGAAACGGGCCACAAACTGCTCTTTCGTCCAGCCGCCTATACCGCTTTCCTTATCGGGGGTTATATTTGAAGATTTTAGTGTAGCGCCGGGCAGGTTAAATACCCGGCCGCCTGCAAACTCAAGCCCGGCTATAACAACGCCTTTTTCATCCTGGCTGTGGCAATCGCGGCAGGCAGCGGTTTGCACCAGGTATTCGCCATATTTAAGTGTATCGCTCCCGGGCGGGCGCTTGCCCAGTGTAGCAGGCTGCGGCATGGTGTTCACTATAAAATTCAACGGAAAATCAAGTTTATGCGCCGGATAGTTTTTGCCTTCGGATTTCAGGGTACGCAGGTAGGCTATAATGTCATACACATCCTCCCTGTCCATTTTTGAGTAATACTGCCACGGCATTATCGGGAATATGGCAGAGCCGTCCTTTTTTACACCGGTAGTAATGGCCCGAAATATCTCGCCGTCTGTCCAGTTCTTCAAATTAAGCGGGGTAATGTTGGGCACATACACCAGCCCCGGAAAGCCTATGTTTTGATCAAACTTATCGCCACCGGCACCTATGTGGGTGGTATCAATCGGCCCGGCAAACTTACTGAAATCGCGGGCGGAGTGACAGTCAACGCAAACGGCAACATGGTTGGCCAGGTATTTACCGCGCTCAATACGCTGCGGTGTAAGTTCAACAGTAATTTTTTCAGGATCGCCAACATCGGGCAGCGCGAATTTGACATAAGATAGCCCCGAAACTGCTATTACAATAACTAAAATAAGGATAATGGCTATCCATTTGATTAACTTTTTCATTGTGTGGTTTGGTTGTGATTGTTTTGTATTCAGGTTTAGACGCAAACAATGTTGTAAATGCTACAAGTTATGTTAAAAAAATGTGAACCAACACTTTACCTCATAAAAAAAGCCTGCCGATGGGCAAGCTTTTAAATTTTTTTTGTTTGACTGTTAGTCTATCTTTTTAATTGTTGACGATCCTGTTTCTTTCTTTTCAACAGTGCTTGGATTGCCACGATATTCAACCGATGATGCGCCGGTAGTTTTAACTATTAAAGATTTTAGCACATTTATTTTATAATCTCCGGCACCTGTTGTTTCAATATTGTAATTGCCTACCACAAAATCAAGCGCGCTTACTTTGCTGCTGCCTTTAAGGTTTACGGTATTTGATGCCGCCTGTCCTTTCAATTTTATCTCGGTAGCGCCACTGCCCTCCGTACGTACATTAGCCGCGCTCAGGTCAAGGTCAGTACGTCCCGCACCGGAAAGATCAATACTAAAGTCCTTTACATTAAGCTTGCCTTCGCTGTTAAATGTTATTGCTCCCGAGCCTTTAACCTCTTCAAGGTTTTTGACGCCTATGGTTAATACAGCATCAGTACTTGGGCATATATTTTTCTTGGTAGTTATAGTTAATTTACCGCCGCTAACTTCGGTTTCAATAAACTCAAGCAGGTTGTCATCAATACTCAGGTTCAAATTGAGCGAGCTATCCTGCTTTAAAACAATTTTAAAACCTCCGCTTACATTAATTTTAGTAAAATCGGCAACCTTTCGATTATCGGTTATTATGGTACCTGAACCTTTTTTACATTTCATTTTGCATGATGAAAATGATAATGTTGCCACTGCGGCAATAATGAGGGTGTATACTATAGTTTTCATGATCTCGGGTTAGTTGTATTTGGTTTTTTGACGTTGATTACTGCCGTGAAGTTACACTTTAAATTAGAAAAGCCATCAATTTGTGTGCTGATGGCTTTTCGCAGAATATATGATGGACTTTTGCAAAAGTGATACTTAGAGCGCGGCCAGCTCATTTTTAGCGGCGGCATATTTATCGGCGCTTTTTGCTACCTGTGCTTTGCCCATGGCTACCAGTTTACCATAGTTTACACTGGTTGAGCGGCCGTAGTTTAAAGCATAATCGGTTACGTTACCGGTAAGGTCAGCCTTGGCATTATCATTTACCTTGATGTTAGCGCTGTACGATTCGATGTTCAATTGCGCTGCAGCATTGTTGTTTAACGTAACATTAAGATCGATAGCTGACAGGGTACCGAATGTTTTAACAGTAGCGTTATCATAAGCTGAGATTGAGCGAAGATCATTAGCTGATACCCATATTACCAGTTTTTTGGCTGAGTATGATGAGATGCGCAATACGCCGTTGTTGTTTTGTACCAGGGCGCTTTCGGTATAGTAGCGGTTGTAAACCTTTACACGATCGTTAACACTGTTTGATACATACAGTTCAACATTTCCGCGAACTTCAATTTTGCTGATGCTTTTAACGTCGTTTAATACGGTTGCGTTACTGTCGTTAAATTTTTCGGCTTTTGCTGAGGTTACTGAACCGAAAGCTAATGAACAGATAGTGGCGATGGTGATTATGGTAGTTTTCATGACTATAATATTTTGATAGTGAATTAATTATTTATGTTTTTAAATACATCAATAAGACACTCCTACCCACCCGAACGTTACAGCCGATCAGCCTCAAATAGGCGTAAACGGGTTAAACATCGGTGAATGGCCAAAATGTATCGGTGAAAACCAATGGTGTATAAGGTACACTTACTGTATTTAGATAATAAAACAGGGATATTACAGCTAACAGGCGCGCATTTTATTATGCACACATAGCATTTGTAACATTTTTATTACGGGCGTAATTTTTTAATTGTTGAGTCCGTCTTTGGAGTAACTCAACCGATGGTCAGTTACTAACCGAGGGGGCATTACTTACAACTCCTGTATTCGGCAAATAATCAACAGGCAGCAAATCGCCTACTCGTTGCTTTTCCCAATATCCCTCCATGCGTAAACTCATAGGGTTTACAACCATTCCGTTCCTGTCAAAAAAAACGGTTTCAGTAGGCGTTATCACGCTGGCCATTTGTCCCATTTCTGCTGTAGGTGTAAACGTTTTTTCAGTAGAAAAGGCACCGACCCTGTTTTTTGAAACTACCAGGGCGGGTACCTTTTTTGTATAAGTTACATACAAAGAGTTGGTATAATCGCAGGTATCGCATTTATACTCGTACATGTCGCTCATACCCGGTACTTTAACATATTTCCAGATCTTTAAATAATTAGTATTATCTATTTTAAGGGCATATAATCCACTCTGATCAGTTAACTGTACCACATCCTGAGCCTTTAAACGGGTGGTATCCATTACCTGTATGCGGCGTGGTATCCTTTGCATCCTGAGCCAGTAACTCATTGAATCTCTTGCACTGCCGCTTCTTCTTTCACTATAGTACCTGATGTTGGCCATAATTAAACTATCAGGCAGACGACGGGGATTAATGGTTCTGGTCATGGTCAGTACCAGGAAACCCGGCTCACCGGCACGATTTATATTGTTCCCTAATAGCGCCCTGAAAAAATGCTGCGGCGAACCATTATAAGCCTCAAGCCTGTTAACATACCACTCACTACGTTCCTTCTCGGTACCTTTCATTTCCTCAAACAGCACATAGCCTACATAGTTAACCGTAGCCTTGGTTTCATTGCGCTCAAAATCTTCAACCAGGTACTTTACCCGGTAGCCCAGTAATTTGTTATCGATCACCATGAAATCAGACGTATAGCCGGTGAGATTACGCACTGCCTTATCATAACTTAACTCAATAACTTTTGGATTAATAATACGGCATTGCCTGCCAAATCTGGATGATCCCAGTATCTCGCGCTTAAATATTTCCAGGTATTTGTTATCAACACCTTTTGACCTGGTGATCTTAACTTCATTCAGTTCAAACTCACGCTCGGTAATAGTTATTGGCGGTACGGTTACATTGGCCTTTACTGTTACTGAAGCTTTTTGTGTTTTAAAACCAACTACTGAAATGATAAGGTCATACTGCCCTGCCTGCACATCCCGAATAATAAAATTCCCCTCCTTATCCGTTTTTGTACCATAGCTGGTATTATTAACAAATACGGTAGCGCTTTCAACCGGTTTTTTATCGGCAGCATTAAGCACCTTGCCTGCAATGGTAAATTGCGCGTAGGTAATAACTGAAAATAATAAAAAAGTAAACGTTAAAAGAGCCTTTTTCATTAAATGTAATATAGGTTTACAGTAAAAGATGATGATATAAACATACCCAATTATTCAATAGTGTAAAAGGCCCTCGGGTAATGGATGGCCTCTTTACACTATAATGTTACATTAATCACAATCCTGCGTACCAAATAAATAAGTCTCGGTATTGTTTACCGGCAGGTTGAGCATATCGCCGCCGCGACCCATTTGCCACCAAAAACGCAGGCGGGGCTTTTCGCGGTTACCTATCTCGTTCATCGAGTCGGCATCATATAGCCTTCCGTTCAGCATTACATATTTTATACTTTCGCTGTTGCTGATATCTTCCAGCGGATTTTCATCCAGTACTACCAGGTCGGCCAGTTTGCCAGCCTCCAGGGATCCGATCTCTTTATCCATACCCAGGTACGATGCGCCGTTGATGGTAGCGCACCTTAAAGCCTGCAACGGCGACATGCCGCCCTGTGCCAGCATCCACAGCTCCCAATGGGCGCCAATGCCCTGCATTTGCCCGTGCGCGCCCAGGTTAACCCTGGTGCCGCCATCAGCAATGTATTTAGTTGCTTTGGCTACATCAATATGCCCGTAATCGCCATACTCAGCAGTGGTACGCCTGCGTGAGCGCGCGTCAACCAATGATGGCGGCGTGAACGAAATCAGGCGGTCGTTCTTCCAAACTTCCGACCTATCGTACCAATAATTCTCGCCGAACTGTGTACCGTAGCTTACAATAAGCGTTGGCGTATAGCCCACCCTGGTAGCATTCCACAGGCTGCGCACATCCTTATAAACCGGGTAAACCGGGATGTTATGTTCAATACCGGTATGCCCGTCTATCACCTGCGTCATGTTGGTAAAAAACGTCGATCCACCCTCGGGTACCACTTCCATCTGCAACTCGCGGGCGGCTTCAATAATTTGCTGCCTTTGCTCGCGGCGTGGCTGGTTGTAGCTCTTAACCGAGAACGCGCCTACCGCCTTTAACCGGCGCAGGCTTGAACGCGCATCATCCAAACTATTTATAACAGCCTTAAAATCCCCATCGGCACCGTAAAGTATGGTACCTGTTGAGTACACCCTGGGCCCTACCATCAGGCCGGCGCGCAGCATTTCATTCTGGCTAAACACCATTTCGGTATTGCTTGACGGATCATGCGAGGTAGTTACGCCGAATGACAGGTTGGCATAATAGCTCCAATCCTGCTGCGGCGTTACCCCATCCGGGCTGGTATGCAGGTGGGCATGTACATCAACCAGGCCCGGAATGATGGTTTTACCCGTCATATCGTAAACTTTGGCATCGGCAGGCACCTGCACATCTGCCGATTTGCCCACGGCTGTAATTTTGTTATTTACCACAATGAGGTTACCCTGCGCTATCACCTCTTCGCCCTTCATGGTGATGATACGGGCATTGGTAAAGGCGATCTTTCCGGTCGGCGCATCACCTTTCAGCTTCAGGCCAATATCGGCAGTAGCATTGGTATCAATTGCCGGAGCTTTATCCGGGTTGGCATCATTATAAGGAAAAGCCGCTTTCAGATCGCGGGCATAGTATTTAGGGCCCAGCGTCCACATCAGCTTTTGGCTGTCCTTGCTCCAATGCAAGTACGTACCTGCATCGCGTGTTAACTTATTTAATGGCAATGCCCTGTTACCTGCTGATAGTTCCTGCGGGTTACCCGTTTGCGTCATGGGTGTTATATAGCAGTTATACAGTTCGGTAAAAGCCATCCACTTACCATCGGGGCTGGGGCTGAATTGCGTAGCGTAAGTTGAGGTATACAATGTATGCCTGTTGCCGCCAAACATATCCATCACCTTAAATGCCTTTTTACCATCCTCACTGCTCTGATAATATATTTTTTGATCATCAGGTGAAAACTGCGGGCGGATACCGTTATCAAGCACCAGCCTTGGCGTACCGCCTGCCGCGGCCATTACATAAATACCCGGGTTGGTACCAAAAGCGTATCCCAGATCCTGATTGCCCTCTCCCTTACGGAATACGATCACATCGCCCTTGTTATTAAACTTTGGTGAGTAATAAAAACCCTTATCAACCGTTAGGCGGGTAACCTGCTTGGTAACCAGGTCAATTTTATTGATGCCGCCCTTCAGCTCATCTGTCCAGCTTACATACACCAGCGTGCGGCCATCGGGGCTAAAGCTTGGCTCATACTCCATATCGGCGGTATTGGTTATGCGTTGCGGCTTGCCGTTAGGCAACTCTTTTATATAGATATGGCCCGCGGCGTTAAAAGCCACCAGTTTACCATCAGGAGAGGTGGTTAGCTGGCGTATCATCTTCACGGTAAATTCATCCTGAAATACCTTTTGCGTAAAGTGCAATGATTCGGATACGATCTGTTGTGATGTTACTTCAAAAGGCACCTGTACCGCGTTAAGCGTGGTTATATCAAGATTCCATATTTTGCCTTTGGCATAAAAAACAATATTCTTGCTATCGGGTGTAAAGCTAAAGTTGGGATAAACACCAAAAATGGCCCATGTTTCCTGCTGATCGTGCGAGAGGCTGTCATACACCGGCCACTCTTCACCAGTCTCGAGGTTACGTAGATACATTACCGATTTAAGGCGAACGCGCTTAACAAAAGCCATCAGCTTACCATCAGGCGATAGCTGCGGGCGGCAGGCACCACCGGCATCACCTGTAACGGTTTCAATATCGCCGGTTTGGCGGTTTAAACGTTTTATCGCATAAATACCAGGATAGGGATCTTTGTTATATTGAAAAAACGGGCCGGGTGTAACATCCTCACTCCAGTAAACATATTTACCATCCGGAGAGATAACCGGTTCGCCCGCATCCTGCTGATCATTTTTGCGCCGGGTTAATTGAACGCCATCACCCCCGGTACGGTAATACAGCCACATCTCACCCGCACCTAATGAGCGGCTTGCCGTAAAGTGCTTGCGAGCAACCAGGTAGTTACCATCCGGCGACCATGAAGCGTTATTCAATAACCTGAAATTTTCTTTGGTGATGGAGTGCTTGTTATTTCCATCACTGTTCATGATCCAGATGTTGTCTCCCCCTTCTTTATCGCTGGTGTAGGATATAAATTTACCATCCGGGCTAAAGCGCGGCTGTACCTCCCATGCCCTGCCACCTGCCAGTATGGTTGCGCGGCCGCCGGTTATTGGCATACTATAAATATCGCCCAATAGGTCAAAAACTATAGTTTTGCCGTCAGGACTAACGTCAACATTCATCCAGGTGCCCTCATCAGTAGTAATACTTACTTTTTTAGGCTGCCCTGATGTATTCTCAACGTTCCATTTTTGCGCGCTGGCACACAGGTTTAAGAGGATAAGCAGAACAAAGGGGTAAACTTTTTTCATAAGGTCAAATTATTACAGCCACGAATTTAATTATATTGAAACACTTTACAGTTTTTAGCTTTGCCATATTTGCATGACAATACATAGCATACTACAACAATACTGGAAACATGATACCTTCCGGCCTTTTCAGGAGGATATTATCAATTCGGTAATGGCCGGTAACGATACGCTGGCGCTGCTGCCAACGGGTGGTGGCAAGTCGGTATGCTTCCAGGTGCCGGCCATGGCTATGGAAGGCATCTGCATTGTGGTATCGCCGCTTATAGCGCTGATGAAGGACCAGGTAGAGAACCTGAAAGCCAAAGGAATTGAGGCTGTGGCCATCGTATCAGGCATGGGTAAGCGGGAGATTGACATCGCGCTTGATAACTGTATTTACGGGCCGGTAAAATTTTTGTACCTCTCGCCGGAGCGCCTACTGTCTGAGCTGGTGCGCGAGCGGGTATCGTACATGAAGGTTAACCTGATCGCTATTGACGAGGCGCACTGTATATCGCAATGGGGTTATGATTTTCGGCCGCCGTACCTGCACATTGCCGACCTGCGGGAAATAAAACCTGACGTACCGGTGCTGGCCCTTACGGCCACCGCCACCGCTGATGTTAAGGAGGATATTAAGGAAAGATTATTGTTTAAACCCGGCTGCAAAGTATTTCAGCAAAGTTTTGAACGCGCTAACATAAGCTACGTGGTACAGCATACCGAGGATAAGCTGCGCAAACTGCTCAGCATTGCCAATGGTGTTAGCGGCAGCGGCATTGTGTATGTGCGCAGCCGTAAGGAAACCGTGGAGCTTACCCGCTTTTTTACCGACAACGGCGTATCCGCCGCCAACTACCATGCCGGTATGCCGATGGATCAGCGCGCGCTGCATCAGCAGGAATGGAAGGATAACCGCATACGTGTTATAGTGGCTACCAGCGCGTTCGGTATGGGTATAGATAAGCCAGACGTAAAATTCGTGGTACATAAGGATGCCCCCGAAAGCCTTGAAGCCTATTACCAGGAAGCCGGTCGCGCCGGTCGGGATGGGCAAAAAGCCTATGGTGTACTGCTATACAATAATAACGACCGTTATAAGCAAGAGCGCAAGTTTGAAACCAGCTTTCCTTCTGTTGATGAGATAAAGCTGGTTTACCATCAACTGGCCAATCAGTACCAGATAGCCTATAGCGCGGGCGCGGGCCTGAGCTTTGATTTTGACATAACCGCTTTTTGCAACCGCTTTAATCTCGATATATTTAAAACGCTTAACGCCCTTAAATTTTTGGAGCAGGATGAATACCTGTCATTTAACGAGAGTGTGTACCTGCCATCGAGGTATAGGTTTATTATTGACAATGCTGCATTATACGGCTTCCAGGTGGCTAATAACGGCTGGGACCTTTTTATTAAAACTTTACTGCGATCATACGGCGGCTCGTTCGATAATTACGTGCGCATTAAGGAGTTTGACATGGCGCGCCGTACCAACATGAGCGTACAGCAGGTTATTGAGGGTATGAAACAATTGCAGGATTATAAGATAATCAACTACCTGCAACAAACCGACCAGCCGCAGATCACCTACCTTAAACCCCGCCTGCAAGCCGCTGAGTTATATATTAACAAGGCTTATATTGAAGAGCGAAAAAAAATTTACCGCAACAAGGTAGAGGCCGTGTTAGCCTACGCTACCCACAAAAAATGCCGCAGCCAAATGCTGCTGGGTTATTTTGATGAGGATGATGCCCGCAAATGCGGTGTTTGTGATGTTTGCCTCGAAGAAAAACGCATACGCGATAGCGAGAACATTGGCGAGGTGCTTGCTGATGAGATATTGCAGTTGGTAAGCATTGAGCCATTAACGCTCCACACCCTTATCTCCTCATTAAAAAAAGGTAATGATAACCAAAAGATCGGTGCCCTGCGCGAGTTGCTTGATTCGGGGCGTATAAAGGGCGATGGGGAACGGTATTATGTATAAACAACAAAGCCTGCATGTGCAGGCTTTGTTGTTATCTTATCTGATACTGAAGCTTTACAGGCTTCTGTCGGTTTCGCCAACATATATCTGGCGCGGGCGGCCTATAGGCTCTTTGTTCTCTTTCATTTCCTTCCACTGGGCTATCCATCCCGGCAAACGGCCAAGGGCGAATAACACGGTAAACATATCCGTAGGGAAGCCTAATGCGCGGTAAATAATACCTGAATAAAAATCCACATTAGGGTAAAGCTTGCGCTCAACAAAGTATGGATCTTTTAAGGCTACTTCTTCCAGCTTTTTGGCTATTTCAAGCACCTCATCATTAATACCCAGTTTCTCTAACAGATCATCACATGCTTTTTTGATGATCCTGGCGCGAGGGTCAAAGTTTTTGTACACACGGTGACCAAAACCCATCAAACGGAAAGGATCATTTTTATCCTTTGCCTTGGCTATCCATTTATCGGTATCGCCACCATCCTGCTGTATTTTTTCCAGCATCTCAATAACGGCCTGGTTGGCACCACCATGCAGCGGGCCCCAAAGCGCAGATATACCGGCTGATATGGAAGCATATATATTTGAATCAGACGAGCCTACGATACGCACCGTTGATGTTGAGCAGTTTTGCTCGTGATCGGCATGCAAAATAAGCAGCTTGTTCATGGCGCTTACAATTACCGGGTCAATCTCCACCTGCTCGGTACGCTGGCCAAAGGTCATGTGCAGGTAGTTGGTAACGTAATCATATTTATTTTGAGGGTAGATATACGGGTGGCCTAATGATTTTTTGTATATCCATGATACCAGGGTTGACATTTTTGCCAGCATTTTAACAATGCTCAGGTTAACCTCCTCGGTAGTTTGGTTTGATTTTAATGATTCAGGATAAAAGGCCGACATGGCACATACCAGTGATGACAGTTGCCCCATCGGGTGTGAACGCTGCGGGAAGCCGTCAAAAAATTTCTTCATATCCTCGTGCACCAGCGTATGGCGGCTCAGCAGGTACTGAAAATCCTTTAATTGTTCGGCGGTTGGCAATTCGCCATATATCAATAAGTAAGCAACCTCTATAAAGGTTGATTTTTCGGCAAGTTCTTCAATTGAGTATCCGCGATATTTAAGTATACCTTTTTCCCCATCTAAAAAAGTAATGGCGCTTTTTGTGGCGCCAGTGTTTTTATACCCAATATCAAGTGTTACATATCCGCTTAGATCGCGAAGCTTCGAGATATCGATTGCCTTCTCTCCTTCAGAGCCCGTTATTACCGGTAGTTCGTGCGTTTTATCGCCTATAATTAGTTGTGCAATTTCTGACATAGAAAAAAATGTAAGTGCAGCAAATGTAAATAAATCTGTGTATTATTATCGGCTACAAAGGTTTTGTAATGTAATTTTTATGTTTTATTAACACATTACGCAAACCTTTGGTTTATATTATAAGTTTAATAATTTTCGACTATTAACTGACAGATGTCTCTCAACAGCAGGCTTGTATTATTGATACATAATGACAGGAGTATATACCGGCTTTTGTTATTGGCTTTATGCATAGCCAGCCCTGCTCTTTACTATCTGTGCCATCAAAACCCTGCCGATTCTCTGTACCTCAGGCTCTTCAGCAGCGCAACCTGTTTGGCAGCTATCAGCTTGTCATTCATTAAAAATAAATTTTATTTCAGATCGGGCTTATACCTAACCATTTTTGTACATCTTTTAATTAACAACTACTGGTTATTAAGCCATACCTATTTCAGCCCGCTCTACATATTCAGTTCGCTGATGATATTTACCGGCCTGGCATTTTTGTGCACCAAGCAATATGAGTTTGTATCTATCACCGCGTTAAACTTTATTTTTATAGTTGCAGCCTATCTTAACACCGCACAACCAGCTATCAGCGCGGCATCATTAGGTGGCCTGCTTGTAGCGTTTACCATAACCGGGTACATAATATTTATAGTACGGATGGTGTACCGGCTTAAATTTAAAAAAGCGGTTGATAACCTTACCAAAACCAACCACTCGCTGGTGCATAGCGAACAAAAACTGCGCGATAGCCGCAACCAGCTCCATTCGCTTATCAATTCCATTAACGATATTGTATTTGAGATTGATGAGAACCGCAAGACGTTAAATATTTGGTACAATGAGAAAAAGCAACTTCACTTTGATCCGAATATATTTTTTGATAACCGGATGGCCGACCTGGTGGATAAAGAAAAAAGCCGGCCATTATCAAACGCCATTGATTTTGTGATTAATAATCACGAAGCCACTTCTGTTGAGTTCCGATCAATTTTTGGGATAAATAAATGGTTTTCGGCCAAAATAAGTCCGGTGTATGACAGGCAGTCTAATTATACCGGCCGCATTTCTGTAGCGATAACTGACATTACCAGCCAAAAGGATTATGAACAGGCACTGCAAGCTAACCAGGAGCTCCTGCTTGAGGCACAAAGTATTGCTAAAATGGCCAACTGGTGGTATGATGATACAACGGCCGAGAATTACTGGTCGTTAAACGCTTATAATATATTAGAGGTAAGCACTGTACCTGAAGGATTTTCGCACCAGGAATATTACCTATCCCTTGTTCACCCTGATGACATTGCGGCAACTAATTACTTTTTACAGCATTTAGGTAAGGATGGATATAAAACATTTGAACACAAACTCATTACCGAAAAAGGCAACCTTAAATACATTAAAATAATTTGCGGTGAAACCATTAAATATGACGATGGAAGGTTAAAACGAATTTCGGGTGTTATACAGGATATTACGGAGATACGCCTGTCCGAAAAATCGGCCAAAATAAGCCGGGCCGAACTGATTGAGGCGCAAACCATAGCTAAGATAGGAAACTGGAAATTTGAGTTTGCAACCAGCACCTTTTCCTGGTCTGACGAGATTATTAACATATACAACATAAACCACAGGGAAAGAGCGTTAAAAAGCTTTATCCGACAGTTTTTCAAACACATACATCCGGACGACCGCCAGTTGCTGCACAAGCTGTTAAAAACACCATCGCTGGCCATTGGTCGTTCATTTGAATACCGAATAACAGTAAACGGCACCATTAAGCATTTGAGCTTAATTGTGGGCAAGGTTATGCGCCGCGATGGCACCCTGCGCAAAATTATAGGCACGCTTCAGGATATATCTGAACGTAAAAAAGCCGAACTTGAATCTGAACGTACCCGGAACAAATACCGACTGGTGCTTGAAGGGGTTAAACTGGCGGCTTTAACCGTAAACGACGCTGGCATTGTAACGTTTTGCAACAGCCACCTGGCCGGCATATTAGGTTACGATGCTGATGAAATTATAGGCCAAAACTGGGTGAACAACTTTGTGCCCGAACAATTCAGGCCAACGCTTAACGGCTGGCTTGAACATAACAATTATGAAACGCACTACATAAACCCGGTTATTTGCAGTGATGGCACCCTGGCAATTGTAAGCTGGCAAAATACCACAAGCTTTGATGAACATGGTAACCTGATTGAAATAACATCGATAGGTGAAGATATTACCAGCCGCCAAAAAGCCACGGAGGAATTAATCTCAGCCAAGGAGGATGCAGAGCGTTCGTCTAAATTCCAGTCGGATTTCCTGTCTACCATGAGCCACGAGATACGCACCCCGATGAACGCGGTTATCGGCATCACTAACCTGCTATTGGTTGAGGAGCCTAAGCCCGAGCAGATGGAATACCTGCATACCCTCAAATTCTCGGGCGATAACCTGCTGGCCATTATTAATGATATACTTGATTATAATAAAATAGAGGCAGGCAAATTTAACCTCATAAAACAGCCTGTAAATTTAAAGCAGCTTACCCAAAACATATGGCAATCATTTTTGCCGCGGGCAAGCCAGCAAGGTATTGAACTAAAGCTGATAACAGACAGCTTGCTGCCCGATCAGGTAATGGCAGACCCTGTACGCCTGAGCCAGATACTGAATAACCTGATAAGCAACAGTATTAAATTTACCCAGCAGGGCAGCGTAACCATCAAGGTTGATAAGAGTAATAATGAAACTGAGAATACGGCTAACATACATTTTTCGATAACGGACACCGGCATAGGTATAGCGCCGGAAAGCCTGCCCGATATATTTGACCCCTTTGTGCAGGATATGCACCACCAAAATACCTTTGGGGGTACCGGCCTTGGGCTTGCTATAACAAAACGGTTGGTAAACCTGCATAAAGGCAGTATTGATGTGATCAGCGCGCTCAATACAGGTACAAAATTCACTATTGAGATACCTTTTGAAGTAGTACCTGATAACTCTTTAGCTACGCAAAGCACACCCGCACAGGCACTCTCTCATGACCTGAGCGATGTACATATACTGGTGGTAGATGATAATAAGATGAACCTGCTTATCGCGTCGAAGTTTTTGCGCAAATGGCGCGCTAATGTTGATGAGGCCACTAATGGCGAAATAGCTGTTAAAATGACTGGAGAGAAAACTTACAGCATGATTATTATGGACCTGCAAATGCCGGTGATGGACGGGTTTGAGGCCACACGCTTAATCAAGCTAAATCATCCTGATGTGCCCGTTATCGCCCTTACGGCTGATGCCATGCCGGATACTTACAACAAGGCTTTTGATGCCGGCATGGATGATTACCTCACCAAACCCTTTTTACCCGAAACCCTTTTTGAAAAAGTAGCTAAACACCGTAAGCCACGTGTGTAAATATGGTGAGGAGTTTATTGCAACTCCTCTTTTACCTCACCGCACTCAAGCATGGCATCGCCGTAATACGGGTTTTTTATCTCTTTAGCTTCTGACAGCCAGTAGCCGCCCTTACCCTCATTGGCCATCGGGCAAAAAGCTACAAATGATGGTTTGCCGGTTTTAATACCCTTAGCCAGTGTGATCACATCCTTGCTCAGCGTTAAAAACGCTTTACGCTGTTCGTCAACCTTATCGGTAGCGGCAATTTCACCTGCCAGGGTTGCCGCTTCTGAGCAGCCTTTAACCTCAATAAGTTCCTGCTGCAGTTTAGCGGCGCTTTTTTTGCTCGCCGCACCATCTGACTTAACAAGATCATTTTTTAACGCGATGTATGAGGTTAACACTTCAGACACGTTGTTCTTATCCGGGTCTGTTGCTTTAGCCAAAGCGGCGGTATCGGCAAGGGTTGTATTTTCGGTACCTTCTGCCGATTGTTTTGAAGGTGTTTGGTTGCAGGCCGCGGCCATAAACATGGCGGCAACGGCGGCTGTAATAAAGTATCTTTTCATTTTGGGGATGAGTTTAACAGCCTTTCAGTTTGAACGTATGGCATCTACCGGGTTAAGCCTGGCCGCGCTAAGCGCCGGAACAATTCCGGAAATTATACCGATAGCTAATGATCCGAACACACCTATCATAATGTTTTTCGTTCCGATCACAATTTCAATATCAGCAGCTCCTTTTACAGCCAGCGATACCAGGTATACCAACATCAAACCAATAACCCCGCCCATAAGGCACAGTGTTATGGCTTCAATTAAAAACTGCAATAATATGAAATAGTTTTTAGCCCCCAATGATTTCTGTATACCGATGATATTGGTACGCTCCTTAACCGATACAAACATAATATTGGCTATACCAAAGCCACCCACCAGTATTGAAAAACCGCCGATAAACAAACCCGCGAGGTTGATTATACCAAACAACGAATCTAACTGGTTAGATAACAGGGTTGATTTATTAAGCGCGAAGTTATCTTCCTTACCGGGGCCAATACGGCGTATAGAGCGCATTACACCGCGCAACTCGCTTTCCACCTCCTCCTCGGCTATGCCGGTTTTGCCCTTTACCACAATTTGCGGCTGGTATTTTTCAGATTTAATATCTATCAGGTTGCGGCAAAAGTTGAGCGGCAGTAAAACCTCTTTATCTGCCGAAATACCCAGCATGTCATCTCCCTCCTTTTTAAACACGCCTATCACGGTAACATATCGCCCCATGATCTTGATCTGCTTGCCCATGGCATCACCCGCCGGGAAAAGGTGGCTGGCTATCTCGTACCCGATAACGGTAACCGGCGCACCCGAGCGCGATTCCATATCGGTAAAATAGCGGCCATCCTGGTACTCGTAATTATATACCTCGGCATGCTCGTGAGATACGGCATATAGTGTAGCGCCATCAACCGTATTGCTTTTGTATTTTACCTTCCGGCTGTCAATATATATCTCAAAAGATACTGCGGCAGCAGTTTGGCTGCGCTTTTTAAGCTCCTCATAATCGTGCATATTAGGCACAGGGCGTTGTATAAACTTCCACCACGGGTAATCGCTGCCGAATATCCATGGCCATTTTTGGATGTATATACTATTGTTACCCAGCTTGTTTACGCTGCTTTGCAGGTTATTGCGCAATGTGTCAACCGCCGAAAATACGGCGATGATGGTAAAGATACCTATAGTTACCCCCAATAAGGATAGCAGTGTGCGCAGTTTGTTTTGCGTAAGGGCATCATAAGCAAACAAAAAGCTCTCGCGAAACAGTTTTAAAAATAGCATAATGGCAGTTATTGGTTTTTAGACATACGCCCATCCATTTGGTTACAATAAATTTAAATTAATTTGTGCATATCGCTCACACAAAAGCACCTAATTATCTGTTAAACATTACTAATAAATTTTTTCGTACATTTGCGCCCTGAAAATCCAATAAGAATATAATATGAAATTATCTCAGTTTAAATTCAATTTACCCGAATCATTAGTAGCCCATACGCCGTCGGAAAAACGCGACGAGTCAAGGTTGATGGTGCTGCACCGCGAAACAGGCAAAATTGAACATAAGATATTCAAGGACGTATTGGATTATTTTGACGATCAGGATGTTATGATCCTGAACAACACCAAGGTATTCCCTGCCCGTTTATACGGAAATAAAGAAAAAACAGGCGCTACCATCGAAGTTTTCCTGCTGCGCGAATTGAATAAAGAGCTGCGTTTATGGGACGTTTTGGTTGATCCGGCACGTAAAATTCGCGTTGGTAACAAGCTTTACTTTGGCGATGACGACCTGCTGATAGCCGAGGTTGTTGATAACACCACCTCACGAGGCCGCACTATCCGCTTTTTATTTGATGGTACTGATGAGGAATTCCGCCGTAACGTAGAGATATTAGGTGAAACACCACTGCCTAAATACATAAAACGCAAAGCCACTGCCGAAGATAAAGAGCGCTACCAAACCATTTTCGCTAAAAACGAAGGTGCCGTAGCCGCCCCTACTGCCGGTTTACACTTTAGCCGCGAACTGATGAAACGCCTTGAACTTAAAGGTGTTGAATTTGCGGAGGTGACATTGCACGTTGGTTTAGGCACTTTTCGCCAGGTAGAGGTTGAAGATTTGACCAAGCACAAAATGGACTCGGAGCAATTTATCATCGAGCAAAAACAAGCTGATATTGTAAACCGTGGTATTGAGCGTAAAAAACGTGTTTGTGCCGTTGGTACCACCAGTATGCGTACCATTGAATCATCAGTATCGGCCAATAAAACGCTTAAAGCAGCTAACGACTGGACGAGCAAATTCATTTTCCCGCCGTACGAGTTCAGCATCGCTAATTCAATGATCACCAACTTCCATACACCGGAGTCGACCTTGTTGATGATGATATGCGCGTTTGGTGGCTATGAGCATGTAATGAACGCGTATGAAGTTGCCGTTAAAGAGAAATACCGCTTTTACAGCTACGGCGATGCCATGCTGATCATATAATATTTTTTAATTGACCGATAAAAAAGAGAGATGTGTACCATCTCTCTTTTTTTGTTTACACATATTTGCATGGGCTAAAGCCCGGTTTAAAATATGCAAGCAACAAATTACGCCATAATAGTAGCCGGAGGATCGGGCACACGTATGCAATCGGCTTTGCCGAAACAATTTTTACTGCTTAACGGCCGCCCGCTGATGTTTTACACATTGGAGGCTTTTAGCAACAGCGCCGCTAAACCCCGGCTTATAGTGGTGATGCACCCCGATTTTCATGCTTACTGGGCCGGCCTTTGCGAAAGGCATAAGTTTAACGTACCGCACAGCGTAGTAGCCGGAGGCAGCACACGCTTCCATTCGGTTAAAAATGGGTTTGATACGGTTGATGATGTAGATGCTTTGATTGCCGTGCACGATGCTGTCAGGCCTCTTACAAGCCCCGATGTGATAGACCACGCCTACCAGCATACCCAAAAGCATGGTAATGCCGTAGTGGCCGTTAAAAGCCGCGATTCCGTAAGGCGGGTTAAGAATGGTTTATCAACCGCTTTGGTACGCGATGAGATATACCTTGTACAAACACCCCAAACATTTACCTACCGGCAATTACAGGAGGCTTACCAACAGCCCTACAACGATAGTTTTACTGATGATGCCAGCGTGGTTGAAGCGGCAGGCTATACCATTAACCTGGTTGAAGGGAATGATACCAATATCAAGATCACCTACCCTGCTGATATTGCCATTGCCGAAATACTGTTAAGCAAAAAGCCATCCCCGTAAACAGGAATGGCTTTTATGTATGTGCTATAATCCTTTTTTAAGAATTTACGCTCGCCTGATAACGCCTAATAGTAAAGCGATGATCGCGATCACTAAAAGTACGTGGATCAAACTGCCCGCGTGGTTAAAAAAGAATCCGAATATCCAGCCTATTACCAGGATGACTGCGATAATGTACAATAAACCTCTCATGTTATTAAGTTTTAGTTGATAAATGTTTAAATAGTATTGTTAATATCTATCAAACTAAAATCATTCCAAAAAGTGTTGATTTTTTTAAAATAACTTTACAAAAGGTTTAAATACTGATCAGCAGCTTTTAATATTCGTCTTCGTTGAAAAAGAAATCGTCTTTTGTAGGGTAATCAGGCCAAATCTCTTCAATATTTTCATACGGTTCGCCATCATCCTCAAGTGCCTGTAAGTTCTCGATCACTTCAACCGGGGCGCCCGAGCGTATAGCGTAATCAATTAATTCATCTTTAGTAGCCGGCCATGGTGCATCTTCCAGATGCGAAGCAAGTTCAAGTGTCCAATACATATCTATATAGGTTTTTTAATGTTATTAACAATTTCGCAAAAGTATAATATTTTAAAATTGATTATCAATATTTTTTTTCACATTTTTTATTCTCTTGGTAACCATTGATTTTCAGGCACCTGTGCATCAAACCCAACCTTGCGCGCCAGGGTAAAAAGGTAGTCACTCAGCCTGTTCAGGTAAACCATTACCTTATCATCCACCCTGCTTTCATCTGCAAGGTGCACCACAACCCTCTCGGCACGGCGGCATACACAACGGGCCAGGTGGCAAAATGATACGGCATTACTACCACCGGGTAATATAAAATGTTTTAAGGGCGGCAATATTTCGTTCATGGCATCAATCTCAAGTTCAAGCTGCTCAATATCACCTTCATTAATATCGGGCAGTACCATTTTTGAACGTTCAGGGTCAGCGGCCAGCGAAGCACCGATGGTGAAAAGCCTGTCCTGCACGGTTTTAAGCACGTCCTGGTAGTGCGTATTAATAGCCTGATCACGTATGAGCCCTATATAGGAGTTAAGTTCATCAACGGTACCATAACTTTCAATGCGCAGGTGATGTTTGGGCACCCGTGTACCGCCAATTAATGATGTATAACCCTTATCGCCCGTTTTAGTATAAATTTTCATAACAATGGTGCAATTAAACAATTTACAAGCTGTTATTATTATCAATGTGAATAATTTGCCAAATGTTTACATTTAACCATCATGACACTACAAGCGCCGTTCAAACCATTTATACTGATCCCCCTGCTGCTTATTGCGCTCAGCTTTAGCTGTGGCAACCGATCTGCCGGTACTACAAAACTATCTGACGCAAAACAATCCGGCCTGTTAACCGAGCAGCAATTTAACGCGCTGTTTCCTAACCGGGATAGATTTTATACATACAAAGCTTTTATGCAGGCGATTGATGAGATGGCAGCCATTAAAATAAAGATCACCAGGCGCGCCTATCAAGCCCTGCAAATGGCACGTACCGATAAAAAGACCGGTAAAACCACCGTTACCAGGCAGGATGAGGGCTTCAATGAAGATTGGGCCCGCTCAAAGCCCGATAGTGTTTATTATATTGATTACGGCTTGTTTTGTAACGAAAAGGATGCCGCCATCAACAAACGTGAAGTGGCTGCCTTTTTCGCCCATATAGCCCATGAAACCCGCCATGGCATTAACGGCAAGTATAATGATGGCCTGATGCTGAAAACCGAGGCTGACACCACACTGCCTTACGTGGTGCCTAATGACGAGTACCCACCTGTAAAAGGCAAAAAATATTACGGCCGAGGGCCGTTACAACTAAGCTACAACGGCAACTATGGCTATGCCTCGCATTGCATATTCGGCAATAAGGAAACCCTGCTGAATAATCCCGAACTGATAGAACAGGATGCCGTAGTGGCGTTTAAAACGGCTATTTATTTTTGGATGACACCGCAATCGCCTAAACCATCAGCGCATGATGCCATATGCGGCAAATGGCAGCCTGCCACAACTGAAAAAGCTAAAGGCCGTGTACCAGGCTTTGGCAGTACTATCAATATTGTTAATGGTGCCGTAGAATGCGGTAAAGGCGACGGGCAAACCAATATGCAGGACCGTATAGGTTTTTACCGGCACTTTTTAAAACAACTTGGCGCTGCCGACAATAATTGCGCATGCTCATGCGGCAGTATGCAAGCCTACGCTTACTGACCATTTCCGCGTATGGTAATTGTTTTTTTGCGTGATACGTGGGCGCTAAAATATCCCAACGCTCCATTGCTGACATTGGTAGGTGGGTTACCTGGCGTTACACCACCGCCCGGCCCGTTCTGGCTTTGGTCGGCCAGGGTTACCCAGTATTTATATAACGGTTCATCGATGCTTTGCATTTCTACTTCTACCACATCACCATCGTTTATTTCTTCGTTATCATCATCGCTGCTGTAAAAAAGCTGATCTTTAACATCGTTACCGTTGGTTAGCCTGTCGTTATTGGCATATACACGGCGGGTTTGCGTGCCGTTAACCCACATAACAAACCGGTATTGATTAACCTCGTCTGCCGGGTCTTTATAGTGCACGGCCACCACCTTGCGGTCTTCACCGCCAAAGGTAATTTCGGTTACACTCAGCGAGTCGAGTTCTACCGGGCGTGGCATAGTTGATTGGGCGGTATAGTCATTCCCGTTAACCTTTACCCGCATGGTATACGTTATATTTGGCTGCCCTTTAAATGAGCTGATGTACACGCCGGGTATGCGCTCTACAAAATCATGCTCATTGCCCTGGCTATCAGTAACTACTACCTGCGCGCCTGTAACCGGCGGATAAGTATTATCTTCGGTATAGGATACCGAGCGCGAGAGTTTGATAGTTTGCATATCAGCATCATCAACCACAGTACCTTCAATTACCAGTTGGCTGGCCGATTCCTTTATATCTACATCGATCACCTTCTCGCATGATGTAAGGCCGATTGCAGCCAGCATCAATGTTCCTAAAAAATGTATGTATGTTATTTTCATAAATATTAAAAGCTAAAATTCCAGGTTACCGACGGGATGATACCAAACAAAGCTATCTGCACAGCCTCGGTACGGTTGGGATCATCCTTTTTATCACGGAACTGGATGGCATACGGGTTTTTGCGGTTAAGCGCGTTATATAAACTAAACGACCAGCTTGAGCGGAAACGTTTGGTTTCCTTAGCCTTTAGTGTGGCGCTCAGGTCAAGCCTTTCGGTATGGGGCATACGGTTGGCATTACGCTGGGTATAATAATAGGTAGTAAGGCCGCCAACATTATATTTTCCTGCCGGATAGGTTACCGCGTTGCCAGTGCTGTATATATAATTTGCTGATACCGACCAGCGTTTGCTCAGGTTATAAATACCTACCAGGGCCACATCGTGTGTACGGTCCTGCCGTGCCGGAAAGTAATTGCCATCATTAAGCCCGTCAAACTTACGCTCGGTTTTTGATAGCGTGTAGCTTATCCAGCCGGTTAACCTGCCTTTGGTTTTTTTGGTGTAGAGTTCTAAACCATAAGCACGGCCGCTGCCATATAACAACTCCGATTCTACATTGGCGTTAGCAATAAGTTGCGCGCCATTTTTATATTCTATCTGATTTTGCAGCCATTTATAGTATGTTTCAACAGAGAATTCAAAAGTATTATCCTTCGCATTTTTAAAGTACCCAATAGCCACCTGGTCGGCTATCTCTGGCTGTATGTTATTGCTGCTCATCACATACTGATCTGTTGGCGAACTTGTACTGGCATTGGTAAGTATGTGTATGTTTTGGGTATTGCGGTTATAGGCGGCTTTTACCGAATTCTCCTCGTTAAGGCTATAGCTTAATGATAAGCGCGGCTCAAGATTAAAGTATGTTTTTACAAATTCGCCACTGCCATATTTTGTGGCCGATGCTACATCGCCATCGGCATCATAAGTATTAAATGTGCCGGGGCCAAGCAGCGAGAAACTGCTCAGCCTTAAACCATATAACAGGTTGAATTTATCGGTCAGCTTCCAATCGTCAGACACGTAGGCGGCCATCTCCAACCCATACCTGTTCTCGATAGAAAGTGGGTTAAAACTGGAGTTCCCATCCGTAGTGATCTCTGAAGGTGCTATGCGATGGTGCGTACCCTGAAACCCAAAACGTATGGTATGCTTATCGCTAAAATATTGCAGGTCCTCCTTCAGGTTAAAATCGCGAATGAGTGAAGTAACGTTGGCGTTGTTATCATCATCCAATAAACTGATGCTGTAGTTGTACTTATTGAATATAAAGCTGGTATTTGAAAATAACCGACTGTTAAACACATGGTTTAAACGTATGGTAGCGGTAGTATTGCCCCACTGGTTGGCAAACAGATCCTTTATGCCGATGTTATCGCGCCCGAAATAGCCTGAAACGTAGAGGGTATTCTTGTCATCAAATTTATAATTGGCTTTGGCATTGATGTCATAAAAATTGAGGGTGTTGCCTTTCACCGATGAATCCGGCGAGGCTTGCAGCAGCAGGTCAATATAAGTACGGCGCGCGCTGATCATGAACGAGCCACGATCTTTAACAATTGGCCCTTCGGCTTTAAGGCGTGAGGCGATAAGCCCGATACCGCCCTGCATACCAAACTCCTTGTTATTACCGTCCTGCATTACTACATCCAGTACCGACGATAGCCTGCCGCCGTATTGTGATGGCATACCGCCTTTGTACAGGCTTACATCTTTAATAGCATCAGCATTAAAAGTACTGAAGAAACCCAGCAAGTGCGATGAGTTATATACGGTAGCCTCATCCAGTAAAATCAAATTCTGATCGGCAGCGCCGCCACGTACAAAAAAGCCCGTGGTACCCTCCCCGCCTGATTTTACGCCGGGCAGCAGTTGGATGGTTTTCAATACATCTTTCTCACCAAATATCACCGGGATATTGTCAAGATCCTTCATATTGAGCTTATCCAAACCCATCTGCGGGCTGCGCACGTTCTCGTTCTTACGGTCAGTAGCGCGAACTACAACCTCGGCAAGTTCCGAACCGCTTTTCAGGTCGATATTCAGCTTGGTATCGGCAGTAAGGTTAACTGTTTGGGTAACCTGCTGATAGCCTGTGTAGGTGATGGTAAACGTATATTCGCCTGCCGTGTTGGTAAGCGAATAAAAACCGTAGGAATTTGTAGCCGCTGCCGATTGTGCTGATGCGTTTTGAATGCGGACGGTAGCGCCTATCAGCGTTTCGCCGGTTTGAGCATCGCGCACAGTGCCGCTAACCGTATAACGCTTTTGCGCCGATACAGGAAGTGCGAACAGTAAGCTAATGATTAATGTAAGGTAGTAAAAGTGTCGTTTTTGCATGAACGGCAGTAAGGTAAAGTTGATGTATGTTGTACGTATAACGCAAGTATGCGGAGTTTTTTGATACAACAGTCAACTTTTTGTTACAAAAAAATTGCAATCAACTTACCGGCAGCCAAATTTAACCTACACTTTACTTTGTAACAACACTATTCGGCTACCGGCTGCCAAAGCTCTATCTTATTGCCTTCCGGATCATATATCCAGGCGAATTTACCGTATTCATCGTCCTGCTTTTTTTCGTCGATACGTACACCTTTTTCTGCTAACTGCGCCAGCAAAGCATCCAGATCGGTAACCCTGAAGTTGATCATAAATTGCTGCGCGGGGCTGCCAAAATAAGTTGTATCCTGCTTAAAGGGCATAAAAACGGTTGAGCCTGCTTGTTGCTGCCAGGTTTCGCCGCTTTGCAGGGAGTTAATACCCAAATGCTCTTCGTACCATTTGCCAAGCGTACCTGCATCCTTAGCCCTGAAGAAGAAACCGCCAAAACCTGTTACTAATTTTTCCATAGTGGTGTTATAGATTTTTGTATGTGCTAAAGCTATTGGTTTATTGCATCACAAACAAGGGGGTATAAACAACATTATAACAGGGCAAAACGGACAATAATTACTTTTTAAACCAAACCTCTTCGGGCGCGGCATCAAAATTTTGCATAGCATCCATCAAATCCCTAACATCGCCTGATGATAATATCATGTTACGGTTAGCCGGTTTCATGAATTTTTGCTCAACCATCAGGTCGAGCTGCTTTAAAAGCATATCGTAAAAACCATTAATATTTAATATCGCTACCGGGCTTTTATGCAAGCCAAGCTGCAACCATGTAATCGCCTCAAATAATTCATCGAGCGTACCCATGCCGCCCGGTAACGCGATGATGCCATCGCTAAGTTCAATCATGCGTTGCTTACGCTCGTGCATGGTTTGTACTACATGCAGCTCGGTAAGGCCTGTGTGGGCCACCTCCTTATCTGCCAAAAACTGCGGTATAATACCTATGGCCTTGCCTCCCTTAGTCAGCACCGCATCGGCAATTAAACCCATCACCCCTACACGACCGCCACCAAAAATCAGCGTAATATCATGATCAACAAAATATTGGGCAAGGCTTTCAATAGCATTTAACAGATTAGTATCGCCATTAAAATTGGCTCCGCAATACACACAAACAGCTTTCATTTTTATAACAAATATTTGCAGCGAAGATAGCTATTAACGCTTTGCCAGTTTAAACAGAATGTTACTTTACCGCATAACAGATTTTTGTACTTTTGCGGATGCCAAAAATTTCGCAAAAAGGGCTGCGTATGCCCGCCTCGCCTATTCGTAAACTAACCCCCTTTGCCGATAAGGCAAAACAGGAGGGTAAAAAAGTATATCACCTTAACATTGGCCAGCCCGATATTGAAACCCCGGCCGGGATGCTTGACGCTGTTAAGAACATTGATTTTAACATTTGGGCCTACACAGCATCTGAAGGCACTTTAAGCTACCGTAAAAAGCTGGCTGAATACTATAATAAATTAGGTTATGGCATCGGCACACAGGATATTATTGTAACCACCGGCGGATCTGAAGCGATTACCATTGCCATGATGACCTGCCTTGACGCGGGCGACGAAGTGATCATCCCCGAACCTTTTTATGCCAACTACAACGGCTTTGCCAGCCAGGGCGATGTTGTGGTTAAACCCATCTTATCATACATTGAAAATGATTTTGCCCTGCCGCCTATCAGTGAGTTTGAGAAACTGATTACGGATAAAACCAAAGCCATCATCATCTGTAACCCCAATAATCCAACAGGTTACCTGTACACAGGTGAAGAACTTGAAGCATTAAAAACACTTTGCTTAAAGTACGATCTGTATTTATTGTGCGATGAGGCTTATCGTGAGTTTTGTTATGACGGCCGTGAGTTTATATCACCCATGCACCTGGAGGGTTTAGAAAACAATGTGATCGTACTGGATACGGTGAGCAAGCGTTACAGCGCCTGCGGTGCACGTTTAGGCTGCATCATCACCAAAAATAAAGACGTTTGGACAACGGCCTTAAAATTCGCCCAGGCACGTTTAAGCCCCGGCATGGTAGAACAAATTGCCGGTGAAGCAGCGGTAGATACGCCTGACAGTTATTTTGAGATGGTGAATGCCGAATACAAATCGCGCCGCGACACCCTGGTAAATGCACTTAACAGCATGGAAGGTGTTTACTGCCCCACCCCCGGCGGTGCGTTTTACATAGTTGCCCGCCTGCCGATAGACAATGCCGACAAGTTTTGCCAATGGCTGCTTGAAAGCTTTGAATACAACAACCAAACCGTGATGCTGGCCCCGGCCACGGGTTTTTACAGTACCCCGGGTACCGGACTTAACGAAGTACGCTTAGCCTATGTGCTAAACAATGATGACCTGAAACAGGCCATGGTTTGTTTGAAGCAGGCGTTGAAGGTTTATCCGGGTAGAACTAATTAAATCACTTTGCGGTTGGCAGTATGCAGTTAAGCACTAAAACAATATCTGCAAACTGAATACTGCCAACTGCAAATTTTAACAAACTGCGGCATATAAATTGTGTATATTTGCAAGCTACTACTGCATATGGCAATGGTAACTTCAATTAAAAATGGGGTCGACCGGAATTGACAGGATGGAGATAAGTAGGTAAGCATGCAGCGCGTTGGGTGAATTAGCGCTTTAATCTGAACGCTCAAACTTACAAATGGCGAAAATAACTACGCCTTAGCTGCCTAATTTAGAATTAGCATAGCTTTTGTCCCGCCGGTTTTCCGTTCTGTTGAATCGGCAATCGGGGCATCGAAAAACGGAACTGGCCAGCTTAGGGTGTGATAAGCAGGCGAGATAAAGCACCTACGGAAGACGGTACAGGTAAGCAACTGACCTTCCCCTTCCCGACAATTTAACAGAAGCTAAGCATGTAGAAAGCTTACCTTATACCATGTTTGGACGAGGGTTCGAATCCCTCCGGCTCCACTGAAAGAAAACCGAACCTAAAGTTCGGTTTTTTTATGCTATTAGAATTATTTTAATTCGTTGATTATAAGATATTTATAAATAAACAGTAGTACTCGAGGGTTCGAATCCATCTTTTCTAAAATTACACTTATTTTCATCTGTAAACAGAGCTAAACTTTTGATAATTAGCGGATTTAATAGTTTTTGGTTTACAGGCATTCACAAATCTTTCAAAAGTGCTCAAATTTTTTGTGGCAGAATAGTGGCAGTTTTGTAATAGCAAAAAACTGACACAAATTCATCAGATGTAACGTGTTAAACTTGCGTAATTTAAAACAGTTACAAAAAGATCGGCTGGTTTCGCTGCCAAACCTAACGCTAATACTTACTATTAATCATCGTTTGAAGTCCAAAGCTTCCCTTCTTTCCGACTTAATCGCCATCTTTTATATTCATCATTTTCATAAATTAATGTATATAGTTTGATTGGAGTATCTTTGATTAACGTTTCAATTGCAGGAATGTAATGGCGTGGAAAACCAAGTCCGAGATGAATTGCTTTTAAAGAGGCACCATATGGTAAATAAAAGTTTTCTTTATGATTAAGAAATAGTAAACTACCTATGTAGCCAAATTAGCAAACCAAGTCGCGCAGGTTTGCTAACCCTACCGCCACCGGCGGTAGGGCAAGTAAATTGTTGTGACACAAAAACAACTTGCACCATAAACCACAACCACATTAACAGATATACGTATATTTTATACATCTATACTGTATCAATCCGATTCAATTTCTCCTTTTTCAACTTTTCGATTGAAATCTGCCTCTAATAGTATGTTTACATCCGGTAGATCTTTTTTTATTTTTATTATCTCTGCCGGTGTGAATAAACTGCTATGAGCAATATATTTTAAAGTTTTCAAGTTGCCAAATTCATTTATTATTTCACCTCGATTCTCTAATGCAATATCGCTTAATATCAAATATTTCAAAGGAAGACTCTTTATCACATTTAGATTTTTTAATTTAATATGATCTAATGTTAAGTATTCTACTTTATGGAAATAGGCTAGCCAAGGTTCAATAAATTGTAATTCGTTGATTTGATTACCCAGAAATGAGGACTTCAACAATACCCTTTTTATTTGAAACAGGTTATTTGAAATTCCAGGTGGAAGACTTGATATCTCAAACTTTGTACTTGCAAATAAGGCATATGGCTCATTATTCAGGCCAACTAATATGATATCCTTGTTAGAGAACAGCATTTGAGTTTTTTTATTCAAGTCTTTAGAAAAAATATCAATAGCAGAATTGCCATTTTCTACATATCCATTATTGTTTGTCATATTCTTTTCTCTTTTATCTACAAAGCTTTTTTGATTACATGCCGAAAGTATTAGCATAAAAACGATTAGTGGTTGCATTTTATTCATAATTAATGTCCCCTCGAAGTTTATAATTTACTATATCTTCACTTGTAAATAATGCCTGAAAAACACTGGCGCCACTGCCTTCAGGTACGCTAACACCAGCTACTGACAATGCTTTAACCCGCTTCTTCAAATAATAAAATGGCACGTAGGAGAGTTCTGGATATATATTTTTTACTATATCTCGAACCAGTGGAAGTGAATCTTTATAATCGTCAATTGGCGAGACACTCAATATTGGTTGAGTTTCCATAACTACATTATCATAAGTATCATAAATTCGTATTGTATCTAAGCCAAATACAGTGTAAAAAGGACTTAACACACTAATATGCAGGCGTATTTCTTTTTGATATAATATATTACCTATTTTACTCTGATATAAAATCAATGAACAGCTGTATGACGGCTCTATTGATTCTGTTTCATCCCTCACACAAATAAAAGAAGAGAATGAAGTCTTTAAATCTGATAGTAATTTTACCCATTGGTTTGATTTAACAGAATTAAGTTTTTCATAACACAGTTCTTGCAATAATTTATATCCAATATATTCCTGATAAATGGGCTCTAACTCATTTATACCTAATGGGTAATATTTAATAATACATTCGTAAATATCGATATACTTCATTTCAATACGTTCTAATTGGAAGATATTTTATTGTTGTTTCCGGAATAGTTCCCCTGAAAGGCGAAATAGTTACCACTGGTTTTCCACCAAAAAAATCCTTCAGATATGATCGGAACTGAGAAACAAATACTTGATTTGCTTTTAACGGATCTGTATCAAAAAATCCCTCAATGTTATCTCGCCGCACCACATCTCTAGCTAAATCCCATGCCCGCGCAATGGCTCGTTGCGATTGTTCTAACCCTCTATTTCTAACTTGCACATAAAGGCTTGGTAAGGAAACGGCTGCTTCATGCGATGTTAATCTTAATGGGTATATAGACACATCAATAGATTCATAAACTGTATATGGATTAGTAATATTGGTAACAAATGCATCCCCGACCTTGCCAAGATTAAAAGATGAAGGATCGGCATACCCTAACTTTCCTGGCCCAATTCCCCCCTGATAAGCAGCATTTACCTTTATAGTATGTTCGGTAACACCCACGGCATTACCATCAATGTAAGTAGTGTTATAACGATAAGTTGTTTGACCGTTATTAGTACCTACCTTTAAATCACTAAAATCTAAATTAAGTGTTTCTCCTTGCCAGTTACTATATTTATCTAAGAACTGTCCCCAAAATTCCGAATAATCACCTGATTTAGCAAACGGATCATAATCTTCTTTAATGAAAGCACCTTCAACACCACTCCAATACATTTCCCTTGAAATACGTCCAGTACTACGAAAAATCCCGAGGATTTGAAGCGGTTCAGGCATTTCAACAGGGTAGGCACTCGAAATATGCTTATCCCCCAAGGGATCATTGAACATGATAGGGTTATTAGCTGAATACTGGTACATCGTCATGGATTCAGTAGCCTCGGCCATAGGGTCAACAGCGATAAACCGGCCTAACGCAGCATCATAG